>NZ_JBQEMV010000001.1:0-2318880 GCF_052044405.1 Chitinophaga sp. 22620 | reverse complement strand
ACAGTGATCGTTTTGTTCGACACATCCGTGATCGTGATATCCGCTACATCTGTAGAAGTATAACCAAATACAGTAGCGCTGGATGCCAATTTCAGCAGTTCAGACGGTTCTATCAGGTTATCAGTTCCCGCTGTCACATCGAATTCAATTTCTTCTGCACCTACCGGAATAGTCACAGTTGCCGGGAAGGTTACATCCGTTACATCAAGCGTAGCAGAAGAGCCCGCGGCTTTGCTCAGGGTGATAGTGATCGCCTGGCTGCTGGTGATGCCTGAAGGCAGGCTCGCTTTTATTTTTATTAAACCACCTTCTGCTACAGTGCCAATAGCCGGTGTAAGGATAATTGTTTTATTCGCATTTGTGCCGGTAGCATCGGTAATAGTAATATCCGTTCCCTGTACCGTGTAACCGGCAGCACTGCCGCGCAGTTCCAACAACTCATTCACCTCAAGAATATCGTCCGCTGCCGCCAGGATACTCACTTTCGCGGAAGACTGACCCGCAGCAATATGGATCGTGCCCAGGGCTCCATGATCATCGGTACCAGCTGTGGAGGTGCCGCCGCTGCTCAATACCACGTCAATATCCGACACGGAGGTAAAGCCCTGCAAGGCCGCAGTGATCTCCGTAGAAACGCCCTCTGTTACTGTCACTGGGTTCGCGGTAAGTTGTATCAGCAAACCCGCCGGGTTGGTATCCACTACATCCAGCGAAATTTCCTGTGAAAAAGTAAAATCCGTTGCCTGCAACAGCATCTGCACATGCTCCGGCCCTTCCACAATCGCGTCAGCCTTCGCATCAAAGGTTACATCCACAAAAGTCGCCCCGGGAGTGATCACCGCTGTTAAAGGATGACCGCCGTTAAAGTCTGCGTCGAAAGTAGTGTTGCCGGTTGCTGGTGATAATGAAATATTAATGGGTATATCAGTGGTAACACCCGATGGCAGTGAAACCCTCCACTTCACATTAGCTCCTTCGGTCACACTCGCCGGGCCGGTAACCAGCAACGCGGTATTGGCAGGGGTTTTCGACTGATCGATGATGTTCACCGTTCCAGCAGCCGCCGCTGGATCGTCGAATACAGTGGCGCTGGCGGATATTTCCAGCTTCTCTGTGGGCTCCAGCACATTATCCGTTTCAGCCTGGAGCATAAAGTCTATCTCGCCCGCGCCCGCCGGTATTTTCACCGGCAAAGCATATTCATAGTCCGAAGCCTGGATACCGGCGTCGCTGCCGCTGCCCTGGCCGAGCGTAATTGTAATTTCTTCTGAAGTTTTAATTCCTGCCGGGAGCCGCACCCATACTCTCACACTGCTTCCCTCGTTCACGCTGGTTGCATCCGGAGCCACCGTGATCAGTTTGTTAGCCGGGATGGTGCTGGTCAGGTCGTTGATGGTGAACGTCAGGCCCTCTACCGTGTAGCCGCTGGCAACGCCTTCCAGGATGAGGGTTTCTGTTCTTTCCAGCAAATCGTCGTCCGTTGCGGCAATCGTGAAGGTGATGGAAGGCGTACCGTTTACAATGGTCACGGAAGACGGCAGCACTACATAATCATCATCCCCTGCGGTGGAGCCGCTCCCCGTCTGCAACGTAATATTAATATCTGCCGTGGCATTGCCTGATTCCAGCGCAGCGGTTACGGTTCTCGCCGGCTGGCCTTCCAGCATCACCAGGTCGCCAACTGTAAATATTATTTTCGTGCTGGCCGCGTCAGTAATAGTGACTGACTGGGTGGCGCTGGAGGTGGTTCCAAGAATCGTGGACGAAGCAACTACATCCAGCACCTCGGGGATTTCAGTAATAGCGTCTGTCACCGCTTCCACATCAAAGGTCACGCCGTTCTGCCCTACAGGAATAGTAACCGATGCCGGCAGGATATAATCACCGGCGATAACAGCCGAACCACCACCCGCGGCCAGGTTCACGACTACGGGTTCCTGGCTGCGAAGGGCTAGAGTTCTCAGCCTTGCCCGCATCTGCGTTTTTTGCCCTTCTGTAATGCTGGGCAGCGTAGCCGGTTCCAGCACAATTTGTTTATTGGATGCCGTCTTGGAAGTAAAATCATTGATGAGGATGCTTCCATTCACAAAGGTGAACCCACTTACATTGCCCGTCAGTACCAGTGTTTCGTTGCTCTCCAATATAACGCCGTCTCCCTTCAGCATAACAGTGAAAGGCATGGAATTAGCGCCGGCTGTGAATGTAACGGACAGCGGCAAAGTGGTATTAAAATCATTCTGATCCGCGGTAGAACTTGCGTCCAGCACAAGATTCAGCGTGAAGGGAGAATTAAAGAAAACGCCCGGCGGCAGGGAAATGGTACCGTCTATCGATTTGGCGCCTGTACCCTCATCGATGCTGGCAGCGGCGAATGCAATGGTAAATATCCTTCCGGCCGGGTTGTCAAGAATATCGAGGTTGGACGGTATTACGCTAAACGCGCCATAAGTGTCGGAAGCAGCTGCGTCAAAATACCAGAACTCCTGGTCTTCCAGCGCGCCATCGTCCAGGAGGTCTATGTTATATGTTATGTCATGACCATTGGCCGGGATGGTAAGCGAAACGGGGAATACCGTATTGAGGTCGCCCTGTTCCGCGGTATTGGCGGGATTGACCTCGTTGATGGTGATCAGCAGCGGATCTTCCGTGGTCACGCCTGCGGGAAGGCTGGCAGTCATGGTGACGGTAGTGCCTTCCGCGCCCTGCGGTACAGCGAAAGTAATGATCCGGTTGTCCGGGTTCAGGCTGGTGGTATCAGTGATCGTGATAGCCGTGGTATGTACTTTCGGATCGCCGCCGATGTTAGTGCTGGCTTCTATATCAAGCTGCTCGTTCGTTTCCAGCACCAGGTCGCCCACAGCGGTAAGCTCAAATTCTGTTTCCAGCAGGTTGGCGGGAATGGTCACCTGCGCAGGCATACCGGAATAATCGGTCGTTTCAGCAGTGGAAGCACCCAGCCTGTTCAGGTTCACAGTGAGCGGGGTCATTAAGGGCACGCCCGTCATCCTTACTTTTACTTTGGTTTTCTCTCCTTCCTTGATGGTGGTCTTTTCCGGTTCTATAAATATTTTATTCTCATCATCGTCTATGATCGTGTATTGCGTGGAGGTATTGGACGCAGCCAGCTGCAGGTGTGGCGCGCAGGTGGGCGCTACCAGCGAAACGGTAAATGATTTATCGAAAGCCGATTGCGTGGTGTTGCCGATAATTTCAATCGGCAGGGGCAGCTGTTCATTCACATACGTCCCGGGAAGTATGACGAGTTTGTTATACAACACCCTGTAATCCACGTTCGGCACCGCAGGATGCGTGCCGGACGGCGTTACCTGTATTTCCAATACCTGCGGCAGGTTGAAGGAAGCGTTGGCCACGTTCAGGAAAAGGCCGCTGATGGGATGCACCGCGTCGCCCTCCGCCACATCCGCTGTAGGGGCCGGGTTGAGGCTTAGATCCGCTGTTTCCATCATCATATTGGCCCAGGTTACTTCCAGGTTGGGATCCATCATATAAAGGGCAGCCATTTCCGTGACATCGAAGCCCACGGCAATCTGCCTCGTATCATGGGAAATTTCACCCGCCATGTCCGAGTTAAACATTTCCAACACCGTATGCACGGCGATGCCGCTGTTGTCCGGCACTGTTTTAATGGTGTTGGAAAACGGGAACCCGTTCCCGGCCTTCAGATCCCTGTCTGCCACGGGCCCTGCGTAATAGGACGCAAAACCCTGCTCCGTTGTTTTAAACACATGTGTGCCGCTAAGCCCGGAGGGGCAATCGGCGCCGCTTTTTGTAACGCCTACCATCCGTGGCGTAAAACCGGTAATGCTGCCTGCTTCGAGGTAATCATTGAGCTGAGCGTCCACATCCAGGCCCTTAAAGCCCGTCCCGCAGGTTTCTCCATTCATCCAGGCCGCTTCGGAAAGATAAAAATGCACCCAATACGGGCCGCCCCCGGAAGCGTTGGGCAGTCCTTCGTTGGTGCTTAAATAATAATTGATGAGGTAATAAGATTTCCCGGCCGTATAAACATATTCGGTGGAAAGATTATAGTCGGCGTTGCCACCGCTTTTGAAAGTAGTTTGCGTCACTACCCGCCATGGATTACCGGCGCTGCCGTCTCCCATCACATCGGATATATTACAGGCCCTCAGGTAAGTAGCTACCTTGGGTTCCAGGATGCCCATCTTCCGTTCAAACACGACGGAAGTGCGGAGCCCTCCCCTGTCGTACCGGGGCTTGGCCGGGTCCAGGCTGAACTGGTCCACACCGTTGCGGCGCACCATTACGCTGGAGTCCGTGATGGTGATCTTGAGGTCTCCCCCCGTTTCGCCCCCTGTGGGGTTGATCACTACGGAAGGCGCCTGGGCGCTGGCCATACCGCTCAAAAGGATGAGAATCAGCAACATACCCACGGCGGAAAGGCGGAAATTTCTTATGCCGGCAAACAGGGCGCTGTTTTTCTTAGGATAGGATAGGACTAACATAGTAACATTAAAATTTCTTTACATACACACTAGATATCGGGATAGTGACGTTATACTCCGGATTTTCCGGTGAGGACGGTCCTGGCTTTGCGATAAATGCACGGGCGTGGAATGCCTTTTCTCCTCTCAAAAGCCCACCAGGGGCGCTATTACAATACCAATGACTCCAAAAAATAATATGTATTAATCTGGTAATACACCTCACCAATTAGCAAATGTATATTATTTATAATATTAAATCAAAAAATAATTGTATTTATTTCTCCATATATAATTTAGGAGGTTAGGCCGGGAGGCGTTCAGGATGACAGGGATAGGGTCCTTAATTAGCATTATGTGGAAAGTTAAAATAAAGGTAGATTTGCAAAAATTTATTCGGAATGTCAACAATAGCTAAATCCAAAATTGATTTGAGCCTCAAGTACAAAGTAAAAGATATGTCTTTGGCTGAATGGGGTCGCAAGGAAATTGAGCTGGCGGAAGCCGAAATGCCGGGCCTTATGGCGCTGCGCGAAGAATACGGTAAATCCCAGCCCCTGAAAGGCGCCCGCATAGCCGGCTGCCTGCATATGACCATCCAGACTGCCGTACTGATAGAAACCCTGGTTGCCCTCGGTGCTGAAGTACAATGGAGCTCCTGCAACATCTTCTCCACACAGGACCATGCCGCTGCGGCCATCGCTGCTGCCGGTATCCCGGTTTACGCCTGGAAAGGCCTGAACGAAGAAGACTTCAACTGGTGTATCGAACAGACGCTTTTCTTTGGCAGCACAGACCGCCCGTTGAACATGATCCTGGACGACGGTGGTGACCTCACCAACATGGTGTTTGACGTTTATCCCGAACTGATCCAGCACATCAAAGGCCTGAGCGAAGAAACCACTACCGGTGTTCACCGCCTGTACGAAAGAATGAAGAACGGCACTTTACCGATGCCTGCCATCAATATCAACGACTCCGTTACCAAATCCAAATTCGATAACAAGTACGGCTGCCGCGAATCCTGTGTGGACGCTATCCGCCGCGCAACCGACGTAATGATCGCCGGTAAGGTAGCTGTAGTAGCTGGCTTTGGCGACGTGGGCAAAGGCTCTGCAGAATCTCTCGCAGGTGCGGGCGCCCGTGTGATCGTTACCGAGATCGACCCTATCTGCGCCCTCCAGGCTGCAATGGAAGGTTACGAAGTGAAGAAAATGGCCGATGCGGTAAAAGAAGCCGACATCATCGTGACCACCACCGGTTGCCGCGACATCATCACCGGCGAACACTTCAAAACCATGAAAGACAAAGCGATCGTGTGCAACATCGGTCACTTTGATATCGAGATCGACGTGGCCTGGCTGAATACCAACTACGGCCATACCAAGGTGGAGATCAAACCCCAGGTGGACAAATACACCATCGACGGGAAAGATATCATCCTGCTGGCTGAAGGCCGCCTCGTGAACCTGGGCTGCGCTACCGGCCACCCTTCATTTGTGATGAGCAACTCTTTCACCAACCAGACCCTTGCCCAGCTCGAACTGTGGACCAACTCCGCCAGCTACGAGAACAAGGTATATGTGCTGCCCAAGCACCTGGACGAGAAAGTTGCCCGCCTGCACCTGAAGAAGATCGGCGTGGAACTGGATACGCTTACTTCCGCACAGTCTTCCTACCTCGGCATTCCCGTGGAAGGTCCCTTCAAACCGGAATACTACCGTTACTAGTCCTGACGGTGAATCATATCAAAAAAAGCAGCGCCCATAGCGGGCGCTGCTTTTTTTATTTTATAAGGCTATAGCCTTATATTGGGTCATTATAAGTCTACAGGCTTATAATTAGGTATTATAAGGCTATAGCCTTATATTTGTGGCACGCACATTATGAAAACGAATGCAGCCGTCATAACCGGGGATGTTATCCAGTCCTCCCAGCTCGCCCCCCAGGCGCGTGCAGACCTTCAAAAGGTGCTGGACAACGCGTTTGCGGCCGTAAGGAAAAAAGAGAAGAGCTTCAGGGCGGAACAATACCGGGGAGACAGCTTCCAGGCGGTTATTACCCAACATCCGGAAACAGCCCTGCATAGCAGTCTCGTGCTGCTGGCCATGTTGTGGAAGGAAGATTTTAAAGCAAGGCTGGCCATCGGTACGGGGGAAATTTCCTTTAATGCGAAAAAAATAGTTATTTCAGACGGGGAGGCATTCCGCAATTCCGGTCCGTACCTGGATGAACTGAAAAAAAAGAACGGGCTCATTTCCGTGGTCACTCCTTCGCCCGGCCTCAACCAGGAATGGGAGATCCACTGCCAGACGCTTTCTTTCCTCATCGAACGGTGGAGCGCCCTCCAGGCGGAAGCAGTACTGGAACAGCTGAACGGCCTCACGCAGGCGCAAACCGCTGAAAAGCTGAACATCCGCCAGCCCGCCGTTCAGCAACGGCTGCAAGGCGCCGGGTGGCAGACCATCAGCCTCATACTCCGGCGGTTTGAACAACAGGTGGCATCAATGGTATAAACACCTACGATAACAACAGGCGCTATGCCCGTTTAAACCATATCTTATGTTATTGCTCATCAAATGGCTCTGCGCCCACCTCCTGGGAGATTTCGCATTGCAAACCAGCCGCATCGTTCAGCATAAACGCCGCCGTAAAGCCGGCTCCGGGTATCTTTACCTGCATTGCCTGATCCATGGCCTGCTCATTTATCTTTTTACGGCCGCATGGACGCAATGGCTGGCACCTGTAGCCGTTGCCGTTACCCACTTCTTCATTGATCTCTGGAAGCTGCACCGGAAAGACAACGGGAAGAATTTCCTCATAGACCAGGGACTGCACCTGCTTGTATTGCTCATACTCTGGCTGCAGGTAACCCATGGCTGGAACGATGTAACTCCCTGGCTGCGCGACCTCTGGCGGAATACAACCTTCTGGGCCGTGGCGCTCGGCTACGCCGCCGTAATATGGCCCGCCGCCTTTTTGCTGGGCTTCGCCACCAAACGCTGGCGCGACCAGGTGGCGGACGCCCGCCTCAGCAATGGTAAAGGCTCCCTCAGCGAAGCCGGCAAATGGATCGGGATATTCGAAAGGGCGCTGGTGCTCACTTTTATCGTTACCAACCATTTCGAAGGCATCGGTTTCCTGATCGCGGCCAAATCCATCCTCCGCTTCAACGACCTGAAAGACAGCGATAACCGGCGCGAGACGGAATACGTGCTCATCGGCACGCTCATGAGCTTTTCAACCTCTATTTTTATCGGCTCCGTTGTGATGTTCCTGCTGCAATAATTGTAATTTTGCGGCATGACCAAGCTGAGTGTAAATATCAACAAGTTTGCCACGCTGAGGAATGCACGCGGCGGCAACCTGCCGGACATCATACAGGTAGCGAAAGACTGCGAACGCTTCGGGGCGGACGGTATTACGGTACACCCCCGGCCGGACGAACGGCATATCCGTTACCAGGATGTGCGGGACCTGAAACCCATCGTGACCACCGAATTCAACATCGAGGGATATCCTTCCAAAGATTTTATGGACCTGGTACTGGACGTAAAACCCCACCAGGCCACCCTGGTGCCGGACCCTCCGGGCGTGCTCACGTCCAACAACGGCTGGGACACCGTGCATTACCAGTCTTTCCTGAAAGACATCATCTCCACCCTGAAGGCTGCCGGCATCCGCGTATCCATTTTCCTCAATCCTGAGGTGGACAAGGTAGCAGGCGCAAAATCGGCCGGGGCAGACCGCATCGAGCTTTACACCGGTCCTTACGCCGAAGAATATACGAAATCGCGCACCCAGCCGCAGAACTTCCGCCTGTTCAACGACTATAAGAACACTGCCAAAGAAGCCAGCGCCATCGGCCTGGAACTGAACGCCGGGCACGATCTGAACCTGGACAACCTCCGGTTCTTCAAGCTTCACATCCCCCAACTGAAAGAAGTATCCATCGGCCACGCCCTCGTATGCGACGCCATTTATTTCGGGCTGGAAAATACCATCCAGCTGTATAAAAGGCAGCTGCAGGATTAAGCTTTTTCAACTTAAAAAATAAAAGGGCCACCCTGCTGTAATGCCGGGCGGCCCTTCTCTTTTGATCAGATATTTTTCAGGATGCTTCCAGCTTCTCCCATCCCGTTTCCTTGTACCGCATATACAGCAGGTACAGTATAGCCGAAGAAATCAATCCAAAAACGATCACCATCACCATATAAGCCCAGCTGATATCCTTACCCACGAACCGAAGGCCGTAATGCGCAAACCCGATCACGCCGGGAATGGCCAGTATCAGCAGGCTCTTCAGGAAAGTGCCCGCCCCCTGTTTTATATTCAGCTCGGAAGAAAAAGGCAGCTTGCGCAGGTAGATCGACGCGAACAGCAGATTGATCAGCACCACGTTCACAAAACCCAGCAGCAGGTCCGGCAGTATCTTTATGCCCCAAACACCCAGCGAAAACAAGGCGATGAAAATATAGAACGGCAGGAAAAACTTGACCAGCGTGGCTTTGAAAGCGCCCATCAGCAGCTCCCCGGGCGTTTTCACCGGCGCGGCATAATACACCCATGCGGCCTTGAATTTATCCGAGTACATGATGTTGCTGATGGCGGTGATGAACACGAAGCTGCTGATATAGATCAGCAAAATGAACATATTCGTTTCCGGGAGGCTGGCCCATGCCTGTGCGGGCGATCCCTGCTTTCCGCTGAAAAGGAAATATGCGAAATACACGATCACATAGGCGAGGGAAGGATATACTTTTAATTTGAAATCACGGCTGCGACCGGTGATCATCCACACCAGCTCGAAAGAAAGCCGTTCCAGCCGGTTTTTGCTGGAAAGGCGGGCCAGTGTTTTATACAATGGCTTTTTGCCGGAACTTACCTTCACTTCCTTTTTTACTGCTTCCGGCTCGCTTCCGCTGAGCATAGCCAGCTTCCGGTTGAAACTGGGAGCAAATACCCTCACCACCAGCCAGAGGCTCAGGAAAGGCACCAAAATGGCCAATGCGATGTACAGCAGGTTCAGCCCGCCGAAGTTGAGCTCCGAAACGCCCAGGTGCGCGCGGGCAAACCAGTACGTAGGCGCGAAATTCACCCAGGGGTAATCCGCCAGGTTCAACTGGGCAAGGTCTGTATTTTTGATCAGCCGGGGCGCGAGGTAATACGTTGCGAACACTATAATGGAAAAAACGATCTGCAGATAGTTGAGTATCTCCTTGAAACGCTGGGGGGTGGTCAGTTTCAGCGCCACCAGGTACACAGCGTTGATCAGGAAGATGCAGAAAACGCTCAGCAGTAATACCATCACGCCAAACCAGCAACCCGGGCCGATGCCGTAACGGATCGCCACGTACACGAAAGCCGGCGCAGCCAATGGGCCCACGATCTTCGAAATATGGATCATGATATGCAGCAGTCTGCTCACCACCACGGTCTTATCGTTCACCGGCCGGGGCAATATCACGTAATTATCTTTTACATCTATCAGCACGCTGGTAAAATCGGAGATCAGCGTGATGCTCATCATCACCATAAAAATGCTGAACCACAGGAAGAACTGCAGCAGCAGGTTGCCCCCGAGCATAAAAATAAAAAGATAGAAAAAGCCCATCAGCAGCGACACCAGCACGATGGCCCAGGAGCCGTTCTTTCGGGGCTTGTTCTGCTGCTGCTGGCGCATGCTGGTGTAGGCATTGGGGCGGCGGTCGTCCATCTTCAGCTTCACGTCCAGTATGGCGCGCAGCTGCACAACGTTTACACCCATTTTTTTCCAGAGCGGGTTGAAAAGGGAAATGATAGCGAGGAAAAATTTGTTCATCGTTGTGTCTGTTTATTGGCCAAGGGCGTTGATAAAAGCATCGGCATTGGTACTGAGCTGCTGCTTGCCGGTAAGCCGCGCAAAGATCCGCTCCAGCGTTTCGTCGTCCGACGATTTGAGGGAGCTGAAGGTGCCGTCCGCCACAATACTTCCTTCGTCTATCAGCACGATCCGGTCAGACACTTTTTCCACCACGTCCATCATATGCGAGCAGTAAAAGATCGTCTTGTTCTCTTTTTTCAGCAGGGTCATGATCTCTTTTACGATGATCACCGCGTTGGCGTCCAGGCCGGAAAGCGGCTCGTCCAGGATCACGATCTGCGGGTTGTGCAGCAGGCCGGAGGTAATAAGCACCTTCTGGCGCATGCCTTTGGAGAACGTGTCCATCCGCTGGTCTTTGTTTTCGAGCAAACCAAAGGCCTGGAGCATGCGCGCAGCCCTTTCTTCGATCATCTCGTCGTCCAGTCCGTAAAGCTTACCCACGAAAGAAAGGTATTCCATCGGCGTGAGCACTTCGTAGATCTCGGCGTTCTCGGGCACGTAGCCGATGAGGCTTTTGATGGTCATCGTATCCTCGCGGAGGTCCTTTCCAAGGATGCTCACTTCTCCTTCAAAATCGCCCAGCAGGCCGATGAGCACCTTCACCGTGGTGGATTTGCCCGCGCCGTTGGGCCCGATGTACCCGATGATCTGGCCGGGGAATATGTCGAGGTTGATGCCTTTCAGCACTTCTTTATCACCGTAATGTTTCCTGAGATTCCTGATAGAAATAATTGGCTGCATATCTGATGTTTTCCGTTGTTATAAAGTATAGGCTTCATCCGGCTTCCAGCCGATGCGATCCCCGAATTTACCGAATCCGGTCCATTGATTGAGCGGAATGCTGAGGCCGATGTGATTAAATGCGATGGAACGCTGGTACCAGCTGCGGGCGTATCGCAGCTGTATTTTCTGTACAACCACGCCAAGGCCGAACGAAAAACCGCTCAGCCCGCCCTGGTTGGGCAATGCAAGCTCCCGCCTGCGCAGGTGGTTGTAACCGGCCGTCACCTCCACATACTTCCCGATCTCGAACTGCGCGGCCAGCACAAAATGCCGGAAGATATTGTCCATAGTCCCGCCGTTCCTGCGGATGGTGTCTCCGTTCTCGATGATAATGTTCTCTTCGTCAGCAGGATCGGCGTAGCGAACGTCGAACTGGTAAATATGGTGAAGGGTGGCGGACAGCTGCAGCGGCACATGTTTCAGCCGTTTGCTCACGCCCGCCTGCAGGTCGAAGGGCAGGCCCTCGCGCGCTCCCGCGGTATATTTTGTGAACTGCGTTCCCATGTTCTTTGCCAGCAGCCCTGCCTGCCAGCCGCTGGCCGTATCCCTGAAGGCAATGCCTACGTCTGTACCGATGCCCGTGGCCCTGAAATCCAGGTAGCGCGAGCGGATGTATCTGATGCTGATGCCATAATACCATTTTTCCAGGTACCTGCGCGATGCGCTCAGCTGCCAGTAGAAGTCCACCGGCCTGAAACTGCCCAGCACATTCCCGGCTGCATCTGTATGCGTCATTTCCCCGTAACCGGTGTACTGGATGCTGGTGGCGAAAGTGGTGGCAATGGACGGCGCATGCCAGGCAAAAGCGAAATTGGAATATTTCACGCCGCCCACGTAACCGGAATACCCTGCCTGCAACTGCGTATGCATGGCGGGGCGCAGCAGCGCGGGGTTCATCAGCGCGAGGCTCAGGTCTTTCCCCTGCTGGCTGACGGTCATGCCGCCCAGCGCGGTGATCTGCGGGGAAGGCGGCAGGTCCAGGAAAGCGAAGGTTTTCCTCCCTCCCAGCACCTGGGCTCTGGCATAGGCGGATAATAACAGCAATATGAATAGTAAGCGGTATTTCAATGGTAATTGTTGCGGACGGTAAGTTACAACAAAAGAATAAAGCCGCCCATCAAGGCGGCTTTATTCAAACCCTTAAACAATCAACATGCGCTCACTTTGTTCTAAAGTGAACTTTGGTTGCATGGCCATCCGGGAATGGACAAGCCGTGCTTCCTATCTCTTTAATAACGCAGTTTCGAGCACTTGGTTCATTTCCTTCACATAATGGAACTTCAGCCCCTTGATATATTCGGGATTGATGTCCTGTATGTCTTTTTCATTCTGCCAGCACAGTAACACTTCCTTGATACCGGCGCGTTTGGCGGCCAGTATCTTTTCCTTGATGCCGCCTACAGGCAGCACCTGCCCGCGCAGGGTGATCTCCCCGGTCATGGCCAGGTAAGGTTTCACGCGGCGGCCGGTGTAGGCCGAAGTAAGCGCGGTGAGCATGGTAACGCCCGCGCTGGGACCGTCTTTCGGCACAGCGCCTTCCGGCACATGCACGTGAATGGTCTTATCGCGGAACATTTTCGGATCGATCTTGTACGCGGCAGCATTTGCCTGTAAATAGCTGAGCGCGGTCACGGCTGATTCTTTCATCACATTCCCCAGGTTGCCGGTGAGCTTCAGATCGCCTTTGCCTTCGCTGAGGCTGGATTCGATGAAGAGGATGTCGCCGCCTACGTACGTCCAGGCGAGGCCCACGGCCACGCCGCTCGGGTTGCCGGTCTTGTATATTTCGTTACTGTATTTCTGTTTGCCCAGCGCTTTGATCACCCTTTCTTCGGAAATGGTGTCTTTGAGCTTGGTGCCCATCGCCACGTCTTTGGCCAGGGAGCGCATGATGGCGGCAAATTGCCTGTCCAGTTCCCGCACCCCGCTTTCACGCGTGTAATCTGCAATCACTTTTTCGATCACCTTGTTGGCGAAAGTGAATTTGTATGCATCCAGCCCGTGCGCGGCTTTCTGTTTGGGCAGCAGGTGCCTTTTGGCGATCTCTACTTTTTCTTCGATGGAATAACCGCTCAGGTCTATGATCTCCAGCCTGTCGCGCAGCGCGATGGGAATGGCGTTGATGTTGTTCGCCGTGGCAATGAACAGCACTTTGCTGAGGTCGTATTCCATCTCCAGGTAGTTGTCGTAGAAGGTGCTGTTCTGTTCAGGGTCCAGCACTTCCAGCAGGGCGCTGGCAGGGTCTCCGCGGAAGTCGTTGCCGATCTTGTCTATCTCGTCCAGGATCATCACGGGGTTGCCGGATTTCACCTTGCGGATGGTCTGCAGGATGCGGCCGGCCATGGCGCCGATATAGGTTTTACGGTGACCGCGGATCTCGCTTTCGTCGTGCAGCCCGCCCAGGCTCAGCCTGGCGTATTTGCGGCCGATCGCGTTAGCTATAGAGCGCCCCAGCGAAGTTTTACCGATACCCGGAGGGCCTACGAAGCAAAGGATGGGCGATTTCATGTCGCCTTTCAACTTCAGCACGGCGAGGTATTCGAGGATGCGCTCCTTGATCCGGTCCATGCCGTAGTGGTCGTTATCCAGCACCTTCTTGGCCTTTTTCAGGTCATAGCTGTCTTTGGTGTATTCGTTCCAGGGAAGGTCCAGCATCAGGTCCAGGTGGTTATACACCACGGAGTAATCCGGCGTGCTGGGATGCATACGTTCCAGCTTTTCGATGCCTTTGGTGAAAAGCTCTTTCGCCGCATCAGGCCACTGTTTCAGCTCGGCCTTGCGCTGCATTTCCTTCACCTCGCGGTCGTTGGAATCGCCGCCCAGCTCTTCCTTGATGCTTTTCATCTGCTGCTGCAGGAAGTATTCCCGCTGCTGCTTGTCCAGGTCTGCCTTGGTCTTGTTGTTGATCTTGTTCTTCAGCTCGGCCAGCTGCAATTCCACCTGCAGCAGCTTCATCAGCAGCTCGGCGCGCACGCGCAGGTTGTTGATCTCCAGCAGCTGCTGCTTGTCTTTTACATCGCTGTTCAGGTTGCTGCTCACGAAATGGATCAGGAAAGGCGCGTTCTCGATGTTCTTGAGAATGATGCTGGCTTCTGAAGGGATATTCGGCGACAGCTGTATGATCTGCGCCGCAAGGTCTTTGATGGAAGACACATACGCGTCGAACTCGGAATCGTTCTCCTCCATCTCGTCGGGCATCAGGTCGTAGCTGGCTTTGAAGTACGGGTCTTCGGTGAGAATGCTCTTTATCCTGAAGCGCTTGCGCCCCTGGATGATGATGGTAGTGCCGCCATCCGGCATTTTGATCAGCTTCACGATCTTGGCCACGGTGCCCACATCGGAAAGATCGGTAATACCAGGTTCTTCGATATTACTGTCTTTTTGCGCCACCACCCCAATCATTTTGTCAGTCTTGTACGCATCGTTCACCGCCTTAATGCTCTTGTCTCTCCCCACCGTAATGGGCAGCACCACGCCCGGGAACAGCACGGTATTGCGCAGGGGCAGCAATGCCAGTTCCTCCGGGATCTTGTCATCCTCCTGCCCTTCGCCGTCTTCGTTCAAAGGAATAATGGGCATAAACTCCATTTCCTCTTCTGTATTGCCTAAAAAAAATGTGTTCATCTGTCAGTTTTAAGTACCGGGACATATTGTCAGTCTACCTCCTCAAAATGCCCCCATTTAAAGAGTATACCTATATAGTCAACTTTGGTGCCATGATGAAGATAACAAAAAAGACCGCCCCTTGCGGGTGCGGTCTCGTTCAGTTGTAGGTATACTTTTTATAATGTAATACCTACGCCCAATTGAATAGACTGATTCCTCCATTTTTCGGGGGAAGTGGTGTTTTCGAAAGTAACGTCGTTCACGTCGGAAATACCGATCACGTAACGGGCGCTGATGTTCACGATGGGCAATTGCAGCCACAGGCCGCCTACCGCGGAAAATTCACCGGATTTGAAAGCGGATTTCCCTTCTTCGAATACGCTGGTCTTTTTGCTGGTCATAATGCCGAACTGCGGGCCTACCTGTAATTTGAAACGGGGAGAGCCCAGGTCTATATTCGCCAGAACGGGAATGCTGAGGTAGTTGAGTTTTGGTTTGTCCTCTTTCAGCTGGTCGATGTCATAAACATCATCAAAATCGGAGGTCACTTCTGTTTTGGTAGAAGAAAAGATCAATTCAGGTTGTATGCCGAAACCTTTCATCAGGTTGATCTGGGCGAATGCGCCTAAGTGGTAGCCCAGTTTAAATGCATCATCATAACCGGTCCCGTCTAATTTACCAAGGTTGGCGCCACCTTTGATACCGAAGCGTAATAATTTTTGCTGTGCGTTGGCAGTGGATACGGTTACACATGTGATGACTGCTAAGGCGAAAAACAGTTTTTTCATACATTGATTTGTTTAGTGTTAAGCTCTATTTATCTTGATAATGAGTACATTGCCATTCATAAGACGCAGGAAAAAACACAGACCCCTACAGTTAATACAAAAGTCATGCTAAATACCTTTTCCCGGGAATAACGCGGATATGCGGAGATTAGTTCGGGGGCTTTCAAAAATGTTTTACTTGGAAACTAAAGGGTAACGCTCACGCTGGCGGTGAAGTAGCCGGTGATGGAAGTGTCTTCGCCCTGGAGCAGCTTGAACACAGTATAGGAAGGCGATATCGCCACTCTGCCGATGATGTATGAAGCTCTCAGGCCGAAATCCACTGCGCGTGGCTTGAACGCGCTGCCGTCGCTCAGCACGGTCTCAAAGTGTTCTTCCACACCTGTACCCGGGGCCGGGTTCGGGCCGGGCCGCCCTCTTCCCCTTCCTCTCCCTCTTCCATTTCCATTCCCCATTTCTTTTTTCTCCTGCTTTTCTACAATGCTGGAGCGGTTTGCGTAGCGGAAACCTTTGAGGTTACTGAAATATTTTGCGGTGCCGGTGGTAAGCGAGGCTACCGGCATGACTAATATGGCGTCGTCTTTTTTAAGCACGTCCAGGAAAAGGAAAGGGTGCCGCACATCGAGAATGACATTAAAATCGTTGCCTTTTATGCTGAGGTTGTTCACGCCATCGGATTCCTTATATTTTCCCCAGCCGAAATCGAGGCTGATACCGGGTTCCAGCCACCATTTGCGCCAGAAGAAATAGGCGAATAATTCGTTGGTGATGGGCGTGGGCGGCACGTCGGTGGAGTCGCGGTAAAAATACCTGGTGTAGGATGCGCCCGCTAAAAAATCACAACTCTTCGTGTAGTCGTAACCGGCAGAAAGGTCCAGCTCGAACCAGGGCCTTTGTGTGGCGCCCAGCAGGTAATAGGCGTATGTGGATGCGTAGAGCCCGCTCTTATGATTGTAGGAAACATTGGGCGATAAAAAGGATTTCATGTTCACCGGCCTGAAAGCATCGGTGGTCTTTCCACCGTAGGCGGGGTTATTCCCGAACCCCAGCCCGATCACCCATTCGTTCTTCGGTTTACGGTTGAGCAGCGAGTCCAGCTGCCTTTCCAGGTCGGCCAGCGTTTGCAGGTCCGCGGCGCTTTGTCCCGCCACTTTCAGGACGGAGAGCAGTATAGCCAGCATAACGAGGAAATGGCTTTTCATCACCTGCAATATAGCTAAAATCAGACCAGTTCAATCACGGTGATCTCCGGCAAGATGCCCACCCTGCCCGGGTAACCGAGGAAGCCGAAACCACGGTTCACATACAGCCGCTGTTTTCCGTCCTGGTACAGGCCGGCCCATTGTTTATAAATGTATTGCGCCGGGCTCCATTTGAAGAAAGGTATTTCCACGCCGAACTGCATGCCATGGGTATGGCCGGCCAGCATGAGGTCGATGTCCTGGTAATTGGAGCGCACCTGCCCGTCCCAATGGGTGGGGTCGTGCGAAAGGAGTATTTTGAAGGGAATGCTTTCGCTGCCGGCGTATGCGGCGGCCAGGTCGCCCTTGCGGGGGAACCGCGGGTTGGCGCTCCAGTTCTCCACGCCCAGCAGGGCTATTTTGTCGCCGTCCTTTTCCAGCACGGTGTGCTCGTTCATCAGCAGCTTCCAGCCCATCTCGCCATGCATGGCCTTGAGGCGTTCCAGGTTGGCCACTTTCATCCTGCTCCGGCGGTCCGCATCGTAATCAGGCCATGGGTAATAATCCCCATAGTCGTGGTTCCCCAGCGTGGAATAAACGCCCATCGGCGCCTGCAGCTGGTTGAAAACGGCGAGGTAATCGTTCATTTCATCGGCCTTGTCGTTCACGAGGTCGCCGGTGAACAGGATCAGGTCCGGCTTCTGGGACTTTATCAGGTCTATGCCTTTCTGCACGGCTGCCTTATCGGTAAAGCTGCCGGAGTGAACGTCCGATATCTGCACGATCTTGAGCCCTTTAAAAGCGGTGGGTAAATTATTGAAAGTGAGGCGGATCTTGCGGACGTGGTAATTGTACTTGTTACTGAGCCCGTACAGCAGGGTGCCCAGCATGGTACCGCCGATGAGGAAGCCGGTTTTCATGAGGAACTGGGACCGGCTGATGCCTTCCGTTTCGCGGTTGCCGTCTACCGCCGCGGCCACTTCCGGGGCGGAGCGGAACTTTTCATAGACCCACACGATGGCCCGGCGGCCATCGTCTGCCAGGAGGAAGAGCACGATCAGCGCTTTGGCGAAAAACAGCCCGAAGGCGAAGGTGAGGTAATAAGAGCGGGCTTCCATGAACTTTTCCCAGGGAATGCTGGAATAGAAGACGATAGAAGATATTACGATGGCGGAGGTCAGCCAGTATAAACTGAATATCAGCGTCTTCCACCTGGGGGAAAGGTTCACGAGGAGGGTGCGGAGGGCCATGAACACGTAGGTGTCCATACCGGCCATGATCAGCACCAAAATAATGGAAGACATTAAATTAGGTCCGGCTCTCATAAATAGCTATCAGTCAAAGGTTTTGAAAAATCGAACGGCAAATTTACCACAAAGGGGCCGGTTAGGGGCTCCTTTATGTTAGGGAGACGATCATGTGACTGAAAAATTGCAAAACGGGGCAAAAAAGGCTACTTTTCCCCACTGTGGTGGTGTGAATAAATAAATCAGGGGCTTGGCCGGTATTTAGGAGATTGGTTGTATTTTTGTCCGATTAGGTTATTATAATATATTATTACAATATGAAATTCACCTATTACGGCCATTCCAGCTTTGCGGTGGAAATCAAGGGCAAAAAGATCGTATTCGACCCCTTTATCACGCACAACGAGCTGGCCCGTTCAATAGATGTAAGTCGTATTGAAGCGGATTACATTTTTGTATCGCACGGGCATGCGGATCATGTGGCGGACCTGATGGACCTGGCAAAACGTACCGGCGCCACCGTAGTGGCGGCTTTTGAGGTTACGGAATGGGTAAAGAAGCAGGGGCATGAGAAAGTTCACCCGCTGAACACCGGCGGCAAATGGGCCTTCGATTTCGGGACGGTGAAATGCACCGTGGCGCATCACAGCAGCGGCCTGCCCGACGGCAGCTACGGCGGCAACCCGATGGGCTTCATTTTCATCACGGACGAAGGTAATTTCCATTACAGCGGCGATACCGCGCTCACGTTCGATATGGAGCTGATCCCCCGCTGGGCGAAATTAAACTATGCCATCCTGCCTATTGGCGACAACTTTACGATGGGCGTGGAGGATGCGGTAATAGCGGCGGAGTTCATAGAATGCAGCAAGATCATCGGCGTACATTACGACACCTTTGGTTATATCACGATAGACAAAGCGGATGCGGTACGCCAGTTTGAGGCGGCGGGGCTTACCCTGCTGCTGCCGGCGATCGGAGAAACTATTGACGTTTAATTATTCCTATTATCCTATTCAACCTTAGAATTTTAAGAAAGAACAATGGCAAGAATCATCGCAATCGCCAATCAGAAAGGAGGCGTGGGTAAAACCACCAGCGCTATCAACCTCGCCAGCAGCCTGGCCGTATTGGAGTACAAAACACTGCTTGTAGACGCGGATCCGCAGGCCAACAGCACCACGGGGCTGGGCTTCGACCTGCGTAATATCCAGCAGAGCCTGTACGACTGTATGGTAAACGACGTGCAGGCGCGCGACGTGGTACTGGAGTCCGACACGCCCAACCTGAAAGTGCTTCCCTCCCATATAGACCTGGTAGGCGCGGAACTGGAGCTCATCAACCACCCCAACCGGGAACGGGTGATGAAGCAGGTGATCGATCCTATCAAGGACGAGTACGATTTCATTATCGTGGACTGCTCTCCCTCCCTGGGCCTGATCACCGTGAACGCCCTCGTGGCTTCCCATTCCGTGATCATCCCCGTGCAATGCGAATTCTTCGCCCTTGAAGGTCTGGGCAAGCTGCTCAACACCATCAAGATCGTGCAGAGCAGGCTGAATACGGACCTGGAAATTGAAGGCATCCTGATGACGATGTACGACGGGCGCCTGCGCCTCAGCAACCAGGTGGTGGACGAGGTGAAACAGCATTTCGAGGAAAGCGTGTTCAATACCATCATTCACCGCAACACCAAGCTGGGCGAGGCGCCGAGCTTCGGCAAATCCGTGATCATGTACGATGCCATGAGCACCGGCGCGATCAATTACCTGAACCTGGCAAAGGAAATACTGCAAAAGCATAACTTTACCAAGATCAAATCAGAAGATAAAATCCTTGCAATAAACGATGACCAATCCGAGTAAGAAAGAGGCGTTGGGGAAAGGCATCCGCTCGCTGCTACAGAACATAGACACAGACCTGAAGCAAACCACCAACGCTTTGGGCGAACAGGTGGTGGCCCAGGCTACCGGCATTGAGCGGATCCCGCTGGACCAGATTGAGATCAATCCCAAGCAGCCGCGCCGGGATTTTGACGAGCAGGCTTTACAGGAGCTGAGCCAGTCCATCAAACTGCACGATATCATCCAGCCGATCACGGTTTCCCGCATCGGCAAAAAATACCAGCTCATCGCGGGCGAACGCCGCTTCCGCGCCAGTAAGATGGCCGGACTGAAGGACATCCCCGCATACGTTCGCCAGGCCAACGACCAGGAGCTGCTGGAACTGGCCCTGCTGGAGAACCTCCAGCGCGAAAATCTCAACGCGATCGAGATCGGCCTCAGCTACAAACGCCTCATGGAAGAGGTGAGCCTCACCCAGGAGCAGGTAGCCGAGCGCATGGGCAAAGAACGCAGCACCGTTACCAACTACATCCGCCTCCTCAAACTCCCGCCGGACATCCAGGTGGCCGTGCGCAACAACAAGCTGAGCATGGGCCATGCCCGTACCCTCATTGGCGTGGAGAACGTGGAAAAACAACTCTACATTTTCGGCGAGATCATGAAGAACGGGCTTTCCGTACGCCAGACGGAAGAACTGGTACGGAAAGTGAACCATATAGACAAAGGGAATAAAAAACCCGTCAAAAGCAGCCTGCCGCCCGCTTACCAGAAGATCCAGGACAACCTGGCCACTCACTTCTCCACCAAGGTACACCTGGACCGGAGCAAGACCGGTAAAGGCAGCATCAACATTGAATTTTACTCAGACGAAGAGCTGGACGCAATCCTGGAAAAATTATCATTATACGGTGAAAAATAGAACAGGGTACCTGGTATTGACCCTCTTGTGCCTGTTCCTCCTACCCGCGATCAACAGCCAGGCACAAAGGGATACGCTCATCACCCGGCAGCTGAAGGATTCGGCCGCAAGCCTCCGTGCCTCGGGAAAGGACACCCTGAGCCCGGTTTCCGTTACCGATACCCTGCTGGCCAATTACAAAGCCCTGCACAGCCCCCGCAAAGCCGCTTTTTATTCAGCCGTACTGCCCGGGCTGGGCCAGATCTACAACCGCCAGTATTGGAAAGTACCCCTCGTATACGCCGCCCTTGGCGTCAGCACTGGGGTATTCATCTGGAACATGGACAAATACAAGGAGTTCAGGGACGCTTACCGTATACGGATAGCCAACCAGGACAACCCGGATTTCAACGATAAATACGAAGGCCTTTATACAGACAGCGACCTGCGCTACCTCCGCGACGCATACCGCCAGTACGTGGACTATTCCGTGCTCGTGTTCGTGGCCGCTTATGCGCTCAACATCGTGGACGCCACCGTGTTTGCGCACCTGCGGCAGTTTGATATCAGCGAGGACCTTAGCATGCGCATAGGGCCCCGCCTGATCAACAACCGCACCCTCGGCGTCGGGATCAATATTTCCCTCAGCCCCCGCAGGAACAAGCTGAAAGGCCTTGCACTCAGATAAATCACCTTATTTACACAGATATGAAAATAGCATTGATCGGATACGGTAAAATGGGCAAAGCCATTGAAGCCATCGCCCAGAGCCGCGGACACGAGATCGTTCACCGCATAGACATCAACAGCCCGCAGCTGCTGGAAAAAGAACAGCTTTCCCAGGCAGACGTGGCCATTGAGTTCACCACCCCCGAAACCGCCTACCACAATATCCTCAAATGCTTCGACGCCAATGTGCCCGTAGTGTGCGGCACCACCGGCTGGCTGGATAAACTGCCGCAGGTGAAGGCCGAATGCCTTGAAAAACACCAGGCATTCCTGTACGCCAGCAATTTCAGCATCGGCGTGAACATCTTTTTTGAGCTGAACCGCCGCCTGGCCGAGCTGATGGCTACCCAGCCCCAGTACAACGTGCACATGGAAGAGATCCACCACACCCAGAAGAAGGACGCGCCCAGCGGCACCGCCATTACCCTGGCGGAGCAGATCGTGGAGCTGCTTCCAGGCAAAAAAGCCTGGGTGAACGAACATTCCAGCAACCCCGAAGAGCTGTACATCGAATCCCGCAGGGTGGATCCCGCGCCGGGCACGCACATCATCAACTACCACTCCCCGATCGACGATATTACCATCATTCACACCGCCCATTCCCGCGAAGGCTTTGCTGCCGGCGCCGTTACGGCTGCCGAGTGGCTGAAGGGCAAGAAGGGCATTTTCACCATGAAAGACGTGCTGAGCCTGTAAAGGTTCGTATAGCGGTTGCCGGGCCCGCCTCAAAACGGCAGCTTTTTGTTATATTTGTGTTTTGGGAGTGCAAAAAATAAGGAGCATCAACGACTATGTTGTCTAAAAAAACACAATATGCGTTCCACGCATTAATTTACCTGGCGGAAAATGTTGACAAAGGCCCTATCCTGATCTCTGAGATCGCGGCTGAGAAGAGCATTTCCATTAAATTCCTGGAAAATATACTGCTTGAATTGAAGAACGCCGGTATTTTAGGAAGCAAAAAAGGCAAGGGAGGCGGTTATTACCTCATGCGCACGCCGAAGGAGATCCCGCTGGCGCGCATCATCCGCCTGCTGGACGGTCCTATCGCCCTGCTGCCGTGCGTGAGCCTCAACTACTACGAACGCTGCGAGAACTGTAAAGACGAAGCGGTTTGCGGCCTTCACGAAGTGATGAGCAGGGTAAGGGACGCCACCCTTAAATTACTGGAAAACAAATCCCTTAAAGACATTCTGACCAGGGATTAACATCGTTATATGGGTTTATAAGCAGGGAAAGGCCATGGGTCTTTCCCTTTTTTTGTTAATGAAGGTTTCCAAACCTCGTCAAATGTTAATGGAGCCCGTTTTAAAAATACTTATAACTAGGTATTGTAAAGCGGTTTCAACTCCCATAACTTTGTGTCTACCAACGTACTAGGTACTGATACACCTGGAAAATCACCTTACCAGGTATACCTGTTGCACAGGAAATAGCGGCCCGGCCCCTACCCTTGTTAACGCGTATACTTTTTTTAAAATCGCATTTCAGAGAGTTTGATGATAACGTTCCCCAGGAAAGTTGCAAGAGCCCCGGATCCGGGGCTCTTCTTTTTACAACTGCCTGCTAACAGCCTGGTTTTCAATTTGTACCTTCCCCGTTTTTTCGCTTCTCCAATAATTTTCCCCACACGCTTATTTTAGTCCATCTTTTTTATAGGTTTTATGTATTTTTGCTGTCAGGCAACGAGAGGAAGTTTTATGAAAGATTTAGCAGGGCTGGTGGCCCAACAAAAGGATATTGCAGCAGGAATACGCATATTAACAGAAGAATTCCCCGGCGCAGTCGCTTTTTCCACTTCATTCGGTCAGGAAGACCAGGTGCTGGCAGACATCATCTGGCGCAACCAGCTGCCGGTGCGCGTGTTCACGCTGGACACCGGCCGCCTCTTCCAGGAAACCTATGACCTGATGGACCTCACCCTCGCCCGCTACAAACAACATTTCGAGGTGTACTTCCCGGAAACCGCGGCCGTAGAAGCCCTGGTAAAGGAAAAAGGCCCTAACAGCTTTTACGAATCGGTGGAAAACCGCAAGGAATGCTGCCACATCCGTAAAGTAGTTCCCCTCAACCGCGCCCTGCAAGGCACAAAGGTCTGGATCACCGGCCTGCGCGCCGAACAGAGCGAGAACCGCCAGGATATGCCCGCGCTGGAGTGGGATGAAAGCAGGCAGTTGTGGAAATACAACCCGCTCATCCACTGGACCTTCGATGAAATGATGGCATACCTGAAAGAACACAATGTGCCGTACAACAAACTGCACGACAAAGGTTTTATCAGCATCGGCTGCGCACCCTGCACCCGTGCCATAGAACCGGGGGAACATCCCCGCGCCGGCCGCTGGTGGTGGGAAACATCGAAAAAAGAATGCGGCTTACACAGTAGTTGATCAAGTATAATAGCAAGATAATGAGTAGTATTCAATGGCAATTCCCGCGGGCCCTGGAAGATGAGGCCATCTACATCCTCCGCGAAACCGCTGCGCAGTTTGAAAAGCCCGCCATCCTTTTTTCCGGCGGCAAAGACTCTATCACCCTCGTACGCCTGGCCCAGAAAGCCTTTCACCCGGGAAAGATCCCCTTTCCCCTGCTGCATGTAGACACCGGCCATAACTTCCCCGAAACCATCCAGTTCCGCGACTGGCTCGTGGAATCCCTCGGCCTGGAGCTGATCGTACGGAATGTGCAGGACAGCATCAACCAGGGAAAAGTAAAGGAAGAAACCGGCAAATACGCCTCCCGCAACGCGCTTCAAACCGTTACCCTGCTGGATGCTATCGAAGAGCTGAAGTTCGACGCCTGCATCGGCGGCGCAAGGCGCGATGAAGAAAAAGCCCGCGCCAAGGAAAGGATCTTTTCCGTGCGCGACGAATTTGGCCAGTGGAACGCCAAAATACAACGCCCCGAACTGTTCGACCACCTGAACGGGAAGATCAATATCGGCGAAAACGTGCGTGTATTCCCCATTTCCAACTGGACAGAGCTGGATGTGTGGAATTATATCCGCGAAGAAGAACTTGCCATCCCTTCCATCTATTTCTCCCACGAGCGTGAGATCATTGAGCGCGACGGGATGTACTGGCCTTATTCAGAATTCCTGAACACGACCGAAGAAGAAGTGCCCTTCCGCACCAAAGTACGCTTCCGCACCGTGGGCGACATGACCTGTACCGCTGCCGTATTGTCTGAAGCAGACAAGCTGGAAGACATTATCACGGAAATACTTGCCGCCAAGATATCCGAAAGGGGCGCGAGGATAGACGACAAACGTTCCGAAGCCGCGATGGAAAAACGCAAACAGGCCGGATACTTTTAATCACCACGAATTTTTTTGACAACATGGACGTTTTACGTATAACCACCTCCGGTAGTGTAGATGATGGAAAAAGCACCCTCATCGGGCGCCTCCTGTTCGACACCAAATCCATCACCCAGGATAAAATGGAAGCGCTCACCGCGGCCAGCAAACGCAAGGGGCTTGATTTCACCGATCTCTCCCTGCTCACCGACGGCCTGATCGCCGAACGCGAGCAAGGCATCACCATCGACGTGGCGCATATCTATTTTTCCACGCCCAACCGCAAATACATCATCGCCGATACGCCCGGCCACTTTGAATACACCCGCAACATGGTGACCGGCGCTTCCACCTCCCAGGTTTCGCTCATCCTCATCGATGCGCGCAAAGGTATCGTGGAGCAAACCTATCGCCACTTCTTCATCGCCTGCATGCTGCGCATCCCGCACCTGGTGGTGTGCATCAATAAAATGGACCTGGTGGATTACGACGAAGCGCGTTACAACCAGATCACGGAAGATTTCCAGCAGCTGCTGAAAGGTTCTTTCTACGAGGGAAAAGAAGTGAAGATCGTTCCCATGAGCAGCCTGTACGGCGAAAACGTGGTGACCAGCACCGAAAAGATCAGCTGGTACAAAGGCCTGCCCCTGCTGGAATACCTTGAGAAGATCACTTTCGATGAAGACGACCGCCAGCATCCCGCGCGTTTCCCCGTGCAATACGTGATCCGCCCGAAAACCGAGCAGTACCACGACTTCCGCGGCTTTGCAGGTAAAGTTGCCAGCGGCAGCTTACACGTAGGCGAAGAGATCGTTTCCCTGCACAACGGCCAGCGCAGTAAAATAAAAAGCATCGAAAAGTTTGAGCAGCAGCTGCCTGCGGCGCATGCCGGAGACAGTGTGGTGATCACGCTGGAAGACGAGATCGATATCAGCCGCGGAAACATACTCGCCACGCCAGGCAGGGTTCCCGAAGGCCGCAAGGACTTCATCGCGCAAATATGCTGGATGGACCAGCAGAAACTGACGCCCGGGAAAACCTACCTGCTCCAGCACGGCGCCAACCGCATTAAAGCGAAAGTGCAGCAGATACTGGGCGTAACCGAGGTAACCACCAACCGTACGGAAGAAAAAGCGGACATGGGCCTGAACGACATCGGGCGCATTTCGCTGAAGACCGCCCAGCCTGTGTTTGCGGACCCGTACGCAATAAACCCGGCTAACGGCACGTTCATCCTGGTGGACGAATTCAGCAACGCCACCGTAGCCGTTGGATTCATAGATTAAGGACCATCTGTCAACTAAAATAAAAAAGCCGGTGCAGCATTGCCCGGCTTTACTTTTTTACATCGCCTGTAAAGTCAATTCCCCTTGGCCATACGGGTTTCAGGTTTCTCCGGCTCTGCAACGTCCAGCCACACCAGCTTCACATCCTTCCTGCTTTCCGGTATGCGCTTCAGCGTTACCAGCCTGCGTTTCCCCGCATCGTAGTCTGCAATGGAAAACATGGCCACCTGCCTGTCTTCCGGCGCAAACACCAGGTTGCGCCCGGGGATGGTCTCCTCTCCTTCCAGCTGGTAAAAATACCCCTGACAGTTGCTGATCTCCCTGATGGCAGGCTGTTTGCCGCGTTCCAGCAGCTTGTGTTTCTCGTCCAGGTCGTTGATAAGGATGTAACCCGGGATGTAGGTGAAAAATTTATACCGGTCGTTCCAGTTCAGCTTTTCCTGCACGTTCTCGCGGTTCTTCAGGTAAAAAGGTTTCATGATCACGCCCTGGTTGATCTGCCGCTTGGGGATCATCCAGCTGTTCAGCTCCTTGCCTTCCGCGTTAAAATCCACCACCGCCACATTGGCCAGCACGGTGCTCACCACGGTGGGCGTGTTGTTCATCATGCGCACGTGGTTGTCCAGCTCCTCGAATACGATGGCATAAGACCCGTCGTGCTTGATGAAAATATTCTGCGGCACGCCGGCGTATTCTTCCTTCGGGCCGAATACTTCCAGGCTTTTGCGGTTCACTTTATCGAGATAGATCTCTTTTGAATAAGAAACATTCATGCTGTGCAGCTTCACGGTGGCCAGGTAGGTGGTGGTCCTGGAAGTTTTCTTTTCATCGTCCTTTACCGCCTGCATCAGTAAAAGCTGGCCCGTATGCGGGTTGTATTTGATGAATCCGCCCACCGTATTCAAACCTTTCGGGAATTTCAGGTCGTGGAAAGAAAAGAATATCTTCCCTTTTTCGAGGGTGGCGAGCTTCATCACCGTACTGTCCTTATCCACGGTTCTATGTTCTTCCATGCCCAATATGCAAAGCTGCTCCTCGCCGATCACCGCCATATCCCAATATTGGAAAGGCACTTCATTGTCAAAATTCCGGAACCGCGCGCGGCTGATCTCGCGGTGCCCCGCCCCGAAATGCACGATCTGGTAGCCGCCGTCCGCTTCTTCGTCCGTATTAAAATACATCCACACGGCATAACTTTCGCTCCAGGGGTCTTTGATGACGAGGAAGTCCGAGGCCGTGTTCACTTTCTTTTTACGAAGATTCACCTTGTCCAGGTCGGCGATCACCGAATCTTCCTGCAACTGCCCGGTATGTCCGTTGACGGTGAGCCGCCGCATAACGGGATGTTTCTGCGTACGGTCGCTGATGAACAGGGCTGCGTTGCCACCGGCTTCAAAAGCAGCGTCGAGGTTGCCATTTTTATAAGAGGCCCAATTGATGACGGAAGGCAGCGTATCTATCCGCCGGTGGGCAGAATCGAATAGCTGTATGGCGAGGCCCTGGCGGGCGGTGTAATGCAGGAATAGCGTATTGCCGTTCTTCAGCTGGAGGATGCGGGCGGAACCGTCTTCCGGCTCCTGGAACGCCGGGCTTTCGGCCACGGTGGTAAACTGGGCATGCGCGGGAATGGCGAACCATGCCAGGAGGTACAGGATAGTGGTTTTTCTCATCGGTTTCATAGGGATGTATGCTGTAAATATATATAAAAATCACCATACATTTGATATAAAAAAAGCCTTCCGGTTGGGAAGGCTTTGGTATAAAAAGAAGTTGATATCACATCCCTTTCTGCGTTTTCAGGTTTTTGAGCATATCTGCCGTCATTTTCGGCAGATCGAACTCGGGTTTCCAGCCCCAGTCCTGCCCTGCGAGCTCATCATCAATGCTTTGCGGCCATCCGTCCGCGATCTGCTGGCGGTAATCCGGTTCGTAGCTGATGGTGAAAGTGGGGATATGTTCTTTGATGGCAGCGGCGATCTCTTTCGGGGAGAAGCTCATACCGGAAAGATTATAAGCGGAACGTACCTTGATGCGCGCGCTGTCTGCCTCCATCAGCTCGATGGTGGCACGGATGGCGTCGGGCATGTACATCATGGGCAGATAGGTATCTTCTTTCAGGAAACATTTGTAGGACCCTTCTTCCAGCGCATCGTGGTAGATCTCCACCGCATAGTCCGTTGTACCGCCGCCCGGGGCCGACTTGTAGCTGATGAGGCCGGGGTAACGCAGGCTGCGTACGTCTATGCCATAGCGGGTGTTATAATATTCGCACCAGCGCTCGCCGGCGAACTTGCTGATCCCGTAAATGGTGGTGGGCTCGATGATCGTGTGCTGGGGCGTTTCCTGGCGGGGGCTGTTGGGTCCGAATACGGCGATGGAGCTGGGCCAGTAGATCTTGTCCAGCCCTTCTTCCTTCGCGATATCCAGCACATTCAGCAAGCTGGCCATATTGATATGCCAGGCCAGCAGCGGGTTCTTTTCGCCGGTGGCGCTCAGGATGGCGGCCAGGAGATAGACCTGGGTAATGTTGTGGCGGATCACGAGCACATGCAGCATTTCCTTGTTCATCACATCCAGCGACACATAGGGGCCGGTGCCTTTCAGCAGCTCGTGCTCCTCGCGGAGGTCTGATGCAACTACATTGTTATCGCCATACATTTTACGCAGGGCGAGCGTCAGTTCCACGCCTATCTGTCCGCATGCGCCAATTACCAGGATCTTATCTTTCTTCATATGGGAGGTTGTATAGATTTGTGCTCAAATTTAATTTCAAGTCGCAATATTACCTGAATTGCCACTGCAAACAATGACAATACAATAACAATTTGAACCCATTGCTGTTCGGATTCGTAACCTGCCCATCAGCCTTAACCGGAAATACGCTAATTTTGCGCCATAAAAACCTGGAACGGGTTCTACCCGGTGAATAAAAAGGGCCGGCAGGGAACAAATAAACCCCGGATCATGGGTTATCCGACAAACAAAAAAGACAAAACAGCACTGATGGCTAATACTTTAAAAGCACTGTTCAAAGAACAATACAATCCTGAAAACTTCTTTCTTATCGCAGGCCCCTGCGTGATCGAAGACGAAGACCTGGTGATGGGCATAGCGGAAAAAGTTTCCGCGATCTGCAAAAGGCTTAATATTCCTTACGTATTCAAAGCATCGTACCGCAAGGCCAACCGTACCAGCGTTAATTCCTTCACCGGCATCGGCGACGTGGAAGGGCTGGACCTCCTGCAAAAGGTCGGGCAAACCTTCAACCTCCCTGTTACCTCCGATATCCACTCTGCCGCGGAAGCCGCTATGGCTGCCGCTTACGTGGATGTGCTGCAGATCCCCGCATTCCTCTGCCGCCAAACGGACATCCTGGTGGCCGCCGCGGATACCGGCAAATTTGTGAATGTGAAAAAAGGACAGTTCCTCAGCGGCGAATCCATGAAGTTTGCCGTTGAAAAAATACAGCAGGCGGGCAACAAACATGTGCTGCTGACGGAAAGGGGCACCACTTTCGGTTACCAGGACCTGGTGGTGGACTACCGCAACATTCCCATCATGAAAGGCCACAATGTGCCCGTGGTGATGGACTGCACGCACTCGCTGCAGCAACCCAACCAGCCCGGCGGCGTTACCGGAGGCAATCCCAAAATGATCGGCACCATCGCCAAGGCGGCCATTGCTACCGGCGCGGATGGTTTGTTCATAGAAACCCATCCGGACCCTTCCTGCGCGAAGTCCGACGGCGCCAACATGCTGCAGCTGGACCTGCTGGAACCCTTGCTGGAACAGCTGGTGCGCATCCGCGAAGTAGTGGTGAAACAATAAGGAAAAATGCATTCATAACAAGGCAGGACCAGCAATGGTTCTGCCTTTTTGCGTTTTTAAATCTGACGATTTTCCAGTAAATTCATACCACACTAAAAATAGCACCATGATTAATTTGCATCAATTAAAAGCAGGTGATATTGTGCTGGCGAAGTTCGAAGAACAATTGTCCGAAGGCAAAGTACTGGAGCTGGACCTTCCGGCAAACCAGGCATGTGTATTGAACCAGGCGGGCCAGGATAACTGGTACGGCCCTGAAGACCTTTTCCCCATCCCCCTCACGGATGAACAGCTCGAGAAGCTCAAGTTCAAAAAAACGGAAGAAGCGCCCATCAACGGCAGCGGCCAGGCGTGGGTACGCGGCCCTTTCACTGTGCTGCTGCAGGACGGGGAACAACCTCATACCATCCTCCATTACCGGGACGAGACCCGGAACATCGCGGGCAGCTTAATGGTGCATGAACTGCAGAATCACTACCAGGGCATGACGCTCTTTCATCTTGAATAAAACGAATTAAAAAGCCGCCCCGGATACCAGGACGGCTTTTTTTCTAACCGGAAATCAATCACTTCTGCAACCTGATCGTATCCACGGTGGTCACCTGACCAAGGGAAACGGTCACCCCGTCTTTCACGAACTTTTTGAACAGTGTATCAGTAGGAATATAATGCAGGGAGTAAGTACCTGCTTCCAGCCCGCGGATGGTATAACCGCCGGCAGCCGTATAGGTGCTGGCAATCGTATCCGGCCCCTGGATGGCTATCACAGCCGTCTGCACCGAATCGGGCAGCACAAATCCTTTGAGGTTGCCGCCTACCGCCGTCAACACGGTGCGGATCACCGGTTTCAGGATGTATTTGCCGCTGTTCCCCGCTTCTACAATGGATTTGGCCACATCAAAATCGAGCGTGAGCTTGTTGATAATACCGCCTACAACAGGCTGGTGGATGTTCAGCTTGAGGCCGGACTGCTGTGCGCTGGGAGTGGTCAGCATCAGTTTTTCCCCGCGATTGGTAATAATGTAATTGTTGTCTCCCAACACCAGGCGGATCTGGCTCAGTTTGCCGGAAGGAATCTCGGCATCCGCCAGCAGCGTATCTTTGTCGTTCACCAGGTCCAGCAGGTTGTACATGCCGGCTTTTACGCCCGCCAGGGGCGTCCAGTTCTGGTCATCCGCATCGGAAATGTTGAACCGGATCTCTTTTACATCGATCCATACTTCTTTGTAGTCTCCCGGATCGTCGGTCAATGCAATTTGCAGCCGGGCTGTTTCTGAACCGTTGCCATCGTTCTTGTTGCAGGATGAAAAGCTTGCAAGACTCCCGAGCACAACTGCGCCCAGGGCCAGGTTTTTCAATTTGATTGTCATCATATACTTGTTTATGGTTTGCATTTCTCGTGCACGCACTTACAAGTTAGATGGGGACTTCCATGAAAAGTTTAATGAACAGATTATTTTTTCTAAAAATGTGTATAAGTAGCTGGCACCGTTAGAGATAACGCAGGGGATTGCGGCGTGCGTTCATAATATAATTCTTGATGTTCATCCAGAATGCAAGGATCATATACACGATGAGGGGGGAACCCATCGCGAGAAAAGTGGCATAAATGAAAAATATCCGGATCCGTGAGGTTGCGATGCCGAGTTTATTTCCCAGGGCGGTACAAACGCCGAAAGCCTTCCATTCCACAAAGTCTTTGATCTTGTTCATCATTCGTTATTTGCAGGGAGACCTCGCATGCTCAGTCTCATATGTCAAATTTATTCCAAATCTGGGTAAATAACAAAACAATTCTACGCTTTGGGCCTCAGGCTTAACTTTAAAAACTTTACGAAAATGATTAACTTCGCCGTGCAATTTTTAACGTAATAGCTCTTAAATTATTTATTTCCATGGTGTTTGATATCGACATGATTAAAAAATTGTATGCGGCACTGCCGGGTAAAGTGGAAGCTACCCGTAAACTGTTAGGTCGCCCGCTTACACTGGCTGAAAAGATCTTATATGCTCACCTGTACGCTCCTGCCGCTACATCTTTTGAAAGAGGCAAATCCTACGTGGAATTTGCCCCGGACCGTGTTGCCATGCAGGATGCGACAGCGCAGATGGCCCTTTTGCAATTCATGACCTGCGGCCGCGCATCCGTGGCGGTTCCTTCTACCGTTCACTGCGATCACCTGATCCAGGCGAAAACGGGCGCTGCTGAGGACCTTGCTACCGCTATCGACACCAACAAGGAAGTTTACGATTTTCTCGCTTCAATTTCTGATAAATACGGCATCGGTTTCTGGAAACCCGGCGCGGGTATCATTCACCAGGTGGTGCTGGAGAACTATGCGTTCCCCGGCGGCCTGATGATCGGTACGGACTCCCATACCCCCAACGCGGGCGGTCTGGGCATGCTTGCCATCGGTGTGGGCGGCGCGGACGCGGTAGACGTAATGGCCGGCCTGGCATGGGAACTGAAAATGCCCAAGCTGATCGGTGTGAAGCTGACCGGCAAGCTCAGCGGATGGGCTTCTGCCAAAGACGTGATCCTCCGCGTAGCGGGCATCCTCACCGTTAAAGGCGGTACAGGCTGCATCGTGGAATACTTCGGCGAAGGGGCAGACAACCTGAGCGCCACCGGTAAAGGCACCATCTGTAACATGGGTGCCGAGATCGGCGCTACCTGCTCTGTATTTGCTTACGACACCAAGATGAGCGACTACCTGAAGATCACCAGCCGTGCGGAAGTAGCCGCCCTGGCAGATGGCGTAAGGGAACACCTCCGTCCTGACGAAGCCGTATACGCAGATCCCTCCAAATTCTACGACCAGGTGATCGAGATCAACCTGGACGAACTGGAGCCTTATGTGAACGGTCCTTTTACGCCGGACCTGGCTTGGCCGATCTCCAAATTCGCGCAGGCAGTAAAGGAAAACAACTGGCCCGAAAAGCTGGAGGTAGCCCTGATCGGTTCCTGCACCAACTCCTCTTACGAAGACATCAGCCGTTCAGCCTCCCTGGCCAAACAGGCGATCGATAAACAACTGAAGGTTCAGTCAGAATTCACCATCACTCCCGGTTCTGAGCTGGTACGTTATACCATCGAAAGAGACGGGCTGCTGGATACATTCGACCAGATCGGCGGTGTGGTGCTGGCAAACGCCTGCGGCCCCTGTATCGGTCAATGGGCCCGTCACATCGACGATCCCAACCGCAAGAACTCCATCATCACCTCTTTCAACCGCAACTTCGCCAAACGTAACGACGGCCTCGCCTCTACCCACGCGTTTGTTGCCTCTCCCGAGATCGTGACCGCGCTGGCTATCGCCGGCAGCCTGTCCTTCAACCCGCTGACGGACACGCTGAAGAACGTGAACGGAGAAGATGTGAAGCTGGATGAACCCACCGGTTTTGAACTTCCTCCCAAAGGTTTCGACGTGAAAGATGCCGGTTACCAGGCTCCTGCTGAAGACGGCAGCGGCGTACAGGTGATCGTATCGCCCACTTCAGACCGCCTGCAGCTGCTGGCGCCGTTCTCTGCATGGGAAGGCGTTGACCTGAAAGGCCTGAAACTGCTCATCAAAGCAAAAGGCAAGTGCACCACGGACCACATTTCCATGGCAGGCCCCTGGCTGAAATACCGCGGCCACCTGGACAATATCTCCAACAACATGCTCATTGGCGCGGTGAACGCGTACAACGACAAAACAGATACCGTTAAGAACCAGCTGACCGGCGAATACGGCGCCGTTCCCGCCACACAGCGCGATTACAAAGCCGCGGGCATCGGTTCTGTGGTAGTGGGCGATGAGAACTACGGTGAAGGATCCAGCCGCGAACACGCAGCTATGGAGCCCCGCCACCTCGGCGTTCGCGCGATACTGGTGAAATCTTTCGCACGTATCCACGAAACCAACCTGAAAAAACAGGGTATGCTGGCGCTCACTTTCAACGATAAGGACGATTACGAAAAGATCCAGGAAGATGACAGCGTCGACATCCTGGGCCTCACCGAATTCGTTCCCGGCAAGCCGCTCACCGTGGTGCTGAACCACAAGAACGGCACGCAGGACGCTATCACCGTGAACCACACCTACAATGAACAACAGATCGAATGGTTCAAAGCAGGCGGTGCGCTCAACGTGATCCGCGCCCAGTTTGCAGCTGCAAAACAGAATTAAGCAGATTTAATTCAGATATTGAAACAGGCTGTTCCGTAAGGAACGGCCTGTTTTCGTTTGTACGGTACCGTTACTTCCTGAATTTGGCAATGGACTGGTAATTGCAGGTAATAAGGCTCGGGATAATATGGTAAAAAAACAGCAGGAACGGGACTTCCAGCCAAATAACCATGGAGCAACCATACCGCCCGCCGGGATAACTTCTTTATCATAATCATATGTTAAAGTCTCTCGGGAACAGCGCTGTAAATCCCTTCTCTGGCCCACTATTTGCAAAATCATTCCCTATACGCTCACCTTCATCCCCATTGTGCCAGTATGCAGATAGACGAGATCAAAAACTACTGGATGCTGCTTTCTGAGCGCAGCACAGCGGATTACAATACATCCGGGCCCGCTATTGACAGGATCATCCGTCAATACGGCGCCAGCGGCCGTTACTACCATAACACCGGGCATCTCAGCGATCTTATCTGCTTCCAACAACAATACGCGCCCATGATCATGGACAACGACAGTATGATCTACGCCATTTATTTCCATGACCTCATATACCGGGTAACGCGGAAGGACAATGAACTGAAAAGCGCCGAAGAAGCCGCCGCCTACCTCACGAAGATCGGTTACCCGGAAGATAAAACACAGAAGGTCTACCGCTTCATTCTCGCCACCGCAGGCCACCAGAACCCGCTGGCGGATCCCGACCTGGATTTCCTGCTGGACTTCGACCTGCACATCCTTGGCGCGCTGCCGGACCGCTATGACGCCTATACGAAACAGATCAGGAAAGAATTCGACATCTATCCCGGCTTCATGTACCGCAGGGGGCGCAAAAGAGTATTGCAGCACTTCCTGGCGCAGCCGGGCATTTACCGCACTTCCATTTTCCGCGAAAAGTATGAATTAAAGGCAAGGGAGAACCTTGAAAGAGAGCTGGAGTCGCTTTGATCAGCGGCCGAAAATCCCAGGCAGAATGGTTTTCTTTAATTTGAAACGCTTTACAATGCTGAGGCGCAGGTTGCCTGTCCCGAACGTCTGGTTGGTGCGGGGCACGGGCGTTCCTCCGAGTGTAGCCATATCCGTATAATGCACACCGAAATAATAATAGCTGGAATTATACCCTGCGGCAAACCTTACCGTGTTATTGAGCTGCCAGTTGAAACCGCTTTCACGGGGACGGGCGCCGTTGAAGCGGAAAACGGTACGGTTGGCGCCGGCGCTGCCGGTCAGTGAAGCCGTCACGAAGAAATGTTTCGCGATCACCAGCGTGTAGGCGTAACCGGCGTTTACGGCAAGGCTTAATTGTGAGGTGCGGGTGAAGGGAAGACCGTCGTAAAAGCCGTCTGCCAATGCCTCTGGGGGCGCCAGGGCGGAATCCCCCCGCATTTCCCATATGAATATTTCAGCGCCTGCAAGGAAAGAGCCGGCGCTTTTTTTCTGGTATTCGTTCTGAAGAAATGCGGCGCGGTAAGAGAAACGTTTGTCGTTGAAAATGTACTGCACATTCAGGCCGAGGTCGCGGTTAATGATGTCCGGCCGGAAGGAAAGCGCCCGTTGGGCAATGGCGTTGCTCACTCTCTTAGCCGCCTCAGCCTCGTAAAACCCTTCGTAGTACTGCCCGTAGAAATCCACAGCCAGCTTGCGCAGGTATAGGTGCGACTGAAGATCCAGGAATTTTGTTTTGCCGTATTTATCATCATCATCGTTAATGAAAGGAAGGTTAAAGGCGAAATTGACTCCCAGCCATTTGTAATTAAAACCGAAACCCACGTTGTTGTTGGCATTGGGGCGGTAATGCACCACTTCGTCGATTTCTTTGTCCCGTATGTTCCAGTAAGTGTATTTGCGGGAGCCCAGCAGCCTCACGGTGAGGTCGTTCGCATGGTCCTCCACGTAATTGCTGTCATTGTCCGTACGCAGCCATTCAAGAATAGGATGGTCCTGGGCCTTCACGGCGCCTGAACAGAACAATAGGATCCCTATCGATGCAAATACGGGTAATTTCATAAACAGTCTGTAGGTCCTTTAAATATACGATCAGTCCGGCAATTCGATCACTTCAAGATTCTTGATGTCTCCGTTCAGCAGGTCGAAGCGCACGAGCGTTTTTACTTTATGCCAGCCCTGCTTCCCGCAGGCGCCGGGATTAATATGTAACAATTGTAATGCCGGATCGGGAATTACTTTGAGAATATGGGAATGCCCGCTGATAAAGAGTTTCGGCTGCTTCTGCCGGATGTATGGTTTTATTTCGGGCGTGTACCTGGGAGGATATCCCCCGATATGTGTCATCCACACCCTCACGCCTTCACAAACGAACAGCGCATGTTCGGGATAGCGCGCTCTCAGCTCATGCCCGTCGATATTGCCGTACACGGCCCTGAAAGGCTTAAAGGCCTCCAGCTGGTCCGCCAGCTCGGTGTTGCCGATATCGCCGGCATGCCATACCTGGTCTACGTTTTCAAAATAATGGAACACTTTCGGATGGAGGTACCCATGCGTGTCAGACATCAAACCGATCTTCATCCTGCGAATGTAGAAAAACTATCTTGTAAAATAGTTCATCACCACCTCGAACACCAGCGACGCCGCGAGCTTTGCCGTACGCTGGTCCTGGTCCAGGGAAGGGTTCAGTTCGGCGATGTCTGTGCCGGCCAGCTTGCCGCTCCGCAACACGGTTCTGAAACAGTCCAGGAAAAGCGCGTCGGGCACGAGGCCGTTGTAGGCGGTGGCGCTTACGCCGGGCGCATAGGGCGCGGCAAATACGTCGAGGCAGGTGGTGAGGTAGATGCGGTCCGTCCGTTGGATGAACGCCTGGATGGCGCCGGTCAGCTGGTCGTGGTACTTCTGCTGGAACAACGAGGCGGGCAGGTGATCCGCGCCAAAACTTTCCGCGGCCTGGAACAGCTTCGGCGTGTTACTGTTCCGCTGGATGCCCAACGCGAGGTAATGAAAGGGAATTCCCTCCCCATGGCGCTCCTGCGCTATTTGCCAGAAGCCGGTACCGGAGCTGGGGCCGTTCTCATCAGGCTCCCTTATATCGAAATGCGCGTCGAAGTTGATAATGCCGGTCTGCTGGCCGTTGAAAAAACGGCGGATGCCTTTTTCGTGCCCATATGCCACTTCGTGCCCGCCGCCGAAGACCACCGGCAGGTAACCGGCTTCCAGTATATGATTCACCGTGGCTGCCAACGCTTCCTGCGACATTTCGAGCTGGCCGTCTTCGCAGGTAATGGTTCCCGCATCGGCCAGAATATGCCCGCTGAAGTGCACGGGAAAGCTGGAACAGGCCTTCCGTAAAGCGGCCGGCCCGTCTGCCGCGCCGGTTCTGCCCTTGTTCCTGCGCACGCCTTCATCTGAAGCGAAGCCCAGGAATGCAATGCCCTTCTGCCCCGCGGCCAGCGGCGGCAAAGGGTTCCGGCTCAGGTCTGCAGGCTGTACGGCCTGGTGCCAGCGAAGCAGGCCCGGCTCCTCCCCATCCACTCTTCCCTGCCAGCTGCCCGGCGCCGGCGGCTGATAACATACCAATGTCATAGGTGCTTGTTTTTTTGAGTTGTTACACTATCTCTCCGTCTTTCCACACAAAAGCGGGCTTCATTCTTCCCTGGTAATACAGGACGTCGCGGTAATCGCGGCAGGGGTAAGCCTGTAAGTCCGCGCCGCTACGGGTAATGCCCAGCGCTTTGTCCGCACGGGAAGTAAGCGCCGCGAACACTTCGGCGGTGGATAATTTTTCCGCCGCGCTCATCACTGCCGCCTGCATCAGCAGATCGCCCATGGGCGCGGAACCGGGGTTCCAGTCGCTGGCAATGGCCAGGCAGGCGCCCGCATCCAGCAGCCTGCGGGCGGGCGCATAATGCATACCCAGGCCCAGCGAGGCGCCCGGCAATACAACGGCTACGGTATCTGAAGCTGCCAGCCGCCGTATATCCTGCTCCGTAGAAGCTTCCAGATGATCCGCCGATAAAGCCCCCGCTTCCACCGCAACGCCCGAACCGCCGCTGCTGAACTGGTCCGCATGCACCGTAACCAGGAAACCTTTTGCCACGGCTTCTTTCAGGAACGACCGGGAAGCGGCTACGGAGAAGGCCGTTTCTTCAATAAAAATATCCACTCTTTCGCATAAATGCTCTTCCTGCACGGCAGGCAGCAGCTCGCGCAATATCCATTGCAGGTAAGCTTTTTCGTCGCCGTCAAAGTCACGGGGACGGATATGTGCGGCCAGGCAGGTACTTACCAGCGAAGCTTTTGTGTGCAGGCCGGCCTGGCGGATGGCGCGCAGCATGTTCAGCTCGGTGTCAAGGTTGAGGCCGTACCCGCTTTTTATTTCAATGGTGGTCACCCCGTCTTTGATGAGGCGGTTGGCCCGTGCCACGGTGTTTTCAATCAGCTCGGTAATGTCCGCCCCGCGGGTCCTGGTAACGGAATCCCAGATGCCGCCGCCTGCGCGCGCAATGTCCAGGTAAGATTTACCGGCGATGCGCATGGCGTAGTCGCGGCTCCTGTTGCCGGCAAAGCAGATGTGGGTATGGCAGTCCGTAAACCCGGGCAGCAGCACCAGCGGCTCGTCCATGAACTCGAGGTCTGCGCCGGGATGCTGCTTGCGCAGTTCGTTGAAATTGCCGTAAGCATGCAGCTTTCCGTCCTGCACCAATACGCCCGCATCTTCAACTACTTCCAGCATTTCATCCTGCAGGGGGCCTTTGAGCGGCAGGCCTGATAACGGTAACGCCTGTATGAATGGGCCTATGAGCTTCATATGCTTGTTATTTCAGGTTGACATTATAACCCCAGCCCGAACTGATCCCGTACTTCCAGGGCCTTTTCGTAACCGGCGTCCGCATGGCGGAAGATCCCCATCGCGGGATCGTTGTATAGCACGCGTTTCAGGCAGGCGGCCGCACGGTCTGTGCCGTCCGCCAGCACCACCATGCCCGCATGTTGCGAATATCCCATGCCCACGCCGCCGCCGTGGTGGAACGACACCCAGGTGGCGCCGCCGGCCGTGTTGCTCATGAGGTTGAGCAACGTCCAGTCGGAAACCGCGTCGGACCCGTCTTTCATAGCTTCCGTTTCCCGGTTGGGCGAGGCCACTGAGCCACAGTCCAGGTGATCGCGGCCGATCACGATGGGCGCTTTTACTTTGCCGCTGCGCACCAGTTCGTTGAAGATCAGCCCGGCCTTTTCTCTTTCGCCCATACCCAGCCAGCAGATGCGGGCGGGTAACCCCTGGAAGGCGACTCGCTCCTGCGCTTTCTGCAGCCAGTTGTGTAGCGGCTTGTTGTCAGGAAAAGCTTCCATCAGCGCACGGTCTGTTGTATAAATATCTTCAGGATCGCCGGAAAGGGCCACCCATCTGAACGGTCCTTTGCCTTCGCAGAACAGCGGGCGGATGTAGGCGGGCGTGAAGCCGGGGAAATCGAACGCATGGCTTTCCCCTCCTTCCTTTGCAAACTCGCGCAGGTTGTTGCCGTAGTCGAATGTAACGGAGCCGCGCTTTTGCAGTTCGAGCATGAATCTTACGTGGCGGGCCATGCTTTTGAGTGACAGTTCCTTGTATCGCGCAGGATCGTTTTTGCGGATCGCCGCGGCTTCGGCAAGACCGAGGCCGTTCGGCACATAACCATTAAGCGGGTCGTGCGCGGAGGTCTGGTCTGTAAGAATGTCCGGTATGATATTATCTGCCAGCAGCCTTTCCAGCATATCGCCCGCATCGCTCACCAGGCCCACCGAGATCGCTTCGCCTTTCGCCTGCGCGTCGTTGATCCACTGCACGGCTTCTTCGTAGGAATGTGTCATCCGGTCCAGGTACTTCGTATCTATGCGTTTCTGCAAACGTGAAGGATCCACATCCGCGCCGAGGAATGTTGCCCCGGCCATGGTGGCTGCCAGCGGCTGTGCGCCGCCCATCCCGCCGATGCCCGCGGTAACGAGCAGCTTGCCTTTCAGATCGCCGTTGAAATGCTGGCGGCCGCATTCCACAAAGGTTTCGTAGGTGCCCTGCAAAATACCCTGCGTGCCGATGTAGATCCAGCTGCCCGCGGTCATCTGCCCATACATCATCAATCCTTTGGCGCGCAGTTCGTTGAAATGTTCCCAGGTGGCCCATTTGGGCACCAGGTTGCTGTTCGCCAGCAGCACACGAGGGGCCTGCGGATGTGTGCGCACGATACCCACCGGCTTGCCTGACTGCACTAAAAGCGAATGTTCTTCATCCAGCGTGAGCAGGCTTTGAATGATCTGCTGTAGTGCCTCCCGGTTGCGCGCCGCCTGGCCGATGCCGCCGTATACCACCAGCTCGTCCGGGTTTTCGGCTACTTCGTGGTCCAGGTTGTTGAGCAGCATGCGCAGTGGCGCTTCTGTCTGCCAGCTGCGCGCATGCAGCTGTGTGCCGCGCGGGGCTTTATAATGCGGGTGGGCCGCATAGGTGTTAAGAAAGTCGGAATTGTTCTTCATACGAACCGTTTAAATTGATCTGGTGAGCCGCAGCGGCATCGTTGGCCGCGCGTACAAATGACTGGTCTGCAACGACCTTATGTAATACGTTGATATCGTTGGCGAAGATGCGGTCTTTCCGCGCAAAGCTTACCCTGCTGCGCACAAACTGCTGGCAGGCTTCCAGCACCGGTGCGGATTTCAGCGGTCTCCTGAAATCTATGGCCTGCGTGGCATACAGCAATTCGATGGCAAGGATGTATTCGAGATTGCCAATGATCTGCACCAGCTTGCGCCCGCTGATGGAACCCATGGACACGTGATCTTCCTGCCCCAGCGAAGTGGGCACGCTGTCTGCGCTGGCGGGGAAACACAACGTTTTGTTCTCCGTTACCAGCGCGGCGGTAGTGTATTGCGGGATCATAAAACCGGAGTTCAGGCCCGCATCTTCGATCAGTAATTTCGGCAGTCCAAACCGCCCTTCGATCATCATGTAACAGCGCCGGTCAGAAATATTGCCCAGTTCCGCAGCCGCTACTGCGGCGTAATCCAGGGGAATGGCGAGGGGCTGGCCGTGGAAGTTTCCGCCGCTGATGGTGTCTGTTTCGGAGAAGATAATAGGATTGTCCGTTACCGCGTTCAGCTCGATGGTAGTCAGGTCCAGCAGGTGCTTCCAGGCGGTGCGGGATGCGCCATGCACCTGCGGGATGCAGCGCAGGGAGTACGGGTCCTGAACGCGGCCGCAATCCGCATGCGAGGCCATGATCTCGGAACCTTTCAGCAATGTTTCCAGCCGCCGGGCTACGAGCTGGTTGCCAGCGTAAGGCCGTATGGCATGCAGCCGCGGGTCGAAGGGTTTGGCGGTGCCCATGAGCCCTTCCAGCGAAAGCGCGCCGATAATGTCCGCCGCTTCCAGTGCATTGTGCAGCTTGGCCACGGCCGTAACGGCAAAGGACAAAATGAACTGTGTGCCGTTGATCAGCGCGAGCCCTTCCTTCGGGCCCAGCACCACCGGCTGCTTTTGTTCCAGCTGCAACACTTCTGCCATGGGCAATACGCGGCCTTTGTAATACACGTCTCCCAGGCCGATAAGCGGCAGGAAGAGATGCGACAGCGGGGCAAGGTCGCCCGAAGCGCCTACGCTTCCCTTCTCCGGCACCAGCGGCGTAATACGCTCGTCGATATGCCAGATGATACGCTCCATTGTAACGGGGTTCACGCCGGAATAACCCTGCGCGAGCGCCTGCACCTTGGTAATAAGCATCAGCCGCGCCACTTCTTCGGGGATGGGCGCGCCCACGCCTACGCTATGGCTTTGAAGGATATTGTATTGCAGCGCGCGCGTGTCTTGTTCGGATATCTTCGTGTCGCACAAAGGCCCGAAGCCCGTGTTGATACCATACACCGTTCTGTGCTCCTGCACAATGGCCTGCACGTACGCATGGCTGGTGTTGATGCGCTGCATCACGGCGGGGGAAATGACCCCGCGGATGCGCCCTGCTGCTATATCCAGGGCGGTGGCTACCGTCAGGCGGTCTTCGCCGTATTTGAATACCTGGCTCATGAATGGATTGTTTTGGTGTGGACGGGCATGGCGCGCATGATGCGCCCGGCCAGCGGATCGTTTTCCACCGCCCGTTCCAGCGCGCCTATTGCTTCCAGTATTTTACTGCTTTGTTTGTTTTCCGATACGAGCTCTTCCATGGCCGCTTCTATCCCTTTCCATACGGGCAGCACTTCCTGCAACAGCTCGGCGCCTTTTTTGGTGAGCACTACCCACTGGCGGCGGCCGTCTTCTTCACAACGGCTGGTCTTTACCAGCCCTTTCTTTTTGAGATTGGTGATCAGCTGGCTGACGGCGGAGTGGGATACTTCCAGCTCGTTGGAAATATCCATGAGGGTGAGCTGGCTTTTGCTTTGCAACAGGTAGAACAGCGGGAACCAGCTGGCGTCGAAGGCGATGCCGGCCTGTGCGTATACCTTGTTGACCTCTGCGAGGAAGTATTCGCTCAGGCGCCTGAGCCGGCTGCCGAATATCAGGTAACCGAGTTTTGGATAGAAGCTCATGTAAATTATATAAGTGCTTATATAATTTACAATATTAAGAAATCCGGCACATACCGCCCGGATTTTTCAGGGTTTATTTTTTCTTAACATCGAACCAAACGTCGGATTTGTCTTCCACGTCTCCATTGTAATTGATGGAGAGCTCCTCGCCCTTTTTGATATCGCGGCGGGTTTTGATGGCCATGGTTTCGGCGTCAAAATCCATTTCATACTCGCAATTCGGCTCGTAGGCGTGGTTGTAGATGGAGCAGAAGCCAAGAGCAATACAGGAGCGGGTTTCCCTTACACCCCACAGGAAGATATAGTTGTGAAGCTTTGTTTTGTCCACGATGCCGGTATCCGAATTGGATAATACGAGCACGGGGGAAACTTCGATGACGGTGCCAGCAGGGATGGGTTCGTTGGTGAAAACACCACGGCCTTTTTCTTTGGTCTTCTGAATGTACAAGTACGGCTTGATCATAAAACTCACTAAATAATAAAGAAGGCGTAAAATAACACTAATACTGCCAGTTATCAAAATAACGATGAATGATATTATTTTTGCAGGTATGATCAACTATAACCCGCGCGACTGGTTCACCTTTATTTTTCGCATCCATAAGGCAGATACGGTAAAGAAGCTGTTCCCGATGTTCATTGCCATTGCCCTCTACTCTACTGCCATTGCCTGGCTGGAACTGGAAGTATTCAAACTCTCCGAAAAGGACCACATCAAAAATATCACCAGTATGCATGGGCTGCTGGGCTTCGTGATCTCGCTGCTGCTGGTGTTCCGCACCAATACGGCTTACGACCGCTGGTGGGAAGGCCGCAGGCAATGGGGCCTGCTGGTGAACAACAGCCGTAACCTGGCCATTAAGATCCAGGCGATGTTGCCCGCCGGCCACCCCGCCGTGGCTTTTTTCCGCAACATGATCCCCAACTATGCCTATGCCATGAAAGACCATCTGCGGGGAGAACATCATCCCGGCAAAATGGAAGGCCTGGGCGAGGAAGACAAAAAAAAGCTGGCCACGGGCATTCACATACCGAACTATATTGCCACCCTGATACTTAAGAAAGCCAATGAACTGTACCGGCAGCAGGTGATCTCCGGCGAACAGCTGATCGTTATCAACGCACAGCTGGAATCGTTCACAGACATCTGCGGTGCCTGCGAGCGGATCAAGAATACGCCTATTCCTTTCTCTTACAGCGTGTTCCTGAAGAAGTTCATCTTTTTTTATGTGATGACGCTGCCCATGGGATATGTGTTCGGCCTGGGTTACCTCGTGGTGCCCATGGTGGTGTTCATCTTCTACGTGCTGGCCAGTCTTGAGCTGATCGCCGAAGAAATTGAAGACCCGTTCGGCAAGGACGCCAACGACCTGCCCACTGAAACTATCAGCGCCAATATCCGCAAGCACGTACAGGAGATATTGTAATTGCCTATTTTCGCCCAAGAGTCAGGAGATTATGGAAAACACCGCATTACTGGAAAGGTTTGAACAATTGATGAAGGAGCAGGACCACCGGGAGCTGAAAGCTTTCCTGGACGACCAGCTCATTACAGACATTGCGGAGCTCATCTATGAACTGCCCGACGACGCGGTGGAGATCATCAATCATCTCACCCTCAGCCGCGCGGCCGCCGCTTTCAGGATATTGGAATTCCCCACCCAGGAAGACATCATCCGCGCCCTGCCCGCTCATAAAATAGCCGAGCTGCTCAACGAGCTGCCGCCTGACGACCGTACCTCCTTCCTCCAGGAACTGCCCAGCCAGGCCGTGCAGGAGCTCATCAAACTGCTGGACCCCGAAGAAAGGAAAGTGACCCTCTCCCTCCTGGGCTACAAGGAGAACAGCGTAGGCCGCATCATGACGCCGGACTACATTGCCGCCAAAGGCCACTGGACCGTATCGCAGGTACTGAGCCATATCCGGATGTACGGCCGTGATTCAGAAACCATCGACGTGATCTATATCATCGACGATGAAGGCAAGCTGCTGGACGACTTCCGGATCCGCGAATTCCTGCTCGTGCAGCCCGACACCGTGGTGCAAACGCTCATGGACGACCGTTTTGTGGCGCTGCAGGTGAACGACGACCAGGAAGAGGCCATCCAGGTGTTCAGGCTCGAAAATCGTGTGGCCCTGCCCGTAACGGACGATAACGGCGTGATGCTCGGCATTGTGACGATAGATGACATCCTCTGGATCGCCAATGAAGAACATACAGAAGACATACAGAAGATCGGCGGTACCGAAGCGCTGGACGAACCTTACCTGGACATGCCCCTGATGCGCCTCATCAAAAAGCGCGTGGGCTGGCTGGTGATATTGTTTATCGGGGAAATGCTGACTGCCTCCGTGATGACCTATTTCGAGGACGAGATCGCCAAAGCCGTGGTGCTGGCCCTGTTCATCCCGCTTATTATTTCCAGCGGGGGCAATAGCGGCTCACAGGCTTCCACGCTCATTATACAGGCCATGGCCCTCGGGGAGCTTACCATCAGCGACTGGTGGCGGGTGATGCGGCGTGAGCTGCTATCTGGCATTATGCTGGGCAGCGTGCTGGGGCTGATCGGTTTTATCCGCATCCTGGTCTGGAATTCTTTCTTTCATACTTATGGCGACCATACCATCCTGATCGGGCTTACGCTCGGGGTTTCCCTGATCGGTGTAGTGCTGTGGGGCACGCTTTCGGGCTCCATGCTGCCTTTGATACTGAAACGCGCAGGCGCCGACCCGGCCAGCTCTTCCGCGCCCTTTGTGGCCACGCTGGTGGACGTTACGGGGTTGCTGATCTATTTCACCGTGGCGTATGTTTTCCTGAAAGGGATCTTATTATAGCGGTTAACCCGGATCGTTCACTGCAAAACGATTCCTTTCAATACCGTTTCTCTGCCAGTTCCGCCTTTTGCACCCCTTTACGGATAATGAAGAGGTTACCGTAATCCTTATCGGCAATAGAATCCATCTTTGGTTTTGTATTGAAACTTTTAAGCAGCGGGATGAGCGTGTTGCTGTGGCCGATCACGAGGATGCGCTTGCCCCAGTCGCCGCGGCGGCTGATCTCGTACAACAGCGATTCTCCCGTGGAGTCGGGCTGGTAAAAGGCAGTGTCTACCCCGCCCAGGATGCGCAGCGAATCGCCCGTTTGCACCGTGCGTTTGAACGGTGTGGAGTAAATCCGGCTGATGGACGAATCTTTCAGCAAACGGTACAGCCTCCCCGCCCGCAGCCTTCCCTCTTCCGTGAGCGTGGAATCGCGGCCTGGATTTTTTTCCGCATGCCGCACCAGGAAAAAAGTGCCCGTCAGGAAAGTGCTGTCTTCCGCCACCGGTGTAACAACCCGCTCCGGCTTTTTAGACTGGCCGCATGCAGCCATTACGCCCGCCAGTATCATACCGGCCATCATAATACGCATCATCGTGCTGGTGTTTGTTATTATCTTGTGGCAACAAATTATAAAAAAATATTCACTACCGGCCACTGAAACAGCGAGGTTCTATCCGGCCCGTAAAAAATAACAAGAACGGATGAAACGAATTTTACTCCAGGTCGCGGTCCTCCTCCTTTCCGCCGCCTCCTATGCCCAAACGCTGACCGTTGAAAAGATCATGCGCGACCCAAAATGGATCGGCACTTCGCCGGATAATCTCTTTTGGGCCGCAGACGGCAAAACGGTATACTTTTCCTGGAACCCTGAAAAAGCCGCAGCGGATTCGCTCTACAGTATCAGCCTCACAGACCGGCAGCCCCGTAAAACCTTGCCCGCGGAACGCCAGCACATCCAGGTGATGGCCAATGCCAGCTATAACATTCCCCGCACGCAAATGGTGTATACCTGGCAGGGCGACGTGCTCCTGCGCGACATTGCTTCCGGGAAGGAAACGCGCATCACCCGCACGGCGGAGCTGGAAAGCGGCGCGGAATTCGGGTTTCACGACAGCCGCATCCTCTTCCGCCGCAACCGCAATATTTTCAGCTGGGAAATACAGACCGGCCTGACAGAACAGCTCACCGATTTCGTGGCCGGCGCCAAACCCGCCGAACGTTCCGAGCGCCTGAACGCACAGGATCAATTCCTGAAAGACCAGCAACAGGAACTGTTCCAGGCCATCAAAGATAAAAAGGCAAAGTCCGACGCGGCGACCGCTTTCAACAAAAGCCTGCCCAAAAGTGAGCAGTTGCGCAGCCTTTACCTGGACGACCGTTCCCTCAGCGACGCCCGCGTCAGTCCCGACGGGCGCTTCGTCGTATACCGCGTATTCCGCGAAAGCGGCGCCGGCAAAGGCGCCATGGTACCCAATTTCGTAACAGAAAGCGGTTTCACCGGCGAGCTGCGCACCAATGCCAAAGTAGGCACACCCCAGCCCTCGTTCGAGTCTTTCGTATTCGACCGCCTGAAAGATACCGTGATCGCCGTGAAAACCTCCGTGATCCCCGGCATCAGCGACAAGCCCGGTTACCTGAAGGATTATCCCGGCAAAGACACCGCGAAAAGGGCTCCGCGCGGCGTGATCATCAACGGGCCTTACTGGTCTGAAAAAGGCACGCATGGTATCGTCAACATCCGTTCGCAGGACAACAAAGACCGCTGGATCATGCTGCTGGACGCGGCTACCGGCACACTGAAACCCATCGACCGGCAGCGCGACGAAGCCTGGGTGGGCGGGCCCGGCATCAGCTGGGGAAGCACCGGGTGGATAGACGAGAACACCTGCTGGTTCCAGAGCGAAGCCACCGGCTATTCGCATCTCTATACCTTCAATGTCGCCACCGGCCAGAAGAAAGCGCTCACGCAGGGTAACTACGAAGTACAGGAAGCAGAGCTGTCCGTCAACAAACAATACTTTTACATCACCACCAACGAAGCGCATCCCGGTGAAAAACAGTTCTACCGCCTGCCGGTGAGCGGGGGCAAGGCAGAGCGCATCACTTCCTTGACCGGCGCGCATACCGTGAGCATTTCGCCCGATGAAAAATGGATCGCATACCGTTACTCTGCTTCCAACAAGCCCTGGGAAATGTATCTCCAGGAAAACAAAGCCGGCGCAAAACCCGTCCAGGTCACCAACCTGGCCATGACGGACGAGTTCAAAGCATATCCCTGGCGCGAGGCGAACGTGGTGACCTTTAAAGCCCGCGACAACCAGGTTGTTCATGCCCGCCTCTACACTCCCGACGCCACCAAACGCAATGGCGCGGCAGTGATCTTCGTGCATGGCGCGGGTTACCTGCAGAACGCCCACAAATGGTGGAGCCAGTATTACCGCGAATACATGTTCCACAACCTGCTTACAGACCTGGGTTATACCGTGCTGGACATAGACTACCGCGGCAGCGCCGGTTACGGCAGGGATTGGCGCACCGGCATTTACCGGCACATGGGCGGCAAAGACCTTACCGACCAGGTGGACGGCGCGCGTTACCTCGCGCAGCAGCATGGCGTGGATCCCAAACGCATCGGCATTTACGGCGGCAGCTACGGCGGTTTCATTACGCTCATGGCCCTGTTCACCACGCCAGACGATTTCGCGGCGGGAGCGGCCCTGCGGTCCGTTACAGACTGGGCGCATTACAATCACGGGTATACCTCCAACATCCTCAACGAACCATATACAGACAGCATCGCGTTCCGCCGTTCCTCCCCCATCTACTTCGCCGAAGGCCTCAAAGGCCACCTGCTGATGTGCCATGGCATGGTGGATACCAACGTTCATTTCCAGGACATTGTGCGCCTTTCGCAGCGGCTGATAGAGCTGGGGAAAAACAACTGGGAACTGGCCGTTTATCCCGTCGAAGACCATGCGTTTACCGAGCCCGCCAGCTGGACCGACGAATACAAACGCATCCTCCGCCTCTTCAACGGGGTGCTTTTACAGAAATAAACCGGGCCCCTGCCCCTCAAAATACCAGTATTGCAGTGCCTTTCCGGGCACTGCAATCTTTTTTTCAGTATATTTGAAAGCATCATCATCCCCAGGGTCCTATCATGAAATACTTGCAAAGAAGCGTACTGGTGTGCCTGCTCCTGGCCATGTGCAGTGCCGGGTTTGCGCAAAACGGCCAAAAATACCAGGGCCTCCTCTGGGAAATAACCGGCAATAACCTGCCGAAGCCTTCTTACCTTTTCGGCACCATGCATGTGAGCAACAAGCTTGCTTTCCACCTCAGCGATTCCTTTTACCACTGCATCCGCAATGCGGACGTGGTGTCGCTCGAAACGGACCCGCAGCAATTGCAGGAAGATTTTTCAAAAAGCAAGATGCTCATGCTCAGCAGCAGCTACATGACCGCGCTGAGCCGCCGCTCGCTGATGCCCAAAGACGCATTCACCATCAGCCCGTACGGCGACCTCGTGCGCAACGGCCTCACTTACCGGCCTGAAATGATCAACCACCTGCTGTACCGCTCCTTCAGCTCGCAGGAAGATTTCGAAGAAGATACTTTCCTGGACATGTACATTTACCAGGTAGGCAGCAAGCTCGGCAAAAGGGCCACCGGCGTGGAAAGTTTTGAAGAATCGGAACGGCTGATGCTGGAGGCCTACCGCGATGCGGCCAAAGAAGCGAAAACCAGGAAGAACAATACTTCCTCCTACGATATTAACCCCGCTGAAACGCGCAACCTCCTAAACGACGCCTACCGCCGCGGCGACCTGGACCTGCTGGACTCCCTCTCCAACAAGCGGAACAGCTCTCCCGCTTTCCTGGAAAAATTCCTGTACAAGCGCAACGAGAACATGTTCAAAGTGATCGATTCCATTATCCGGAAATCGAGCCTGTTCGCCGGCGTGGGCGCTGCGCACCTGCCGGGGGAAAGAGGATTGATATACATGCTTCGCAAAGCGGGTTACACCGTGAGGCCCATCAGCATTGCGAACCGGGACAGCGAGCAGAAGGACCAGCTGGAGAAGATCAAAGCGCCCGTCGTATTCCGGCCTTATGCTTCAGACGATGGCTGGATACGCGCCGAACTGCCCGGCAAGCTTTACAACTTCAGCAATCTCACCATGCTGCAGCAGCTGCAATATGCGGACCTTGCGAACGGGGCGTATTACCTGGTGAGCCGCATCAAGACCAATGCGCTCAGCCTGGGGCAGTCTGAACAGGACGTGCTGCAAAAGATAGACAGCCTGCTGTACGAGAACATCCCCGGCAAGATCATTTCACGGCAGCAGATCAAAAACAGCGGCTACACCGGTTTTGATATCCGCAACCGCACCCGCCGCGGGGACCTTCAGCGTTACAATATCTTCGCCACACCTTTCGAGATATTTATTTTCAAGATCAGCGGCAACGGGGAATATGCGGCAGGCGAAGAGGCTGACCGCTTCTTTGCATCCATCCGTCTCAAACCTATGCCTACGCCCGAATGGACCGTTTACCGGCCTTCAGAAGGCAGCTTTTCCGTGAAGCTTCCCCATCAGCCTGTTCATTCCAACAACGTAGCACTCCGCTCCATGAGCAAACGGCAGGAATACGAAGCGCTCGATAAAAAAACAGGCAACAGCTTCCTCATCATCCGTAAGAACATACAGGATTACAGCATCCTCGAAGAAGACACCGTGGAACTGAGCTTCGCAGAAGAAAGCTTCCAGCAATCGCAGTTCATCAAACAGCAGAAAAGCCGGAAACTGTTCACCTGGCTGGGCCACCCCTGCCTGGAGGTCGTGAACCAGAATACGGACAACAGCTTCACGCAAACCCGCTTCCTGCTGCAGGGCGCGAATTATTACGTGCTGTCTGCCCGCTACCAGCAAGACAAAAAGGCCGCACAGGAATTCTTTAACACCTTCACCCTGCACAACCCGCAGTACAAAAACTTCAGCACACACAAAGACACTGCTTTGTATTTCTCCGTACAAACCGCCGTGAAAGGGGAAGACAGGGACATTGCCGAAGACCTCGCGGGAAATGCCAACGGGGACGATGAAGAAGAATATACAGATTACCTCTACAGCACCAAAGAACAGAAATTCCAGTCGGACAGCACAGGCGAAGCCATCCTCGTCAGCTTCCAGAAGATACACCGGTATTACAGCGTGAAAGACAGCGCGGAATACTGGAAAGACAAAGAGAAGAGCCTTTCCAACAACGGCGACCTGCTGGTGTACGCGAAAAAATATGAAAAGCTGCCGGGCTGGGAAAGCTGCCTTTACCAGATGCGCGATACCAACAGCACGAAAAATTTCATGTACAAGGTGTTCGTGCGCAAAGGCGCCGTTTACACCCTGTCGTCCATCACAGACAATATCAGCGGGCCTTCGGCCTTCGTCACCACTTTTTACGACACTTTTACGCCGGAAGACACGCTGGCCGGCACTTCCATCTACCGCAGCAAAACGCCGCTGCTGCTGGAGGATTTTTACAGCAAAGACAGCATTTTCCGCAAGCAGGCCCGCCACTCTGTCGTGAATGTGAATTACCGGGATGAGGACGCGCCCGCGCTGATCAGGATGATCAAGGGCTGGAGCGCTTCCGAAAAGAATTATTTTGAAGTAAAGAACGACCTGATAGAGCAGCTCGGCACCATCAAACACCCGGACATACTGCCGTTCCTGCGCCAGGCTTACCAGGCGGCGAACGATACCTCTTCCCTGCAATTCAGCATACTCACCGCTTTGCTGCACCAGCAAACCCGCGACGCGCATGATGTGTTCAGGGAACTGGTGCTGAAGGAAATACCCGTTTTCGGCGAAATGAACCAGCCCTCAGGCCTGTTCACCCCGCTCTACGATTCCCTCCGGCTCAGCGCCGCCCTGTTTCCGGACCTGCTGCAATTCACCGCCCTTACGGATTACAAGAGCCAGGTGTATACCCTGCTCTCCGAATTAACGGACAGCGGTTACATCAGCCCCGATGTATACAAAGAGCAGATCAACCAGATCGCCTTCGACGCACGCGTGCACCTGCAAAAACAATTGTCGCGCGAGCAGGAGGCCAGCGGCAACGACGTGGAAACCGAACTGTCCATAGAAGCAGCCAATTATGAAAATTACCCGCTGCACAATTTCGCGGTGATGCTGCTGCCCTACCGGAACACCAACAAGAATGCGGAACGTTTCTTTGCCCGCTACGAAACCATGAAAAGCAGCAGCCAGCAGATATTGCGCGCGCAGCTGTACCTGCGCAACAAGCTGCCTGTGGCAGACAGCCTGCTGGAAGACATTGCCGGCCGGGAAAAATACCGCGTCAAACTTTGGGAAGCCCTGGAAAAGATCGGCATGACGGACAAATTCCCCGCGAAATACGCCAGGCAGGAATCCATTGCCCGCAGCGTGCTGTATAATACAGAAAGTTATGACACCATGATAGACACCCTTGTGCTGCTGGCCAAACACCAGGCCACGCACCGCTTCCGCAAGGGTACCGTTTACCTTTACAAATACCGCAAAAAAGACAACGACCGCTGGCTGCTGGCCGTGAGCGGTATGCAGCCTGATAACGGGAAAGACCTGAGCGCCGAAGACGCGCTCACACAGCTCACAGAGCTGCCTTTCCTGGCTGACAAGCCCTGGCAGGAGCAGTTCGCCAAAGCGGTGAGGCATGTAAAATACGGCAACCGGTACGGCTGGGGGCCTGGAAACCAGTCGTATGATATGGATTAAGGAAAGAGGCTGCCGGCGCAGCCTCTTTTTTTATTTGCCGCAGAAGTCTTACTTTGAGCCCCTGTTCTCATTTTTAACCTTAAAAAAACCTTATTGTATCCATGTGTGGAATAGTAGCCTATATCGGCCAGCGGGAAGCATATCCTGTCGTATTAAAAGGCCTGAAACGCCTTGAGTACCGGGGTTATGACAGTGCGGGCGTCGCTTTGCTGAACGGCGGAGACCTCAAAGTTTATAAGAAAAAAGGTAAAGTATCCGAGCTGGAAGACTATGTGCTGGGCAAAGACCTCAAAAGCCATATCGCTATCGGCCATACGCGCTGGGCAACGCACGGCGAGCCCAGCGACAGGAATGCGCACCCCCACCTGAGCGAAGACGGCAAGCTGGCCATGGTGCACAACGGCATCATCGAAAACTATGCACAGCTGAAGCAGGAACTGGTCAACAAAGGCCATCACTTCACCAGCGACACCGATACTGAAGTACTGATACATTTTATCGGGGAGATCAAACGATCCAACGACTGCTCCACGGAAGAAGCCGTGCGCATTGCGCTGAAAAGGGTGGTGGGCGCTTATGTGATCGTAATAGTGGACCAGGATAAACCGGACACGCTGATTGCCGCGCGCAAAGGCAGCCCGCTCGTGATAGGCGTGGGCAAAGGCGAGCACTTCCTCGCGTCTGATGCGTCGCCCATTGTGGAATACACCAAAGAAGTGGTGTATGTGAACGATTATGAAATTGCGATACTCCGGGCCGATGAACTTATCCTGAAAAATATTTCCAACGAAATACAAACCCCTTACATACAAAAGCTGGATATCGAACTGGCAGCCATCGAAAAAGGCGGTTACGACCACTTCATGCTCAAGGAAGTGTTCGAACAGCCGCAAACCATTTTCGACAGCCTGAGGGGAAGGCTGGACGCCAAAGCCGGGAAGCTCACGCTGGGCGGCCTACGCGAGCATATGGACATGCTGAAGGAAGCGCGCCGCATCATTATCGTGGCCTGCGGCACCAGCTGGCATGCCGGCCTGGTGGCTGAATACATGATCGAAGAGCTGTGCCGCATACCCGTGGAAGTGGAATACGCTTCCGAGTTCAGGTACCGCAACCCCGTGGTGGGCAAGGGCGACGTGATCATCGCCGTATCGCAGTCCGGCGAAACGGCGGACACGCTGGTGGCCATGGAAAGCGCCAAAGAAAAAGGTGCGATCATTCTCGGCGTATGCAACGTGGTGGGTTCGTCCATCGCGCGCCTGTCTAACGGCGGCGTATACACGCATGCGGGTCCCGAGATAGGCGTGGCCAGCACCAAAGCATTCACCGCGCAGCTGGCTGTATTGAGCCTCATCGGCCTTAAGATCGCAGAAGCCAAAGGCACCATTACCGCCCAGCGTTTCCAGCACCTGCTGGACGAGCTGGACGACGTTTCAGAAAAAGTGGCCACCGCCCTCAAGCTGAACGACCAGGTGAAAGCCATTGCAGAAAAATATAAAGACGCCCGCGATTTCCTCTACCTGGGCCGCGGCTACAACTTCCCGATCGCGCTGGAAGGAGCCCTCAAGCTGAAAGAGATCTCCTACATCCACGCCGAAGGTTACCCCGCCGCAGAAATGAAGCACGGGCCCATCGCGCTGGTGGACGAGAACCTGCCCGTGGTGTTCGTGGCTACGAAGGACAGCTATTATGAAAAGATCGTGTCCAACATCCAGGAGATCAAAGCGCGTAAAGGCAAGGTGATCGCCATTACCACCGAAGGCGACCAGGTGATACCCGGCATGGCGGACGATGTGATCGTGGTGCCTGAAGCAGACGAGCTGGTAGCGCCGATCATTTCAGTGATCCCGTTGCAATTGCTGGCTTATCACATCGGCGTGTCCAAAGGTTACGATGTGGACAAACCGCGTAACCTCGCCAAGTCTGTAACCGTAGAATAGTATCCGTATGAACCATATAGAAAAGAAACCGCTCAGCCAGCTGGGGTACCAGTTCGTTGACGAACGTTACCTTCCTGCAGGAAAGAACGAATACTACCTCCGCGACCAGCAACGCGGCAAAGAAACCGTTCACCGCAAGCTGAAAGCCGGTGAGATTGAAACGCTGGTGCGCAACGACAATACTTCGGACGACTGGAACAATATTTTCGTGGACAACGATTTCGACCCCAACCTTGTGCAACACTGCCATTTTTTCGGCATGGTGCGCATTGGCAAGCTGGAGCCGTATTTCCTCGAATTCCACAACCTGCGCCTGCCTGTAGGTTTGTATAACAGCACCATCGCGTCCTGCGACTTCGGGGACAACGTGGTGGTCCATAACGTGAACTTCCTTTCCCACTACATTATCGGCAACGAAGTGATCATCGCCAATGTGAACGAAATGGCCGTGACCGATCACGCCAAATTCGGGAACGGGATCGTAAAAGAAGGAGAGCCCGAGAGCGTGCGCATCTGGCTGGAGCTTTGCAATGAGAACGGCGGCCGCAACGTAATGCCGTTCGACGGTATGCTGCCCGGCGACGCCTGGCTCTGGACGCGCAACCGCAACGACCAGGCGCTGATGGACCAGTTCAAGGCATTCACCGAAAAACAGTTCGATAAACGGCGCGGGTATTATGGCATGGTGGGCGACCGCACTGTGATCAAACACTGCAACATCATCAAAGATGTGACCATCGGGTCTGACGCTTATATTAAAGGCGCCAACAAACTCAAGAACCTCACCATCAACAGCGAACCCGGCGCCCATTCGCAGATCGGCGAAGGCTGCGAGCTGGTGAACGGCATCGTCGGCCTGGGATGCAGGGTGTTCTATGGCGTGAAGGCTGTGCGTTTTGTGATGGCCTCGCATTCCCAGCTGAAGTACGGCGCGCGCCTGATCAACTCCTATCTTGGCAACAACGCGACTATCTCCTGCTGCGAAGTACTGAATTCACTCATATTTCCCGCGCACGAACAGCACCACAACAATTCATTCCTCTGCGCCGCGCTCATCATGGGGCAAAGCAATATGGCCGCGGGGGCTACCATCGGCAGCAACCACAATTCCCGCGGCGCGGACGGCGAGATCATCGCCGGGCGCGGTTTCTGGCCGGGACTGAGCGTTACGCTGAAACACAATTCCAAATTCGCCAGCTTCACGCTCATCGCCAAAGGCAACTACATGAGCGAGCTGCGCATCCCTTTCCCTTTCAGTCTTGTCGTAAACGACGAGCACGACGACAGCCTGCGCATCATGCCCGGCTACTGGTTCCTGCACAATATGTACGCACTGGCGCGCAATTCCTGGAAATACGTGGACCGCGATAAACGCACAGACAAAACCCAGCACATCGAATACGATTACCTGGCGCCCGATTCGGCCGAAGAGCTGCTGGAAGCGCTGGAGCTGATGGAACTGGCCGTGGGCAAGGCTGCTTTACAGGAAAAAGAAAAAGATAAAGCAGGGAAAAAATCCATCCAGCAGGCCGGTAAAAAACTGCTGCTGGAAGAGAACGCCAAAGTGGCCCGTATGGAAATACTGGGCGAGCAGATAGAGAACTCTACCCGCAAAGTGCAGCTGCTGAAGGTGCATAAAGCGTATCCCCTTTTCCGTGAGCTGATCGTACTGTATGCCGTGAAAAATTTATTGCAGCAGGCGGCAGAACTCAATATTCATTCGTTCCCTGCCTTGCAGGCTTACCTGAAACAATGCAAAAGAGGTTCCTGGAGCAATGTGGGCGGGCAGCTTATTAGAACGGAAGACCTGGAAGACGTAAAACAGCGTATCCGCAAAGGAAAGATCGGCAGCTGGCCGCAGCTGCACGAGGTATACCGCCAGCTGGGCGGGAAATACAATGAAGACAAGCTGCAGCATGCCCTGGCCTGCCTGCTTCACCTGCACCAGCTCAGCCCGAAAGATCTCACTGCCGCGCAGTTCAAACAATTCCTCGACCAGTCCGTATACACCTATGGCATGATCACCGAAGGCATTTACCATTCCCGCGAAAAGGATTACCTCAATCCTTTCCGCCAGATGACCTACGAAAGCACCGAAGAAATGGAAGCAGTGGTAGGCCGCCTGGAAGACAACAGCTTTATCCAGCAGACCATTGCCATGCTGAAAACATATAAAAAGCAGGTAAAGGAGCTTATCAAAAAGTGGGAACTGTAATGGAAAAACAACGATGCGGCTGGAGCACAAAAGACCAGTTGTACATGGATTACCATGACAATGAATGGGGCACGCCCTGCCACGACGACACGAAATTATTCGAAATGCTTTGCCTGGAAGGCGCGCAGGCCGGCCTCAGCTGGTATACCGTGCTCACCAAAAGAGAGAACTACCGCAAAGCGTTCGACAACTGGGATGCGCAAAAGATCGCGAAATACACAGAAAAGAAAGTAGAAAAGCTTCTGCAGGACCCCGGTATTATCCGCAACCAGCTGAAGATACGCGCCTGTATTTCCAATGCTAAAGCCTTCCTGGCTGTGCAAAAGGAATTCGGCAGCTTCGACAGGTACATCTGGCAGTTCGTGGGCCATCAACCCGTTCTCAACCGCTTTAAAAGCATGAGCCAGGTGCCCGCCAAAACAGCAACGTCCGATGCGATGAGCAAAGACCTGCTGAAGAGGGGTTTCAAATTCGTGGGCTCCACTATTTGTTACGCTTATATGCAGGCCACCGGTATGGTGAACGACCATATACAGGGCTGCTGGAAGTACCAGGCTTAATTAATGATGCCTGTAAAAATGGCCGGGACCCGCCTTATAAGCGGATCCCGGCCATTGACATTTTATTTGAACGTACTTAATTCAGCGCCATTTCCCAGAAAGGAAGGCTGTTTACAAACTCTTTGGTCACCACTTCCACTTTCACCTTCGTGAGGCCCCAGTGAATGAAGCCCAGCTGTTTTGCAGCGGCCTGTGTGAGGTCCACGATCCTGCGGTTGGCATGATGGAGGCGGTCCGTTACTTTCACGATCACCCAACGGTTGTTCCGTATATTGGTCACCTTGATCATAGTGCCGAGCGGAAGCGAATTATGCGCTGCCGTCATAGCGGTATTATCAAATATCTCCCCGCTGGCGGTCTTCCTGCCATGGAATTTCTGGGCGTAATAGCTCGCAATTCCCGTGGCGGGCGTATTGGACACTTTCTTCTGGGCCATTGCGGGAACGGCTCCGATGGAAATAACCAACAGCGCTACCGCTGTACACTTCACTATTTTATTTAATACATTTTTTAACATGACATGGGGAATTGGCAAAATTCCTGCCAGAAATGGTTAAAGATATGTTTGTTATCTGTTAAAAGAGATATATCACTAATTATCAATCAGTTATAAGGATTTCACTGAGTGCCTTACTGTTGATAAACCCCGGGTCTGTGAGCGTATTCAGGAAAAAGTAAAGCTCTCTTTTCTCCTGGGTGCTGAGTGGTATCCGGTTCTTTACTAACGGGTCTATAGTAGGGGTTTGCACTATACTGTCCGAATAATGCAAAAATACGTCAAACAGGTCATAAAACCTGCCGTCGTGCATATAGGGCGGGCTCTTGATCACATTGCGCAGGGAAGGCACTTTAAACTTCAGATAATCGCCCGTGCTGTTTGTAATGCGCATGCGACCGGCATCGTGGAGGTAGGGGTTGTAGGGAAGGCCGTTGTTGCGGAAAGAGCCGTCTGTGAACAGGGGCTCTTTATGGCAGGATGCGCATTTGGCCTTGAAGGTGGCGTAGCCGCCCGCTTCCTCGGCGGTGAACTGCACGCCGGGCGCGCCGCGCATCACGCTGTCGTATTTGGAGTTGAAGGAATTCATCGTGGCCATGAACTGCGCCAGGGCTTTGAACAATTTCTGCGAATTGATCTCCCCTTCGCCGAATGCATCGCTGAATAAGTTCCGGTATTTCTGGTCGCCGTTCAGGCGGTTGATCAGGCGGGCAAGGTCCTCTCCCATTTCATTGGGATCTGTGATGGGCGTAAGCGGCTGCACTTCGAGGTGGTTCACGCCGCCGTCCCACATAAAATCCTTTTGCCAGATGAGGTTAAACAAGCCGGGAACGGAACGCAGGCCGGTACGGTTGTCTATACCATGGCTCAACGGATGGTCGAAATGGGCGAAGGCGGCGAACTGCTGGTGGCAGAAACCGCAGGAAATGGTGCTGTCGCGGGAAAGACGGGGATCGTAGAACAAACGGCGGCCCAGGGCAATGCCTTCTTCGGTGAGCGGGTTGCCGCCCATGTCGTACACCGGCGCAGGGAAATTGGACGGCAGGCTGAGGGAATACGGCGTCGGGCCGGGCCTCGCATCCCGGGTTTTCCTGCAGCCCCAAATGAGCAGGAACAGGCAGCCTGCGTATATGAGATATTTTTTCAAAGGTCAGTTACATCGGTGATCCTGAACATAGCGCGGTAATTGTTGGATATCTTCCAGGCCAGCTCGCCTGGCACGTGTATGGTGGCGTTGTCGCTGAATTTCACAAGGTTCATGCCGGTGAACCATTTATACAGGTCCGCCGTGATGGTAAGCGACGGTTTTCGTTCCGATGCCACGCTCAGGCTGATCGGGCTGACCAGTTGTACGTCCTGCACGGCATTATAGTTGCCTTTGAAGCCGCCGATATGATAAGTGAGCGCCTGGCCGGGCGCGGCGGATGATGGACTGTTACCTTCCATCTTCGCCATAATGTACCCGCTGTTCCAGCTCCAGAACATGCCGTTTACAGGGTCCAGCGCGCCCGTTTGCGCGCCGCTCACGTTCCGCAAACTGTCTACCCCTATTTTGAAAGATATGCCCCTGTATTCGCCTTTAGGCGCCGGGAATGTGATCGTTTTGGAAGCGGCCACGCTTTCGTCGATCAGAAAGTAGGTATCGGCGATGCGCTGCACGGTATTATCCATTTTTACGAGGGAAATATTGGTGATGTAATATTTAAAAGCGCTGACGGTAAATATCTCGCCGGAGGCGTTGGTGTAGGGGGCAATTCCGAGGGAAAGGGGCGCACCGTTCACGACATGGGCGAAAGTTACCTGGATGTTGCCCTGCTCCTGTTTGTCCTTTTTACAGGCGATGCATAGCAAAAAGAGCGCGGTCAGGAGATAATATGGCTTCATGGTCCGGAGTTATGCTACTAAAGTTACATAAAAAACGCTGCAAAACCGGGCGGCCATGCAGCGTTTTATGAGATTTAATGCTTATCAGTTAGTTGGTCCGGTAACCCCTCCAGCCATAGAACAGCACGATCACGAAACAGATCAGCGGAACGATGAAAGAGAAAGCGGTGGAATAGTTCCTCGCGAGAATGCCCATCACGATGGGCACCAGCGCGCCGCCTACGATAGACATGATGATGAACGAGGAACCCGTTTTGGTATGCGGCCCCAGGTCTTTCACGCCCAACGCAAAAATGGTCGGGAACATGATGGACATGAAGAAGAAAATAGCCACCAATGCGGCTACGGCAATCACGCCATGCCCCATGATCACTACTGCGCAGAGCAGGATGTTGATAAGCGCGTAAGCGGTGAGCAGCACATTGGGCGCTACTTTCCGCATGATGGCCGTTCCGGCGAAGCGGCCCGCGGTAAACAGCGCGAGGGCAACGCTCAGCAGCAGGGCGCCCTTATCGTCCGTGCTGCCTTCCATATGTTCCGTTACGTAGTTGATGAACAACGCGCCGATACCTACCTGCGCAGCTACATAAAAGAACTGGGCGACAACGCCGAATACAAAATGCTTATGCTGGAAAAGTCCTTTACCTGCTACGCCCGCTGCGCCTTTCCCGTCTTCCGCGGTAGCAATCTCCGGCAAGGTGGTGCGGTAAAAAAGGAATGCGATCAGCAACACCACCAAAGCCATTACGATATACACCATCTGAACAGAACCCAGGTCTGAACTGGCAGTGCCTGCCTCTTCCCCATGGAAGAACAATTGCATGCCGATGATAGGACCCAGGAAAGAACCCAGCCCGTTGAAGCACTGGCTCAGGTTCAACCGCTGCTCGGAAGTGGATTTATCGCCCAGCACGGTTACATAAGGATTGGCGGCGGTTTCAAGGAAGGTAAGCCCCGAAGCCAGTATGAAGAGCGCCAGCAGGAAGAAGTTGAAGTTGGCAAAATGCGCGGAAGGATAAAACAACGCCGCGCCAATTGCGTACAACAACAACCCGAATATGATGCCGGACTTGTACCCGAAACGTTTCATCAGCAAACCGGCCGGCAATGCCATTAAAAAATAAGCGCCGAAGTAGGCAGCCTGTAAATAAGTGGATCGCGCCTTGTCGATGGACAATGCGTTCTGGAAATGTTTGTTCAGCACGTCCAGCAGGCCGTAAGCCAGGCCCCACATAAAAAAGAGGCTGGTCACCAGGATGAAGGGAAAAAGATATTTCTGGCCGTTCCTGGGCCCTGCGGTAGTATAACTGGTTGTGGAAGCTGCGCCGCCTGCCATGTTATTGCGTTTTAGATGAATGATTATAATGTGGAATTTGTAGCAGGTTTGATCAGCTGATAGAACGGTCCAGGTGGGTATAACCACCGTCCACATACACGATCTGGCCGGTAGTGTGCGATGAAAGCCCGCTCAGCAGGAACACCGTCATGGCGGCGATCTCCTCCGAAGTGGTCATCCTGTGTTCCAGCGGAATTTTTGAAACGATGGATTTCAGCTTCTCCTCCGGGTTGGGCAGGGAATTGATCCAGGTTTCGTACAGCGGCGTCCATACTTCGGCGGGTATCACCGTGTTCACCCTAACGGAAAAAGGCAGCAGCTCCACGGCCCATTCGCGCGTAAGCGCATTGATGGCGCCTTTGGAAGCGGCGTAGCCGGATGTGTTGCCCTGCCCGGTGCTGGCTACTTTGGAGCCGATGTTCACGATATTTCCTTTGGTGGCTTTCAGGTAAGGCAGCGCGTAATGCGCCAGGTTGTAGTAGTGGCTGAGATTGTTCTGTAGTGAAGCCATGAATTTCTCAGGGCTGCCGCTTTCCAGTCCCACACCGTCGTTGGCGCCCGCGTTGTTGATCAGGCCGTCAATTTTGCCGAATTCTTTCACGGTAACGTCTATCACTTTTTTGCAGTCTTCCACTTTGCCCAGCTCAGCTTGTACGCCCAATGCCTTGCCTCCCTGCTGGCGGATAGCGGCAACGGCTTTTTCATTGTCTTCCGCCTTACGGCCCGCGATCACGGCAATGGCGCCTTCGGCCGCAACGAGTTTTGCAATGGCTTCGCCAATACCTTTGGCGCCGCCGGTAACGATCACTACTTTATCCTGTAACCCGAGGTTCATGTTGATGTACGGTTTAATTGAGTTTATAAAATTCCACGGCATTGCCTCCCATGATCTGCTGCTGTTCTGCGGCGGACAATCTGCTTACAAAGTTCTGCACGATGCCGAGCACTTCTTCGTATTCCGCTGCAAGAAGGCATACCGGCCAGTCTGAGCCGAACATCAGCCTGTCCGGCCCGAAGGCTTCCAGCGCTACTTCCAGGAAAGGCGTGAAGTCTTCCTGTTTCCAGTTCTGCATGTCTGCTTCTGTCACCATGCCGCTGAGCTTGCAATACACATTTTTATATCGGGCAATGTCGCGGATGTGCTGTTCCCATCCTTTCAGCTCGCCGGTTTCGAAATCAGGTTTTGCGAGATGGTCTATCACCAGCGGATGTTCGCTGAACTTTTTCACGAAGCCGGCCACAGCTGGCAGCTGGTGCGGGTACACGAGGATGTCGTAAGTGAAATCATATTCCGCGAGCGCGGCAATGCCTTTGCCGAAATCGTCGCGCAGCAGGAAATTTTTATCGGGCTCGCCTTGTACGATGTGGCGGAAACCTTTCAATGCCGGGAACTGCGTAAAATATTCCAGCCTGCTTTTGATATTGGCGGCCCTGAGGTCCACCCAGCCCACCACACCTTTAACGAAACTGTTCTCCCGGGCGAGCTGCAGCAGGAATTCCGTTTCGGCTTCACTCTGGTCCGCCTGAACGGCCACGCAGCCCTGTACCCCGCTCGCTTTCAGCACAGGCTCAAGGTCTGCGGGTAAAAAATCCTTCCGGATCACTTGCATTTCTTCGGTGATCCATGCGTCGCGCACGGGATCGAATTGCCAGAAATGCTGATGAGCGTCTATGATCATAACGTTGAAAAGTCTAAATAGCTATAAAGAAAAAAACTGGTCCATCACGACCCACTTCTCGCCCGGTTTGGCGGCGGGAATGGCTTGCTGGAAGGTCCACATGAACGCTTCCCATTTTTGCACGATCGGGCTGGCCTCGTCCATGGCGGTTTTCCGCTCGAAGGAAAAAGTATCGTCCACTTCGAGGATCATCACCATACGGGTGCCGGCGCGGTACATGTCGCAGGCGGTAATGCCCGCTTCGCGGATGCTTTCCAGTATTTCGGGCCATACGGCCTTATGGATCGTTAAGTATTCTTCTATCAGTTTGGGATCATCTTTCAGATCCAGCGCGAGAACGTGTCTTTGCATAACGTTTATTTTTTCCAGGCCACTGCTTCCTGCCTGGAAGTGCCTAATCCGTCAATTCCCAGTTCTATCACGTCGCCCGCTTTCAGGTATATCTGCGGGTTGAAGCCCAGGCCCACGCCTGCGGGCGTGCCGGTGGAGATCACGTCGCCCGGCAGCAGGGTCATGAACTGGCTGAGATAGGATACGACGTAGGGAATGTTGAAAATGAAATTGGATGTATTGCCGTCCTGCATCTTTTTGCCGTTTACGGTAAGCCACAGGCGCAGGTTGTGAACGTCTTTGATCTCATCTTTCGTTACCATCCAGGGGCCCAGCGGCGCGAAGGTATCGGCACTTTTGCCTTTCACCCATTGCCCGTTCCTTTCCAGCTGGAAGGCGCGTTCGCTGTAGTCGTTGTGAAGGGCGTAACCGGCTACGTAGTCCATGGCCTCGCTTTCGTCCACATAACTGGTCTTTTTGCCGATGATAACGGCCAGTTCCACCTCCCAGTCGGTCTTCTCGCTGTTGCGGGGAATTACCAGGTTATCGTTCGGTCCCACGAGGGAGGAGGTCGATTTAAAGAACACGATCGGTTCTGTGGGAATGGCGGCGTTTGTTTCGCGCGCATGATCGGCATAGTTCAGGCCGATGCAGATGATCTTGGAAGGGCGCTGCACACAGGAGCCAAGCCTTGTGCCTTCCGGCACTTTAGGACAACCGGCGCCGTTGGCGGCCCACCATTTGGCCAGGCGCGCCAGCCCGTCAGTTTCAAAAAAACGCTCCCCGAAATCTTCCCCGAAAGCAGATACATCAAACATCCCGGCTTCTGTTACTACGCCAGGTTTTTCTTCTCCCAACAATCCGAACCTGATAAGTTTCATTTGTTATTATTTATCTAGTAATTATTTGTATAAACAAGCGGATGATCATTTTATGTTCAAAGCCGTTTGCACCTGTTTGTAGCCGATGCGGCCGTTCACCACTTTCACTTCGTAATAATCTTCTTTTTCGCCGTCAGGCATCTGCAGCCCTACCACGCAGTGGTCTTCAGACACCACCTGGATATAAGGCTTCGCGCCCTGCGGCACGGGCAGTTCCAGCTCCCGTTTGATGCCGCCGAATTCGAGGTATACGCCTTTTTTGTCAGGCTCCTTTAACGCTTTCAGCCTCACGATGAAGTGCGCGATGATCTGGCCGGATTTGATCTCCTTGTCATATTCCTGCACCATTTCCTGCTGGCGGATGGCGTCGCCCAGGCCAACGTATTTTTCCATGTACTGGTAAATGCGCTTCGGCGGCGAAGGCACCCAGAGGATCTTCAGCGAAGCTTTATCCTGCGAGCCATGGTAATATCTTGTATCCCTGTTGGGTTTGATGAAGCCCACCCAAACGCTGTTGGGCGCGTCCCAGAAAACTTTATAGACCGCTGAATCGGGATATCCCTTGATCAGCGGCACGTCGTTATAAGTTCTTTCATACTTCAGCGTATCCAGAGTGAAGTTGAAACGGATGGAGGAAGTATCCTCGTCGCGGTCCAGGATGGTAACGGTGAAAGTACCGCCCGGCTTGGCCGGGATCACCGGAGATTCTTCATTCGAGGATTCTTCTCCTTTATTTTCGGTAGCGCTGTTGTTGCAGGCGGTGAAAGCGAGCAGCAGCGCGAAAGGCAGTAAAAGGCGTTGCATTAGTTGTTGAGTTTAATGAAGCCGCCATCTATCGGGTAGTCGCAGCCGGTGATGAAACCTGCTTCATCAGAGCAGAGGTACAGGGCCAGGTATCCCACTTCGTCGGGCTTTGCCATGCGGCCGATGGGCTGCGTTTTGGAAAGCTTGTCGAACATCTCCGCTTCTTTACCGGGATAATTTTTTGCGATGAATCCGTCTACGAACGGTGTATGCACGCGCGCAGGCGATACGCTGTTCACACGGATATTATCGGCGAGGTAATCTTTCGCGACAGAGAGCGTCATGGTAAGCACCGCGCCCTTGCTCATGGAATAAGCGAAACGGTCCGGTATACCCACGCTGGAAGCGATGGACGCGATGTTGAGGATCACGCCGCCGCCTTGTTTTTTCATCTGTTCTATCACGGCGTACATGCAATTGTACGTTCCTTTTACGTTTACGGAGAACACCCTGTCGAAATCCTGCTCCGATGTGGTTTCCAGCTTGCCAACGTGGGCAACGCCGGCGCAGTTCACAAGGATGTCCAGCTTACCGGAAATGCCGGCTACATGTTTCATAACGGTGGTAACAGCCGCCTGGTCTGCCACGTTCACCGCATGCGCCTGCGCCTTGCCGCCTGCGGCGGTAATTTCATTGACGGTACCCTGCCCTGCTTCTTCATTCAGCTCCAATACGTGAACGGTGGCGCCACTGGCGGCAAAACACCGCGCAATGGCCTGGCCGATCCCGCTGCCGGCGCCGGTCACTACAGCCACTTTTCCATCTAGTCGGAAAAAACTCATCTTTTACTTATTTTAAGGGTTCTAAAATACCTCAATATTATGCCTTATTGCAATTCTTTTTTACCCTGATTATGTACTTTCTTCACTATTTTTAAAGCCATCTAAATCGATACCAGTGAAAAATATATTCATCCTGAGCTTATTAATCGTTTCCTTCCAAAGCTACAGCCAACAAATACCACTTAATAAATACGGGTTGCCCGTGGTGAACAGCCTCTCGCTGTACAACGAAATTGTGCGGACGGACCCGCAGCAGGCGCTGGTGCGCACAACGGATTTTGCGATGGACGTGCGGTATGCCACCAAAGATAATTTCACCAAAACCGTGCTTTATCCTTTCCCCGCGGTGTTCCTCCGCCGCCCCGCTTACGAGGCCCTGCTGCGCCTGCAGGAATACCTGGAACCGCTGGGCCTGGGCATTAAGATCTATGACGGATACCGCCCCTACCGGGTAACGGAAAAAATGTGGGAAATAGTGCCGGACGACCGTTACGCCGCCGATCCTAAAAAAGGTTCCGGCCATAACCGCGGCGTGGCGGTAGACCTTACGCTCATTTACCTGAAAACAGGCCAGGAAATGCCTATGCCCACGCCTTATGACGACTTCACCGAAAAAGCCCACCACGAATACCAGGACCTGAGCGACGAAGTGAAAGAGAACCGCCTGCTGCTGCGCACGCTCATGGAAGCGCACGGGTTTGTAGCGCTGGAAACGGAATGGTGGCATTATTATCTCAAAGACCCGCAAAAATACCCGCTTATGGATATTGGGTTTGAGGAGCTTAAATAATTTTTATAGCTTAACGGTTCAAATTACTTACACGTCTATGCGAAATATCAAATTAATGATGACGTTGGGGCTGGCCCTTTTTTGCGGCGCATGCTCCGCCCAGAAAGCGAAGAGCGGCTGGTTCAGCCTGTTCAACGGGAAAGACCTGAAGGACTGGGACATCAAGATCAACGGCCACCAGCTGAACGACAACAACGGCAATACTTTCCGGGTGCAGAACGGCAACCTGGCAGTGTCTTACGAGAACTACGACGAATTCAAGGAACAATACGGCCACATATTTCACAAGCGGAAGTTTTCCGCTTACCTGCTCGTGATGGAATACCGTTTCGTGGGCGAACAGGTGAAAGGCGGTCCCGGCTGGGCAACCCGCAACAGCGGCGCCATGATACATTCGCAGTCGGCCAAAACGATGGGCGTGAACCAGGACTTCCCGATCTCCATTGAAGTACAGCTGCTGGGCGGGCTGGGCAAAGGCAACCGCACCACTGCCAATCTTTGCACGCCCGGTACGAACGTGGTGATGAACAACAAGCTCATTACCGCGCATTGTATAAATTCCACCAGCAAAACCTATAACGGCGACCAGTGGGTGCATGCGGAAGTGCTGGTGCTGGGCGATTCCATCGTAAAACACATCGTTGAAAAAGATACCGTGCTGGTATATGAAAAACCGCAGATCGGCGGCGGCAACGTAGGCGGCAACGATCCTGCGCTGATGCAGAACGGCAAGCTGCTGAGCGAAGGTTATATTGCTTTGCAGAGCGAGAGCCATCCTGTAGAATACAGGAAGGTAGAGCTGTTCGACCTGGCGCCGTATATGAAGGATAAAAGGAAGCTGGCGCAGAAGATAAAGGAATTGCAGCAGCGGAAATAAGTTATCCCGGCCCTGTATAATGTAATTGCACCAATTTGGTAATTTCAGCGCGGGACCGGATAGGGTCCGGTTCCGCGTTTTCTATCTTTTCAACCTGCTCAGCCAGCGCGTCGTCGTTCACACTGTTTCTTATCCAGCCCGAAAAATCATGTCTTTTCAGATGGTACATCCAGGTATCATCATCCACACCTTGCGCCAGTTCTGTAAAGCTTTGCAGATTGTTGGCCTTAAGCTTTAATTTGTTTTCAGGCCCTGTAAAAATAAAGCTGTCCGGTCCCATATCGCCGGTAGAGTATTTCCTTTTATGCCGCTGCAATACCTGACCCGGTACCATTGTTCTTACCAGGAAGGGAGCTTCTCCCGAATGCCTGCTCCATACCATTGCTTCTCCTTTTTGCAGGATGGTGCCGGGGATTGGAGGGATGGCATCACCTGTAATGCCGGCAAAGCTGAGAAGGGTGGCATTGGGATCCTCTCCAAGTGCGATAACAGTGGTTGCCCGTTCCAGCAGCGGTTTATGCAACAGTTCAACCCTTGTGGTAATAGCCATGAAGTTGCAAAGGGTGTTTAGCATGGCGAAGGTATTCGGATCCGCCGCTTCAGGCGCCAGGTGATGGGCTTCGTCCAGCAGCAGCCAGTGTGGCCGGCTTTTACGCTGTTGCAGTTCGTGAATGGCCACCAGCAATTGCTGCAGGAACTTGGGTTTTTCAGTCATAGACAGGGCCAGTGTACAGGCAATAACACTTTGCCGGGGCTGTTCCAGCAATTGCATCAGCGCTTCGATAGACGGAGGCTGATGTGCGTCGCCGATAGCCACGATCCCCTGCATTTCCAGGTAATCGCCTTCCGGGTCTACCATACAAAACTGGTATCCGTGTTGTAGCAATACTTCCATAAACGCGGCAGTAAGTGTGGTTTTTCCACCACCACTGGTACCTGCCACTACGATGCTACTGCCATATGGGCTCAGCTCGAAGGGGGTGTTATCAAAGCGGTCTCCCAGCGGGATATAATGCCGTTTCAGCTGCGGGTCAAGCGTCAGCAGGTCATCTTCCCGGATGCGGTCAACCAGTTGCATCACGCCGGCCCCGTGATCTGCCGGCGTTACCCAGTCGCTGATCTTCCGCAGCGCCGGCAGGGCATTGGCGACGCTTACGGCACATTCGGCCGATTGCAGCAGAGCTGTGTCATTTTCCGCGTCGCCTACTGCTACACAATTGTGAAGGGAATAGCCCAGGGCGTCCAGGGCCGCTTCCAGCCCTTTCGATTTATTAATGCCCGGCGGCAGTATCATTACGGCGCCCTTGTTAAAAATGATCTGCCGTTCTATCCCGAATTTTTTGATCACTTCAAGCACCGTAGCCTGGTGAGGTTCCCAGGTGGCGACAATTACACGCCCCGCAGACAATGGTTGCACTCCGCGTTGCGCCAGCTCTTTGATAAATGCCGGCGGGGGCGGGTCTCCCAGCCTGGTTTCTTTCAGCGTAGCCGGGTCGTACAGCAAGGCTCCATTCTCGGCTACTACCAGGTCGAACAGGATATGCTGAGGGAACAGGGCTTTCAGCTCATCCAGCTCGCGGCCGGTTACCAGCAGCAGCACACGCCCGCTGGCCTTTAACGTTTTCAGTGATTCGACCACTTCGTCCGGCACAACGCCGTGGTGCGCAATGGTGCCGTCATAATCGGTAGCTAATACACGGTATCTCATGTTACCCTGTAACACATGAATTATACCATACTGGGCGGGCAATGTTAAATTATCGTAATACAGCCGCATGGGAAGTATTTGGGGCGGGAATTCCCGTAACGGGCATGTTTCTCCCGGTGCTGTGCGGCTTCAGTATTGAAAGCCGTGTATGAGAGCAGGCTTGTTAAAAAAAGAAAATCAGATCTTATTGCACGATGATGGTCAATGTCGATTTGGGACGGGTGATTTCTGTTACAGGCACATCTTCCCATTCGCGGGAAACATCCTGCAGGATGTCGATCACTTTGTTGCGGGTCTCTTCACTTTCTTCCGCGAGGAAATATTCGAAGTCGGTGATGGTAAGCAGGTAATTCTCTTCCGTGCCATGCAGTTCGGTAAGGCAGTCGTACAAAGCATCCAGGTTGCGCCCGAAATAATCAGGGAAGCGGAATGCGCGGGAGATCTCATCGTAGAAGCCGTCTATTTCGATACAGTTCTTACCCTTGATGGTGGCGTTGTAAGTCGCTTTCATAATGGCGGCAAGATACGAAAGGTGGTGGAAAAGGGCAAGAAAAAAGGGCCGTCCCTTGCAGGAACGGCCCTTTATACAGACAAAAAACTCTTCTTAATAGATCTTGTTCAGCGCATCCACATAAGCATGCACGCTGGCGTTCACGATGTCTGTGGAATAGCCGAAGCCGTAGTAGGATTTGCCGCCGTGGTGCACGCGCATGTTCACCTTGCTCACGTCTTCGCTGCCGCCGCGCATCGCCTGGATGCTGAATTCATCGATGGTGATATCGTCCTGGATGATGTTGTGGATGGCGTTGATGGTGGCGTTCACCGGGCCGTTGCCCGCGGAGCTGGCTTCTTTTTCTTCGCCGTTGATGCGCAGCTTTACCGTGGCCATCGGGCGGAGCGGGTCGCCGCAAACTACCTGCAGCAGCGTTACCTTGATGCCTTTATCGTCGTAGTGGTTGGCGTCTCCGTCTCCCATCAGCGTCAGCAGGTCGTGGTCGGTGATCTCTTTTTTGGTGTCGGCCATTTCGAGGAAACGGGCATACACTTCGTCGAGATTGATCTTATCGATCTTGTAACCCAGGCGCTCGAGGTGATGTTTGAGCGCGTGGCGGCCGCTGCGGGCGGTGAGGATGATGGAATTGGATTGCAGGCCGATGTCTTCGGGATTCAATATCTCGTAGTTCTCGCGGTGCTTCAGCACTCCGTCCTGGTGGATGCCGGAGCTGTGCGCGAAAGCGTTGCGGCCCACGATCGCTTTATTGGGCTGCACGGGCATGCGCATCATGTTAGACACGAGGTTGCTGATCTCGTATATTTTTTTGCTGTTGATGCCGGTGGTATAACCCAGCGCATGGTGCGTTTTGAGGATCATGGCCACTTCTTCGAGGGAAGTATTGCCGGCCCTTTCGCCGATGCCGTTGATGGTACACTCCACCTGGCGCGCGCCGTTCATCACGCCGGCAATGGTGTTGGCAGTGGCCAGGCCAAGGTCGTTGTGGCAGTGCACGGAAATGATCGCTTTGTCGATGTTGGACACATGGTCCATCAGGTATTTGATCTTCGCGCCGTATTGTTCGGGCAGGCAGTAGCCGTTGGTATCGGGGATGTTCACTACGGTGGCGCCCGCGGCGATCACCGCTTCGATCATTTGCGCGAGGTATGCATTGTCCGCACGGCCGGCGTCTTCGGCGTAAAATTCAATATCGTCCACGAACCTGCGGGCATATTTCACGGCTTCCACGGCGCGTTCCAGGATGGCTTCGCGGGTGGAGTTAAATTTGTATTTGATGTGCATGTCCGACGAACCGATACCGGTGTGGATGCGCTTGCGTTTGGCGTATTTCAGCGCTGCGGCGGCCGCATCGATGTCTGCAGTGTTGGCGCGGGTGAGCGCGCAGATCACTGGCTCGGATACTGCTTTGGATATCTCCACCACGCTCTGGAAATCGCCGGGGCTGGAAATGGGGAACCCTGCTTCGATCACGTCCACGCCAAGGGCTTCCAGCTCTTTGGCGACAATGATCTTCTCGACGGTGGTGAGCTGGCAGCCCGGCACTTGCTCGCCGTCGCGGAGGGTGGTATCAAAAACGTAAACACGGTTATTATCCATGACAATCTGTTTGTAGGTTAGTTAAGGTTTTTCAGTACCTGCGTGCCCATGGCGTCGGTGCCCAGCACGAAGTCGTTGGGTGTATGTTTGTTCGCAATGTCCATTGTACGGAAACCCTGGCGCAGGGTGGCATCCACGGCACGGATCACGCGCTGGGATTCTTCTTTAAGACCGAAGGAAATGTCCAGCAGCAGGGCGGCGCTCAGGATGGAGGCCAGTGGGTTGGCGATGCCTTTGCCTGCAATGTCGTGGGCGGAACCGTGGATAGGCTCGTAGAAGCCAACGGAATCGCCGATGGAAGCAGAAGCCAGCATGCCCATGGAACCTGCTATCTGGCTGGCTTCATCGGTGAGGATGTCTCCAAACAGGTTGCCGGTCACCACCACGTCAAAACGTTTCGGGTCTTTGATGAGCTGCATCGCGGCATTATCTATGAACATATGCTCGGTTGCAACATCCGGGTATTCTTTCTCCAGGCTCTGCACCACTTCACGCCAGAGGCGGGAAGCTTCCAGCACATTGGCCTTATCTACGGAGCAGAGTTTCTTTTTGCGGGTGCGCGCAGCTTCGAAGGCTTTGCGGGCAATGCGCTCCACTTCGTATTTGTGATATATCATCAGGTCCGAAGCGGAAGTACGGTCTTCACTTCTTGTTTTTTCTCCAAAATACACATCGCCGGTAAGCTCGCGAAAAAACAGGATGTCCGCGCCCTGTAGTATCTCCGGCTTAATGCTGGAGGCCTGCAACAGGTCGTCGAACAGTTTGATGGGGCGGAGGTTGGCATACAGGCCCAGCTCTTTGCGTATCTTGAGCAGGCCTTGCTCGGGGCGCACTTTCAGCGTGGGATCGTTGTCGTATTTGGCATGACCGATAGCGCCGAAAAGGATGGCGTCGCTCTGACGCGCTTTCTCCAGCGTGCTGTCCGGCAGCGGATCGCCGGTGGCTTCAATGGCCACGTGGCCCATAATGCCTTCATCGAAAGTGAAGGTGTGCTTGTAGTTGGCAGCGATCGTCTCCAGTACTTTCTTCCCCCACGCGGTCACTTCCTGCCCGATCCCGTCTCCGGGTATAACCAGTATTTTCTTCGTAACTCCCATTAGATTGTATTAGAAATTAAAAGGTCTAGTAGCTTCGTATGCGTTGATCTCCTTGCTGAGGCTGAGCAGATAGTCGATATCGTCGTACCCGTTCAGCAGGCAGGTCTTTTTATACGGGTTGATGTCAAATTTTTCCTGTTCGCCGGTGGCGCTGATGCGGATGAACTGTTCTTCCAGGTTCACTTCCACCTGCGCGGCGGGGTCTTTCTCCACAGCGTTGAATATCTTCCGCAGGAACCCGTCGCTCACCTGCACGGGCAGGATGAAGTTATTGAGCGCATTATTCTTAAAGATATCCGCAAAAAAGCTGCTCACTACAACTTTAAATCCATAGTCGGCCAGCGACCATGCGGCGTGCTCGCGGGAGGAGCCGCAGCCGAAGTTCTTGCCGGCTACGAGGATGCTGCCTTTGTAGAGCGGATTGTTCAGCACAAAATCTTTCCTGGGTGCGTTCTGTTCGTCGTACCGCCAGTCCCTGAACAGGTTTTCACCAAACCCGTCGCGTGTGGTCGCTTTCAGGAATCGTGCGGGGATGATCTGGTCTGTGTCTATGTTCTCTATCGGTAACGGTACCACTGAAGACGACAGGTTAGCAAATTTTTTGTCCATTGTCAATAATTATATCAGTTCTCTAACGTCGGTCACATTACCGGTGATGGCGGCCGCCGCCGCGGTGAGCGGGCTGGCCAGGAAAGTACGGGCATTGGGCCCCTGCCTTCCTTCAAAGTTACGGTTGCTGGTGGCAATACAGTATTTGCCGGCGGGAATTTTGTCCTCGTTCATGGCAAGGCAGGCGCTGCAGCCCGGCTGGCGCAGCTGGAAGCCCGCTTCTTCAAATACCTTGTCTATCCCTTCTGCAATGGCCTGCGCCTCCACCTGTTTGGAACCGGGCACGATCCAGACGGTCACATCGTCCGCCTTTTTCTTCCCCCTTACAAATTCTGCCACCATCCGCAGGTCCTCGATCCTGGAATTGGTGCAGGAACCGATGAACACGTAGTCCACTTTTTTGCCCAGCAGGCGGCTGCCCGGCTGGAGGTCCATGTACTGGAGGGATTTGGAGAAAGATGGCTGCTCTTTCTCGTCGATCTCCGCCAGGGCGGGAATGTGGCGGGTTACGCCCATGCCCATGCCGGGATTGGTGCCGTAGGTGATCTGCGGCTCAATATCCGCCGCGTCAAATTCCAGCACTTTGTCGAACTGTGCGTCCGCATCGGTGTGCAGGGTTTGCCAGTAGGCCACCGCCTTGTCCCAGTCCGCGCCTTTGGGTGCAAACTCGCGGCCTTTGATATAATCGAAGGTAACCTGGTCCGGCGCAATCAGCCCGCCCCTGGCGCCCATTTCGATGCTCATGTTGCAGATGGTCATGCGCGCTTCCATGCTCAGGCTGCGGATGGCCTCGCCCGCGTATTCCACGAAATAACCCGTAGCGCCCGATGCGGAGATCTGCGAAATGATATATAAAATGATGTCTTTGGACACCACTCCTTTTTTCAGCTGCCCTTTCACTTCGATCTTCATCCTTTTGGGCTTGTATTGCAGGATGCACTGGGTAGCCAGCACCTGCTCCACTTCCGAGGTGCCGATGCCGAAGGCCACCGCCCCGAAAGCGCCGTGGGTGGAGGTGTGACTGTCGCCGCACACGATGGTCATGCCCGGCAGGGTAATACCCAGCTCCGGCCCTATCACATGCACAATGCCCTGGTAAGGATGGCCGAGGCCGTACAGCTCCACACCGAATTCGGCGGTATTTTTCGTCAGCATCTCCACCTGCTTGCGGCTCAGGGCCTCTTTGATGGGGAGGTGCTGGTTGAGGGTAGGTACGTTATGGTCTGCCGTGGCACGGGTCTTTCCAGGCCTGAACACGGGAATGTTCCGCTTGCGGAGCCCGTCAAAAGCCTGCGGGCTGGTCACTTCGTGAATGAAATGGGTGTTGATGTACACCGCATCCGGGAACCCCGGCCTGCTGGTTACGATATGGCTGTCCCAGATCTTGTCAAATAATGTTTTCCCCATATTTTCTCCTTAAATTTGCTTTCCTTCCTATTTACTCCTTCAAATCTAATTGACACATTTAAACCACAGATCGTTAAATTTGTCATTATTACGATTCGCAAAGGCGATATATAACTATTAACCTATTGAAGGTCAATAATTTACAATCCAGTAACAACGATGCCCAACACGCAGAATGATGCCTTGTTCATATTAATAAAAACGCTCACAAAAGCTGAAAAGAGGAACTTCCAGCTTGCCTTCAACCGGGATAATACGAAAGAAGACGTGCTTTTCATACAATTGTTCAACACACTGGACAAAATGAAGGAATACGACGAAGAGCAGATACTGAAGCGGGTTCCGGACATCAGGAAACAGCAGTTGAGCAATGTAAAGGCCCACCTGTACAAACATCTTCTCACCACCTTACGGCTGTTATATAAAACAAAAGATCCCCTGATAGAGCTGCGGGAGCAGCTGGACTATGCCCGGGTGCTGTACAACAAGGGGCTGTACAACCAGAGCCTCAAGATACTGGCTAAGGCCAAAACCAGCGCGCGGGAGCAGGAGGAAGTGATGCTGTATTTCGAGATCGTGGAATTTGAAAAGCTCATCGAAAGCAGGCACATTACCCGCAGCCTGGACAACCGGGCGGAAGAGCTGAGCGACGAAAGCCGGATCATCAACGAGCAACTGAACAATGTAAGCAAGCTGAGCACCCTGGCGCTAAGGATGTACGGCATGTACCTCAAGCTGGGGCATGCGCGCGATGAGAAGGATTCGCTGATGCTGAAGTCCTTCTTCGAGGCCAACCTGCCGGCCGTGCAGCAGGGCAGCATGAGCTTTTATGAACGCATTTACCTTTACCAGGCTTACTGCTGGTACTACTATATCCTGCAGGATTTCGTGATGTATTACCGGTATACCCAGAAGTGGGTGGACCTGTTCACCGAATATCCCGGCCTGCGCGATACCGATGTGGACCTGTACATCAAAGCGATGCACAACCTGCTCACGGCGCATTTCCACACGATGAACCACGATAAATTCACCGAGGTGCTGTCGGAAATGGAACAGTTCATTACCGATAAAGAAGAGAGCATGAATGAGAACACACGTACGTCCGCGTTCGTGTACCTCTATACCGGGAAGATCAACCGGCACTTCCTGGACGGCACTTTTTCCGAGGGGCTGAAGCTGGTGGGCGAAGTGGAGTGCAAGATATCAGAGCACCAGCTCACGGTGGACCAGCACCGCGTGCTGGTATTTTATTACAAGATCGCCTGCCTTTATTTCGGAAGCGGCGACAATAACAATGCGATCGTTTACCTGAACAAGATCATCCAGCTGCGGATAGGCAACCTGCGGGCGGACATACAATGTTTCGCGCGCATCCTTCACCTGATCGCGCATTACGAGCTGGAGAACTACAGCCTGGTGGAATACCTGATCAAATCCGTGTATCACTTCATTGCGAAGAACAAAGACCTGAGCCTGGTGATGGAAGAGATCCTGAAATTCCTGCGCAAGAATATGTACGCCAACCCCAAGGCTTTACGCACGGCGTTCAAAGATCTGAAAGGCAGGCTGGAAGTGATCGCGAAAAATCCTTACGAGCGCAGGAGCTACCTGTACCTGGACATTGTGAGCTGGCTGGAAAGCAAGATAGACGGGGTACCTGTGCAGGATGTGATCAGGAAGAAGTTTATCAACAAGGTGCCGCGCATTTAGTTAATGCCCATTAACAAAAAGACAACGCAGGCTTAATACCAGGACGCCGGGAGATGCACATTCCCGGCGTTTTTTCGTGGAGCGCGGCATTTTTCAAACGCTTGTATTTCAGGGCAATTTTCGCCACACATTTAGTGTGTTCTAATATGTGCCAGATTTCCAATACATTCTGTTTTTCTATCATACCAATTACCTGCTTTTAGATGTGAATAACTTGAATTGTACGCCCCTTCTGCGATCCCAAAAAGTCCACATTCTTTATCCACATATGGGGGAAACTTATCACTTTGACGGGGTAGTTAGATCATTACATTTGCAACAGTTCTTGACTTCGTTGTGCTGGCTTCAAACGTTTCTTAAACGTGGAGAATTAATAGGGAATCGTGTGGAATTCACGAGCAGACGCGCTACTGTGATCCCCTATATGCCGGATGCTTTTAGATACGCCACTGTTCCGGAAGGGACGGGAAGGCGCGCCCGGCAAGGGAAAGCCAGGAGACCTGCCAGAACAACGTAATTGTCAAAACCTTCGCGAAATAAGGTTATGGCGAGCCCGACCCCAGGATGTACCTCCTCTTAGGATAACGCGCTCCCGTCTCCCCACTCCGCGAATCGCAATGAACTTAACTATGGATAGTTAACCGTATAAAAAATTACTAATGAGTAACGAGAATGAGATCTTATTGAAAGACAACAAGGACAGGTTCGTGCTGCTGCCGATCAATTACCCCGCTATCTGGGAACAATACAAACGCCATGAAGCCAGCTTCTGGACCGCTGAAGAGATCGACCTCAGCGGTGACCTGGCGGACTGGGCGAAGCTGAACGATGGCGAGCGCCACTTCATTTCGCATGTACTGGCCTTTTTTGCGGCGTCTGACGGGATTGTGAACGAGAATCTGGCGGTGAACTTCATGAGCGAAGTACAGATACCCGAAGCGCGTTGTTTCTACGGCTTCCAGATCATGATGGAAAACATCCACTCCGAAACTTATGCTTTGCTGATCGATACGTATGTGAAAGACCCGGTGGAGAAAGACCGCCTTTTCCACGCCATCGACACCGTTCCCGCGGTGAGAAAAAAAGCAGAATGGGCCCTTCGCTGGATCGAAGGCGGCACCTTCGCACAGCGTCTCGTGGCGTTTGCGGCAGTGGAAGGCATCTTCTTCAGTGGCAGCTTCTGCTCCATTTTCTGGCTGAAAAAACGCGGCCTCATGCCCGGCCTCACCTTCTCCAACGAGCTTATCAGCCGCGACGAAGGGCTGCACTGCGAGTTTGCCTGCCTGCTGTACAGCATGCTGAACGGCAAGCTCAGCGAAAAAGAAGTGCATGAGATCATCGGCGACGCCGTGTCCATCGAAAAAGAATTCATCACAGACGCATTGCCCGCCGCCCTCATCGGCATGAATGCGGACCTGATGAAACAATACATCGAGTTTGTGGCAGACCGCTGGCTGCAGGCGCTGGGTTGCAGCAAAATGTTCAACAGCACCAACCCCTTCGATTTCATGGAAATGATCTCGCTGCAGGGCAAAACCAACTTCTTCGAAAAACGCGTGGGCGATTACCAGAAATCCGGCGTAATGGGAAATAAAGAGACGCAGACTTTCAGCCTGGACGAAGACTTTTAGACTCAACAACAATACACCTAACAATATATTTACTCACCCAGTTAAATTCATCACACTATGTTCGTTATAAAAAGAGACGGAAGGAAGGAATCTGTCAAATTTGACAAGATTACGGCAAGAGTAGAAAAGCTGTGTTACGGATTGGCGCCGGAATATGTAGATTCGATAGACGTAGCGAAGAAAGTGATCCAGGGCCTGTACGACGGCGTTACCACCACCGAGCTGGACAACCTGGCTGCGGAAACCGCCGCTTCCCTCACCACCAAGCACCCGGACTATGCGCAGCTCGCTTCCCGCATCGCGGTGAGCAACCTGCATAAAAATACCGTGAAGTCGTTTTCCCAGACGATGAAGAAACTTTACGAATACATCGACCCGAAGACCGGCAAACCCGCCGGCCTGCTGAGCGATGAAGTATGGGACGTGATCCGCAAGAATGCAGACATCCTGGATTCCACTATCATTTACGACCGCGACTTCGCTTTCGATTATTTCGGTTTCAAAACGCTGGAACGCTCTTACCTGCTGAAGATCGACGGCAAGATCGCCGAACGCCCCCAGCACATGTTCATGCGCGTAGCCGTTGGTATCCACAAAGAGGATATCGACTCCGCCATCAAAACATACAACCTGATGAGCGAGCGCTGGTTCACCCACGCCACGCCCACCCTCTTCAACGCCGGTACGCCCAAACCCCAGATGAGCAGCTGCTTTTTGCTGACCATGCAGGGAGACAGCATCGACGGTATCTACGACACCCTGAAACAGACCGCCAAGATCTCCCAGAGCGCAGGCGGCATCGGTCTCAGCATTCATAACATCCGCGCTACCGGTTCATACATCAGCGGCACCAACGGCACTTCCAACGGCATCATCCCCATGCTGCGCGTGTTCAACGACACCGCGCGTTATGTGGACCAGGGCGGCGGCAAACGCAAAGGCGCGTTCGCCATTTACCTGGAGCCCTGGCACGCCGACGTGTTCGAGTTCCTGGACCTGCGCAAGAACCACGGTAAAGAAGAAATGCGCGCCCGCGACCTCTTCTACGCCCTCTGGATGCCCGACCTGTTCATGAAACGCGTGGAAAGCAATGGCGAATGGAGCCTGTTCTGCCCCCACGAAGCACCCGGGCTGGCAGATTGCTGGGGTGAAGAATTCGAAAAACTGTACGAAAAATATGAAGCCGAAGGCCGCCAGCGCAAAACCGTAAAAGCGCAGGACCTCTGGTTCGCCATCCTGGACGCACAGATCGAGACCGGTACCCCCTACCTGCTGTATAAAGATTCCGCCAACCGCAAATCCAACCAGCAGAACCTGGGCACCATCAAAAGTTCCAACCTCTGCACAGAGATCATCGAATATACGTCTCCCGAAGAAGTGGCCGTATGTAACCTCGCATCGCTGGCGCTACCGCGCTTCGTGATAGACGGCAAATTCGACCACCAGAAGCTCTTCGAAGTAACTTACCAGGCTACACTGAACCTGAACAAGATCATCGACGAAAACTATTACCCGGTTGAAGAAGCCCGCCGCTCCAACCTGCGCCACCGCCCCATCGGCCTCGGCGTACAGGGCCTGGCAGACGCATTCTTCCTGCTGCGTTACCCCTTCGAAAGCGAGCAGGCGCAGCAACTGAATAAAGACATCTTCGAAACCATCTATTTCGCCTCTCTCACCGCCTCCAACGACCTGGCGAAGAAAAACGGCGCATATGAGACCTACGAAGGCTCTCCTGCCAGCAAAGGCATCCTGCAATACGATATGTGGGGCGTTACGCCCTCCGACCGCTGGAACTGGGCAGCCCTCAAAGCTGAGATCAAAACACACGGCATCCGCAACTCCCTGCTGCTGGCGCCGATGCCCACCGCATCCACCTCGCAGATACTTGGCAACAACGAGTGCTTTGAGCCGTACACTTCCAACATCTACACCCGCCGCGTACTGAGCGGAGAGTTCGTGGTGGTGAACAAACACCTGCTGAAAGACCTCGTGGAACTGGGCCTTTGGGACAGCGACATGAAGAACAAGATCATCGCGGCCAACGGCTCTATCCAGCAGATAGACGAGATCCCCGGCAATATCAAGGAACTGTACAAAACCGTTTGGGAGATCAAACAACGTACGATCATCGATATGGCGGCGGACCGTGGCGCATTCATCTGCCAGAGCCAGAGCCTGAACCTGTTCGTGGACACGCCTTCCGCTTCCAAGCTCACCTCCATGCACTTCTACGCCTGGAAAAAAGGCCTGAAGACCGGCATGTATTACCTGCGTACACAGGCCGCATCACAGGCCGTTCAGTTCACCGTCGAAAAACAAGGCGGCCAGAACATGATACCCGTTATCCCGGCAGAAAGCGCCGCAGACGAGCTGGGCGTTCCTGTAGGCGCGGTTTGCACCATGGAAGAAGGTTGCGTGACCTGCAGCGCATGATAGACTGTTATTGATTTTTTATACAAGGCCCGGGAGAATTCCCGGGCTTTTTTATGGACGGTGTTTTTTGAAACCCATTTCCGCCCGGGGCTCCTGGGGCGGATCGATCAATTGTTCCAGGTATGCAAGCATTAGCACGCCATGCTCAGTGAAAGCAAGTGGCAAATGCCCGCCCAGATGCTGTTTGGATGGCGCCTGCTTTTTGACTTTTACCATTACTAATAATTTACCAGTGCAATGATATTTTGAGAAGTGAGAGAACCAAGGCTCTTCTATGGGTCAGCAATAATTTCCGGGTTAACTGAACAATGTCATCAATCGAACACGATGGAAGAGTGATCGGTGTCAGTTCAATGGTAAATTTAATGTAAAAATCAATGCAGGTAAAGAAGCAAAGGTGGTCGCAAATTTCGACCACCCCGCAATTTTCCCCAACCAGCCATTTTTCCCTTAAATTTGCTCCCGGTATGGACATCAGCATCAATAAATACATTGCAGAAACCGGCTTTTGCAGCCGCAGGGAGGCAGATAAATACATCGAACAGGGCCGTGTGACCATCAATGACAACATTGCGTCCAAAGGCAACCGCGTGGAAGAAGGAGATGTGGTGGAAATTGACGGCGAACCACTGAAGAAAAAGAAAGCACCGGTCTATATCGCGCTGTACAAGCCCAAAGGCGTTACCTGCACTACCGACCTGAAAGACAAGACCAATATCATCGACTACGTGGGCTACAAGTCCCGCATCTTCCCCATCGGCCGGCTGGACAAGCTTTCCGAAGGGCTCATCTTCCTCACGAACGACGGCGATATCGTCAATAAAATACTGCGCGCGGGCAACCAGCACGAAAAAGAATATATCGTAACGGTAGACAAGCCTGTCACCCTGGAGTTCATCAAGACCATGCGCAGCGGCGTACGCATCCTGGGCGTATTCACCAAAAAGTGTTTCGTGCAGCAGGAAGGACCTAACCGTTTCAGGATCATCCTCACACAGGGCCTCAACCGCCAGATACGCAGGATGTGCGAGGCGTTGGGGTATAAGGTCACCACCCTGAAACGAACGCGCATCATGGGCATTACGCTGAAAGACATCCCGCCGGGCAAATGGCGGTACTTCACCAAAGACGAAATTGCCCTGATGAACGAAATGGTGGCGAACAGCAGCAAAACGGCGGATAAATCCGACCTGGGCGGCATGGACGAATAACTACCAGAGCGGCTCCAGCTGTACTTCCACCTGCTCGTCGTGCCCGTTCTCCAGCGAACGTGCACGTGTGCCTCTCTCCGCATGGCGTTGCGCCCTTACGATCACCTCCATTTCAAAATTCACCTTCTTCGTTTCGAAAGCCTGCTTGCGTACGCCTTCGTGGTCAAAATCGCCGCGGATGTCCGTAAAACTGTTGATGATAGTGCCCACCGGCTTGTCTTCCACATTGCCAAGATACCTGCCCACAATGCCCGCCACCTGGTTGATGACGTCCAGCGCCACGCCCGCCGGGCTGGCATTGGAAACGATGCCGGTGACGGTTCCCAGCAACGACTTGTACTCTTCATCGTTCTTCAGGTCCGCCATCACCTTGCCTGTTTCGCGCAGGTCCTTTTTGCTTTTGATCACCGCGCACATAGTGTGGATCTGCTTGGGCGGCAGCTTGTCCGTCTCATTCTGCTGCCAGTAAAAGATGGTCTTGTTGATGGGCAGATGCTCGTTGTCGCCGATCCTCGGAAAGCCCTGCAGGTCGATGCCGCCGAGCAGCTGGTTGTTGATGTCGCTCACCACGATAGTGAGGCAATACAATTTCGCAAAACCTTTAAATACCAGGAACGGCTCCGTATTGTTGTCTTTCACGAAAGGCGGCAGCAGGCGCAGCTCAATGCCGGTGAGCTTGTCTGAAGTGGGGATCTCGCGGGTGACGTTCTTCAGCGCATCGGCGAATTTACCATCCTTCGGAAGGTCTTTCGGGGCGGAAAATACCACGCTGGTTTCGGGGTTTAAGAATTCAATTGACATAAAATAATTTTGAAGGGTTTGGGGTTCAGTAAATAGCAGTAAAAAAACCTGTCTGAGGTGACAACTGTAAATGCAGATGTATCTGGGATTAATCTTTATTCAAATTAGAGATTAATTGCGAGACTACCAAACTATTGCTGGTTATCAAGGGGTTAAAAAAATTATTTCGCCCGGCTCAGCTCCCATTGCAGCTGCTCCTCCTCCATTACGCCTTCGATGAATTTACGGTAAGCTTTGGCGGGATTGATGATGATGGTGGCGGGAATACTTCCTTCCCAACGCGGGTCTATAATGCGGGCGTATTTATTGGCGTTCGTTTCCTCCATCCAGTACACTTTCCCGCTGATCTTGCGCTGGCGGATAAATTGCCTGATCTTCGAAGGATAGGCTTCATCCAGGTCCAGACTTACATATATGAATTTTACGGAAGGGTTCAGCTTCGATTGTTTTTCGAAATAAGGCAGCTCTTTGATGCAGGGCACGCACCAGGTGGCCCAGAGGTTCACCACCATCACGGAATCGCCTTCGCGCATCAGCTGCTCCAGCCCGGCGGGACTGACAGGCTGCACCTGTTGTGCGCGGGCAGAAACTGTAAACAATAAAAGGATCAGCAGGATTCTCATAAGTCTTCTTCTTTAAATCCCCATTCCGCTAAAAGCGCGGCGCGCCGGGCTTCCGGAAGGGACGGTTGTGCATAGTGCCCTGCATTCTTCTTCTGGCGCATGGCTTCGTAAATGCTTACGGCGCAGGCCACCGAAATATTCAGGGAACGGATGATGCCCATCATGGGGATAAGAAAATTCCCGTCCGCCAGTTCCCGCAGCTCATCGCTCACGCCGTTCTGCTCGTTACCGAATGCAAGCGCCACAGAGCCGTTAAAATCAATATCATATAAGCTCACCGCGCCTGATGCGAGGTGAGTGGTATAGATCCTGTCGTACTTTTTTCTCAGTTCGGCCACCAGTTCCTTCACATCCGTATATTGATGAACAGTGAGCCACTGGGCCGCGCTGGATGAGCTTTTTACGCCCCATCGCTTTACCCGCGGCGCCTTGGTGGTGAGCACATACACATCCTGTATGCCAACGGCATCGCAGGTACGCAGCACGGCAGACACATTATGGGGGTCTTCCACATTCTCCAGCACCACGGTCAGGTTGCACTGGCGGTTATGCAATAATGTCAAAAGCCTTTCTCTTCGCTCCGGTGTCATGCTGTTAATTTTATATGTAAAATTAACAGAAATTAGTTTCAGTAATACGATTTACTATCTTTAGCGTGTTATAAAAAAACGGATCCTATGAAGTTAAAAAAGGTACTGAAAGGTATCGGGATAGGGCTGATCGTTCTGATCGCCCTGCTGATCGCGATTCCTTACCTGTTTAAAGGCCAGATCATGGCCAAGATCAAAACGGAACTGAACAAGAACCTTAATGCCAGGGTAGAGTTCAAAGATGTGGATATCAGTCTTTTCCGCAGATTTCCCAGGCTGGCCGTAGCGCTGGAAGAGCTGGCGATCACCGGTGTGGACCATTTCAACGGCGACACGCTGCTGGCCGTTAAAAGGCTGGACATTGCCATGAACCTGATGAGCGCCATCAGGGGGGAAAAGATCGACGTGTACAATGTAGTGCTGCAACAGCCACGCATATACGCTGTGGTGGACGAAGAGGGCCGCGCCAACTGGGATATCGCAAAACCCGATACGGACACTGCCGCCGCTGCGCCGGGAGACACTGCCGCCAGCGAATTCGCCTTCAGCCTGCAACAGTACAGTATAGAGAATGCCACCATTAAGTACGACGACCTCCAGGGCCATATGCACCTGAAGATCGACGCCCTGAACCACAAAGGCAAAGGCGACTTCACACAAGATGAGTTTGTGCTGCAAACCTCCACTACTACCGAATCGCTCAGCTTCGCTTATGGGTTTATCCCCTATTTGCTCGACACGAAGGCCGAGATCGCGGCTGATATTAAGATCGATAACAAGACAAGCACTTATGCCTTCAAAACGGACAAAATTTCCATCAACAACCTGAAACTATCCACCGAAGGTTTCGTGCAGCTGCTGAACGACAGCACCTACAAAATGGACGTGCAGTTCGCCTCGCAGTCCACCGATTTCAAAGACATTCTTTCCCTCATACCGGCCGTATACTCGAAGGATTTTGCCAGCATCAAAACCAGCGGCAACGCCACTTTCTCCGGTTTCGTAAAAGGTACGTATTCGGACGTGCAGATGCCTGCTTACCAGCTGCACCTCGGCGTGAAGAACGGTTTCTTCCAGTACCCGGACCTGCCTAAGCCCGTGAAGAACATACAGCTGGCGGTGAACGTAAGCAATCCCGACGGTGTGCCGGACCATACGATCGTGGATATGCCGCAGGCGCATCTTGAAATGGACGACAGCCCGATAGATATGCGGCTGATGGTGAAAACACCGGTATCGGACCTTTATATAGACGCTGCCGCCAAAGGCAAACTGGACCTCGGCAAAGTGGGCCAGTTCGTGAAATTTGAAAAAGGCACCCAGCTGGCAGGCTTGCTGAATGCGGATCTCCAGGCACGCGGCTACATGAGCGCCATCGAAAAACAACAATATGAGGCCTTTCACGCAGCCGGCAATCTTTCCGTGAACAACCTGCTGTATAAAAGCAAGGATTATCCCGAAGGCGTGAAAGTCTCTTCCCTGCATATGGCGTTCAACCCGAAGAACGTTACCATCTCCGACTTCAACGGCCAATACCTCGGCACCAATTTCTCCGCCAACGGCGAAGTGAACAACCTGCTGGCCTACGTGCTCCGCAACGAAGCGCTCAACGGCAGGCTGGCGCTGAAAGCGGACCAGATCAACCTGGATAAATGGATGGCCACCGGCAGCAGCGGCGAAACATCCTCCAAACCTGCGGATACCGCCGCAGCCGTGCCGTTCGCCGTGCCCAACAACCTGGACTTTACCGTGCAGGCGCAGGCAGACAAAGTGCATTACGACAAAGTGGACCTGAACAATCTCTCCGGTTCATTGCTGATCAAAGATGAAACGGTGACGATGAAAGACATCAAAGCCAATGCCCTGCAGGGCAGCATGAAGATCGACGGCACTTACTCCACCAAAAACGACAAGAACCATCCCGATATCAGTCTTGCCTACGACGTAAAAGAACTGGACGTGCAGCAGACCTTCAAAGCCTTCAACACCGTGCAGAAGCTGATGCCCATCGGGCAGTTCCTCAGCGGCAAGCTCAGCTCGCAGCTAACCGTAAAAGGCAAGCTGGGCAAGGATATGAGCCCGCAGATCAATACCCTCTCCGGAGACGGCAACCTGCTGCTCATCCAGGGTTTCCTGAAAAAATTCGCCCCGCTGGACCAGCTGGCCAACCAGCTGAACGTTTCCGCTCTGCAGGACATTTCAATAAGGGATATTAAAAACTACTTCGCCTTCCAGAACGGCCGGATGACCGTGAATCCTTTCCGTGTGAAGCTGCCGAACATGAACATGCTGATAGGCGGCAGCCATGGTTTTGACCAGAGCATGGACTACACCATGCAGCTGGCGCTTCCGCGCGCGCTGCTGGGGCAGAAAGGTAATGCGCTGGTGAACAACCTCGTGTCGCAGGCCACCAGCAAAGGTATTCCCGTGCAGCTCAGCGACACCGTTTACCTGAACGTATTGCTGGGCGGCAACATCATGAAACCTTCCGTGAAAACGGACCTGAAAGAAGCGGCGGGCAAAGCGGCAGAAAACCTGAAAGACCAGGCCACCGCCATGATAAAGAACAAGGTGGATTCGGCAAAGCAGACGGTGAAAGATTCCCTGGCGCAGGTGAAGAACCAGGCCGTTTCCGCGGTGAAGGACGAGCTGAAGAATAAACTGCTCGGCGGCAAGGACAGCACCGGTTCCGGTAATATCAAAGATGCCGGCAAAGCGGCGGAAAAAACATTGAACAATACGCTGAAAGGATTATTGAACAAACGCAAAAACACCGCAGCGGACACAACAAAACACTGAGGTCATTTGTAATATAAAGCGTGGTACTATTGTACCACGCTTTTTTTATGGACAGCATTATATACAGCCCCTTTTGTAATGCCAGTTTGTTAGCCGGATTGCTTTTCCTGTTTATGGGATTCATGATCCGGAAATACCCGCCACGCAGCATGAAAACATGGTACGGTTACCGCACTTTCTCTTCCATGATCAACAAAGATACCTGGCATGAAGCCAACCAGTATGCTGCTTATCTTTCACGTTGCATGGCGTACATCCTGATCCCTTTCGGCTTGCTGATGGCATTGATCTTCAAGACGCAGACGGACGTTTTCCTGTACTTAACCATCACACCCGTTATTTTTTGCGCGTTGCTGCTCACCGGTCTTACCGAATGGCACCTGCTGCAAAAGTTTGACGAAGACGGGAACAAACGCAGCGGCAAACCCGGGAAAAAGTCTACCCCTTCCGCCTGATCACCAGCACGGCGGGCACAGGCCGCTGCCCCGCTGCATCAGAGGGTTTGATGGTGTTGAGATGGTTCACGTACAGGGCGGATGATCCGCCGCCGTCCAGGTTGAGGGCTTCCACGCATTGGAGGCTCGTAAATATCTCTGCCAGCTGCGATAAGGTCGCGCCTTCGGCTACGCCTTTGTTCCTTCCTTCCACCACCAGCAGGATCACTTTACCGTCGGCCCTGTAGCCTACGGCAGACCTTGGATGGAAGTCCTTCACACCGCCCATGCGTTCTTCGTTCATCGTTACATGCACTTTGCCGTTCTGCACCAGCACCGGGCCGCCGCCGGCCGCTTCCTTCATTTTCCAGCGATGCGCGCCACGCGGGTATTTTTTCCCGGGCTGATGGTAAACCGTGTCCGTACCGTTGATCTCCGGGGTAACGGGCACGTCATATGCATAGGGGCGGTTCTTTTCACCCACGTTGTATACCCAGGCAATGTCCGGCCGGTTCCTTTTACTGAGCCCAAAAGCGCCGCGGGTGGTGTATATGGTGCGGCGGGGGGTTGGTATCGACTTGGGGTTTACGTCGATGACCTTGCCGTTGTGCATTACGATATTGAGGCTCCGGTTGGTTTGGAAAGAAAAGAAGGTGGTGTTGACGACCGCCAGCACAGATGGGCCTTCGATGCTGTCGTATTGCGCGGGCGTGAGGCGTTTGCCGTTGCCGGTGCGGATCACTGCTTCGATCTGCGGGTCGGAAGGATCAAATTCCAGGTAAAAAGCGCGGAAGGGTTTGCCATCCAGTGAATCTTTCGTTTCAAAGACCCGCATACTGGCGGGAAGGCCTTCGTTGTGCGCTGCAGAAGGTTGCCAGCGGAGCTGCGCATGGGCCGCGGCGGGCAGCAGGGCCAGCATGATCAATAAACGTTTCATGGGCAGAAAAATAGAAAATAGCCGGGAGAGTTTCAGGTTATTATTGCGTGAAGCGCTGCCGTGAAGGGAAACTACAGAGAACGCCATATAAAAAGCCCCGGGCGAAGTTCCCGGGGCTGTATTTAATAAACAAGTTGTGTAGAAATTATTTCCTGCCGCTGAAAATGTGTTTTTCAGCGTGGTAAGACGAGCGCACCAGCGGGCCTGCTTCCACATAATCCAGTCCCATGCCGTAGCCGATCTCGCGCAGCTCTGCAAACTCGTCGGGATGCACAAAGCGGATAACGGGGAGGTGTTTGGGAGTGGGTTGAAGGTACTGGCCGAGGGTCACAACGTCGCAGCCGTTGTCGTAAAGGTCCTGCATGGCCTGCACCACTTCTTCCTTGGTTTCGCCGAGGCCCAGCATGATACCGCTTTTGGTACGCATGCCGCCTTCTTTCAGCCGGCGGATCACTTCGAGGCTCCGGTGGTATTTGGCCTGGATGCGCACCTGTTTGGTCATCCTTTCCACGGTTTCCAGGTTGTGGCTCACCACTTCAGGCGCCACTTCGATCACCCTTTCCAGGTTTTCCCAGATACCCCTGAAATCGGGGATGAGGGTTTCCATGGTTGTTTCAGGATTGAGGGCGCGTACGGCTTTGATGGTGTTGGCCCAGATGATGGAGCCGCCGTCTTTCAGTTCATCCCTGTCTACAGAAGTAATGACCGCATGTTTCACCTTCATCAGGTAAATGGCTTCGGCCACGCGCTGGGGTTCGTCCCAGTCCACGGCTTCGGGCCTTCCGGTGGCTACGGCGCAAAATCCGCAGCTGCGGGTACATATATTTCCAAGGATCATGAAAGTGGCCGTTCCGGCTCCCCAGCATTCGCCCATATTGGGGCAATTGCCGCTTTCACAGATGGTATGAAGTTTATGGGTATCTACCAGGTTCCTTACCTGTCTGTAATTCTCTCCGATCGGCAGTTTAACACGAAGCCAGTCGGGCTTTTTCACTCTCTGCGCAGCCGGTTCGGCCGCGATTACGGGTAGTTCTTGCATCGCAAATCCTTTCTTTAAGGTACAAAGTTACTTATTCCAGCGTTTCCCCAACTGTATTCCTACATATGCGTTGAAAAAGAACGACTTACCCTCCTGATCGACCATAATGGGTACCTTTTTGGTATAGTATTCAGCGTTGATGCCTACTTCAAGGGCGGATATCACGTCATTGAAACGGGCCCAGTCGAACCGGAAGCCGGTTTTGGCATGCACGCCCGGGGTGATGCTCATTTCGCCCCAGCCCTTGCCGAAACCGCCTGCCCCGTAAATATGGTCGCGGTTCAGGAAGTCGTCTCTCACCTCATCGGAGTATTTCACGATCCTCCGGTTGTTCGGGTCGCCGGAGTCGTTGGTGAGCTCCAGGTAATAAGGTTTGATCAGCCCGGCAGACAAGCCGCCGTAGTACAGGAAGTTCACTTCCACCCCGTTTTTGTTGCCTTTGCCGCCGATCAGCCTTTTTTGGCCGATGCCCAGCTTGGCCTGGTAAAAGTTGTTCATTTTACCGTACACGAAGGGGGTGCTGCTGATATAGAATCCTCCCCCGGCAGGGATCATCCGCGACGAACGGTCCTGCTTGGGGTCTCTTTTCTCAGAAAATTCGAGTTGAAAATAATTGATCTTGCTGGCGGTCTTCCGGAATCCCATTTCCAGGAAACCTGTCCAGCCATCGGTATTGAGGCGTGCGCCGCCGGAGAATTCCCTGTTGAAGAGGTTATCCCCTTCCTCTATTTCCCTGAAAAGCGAGATCTTCCGCAGCCTTTTTTGTTCCCTTTCCTCTTTTTTGGAAGGTTTGGTATTCTGGGCATAGAGTGTCATGGAAGCCATCAAGAGCAGTAAGAGTACATTGATTTTTTTCACCGTGTTGCGCAATTATAATTTATTAAACGCCTGATTATGATTTATGTTTTATTTCTATACAAACATACAGAAATAAGTTGGTAGTTGGCTGCCCCGTCGCCTGCCGCCGGGCAGGACGATTTACTAAAAATACACTTATTTTACATGCAAAATCAATCATCATGGAAACTGCATCGATCATTTATAACGGCGAACTAAGAACAACGGCCACGCACATCCGCTCAGGGACGGAAATCAATACTGACGCCCCGGTAGACAACAACGGCAAAGGCGAGCGGTTTTCCCCCACCGACCTGGTAGCCACGGCCCTCGGCTCCTGCATGCTCACCATCATGGGCATCAAAGCCCGGGACAAAGGCTGGAACATCGACGGCACCAAAGTAAGCGTTGAAAAGATCATGGGCACAGAGCCCCGCCGCATCACCGGCGTCAATATCGTTTTCGATTTCCCCGCCGGCCACGGCCTGGAAGATAAAGACCGTAAAATCCTTGAGAACGCAGCGTATACCTGCCCTGTGGCGGAAAGCATTCATCAGGATATCAAACAGAACGTCACCTTCAACTGGTAATCGGGCATCCGGGTACAAAAATTTTCTTGAAAAAAGAACTGGGCTGTGGGCTTTCGGGGCTGTGGGCTCAGCTTTTTTCAAGAAAATTTTTGCACCCGGATTTTTCTGTAAATGCATGGCTTGTCAAGCCTCAGACCCATAACCCCTTCACGAATTATTCCGGATATCCCGGCCATCACCTTCACTGAAACGCAGCAACTGCAAACATTGTTACTGTTTGATAAATTCTACAATCACAACCTCTCCCCTTTATCCTCATTTCCCGGAGACACAGCTACATTCAAACGTATTTTTTACCGCCAAGGAAGCCTATTGAAATTTTTTAAAAAAAAGCTGAGCCCACAGGCCCGGAATAACCCGGTCCCAGTTTCTTTTTTTAAAAAAATTTCAATAGGCTTCCGCCCCCCAGAGGGTGTCTTCGTCTTCTTCTCTGCATTCGTTAATACTGTCTCCCAGCACGCTTTTCCCGACCTGGCACTCGAGGCACCTTTTTGCATCACAATAGTATTGTTTGAGCTGCAGCAGGCTTTGAGAATCGGTGGCGGTGATGGACGGAACTTTTTCGTGGGCCCAGCCGCGGATGATGTGGTTATTTTCGGCGGGCAGGCTGTCCAGCAGGTCCAGGGCGCGCTGCTGGTGCTGCGGGAGGCGCATGTGTTTGCCGTAGAGGTACAGCAGGGGCACAACGGCGTTGATCATCACGTGCTGCAGGATGTGTTTGCCGGGGGCGGCGGTGCGCACGGACGGGATGTCCAGCCGGTAGTGGTATTGCCAGTATGCCGACGGTTCGGCATGCAGCAGGTTCTCCAGCGCCGGGGCGCCCTGTGTATCCAGCAGGCGGGAAAAGAAGTGCGGGGTGTTGTGCAGCACGGCAGCGAAATGAGCGATGCGGAGGCTGGGAAATGAAGTGGGACGCATCCTCAGCCATTGCCAGCGGTGCGGGGGCATGGGCTGCAAACCGTGTTTGTGCTGCAGGAAGCGGTATTCTGCCTGGAGTTCTTTAGGGTATGGGTCGTTGAAAGCGGTTTCCAGCATGCCGGCCTGGCCGAAAAGCAGGGCTTCGAGGCGGGAGCGGTACTGACGGATGCGGGCCAGCAGCATGAAAGGGATGGATTGTACAAGTTCCAGGAAAGCGCTGGTGTTCACCGGCATGCCATAGCTCTGAGCGATGGCGCGTGTGCATACTTCTTCCCAGTTAAAGCGTGTTTGTTCCAGCCAGTTACGGTACACCGCCGTTTTGCGGGCGAGCCTTTCCTCGATGAGCCGGGGTGTCCATTTTTCCCAGGTTGCCTCCGGCACGCGGTGCAGCAGCGGGGCGCAGGGCACGAAGGCCGTATGGGCCATCAGGTGCCGGTAGCGGCGGAGCAGGATCTTCGGGATGCGGTGCTGCAATTCCAGCACGGGAATGCGGGGCTCGGGCACCTGCCAGGGCAATGGCTTCCCTCCGTCAGGCTCGGGCAGGTCGTGCTCAAAGACCACATGAAGGATCACGTTATGGTACTTCGGATTGTGCTGGTGGCCGTGCCGCCGCCAGTCTGAAGTGCGGTAGTGCAGCTCCACATTGCCGGCCCATTCCATGCCGCCTATACGCAGGCGGGCGGCGGTAAAGTCAGGTCCGCCATCGCGGTTGAGGTGGCCGGGACTGAGAATGGAAACGGCTTCGCCGGTGACCGTTTGAAGGCGGAGGCGGTCGAATTGCCCGGACAGCCAGATATACTGGAGCAACGCTTCCGAGCAGAGCGGGTTAACAGACAACATAAAAAAGTATTACTTTCGGTTAATAAATTACTATAAAAATTAGTAAAAATCGAAATTCACCGGAGGTATTTGGAAAATTGACGTTTCTGCCATTACCTTTGCGCCAGTTCTTAAACATCACTTATCCAGAAAGGCAGAGGGTACTGGCCCTGCGAAGCCTTAGCAACCATCCCGGGTTCATTTTCGGGAAAAGGTGCTAATTCCGGCCCCGGAAGGGGAAAGATAAGTTGGCAGAGGTATACATTTTGCAAGCATCAACATATTGCGAAGGCTCTTCCAACCCCGGAAGGGCTTTTTTTATTTCCTATCTGACATAAGCTGAGATTTTTGGATCACATTTGTTTACAGTGAACCGCAGCGGTGTGCCCGTTCCGTAGATCATTGATCAGCCATTAAGCGACGCGTTACATCTGATTTGAAAAAAAGAAAACATGAAACCATCTACACAACTGATCCACAGCATTCCGATAGATGAGCTCACCGGGGCCATTTCCGTGCCCATCTACCAAACGTCTACGTTTGTGCAGGAAAGCCCGGGGATCAACAAAGGGTTTGAATTTTCGCGGGCCAACAATCCCACGCGGAAAGTGCTGGAAGACCTGATCTGCAGCCTGGAGGAAGGATATGCCGGTTTCGCCTTCGCCAGCGGCATGAGCGCCATAGACGCCGTGCTGAAGCTGCTGAAAACCGGGGATGAGATCATGGCGGTGGAAGATACATACGGCGGCATCTTCTCCATTTTCAACAGCATGTTCGAACGCTTCGGCATCAAGGTGAACTTCGTGGATATGAGCGATACGGACAAGGTGCTGGAAAAGATCACGCCAAAAACAAAGATCATCTGGCTGGAATCGCCTACCAATCCCACGCTGAAGATCTCCGACATCAAATCCATCAGCAAGATCGCCAAACAGCATAATATCCTGCTGGTGGTAGACAATACCTTCAGCACTCCCTTGCTTCAAAAGCCCATCCCGCTCGGGGCAGACGTTGTTATTCATTCCGCCTCCAAATACCTTTCCGGCCATACCGACGTGATCGCGGGCCTGGTGGTGGTGAATTCCAAAACCCTGGCGGACCAGCTGAAGTTCAACCAGAACATTTCCGGCAGCATCCTCAGCCCCTTCGAAGCCTGGCTCACCATCCGCGGCATCGAAACGCTTTGCCTCCGGCTGGAAAAACAATGCAGCAATGCCATGGCCATCGCGGCATGGCTGGCGGACCATCCCGCCGTGGATAAAGTTTTTTATCCCGGCCTGGCCACCCATAAAAATCATCACATCGCGCGCAAGCAACAGAAATCATACGGCGGCATGGTGAGCTTTTCGCTGAAGGAAGACCAGATCAAAAACGCCATCCGCATCGTGAATACTACCAAGCTGTTCAAGCTGGCGGAAAGCTTCGGCGGCGTGAAAAGCATGCTCGCCCACCCCGTGACCATGACGCACCGCAATATTCCCGAAGATTTCCGCCGCAAGGCCGGCCTGCAGGATTCCTGCATCCGCCTTTCCGTTGGCATCGAAGATGCGGAAGACCTGATCAACGACCTGAAACAAGCATTGGATAAACTTAACCAGCCTATCGGCAAACAAATTACTGTACTGCAATAAACTATGGAAAAGAAGAACATCAATCTCGGCATCTTCGGTTTTGGCTGTGTGGGCCAGGGCCTTTACGAAGTGCTGAACCGCACCAAAGGTATCAACGCAAGGATCAAAAAAATCTGCATTAAAGACCCGAACAAGCCCCGTCCGATAGACATGAGCTATTTCACGACGGACCCGAACGATATCCTCAACGATCCTACCATCGACGTGGTGGTGGAACTGATCAACGACACGGAAGCCGCTTTCCGCATCGTAAGCACCGCGCTGAAAAACGGCAAGGCCGTAGTAAGCGCCAGCAAACGAATGATCGCCGAAAACCTGCCCGCGCTTTACCAGCTGCAGGTGGACAATAAAGTGCCGTTCCTCTACGAGGCGTCCAGCTGCGCCAGCATTCCCATCATCCGCAACCTGGAGGAGTATTATGACAACGACCTGCTGAACGCCGTGGAAGGCATCTGCAACGGTTCTACCAACTACATCCTCACCAAAATATTCGAAGAGAACCTCAGCTTCGAAACCGCGCTGCGCCAGGCGCAGGACCTTGGCTTCGCCGAAACCGATCCCACGCTCGACGTGGAAGGCTACGACCCGAAATTCAAGATCGTGATCCTGCTGCTGCATGCCTTCGGCACTTTCGTAAAACCGGAAGACGTATTCAACTTCGGCATCAATCACCTGAACGATTTCGATATCCAGTTCGCCCGCCAGCGCAACTGCACCATCAAGCTCATCGGCAACTGCCGCCGCCAGAACGGCTCGGTGAACGCCTATGTGCTGCCGCACCTCATCCGCGAGCACAACCTGCTGTACGACGTGTATAATGAGTATAACGGCGTGCTGCTGGAAAGCGCGTTCACAGATAAACAATTCTTCGTAGGCAAAGGCGCGGGCGGCACCGCTACCGGCAGCGCCGTGCTCAGCGACATTTCCGCGCTGCTGTACAATTACCGCTACGAATACAAAAAGATCAAACAATCCAACCAGCCGACTTTCACCAACGACGTGCAGCTGAAAGTATACGTGCGTTATAAAACGCCGGACCAGGTGGACCTCACGGAGTTTTACAACATCGTGGAGAAATACGAATCGCCCGATTGCCGTTATGTAGTAGGCACCATCAACCTGGAGAAGCTGAAGGATGCGGAATGGCTGAAAAATAAAGAAGTGAACCTGCTCGTACTGGAGCATGAAGATTAAAAAAAAGGTGGTCAGAAATACTGGCCACCTTTTTTTGTCTTATTTGTTTTAACCCATTATTGCCTGATATATCTGAACAGCAGATCCGAAGTGTAGGAGCTGTTCAGCGTAGTGCCGCTGAATGATTCGTTCAGGTTGATGAACTTATTTACCTGCCCTCTTTCATTGTAGGTAATGGTTGCAGTGCGCACCTTGCGCCATTCAGTTCCGGTTTCAGTCATCTCGACTTTCACAACGTTGTTGGCGCAGAAATATTCATAGCTGATGCCGTCCACCTTGAAGAGATAATCATCCTTCAGCATTTTGCTAACGATGTTCGGCTTATTGTCCACGGTGTATACTTCCGTTTCCGACAGGGAATAAGCGCCGTTGTTATTCCGGTGCATTTCCACTTTGGAGATGTTCTCACCGGTCCAGGTAATGAAATATTTTTTGTTGTTATACTCTGGCTGCACTGGTGAAATGTAGTTCACCTGCACCAGCTTGCCGCCTGTGTTATAAATAAGGGTATCATAGCTCAGAACCGCATCACCGGGTGCATAATCGTCGTGACGGGTGATGCGCGCCAGCTTACCGTCTTTGTAGAAGTAGCTTGTGTTCAACTGCTTCTCACGCGATCCTTCCTTCGTTTCATAACGGGTCATTTTGCCTTCGAAGTAGGTGAAATAGCTGAAAAGCGTATCAGTTCCGCCTTTATCCCACTCTTTCGTTTCTTTTACCGTGCTGTCTGCATTATAGGTAACGCGGAAGAAGCTTGAATCGCCAGGGTCTTCATCTGAGTACCTGAGATCCCAGCCGGTAAAGGCCCATTTTTCGCCAGGCGCTTCGGGTTCGGGTGCAGGGTTGTCGTTGTCGGAGCAGGATGCGAGCATGGCGATGGCCATGAGGTATAACAGGGTTTTCTTCATAGGTTGTTGCTATTGATAAGTGTATTTATATCTCATTTGTATGTCTCATACTCCAGCTTCAAGGTCGAAGTGGTGATTTCATTACTCTGCTTATCATCCTTCACAATTACCACTTGTTTCGGCAGCCCCCACAGCAGCCCTTCTTCGTTGTAGGACGGCGTATAGTTCGCTGTATAGATCAGCACGCCGCTGCCCGCAGCTTTTTGTTCGTCCTTTATAAGAGCGCTGGCGCTCAGGTGGGAGAATTTGTGCTCACGGTTGTATACCTCATGATAAAGCAGGAAATCGGCGCGGAATGCATGCTGGTAGCCGAGTTTGTTAGTGTAGGTATAGGTGTTTACGCTCACGGGTATCTCCGTGCCGCCGTTCACCAGGAAATATTCCACCTTGCTCACATCATCGCCCTGCCAGGTGAGCTTGTGTACGCCGCCGCGCACGCCGCCTGATATTTCATGATATTCCGCGAGCTTGGCGTTTTTATATACCAGCGAATCCTTGTCCGTGATCACCGGCTCGCCGTTGGTGCCCATGTTGTAATAATTCACCGCAACAAGCCAGTTGCCATCGTAAACGAACCTGCGGTCTGTGCGTTTTTGGCCGAATGCGAAGAACTGGAACTCGGAAAAGCCCTTCGTGTCGTAGATCACTTCAAAAGAATCAGCCGCATTGCCGGTCCAGTCCGCAACGCGGGTTACAATACCTCTCCCGTCATATTTCAGAACAAGGGAATCGTTCCCGTCCAGTATGCGGGTCAATATGATCTTCTCTGGCGGTAATTCCGGTGTAGTACGTTCATCGCTTTTTTTGGAACAGGCACACAGCAAGTTCAGGAGCGCAATGCCCAGGAGCGCTTTTTTCATGGTTTGCGGGATTGAAGTTTCCGTTTAAAATCCGAAATGGCAATGTTCCGTTTCTCCTGGTAACAGGTATGGGTATACGGTCAACAATATTGCATTACACACGCAAATATAAACAAATAATGTATAATGTATAACAATTTATAACAAGGAAAGCTTTTCCGCCACCTGGCTCACCGGAAGCCCCATCACATTGTAAAAGCAGCCGTTGATCCGGTCTATCCCCACCGCGCCGATCCATTCCTGGATAGCGTAAGCCCCGGCCTTATCGTAAGGCTGGTAATGGTCCACGTAATACGCGATCTGCTCTGCCGTCAGGGATTTGAAATGCACTTCGGTGGTCTGGCTGAAAGCCTGTTCGGTGCCGTTATACAATATCACGACGCCGGTGATCACTTCATGGATGCGGCCGCTGAGGTCCGTGAGGATGCGGATCGCATCTTCCCGGTCCGCCGGTTTGCCGATGATCCGCCCGTCCAGCACCACGATGGTGTCCGCGGCTACGATCACTTCATTTTCAGCGTACAAAGCCTTTACGGCTAATGCTTTTTGCCGCGCGATATGCACCGGCACTTCTGCGGTGGGCATGCCTTCCGGGAAGGTCTCTTCCGCTTCGCTCACCTTCACCTGGAACGGGATGCCGGCCTGCTCCAGCAATTGACGCCTGCGCGGGCTTTGGGAAGCCAGTATAACGGGTTTGCCTGTATACATTCTATAACATGATTTTGAAAAAGATCATGGAAAGGATGCCGGTAAGCATCACGATCTTGATCCAGGTGCTGATCTTATGGTATTGTTCCGGCTGGAAAGCGCCGGTGAGAGGCATTTGCACTTTGAGCGTAAGCGGCAGCAGCACGAAAAGGGCGATATACGCCGCGGCTGCATACCATCCCTTGACGGCGGTCGCGATCATGATCACTACCAGCAACGCCTGGAGCCCAATTATGAGCATCATGGTGAAACGTTTGGCCCGCTTCACACCCCATACGATCGGGATGGTGCGGCAACCATCCTTGCTGTCGCCGATCATGTCTTCCATGTCTTTCACGATCTCCCGGATCATGGACAGCAAAAAGGCAAAGAGCGCATAAATGCCGATGATCTGGATCAGCCGGCGGCCGGCGTAAGACAGGATGGCGGCAAAGCTCTCATAGATCTGTTTCTCGTAAAAGCCCACCACAACCACGCTCAGCGCGGTCAGTAAAGAGATCACCACGTTTCCGATAAGCACCTGCCGCTTGAACGAGGTGGAATAGAACCACAGCAGCAGGGTGCAGAATACCTGTACGAACCCGAGGTAGAACTGCCCGATCTGGAAAGCCACCAGGAAGCCCAGGGATACCCCGGTCATATTTAATATGGTATGCCATGCCATGGCCCAGCGCCGGTTGATGATCTTGTCCACCACCATCTTGTCCGGCTTGTTCACCAGGTCGATATTGATGTCGAAATAATCATTGATGATATAACCACCGGCCGCCACCAGCACGGTGGAAAAGCACAGCATGAGAAAGTGCGGGAATGAAAGCGAAGGCACGGCCCCGCTGTTTTGCAGCAGGGGCTCCACTACGCAGTATTGCAGCAGGAATTGCGTAAGTGCAATGTAGATCAGGTTAGGATACCGGACCATTCTGAAAAATGCCGCGAATAAACTCATAAGTTAAAATAGGTGATCATTAATTATCTGGAAGGCACGCCTTCGTCCAGCAACCAGTGGCCGTTCAGCTTCAGTACTTTTTCGATGACATCGCGCACGCAGCCGTTGCCGCCTTTTTCAGGAGAAATGTAACGGCTGATGCTTTTGATCTCCGGCGCAGCGTCCGCCGGGCAGGCAGGCAGGCCGGTGAGCTGCATCACGCGGTAATCGGGTATATCGTCTCCCATGTACAGCACCTCGTCCCATTTCAGGCCGTGGATCATCGCGTATTCTTCCAGCTTGTCCGTTTTATCGGCAATGCCGGTGTAAACGTCTTTGATGCCCAGGCCGTTGAGGCGGCTGATCACGCTTTCGGATCTTCCCCCGGAAATGATGGCCACCCGGTAGCCCATTTTTACAGCCAGCTGAAGGGCGTAGCCGTCGCGGATGTTCATTTTGCGGCTCTGCTCCCCGTTGGGTAGCAGCTGCACGGTACCGTCCGTCAATACGCCGTCCACATCAAATACAAAAGTGCGGATGCGGGTGAATAGTTCCAAAACGTTCATGGCTGTTGTTTCTGCATACCGGCTGGTTTATGGCCGTTGTGCGCAAAAATATCTGTAATTAACGACACCGCCAATCATTTATGGAACTGGTGGATACTTTCGCTCAGCAGCGGGTAGATCTGCTCCATGGAAGGGTAATTGGCCAGCAGGGACCGGTGCAGGGCCATGGTGCGCTCGTCGTTGCGGATGGCGGGGCCGGTTTGCACGCTTTCCGGCGGGTAGCGGTCCAGCCGCTGGAAAGTTTCCCTGATAAGGGGGGTCAGCAGCGAGAAGTCTCTCCCCTCCTGCTCGCAATAGAACTTGGCGAGGGCTATGAGGTGGTTGGTGAAGTTGTTGCAGAAAACGGCGCCCAGGTGCATTTGCAGGCGCTCGCGGGAGCTCATCACGGATATGGACGCACTGATGCTCTGCCCCAGGGCCAAAAGGCGCTTCAGCACTTCCTCGTTCGCGGCCTCTACCAGCAAAGGTATCTCCGGGTAGTTCTTGGTTTCTTTCCGTATGCTCTGGAGCGGATACATCACCCCCGTATTCACGGAAATGCGGGAAATGGCCTCTATAGAAACAGCCCCGGCGGTATGCACCACGATGCGCCGGCCCAGCCTTAGCTGGTCGTTCAGCTCGGCGATCACATCGTCTCCCACAGCCAGCAGGTACACATCCGCCTCCATATCTATATCCATCAGGTCGTCCGACGGGTCCGCATGCAGCTGCTCGGCCAGGTCCCGGGCATGCGCCTTGCTGCGGCTGATCACCTGCTTTACATGATGCCCGTGCAGTTTCATCAGGTGACCGAAACAATGCGCCACATTGCCCGCTCCTATAATAACTATGTCCATGATACAATTTTTGATTCCCCCGGGGGGCCATTGAGGCCCCAATTCCATGCCAACCGGCAAAAAACATGGTTTATTTTTGACATGTAATATTACTGTCTTTCCGCCAATGGGAGGTAATTATAATTAATACGCCGTCGTTCCCTGCTGGATATCAAGTATTTAACGGATTCTATTTTTTATATCAACCTACTTTTATATACTTGCACAAATCGGATTTATAACTTTTGTGCAAATTTTTGCGTAATTATCGAAATAAAAGCAGGCGTTCATGGCTAAAAATCTCGTGATTGTTGAGTCCCCGGCAAAGGCAAAAACTATCGAAAAAATACTAGGTAAAGACTTTGAGGTTAAATCTTGTTTTGGTCATATCCGCGATCTTGAAAAGGACGATATGGGTATCGACATCCAGAACAACTTTAAACCCAAGTATATAATACCGGAAGACAAGGAAAAAGTTGTAAAGGAACTCAAAAAAGTAGCGAAAGACTCCGACGAGGTTTGGCTGGCAACGGATGAGGACCGGGAAGGGGAAGCCATATCCTGGCACCTCGCCGAGGTTTTGGGCCTCGACCCGAAAACCACCAAACGCATTGTTTTTCACGAAATTACCAAACCTGCCATCGAAAGAGCCGTACGGGAGCCCCGCCTGCTTGATATGAACCTTGTGAACGCCCAGCAGGCCCGCCGCATCCTGGACCGCATCGTGGGTTTCGAGCTGAGCCCGGTTTTGTGGAGAAAGATGAGCATGCGCAACTCACTCTCAGCCGGCCGCGTGCAATCCGTGGCAGTAAGGCTGATCGTTGAGCGCGAACGCGAGATCAACTCATTTGCCGTTACCAGCAGCTTTAAGGTGGAAGCGTTTTTCCTGGCCAAAGACATCCAGGGCCGCACCATCACCTTCAAGGCAGAAGGCCCCTCCCGCTTCAAAACCGCCGAAGACGCCGAGAAATTCCTGCAGCAATGTGTCGGCGCCGCCTATACGGTAAAAGATATCACGGTGAAACCGGGCAAAAAATCGCCCGCCGCGCCGTTCACCACCTCCACCCTTCAGCAGGAAGCCAGCCGGAAGCTGGGCTACAGCGTGTCCAAAACCATGCTGCTGGCGCAAAAACTGTATGAAAGCGGGCAGATCACCTACATGCGTACAGACTCCGTGAACCTGTCTGACACAGCGATGGCGGACATCAGTAAAGCGATCAATACCAATTACGGCGAAAAGTACTTCCAGAGCCGTAAATACAAGAATAAGAACGAAAGCGCGCAGGAAGCGCATGAGGCCATCCGCCCTACTTATATGGAGAACCCTACGGTAGACGATTCGGACCTCAAACGCCTGTACGAGCTGATCTGGAAACGCACCATCGCCAGCCAGATGGCGGATGCGGAGCTGGAAAAGACCATCGCCAAGATCGGGATCTCCACCAACAACGAGGAGCTGACCGCCAGCGGCGAAGTGCTGAAGTTCGACGGCTTCCTGAAAGTATACATGGAAAGCCGCGACGAGGAAGATGAAAGCGACGAAGAACAGGAAGGCGTGCTGCCCCCGCTCACGGTGAAGCAGGTGCTGGAAATGAAGGAAATGAAAGCCACCGAGCGCTTCAGCCGCGCCGCGCCCCGCTACACGGAGGCCAGCCTGGTGAAAAAGCTCGAAGAGCTGGGCATCGGCCGCCCGTCTACCTACGCGCCCACCATTACCACCATCCAGAAACGCGGATATGTGGAGAAACGCGATAAAGAAGGCGTGAAAAGGGACTTCCGCATCCTCAGCCTGAAGAACGACCAGATCAGCAAAGTGACAGAGCAGGAGAACACCGGCGCTGAAAAATCCAAGCTGTTCCCGACGGACCTTGGCATGCTGGTAACGGACTTCCTGAAACAATACTTCGAACGCGTAATGGACTACGGGTTCACCGCCAAGATCGAAGAAGAGTTCGATGAAATAGCCAATGGCAAGAAGAAATGGAACAACATGCTCCACGACTTCTATGACCCCTTCCACCAGAACGTGGAAGAAACGCTGGAAAAAGCAGAGCGCGTGAAAGGCGAACGCCTGCTGGGACAGGATCCCGCAACCGGCAAGCCCGTAAGCGCGCGCATGGGCCGGTTTGGACCGATGGTGCAGATCGGGACCGTGGAAGACGAGGAGAAACCGCGCTTCGCCAAGCTTAAACAAACGCAGAGCATCGAGACCATTTCCATGGAAGAAGCCATGGACCTGTTCCGCCTGCCCCGCAACCTGGGCCTGTTCGAAGGCACCGACGTGACGGTGAACATCGGCCGGTTCGGCCCTTATGCACAGCACGACAAAAAATTCTATTCCCTCAAAAAGGAAATGGACCCGTATACCGTAGAGCTGGAAGAAGTGGCGCCGCTGATCGTGGAAAAACGCACGGCGAAAGACGAGCGGACCATCAAGGTGTTTGAGAAGGAAAAGATACAGGTGCTGAGAGGGCCTTATGGTCCTTACCTGAAAGTGGGCCTGCGGAATTACAAGCTGCCGAAAGACAAGCAGGAAACTGCGGCAGATATTACAGTGGAAGAAGCCAAAGCCATCATAGAGGAGCTGAAAGCCAACCCGCCGAAGAAAAAAGCGCCTCCGCGCAAAAAGAAAGCGTAAGAGAATATAAACATTTTTTTGAAAAATTTCAAACGTTGATTATCAGGTTACAGTCGTAAATTGATCGTCAATAAACCTAACCGAATCCATTGCACGAAACGAGGGAAATAAACGCGTTGTTCCATTTGCTGGACGATCCTGACCAGGAAGTATTTGATACCGTGGCCAGCAAGATCCTCCTTTTCGGGAAAGATATCATTCCCAACCTGGAGCATCTCTGGGAAACCACTTACGACGAATCCATCCAGGAGCGGATAGAGCTGCTCATTCACCGTGTGCATTACCAGGACCTTCAGGAGGCTGTACGCATCTGGGGGAAGAACGGGTCGCAGGAGTTGATGCAGGGCGCCATTCTGGCTGCCAGGTACCAATACCCCGATCTGTCCGCCACACAGGTGAATACCGAGATAGACCGCATCAAGCGCAACATATGGCTGGAGCTGAATAATTACCTCACGCCGCTGGAGCAGATCAATGTGCTCAACAGCATGATCTATAATTATTTCGGGCTCAAGGGCGAAGAGGTTTCTTACCAGCGCAAGAACCAGTTCTTCATCAACCAGGTGATCGAAGCCAAAAAAGGAAATCCCGTTACCAACGGCATCATTTACCAGGCCCTCTGCGCCATGCTCGACCTGCCGGTGTACGCCGTCAACATCCCGCGCCAGTTCATTCTCGCTTACTTCGATACGTTCTACGATTTCACCGAGCCGGCAGACCCGGGCGATTACCGCATCCTCTTTTTCATCGATCCCATACAGGGGCAGATCTATACCCAGCAGGATGTGGAAACCTATTTCAAACGCGTGAACGTGCCCGCCCTGCCCGCGTATTACAAACCGCAGAGCAACCAGCGCATCATCCAGTTCTTGATGGAGGAAATGGCGAAATGTTTCCGCAACGATAAGGAACAGTACAAGTACGATGAGCTGATGAACCTGTCACAGATACTGGAATAAAACTTCTGAAATAAAGAAAGGGGCTGTCTTCATGGAAGGCAGCCCCTTTTTAGTTGCAAATCACAACAGTTGCAAGATCACAACTGTATACTGGTTACTGTTACAGTCGGTGGATTATTTCTGCGTAGAATAATATTTCATTGCTTCCGGCATGAGCTTTTGCAGCTGCTGGATGCGGCGTTCGTCGCTCGGGTGGGTGCTGAGCAGTTCCGGTGGTTTCTGTCCGCCGCCGGCATTGGCCATGCGCGTCCAGAAAGGTACGGCTTCCTGCGGATTGTAACCTGCCATGGCCATAAATATCAGGCCGAGGTGATCCGCTTCCAGCTCGTTCTGGCGGCCATAGGCCATCAAACCAAGCGGCCCGCCGATGCCCACAGCCTGCTGGAATACATTCTGCGCCTGCGGGTTCTTGTTGAGCGCTACCGCCCCGGCGATCTGGATGCCCTGGGCAACCAGGCCCTGGCTCATCCTTTCGTTGCCATGGCGGGCAATGGCATGCGCCACTTCGTGCCCCATTACTACGGCCAGTGCAGTCTCATTCTGCGTAACGGGCAACAGGCCGGTGTACACCACTACTTTACCACCGGGCATACACCATGCGTTCACCGCTTTGTCGTTCACGAGATTGAATTCCCATTTGTAGCTGGCAATATCGTTGCCCATCCCCTGCTGGTTCATGTAGGTGGTTACGGCGCGCGCAATACGACCGCCAACGCGCTGTACCATTTCAGCATCTTTGCTGGAATTGGGTGATATCGCCTTGTTCTGGGAGAGGAAAGACTGGTATTCCTGCACCGCCATGCTCTGCATGGTGGCTTCGGGAATGAGGTTTAACTGGCTTCTTCCGGTAATGGGCACTCTCGAACAAGCGAACAGCAGCCCCGACCCGGCAATGAATAACAATGCGACTTTTTTCATCGGTTAATATTTAGAAGAATAGATGGTTCCGCTAACCGGCGCACGGCGCTGATTGCTGCGGCGAATTTACCATTTTCCGGAAATAGTGCAATCGTTGTGCCGGATTTGAACAACAGGAAAATAGACCGCGGCTAGTAAGTCGGGTTATTTTCCCCGTCTTTGCCTTTACGGTTCTTGAAGATGGGAACTTTAGACTCGTTTCCGCGGAAGAGCCGCACGATGTTCTTCTGGTGAGTGAGCACCACCATCAAAGCCACTGCTATGGCGAAGATGCGGTAAAACACTTCCTGCTCCCTGAAAATAAAGAGGATCAGTACAGGAAAAGCGATGCTGGCTATGATGGAGCTCAGCGAAACATATCTGGTCAGGAAAAGGATCATGAGGAATACGCCTACGCAGCACAGGGCCACGAGCGGCTGGATGGCCAGCACCATGCCGAAGAGGGTGGCAATACCCTTACCGCCGCGGAAACCGGCCCATATCGGGAAGATGTGGCCCACTACGGCTGCCAGGCCAAGGCCCACCTGTAAATTGATAAGCTGTTCGGGTGAATCATAAGCCGGGATAAGGTAAGAAAGCCTCACTGCAAGAACGCCCTTCAGCATATCCACTACCATCACGAAAGTACCGGCTTTAGGGCCGAGTACCCTGAAGGTATTCGTGGCGCCGGCGTTACCGGAACCATGCTCGCGGATATCGATACCGAAAACTCCCTTGCTTACCCAGACGGCAGTGGCAAAAGAGCCTATCAGATAGGCGCCGATCAAAAGCAATAATTCTGTCATCACAATAAGTTAGAGTTGCTAAGATAGTAAATTAAGTGTTAATAAGGATACAAATTTAATAGCAATGTTAAGACAATTACTCGTAAATCAGCATTTAAAATATATAATTTTTTCGATATTAGCTATGGGCTTTGAATGAAAGCGCCAGCCAGTGCTCTTTCTCCGCCTTCTTTTCCAGGGCTAGTCCATTTTCCCCGGCGGCCTTAACGATTGCAGGTTCGTCTTCCTGCAATATACCACTCAAAATCAATATTCCGTGATTTTTGAGAATTCTTTTCATGTTCTTCATGTTGGCCAGCAATATATTACGGTTGATATTCGCCAGCACGACATCATAACTGCCTGCTTCCAGCGTATCCAGCTGGTCTTCTTTCCAGATGCGCACCGCTGCATGGTTGGTTTCGGCGTTTTCCAGCGCATTGTCCACCGCCCAGCTGTCGTTGTCTATCGCATCGGTCTGTGCCGCGCCCAGCTTATCTGCCAGTATCGCCAGGATGCCCGTGCCGGTGCCGAAATCGAATACGCGCTTATCCCTGAAATCGGTCTCCTCCATCAGCCTGATCACCGAATAAGTGGTGGCATGGTGGCCGGTACCGAAAGACATCTTCGGCGTGATCACGATCTCATGGTCCACCTGCCCTTGCAGGGAATCGTGGAAACCCGCGCGGATACCGCAGAAGGCCCCCACCAGCACCGGCTGGAAATTGCTTTCCCAAACGGCATTCCAGTTGGCCTGTTCAATCGTCTCTTTCGTATAGTCCAGTCCGTGGGAACCCAGCATGCCGGTAATGATATTTTCGTCGAACTGCTCCGCGGGGATATATGCAATGAGCTGCTCTCCCGCTTCTTCAAACCCTTCGTACCCGACATCTGCCAGCTGGGCAATCAGTATATCTTTTATTTCGGAAGGCGCGGATATGGTGATCGCGATATGTGACATGGGCGCAAGATAATTACAAATTCCTCAGCCCCAACGCGGAAATGACGATTTTAAAATTTCCTTTGCAGGAAGGCAGGCCTGCATTATATTTGAATTATAATAATATAACCTTATCCTATGAAAAAGCTCATTCTGCTGGCGGCCGTTCTGGCCAGCCATGTTTGTGCGTCAGCGCAAACGATCGTTAAACCGTTCGACATCCCGATGAAAGATTCTATTGTGTACCAGGTGGAAAATGCCGTGTTCATTTTCGACAAGCAGCATGTGGAGGATTATTTCAAAGGGCTGGACACGATCCTCGTACAGCGCAAATACGATAAAAAGGTGTTCCGCAACATCCAGTTCGCCCATCTCACGGAAGAAGAAGTGCAGCGGCACTACGGCATGGTCAGCAAGTTCTGGGCAGCGTCCAAAGGCAATCCCATGACGTATTCCACTGACCGCATCTCGCTTTTCTGGAACGATACGGAAACAATCCTTATGCCTTACCTGGACGAGATCCTGCCGGAACTGCTGGAGCAGGGCTGGGTGCAGGTAGTGGAGCGCTCCACCAGCAAAAGGGTGAAGCAGTTCAGGATCGACTATGAAGACATCGATCTGAAAACCTTCCGCATCTTCCGGTTCGACAAGGTCAACAACAGGGATATCGGCAAGCTGATGCTGCGTGAAAGCGAGATCTTCCTGGAGCAGATGCACAATGTTCAGCGGTAATAACGCGAACGGTTAAACGTTTTCGCCGTCAATTTTATATGCAAGATGTATACCTGGTAAAGAATGTCCCGCTGTATCGGCGGGACATTCTTTTTTTACGGGCAAAAAAAAACGCCCTGGCGGGTAGCCAGGGCGTTCTCAGGTATTTTAACAGTGACTATTGTTCGTCAAATACGGGGCCCAGTTCAGGACCTTCAGACTGCTCGGATTGTGAAGGGCGCGGGCCACGGTCACTACCACGGTCAAAACGGTCGCCGCCGCCTCTGCGGTCACCACCACGGTCGCCGCCCCTGCGGTCTCCGCGGTCACCGCCTCTGCGGTCGCCACGGTCGCCACGTTCGCCACGGTCTTCGCGTTCAGGCCTTTCCACGTAACCTTCAGGTTTCGGCATCAGCACTTTGCGGCTGAGCTTGAACTTGCCGGTTTTCGGATCGGTGCCCACGAGTTTCACTTTCACTTTCTCGCCTTCGCTCAGTACGCCTTCCATATTCTCCAGTCGTTTCCAGGAAACTTCAGAGATGTGGAGCAGGCCCTGTTTGCCGGGGAGGAATTCCACGAATGCGCCGTAAGGCATTACGCTTTTAACGGTTGAATCGTATACTTCACCCACTTCAGGAACGGCTACGATGCCTTTGATCCAGCTGAGGGCTTTATCGAGGTTTTCTTTCTGTACTGCGAAGATGGATACTTCACCGGTCTGTCCCACTTCTTCGATGTTGATGGTGGTGCCGGTTTCGCGTTGGATCTCCTGTATCACTTTACCGCCGGGTCCGATCACTGCGCCGATGTATTCACGGTCGATGATCAGTTTTTCCATGCGCGGAGCATGCGGTTTCGGTTCAGGACGGGCATTGTCGATAGTGCTGTACATCGCTTCGAGGATATGCAGGCGGCCCTGGCGTGCCTGGGCGAGCGCTTTGCGCATTACGTCCATGCTGAGGCCGTCTACCTTAATGTCCATCTGCACGCCGCAGATACCATCGCGGGTACCGGTTACTTTGAAGTCCATATCGCCGAGGTGATCTTCGTCGCCGAGGATGTCGCTCAGTACGGCCCATTTACCGTCGCTTGCGCGGGAAATGAGGCCCATGGCGATACCGGAAACGTGTTTCGGGATGGGAACGCCTGCGTCCATCAGTGCCAGCGAGCCGGCGCAAACGGTGGCCATGGAAGAGGAACCGTTTGATTCAAGGATGTCTGACACAACGCGCACGGTATAAGCGTAATCGCTGCCGGGCATCATTTGTTTCAGGGAGCGCAGGGCAAGGTTACCGTGCCCAACTTCACGGCGGCCGGGGCCGCGCATCATTTTCACCTCACCGGTGGAGAATGGGGGGAAGTTATAGTGCAGGATAAACTTAACGTAGTTGGAGGTGGCGGCGCTTTCGATCAGCAGTTCGTCATCAGGCGTACCGAGGGTAACGGTGGTGAGGGACTGTGTTTCGCCGCGGGTGAACAGGGCGGAGCCGTGCGGGGAAGGCAGCAGGTCCACTTCCATGGCCAGGGGGCGCACCTGGTCCAGCACGCGGCCGTCGAGGCGGATGCTTTCGTCCAGGATCATGTTGCGGACGGTTTCTTTTTCCAGGTCGTGGAAATAGTCGCCTACCAGGGCTGCGTCTTCTTCAGGCAGTTCGCCGAGGGATTCCACGAGTTCTTCTTCTATCTTTTTGAAAGCTTCGGAACGGTCGTGTTTGCCGAGGGCGGATTTGGAAACCTCCAGGATGCGGGCTTGTGCGAAAGCGGCTATCTTAGCTTTCAGCTCTTCATTCTGGTGGGGTTTATTGTATTCGCGTTTGGCAGGGTTGCCTACCAGCGCGCGGAGTTCTTCCTGGGCTTTTACCTGTACGCGGATAGCGTCGTGGCCAAGCTCGATGGCTTTGATCAGGTCTTCTTCCTGGCATTCCTTGCTCTCGCCTTCCACCATCATAATGTTCTTTGCAGTAGCGGCTACTATAAAGTCCATGTCGGCGGTGGCCAGCTGGCTGCGGGTGGGGTTGATGACGAATTCGCCGGCTACACGTGCAACGCGCACCTCGGAGATGATCTCCTGGATGGGCACATCGGATACTGCGAGCGCTGCTGAAGCCGCGAGGGCTGCCAGTGCGTCGGGCATTACTTCCGTGTCGGAGGAAACGAGGGTTACCAGAACCTGTACATCACATAAATAGTCGTCGGGGAACAAAGGGCGCAGGGCACGGTCGATCAGGCGGGAAACCAGCACTTCATAGTCGCTCAGCTTGCCTTCGCGTTTGAAGAAAGAACCCGGGATACGGCCGGCTGAAGCAAATTTCTCCTGATAATCTACGGTTAAGGGGAAAAAGGACTGGCCTTCTTTAGGCTTTTGGTTAGCCACCACGGTAGCCAGCAGAATACAGTTGCCCAGGCGGACAGTCACAGCGCCATCGGCCTGTCGGGCCATTTTGCCTGTTTCTATCGTCACCTCGCGGCCTCCGCCTATATCAAATTTAACCGAAGTAGGTGTGAGATTCATACTTGTGTGAGGATTAATAAGGTACACATACAAAAAAACTATTCCCAACTATAATAAGTTGGGAATAGCGCTATAAATAGTTTCAGATTACTTTCTGATACCTAACTTCTCAATGAGGGCACGGTAGCCGGAGAGGTTGGTTTTCGCCAGGTAAGACAGCAAACGCTTTCTTTGCCCTACCATTTTCATAAGACCGCGGTGCGTGGAGAAGTCTTTTTTATTTTGCTTCAGGTGAGCGGATATGCTGTTGATACGCTCCGTTACCAGGGCAATTTGTGCTTCCACAGAACCGGTATTCTTTTCGCTGCCACCGAATTCTTTGAAAATATTAGCTTTCTTTTCTACAGTTAAGTAAGACATCTTTGATAATAATAATTTTTTAACTCGCTATTTTTCCGGTGCAAAGGTAAGAAGTAATATGGCAAGTTCCAAATTGAATTTGGAAAGTACGCCTACTGATAACCAATGCTTTACTTATACAAAATTTACCGCTGCATTGTCTGTCACCTGCCCGTTCTCCGTGCGGAGCACCCGGCTGGGAAACTTCTGCAATACAATGTAGTCGTGGGTTGCCATGATCAAAGCCGTTCCATCTTCCCGGCAGATGCGGAACAACAGTTGCATGATGCCGTCGGAGGTCTCCGGGTCCAGGTTGCCCGTAGGCTCGTCTGCCAGGATCAGCTTCGGGCTGTTCAGCAACGCCCGGGCAATATCCACCCGCTGCTGCTCCCCGCCGCTCAGCTCGTAAGGCATTTTAAAGCCTTTGGTGCCCAGGCCCACCTTTTCCAGCACATCCTTTATCTTCTCTTCTATCTGCGACTGATCCGCCCAACCGGTGGCCTTCAGCGCAAATTTCAGGTTATCGTGCACCGTACGGTCCGTCAGCAACTGGAAATCCTGGAACACCACCCCGAGGTTCCGGCGGAGGTAAGGCACCTTCTTCCAGTCCATTTTCGTGAGATCGAACCCCGCCACCTGGCCGTTGCCTTCACGCAGCTGCAGGTCGCCATACAGCGTTTTCAGCAAGCTGGATTTGCCCGTGCCCGTCTTCCCGATCAGGTACACAAACTCTCCCCTGTTCACCGTGATGTTCACATCCGATAAGATCAGGGAATTGCCCTGGTATACATTTACATTCGTCAGTTGAACTATGGGTTGGTCCACCATCTATATTTCCTTTTTGAAATCCAAAAATAACCAATTACTTGTAAGTGATGCAACTTGAAGAAAAACTATAAAATTAGTTTGAAAACTAAAATAATAGTTTTACATTTGAATGGAGACTAGCAATACTCCTTCCACCAACAATAAAGAACATGAAAACGCTGACCAAAGCAGAAGAACAGATCATGCAGGTATTATGGAAACTGGGGCCTTCTTTTGTGAAAGACATGATAGAAGAAATGCCCGAGCCGCGGCCGCACTACAATACCATTTCCACGCTCGTAAAAATACTGGTGGAGAAAGGTTTTGTAAGCTTCAAGGCTTACGGCAAAAGCCACCAGTATTACGCCCTTATCACCAAGGAGGAATACAGCCATAAAACGGTGAAGAACCTTGTGAAAGGGTATTTCGAAGGGTCTTTCAGCAATATGGTCTCCTTCTTCGTGAAAGAAAAAGACATGAGCGTGAGCGATCTCGAAAAGCTCCTGCAACAGATCAAGCAAGCCAAAAACAATGAAAAATGACACCTTTTCTCGCCTACCTCGTTAAAGTGATCATTTGCTCAGGCATCCTCTACGCCTATTACCACCTGGCCCTGCGCAACAACCGCTTCCACCAGTGGAACCGGTTTTACCTGCTGGGCATTACCATCCTGAGCCTGGCCGTGCCGCTGCTGCGCATCCCGCTGCCGTTTACCGGCACGGAAGCCACTGGTATTTACGTGTATACGTCGCAGGTAGTAACGCTGCGCGAACAGGTGTTCACCGTATCGCAAACGCCCGCGGTGCAGCAGTTCAATCTTACCGCGCTGCTGTATGGAACGGTGATCCTGCTCTTTGCGGCGCGCATCGGCTGGGGGTATTTCAAAATATTACAGCTCGTGCGCAACAGCCGCATAGAGCCTTTGCTGCCATACCGGCTCGTACTTTCGCAACAGATCGCCGCGCCGTTCTCTTTTTTCCGTTTTATTTTCTGGAACAGCGGCATGAGCGCCTCCACGCCGGAAGGGCGGCAGATGCTGCGGCACGAGATCGTGCATTTGCAGGAGAACCATAGCACGGATAAACTTTTTATGGAGATCGTGACGGCCGTTTGCTGGATCAATCCCTTCTTCCACCTTGTTAAACGGGAACTTTCGCTGGTGCACGAATTCATTGCAGACAAACGTTCGGTGGAGAACGGTGATGTGGCCGCCTACGCGCAAACTATCCTGCACGCCGCATTGCAGGCCGGTCCTGCTTTTAAACTGACGAATAACTTCTCCCATCAACCTATCAAAAGAAGAATCCTTATGCTTACACAATCACGCCGGTTCAGGTTCAGCATCCTCCGCAGGGCGCTGATCGTACCGGTGGCATTACTGATATTCAGCTCGCTTGCGTTTGTGACCGACGAAAAAATAGACCGCCTCAGCGAGAACCTGAATATCCCCATGCCGCAAACCGAAACACAGACCGCTTCCGCCATCCCTGCCGCAGACACGCTTCCTCCCCCGGTGGTAGCAAAAGAAGAGATATTCACGTTCGTGGAACAGCCGCCCACATTTCCCGGTGGCGACTCGGCGCTCAACGGATTCCTGGGCGACAACATCCGTTACCCGAAAGCGGCACTGGAAAAAAAGATAGGCGGCACCGTGTTCGTATCATTTATCGTAATGAACGACGGCCAGGTAATGTCCGTTAAATCCGTCGGCGACCCGAAAGGCGGAGGGCTCGAAGAAGAAGCGATCCGCGTGGTAAAGCTCATGCCCAAATGGAAACCCGGCAAACAGAACAACCGGAATGTGAACGTACAATTTAACCTGCCTATCCGCTTCACGCTCGCACCGCCCCCGCCGCCCTCACCCGGCAAAGGCAAGGGAGGACCGGACAAAAGCGGAGTATATACTTTCGTGGACGCGCCCCCCAGTTTCAAGGGCGGCGACGATGCGCTCAATAAATATCTTTCTCAAAATATCCGCTACCCGAGGCAGGCTATCGACAAGGGTATCCAGGGCACTATATTTGTCAGCTTCATTGTAGACGAAAATGGCGTTCTGAAAGACATCAAAACCGTAGGAGCAAAGAAAGGCGGCGGGCTGGAAGAAGAAGCCTTGCGCGTGGTGGAAGGCATGCCTGGCTGGACCCCGGGCAGACATGAAGGAAAGAACGTGCCCGTGCGGTTCAACTTGCCGATACAGTTCGTTTTTCAAAGCTAAACACTTAAATATATAACAGATAAGGCCCTGAGCATCCGCTCAGGGCTTTTTTTATGAGATGGGACCCTATGGCGTATCAATTTTGTACATCCCTGTATCAAAAGTGATACGGACACGTATTAAACACGCCTTATCCATGCTTTATCCACGGGTTTAGGTGGGGGATGAGTACAGGGAGAGACGGAGAGAGCATAAAGATATTAAAGGCAATAAATGTAAAAAGCCGGGATGCTGTTCCCGGCTTTTTATATTCATAAATAGCTTGTTACGCGTATTCAAACTCGCCATGCACACTTTTCACAGTCACCTTCTTCTCAGGGCTGTCCGTTACCCGGCCTACCACCTGCGCATCGATGTTGTATGTCTGGCTGATGCGGATGATGTCTTCCGCGATATGCTCAGGTACATACAACTCCATCCGGTGCCCCATGTTGAACACCTGGTACATTTCCCTCCAGCTGGTGCCGGATTGCTCCTGTATCAGGCTGAAAAGCGGCGGAACAGGGAAAAGGTTGTCCTTGATCACATGCAGCTTGTCGATGAAATGCAGCACCTTGGTTTGCGCGCCGCCGCTGCAATGCACCATGCCATGTACTTCCGCCCTGAAATGATCCAGCACCTGGCGGATCACCGGGGCATAGGTACGCGTGGGGCTCAGCACCAGCTTGCCCGCGGTCACCGGCGCAAAGCCGGGAATGTCTATCATATCGGTCAGGGCTTTTTTGCCGCTGAACACCAGTTCTTTAGGAATGCCGGGATCGTAGCTCTCCGGGAATTTCTCCGCCACCGCTTTATTGAACACATCGTGGCGGGCGGAAGTAAGGCCATTGCTGCCCATGCCGCCGTTGTATTCCCTTTCGTAGGTAGCCTGCCCGTAAGAGGAAAGCCCCACCACCACGTCGCCCGCTTTGATGCGGTCGTTGGAGATCACGTCGGCGCGTTTCATGCGGCAGGTAACGGTGGAATCCACGATAATGGTGCGCACCAGGTCGCCCACATCCGCGGTTTCGCCGCCGGTGCTGTAAATGTCCATGCCGTAGCTGCGCAGCTCTTCCAGTATTTCTTCGGTGCCGTTGATGATGGCGGCGATCACATCGCCGGGCACAAGGTTCTTATTGCGGCCAATGGTGGAGGAAAGCAGGATATTGTCCACAGCGCCCACGCACAGCAGGTCGTCCGTATTCATGATAATAGCGTCCTGCGCAATGCCGCGCCACACGCCGAGGTCGCCTGTTTCTTTCCAGTAGGCATAGGCCAGGGAAGATTTGGTGCCGGCGCCGTCTGCATGCATGATATTGCACCAGTCCGCATCGCCGCCCAGTATATCCGGTATGATCTTGCAGAATGCGCGGGGGAATAACCCTTTGTCAATATTGCGGATGGCATTGTGCACATCCTCCTTACCGGCTGAAACGCCTCTTTTGGCGTAAAGGTTTTGATCCACGATTGTCCTGAATTAGCTGTATTAAAGTGCAAAAGTATCGTAATCCGTCCAAAACATTTAGATTTGCACGGCGTTTTTGAAAATATGATCATCTAAGCATGCAGGTTCACAGAGATTTACATCATTTGCCCGCTTTCAGGAATGCCGTGATCACGATCGGCACTTTCGACGGGGTGCATACCGGCCACCAGTACATCCTCCAGCAATTGCAGGAAGCTGCGGCCGCCTGCCAGGGCGAAACGGTGATCATTACATTCGACCCGCACCCGCGGGAAGTGCTGGCCCCGCACGACAAAAACGTGCGGCTGCTCACCACGCTGGACGAGAAGATACACCTGCTGGAAAAATTCGGCATCCACCATCTGGTGGTAGTCCCGTTCACCAAAGCTTTCTCTGAATTGTCTGCCAGGGCTTACCTGGAAGATTTCCTCATCAGTACTTTCCGTCCCCATACCATCATCATCGGCTACGACCACCGCTTCGGCCACAACCGCGAAGGCGGGCTGGAGCTGCTGGAAGCGGAACAACAGCAATACGGCTTCCGGCTGCTGGAGATCCCGCAGCAGGTAGTGCACGATCTCACCGTAAGCTCCACCAAGATCCGCAAAAGCCTGCAGGAAGGCGCCATCCAGCTGGCGGACGAGCTGCTGGGCTACCCGTATTTCATTAACGGCACGGTGGTGCATGGCGACAAAATGGGCCGCAAGCTGGGCTTCCCCACGGCCAATATCGCGCTGAACGACCCGCGCAAGCTGATCCCCGCGCAGGGCGTATATGCGGTTACGGTAAATGTTGCCGGCAACTGGTACAAAGGCGCGCTCAATATCGGCACCCGCCCCACTTTCAACGGCACGGAGCTGCGCATAGAGGTGTTTATCCTGGATTTTGACCAGGACATTTACGATGCGGCCATCCGGGTCGATTTCCTGGAATACATCCGCTCCGATAAAAAGTTTGATTCTGTGGAAGCGCTCGTGCAGCAGATGAAAGATGATGTGCTGCAGGCCCGTGAGATCACTTCAAGGGCATAAAACGCCTCAGGGCCGCATGATGCGGTACACCAGCTCCTTCAGCAACTCCCCGTCTTCATTCCCGCTGTCTCCTATCCCGATGCTGCGCAGGTTATACTGGTGCAGCAGCAAAATGGCGCGTTCCGTGCCTTCAGGCCCGAACTTGCGCGCGGCGGCAGTGTAATCTTTCAGGAAAAACGGGTGCACACCCAATGCGGCGGCCATTTCCTTCTCCCCGCCCTTGATGCCGAAAAGCAGGTTCATTTTGGAAAAATAATTATATAAAGCCGGGATGAGCATCTGGATGGGCGCGGCTTTGGGGTTGGCGGTGAAATATTTTACAATGCGCATCACCTTCACCATATCCATCTGACCGATGGCGTTCTGCAATTCAAATACGTTGTATTCCTTGCTGATGCCTACATATTTTTCGATATCGCTTTCATCGATCTTCTTGCCTTCGGGCAGGTTCACCAGCAGCTTGTCTATTTCGTTGGCAATGCGTGAAAGGTCGTTGCCGATATGGTCCGCCAGCAGGATGCAGGCTTTCTCTGAAATAGCCAGTCCCTGCGTGCGCACATAGGTTTCAGCCCAGGAAGGCAGCTGGTTGTCGTAGAGCTTTTTGGTGGACAGCATCACGCCCCTGTCTTTGATGAGCTTGGCCATTTTGCTGCGCCCGTCTATCTTCCCCTGCTTGTGGGCTACCACGAACACGGTGGAGTCCAGCGGCTTATCGATGTAAGGTTCCAGTTTCAGGAGATCGCGCATGGCCTGGGCTTCTTTGAGGATCACCACCTGGCGTTCGGCGAACATGGGGTACCGGCGGCAGGCGTTGATCACGGTGGTCCAATCGGTATCCTTACCGTAGAACACGGTGAGGTTGAAGCCTTTATCGGCCTCGCTGAGCAGGTGATGTTCCGCGTAGTTCACCACCTGGTCAATAAAAAAATCCTCCTCTCCCTCCAGCCAGTAGAGCGAGCGGAACTTATTATTCTTCCAATCTTTGATAATATCCTGGTAATCCATGTTTTCCTCTCCTTTTTAGTTCACGACGGACACGCTTTCCTTTTCCATCAGCGGCAGCCCCTTAAAGCGCAGCAGCAGCTGGCCCACCGTCAGCACATCTTTCTGGCAATACTCCACGATCCTGGGCAGGTCCTGCTCGTTCCAGTACACCTGTCCTACCATGCTGCCGTCTATATCGTCTTTGGGCGTGGGTATGCCCAGCACGGCGGCCAGCAGCTTCAGGGAGGTGTAATTCTTAAAATCCCCGAAACGCCAGAGCTGGAGCGTATCCAGCAGGGGAAGCTCCCAGGGTTTGTACTGGTGGATCTGCAAGGGCACGGGCAGCGGCAGGCTGTTGATCACAGCGCGGCGGCAAATATAGGGAATATCAAATTCCTTGATGTTATGCCCGGCAAACTGAAAGCGCGGGTTTTTCGCGGAAAATTTTTCCACCAGGTCTGTGAACCCCGCGAGCAGTTCTTTTTCGTTGTGCCCGTAAAAGGATTTTATACGTAATTGATACTGACCGTTTTCTGTAAAAAAGAGCCCGACGGAAATACAAACGATCTTCCCGAATTCGGCATAGAGGCCGGCCCTTTCCCCAAACGTCCCGGCGGGGTTTTCAGAATCTGGCGCAGTTTTTGTAATTTTTTCCTCCCAGAGGCGCTGAAGCTCGTCTGGAAGGTGATTAAATGATGCAAAGAGGGGTGTAGTTTCTATGTCGAAGAGGAGTAATTGATCGAGAGCAACGTTATTGAGCACAGCCAAAGGATTTAAAACGTGTAATTTAAGTAAAAATTAACGTTTCGGTTTTTAGAAAAAATTTTACCCATATAACAATCAATTAAATAAAAAAGAACACTATGGCGGAAAACACCTTTAATACTGGTACGCCCAGTACTTCCGGACCTGAAAGACCAAAAAGCAACAAAAACGGGATTATTTACGGCGTTCTCATTGCCGCCCTGGTGGGAACATGGGGGTACATGTTTTACGACAAGAGCCAGACCAGCAAAGAACTTGTGACAAAAGAAAACCAGCTGGACACCCTGACCACCTCCAGGAATGAGCTGCAATCAGAATATGACGCCGCCCAGGCACGCCTGGACGATCTGATCTCCCAGAACTCCCGTATGGACAGCCTCGTGAAAAGCAAGGATAAAGAAATAGCGGACATGAAAGGCCGCATCACGAGCATTCTCGGCAACAAGAATGCAACTGCCGCCGAACTGGCTGAAGCGCGCAGGCTGATCGAACAGCTCAAGAGCAACACCGAAAATTACGTAGCTACCATCGAAAGGCTGGAAGGCGAAAAGATCATCATCACCGGCGAGCGCGACGTTGCCCGTAAAGAACGCGATTCCGTGACCACTGTGAAAGACAGCCTCGGCAAACGCGTGGACCTCGGTTCCGTGCTGCATGCATCCAACATCAAGCTGGCGCCGATCAACGTTAAACGCAACGGCAAGGAAGAAGTGACTACCAAAGCCAAACGCGCAGACATGATGAGAGTGTCTTTCGACCTGGATAACCGCATCGCGCAATCCGGCGACAAAGAGATCTTCGTTTCCATCACAGCGCCCGACGGCTCACCCCTGGCAGTAGAAGCACTGGGCAGCGGCCGCTTTACCCTTGAGGACGGAACAGAAAAACTGTACACCGTGAAGAAAGTGGTTTCTTATGAAGCAGGCGGCTCCACTCCCGTGAGCATGGACTGGAAACAGAACTCCGATTTCAAACCCGGCGATTACACCGTGGAAATTTACCAGGGCGGTTTCAAGATCGGCGCAGGCAAAGTGAACCTGAAGAAAGGCGGCCTGTTCAACTAACGAATAACAATCCAACATTCATAGTCCAAAGGGCGTAGCGACAGCTGCGCCCTTTTTGTTTTTTTGAGTTTGTTAAGCGATAGTTATTGGAATTAAAATATATATGAAAATAAAATAAATTTAACTTTCTTTGCGAAGAATTTACGAGACAGCTTACCGGACACAAAAAAATGAGGATCTAATCGGGAACGATGCTTTGGAAGCCCGGGGAACCGGGAGAAAAAGGCCTGAAAAATTATGGAGCTATCCGATAATATACACGACATGGAACACACAAATAAAGTAGTTTATGTGATCGACGACGATGAGATTTTCCACTTTATTGTAAAGAAGATGTTTGGATTGCAGGGATGGGACGTCAGCGTGAATTCTTTTCTTTCCGCTGAGGACGCGATCGAAGACCTGACCACGTTTGCCGCCAGCAACCTCCCCTGCCTCATCATCCTGGATATGAACATGCAGCGGATGAACGGATGGGACTTTATAGAAGCTTTCAGGGGGTTCAAGAACAGGTTGCCGCAGGATGTGCCCATTATCATGTGCTCTTCTTCCATGAACATACAGGACCTGGAAAAAGTGCATAAAACGCCGGAGCTGATGGCTTACATCACCAAGCCGCTGGACCGGTCGAAAATGAAAGAGATCGAAAAGTATCTTTAAAATATCTCTGCAAAAGAGAGCTAATACCCAAAAAAGTAACCCATAAAAAAAGAGCGGACACCTGGTCCGCTCTTTTTGTTCTATTATTCTTCATTTTCTAAGCAGATACTGCCTCGCCGTACATTTCGGCACGGAGGGTTTTCACGCGCTCGTCGTCCAGGTATTCGTCGAAAGTGCTCAGGCGGTCGATAATACCGCTGGGCGTGATCTCGATGATACGGTTGGCCACTGATTGCATGAAGGTATGGTCATGCGTGGTGAAGAGCACAATGCCTTTGAAATCTTTCATGCTTTCGTTGAAGCTCTGGATGGATTCGAGGTCCAGGTGGTTGGTAGGCTCGTCCAGGATCACGACGTTCGGGTCCTGGAGCATCATGCGGCTCACCATACAACGCACTTTTTCCCCACCGCTCAGTACGGAGGTCTTTTTCATGATCTCGTCGCCGCTGAACAGCATCTTACCGAGGAACCCGCGCAGGAAAGGCTCGTCCACATCGGTTACATGCGGGGGAACGTACTGGCGCAGCCAGTCCATCAGGTTGAGGTTGCCGGTGAAGAACTTGGCGTTATCGTCCGGCAGGTATGCCTTGGTAACGGTGGTGCCCCATTCCAGCTTACCGCCGTCCTGCTGCTGGTCGCCGTTAATAATATCGAAGAAGGTGCTGAGGGCCAGGTGGTCTTTAGACAGGAACGCGATCTTGTCTCCCTTGTTCACGGAGAAGGTCACGTCGCTGAAGAGCTTGCGGCCGTCGATGGATTTTTCCAGTTTCTCCACGTTCAGTATCTGGTTGCCTACTTCGCGGAGCTGTTTGAAGATGATGCCCGGGTATTTGCGGCTGGAGGGCTCGATATCTTCGATCACCAGTTTTTCAAGGGCTTTCTTACGGGAAGTAGCCTGTTTGGATTTGGAAGCGTTCGCGGAGAAGCGGGCGATAAAGTCCATAAGGTCTTTACGTTTGTCTTCCATCTTTTTGTTCTTATCGCTGATCTGGCGGGCGATCAACTGGCTTGATTCGTACCAGAAGGTGTAGTTACCGGTAAAGATCTTGATCTTGGCACGGTCTACGTCTGCCACGTGGGTACAAACAGCGTCCAGGAAGTGACGGTCGTGGCTCACCACGATCACGATGTTCTCATAGTCAGCCAGGAAGTTCTCCAGCCACCCGATGGTTTCCACATCAAGGTGGTTCGTCGGTTCGTCCAGCAGCAGTATATCAGGATTGCCGAAGAGGGCCTGTGCCAGCAGTACCCTTACTTTGAGGGCGCCGCTCAGGTCTTTCATCAGCGTCTGGTGCAGGTCTTCTTTCACACCCAGGTCTCCCAGCAGCACACCGGCGTCGCTTTCGGCCGTGTAGCCGCCCATTTCGCCGTATTCCGCTTCCAGTTCGCCCGCGCGCATACCGTCATCTTCGGTGAAGTCTTCTTTCGCATAAATGGAGTCCCTTTCATGCGCGATCTCCCAGAGCTTTTTATTGCCCATGAGCACCGTATTGAGCACGGTCACCTCGTCGAACTCATAGTGGTTCTGCTTCAGAACGGACATGCGTTCGCCGGGGGTGATCTCCACGGTTCCCTTGTTCGGCTCTATTTCGCCGGAAAGGATCTTCAGGAAAGTGGATTTACCTGCCCCGTTGGCGCCGATAACACCATAGCAGTTCCCTTTTGTAAAGTTGAGATTTACTTCATCGAACAACACCCGTTTGCCGAAAGAAAGCGTGACGTTTTTAACACTGATCATACCTGGCTGTGAATTTGAAGCCGCAAAGTTACGAAATCCCGGGCATAACTCCATCTATTCCTGCCCGGCATTTAACAACCATTATTGAACAATTTTCCGATATGTACTGTTATCAATTACAACCAAAAATAACCCACATGATCCATGAACTTGCGAAATACTGGTGGCTGGTGGTGCTCAGGGGCGTACTGGCCGTGCTTTTCGCCGCAATGGCCTTCATCTGGCCCGCCATTACGCTGTCTATCCTGGTCATTTTCCTGGGGGCTTACCTTTTTGTGGACGGCATTTTCGCCATGGTTCACGGGTTCAGGGTTATGAAAACGGACAGCAGCTGGTGGGGATTCCTGCTGGTAGGGCTGGCGGGTATTGCGGCCGGGCTCATTGCCCTGTTTATGCCGGGCGTCACGGCCCTGTTCCTTGTTACGCTGGTGGCCCTGTGGTCTGTGGTAACGGGCATCCTGGAGATCATCATCGCCATCCGCCTGCGGAAGGAGATCACGGGGGAATGGATGCTGATCGTGGCGGGGATATTTTCGGTGGTATTCGGGATATTGCTGTTCATGCAGCCGGTGGCAGGAGTGGTGGTGATATCCTGGTGGTTAGGGATTTACGCGCTTTTCCTGGGAATATTCCTGATATCCGTGGGTTTCAGGCTGAAAAAGGTTGCCAAAGAATTTAAACATACTTAAACTTCTCGTTCAGGCCACCGTCTAAACGGCCCGGAAGTTCGACGAATTTCTGAATTATGCTTATGATTGAAAAAGAAGGGCTGCTCCGTGGAGCAGCCCTTGCTTATGTTGAAGGCTCTTGTTATTTCTCAATCCCTTCCAGGTAGAACAGGAAGGCATATTGCAGGGCAACGTCCTTCAGTGCCTTGAAACGCCCGCTGGCGCCGCCGTGGCCCGCTTCCATGTTTGTTTCCATCAGCAGTACCTGGTCTCCTTTTTTCAGCTCGCGCAGCTTGGCCACCCATTTGGCCGGCTCGAAATATTGTACCTGGGAATCGTGCAGGCCGGTGGTAACCAGCATGTTGGGGTATTCTTTGGCTTCCACGTTGTCGTACGGGGAATAAGACTTCATGTATTCGTAGGAATCCTTGTTCTTGGGATTGCCCCATTCGTCGAATTCCCCGGTGGTAAGCGGGATGCTTTCGTCGAGCATGGTGGTTACCACGTCCACGAAAGGCACAGCGGCAATCACGCCCTTGAACAGTTCCGGCCGCATATTCACCACAGCGCCCATCAGCAGGCCGCCTGCGCTGCCGCCCATGGCGTAGAGGTGCTCTTTAACGGTGTATTTGTTCGCGATCAGGAACTCCGCGCAATCAATAAAATCGGTGAAGGTATTTTTCTTCTTGAACATCTTCCCGTCTTCATACCACTGCCTTCCCAGCTCCTGCCCGCCGCGGATGTGAGCGATAGCGTAGCAGAAACCGCGGTCCAGCAGGCTGATGCGGTTGGAACTGAAATACGGGTCCATGCTGGCGCCGTAGGAACCATAGCCATACAGCAGCAGCGGCGCCTTGCCGTTCTTTTCAAAACCTTTTTTGTACACCAGGCTGATAGGCACCATCGTGCCGTCTTTCGCCTTGGCGAAGATGCGTTCCGTCACATAGTTTTTCGCGTCGTATCCGCCGATCACTTCCTGCTGCTTCTTCAGCTCTTTCGCTTTGGTATCCATGTTGTAATCGTAGGTGGAATTGGGCGTGGTGAGCGAAGTGTAGGAATAACGGAGGTTCTTGGTGTCCATTTCGGGATTGCTCGTGCTGTAGGCTACATACGCAGGTTCGCCGAAATCGAGGTAATGCTCCTGGTGCGTGACGTCGTTGATGATACGCAGCTGGGTAAGGCCGCCTTTCCGTTCAGACACCACGAGGAAATCCTTGAACAGGTCGATACCTTCCACGAGCACGTCGGGCCTGTGGGCGATCAGTTCGGTCCAGCCGGATTTCGCGGTCTTATCCTGCGGGGCGGTCATCAGGCGGAAGTTCTTTGCCTCGTAATTGGTCACGATGTACCAGGTATTGCCGCGGTGATCGATGTCGTACAACATATCTTTCTCACGCGGGTGGAACACTTTAAAGGTACCGTTCGGATCGTCGGCCCTGAGGTAGCGGAATTCCGAAGACAAGGTGCTGCCGCTTCCGATCAGGATGTAGTCTTTAGATTTGGTGCGGCCCACGTAAGTGGAATACGTTTCGTCCTTTTCATGGAAGATCAGCGCGTCTTTGTCTGCCGGCGTACCCAGGGTATGGCGGAATATCTTTTCAGAACGCAGTGTGGTGGCGTTTTTGAAGGTGTAGAAGAAAGTCTTGTTGTCTTTCGCCCAAACGGCGCCGCCGGTCGTGTTTTTGATCACATCCGGGTATACTTCGCCTGTTTCCAGGTTTTTCACATAAAGATCGTACTGGCGGCGGCTTACGGTGTCCACACCGTATACCAGCAGCTTGTTGTCGAAGCTCACGGCCGTGCCCGCCACCTGGAAATATTCATGCCCCTGCGCCAGGTCGTTCACATTCAGGTATATTTCTTCGGGCGCTGATTCGGAGCCTTTTTTACGGCAGTAGATGGGATACTCCTTCCCTTCCTCGTAACGGGTATAGTACACGTAGCCGTTGGTGAGCACGGGCACGCTTTCGTCTTTTTCCTTGATCCTTCCTTTCAGCTCTCCGAACAGGTCTTCGCGCAGCTTTTTCACGGGGCTGAGCACGGTATCGGTATACTTATTCTCGGCCTCCAGGTAAGCAATCACTTTGGGATTGTCCCTTTCGTTGAGCCAGTAATAATTATCGACCCGGGTATCGCCGTGGATCGCGAGTTCTTTCCTGATCTTTTCTGCCACTGGTGGTGTCACGTTCATTTTCTCGGTCTTTTTTTCTGTTTTACTGTTACAGGCTGTTAGTATCACTAAGGCCAGCAAGGGGAGGGTATTGGATTTCATAATACAGGTTTAGGCTTAATAAATGTAAGGAATATAGGGCTAAAAAAACCGGGGCCAGTGGCCCCGGTCGTATAATTATTTAGCGGATCTTCATGTTCTCCGGATCCCAGTCTATCAGTTTTTTCTGGAAATAACTTTCATTCGCAGCCAGGGCCGGCCCTGCGGCACGGAGGCCGAAGGAAGCGTCTTCTATCACGGGTTTGCCGGTGCGGATGGACTCGAAGAAATTCGCGAAATGGTCCAGGCGGTCGTCGTAACCTGCCGGCGCTTTGTAGGCGGATTCTTCTGCTTTCACCTGGGCGCGGTCCGCCTCGCTGTATTTGGCGTTATAGTCTTTGATAAAGGCTTCCTGCTGGGCTTTGGTGAAGGTGTTGAAAGTATCCCATCCGCCATAGCCCGGGGCTTTCGGCAGCTTGTGGCGTTTGATCTTAAAATCATTCCAGCCCAGTTCCATCACACCTTCTGTGCCTATCAGGCGGGTGAATTCTGAGCCGCCGCCGCCGTCCGCGAAGTTCACGCGCAGCTGCATCTGGAAAGCAGGATGTTCTTTTGTTTCAGGATACTCGAAGATGGCTACCATCACGTCCGGCACGTCGCGGCCGTCGTTCCACTGCACCAGGTTGCCGGTGCTGTAAATGCGGCTGGGGCCTTTGGAACCGATCATGAAATGCAGGCCGGTAATGAGATGCACAAAAAGGTCGCCGGGAACGCCGGTACCGTAGGCCTGGTAATTCCTCCAGCGGAAGAAACGCACGGGATCGAAGGGCATCTTCGCGGTGTCTTTCAGGAATGCGTCCCAGTCTATTGTTTTTGGAGAGGCATCGGTGGGGATAGAATATTGCCATGCGCCCAGCGCACTATGGCGGTCTATCTTGGCTTCCACGAGGTTCAGCCGGCCGATGTCGCCCGCGAGGTAACGTTTCCTTGCTTCCGCGAGGGCCACGCTGCTCACGCGCTGGCTGCCCACCTGGAATACCTTTTTGGTCCTCTGCTGGGCGGCGATCACCTGGTGGCCTTCCGCTATCTGCTGCACCATCGGTTTTTCGCAATACACGTGCTTACCTTTTTCCATAGAGGCAATGGAGATCGTGTCGTGCCAGTGGTCCGGGGTGGCGATCACCACCGCGTCTATATCTTTTCTTTCCAGTATCTCCCGGTAATCGCGGGTGGTAAATACCTGGCTGCCATAAACGGATTTCGCTTTTTCGAGGTGGCCTTCGTACAGGTCGGCCACGGCTACGAGCTCTACGCCCGGAACTTTCAAAGCGGTGTTCACATCGCCGAAGCCCATGATGCCCATGCCGATGCCGGCGATGCGGATCTTGTCGTTCGGGCTGATGCGTTTTTCGGGTTGCAGGATAATGGCCGGGTCTGCTGCCAGGCCGCTGAGGGGCGCTGCTCCCAGCAATGCTGCGGTGCTGCCCAGTTGCTTAATGAATTTGCGACGGGAATTTGTAGACATAAGCCCAAGATAATAAAGCAGGGTCGAAAATGCAACGGGGTTTGTATGAGCGGGGGAAGATGGCTGCCAAACCCTTGCTGCGCTTGTTTTAGCAGCGCGGGGACTGATATGAAAGGTAAAATGCAGACGAAACACTTACACGGCGCCGGCGTGCATCAGAACCAGCATAAAACAACAAAGCCGGCCAAACGGCCGGCTGTTGCTTACGTATCGTCTTGTAGTACAAATTATGCCTTGGAAGTGAACCCTGCGCCGATGAACTCGCGGTTGAGGCGGGCGATGTTGGAGATGGAGATGCCTTTGGGGCATTCCGCTTCGCAGGCGCCGGTGTTGGTGCAGCTGCCGAAGCCTTCCTTGTCCATCTGCGCCACCATGTCTTCAGCGCGTTGTTTGTGCTCGGGCAGGCCCTGCGGCAGCAACGACAGCTGCGACACTTTCGCGGAAGTGAACAACATCGCGGAAGAGTTCTTACAGGCGGCTACGCAGGCGCCGCAACCAATACAGGCAGCAGCGGCAAACGCGGCGTCTGCATCTGTTTTATCGATGGGTATAGCGTTTGCGTCTACGGCATTACCGGTGTTCACGGAAATAAAACCGCCGGCCTGGATGATGCGGTCAAAAGCGCTGCGGTCTACCGCGAGGTCTTTGATCACCGGGAAAGCCTTGGCCCTCCAGGGTTCCACCACGATGGTATCGCCATCGTTGTAAGCGCGCATGTGCAGCTGGCAGGTGGTTGTTTCGTGCCAGGGGCCATGTGCGCGGCCGTTTATATACATGGAGCAAGCGCCACAGATGCCTTCGCGGCAATCGTGGTCAAATGCAATCGGGTCTTTGCCTTCGTTGATCAAACGCTCATTCAGTACGTCGAACAGCTCCAGGAAAGACATATCCTTGGAAACATCCGAAACCTGGTAGGTTTCGAAACGTCCTTTATCCTGGGGGTTCTGTTGGCGCCAAACTTTTAATGTGAGCTTCATAATTTTAGATTTATATGTCCCTTATCAACTTATTTGTAGCTACGCTGCGTAGGATGAACGATTTCGAACGTAAGCGGTTCCTTGTGCAATTCGGAACTGCTCGGGCCTTTGTATTCCCAGGCCGCTACGTAAGAGAACTCTTCGTCTATACGTTGCGCTTCACCGTCCTTATCCTGTGACTCTTCACGGAAATGGCCGCCGCAGGATTCCCTCCTGTTCAGCGCGTCTTTGCACATCAGCTCGCCCAGCTCCAGGAAGTCCGCCACACGGCCGGCTTTCTCCAGCTCGGGGTTGAACTCGTTCTGCTGGCCGGGGATGCGCACGTCCCTCCAGAATTCTTCCCTTAAAGCCTGTATCTCCGCGATCGCTTCCCGGAGGCCTTTTTCATTCCGGGCCATGCCGCACTTATCCCACATGATCTTGCCGAGGGCTTTGTGGAAGTGGTCTACGGAATGTTTGCCTTTGATGTTCATCAGCCTGTCCAGCTGGTCCTGCACGGCTTTTTCCGCCGCTACGAAAGCAGGATCGTCGAGGGGAACAGCTTTGGTGTGTATCTCGTCTGCCAGGTAGTTACCGATGGTGTAGGGAATTACAAAGTAACCGTCTGCCAGGCCCTGCATCAGCGCGGAAGCGCCGAGGCGGTTGGCGCCGTGGTCGGAGAAGTTGGCCTCACCGAGGGCGTACAGGCCAGGCACGGTGGTCATCAGCTCGTAATCCACCCACAGGCCGCCCATGGTGTAGTGCACCGCGGGGTAAATGCGCATCGGGGTTTCATACGGGTTTTCGCCGGTGATCTTGGCGTACATGTCGAAGAGGTTGCCGTATTTTTCTTTTACGACTTCTTTACCCATGGCAATGATCTCTTCCTGGCTGGCATGGTCCTGCCCTTTTTTGCTGGCCTCGATCTTACCGTAACGCATGATCGCGTCCGCATAATCGAGGTATACGGCCATTTTGGAAGCGCCTACGCCATAGCCGGCGTCGCATCTTTCTTTGGCCGCGCGGGAAGCCACGTCGCGGGGAACGAGGTTACCGAAGGCGGGGTACCTTCTTTCGAGGTAATAATCCCTTTCTTCTTCGGGTATATCGGTAGCCTTGCGGTTATCGTCTTTCTTTTTGGGTACCCAGATGCGGCCGTCGTTACGGAGCGATTCGGACATGAGCGTGAGCTTGCTCTGGTGGTCGCCGGAAACGGGGATGCAGGTGGGGTGGATCTGCGTAAAGCAGGGGTTACCGAAGTAAGCGCCCTGTTTGTGGGCTTTCCAGGCTGCCGTTACATTAGATCCCATGGCGTTGGTGGAGAGGAAGAACACGTTGCCGTAGCCGCCGCTGCAGATGAGCACGGCGTGGCCGAAATGCCTTTCCAGCTTTCCGCTAACGAGGTCGCGGGCAATAATGCCGCGCGCTTTGCCGTCGATCTTCACGATGTCGAGCATTTCGTGGCGGTTGTACATCTTAACGTTGCCGAGGGAAACCTGGCGCTGGAGGGCTGAATAGGCGCCCAGCAGCAACTGCTGGCCGGTTTGGCCGGCGGCGTAGAAAGTACGCTGTACCTGCGTACCGCCGAATGAGCGGTTGCTCAGCAGGCCGCCGTATTCACGGGCAAAGGGAACACCCTGTGCCACGCACTGGTCGATGATGGCGCCGCTCACTTCGGCAAGACGGTAAACGTTGCCTTCACGCGCGCGGTAGTCGCCCCCTTTAACGGTATCGTAGAAGAGACGGAACACGGAGTCGCCGTCGTTCTGGTAGTTCTTTGCAGCGTTGATGCCGCCCTGCGCAGCAATGGAGTGCGCTCGGCGGGCGCTATCCTGAAAGCAAAACGCTTTCACTTTATAGCCCAGTTCGCCGAGTGAAGCGGCTGCGGAGGCGCCGGCCAGGCCGGTCCCTATCACGATCACTTCCAGCTTCCGCTTGTTGGCCGGGTTCACCAGCTTTACGGTGCTTTTATATTTGCTCCACTTTTGTTCGATGGGGCCGGCAGGAATCTTTGCGTTCAACATATATCCTTGCTTTATCAGATTTGTTTAATGTAAATAACAACCGGTATCACAGCAAAACCAACAGGAATGATGATCCCGAAGAACCATACCCCGATAAAGCTGATCAGCCCGTTGTACTTTGGATGGTTGAGGCCGAAGGTCTGGCAGGCGCTCTTGAAGCCATGGATCAGGTGGAACGAAAGCGCTACCATCCCGAGCACGTAAAGCGCTACGATCCAGAGTTCCTTGAATGCAAACCATACCACTTCATAGAGGTTGCCTACTTCGGTAACAGCGCCGTAGCTAACCTTGCCGATCTCACCGTAGTGCATGGCCCACCAGAACTGGGAGAGGTGAATAACGATAAAAATGAAGAGAACGCTGCCCATGATGGCCATCTGCCGGCTGAACCAGGAGGATGTTTTGTTGCCGGGATGCACCGCGTATTTGACAGGACGGGCTGCCCTGTTCCGGAAAGTGAGCTGGAGAGCGATTACCAGGTGGATAAGGATCACGATTTTTAACCCCCAGGCGATGAACTGGATCAGACCGTTATGCCCCATGAAGGCGGCATACGTGTTAAAAGCCTCTCCCCCGTCCTCTTTCAGTAATGCAAGGTTACCGGCCAGGTGCACGATCACGAATGAGCACAGGAACAGACCGGTAGCGCCTACCAGCAATTTTTTACCAATGGAGGTATTAAAGAATTGCGACCATTTCATAAGATACGTTCTAAGCTTCCTTTAGTATGAATAAATAAGAATAAGTGAAATGTCGGGCAAATTTATAACATGAAAAATTAAAACCAAATGATATTTATCACGAAAAAGGCCTATTCCAGGCGCCGCATCATCCAGTTATCCACGAGATTAAACAAGTGCTGGGGGAGAAAAGTTCTCCATTTAGGCTCATCGAGGAGGTTTACGTAGTGCTCCAGGCGGGAGCGTTCAAATTCCTGCCGCGTTTGTACAGGGAGGTTCAGCAGCACGATCCAGCCGCCCTCATCACGGATGTCTTCCCACCATTCCTCGTAATAACAATCGTCTGAGGAATAGTAGTTCAGCACGTTCTCGCCGATGAGGATGAATTTATAAATGCCCTGGCCGATCAGCACGTCGATGATGTCCCTTTTCAGGGTCATGATGTTATTTTCCACGGCATCGTTCCACTCGCCTATTAGTTCAATGATCGCGTAATTGAACTGGTAATCGGCGAAAAGGATCTTCATATAAAGATTGGGAGCGCCAAAGTCATCCCACTGGGGATGAATGTAGTAGTTATAAACCGTATTGGAGAATTCAAACTCGCTATATTCACGTCCATAGAACGGCGACAGCTCATCTTCTTCAGCTGTGTACAGGTGCCGCCAGTTATAGAATGGTTCTATCTCATGCATGACGGCAATTTAATAATTTTTTACTTCCGGCTTTCCACCGCTTTCTTCACGCTGCCAAATTCCAGCAGCAGTTCCCTGGCGGCGCTGTAGTCCGTCAGCTGCAGCTGTTCCATCACCATTTTCACGCCCCTGTCCACCAGCTTGTCGTTGCTCAGCTGCATGTTCACCATTTTATTGTCTTCCACCCTTCCCAGCTGGATCATCACGGTGGTGGAGATCATATTCAGCACGAGCTTCTGCGCAGTGCCGCTTTTCATGCGGGTGCTGCCGGTTACGAATTCGGGGCCTACCACAACTTCCACGGGAAAGTCCGCATGCTCCGAAACGGGCGAGCCGGGGTTACAGCTGATGCTGCCGGTGGTGATGCCGTTGGCCCTGCAGGCCTGCAACGCGCCGATCACGTAGGGCGTGGTGCCGCTGGCGGCAATGCCCACCACTACGTCCTTATCGCTGATGTTCCACTGCTGGAGGTCGCGCCAGCCCTGCTCGCGGTCGTCTTCCGCGTTTTCAACGGCGCGGCGGATGGCGGAGTCGCCGCCGGCAATAAGGCCTACCACGAGGCCCTGGGGCACGCCGTAAGTAGGCGGGCACTCGGAAGCGTCCAGTATGCCAAGGCGGCCGCTGGTGCCAGCGCCCATGTAGAACAGGCGGCCGCCTGCCAGCATTTTATCGGCAATGGCTGCCGTGAGTTTCGTGATCTGGGGGATGACCTTTTCTACGGCGTCGGGAACGGTCTTGTCTTCTTTATTGATGTTGGTCAGCACTTCCTGCACGGTCATCTGCTCGAGGTGACGGTAATGGCTTGCTTGTTCGGTTACTTTGGTAAATGCCATATCGGAGATTTATTCAATTGTCTTCATGAAAAACAGTAAGCCCGTCCATCGGGTTGCGGAGTATCCTGCCCAGCTGCAGCTCATATAGCTGGCAAAGCTCTTCAATGATATCCCTGAAATGCCATGCCACGCTGCCGGTAAAGTGGAGGGCAACGGTCCAGCTTTCGCTGTATTTATAAATATGGTTGAAAAAGAATTCGTTCAGCCCGTCTTCCAGGATATTCTCGATCATATAATGCCCGCGGTTCTCCGCCAGGAAAGGCGTGAAGGAAGCGAGGTAACGGTTGGGCAGGGGCTGGCGGTATACGTTGTCCAGTATCTGGTCCTTTTCGACGTTGAACTTCTGGTCGAAGCGGAAACGCATTTCATCGTCGAAGGTCTGGTAGAGATAATACTGCAGCACTTTCCTGCCGAGGTACGCCCCGCTGCCTTCGTCTCCCAGAATGAAACCCAGGCCGGGATTGTTCTTCACGATCTCGTTCCCGTCATAATAACAGGAATTGGAACCGGTGCCCAGGATGCTGGCGATGCCGGGCTCGCGGCCGCAAAGCGCGCGGGCGGCGGCCATCAAGTCCGTATTCACCGATATTTTAGTCCCGGGCCATATGGCGTGCAGGGCCTTGTGCACCAGTTTTACATTCTGCTCCGCAGAACAGCCGGTACCGTAATAGTACAGTTCATCCGGCGCCCGGTCTCCCAGCTGTGGCAGCAGTTCCTCTCTTATCAGCTCTTCCATCTGAACGCTGGTCTGAAAATAGGGGCTGATGCCCTGCGTGTTGTAAGTGCTGCGCAACTTACCGTCCATCAGGCACCATTCCGTTTTTGTGGACCCGCTATCCGCCACCAGCTTAACTTTCGAAGCCATATCCAATCGTTTATGAAATTAAAGTTTAGATGTAGATGTTTTGCTTATGAATATGTTATTTTTGTTCACAAGTTAAGCAAAAGGGTCATTCCCGTCAACGTTTTAAATATTCATATGTCGGATAACAGGAAGTTAAAAGTGTTTCTGCCGTTGTTATTTGCCCTGGTCCTGGCGCTGGGCATGTACCTCGGGCATAAGATGCCCCAAACCCGCAACAGCGATTCCCGTGCCTTTTTCAGGAATAACAAAGGTACCATCCAGGAAGTAATGGACCTGCTGAAGTATAATTATGTGGACACGCTGGATGTTGCCACCGCGCAGGAAGAAGCCATAGAAGGCCTCCTCTCCCACCTGGACCCGCATTCCGTGTATATTCCCCCCGCCGATGTGCAGGAAGTGAATGAAGACCTGGACGGCAATTTTGAAGGCATCGGCGTGGAGTTCAACATCATCCGCGATACCGTGAACATTGTGAACGTGATAGCCGGCGGGCCTTCAGACGCTGCCGGCCTGCTTACGGGCGATAAGATACTCCGTGTGAACGATTCCATCGTGGTAACGGGAAAAGAAATCTCCAACGAAAAGATCCGCAAGCTGCTGCGCGGCCCGCGCAACTCCACCGTAAAGGCCACCATGCTGCGTGCCGGCAAGGAGATCGGCGTTACCATCAAACGCGGGCTGATACCGCTGAACAGCGTGGACGCCGCCTACATGGCCGCTCCCGGTGTCGGCTATATCAAGATCAGCAAGTTTGCCGCCACCACCTATACCGAGTTCATGGAAGCTACCCGCAAGCTGCAAAAGCTGGGCATGCAAAAGCTCATCATCGACCTCCGCCAGAACGGCGGCGGCCTGCTGGATGCGGCCACCCGCCTGGCAGACGAGCTGCTGGACGGTAATAAACTCATCGTATACACGCAGGGGAAAAATTCTCCCCGCCAGGATTATAACTGCACCCGCCCCGGCGTATTCGAAAAAGGGCCGCTCGCCATCCTCGTGGATGAAGGCTCCGCTTCCGCCAGCGAAGTGCTGGCCGGCGCCGTGCAGGACTGGGACCGTGGCGAGATCATCGGGCGGCGCAGCTTCGGCAAAGGCCTCGTGCAGGAACCCTTCGACCTCAACAACGGCGGCACCCTGCGCCTTACCATTGCGCGGTATTACCTGCCCAGCGGCCGCAGCATCCAGAAAAGCTATGAGAACGGCCGCGCAGCCTACGAAGAAGATATCGCCAACCGTTACAGCCATGGCGAATTCCTGAACCAGGACAGCATCCGCCCGGTAGACAGCTCCCTGAAATTCAAAACGCCCGCAGGCAAAGTGGTGTACGGCGGCGGCGGCATCATGCCCGACGTGTTCATTCCTTTCGACACCACCCGTTATTCGCAATTGCTAACGGAGCTGTATACCCGGAACGTCTTCGGCAGCTTCATTTATGAATATTATACGGCCAATGCGGGATCGTTCAAACAATACAAAAGCGCCGAGGACTTTAACACCAAGTTCAACGTGGACAATGCGCTCATCAATTCCTTCCGCAGCTTCGCCGGCAACCAGCAGGTGAAAACGGACAAGCTGAGCCCTGGCGACCTCCAGGAGATCACCCTGCGGCTGAAAGCCCTGCTGGCAAGGCAATTGTGGAGAAGCGAAGGGTATTATATGGTGATCAATCACGGCGATAAAGTGATCGACCGTGCGGTGGGCACATTGGCGGACCAGAAATAAATTACCAGGAATAATTTGAACAAGGAACCTCCCGTTATTGCGGGAGGTTTTTTATTTCAGGCCGGTCTTCCAGCGGGTAAAACCAGGCAGCAGCCATAGCGGTAGCGAGGTACACCAGTACAATGAACATCCTTCCCCAGCCAAACTCTTCGAAGATACCGGAAGGGTCTATCAGCGGAAAAACCAGGAAAGTGAGCACCACGCTCAATCCCACGGCTTTCACCATCGCAAGTCTTTTGGTTTTCAGGCTGGTGTTCTTTCTGAAAGCCCGGTACCCCATCCAGGCGAAAAGCAGGAGGCCGGGCAGGCCGTACAATACGGATACCAGCAGGGCCAGGATGTACACGAAACTGAAATTCCAGGATGCGTAAATGGATTGTTCGTTCAGCTGCAAAAGGATGAGGATGGTCAGCGGAGGCAGGCTTAAGCTGGTCAGCCATACCAGGATGATGTAGAGGGTCAGTTTGGACGAGAACATAGGTATACGGTTATAAGGATATTCGGTAGCCCAAATATACATATTCTCATAATCCTAAATATGACATCAACGGGTGATCAGCGTTTGCGGATGCGGGCACGGTCTTCTTCGTAGTCGCGTTTCATATCGCGCAGTTCCTGCTCCAATTCCCTGCGGGCCACGCGTTTATCTTTATCGCTGGGGTAAGTTTTGTCTTCAAATTCTTTCGTGCGCTGGAGGCGGTTCTTTTCGTAATCGGCTTTCAGGTCGGTCAGCGCTTCATCCAGCTGGATATCGGCCTGCACATCGTCCAGCTTTTTGCGGAGCCCCTCCATTTTCCGCTCCATGGCGGCTGCGCTGGTAGGGTCTTTGATGACGGCCTTCACCGTCTCCATCATTTCCATGATCACGGTACGGAGCTGTGTGCGGTTGGCGGCGGAAATTTCAGTGCCTTCAAAAGAAAGCTGGTCCGGGTTGAACTGGGAAAAAGCTTGCAGGATGCTGTCGCGCGCGGAAGCGGGAAGCTGGGCAAGCCCATGCAGGTCTGTGCCGGGGAAACGGAAAACGTAGTCATTCCCAGTAGGTTGGGAAAAGGTATAAAGATGTGCCCCGGCAAGGAGGAGCAGGGTAACCAGGAATTTTTTCATCAGACGGTCCGGTTTTGCTGAGCCCTTAAAACAATTGCTGTGCCAAAGGCGGTTATGAATTCCTGAAAAAACGCGTGCAGGATGTTAAAATTGCGGTCTATGCAGGACAATAAAAAGCGAAAGCGCCGGGGCAATAAAAAAATCCCCCCGGTAATGCCGGAGGGACCATATGGTTATCGCAAACCCTGAATTAGTGTTTGTGAGCGCTGTCTGCAGCAGGAGCTACGGTAGAATCAGCAGAAACTACGGTAGAATCAGCAACTGTAGAGTCAGCTGCCGGAGGAGCTGCTTGCAGGGTGGTAGAATCAACGGTGGTAGTGGTAGAGTCTGTAGTGGCAGTAGAGCTGCTGTTGCAAGCAACGAACAGGCCGGTAGCGATAGCTAATACGAATAATTTTTTCATGTTGATTTTGTTTTTAAATCGGCGCAAAGTTATTCAAAATTCCCGTAGTACAAAATATATTTTTATTTAATAACAGGAATTTACTTCTTCCGGAAGAAGATCCGCAGCGGAACGCCCTGGAAATTAAAGTTTTCGCGGAGTTTGTTCTCCAGGTAGTTCCTGTAAGGCGTTTTGATATCGTCCGGCAGGTTGGCGAAGAAAGCAAATGACGGCGTTTGCGTGGGTAATTGCGTCACATATTTGATCTTGATGGCCGTTCCCCTCACCACCGGGGGATGGTATGCCTCTATCGCCTTCAGCATGATGTCGTTCAGCTTGGAGGTCTGCACTTTGCGCTGGCGGTTTTCATACACTTCCAGGGCAGTCTCTATCGCTTTGAATATCCTTTGTTTCTCGGTAACGGACGCGAAAATGATGGGAACATCTGTAAACGGCGCCAGGCGCTGCTTCAGCACTTTCTCGTAGTCGCGGGCGGTATTGGTTTCCTTCTCCACCAGGTCCCACTTGTTCACCATGATCACGATGCCCTTGCCTTTGCGGGCGGCCAGGCTGAAAATGCTGAGATCCTGCGCTGCGATACCTTTTTCGGCATCCAGCAGCAGCAGGCATACATCCGCTTCGTCCAGCGCTTTGATGGCGCGGATCACGGAGTAGAACTCCAGGTCCTCATGCACTTTCGATTTGCGGCGGATGCCGGCGGTATCTATCAGTACAAAGTCTTTCTGGAAAAGCTTATAACGGGTATGAATAGTATCGCGGGTGGTACCGGCGATGTCGGACACGATATTGCGCTCCTCGCCTACCAGCGCGTTCAGCAGGCTGGATTTGCCTACGTTAGGCTGGCCGATGATAGCGATCTTGGGAATGCCTTCGTCTCCGGGCGCAGCCTGCTCGTCTTCCGGGATGAGGGCGGCCACTTCGTCCAGCAGTTCGCCTGTGCCGCTGCCGGTCATGGAAGAAAGGAAGAATATACGTTCGAAGCCCATGCTGTAGAATTCTGCGGCCTCCAGCTGGCGTTCGTGGTTGTCCACTTTATTGACGGCAAGGAATACGGGTTTGGCGGAGCGGCGCAGCAGGTCGGCCACATCGGCATCCAGGTCTGTAATGCCGGTAGTCACATCCACCATGAAGACCAGCACGTTCGCCTCTTCCATAGCTATTTTCACCTGTTTGCGTATCTCCCGTTCAAACACGTCTTCGCTCCGGGAAACAAATCCCCCGGTATCAATTACGTTGAAGGTTTTGCCGTTCCAGTCGGCCAAACCGTACTGCCGGTCGCGGGTTACGCCGCTTACATCGTCCACAATGGCCTTCCGCTGCTCCAGCAAGCGGTTGAACAGTGTAGATTTTCCCACGTTGGGGCGTCCCACAATTGCTACTGTAAAACCAGGCATATTGATCTTGTTTTTAAAAATGTCTTATTAAACCAATCCGTACTCACGCAGGTAAGTATCGTTGTCGCGCCATTTGCCGCGAACTTTCACATGCAGCTCCAGGAACACTTTGCGGTCCAGGAACTTTTCAATATCCACTCTTGCCTGCGAGCCGATCTCGCGGATGCTTTTTCCTTTTTCCCCGAGAATAATGCCTTTCTGCGTTTCCCGCGTCACGATGATCTCCGCGGAGATCTTGGTGAGGGTGTTCTTTTCCTGGAACTGGGTAACCAGCACGGCTGTATGATAAGGTATCTCTTCGTCGAACAGGTGGAAGATCTTTTCACGGATCAGCTCGGCCACGAAGAAGCGGGTGGAGCGGTCTGTGAGGGTATCTTCCGGGTAAAACGGCTCGCTTTCCGGCAACAGCTGCAGGATGGCGGTTTTCAGGTCTCCAAGCCCCTTCTTTTGGATGGCGGAGATGAACACGATGGCTTTGGCTTTGCCCCATTTTTCCAGCCGTTCGCGGAGCGATTCCAGCGCGGCCGTTTCCAGCGTGTCCATTTTGTTGACCACGAGAATGCTGGTGGCTTTGAGCTTAAGCGAATCGAACAGCGCCAGGGTGTCTTCAGTATCGTCTTTTGCATCCATGAGCAGCAGGGCAACGTCTGCATCTTCCAGGGCCGATTTCACGGCGCCCATCATCTTCTCATGCATTTTATATTTCGGGTCAATAATACCCGGGGTATCCGAAAACACGATCTGGTAGCCGGGTTCGGTAACGATGCCGGTGATGCGGTGGCGGGTGGTTTGCACCTTGGGCGACACAATAGCCAGTTTCTCGCCCAGCAAAGCGTTGAGCAAAGTACTTTTTCCGGCGTTTGGTTTACCGAAGATGTTCACAAATCCTGCACGGTGCATATGAGATCGTTTAGTTCGCGTTCGGGTGCAAAGGTACTACAAATTAAAAAAGCCGTTAAAGCCTGCCAAAACAGCGTTTGTGCGTACCTGATTTCCCTAAATAAAAAATCCCGCTCCTTGAGCGGGACCTTTAATTTTTTGTAGCGAGGAGAGGATTCGAACCTCTGACCTTCGGGTTATGAGCCCGACGAGCTACCTCTGCTCTACCTCGCAATGTGGGTGCAAAGGTAAGAGAATTTTCAAAGCCACCAAATATTTTTCGCTCGGAAAAGAAAAAAAAATTTGCTTATGCATTGAAAACCAGGTACCACGGCGGGTTACAGCTGTTTCGATTTTTCGGCGTTCCGCGGAAATGCTGGTGGATTGCATGGCTGTCCGGCAGGAGATTTTTTGTTTTTTTAACCGTTAAATCGCCTGTTGGCTCACCGTTTTTTGCGCTTGCGGTACGCTCCTCTCTCCCGCTTCTCTAAAACGGCAGATCGTCCATCGGTTGTTCCGGATCGGTGGTCTCTTTTCCTTCCCCTGTTTTTTCACCGGAACGCGGACTGCCGCCCAGCAGCTGAACGTTCGTGACACGGACCTTCAGCGATACGGCGGGCTGCCCCTTCTTGTCCGTATACATTTCCATGTAAGGCGTGCCCTCCACATACACATAAGTTCCCTGGAGAAGATAAGGGCCAATGGAGTTCGGCGCCCATAATGCGCAGTTCGCCCAGATAGTGCGTTCCTTCACTTCGCCGGCGGCAGTTTTAAAACGCTCATTGTGCGCTACACTAAAGTTCAGCACATTTTTCCCGTTGACGGTGTTCATCACAGCATCCTGTCCCAGATGCCCGATTAACGAAAGCTTGATCATCTGAATGATGGTTAAAGGTTAACAATAAATAAAAATCGCAGTGCAGGGGAATTTAAGCAGGATGTATGACGGTTAACATTCTGAAGATAAGAAAAAAACTGATCCGGAAAAATAATTCCGTCAAATTCCTTCCATGTGTCTAACTTTGCACCAGAAACCGGATCGCAGTCTTTTTTCCAGATCCCTTTTCACCTCGGGGTGCCTTACTATCAGGCTGAGATCACACCCGTTGAACCTGGACCGGGTAATGCTGGTTAGGAAAGGTAAGCGATGTTTCCTTACCTGTTATTTTACGATAGTTGACGGCGGATGCTCTGCATGCGCCGTGACCGGGCATGAACATTAACGTGTGTATAAACAGGATGAAAATGAAAACAATGATCCTGCTTGCGCTGCTCGCCCTTACCGGCTTTGCGCAGGCTCAAACCAGGGTTTCGGGCACGGTAACGGACCGGAACACCGGCAAACCGCTCGAAGGCGCCACCGTAGCCATATTGAACGGTCCCAGCACTTTTACCAACGCCAAAGGCCAATACCGCATCACTATCCCGTCGCAAACTGCGCCCATATTGCAGGCCAGTTTCCTGGGCTTCAGCCCGCTGCGCGATACGCTGCAACCCGGCGCTGCCACTGCCGACTTCTCCCTCCTCGAAACCGGTCTCTTCGTAAAAGCCGTTGAAATAGCCAGCCTCCGCGCCGGCAGGAACGCTCCCTTCACCAAAAGCGACCTCAACAGGGAAGATATCGCCAAACAGAACCTCGGCCAGGACCTGCCGCTGCTGCTGAACCAGCTGCCCTCCGTGGTGACCAGCTCCGATGCAGGCGCAGGCGTGGGCTACACCGGCCTCCGCGTCCGCGGCAGCGATATCACCCGCATCAACGTAACGGTAAACGGCATTCCTATCAACGACGCGGAATCGCAGGGCACCTTTTTCGTGAACATGCCCGACTTCGCATCGTCCGTGAACAGCATACAGCTGCAGCGCGGCGTAGGTACCTCCACCAACGGCGCCGGCGCTTTCGGGGCTACGCTCAACCTTTCCACCAACGATTACAATGAAAAGGCATACGGCGAAGTGAACGCAGGCTACGGCTCGTTCGACACCTGGAAGACCACGGTGAAAGCGGGTTCCGGCCTTATCAACAACCACTTCACCTTCGACGCAAGATTGTCCAAGATATCTTCCAACGGGTATGTGGACAGGGCTTCTTCCGACCTGAAATCCTTCTATACTTCCGCCGCTTATATTTCCAAAAAAACAGCGGTGCGCCTCAACGTTTTCTCCGGTAAAGAAAAAACTTACCAGGCATGGAACGGCATCTCCCAGGGCGACCTGGACACCAACCGCACTTACAATCCCAGCGGCGCCATTGCAGCAAAACCCGGCCAGTTCTACGACAACGAAACGGACAACTATCAGCAGGACCACTACCAGCTGTTCTTCAACCAGGCCCTCCGCTCCGATATGAACTTCAACGTAGCCCTCCATTACACCCGCGGCCGCGGTTATTACGAGAACTACCGCAACGGTGAAAGTTATGCCGACTTCGGCGTGGAACCGCCCGTCGTGAACGGCATACCCGTCACCACCACCGACCTGGTGCGCCAGCTGTGGCTGGACAATCATTTTTACGGCGGCATCTTTTCTTTCCGCCAGGAGCTGAACCGCTTCAACTGGAGCGCAGGCGGCGGCTGGAACCGTTATGACGGCAAGCATTACGGAAAAGTGATCTGGGCGCAGAACGGCGGCTTCGATAAAGACCACCGCTGGTACGACCTGGATGCGCATAAATCGGATTTCAATATCTACTGGAAAGGCGAAATGGCCATTACCGAAAAGCTCCGCGCGTTCGCAGACCTGCAGTACCGGCACGTGAATTACGAGCTGAACGGCTTCCGCAACAACCCGGGTATCCGGAGAAATGAAGAATACAATTTCTTCAATCCCAAAGCAGGCCTCACTTTCCAGCTGAACGACCAGCAGCATGTATACGCTTCTTTCGCTATCGGCAACAAGGAACCGAACCGCGACGACTTCGAAGTAAGCGCTACCGAAACGCCGGAGCACGAAACCCTGCGGAACCTCGAAGCCGGCTACGTGCTGCATGCACAGAACGCAGGCCTCCAGGCCAACGTGTATTACATGAACTACAAGAACCAGCTGGTGCTCACCGGCAGGATCAACGACGTGGGCGCATACGCCAGGACCAATATTCCTGAAAGCTACCGCCTGGGACTGGAGCTGGAAGGGTATTACAACCTTTGCCCGCAGCTTACCCTGGCGGGCAACGCAGCATTGAGCAGGAACCGCATCCCCGACTTCTCCGAATTCGTGGACGACTGGGACAACGGCGGGCAGAAAACCGTGTCTTACAAAGACCGCGACATCTCTTTCTCCCCCGAGCTGATCTTCGGCTACACCGTTACCGCGCGCCCCGTGAAAGGCCTCAGCATCGACTGGCTGGGCAAATACGTAGGCCGCCAGTACCTGGACAATACTTCCGACCTCGCGCGCAGCCTTAAGTCATACCTCGTGAACGACCTGCGGTTCAATTACACCGTTCCGCAAACTTTCTTCAGGGAACTGGCGCTGCAACTGATGCTGAACAATATCTTCGATGTGAAATATGTGCCCAACGGCTTCACCTACGCCTACATCGAAGAGGGCGTACAGAAGGCGCAGAACGGGTATTTGCCGATGGCAAGGTTTAATTTTATGACAGGGGTGAGGATCGGTTTCTAGTTTTTCACGAGATAAAACGACATAGACCGACGGTATTTCCATTCAAAAATAAAAAGAGGCCGACAAAAAGTTTTCGCTTTCTGTCGGCCTCTTTATTTACGTTCTTTATTACTTCACCAATGCCTCTATCGCCGCATGCACCTGCCCGAAAGGAAACCCTTTCAAAACAGCGTCCATCTGCGCTTTAACGGCTTCATTCTCCAGGTTACCGATGCTGCCTTCATGGGTATGATGAATGTCCGTATCGGGCTTAAAGCCGCCTTTTTCGATATCCATGCCCACCTGCTTGTACGCTTCACGGAAAGGCGTGCCTTCCAGCACCAGGCGGTTCACTACTTCAACGCTGAAGAGGTATTGATATTTATCGTCTTTGAGGATATCTTCTTTGATGCGGATGTTTTCCAGCATGAGCTTGCTCATCTGCAAACAATTACGCAGCGTGGTGAACGCGGGGAACAGGTTCTCTTTCAACAGCTGCAAGTCGCGGTGGTAGCCTGAAGGCAGGTTTACCGTCATCATGGCTATTTCGTTCGGCAACGCCTGTAATTTATTGCAGTGGGAACGGATCAGCTCCCATACGTCAGGGTTCTTTTTATGCGGCATGATGCTGGAGCCGGTCGTCAGTTCATCAGGGAAGCTGATGAAACCGAAGTTCTGGTTCATGAACAAACAGGCGTCCATCGCCATTTTGGAAAGCGTGGCGGCAATGCCTGCAAGGGCAAAGGCTACGAGCTTTTCCGTTTTGCCGCGGCCCATCTGGGCGTATACCACGTTGTAGTTGAGCGCTTCGAAGCCCAGCAGCCTGGTGGTCATGGTGCGGTTCAGCGGGAAGCTGGAACCGTATCCTGCGGCCGATCCGAGGGGATTTTTATTTACCACTTTATAAGCGCCCTGTAGCATGGTGAGGTCGTCTACCAGGCTTTCGGCATATGCGCCGAACCACAGCCCGAAAGATGATGGCATGGCTATCTGCAGGTGCGTATAGCCGGGCATGAGATATTTTTTATACGCTTCGCTCTGCGCTTGCAGCAGGTCGAACAGTGATTTTGTTTCGTGAACGATGGTTTCCAGCTCGTGGCGCAGGAACAGCTTGAGGTCCACCAGCACCTGGTCGTTCCGGGAGCGGCCGCTGTGGATCTTCTTGCCGGAGTCTCCCACCCTTCTCGTCAGCAAAAGTTCCACCTGCGAATGGATGTCTTCCACGCCGTCTTCCAGCACAAAGTTCCCCGCGGCGATCTCGGCATAGATCTGCTTCAGTTCTTTCTGCAGCACGCTGAGGTCGTCTTTGGAAAGCAAACCGATGGATTCAAGCATGGCGATATGCGCGAGGGAGCCCTGCACATCGAAGGGTGCGAGGTATGCGTCCATTTCGCGGTCGCGGCCAACGGTGAACTGTTCTACCGCCGCCAGTGCTGTTTTATCCTTTTGCCAAAGTTTCATACTGCTTCTGTTTAAACTCAAAAATCATATTTCCCAAAGACCCTTTCTTTGATCTCCGGCCATTCTTCTTTCAGCATTCCAAAAAACACGCTGTTGCGCAGGTGCCCGGTCCAGGTGATCATGTGGTGGCGTAAAATGCCTTCCTGCTTACAACCTATGCCCAGCATGGCATTGCGCGATTTGTCGTTGCGTTCGTCGGTTTTCAGTTCCACCCGGTTCATGCCCCATACTTCAAAAGCGTATTGCAGCATGGCGAACTTCATGGCGCGGTTGAGGCCGGAACGCTGGAAGCCAGGATGTATCCAGGTGTACCCGATCTCGGTCCTTTTATGCTGCAGTGCGATGCCGCAATATCTTGTGCTGCCGGCCACTTTGCCGGTCGCTTTGTCTATGATCACATAAGGAATGGAAAGGCCCTGGTCGCGTTCGGAAAAAGCGATCTGCATATACCGTTCCAGCTCTTCGCGGTTACGGATGCAGGTGAGGCCTACTTCCCAGAGGGAAGGCTCCAGCGCTACCTCCAGCAGCGCATCCGCATCGGAGGGCTGCAGGGGCCGCAGCAATACGCGTTTGTTTTCCAGTACCGGCTGTTCCATATCCTGCTAATTTACGCCATTCACGACGGATAGCAGCCGGATATATGTGTCAATACCCTGGCGGATCTCGTCGAGGTAAATGAACTCGTCTGCCGTATGGCTCCTTGCTGAATCGCCGGGACCTATTTTCACGGAAGTGGCGGGTATTAAGGCCTGGTCAGAAGTGGTGGGCGAGCCGTAAAGCTGTTTGCCCAGGCCAATACCAGCCTGCACCAGCGCATGTTCCTTCGGGATGAAGGAAGGCCTCATCCGCATGCTGCGCGGCGTTACGTCGCATTTCACATTTGCGCGGATGATCTCCAGCATTTCTTCCAGCGAATATTGATCGGTAGCCCTGACGTCCACCACGAAAGAACATTCCGCGGGCACTACGTTATGGGCTTTATTGGAGGTCTGTATCACGGTCACGCTCATTTTCACCGGCCCCAGCGTGTCAGACACTTTGGGGAAGCGGTAAGTGCGGAACCAGCTGATGTCGTCCATGGCGTTGTAAAGCGCATTTTCGCCTTCGTCGCGCGCGGCGTGGCCGGCTTTGCCATGCGCCACGCAATCCAGCACCATCAAGCCTTTTTCGGCCACGGCCAGGTCGGTTTTGGTAGGCTCTCCCACGATCGCAAAATCGACCGGCGGCAGCTTGTCCAGGATACTTTCAATACCATTTATCCCGCTGATCTCCTCTTCCGCGGATGCTGCAAAAATGATATTGTAAGGCAGGTTTTCCGCATCATAAAAATGCAGGAAGGTGGCGATAAGGCTCACCAGGCAACCGCCCGCATCGTTGCTGCCAAGACCGAAAAGCCGGCCGTCTTCAACAACAGGCGCAAAAGGGTCGCGGGTGTATTGCGGGTTGGGTTTTACGGTATCGTGATGGGAATTGAGCAGGATGCTCGGTTTACCGGGATTAAAGTGCCGGTTCAGCGCCCAAACATTGTTCAGGTGGCGTTCGGGCCTTACGCCCTGCTCTTCCAGGAAACGCACCAGTATAGCGGCGGTAGCGTCTTCTTCCCTGCTGAAGGACGGCGTGGCGATCAATTCTTTCAACAGCCTCACTGCATCCTCGTAACGTTGTTGGTTCCACATAGTTAGCAAATTAAGGTACCCGCTACCGAACCGGTCGTGTTCCTTTTCAGGTCACCGGCATGGCCGATGAGCACTTCTTTGACACCGCTTTCGATAGCAGCAAATGCGTTGTCCAGCTTCGGCAGGATGCCGTCTGACAATACGCCTTCAGCCAGCAGCTGCTGGTAAATTTCACGGTTGATCAGGTTGATAACGGAATCGTCGTCTTCCGCGTTCCGCAGCACGCCTTTTTTCTCGAAACAATATACCAGCCGCACCGTGTAATGCGCGGAAAGCGCCACTGCAAGCGAAGATGCAATGGTGTCCGCATTGGTGTTGAGTATCTGCCCTTTCCCGTCGTGCGTGAGCGGGGAGAACACCGGGGTAAAGCCGGCATCCAGTAACAGTTTCACCGGCGCCGTCTGCACGGCGCCGGTGGGAATATCTCCTACAAAACCGTAGTCTGTTTCTTTCACAGGGCGCTTCACTGCGGGAATGATGTCGGCATCGGCCCCGGTAAGCCCGATGGCGTTGCAGCCGTTGGCCTGCAGCTTCGCCACCACCTGTTTGTTCACCAGCCCGCCATACACCATCGTCACCACGTCTATGGTCTCCGCATCGGTGATGCGGCGGCCGTTCACGTAATTGGCTTTGATCCCCAGCTTGTCGCCAATGCGGGTGGCAATCTTGCCGCCGCCATGGATCAGCACTTTCAATGCGGGCAGGGCCGCAAAGTCTGCAAGGAAGCTGTCGAGGAATGCGGGATTGTCTATCACATTACCGCCCACCTTGATGATGTATACCGTTCCGGGAGATGACATTACCTGTTCTTTAAAATTTCACTTAATACAGCCTGCGCCGCCCACACACGGTTGCCGGCTTCAGGGATCACGATGGAATTGGGCCCGTCGAGCACTTCGTCTGCTATCACCACGTTCCTCCGCACAGGCAGGCAATGCATCACCTGCGCGTTGTTCGTGTTCTTCAGCGTGTCGTTGGTCACCATCCAGCCCTGGTCCGTGCAGGTGATCTTGCCGTAGTCTTTGTAGCTGGACCAGTTCTTCACATACACAAAATCGGCTCCTTCCAGCGCTTCGTGCTGGTTGTGGATCACGGGCGCATTGCCGGCGAACTTCGGGTCCAGCTCATATCCTTCGGGATGCGTGATCACAAAATCCACTTCATCCCAGGCGTTCATCCACTGGGCGAAAGAGTTGGGAACGGCCTGCGGGAGTGCTTTTACATGCGGCGCCCAGGTCATTACCACTTTCGGCTTGCGCGGCTGGTTCCAGCGCTCTTTGATGGTGATCACATCGGTTAGGCTCTGCAAAGGGTGCAGGGTGGCACTTTCGAGGCTCACCACCGGCTTGCCGGCGTATTTGATGAACTGGTTGATATATTTTTCCGTGTAGTCTTCCTCTTTATTCTTCAGGCCGGGAAAGGTGCGGATAGACAGGATGTCGAAGTACTGGCCCATTACGGCAGCAGCTTCTTTCACATGCTCGGTGGTGTTCCCGTTCATCACAACGCCGTCGTTCATTTCGAGGGCCCATCCTTCCTTGTCGATATTGAACACCACTACTTCCATGCCCAGGTTCCTGGCGGCCACCTGCGTGCTCAGGCGCGTGCGCAAACTCGGGTTCAGGAATATCATTCCCAGAGTTTTGTTCTCACCCAGCCCTTTATCTTTAAAAGGGTTCTTTTTGTAATCCAGTGCTGTAGCCGCTATTTGCGGCACACCGGGCACGTCGTCCACGGAAATAAATTGTTTCATCGTTGTTTTACATTTGGTTCCCCAAGGGGAGCACCATTAGTTTAATTCTGCTTTAAATGCGGTTAAAAAGTGGTCTGCCTGTTCCTTCGTCAAAGCCAGGGACGGCAGCAAACGGATCACGTTCGGCTTGGCTTCGCCGGTGAATATTTTGTGTTTGAATAACAGTTCTTTTCTCACATGCGCCAGCTCCTCGGGCAGCTCAATGCCGATCATCAGGCCGCGGCCTCTTACCTCTTTCACTTTCGGCAGCTTTCTCAGCTCTTCCATGAGGTAATTGCCTATCACACCGGCGTTCGCGATCAGCGATTCTTTTTCGATCACTTCAAGCACGGCCAGCGCAGCGGCGCAAGCCAGGTGGTTACCGCCGAAAGTGGTGCCCAGCATGCCATACACGGGTTTGAACTTCGGGGAGATAATGATGCCGCCAATGGGGAAACCATTGCCCATGCCTTTTGCCATGGAATAGATGTCCGCATTCACGCCGGCATGGTCGTGACTAAAGAATTTGCCGCTCCTGCCGTAACCGCACTGCACTGAATCAGCAATGAAAGCGGCGTTGTGCTCGTCGCAGAGCGTCCTGATCTTTTGCAGGAAAGCGGGAGAGGCCACGTTGATGCCGCCCACGCCCTGTATGCCTTCGATGATCACAGACGATACTTCATGTTGTTTGAAAGCGGCTTCCAGGGCGGCCTGGTCTTCCCAGGGCAGAAACACCACGTTGTCTGTCTCGTTCACCGGGGCAACGATCTTCGGGTTGTCTGTTGCAGCTACTGCGAGAGAGGTACGGCCATGGAACGCTTTTTTGAAAGCGATCACTTTCTTTTTGCCGTTATGGAAAGACGCGAGCTTGAGCGCGTTCTCGTTGGCTTCCGCGCCGGAATTGCAGAGGAACAGCTGATAGTCTTCCTTGCCGGAGATCTTACCCAGCTTTTCCGCCAGCTGCTGCTGCAGCGGGATGTGGATGGAGTTGGAATAAAAACCCACTTTGCCCAGCTGGTCCGTCAGCCGCTGTACATAGTGCGGGTGCGTGTGACCAATGGAGATCACGGCGTGGCCGCCGTAGAGGTCAAGGTATTGCTGGCCTTTATCGTCCCAAACGGTGGAGCCTTCGGCTTTGGTAATGGTGATATCGTTTACCGGGTATACGTCGAATAAGATCATTGTTTGTTTTTTGTGACCAGCGGTACTGGCCGTTTCTGAAGGAAAATTAAAACACGATGGACTTGAGCTTCAACCCCGCTGTTTCCTCCAGGCCAAGTACCAGGTTCATATTCTGCACGGCTTGTCCGGACGCACCTTTTACCAGATTGTCCTCTATGGAATGGATCACCAGCTTGCCGTCCACTTTTTCCAGCTGGATCAGCACTTTATTGGTATTCACCACCTGTTTGAGATCGATCTGCTTTGTGCTCACATGCGTGAAGGGATGACCTTCGTAATACGCCGTGTACAATTCGTATGCTTCTTCGAGCGATAGATCGGAATTGAGATACGAAGTGATCCAGATGCCGCGCGGATAATCGCCGCGTACAGGCACGAAGTTGAGCGCTCCTGAGTAAGCAGGCTGGAGGCCCTGCAAGGTTCGTCGTATCTCTTTCAGATGCTGGTGGTTGAGCACCTTGTAGGTTGAAATATTATTCGCCCTCCACGTAAAGTGCGAGGTGGCGCTAAGGCTTTGCCCGGCCCCGGTGGAACCGGTTATGCCGGTGGTATGCACTTCGTTGAGCAGCCCCGCTTTTGCCAGCGGCAGCAAGCCCAATTGTATGGCGGTCGCAAAGCAGCCGGGATTGGCCACGTTATGCGCTTTTCTGATCGCTTCACGGTTCGCTTCAGGCAGGCCGTATACAAACTCGCGGCCTTTCACGCTTTCGCCCAGCCTGAAATCCTGGCTGAGGTCTATGATGTGAACGTTGTCCGCAATGTCCGTCGTTTCCAGGAATTTTTTCGATTCGCCATGGCCCAGGCAGAGGAAGATCACATCCACGGTTTGGTCGATCTCGCTGGTAAATACGAGGTCGGTTTCACCCAGCAGGTCCGCATGCACGGCATGCAGGGGATTGCCTGCGTTGCTGCGGCTGTGCACGAATGCCAGTTCAACGTCCGGGTGGTTCAGCAGCAGCCGGATAGTTTCTCCGCCTGTGTAACCTGCCCCGCCAATAATGCCTGCCCTTTTTTTCATCGCCTTTACTTTTTATTGTCTTCATTTACCTGGTGCCAGATCATGGTCTGGTTACCGAAGATCTTGCTGAAACCTCTCACGTCTTCGCCGCTCCAGCCGGAGTTCATTTCCCCGTATTTACCGAATTTACTGCTCATCAGGTCGTAGGACGACGTGATGCCGGTCACCTGGAAGCGGTAAGGCATCAGGGTTACGGATACTTTGCCGCTCACGTTCTCCTGGCTGTGCTGCAGGAAGGCTTCAATGTCCCTCATCACGGGGTCGAGTATCTGGCCTTCGTGCATCCAGTTGCCGTAGAACTGCGCCAGCTGGTCTTTCCAGCTCAGCTGCCATTTGGTGAGCACATGTTTTTCCAGCGCATGATGCGCTTTCAGGATCACCATGGGCGCGGCTGCTTCGAAGCCCACACGGCCTTTGATGCCGATAATGGTATCGCCCACGTGAATGTCGCGGCCGATGGCGAATGCGCCGGCAATGCTTTGCAGGTAAATGATCGCCTCGGTGGGATGCGTGAATTTTTTATCGTTCACACCCAGCAGCTCGCCTTTCTCGAAAATAAGCTCTACCTGCTCGGGTTCGTTTTTGGTCAGTTGCGTTGGCCATGCCTGCTCAGGCAGCATACCGTTGGAAGTAAGGGTTTCCTTACCGCCCACTGAAGTGCCCCAGATGCCTTTGTTGATGGAGTACATGGCTTTTTCAAAGTTCACCTGCACGCCTTTGGATTGCAGGTAAGCGATCTCCTCTTCGCGGCTCAGCTTAAGGTCGCGGATGGGGGTGATGATCTCCACGCCGGGGATCATGATGTGGAAGATCATGTCGAACCGCACCTGGTCGTTGCCGGCGCCGGTGGAGCCATGGGCTACTGCGTCCGCGCCCACTTCCTTCACATATTCCGCGATGGCGAGGGCCTGGCTCATGCGCTCGGCGCTTACGCTCAGGGGATAGGTGTTGTTCTTCAGCACATTGCCGAACACCAGGTACCGGATCACTTTATCGTAATAAGAGCGAACCGCATCTACTGTCTTGTGACTTTTCACACCCAGACTGTAGGCGCGTTTCTCGATCTCCTGCAATTCTTCAGCAGTAAAACCGCCCGTATTTACGATCACGGAATGCACTTCATAGCCTTTTTCCTCGGACAGGTATTTTACACAGTACGATGTATCAAGCCCTCCGCTGAATCCCAGTACAACTTTTTTCATTTGTTCTTGTTTGTCTTTTTTATCGGCCAAATGGAACCGGTTAAGGCCGGTGTCATCTGTAGTTATTTGTCTTTTTTATTTGCCAGATGCAGCCGGTAAAACCGGTGTCATTTGTAGTTATTTGTCTTTTTTTATTGGTCTTTTTCTAATATCCCATTACAACCACCCAAAGAAAAACCTCTTCTTGCTGGTGCCTGCCGCGCCGCTGCCGCCGCTTTTCCGGGCCGCTTTCAGCAGTACGTATTTTTTGTAACGCACCCACCTTTCAAACAGGGAGAAGTTGCCTTTGAACTTACGTTTCTTCCTTTCTTCCTGCATGCTGCCTTCAGTGGTGATCACCAGCTTGTTCTTTTCAGCCGCGGCTTTTTCTTCCGCTTCCTTGGCTTTTTCCACGGGATCGTACAGCATGGCGGTGCAAAGACAGTTCTTCCGGTTCTTGGCCGTCAGCACGTCGAAGTTCACACAGCTGCGGCAGCCCTTCCAGAATTCCTCATCGTCTGTTAATTCACTGTAAGTTACGGGTTCATAACCGAGGTCTGAGTTAATTTTCATGACGGCAAGACCAGTAGTGAGGCCGAAAATCTTTGCGTCAGGGTATTTTTTCCTGCTCAGCTCGAATATCTTTTCTTTAATGGCTTTGGCCACGCCATGGCCCCTGAAGGCAGGATTTACAATAAGGCCGGAGTTAGCCACGAATTTTTCATGACCCCATGCTTCGATGTAACAAAAACCTACCCACTCGCCGCCTGGGGTGAGGGCAATAACAGCTTTGCCTTCTTCCATTTTCAGCTGCACGTACTCCGGGGAACGTTTGGCTATGCCGGTTCCACGGGCTTTAGCAGAAGCCTCCATCTCATCGGTGATGGTTTTGGCATAATGCTTATCGTCGGCAGTAGCTGCCCGAACGATGATATCTTTATTTTCCAACTTGTTAAAATTGAAAATTGTGATTCAATAAATTGATGCGAAAGCTCCGTTGCCGGAAAAACCCATGAGGGGGATCATGGTGCGATAGCGGGTGTGGTTAACGGCGCTATCAAATACGAGGTCGTCGGGAGAGATATCTAAAGACAGGAAACCCAATAGCGTATACGCCCCCTTCGAAAGAAGGGTGGTAAGCAGAGATGTTGGTATGGGTTGAGATGTATTCCAACTTCAGTTCGACATTAAATTGTTATAAAAATTCGTCTTTAGTTATTAAAGTATCCGCAAAGTTATAACATATTTAAATATGCAACCGATTTTTTTTGTTAAAATAAGAAAGAACGGAAGCGCGGCCCTGCCTGCGTTTCCGTTCTTTTTACCGGTATGTCCGGCGGGGGGCTGAAAGCGGGCTTTCCAGGGGGCCGGTACCAGGTTCCCCCGGGCCGTCCCGGATATAGGCTTCGGCTGCTAGAACACGCCTGTTTCAGCAAATGCCGGCGTAGTGTCCTTTTCATTCGCCGGGGCCAGCGCCACCAGCTTGAAGTAACGGCATTTCACTGATTCAGGGAGTTTTACACTTTGCTTCACCGGGTTGTTCAGGATGTTCGCAAAGCTGCCTTTCGCCACCGGTTCGCCCCACTCCTTCCCGTCGTTGCTCACATACCAGGCATATTGGTACACAATGCCGCCGCGCGGGTGAGGCGTGTAGGTGAAGCCGTTCACCGTGGCGGGCGCGCCCATATCCACCACCAGCTCAGCAGGATATTTCATTTCCGCGTTGCGGAAGACTGTAGCGGGATCTCCGTCCACCGCTTTTTCCGCGCCGGGCGTCACCGCGTTCCAGCCGTCAGGCGCGATGTCCATCGTTTGGGTTGCTGTGGCGCCGGATTGTTTACCGTTGTTGATATACGCTTTGGCTTTGATGGTACCGCTGCCGGGGAAAGAGAAAGCTGTGCCCTCGTACTTCCTGGAAGCGGTGGTGGGCTCGCTGCCGTCTGTGGTATAGTAGATCACCGGGTCGGGTGACTGGCAGGTAATGGTCACCTGGCCTGATTTGCTGCGTTTGATCACCGGGTCTGCCAGCAGCTCGGGCGCTTTGTAGAGCTTCACCTCGCTGATCACCGGGCTGGCCAGCGCATCCAGCAGGGTGATCTTCACGCTTTTGGTAGTGGTGTTGGGCAGGCGCAGGATGCGTTTGTAACCGATAGTAGTCTCCCGGACGATCTCGCGGTATTCTTTTCCTTCCAAAACGCTTACTGAGAAGGCTTTCACGCGCTGTCCCAGCGGGATGAACTCCTGTATGGCCAACCGGTTGAACGTGACCTCTTTTTCGAAACTAAGCTCAATATCCGCTGTGAGCTTGCCTTCCGCTGTTGCCCAATAGGTATTGTAGTTATTGTCTGTAAGGTGGATGGCGCTTGAAATGGCGCTGCCGCTGCGGCCGTTGGTAACGGTTGTTCTGGCACGCACCGCCAGGTTGAGCTTAAAATCCGCGTCCAATGTTCTTTTCAGTTCCATCAGGCGCAGGGAATCGTTCTCGTGGATGCGCCCGCGGCGGTCTACCGGTACATTCAGCAGCAGGTTGGCATTGCGGCCAACGGAGCCGTAGTAAATGTCCAGCAGCCAGGGCAGCGTTTTCACCTTATCATCCGTGCTGGGGCTGTAGAACCATCCCGGGCGGATGGAAACGTCCGCTTCTCCGGGCACCCAGTCCGATGCGCCTTCCTGGCCTTTGTTCAGCTTATCCTGTATGCCGTGCATGCCCGGCGCAAATTCTTTGCGGTTGATCGTGCTCCAGTTCGTGGTGCCTGCAAACCCGTTCTCATTGCCGATCCAGCGGCAGCCGGGGCCGGCGTCGCTGAAGAAGATCACTTCGGGATGGTATTTTTTAACAGTTCCTTCGAACAGATCCCAGTCGTATACCTGCTTTTTGCCGTTGGGGCCTTCGCCATTGGCGCCGTCGAACCATTGCTCGAATACATGACCGTATTTTGTGTGCACTTCACGCAGCTGGTTGGCGAATACCTGGTTGTATTCGGGCGTGCCGTAAGCCGGGTGGTTGCGGTCCCAGGGCGAAAGGTACACACCGAACAGCAGGCCGTATTCCTTGCAGGCGGCGGACAATTCCGCCAGCACATCACCTTTGCCGTTCTTCCAGGCGCTTTCACGAACGGTGTGTTTACTGTATTCACTGGGCCAGAGGCAGAAGCCGTCGTGGTGTTTGGCGGTGATAATGATCCCCTTCATACCGGCAAGCTTCGCGGTGCGCGCCCATTGGCGGGCGTCCAGCGCTGTGGGATTGAAGACTTTCGGATCCTCGTCCCCGTGCCCCCATTCCTTATCGGTGAAGGTATTGGGGCCAAAATGAATGAACATGTAATATTCCAGCTGCTGCCATTTAACCTGCGCATTGGAGGGCAGCGCGCCGAAAGGCTTGATCTCGGGCTGCGCCCAGGCATTGACGGAAATGACCAATAAAACAAAGAGTGCCGCTTTTTTCATAATACTGTAATTGCAAGACGTGTGATCATAAAAATAACATCCTGGCGTTCATTTCCTGTAGTTTGGTAATATCATGACAGAGAATGATAAAATAATACGCTAACAACCGTTTGCAGTGCGCATCATGGCTAATACTGAGGGCTTTAGCCGGGAAAACCCTGCATTTGCCATCTATCACAGGAATGTCACAATTCATAAACACGCGTTGCGGATGATACCGTTAAAGCTATACATTTAAAGCTGTTAACTGAACATGTTACTCTTTTTAAAACACATCAAAAGTTATGAATAAGCACTTGCATCGCAGAAAGTTCATCAGGAACAGCGTGGCGGCAGGCGTGGGACTTTCCCTGCTGAATTCGCCCGCACGGATATTCGCCGCTGAAAAGAAAGAAAAAGTAAGAGTAGGGTTGATCGGCGTGGGAGCGCGCGGGCTGAACCACCTGGACCTTTGCCTCCGCCGCAGCGACGTGGAGGTGGTGGCCATTGCGGACCCGGATACCGAATTCACCCTGCCGCAGGTCCGCAAAATGATCGGCGAGCATTATGGCGCAAAACGCAAAGTGGCTGAATATACCAAAGGCCCGCACGACTACAAGAACCTCCTCAAACGCGGAGACATAGACGCAGTGGTGATCGCCACTCCCTGGGAATGGCATACCGTGATGGCAGTAGACGCTATGCGCGCAGGCATTACGCCCGCAGTGGAAGTTTGCGGCGCGGCCGATATCCAGGAATGCTGGGAGCTGGTGAACACTTCAGAAGCAACCGGCATCCCCGTATTCGGTATGGAGAACGTGAATTACCGCCGCGATGTGCTGGCTGTGCTGAACATGGTGCGCCAGGGCCTTTTCGGCGAGCTGCTGCACCTGCAGGGCGGTTACCAGCATGACCTGCGTGAAGTGAAGTTCAACGACGGCAAGCAGCTTTACGGCGGCGGCGTTGAGTTTGGAGACAAAGGCGTTTCCGAAGCCAAATGGCGCACCAACCACTCCGTTCACCGCAACGGCGACCTCTACCCCACCCATGGCCTCGGCCCCGTGAGCAATATGGTGAACATCAACCGTGGCAACCGTTTGCTGTCGCTCACCTCAGTGGCCACTAAATCGCGCGGCCTGCATAAATATATCATGGATCATCCCAAAGGAGGGCCCAGCCACCCGAACGCCAAAGTGGAATTCAAGCTGGGGGATATCGTGAGCACGCTGATCAAAACCAACAACGGCGAAACCATCATGCTGAGCCATGACACCAACCTGCCCCGTCCCTATTCGCTGAACTTCCGAGTGCAGGGCACCAACGGGCTGTGGATGGATGATTTCGACAGCATTCACATTGAAGGCAAAAGCAAACCGCATACCTGGGAAAAAGCCGGCGACCCGAAAGACGCTGAAAGCTACATGGGCAAATACGACCACCCGCTCTGGAAAAAATATGCCAACGATGCCTCCGGCGCCGGTCATGGCGGCATGGACTGGTTCGTGATCAACTCTTTCATTGAAAGCATCAAACGCGGCACAGACTACCAGATGGACGTATACGATCTGGCTACCTGGTATGCTATCACACCGCTGAGCGAGCAATCCATCCAGGAAGGCGGCACAGCGCAGTTCATCCCTGACTTCACCCGCGGCCGCTGGATCAACCGCAAGCCCAACTTCGCGCTGGACGGGGAGTATTAATGCTGTTTGGAGTAGATCAGAAATATAAGGGGCGCTCTGAGAGGAGCGCCCTTTTTTTTGATAAAAAAGAAGTGGAAAACATTCCATTTAAGAATGGAAATAATTCGTATCTTCGAAATAGGCTAAATATTATTGTAGTATGGCTGCACATGCAGGTAAAAAAACTCCCGGAAAAAAGGAGAGTGATAAAAACACAGGAAGCGGCTGGGATGAAACGGTGAGTGCCGCCTCCCTGGCAGGTAAGTTTGATAATTACACTACCGGCCTTCCCTCGCTGGTGCGCTATGCCCAGAAAGGAGTAAAAACTTCCGTATTCTATACATTCGCCAATCTCATCAACATACCAGACAAATACCTCGCTGAGCTGATCAACACGTCTACCAGGACGCTGACCAACTACAAAGAACTGGACAAGCCCCTTGAACCCGTGAAAGGCGAGCACCTGCTGAAGCTGATCGTATTATTCAAAAAGGGAGAAGAGGTGTTCAGCAACCTGCATGAGTTCCAGGAGTGGCTGCGGAAACCGCTTTCACACCTCAGGGACAAACCCGTGAACTGGCTCATTACCCCCGGTGGCGTTGATCTCATTTCGCAGGAGGTGGACAGGATCGCTTACGGTTATTCGCTTTAAAACAGCCCGGATGATTGTTTACAGGATCGTATTGAAGCGGTATGCCAAAAATCTGTTTGCCCCGGGCATTGCCGGCAGGTGGAATTCCGAAGGGAATAAAGTGATCTATACTGCGGGCAGTATTTCACTGGCCATTATGGAAAATCTTATCAGGAGGAACGGGTACGGTTTTAATAAGGATTTTGCGATCATGTACATACAAATACCTGATTCAATTCCTAAAACCGTTCTTGATCTGCATTCCCTGCCTCTTGGGTGGAGCCAGCCGGATGATTATTCCATCAGCCAGCCTGTTGGAGATGAATGGTATAACTCCGGAAAAACGGCCGTGCTCCAGGTACCTTCATCGGTAGTACCCCTGGAATACAACTTTGTGCTGCATGCCACCCACATCGATTTCACCAAATGCAAAATCATCGAGGTAAAAGACTTTATTCCTGGCGGCCGGATTGAAGCGATCTTAAAAAAATGATCCTGGGAGAGGCTTTACCCCACCACCTTCGCCCCATCCTCGATAGACGTCACATACACTTCCGGCGCCTTTCCGTATTTGTTTTCATATTCACCCTGTACAAAATTCACAAAGGCATCAACTGCTGAAGATCTTACGAGATTAATGGTGCATCCGCCGAACCCGCCGCCCATCATACGGGCGCCGGCTACTTCGGGTCGCTGCCGTGCGAGGTTGGCCAGGAAGTCCAGCTCGGGGCAGGATACTTCGTAAAGTTTGCTGAGACCTTCATGGGAAGCGAACATCAGCTCGCCCGCTTCTTTCAGTTCGTTGCGCTGGAGATGCGCGCAGGCTTTTTCCACGCGCTCGTTTTCCTCGGTCACGTAGCGGCAGCGGTCGTATACTTTGGGCGGCAGCTTGTCTTTGTACTGCTCTACCTGCGCGGACGTCAGATTACGCAGGCTGTTGATGTCCGGGAAAAATTCCTGGAGGATCTTCACGCCTTCCTCACATTGCGCGCGGCGCACATTGTATTCGGAAGAAGCGAGGGAATGGTGTACCATGGAGTTCACCAGTACGATCTTATGGTCTTTGGAGAATTCGAAAGGGAAATAAGTGAATTCCAGGCTGCGGCAGTCCAGCAGCATCACGCGGTCTTTCTGCCCGTGGAGGTTGGCAAACTGGTCCATGATGCCGCATTTCACGCCCGGGAATGTGTGTTCGGCCAGCTGGCCTACCCTGGCCATGTCCATGCGGCTGAGGTTGAAGCCGAGGAGATGATTCAGCGCAACGTTGAGCCCTCCTTCCACGGCGGCGGAGCTGCTCATGCCTGCGCCGATGGGGATATCGCCGGTGATCACACAATCGAAACCTTTTACTTCCAGCCCGCGCTGTTGCAGCTGGTACACCACGCCTTTCAGGTAATTGATCCAGCCTCCGCCGGGGCGGATGTCTTTCAGCGAAAAAGACGCCATCTCGTCGTTGAACAGCGCATAGGCGTTACAGGTATCCGTACCATTGAGGGCAATGGCGTAGATGATCTTTTTATCGATGGCGGCGGGCAGCACAAAACCTTCATTATAGTCGGTATGTTCGCCGATCAGGTTGATGCGGCCGGGAGAGGAAACGATCAACGGTTCTTTGTGGAATAACTTCTTAAACTGCTCAGTTGCTTGCGATATCATTATAAGGGTACTTTTGACACCTAAAAATATAAAAAAGAGCGGGCTTTCCCAGCGGGAAAAGAAAAATGCTTCTGCGGAGCCGGTTTTACCGCGGCGTGCAGAAGCATTTCTGATATTTTTCAGCTTGAAAAGCTAAGCCGGCAAGCCTTTTTTATGGCCTGTGTATGCGAAATACAGGATGTACAGGTAGCAGGGGATCATGATCACATAAGCCAGCTGGAGGTTGCCTCCCAGGCTGGTGCTGAGGGCGCTGTACACCAGCGGCAGGATGGCGCCGCCGGCAATGCCCATTACCAGCAGGGCGGAGCCCAGCTTCGTGAATCTTCCTAACTTATTGATAGCCAGAGGCCAGATACCGGGCCACATGAGCGAGTGCGCAAAGCTGCAAAGCACCAGGAAAACGATGGAAACGATGCCGGAGGTAAGCAGAACGCCTACTGTGAATACTGCGCCAAGCACCGCACAGATCACCAGGGCGGTTTTCTGGCTGAGGATCTTCGGCACAGCCGCCACACCGATCAGGTAACCCACACCGAGCGCAACAAGGCACCAGATGGGAACTTTGGCGGCCACATCGCCGGAGAGGCCGGCATACTCGCCATATTTTTTGATGGAGTCGATCGCCAGCACTTCTACCCCTACGTATAAGAAGATGCAGAGCACGCCAAGCATGAGGTAAGGGATCTGGAACGCGGAAGTCCTTCCGTATTGGTCTGGGCCGTCGGTAGCGGCTACCGGCGTTTCATCATCCTGTGAAATTTCCGGAAGGTGCGCTTTCAATACAAAAAATGCCAGGATAAAAAGCACTACAGCCATGATGGCGTAGGGCGTTACGAGGCGGGCGGCCAGGAGGTCCAGCTCCGCTTCTTTAGCGGCGCCGGTGAGTGTATTGATCTTATCGGAGATCTCTTTGGTATCGCTGAAAAGGAGGTTAGCCAGCAGCAAAATGCCGATGATACCGGCTACTTTATTACAGATACCCATGATGCTGATCCGTTTGGCCGCGCTTTCGATGGGTCCGAGAATAGTTACGTATGGATTGGAAGCGGTTTGCAATAAGGCAAGGCCGGTACCCTGGGTGAAAAGTCCTACCAGGAACAACGGGTAATTCCTCATTTGCGCGGCCGGGATAAAGATCAGGGAACCTACCGCCATGGTCAGCAAGCCGAGAGACATCCCTTTGGGAAAGCCTATCTTGTTCAGGATCATGGAAGAAGGGATCGCCATTACAAAGTAGGAGATGTAAAAGGCGAACGTTACGAGGTAGGCCACCACATCCGACAGCTCGCATACCTGTTGCAGAAAGGGAATCAGTAGTGAGTTCAGCCAGGTTACGAAGCCGAAAATGAAGAACAGTGTGGCAATAATAAACATCGCCTGTTTGTAGTTACCGCGGGGAGCGGCCACTGTAGCGGTTTTATCACTCATGAGTAGCTAAGGTTGATTGGTCAAGAATTCACGAACATAGTTAACAATTCCCATATTTCATAAATATATTAGCTAAAACGTTTGAGCAGTTAAAAAAAATACAGCTTTTCTCGCTGTTTTTCATCTTTTGTCAAAAAAATAATTATACATTTAGAGCCATATTTTGTCAAAATACAATCAGGTATATGTCCACGCAAAGTAAACAAGGTACGCATCCCTCGTTTTTCGTACTCATTCTGGTATTCTTTTTCTGGGGGTTCGTTGCGGCATCTAACAGTATCCTCATCCCGTTTTGTAAAGCGCATTTTGAACTGACGCAAATACAATCGCAGCTGGTGGATTTCGCCTTCTACGGCGCTTATTTCATCGGCTCCCTCATCCTCTACCTGCTCTCCGCCATGAAAGGGGTTGATATCCTGAACCGCATCGGGTTCAAAAAAGGCATTATATATGGCCTGCTCATTTCCGGCGTAGGGGCCGCCGCCACTATCGGCGCCGTGAACCTCGGCCTGGGCATGGAAAACAAAACCGCCGCCTTCTACCTTATCCTCGGGGCATATTTTATTGTAGCGCTCGGTTTCTCCCTGCAGCAAACCGCCGCCAACCCTTTCGCCATCCTGCTGGGCGACCCGGCTAAAGGCGCGCACCGCCTCAACCTCGCCGGCGGCGTCAACTCCTTCGGCACCACCATCGGCCCGCTCATCGTGAGCATCCTGCTGTTCGGCTCCGCCAAAGTAGCCGGCACATCAGGCGATACAGACATCAGCAAGATCAACATATTATATATTACCCTCGTAGGCCTGTTCCTGGCCGCGGCCGGCATTTTCGCCGCCACCAAAATGCCGAAGGGCACGGAAGACGATCATTTCGAATCTTCCCCCAAAGCCACCGGCACCCTGCTGGGCATCACGCTGATGTTCCTCATTATCGCCAGCGGCATCGGCATCACCACCGAACCGCTGCCGTATTTTATCGCGGGCATCGTTGGCATCCTCATTATCCTGTTCTACGCGCAATTCGCATCCCGCAGCAATGGCAACGGATGGGGCGCTATGAAATACCCGCAGCTGATCATGGGCATGATCGCCATCTTCGTATATGTGGGCGTGGAAGTGAGCACCTCCTCCAACCTCGGCGAGCTGCTCAAAAAACCCGGCTTCCTCACCGCCGAAGGCCTGCATGAATCCGAGATCAGCCCCTACATCGCCATCTTCTGGGGCGGGCTGATGATCGGCCGCTGGACCGGCGCCATCAGCGTATTCAACGTTACCAAATCCACCCGCCAGATATTGTCTGTTGTGGTGCCTTTTATCGCTTACGCCGTTATTCTTGGCGTTAACGCGCTGAAAGGTAACGACATCACCAAACTGTATCCTTTCGCGATCTGTATCGTGATCCAGATCGCAGGGTTCTTTTACGGCCAGGACAAACCGGCCAAAACGCTCCTCACCTTCGGCATCATGGGCGTTATCGCCATGCTGATCGGTCTGTTCACCACAGGTCCCATATCCCTGTTCGCTTTCATCAGTGGCGGCCTTTTCTGCTCCGTGATGTGGCCCTGCATCTTTTCCCTGTCCATCGCAGGACTTGGAAAATACACCGGCCAGGGTTCTTCTTTCCTGATCATGATGATCCTCGGCGGGGCGCTCGTTCCGCCATTGCAGGGTGGCTTTTCAGATATCCCGGCAATCGGCATTCACATGTCGTATATTGTGCCGGTGATCTGCTTCGCTTATCTCGCATTTTTCGCATTCCGTGTTAAAACAATTTTAAAATCCCAAGGTATAGACTATGAGTCAGCAACTAGCGGTGGGCATTGATATTGGAGGTACTAATACTAAATTTGGAATAGTAGACCGTCGTGGCAACATTTTGTTCCAGGACCGTATGTCAACCAAAGCTCACGAAGAAGTTACCATGTTCCTTGCTGAACTGCATCAGCGATTGACGAAACTGATCGAACAGGTAGGCGGTATTGAGAACATTAAAGGAATTGGCGTAGGCGCACCCAATGGTAACTATTACACAGGAAACATTGAATATGCTCCTAACCTGCGCTGGAAGGGCATCATACCGCTTGCGCAGATGCTCGAGGAATTATTCGGCCTGCCTACGGTGCTCACCAACGACGCCAATGCGGCGGCGCTCGGTGAAATGACTTACGGCACGGCCCGTGGCATGAAAGACTTTATCACCATCACGCTGGGCACCGGCGTGGGAAGCGGCATCGTAGCCAACGGCCAGCTTATATATGGCCACGACGGGTTTGCAGGTGAGCTGGGCCACGTGATCGTTATTCCCGGCGGCCGTTTGCATCACGGCACCGGCGCACACGGTTCCCTGGAAGCGTATGCATCCGCCACCGGCGTTACCAACACTGCACTGGAACTCCTTGAAGCGCGGCCGGACGAACAAAGCCTGCTGCGCAACCATACCGCCGAAGAGATCGATTCCAAAATGATCTACGAAGCGGCCATCAAAGGTGATAAGCTCGCGATGGAGATCTATGAATATACCGGCAAAGTGCTGGGTGAAGCGCTGGCCAACTTCGTGATGTTCTCCAGCCCTGAAGCCATCGTTCTGTTCGGCGGCCTCACCCAGGCAGGCGATCTCATCATGCGCCCCGTTCGCGAGCACATGGAAAAGAACCTGTTGCCGATCTTCCAGAACAAGGTCAAACTTTTGTTCTCCGAGCTGAAAGAAAGCGACGCCGCCATCCTTGGCGCCAGCGCCATGGCCTGGGAAATGAAAGACTAAATTCCGTAACATTGTGAGGTATGAACAGCAGAAGGAATTTCTTTAAAACAGCGGCATTGGGCGCAGCAGCCCTCTCCATAGACGGATTGCCCGCCGCCGCGCAATCCCGCAAGGGCAAAGGCCGGAAACCCATCGTGGTTTCCACCTGGGACTTTGGTATCGCGGCCAACAAAGCTGCATGGCAGGTGCTCAAAAAGGGCGGCCGCGCGCTGGACGCGGTGGAAGCAGGTGTGCATGTACCCGAATCTGACCCGAACAACCACACCGTAGGCTACAGCGGCTTCCCCGACCGGGACGGCCATGTAACGCTGGACGCCTGCATTATGGACGAGCTGGGCAACTGCGGCTCCGTGGCTGCGCTCGAACATATCGTGCACCCTATTTCAGTGGCGCGCAAGGTGATGGAAAAAACGCCGCATGTGATGCTCGTTGGCGAAGGCGCCCTCCAGTTCGCGCTGGAGAATGGTTTCAAAAAAGAGAACCTGCTTACGCCCGAATCCGAAAAAGCCTGGAAAGAATGGCTCAAGAAATCGGAGTACAAACCGGTGATGAACATCGAAAACCAGAGCTACGAGGGCAAAAAGGGCACCAGCGCTTTTAACGGGGGCGAAACAAACGCCACCGCTTTCAACCCGCTGAAACTTCCCGGCAACGTATACAATCACGACACTATCGGGATGGTAGCGCTGGATGCGCAGGGCAACCTTTCAGGCGCCTGCACTACCAGCGGCATGGCATTCAAGCTGCACGGCCGCGTTGGCGACTCGCCCATTATCGGGGCAGGGCTTTACGTGGATAATGAAGTAGGCGCCGCCACTGCCACCGGTGTTGGCGAAGAAGTGATACGCGTGGTGGGCAGCTTCCTGGTGGTGGAACTGATGCGCCAGGGGTATTCCCCTGAAGCGGCCTGCAAAGAAGCCGTCATGCGCATCGTGAAAAAGAACCCTGACCGGGCCAAAGGCATCCAGATCGGCTTCCTTGCGCTCAATAAAAAAGGCGAGCACGGGGCGTATTGCCTGCACGAAGGTTTCAGCTACGCTGTAACCACCGGCGACGATAAAGAAGAGCTGATCAAAGGCAAACACTACTTCTGATCATTCAGAGAATAATTTAAAAGAAGCGCATCGGTACGGTGCGCTTTTTTTATCGGTACCTTCCTCCTTATTTTTGCAACCATGGAAAAGATCACCCTTGAAATATGCGCCACATCGCTGGCTTCCTGCAAAGCAGCGCAGGAAGGCGGCGCAGACCGGATAGAGCTTTGCGACAACCTGCTGGAAGGCGGCACCACACCCAGTTACGCCACTATCAAACTGGCGCGCGAAGCGGTGAACATTGCCCTCTACCCTATTATCCGGCCGCGCGGGGGAGATTTTTTGTACGACGACCAGGAGTTCGCCATCATGAAAGAAGATATTAAAGTGTGCAAACAGCTGGGCTGCGACGGCGTGGTAATTGGTTTGCTGACTGCCGACGGAAAAGTAGACCAGGCGCGCACACACGAGCTGGTAGAACTTGCCGGGCCGATGGGCGTCACCTTCCACCGCGCATTTGATATGACGGCGGATCCGTTGCAGGCGCTGGAAGACGTGATCGCAACAGGCTGCGAGCGGATATTGACCTCGGGCCAGCGCAACACGGCCATGGAAGGCGCGGAACTGATCGCCGCACTGGTGAAAAAAGCCGCGGGCCGCATCCGCATCATGGCAGGTTCCGGGTTGCGCGATCATAATGCCGCCGCGCTGGCAGCCGCCACACGCGCAAAAGAATTTCATACCACCGCAAAAGAATACGAAGACAGCCGCATGCAATACCGCAATCCCAACGTAAGCATGGGCGGCATTCCTGGTGTGCCGGAATACGGCATCGCCGTTACCAAAGCAGCTACCGTAAAGCGTATCCGCGAAGAAGCGGAAAAAGGTTTGAACGGCTGATCAACTATACAAAGACTGATCTGCCCCAAACCGTTTGAAACGAACTGTAAGCCAACCCTGTTCTTGTTATTACCTCTTTGTTATATTTATAAATATTAAACAAAGTATAGTATATATTTACTACTTTTATCCACATCAGGTAAATGTGCATACTTCTTTATTGTTGATACATTAAATAAATTTTAAATTAGTCGAGACATGAAAAAAGCAGGCTTCTTAGCTTTAGTATTGTGCTGCGGATTGGCGGCACAGGCACAGGTAAAAGGCGTAAAACATGTTATACTCATTGGTATGGACGGCCTGGGCGCCTATGCCATCGCAAAGGCGGACAACCCGGTGATGAAGCAGCTGATGAAAGAAGGCAGCTGGACGTTAAAGGCGCGCAGCGTACTTCCTTCCTCCAGCGCGGTGAACTGGGCCAGCATGATCATGGGCGCGGGCCCGGAACTGCATGGTTTCACAGAATGGGGCAGTAAAACGCCCGAAGTGGAACCGAGGACCCTGGATGAATACGGTCTTTTCCCTTCCGTGTTCACCCTGCTGCGCCGGCAACGCCCGGACGCTGAAATGGGGGTGATCTACAGCTGGGGAGGCATCGGTTACCTGTTCCCGAAAAAAGCAGTGAACAAAGACCAGTCGTGCCCGAACGATACCGCCACCACCGATGCGGCGGTAGCCTATATCAAAGAAAAGAAACCTGACTTCCTCTTTATACATTTCGATCAGCCGGACGGGGTGGGTCATGGTATCGGGCACAACATTCCCGAGTACTATGAACAAGTGCATAAGAATGACGTTTTATTAGGCAGGATCGTGCAGGCGGTGAAAGACGCGGGTATGTGGGATAACAGCGTGCTCATCCTCAGTTCCGACCATGGCGGCATCAACAAGGGCCATGGCGGCAAAACGATGGTGGAAATGCAGATACCCTGGATCTTTACCGGCAAGGGCATCAAAAAAGGCCATGAAGTGCGGGAGAGCGTGATGACCTACGACACGGCGGCCACCATTGCCTGGATTTTCGGGCTTAAAACGCCGCAGGAATGGGTAGGCCGGCCGGTGAAGGAGATCTTCGGCAAATAGCCGGGATTCCGGGTGGATATGCGGGCATGATAGTTGTACCTGCCGGGAAGAATGAGATATGGCTCGATATTATCCGGAAATTCTTAATCTGAATATTATGTACCGAATCGTTTTTCTTTTCGTGCTAACCCTTGCCGCTTCTTTTCCTGCGTCGGCGCAGGTTCAGGGGCAGGTGATCAAAGTGCTCAGCTACAACATTCATCATGGTGAGAACACGCAGGGCAAGCTGGACATCCAGGGTATTGCCAACGTGATACTCGCCACCAATGCCGACCTGGTGGCCTTACAGGAAGTAGACAGCTCTACTTCCCGCGTCAATAAAACCGACCAGCTGAAGGAGCTGGCCGCGATCACAGGCATGTACATCTATTTTGGCAAAGCCATGGAGTTTGATGGCGGAAGCTTCGGCAACGGCGTTCTCAGCCGCTTCCCGATAGAAAAAAGCCAGAGCATTGCATTGCACGCCAAAGGCGAAGGCAGCGAGCCGCGTAATGCCGCGGTGGTAACCGTAAAGCTCCCGGGCGACAGCCTGCTCCGCTTCATCAGCACCCACCTGGACCACCTGGACGATCCCGCCGACCGCCTCAGCCAGGTGAACCTGCTCATGCAGCACGTTCAGGCCCATCCCGCGCTGCCGCTGATCGTAGCAGGCGACATGAACGCGCAGCCCGCATCAAAAGAAATAAGCATCTTCAAACAAACTTTTGCAGACGCCACTGAAAAGCTGGGCCCTACCTGGCCTTCAGACAAACCCACCCAGAAGCTGGATTACATTTTCCTCTACAATAAAACGCAATGGCATGTAATGAGCGCACTGGTGGTGGAAGAAACCGTTGCATCGGATCACAGGCCGGTGATCGCGGAGGTGTTGCTGAAATAAATTGAAATATGAGATATTGTAAAGGCCGCTCTTTCCGGGAGCGGTCTTTTTTTGCTGATATCCGTCTCAGGACAGTTCACGATGTTCCTTCGTAGATCATCCTTGCAATTGTAACATCTGATTTTCGATTTGCAAGGATAAAGTCCTTCCCAAGCTTTTTTTTAATCATCAAACTTTCTCACACTAAAACGTTTTAGCGATCCATTATTCCTTAATTTAGCTCTTTCCGGCGCCGCGGCCTTATCCCACGCGGAAAGCCGGACAGGAACTAAAAAAACAGTGAATGAAAAATTGGTTGGTTATGCTGGCTATGGGGCTGGCATCCGCTGCCAGCGCGCAGCAAACGGATTACTCATCTAAAGTAAATCCTTTTATCGGAACCGGCGGCCACGGCCACACTTATCCCGGCCCAAGCATGCCCTTCGGCATGGTACAGCTCAGTCCTGACACACGCCTCAAAGGCTGGGACGGCTGCTCCGGTTATCATTACACCGATTCCGTCATGTATGGCTTTTCCCATACCCACCTGAGCGGCACCGGCATCGAAGATTACTGCGACGTGCTGCTGATGCCCGTTACCGGCAAACCATCCTGGAAAAATGATGAATATGCCTCCCCTTTTTCCCATAAAAATGAAAAAGCCTACGCCGGTTTTTACAGCGTAAAGCTGGATAAATACGACATCCTCGCATCGCTTACCGCCACGAAAAGAGTCGGCTTGCACAAATACGAATTCCCGCAGAACGCCGGCGAAGGGCATGTGCTGCTGGACCTCTATCACCGCGACATCGTGATCAGCTCCAGCCTGAAAGTCGTGAACGACAGCACTGTAGTGGGTATGCGCCGTTCCAATTCCTGGGCCAAGGACCAGATATTGTTCTTCGCCATGAAATTCTCCCGCCCCGCAAAATCGCACAACGTGGCGCTGGGCGACACTTCAAAAGGCGCCCTCCCCAGCGCGGAAGGCCGCAACATCAAGGCTTACTTCACTTTCGACGTGCAGCAGCCGCTCTATGTGAAGGTGGCTATTTCCGGGGTCAGCGAAGAAGGCGCTTTGAAAAACCTCGACGCGGAAATGCCCGGCTTCGACTTCGACGGCACGCTGGCCAATGCCAAAGCCGCATGGAACAAGGAGCTTGGGAAAATTGACGTGAAAGGCGGAACCGATGACCAGCAGACGATGTTCTACAGCGCGCTGTACCACGCCTGCCTCAATCCCAATCTCTACATGGATGTGGACGGCCAATACCGCGGCACCGATCTGAAGATCCACCAAGCGGAAGGATTTGAGAACTACAGCGTATTTTCTCTCTGGGATACGCATCGCGCGCTGCATCCGCTCATGACCATCATCAACCGCCAGAAAACCAACGACTGGATCAACACCTTCCTGGCACAATACAAAAACGGCGGCATGCTGCCTGTCTGGGAACTGAGCGGCAACGAAACTTTCTGCATGATCGGCTACCATTCCGTACCCGTAATCGTGGACGCTTACCAGAAAGGCATCCGCGGCTACGACGCGAAATACGCGCTGGAAGCCATGCGCAGCTATGCCGAAGGCGAACGTTTCGGCATGCAGCACTACATCCGGCAGGGTTACCTGAGCATGGACACGCAGCCTGAATCCGTTTCCCGCACACTGGAATATTCCTACGACGACTGGTGCATTGCGCAGATGGGCAAAATGCTGGGCGACACCGCGGTGTATAACCGTTACATGAAACGCGCACAGTCTTACAAAAACCTGTACGACGCTTCCACCGGCTTTATGCGTGGCAAGATCGGCGGCCGCTGGATGAGCCCGTTCAATCCCACCGAAGTGAATAGTTACTTCACCGAAGCCAACAGCTGGCAATACAGCTTTTACGCCCCGCAGGACGTAAGCGGCCTTATCAAACTAAACGGCGGCAAAGAAAAATTCACGCAGAAATTAAATAGATTATTCACTACCGGAGACAAGCTGAGCGGCCGCCACCAGTCCGACATCACCGGCCTCATCGGCCAGTATGCGCATGGCAACGAGCCCAGTCACCATATCGCCTACCTGTTCAACTACGTGGGCCGGCCCTGGAAAACCCAGCAGCTGGTGCACCAGATCATGAACACCATGTACCATAATGCGCCCGATGGCCTCAGCGGCAACGAAGACTGCGGGCAAATGAGCGCCTGGTATGTGATGAGCGCCATGGGTATTTACCCTGTAAGGCCCGGTGACGGCCGGTATGCGATCGGCACGCCAACCTTTGACGAAGTGAATATTCATTTGGAGAACGGGAAAACCTTCACCATCAAGGCTAATAACCTGAGCGCGAAAAACTTTTACGTGAAGAATGTGAAAGTGTTTCATGAGAGAACTACGACAACGCAAACCAGCACAACCACCACTACCAATGCTTCCATGAACCTGCCCTCGTCATCCGTTCCGCATGAGCTGATCATGAATGGCGGTGTAATGGAGTTTGAGATGACAGATGCGCCCACCCAAACATGGGCCAATGCTGAAGGTTCGCCCGTGAGCGAGATCAGGGAAGACCTGATTGTGGCAGTTCCTTACGTAGTGGCGCCTTCCGACAGGTTCAAACATTCCACGCAGGTATCGCTGAAAGCAGTGGAACCCGGAACGGTGATCTATTACACGCTGGATGGCTCTGAACCAAATGCAGGCTCGAGGCGTTACACGCAACCTTTCAATATCAACAAAACCTTAACGCTGAAAGCGGTGGGCTTCAAGAAAGGGCAATACAGCCATACCGTATCCACGCCATTCTTCCTCATTCCAACCGACAAGACCATCAAAGTGCTGTCGAAGATCCATCCGCAGTTCGAAGCGGGCGGGCCGGATGCACTGATAGACGGCATCCGCGGGCAGGAAGATTTCAGGCTGGGCGCATGGCAGAGCCACTACCCCGGCAACCTGGAAGCCATCGTGGACCTGAAAGCGCCGCGTTCCCTGCATAAGCTGGGACTGGGCGTATTGCAGGATCTTGGCTCGTGGATCTGGTACCCCACGCAGGTGGAATTCTTCACTTCCAACGACGGCAAGAACTTTACTTCCGCCGGCGTGGTAAAAAATGCCTTCTCCGACCGCGAGTACGGCAGCTTCACACAGGTGCTGAGCCTGCCCGTGAACCTGAAAGCCCGCTACGTGAAAGTAGTGGCCGCCAACCATGGCACCATTCCTGACTGGCATCCGGGCAAAGGCGAACCTTGTCACATTTTTGCGGATGAAATCGTTATAGAATAGTATGTTGTGTTTCAAACCCAACAGTATATCTATGAAAAAGATCATCCTCATTGTTTTACAATTCGTTGTAAGTATTTCATTATTCGGGCAAACTGATACGTTCACCACAATTCAGTTCCCGAATGTATACACTAACACCATCACATCCGGAGTATGGAGTATGAATTTCAGATCCGGTTTCATCCAGCAGTCCAATGGTTCTTTAAATTATGGGATGTATGGCGCGAAAACCAGCGGGTTCAAGTTCAGGTGGCTTGTTAATGATAATGCAGCCATTGATTACAGTACAGACGCGCACCAGATCATGTCGCTGGACAACTCCGGGCTGCTGGTTGTAAAGCACGGTATTGTTGCACCCGCTCCCATTTTAGGAGATAACACGAATTACACTTATTCCAAAGTGGTGGTCAGGGGAGCCAATTTGCCGGGCGGCCCGGACAGCAAGCGGGACATCTCCTACGAATTCAATTCGGCCGGCAAAGCGATAATACGGGCATATCGCGGCATGGCCTGGGATTCTTACCTTCAATTTATGACCAGCGGATCAAGCAATACCGGCGGCGAACCCACTGTACGCATGCATATTTCCCATAACGGAAACATCGGCATCGGCACCGGCACAGCAGAGCCCCAGTCGCTGCTGGCAGTCAACGGCGAAATCACCGCCAAAAAAGTGAAAGTAACACTGACCGGATGGCCCGATTACGTGTTCAGCCGCGGTTTCAGCCTGCCTTCCTTACAGGAAGTAAATTCTTTTATTAAATTGAACCATCATTTACCGGGCGTTCCGTCCGCACAGGACATCGAAAAGGACGGCCTCGACATAGGGGAAATGCAGAAGATCCAGATGAAGAAGATAGAAGAATTAACGCTGTATATGATTGAGCTGAAACAGGAAAATGAGCTGCTGAAACAAAAGGTCGCGGCGCTGGAAGCAGATAAACTGAAAAAATAAAAACATGATCATAAAAAGACTCTTCCATCTTGCAGCCGGCTGCGCTATTCTTGGCTTTGCTGCCTGCTCTGAAGGCGGTTCCGCCTCCACGGCGCCCAAGGCAAAAGTGAGCATCATTCCCCTCCCCGCGCGACTCTTGGAAACGCCTGATTCTTTTTTGCTTGACAAACAAACCGTGCTGGTGGCTGCTTCTGAGGCAGACAAACAAGTGGCTGCCCTCTTCAACGAATATTTCAAAAGCATCAGCGGCTTTGCGCTGAAAGTGCAGGACAGCGCTGCGCGCAACATGATCGTGTTCGCCAGCATGCCCGCCGCCGAAAAAGGATTGCCTGAAACTTACCGCCTCAAAGTAGGTAAAGACCAGGTGACCATCCAGGGCGACGATGCCGCCGGCACATTCTACGGCATGCAAACCCTCATCCAGCTGCTGCCCCTGCAGCAGGCTTCCAGCTACTGGGTGGCGGGTGTGGATATATTCGACCAGCCCCGCTTCTCCTACCGCGGCCTGCACCTGGATGTAGGGCGGCACTTTTTCCCGGCGGACTTCATCAAAAAATACATCGACCTCATGGCGATGCATAAAATGAATACATTCCACTGGCACCTCACCGAAGACCAGGGCTGGCGCATCGAGATCAAAAAATACCCGCGCCTGCAGGAAGTGGCGTCCCGGAGAAAAGAGACCATGGTAGGGCATTACGACGACCAGAAATTTGACGGTAAACCTTATGGCGGTTTTTATACACAGGAACAGATCAAAGATGTGGTGGCGTATGCAAAGGCCCGTCATGTGACCGTGATCCCGGAAATAGAGCTGCCGGGCCACTCGCTTGCCGCGCTCACCGCTTACCCGCACCTGGGCTGCACCGGCGGGCCCTACGAAGTAGGCACCAAATGGGGCGTGTACGACGATGTGTATTGCGCGGGCAACGATTCCGTATTCACCTTCCTCCAGGATGTGCTGGATGAAGTGATGATCCTGTTCCCGGGCAAATACATTCACATCGGCGGCGACGAAAGCCCGAAAGTGCGCTGGGAGAAATGCCCTAAATGCCAGGCCCGCATGAAAGCGGAAGGACTGAAAGACGAGCATGCGCTGCAAAGCTGGTTCATCCGGCGCATTGAAAAATACCTCAACGGCAAAGGCCGCCAGATCATCGGCTGGGACGAGATCCTGGAAGGCGGTCTTGCCCCGAACGCCACCGTAATGAGCTGGCGCGGCACCGAAGGCGGTATTGCAGCCGCCAAACAGCATCACGACGTGATCATGACGCCCGGCGGCTATGTATATCTCGATCATTACCAGAGCCAGGGCAAAAATGAGCCCGTTGCCATCGGCGGCTTTACGCCCGTGAGCAAAGTGTATGCCTACGAACCCGTTCCGGAAGGGCTGAGCGCTGAAGAGGCCCGTTACATCAAAGGTGCGCAGGGCAATGTGTGGACCGAGTATATGAAGAACTCCGAGCACGTGGAATACATGGTATACCCGCGCGCCATCGCGCTGGCGGAAGTGCTCTGGACGCCGAAAGAAAAAAAGAACTACGACGATTTCCTGGAAAGGCTGAAAGCAGACCTTCCCCGCCTCGAAAAGAAAGGCGTGAACTACGCCAAACATGTATTTGAAGTACGCGGTGTGATAGAAAGCGACGGCAAAGGCGGCCTGCAGGTAAAGCTGGACAGCAAGCTGGATGGCGGAAAGATCACTTACACCACAGACAGCACCGCGCCTACAGCGCAATCTGCCGCTTATGCCAGCCCCGTTCCCGTTACAAAGACCGGCGTGGTAAGAGCGGCCGTGTTCCAGGGCGACCGCCAGTATGGCAACGAATTCCAGCAGGCATTTGTACTGCACAAAGCGGCGGGTAAAACCGTTACCCTCGCCAAACCGCCGCACCAGAACTACAATCCCGGCAGCCCCTTTGCCCTGGTAAACGGCATTGAAGGCGTCAAAGAATTCAACGACAACCAGTGGACCGGCTACAGCGGCGGCACCATGGAGGCGGTGATAGACCTTGGCGATTCCACCGAGATCAGCGTGCTGGGGCTGAATACCCTGAGCAATAAGGACCAGTGGATCTATCCGCCGAAACAGGTTACCTTCTATATTTCAAAAGACGGCAAGCATTATACCGAAGCAGGCCAACAGAAAGAGATAGATGGCAAAGGTATCATCCGCGTGCGCGAAAGGCTGAAAGAAACCGTGAAGGCCCGGTATGTGAAAATAGTGGCGCAATCTGAGGGCAGGATCCCCGAAGGAGCGCCGGGGGAGGGCAATCCGGCCTGGTTATTCGTGGACGAGCTTATTGTTCAATAATCTTACACCTATAAATAAAAAAGCCGTCCTGGTTGAACCGGACGGCTTTTTTTTATGCAGAAAACCGGTGCTCGAAAACACCGGTGCGTTCTAAAAATTGTGTGCTATTCGTGATTCTTATTTATTTCGCGACCCAAAGCGTCCACTTTGCATCAAACTTATACCATTCGCCTTTGGGGCCTTTCCATTTCCATTCGGGCACTTCGGAGAAGTTCTTCCCCGCATCGCTGGTCCACCACAATTTGCCTTCTCCTATCTTTAGCTGGCGGCCTTCATTGTCCAGCCACATCCCATCGCTCACTTCGGCCCATTCCTTTCCATCGTTGCTGGCCCAGAGGCGGGCGTTCTTGTCCAGCTTGAACCAGTTCACCTTATTATCCACCAGCGCGAGCCAAACGCCGTTCCTGGCTTTAGCCCAGTTCAGTTCCTGGTGGCGGTGCCGGGGTTGACCATTGGTTTGTATAGCCTTTACATCCGATGCCAGCAGCAGGCCGACAGCCGAAAAGGCGAGAAGCAGTTTTTTCATCAGGATGGTTTTGCGTAACAGGTGCATTATAAATACGGATACCACAGGTATTTGGATTTGCCGGGGCAAGGCCCAAATTATTACATTTTAATAGCATATTACTATGGACAGGCCTATAAAATTGTTAATCGTAAATTTTTCCTAACAATCGCTGTATTTTATTTAATTTTCGGGCTCGTTTTTAAAATCGCATTTAAAAAACTTGAACAATGACCATCAATCACCAGGAAATTGAACTGATAGACAGTTTCGAACAGATTTCCGTGGACATCCATCCTACAGCCAAAGACGGTTCCAAAGCCGTGGCGCAGGAAATTGCTACTCTGATCCGCGAAAAACAGGCTGCCAAAGAACCAGCCGTACTCGGCCTCGCAACCGGCTCCACTCCCAAATACCTTTATGCAGAACTGGTGCGTCTCCATAAAGAAGAGGGCCTGAGTTTTAAGAACGTAGTCACCTTTAACCTCGACGAGTATTACCCGATTGAACCGGATGCGCTGCAAAGCTATAACCGTTTCATGAAGGAACATTTGTTCAATCACGTGGACATTCCCGAGGGGAATTACCATGTACCGGACGGCACCGTGCCGAAAGAGCAGATCAAAGCATATGCCGCAGCTTACGAACGCAAGATCGAAGAGGCCGGCGGTATAGACATCCAGATCCTCGGCATCGGCAACAACGGCCACATCGGCTTCAACGAGCCCGGCTCCAATGTGAACTCCCACACCCGCCTGGTAACGCTGGATAATTCCACCCGCCTGGCCAACGCCTACGAGTTCTCCAACATGAGCCAGGTGCCCCGCCTCGCGGTAACCATGGGCATCGGCACCATTATGAAAGCCAAAAAGGTGATCCTCCTTGCCTGGGGCTCCCACAAAGCCAAGATCGTATGCCGTTCAGTAGAAGGCCACAGCTCCGACCAGGTGCCCGCTTCCCTGCTGCAACAGCACGCTAACTGCAAATTCGTGATAGACGAGCAGGCTGCTGCCGAGCTCACCCGTAATAAAGAACCCTGGCTCACGGGGGATTGTGAATGGACGCCCAAACTCACCCGCAAAGCGGTGACCAACCTGGCGCTGAAGCTCGACAAGCCCATCCTGATGCTCACGGATAAGGATTATAACAACAATGGCCTGAACGACCTGATCGTGCAATACGGCTCCGCGTACGAGCTGAACATCCGCGAGTTCAACGCCATCCGCGATACCATTACCGGCTGGCCCGGCGGCAAACCCGGCGCACAGCTTCCCAATCATCCCGAACGTTCGCAACCCGAACGGAAAAGGGCGCTGATCTTCTCCCCCCACCCCGATGACGATATCATCTCCATGGGCGGCACCTTCATCCGTCTGCACGAGCAGGGCCACGACGTGCATGTAGCTTACCAGACCTCCGGCAACATTGCCGTAACGGACGAGTTCCTGCTGCGCTTTATCGATTTTGCCGTAGGTTTCGAAGGAATGTTCGGCATAGACAGGAGCAAGAGCTCGCAGATCCTGGAAGACGCGAAAGCATTCATCCAGATCAAAAAGCCCAGCCAGAAAGATACCGCCGAGATACGCGCCATCAAAGGCCTGATACGCCGTTGCGAAGCCAAGGCCACCTGCCGTTACGTAGGCATTGGCGATGAAAATGCGCATTTCCAGAACCTGCCCTTCTACGAAACCGGCCTGGTGGAAAAGAAACCGATGGGACCTGAGGATGTGCAGCTCACTGTAGACCTGCTCCGCCAGCTGAAGCCCCAGCAGATCTACTGCGCAGGCGACCTTGCGGATCCGCATGGCACCCACAAAGTATGCCTGGACGTGATCTTTGCCGCGCTGGACATCGTGAAGGACGAAGAATGGGCGAAAGATTGCTGGGTATGGCTTTACAAAGGCGCCTGGCAGGAATGGGACATCCATGAAATTGAAATGGCCGTGCCCATGAGCCCCGACCAGGTGATGCAGAAACGCCTCGGCATTTTCATCCACCAGAGCCAGAAAGACGTGGTTCCCTTCCAGGGTACCGATGCGCGTGAGTTCTGGCAGCGCGCCGAAGAAAGGAATGCCAATACCGCGGATCTGTTCGACCGTCTTGGTCTCCAGAAATACGCAGCCATGGAGGCATTCGTGCGTTATCACTTCAGATAATCAGTCCACTTTAGAGATATGTTTGAGCAAGCCCGGGCAACAGCCCGGGCTTTTTGCATGCGGCAACCGGTGATCCTTAGGAAGTTAGCACCCACAGCGGTTATGCACACCTGTGCAAAACCCTTTGAAGCGCCGTTTTGCGTAAATGCTTAAATTTGAAGGCTATGAGCGTAACCCTCCTATCCGGACTGATCATCGGGCTGCTGGCAGGCTGCCTGGGCAGCTATCTCTTCCTCCGGAAATTTTTCGCCCCCCGGCATGAACTGGCCGAAAGGCTTAGCAGGCAACAAGTGGACGAAGGTTTTGTGGCCCGCGAGATGTACGACAACATGTTGTTCACCCTCAACCAGCGCGAGCAGGAGCTGAAGGAAAAAGAAAGCCTGGTAGTTGAGCTGAATGCCCAGCTGGCGGGGCTCAGGAAGGAAATAGAACAACTTTCCGGCATCGGGTCCGAGCTGAAAAAGATACACGAATCCAATAGGCAGGAATTCATGAACCTGGCCAACGACATCCTCCAGCAAAAGAGCAGGGATTTTGCGGACACCAACCGCACGGCCATGGAGCACATCCTTTCCCCTTTGAAGACAGACATCGGGCAATTCCGCAAAACGATAGAAGACACGCGGAAAGAGGACATACAGGACCTTACTTCCCTCAAAAAAGAAATAGAATCCCTCCAGAAGCTGAACTTCCAGCTCAGCGAAGATGCGCAGCGGCTGGCGGGCGCTTTGAAGTCGGATGTGAAAGTGCAGGGCAACTGGGGCGAAGACCGGCTCAAGCTCATCCTTGAAGCGGAAGGTTTACAGAAATACATTGATTACACCAGCGAGGAAGTGCACCGCGACCAGGAAGAAGAGCGCAACCGCCGGCCGGACTTCATCCTGCGCCTGCCGGACGGCAAGCATCTCGTAATAGACAGCAAAGTATCCCTGAACGCATATGTAGCCTATTTCAACGCCACCGAACCGGAAGAAAAGAAAGGCCATCTCCGGCAGCTGGTGCGCAATATCACCGACCATATCGATGAATTGTCCGCCCGCAACTACCAACGCCTCGGCACGCTCAATACGCCGGACTTCGTGTTCATGTTCATGCATTTCGAATCCGCCCTTACGCTGGCGCTGAACGAAAACCCGGACATCTTCAACCGCGCGATGAAAAAGAAGGTGATCCTGATCACGCCTTCCACGCTGGTAGCCACTTTCAAGATCGTGCGGCTGCTGTGGCAGAACGAGAACCGGGTACGCAACGTGGAAGAGATCTTCAGGCAATGCGGCATGTTGTACGACAAATTCATCCTCTTCCTCGAAGAGATGGGCCGCATCGGCCACAACCTGAAACAGGCGGGCAATGCATACGAAGATGCGATGGAGCGGCTGAAAGACGGCAAGCGCAAAGGCGATACCATTATCGGGAAATTTGAGATCATCCGCGAGCTGGATGCCAAAACGGGTAAGCAGCTTCCGAAAGAAATAGAAACAGACATGGAGATCCGCTTCCCGCAAGCGCTTCCAGGAAAAGTATAAGGAAACCATGATACAGATACTACCATTTGACCAAACGCGCACCAACGAGGTGATCGCCCTGATCCTGCCTATTCAGCAGGTGGAGTTCAGTCTGCCCGTTACCATCGACCACCAGCCTGACCTGCTGAAAATCCCGCAAGCGTACCAGGATGGCAGGGGCAATTTCTGGACCGCCCTCGACGGCGATAAAGTAGTCGGCACCATTGCCCTGCTCGATACCGGCAACAACATCGGCGGGTTGAAAAAAATGTTCGTCGCCAAAGACTACCGCGGCCGCGAACACAGCATGGCCAAACGTTTGCTGGATACCTTGCTCGGTTGGGCGAAAGAAAAAGGATTTACGGATATCTATCTCGGAACTACCGAAGTGATGACCACTGCGCATCGTTTTTATGAAAAGAACGGTTTTGTGGAAGTGCAAAGGGAAGAACTGCCGAATGAAAAATTCCTGGCGGTGGTAGACAAAAAATTCTATCATTTAACGCTTTGAGATGAATGTAGCTGAAAAGCTTGCTACTGAGGGATACGGCGCAATGGGCCGAATACTTACCATTAAATAACTGACATGCGCATACATTACCTGCAACATGTGCCTTTTGAAGGGCTTGCCGCTATTGAAGACTGGGCGAAAGACCGATCCCATACCCTCACGGCTACACGCTGGTACGAAAAGCCGCTGCTTCCGCAACAGCAGGACTTTGATATGCTGATCGTAATGGGCGGCCCCATGGGTATTTATGATGAAACCGACTATCCCTGGCTGCGGGATGAAAAGCAGTTCATCCGGGAAAGTATTGATGCCGGGAAACCTGTACTGGGCGTTTGCCTTGGTTCCCAGTTGCTGGCCGATGTGCTGGGCGCAAATGTTTACCCGAATAAACATAAAGAGATCGGATGGTTCCCGGTGCGGTTCGATAAAGAACTGTATGACGGCGAGCTGGTGGTGTGCCACTGGCACGGAGATACCTTCGATCTGCCGGAAGGCGCGGTGCGCCTGGGAGAATCGGTGGCCTGTAAAAACCAGGCTTACCGCTCGGGCGACCGTGTGTATGGCCTGCAGTTCCATTTCGAGATGACGCCCGCGGCGCTGGAAGGCATGATAGCCGTATGCGGGCATGAGCTGGTGAAAGGAGATTGGGTACAGGACCCGGAAGAGCTGCGCAACGGCATCCACTACGCGGAAACCACTCGTACAGTGCTGTTCCGCCTGCTGGACCGGTTGGAAAAATTCACTTAAATTAGCAGCATGGCAAAGCAGGTACCGTTAATCATCATCGGCGGAGGGCCGATAGGGCTGGCATGCGCGCTGGCGGCGCAAAAGGAAGGACTGGATTATCTCATTCTCGAAAAAGGGTGCCTGGTGAATTCGCTCTACCGTTATCCCCTCAATATGACCTTCTTTTCCACCAGCGAAAGGCTGGAAATAGGCGGCATCCCTTTCGTTTCCAACAACGCCAAACCCACCCGCCCCGAAGCGCTGGAATATTACCGCAGGGTGGCGCTTTCCACGCATGTAAAGATCAACCTGTTCGAAAAGGCGGAAAGTATAAAGTCTAACGGGGAAGGATATACGGTCGTTACTGATAAAAATACCTACACGGCGAAGAACATCATCATTGCCACCGGGTTCTATGATATTCCCAATTTGCTGAATATTCCCGGCGAGAGCCTGCCCAAGGTAACGCATTACTACAAAGACCCGCATTTCTACGCCACCCAGAAAGTGATCGTAATAGGCGCCAACAATTCCGCTGTGGATGCGGCTTTGGAAACCTACCGCAAAGGTGCTGACGTAACCATGGTGATCCGTGAAGGCGAGATCGGGAAACGGGTGAAATACTGGGTGAAGCCGGATATAGAGAACAGGGTGAAGGAATGCAGCATCAAAGCGTATTTTCATTCCGTGCTCACCAGCATCCGCGAAACGGAAGCGGATATTCTTACGCCGGAAGGCGTGGTGACCATCCCGAATGATTTTGTGATCGCCGCAACGGGCTACCAGCCTGATTTCAGCTTCCTGGAAAGAACGGGTATCACTTTATCGGAAGACGCGGTGCGCAGCCCTTCCTACAACCCGGAAACCATGGAAACCAACCTGCCCGGCGTATACCTGGCGGGCGTTGTATGCGGCGGCATGAACACCCATATCTGGTTCATCGAGAATTCGCGGGAACATGCGGATAAGATCATCCGTCATATCATCAGATAATATTCACTTCGCGCTCCAGCGCTACGCCGAACTTTTCTTTCACGCTTTCCACCACCTGCCGCGACAGCTCCACGATGTCTTCCCCTCTTGCATGGCCATAATTCACCAGCACCAGCGCCTGCCGCGCATGCACGCCCGCATCGCCGTTGCGGTAGCCTTTCCAGCCGCATTGCTCTATCAGCCAGCCTGCCGCCAGCTTGTATTGGTCTCCCGGTAAAGGATAGGCCACTACTTCGGGGAAGGCCAGCTTCAGCGTTTCGTATTTCTCTTTCGTGACTTCAGGGTTCTTGAAAAAGCTGCCGGCATTACCGATCTCCGCGGGGTTGGGGAGCTTGGAAGAACGGATATTGATCACTGCCTGGCTGACGGACCGGATGGAAGGTTCCTTCACGCCCATGCGCTCCAGCTCCTGTTCTATGGCGCCGTAACTGGTATTGAACGCAGGCTTTTTGCTGAGCCGGTAGATCACCTGGAGGATCGCGAACTGGTCCTTATATTGCCGTTTGAACACGCTCTCGCGATACCCGAAACCGCAGGCCTGTTTGTTGAATGAAACCAGCGTACGGTCCTGCAAATGCAGCGCCTCCAGCTCGTCGAACGTATCTTTGATCTCCACGCCGTAAGCGCCGATATTCTGCATGGGGCTGGCGCCAACGTTGCCGGGAATGAGTGAAAGGTTCTCCAGTCCCGCGTATCCCTTTTCAATGCAATGCATCACGAACTGGTGCCAGTTCTCCCCCGCTCCCGCTTTAACGTACACATACTCTTCATCTTCACTCACGGCGTGAATGCCTTTGATCTCGTTCTTCAGCACCAGGCCGTCGAAATCCTTCGTGAGCAGGATGTTGCTGCCGCCGCCCAGGATCAGTTTGGGCGTATCTTTGTATTGCGGGTCGGCCAGTATCTCTTCCAGCGCTTCGCGGGAGTGAAATGCGGCGAAATAACGGGCCGTAGCGTCCAGGTTGAATGTGTTGTACTGGCGGAGGGAAACATTTTCGATTACCTTCATAATCAAGTATTCAAATATCCTATCTTTAATAACGGAACAAATATAACTAACAATAAAATGCCAGGAACAGCAATTGTTATCGGTGCAACGGGATTGATCGGCCAGCAGCTGGTGCAGCGGTTGCTGAACAGCGGGTATGATGAGGTGAGGACCGTTTCCCGCAGGCCGCTGCCGCTGGAGCATCCCAGGCTGAAACAAACCCTCAGCTCCCTGGAGGGCGGCACGGAGCTGGAAGAAGCGCTGAAAGGAGACGCGCTGTTCTGCTGCATCGGCACCACCATAAAAAAAGCGGGCAGCCAGGCTGCTTTTACCGCGGTGGATCACGATATTCCCGTCCGTTGCGGCCAAATAGCTTACCGGAACGGCGTTTCACAATACCATCTTGTATCGGCCATCGGCGCAAAAGCCGGCGCACGTAATTTTTACCTTCGCACCAAAGGCAATGTGGAAGCTGCGCTCACGGCTATAGGCTTTCCCTCTTTATACATTTACCGGCCTTCCTTCCTGGTGGGAGACCGGAAGGAAGTGCGCTTTGGCGAACAACTCGCCCAATGGCTGACGCCCGTATTCAATTTGATATTACAGGGGAATGCGAAAAAATACCGGCCCGTGAAAGCGGCTGCCGTGGCGGAAACGATGCTGAAAAAATCAGAAGAAGGAGAAAAAGGGGTGCATATCGTTTATTTCAACCTGTAGCACTACTGCACACAATCCACATCCGGCACGATGATCACCGAACGGAACTGCTTTTCGATCAGCAGCTGGGAGAAATATTCTTTCATCAGGTTCTTCACCTGTGCAATACGTTTGGAGTCGCGTGGCAGCTTAATGAGCATTTCCTGCAAATAAAAATCACGCACCTTTCCTACGAGCGGTGCCGCCGGGCCCACCAGCTGCGCACCCAGGTGCGGCCTGAGCCAGTTGGCCAGTATCATCGCGGCCTGTTCCACCGTCTGTTGTTTTTTATGTTTGAGGGTCACTTTCACCAGCCTGAAAAAAGGCGGGTAGCCAAATTGTTCGCGTTCCGTGATCTCGTTTTCGTACATCGCCTTGTAGTTATGCTCCGTCACGAAATGCAGGATAGGATGGCGGGTATTGCTGGCCTGGATCACTACTTTCCCCTGCCCGTCCCGCCGCCCGGAACGGCCGCTCACCTGCTCCATCAGCTGGAACGCGCGTTCGTTCACCCTGAAGTCGGGATAACTCAGCAGGCTGTCCGCACTCAGGATGCCCACGAGGTTCACGTTCTCGAAATCCAGTCCTTTCACCACCATCTGCGTGCCTACGAGAATGTCTATCTCCCGCTGCTCCAGCAGCTGGATCATCTTGTTATGGCTGTCCTTGTTGCGGATCGCATCCATATCCATCCGGGCGATGCGCGCGGTGGGGAACATTTCCTGGAGGTCTTCCTCGATCTTTTCCGTGCCGAAGTTCTTCGGCTGCAACGTCTGGCTGCCGCAGGCGGCGCAGGTGTAGATGTATGGATAACGGGTGCCGCAATAGTGGCAGCTCAGTTTATCCTGGTGCTTATGATAGGTGAGTGAAACGTCGCATTGTTTGCAGTTCGGTATCCAGCCGCAGGTAGTGCAGAGCAGGAAAGGCGCGTAACCGCGGCGGTTCTGGAAAAGGATCACCTGTTTCTGCGCTTCCAGCGAGCGGTGTATTTCTTTGCGCAGCACGGAAGTGAAGTTGTGCACCACTTCTTTCAGCGCCAGTTCTTTTTTGAGGTCAACGATCTCGATTTCCGGCATGGCGATGCCGCCGAAACGTTCGTTCAGTTCCACCAGCCCGTATTTGCCCTGCCTGGCATTGTAATAACTTTCCAGCGCGGGCGTGGCGGAGCCCATCAGCACTTTGGCGCCGAAAAGGCTGGCGTAATAGATGGCCGCATCGCGGGCGTGGTAGCGGGGTGCGGGCTCCTGCTGCTTGAAAGAGGCGTCATGCTCTTCGTCGAGGATAATAAGGCCGAGGTCACGGAAAGGCAATAGAAGACTGCTGCGCGCACCCAGTACGATGCGGATCTCGCCGCTCTTCACCTTGTTCCATATCTCCACTCTTTCGTTGTTGGAAAAGCGGGAATGGTAAATGCCGATCTGCCCGCCGAAATGTTTTTGCAGGCGGCGGATGATCTGCGCGGTGAGCGCTATTTCAGGAAGCAGGTACAGCACCTGTTTGCCGCTTTGCAGGGCTTCTTCCATCAGTTTCACGTATATCTGCGTTTTACCGCTGGAGGTAACGCCATGCAGCAAGGTGACCTGTTTTTCGGCAATACTGGCCTTCACTTCCTGCAATGCTTTTTCCTGCGCGGGACTGAGGTCGAAGTTGAGATTGGTTTCCACTTTTCCCATGGGAATGCGGTCTACCACCCGTTTATCCACCACCAGTATCTGCTTGTCCACCAACCCCTTTAGCTGCGCGGCGGAAGCGCCGGACTTTTTCAGCAGCTCGGTCTGCAACACCTGTCCCTGCGTTTTGAGCAGGTGGAGGTAAGCCAGCAGCAGCTCCATTTGCTTGGGCGCGCGGGCCAGCTCGTCGAACAGCGGGGCCAGGGCTTCATCCCCTTCATATGCGGGGTTCAGCAGGATGTAGTTTTCTTTTTTCTCCTTGTAAACTTCCTTCAGCTCCTCGTACACCAGGCATACTTTCTTTTCGATCAGCTGCTTGATCACGGTGTATACGTCGGACCGGTCCAGGATGAGCTGCACTTCGCCGATGCGCAGCTCCTTGCGTATCAGCAAGGCTTCCGCGATCAAGTATTCGTATTCGCCGAGGGAAGTGAAATCGTCGCCGAAGGCGTCGTTATACAGCAGGATCGTTTCGCTGGAAAGCTTGAGGTGGGCGGGAAGGGCGGCGTTGAGCACATCACCTTCGTTGCACATGTAATATTGCGCGATCCATTCCCAGAAGGCCAGCTGCGTGGGGTACACCACCGGCTCTTTGTCCAGCAGGTCCATGATCGGCTTGGTTTTGTAAGCCGAAGGCGCCTGTTCGTGAACGGATTTTACCACGCCGGTGTACTTCTTCTGTTTACCCAGCTGTACCGCCACACGGCTGCCCGGTTGTATAGTGGCTTCCATTTCCGGCGGTACGGCGTAAGTATAATTCCTGGGAAGAGCAAGGGGTAATATTACATCTGCATACTTCATATTGCCTGTAAGGCAGGATAGTTATTATATTTTCTTAATTCTTCCTCCATCATGTGGCGTACCTGCTTTTTGAGCTGGGGCACGTCTTCCATGGTGAGGCCTTTTACCGGCACGATGGGCAGAAACACCACGCGGCAGGGGCCGGGGTTGAGGGACATGAATTTTATCTTGGCAAGGCGGGCATGGTTATCTACGTAGATCACCGGCCTGATATCTGTCTGTGTTTCAATAGCGATCCTGAACGCGCCGCTGTGGAAAGGCAGCAGGGGCTGTTCCGTTTCGTTGGTGGTGCCTTCAGGGAAAATAAGCAGCGAAACGCCCTGGCGGATCATGTACAGCATGTCGCGCATGCTCTGGGCGCGGCCTTTGGCGGTACTGCGGTCCACCGGTACCACGGAACGGCTGTAGATGAGGCCGAACAGCGGGATGCGGCTCAGTTCGCTTTTGCCGAGCGGCCTGAAGGGCAGCGGCATTACTTTCACGGCCAGCGCGGCGTCCAGGTAGGAGGAGTGATTGGCGAGGTAAATGAGCGGCCTGTTTTCGTATGGGGTCACCCATTTTTTGGTGACCCTGATGCCCGTGGCGGGAAACCAGACATGCGCCCAGAAACGGAGGAAATAAAAAACGACATTCCCTCCCTTCACTTTCCCGAAGAAAGACACCAGCACGATAGGCGGAAGTATCAGGAACATGATACCCAGCCACACGATCAGGGCGTAAAGGCTGTACAAAGCCTGGAAACATTTCGAAAGCACGCGCATAAAACCGGCAAGATACAGAATTATGGTCTTGGCTGCAAGAAACGAACATACATAACAAACAAATATCATACCTGTGGCGGAAATCGGGTGAATATCGTACCTTTGCCATCCTTATGACAGCGGCAAAATCAGTAGCTTTTCATACACTCGGCTGTAAGCTGAACTTTTCCGAGACCTCTACCATCAGCAGGATGCTCGAAAAGGACGGGTTCGTCAAAAAGGATTTTGACGATACGGCGGACGTGTACGTGATCAATACCTGCTCCGTGACGGACAATGCGGACAAGGAATGCCGGCAGCTCGTGCGTCGCATCCAGCGCCGCGCGCCGGAGAGCCTGGTGGTGATCACCGGCTGTTATGCACAGCTGAAGCCGAAGGAGATCGCTGAGATACCCGGGGTGGACCTTGTGCTGGGCGCCGCCGAAAAGTTCAATATCGCAGATCATATCCGCGAGCTGGCCAAGGGCGACAGCGCAAAGATCTGCTCCTGCGACATCGGGGATGTGAATACTTTCCACAGTTCATACTCCGTGAACGACCGCACCCGTACCTTCCTGAAAGTGCAGGACGGCTGCGACTATAATTGCTCCTTCTGCACCATTCCCATGGCCCGCGGCATTTCCCGCAGCGACAGCGTGGCCAACGTGGTGGCCAGCGCCCGCGAGCTGGCGGCCGGCGGAGTGAAGGAGATCGTGCTCACCGGCGTGAACCTGGGCGACTTCGGGAAAGGTTTCGAAGGCGGCAAAAAACGCGAAGAGACCTTTTTTGAGCTGATCCAACAGCTGGATGAGGTGGAAGACATTGAACGTTACCGTATTTCAAGCATAGAGCCCAACCTGCTCAGCAACGAGATCATCGAATTCGTGGCTGGCAGCAAAAAGTTCATGCCGCATTTCCATATCCCTCTCCAGAGCGGCAGCAACGAAGTGCTGGCCCTCATGCGCCGCCGCTACCGCCGCGAGCTGTATGCTGAAAAAGTGGGGCTGATAAAGCAGTTCATGCCGCATTGCAGCATCGGGGTGGATGTGATCGTGGGCTTCCCCGCGGAAAGCGACGCGCATTTCCGGGAAACCTACGATTTCCTGCACGAGCTGGACGTTTCTTACCTGCATGTGTTCACCTATTCCGAGCGGGACAATACCCATGCCCTCGGCATCCAGCCGGTGGTGCCCGTACAGGTAAGGCACGAAAGGAACAAGGCCCTCCGTAACCTGAGCCATAAAAAGCTGCAATACTTCACGGAGCAGCACCTGGGGCAAACGCGGAAAGTACTGTTCGAGAGACACGGCAGAGACGGAATAATGGAAGGTTATACCGATAATTACATCAAGGTGACCACGCCGTTCCGGGAAGAATGGAGAAACAGCATTGTGGACTGGAACCTGCGGTAGCAGCGGGCTTCGGGCAAGCGGGCGACCCGCCTTCCAAAGTTTTCCGAAAAAATATTTGGCAGAATAAAAATAGTTTTTACCTTTGCAATCCCATCGAACGAAAAGCGTTCAAACACAATGGGAGCTTAGCTCAGCTGGTTCAGAGCATCTGCCTTACAAGCAGAGGGTCGACGGTTCGAATCCGCCAGCTCCCACGAATAACAAAGGCCGTTTCAGCAGGTATGCCGGAACGGCCTTTCTGTTTTTACCAAGCGCCCTACATGTATTAATATTTTCTAATAATACATGTATCTTTCCGCCGAAATCATCCCCCTTTTTACACCCGTGAGTGGAAAAAAAGCTGGTATAGTGGCCGGAACATCGGCGGGTATCTTCGGGCTCACCGTATTGATCCACTACATGTTCAACATACCGTCAGAAGGGCCGGCACTGCCATATTTACCCATTCATATCCTCACTGCGGCCAAGCTGACGGGTTTGCGGCTGGCGCTTATTTATCTCTCGCTGTACTTCCTGCTGGAGGTCTTCCACCCCACCCTGTTCAACGCCGACGCGGAAGCGCTCGAACAAAGCTTCGGCGGCACGCAGGAGCTGTAACCGGGAAAGGCAGTACCCGCATGCGGGTACTGCCTGGCGCAACAACTCCCATTAAAGGGCTTATAATTGCTGGTACTTGAAATTATAATACGGGAAAGCCCCGCCTGTTACACCATTCTGGTAAATGGAAGTGATCTCGAATTTGAACAGGTTCGCGCCGCTTTTCCAGAGCAGCGTTCTGCCCGCAACCGGCGTAACAGTGTGGCCTGCGCTCCAGTTGTAGGTATACCAGCCCGCGCCATTGGCATAAGCTGATACAGCCGGAGGCACACCGGTGCCGGTTACGTTGTTCATGCCGATCACGTTTGCACCGGCGGGTGTGGGACCGGGGTTGCTGGCGGTAGCCCAATCCGCGGCCACCACTGCTGCAAAACTTTTATTGATAAAGCGGATAGAATCGTTGGAAGTGATATCTCCCGTTGCAACGCCGGTAAATTTGATCTGGAAATTAGTAGGCGTTCCGGCTTCGTTCACCGTAAAACGCCAGTAGAAATTACCATCCGCCGGCTGGCCCGGGCCGGTGGAATATGCCTGCCTGAAATTAGCCACGGTATATAATGCGCCGCTGCGGTTGATGGTGCCGGAAGTAACGCCGGGACCGGTAATGCTCACGGTGCTGCCGTCGGGTATGGTTACAGCTACTCTCTGCAGGTCTGCTGATACTTTTTCATCTGTGCCGGGTACAACAACGTCATTGTTCTTGGAACAGGATACGAAGATCAGGGCTGAGGCAGCCATGATCAGGGTCAAACGGAAAAGGGTTTTACTAATAGTAGTCATAATCAAAAGGGTTGTTAATGAAAAATAATGATAATGATCGGGGGTTGTTGCGCTAAAAGTCTTTATGGTTGGGTAACGGTAAACGTAGTGTTACCGCCTACTTCGATGTAATTTTTCTGCACCTTGTTCCACTGCCAGAACCCGAAGAAATCGCTGATACGCAGCTGGATGAAGATGCCGTTGGCTTCCCATCCGCCCAGCTCGTACACGCCTGCGGGAAAATTGGTGGGAATTTTATACGTCACGCTGGTAGCGGTAGAGCTTTCCAGTTCCAGCGTGGCCACTTCTTTTTCAGACCAGTCCGCATTGTAGCTGAACACCCTCGCCTCTTTCATCTCAAAGAAACCGGAACCCTGGAATGTAATGGTGCCGCCCTGTTTCACGGTTACCGGCGCGGCCATTTCATTCACGGCCGGCTTCAGGTTTGCGGGATGGATAATACCGAATATTTTGTTCTGTGAATTGTACGTCTGACTGCCGCTGGTGATACGGATCTTATAAGCGCCGGCTTTCAGCTCCGCTGTGTTCGGCACGGAAATGCGCATGCTGGGCACACCGGACGGGTCGGTGAAAAATTCCAGCGGCAATTGTGTAGCGGCGTTCTGATCATCGATGATATAAAACTTCGTTACATCGGCATTTCTTTCAAAATAGCGCATATATGTGCCATTGTCCACCACCAGCGAACCGCCTTTTACGGTAGAGTAGGTTTGCTCCGTTACCTGGATAGGTGGCTGGTTGACCACTACTTTCAGGTAATATTTTTTCTCGGCCCCGCTTTGGGCTTTCACCATGAAAGCCGTGCCTGTCCTGAAATCTACCGCTGTGCCGGAAGCGGGCGTTACTGTGGCGTTTTCGGCGACGGTTACCTGGGGACTGATCTTTTCAGGCCGGGCCAACCATGACGGCCAGTAGATCACGATGCTGTCTCCCGCGACGGATGCGCGGATCGTTTCCGTGCCGGCGGCCACTGTGAAGGATTCCACGCGGTTGTAAGGCGAAGGGGCGTATTCCGTTTCTTTTTTACAGGAAGCTGCGGCCCATAAAAGGAACAGGCCCGCAACCACCCGGATGGATTTTTTATATAGCTGGTTCATGTTAAAGTTTGTTGATCTTGACCGGGAATTGGGTGGTGGCATTTTTTCCGTAGCTGTACACTCTTATTTTATACAGTCCCGTCTTCAGTTCCCGGAGCACGGGCTCCTGCGGATCGGTGTATTTGGTGATGACGCCGCCAACTTTGTATAAGTTGCCTACGTTGGTGATGGACAGGCCGATGGGTGGCAGTTCCTTCCCAGTGTCATCCACCAGCACCATCTTCATCAGCTCATTGTTTTCCATAAACCCGGAGCCGGTGAGGTTGATGGCGATCATATCGTACGCCAGCCGCGTGTCTATCGTAAATTCTTTTGTCTCCGTTGCCGTGCTCAGCTCATCCAGCACCACATCCGGCTGCTGCACCACGATGCGCAGCGTGTAAGTGCGCTTCGACCCGTCTTTCGCGGTAACGGTATATTTGATATCGCGCCCGCTGTGGAACACGTCCAGCAGGTCTTCTATCAGCGTGCCCGACGCGGGTGTTACCGTGGCGCCTTCGGGCACGGTGATCTCCGGTTCCAGCACCACCAGCTGGCGGTAGAAGGGAAGGTAAATGGTAATGGAACTGTCGCGGTCGTTCACCGCCCCGCTGATGGGCTCTCCCTGCACGTTCACGATGTTGTAGGTGAGAATGCGGTCCTGCCCTTCAGCCTGCGGCTCGATGGTCTCTGTTTTAGTGCAGGCGGCGAAGGTGATAATGAGCATCGCTGCCGCAAGATGTCGGAAATATAAATGCATAAAGCTGGCGTGGTTATTTGATGTCTAAATTCTTCGTACCGTCCATCTGGATGGCATAACGGAAAGTGATGTAGCCCGGCTTGTTGTCCCGGTTGGGATTAGCAGGACTATCCTTGTAAATATTCTCTATCATCAGTTTTGCGTAGTGGCCTTTATGGGTTTTGATCACCATCACGCGCGGCATGGTGTACACCACATGCGACTTTTTCGGATCGCCGGGAAACAGCAGGCCGTAAAAATCGTAATGCCCCCAGCCGTCGAAGCCGCCCTGGAAATGGTCCAGCCCGATGTCTCTCGTGATAAAAGGATATTTATCCTCTTCCACCGTTTTTACCGATTCGAACGCGGTGGTAAAAAGATCGCGGCTGATGGGCAGCTGCAAAGGCTTGTATTGAAGCGTGTCATAATACTGCGCGTCGAACTTTCGGTTCACGACTACGCTGATGAGCGCTTTGCCCGGCCCGCCGTAACCCGGGGAACCCATCGCCGCGCCGTTGTTGGGGTATACGCTGCTGTTATAAATGCCGTAGAACACGATATCCCAGTTGCCCGTTTGCCGCTGCGATTCGGGGATCACTTTGTTTTCTTCCAGGCTGTAATAAAGCGATACCGCGTTACCGCCGGAAGTGGCGTTGGTATCCGCCGCTAAGTTCACCACGCGGTAAACGCCGGTCTTTACCGTGTTCCCGTTCCCATCCGGTTTTTCTTCCGGCACGGGCGGCGCATCGTCTTTGGAGCAGGCGGCCGCGGCGGTAAGCAGCAGGCACCATAATAGTTTCCGGTACATGATCAGTTTTTTTATGAATTGGTTCTGAGATTGCGGCTGCCGTCTTCCTGCACAAAAAATTTGAAGGTCAGGTAAGGCGCGGGCCAGAAAAGGTCCGTCACCACGGGCGGATTGCCTTTGTAAATATTGAGCAGCGCCAGCTTGGCGAACTTGCCGGTGGCTGTTTTCAGGATAAACGTGCGGTTCTTCACCGGCACGCAGATGTGATTGTTGAGCGAATAGAAATACCAGCCATAGCCGTTCCCGTTATCCCAGCCCACGCCGGGCACTCCGCTCGAGGTAAACACTTCGTCTGCCGGCGCTTCGTTCACCTGGTCGTAAGGTTTTTCCACGATGATCATCCTGCCCGCGCCCGGCCCGCCGTAGCCCGGCGTTCCGGCAATCGTTCCGTTATTGATCACTACGTAGGAGTTGTATTCTTTCGTGAAAGCAATATCCCAGTCGGTATTCTTCAGGTATTGCGCCGAGTCTTCTTTTGTTTTGAGAAGACGGCTGCGGCCGGTGGAGAACTGGTAGATCAGTGTATGGAAGGGGCGTTTTTCCCTACCGTCCACGCCATCGCCCATGGAAGCGCCGGTATCAGCTTCCAGGTCTTTAACGGTGGTGCTGCGTTCGTCAGCAGGGGCAACGGGATCTTTGTCTTTGCTGCAGGCGGTGAAGAGGATAAGCAGGGCACATAATACGCCAAAGTGTTTCGTCATATCGGCTTGGTTTTGATGCTGCAAAGTTGCAGACAGCCGCTGACCACTTCGGGAGAAAGAGCAACCCCTGCGGGAATTATGCGATCTCTCCGTTTAGGGTAAGTGAAATTCCGGAATTGGCGCATGACCAAGGTATGACAATTGTACTTTTACTTTACAATAAAATTACAATACTATGAACAAGCACTTTGTGGCCATTAACTACATTCAATGCAACGCGGATTTCAGGGAACGTTTTGAGCAACTGTTCGCCACGCGTGCGCATGCCATTGATACCATGCCCGGATTTATTAATATGCATGTTCTCCGGCCTGAGAAGGACGGCGAAGCATACCTGATCGTCAGTTATTGGGAAACGGAACAGGCCTTTAAAGACTGGATGAAATCGGAAGCCTTCGCAGCAGGCCACCGGCGCGGATTTGAGGAGCTGGCCAAAGCCAAAGCCGAAGGGCGCCCCGCTCCCATGAGCAGCGACTTCAAAATTTATCAGATAATCAGCGAATAATGAAAGACACGCTTAAACCCCGGATCATCAAATGGCTGAAGAGGCTCGGGTTCTGGGGATTTATCTTTTTCCTCGTGAAGGGGCTCGTGTGGCTGGCGGTTATTTACTGGCTGGCAAAATGAACCTTCAACGTATAAAACGGTAAGGCGGCACCCGCTTTACTGTTTTATATTTTCCTGTGCGCCGGAACACCTACTGCTTCATCTTCCCCGGCGAAAACCCGAAATGTTTTTTAAAGGCCCGCGTGAAATGCGCGGTATGTTTATAGCCGGACAGATATGCCACCTCGCTCACCTGTTTGCCCTGGGCCAGCAATTCTCTCGCATGCGCCATTTTTATTCCCTGCAGGTAACCGTATACCGTGGTGCCGAACACTTGCTTGAAATGGTTCTTCAGGTAAGCGTCGTTCGTACCCACCTGGTGGGCCAGGTCTATGAGCGTACAGGGGCTGTTGATGTTCTGCACGATAATATCGCGCGCCAGGTGCATTCTCTCCACATCTTCTTTTTTCAGCGTACGGCTTTGCAGCGCATTTTTTTTGATACCCGCTATCTTTTCATACTGCGAAAGCTGTATTGCCAGCAGCTCTATCGTTTTCGCCTTGAGGAACAGCTGCTTGTAACGCCCTTCCAGCGGGCAGTTCAGCATATCGTATAAAATGGTGCTGATAGTGGTCTGCAAAGGAAGGTTCACTTTACTCATCGCTATCGGCGCATTTTCCGCGATGCTTTGCGTGAAGATGGCGAAAAGCGGGTGCTCCTGCGGCATGAAGTTCATGACCAGCTCGGGACTGATACCCAGCTCAAAGATCTCCAGGTGTTCCCCGGGCTGCCAGTGCAGGTGGATTTCTTCCTTCGGGAAAAAAAGATAATTATACTGGTGCTTCTCGAAAGAAGCCAGGGGACTGCTTTGCGCGGAATACCGCTTGCTGCCGCTCATCGTATAGCTCATCTGGATGAACGGCTCCATATTGCAGATCACGATCTCGCCTTCCTGGCTGGAGCGGAGATTGTAGTACCCGAAATTGATCCCGTCCGGGCTCAGCATTTCGAATACAGAGCCGGAGTGCCCGTTTTCAGACAGCGAACGCCGCCTTTCACGGAAGTTGCCCGACCCTTTGATGTCGAAGCGGCAGGAATTGACGGTATGTTGCGTTTCCGGTTGCAATGATTGTTAATATTAATAGCAATATTAATAGTTACCACCAGTATAAACGGGCGCTTAGCACAGAAATTCCGGATATGGTAAATTAAATTCCTTTCATGATCATAGCCATGGAAGCCGCAGTTCCCTCCCGGGTAAATATTTCTCCGCTCTTGGCCTGCGTATTGGCGCACCTTTGCGGCTGTTATGCGAATTCCCCTTTATTCCTGCCTGCTCCTCTTGCCTGCGCTCGCCGCAAAATCCCAATCGGCGGACTCTGCCGGCAGGCAGCGTACGCTCGGCACTGTAGAAATAGTGCATTCCGTGTTAAAGAAGGAAGACGACCTCATAGACATCAAACGATCGCCCGCCCCCACGTTGATCATTTCCCGCAAACATATCCAGCTGATGGGCAGCCGCCGGCTGGATGAAGTGCTGCGCGAACAAACGGGCATGGTCATGGTGAGCGACCTCGGCGCCGGCAACCGCAGCCTGGGCCTGCAAATGCAGGGCTTCAGCTCGGAGTACATCCTCATCCTGCTGGACGGGCAACCCATGACCGGCCGCCTTTCCGGCAATTTCGACCTTTCCCGCATCGGCGTGTCCGACATCGAGCGCATCGAGATCATCAAAGGCGCCACCAGCAGCCTGTACGGCAGCGATGCATTGGGCGGCGTCGTGAATATCATTACCCGCCAGCAGGTCTCGCAAGCGCAGGGCCATGCCGCGTTGCGCTACGGCACTTACAATACGCTGGACGCATCGCTGAACGGGGAAACGCCTTTCCGCAAGCAGAACGGGTTCGCGCATCTTTCCGCCAACTACTACCGCACAGACGGGTTTAATGTGAATACCGAATACCTGCAGGATGGGAAAACCTCTCCTCCCTATCACAGCCTTACCCTGCAGGGCCGCGCGCGCAGGAACTTCTCCGCCGCCACCAGCCTGCAGGCCAGCGCAAGGTATGCCGCCCGCAAAAGCGACATGTTCCGCTCCTATGGCGCGCAGCCGTTCAACGACCTGCTGGACGAGCGCGACCTCAATACTGCGCTCACCTTCAATCATAATGGCAATAACGGCTGGCGTTTGTTAGGCAGGTATTATTACACTAACTACCAAACGGAACAGGAAGTAGTGCTCAAAGAAAACGGCCGCCGCCTGCAGGAAAATAAATTCTCCCAGCAGCACCACCGGCTGGAAATGCAGGCCGGTAAAAATTATGCGGCACTTTCGCTTATTGGCGGCGCAGGCGGCGAATACCAGCAGTACCGGCAGAATGCAGACGGCGCAGGCAACAACATGCTGAACTATTTCGCGTACGCACAAGCACAATACCAGCCTGCAGATGCCCTGCAACTCACCGCGGGCCTGCGTTATGACGGCAACACCGATTACGGCGGCAGGCTCAACTTCAGCGCGGGCGCGGGCTACCGCCCCGCAACATGGCTGAAGCTGAACGCCTCTTTCGGCAATGGTTTCAAAGCGCCCACCTATGCGCAGATGTACCAGGTGTTCACCAATATCACACAAGGCTATACGGTGATCGGCGCGAACATCTTCCATGAAAAAGCGCAGGAACTGAAAGCCGCGGGCACCGTAAAGCAGGTGTGGAGCAATGCGCAGAACCTCCGCAGCCTGCAACCTGAAACATCCACATCGTATAACCTTGGCCTCACTTTCAACATCAGCGCGGATGCGGAAATAACGGTGAACGGGTTTTATCACAACATCCGCAACCTGATCAACACGGAGCAGTTCGGCATTATGAATAACGGGCAGCAACTGTTCTCCTACATTAATATCAGCAAAGTATTCAACCGCGGTCTGGAAGGCAGTGTGCGGTACAGTCCCGTGAAAGGATTATTATTCACCGCGGGCTACCAGCTGCTGGATGTGCGCAGCGAAGATGTGCTGGATTCCATCCGCGCCGGCAAGGGCGCCTATGCCACGGTACGCACGCCTGAAGGCATCCGCCCCGCCGGCGCCGGCGATTATTTCGCTTTACCCAACCGCAGCCGTCACTCCGGCAATGCGCAGATCTACTACGAATATCTCCCCTGGGGCCTCGGCGCTTCTTTCCGCGCAAGTTACCGCAGCAAATACGGTTTCCTGGATGTGGACAACAATGGCTATATCGACCGTTATGATGTTTTTGTGGAAGGTTATACACTCCTCTACGCGTCCCTGCAAAAATCACTGCTGGACAAACGGCTTACACTCCGTTTTTCTGTAGACAACCTCGCGAACGCCACCAACTACCTGATGCCTTCGCAACCCGGGCGCGTACTGGTGGCGGGCGTGGAATGGCATTTCAGGAAAAGCACCCCCGCTCTCCGCTGAAAAATTTTTTGCCCGGTTGATTGGTTTTGAAATATTTGTCTATATATTTGCACCCTCTTACAGCAACAACGGGAGCTTAGCTCAGCTGGTTCAGAGCATCTGCCTTACAAGCAGAGGGTCGACGGTTCGAATCCGCCAGCTCCCACAAAAAGAGGTACCGCAATGGTGCCTCTTTTTTTATTCCTCTGTTTCTTCCTCCTGCTTTCCTTTGAAGATCCGCCTCACGGCTTTCCTGATCTTGTTGATATTCCGCAGCTGCTCCTGGATCGGCATCAGCGTGATGTCGCCTTCCTGCATGCCGGGCTCGCTGTTTTCGGCGGTGCGTTGTTCGGGGTATACGAGTATAACGTTGTTGTCTTTAAAATGCCGTTGCAGCCGCTGCGGCACGCCGTCCAGGTAAGGCTGGTACGAAAGCGTGCCTTTGCGCGCGGAAACGGCCACCACCAGGTCGTCCCGCGAGATGTTGCGGGCCAGCACCAGGAAGTCTTCCGGGTTTTCCAATATCTTGTAACTCAGCTCCACGCTTTGTTTGCTTTCGGCGATGAACCGCTGCACGCCCAGCTGCGTCTGCTTTCCGCTGTACAGCACGATCCTTGCGCCGGCCTGTTTTGCCAGCAGGATGATCTTTTGCATGTAATGATCAAAACCCAGTTCATACTCCGCATTGCGCGGCAATATGAGTACCAGTTTTTTGGTGGTGCTGAGCGGATGCTGGAAGTGGCATACATACACGGTTTCCCAGACGCTTTGCAACACGTTGTCTGTCGTGCTGCCGAAAAACGAACCGATCAGGCGGTCTGTGGCGCTGGTCTTATCGCTCCAGCCCAGTATCACATCGGAGATAAGCAGTTCTTTTACCGCGCGGGAAATACCGTCTGTGACGTTAAGGTCCACACGCGTCACCACCTGCACATTGCTTTCGGAAGCGGCGGCGTGCATCACTACCTTTTCCATCATTTTATTGCTGGCGTAGATCTTCTCCCGGGCTTCTTCATCGTCCTGCACCACCACCATGGGGTATACAGGTGCGCTGTTGCTGGGGTCTTTCACCATCAGCGCAAAGTCTATCAGCGGCTCCATTTTTTCGGGATGGGCCACGGGAATGAGGAAACGTTCGGGGCCGCCGGACATCTCCGGTTTTTTATCCGCTTCCTGGATAGCGAGCTTACGGCCTGCGCTTTCTGTTACGAAAGAGCCCACCATGCAGGTGATCAGTATCAGCACCACCGTACCGTTCAGCACATGTTCGTCGATGATGCCCATCTTAAAACCGATCAGTATCACGGCGATGGTAGCGGCCGCATGCGAGCTGCTGAGGCCGAATATCACGTTGCGCTGCGTAGCAGTGTAACCAAAAGAAAGCTGGGTAAAAAATGCCGCCAGCCATTTGCTGGCCAGTGCCATGGCTGTAAGGGAACCCGCTATGATAAGGGCTTCAGGGCCTTTCAGCAATACCTTCAGGTCTACGATCATGCCCACGGAAATGAGGAAGAACGGGATAAAAAGGGCATTACCCACAAACTCGATCCTGTTCATGAGCGGGGAAGTATGCGGTATCAGCTGGTTGAGCGCAAGCCCCGCCAGGAAGGCCCCGATAATGGCTTCCACGCCCGCGAGCTCAGCCAGGAAAGCCGCCAGGAACACCAGGGCCAGCACGAATATGAAGTGCGTCGTCTTATCGTCTTTGATCTTTTTGAAGAACCACCTGCCGATGAGCGGGAATCCCCATAATACGATCACTGCGAACACGGCCAGGGAAATGCCCAGCTGGAGCCAGAAAGCAGTATTAAGGTTGCCCGCTTCCGCGCCGGTGATAACGGCCAGGATAAGCAGCACCGCCGTATCGGTGATGATGGTGCCGCCGACGGCTACGGTAACGGCCTCCACCTTGGTAATGCCCAGCCTGCTGGCCAGCGGGTAAGCCACCAGCGTATGCGTGGCGAACATGCTGGATATCAGCAGCGAGGCCATCAGGTTGAAATGCAGCACATAAGTGCAGAGGATGTAACCGAGAATAAGGGGGATAAAAAAGGTGAACGCACCGAAAACCAAGCTGCGGTGGCGGTTTTTGCGAAACTCCGTCATATCCAGCTCAAGACCGGCCAGGAACATGATGTACAGCAACCCCGCATTACCAAAAAGATTGATGCTGCCTTTTTCTATGATCTTGAACCCATGGTCGCCAATGGCCATACCCGCCAGGATGAGCCCTATAATACTCGGTATCCTGAACTTGCGGAGCACGATCGGCGCCAGCAGGATGATGAATAATACCAGCGAAAAAATCGGAACCGGGTCCTTCAGGGGTAAGCTGAAGTGAATAACTAAATCCAAACCTTTCATCTACTTATATTTATCGTTCGTGCCCGTTAATTTACAACCATTCTGCCAAAACGGGGGGCATCCGCAAAAAAATGTAACTTTGTGGAAATATCGGTTGCAATCATGAGTTATACGGGAACAGGCGTATCCGTACAGGAACAGGAAGACGTGCTGGTGGAAACGGCAGAACAATTTCCCTTTTCCATTATCGTCTGGAACGACGATTTTAATACTTTCGACTGGGTGATCCAATCGCTGATAGAAGTATGCGGCCATACGGCCGAACAGGCGGAACAATGCGCCCTCATCATTCACCACAACGGCAAATACGCGGTTAAAAAAGGCCCGTTCGAAGACCTGAAACCCATGTGCGAAGCCCTGCTCGACAGAGGCATCAGCGCTACGCTCGAAGAAACAGTCGCATCATAAATGCCCCTCTTCTACCTCCCCGACGATGAACTGGTTTTCCCGCCCCTGTCCCTGGCGGAGCCCGACGGGCTGCTGGCCGTAGGGGGTGACCTTAGCATGGAACGCCTGCTGCTGGCCTACCGCTCCGGTATTTTCCCCTGGTACAACCGCAAGCCCGTCCTCTGGTGGTCGCCGGACCCGCGGTTCGTGCTCTTTCCTTCCGAACTGAAAGTTTCCCACAGCATGAAACAGCTGCTGAAGCAAAACCGCTTCCGCATCACCTACAACCAGGCATTCGCGGATGTGATCGGCAACTGCCGCAGCATTGAGCGCGATGGGCAGGATGGCACCTGGATCACCCGTGATATGCAGGAAGCCTACATCAGGCTGCACAACGCGGGTTTTGCACTGTCCGTTGAATGCTGGGAAAATGACAAGCTGGTTGGCGGATTGTACGGCGTAAGGATCGGGAGATGTTTTTTCGGGGAAAGCATGTTCTCCAAAACCAGCAATGCTTCAAAAGCAGCCTTTATCACTTTTGTGAAGGAACACAGGCAGGAACTGGAGGTGATAGACTGCCAGGTGCATACGCATCACCTGGCCTCGCTGGGGGCGCGGTTCATCAGCCGCGTGAGTTTCCTGGATATCGTGCAGCGGCACGCTTTATAACTTCTCTTCCAGCGGCGGCTCCCAAAGCTCTATCTTGTTGCCTTCGGGGTCCATGATCCAGCCGAATTTGCCGTATTCGAACTCCTGCATCTCCCCTACCACCTGCACGCCTTCCGCCTTCAGGGCTTCCAGCAGCTCCACGAGGTTCTCCACCCGGTAATTGATCATGAACGGCTTTTTGCTCGGGCTGAAATACTCATCCTCTTTTTTCATCGTGCTCCATTGCGTCAGGCCCGTCCGTTCCGGGTTATCTTCGTGCCGCCACCTGAACGAAGCGCCCCACTGGTCAACCGGCAGGCCCAGGTGTTTGCCGTACCATTCTTTCATTGCCGCAGGATCTTCGCACTGGAAGAATAAGCCGCCAATACCGGTAACACGTTTTTCCATAAGCTTTATTTTTTCTTTCTGACAAAAGTGCCTTCGAACATGCACTTGATGTCGCGGTACGCGCCGCAGCCGGTTTCCCGGATGGTGACGCGGCCGCTGCTGAATTTGAAATCCATGATGCAGGCGGACTGCTTGTCCCTGAACTGGCCGGTGGTAGCGGAAGTGAAGCGGCCCGTGCCGTCCAGCTCGCCGGTGCATGCGCCTTTATCGCGGGAGAAATGTATGAAGAAGAGGAATTCTTTCGGTGTTTCGCCGTCGCGGATGGAAACGATATTGTCGCCGGACCAGTAGTTGCCGGAGAATTTATGTTTACGCGGCAGCGTGTCTATCGGGTTATACAGCCCGTCCACCGGTTCGTTGGAATTGGTGAGGATGAGCGCCAGGCTGCCGTCTGAACTGGCGGCATATACGTCTTCCCGGGTGCTTTTGGCGCCGGTTTCGGTGGTCACTTTGATGTTCAGCTTTTTGTCGATCGTGAAGCCCATGCGTTTACCGCCCTTGTTCCTCGCCACCAGGTGGCGCCCGAGGAATTCGCCGGTTTTGCTGTATAGCAGCATCCAGGCCGCATCGCCGGAGCGGGCGCTGCCTTCCACCAGCACGATATCGAATTTCTCGGTGGCCGGCTGTATCACGCCGAGCGGGAAAAATTTCGGTTTCTCCGCAGCGGCAAACACGCCCTTTGCCAGCGTATCGGGCAAGAACTGCTTTACCACCTTGGCTTTCAGGGCGGTACTGTCAGGCAGCCTGCGGTTCAGGGAATCTGCGTCCCAACGGTAAGTAAGCGGTGCAACGGGGAAAAGCCGCCGGAAATCAGGATACGACAATACCTGCTCTTCCTCGGTTACCGCCTGTTTAGGCTTTGATTTACAAGCCGTCATAAAACCAATCGCCAGTGCCAGGAGTAGGAGTCTGCTCATATCTTGTTGTAATTGAGCGAAAAGGTAATTATAATTTCATATATCTCACAGTTATTTCAATTTCCGGAAATTATTATTTAGATTTGTCTAAATTATATTTTAGGGACTATGAATTTGACAGCGGCGGAAGAGAACTACATCAAAAGCATCTACAAGTTGCAGGACGGCCAGGCGGTAGTGAGCACCAACGCCATTGCCTACGAGCTGGATACCAAGCCGGCCTCCGTGACGGACATGGCCAAGAAGCTGAAAGAAAAGAAACTGATCGATTACGAGAAATACCAGGGCATCAGTCTTACCGCGGAAGGCAGGCGCCTGGCCCTGCAGATCGTGCGGCGGCACCGGCTGTGGGAGTGTTTTTTGGTGGACAAGCTTTCTTTCAGCTGGAACGAGGTGCATGAGATCGCCGAAGAGCTGGAGCATGTGCGCAGCGAAAAACTGATCAACCGCCTCAGCGAGTTCCTCGGCAACCCTACCACAGACCCCCACGGAGACCCCATTCCGGATGCGCAGGGCAAATTCAGCAAAAACAAACAGCTCGTATCGCTGGACAAGGCAACGGCCCGGCGGCTGGAAGTGGCCGGCGTGTCCGACCAGAGCTCTTCCCTGCTCGAATTCCTCAACGCCAAAGGGATCAGGCTGGGCACGCAGATAGACGTGATAGAACGTTATGAGTTTGATAATTCCGTAGAGATCAAGATACGCAATCAGCCCGCATTTACCATCAGCGAGCAGGTTTCGAAAAATATTATGGTGAAAACATTGTAAGCAGAGAAATGAAACTCCAGGACCATTCAGCATCACTCAGCGAAGTAAACCAGAGCGTAGATACAACGGTCGCACATAAATCCGGCTGGAGAAAGATACTGGCTTTCTTTGGCCCCGCATACCTTGTGAGCGTAGGGTATATGGATCCGGGTAACTGGGCCACAGACCTTGCAGGCGGCAGCAAATACGGCTACACCCTGCTTTGGGTGCTGCTCATGAGCAACCTCATGGCCCTGCTGCTGCAAAGCCTCAGCGCAAGGCTGGGCATCGTGCGCGGGCGCGACCTTGCGCAGGCCAACCGGGAAACCTACCCGGCGCCGGTAAATTTTGTATTGTACATCCTCGCGGAAATTGCCATTGCGGCTACAGACCTGGCCGAAGTGCTGGGCATGGCCATCGGTATACAGCTGCTCACCGGGCTGCCGCTCATGTGGGGCGTAGGCCTCACCGTGCTGGACACTTTCCTGCTGCTGTTGCTGCAACGTTACGGCATCCGTAAAATGGAGGCATTCATTATTACGCTGGTGGCGATCGTAGGCACCTCCTTTTTCGTGGAGCTGCTGCTGGCCAGGCCGCCGCTGGGCGAAGTTGTAACGGGTTTTGTGCCTTCGCTGCCCGACGATACGGCTTTGTACATCGCGATCGGCATTATCGGCGCCACGGTGATGCCGCACAACCTTTACCTGCATTCGGCGCTTGTGCAAACGCGCAAGATCAAAAAATCGGATGAAGGCATCCGCCATGCGCTGAAGATCAATTTCCTGGATACGACCATTGCTTTGAACCTCGCATTCTTCGTGAACGCCGCCATCCTCATACTCGCCGCAACCGTCTTTTATAAAGCAGGCCACACCGAAATAGCGGACCTCCATGAAGCGCACCGCATGCTGGAACCGTTGCTGGGCACGCGCCTCGCACCCATCCTTTTTGCCGTGGCGCTGATCGCCGCGGGGCAGAGCTCCACCGTTACCGGCACGCTTGCAGGGCAGATCGTGATGGAAGGTTATCTGCGCCTGCGCATCAATCCCTGGCTGCGCAGGCTGCTCACCAGGCTGGTGGCCATTATTCCCGCGCTGATCGTGATCTGGGTATCCGGCGAGGAAAAGATCGGGCAGCTGCTGGTGTTCAGCCAGGTGCTGCTCAGCCTGCAGCTTGGTTTCGCGGTGATACCGCTGATACATTTTGTGAGCGATAAGCACACGATGGGTTCCTTTGCCATCAAACCCGCCGTGAAAGCGGCCGCCTGGCTGATCTCCACTGTGCTGGTATACCTGAACGTGCGGATGGTATGGTCGCAGGCCAGCGATTTTATCAGCAGCGATAATGCATGGTGGATAGACGGGTTGATCATCCTCACCGGCCTGGCATTTTTACTGCTGCTGGTGATCACCATTATTTACCCCTGGCTCAGCCGCTACCGGCTGGAACGGTCTGCCCGCATGCACCCTACCAAGGTCACGCTCGGCAGCCTGGAAGCGCCCAGCTACAAACGCATCGCCATGGCGCTGGACTTTTCGCAGAACGATGAAAAGATCATCGCCAACGCGCTGGCGCAAGGGCAGGCCGATACGGAATACATTCTCATTCATATCGTGGAAAGCGCTTCCGCGCGGTATTTCGGCAAGGAAGCGGACGACTTCGAAACCCGTAAGGACCAGGAACAGCTGGAAACCTATCTCACCCTGCTGGCCGGAAGGAATATCCATGCCAGGGGCGTGCTGGGCTACCGCCACCGCGCGAAAGAAATTGTGCGCATCGTGAAAGCGGAACAGGCGGACCTGCTGGTGCTCGGCGGGCACGGGCATACCGGCATCAAAGACTGGATATATGGAGAAACCGTGAATTACGTGCGGCATTATGTGCATATCCCCGTGCTGGTGGTGCAATGATGTAAAAACGGAAAGATATATGCTGAACAAATTCAAACCCGGCGACGTGAAAACATTTGAGCGGCAGGTGGCGGAAACGGACTGCGCGATGTTCGACAGCGGGCCGGTTCACCCGGTGTACGCCACGTTCGCGCTTGCCCGCGATGCGGAATGGTGCTGCCGTTTGTTCGTACTGGAAATGAAAGAGGAAGATGAAGAAGGAATTGGCACCATGATCTCGGTGAACCATATAAGCCCTGCCCCGGAGGGGGCGATGGTGGTATTCACCGCCAGGGTAAAGTCCCTCCGGGGCAATGAGATCATCTGCTCTTACGAAGCGCGCTGCGGGGAGCGGCTGGTGGCTTCAGGCGAGCAGGGGCAGAAGATACTGAAGAAGGAAAAGCTGGAAACATTGTTCCGTTCCTTATAACCCCAATACCTCTTTGAGTTTCGGGTAACCCGTTTTGCTGACCAGCACTTTGCTGCCGTCGCGCAATATAGCCAGGTAAGTTTCTTTTTCGTAGGGATCGATCCGCGTGATCTGGCTTACATTCAGGATGTACGAGCGGTGTACGCGGATGAATTGCTGCGGGTCCAGCATCTTTTCAAAAAAAGCCATCGTTTTATTTTTCAGGAAACTGCCTTCGCCGGTAACGATCTTCACATAATCGTCGGCGGCTTCCAGGTAGTGTATCTCCTGCACGGGTATGATCTTGATCTTCCCGCTGGTCTTCACCACGATCCGGTTATGCTGCATGGGCACTTCACGGGCGGCATTGTCCAGGAAGTCCGCCGTTATTTCGGTCTTCCGTTCCAGCATCTTTTGCAGGGCCTTGTCGAAGCGGTCTTTGGAGAACGGCTTCAGCAGGTAATCCACCGCGTTCACCTCAAACGCGCGCAGCGCATATTCTTCGAAGGCGGTGGTGAATATCACACAGGGTATCTTATCCACCAGCTCCAGCATTTCAAAGCCGTTGATCTTCGGCATCTGGATGTCCAGGAAAATGAGGTCGGGCTGATGCTGCTGGATGGCCTTCAAACCTTCAAACCCGTCGTTGCATTCGGCCACCACGTCTATCTGCGGGTAGGCCTGCAGGTATTCTTTCACCAGTTCGCGGGCCAGCGGCTCATCATCTATCAATATTGTCTTTATCATGCAATTGCGGTACTTTGATCAGGGTAGTGAATATATTTCCTTCTATGCGTGTTTCCAGCAGGTCCTGCCGGGCAAAGAGCAGGTACAGCCTCCGGCTGATGGAGCTGAGCCCGAAACCCGTTCCCTGCCAGGATTGCTGTTGCAGGGAAGGGTCGAACGGATTGGAAACGGACACCACCAGGATGCCGTGTTCCTGCCAGGCTTTGATCACAATGGTGATCGCATCCGTAGTATCATAAAGCCCGAACTTGATCGCGTTCTCCACTACGGGCTGGAGAAGCATGGGCGGTATCTGTAAAACGGCGGCTTCGTCGCTCTGCTCCACACTGGTGCTGAGCCGGTGGCGGAAGCGCACCTTTTCAATATCGAGATATAGCTGGAGGTATTGCAATTCTTCTTTCAGGGGTATCCACAGCTGGTCTTCCTTTTTCAGCGTGCCTCTCAGGAAATCGCTCAGCTTCTGGATCATCTGCCGGGCCTCTTCGGGCCGGATGGTAACGAGCGCGTTGATGGAATTAAGGCTGTTGAACAGGAAGTGTGGCTGCAGCTGCTGGCGGAGCTTATAAAGTTCCGCCTCCCTGGCCATTTTTTCCGCGGCTTCTTTGCGGGCCAGCGCAGCGCGGTGCTCGTCCATCTCGTATAAAAAGAAGCTGATGAAACCGGAGCCGGTAACGATCAGCCAGCCCAGCGCGAATCTTACAGGCAGCGTATCTTTCAGCCAGAAAGCATAATCCGTGAGGCTTCCGAAGATGCTGCGCAGCGCCCAATACACGCTCACCAGCCAGATCACGCTCACCATAAAGGTCAGCAGGGCCACGAACACATATTTTCCTTTTACGGGCCGGTAATATGCGAGCATTTGCGTGATGCACGCGGCGCAAACGGCCAGCAGGCTGTTGTGAATGCCGCTGTCTGCCCAGGCCAGGGCCATCGGGATCTTCAGCCAGAGATGCAGGATGATGGCATGCATCTGGATGAAGACACAGACGCCGGTAATGAAGGTCCAGCGGAAGGGCGTTTCTTTGAGCAGGTGTGTAGCCAAACGGAAGTTTTTTTACCGGTTATACATTCAGCTCAAAGTATTTCTGCGATTGCAGCTGGGCAGCCTTCATCTGCAGCAGGGCCACGTAGCTGCTCGCGTTCTCGGGCTCCTCCACGCGGGAGTACAGCTCCATGCCGTCTTTCAGTTCCTCCAGCGCGCTCAGCTCCGGCACGTTGATGAAGCGCCATTCCACCAGCTCCTGCTTCTGGTTGCGGAAAGCATATTGCTCCTGCTCCCCGATCTCCACGGCCTTCTTCCACGCTTCTTTTTTGCTCACGGCGCTGATAAGGCGCAGCTGCTCATCGAACTGCGGGAGGTGTTCCCCTTTTCCGCAGATGATCTGGTAAACGATCTTTGCTACAAACCAATACATGTTTTAACGGTTTATGGGTAATAATAAGGATGGATGGATGGACGGATAACAATGACAATGGATAAAAGAATGGCGGACGGAGAGATCAATAACTTTTCAGGTCTACCCCGCCGAAGGTGCAGGAGCCTCTCAGCACAAGCACTTTGTTGGTGGGCATTACGGGAGGCACGTTACGTTTATCCTCGATCCCGCCGAAGATGGTGTTCACGTCCAGCTTCACGTCCCAGCTGCTGGGCACTATTATTTCCACGCCGCCGAACAGTGTTGTGATGTCCAGCACGGCTTCTCCCTGGATATCGGCCTGCGTGAAATTCAATTCCGTGCCGCCGAATATGGTGGTAATATTACCGCCCTGGAAGTTCTTCGAAAGGATGATCTTGTTCGTGCCGCTGAAGATGGTGGTGCTTTGCAGGAAATCGTCCCGGTTCAGCGAACTGTCGCTCATCACTTCATCATACCGCTGCTTGCGGCTGGTGGCCCGCCCGATCATATACACGCCCACTACCATGATAATACTCGGGAAAAGGAACCGGCGTATATTCCAGTCCATCGGCACAATTTCCCCCACCAGGAAGATACAGCCCACGAACGTGACAATGAACCAGGTAATGCCCTGGAATTTGCTTTTCGCGCCCATCACAAAGCCCACGAGCACCAGGATCATCGGCCAGGAAAAGATCCAGTCGGGCAGATCCATGCCCGCCTTTCTCAGGAAAATGAAAAGACCTATACAGAGGACAATAACGCCGGCCCAGAGACCGCTGCCGTTGCCGTTATTTTGTTGACGATTAAGCCTGCTCATAAATTGTATTGTTTTTAAAATTTATGATACAAATCTACTCCGGCTCAGCGCGCGGGGCAATGCTGCTTAGGCGGGGAGGGGACAATTACCGGTGAAAAGGGGAAAAATGCCGGTGAAAATATTCACAATTCGACAATAACAGATTCGCCGCCCAGTTTGCGGATGATGGGCTGCAGGGCGGCCACCATGGCATCCGGACCGCAGATGTAGAAATGCTGGCGGTAATCCTTCACTTTGTCGCGCAGGTATACCTCGTCCACATAATGATGGTCGTAGCCCGGGAAAGCTTCATCCGTAAGGGTATTGATAAAATTTTTACCGAGCATGGCCCTGAATTCGGGCTCCAGGATGATGTCTGCCCGGGTTTTGTTGGAAAAGATGAGCTTGTTGTTGCCAAGCCTGCCCTCTTTATGCAATTGGCGGAAAATGGCTATAAAAGGGGTGATCCCGGCGCCACCGGCAATGAACACGCCTTCGCCCTTGTACTGGATGGCGCCCCATACGTCGTGCAGGATGAGGCTGTTGCCGGGTTTCAGCTGGCCCAGCTGGTGGGTCACGCTGGGATGAGGATGGTCGTCGTATATCTTGATGGTGAATTCCAGGGTATCCCATTCATTGAGAGCGGTAAAGGTAAAGGGCCTGAGCTGGTCTTCCCAGCCGGGTAGGTTAATGGCCACATCGGTTGCCTGGCCGGGTACAAACGTGTAACCGGCGGGCTTTTGAAGAGTAAATCGCTTAACGTCGTGGGTTACAGGGGTTATATCTAATATTGACACAATATGTTCAGCCATAGCTCCTTGATTTTCTGATGCAACAATTCTCCTCCTAATTTAAGGTAATTATCACAATTCCGGGGTACAGGCCAAGCCCAAATATCATACCTTTGCGGAGCATTAATGAAATAATAATATAGCAATATATGCCGGCAGAAAAAATTCAGATGATCAACGGGCAGATAAAGGTTCCTGCCCATCCTATTATTCCGTTCATTATCGGAGACGGCATTGGCCCGGACATTTGGCGTGCCAGTGTAAGAGTGTTTGACGCAGCGGTTGAAAAGGCCTATGGCGGCGAACGCAAAATTGAGTGGAAAGAAGTACTGGCTGGCGAAAAAGCTTTCCAGGAAACAGGCGAATGGCTTCCCAAAACCACGCTGGACGCACTGAAGGAATACCTCGTATCCATCAAAGGCCCCCTCACTACCCCGGTAGGCGGCGGCATCCGCTCGCTGAACGTGGCCATGCGCCAGGAGCTGGACCTTTACGCCTGCGTGCGCCCCGTTCGCTGGTTCAACAAGGTGCCTTCTCCCGTAAAGCACCCTGAGAAGGTGGATATGGTGATCTTCCGCGAGAATACCGAAGACATTTACGCCGGCATCGAATATATGTACGGCACCGAAGGGGCGAACAAGCTCCTGAAATTCCTCACCGAAGAGCTGGGCGTGAAGCAGATCCGCTTCCCTGAAACCTCTTCCCTGGGCATCAAGCCCGTTTCAAAGGAAGGCACCGAAAGGCTGGTGCGCGCCGCCATCAGGTACGCCATCGAGCACAAACGGCCTACCGTTTCCATCGTGCATAAAGGCAACATCATGAAGTTCACCGAAGGCGGCTTCAAGAACTGGGGCTACGAGCTGGCGGTACGCGAGTTTGGCGACTACGTGTATACCTGGGAGCAATGGGAACAGACCAAAAAAGAAAAAAGCGAAGAAGAAGCCAACCGCGAGCTGAAAGTAGCGCAGGCGCACAACAAGATCATCGTCAACGATGTGATCGCAGACAACTTCCTGCAACAGATACTGCTGGCGCCGCAGGAATACTCCGTGATAGCCACTTTGAACCTGAACGGCGATTATATCTCCGATGCGCTGGCGGCGGCTGTGGGCGGCATCGGCATTGCGCCGGGCGGCAACATCAACTACACTACCGGGCACGCTGTATTCGAAGCCACGCACGGCACCGCGCCCCGCTTCGCGAATACGGACACGATGAACCCATCCTCAGTGATCCTTTCCGGCGTGATGATGCTGGAATACATGGGCTGGAAAGAAGCCGCGGATATCATCGTGCACGGCCTCAGCACGGCCATCATGCGCAAGCGGGTGACCATCGACTTCTACAAGCTGATGGACGACGCCACGCTCGTGAAATGCAGCGAATTCGCGGATGAGATCATCAAGCAGCTGTAGGCAACATGAAATTCATGCAACGGATTGCAAAATTCGGCCGGTAAATATTATCTTTCGAAATTGTAATCTAATCATTTGATAAAAAAACGTAATCCAATCAACCGGATACGTATTTGAAATTGGCTGTAATAAAAAACAAAAACTGATGTCACAAAAAATCAAAGTTGCAAACCCTGTGGTTGAACTGGATGGCGACGAAATGACGCGGATCATCTGGAAGTTCATTAAAGACAAGCTGATCACTCCTTATCTGGACCTGGATATTAAATATTTTGACCTCGGAATGGAGCACCGCGATGCCACCAACGACCAGGTGACTGTAGACGCTGCCAATGCGATCAAACAGTACAGCGTGGGTATCAAATGCGCTACCATCACGCCGGACGAAGAGCGTGTGAAAGAGTTCAAGCTGAAACAAATGTGGAAATCACCCAACGGCACCATCCGCAACATCCTGGACGGCACCGTGTTCCGTGAGCCCATTGTGACGAAGAACGTTCCCCGCCTCGTGCCCAACTGGACCGCTCCCATCTGCATCGGCCGCCACGCTTTCGGCGACCAGTACCGCGCTACAGACTTCGTGACCAAAGGCAAAGGCAAGCTCACCATCAAATTTGAAGGCGAGAACGGCGAGGTGATCGAACATGAAGTATACAACTTCAAAGGCGACGGCGTTGCGCTGGCCATGTATAATACAGACGAGTCTATCCGCGGCTTCGCCCGCTCCTGCTTCAACCAGGCGCTGATGAAAAAATGGCCGCTGTACCTCAGCACCAAGAACACCATCCTGAAAAAATACGATGGCCGCTTCAAAGATATCTTCGAAGAGATCTACCAGCAGGAATTCAAGGCCGAGTTCGACAAAGCAGGCCTCACTTACGAGCACCGCCTGATAGACGACATGGTGGCCTCCGCGCTGAAATGGAACGGTAATTTCGTATGGGCCTGTAAGAACTACGACGGCGACGTACAGTCAGACACCGTGGCCCAGGGCTTCGGTTCCCTCGGCCTCATGACCTCCACCCTCGTTACGCCCGACGGTAAAACGATGGAAGCGGAAGCCGCCCACGGCACCGTTACCCGCCACTACCGCGACCACCAGGCCGGCAAGCCTACTTCCACCAACCCCATCGCCTCCATCTTCGCATGGACGCGCGGCCTGGAGTTCCGTGGCAAGCTGGACGGCAACCAGGAGCTGGTGAACTTCTGCCACGCGCTGGAGCAGGTGTGCGTGGAGACCGTTGAAAGCGGTAAAATGACCAAGGACCTGGCCGTTTGTATCCACGGCAACAAAGTGGAGCATGGCAAACATTACCTCTACACCGAGGAATTCCTCGCCGAGCTGGACACCGCGCTGAAAGCGAAGCTCGCTAAATAAGCCAGATGCACATTTACATACAGGCGGCCCTCCACTCGGGGGCCGCTTTTTTTTTTTGCTGATCCTGAACGCGGTTGCCTGAAAATCAGCCATAAAGCAGCATCACATCACTGATCCCTGCCGTTCATGCAGTTTTTGGCCGGCAAAACCGGCAGTTTTTATTACATTTATCCTCAAACCCAACCAATCATGAAAAAAAGATTATTACTTCCGGCGCTGCTCCTGCCGGCCTTCGTACATGCGCAGGATGCGTATACCATTAAAGGCAAGATAGGGACCCATGGCGAACCTGCTAAAGCATACCTGCTGTATGTGGCAGACGGCAAAAGAGTAACCGATTCAGCAGCCCTGAATAACGGCGAATTCACTTTCAGCGGTACCGTAAAAAGCCCGACAAGCGCGACTGTGGCACTCAACTACGGGCCCTCTACTCCCCGCGCCGTAAGCCAGGCTGAAAACGTAAGGATCTACCTTGAAAAAGGCGACATCCTGATCCAGAGTAAAGACAGCATGCGCAATGCTACCGTAAAAGGCGGCGCCAACAATGCGGACAATGCTGAGCTGAACAAGCTGATGAAAGAGGTGAACGAACGCAACGGCGCGCTGATGACCAAATACTACAGCGCATCCCCGGAATCGCAAAAAGATTCGACCTTTATGGCCGGCATCATGGATGAATCCAAAAAGATAGAAGAAGACCGCGAAGCGCTGCTAAAGCAGTTCCTGACCGGGCACACCAAATCCCACGTGGCGCTCGACGTAGTGAAGCAGCTCGCCGGTTCTACGCCTGAATATGCCGAAGTATATCCCCTTTTCGCCAAGCTGAGCCCCGACGTGCAGAACAGCGAAGCCGGGAAACAATACAACGATCATCTCAACAAAATAAAAGCAGTATCCATCGGCGCTACCGCTCCTGAGTTCGTGCAGAACGATCCCGAAGGAAAACCCGTTTCCCTCGCGTCTTTCCGCGGCAAATATGTGCTGATCGACTTCTGGGCAAGCTGGTGCGGCCCCTGCCGTGCCGAGAACCCGAACGTGGTGAAGGCTTACAATAATTACAAAGACAAAAACTTCACCATCCTGGGCGTATCCCTCGACCAGCCGAACGCCAAAGACAAATGGCTGAAAGCGATCTCAGACGACAACCTCACCTGGACGCAGGTATCAGACCTCGCCTTCTGGGATAACGCCGTGGCCAAACAATACGCCATCCGCTCCATTCCCCAGAACTTCCTGATCGATCCGCAGGGTAAGATCATTGCGAAGAACCTGCGCGGGGAAGAGCTGAACAAAAAACTGTCGGAGCTGATCCACTAAAAAAACACTTCTTCAATAAAAAAGGCTGATCAGTGATCAGCCTTTTTTTATGCGGGTTGCTTATTACCTGAAGTATTTCTCCAGCGTTTTATCTTCACCGTACACATCTTCGTAAAACTGCAAACGCCCGCCGCGCATTTCGGCTGTAAAGTAGCGGATATAGATCGGCAGCCTGTTGGTCATGGAATACACGCGCTGCTCTTCGTTATCCAGCCAGGCCCTCACGCTGTCGCGCATCTCGGGGCGCGGGTCGTTACGGATCATGTACATGGCCAGGCTGTCCCAGGCCTGCACGCGCACACAGCCGTGGCTCAGCGCGCGGTTGCTGTTGCTGAAGAGGCTGCGGTTGTTGGTATCATGCAGGTATACGCTGAATTTGTTTTGAAAGTTGAATTTGAGGATCCCCAGCGAATTGTCAAGCCCGTCCATCTGCCGCAGCACATAAGGAAAATATTTCCGGCTCAGCTTGCTCCAGTCGATGGAATCGGGGCTTACCACATTGCCGCGGTGATCCACCACTTCAAGATTTTTTTCCGCCAGGTAGCTTACATCCTTTTTGATCTGCGGCAGCATTTCCTTGAATACGATGCTGTAAGGAACTCGCCAGTATGGGTACAGCACGAAGTTGGTCATCACCGAATTGAGGATGGGCGTGCGCGTGCGGGGAGTGCCAACGATCACGCGGCTTTCCACCACGTTGGCGGTGTCTTCCATTACATTCAGGCGGAAAGCGGGGATGTTTACCAGCAGGTAACGCGCAGGCAAGGTATCCGGCAGCTTGCGCCAGCGGTCCAGGTTTATGGCGGCCTGCAGCATCCAGTCCTGCGGCTGTTTGTTGAGCGTCTGAATGGTGCGTTTGCCTGCAACGCCGTCAGGATAAATATTGAATTCTTTCTGGAACTTCCGTACCGCGTTCTTCAGCACCACCGAATCCGTTACCACGAGGCCGGCGGAATCCAGCTGCCCCGTAAGGATGAGCCTTGCCGCCAGCTGCTGTTTGAATTGCAGGGTGTCGTAATACTGCTGTGGCAGTGTATCCCAGCGCATATCGCCGAACTGCTGCCGGTATTGCTGAACACCTTCTTTGAGTGCGATGTAGCCGGGATGCACCGGCTCCTGTTGCTGCAGGACCGTGGAAATGTTGCCGTTCTGCAGCGCTTGTTGCAACAGGTCGGCCAGTACGGTATCCGACAGCAGGGAATCTTTGCGCAGGGTAACACTGTCTCTCGGCGCAACGCCGTAATGGAGGTGATACGCCATTTTAAAGAACGCGTCGGTGAGCAGCACATCCATCTTGGCCCAGAGCGCGGCGTCTTTCTGCGCGTCTTTCCCGGTCTTAAATTGCTCGCGTGCGCCGTTGAGCGCTTCCGCATGATAATGCACAGGATTCAGGCCGTAAATGCCCGCCGTGTTGATCCATTGCATCAGGCTGTCTGCCCCGGAACCGGCTTTACCATTCTTCGACCACAAAGCGGCGCCCTGTTGCCGGTTGTAGGCGTATTGCAGGGCGGTAAGGCGGAATGCCGGCACACTGTCTTCCATCATGCCCTCGTTCCCCGCAATGTATTCCAGTCTTTCACTGATCTGCGCCGGCACCACTTCATCCAGCTGCCGGATGGTCTTCACGATCTCCTTTTGCCTGGGCTTGCCTTTCTTTCTGCCGCAGGCGGCCACCGCTACGATCAGCAACAATATCCAGGCTGTCTTGAAATAATTCATCCCTTTTTTCCACGGTTTTTTACATGAGCTAATGTAGAATAAAAAGCAAACTCCGTGCTGTAATTAACGTGTTATTCACAAAAAGGAATTTGGGGCATCGGGAGATACACATTTAAGTAATTACAATACTACAATATGCCGGTGCTCAGGTAGCGGGAATACTACAATGGGCCGGGCATCCCGACATTTGCATTATCCTTATGTTTTGAAATGAGAAAATTAAAACGGGCCTGGTTAAAATTTCTTAACAATCTCATAAACCGCTCTTTTAAAACGTTTCATATTTTTTTGCAAACCTTGCGCCTTCGAAATAAAGTTAACAATATGAAACTACCTATTCTTACCCTGGCTGCCGCTTTATTCGCCACCGGCAGCTGCCTTGCACAGGTGAAAGGTTATGTTTACCTGGATGCCAACAGCAATGGAAAAATGGACAAAAAGGAAAAAGGCGTTGCCGGCGTAGGCGTCAGCAACGGGCTGGAAGTGGTGCAGACCGACGACAAAGGCTTTTACACGCTGCCCGAGCGGCAGGACCAGGTGATCTTTGCCATCAAACCATCCGGCTACCAGTTCCTGCTGGATTCCAACAACCTTGCGAAAAATTACCACCTCATCAAACCGCAGGGCGCACCGCAGGATTTTAAATACAAAGGCGCCGCCCCCACCGGTCCCACACCCGCGCTCGTAAACTTCGCGCTTCGCCAGCAGGCGGAGGGCAACGATTTCCGCGTGCTCGTTTTTGGCGATCCGCAGCCCTACACCATGGAAGAGATCGAACATTTTGAAAAAGGCGTGGTGGCCGAAGTGGAGGGGATCAAAAATATTGCCTTCGGCCTCAGCCTCGGCGATCTCGTGGGCGACAACCTCAGCCTTCACCAGCCCTACATCAGGGCGGTGAAAAAAGTGGGATTGCCCTGGTACAATGTAATGGGCAACCACGACATGAACTACGAAGCCAAAACGGACAGCCTCAGCGACGAAACATTCGAAGCCAATTTCGGCCCTGCCAACTATTCCTTCAATGTGGGCAATGCGCACTTCATTGTGCTGGACGATATCCTTTACCCAGACCCGCGCGACGGGAAAGGCTACTGGGGCGGTTTCAGGGAAGACCAGCTGCAGTTTATCGAAAACGATCTGAAATTTGTGGGCAAAGACAAGCTCGTTGTACTGTCGTTCCATATCCCACTGCTGAACGAGAACGGCCAGGCCTTCCGCCAGGCGGACCGCGACCGCCTGTTCAGCCTGCTGAAGGATTTCCCCAACACGCTGTCTCTCTCCGCCCACACGCATCTGCAGCGCCAGAATTTCTATGGTAAAGAAGACGGCTGGCTCCAGGAAAAACCGCATCATGAATATAATGCCGGCACCACTTCCGGCGACTGGTACTCCGGCCAGCTGAACGCACAGGGCGTTCCCGCCTCCACCATGCGCGACGGCACGCCCAAAGGCTATGCTTTCCTCAACATCTCCGGCAACCAATACACGATCGATTACAAAGTAGCCGGCCAGCCTGAAGGTTACCAGATGGCCCTCTTCGCGCCGAAAGTGATCAAAAAGGGCCAGAACAGCTCTTCATCGATCTACGCGAATTTCTTTATGGGCGCCAAAGGTGATAAAGTGGAATATTCCGTGGACGGGGGAGCTTTCAAGCCTATGGACTACATAGAAGACTACGATCCCAATTACCTGGACATCCTTCACCTGTTTGACCATACAGAAAAAGTGCTGCCCGGCAGGCGGCCTTCCAACGCACAGGCCTGCACCCACCTGTGGTCCGTGAAAGCGCCGTTCAGGCTGAACGCCGGCAAACACACAGTGACCGTAAAGGCCACCGACCGCTACGGCAAAACGTATACACAGTCTGTAGACTACACGATCGCAGAGTAAGTAAAGCAGCTATAAAACAAACAGGCCGTTCCGGTAACCGGGCGGCCTGCTTTATTTTCAGAAGAAGTATTTTCTTAACGGTGAAGGGCCGGACTGATGCGGAGATACACCTGCGCGCTCAGCGGATTCTTCCCGTAAATGCCGTACAGCGCTTTATCCTGTACATTCACCGTACCTTGTGCGCCCACTGCCAGGTTTGTTTTCCAGATGGTGGCCAGCGTGTGGGCATATCCTAACGTGAAAGCATGTACGCTGAATTTCGCTTCGCCCAGCTCATCTTCCAGCTGCAATTCATGTGTGCTCTTTTCAACGAATTCGTACCGGCCGTAGATAGCGTTCTTTTGTAGCTGCAAATTGCTTTCGGCCAGGAATGAATGTTCTTTGTGCCCGTCGCTTTTGTTGTTGAGGCCCCATACGGCTGTGGAAGCCACAAAGCTGCCGGGTTTGCGCAGCAGCGCGGTATGAATGGCGGAAGCGGTGGTGCGGGTGATGTTCTCTTCCGGCTCCAGCGTTTCGGGGCTGTGTACGAATGCCTGTGAGAACTGTAGCGCCCATTGTTTGGAAGGGTTATAGCTCAGGCGGTATGCATAGCTGTCGAACAGCGGCTTGTCAAAGTCGTAACGGTTCTCATCCGGCTCGCGGCCTGTGAAGCTGGAGAATTCCGCTTTCAGCTGTTTGTACCGGAAGCCCAGCGTACCCACGCCGAAGGTGATGTGCGTCGCATCCTGCCAGTGGTGGCCCAGCGGCGCATCGGGGTTGTTCATGGCCGATACGCGGTGCATGAAGGCGGGCGCGCTGATAGTCGGCTCGCCGGGATAGCCGAGGTAGGCATACACATCCATGTCTTTATTGATCGCATAAGTATACCCTACGCTGAGCGCCGCAAAAAGATCGTGCGGGTGCTGGCGGTCCACCAGGGCTTTGCCTTCCCATGTTTCCCCGCTCTGGAACAGCAGCGGGTAACCGGCGCCGCCCATCACGGGCTTGTCGAAGCTCAGCATTACGGTAGCGTTCAGCAATCCCTTTTTACCTACGCGGTGGTTCATCATACCCATGAACCAGTTGGGCGCATCCAGCTTAGCCGCGCCGCGGGAGCCTTTGGCCGTGAAGTCTGTGGATGTATACCGCAGGAATATGTTGCCATGGAACATAAAAGAAGTTTTCCCCTTCTGTGCCATATACATGTACATGGGACTGTTATCAGGCAGCCAGCTGGTACCGGAGCCGTTCCTGTTCATGGGAAGGTTCAGGGAATAGGCGCTGGTCATATTGCTCATGTCGTGCCCTTCATGCATATCATGACCCTTGTGCATGTCGTGCCCGGCGTGCATGGAAGTGTCTTTGGCGGGAACAGTGTCTTTTTTCGCGGGCATATGATGGTCGTGTTGCGCCTGCGCACCGAGGGCTGTTCCTATCAGCAGCAGTAGTCCTGTTAAATGTTTCATGTGTACTTATTTGTCTCTTCAATGGCCACATGGGATCTGCACTTCGTGCGGAACTCATGTGTACTTATTTGTCTCTTCAATGGCCACATGGGATCTGCACTTCGTGCGGAACTCATGTGTACTTATTTGTCTCGTCAATGGCCACATGGGATCTGCACTTCGTGTTGATCTCATGTGTGCCGGTTTATTTACAGCAATTCTTCTTTACAAATAATGACCGGACGAACCGGAGGATGCTTTTAACGATCTTAACCATGGTACCTGTCTTAATCTGCAACAAAGGTAAGGCCACACTGATTGTTGATCGTTATACAATTATGGTGATTCGTTATATGATTCAGGAAGCACAGCTGATGAAATTCATTTTGCGCTCTGAGGCTGTTCAGGCCGGTAGCGGAATTTCTAATCAGGTGTGTCATCCTGAAACTGACTTTCATCAGTGACCAGCATCACCGCCCGGCTTGACTGCCCTCATAGTCTGGGACAACAGCAGGAAATACTTTTAGGGCATGATTTCAGAAGCCCGGGATACCCAGCAACAATGCGTCCACTGCGGAGAACCTTGTACCGGCGGTGCCAGGTTCTGCTGCAACGGTTGTAAAATGGTATATGAGTTATTAGAAGAAAACGGCCTTTGCCGGTATTATACCCTGAATGAAAAGCCGGGACTTGCCCAGCGCGCGCCCGTCAGAAAGGACAAATTCGCCTTCCTGGACGATGAGCGTACTCAGCAGCTGCTGCTGCAATACAAGGATGCGGAATTCATCCACGTAACCTTCCTTATCCCCGCCATTCATTGCAGCTCCTGCCTCTGGCTGCTGGAAAACCTTTCCAGGCTGGATGCAGGTGTGCAGCAGGTACAGGTGAACTTTACCAGAAAAGAAGCAAAGATCATCTACCGGCATGCCTCCACTTCCATGCGAAAAGTGGCCGAGACCCTCACGGCCATAGGATATGAGCCGTGCATCAGCCTGCAGGACCTGAAGAAACAAACAAAACCTTCCAACCGGAAACTCATTTACCAGCTCGGTGTAGCGGGATTCTGCTTTGCCAATATCATGCTGCTCAGCTTCCCCGAATATTTCTCCCGCCCGGGGCATATGGAAAGCGGCATGTCCGTTATTTTCCGCTATCTCAACCTGGCGTTATCCCTTCCCGTAGTGTTCTTCAGCGCACAGGCCTTTTATAAACCCGCATGGAAAGGCCTCAGGCACGGGTTCCTGAATATTGATGCTCCTATAGTGCTGGCCATATTGGTCACCTTCGTACGCAGTCTCGCCGATGTGATCAGCGGCACCGGCGCCGGGTATTTCGACAGCATGACCGGCATCGTACTCTTTATGCTCATAGGCAGGCTGCTGCAGGAAAAAACATACCAGGGGCTCACATTCGACAGGGATTATACCGCTTATTTCCCCATAGCCGTCACCGTAATAACGAACGAAACGGAAATCCCGACCCGCCTGCCCGATGTAAAAAACGGCGACACCCTTCTGATCCATCACGAAGAACTCGTGCCGGCGGACGGCATCCTGGTTCGGGGCAAAGCTCTGATAGACTACAGTTTTGTAACCGGGGAATCCGCGCCCGTACTGAAACAGACGGGTGAGATCATCTATGCCGGCGGGCGGCAGCTGGAAGGCAATATGGAGCTGCTGGTGATCAAGGAAGTGGCGCAGAGTTACCTGACCAGTCTCTGGAACCGGGATGATCTGCGGGAAGAGCAGCGGCCGAAAGCGTCCTTCATTCACTTGCTGGGCCAGTATTTCAGCTGGGTGGTACTGACCGTTGCAGCCGTAACCGCTCTTTACTGGGGCATTTACGATGCTTCAAAGATCTGGCCTTCGGTAACGGCCATACTCATCATTGCCTGCCCTTGCGCATTATTGCTTGCCGCGTCCTTCACCAATGGCCACATCCTCCGCATACTCAGCCGCCACCGCCTCTACCTGCGAAATGCGCAGGCCATCGAAAGCCTGGCCGGCACGTCCCATATTGTATTCGATAAAACAGGCACGCTCACCGGTAAACAAAGCACCGTTACCGAATGGCACGGACGCCCGCTCAGCCTTTCGGAAAAAAGCGCTATCGCCGCCGTCGCCGCATCATCGCGGCATCCGTTCAGCGTACAGGTCAGGGAGCATTGCGGCAAACCGGTGATGCACACGGTCGGCCGGTTTTCAGAGCAACCGGGCATGGGATTGCAGGGATGGGTTCACCAGATGCATATACAGCTGGGAAGCGCAACATATACCGGCGCGAAAGAACCGGGCAACAGCAGCGGCAGCACCGTACACCTGAATATCAACGGCGATCACGCCGGGTATTTCCTCATACGGCATGCCTATCGCAAAGGGATGGAGCCGATGCTGAAAGAATTGCAGAAAGGCTACCGTCTTTCCCTGATTTCGGGCGACCAGCCCGGCGAAGCCGGTAACCTCCGTAAAATGATGGGCGCTGAAGCCGTATTGAAATTCAGGCAACAGGCGCATGATAAGCTGGATTACATTCTCGGTTTGCGGACGCAGGGCGAACAGGTGCTCATGATCGGCGACGGCCTGAATGACGCCGGCGCGCTGAAGCAAAGCAATACCGGCATTTCACTGGCAGAGAACAGCAACAACTTTACGCCTGCCAGCAATGGCATTCTTGAAGCATCGCAGCTGCATAAGCTCCCGGCGTTCATCCGTCTCTGTAAGATCAATAAACGGATCATCCTCTTCAGCTTCGCATATAGCACAGCGTATAATATAACAGGATTGTTCTTTGCCGTGCAGGGCCACCTGTCGCCGCTTACAGCGGCCATACTCATGCCTGCCAGCTCTATCAGCATCATCCTGCTCACCTACGCACTGAGCGAATGGGCCGGCAGGAGGCTGTTACGTTGATGACAGTCACTCCCGGCATTGATCGTGGTCATAAACCCGCGGTCCCCCGCAAAGTACCTTTACACTATCAATTAAAACGACACCTTCCCATGAGCGTGATTACCCTCTTGCTGGGCGCCAGCCTGGCTGTGGCGCTGTTTTTTCTCGCCAGCTTCATCTGGTCTGTGAAAGACGGGCAATATGAAGACGACTTTTCTCCCGCCCACCGCATTTTGTTTGAAGAAGAAACCGATAAAGAATAAACCAAGCAATATGTCCCTCGAAAAATTTTCTTACGACAACCGTACCGTGAAATGGTTTGCCTACGCCACAATGTTCTGGGGCCTCGTCGGAATGCTGGCGGGGCTGTGGGCGGCTATAGCGCTGGTGCGCCCCGAGATGAATCTCGGGTATGCGCCGGTGACCTTCGGCAGGCTGCGGCCCGTTCATACTAATGCCGTGATCTTTGCCTTTGTGGGCAACGGCATTTTTATGGGCGTGTATTATTCCCTGCAACGGCTTTGTAAAGCCCGCATGTACAGCGACCTGCTGAGCAAGATACATTTCTGGGGCTGGCAGGCCATCATCGCCGGGGGCGCGCTCACCCTGTTCATGGGCTACACCACCGGGAAAGAATACGCAGAACTGGAATGGCCTTTTGATATTGCCATCACGCTGATCTGGCTGGTATTCGGCGCCAATATGCTGGGCACCATCCTAAAGCGGCGCGTGGCGCACCTCTACGTGGCTATCTGGTTCTATATCGGCACCTGGGTGGCCGTGGCAATGCTGCATATCATCAATTCCTTTGAAATGCCGCTTTCCCTGTTCAAAAGTTACTCATGGTACGCCGGCGTCCAGGATGCACTGGTACAATGGTGGTACGGGCACAATGCGGTGGCGTTTTTCCTCACTACGCCCTACCTCGGACTGATGTATTACTTCGTACCCAAAGCCGCCAACCGCCCGGTATACTCCTACCGCTGGTCTATCATCCACTTCTGGTCGCTCATCTTCATCTACATCTGGGCCGGGCCGCACCACCTGTTGTATACCGCGCTGCCCGAATGGGCGCAGAGCCTCGGCACCGTGTTTTCTATCATGCTGATCGCGCCTTCATGGGGCGGCATGCTCAATGGCCTGCTTACCTTGCGCGGCGCCTGGGACCGTGTGCGGGAAGACGCCATCCTGAAATTTTTCGTAGTCGCGCTAACCTGTTACGGCATGGCCACATTCGAAGGCCCGATGCTCAGTTTGAAAAATGTAAACGCTATCAGCCACTATACGGATTGGACCATCGCGCATGTGCACATCGGGGCCCTCGGCTGGAACGGTTTCCTCACATTCGGGATATTATACTGGATGATTCCACGGCTTTTCTCCACCACGCTGTATTCCGGAAAATGGGCCAATACGCACTTCTGGATAGGCACGCTGGGTATCATCCTCTATGCAGTGCCCCTGTACTGGGCAGCCTTTACGCAGAGCATGATGTGGAAACAGTTTACAGAAGACGGCACACTTCGCTTCCAGTTCCTCGAAACTGTGACCTCCATTGTGCCCATGTACGCGCTGCGCGCATTGGGTGGATTATTATATGTAAGCGGCCTGATACTGATGATCGTGAACATCATGAAAACCATCCGCCGCGGCTCTTTTGTAGCCAACGAGTCCGCAGAGGCCGCGCCGCTGGTAAAGACCGACGCCGCCTACGGCACCTCCCACTGGCACAACTGGATAGAGCGCAGGCCCGTGCAGATGGTGATATTCAGCCTGGTTGTAGTAGGTATCGGCGGCGTATTCGAAATGGTACCTACCTTTCTCATCAAAAGTAATATTCCGACCATCAGCAGCGTGAAACCTTATACACCGCTGGAACTTCACGGCCGCGATGTATACATCCGCGAAGGTTGTTATACCTGCCACTCCCAGATGATACGCCCTTTCCGCGATGAAGTGGCCCGCTACGGCGACTACTCCAAAGCCGGCGAATTCATTTACGACCATCCCTTCCAGTGGGGATCCAAGAGAACAGGCCCCGACCTGGCGCGCCTCGGCGGCAAATACCCCGATAGCTGGCATTATAATCATATGCTCGATCCAACGTCTATGAGTCCAGGCTCCATCATGCCATCCTATCCCTGGTTGTTCGACAGCAATATCGACAATGCCAAAACGCCGGCGATGATCAATGTGATGCGCAGGCTGGGCGTTCCATACCCTGAGGGATATGAACTGCGGGCAAAATCCGATCTCGAACAACAGGCCCGCCAGATAACGGCTAACCTGAAAAAAGATAAGCTGGATATACCGGCAAACCGCGAGATCATCGCGCTGATCGCATATATGCAAAGACTCGGAAAAGACATTAAAGTAATCGCCGATAAAAACTAAAGTGTATGAAATTCATCAATTACCTGAAATCGATAGACGATGTCAGCATCTATCCTATGGTCTCGCTCATCATTTTCTCCGCCTTCTTCCTGCTGGCAGCATGGTGGGCGTTCAAGGCAGACCGGAAGATGATGGAGCATATCAGCGGGCTTCCATTAGACGATAACGATTCACTTAAAAACCAGTAGGGTATGAGATCTATACTGACCTTCATAATACTCTTTTCATCCCTCACAGCATCTTCGCAGAGTACGCCGGGCCAGGGTTACGGCCAGCTGACCCACCCGGTTGCATTGTTGCTGCTTTCCGTGGCCGCCGGGCTGCTGCTCGCTATTATCATCCTCGGGTATACGGTACTGGCGGCTACGGATATCTTCCGCGAAAGAATGAAAAAGCTGCCGATTATACTGTTGCTGCCCGCCGCTTCGCAAACCGCCGGCGCACAATCCGGCAATGTAGTCAGCGGCTTGCCCGACAATGTATTTTACATGCTGCTCTCCGTTATCGCGCTGGAGTTGCTGGTATTGCTTTTCCTGCTGCAAGCCCTCCGGGTGCTCACAGGCATTTCCGGCAAACGCAAACCCGGGAAAGTAAAAGCTCCAAAACCGCACGTCAGCTGGATGGACAGGCTTAACCGCACACGCAGCGTTGATGCCGCCGCAGAAACGGAAGCCGATATGGGGCATGATTACGACGGCATCCGCGAACTGAACAACCCAACCCCGCCCTGGTGGAGATGGGGATTTTATTTCAGCATGGTGTTCGCCGTGGTCTACCTCTGGCGCTACCACGTTACCCATGCCGCCCCACTGCAGCTCGAAGAACTCGACATCGCAAACCGAAAAGCTGCCGCGGCAAAAGAAGAATACCTGAAAAACGCAGCCAACAATATCGACGAGCACTCCGTAACGCTCATCACGGATGCGGCGGAACTGGATGCCGCCCGGAAAGTTTTCTCCACCAACTGTGCAGCATGCCACGGCCCCGAAGGGCAAGGACTTGTAGGTCCAAACCTGACAGACCCATACTGGCTGCACGGCGGAAAAGTGAACGAGATATTTTCCACCATCAAATACGGCGTGCCCGATAAAGGCATGAAATCCTGGAAAGACGACTTGTCGCCCAAACAGATCGCCCAGCTGACCGGCTTCATACGTTCGCTGCAGGGTGCGAAACCCGCCAATCCTAAAGACGCAGAAGGACAGAAAGAATAATACAATGAAAGAAGAAGAGGAAAAATACCGCGACAGCCTGGCCACCGTCAATGAGCGGGGAAATCGCAACTGGATCTTTGCAAAACAGCCCAAAGGCCGGCTCTATAATGCCAGGACCGTCGTGAGCGTCTGTTGTTTCTTATTGTTTTTCAGCCTGCCGTTCATTCACATCAACGGCAGGCCCCTGTTCCTGTTTAATGTCGTGGACGGAAGGTTTATCCTCTTCGGCGCGGTGTTCTGGCCGCAGGATTTTTTCATCTTCGGACTGGTCATGGTCGCCTTTATCCTGTTCATTGTATTGTTCACCATGGCATTCGGGCGGCTGTTCTGCGGATGGGTTTGCCCGCAGACCATTTTCATGGAAATGCTTTTCCGGCGTATCGAATACATGATAGAGGGTACCGCCGCCGCACAGAAAGTGCTCAACCGTGGCCCCTGGACCACCCAAAAGGCGATAAAAAAAATACTCAAACACAGCATTTTTTTCCTCCTGTCTTTTTTTATCGCCAACACTTTTCTCGCTTATATCATCGGCACCGGTGAGCTGTGGAAGATCGTTACCGAACCGCTGTCTGCCCATGCCGGCGGGTTTGCGGCGATAATGGTCTTCTCTTTTGTATTCTATGCTGTGTTCGCTTTTTTCCGTGAACAGGTATGCACCATCGTTTGCCCCTACGGCAGGCTTCAAAGCGTGCTGCTTGACAAGGATTCTGTGGTGGTCGCATATGATCACGCGCGTGGTGAGCCGCGGGGGAAACTCTCAAAAAAGGAGACCGGGAAAAAAGATTGCAGCTGCACGAATTGCGGGGGCTGCAGTAGGATCATCCCGCCGCCCATGGGCGACTGCATAGACTGCCTGCAATGCGTGCAGGTCTGTCCCACCGGCATAGACATCCGCAACGGCACGCAACTGGAATGCATAAACTGCACCGCCTGCATGGATGCCTGCGATTTTATGATGGAAAAAACCGGGCGGCCCAAAGGGCTGATCCGCTATGCATCCGAAAACGGGATAACGGAAAAGAAAAAGCTGCGGTTCACCCCTCGGCTGAAGACCTATACCACCGTGCTCCTGCTGCTCATTACGGCTATCACCGTCATGCTGGCCAGCCGGAAACCAGCGGGCGCCACCGTGATGCGCACAGCGGGCATGCTGTACCAGGAGCGCGGGAAAGACAGCATCAGCAACCTCTACCGCATCAAGCTCATCAACAAGACCACGGCAGATATGCCCGTCACCCTGCGGCTGGATGGCATCGAAGGAAGAGTGGAACTGATCGGCCATCCTTACATCCGCATCAAAGCGGAAGGCCAGGGAGAAGGCACATTCTTCATCGTATTGCCACGGCATGCGGTCAGCAAAAGAAAATCGATGCTGAAAATAGGGCTGTACGAAGGCAGCAAACAGGTGCTTAGTACGCGCACCACATTTCTCGGACCTGTAAAATAAAAAGCTATGAACTGGGGACATTCCATCATTCTCGTATTTATCATATTCGCTGCCGGCATCATCACGCTCGTTACCAAAAGCATGCAGACCCGTATAGACATGGTCACAAATGATTACTACGCGGAAGAACTGAAATTCCAGCAGGTGATCGACGGCCAGCGTAATGCCGGCGGGCTCTCCTCCCCCGTATCTGTAAGCCAGCAGGGAAACCTTGTCCTCATCACGTTCCCGGAGGAATTGCGGAACATCCCTGCTAAGGGACAGGTGCATTTTTACCGGCCTTCCGATTCACGGCACGATTTCACCACACCGCTTACGATCGATGCTGAAGGGAAAATTACCGTGCCGGGAGAGCATCTGCGGAAGGGGAACTACCATGTAAAACTTCAATGGGAGCAGGGTGGCGCCGCTTATTTCCAGGAAACCGAAATCTTTATTCGATGAACATCGTATTACCTGCCATCATTCTCGGCTTCCTAGGGAGCTTCCACTGCATCGGTATGTGCGGCCCGATTGCGCTCACCCTGCCCGTGCAGCAGTTCAAAGGGGTCAGGAGATTATCCGGCATCCTTTTGTACAATACAGGGAGAATTACCGCATACATGCTGATGGGCACATTGTTCGGCTGGATCGGCCGCCAGTTCTACATCGGCGGCTTGCAGCAATGGCTGTCTGTATCACTGGGCGTACTGCTCCTGGCGACCATAATCTTCCACCGCCACCTGCCTGCGCCCAGGCTGGCCTTTCTCCGTTCCTGGCTGGGGCGGCTGCTGTCGCGCCAGCGGTTCAGCACCTTATATTCGATTGGCTTCCTCAACGGCTTCCTGCCCTGCGGACTGGTGTACATGGCAATTGCGGGTGCGCTGGCGGCGGGAAATATCGCAGGTGGCGCATTGTTCATGGCTGCTTTTGGCGCAGGTACGCTTCCTGCCATGATGGCCGTTACCTGGTTCAGCCAGCTCATCAGTATACCTGTGAGGCACCGGATACGGCAGGCTATTCCACTGGTGGTAGGCATCATGGCCGTACTGCTCATACTGCGCGGCATGAACCTCGGCATTCCGTATGTCAGCCCGGTAATGGCGCCCGAACAATCACAGCAGGCACATCAGCATTGTCATTAAAAACCGTAACATGAAACTTCTTAAAAAATACGATACGGCGGCGCCACGATATACCAGCTACCCCACCGTTCCTTACTGGAATACGGCCGGGTTCAGCAAAGATGAATGGGCGCCCCGCTTCCAGGCATCTTTTACTGCTGCCAACAGTGTAACCGGCATAACGCTCTATATTCATCTTCCTTTTTGTGAACAGCTTTGCACTTATTGCGGCTGCAACAAATACATCACGAAGAATCACGGCCACGAAACACCTTACATAGATACCGTGATAAAGGAATGGGAACTGTACTGCCAGCTGTTCAGCGAACCGCCTTGCATCCGTGAGCTTCACCTTGGCGGCGGAACGCCCACCTTCTTCAGTCCCGGAAATCTGCGCCGCCTGCTTGAAAATATCTTTTCTACCGCTACCCTCCTGCCCGATGCAGACCTTAGCTTCGAAGGCCACCCCAACAACACGACGGAAGATCACCTGCAAACCCTTTACGATCTGGGGTTCCGGCGTATGAGTCTTGGCATACAGGACCTGAACCCCGATATACAAACAATCATCCACCGCATCCAGCCGTTTGAGAATGTGGAGCGGGTTGTAACAGCCGCCCGGCGGATCGGCTACCGGTCTGTGAACTTCGACCTGATCTACGGCCTGCCCCTGCAAACCGCCGCTTCCATCAGGCATACCATCAGCCAGGTGACGCAGCTGCGGCCCAACCGGATTTCATTTTACGGTTACGCCCACGTTCCCTGGATCAAAGGCAACGGCCAGCGGCTCTTCTCTGAAAAAGACCTCCCTCATGGAGCCGCCAGGCTCGCTTTGTATCAAACGGGCAGATCGTTGCTGGAGCAGCATGGCTACACGGAGATCGGTATGGATCATTTCGCGCTGCCGGACGATCCCCTGTTCCTTGCCTGGAAGAACGGCAGCCTTCACCGCAATTTTATGGGCTACACTATTTCACATACCGATATGCTGTTAGGCCTGGGAGTATCCGCCATCAGCGACGGCCATTCTGTTTATACGCAAAATGAAAAAACATTATCTGCATACCAGGAGGTGGTTCAGGCAGGGGAACTGCCTATCATTAAAGGTCACCTGCTCAGCAGCGAAGACCAGTTGCTGCGCAGGCATATCACGGAGTTAATGTGCACCTTCCGGACGAGATGGGATAAGAAGGATGTTCAGTGCACAGCGGTAATAGAAGGCCTTCAGCGGCTGCAGGAGCCTGAGAAGGACGGCCTGGTAATTGTGCAGCGGAACGGCGTTGAAGTGACCGAAAAAGGAAGGCCATACATACGGAATATATGTATGGCCTTCGATGCACAGCTCTGGCGGAGCACTCCGCAGGCAAAGCTTTTCAGCAGCGCTATCTGATCAGATATGATCCAGCGGCTTGCGTTTATCGTCCTTCAGCTGCTTGAAGTGGCTGGGCGTGAGCCCCGTCACTTTTTTGAACTGGCCTGAAAGGTGGGCCACACTGCTGTAACCCAGCTTGTAGGCGATCTCGCTCAGCGTCAGTTCGCCGTATACGAGCAACTCTTTTACCCGTTCTATTTTCTGTTGAATGATGTATTGTTCAATAGTGGTGTTCTCCGTTTCGGAAAACAGCTTGCTCAGCTGGTGGTAATCTTTTTGCAGCTTTTGGGCGAGCAGCGTGGAGAAATTTTCATTCAGCTCGTCCAGCTCGCCGTAATGCACGGTTTCCACTACGAAATTCTTGATGGCTTCCACGGTCTGGTGACGGCGGTCGTCCAGCAGGGTGAACCCTTCTTCTTTCAGCGCTTCTGCAATGCCTTCCATCTGCGAGGCATCGGGGGCCTTTTTCAGCAAAGCCTTTCCCAGGCTCACATCCAGCACTTCCTGCCCCTGGTGCTCCAGCACGTAGCGCACCATTTTAATGCAGCGCGGGCAAACCATGTTCTTGATATGTAATTCTGCCTTGTTCATGTTATTGCTGCTTTCTGATGTTGTAAAAATTGAATTCGTAGCGCACTAAAAAGCTACGGTCCATCACGCGGTCCATATCGCCGTACAGCTGCCAGCGGTAACCGAGGTCCACGCGGGAATTGCTGTTGATGATGAACTGCACTGCCGGCGCCATGTCCACATAATAATTGCGGCGGTACTGGTCCAGGTTGCTTTTGCCGAGGAACTCCACGTACAGGTTCACATTCGTTTGTTTGTAGTTCCTGTACTTGCGCGGGAACAGCAGGTAACCGGCGGAAAGGCTGTAGTTGAGCGCATTCTTCGAAAAGAAAAGCGGCATTTCATCTTTCGTGTTCCGCATATACCGGTCGTAGGCCACTGTACCCGAAAGCGCCAGCTTATGCAACAATTGTGTGGCAACGATGCCGCCGCTTACGCCGGAGGAACCGCCGTCAAGGTCCAGCTCTTCGTTGTTGTACGGTTTGGCGGTATGGTCGTGGTCACGCATGGGCGGCATGTACGGATTGTTGATCAGCGAGCCTTTTACGAAAGCGGCTACCCTGAAATGCGATTGTATGTCATCCACGGAAATGAACCGGTACTTCGCGTACACGCTGGCTCCTTCAAATTCGAACTGCTTCTGCATCATGTTCGAAAAATACGTGCTGGCATGCAGCATCAGTTTTTTGGAGAAGCCGTACATCACTTCCGGCTGCAGGCGGTAGCCTTTGTAATCCACATGATCCATCGGGAAGAACCTGTTGGTGACCCGCACGCCCAGCGAATTGACGGCCATATTGCTGGCCGGTTCGGTATACACGTACAGCTCCTGCGCCTGCGCAGCGGCAGCCGCGCCCGTAAAGGCGAAGAATAAAAATAGTTGCTTCAGCATAGTACGGGCTTAAATGGTTACGTGATATACTCTTTTACCTGCGGGTTTGGTACCGGGCTGGCAGCATTCGGCCATGGTGCCGGTGGCGTAACAGGCCATTTTGGTCTGCGCGCTGTATTTTTTGTACACCCTGGATGTCACGAAGTCCTTGTCGATAATGGTCACTTCTTTTTCACCCTGCAATACCTGCGGTTTCACGTTCATAAAATGCAGCGTTTGCCCGCCGAAAGGTATATGCGTATCATTCTGCACCTTCACCTGGTCGAAATCTGCCGTTACTTTTAGTGTGGCAACGGAAAAGCCGGCGCCTTCCACTTTCTGTTTGATCTGGTCCAGGTTCACGGCTGCATTGGGCTTGAAATGGAGAATAAAGGTCGTGGTGTTCAGATCGGTATCGATCCTGTCCACGAAAGGCAATGTTTTCAGGGCCTTCTGGGTGGCGTTGGAACACATGGCGCAGGTGAGGCCGGCGGCCTGTAAAGCGGCCTTTTTATATTGTGCGGAAGCGGTGAACTGAGCACCGATGAATGCTATGGCTAAGAGGATTGTTTTCATGATCTTGATTTTTCGGGCTAAAGCCCGGTAACAATAATACGTGCGGAATATGGGCACGGTTGTACGGTCCGGGAGAAATTGACCGGAATCAGATCAGGAAAATGCAGTGCTGCTTGTAGAGGGGAAGCGCCGGTATCAGGGGCGGCGCATGAACAGGGGCCCAGGCGTTGAGCACAGGGGTATTAAAAACGGGCTGAAGCCATACAGGCTGAACAGCCACAGGCAGGGCCACCCAGGATTCGGCCATGCCTGCAAAGGCTTTGGCGGCCTGGTGAGAATCGTCCATTTTAAAGAACTTCGCCTCATCTGTACAGCAATCGCCTTTCAGGGGCATGCCGCATTTGGGGCAGGGTTCTTTGGAGGTATCGTGCAGGCCCACGGAAGCCAGCTCGCCCATACAATAATGCGCATTGACACTGAACCCGCTGGTAATCAGCGTGTAAAGTACGGCAAAACATATGGTGAGCATTTTCTTCACGCTACAAATTTAAGATATTCCCGCTGAAATAACACGGCTGTTAATTCACAAACCACCAGCGGATGCCTACCCGCACCGCAAAATCGTTGCTGGGGTACAGCGGGGCGTTAAAATTATAGTTCCACACGAAGGAGTTCAGGTTCTCGCCCCGCACATAGGCGGTGAATGATTTGATCCTGAAGTTCATGAAAGCGGCCACATCGGGCATATTGCTGAACTGCTGGATGTTCTGGTACACGAACTGGCCGATCACGGGGGAATAATCGTCGGCGTAATACGGGGTGTTATATTTCCCTTCCAGCCCCGTATAAAGGTTCAGGTTCTTGAACAGGCGGGCGGTGTAAGCCATCCGCAGCCTTGCCCAGAAGGCGGGCAGCTGCACGGGCGCATCACCGGCGATCTGCTGGAAAGCGGCGTCCGCGTCGAAGGTAAAGCTTCTTACGTCTATGCGCTTGTACACTACCAGCTGCAGCAGGTTGAACAGGCCGGCGAACTGGTCGCTTTCCTTATAGCTTTTGAAATAGGTGTATTTGTTGAAGAGGTAATAATTCGCCGTCACATTATACTTCAGCTGCTTATTGTCCGCCCTGAACTGGATCTGTGTGACGTTCTCCTTGTCCAGGTTATTGTTCAGCCAGACGGCAGACGGCGGGGGCTGATTGGTGCCAAAGTAGCGGTATACGTACGACGGCTCTTTGTTCACGTTCATGGCCATCAGGCTCACGTTGCCGAGGGTTTCGTTGAGGAAGCGGCTGAGGCGGCCCATCACCATGTAATCTCCCGCATTTTCGCCCAGCAGGTAAAATTCGCCTTTGGCCTGGAGGTCCCAGCGCTGGTTACGGGTCTTGTTACGGTATTCGCCATGCACCCTGAAATTCATGAACGATTCGTTCATGGCCTGGAACTGCCCGGCGATGGTCTCCAACGTTCCGCCCAGCTTGATGAAATGCGCAGTGTTGCCGCGAACGGGGAATTGCATGACGGATAGATCGTTGCTCATAATACGCCAGCGGTGGCGGGTATATATGCTGTCGTTGCCCCCCCTGGGTATGCTGAAACCGTATTTTTGGGCATACCAGAGCGAATCCGGCGATTCGTCGATGTACCGGTAGGTATTTTCGGTGTAGCTGAAAGTATGCTCCACCCTGAACAGCGGGTCGAATTTATAGATGTCGGTTGTATCGTTGATGTGGATGGAATCGCCTTTGCCCCAGTCGTACTGCTGGCGCAGCAGGATGCCTGCTTCCTGGTAGGCGTTCTTGGTAGCGATGGAGGTATTGAAAAAGCTGCTGCTCTGCGCGCTGGCGCCGCCCAGGTTGGTGGGAATGAGGCGCAGCTGGGTGAACTCGGGATTCTCCAGGTCCGCGGGGTTCTGCACCCCCCCGTTTTCGCCGCCGTTCAGCTTATTAAGGTAATAACTTGCAAAGAGGTGATACCGTTTGTTCTGGCTGTTATAATTGGCCGTAACACGGTAATTGTCGTGGTTGGTGCTCTGGTTCCGGTAAAAGCCCGGGGAATTGATCTTGCGGTAGGCAAAGGAAAAATTGAACTTCTCTCCCCTGTTCTGCGTATGCATGAGGTTGATCATCTGCTCCTGCTTGGCGCCGATAAGGTAGCCCAGTTCGGAATAAGGCCGGTTGGTATTATAGAAGCGGGCGTTCGTGTGATTGTAGCTGTATATGTCGAAGGCATGAAAACCGGGGTCGAAGCCGGGGATCATGCGCGGGCTGAGCAGCAGGTTGCGGGCCGCGTTGCCATTGTTGCCGAGCGTCATGTAGGAAGCGGGCACGCCCAGGTAATTGAGCTGGAAGTCGGAGATGGTGGAATCCAGCATAAAATCCGTGGGCTCGTCCAGGTAGCGGAAACGGAGCGTGAGGGTATCGGGCTCATGGTCGTGCTTGGTGGTATCGCGCTGCATGGACGAGTTGCCACCGCCGCCGCCAGGAAGGCGGTTGGTATTGAATTGTGCCCGGAGGGCGGAGCCGGAGCATACCAGCAGTAAAAAAACGATAGTGAAATGCCTCATCCTGATGATTCGTGTGGGATCCGCCATTTGTTACAATTGTTGGACCAGTTCGCTGAAAATATATGTTAAATGTGGTTCCGCCCCTTTGGCCGCGGCCAGTACTTCTTCGTGGGTGATCACATTGTCCTCGTCGCGGATGCCCAGATCTGTGATCACGCTCATGGCGAATACTTTCAGGCCGCTGTGGATGGCTACGATCACTTCCGGCACGGTGCTCATACCCACGGCATCGCCCCCGATGGCGTGCATGAACTTGTATTCAGCCCGGGTTTCGAAGGTAGGGCCTTGTACGCCCACGTACACGCCGGTATGTAAAGATATGCCTTTGGTGGAAGCAATCGCTTTCGCGGAGGTTACCAGTTCTTTAGCATAAGGCTCGCTCATGTCCGGGAAGCGGGGGCCGAGTGCGTCCTCATTCCGGCCGCGGAGCGGGTGCTCGGGCTGGAGATTGATATGATCGGTGATGATCATCAGGTCCCCTACACGGAAAGCCTTGTTCATGCCCCCCGCCGCGTTGGAAATGAGCAGGGTATGGATACCCAGGGCTTTCATGACCCGTACGGGAAAGGTGACCTGCTGCATGCTGAGCCCTTCATAATAATGGAAGCGCCCGGCCATCGCCACTACCGGCCTGCCGTTCAGCCGGCCCAGGATAAGCTTGCCGGAATGCCCTTCCACGGTGGCGGGAGGAAAATGAGGGATGTCGGAATAGGGGATCTCCTTACGGTCCGTGATCTCCCCCGCCAGGTTGCCCAGGCCGCTGCCCAGGATAATGCCCGCCACGGGTGTTTCCGCTGCAAACTGCCGTATATAAGCCGTTGCTTCATTGATCTGTACCAGCATAGCCATGATTTGTGCCCGGCAAAGTTAATTCTATATAACATATCATCATCTCCCCCCAAAGAAATCCCTATTCTAAAACATAAATTGCCTAAATTAGCGGCCAAATTTAAATACCGATGAATTTACACGAGTACCAGGCTAAAGAACTGCTGAAAAAATATAACGTACCGGTACAGGAAGGTATCCCGGTAGATACTCCCGAAGCGGCTGCGGAAGCATATAAGCAACTGAAAGTGCAATTCGGCAACAACTTCGCGGTTGTAAAGGCACAGATCCACGCCGGTGGCCGCGGTAAAGGCCTGATCAGGGGTACGCAGCAGCATGGCGTAGCGGTAGGAAAAAGCTCAGAAGATATCAAGACCATCGCCGGCAATATCCTTGGCGGCACCCTGGTGACCGTTCAGACCGGCGAGGCGGGTAAAGTGGTAAATAAAGTACTGGTTGCGCAGGATGTGTATTATGACGGTCCCAGCAAACGCCAGGAGTTCTATCTCTCCATCCTGCTGGACAGATCCAGCGGCCAGAATATGATCGTATACTCCACGGAAGGCGGTATGAGCATCGAAGATGTTGCTCATGACACTCCCGAGAAAATATTCCGCGAACGCGTGCACCCGAATATGCCCCTCCAGGGCTTCCAGGCGCGCAAGATCGCTTTTAACCTCGGCGTAACCGGCGAGGCCTTCAAAAACATGGTGAAATTCGTGACCAACCTGTACAACGCATACGTTGGCCTGGATGCCGCCATGATCGAGATCAACCCGCTTTTCAAAGCGGCTGATGATAAAGTGATCGCCGTAGACTGCAAGCTGAGCCTGGACGATAACGCCCTGCTGCGTCATCCCGACCTGGTAGCCCTCCGCGACATCACCGAAGAAGACCCCACGGAAGTGGAAGCAGGCCAGTATAACCTGAACTTCGTGAAGCTGGACGGAAATGTAGGCTGCATGGTGAACGGCGCAGGCCTGGCCATGGCCACCATGGACATGATCAAGCTGTCCGGCGGTGAACCCGCCAACTTCCTGGACGTGGGAGGCACCGCCAACGCACAGACCGTGGAAGCAGGCTTCCGCATCATCCTGAAAGATCCTAAAGTAAAAGCGATCCTGATCAACATCTTCGGCGGTATCGTTCGTTGCGACAGGGTAGCCCAGGGTGTGATAGACGCCTACAAATCCATCGGCACCATCACTGTTCCCATCATCGTGCGCCTGCAGGGTACCAACGCTGCCGAAGCCAAAGTGCTCATCGAGGAAAGCGGCCTGAAAGTACAGAGCGCCATCCTGCTGAGCGAAGCGGCAGACCTGGTGAACAAGGCGGTGAACGCATAATCCTTCAGAATATTGTTCTTACATATCGATGGCCGGCATTATCGCCGGCCATTTTTTTGCCTATCTTTGATTTCCATCCTTTTACTCTGAACATGTGCGGGTTAATGGTTCAACCACTAACACAAGTTTTTCATGCTACGCATCCGCCAATTCTTTCTCATTTGTTCCGGGGCACACCTGCCCATGCTGCGCCGCGCGCCTTCAGAGCTCAATAAGTACGCAGGCATCGGCGCCACCGTTTTCTTTACCGGCGTTTTCGCTGCCATATCCGCCGGGTATGCGCTGTGGACCGTTTTCCAGCAAGCCTGGATCGCCGCGCTTTTCGCCCTGGTATGGGGGCTCATGATCTTTAACCTGGACCGCTACATTGTTTCCAGCATGAAAAAGCGGGAACGTTTCGGGCAGGAGCTGTGGATGGCCACGCCGCGTATCGTTCTCGCCGTGCTGATCGCCATTGTGATCTCCAAACCGCTGGAGCTGAAGATATTCGACACCGAGATACAGGCCGAGCTGATCATCATGGAACAGCAGAAGTTCCGTGAACAGGAAACCAGGGTTTCCGAACGTTACCTCAGCCGCAGCAATGAGCTGAAAAGCCGTTTAACCGCCGTACAGCAGGAAATGGCCGTGCAGGCCGCCCGCAGGGATACGCTGCAGCTGATCGCCCAGCAGGAGGCGGACGGCACCGGCGGCTCCCGCGTGAAAAATCTCGGCCCCATCTATAAAGCCAAAAAGGCGGATGCAGACAGCGCTTCAGCCGTATTGGCCTCGCTGGCCCTGCGGCAGCAGGCCTTACGCGCAGAACTCGCGAAAGTAGACAGCACCGTGGCCGCAGATATTACCGGCCTGCAACGCGGCCGGCTGAACGGCATGGCTTCCAGACTGGAAGCGTTGGGCCGCGTCACCGCCGCCAGCCAGCCCATCCGCTGGGCCAACTGGTTCATCATGCTGCTGTTCATCGCCATAGAAACCGCCCCCGTGTTTGTAAAGCTCATTTCCCCCCGCGGCCCTTACGACGACCTGCAGGACCAGCACGAATTCACCTTCGCCATGCACCGGAAGGAAAAGAAAGCCATCCTGCAAATGGAAACGGAAGAAAGGATCGCGAAAAAAGAAGCGGAAAAAACGGGGCGGCCGGCCGGCGAAGGAAGGACGGCGTTCTCGTGAGGAGGTTTTGTCGTCATTGCGGGGAGCGGCGGGGATTTTGTGCGGTAGCCGCGACGAAGCAATCTCCTCCCCGCAATGACGGACTCCCCCACCCGCTTTGGCCCTGCTGCTCCCCGCAATGACGAGCTTTTCTTAAGCGGATAATCATTTTTAAAAAAAATCCCGAAGGGGTTTATGGAATCAGGACAAAAACCACATCCTGACCATAAACCTCCGGTATGAAACCACTGCTATACCTCTTCACCCTCGTCATTTTTACTAACGCTACCGCACAAACGAAGAAGGTCACCGTTCCTTCCACTATCGAGAACGTCACTATTTTCCTCCAAGGCGCGCAGATCACCCGCAGCGCAACAGCCACTATCCCCGCAGGCACCGCCATACTGGTGTTTCCAGGCATTTCGCCCGAGCTGGAGGAAAAGAGCATCCAGGTACAGGGGAAAGGCGCTTTCACCATCCTGTCCGTATCGCGCGAAAGAAATTATATGAACACCCAGCGGCCCCAGGAAGAAATAAAAAAATTGCAGGAGCAGCTGGAAGTGCTGGAAGAAAAACTGCAGCGCGAAAAAAACAAAGAATCCGTATTCAGGCAGGAAGAGGAAATGCTCAAAAAGAACCAGGACCTGCGGGGTACCAATACAGGCCTCAAAACCGCGGACCTGAAAGAAGCGCTGGACTTCCAGCGCAACCGCCTTACCGAAGTGCTGGACCAGCAGCTGGCCATACGGGCCAATATCCGCAGGCTGGACGACAATATCCGGCAGAACATGCAGCAGCGCGCCGCGCTCCTGGAAACAAAAGACACTTCCACCACGGACCTGCTCGTGACTGTTTCTTCCAAAGAAAATATCAGCGGCAGGCTTACCCTCCGCTACCTCGTTAAAAACGCCGGCTGGTACCCTACTTACGAGCTGCGCGTGGAAAATATCAGCCGGCCGATGGAGCTGGCCTACAAAGCCAATGTGTTCCAGCAATGCGGCGAAGACTGGAAAAATGTAAAGCTCAGCCTCTCCAGCGGCAATCCTTCCGAGAACGGGCAGAAACCTGAAATGAACGCCTGGTACCTGCGCACTTTCAGCAGCATGCAGGAACTCACGCGCGCCCGCTACGCCTCGCCGCTGAAGGACCTCAGCCGCGCCACCGGCCGCGTGATGGACGCTTCCGGCAATCCCATTACCGGCGCTTCCATCCGCATACCCAACCGCACTATCGGCACCAGCACCAACGAAAAAGGCGAGTTCAGCCTGCAACTGCCACCCGGCGCCACTTCGCTGGATGTGTCCTTTATCGGTTACAAGGGCCAGCAGATAACGCTGAGCAGCAATTTCATGAACATTGTGCTGGCGGAAGATACCAGGGCGCTGGAAGAAGTGGTGGTAACAGGTTATGGCGCCTCCAGGAAAGAACTCACAGGTGCGCTGGCCGGCGTCTCTCCCGGCATTCGTATACGTGGCGTGAGCACCGCCAAACAGCACGAAGACATTCCGCTGGATGTATCCGCCAGCTTCCACACCACCAGCGTCAATTTTGATATTGCAGTGCCCTACAGCATTCCTTCAGACGGGAAGCCGTATGCCGTGTCTGTCAGTCAAACCGCCGTGGCCACCACCTACCAGTACCACGCCGCGCCCAAGCTGGACCCTGCCGCTTATCTTGTGGCCGGCATCACGGGCTGGGAGCAGCTGAACCTGCTGGAAGGCGAAACCAGCATCTACTTCGAAGGCACTTACCTCGGCAAATCGCTGCTCAACCTGCAAAGCGCTTCAGATACCTTGTATGTGTCGCTTGGCAAGGACAAGAATATCGTGATCAACCGCAGGTTGCAAAAGGAATATTCAAAGAACCAGTTCTTTGCCAGCAACCAGACGGCGGTACGCAACTGGGAGATCAGTGTGCGGAACAACAAGCAGGAACCGGTGCGCATCCTGGTGGAAGACCAGGTGCCCATGCCCGCGCAGAACGAAGTGGAAGTGAGCAAGGTATCGTATGCCGGTGCCAGTATGGACCCCGTGTCGCAGCTGGTAACCTGGAGCCTGGAGATCCCCGTGAAAGGGGAAAAAAAGATGCAGCTCCAGTACACGGTGAAGTACCCGAAAGGCAAACTTGTCAATCTCGATTAAGTGTCATATACCCCAAGATGTAGCTCATGCTTTTTACAGCGCCTCCCGGTCCCGGGAGGCATTTTTTTGTTATACGCGCAACTTTGCGTACATTAAACATACTATGCAGGTACATATCAAAACAATCCACGGAACCAGCGCCGCGGCAGGATGGGCAGGACCACGCAGCGTTGTGATAGATCGCACGCCCAGGGCCGGCGGGCTTGGCATCGGCTTCAGCGGGGAAGAACTTTTTATGATGGCCATCGGGGCCAGCCTCTGCAACGACCTTTACCGGGAAGCCGCCACCAGGGGCATAGAGATCGCCCATGTTGAAATTATCGTGAATGGCGACTGGAGCGGGGAGCCCGCACAGGCGAAGAACGTCCGGTACGACATCCGGCTGGAATCTCCCGCGCCGCGCAAGGATGTGGAAGACCTGATCAGGCATACGGACCAGGTGGCGGAAATACCTTACTCACTCAGAACAGGCACACAGGTAAAACTGAACGCGATAGACGTGGTGAAACAGGGCGCCTGAACCGCCGGTAAAATTTAACAAAAGCTTCTTTTTTCCTGCCCCGGCTTCCGTTGGCGGGCCGCGCATTATTCGCTATCTTGTATTGTATGACGATCCCTAAAACCTTTGCCAGCTTAGCCCTCATTCTCTTCGCCGGCTTGCAGCTTTCCGCACAGTCCGGCAAAGTGAGCAGGGTGAAAATATCCAGAACATCTGCCGCCGCCGACAATAAAAGAACCGCCAGCGTCAGTAAGCGGAAGCAGCTTTTCCTGCTGGATTCCGCGGAAATAATGACCATCACCGACGAAAAATTGCGGGACGACCAGGTGGGATTTGTGAGCACGGTAAGAGACCCGTTCACCCTGTTTAAACTTGGCTACGGCAAATACGACAGCGTTACTTTCATTTTCACCAAACATTACCTGCAACTGCCGCCGGAGCTGAAGAATACGCCGTCTACCGCAAGGCTGGAAAAGCGGAATACCAACCGGTATTATTTCAGGGGCCGGCTGTACACGGGAAAGGTGATCGATTATTATTATTCCGGCGATGTAAAATCGGAATCGTATTATGAGGATGGTTTGCTGAAAGGCGCTGAAAAAAAGTATGACGTTAACGGCCTGCTGACGCTGCATACCACAACGGTGTCGGATACACTGGATACTGAAAAAACATCCATGGACAGCGCGGGGAACGTTTATTACCGCTGGAAATACCTGCTGCCGCAAAAAGTATCCGTATCCGAATACTATTACCCTGACGGGAGCCTGAAAACGCGGATCGAAGCCCATAGGAACGGCACGCTTGTCAAAAAGTACCTTTCTTCCGGCATGATAACAGACTCCGTATTCAAGCCATGGCCCGGTATGGGAACGGCCGTTAAAACCAAAACGATGGAAAGGCGCGAAAAGCTGCTGAACATCGATGAGTACGATGTTGCATTAAAAAGAGAACCCGGCAACCCGGCGATCTACCTGGCGCGCGCCGCTTACAGGATAAAAAAGCTGGACTATGCCGGGGCGCTGGCCGATCTGAACGCCTGCATTGCCATAGAACCGCAGGAACCGGACTACTACGGCGAAAGAGCGCTCGTGCCTGTTTATAAAGCGGCGTACTGGGATACAGACAGCAGGCTGAATAAAAGAGAGATCGTGGAATATATGCGCACGCATCCCAACATCAATATACCCGCTGCAGACAAGGCATCGATGATGAAAGACCTGCAAAGGGCCGCTGTGCCTTTCAGCACGGATAATGTGTTTAAGGAGCTGTACAAATACCTTAAGAGCATAAACTTCTGATATGAAAATGATCACCGCTATTATGCTGCTGGCGGCCGCTTCGGCTTCCGCCCAGTCCAAACCCAAAAAAGTGTTGTATTACCTGGATTCGGTATTGATCGTGTTCAACCCAATGCAATACAATTATTATAACGGTATTCTTTCCCCTGCGGACGTTGCTTATACCAATATGGTACCGGCTCGCAAAGGCCTGCGGTATGCGGCTGAAAGGAGCTACGACAGCATAGCGCATGTATTCACAAAAGCATATATAGCACGGAGCGAAGAGGAGAGAAGAATCCCTGCTTCAGACCACCTGGAAGGACGGAGGGAAACTTCCGACATCTTCCGCTATTATTACCAGAATAAACCCTATACAGGTAAAATAATTGACTATCATTTCAACGGTAAGAAAGAAGAAGAAGGAATGCTGGAAGACGGCAGGAAAACCGGTCCCTTCAAGCGTTACGACGAAGACGGGAATTTCTATTCGACGCGTACCTATACGAAAGAAGGCGACAGCCTAAGTGTAATACACACAGACGCTGCGGGGATCGTATTCCGCACAGAACTGTTCAGAACAGACGAATCTTCCGAGCGGCAGTGGTGGTATGCCAATGGCAAGCTGAAAAAAACTGTCAGCATAAAAAAGCACAGGTCGGTGGAGGTAACGTACCATTCCGACGGCAGGATAAAAGATTCGCTTACCACCTGGAACAGGTTTGTAAAAAGAAGAGGGAAATTTGAAGAGGTGGCCAGCCTCCTGCATAAAAAAGATTTCAACGCCGCTCTCCTCGCCGATCCCCGGAACGCTGAGATCTATTACCTCCGCGCCTTTCAAAAAATAGGTGACCTGCAATTTGATGCTGCTCTGAATGATATTGATACGGCCATTACGATGGAACCACTGGAGCCGGTGTACTACGGCCAGCGGGCAATTACCCGCATTCAAAAATACGCTTACCTGCGCGATAAAACCCAGCTATATGACGATCACCGCTTCTACCCCTATCTGGCGGAACACCCGCTGAACATCCCGGCGGAAGAAAAGGCGCTGATCATGAAAGACCTGGAAACCGCCAGTGGCGCGGGAACGGATTATGACAGGTATTATAAGCTATACCATTATTTAAAAAATATGCAGTTCTGATACAACGATCCCGAAACCATTACAGGTACCTGAAAGAAAGCGGCTTCGGCCCTACTCCGTCACCACTTCCACCTCGTACACAGGACTGAAAAGATACACCCTTTTAGAAGGCACTTCCTCGCAACGGAACCTTTTGCGGATGCGTTCGCCTTTGCGGAATATGCGGCCGTCTTTGGTTTTGAAGAGCTGCCCCGGCGGAAGCTGCTCCACCAGGTAATGGTTTTCCCTGCGCCGGTCGTAGTTCTTGAGCACGCGCATCAGGTCCTCGTCCGCACAGGAGCTGGCGGCGGGGTTATGCAGGCTTTGTTTTACGGCGGCTTCCACATCGGGCGGCAGGTAATCCTTACCGACGAACTCCCGGAGGATCTTGCTGTATTCCTGCTTCCATTCCTTGCCATGGGCGGGCACCCGGTTGCCATAAACGATGAAGGTCACCAGGTGGGCGATCTCGTGGAGCAGGGTCAGTAAAAAAGAATATTTGTTGAGCCCGCCGTTGACGCTGATGCGGTGGCCTTTGTTCTCGTAAGGGTGGCGGTAATCCCCGAGCACGCTCTGGCGCTCGCGGGTGATGGTGAGATGTACTTTGTATTCGCGGATGTAAGCGATCACCTGCTCAAACGTCCCGTCCGGCAGGTAACTGGCCAACGCATGTAAAGGTGCTTCTTGCTTCAATTACTCAGGATTTCTTTTGCTTGATCATCATCCGGTACAGGTGGATGGTTTCAAACACCGTATATACCAGGTAAAAGAACAGCAGCAGGAAGATGGTCGATTTGCTGACATGCGGGCGGCTCAGGAATACATACACGCCGATGCCCACCGCGCAGAGCATGAGTTTGCTGAGGGTGGAGGCATACACTGACCTTACAAAGACGTTAGGATTGGCTGCCGTCATGCCTTTGCGGTTCAGGGAATAACTAATGAGGGTAATGAGCGCCATGGCGATGTTGCCCGCGACCAGCACTTCAAAATGCACTCCCAGCGACTGGAAGAGCCATTGCTGCAACAGGAACAGGACAGCGGTGATCAGTATGAACACTCCTGCCAGCCAGAAAATAAACTTATCGGTCATGCTTGCTGGTATCTTTTACAATTCGCCACAAAAGTAGGGCTAAAGCAAGTAAAGAAAAAATGATCATGAAAGCCGGGAAACGTATCCCCAGCCATTGATCCAGCAAGTAGCCCAGCCAAAGGGCCAGGCCGATGGCAGCAAGCATCTGGAACGCCAGCCCGGCGTACCGCCAGAGCATTTTATATGGATTCTTCCTGGAGGACGGTTCTTCCATTTTTGTTAGACTCCGCGTTTGAGTTCGATGGGGCCTGCGGCAGGTCTGCCGGGTCCATATAGCAGCGGCCATTGAATTTCACCGTAGGTTCCATTTCAAAATGTGCCGTGTAAATATCTCCTTTGATCAGTGCGTTGCCTTTGAGGAACAGCAGCTCCTCGCATTTAATGATACCCGTTACCTTCCCCAGGATGTCAGCGCTCTGGCAGATCAGGTCTCCATTGATCTCGCCCTCGGGCCCTACCACGATCTTGGCTTTGGTAGACACCAGGCCGGTAACCTGCCCGTCTATCCGGATATCACCCTCGCATACAATATCTCCCTGGATACTGGTGCCGTTCCCTATAAGGTTGATGTTGGAGGTAGGCATAATGCTCTTGCCCTCGCCTTTCTTACTTTGGTTAAACATAGGTTTTCAAGGTTTTTCGTTTAAATAAAGATGGTGTAAGATAGTGAAAAAATATTTAATAAGTACTGTTGTCAACTTTAGGCAGTTTCAGCATGTTCGTGTCCAGCGGCTTGTTGTCGCCGATCACATTCTTCAACATGTTGTCCAGGTACTGGTCCCGCACGGTGATGGCCCGTTCCAGGGAATCGGTGCGCATCTTCAGCTGGAGGAATTCTTTCCGCTGCTTCAGGTCCCCGTAACCCGGTATGTAATATCGCAGCGGGGTGAATACCACCGTAGCCACGGTAATGGCCACCAGCAACACAAAAAGGGTGCTCAAAGCTACATAAACGCTCATACGTGAAAGGCGGAAGGCAGTTACTTCCTCATAGGTATCGTCGTTCATGATCACGAGCCTGTACTTATGGTTCAACCTGTCCAGGCTCCTTCCCTTATTTTTGTCTTCCAGTGCCATATACGCTTAGTAAAAATGTAAAGATTGAAGAAAATAATGAAATATCCGACAAAAAATCATAATTCGTTAACCCGGAGCCTGAAAAGCCATTTCAAGTTAGCCCTTATACGTTCAGCAAAGAAAAAAATTATCCTATCTTTAAAATATTTTTTTCTCTAACGCAGTTATATAGATTAGTAGTTTTTACTGACCCTGGCTTTACATGAATTGTTCTAGATCCTTATATATACGCGCCTGTGTGTTAAGTTTGGTTATGTGTTCAGGTGCCCTGGCGGTATTTGGTCAAAATCAGACTGGCGGCAAACCCGTGAAAAAGGAAGACCGCCGTCCTCCTTCCGAAAAAATGGCCGAGAAGCCCTTTACCGTCACCCGAAGGGTGGTTCAGAACACCGTTACCCGGTATAACTACTATTATCACGCGAAACTCAGGCTGGAAAAGGTGCTTGCGGGCATCAACGCCCAGCGCCAGGACAACTATAATGTGTTCCTCCCCTTCTACCCTTTTACCGTAGAAAAACTCAATCTCAATTCCGGCGAGCTGGACTCCGTGATCCAGAAAGCATCCGTAGCCGTACAGATCCACGACCCGCGCGGCCGCTGGATAGACGACTGCTTCCTGCTGATCGGCAAAGCCTATTATTACAAAGGCGACTGGGAGAATGCCAACAACACCTTCCAGTACATCAATACCACCTTCGCCCCTAAAAAGAAATCGGAATACAATACCGTGGTGGGCCGCAGCGAAGACGACCGCCTGTCCATTTCCACACGGGAAAAACAAAAGGACTGGTTCAGCCGCCAGTTCAGGCACAAATCCGCCCGCAACGACGCCTTCGTGTGGCAGGCGCGCGCTTTCCTGGAACAGGGCAAACACGACGAAGCCCAGTCGCTGCTGAACATCCTCGCGGCGGACCCGTATTTCCCCAGGCGGCTCAACGGCCAGCTGGCGGAGTTGCAGGCATGGCGCTTCTACAAACAGGGCAACTACGCCCAGGCCATTGCCCCGCTCGAAGAAGCCATCAAAAGATCCAACAGCGGCCGCGCTCAGAAAGCGCGTATGAACTTCATACTCGGCCAGCTGTACGCCGCACAGGACCGGCAGGATTCCGCTATCAGGGCCTTCCGCAACGTTATAGCCCTGAAGCCCGACGCTACCATGGACTTCAACGCCCGCGTGCAGATCGCCAAAGCCAATGTAAAAGCCAACGGCGGCAGCCTCGAAGAAAGCATCGCCGCCCTGCAGCGCATGCTGCGCAAAGAACGGTTCATCCCCTTCCGCGACGCGATATATTACCAGATGGCCGCCCTCTGCGCCAACGAACAGCCTGAGCGGGCTATCGATTTCCTGCAGAAGTCGCTGAAGGTGGAAAGCGGCAACATGCTCCAGAAAACCCTGACCTTCAAAGGCATGGCGGACATTTATTACGCGACCAAAGACTACGCTTCAGCCCAAAAATATTACGACAGCACTTCCCTGATCATGGGAGCCGATTTTGAAGAAGCCGAGCTTGTGACCACCCGCAAAGAAGCGCTGGCAGAGGTAACGGAAAAGCTGCGCATCATGCACCTGGAAGACAGCCTGCAAACCATCGCCGCGCTTTCTCCCGCCCTGCGCGACTCCATGCTGTCCAAACAGGTGGCCGCCATCAAAGCCGCCAAAGCCGCCCCTGAAAAAAGCAAAGAAGGTACGGAAGAGAACAACAGCTCACAGCCGAAATTCACCACCAACAGCGGTTACAGCAGCCCTTCCTTCGGCCCCGCGCCCGAGGCCGGCGGTGAATGGTATTTTTATAACGCCAGCACCAAAAGCACCGGTTATTCAGAATTTAAACGCCGCTGGGGCAACCGCACACTGGCGGACAACTGGCGCCGCAGCCAGAGCACCAATCTGCTGGCCGGCAACAATAACGCACCTGTGCCTGAAGCGGACCCTGTAACCGATCCTGCCGCCGCTATAGCCAATCTGCCGGCAGACAGCATTAGTACCTCGCTGCTGGCGGAAAACCTGCCCGATACGCCCGAAAAGCTGAAAGAATCGCGCACACGGCAACTGGAAGCCTGGTACGATCTCGGCAAGATCTACAACGACAAGCTCGACGATCCCCGCGAGGCCATCCTTACCTACGATTCCCTGCTAAGCAGGTTCCCCGAGAACCCGCGCAGGGTGGAGGAATTGTACTCGCTTTACATCTGGCACAACCGGCTGAACCATACCCAGGAAGCGACCCGTTACAAACAACTCGTTCTCACCCAATACCCCGGCACCAACTTCGCCAACATCCTGCAATTCGGCCTGCCGAAAGACGAGGACAAGGCCAAGACCGGCGCCGTGAGCGCTATTTACGAAGCCGCTTACAACGCATACCGCGCGGGCAATTACGACACCGTGGCCGTGCTCCGTAAATTCGCCGATTCCGCTTATGGTTACAGCTCCCTGCAGGCTAAGTTCGATATGCTGGAAGCCATGACCATCGTTAAAACGTCATCAGAGGATTCCGGCAAAGCCGCCATAGCAGGGATCATCGCTAAATATCCCGGCGACGCGCCCATCCTGGAGCAGGCCAAAGCCATCCAGGAAGTGCTGAACCGCCGCCAGGAGATCACGGACTACCTCGCGCAGCTGCGGGTAACAAGAGACAGCAGCGGCACCGCTGCGGTGGATGAAAACATCAGCATCCGTTATCCCTGGCAAACGCCTAAGCCAAACCTGCCTGATTCCGCCGCTACCGTTGTAAAAGGCGTGGATTCAGCGGCAGTGGCCGCTTCAGGAGTGGATTCGGCAGCGGTAGTTCCCGCAGCGCCGCCACCGCCACCTGTTACGCCTTATGTATTGGGTGACGAAAAGGCAGCTGTCCCGCATTTCGTGGTGCTGTATTTCAACCGTGTGTCTAAAGTACTGATAGACGAAGCCGTGGCCCAGTTCTCCAAATACAACGCTGAGCAGCACCCGGCGGATAAGCTGGAAACCAGCAGCTTTGTGCTCACCCCGTCTGAGATCATGGTCATTGTGCGGCTTTTCCCCGATGAGAACAAGGCCCTGGGATATTTTGACGAAGTGACGAGAGTAGCTCCCACCGCTATTATCCCGCGTATCAAACCCACTGAGTATAAATTCTTTATCATATCCCGGGAAAACTTCATCCTGCTGAACAATACCAAGGACATAGAAGGCTACAAGAAATTCTTCGGCGTGAACTATATAACGGAATAATATTTGCACTTCAATCCGGGAGCACTATGCCTCCCGGCCTATGAAACCCGGGGAAAACTGCATAATTTTGCATTAAACAAACTGTTTCACACATTTTAACATATAAAACCGAGCTTAATAAGATACTTGGTCCTTAGGATTTTGCGAGGTTCTATCTGACCAATAAAATAGACAAAAAATATACAGATAAAACCGAGCTTAATAAGATGCTAGATCACGGGATTTTGCGAGATTCCACCTGGCCATCAACGTAGACGAAAAATATACAGATGAAAAAATCCGTAAAAATATTATGGTATGCCTTTGGCGCCGGTGTGGCGGTATTCCTGCTGCTCCTGCTGCTCATCAACCTCCGCCTGATCGGCCATATGCCCAGCATGGAGGACCTGGAGAACCCAAGGACGTCCCTCGCTTCTGAAGTAATCGCCGAAGACGGTACACTGATGGGGAAATATCTATCGGTAGACCGTTCCAATGTAGACTACAAGGATATCTCCAAGAACGTGATCAATGCCCTGCTGGCCACAGAAGACCGCAATTTCTATGACCACTCCGGTATTGACGCCAAAGCGACCGCCGCTGTGCCGTTTTACCTGCTCATCGGTAAAAAACGCGGTTCCAGCACCATCACCCAGCAGCTGGCGCTCAACCTCCAGCAGGACTCCGAGGGCAAAACCCGCTCCCGCAACGCATTTGTGCGCGGCTTCCAGAAGCTGACGGAATGGGTGATCTCCATCAAGCTGGAGAGGAACCTTACCAAAAAAGAGATCATCACGCTTTACCTCAATACCGTGCCCTTCGGCGATAACGTATACGGCATTGAGAACGGCTCCAGGACTTTCTTCAGTAAAGACCCCGCGCGCCTTTCCATTGAAGAGGCCGCTACGCTGGTGGGCATGCTGAAAGGCTCCACCCAGTACAATCCCCGCCGCAACCCGCAAATGGCGCGCGACAGGCGGAATACCGTGATCAACAACATGGTGGATGAAGGGTACATCACCGCGGCGGAAGGCGAGGCTGCGAAAAGCCGCCCCATCGTGCTGCGTTACAACAAGATCGACCATAACAAAGGCCTTGCCCCCTACTTCCGCGAAGTACTGCGGGCTGAGCTGAAAACCTGGTGCAAGGAGCACAAAAAAGCAGACGGCACCGAGTACAACCTCTACCGCGACGGCCTGAAGATATACACGACCATCAATCCCCGCATGCAGCTGTACGCGGAGGAAGCCGTGGCCAAACACCTGAAAGACCTGCAAAAGGCCTTCCAGCAACAGGCCAACATCAAAACCGGCAAGATCTGGAAAGACCCGCTGGCCCTGAAAGACCTGCCTGTTTTCGTGAGAGAAAGCGACCGCTACCGCCAGATGAAAGAAGACGAAGCGACCGACAAAGAAATAGAAACGGCCTTCAACACCCCCACCAAAATGCAGGTGTTTGCCTGGAAAAGCTTTACCGAGCCGGACCTGAACGTGACCGATACCGTGATGACCCCGCTGGATTCCATCAAATATTCCAGGGCCATCCTGCAAACCGGCTTCATGGCCATGGACCCTGAAAGCGGTGAAGTGAAAGCATGGGTGGGCGGGCCTGATTTCCGTTATTTCAAAAACGACCACGTGTCTAAAACACTGCGCCAGGTTGGTTCTACCTTCAAACCGTTCCTCTACTGCTTTGCGCTGATGAATGGTTTTAATCCCAACACCATGCTGCCGAATGAGCCTATTACCATCGGCAACTGGACGCTGACCACCAACTCCGAAGGCAGCGTGGGCGGTTCTATTTCCATGGCGGGAGCGCTGGCTAAATCGCTGAACCTGGTGAGCGCTTACCTCATCAAACAATTCGGCGCAAAGGCTTTCGCCAACTTCGCCAATACCAAGATCGGCTTCCAGTCCAATAAAATAGAACCTTATCCGTCTATCGCGCTGGGTACTTCCACCCTCTCCCTGTTCGACATGCTGAGGGCCTACACGATGTTCCCCGCCAGGGGCGTGATCACCACACCGATCTACGTCACGCGCATCGAAGACCGCAACGGCAACATCCTGGAAACAAATGTACCGGAGAAAAAAGAAGTGATCAGCGAAATTGATGCATACACCATGGTGAAGATGATGGAAGGCGTAACCACCACCGGCGGTACCGGTGCAAGGCTGCGTTTCCGTTACAACATCCCCGGTGAAGTGGCCGGTAAGACCGGTACCACCAACAGTAATACAGACGGATGGTTCATCGGCTACACGCCGCAGCTGCTGGCGGGCGCATGGGTAGGCTGCGATAACAACTACCTCCGCTTCAACAGCACCGCCCTCGGCCAGGGCGCCAATACCGGCCTGCCTATCTGGGCGCTGTTCATGCAGAAAGTGTATGCGGACAAAACGCTGGGCATCGATCCCAACTCTAAATTCCCCATACCCGCCAACATGCAGAACGACCTGTACTTCAACTACGACAGCAACGTACAGCCCGGCGCGGAAGCGGAAGATTACGGCAACGGCGCCGCCAGCGACTACGAAACAATAGACCTGCGCGACTATGGCGAACCCACCGAGCCCGCAAAGGAAACACCGAAGGATCAGCCGAAAGATCAGCCGAAAGACAATAAAGACAAAGAGAAGAAGAAGGATGAACCGGTTCCCGGGAATAACGCCAAGGCAGTGATGCCGGCAAAGCCGAAGAATAATTAAATCCTTTCTGATAATATTTTGAACGGCCTGTTCCTGATTTTGCCCGGGACAGGCCGTTTTGTTTGGATAACATGGCTGGAGATTATTTCAAATAAAATATAAAGTCAGATAATTTATATTGTTTTTGTTATAATTTAGAATTCCCTTACCTTTGGAATTCAAACAGGGGCTTTATGAAAAAACTTCATGGCAGGAAGCAGACGGGATTACAGAAACTGGTTGCCGTCAGCAATTGCCTGGCAGGCATCACCAAGGCGGAATTGCGGAAAGTGGAATGGAATGACATGAAGATCAGCCGGTATAAAGGGCAATTGCTGGCATATGCCGGCTTATGGTGGGAAACAGCCAGGCAGATATTCACTATCCAAAATATCAGGCACTCGATGTGGGGATTGAGCAATAAGCACCAGAATACCGAAGAGGCAGCTTTCCTGTCGGAAAAAGAAAAGCTGCTTTCAGAAGTGGTGCACGCGTTGAAAGCCCTCCCCCTTGGCACTACTGATCAGCAGCTGGAAAAGCTCGATCATTTGATCTCGGTATTGAACTCCTATCTCACGAAAGCAGAAAGGGTGCAGCTCATTCAGCAGCTGACATTTCACACCTCGGTGATCGATCTGAAAAAATTATTCACGCGCAGGATGCTCAAACGCAGCCTGAGAGCGCTCATCGGCCGCACTACGAAAAAAAGGGCATACCGTGGCCTGCGAAAATACCACTATCTGTATTACAGGTCCCACTTCAGGCACGTGGTAGATGAAACGGGAGATGCATTTCAAATTGTACCTAACAATGTGAAATCATTTTCCAACCTATCACAACTAAAAAATCATGGACATCTCCCAGATCATCCAGGAACTGATCGACTTACTGGAAACCAACAATACACTTACGGATGAAGAACGCGCAGTTATCAGAGAGGCAATTGATAAATTAAGCCAACCCATCACGCATGAAGAATTAAAGGCGATCATCGAACTTTTGCTATCATTATTTAATCTCAGTACACTAATCGTTAACCAATGAATATAGGAAAAGCTATCAGGGAACTCAGAAAAGAAAAAGGGCTTAGCCAGATGGACCTTGCATCCAAAGCAGGTATCACGCAGGCGGCACTTTCCAGGATCGAAAAGAGCGGCGTAAAGCCGGGACAGGATTCACTGAAACGGATCAGCGAGGTGCTGGAGGTTCCCGAAGGCTTGATCTATTCTCATGCCATCGAAAGAGAAGACGTACCGGAGAACAAGCGGGAATTATACGACCAGTTATTCCCCGTGATACAGAACATGATCGCGCAACTTGCGAAGAAATAAAAAAGGGACGGCAGGCGCCGTCCCTTTTTTATTTCTTATTTTAAAGATCATTCGCCTCTATACTCCAGCTTCCCCACCTTCATCGCGTTGTTGATCAGCTGCACCGCGATTTCCAATATCCCCGCTTCTTCTTTTGCTTTCACTTTCGGCGCATCGTCCGTGGGTTTGTGATAATCGTCGTGGCCCCCGGTGTGGAAGAATAATACCGGTACGCCCGCTATGTAAAAGCTGTGATGGTCCGAGCCGCCTTTGCCCGCGGCATCAGTAAAGAATTTTATGCCTTCATACTGCACGCCTTTGAAGATCTCCGGCCATTCGGCTGCCGAACCATACCCGCCGATACCCACACCGCGCTCAGGATTGTAACGGCCTATCATATCCATGTTCAGCATGAAATGCACGTTTTCCAGCGAATCGACAGGGGCTTTCGTGTAGTATTTGGAACCCTGCAGGCCCAGCTCCTCACCCCCGAAAGCGATGAACATGAAGTTGAAAGGTTCTTTCTCCGCATTGGCGGTATAGTACCGCGCAAGTTCCAGCAGGCCCGCCACGCCGGAAGCATTATCGTCTGCACCGTTGTGTATCTGCCCTGCGGGATATTTGCCGTCGAACAGGCCGGCGGTGCCCAGGTGATCGTAATGCGCGCCGATAATGATCGTATAGGGGGCTCCGTTATCAAGGAAGCCGATCACGTTGCGGCTGCGCAGGTTGTTATGTTTGCCGCGGCTGAAGGTGAAGTCCTGGTACCACTCGCCGTGGTTGCCCGGCTCCAGGCCCAGCCTGCGGAATTGTTTCATCACGAATGCGCCGGCTTTCCTTCCGCCTTTTTCTTCGGTGCCGCGGCCCTTCAGTTTGTCTGCCGATAAATACTTCACCGTTCCAGTGATCCGCTCTGCCGATGGCCTGTATTGCTGCGCAAAGCCGCCGGCGGCCGCCAGTAATAATCCCGCTAATAGTAAAACTCTCATATCATTCGTAAAATAAAAAGGCTCCTTTTCATGGAGCCTTTTTAGGATAATTATTTTATTTCTTTTTCGGTTGCTTCGGTTGTTTCTGTACTTCCTGCTGGCGTTTCTGCATCTCTTCCAGCCGCTCGGCCCACTTGCTTTTGCTCACCGGCTTGGCTTTGTTCGCCTGGATCTTAGCGTGGATCTTGTCGTGGTTGATGATGAACGTTTGTATCACCCATTGCAGCAGGATGCTGATCACGTTACTGAGGAAATAATAGTACGTGAGCGCCGCCGCCATGCTATTGAAGATACCGAGCAGCATTACCGGGAATACATAAGGCATGTATTTCATCACGGGGTTGCTTTGGTCCGTCATGCCGCGGTTGTAGAACGCGAGCACGAGGCTGGTGATCGTCATCAGGATGGTGAACAGGCTGATATGATCGCCGTACAACGGGATGGTGAAGCCAAAGTTGTAAATGGAATCGTAAGTGGAAAGGTCGTTTGCCCAGAGGAAACTTTCCTGTCTCAGCTCAATGGAAGAGGGGAAAAAAGAGTACATCGCCACGAGGATGGGCAGCTGCAGCAGTGCGGGCAAACATCCGCCGAGCGGGTTCACGCCTGCGCTGCGGAAGAGCTTCATCTGCTCCATGCCGAATGCCTGCTGGTCGTCCTTATGTTTCGCGCGCAGCTCGTCCAGCTCAGGTTTCAGCACTTTCATCTTGGCCGCCGATACATAGCTCTGGTAGGTGAAAGGAGCGATAATGAGGCGGATGAAGATAGTGAGCAGCAAAATGATAAGACCGTAGTTGCTGGTCATCCCGCTCAGGAAGTCGAACACGGGGATGATGATCCAGATGTTCACGTACTTCACGAAAGCAAAGATGCCGGAGCCGAGGGGGATGATCTTTTGCAGACCGATGTCCATGGCTTTGAGGGTCTTGTACTTGTTGGGGCCGTAATACACTTCCACGGGGAAGCTGTAGTTGGACGCGCCGTTGTACGGAATGCTCAGCGTGCTCATCTGCTGGCCAACGATGTTGCCGCTTTCAGGTACTTTGGAATGTATCTCGGCTGCGGTGAACTTGTCTTTTTTGGCGATAAGCGTGATATTGAAGAACTGCTGCTTGAAGCTGATCCACTGGATGGGCTTGCTGAGCTTCTCCTCACTTTTGTTCTGCAGCGTGAAGTAGTCGTGGTCTTCGTTTTCAAAGCGGTAATGCACCTGGTTGTTGAGGCGTTCCTGCTTGATATCGTGCTCCTGGAGATTGGCCTGGCTGTTCCATTGCAGGTTCAGGTTGCCTTTCGGCAGGATGTTCTGCATGTTCACCAGGTTGATGGTGTAATCCACCAGGTAGCTGTCGTTCTTCAGCATGTACTGGTACTCGATGTACTGGTTCGCTCCGGCGGACAGGCGGTAGCTGATGCTCTGGCTGCCGTCCGGGTGTTTTTCCAGCTGGCCGGGCGTGAAGTACACGTCTGAAGTATTGAGCGTCTGGTTGTTGGCCAGGGGGATCTTCAGGCCGGTCCTGTTAAATGAGCCTTGTTGCAGGAAGAGGGGCTTGCCGTCTGAGGATTTGAACTCTGTAAGCTGGATCAGCTTGGGTTCGCCGCCTTTATTGCTGAAGGTGATCTTTACGAGCTTGTTTTCCAGGACTGCGGTAGCCTCTGTGCCGGTTGCGCCCACGGTAAAGGGGCCGTATTCGGCGCTGAAGCGCGCGGAATCAGGCGTAGCGGCGGCCGTGGAGTCGTTCAGCGTTGCCACTGGCTTCGACTGTTCCTCCTTGGGCTTGTTCAGGTTGGCTATGGAATCCTGACGGGCCTTTTCCAGTCTCGCGTTTTCAGAGCTTTTCTGATTCCAGAAAATATACCCGATCAGTAAAGCGCCTAATAACACAAAACCGATGACCGAATTTCTATCCATGTCGAAAATTAAAATTTAAGGAGCAAAGGTAATATTTACGGCATAATGATGCACGATTTCTGCTAAAGGAAACTGTTAAATCTCCTCCTGCGGGAACCGTGCATCACTTTAAAATTATTTTATTCATGTATCACTTTCTCTTCGGCCTGTTTAGCCTTGCCGTTTTTGTTCTCGGCAAAGTTCTTGGCGGCTTCAATGAAGCTCACGAAGAGGGGGGCCGGGCTTTCCACCGTGCTTTTCAGCTCGGGGTGGAACTGGCCGCCTACAAAGAAGGGATGGCCGGGCAATTCGATCATTTCCACGAGGCCGGTTTCCGGGTTCTTGCCGGAGGCTATCATACCTGCCTGCTCCAGTTGGTTCAGGAAGTCGTTGTTGAACTCGTAACGGTGCCGGTGGCGTTCGCTGATAGCCGTTGCGCCGCCGTAGATCGCGGAGGCCTGTGAGCCGGGCTTCAGGTCGCAGGCATATGCGCCAAGGCGCATGGTGCCGCCCTTTTTGGTCACTTTTTTCTGCTCTTCCATGAGATTGATCACCGGGTAAGGCGTCTCGGGGTTCATTTCGGTGGAATGCGCTTCGCGCAGGCCCAGCACGTTGCGGCAATATTCCACTACGGCCATTTGCATGCCCAGGCAGATGCCGAAGAAAGGCAGGCTGTTCTCACGGGCATACTGGATGGCCGTGATCTTGCCTTCAATGCCGCGGTGGCCGAAGCCGGGAGCAACCAGCAAACCATCGAGGTTCTTCAGTTTCTCGCATACGTTTTCGGGCGTAATATGTTCAGAGTGAATATTTTGTACGATCACCTTGCACTCGTTCACGGCGCCTGCATGGATGAATGATTCCAGGATGGATTTGTATGCATCCTGCAATTCCACATATTTGCCGATCAGGCCGATGGTCACTTTGGATTTGGGGTATTTCAGCTTGTCCAGGAACTCGCGCCATTTCACCAGCTCAGGCTCTTTCTCCACGGGCAGGTTCATCTTTTTGAGACAGATCACGTCCAGCTTTTCGCGCATCATTTCGAGCGGCACTTCGTAAATGGTTCCCACGTCGTTCGCTTCTATCACCGCGTCTACCTGCACGTTGCAGAACAGTGCGATCTTCTTCTTCAGCTCACGGTACATAGGTTCTTCGGTACGGCACACCAGAATATCGGGGTGTACGCCGTTTTCGCTGAGCAGCCTTACAGAGTGCTGTGTGGGCTTGGTTTTCAATTCTTTCGCGGCACGCAGGTAAGGGATGAGGGTGAGGTGCACCACCAGGCAGTCTTCTTCGCCCAGCTCCCATTGCAGCTGGCGAACGGCCTCAATATAAGGCAGCGACTCAATGTCGCCCACGGTGCCGCCCAGCTCGGTGATCACGATATCGTACCTGCCGTCCTTGCCCAGCAGCAGGATGCGGCGTTTAATTTCGTCTGTAATATGAGGGATCACCTGCACCGTTTTACCGAGGTAAGCGCCTTCGCGCTCTTTGTTGATCACGGTCTGGTAAATGCGGCCGGTGGTAACGTTGTTGGCCTGAGAAGTGGGCGTATTCAGGAAACGCTCATAGTGGCCAAGGTCCAGGTCGGTTTCGGCGCCATCTTCGGTTACATAACATTCCCCATGTTCGTAAGGGTTTAATGTACCCGGATCCACATTGATATATGGATCAAATTTCTGAATTGTCACTTTAAAGCCGCGTGCCTGCAATAGTTTAGCGAGGGACGCTGCGATAATTCCTTTACCCAATGAGGAAGTAACACCTCCCGTAACGAAGATATATTTTGCCATAAAAACTAAGTTCCTGAAATTTTTACTTGACCAAAGAGGAAGTGCTGCCGGGACGACTGTTTGGTGTATCCTGTCAAGTAATTTACTTCCGTAAGGTCATGCAAAGATACACAAATTTGCCTCGCACCCAAGTTCAATTTCCCGGAACAGGTTTAAAAATCGATCGAAACCCAATACAGCAAAGCATTTCAGGAAATTAACGAAAAAATAGCGCGTTGCACTTTTCCCCCGGCGGCGGCCAGCCGCCTCCCCTGCTTCCATGGCGGAACGGCAACGTACCCGGCGCATGTCACGGGAATTATCGCCGCATTCCCGTAATTTTGCGTCCTGAAGCCAGGCATGAGGAATATTTGCCATACAGGGGCCGCATGCAAAGCACGCATGCGCTCTTTTAAAAGACAAATTATGCGCTTGAAAGCCGGCTATCAACGGACGAAATAACAGACGAAATAACAACTGATATGACCTTAACGCCAAAGAAGGCACACGAATCCCTGATCCAGATGACGGAGCTGGTGCTCCCCAACGATACCAACACCTTTGGCAACCTCATGGGCGGACGGTTGATGTACTGGATGGACATTGCTGCCGCCCTCGCCTGTATGAAACACTGCGCGGCGCCGGTGGTAACCGCTTCTGTAGACAACATTTCCTTCGAAAACCCCATCAAGCTGGGCAACGTGGTGCACATCGAAGCCATCGTGACCCGCGCTTTCAATACTTCCATCGAAGTGCACATGAAGGTTTGGGGAGAAGACCCGGTGCTGCAATACCGCTATAAATCCAACGAAGCATTCATGACCTTCGTGGCCCTGGACCCGAACGGCAAATCCAGGCCCGTGCCGCCGGTGATCGCCGAATCGGAAGAAGAAAAGAAACTCTTCGAAGGCGCGCTCCGCCGCCGCCAGCTGAGGCTGATACTGGGCGGGAAAATGAAACCCGCCGATGCAGGTGAGCTGAAAGCGCTTTTCTACGAACAGCAATAAAAAAACACCAGGATATATTAATACAAGCGGCCGCCCCAGCAGGGAACGGCCGCTTTTTTATATGAATCGATCTATCAATCAGTCTTTACTTACCAGCACGCTGGTCAGCTCGTTGAGTTTTTTCACTTTCTCCGCAAAATCCCCCTTCAGCCGGTCGCGGATGGCCTGCAGGTGATGCAGCACGTTTTCCAGCTGTTCCGGGATGGCCTCGTTCAGCACTTCCTTCAGCCTTTTGGCGATGGTGGGCGATTTGCCGTTGGTGCTGATGGCGATCTTGAGGTTGCCTTTCTGCACTACGGAACCAAGATAAAAGTCGCAGAGCGCGGGCGTATCCGCTACATTGATCAGCACTTTGGAGGCCTTGGCCTTTTCCCAGATGCAGCTATTCAGCTCCTTGTCTGCCGTGGCGGCTATCACGAGGTCCTTACCGAAAAGGTCGCCGCAGGAGAATTCTTTCTGCACCAGGGTTACATTGTCGAACCCTTCGGTAATGGAGGCCATTTCCGGTGCAAACCAGGTGGCTACTACGGTTACGCGGGCAGCAGGACAGTTTTGCAGGATGGCGGACACTTTCTCGCAACCCACGTTGCCGCCGCCTACTACCAGCACCTGGAGCTGCTCCAGCTTAAAAAAAACGGGAAACAAGTGATTCTGTTCCATGAGATCAAACGGCTAGTTTATAATTATCGGCCAGTTTGGTCTGCAATTCCTGGAATGCTTCATGGAAGCGCACCACCTCGCCGATCACGATGATCGCGGGGTTCTTCAGCCCCTGCTCTTCCGCAAACACCGGCAGATCCTGCGCCACGCCTACGCCTATCTTCTGTGAAGGAAGCGTTCCGTTCTGGATTATGGCGGCAGGCACCTGGCCTTTGCCGAGCTGGGCATAAATTCCCGCAATCTCCTGCAATTTACTCATCCCCATGAGAATAACCACGGTGGTATCCGCCTGGATGGCATATTCCAGGTCGCGGCTCAGCTTGCCGTCCTGCGTGGTGCCGGTGATCACCCAAAACCCTTCGCTGACGTTCCTTGCGGTAACGGGTATTTTATTGACCCCGGGAACGGAGATGGCGCTGCTGATGCCGGGGATCACTTCGGTTTCGATGCCGTACTGCTGCGCAGCCGCCAGTTCTTCCTGGCCGCGGCCGAACACGAAGGAGTCTCCGCCTTTCAGGCGTACTACGTTACCGTAGGTCAAAGCATATTTCACGATCATGCGGTTGATCTCCGCCTGGGTATACACATGCATGCCGGCGCGCTTTCCTACGAAGCGTTTCAGGCAGTTCTGCGGTGCATGGTCGAGGAGCTCGTTGTTAGACAGGGCGTCATACAGGATCACGCGGGCCTGCTGGATGGCTTTCAGTCCTTTCACGGTGATCAGTTCCGGGTCTCCGGGTCCAGCCCCTACCAGCGTCACTTTCGGTTGTTGTGTTTGCATGATCGTACAATTTTTATGGTTGGGTGTATCAGGCGTTGGCGCTTGCGGCCTGCTTCTCCGTGCGGTATTGCTGCGCTTTGTCGAAGAAGGATTTTGCCTGTTGGTAATATTGTTTCGCGAAGCTCTCGGTAGGCTCGTGCTGGTTGATCTGCAGCACCAGGCTCTTGAAGCTTTCGGCGGGTATTTTGAATTTGCCGGTTTCTACAAAATGTTTGTCGAAATCGTTCATGATGCCGTGCTGCGTGTTGCAGTTCACGTTCTCGTCCAGCAGGATGCTTTTCGCCGTCTGGATGAGGCAGGCGTAGGAATGATAGATGCCGTCGGCCCATGCGTTGTTCGCAAAGCTCTGCGCGGCCCATTCCAGTTTTTCTTCTGCTTCAAACAGCAGGGTGGCGATCAGGTCGATCATTACGCCGGCGCATTCGCCCACGCCGATCGCGGTGCTGAACCCTTCGGCCTGGCCCCAGTCGATGAAGTCGCCGTCTTTCAGGCTGGTAAGATCTGCCAGCGGCTTCAGCAGTTCGTAGAAATATTTTTCGCCGTTACGGTCGTAGTAATCGTTGAACAATTCCTTGTCCTTCGCATTGGCCTCGTAATCGTGCAGCAGGGTACGCAGCACGTCGGGCCCGCGGCGGCTGGGCACTTTCAGTACTTTGTCGGAGATCCTTCCGGCCCCGTCGGTCAGCACACCGCCACCAAGCAGCACTTGCAGCGCAGGCAGCACTTTACCGCCGCTTTTCAGGGAAGAGCCATGGAAGCCGATGTGGGCAAGACCATGCTGGCCGCAGGAGTTCATACAGCCGCTGATCTTGATCTTAATATCGTTGTTGTAGATCAGGTCCGGGAATTCTTCGTGGATCACGCGCTCCAGCTCTGCCGCGATACCGGTGCTGCTGGAAATGCCGAGGTTACAGGTGTCTGTACCCGGGCAGGCAGTGATGTCCGCCACGCTGTCGAAACCGGCTACGGCAAATCCCGCTTCTTCCAGCAGGGAAAAGATGTAAGGCAGGTTCTCTTCGCGCACGAACTTCAGCAGCAGGCCCTGGTTCACGGTCACGCGTACATCGTCTGCCACCACGGGGCGCAGCCTTTCAACCAGCCAGCGGCTGGTGTGCGATTTGATGTCGCCCAATGGCACACGGATGTATGCGCCGAAATAACCTTTTTGCTTCTGTTCGAAGGTGTTGGTCTTTTTCCAGGCCTCGAACTGCTGCTGGTTTTTGATGGTGAAGGCCGGGGCGGTGAAACCGTCCGCAGGCGCTATATCCGCAGGCCATGCAGCATAATCGATCGCTACGGTCTTGGATCTGATGGCTTTGTATTCTTCTTTTACGAGGCGCTCAAATTCTTCCATGCCGATCTTCTGGATGAGGAACTTGATGCGCGCTTTATGGCGGCTGGACCGTTCGCCATGGCGGTCGAACACGCGGAGCACGCTTTCGATGTACGGGATCAGCTGGTCTGCTTCCAGGAACTCGAATGCCGTTTTGGCGAGGTAAGGCTGGGCGCCGAGGCCGCCGCCTACCAGTACTTTAAAGCCGCGCACTTCCTTGCCGTCCACGATGCGGATCTTGGGGATCACGCCGAGGTCGTGCATGAAGGTGAGGGCGGTATCTTTTTCGCTGGAAGAAAAGGCCATTTTAAATTTACGGCCCATGTCCTGGCAGATGGGGTTGCGCAGGAAGTAACGGAAGGTCGCATCAGCATAAGGCGTGATGTCGAAAGGTTCTTCCGGGTCGATCCCTGCTATATCTGATGCGGTGATGTTACGAACGGTGTTGCCGCAGGCTTCGCGGATAGTGATATCGTCCAGTTCCAGTTTGGCCCACAGCTCGGGCGTTCTGTCCAGCGACACAAAGTGTATCTGGATGTCCTGCCGCGTGGTAAGGTGCAGGTTACCGGTGGAATACTCGTCTGAAATGTCGGCAATGCGGTTCCACTGCTGGAGGGTCATTTTACCGTAGGGCAGCTTGATGCGCACCATTTGCACACCTTGCTGGCGCTGGCCGTACACGCCGCGTGCGAGGCGGAGACTGCGGAATTTTTCGTCAGACATCTTGCCTTCGCGAAACAGCCTGATCTTTTGTTCCAGTTCAATAATGTCCCTTTCTACGATCGGATTTTCCAGTTCGGTTCTGAAACTTTGCATGATAATTGAATTGCTCGTTATTTAATGTATTCATCCGTTAATATCTGTCTTTTATAGGCCGGATGGAACCTTTGGTTTCATAACTACTAACTACTTCCGGCACAGGCCTATAAAAACACAGCCCCCGTTTTGCATGTCGGAGGCTGTTCGTTGTATGATTCTGAATTCAGATAATTCATATGTAGCGTCCTCCTCAGTCCGTTGAGACTGTCCAGCAACACATGCGCATGTTCATTTCTATTCCTGATATCGTATTGCCCATTTTCCTATAGAATTTGTAGAGTAATACAAAGGTATAGGTCCGGCATGTAAACTCAAAACTTTTTTTGATAAAAAACGGCTATTAATTTTAGAAATTTTCTAATGGGATGGTGCCCGGCGGCAGGAATGCTGCCCCGCTGCCGTTGCGTCGCACTCTTCAGCGGCAGGTTCGGGGCCGGGCGGGAAATGTGTTCTTTTCCCGGCCATACCGGCTCCTGGCGCTTTCCTCTTCCTCTATTCCGGGCTTCGGCGGGCCGGATGTTCCCTCCTTTCCCCGCGAGTTTGTACCTTTGCGGCGCAAAAAGTACGATATGATCAACACGGTGATTTTTGATATGGACGGCCTGCTGGTGGATTCCGAGCCTCTCTGGGGCATCGCCATGCGGGAGGTGTTCTCCACGGTAGGCGTTTCCCTCTCCCCGGAACTGACCCACCTCACTACAGGCCTGAGAACCAAGGAAGTAGTAAGCTACTGGCACAGCTATTTCAACTGGAACGACAAAAGCCCCGAACAGGTCACCGCCGAGATCATCGACAATGTAACGGACAAGATCCTGCGCAACGGGCAGGGCATGGAAGGCCTCCACTACATCCTGGATTTCTTCCGCAGCCGGAATTTCAGTATCGGCCTGGCTTCCTCCTCCCCTATGCGCCTCATCCAGTCCGTGCTGGCCCACCTGGATATCCGCTCCGCCTTCAACGCCGTTGTTTCCGCGGAATATGAACCTTATGGCAAACCCCATCCCGCCGTGTACCTGGCCTGTGCCGGGGAGCTTGGCGCCGATCCCCTGAACTGCCTTGCTTTTGAGGATTCCGTTACCGGCATGATCGCCGCCAAGGCTGCCCGCATGAAAGTGGTAGTGGTACCCGAAGCCCATAAAAGAACGGAACCGAAGTTCGTGCTGGCGGATATGAAGCTGGATTCCCTGCTTCAATTCGGGGAAGAACAGCTGGAATTGCTTGGCAGATAAGGCGTAAAAAAAACGGCAGGAACTCACGCCCCTGCCGCTTGTCTATCAATAGTTAACATGGCTATTTGTCCCACCAAACCTTGGTATCCAGCCTGTCGTTGCCTTGTGCGGCCACCGCGGCCTGGTAGCTTTCCCGGTTCACGGTCTGCTCCTTCTGGGGATAATAGATCCTGTCGGGAATAGCAGTGCCCACCAGCGGGATGAACTGTTTGTTCGCCGCGTCGGGCCCCGGCGCAGCAGGCCACACGATATCGCCGGGCTTCACCAGGAAGCGCGGGTAACCTGTCCTGCGGATCTCGGCCCAGGCCTCGTTGCCCTGCATGTACAGCGCGAGGTATTTCTGGGAAAGTACCGTTTCCTGCGTAGCAGGCGGCAGCAAGGCCAGGTAAGCGGTAGCGGCCACCGGGTCTGCACCCCATTTTTCAAGGGAGGCCTGTACACCTTTCACATAATCCGCCTGGCTCCAGTTGCGGTATTCAGACAGCAGGAAATTCACTTCCGCGTATTCCAGCAGCACTTCCGCATAGTCCGCCGCATTCACCGCGGTGCCGGGCAGACTGATGTCTTCAGCCTTCAGGATGGAAGCCACTGTAGCGTTAAGGCCGTAAGGCTGGCCAATGTATTCGTTGTTCTTATTCACGCGGGCATAGATCCTCAGGCGCGGGTCCGGCGCGGTGAAGGGGCCGGTCTGCCCTTTCAGCACATTGATCAGGAGGTGCGACACGGAAAAGTCACGGCGGTTTTCGGTAACGGTGATACGGTACAACGGCGCTTCGTTGGGCGCTTTGGCTTCGTATTTCAGCACGGCGTTCTCCGCGTTGCTTTGAATAAGCCCGCCAGCTATCGCTTCCTGGATGTGCGTTCCAGCCAGCTGCGGCAGCTTGGCGCGCACGCGGATGGCGGCGCGCAGCCGCAATGAGTTGGCAAAACGTTTCCAGAGGTCGGTGCGGCCTTTGTAAATGCCGTCGTAATTGCCAAAGGTATTGGCGTTCACGTCCAGCTGGGCGGCGGCTTCTTTTAGTTCCTTCAGGATGTCTGTATAGATCTTTTCCTGTGAAGCATATTTCGGTTTCACGATGGCCGGGTTCAGCTTCAGCGCCTGGAAATCAGGATCGCTGCTGCCATAGGAGCTGTAAGGAACATCGCCGAAGGCGTCTGTGAGAGAAATGAACGCGTACGATTTCAGGATGCGCGCAATGGCGATCTGGTTGGCATTCGGGCCTACGTTCACAGACACTTTCACCTGTGTAAGCGGGTCTGTATTGAGGCGGATGATCTCTTCCAGGTTGTTCAGCGCTTTGTAGGTATTGTCCCAGTAGGCGTCTGAATTGCTCCTGGGCAGGTCGTACCGGCTTTCGTTGGTATACTGGTTCTGTGAAAAATACTGGGCGAAGAGCATGCTGCCGCGGAAGTTGCCCGCGGAACCGCGGAAATTATCCAGCAGCTGTTTCTGCGCCTGGGAAAGTATGGTAGTGGTAGGCACATCGGAAGGCCGGTTAGGGTCCTTGTTGATGTCCTCGAACTTATCGTCGCTGCAGGCGGCCAGGAACAGTACGGCTCCCAACGCCAACGCATATATTTTAAAAAGTCGTTGCTTCATGATAGATCAGTTTAGAATTTCACCTGTACGTTGAACCCGAATGTGGCAGGCACCGGCAGGTTGCCGCCTTCTACCCCCTGGATGTTGCCGCCGCTGTTCGTCAGCTCCGGATCGATGTAATCGTTTGCGGTATAAATGTTCCAGAGATTCCTCCCGTATGCGGATACGCGCACCTGGCGCACGATGCCGGTTTTGGAGAAAGGAATGGTATAACCGGCGGTCAGCTCGCGGAGCTTCACGTAAGTGCCGTCGAATATGCTCTGCGTGGTAGGACCGTTGGAGAAGCCCAGCGCCCAGTCCATCGCGGAAATACGCGTGGTGTTCGCCTTCGTGCCGGATACGCTGTAGCTCCCGTCGGGATTGAAGGTTACGTTGCCGTTCACGCCGTCCAGCACCAGGCCGTTCTCACGGATGCCGTTCTCTGCGGTAGGTTTCAGCACACCGGTCTGCATGCCTACTTTGTAGGTCTGCGAGAACACTTTCCCGCCTACGCGCCCGTCTACGAGGATGCCCGCATCCCAGCGTTTGTAGGTGAACCGCTGGCCGATACCGAATTGCCATTTGGGAAGGATGCTTCCCAGCGGCACCATCTGCTCCGTGCGCAGGTATGCGCCGTTGGCGCCGATCACTTTATTGCCCTCGTTGTCGTATACGAAGTCATATCCCATGAACTGGCCGTAGGACTCGCCTTCCCGGGCAACGAGCGTAACGAGCGTACCGGTAGGATCGTTGATGGGATAGCTGGTGGCGTCGTCCGTAAGTTTCTTCACTTCGTTGCGGTTCGCGCTCCAGTTGAGGTTCACATCCCAGTTGAAATCCTTGTTGGTAATGGGCACTACATTCAGGCTCACTTCCACGCCCTTGTTGTTGATCTTGCCCGCGTTGATGAACCTTGATTCATAACCGAAAGCAGTGGAAACAGGGATGTTGATGATCTGGTTGCGGCTGTCGTTGGTGTACACCGTTACGTCCAGCCCGAGCCTGTTGCGGAATGCCTTAAAGCTTACGCCCGCTTCAAAGGAAGAAGTGATCTCCGGTTTCAGGTTTTCGTTGGGGAACACGTTGGGAAGCTTGTACCCCGCGTTGCCGTTGAATGCCTGAGTGGCCTCGTAAGCCTTCAGCAGCTGGTACGGATCGGTATCGTTACCCACCTGCGCCCAGCTGAGGCGAAGCTTCAGGAGGTTGATCCAGTCAGACGATTTCAGTTCGCCCAGCTCGCTGATCACGAAAGAGGTGGACACCGAAGGATAGGCAAATGAGTTCTTATCCAGCGGCAGGGTGCTGCTCCAGTCGTTGCGCAGCGTTCCGTCCAGGAAGAGGAAGCTCTTGTAACCGAGCGACACGCTTCCGAAGAGGGAATAGATGCTCTTGTGGAAGAAGTTGGATTCGTTCAGCACGCTGTTCGCATTCTTCAGGTTGTAATAGTTCGGGATGATGAGCCCGCCCTGCGTGGCGGCGTTGCTGATACGGCGTTTCTGGTTCATGATGTTGCCGCCCGCGAATGCGGAGAGTGAGAAATCGTTCCAGCGTTTTTTCGCGTTGGCAATAAACTCGTAGTTGAACTCGCTGAAATTATTGTTGTATTCGTTGTAGGAGCTTTGGCTGCGGGAAAACACCGCGATCCTGTCCTGGTTCTGGTAATCGTAAACGTCCGCGTTCACTTTGGAGCTGAGCTGCAGCCAGCTGTTCACGTCGTAAGAGAGGCCGATGTTGCCGTAAAAGCGGTCGCGGTTCTCTTCGAGGTAACTTTCGTGGGCAGACCAGAAAGGATTGTCGATGTATTTGGTGGCGCGGCCTGCCGCGGTGTTCTCATAGCTGTTGCGGTTCCATGCGCGGGGCGTGCCGTCCGGGCGTTTGTATTCGCGCAGCTTGTCGTAATCTACCTGCACCTGGCCCCACTGGTATGCTTCCAGCATGATGTTGCGGTTGCTGGCGCCGGTCCAGGGCCTGCCGGTGCTTTGGTTCTTCACGTAGTTGAAGTTGGCCGTAGCCAGGAATTTCCCGAAGCGGGAAGAACCGGAAAGGTTCACGGTGTTCCTGTGCAGGCTTGAGTTGGGAATGGTTCCGCGCACGGCGCGGTTGGTATATGAAAGCCTGAAGGTCTGGTTCTCGTTGCCGCCGCTGATGGAGATATTGTTGCTGGATGCAAGGCCGGTGCGGAAGAAGTCTTCCACGTCCGACTTGGGATATATCCAGGGCTGCGGTTTCAGGTAATCGTCCGCATATTCGGGGTCCAGGTTGTACCAGTGCAGTACCGGCGTACCGTCCAGCTTCGGGCCCCAGCTTTCGTCCATGCCGTAATCCACGATGTTGTAAGTGGTGCCGTTGATCGTGGCGGTCTGGAATGCATTGCTTTTGCCGCCGCCATAGAGGTGCTGGCGTTCGGGCAGGCGGGTGAGGCGTTCAAATTCAAGACCTGAATTGAGCGTTACATCAAAGCCTTTGCCGGCGCGGCCTTTTTTAGTGGTGATCACGAACACGCCGTTGGCGGCGCGGGTGCCGTACAATGCGGCAGCGGCGGGACCTTTCAGCACGTTGATGCTTTCAATGTCGTCCGGGTTCAGGTCCTGGATCATATTGCCCACGTCTTTACCCGCGGAAGAGTTGATGGTGCTTTTGGTGTTCATATCCGCATTGTCGATGGTGATACCGTCTACCACGAACAGCGGCTGGTTGTTGCCGGAAATGGAATTGATACCGCGGAGCAGCACCCTGTTGGAGCCGCCCATGTTGCCGCCGGAGGAGATCACCTGCAGGCCGGCCACTTTGCCCGACAGTGAAGCCAGCGCGTTGGTGGGGCGGGTTTGCAGCTCGGCGCTCTTCACTTCCTGCACGGCATAGCCCAGCGCTTTGGTGGCGCGGGAAATACCGAGCGCCGTAACCACTACTTCCTGCAATTGTTTGTCGCTGGCTTTGAGTGTAACGTTGTAGGAAGCGAGGCCGCTGAGCGGCTGTGTGAATGTTTCCATCCCGATGAGGGAGAATGTGAGTTCCGTGGCAGACTCCGGAACACTGAGGCTGTAGCTGCCGTCTCCGGCGGTGATGGTGCCGGTGGCAGTGCCTTTGATGAACACGGTTACGCCGGGTAACGGCTGTCCGTCTGCGGTAGAAACCTTACCGGTGATCTTCCTGCTTTGTGCATAGATAGTTAGGCTGGTCGTCAGCAAAAGCAGGGTAAGCTTGAAGAAATGTCGCATGGTATTACCCTATTATATTTATAGACTAAATAGGTTGCGAAGGTATAGGATGTGTTAAAATTATCCTAATAAATTTTGGCTATAGTTGTATAGGTAGGCTGAAAGGTTGATGGATAAAGAGTTTCAGGGGATGCATCGTTGCAGCTGCAACTATTCGCGAAAACGTTTTCGTAAGCGGCGAAGCCCGTCATTGCTTGCAAAAAAAATCCCCCGGCTCACACCGGGGGACCTTTTATCTTTTAAAACGAATCCGTCAATTATTCACCTTTCTTTTCTTCACCACCTTCGGATTGTTTCAGTTTTTCTCTCAGTTCGGCCAGCGCGCCCAGGTCGCCCAGGGTTGCTTTTTCTACCTTAGACTGGAGGTTTTTCACCGTTTTGCGGGTCTTTTCAGCTTCAGCGCGTTGTTCTTTCTTCACAGCGTCTTTCTCGTCGGCTTTCACTTGTTCCCAAACCTTGGTGTGAGATACCAGGATGCGTTTTTCGTTGCGGTCGAATTCGATGATCTGGAATTCTTTCACATCTTCAACAGCGATCGGCTTCTCGTCTTCAGTGCGCAGGTGACGGGCGGGAGCGTAAGCTTCCAGGCCGTATTGCAGCTGCACGGTAGCGCCCTTGTCGTCTTTCTTCACTACGGTACCTTCATGGATAGAACCAATCGGGAAGATAGTTTCGAAAGTGTTCCAGGGATCTTCTTCGATCTGTTTGTGGCCGAGGCTCAGTTTGCGGTTGTCTTTATCAATGCCCAGGATCACTACTTCGATCTCGTTGCCCACTTTCGTGTACTCGCTCGGGTGATTGAAGCGTTTGATCCAGCTCAGGTCGGAGATGTGGATCATACCGCCGATGCCGGTTTCCAGCTCAACGAATACGCCATAAGGAGTGATGTTCTTCACGATGCCTTTGTGACGGCTGTCCAGCGGGAATTTGGTTTCGATGGTAGACCAGGGATCTTCGGTGAGTTGTTTGATAGACAGGCTCATTTTACGCTCGTCTTTGCTCAGGGTAACTACCACTGCTTCGTACTCTTCGCCCAGTTTGAAGAACTCTTTGGCGTTGATCGGGGTGGAAGCCCATGAGATCTCGGATACGTGCACCAGGCCTTCTACACCAGGCAGAATTTCCAGGAATGCGCCGTAATCTTCGATATTTACAACTTTGCCTTTTACTTTGGCGCCTTCGGTGATGGCTGCAGGCAGGGTATCCCACGGGTGCGGGGTGAGCTGCTTGTAACCTAAGCTGATACGTTTCTTCTCGTCGTCGAAGTCCAGTACCACCACGTTGATCTTCTGATCCATCTGGAGTACTTCGCTCGGGTGAGAGATACGGCCCCAGCTGATATCGGTGATATACAGCAAGCCGTCCAGACCACCCAGGTCGATGAACGCACCGAAGTCCGTGATATTTTTGATAGTACCTTCCAATACCTGGCCTTTTTCCAGTTTGGAGATAATGTCCACACGCTGCTGCTCGATGTCGCTTTCGATAAGCGCTTTGTGGGAAACCACTGCGTTGCGGATAGCTTCGTTCACCTTCACTACCTTGAACTCCATGGTTTTGCCTACAAACTGGTCGTAGTCTGTAACCGGCTTAACGTCGATCTGTGAGCCGGGCAGGAACGTTTCCATACCGTACACGTCCACGATCAGGCCGCCTTTGGTTTTGCTGGTAACAGTACCGGTAACCACTTCGCCGGTTTTGTACACTTCCACGATGCGTTCCCATGCACGTTGCATACGAGCCTGTTTGCGGCTCAGGTGCAGGTTGCCGTCGCGGTCTTCTTTCTCAACCACCAATACTTCCACTTCGTCGCCAACTTTCAGCTGGGGAAGATCGCGGAATTCATTGAGGGAGATCAGGCCATCGGATTTGAAGCCGATGTTCAGCACCACGTCGGTTTTGGTGAGACCTACCACAGTACCGGTAAGCAGACCGCTTTCTTCGATCACTTTAAAGGTACTTTCGTAAGTTGCGTCGTATTTTTCTTTCTCAGCTTTGGAGTAAGAAGATACGTTACGTTTGTCCACGCTCCAGTCGAAATCGTCGTGAGCGGTGGCAACAGGAGCATTTGTTGTCGCTGTTTCCACGGTAGCAGCTTCTGCTACGGGAGCCTGTTGTTCAGCGTTTTGTTCGTTAGTAATGTTGTTTTCTTCCAAAATAAAATGTTTTAAGGGAAGCAAAGATACGGAGATAATCCCTTCCGGGCAATTTTATTTAAGCGATCCAGACACTGTAAACGAATCGTTTATATATTTTTTTGATAACCATCCGCTTAGCCGCCCCGCCGGTCATTTCTCGCTGAAATGCAGGCGGGCAACCAATTTTTCTTTAATTTTCCGGTATGAACGGAACTTCTCTCACATCGGACTTCAAAAACTGGGTAAAACAAGGCAACTCGGTCACCATCCTCATCATCATCAACATTGTTGTTTTCCTCCTGTTCGCCATCTCTGGTTTCATTTCCGCCGCCGGGGCCACCAGCGTGGGAGATTTCCTGTACAATAACCTTTCCCTCCACACCCTCCCATCCATCCTCATCAGGAAGCCATGGGGAGTGATAACCACAGCTTTTACACATATCGGTGTTTGGCATATATTGGGCAATATGCTCATATTCTTTTTCTTCGGCAACCTTTTCCGTACGGAAGTAGGCAACAAGCGGGTAGTGCCTTTGTACCTGCTCAGCGGCTTCCTCTGCTCCTGCGTACTGATCCTGTTCTACAATCTCATCCCCGGCATGAGGGGCATCGATTCCACCGGCATCGGCGCTTCCGGAGCCGTGATGTGCTTCGTTGTGGCCGCCGCCACCTTAATGCCCAACCTGGAAATATCCATATTTTTTGTGGTCAACGTGCGCATCAAATGGGTTGCCGCCGTATTGGTGCTGATCGACCTTGTGTCTCTCCCCCACGGTAACTTCGGCGGCCACGTTGCCCACCTGGCCGGCGCTGCCTTCGGGTACCTCTATATCCGCCAGCTGCAGCAGGGCCGCGACCTCGTGGCGCCCATCTCCGGTTTCTTCGACCGTGTAAGCGGCCTGTTCTCCAAAAAAGAACCCGCCTCCACCCGCAAGTTCAAACCCAAAAAATCGCCCCTCCGCGTAGTGCGCAACAACGAGCCCAGCCACGCCTCCCGCCTGGACCAGCTGCTGGACAAGATCAACGAAAAAGGCTACAACAGCCTTACCACCGAGGAAAAGACCTGGCTGCGCAAGTACAGCGACGAAAAATAAGCGCCGGCTAAAACCCATCTCCCCTCTTTCTAAAAAAGCTAAGCCCCGGAGAACCGGGGCCTGATCAGATAGTTTATCAGTAAACGTAAAATCCTGGTTTCATGGCAGACCGTCAGGATCTGCGGCAGGCAGGCGTTTTGACGGCCAGCCCGGTTTGGGTATGCCTACCCGTTGCTGTAAAAGGTAACCACGGCGGAACCGCCACGCGGAGTTCCCCGTTCCTTCAGGCATGCACGCTCTCTATTCTTTCCCTGCAATATTTCCCTGGTAGGAGATCGGTTGTTTGTTCCTCGGCGTGAGGTGAAGCGTGGCGGACCCGTCTTTCAGCACATTCAGCACGATCACGCTCACATTGGTAGCGTTATGAAGCGGGATGGTCACATTCCATCCGCCTCTTTTCCTGTCCTTCACCACGTAATCGATATTGCCCGCTTTAAAATTGAAGCCCACCTGGCTATAGTCCGTAACCGCGGTATGGCTGCGCCCCACGTAAGGCAGGTTCAGCTGCACGCTGTCGGTTTTTATGCGGAAAGTGTAATTTTCCCCTGCCATCGGCACGGAAGTACCGCCGGGGGCCATTACTGACTGAACGAAGAAAATAAACTGCCTGCTGTCTATCAACTGCTTCACGGCCCGGGCGATGAGGGAATCCCTGAAATATTTAGGACTTTGGGCCCGGGTGACAGATACTGCAAAGACCAGGCATAAGCCCGTCAGCAAGATTTTGGATGTTTTCACGCATAGGTGTTTTACGCAATTACAAGATAAGTATAAAATGTTGGAATATAAAAAGGATTTTGGCGGAATGGCTGCGTTACGACATTACTACAAAACATTCTTAACTTTGCGCAGAACCGGCAGCACCGGTTTTGAAAAGCATGAAAACATTCAACGTACCCATCATATACCGCAGCCCGCTGATCTCCGCCATCAAGCAGAAACGGAAGCAGCAGGACCGCATGAAGAAAGACTTCAGTCCTACCCTCCTGGATTTCGGCCCGCTCCGCATCCTGCTCGCCCGGCATTTCGGGTTCTGCTACGGCGTGGAGAACGCGATCGAGATCGCTTTCAGGACCGTGGAGGAAAACGAGGGCAAACGCATCTTCCTGCTCAGCGAAATGATCCACAACCCGCAGGTGAATTCGGACCTGCTTTCGCGGGGGGTGCGTTTCCTGATGGATCCTTCCGGCAAACAGCTCATTCCCTGGGAAGACCTCCGGCCCGATGATATCGTGATCATCCCGGCGTTCGGCACCACCCTCGAGATAGAATCCCGGCTGCAATCGCTTGGCATTACCCCTTTGCAGTACAATACCACCTGCCCTTTCGTGGAAAGAGTATGGAACAAGGCCGAGCAGATCGGCGCGAAAGAATATACCGTGATCGTGCACGGCAAGCCGAAGCATGAGGAAACCCGCGCCACCTTCTCCCACAGCCGTTCCCATACGCCCACGGTGGTGGTGAAGGACATGGAGCAGACGCACCGCCTGGCCGCCTATATCCGCGGCGAGGCGCCGGCGGAAGATTTTTATGAAGAGTTCAAAGGCCAGTATTCCGAAGGCTTCGACGTGAGCAAACACCTGGAGCGTGTGGGCGTGGTGAACCAGACCACCATGCTGGCCTCCGAAACCCAGGCTATTGCAGATTATGTGAAACAGGCCATCCAGGAAAAATATGCGCTGGCGGACGACCGCGTTGCCGAAAGGTTTGCGGACACCCGCGATACGCTCTGCTACGCCACCAACGACAACCAAACGGCGGTGACCGGCATGCTGGAATCCGTGGCGGACCTGGCTATCGTGGTAGGCGGGTACAACAGTTCCAATACCTCCCACCTGGTGGAGCTGTGCGAAGAAAAACTCCCCACTTATTTTATATCGTCGGAGGAAAAGCTCATTTCCAGGAACGAGCTGTTTCATTACGATTTCCATCATAACCAGGAGCTGCACAGTTTCAGCTTCCTGCCGGAAAAAGAACCGGTGACCCTGCTGCTCACCAGTGGCGCCAGCTGCCCCGATGCGATCGTGGAGGCGGTGATCCGGAAACTCCTCGCATTTTACGGCCTGGAAGAAAAAGTGGACGAAGCCGCGGCAGCGTTGCTGGCTGATCAATAACTTCTTTACGGGCACCAGCGAGGCGGAAGCCGCGTTCGCAGGATAACCGGCAAATCTCTCTTCTTAAAAAAATCATGAAAAAAGGTTGATGAAGCAGCGGCGCCCGCCGGGTGGCCCGGCCTTCAATCTCGTGTGGACCTCCGGTCTATTTAGATTGGCCGCCTTGCAGCGGGCTGAAACCCTGTATCAGAAAACCCGCTACAGGCTTAAGAAAAACAAAAAAGACACCAGAAGGTGCCTTTTTCCTTTGGGGCTAATCAAACGCTAGTAATGCAGAGAAAATTCTTATTCGTTGTAACAAACAATCGACTTTCTTTTTGTGTGATACAAAAGTAATACGCCCCAAAGGAGGTTGCAACCGGCATTTAATATCTGGTATCGTATAGGCGATAACTGGCAAGAACGGGCATAAAATCGGATGCGGCATAAACGGCATTTAGAAATGCATGGCCTTTTTCAGGAATTCCGCCTTACGCCGGCGTGACACTTCCACCTGCGTGCCGTCGCTCATGAGCGCGAAGCCGCCCTCGCCCTGCAGGTAAGAATCCATTTGCTGGAGATTGATCAGGTGGGAATTATGCACGCGGAAAAAATCCACGTCCGTCAGCAGCTCCTCGAACTCCTTCAGGGGCTTGGACACCAGCAGCTGCTTCTTGTCCGTAAAAAATATTTTCGTGTAGTTGCCGGTGCTTTCGCAGCGCACAATGTTCTGCACAGGCATGAACACCAGGCCGTTGATGGTCGGCAGCGCGATCTTTTTGTTCGTCTGCTGTAAAGTTTTCATGTTCTGCAAAAACACTTCCAGCGGGGCAATGGCGGTGTCCTGCTTTTGCAGCCGCCTTTCATGGTACTTGCGCAGCGCTTCCTGCAATTCCTGCACGCTGAATGGTTTGAGCAGGTAATCCAGTGCATTGAACTTGATGGCTTTAAGCGCATATTGCTCGTACGCGGTAGTGAATATCACGTCAAACGTCACCTTGTCGTACAGTTTCAGTAATTCGAAGCCGTTCTGATGCGGCATTTCCACATCCAGGAACACCAGGTCCGGCTGCAGCTCGTCTATCAGCTGCTTGGCTTCCCTTACGCTGTTCACCCCGGCTAAAACGGTCACTTCCGGGCATTTCTTTTGCAGCATCGTCTGCAATGCATCAATACAGTGCTGCTCATCGTCAACGATAATGGCTTTGATCTCGCTCATGTGTGATGTTATTATATTTTTCTCTGCAATTGCTCTTAAAAAAGGAATTCGGCCGGCAGCACGATCTTCACCTGTGTGCCGGTAGCCTGCCCCCCCTGATCCTGCAGGTCCAGGATCTCCACGTTCGCATCTTTGGTATTATTGATCTTGCGGATCAGGGCTATACGCCCCTCCGTCACTTTCATCCCCATGGAATTATGCACGCGGTCTTTCTTTTCCTTGATCGCCATCGCCATCTTACGGCCGATGCCATTGTCTGTCACCACCACTTCCAATACTTTGCCCCGTAGCGATACGGCTATTTCCAGCCGGCCCTTTTTTTCCCGGTGCACCAGCCCGTGCCAGATGGCATTCTCCACGTAGGGTTGAATGATCATGGGCGGGATGAGCACTTCTTCATCGTTGATATTCTCCCCTACGCTGATGTGATAGTCGAACATATTGTTGCAGCGCAGCACCTCCAGGTCCAGGTAAAGGCGGAGGGAATCCAGTTCTTTATTGAGCGGGATAAAGGTGTGCTGGCTGTTGTCCAGGATCATGCGCATGAGCTTGGAGAACTTGGTCAGGTAGTCGCTGGCTTCTTCCTGGTTGTTGCTCCAGATGTAGCGGTGAATGGAACTGAGGGAATTGAAGATGAAGTGCGGGTTCATCTGTGAACGCAGCGAGCGCAGCTCCAGCTGCAGCGTTTGCCGGTTGGCCTGCAGGTTCCTGTGGCGGATGTAGAAGAAGCCGCCCACGATCAGCATGAACAGGAAACCCGCCAGGGCAATGGCCAGTGCGAGGTTGCGGCGGATGCGCAGCTGGTTGAGGTCCTGTGCCTGCTGTAATTCTTTGATCTGGTTGTCTTTCTGGTATACCTCATGCATGGCCTTCATCTGGGCGAACTCAATGCTGGAGCGTTCTTCCAGGATGCTGTCCTTATACTGGAGGGAGAGATTGGTATTGTCCAGCGATCTCCCGAACTCCCCTTCCCTTTTGTAATTGTCCGCCATAGCCTTGTAGCCGTCCATCAGCACGCTTTTGAAGTTCCATTTATGCCCCAGGTCCAGCGCCTGCTGGATATACTGCCGCGCATCGTCATGTTTGCCTTCTTCGTTCAGCAGGCGGCCGATGCTGAGGTAACTCTCGGCCACATGTATCTTGTCATCCACCCGGTCGTTCACTTCCAGCGCTTTTTGCAGGTAGTCCATGGCCAGGGGATAATTTTTCTTTTTCTGGTAGGCCGTGCCCAGGCAGGTGTAGCAGATGGACATGCCGGTGGAATTGCCCAGCCGCTGGTTCACGGCGAGGGAACGTTCGTAATAATCGATGGCGAGGTCCAGCTTGCCGAGGTATTCATATGCATATCCCAGGTTACCGAGGTTGATGGCCACCCCGAGGTCGTTGTCGCTTTCCTGTTCCAGGCGCAGGCTGCGGGTGAATTCACGGATGGCGTCCTCGTATTTGCCGTCGCTGAGGTTGATATTGCCGATGGAATTAGTGGCGATGGTGATATTGCGGACGTCGTTGATCTTCTCGGCCAGCCTGAGGGCGCGGAAATGGAAACCGAAGGCTTTTTCGAGCATGTCCCTCCGGCGGTAATCCACGCCTATGTTGTTGAGCGACACGGCGATAAGACGGTCTATCCGGCTGGCCTCCGCGGCTTCCAGCGCTTTTTCGTGGTATTCGGTGGCGAGGATATACTGGCTTTTGTTGCGTTTGGAGGTGCCCATTTCGTTATAGGCGTCCGCAAGACCTTTATGGTATTTTATACGGGAAGACAGGGCGATGGCTTCCTGCAGGAACAGGTTTTCCTGGTTCTTCCGGTCGAAATAGCGGTAATAGCTTTTGGATTTGGCCATGAGCGTGTTCACCTTGAGGGTGTCGTCCGCCATTTTCTTCACGGAATCGAGGCTGCGGTATACCAATATGGAATCCTGCGCGGAGGAGCTTCCGCGGAAGAGGAATATGAGGCATATCAGCAAAAAAAGCCCTCTTTTAGACATGGTATCAGGTGCAACAGCCCTCACAAGGTAAAATTTAATTGCGACATGTGCATGCCGGTTTACACCGGTTAAAAAAGCGAAGGGGCGAAAGAATTCGCCCCTTTCCTATTAACCGAATACACCTACTGAAAATATGAAACAGGGCGCTTGGCCCAAATTCCACATTACGTTTACAACGACCTGAACACCAAGGTCCAGGGATGTCTGATTTATATCACAGTTCGTTTATAGACGGTTAATAGCATGGTCTTTTTGTTGCTGGAACAATCCGGATATGGCTTCAAAAAGCCTTTGGACTAACACTGGAACCGACTTGTTGCGTCGTGAAAGTTACCGGGTCCGCAATGCGTTATCCGGCAGCTCTTGTCAAAAATGGTTATTTTGACGGCAACAAAGTTCAGGTTCTTTTCCAGGTAAGGTTCGGTTCTGGTCCAAATAGTATCAGCGGCATGTATCTACAGGCATCCATCGTGATGGAAGGCCGGGCAAAGACCATTAACTAGCAGGAATTTCTGAGGATGAGGTTATTATTACTAGAAAAGCTAACACACAGGGTAGACAGGCTCCCTTAGTCAACCAAAGATAATAACGTTTTTTGATATACAAAAAAAATTAAGAGGAATGTGCCATTATTGCGTCTTCCACCCACTGTAGCACCAGGTCCAGCTGTTCCGGCATGGTCAGCTGGCTGTTGTCCAGGATAATGGCGTCTTCCGCCTTGCGCAGCGGGCTTATTTCGCGGTTGGAGTCTATATAGTCCCTCAGTTCGAGGTTTTCCTTCACCTCATGCAGCGTGATGTTCCGGTTCTTCTCATACAGTTCCTTGAACCTGCGTTCCACGCGGATGGCGGGGTCCGCGGTCATGAATATTTTCAGTTCGGCGTGCGGGAATACAACGGTACCGATGTCGCGCCCGTCCATTACGATCCCTCTTTCTTTCCCCATCTTCTGTTGCTGCGCCACCGCAAACTCACGTACTTCACGGATGGCGGCCACTTCGCTCACCTTTTCCGCCACCAGCATTTCACGGATCAGGGGCTCCACGTTCTCGTCGTTGAGATACATGTCGCTCTGGCCGGAGATCTGGTTGTGGATGAATTCGAGGTGGATGCTTTGAAGGGCCTGTTTCACGGCTTCCGCATCGTTCCAGTTAACGGTATGCTGAATAAAATAAAGGGTGATTGCGCGGTACATCGCCCCGCTGTCTATATACAGATAGTTCAGCCGCTTGGCCAGTTGTTTGGCCAGTGTGCTCTTCCCGCAGGAGGAATATCCGTCTATCGTAATGATTATTTTCTTCAAGCCCCGGTTTTTTTGGATGTGCATTCGGCTGGGAAGCCTCTGCAAAGTTGCCTTAAATCCCGGAAAAATCAAAGAGAAATTGCCTACCTGTCTATCACCACCACTTTATGCGTGCGCATCAGGCGGTTGGTGCCCTTTTCGTAGAATACGAGGAGGTAGGTACCCTTGGCCAGCGCCTCTATGCGGAGGTCGCGCTCCCCTTCGATGGTGAACTGCTCGATGAGCTGGCCCAGGCTGTTCACGAGGTGCATGGTGATGGCGGTCTGTTCCCCGCGGACGCGCACCGTAAACTGGCCGCGGTTGGGGTTCGGGAATACTTCTATACGCAGGAACGGCGGCACCGCTTTGATCTCCGAATAGCTCACGCGCCCGTTGCTGCGGGCCACCGCCTTGATGCGGTAGTAGCTCCAGCCGTCGTAATTGTTCGGGTCCACGTAACGGTAATCCAGCCGGGTATTGATGTTGCCGTTGGGCGCCATGGTGCCTATCTGGCCTACTTTCACGAAACCGGTGTCCGTATCCAGGCGGCGCTCTATCTCGAAATACGCATTGTTCAGCTCGCGCGAAACGGACCATTCCAGCTGCGCGAAGTTTTCGTTCAGGCGCCAGGCGTTGAAATAAATAAAAACAGCAGGCGCATATGGCCCGTACAGGATAGAGGCCTTCGTAAAATATTCGTTGTTGCGGATGCCGTCGCGGAAGCGGCGGACGTGCATGGTGGCATTTCTCAGTGTAGCCGTGGTAGTGAGGTTGCCCGCTGTCGGGAAGGTTTCCGGCTCCAGGAAGTCCCAGGAGTTGTTCACAAAACGGGTTACATAGCTGGCAGCGCGGTGAGACGCATAGTCCCGCCCCTCATCCGCATCCATGTGCTGCAGGGTAAGACTGGCTTCGGCCGCGTCTGTTCTGCCACGGGCCATGTTCCAGGTCTTGTTGGTGAAGTCCAGCTTGTTTACCAGGCCGGAGATGGCGAACTGGTATACACTGTCGAACACCCTGGCCCTGAAATCGTCTGCCGCGCCGTTGTATTCGATAGCAGCGGGCGCGTATGTGGCGGGCGATGTGCCGATGGGGAACACCACTCGGCCCGCAGCCGCGTTCACCTGTTCGCGGTATACAAATCCCCCGGCAATGCTGGAGCCGGTGATGATGAAGGATTGTTCGCTGTAACCCGTGATGGCGCCGGGATTGCCGTTGCCTACCACCAGGTTCCAGCCGTTGAGGAACAGGTGCCCGGCGGAAAAGTGCAGGTTGCTGCGCACTTTCATATCGCTCAGGTCCAACAGCAGGATGCCCAGCCGGTTGTTCACCTCGAAGTTGGGAAAGGTGGCGCCCAGTCGGCTGCTTACGTTGTAGCCGCCGAAAAGCTGCTGTGCGCCAAGGTTGCCGTATAAAGGATTGTTGCCCGAGAAACGGAACAGCCCTCCTTTGCCGGAGAAGCCATTGGCGCTTTCGTCCGGCAGGGTGGCGCCGGTGCCGTTGCTCCAGCTTTTACCGAAAAAGTTGATCACCGAAGACTGGTTCGATCCGAAACCGCCATCGTTCACTACATTACCGTAAATGGACATCACTTCGCCGGAAGACACCTGGATACGGGCGCCCGGGGCAATGTACACTCCCTGCTGCGCGCGCATCAGCAGCGGCAGGAGGAGAAGGGATAATAGGTGGAAGAGGTGTTTCATATCAGCTTCAGCCTTTAATTAGAATTGAGAGATGACAATCCATTGGTCGTTCCCCGTCGCCTGCAACATCCAGGAGCGTAGCCCGGTGCCGGAATAGCTCAGGTCAGTGTTCACGGCTGCGGTATCGATCCTGTCTGTCGCTGTGGGGGAAATCGAGAACGTCCTGAGATTGGCGTTCAGCTTTTTAAATACGAGCACCCGGCCGATGCATGTGGAAGCATCCGGTAAACTGACGGTCGCATTTGCATTCGCGGTCATTACAATCGTATAATCAGTAGGAGCAACTACATGATTCCCGGTGATGGTGGTCACATTATAGATCATCTGTGTTTTAAAGTTAGCAGCACCTTCGCCGGTAATAGAAACGCGGGGAGTGTTGTTGGTGCTGAATACGATTGCGCGGGCATCTTCCTGGTTAAAATTGATGCTGTCGGTACCTCTTTCCTGCACTGAGAATTTAATTTTTGCGGGATGGCTCAGGAATTTGTACCAGGTGCTGGTAGCAACGTTCGTTTTTTCCCCGCCGCGGAAGTAGGCGTTATGATCATTCACATTGAACTGCCCGAAATATGTGCTGCCCACTGCCTGCATCATCATGCTGAACCATGCGCCCTCATTGGGTATCGGGTTCAGTGGCACAGCCAGCACGTCCGTCTGGATGATAGAGCTGCCTGCGTTCAGGTAGCTGTTGTAATCCCGCACCACTTCGCCATCTCTCGCAGCGGCGGTGGTGGCGATGTACATGGGCACCCCGCTGCGTTGCTTGCCGGATACCACCCAGTCTGTGCCGTTGCTCACGAGGCGCAAAGAATAGCCCGGTGCAACGTACCCTACAGGATTGGCCCCGGTAGCCTGCGACCGTACATTCGCTCCCGCGAAAAAAACCGAATCGGCGCCGTAGGAAACTATTTCGACAGCCCGGCCAGCCTGGCCTGCGGCGGTTTGCAGGGTAAGGGTGGCCTGTGCGGCGTTATTCATGATGATCACGCTGTTGGAATCGGCCATGGTAAAGTTGCCCGTGGCAGTGGCCACATTGGTGCTCGTGGAGCCGTTCACATGCAGGCGGGCATTGGGCGTGGCGGTACCGATGCCGATCTTTCCGTCTGAAGCAATGCGCGCGGCCTCGGTGTTGTTGGTCTTGAATACCAGCGGCTGGGCATTAGAAGAGCCCAAATAATTTATAGCGGGGTTAATGTTACTGTTGCCGGAGAACGACCAGGTGCCGCCGGCGCCGGAAACTTCCTGCAGTGCCACCCATGTGCTGGTAGCGGGACCTGTTTTTTTCCGGATGTAAATATTGTTGTCTGTCTGGTTGTAGATCATCATGCCGGGAGCGGCAGTATCCAATGGAGATGCGGCAAGCGCGGATGCGTTGATACGTGGAAGGAGAAAACCTTTTTTGGTGGAGCTTAGCTCCAGGATAGCGTCTGCGCGGTAGTCTGAAGTGCCGCCGAATTTCATCTGCGCGGTGGCGGGACTAACGGCCAGGCCAAGGGAAAGCAGCAGGATAGCCGTTTTCCATATTTTGGTGTAGCAATAGGTCATGGGATAGTATTTGGATTATAAGGGAACGGTTATGGTTATACGCATAACCGTTCCCTTCAATCGAAATTATTATAAGGTTGCGGCAGACCTGCTCAGTACTGACCAGCTGGTGCCGTCGGAGAGGAAAGTCACTGAGAAGTGAGGCGCATCGATATTGATCGCGGTCTGACCGTTGATGGTAGATCCGCCCTGTGCGGCAATTGCCACGGTGCTTTCTTCTTCCACAACAGAACCTGCCTGGGGAATCCTTTTTACGATATAGATCCTGCCTTTGTTGGTTGCGGCGGGAGCAGGTAAGGTAACCGGAACAGTGCTGGAACCGGAACCTGCCACGAGTACAATGTAATCGTTGTCAGCAATTGCGCCGCCACCGCCGGGCAGTGTACGCACGTTCACAGATACAGATCCGTTGATGGAAAGGCTGGCGGTCTGACCCGCGCCGCCCACGCTCAGGTTGGTGCTGGCCACTACCTGGTTGGCGAATGTTTTAACACCGCCCAGAGTCTGTGCCCCGGTAGTGATCAAACCGCGGTTGGCGGTATTTGCATCAGGAATGTTAAAGGTCATGATATTGGTACCGGCAACGATATTGAAGTCTGTGCCGGAAGTGCCTGTCAGGATGCCCACTTTACCGTCTGTGGTAGATTCGGCCGCAACATTGGAAGGGTCGGTCAGCGCGGAGATACCACCAAGTTTTTTAGGATTCAGGTCCACTTCTTTCACTTCTGCGCCAGTGCCTTCTTTCACGAGCACTCTATAGCTGGTGGCAGCAGGATCGGCTGCGTCGGTGGTACCGATAGACAGTTTGCCTATGGTTTTCAGGCTCCCGGTGCTGCCTGCATAGCCGTCGGTGATCTCGATGTCGCCGTCGAATGTTTTCTTACCGGCAAAGGTCTGGTCACCCACTGTCACCACACCAGGATTAAGGCCTGTGGCGGGAAAGAGGGAAAGCGACCACCTGCCTTCGTTGCCCGCGGTGGCATTTGGAACGAACTTGCCGGCGAAGTTGCCGGTCTCGGCCGGTGTAGTGGTAATGTCCGCAACGGTAAGACCACTGGTAACGATGCGATTAAAGCGGTCCCAATCGGGTTTGGAGAGGAAACCGTAGTTCTGGCCGGCCGTACCCATCATGGTCGGGATGTTCAGTGTCAAGTTCTGGCCTGAAGTGGTTGCAGTGATGCTAGTGGCTACCGGCGAAGCAACAGCGCCGAGTACCACATCTCCTTTCAGTGCGTTCATTGCCGTAACTGAAGTAAGAGAAAGATCTTGTTTCAGCACTTTACCATCGGTGCCGATCATCAGCACATCATTTACACCTACACCCGCTACGTCGACGTTCGCGTAAGGGATGGTCAAACGTCCGTCCACAGCGAATGACATGGCGGGGCTGTTGTTCACTTTAAACGCCAGCGGCTGAGAAATGGTGGTACCAATGAAGCTGTTTGCATCAGCATTGTTGTTACCGCCCAGTTTCCAGGGGCCGCCGCCTACGCCGTCGTCTCCCGCCATCTTGGTCCAGTCCGCATCTGTATTACCGGTGCCTGTTTTAAAGTAGAAACCCGCGCCATTGGCGTGAGCGCCCGCTTTCAGGTATACGACCATACCCTGGGTCACGGTTCGTGTTTTCAGGAAAGTAAATCCGGCTGCGTCTAAACGGGGAAGCAGGAAACCTTTACGGTTGCTTTCCAGTTCGAGGATAGCGTTCGGGTCAACCACCGCGGGATCGCCCCCGATCTTGACCTGCGCTTTGAGGCTGTTGTATGAAAAGAACAACAGGGTTGCCATTATGAGGCTGATACGTAACGACTTTCTCATAGGTAATAGGTTAAAAAAATATGACTTGTGGTTTTAAGAGATTATGATATGAATGTTGAATATTGGTTTTTCATAGTGCCCAATTATGCGTTCACTTCCCGTTGTACACAGAAGCCGCCAGTCCAGAATTTTGTCTGCTATTTTCTTACTTCCGAGTACAGGGTAACAACGTTGATGCAATATTACATATATATTTTGATTAATACGTTATTCTTATAATGTTTTTATTTAATTTAATATTTATATCAACAAGACACGGTGATTTACAGATGATTATAAGTTAAACCAAAGCCAGTGGCGGTTTTACGGGTGTATAATTTGCGGTAACTTTTACATAAATCCTGCACAAAAAAGGCATGATAATGAATGATTATCATGCCTTTTCGATCGTATTTTTTTAAAGCGTAAACCGGCTATTTTCTCCCAAGCTTTTTCACCAGGTTGCGAACCTGCCACCGCCAGCGTCAGCAATAAAAAAAGCCGTCCCGGTTACCCCGGGACGGCCTCAAGTTTTATTTCACTTAAAAATTATGCTTCTGATTTCTCTGATTTACTCTTCGAAGGATTTTTCAGAGAGAACACCAGTTTCTGGTTTTCCTTGTCCAGGTCAGCGATCAGGATATCCCCGTTATGAATGTTCATATTGAGGATCTCTTCCGCCAGCGGATCTTCCAGGTATTTCTGGATGGCCCTGTGCAGCGGGCGGGCGCCGAACTGCTGGTCGTAACCTTTCTCTGCGAGGAAGCCTTTCGCTTCGTCCGTCAGCTCCAGGCTGAAGCCCAGCGTCTGCAACCTTGCCAGCACTCCTTTCATCGTGATATCTATAATGGTATAGATATGCTCTTTGGAGAGGGAGTTGAAGATGATCACGTCGTCGATACGGTTGAGGAACTCCGGGGAGAAGGTGCGTTTCAGCGCCTTTTCGATCACGGCCTTGGTGTTGTCTTCTTCGCTCACAGCCCTTGAAGAGGTGGTGAAGCCTACGCCTGCGCCGAAGTCTTTCAGCTGGCGCACACCGATGTTGGAGGTCATGATGATCAGGGTGTTCTTGAAGTCCACCTTGCGGCCCAGGCCGTCCGTCAGGATACCATCGTCCAGCACCTGCAGCAGGATATTGTAGATATCCGGGTGCGCTTTCTCGATCTCGTCCAGCAGGATCACGGAGTAAGGTTTGCGGCGAACCTTTTCGGTAAGCTGACCGCCTTCTTCGTACCCAACATATCCCGGAGGCGCGCCGATAAGGCGGCTTACGGAGAATTTCTCCATGTATTCAGACATGTCGATGCGGATGAGCGCATCTTCGGAGTCGAACATGTATTTGGCGAGCGCTTTGGCCAGCTCGGTTTTACCCACCCCGGTGGGGCCGAGGAAGATGAAGGTACCGATCGGCTTCTTGGGATCTTTCAGGCCCACGCGGTTACGCTGGATGGCTTTGGTCACCTTGGAGATGGCCTCGTCCTGCCCAACCACAGCGCCTTTCAGATCTTCACCCATGCGGCGCAGCTTTTCGTTTTCCGCCTGCACCATCCGTTTTACGGGAATGCCGGTCATCATGCTCACCACTTCCGCTATCGCTTCTTCGTCGATGGGATAACGTTTGTGCTTCACTTCTTCTTCCCACACGGCTTTGGCCTTTTCAAGGTCTTCGCCGAGTTTCTTTTCAGTATCGCGGAGGGCGGCGGCTTCTTCGAAGCGTTGGCTCTTCACGACCTTATTTTTTTCCTGCTTGATGTCTTCGATCTGTTTTTCCAGGTCGAGGATATTCTGCGGAACGTTGATGTTCTTCAGGTGCACGCGGGCGCCTACTTCATCCAGCACGTCGATGGCCTTGTCCGGCAGCAGGCGGTCCGTCATGTAACGGTCGCTGAGCTTCACGCAGGCATCGATCGCATCGTCAGTATAGGATACGTTGTGGTATTCCTCGTAACGTTGCTTGATATTGTTGAGGATGAGGATGGTTTCTTCCACGGAAGGGGGATCTACCATTACTTTCTGGAACCTGCGGTCGAGCGCGCCGTCTTTCTCGATGTACATGCGGTACTCATCGAGGGTGGATGCGCCGATGCACTGGAGCTCACCTCTTGCGAGGGCCGGTTTGAAGATGTTGGAAGCGTCCAGCGAACCGGAAGCGCCGCCTGCGCCAACAATGGTATGGATCTCGTCGATGAACAGGATCACGTCCCGGTTCTTTTCGAGCTCATTCATGATGGCTTTCATCCTTTCCTCGAACTGGCCGCGGTATTTGGTACCGGCCACGAGGGCTGCAAGGTCCAGGCTTACCACCCGTTTGTCGAACAGCACGCGGGAAACCTTGCGCTGTACGATGCGGAGGGCGAGGCCTTCCACGATGGCGGTTTTACCAACACCCGGCTCCCCGATGAGGATGGGATTGTTCTTCTTACGGCGCGAGAGTATCTGGGAGACGCGTTCGATCTCCTGTTCACGTCCCACGATAGGGTCAAGGCTGCCTGATTCGGCCAGCTTGGTAATGTCCCTGCCAAAATTGTCGAGTACAGGTGTTTTAGACTTTGTATTGGTTTGTTTTGCTTTAGAAGCATAACTCTTCCGTTCGTCTTCAAACTCCTCTTCTCCGGGGTCATCGAATTCCGCTTTCGGATCTGCAGATTTTACGAAGCCCAGTTCGTTTTTAAAAGTATCGTAGTCCACGTCAAATTGTTGAAGGATTTGAGTACATACGTTTTCTTTATTCTTCAGGATGGACAGCATCAGGTGCTCTGTTTCCACGGTGGGACTTTTAAGCGCCTTAGCTTCCAGCACGGTTACACGGATCACTTTCTCTGCCTGTCGGGTCAGCGGGAGGCTGTTGATATTCGCGATATTCTTACCGGTCTTATCTTTGATAGCCAATTCCACCTCTTTTCTCAATTCATAAAGATCAACGTTCAGCGCTTGTAAAATTTTTACAGCTGTTCCCTCACCTTCACGAATAATACCCAATAGCAGGTGTTCCGTACCGATGAAATCATTCCCCAGGCGCAATGCTTCTTCCCTGCTAAACGAAATGATCTCCTTTACTTGCGGTGAAAAATTCTGATCCATTGTAGATGATTTTTGTTAAACCCTTACGGGGGCTTGCTTATACAATATTACCAAATAAATTTTGGATTTACTTTGGATTTAGTTTTTATGCTTGTACATTCTTGGTTAAGATTTACTTTTGCGGTGAAGGGCCTTGTGAGGTAAATATACTTACGAGAAGAGGGATGTTTTTGATTCGTTCTGCTTTAACTTCTGCAAGGATCTTTATCGGACCGGTTTCCTTTTTAGTGCGTGTCCTTTTTTTATAATGTTAAAAATATAACATCCGGCAATATGCAATTCAAAATTGATACCAAAGAAAAAATAGTGTTATTACGGCTGGAGGAGGAAACGCTGGATGCTAAAATGTCAGATGCGTTTGTGGACGCAACCGGCGCCATGGATGAACTGGAGGGGAAGAATCTTATACTGGACCTGCATTCCCTCCAATCCGCCGACGATGACGGGCTCAAAGCCATTTTTACAGTATACATGCGCCAGTACGATCGCAGCCTCAGCGCGGCGGTGGCCGGCCTTAACAGTACTTTAACGCAAAAACTCACCGCAGCGTATCCCGGAATGCTCAATATCGTACCCACCGAATCCGAAGCCATCGACATGGTGATGATGGAAGACTTCGAACGGGAGCTGGATCTCGATGAGGAATAAATGTCTATTTTCGCCATATGTTTGCGGTAACGATCTTAGGGAATAATTCAGCCATACCCACGCCAGACCGGCATCCTACGGCCCAGGTCGTGACCTTCAACGAGCAGCTGATGCTGGTGGACTGCGGGGAAGGCACCCAGATGCAGCTTACCCGCTACAAGGTGCGCCGCAGCCGGATCAGGTACATTTTCATCAGCCACCTTCATGGCGACCATTACTTCGGCCTAATCGGGCTGATCAACAGCATGAGCCTCCTTGGCCGTACCGAGCCGCTTTCCGTTTATGGCCCGCCCGAACTCGAAGAGATACTGACGCTGCAGCTCCGCGTAGCCGCCACCACCCTGCGTTTCCAGCTTCAATTCCACGCTTTGCTGCCGGATGCCACCGGCCTGCTCTTCCGCGATAAAGACATGGAAGTAAGCTACTTCCCCGTCAAGCACCGCATTCCCTGCTATGGCTTTTCCTTCAGCATGCAGCGCCGCAAGCGCCGCGTGATACCTGAGCAGGCACGCGCCTACGAAATTCCCGCCGCCTTTTATTCCAGGCTCCAGGATGGGGAGGACTACCAGGGCAAAAACGGCCAGCTCGTGAAAAACGACTGGGTGACCCTGCCCCCGCCCCGCCCAAAGCGGTACGTGTATTGTGCGGACAGCATTTATGACGAAGACCTTATCCCCTATATGCAGGACGCGGACCTTGTCTATCACGAGACCACTTACCTGCAGGATCTGCATCAGCGCGCCGCGGAGCGGTACCACAGCACCACTGTACAGGCGGCGGGCCTGGCAGCCCGCGCTGGTGCAAAACGCTTGCTGATCGGGCACTTCAGCTCCAAATACACCGAGCTGGAACCTTTCCTGGAAGAAAGCAGACCCGTATTTGCCAATACCGACCTGGCACTGGAAGGAACAACTTACATTTTGTAAGGAGTCCTTAGCTGTTCTCATCCCGCCTTTCAAACATTCTTTACCGTTACCTGGAACTTCGCTGCCAGGTTACCTTACCCATACGGGCGGGACTCCTGGCGGGTTGCCTCCCGTGTGTAACCAAACGGCTGCCTCCTATAACAAATCCTTTTCAAGCCCTTACACATGTAAAATACCTATATTTTGGTATTGCGCCACCTGGCTCATGAAACTATTTTTACACAATAAATAATTCCTATAACTATGAACCGAACTCTACTGTTTGTTCCGGCTATGCTATGCCTGAGCCTGTGCGCCGGCGCACAATCTCCTGATACCACTAGGGCAACGGCCCTGGAAGCGCCAGCCGGGGAAAAAACATCCGTACGCAACAGCCCTTACTACAAGAACATTATCAAGACCAACCTTTCCAGTATTGCCCTGGCCAATTACGGACTTACCTACGAGCGCATGCTCACCCGGAAGATCTCGGCTTCCATCGGTTATCGGTTCATGCCTTCCACGAACGTCACGCAAACTCCGCTGGGCGAAACCGTAATGGATATCGTGGCGGAAGAAGGGGACGATATCAGCCAGCAGCTGGACAAGCTGAAGATGAGCGGCAATGCCGTAACGCTGGAATTCCGCGTGTATACGGGCCGCAGGCCGGGCGCAAAGGGTTTCTACGCGGGCGTTTACGGCCGTTATGCCTCCTTTAAGTACGATTACCCCTACGATTTTGAGAACCCCGACGGCGGCAACACGCTCGTGCCCCTGAAAGGAAATTCCAAAGGCATCGGCGGCGGCATTATCCTCGGCGGGCAGTTCATGATCGCCAAACGGGTGGTGGTAGACTTGTTTATCATCGGCGGCCACTATGGCAGGATGACCGGCAAGGCGGAAGGTCTTACCGACCTCAGCGACCTGGACGAGGCAGACCGCGCCGAGCTGAAAGACGATATCGAAGGCCTGGTGGACCTTGGCGACAACCACGGTATCAAAGCCGAAGTTCGAGACGATGGCGTTCGGGCAGATATCAAACTCCCGTTCCTGGGCGTTCGCGGCCTGGGGCTTACCGTGGGCTTCGCTTTCTAAACTGTCCTTTTATTCATCCCCATACTACAAACAATGGCCGCCCTTTACCCGGGCGGCCTTTTTTGTACCCAGCCTATGCCCTCCCTCACCGTACTCATCCCCCACTTAAACCCGTGTCTAAAGCATGGATAAGGCGTGTTTAATAGTACTTCGAGGGAAGGGAGTACAGAAGTGATATCGATATAACATTTCCCGGCGCCGGATCGGAATTAGCCACCGGAATAAGGCGTCAGCGGGAACCCGCCGCAAGGATGTTTATTCTTTTCAAAACAAAAGCCGGATGAAGAACATCTCCATCCGGCTTGCTTTATTTTCAGGGACCAGGCAATTACACCAGCGATCCGGCTTTGTTGTATGCTTTGAGATAAGCGTTGATCCTGCTTTGCAGCGCCGCGGTTACGGGCACTACCGGCAGGCGGAACACGTTTTCCACCAGTTTGTCGTAGTGCAGGAATGCTTTGATGCCGGCGGGGTTGTTCTCTGCGAACATCAGGTCGAAACCTTCCAGCATTTTGTAGTGCAGGCGGCGGGCTTCGGTGTAGTTCTCTTCCAGCGCGGCCCTTACCATGGAGGAAAAATCTTTCGCGAAGTAGTTCGCGGCAACGGATATGACGCCGTCCATACCGCAGGCCAGCTGCGGGAAGGCCACGGCATCATCGCCACTGATCACGAGAAAACCTTCGGGCTTGCGGCGGATGATCTCCATGCATTGTATCATATCACCGGAAGCTTCCTTCATCGCGATCACGTTGTCTACCTCGTTCGCAATGCGCAGGGTTGTGTCCGCCGTCATATTGCGGCCCGTACGGCCCGGAACGTTGTAGAGAATGATGGGTTTGGGAGAAGCGGCGGCAATGGCCTTATAGTGCTGGTAAATACCTTCCTGGGTGGGTTTGCTGTAATAAGGCGCAACGCTGAGCACAGCGGCCGCCTCGTCCAGCGGACAGGTTTCCAGGCGTTTTACCACATCGTTCGTGTTATAGTCGCCAATTCCTACTACTACAGGCACCCGCTTGCTTACCTTTTCAAATGTGAAGTTGATAAGGTCCAGCTTTTCATCTGCTGAAAGTGTAGGTGTTTCCCCGGTGGTGCCTAATGTAACAACATAATCCACTCCACCTCCGATCACATGATCTATCACCCTTTCGAGGGCGGACCAGTCGATCGTTTCCTGTGTAGTAAAGGGCGTAACCAGCGCAACGCCGGTACCCCTCAATTGTTCCTGTAACATATCAATCTTTATCAAAAGCCCCTTTTGCGGCCTGGAAATAATGCAAATATTGAATTTTGATCCGGTTCACGCAACAAAGAAGGCTGTTATTTTATTCAGCGCTCTTCAAAAAAGCCCATATTGGAGAATTTCTCAATCCGTTGCTCAATGCGCGTATCCGCGTCTATCTGCTTCAGTTCAGCCAGTGTGGCCTTGAGTTTTTCCCTCAGGATGACTGCCATTTCTTCGTGGTTGGAATGCGCGCCGCCGACAGGTTCTTTGATCACCCCGTCTACCAGGCCGAACTGGCTCATGTAGCCGGAAGTGAGCTTCAGCTCTTCCGCCGCTTTTTCCTTGAAATTCCAGCTTCTCCAGAGGATGGTAGAGCAGTTTTCCGGTGAAATAACGGTGTACCAGCTATTTTCCAGCATAAATATCCTGTCGCCTATGCCGATGCCGAGCGCGCCGCCGGAAGCGCCTTCGCCGATGATCACGCAGATCACGGGCACGCGGAGCTTCACCATTTCAAAAAGATTGCGGGCAATGGCCTCGCCCTGGCCCCGCTCTTCCGCTTCAAGGCCGGGATATGCGCCGGGAGTATCGATAAGGGTGATGACCGGTTTGTTGAACCTTTCAGCCAGCTTCATAAGACGGAGAGCCTTGCGGTAGCCTTCCGGGTTGGCCATGCCGAAATTACGTATCTGGCGCATTTTGGTGTTGATGCCTTTCTGCTGCCCGATGAACATTACGGTCTCACCGTCCAGGTCGGCAAACCCGCCTACCATTGCCTTGTCGTCTTTCACGTTGCGGTCGCCATGCAGTTCCACGAAATTGGTGGTCATGCGTTCGATGTATTCCAGCGTGTACGGACGGTCCGGATGGCGGCTGAGCTGCACTTTCTGCCAGCTGGTGAGATTGTTATAGATCTGTTGTTGAGTGTCAGTGATTTTTTGTTCGTACTCCTTTACAGTAGCGGAAACATCCACACCGGATTTTTCCCCGTTCTCTCTCAGTTTTCCCAGTTGTTCGTACAGATCAGCAATTGGTTTTTCAAAATCCAGAAATTGCATATACAGTTTTAAAAAGGTTAAAGTATTGCACCAGGTAATGGTCGATATCATGCTGCCTGATGAAATATCCGTTCCATAAAGATAGTAAAACCCTGTATTTGGAACCCGGAGGCTGCTTCGTACAGGGATCGCATTAAATACTGATCCCGGTTCGGCCCGGGACAGGAGTGCAAATGTAGGATATTTTTAAGGATATCAAAAAGGCAGGGATAGCGATATTCGCGAATATATAAACGTGGTGATTATTTGTACAGAAAATAAAAATAAGCAAATACACTCATCCACAAACCCAAAACAATATAAAACGGCAGTATATACCTTCTCCGGGATAAATAGGTATTCCGATGCTTCAGCATCTTAGCCTTTGTCACATTGATCTCTAATAAGCCAAATATTATCACACAGAGAATGCCGAAAGCGAGCGCTACTACAGGGCCACTTAGTTTAAACCTGTTCAGCATCAGCCACGTAAAACTTGCCATGACAGACAAACCTATTGCGATAACCAGGTTTGCCCTGTACAGGTAACCCCGCCCCACCCTGTAAATGCGAGGCTTGTGGAGCATAAATATCAAAGAGTACTGCAATTTCTCAAAATAGGTAAGCATCTCTGTTAACAGTTTATTTTAACCATATCGCCACCTGCTCCGCCCAATAAGCATACACCCTTGCCGAAGGATGCAGCTGGTCTTCCACCACACTTTCCGGCCTGCCGCCTGTTTCGCGGTACACCGGCGTGATGTCCGCATAATTGAAACCCTTCTCCGCGCTTATTTCCCGGTTGATATTATTGAACCGGTCGATGGCGGAAGCGATGGCCGCGGCATCGCGGTCTTTGGCAAAGGGCGTAACGCCCCAGTCGGGGATGCTGATCACGGTTACGTTCTCCGCCGCTGTAAGCTCCTGCGCTTTTTTTGCCAGCCATTCGAATGTGGCGCCGTAATCTGTTTCGCTCATGCCGCGGTACTGGTTGTTCACGCCGATCAGCAGCGTTACGTAGTCGTAGGAAGGCAGCAGGCGCGTGTTATGCAGCAGGTGGGCAATCAGCTCATCCGTCGTCCACCCCGTTCTGGCCACGATCTCCGGCGCATTAAACTGTTTGCCGTTGGCCCTCAGCAGCTGCAGGGCCTGGTAGGGATAGCTATCATGCAGCGGCACACCTTCGCCGATGGTGTAGGAATCGCCGAGTGCCAGCCAGGTTTTCGGTGAATTGGCCATATCAGAAAGTTTGTAATACTTCGTAAAAGCGGTATACATCGGTATAGGAACAATACAGCGGCGCGGGCGCCAGGCGTATCACGCCGGGCTCGCGGTAATCGCAGATGATGCCGTTTTCCATCATGCGCGTTTGAATGGCCTTGCCGTTCTGCGGAAAAAAGAGCGACAGCTGCGCGCCCCGCTGCTGCGGGTCTTTCGGCGTGATCACTTCGAAAGGCAGCTGTGTGTGCCCCAGCAAAAATTCCAGGTAGCTGGTGAGCTGTAAACTTTTTTCCCGCAGCCGCTCAATGCCCGCTTCGCGGAATAATTCAAGGGAGGCTTTCAGCGCTACCATGTTGAGCACCTGGGCCGTGCTGATCTGCCAGCCGGCGGCGCCGTTGCGGGGGATGAAACCTTTTTCCATTTTGAAACGGGTCTTTTCATCGTTGCCCCACCAGCCGCCGAGCCGCGGAAAGCCAGCATCATTCCCGAAGCGCTCATGCACGTATAGGCCGCCGGCCGCGCCGGGACCGGCATTCAGGTATTTATAGGAACACCACACGGCAAAATCCACATCCCATTTGTGCAGCTGCAGGGGAATATTGCCGGCCACATGCGCAAGGTCCCAGCCCGCGTAAGCGCCTGCTTCGTGGGCCGCTGCCGTAATGGCGGGCATATCGTAGAACTGGCCGGTGTAATAGTTGATGCCGCCCATCAGCACCACCGCAAGGGAATCGCGGTGGCGGTGAATGGCGGCCAGAATATCTTCAGTATGCAACAGCTTCTCCCCTTCCCGCGGATGCACCTCAACGATCGCATCATCTGCATCAAAGCCGTGCAGGCGCACGAGCGTTTCCAACGCGTATTGGTCGGAAGGGAAAGCGCCGGCTTCCATCAGGATGCGGTAGCGTTGTTTATCAGGCCGGTAGAAGCTTTGCATGACCAGGTGCAGGTTCACGGTAAGTGTATTCATCACCGTTACTTCATCTTCGCTGCAGCCCATCATGCCCGAGAGGGTTTCGCTGAAGTTATACTGGTAATACAGCCAGGGGTTCCGCGCGCGGAAATATCCTTCCACGGCCATGTTCTGCCAGTCCTCCAGCTCCTGCTGTATAGCCCCGGCCACGGAACGCGCCTGTAAGCCGAGTGAATTGCCGCAAAAGTAAATGCTGTCTTTCCCGTTGTGCTGCGGGAAGTGGAAGCGGGATTTAAACCCGTTCAATACGTCAGCAGCATCCCGCTCCTGCGCGAAGGATGCTGTTGTCTCAAAAGCAGTGTTCATACGGCAATATACTATTCCGGCAGTTCTGCGCAAAAAAGAAGAGCGGCGTGATCATTTGAAAGCATTAAAAAGCCGCACGGACCTTTCAGTCCATACGGCTTTTCTTTTTCCAGGTTTTATAGCAGGTTGCTGAAAAGAAATGATCAGTCCTTCAGGCCCAGGTATGCTTTCACAGCTTTGTAATCGTTCCAGTTGACGGCCTGGCGCGCGGTCGTGCCACCGGGTATCAGGATGTAGCGGAACTGGAATGTCTTGACTCCGGCTGTATTGTTGCGGCTGCTGAGGTCGAAGTTGGAGATCATGAATATTTCCCCTTCGTAGAATGTGGTGGTGCAGCTCAGGCCTCCTCCGATGTAAATATCGAACAGCGGCAGCGGGTCCACCTCCGGCGCGGCGGCTGTACCCCAGTTGAAATATACTTTTATCTCACCTGAATTGACGATCTCTTTGGTCAGCTTCGGCGCTGCTATGGTTGCAGTGAAAGCCAGCGTATCGCCGGTATCGGGGTCTTTTTCAGGAACGAATGCCACATCCATCCAGGCGGAGTAGATCACATTCGCGGTACCGGCAGGGCCGTTCGGTCCGGCAGGACCAGCGGGACCGGCAGGGCCAGCGGGACCAGCGGGGCCGGCAGGACCGGCATCGCCGTCTTTGGAGCAGGACACTGCGATTATAGAAACAAACAGCATAAGGACGTATACTATCCGGGGCGTCATCCTTTTCATACAAGTTGATTTTAGTTATTAATAATTAATTAGTAATTCTCTCAAACAGTTGCTCTTGTCAAAATTCCCAGGTGATCCAGGCTGTCGCGTCGCGAGCGCTCACCATATCGTAAGTGCCGGGGCCGGTTTGCACCAGGTAATAACCCATCGGGTCAATAAACTGCGAAGCCGTATTGATGTACGGGTCTTCCGCTGCGGGCGGCACATCGCCAAGGGTGCCGTAATAAGTAAAGATCACCCGCCCGTTTGCAGTGAACACCGGCGGTCTGAATGCTGCCCCGAAAATAATGGACGGCGTTCCGGCATCATTGTGCACCCAACCGGCGAGGTCATATGTTACACCGGCGTCGTCGCCAAAGCGGGGCCAGAAAACGAGGAACATAAAATCGGGAATGCTGTGCAGCCCGAAGGCATCGTCCACGCCGTTCACATGGAAACCGTTGAGCGTAGCCCAGTAGTTGTCCTGCTGTGCCGCAAAATTCCACCAGCGCGCGGGAGCCTGCAGGTCTACCACCACGGGCGCAATGGCGCCGGTTATCGTGGAAGGCGTGGTGCCGTTCGTGTTCATGGTGAAGGCTGCCGTGCCGGGGTTCCAGCTGAAGTTCGAAAAGGAGCTGATGGTACTTGCCCCGTTCACCAGCGGGGTGGTGAGCTGTATGCCGGTACTGTTCACGATGTAGCCGGTGGTATGCTGACGGGCCGCGCCCGCGCCGTCTCTCCAGGTAAAGGTCACCGTTCTCTCCGTATTGTTTACCTGTATCTCGTATTGTGTGCCACCGTAGTGAAGGCGTTTGAAATAATTAAGGATGCGCGCGCTGAGGTCTTCAAACAGCAGTACGTTTTTCCACTGCCCGTTCTGCCAGGTCTGCAGATCCTGCTGGGTGGCCCTTTTCAGCACCATTTTACTGCCTTTGAAGCGGCCGGTGAGCTTGATGCTGTCTGCCGCCAGGGAGTCCAGCGAAAACTCGAAATCGGAGCTCAGCCCTTCGCCCGGCTCGCCGCCATTCACGGAACCATCGGGGTCCGCAAGAATATGGAGGTAGGAATAAGTATCGAAGATGAGCGAAGGCTGTTGCAGCGCTTTGAGGCGGTAGCTGCTTTCCTTCCGCTCGGACGCGGTGAGCGTGTCTATATCGCCGAACATCAGCACGCGGTTGGTGTTGTTGAAGCTGAAGTGGAAATTATAGATGCTGCCGGTAGCTGTTACCAGCCGGGCGTTCCAGCCGAACTGCGCGCTTTCCAGGGCAGACTGGTAGTCGCTGAGGGCCTTGTTGATCCGCTCGTCCGTTGTGCCGGGAAACACGGAATCATTATTGTCCTTACGGCAGGAAGAGAACGCCAGTAACGCCAGTAAGAGATATGATATAATTCGTTTCATCTGTTGAAGGTTGTCCGTAAGGGAATAATTACCGTATCAGCCCGTCGATGGCTGTTCTTGTGCGGGCTTGCAGGCTGTAGAATTTGATCTTCCACGCCTCCGCAAAATATTTCACTACGATGGCCTCTTTCTGCCGCAGCCGCGCCCTGGCCTGCTCAGGCGTAGTGCCGTTGGGGCCGGGCTGCGTGATGCTGTTCACCAGGTCGTCGAAACCCTGTTTGCCTTCCACCAGCATCATCGCGATCATCTCTACAAAATCCTCATCCGGCGCGCTCATGGCGTAAGCGGTCACAAAACCGTCTGCCCGCGCATCCGCATCAGACACGTTGTTCCAGTTAGAGGTGTACATACCGACCGATATGCGTTTGAATTCATCAGGGTACATAATGTTCTGGTGCAGGATATGCCCGAACTCGTGCTCGATAGTATGGAACATCTGCTTCACGCCGAAAGAATCGGAAGGCACATAACCGGGCATCGACTTGTTGCGGAAGTCGTTCAGCACATACAGCGCTATTTTGCGCCCGCCTTCCGCGGTGCCAAGGGTGATGGTACCGTCTGTATTATAGCTGGCGCTGCCTACCAGCACGAAGAACTTGGGAACGTACCGTTTCAGGAACATTTCTCCCGCTTCGGCTTCATAGGGTTTAAGCCAGGCCCGGCGGATGGTGCTCAGCACAGGAATGATCTTTTCTTCTTTGGGTGGCACCAGCGTGTGCGTATAATCCAGCTCGCCCTGGTCCCATTTGTATTTCACGGCAACGTTCAGCGGCGTGGTAAGACTGTCTTTGATCCACACGTCTATTGGGCCTGGCGCCCAGGTATCTCCGCCCAGGCCGGGGATGTCGTTCACATCGTCCAGCTTTTCGTCTCTCCTGCAGGCGGCCAGTACGCAGCAGAAAAAGAGGAAGGTCAATATCTTGAAATGCTTCATATGCATGTTTGTGCTTTTAAAAGTTCGTGTCCTGTTTTTAACGCGGGTTGCCCTGCACGCCTGAGATAGCCGCGGAAGAAGGTATCTGGAACAACCTTTTCGGATCGTCGCCCGTAAGGTTGAATACCCCTCCGCCATTTTCTACCACGTGCGTCACGGGAATGCGGTAGCGGAGAATATCGAACCAGCGCATGCCTTCCTGTACGTACTCCGCCCGTTTAAAATCCAGGATAGTACGTATCAGCGCGGTCTGCAGGTTATTGGTGCCATAAAAGTTCCGCATTTTTGGCGCTGTAACCGCATGTGCGCCGGGATTATAATTGTTGATGCGCGTGGCGGCATAAGTGTTCAGATCGCTGATGGCGGCGGACGTGTTGTTCAGGTAAGTGTAGGCTTCCGCCCGGTTGAACAATACTTCTTCGGCGGTGAGCAGCGGCACCATTACGTAAGCAGTACCGATGCCTGCATTTACGGTGGAACGCACGAAATACTCATTGATCTTCGGGATCAGGAGGTTCTCGCTGCTGCCGCTGGTAAAGGTCTGGTTTCTGAACACCCAGTCTCCGCCGGTTACATTGGGCCCCAGTATTTCATTGCGCTTGGCCGGGTTAAGGGCATATCGGAAAGTAAAATAATAACGCCCATACACGGAAGGCGTTTCCACCAGCAGCAGGTTGGCCGGCTCGGTGGCTTTTGCATAAACGCCGAACAGCTCCAGGTAGGTCATTGTTTTATACGTCGTGTTCCATGGGCGCAGCATCGGGGTGATGTTGTTGTCGGGGAATACGAGCGTAGCGTAGGTCACCACCTTTGTCCAATCCTGCTTGAAGAGATAAAAACGCGCGGCGAATGCATAGGCAGCCGCAGTGGTAAAGTGATAGGCCGGAACGGCGTAACGGTTATTGTCCAGCATGGGGATGCCCGTCAGCAGGTCTTTTTCTATCATCTCGTACACATAGGCTACTGTTTTCCTTTCATATTGTTTGATCACGACATCCTCCGGCTCGGTCACATACGGTATGCCCGGGCTGGTAGCCGCCGTGGCCGGATCGTAGGTTTCGGAGAAAAAGGTGACGAGCATAAAATGCGCGTAAGCCCTCGCTATAAGCGCTTCCCCTTTCTGCGAACGGTAATTCTCGGGGTCGGGCGCTTTGTCGCAGACCTGGATGGCCAGGTTGGCCGCGGCGATGGCCGTGTAGCAGGCATTCCAGTAGTACTCCGGGGAATCCTCCTGGTCGTCTCTCACATCCCGGAACTGGAAAGGATCGGTGTTGATGTTCTCGATCGTGCCGCCGCGTTTATCGGCTACGTTATCGGACTGGCCTTCGGTGAAAGCCATATAATTTGCTTGCGGATAGGCTGTGCCCAGCAGGCGCGACACCTGTTCAGGGCTGTTCAGCTCAGCCCTCATATCCGGCGGCTGCTCCAGGTATTTTTTACAACCGGCAGCGGCAACCGTGAGGCAAATGCTTGTGTATATCAGCAGTCTTTTCATGTCAGTTCAATTAAATGCCCACTCTCAGGGTGAGAGTAAATTGTTTCTGTACAGGCAGCGCCACGCCGCCGGTATTGAAGAACTCAGGGTCCTGCCCTCTCAGTTTTTCATCGGACAATATCAGCCAGGGATTGATGGCCGCCGCGGAAACGCTCGCGCTGTTCAGCCCGATCCTGTTGAGCAGCGCAGGTTTGAGCGCATAGGTGAGCGACACGGTTTTGAGCCGCAGGAAAGCGCCGCTGGCCACCCTTGCTGTTGAATAGTTGTAGTTGTTGTAAGGGTATTCGCCGTTCAGCCGCGATATTTCAAGGCCGCCCAGGATGGAAGGCACGTTCGTTACTTTTTCATCCCCCGGCATCAGCCAGCGGTCCAGGTACTCCTTTGGCGTGGCGTCCAGGTCGGAGTAAGCGGTTTTGAACGCCGGGTACAACCTGATCTTGTTGCCACCCTGCGCGGTAACAAAAATATTGAGCGACAGGTTTTTATAACTGAAAGTGTTGGACCAGCCGCCGGTCACGATAGGGTCCACCGGGCCTTCGTATACGAGGTGACTGATATCCCTGTCCTGCAGGTAAACGCCTTCGCTGGTCTCTCCTTTTTCGTTCACAAACAGCGGGCCGCCGTCGTAGGAGTCAAGGCCTTTGAATTCCAGGGAAAACAGGCTGCGTACCGGGAAACCCTGGCGGTTGCCGCCTTCGGCCTGCACCATGTTGAATATTTGCGGACGGCTCCGGTCGTTGGTGATCTTGTTTTCGTTGTAGCCGAAGGTGAAATTGGTTTTCCAGTTCCAGTCCCTGCGGGTGATCACCGGCCCGCCTACCATCAGTTCCGCACCCCAGGAATCCATGTCCGCATAGTTCGCGGCTTTCTCCGCTTCACCGCCGATGCCGGAAGTGCGGATGATACTGATAAGGTCGAAGCTCTGGCGGATATACCCGTCGAGGCTCACGTTCAGCTTGTTCCTGAACAAACCGAAGTCCAGCCCGGCGTTTCCCGTGTAGGCTTTTTCCCAGGTCAGTTCCGAATTTTCCAGGTTAGCCAGCCTGATCACGGATTCCACTTCGGTGAAATACGGGCGGGTGGTGTTGATATTGCGTAGCACGATGCTGGAATTGGTAGCGGGGCCCATACTGGCTGTGAGGCCATAAGATCCTCTTACTGTCAGGTAATCTACCCACGACAGGTTCTGCATGAACGGCTCCCTGTCCGCATTCCAGGATGCTGCAAGGCTCCAGGTAGGCAGCCAGCGGGCCGTGGTGCTTTTGCCCAGCCTGTTGGAACCGTCGTAACGGACCGTACCGGTAAAGTTGTAGCGCTGCCTGAATGTGTAACCTGCCGAGCCGTAGAATGCCACAAACCGGTCCCAGTCCTTACTCATACCATAATACGGGAAATTGCTCTCGATGGTTTGCTTCACGATGCGGTAATCTACGAACGGCACCCCGCCGTTGTCGTATTGATAACCGAAACCGGTATTGCTGGCCTGCTGCCGGTCCGCGGACTTCACCTGCATACCGGCCAGGAGGTTCACGGAATGGATATTGTTGAAGGTCTTTACAAAAGCAAGACTGTTCCTGAAATCATAGCTCACCAGCTGGTCTTCCGTTCTGTTGTAAAAACCGCCGTAAGGCAATACTACCACAGGTTCCGCTTCAGGATCGTCCGGGTCGCGGTAAAGGAAGCGGTTGTTCTGCCTGATGGTGGCATTGCCCGCTGCACGGTAAGCATTGGCCATGTTGGCGTTTTCCGTGATCTGGTGCTCCATGCTCGACTTCACGTAACGCACCGCTCCTACGAATTCGAAAGTGAGCGCCGGCGTGAACTTGTATTTCAGGTCGCCCTGCAGGCGGAGGTCCGATACGTTGATGTTCAGGTAGTTATTTTCAAGTTCAGTGAGAATATTGAAGGGTGCGAAGTTGCGGCGGAAATATTCCCGGTCGCCGTTCTCGTCATAGGCCGTCATGGTACGGCTGGCATTGAGCGCGTAGCTGAAGGGGTTGATGTCGAAGTCCCGGTCGTACTGCCCTTCCACGGGATTCTCCTGCCTGGTAAGCGAGCCCGGCGCGCGCTGCTGCCTTACGGAAGCAAGGGCGGAGAAGCTGACGGTGAGGCGGTCGGAGAAATTATAGTTGTTGCGGAAGTTGAGCGTGTAGCGGTTCACACGGTCGGCCACCGTCCAGCCATTGTCGCCATAATAGCTGGTGGAGAAATAGGACTGCGATTTTTCGTTACCGAAGGAAACGCTGAGGGAATGTTCCTGCACGAAGTTGTTGCGGAACAGCAGGTCGAACCAGTCCGTATTGGCGGCGGCATACCTTTTCAGGAAAGCGGCGCGGCCTTCAGGCGTATTGGGAACAGGGAAATTACCGTTGGCATCCGCCAGCATGAGCTCGTACATTTTGCCGAACACGCCGTTGTCCGCCCGGTCCAGTATATTAGGCCCAAGGGCCCCTTTCCTGTCCAGTTCCGCAAGTACGGACATCTGCTGGGAAGAGTTCATGATGCTGTAGTCGGCGTAGGAGGGCTTCAGCTGTGTGCTGAAGTTGCCGGTATAGGACACGAGCGTTTTGCCCACCCGTCCTTTTTTGGTGGTGATCACCACCACGCCGTTCATCGCCCTTGCGCCGTACAGGGCGGTGGCCGCGGCGTCCTTCAGTATCGCGTAGCTTTCAATGTCGTTGGCGTTCAGGCCGGCCACGGCGGAACCCAGCAAAGTGGTAGGGTCGCCGCTGGAAAGCTGGTCGTTGGAAATGTTGATGATCTCTTCCAGCACCACACCGTCTACCACCCAGAGCGGTTTATTGTCGCCATGGATGGAAGTGGCGCCCCTGATGCGGAGTTTGGGCGCGGCGCCGAATGAGCTGGACACGTTCTGCACGGAAACACCGGCCACACGGCCTTCCAGCATGCGGCTCAGGTCGGCCACCCCGTCGATCTTCACATCGTCGCCCTTGAGGGTAACGGCGGCGCCGGAGAATTTCCTTTTGTCCAGGTCCTGGAAGCCGGTCACCACTACTTCAGACAATACACCGCCCAGCTGTTCCAGCCGGATGTTCAGCGGTTGCCCGCGGTAAATGGCCACCTGCACTTTTTTGCCGAGGTAGGAAAAGCGGATGCTGTCGCCCGTTTTGCCGGCGAGCACAAAATTGCCGTTCACGTCGGAGAGGATGCCTTTGCGGTTCACGAGATTTTCCACGGTAACACCGGGGAGCGGTATGTTCTCGTCCGCGTCTATGACCCTGCCCCGGATCTGGGAGGCAGGCACAGAGTCCTGATAAACTGTGGTTTCCGTTGCAAAAGCGTCAGCAGGTGTGGATGCTGCAAGCAGTAACAGGATAAACAAGACCGGGAGTTTTAGGCGCCACTTCCCGGCATCACAGGCGTAAACCTTTAATTGCATGTGCGCATGTTTGATTTTGGAACATTTTGGTTGATATGCCGGCAGCTCTCAAATGCTTTACAACAGAAGCATGCTCCCCTTTTGAGTTAAACAGACAATCAGCAGAATTTCAGTCGTTTTGGGAATATTATCCGTACTTAAGATACATAATAAATGCGGGGTTTTAACTTTTTTATAACGCTTTTTTATGGGAGGGATACAAACGCCCGCGAACGGATGTACATTTACAGATATGGAGCCGGGCATGATAAATTTTCCCGACCAAAAAAAGACAAATGAAACCAGGAATAACCATTTCTTACTGCCCTAAATGCGGCTGGCTGCTCCGCGCAGCCTACATGGCACAGGAGCTGCTGGTCACTTTCGAAGAAGACCTGACCGGCGTTACGCTGAAACCCTCCGAGATCGCGGGAAGTTACCAGGTATCGCTGAACGACCAGATCATTTTTGACCGGAAGCGGGACGGCCATTTTCCCGAGATAAAGGAATTAAAACAGCGTGTGCGCGACCTGGTGAACCCGGGCAAAAGCCTCGGGCATGCGGACAGGAAGAAGGAGGAGTAAGGGATTACCGGATATTCTCCGCATGATCTGGAAGGCTGTCAAGATATTACTGCCACAAAATGTGAAAAGGAACAGCCCAGAGATTTTTGCCAAATGGCACAACTTCTTTTCCAGAGTACAGCACAACACCGCCAATAAACTCTTTTGCTGTAAGTTCAGCCAGCGTTTTTATGCCGTTAAAATCCTGGATATTGACGGATTCCGACTTTTTTATTTCAATGGCGAACAGGGAGCCGTCCGCTTTTTCCAGCACGAAATCAACCTCTTTTCCGTCGCTGGTTCTGAAATGTAAGAGCTTAGCCTTTGTTTCACTGAAAGTCAGCAATTTCGTTAGCTCCGCGACTGCATAGTTTTCCAGAACATGCCCAAAAAGATCAGGCTTGTTCTTTTTAATGTCCTCCAGATCAAGATCCAGCATATGACACAGCATAAGCGTGTCGATAAGGAAACCTTTAGACGCTTTCACCAGCCGCTTGCCAGTATTCCGGAACCAGGGTTCAACATCGAAATTCAGAAACATCATTTTCAGGATATTGCGATAGAACTTCGATGTAACCGGGTTTAACCCCATGTCCCGGGCAATATCGGCATCGTTAAGCAAATTACCTGCCCGTATAGCGAGGATGCGCAAGAGATTAGGAAGGGTGGAAATCTTCTCAAGCTCTGCGATCTGCCGTACATCACGCTGCAGTATTGTTGTCAGATAACCATCGAACCAAAGTGAACGTTCTTTAGCATTCTTATCAGCTATTTCAGGAAAGGTAGCCAGTTTTATTGCATCTATAAGACTTAATCCACGATCAGTCATACCGGCAAAGTCAAAATTGAACAGCCTGTCCAGCCCATTCCCGATCCCTTGCGACGATTCAGCAGTACAGAAAGGATAAAGCGTTAAAACGCTCATCCTTCCCACCAGGGGATCAGACAATTTCGGCAGAGCCAATATATTGACAGAACCTGTCAACAAATACCGGCCGTTCGCATGTTCTTTATCCCGCAACCTTAGTTCATCTACGACAACTTTCAGTGCACGGAATAGCTCGGGTACCATTTGCACCTCATCTATAAAAAAAGACAATGATAATTGATCTTCAATAATTTACATAGTCAATATGCTACCAAAAAACGGTATACAAAGCCGTCAATATCCCGCAAATGATCACAGACGCCACGACGAAAGCCGGCGTTACCCGGAACAGGGACTTATCGATCTCGATCGGCGACTCTCCTTTGGGCGCTGGTTTCATCAGGCTCATCACCGTCATAACGATAATGAGCAGCACGAAAGTAATGGACATGCGGTCCAGGAAAGGATAATCCGGGAAAGCGCCATTCGTCCACACCGGCAGGAATTTCAGCACCGTTGAAACGGGAATGGTAAGCAAGGCGCCGGTGAGCGCAGCAGCCGCAGTAGTGCGTTTCCAGAAGAAACCCATCAGGAAAATGGCCAGCACACCAGGGGAAATAAACCCGACATACTCCTGGATGAACTGGTAAGCCTGGTCCAGCGAACGCAGGGCGGGGGCCACCACCGCGGCAATGAGCATAGACAGGATCACGGCGTATTTGCCCACGCTTACCAGCTGTTTTTCGGAAGCATTTTTATTGAAGAATTTCCTGTAAATATCCAGCGAAAAAATAGTGGAGATACTATTCGCCTTGCCCGCCAGCGAAGCCACGATAGCGGCTGTGAGCGCGGCAAAGGCCACGCCTTTCAGCCCGGGCGGCAGCAGGTTCATGAGCGTGGGGTACGCATGGTCGGGCTTCACTTTCTTCACACCGTCTACCACGCCCTGCATTTCTTCCTGGAACATGCCGTGCTTGTGCAGCACGAACATCACGATGCCCGGCAGCACGGCGATCACCGGCACCAGCAGCTTCAGGAAGGCGGCGAACAGGATGCCGTTGCGCGCCGTTTTAAGATCCGCTCCCAGCGCGCGTTGTGTAATATATTGGTTACAGCCCCAGTAAGCCAGGTTGTTGATCCACATGCCGCCGATCAGCACGGAAAGGCCCGGGAGGTCTTTATAATAGGGATTGCTCTTGTCGAAGATCATATGAAAATGCGAGGGCGCCTCTTTACGCAGCACGCCTAATCCTTTCAGGATATCACCGCCATAACCGAAACGCTCCGCCAGCAGGTCCAGCGCGAGATAGGTGGTTACCAGCCCGCCAAGGATCAGCACCAGCACCTGCACCACGTCCGTATACCCGATCACCTTCATGCCGCCGAGCGTTACGAGGATCGCGAAAATGCTCAGGCCGGCAATGCACCATTCAAACGAGATAGTGGAAATGGATGCAATGGCCAGCGCGCCAAGGTAAATAATGGAGGTAAGGTTCACGAAAACATAGACCAGCAGCCAGAATACGGCCATCACGGTGCTCACCTTGTCGTTGTACCGCTTGGCGAGGAACTGCGGCATGGTGTAGATCTTGTTCTTCAGGTAAAGGGGGATGAACACCACGGCCACGATGATAAGCGTGGCGGCGGCCATCCATTCGTAGGTGGAAATGGCCAGCCCCAGCGCAAAGCCTGAGCCGGACATGCCGATGAAATGCTCCGCCGATATATTGGACGCGATCAGCGATGCCCCGATGGCCCACCAGGTAAGCGAACCCTCCGCCAGGAAAAAATCCTTGGAATCGGGCGAGGCGGATTTTTTTTTATGGTAGATATAATAACCGTAAGCGGCGATAGCAATGAAGTAGATAAAAAATACGATGTAATCAGCTGTATGCAGTTTATTCATATAGTGGAGGCAAGGTTAGGCTTAAAAATTTCCCGCAGGCAAAGCACAAAGTCTTACGCTGCGGGAAATTACCGATTTGGAACGTACTTCACTGAAATACCGGTTGAAGTATCAGAATTTTAACGTGGAAGGGAGGTATTTCGCCACCAGGTCCTCATAATAAGGCCTTAACTCCTTCCAGTCCGGCGGCGTCGGATTCTTGGAATACAGGTCGTATGGATTGAAAAGCTTCACCCAGCGCAGCATTTCGCGGTCATGATCGTCCAGCAGCTGGCTGTAAGCGCCTTCGCGGTGCCAGGCGTAGAAAGAATGGTACCGGAGCATGTACAGGCCCTGCTCGGGCAAATGGTCCTTCATCATCTGGTAAACGTATTCGTCGTGCCCCCACGACATATGCACATTCCTCAGCCCGCAACCTTCTTTGTATACGCCGGTAGGCGTCTGGTACTCGGGGTTGTTGTAGTCGGGGTTGTTTTTGAAGAATTCGGGGTACACCACTTTATCTGAATACTGCACGCCCACCGGGAAGGTGTCTCCCACCACGGCCCATTGCGGTTCACCGAAGAGGCAGAGCACTTTGCCCATATCGTGCATCAGGCCCACCAGCACCATCCAGTCCGGGTGACCGTCCCTGCGGATGGCCTCGGATGTTTGCAGCAGGTGCTGGAACTGGTCCAGGTCGGTATCCGGGTCGGAATCGTCCACCAGCTGGTTCAGGAAGTCGAAGGCCTGCCATACGGGCATTTCCTTTTTGTCAAATTTGAGGTAGTCCGCTCTTTTCTGCTGCACAAACTCGTAGGTTTGATACGTGTGGTTGAGGCGGTAGAATTCCTTAACGGTGTCTCTTTGCGGGGAATCATAGTTCCTGTATTCATCCGTGGATTTATCGGTGGCAATACTATCCGGGTCCGGATAACGTTCCAGTACGGCGTCTTCCCATTCATCGAGGCTGTTGAGCGGGTTAATCTCCTTAGCGGTTAATGATGAATTTTGAATTGTGGCCATGGCAAGTATTTTGTAAATTAAAAAAGTGGTGAGTTGAACACTATAATTTCGGTCATTTTTAAGGATTTTCATACCGCGCCACTGCTTTATTTACGAAACCGGTTTCGTTAAATCCGGGCATTAAAGGCTAATTTAGCATCGTAAGGACTTATCAACCAATGAAACAGATCAATATCAAGGCGCTGGCGCAGGAACTGAACCTTTCCGTTTCCACGATCTCAAAGGCCCTCCGGGACAGCTATGAGATCAGCGACGAAACGAAACACCGGGTGCTGGAGCTGGCGGCTAAGCTGAATTATACGCCCAATCCTTATGCCAGCAGCTTACGCGGCAAAAAGAGCCGGAATATCGCCATCGTGATCCCCGAGGTGGCAGACAGTTTTTTTTCGCAGGCCATCAACGGCATCGAAAGTGTGGCGAAGGGAAAGGGATATCATGTGCTGATCTGTCTCACGCATGAGAATTACGAGAATGAGCAAACCATCCTGAAAGAGTTCCAGAGCGGCCGGGTAGACGGGGTGCTGATGTCCGTTTCCAGCGAAACCGCCAGCGGCGGGCATATCCAGGAACTGATGGCCAAAGAGGTGCCGGTCGTGTTTTTCGACCGGGCGCTGAATGAAGTGAACGCCACGCGGATCGTGACGGACGATTTTGAAAGCGGCTACAAAGCTACGCTGCACCTCATAGAACAGGGCTGCCGGAATATCGCTTTCCTGGGAGTTTCCAGCAAACTGTCCATCAGCAACGACCGGATGGCCGGCTACCGGAAGGCCATGGAAGAAGAAGGGCTGCCGGTTCATGAAACCTACTGTTCCGCTTCTGCCGGGGAAAATTATACCATTGTCCGGGAATTACTGCAACGGCCGGACCGGCCGGACGGCATACTGGCTTCCGTGGAAAAGCTCGCCACGCTGGTGTACCAGGTGTGCGCGGAACTGCCGCTGGCCATGCCGGCGGATGTGAAGCTGGTGTGCTTCTCCAACCTCGGTATTGCCGCTATGTTATATCCTTCGCTTACAACCGTTACCCAGCCCGCGTTTGAAATGGGTAAGGCCGCTGCGGCCGCACTGCTGAAACTGCTCGAAAAAAAGAACACCGACCCCGCAGGGCTGAATATGGTGATACCTTCGGAGCTGATCAGGCGTGGGTCCACACTGTAGTTTTTCTGGCACGGCACGTGCGCGCTAACAAGGGAACAAACCTTCCTGTCATGAAAAAGGTAATAGCGCTTTTACTCGTTTGCCTGTTCATCAGCAAAGCAGCCGCACAAAACAATGCCATGGATACCATTACCCGTTACATAAAGGTTCCCGCCGGCTACCTGATGGTGTTGCGGCAGGGAGACGATGTATTAGCCCAGCTCGAATCGCTGGCCATCAAAGAAAAGATCCCTTCGGCGAATTTCGCGGGGATGGGCTTTGTGAACGCCCGTTTCGGCTTCTTCAACTTCGAAACGAAAGAATATGAGCCCAAGGAATTTAATAACGTGGAGCTGGCCAGCATGCGCGGTTCCATCGCCTGGCAAAAAGGCAAGGTGTCCATCCATGCGCATGGCGTGGTAACGGACAGGGAGTTCAAAGCTTATGGCGGCCATATGCTGGGCGCCATAGTGGGCACGGGCTCAGTGGAAATACTCGTAACGGTGCACGATAAAATGCTGGAACGGAAGATGGAGGAACCGCCGGGGGCGAATGTGTTGCAGCTGGAGGAATAATTTTTACAAAATCACCGCCCCTCCCCGCAATGGCGCTTTTCCTGGTCTGCCCTGGCTGATCTTAAAAAATATAAAAACAAAAAGCCCCGAAACATCCGGGGCTTTTTTGTTATTCCAGGTTATCCGCAAAATAATACATCGCCTTTTGCAGGAACGCACCAAACGCGGGATTGGAAGAGGTATACCGTTCGTCTGTGGCATACAGGTCGCCCAGGCCTTTGTAGGCCGCGGTGATATCGCCTTCGGGCTTGCCCCAGAATTGCCGGATGAAGTGATAATGATCCGCAATGAGCCGCTGCACTTCAGGGCTGTGCGGATCTTTGCCCGTTATGGCTGCCAGCTGCTCCCAGTTGGCGGCGAAGTTCTTTCCCAGGGTCTCAAACTCCTGCGGACTGAGCTTCAGCAGCTGTTCCCCGGAATGTTTCACCTGGTCCGGCCAGCGTTCCATGGCTTCTTTCCGCCAGGCCTGCGCCTGTTCTTTCGGCAGTCCTTTATAAAGATCTTCAGGTTTCATCTTTTGTTTGTTTTCGAGGTGATCAATTGTTTTGTCAAGCGTTTCCAGCAGCGTGGCGATGCGTTCTTTCCGTTGCAGCAGGCTTTGTTTGTGGCGCTGCAGAGCCGCTACCATATCAAAGTCCGGGTCGTCCAGCAGATCGGCGATGGTCTTCAGCTCAAAGTCCATTTCCTTGTAAAAAAGTATCTGCTGGAGCCGCAGCAGCTCTTTTTCACCATACAGCCGGTAACCCGCCTCCGTGCGCACAGAGGGCTGCAACAAACCGATCCTGTCGTAGTGATGCAGCGTGCGCACGCTTACACCAGCCATTTCCGCCAGTTTTTTTACCGCATATTGCGCCATAATGGAATGCTTGTTTTAGATTGCAAAACAAAGGTAGGGTATGACGTAAGGTTAGAGTCAAGCGTTTTTTTTCAATTTTTTAAAAAACCGCTCCCCTCTTTGTCCCCTTCCCTCACTTCCGATCGTTAAGACCATGAAACCATAAAATATTACACGATGAGAGATTTCCTCCTGATCTTCAGAAACAGCGACACCTCGCACCCTGCGCCCACGCCGGAGCAAATGCAGGAAAGAATGAACTGGATGGCGGGCATTGCCGCGCAGAACAAACTGGCAGACAAAGGCAACAGGCTGTCCGGCAGCATCGCCAAAACCGTGCGGCCTGATGATGTGGTGACCGACGGGCCTTACACCGAGATCAAAGAGTTCATTCTCGGTTACGTGATCGTAAAAACGGATACCATCGAGGAAGCAGTAGAGATCGCCCAAAAGAATCCCATCCTCAAAATGGGCGGCAATATTGAAGTGAGGGCCATTTTAACGCCGGAAGAAAAAGGCTGAGGCCATGAAAGAAAAAGCTTCGCCTCACCACGAATTGCTGCCCCGCCTGTTCAGGCTGGAGTACGTCAAAATGACGGCCGTATTGTGCCGTCATTTTGGGTTGCAGCATATGGAGACCGCGGAAGACATGGTGAGCGATACCTTCCTGAAAGCGGCCGAACACTGGAGCCGCAATGGCGTGCCGCCCAATCCTACCGCCTGGCTTTATGCCGTCGCGAAGAATCATGCGAAGGATTACCTCAAACGGCATTCCCTGTTCGAAACACAAATAAAACCCGCGCTGAGCGGTGATGAGCCGAAAACCGCCCAGGAAGTGGACTTTACGCCACAAACGATAACAGACAGCGAGCTGGCGATGATCTTTGCCGTTTGCAACCCTGCCAATTCTACCGAAGCGCAGATCTGCCTGGCGCTCCAGGTGCTTTGCGGTTTCAGCGTGGAAGAGATCGCCGGGGCTTTTCTTTCAAAGACCGAAACCATCAAAAAGCGGCTGGCCAGGGCAAGGGCGAACCTGCGCAACGACCGTTTCGGGATCGGAACGTTGCAGGCCGCTACCATACAATCCAGACTGGATACGGTGTTGCGGACCATCTACCTGCTGTTCAACGAAGGTTACGCTTCCCGCTCGGCGCATCACCTGATCCGGAAAGACTTCTGCTCGGAAGCCATGCGGCTGGCGCTCATCCTCACCGAAAACCCGCTCACCGGCACGCCTAAAGCCAATGCGCTCCTGGCTTTGATCTGTTACCAAAGCTCCAGGCTCGAAGCGCGGGAAGACGATGCAGGAGACGCCATTTTATTTGAGCAGCAGGATAAAAGCCGCTGGAGCAAAGAACTGATCGAAAAGGGCAACTATTATCTCGTGGAAGCCTGTTCGGCCAACGACATCTCCAAATACCACCTGGAAGCAGCCATCGCCTACTGGCACACCACGCCCACGGATCACCACAAATGGGAACATATCCTTCAGCTGTACAACCAGCTGGTCATCCTGGAATACTCCCCTATCACCGCGCTGAACCGCACTTTCGCTTTCGCCAAAGTGCACGGTCACCTGCAGGCCATTCCTGAAGCGGAGAAGCTGGGCCTTGAGGACATGAATTTCTACCATTCCCTGCTGGGCTATCTCTACACCGGCGTCAACACGGCCAAAGCGATTGAACATTATCAAAAGGCCATTACCCTCACGAGGCCGGCGGCGGAAAAGAGAACGCTGGCGAAAGAAATAGAGCGGCTGCGGGCCGGCCATAAAAAATCCCCATCCGCGAAGGATGGGGAACGCAAAAAGTGAAACAGTTAACAGTTATAGGTCAACCGCTAGTTCGTGAACCAGCGTGCTTTATAAACATGCATATCAGGGAAAACAAAAGAACGTTCCGGCGCGGAAAATTTCACATGGAACGTCCACCAGCTTTCTTCGGGGATGGTGTAGATGTACTGCCCGGACTTAAGCTGGCCGAGGCTTTTGACATTCTCCGCATCCGGCAAACCTTTGCGTTTGCTGAATTTCTGCGCATTGATATCAAACACCCATGAGCCGTGATGTTCGGTCACAAAAAGATGGTTGCCACCAGGAGCAGGTTGCAGTTCGTGCCCGCCAATGCCCGGTATGTTCCATTCGTTCTCCAGCTGCAGGGCATCCGGCGAAGCGATCCTGTACTCGCGCAACACGGAATAGCCCAGCGCAAAAAGGCGCTGTCTTTTCGCGTCCCACACCAGGCCGTGAGCTGAATACAGGCTGTCTGTATATAATACCTTCCCCGGCCGGGCAATGTTGAACAACATGATCTTATTACCCGCCTTATGCGTGGAAGCGGCCGCCGCTACAAGATTCCCGGGCAGCAGGGCGATGGAATGCGCGTTGGGAACGGCGGCGTGGAACACTACTTTTTTATCTTCCAGGTTCACGATCGCAATGGCGCCTGATGAGGAAGAAACCAGTATCTGTTTCCCGCCGTTGATCGCTTTGCAATCGTCCATGGTATTGAACATGCGGCTTCGGTATTCTTCGGGCAGGTCAGCCGCCTCATGGGCATCCCACACCCAGGTCACTTCCGGGATGCTGTCTTTAGACCGGTCGTAATCCACCAGCAGCACCTTGCTGTCGCCACATACGAGAAACTTTTTCCCCGATTGGCCAAAGGCCGTGGCGGCTGCGAGCAGCATGGCGCAGAAACCGAAAATGTGCTTACACTTCATAACGATATTGTTTATTTGAACCGCCCATGCCATCGATGGGCCTTAATTTCACTTGATCATACAAACCTGGAAGGGACGGCCAAAAGTAAGAAATAATCGGATCACGTTTTTTAGCTTATTGTTAAGGATTGGAATTCATAATTTGCAGTCCATATGCGTAATCTGAAAGTACTGGCAGTAGGCAGCTTCGCCGTGCATGGCACGGCAAGCCTGAAAGCAATGATCAAAATACTGGGTTCCAGGGTATTGCCTGTGCCGAGCGTGGTGCTGAGCGGGCTGACGAACATGAAAAGCGTGACCAAGCTGGATGTGCCTTTTGAAAAGCTGCTCACGGAAGTGTTTGAGCTGGCGGTATTCCGCGGGCAGCGCCTGATCCTGTACATCGGTTATCTCGGCAAGCCTGAGCAGGCGGACGTTCTGGCGGAACTGATCCGGGTTTACCGGCCGCATATCGCGTACATCGTTACCGATCCCGTTTGCGGGGACCATGGCCGGATGTACGTGCCGGCGGAGATCGCGGAAAGATGGCCGGCACTCATCCGCTTGTCTGACATAGTTTTTCCCAACCTCTCCGAAATAAAGATACTGACCGGCAACGATCCCGCCGCAGCAGGCGCGCCGGAAGCTTATATTGAACAATTCCGCGGCCGTTACCCGGAGGCAGAGCTGGTAGTGACCAGCATGCTGCCTACCCCGGAAGAGATCGGAGTAGAACTGTACGGGGAAAACCGTTTTTCTTTCTATCATCCTTACCTGTCGCGGAACTTCGGCGGTTCAGGCGATGCTTTCCTTGCTTTGTTCCTGCTTCATTTCTTTTTTGAAGGAAAAACAAAAGAAGAAGCCCTGACCGAAGCCGCCCGGCAAACATCCGCCTACATTGCCCGGTCCATGGAGCAGGAAGCGGACGAGCTGATCATTGAAGACTAAAAAAGAAAAAAGCCTGCGCAATTGCACAGGCTCCCCCCTTTCCGTGAAACGGAACATTATTTTGTCACGATCCCGATCTTTCCTCCTTCCCTGAACAGGCTGTGCGGCACGAAGTATCCTTTGTTCGTTTTGCCGTTCACCCTGATCGCCGTAAGGTCCCTTCCCTTTCCTGTTTTGGTGATGGTCAGCATTTTACCTGTGCTGGTCTTCCATTTCACCTCGTCAAAAAGCGGCACGGTTACGATGTATTCGGGATCGGTGGCGGAGAAGGTATAAAGGCCGGCAGCGCAGAACACATACCAGGCGGACATTTCACCCGCGTCGTCCATTCCGCAGAGCGCCAGGCCCTCATCGCCGATGCCGTAGAGGCTGTTGAGGATGGTGTCTATTATTTTCTGTGATTTCTGCGGCTTATCAATGAAATAATATGCGAACGGGGCTTCATGATCCGGCTGGTTGCCATGGCAATACTGCCCGATCATCGTTTCCACGTTGCGGGCAATGTGGTTCGGGTTCCAGGGCAGGGTAAACAGCGAATCCAGCTTCGATTCAAAACCTTTTTCCCCGCCATACAGTTCGATCAGCCCTTTCATATCATGCGGCGCAAAGAACGACACCTGCCAGGCATTGGCTTCGCGGTACATGTATTCATAGTACGGGTACTGGGGATTAAAATTCTGTATCCATTCTCCGTTCTCCAGCCTGCCGCGCATAAAGCGGCTGGACGGGTCGAACATGTTCTTATAGTTTTTTGAACGGGCCATCAGTATCCTGTAATTGGCCGTATCGCCCAGCTTCCCGGCCATCTGCGCGAGGGAATAATCATCGTATGAATATTCCAGGGTTTTGGAAACGCCCGCTTTTGCCTTGGTTTCCACGTGCGGGTTCGGAATATCAGGATCGGAAATGTAACCTTTCTCGATGTATTCGCGGATATGCGGACGGGCGCCGCCCGCCACGTTCGCATTCTTCAGCAATATTTCATAAGTGCCCTTCACATCAAAATCGTCCATTCCCCGCAGGTATGCGCCTGCAATGGTGGAAGCGCCATGATCGCCGTGGAAGAACGTGGGAATGAATCCTTTTTTGTCCCCCACATCTTTCATCGATTTGATCACGTCCAGCGCAACGCCGGGAGAGACAAGGCTCAGCAGCACATCTTTATTGCGGTAGGTGTCCCAAAGCGAAGGTTCGGTGTAATAGTTAAAGCCGGCCTTTGCCACTTTTCTGGACGCATCGGTAAATTCGCCGTTCACATCGCTGCGCAGGGCGGGCCAGAGGAATGAGCGGTAGAGGCAGGAATAGAACATCTCCTTTTGTTTGGGCGTGCCGCCCTTTACCTGTATGGACGACAGCAGGGTTTCCCAGGTCCGGGTAGCTTCGCTGCGCACCTGGCTGAAGGTTTTGCTGCCGATCTCCTGCTCAAGGTTCTGCCTTGCATTTTCCACGCTTACGAAAGACAGGCCGATCTTCAGCTCTACCGGCCCTTTGCGGCCATCCTTCAAATGCACGGTGGCGGAGCCGGTGCGCTGGCCTTCGTCTTTCTTCTCCAGCTTTTCGATCTCCGTGTTCAGGATGGCGTAAAAATAGATCCGCTCTCCCGTCTGCTGGTAACCTTGCAGCACGGAAGCGCCCGCCTGTTCTATATTCCAGCCGGATACCCGGTTGTTGGCCCTGGCCAGGTCGAACAGTATCTGTCTGTTTTTCCCGTTTTCGTATTCATATTGATGGAAACCGCACCTGAGCGTGGAAGTGAGATTCACATTCACTTTGTAATCTTCAAGATACACCTGGTAAAACCCCGGTGCGGCGCTTTCTTTTTTGTGCGAGAATCTTGAGCCCCGTTTCTCTCCCGGGTTCGAAACCGGCAGGATAGGAATGTTGCAGAGATTCCAGTGGCCTTTGTTTGTATGCGTGAAACCGTAAATAACGGAATCTTCATACTCGTACCCGGCCCCGGAGCCGTATTCGGTGATGGGGCTCAGCTGCACCATGGCATTGGGCAGCGAGCTGCCGGGAAATGTAAGCCCGGCCCATGACCGCCAGCCTTCAGGCAATTTATAGCCGAGTATTTTCGGATCAGTGAGCGGCGCGGTGCCGATAAAGGTGTTCACATACTTTGTATAAACCGGCCCCGGCTGGCCATTTCCTGCAACGGTTGCAAACATCAGCGCGATAAGGACCGGCAGCGTTTTGACGTGGTATTTCATTATTAAGAAAAAATTTCGTTAGCGGTATCTGGGCAATTAAAATACTACTAAATCGATATAGTTCATAGTTTGCGGCAAAATTGATAAAATAGCGTTAACTTCCCCTGCCATGTATTTCACCAGCCTGCCAGATCATACCAGGCCGGGGTTCGACGAAACGCTGCATTTCAGCAGGTTCAAACAACACAACATCGTCTTTAACGCCCGGAGCCGCTTCAGCCACTGCGACGATCATGTGGGCTGTCTTTCATTCAAGACCGTATTGAGCGGCGAAGAATGGTACGGCGTAAACAACCACCGGCTGGCGGTCAGGCCGGGCCAATTCCTCATCCTGAACGACGACCAGCATTATAGCTGCCATATCGACGAAGAAGTGCATACGCAGGTCTTCTCCGTATTCTTCAAAAAAGATTTTGCCTCCTCCGTGTTCCGCGATGCGCTTCAGCGCGAAGAAACACTGCTGGACGATCCGCTGGAAAGCGGTAAGGCCCTTGAGTTTTTCCAAACGCTGAACAACATCACACCGGCGTTACAAACACAATTGGGCAACCTCATCACCGCGATGGACAGTGAAGGCTACAAGGCGGCCGTCGTGGATGAGCACCTGGTTTTCCTGCTGCATTCGCTTATCAGCGCGCACAAGTCGGAAGCAAACCGGGTGCACGACGTAAATGCCCTGAAGGCCGGCACCAGGGCGGAAATATACAAGCGGTTGTGCATCGCCCGGGATATCCTGCATTCTTCTTATATGGACAATCCTGACCTGGAACTCCTCAGCAGCCTGGCATGCCTGTCTGTCCCCCAGCTGGTGCGGCAGTTCAAGGCCGTATTCCATATCACGCCTCATCAGTACCTCATCCGTATCAGGCTCAAACGGGCGGCGGAGCTGCTGAAGCAAACCGGTAAACCTGTGCATGAAATAGCCTGGCGCTGCGGGTTTGAGAATGCCAGTGCCTTCTGCCGTGCATTTAAGGCGGAATTCGGTACGCAGCCCCTCGGCTTTAGAAAGCAGTGCTGATAAATTGAGCATTTTTGCACATCAGGCCTTCCTCCCTGTCACTAATTTTAATCGTCACCAGTTTAACCGATTAAAATTTGACAATTGAAAACAATCATCTCCGTTCCCGTGCTTTTGTTGTTCTCCTGTTTTGCCGATGCACAGGAAAAGCCTATCCCGTTATATGAAAACAATATTCCCAACGCGAAGCCTGCGCCGGCGGACTATATGGAATACATAGACAGCATAGGCCTCACGCACAATGTGACCCATCCTACTCTCACGCCTTACCTGCCGGAAAAGGGCATGCGAACCGGCACCGCAGTGATCATTTGCCCTGGCGGCGGCTACGCCGTGTTGCCTGCGGCCGAAAAAAACGAGGCCGTAGCAAAAGAATTCAACAAGATCGGGATCGCCGCTTTTGTGCTGAAGTACCGCCTGCCGCACGATGCCATCATGAAAGATAAAACCAACGGCCCTTTACAGGACGCGCAAACAGCGCTGCTACTGGTGCGCAGGCGGGCGGCGGAATGGGGCATCCGTCCGGACAAGATCGGTTTCATCGGGTTTTCCGCGGGCGGCCACCTGGCATCCACGGCGGGCACGCATTTCGATAGACCTGTTATTGAGAATATTGACAAGCTGAGCCTCCGTCCCGATTTTATGCTACTAGTATACCCCGTGATCATTTTCGACCCGGCCATTCCCAGCGGCGTACGGGAAAGACTGGTCGGCGTTACGCCTTCCAGGGAACTGCTGGATCTTTACAGCAATGAAAAACATGTCATGGCCAGCACTCCTCCCACTTTCCTGGTGCATGCGGCAGACGATGACGTGGTGCCGGTAAAGAACAGCATCGCATTTTTCGAAGCCCTGCAACGCGCGAATGTAAAAACAAGCATGCACATCTTCCAGGCGGGTGGCCATGGATTTGGGTTAGACAATCCGGGGAATAAAGATAAGTGGTTCAACTGGTGCGCCAGCTGGCTGGAAGAAAATGGTTTTTAGAAAGCCGCCATGCAGAAATGCTTAATTTTTAAGCTACGGGGATACCGACAATTTCTGCGCCAAGATGAAACTCACCCTGCCCTCCCGGTCGGTTCCGCCAGGCACGTCTGCCGGCGTCCCCTGCACCAGCTCATAGTCCATCTTCGGTTCACCGTCCGCAGAAGCCGCTATGCTCACGCGTTCCACAGTTTGGAGGGCCCCGTTTTTATTGCTGCCGAACCAAAACGGGTGGCTTTGCTGCTTCCAGGTTACCAGCCTGTATTCTTCCCCCGGCTGGTGAATATTGTCTGCCGCCGCTTTCAGCGCCATGGCGTTGCCATACAGCGTGGACATGGTTTGCTGCCGGGTATTAAAGGAAGAGGTGATCACCGTCAGCCCTTCGCTGTTGTAAATGTCCTCCGGCGACAGCTCCGGCGCTTCCGTGCGGCCGCAAGCTGCTGCCAGTAAGGAAAACAATGCAATTGAGAGATGTTTTATTTTCATCGTTGATTTGTTTGATCATTTCATCGGGATATCGAATACAAAACCGGTGGCGGATGCCAGGCGGTGGCAGTTGATGCACTCCGTGGCAAAGGAGGCCGTTTTTCCGTAAGGCACCAGCTTCTTCGTGCTGAACCTTGCAAAGCCCCAACCTTCTGTATCCCTGAACTTTTCATCGTCTTTGATCATGAACTGCACATTGTTAAAATCCCCCGCAAACACGTTCCCATCCTTATCTTCCGCCTGCTTGTCCCACACCACCTTCACGATCTTGGCGCCATTGGGCCAGGGGTGGATGTTATTTTCCTGTATGGCCTTCACGGCGATATCGTTCCCGTAAATGATGCGCATCGTACCATTATCGAAGCGGTTGGAGGAAGTGATCACTTTCCAGCTTTTGTAATCTGAAAAATAGCTGATGCCGTTGGGTGAAGGGGATACCTGGAAGGGCAGATCATCCGCCACTGCCGCAGTTTTTACCGGAACAGACCCCGCTGGTTTGGCAGTTGGCCGGGCATTGGTGAGCGACACGACATATTGTTTTAAAACATCCACGTCTGATTTTGATATCCTCGCGGAAGGATGAACGGCGGTGTAGCTCTCCAACGGCATTTTGCCCTGGTCCACCATATTCACAATGTACCACAGCGTGGTGAGCTGCGCTGTGGAGGAAAGGCTGTCCCAGTTTGAAAAGTTCAGCCGCGTTCTCGCTTCCTTTACATGCGCCGCCACTTTCCAGGAAACCGGCGCGATCTTATCGTACCATTCCAGGCTGGTTTCGTTGGAATGACAGTCGTAACACGCCCGTTCAAAGATCGCCGTTACCGCTTCCGGCCCTTTGAATTCGCCGGTCACCGGGGGATTCGGGATAACGGGACTGGTAAACTGCAAGCCCGTTGCCACCACTGCTACGGCGGCCGCAGTGATGATCATCCATTTGGTTCTTCCAGACTTCAATGATTTCATGGCTTTTTTTTCCAAAAGTAGCCGCTGGCCCCGCCCCGGCATAGCCGGAAGCCGTGTGCCCGGCAGAATGGACGGCGAGCCGGACATTTTCCGCGCTGAAATATCCGCTGCCATTTTTTTCCGGGAACTGCCCGGAGCGGGCGGAATGAGCGCCGGGAATTGGAGGACCGGATTGCCTGATCCAGGACCTGTTTTGGCAGCCTGGGGCACTTTGTACTTAGCCGTTGTGCAGCGGGCAGCTACTTTTGGATCAGTAACGATAACGATCACATTTAAAGCGATAACACATGAAATCAATGAAAGCAATGATTGTTGCAGGCAGCCTGGGAGCGGTACTGGTCGTAACGGCGGCCTTTGCGGATATGCAGCGTGAAAAAGCCATCAGGGCGATCCAAACGCAACAGGACAGCAAAGGATTCGCGGTGGTGGAGCTATTTACATCAGAAGGCTGCTCCAGCTGCCCGCCGGCGGATGCGCTGGTAGAGAAGATACAGGAAGACAATAAGAACCCGCAGATCTACATCCTGGCCTACCATGTGGATTACTGGGACCACCAGGGCTGGAAAGACCGCTTCAGCGACCGTGAATTTTCCAACAGGCAACGCCGGTATGCAGAATGGCTGAACGTGCGCACCGTGTATACGCCGCAGATCGTGGTGAACGGCGCCTCTGAGCATATCGGTTCCGACCAGGGGCCTATCCTGCGAGCCATTTCAGCGGGGCTGAACCAGGAATCCGCCCAGCCCCTGATGCTCACAGCCAAAACGGAAGGCAATCAATTGCAGGTGGATTATGAAGGCGCCGGTAATGAAAAGAACACCGAGCTGGTGCTGGCCCTGGTGCAGAAATCCGCGGCGAGCCGTGTGAAAGCAGGAGAAAACTCAGGCAGGAGCCTGTCGCATGTACAGATCGTGCGCCGCCTGCTCCGGGTGCCGCTGGACAAGGAGAATAAAAAAGACATCAGCATGCGCCTTCCCCCGGATTTTAATGCTGAGGGCTGGGAGCTGATCGGCTTTGTGCAGCATACTGCGGACGGGCATATCAGCAACGCAGGCAGAACCGGTTTTGAAACAAAATAAAACGGGATGACCACGGAATTTCGCCCCCCGGATTGTCCACTTCAGGAGCAGGTTGGCCCACCCCGCTGATTTCTGATTGACCGCGGCAACACATGGAAATACCTTTGACAAACAAATCAAAAAACACATAAAAAACGAAACAATGGAAAACAATAACATCGAACACGTCATCGTGACTTCAAACAATATCATCAAACCGGAGAAAGTGCTTTACACCGGTAAAACCCATACCACCGGCGGCCGCGACGGCGTTTCCCGCAGTACGGACGGCAGGCTGGACATTTCGCTGTCATCTCCCGGCTCCACCGGCGGCGGCACCAATCCCGAACAATTGTTCGCCGCAGGCTGGTCCGCCTGCTTCATCGGCGCCATGGGCCTCGCGGCCGCCAAAATGAAAATAGCCCTCCCGGCAGGCCATGCGGTGGATGCGGAAGTAGACCTGGGCATAACCAACGGCGGTTATTTTCTCCAGGCCCGCCTGAACGTAAGCCTGCCCGGCCTCGACCGTGAAACAGCCCAGGCGCTGGTGGACTTCGCGCATGAGAACTGCCCGTATTCCAAAGCTACCAGGGGCAACATCGGCGTGGAGATCAACCTCGTGTAAATTCATTTCAATAATAGCCCGCCTTCAAACAGGGGCGGGCTATTTTCAACAGGATGCGATAACTTAGCGATGCCAATGGATAACCGGGAAGCAATCATTATTCAACCTTACCGATCAGGCTGTATGAACAAAAAAACATTTAAAGTCTCCAACAAGATAATATGGCTGAGCTCCTTTTTCCTGGGCGTGCTTACCTCGGTCCCGAAAATTGCCGAGCGGCATTTTAATCCTTTCGAGGCCATTGTGAATGCGGTCATCACTTTCCTGTTCGCTGTCTTTATCTGGTACTACAACATCCTCACCCTTCCCGCCTATACCTCCCGCGATGTGGCCAACGGCTTTTCCGTGATGCGGCTTATCAAAAGCCTCGTCGTAGGTATGGTGGTGATGTTCGTGCTCGCCTGCCTGCAGCAGATACTCATTTCTTACCTCAGCTTTGGCCCGGTGGCGCTGATGATCGGTATCAGGGGCATCCTCATCAACTTAACTTTTTACATGTTCCTGCACCTGCTGTACCAGAGCTACCGGAACCAGGAAGTAGGCATAGAGCTGGAACGCACCAAGGCGGACAATCTTGGCGCGCAGTACGAGCTGCTCAAGCAGCAGGTGAACCCGCACTTCCTGTTCAACAGCCTGAACACCCTGAAATACATGGTGGAAAGCAACGATAAACATACGGTGGATTTTATCCTGAAACTTTCAGACTTCTACCGTTACACCCTCGAAAGCCGGAAGCTAGACCTGATCAGGCTTTCAGAAGAGCTGGACATCCTGAACGCCTACGTTTTCCTGTTGAAGGCGCGCTTTGAAGATGGTATTGATCTTTCCGTGGCGGTGAATGAAGCACATCATACCTCGCTCGTCCCTCCTTTCACGCTGCAATTGCTGGTGGAAAACTGCATCAAGCACAACGTCGTGTCGCTGGAGCATCCGCTGCATATCCGGATCTATTCCGAAGGGGATTGTATTGTGGTGGAAAACAGGGTGCAGCTAAAAAGAACGCCCGAATCCTCCATGGGCATGGGGCTGGAGAATATCAACCAGCGCTACATCCACCTGCTGGACAAAAAGATCGATATCCTCGCCAGCGAAACATTATTTACGATTAAACTACCCGTGATCCATGCAAATAATTATCATTGAAGACGAGCTGAAAGCAGCAAAATCGCTCGCCGCGATGATCTCCAAACTGCGGCCCGGGGCCACGGTCGCGGCGCAGCTGCAAAGCATCGAGGACGCGGTAAATTACCTTTCCCGGAACGAAACGCCCGACCTGATCTTTATGGACATCCAGCTGTCTGACGGCCTGTGCTTCGAGATATTCAAATCCGTTAAGATCCAGTGCCCGGTAGTGTTCTGCACCGCTTACGGCGAATACACGATGGACGCCATCAAGGCCAACGGCATCGACTATATCCTGAAACCGTTCTCCAAAGAAGCTTTGCAGGAAGCTTTTGAAAAAGTGGAGAGCTTTAAGAACTTCTTCCAGCAGCATACCCAGCCGGACCTGGACGGGCTGTTGAAAAAGATAGGGCTGGATGAGGGGAAAAAGAGTTTCCTCGTGTTCAAGAACAACAAATACACCACGATACAAACAGAGCAGATCGCTTTTATCTATATCAAATACGATTCTTCCACGATCATGACCTTCCAGGGGCAGGAGTATGCAATAGACCAGTCGCTGGACCAGGTGCAGGGCCTGCTGTCTGCCCGGCAATTCTTCCGGCTGAACCGGCAATACCTGGTGAACTTCAGCGCGGTGAAGGAAGTGGAGCATTATTTCGCGCGGAAGCTGCTGGTGAAGCTGACGGTCCCCACGGCGGAGAAGCTGCTGATCGGGAAAGAAAAGACGAGCAGTTTTCTGAACTGGCTGGAGAACAGGTAGTTTAGAGGATATAAACGGCGAAAGCGGAAACAAATGCCCTGGCAATTGTTTCCGCTTTTTCTTTATAGTTTCCCTGCCCGGCTTTTTTTCCTGATTGCGTAAATCATTTTCCGTATACGAGTTGCTTACGGGGGTTGAAAGCATTCATTTTGAGCTTCAATCCAACCAGCATGACAACACTTCTACTTAAGCTTAAAAAGACGGGCTTACTGATTATACTGGCATTTCTCGTTCAAAACGCAACCGCCCAGACCGGCGGTATAAAAGGCATTGTAAAAGACGGGGAAGGCAAATATATTATATCCGGCAACATCGGGTTAAAAGGCACCACCTATGGCGCTACAACCGACGGAAACGGCGCTTACCAGATCTCCGGCGTTCCAGCGGGAAATTATACCATCATATTCTCCACCGTCGGTTATAAACAATTCAGCAAAAAGATCAGCATCAAAGCGGCGGAGACAGCTCAGCTGGACATTGAAGCCGAAGCGGACATAAGCCAGCTGCAAACCGTGGAAGTTACCGGCAGGAAGGAAACTTCCTACAAAAACAACCTCTCGTTTTCCGCATCGAAGATTGAAATGGCCATTAAAGACATTCCCCAGTCCATTTCCACCGTTACCAAAGAATTGATACAGGACAGGCAGGCGCTGCGGTTGAAGGACATCGTGCAGAACGTGGCAGGGATCAACGAATTCTCCGTGTACGACGATATCACCATGCGCGGTTTCAGGAACAGCGGCAGCAGCGGCCGGCTGATGAACGGCTTGCGCACGCACAACAACTTCTGGACCAGCCCCCTTCTCGTCAACATCGAAAGAGTAGAATTCATCAAAGGCCCGGCCTCAGCGGTTTTCGCCAATGCCAGCCCCGGCGGCACGGTTAATATGGTTACCAAGAAACCGCTGGATGAAAGCCGCCAGGCTGTCAGCTTCAGCACCGGGAGCTTTAGCACTTTCCGCCTGCAGGGTGATTTTACCGGCCCGCTGAATGATGACAAGACCTTATTATACCGTTTGAACCTGGGTTACGAGAATGCGGAGAGCTTCCGGGACCAGGTCTTCAACAAGTCGTTCGTGGTAGCCCCTTCCGTTTCCTTCCTCCCCCGGGAAGGCACGCGGTTCAATGCAGATTTTGTTTACACCAATCAGCACACGATCCTGGACCGTGGCAGAACCATCATACGGGGCACCAAAGACCTCTTCGCCACACCTATTAATTTCAACGTGGCGCAGCCGGGCGATTACCTGAAACAGCAGAACCTCGCTCTCACGCTGTCTTTCAGCCAGCAGCTATCCCAAAAGATCGCGTTCAATGCCTCTTACATGAAATTCAGGTACGACGAACTGCTGAACGAACACGTCCATTCCGCCTATATTACGCCTGACAGCATCCAGATGGCTTTCACAGACAGGACGACGAAATTCAACGGCAATAACCTGACCACCTACCTTACTTTCAAATTCAACACCTCCCTGCTGGAGCATACCCTGCTGGCCGGTTATGACTATATCGACGGTTATAATATCAGCTACAACCGCTCGGCCATCGGTCTTGCCAGCGGTGTTGCCGACTTCAGCCTGGGAAACCCGTCCTGGAAAAAACGGCCCGTGGAAAGTTATACCTACGGCGCCGCCAACAATTATTCTTCAGGCAACCGGTTCAAAACGCAGGGCGTGTACCTGCAGGACCTCGTGAAGCTCAACCGCTTCCAGTTCCTGCTGAGCCTCCGGCAGGAATTCTACAGCTATCCCGTCACCAGCTTCTCGTACGCGGGCTCCAATATCACAAAAGCCCAGGAACAGAACGCGCTTCTACCGAGGATAGGCATTACCTATGCGGTGACGGACAATATCAGCGTATACACCACCTATGCCACCGGGTTTGAGCCGCAGGCCGGGGGAACGCTCAGCAATCCCGCTACCGGCGGCCCTTTCGACCCACTGACCAGCGAGCTGCTGGAAGCAGGCGCGAAAGGGGAATTTTTCAATAGCCGCCTGTTCGCCGCTGTAGCCGTATACCAGATCACGCAGAACAATGTGCTCGTAAATGCCAACGACGCTTCCAAACCCGACCTGCTGAGGGAACGCGGACAAGAGCGCGCACGCGGTTTTGAAGTGGAAGCATCCGGCCGCGTACTGCCCAACCTGAGCATCCAGGTGAATTACGCTTTTAACGAAGCGCTGATCACGGAAGATATAGAGAACGATATCAATAAACGAGTGGGGTTGACGAAAGAGAATGCGCCGAAACACAGCAGCGGCAGCTGGATCAAGTATACCGTCCGTAAAGGAGCGTTCAGCGGCTTCGGTATCGGGCTCGGCCATTCCCAGGTATCGGAGCGTGAAACGTTTGACAGAACGTTACAACTGCCAGCCTATGTTGTTTTTAACGGGGCGCTTTATTACCAGGTAAAGAGATTGCAGCTGTCCGTAAACCTGAACAATCTTGCCGATAAAAAATATATCTCCGGCGGCTACAACTATGAGCGCAATTTCCCCGGAGCGCCGCGCAATTTCTTACTGAACGTGGGTTATACATTTTAATGCTTATGCGTTTACCCGTCAAGAAAATACTTGGAAAGATACACCTCTGGCTCGGCCTTACCGCCGGGCTGGTGGTGTTTATCAGCCTCACCGCCGCGGCCGTGTTCGTTTGGGAAAAAGAACTGGCGGAATGGTATCACCGGGATAAATTATTCGTGCCGGAAGTAAAGGCAGAACGCCTTCCATTCAACCTTATCCTCCAAAATGCCCGCAAAGCGGCACGGGGCAACAACGTAAGCTTTGTTACCCTCGACCGCGATCCTTCAAAAGCTTACGAGTTCACCAATTTCAAGGAAGCGAAGGAACCCGGATGGCTGTACATGTCGTCCATGGAGCATTATCAGCACATATATGTTGATCCTTATACCGGGAAAGTACTGGGTGTGGTAGATCTTCCCCGCGACTGGATCTTCAACACCCGCATGCTGCACCAGTGCCTGCTGCTGCGGTACGATGTAGGGCACTACATTGTAGGCGGGGCCACGCTGATCATTTTTGTGATGATCATTACCGGGATCGTACTATGGTGGCCGAAGAACAAAGCCGCGTTAAAACAAAGGCTGTGGTTCAAATGGAAATCCTCTACCAAATGGAAACGCAAAAATTACGACCTGCACAATATCGGCGGGATCTATACCTTTCTTTTCGTGCTGCTGTTCGCAGTAACGGGTCTGGTGTGGACCTTCGACTGGTGGACCAACGGTATATACCGGCTCCTCGGCAACGACCCGGCGAAAGTATTTGCAAGGCCGCCGAAACCGGCACCTGTTACGGATTCGGTGGTACATCTGTATGACCGTGTATTTGCAGACGCCATGCGCCGCGTACCCAACTGGGAGCTGGCCGGTTTCAGCATACAGGAACCGGGCGCAAAAGAGCCTGGCGCGATCACGGCATTCATCCGGTTTTCTTCGGGAACTTCCGGCTGGGATGAATCCGATGTGTATGCGTACCATCCGAAGACCGGGGAATTATATTTCTCCACTCCCCACGACCAGAAAACCCTGGGCGCCAAATGGCGGAACAGCAACTACGCCATTCATGTAGGCAGCATTTACGGCCTGCCTACCAAAATACTGGCCTGCTTTATTGCATTGTATTGCGCATCATTGCCGGTGAGCGGTTTCCTCATCTGGTGGGGGCGCAGGAAAAAGAAGGCGCAGGCGCCTGTAAAAAAAGACGGGGCCTTTGCCCGTAACACAGCAGTGCCGTAGCATTACGGCGTATTGTTCTTCTCCCATACCGGCACGGTAAAGACCGTGTTGAACCTCTTGCCATGCTCCCTGCTGCCACAAGGATAGGGTGCCACATTGTTGGCCGATTGCTGCAAGCCAATTACAGAAGTGAATACCATACCGGGGTATGGGGATTTCTGGATCGTGTTGTGATGCACATTGATCTGTCCAAATGCGCCGGCGGAGGGAATCTGCGGGCCGTTGGCACAGAATACGGACAACGCTCCCGGCGGCATGCCCGGGTTGGTTTTCTCAAACATGCATTCAAAAAGGCGATTGTGCCTGATCTCCACATGATCCGCAAAGCCACCTCCCATCCAGTGAATTTCGGGCCCCACTAGTATGCCGTTCATGGCCGTGCCGGTAATCTCGTTGTCGTGCACAATGCCATTGCTGCTCTTAATGAGAATACCACGGGAACGGTTATACCCAACTTTGTTGTTGCGGATAACGAACCCTTTGCCCGTATGGCTTTCGTTGTAGATCATATCGCCGATGGCCATGGCCGGCAGCGTATCGAGCGTGATGCGCGCTCCTCTTGTATAGTTGGCTTGAAACAATAGTTCCGGGTACATCGCCATCACCGCCTGCCGCTCCGCTACGGACGGCGTGTACGGCTCAAAGGCCTGCACTTTCGCCTTCCCGCTCTTTATACCGGCAAACAGCACATGCTGCAAGGTATCGCCTGCGTAGAAAACGAGATTCCCTTCCCTCGATAAAAGATAGATGGAATTAGTAGCACTGTCTATCCTGCATATCGGAAATGAACGGCCGCATACGATGATACAGTCATCGCCATTGTGCTTGATGTCGCAGTTTTCCACCAGGGGCCCGATGCTGGCCAGGCTGCTGTGAATACCGTCCGCGTTCCCGGAACGCAGGCGGGCGGGCATACCGGGCGCCACAGGCCCGCGGCCCACCTTGCAGCGGTTATAATGCGTGCCCCTGCAATCCCTTTCAAAAAAAGAAAAACTGTTCGACCCGTAAATGGTAACATCCTCCACGGTAGCATTCACGCATTTTTCCAGCTGGAAGGCATGCGCGGCGGGATTGGCTTTGGTAGACACTACATCCAGTACCACCAGGTCTCCCACTTTCTCATACGCCACCCATGGGTTATTCTTGGTGAGCCTGAACCGCCTGGTGCCGGTGATGTGCTGGAATGCCGAATAATGCCCTTCGCCGGTTGTAATACTATTTCTTTTTAATTGCCTCGTATTCGGGTCATAAAACTGCACCCGGGCATTTCTTACATTCTCAATGGGATATCCCGGGTCAATTTCCACCTCGAACCACGTATTGCCGGGATCTTTGGCTACGATCACCCCTTGTGTAAAACAGAGCGGGTCGTAGTCGATGGAAAACCCGGATATCTTTATGTTGGTACAATTCAGGAACCGGAACGCCAGCTCCTGGGAATTGCAGATGATGGACGCACCATTGCCCCTGATCTCAACATTGTTCAGGTTGGCAAACAGGTAAGCGCCATTCACCATATTGTTGAGCTGGTATTTCCCCGCCGGGATTTCAATGACGGGATTGTTCTTCTGTGGGTCGAGAATGGTCTTTAAATCCGGTAGCTGCCGGGCTTGCGCAACAATGGCGCAGGCCATGAGCATGCAGAGATGGAAAAACGCGGAAGTGAGTTTCATTTTACTGATTTTTTATGCGATTATGCCTGCCGGACAGGAGAGTTATAATACCAGCAGCTTTTTGGTTGTTTGTTTTTTGCCGTCGTTTAAGGTGACGTAGTATACACCTTTAGGCAGCCCCTGCAGGTCGATGGTGGCCTGGCCCGCCTGTATGGAAGCGGGAGGCAGCTGCCGGACGATCTGCCCCGCGGCATTCGTCACAACGATCCCAGGATGGGGCATGTTGGTCTTATTGAACGTCACCACCACCCTTTCTCTCGCGGCGTTGGGAGAGAGTTTCAGGCTCAGGGAATCCGCCGTTTCGTTCACAGGCCCTTTGCGGGATACGGTGTTAGCAGCCATTACATCCGGCGCCATCACGATGGACCTGAAAACATTATAGTCATTGGCCGGAACAATGAGTGCAGGCACAACAGCCGAAAAATCGTTGTTGTATCCTGTGCTGTCCGTCAGTGTCACTATTTCCCCGCCTGCGCCGGTGGCATTATCATTCCTACGGATGGCATACAGGGTAACGGTACCGTTTGCATTGAACTGCCCGGTAACGGCCCGGTATTTATCCGATGCAATGCCGATGGCGCCGTTGCTGATCCATGTGCCGCCTGATAAAGAATACTTCCTCAGCAGGTTATCATGCGCCATGTACAGCACATCCGACCCGCTGCCGGCATTGACGATCAGGAACTGATACGGGCTGCCCGTAGTGGGAAGGCCGGGAAGGTTCACCATCGTTTGCCCGGCAGTAGCCGGAAGCCCTGTGCCGACGGCCGTGAGCCTGAATGCGCCGGAGGTGGAAGAGGCGTATAATTGCCCGCCTGATACGACGAGGGAGCGCGCCGTGGCATTGGTGATCTGAACATGGGTAGTGCTGCCGAGGGTGGTATACATTATACCGCCTGAACCGCCGCTCACCCAGATGCCGGAACCATCGACCACCGCCGCGCGGACCGCCTGGCCGCTGAAAGCGCCCAATGCCGTTGCAGTGTTCACCGTACCGTCGCCGCCCACCACCGCAACCATTCTTTTTACCGTGGTGCTTGAAACCGACGATACCGCGGCCGTGCCCGGATCGGCATCGTAGCCTGCAAGCGCCAGCTTACTCCCGTCCTGCGACAGGCTGATGTAACCTTCCGTGTAATCGCTTGTTGAAATTGGCAGTGTGAGCCTTTTGTTATTGCCCGAAACAGACACGGGCATGGGAATACTTCGCACCAGGTTCCCGCAGGAATTATATTCATCCAGGAAAACAGGCTGGGCCTCTCCGGCGGCCATAGGCGCTGTTCCAGACCCAATTCTGACGACGACAAAATTTCCGGGGATAAACGATTGGGCGAAACAATTAGAAACAGAGAGTACTAGTAGTACCAGGGATACAACGTGGACAGTTCTTTTCATATGTGGAATACTTATGAAAACAAGTAACAGAAAAAGTCATGTGTCCACAATGAAAGGGCGGGGATTTTTTTGGTGGGAATGCTCCCATAGTGAGGGAATGTTCCCATTGGTGGCGGCTGACTGATTAAATAAAAAAATGCTCCCTGTGCAGGGAGCATTTTCTGTGTATATAATGTGACCGAATAAAAGCCTATACACGATCCGATTAAATTATAACGTCGTTATTTTACATTACTCCCCTACAGGGATCGGCATGTCTACACCGGTTGCTAAGGCGACGCCAAAATTTGGCGAACCATCGGTATTCCAGGTAAGCTTCTGCATTCTTGGCGCCCGTTGGCCATTGGTAGTAGCAGCCACGCTGCGTGCGTGATAGATAAACCAGTTTTCCTTTTTCGTCACGCCATTGGGATCTGTATAGGAGCTGGTAAAGAAACCATTATGCCCTGGTCCGTAAACGTTGTTGGCATCATTTCTTACAAAAACCTGTTTTTTATTGATCCAGTCAGCCGGTACTGTAGGATCGCCACCGCTTTTGAGCTGTATCTGTGCGAGGCAATAGTTGTCGCTGGTATACCTGCTGGCTGAATAGATGATAAATACAGGGCTGCCTGCATCCTTTTGCAGCATGATGGGCCCTTCATTCACACCGGCTCCGATCGAGTTCGGCTCATGCTTTTCCCAGGTATTGGTAGGGGAGGATATTTTGATCCTTGGCCCGCTAATGGTCCATGGGTCCGACATCGTAGCAAGGTAAAGGTATTGTTTGTACCTGCTGGCGGTACTTTCCCAGCCTGACCAAACGAAATAATTATTGGAGCCAATCGTGAGTATGGTGCCGTCAATCGCCCATTGATCACTGGAATCGTAAATCTTTCCTTTAAATGTCCAGGTGCCGGTCATTGGATCCGCATTAGGATTTTCCAACACGAACATGCGGTGTGAATCGCCGGTGCCATCATTAGCCGCAAAATAGATATACCATTTCCCGGACAGGAAATGCAGTTCGGGCGCCCAGATATTTGAAGAGTAGGCCGTTCCCGCAGGCGGCGTCCAGATCACAGATTCCGGCGCTGTGGATAATAAGGACATGGAAGTTGTTTTCCTCAGGCCGATGTTATTACCCCTGGTGTACATGAAATAATAGTACCCATCCTTCTGGGCAACAAAAGGGTCCGGCCTGCTGGCATTGATCAGCGGGTTCTGAAAATTGAGATTATGGAAATTGAACAGATCCTGGTCACCGGTAATGGCGGACTTCTGCCTGATCTTAGCGCCGGGAGTAGTGCTTTGCGGATCCAGCACCATTTTCATACCGGTGGCTTTATTGGTCAGCGAAAATACGTTGTTACTACCGGAGTACGCTATGGACCAGGCCTGGTCATCGCCTCCATCGTCTGTTCCCTGCTGCAAAATATCACCGGAGGTGGAGGAAGGAGATTCCAGGCATTTATTACTGGTCACATTCACCAGCTTATAATAAGTGGCATCGATCTTTACCAGTCTCCATTTCTGACCGTTGTTAGGGAACCACCACCACTGCTGGATTTTTTGGCCTTCAGCGGAGGAATTACCGGTAACTTCTACTACAGGGCCAGCCGGGGCGGACGAGGTTACTCCCCTGATGCGGTAAGTAGCGCCATCGATCAATGTGCCGAGTGGCGGCGCCGCACTGATCCTGGTGTCATTAATCCGCAGTAATTCTTCTCCTGCATCAGCGTTTTTCTTCTGGGTTTCTTTTTGGCAGGCTGTTGCCAATAGCAGCAAAACCGCCGCAACGTTTGTGAGCGCTTTGATTTTCATAACATAGTAGTTCTTATGCGGCAATTGAACGTGGAATAAATTGCCGCGGGGTTTATAATAGGTTAATCAGTATATAAAATAAGGAATATAATTTAATGCGATAAGGAATTTTACGAAATATTCTCCAAAAACCGCAACACCTCCTCCCGCTTGCGGCTGCTAACGGGAATCTGTTCGTTATTCTGCATCTGCAGATACCCTTCGCGGTAATATTTTTTCACGAATTGAAAATTGACGAGCCAGGATTGATGGCATCGCAAAAAACCCGCCGGCCCCAGGATGCTCTCATATTCGATCAACCCTTTAGACACGAGGATATCCCGCTTGTCTGTCAGGTAAAAAGTCGTATAGCCCTTATCGCTCTTGCAATACATAATGTCTTCAACAGACACGATCTCCATATATTCCACCCGCTTCAGCGCCAGCCGTTTCACATTCCCCCCGCCCTGCGTACCATAATGCTGCCGCGCAATCTCCAGCTGCTGCCGGTTGAACTGCTCCTGCTGCCGGTGCTGAAAACATTTGTTCAGCATCTCCGACAGGGCTGCTTCATCGATCGGTTTGAGCAAATATCCGAACGCGCCCATGTTCAGCGCCTGGATGGCATATTGGTCATAAGCCGTGAGAAAGACCACCTGGAAATCGATCTCCCCTATCTCGTGGAACAAACGGAAACTGTCGCCGTCTTTCAGCCGGATATCGGCCAGGATAATGTCCGGCTTCAGCGCCGGGATCTCCTTCGCCGCCGTGGCAATATCTCCCGCATGGCCCGCCACCTGCACATACGGATTTTCCTGCACTATCTGCAACAGGTGTTTCAGGATACGGACCTCATCTTCGAGTATGTAAAGTTTCATGCGCATGGTTGCCGGGTTTAATCTTTGATGACGGGAAGAATGATGTGCACCGTAACGCCGCGCCCGCCGGCACCGGCTTTGTTCTCGATATCGAATCGCGCCCGCTGGCAATCGGATTTAAAAAGCACCTGTATCCGCTCTTTGAGGATCGTCTGCGCCAGCGATTGCTTTTTCTGCACGTCAGTTCCTTTATCGACAATGCCCTGTCCGTTATCAATTACGGTAATAGTAAGCCGTTCATCCTTCGCTTCGAAGCGGATGGTCAGCATGCCTTTGTAACTGATGTTACGGAAACCGTGCTCGATCGAGTTTTCAACGAAAGGCTGTATCAGCATGGGTGGGATCAGTAGTTCGCCCGGGCGGATATCTTCCGCCACGCCTATTTCGTAATCGAAAAGCGCTGCATACCGCATCTGCTGGAGCTGCAGGTAATTTTCCAGTGAATCGATCTCTTCATCGAGCGGGATAAAATCCCTCCGGCTTTGTTCCAGCACATTCCGTAAAAGCCCAGAGAAAACGGACAGGTAGCGGACGGATTCCTTCGTATCGCCGGAAGCCACGAGGCTTTGCAGGTTGGCGATGGAATTGAAGATGAAGTGCGGGTTCAGCTGTACCTGCAGTAATTTCTGCTCCATCCGCAGCCGTTCGTTCTCCGATTGGAGAAGCTTATTCCTCTCGTTGAGTTTAACCTGCCGGTAGAGGAAATACAGGAAGCCGACCACGCCGAGGAACACAATGGTCGCCAGGCCGAGGGTCCATCTTTGCTGCTGGATGATCTTTTCATTGAGGGCATTGCGGCTGCTCAGGTTGGCGATGTTCCGGTCTTTCTTTTCGGTGTCATATTTTTCGTGGATATCAGCGAATTTCACCGCTTCGATTTTCCTGATGTTGCGCACTTCAATGCCATACGCCGAATCGAGGGCTTCCATGGCGTTCTTCATATCGCCTTTCAATTTGTATGCTTCCACCAGACCCTTATAATAAAGCGGCGTCTGATTCATGTTGCCCTGGTTTTTTGCAAGGGCCATCGCTTTGTGGTAATATTTTATGGCCGAATCGGGGAGGCCGTTGTGGTTGAAACCGGTGGCGAGATTGTTGTAGGCGAGTTCGTGGATACGGTTCGTCCTTTCGAGAAAATCCACAAAGATCTTGCTGCATTCCAGCGATTTGGCGAATTCTCCCCTTTTGTCGAGCACCATTGCCTCGCTGTCGTATGTCCGGGCAATAGCAAGGCTGTCGCCCGTATGGATGGCCAGCTTCCGGGCCAGGGAATTGTACAGCATCATCTTGTCGAAATCGTTCATCTGGTGTGCGAGGAGATACGAAACGTCGTAGTGGCGCTGCATCACCACGGGATGCGTATTAAACGGATGTGATCTGAAGTGGCGTTCCGCGTATTCGAGGGATTCTCTTTCGTTCTCGTTCTGGTAATACGCCTTGGCCATGAGATCGTAGAACCGGTAAGTGACCGGACTATGCAAGCGTTCGGCTTTTTTCATCGCCACGAGGATCTCTTGCATCATCCGGGCCTCCACCATCATATTGTTGCGGCTATTGTAATCGAAAACGGTAAATTCCCTGAGCAGGGAAACGTTGCTGTCCGCCCTTTCTCCTTTCATTTTTTCCAGCTGGGCCATGGCGCTGTCGCGATAGCCCTCTTTCAGGAGAATCCGGGCGCGGAAGTAATGGAAAAACGGGTTGGAATTGCTGTCGGGCCGTTGGGAAAGGAGACTGTCTTCGCGGCGCACCGTTTTCCAGAATTGGTCAGACGGCAGTGTGTCCAGCGAAATAACCATGGAAAGGTAATCTTTATCCTGCGCCAAAGCCTCCTGGTGCCGGGGAACTTTCCGCGAAGGAGACCGCTCACCGCAGGAAGCGGCCATAAACAGGGAAATCATCCAGAAGATAGCCAATGCCGGTCTTACATTCATCCTACAAAAATTTGCTCCGCTAAAAAACATAAAAATACAATCCGTTCCCTAATTACGGAGTTTGCTCGGTATAAATGTACTTATCAGGCACAACATGCGAAGGTGCGGTTCCATATCCGCCGGTTTCCGTCCGAAATCCGCCGTTATCCGCCGGATCTCCGCAGGGTATTTCCCGGCCGGGGGTTGATTCAAATATGGCCCGGAAATCATCGAATATGAATTTCTTTCCGCCGGATATCGGTTTGCCGTTGTGCAAGGTGCCTTCGGGGGCGAGATTTGAGCATGCGTTACCTGATAAAACTCGTGGCCCCTGCGCTGCTGATTTGCATTCTTTACTCCTTCCGCCAGGAAGACGGCACTTTATCCGAAGAGCGCGCCGGCATCGCGTATTACCACTTCTCCCACGTTCGCGACACCACGCGGGCGTCCAACAAATGGGAAGAAGATTTCCAGCTGGCGTTCGGACCGCAGCAGAGCGTGTACCTGAGCGCCACCAAGCGCCGGCAAGACTCCATGCACCGCGCAGCCTTCGAAGAAGCCGAGCGCACCAACAGTATTACGGTGAACATGGGCGCCTGGAGGCCCGTCACCGAAGAAGCCGTGTATATCAATGAACAGGCGCTGCTGGTAAACCGGAGCTTCCGCCGGGCCAATTACCTTATCAAAGAACCGCTGGAAGAAATCGCCTGGCAAATATCCACCGAAACGAAACAGCTCCTCAGCTACACCTGCCAAAAAGCCTCCGGCACCGTGAAAGGCAGAGCGTACACGGCCTGGTTCACCACGGATATCCCCGCCAGCTTCGGCCCATGGAAGCTGCATGGCCTGCCCGGCCTCATTCTCGAAGCCTACGATAACGCCAACCGCATCCGCTTCACCTGCACTCGCATTGAAACGGATACCGCGCTGCCCGAAGGGCTTTCCCTCAACCCGCCTGCGGACGCCACCCATACCACAAATATCGCGTTCCTCCGTATGGAAGCCGCCTACCGCGAAGGGCTCCTGGCCAATGCCGGCAACTCCGACGACGTAACGGTCGACAATGCTACGATAAACGGTCAGCAGATGAAAGCAGCGAACACCAAACCCCAACTCAATTACCCCCTCGAATTGCCCACTAAAAAATAATCCTGTTGCGCATCAAAACCCTGTTGCTGTTGCCCATCCTTTCCTTCGCCATGCCGGCCATGGCGCAAAACCCCGCAAATGTAAACGGCAGGGTGAAAGACAGCACGGGCAAACCGGTGGCGGCGGCTTCCGTAACGATCATAAACGCTTCCGGGGCCGGCGTCCATTTCACGAAAACGGATGCCAACGGCGCCTTCGACTGCAAATTACCCGCATCCGGCAACGGGCTATCGCTGAAGGTTACAGCCCTGGGTTACCGGCCTTTCATCCAATCCATTTCCAGCGGCACATCACCATTCCTTGTTACGCTTTCCGCACTGCCTACCGCGCTGGCCGGGGTCACCGTAAAATCGAAAACCGGCATCCAGACTTCCGGCGATACGTTGAAATATCGCGTGGCAGCTTTCAAAGACAAGAACGACCGGGTAATCGGCGACCTGATCGCCCGGCTGCCGGGGATCGAAGTAGACGAGAAAGGTATGATCAGCTACAACGGGAAACGGATTTCCAATGTGTATATCGATGGAGAAAACCTGCTCAACGGCCGATACGGCGTTGCCACGAACAACGTGCCGGTGGATGCGGTAGAGCAGGTACAGGTTTTGGAGCGCGACCAGCCGGTGAAAGTCCTCAACGGATATGTGCCGGCCGATAACGTCTCCCTCAACCTCCGGCTGTCAGACAAAGCCCGCGCCACTACGATCAATACCGGCGAAGCGGGCGCAGGGAACAACGCATACCTGCTTTCCTTCAGCAACCTGGTGCTGCAGCAAAGGGTCAAAAGCATCAATTACCTCAAATCCAATAATGCCGGCCACAACCTCCAGCGGGAAACCGCCGACCTGGGCGCTACCGCCGGCCATGGCAGCGTTTTGCCTCAGCAGCCCCACGCCTACTTGTCTACAACCGGCGAAAACCTGCCCACGGTTGACGAAAAATATTATCTCCGGAACACCGACCATGCCGTAAATGCCAACGCATTGCTTAAACTCCCCGCAGACCGGGCGCTCCGGTTGAACGTGACAGCCCTGGACCTGAAACGCCGGTACAACGGCTCACAGTCTGTTCAATACTTCCTGCCGCAGGGAGATACCATCCGATACCAGGAATCCCAGTTCAATACAGAACGCCAACGCGAATGGCAAGTGCAGGCGCAATTCGAGAAAAACAGTCCACGGGCTTTCACAAAATCTTCTACCAGCGTGAATCTTCCGTATTCTTCCGCACGGGGAGACGCCTGGCAGAACGGCCGGTTCATGCAGCAGCGCCTGCCCGTCCGCCAGCAAAGCGCGGGGAACGAAACGCATATTGTGAAAGCCGTTGGCGGTGGACTTTTATTGCAATACAATTCGGTTTTGCGATATGTCCATGTAGACGAAAGCCTCTTCGTTCTTCCGGGCCTCCATGAAAACCTGGTAAACGACAGCGCGGGCTTCCGCGAGCTCGGGCAACGGGTGCAGACGCAACAGTTTTATGTGCATCAGTCCGCCGCGTTCAACATCAAGCGCGGGCGATGGGTGCTTTCGTATTCGGCGGGCGGTAATTATGAAAAGAACCGTCTTCGCTCTGACCTCCAGGTTACGGACAGCACCGGGAAAATCTCCAGCGCGGGCGCCCGCTTCCGGAACAATGTCAACTTCGAAAATCTCGGGTTGTTCGCCAGCGCCAATGCCACCTGGATGCTGGCAAAAGGTACAATCGTTGCGGAAGTGAAACCTGCGGTACATTTCATCGGATATAACGTGCAGGGAGAAAACCGGGACCACCGGCAGGAGAATTTCGTGCTGAACCCCACGCTCGATTTCCGGAGGAATATCGGCAGGTACAGCGAATTCCAGTTCCGGTACAACGCGCAAACCACCTTCGGGCACGTCAGCGACATTTATCCCGGATCGATCCTCGTCAACTACCGGCAATTCAACGCCAGCACGGCACCGCTCCCCCAAACCAGTGTTCATTCCGCCATGGCGCGCTTCGTTTACCGGAAACCGATTGAGATGGTATTCTGGCAAATCATGCTTTCCACCGAAAGATCACAACTGAATTTCCTGCAAGCTTTCATGATAGACAGCGGCATTACCCGCATCACAGCCATGGATTACGATAACCGCCAGTCGAAATACACCGTCAACGGTAATTACTCGAAATACGTCTTCCCCCTTTTAATACAGCTATCAGCCGCGATCAGGGCCGGTTTGCAAACAGGGTACCTGTGGTATAACAGCGATATTTCCCCTTTCAATTCACACAATTTCAGCCTGGCATTTGCGGGCCAGAAGAAGTTGCCATTCGGGGCGAAATTGTCGGTTTCGGGGGAAGCGGGAAAAAATATTTATCGGCTGCGGCCCCGGAAAGGCATTGCAGCGCCCAACACCACGGAATCCGTAAAGGCGAAAGCAGAATGGCAGCAGCAACTGGCCGCCGGAATTTCCATCACGCCGGTATATCAATTGACATCCTACCACCCATCCGGACAAGCCGCTATCCATCAGCATTTCCTGGATTGTAAAGCCCGGTACGCACTGCCGAAGCGGAAAAGCACGTTCGAGCTGGAAGGCGTCAATTTGCTGGGGCAGGAAAAATACCGGCAGATCGTTAACACGGCCAACCAGTCGTCTATCCTTGAAATGCCTTTACGTGGCAGAACGATCATGCTGAAGTACTTATTGGGATTTTGATGATTACCCGCCGCGGCTTTACACCGGGTTCACCTGCGCCGCACGAACGGATTGCAGGCCTGCGACAACCAAAGCCATCATCAGGATACGCTACTATGAAAACCGTGAATGTGTACCTCGCACGTCCGGCCACGGGCAATGGAAAAGGGCAATCCCGGTGGATTGCCCTTATATCGAGCCTGGATAAAGAAATACCGGGTTCCCCTGGATTTGGGTAAGGCCAGACACACATCCTCGTAATTCGCAGGATTATCCTACGTAACAGCCGTTGGAATCCATGTGGGCAACAACGTAATTCAAAGCGGTGTCGTACATCGACACCCAGCTGGTGTTGTTCGGACCGGATACCCAAACAACGATGTGATTGCCGCAGAGGTCCTGGGTCAAAATCGCACGTTGAATGCGGAATTTGGATTCTTTCATTTTTTTGTTGCTAACCACGATGTCATTTTTAGTGGTCATTTTCACTTCCACTTTCTTGTCAGCGGGTTTCGCAGTTTTGGAATCGGCTGCAAATGCGCCTGCGCCCAGCGTCAGGCAGAGCATGGCTAATACTAAACGTTTCATGTTTTCAGTTTTAAAAAGTTAACAAAATTGAATATGTATGCGGAAAATGAGGATGCACATGGTTCGAATTGCCTTTCGAACGTAAAAATCGGTATTAACGGCAGCCGAATTACCGTGCATGTATATTCGTGATCGCCCGGTTGATATTCGTACCGATTCAAGGAAAATTCGCGGCCCGGAAACTCCGACAGGATAATTGCCGCGCTGTTAAAGAGGAAGTCTGTAAAAAACTTTGTTGGAGCGACCAGGCTTTTACCCGCTGTCTTGCCCATTCCAGGGTAGCCAGGAAACCTGAAGAGGAAATCATTTTTAAAATTGCATTCGCCTTAATGAATGAAATGCAAGCATTCCTGCTACATGGAGTTCTGGCGAAATCGAGCAAAAGAAAAGCTACAAAAGCTCAAACGAAAAAGGGGACAATCATTTTTTAGATGATTTGTCCCCTTCTGCGGACCGGACGGGACTCGAACCCGCGACCTCCGCCGTGACAGGGCGGCATTCTAACCGACTGAACTACCGATCCAGCTTCATTTTTCTCCCTTTCGGGTTGCAAAGAAACTATTTATTTTTTATTCCTCCAATTTTTTTGCCGGAAAAAATTCTCCGGCCAAACAGCCGTATAATCACGAATCCGGGCGCCCCCTGAGTTCACACGGTATCTCCCTGCCAGGCCCGGCAAAATAAAAAGAAGCCCGCGTGATGCGGGCTTCTTTTTGAAAAATTAAAAATGTATGAACGATCAGTTGGTATAACCGGTGTTCTGTTCCATGCCGCTCACGTCAGTTTCAGCTCTGGGGATTGGCAGGATGTTGCGATAATCGCCGGTAGCAAGCGTGATGGGAACCCAGTGGTCAGGCGCTGTTCTTGTAAGCGTTTCTTTGCGCCGGGTGAGGTCGTAGAAACGGAAACCTTCGCCGTAAAGCTCTTTCCTCCTTTCGTCGCGGATCTCGTTCTTCAGGGCGGTGCCGGTGTTGGTGGATTTCACCGCGCCGGCGATGGCCCTGGCCTGAACAGCGAAGAGCGCGTCCTGTGCAAGACCATCGCGGCCCAATTCGGATTCAGCTTCCGCTTCGATGAGGTACATTTCGGCTGAACGCATCATTGGAACGTTCAGGTCCCATGCATCGCGGAACCAGAATTTATTCATCAGGTAACCATCGCGGGAGAAGAGAATGTCGTCGCGACGCAGCGCATCGCCTTCGAGGGTGGCCACCATATCCAGGTTTACGTAGAACTGTCTCCTGCGAATATCATTAGCAGCGAACATGTTCAGGAATGAGGTGGTAGCGCGGAACGTGCTGTAACCGATGTTGTAGGGCTCCTGGAAGGAAGCGATCTGTACGTACCCGGTATTGTCGTCTGAACGGTATACCAGCGTCCATATCCATTCATCATTCGGATCTACGAAACCCTCCAGCAATGTAGCTGCGGGCTGCAGGGGATAACCCGTGCGAGCCAGCTTCGCATGATCACTGGCAAGCTGCCATTGCTGCATATCCAGATATACCCTTGCAAGCAGGCCATTTACTGCGTTAACGGTAAAACGGCCATCGCCGCCCGTACGCCCGGTACTGAGGCTTGCTTTTGCAAACAGCAGGTCTGCCAGGATAAAATCATAATCCGCTTTCACCGTACCGCGGCCCGGGATCGGATCGTTTGCGCCGATCACTTTATCCACAACAGGAATACCCGGAGCATTCTGGTTAACGGCGAACGGCTGGGCGAACAACCGCACGAGCTGTAAATGAGCCCAGGCCCTGAGTGCCCTGGCTTCGGCGAGATAATCGTTTTTCAGGTCATCGGAGATAGGCGATTTCGGCAACTCCGTAATAGCCACATTTGTGTTGGTGATCAGCTTGTAAGCATCCCTGAAGAACACTCCACCATACCCCGCGGTTGGCGATTGCAGGAACTGGTACTCCGTCAGGAAACGGTTGTAGTTACCCGTTTTCAGCAACACCATATCACCGCCTTTGATGTCCTGCGTCAGCGAGATCTGCGTATTGAACGATGAAGTGGTGATAAGGTCGTACAGGCCGTTCATCGCGGCAGTCACTTTTTCCGGTGTGGAGAATGCCGTTTCAGCTGCTATATCAGCAGAGGGTAACGGTTCCAGGAAATCCTTCCCGCAACCGCTGGCCACTAAAAGCGATCCTGACAGAAAAATATATAATAAACGTTTCATGGTTGTCTGTTTTAAGATTAGAAGCCGAGGTTTAAGCCCACAGTAAATGTTTTCACGTTCGGAACGTCGTTATCGGCACTGCCGCCGATGCTCATTTCCGGATCTACGCCTTTATGCTTGGCCCATGTGAACAGGTTTTCGCCGGACACATATACACGCAGATTTGCGACATTGATCCTGCTCAGCAAAGACTTCGGCACCTGGTACCCGAGGTTGATGTTTTTGATCCTTGCATAGCTGCCGTCGTACAGGAAGCGGGAAGAAGTGTTGTTCCCCTGGTCTCCGTTGCCCGGTACGAAACGTGGCACATCTGTTACGTCGCCTGCTTTTTTCCATGCCCTGTGCATATCCGGAGAATACTGCTGACCGGTGGTCTGCCCGTTGGTCATCAGCTGGGAATATGAGTTGTCATAGATCTTGCCACCCACGCTGAAATAAGTATAGATGCCCAGGTCGAAATCTTTATAGCGGAACGTGTTATTGAAACCACCGAAGAATTTCGGGAGAGCAGAACCCAGCTCGTAACGGGTAGCCGCATTGTAGCTTTTCGTAGTAATTTTCTTGCCGGTACGTGCACCATTCACGATCTCATCCTGATACCACTGCGGGCGGCCGTCGGCGGCGTCTACGCCAGCCCATTCCGGAAGGAACCATATATAACGGTCCTTGCCTACTACCCATCTTTTGGAAGATGCATTAGGATCTATCAGCGTGTCCTTATTGGTCATCTTCAGGATTATGTTTTTGGTAATCGTGAGGTTAGCAGAAGCAGTCCAGTTAAAGTCCTTCGTATTAAATACTGTGGCTTCTACCATAAACTCCCAGCCTTTGTTCCTGATAGAGGCAAGGTTGGTGTTGATCGTCGGGAAGCCTACCAGCATGGAGAGGGGCTGAGCGAACAGAACATCGGAAGAGTGACGGTTGAAATAACCGATCTCACCTCTGAAGCGGCGCAGGAAAGCGAATTCAAGGCCAATATCAAGTATCTTGCTGGTTTCCCAGTGAAGCTTGGTATTTTCAAGCTGTTTATAGGCAATGCCCGGCAGGCCATTGTAATTATTGCCGGTCCCGTACAGGCCGAGGCGTGCATAACGGCCGAGACCATTATCATTACCGGTAGTACCGTAGCTTGCTTTCAGTTTCAGCTCATCGATCCACGCCTGAGAAGCCATAAAGCTCTCGCGGCCGATACGCCAGCCGCCGCCGATGTTCCAGAAGGTACCGTAGCGGTAATCGGAACCGAAGATCGAAGAACCATCACGGCGAACACCACCGGTCAGGTAATAACGGTCACCGTAGCTATAGTTCACCCTGGACAGCCAGGACAGCATTCTTTTTTCAGTAGTGGAAGTACCCAATTCCACCGGCGTTGCAGCGGCGTCCAGTTCATAAATACCGTTGAAGGGGAAAGTGGTGCCATTGAGAGAGTTGTTCTCATAGGTCTGGTTCAGCGCTTCCTGACCAACCATTACACCCACCGTATGCTCGCCAAACTGGCGGTCGTAAGCCAGGGTATTGGTGAGTGTGAGATCCAGGTTGCGGGGGCGGTAGCGGATGGTACGGCCTTGTACGCTTACACCATCGCCATGCGCGGAATTGTAGTATTGAGTTTCAGAAATATCGAAATAATCAACACCTCCGAGTGTCCTGAATTTGAAGTTTTTCAGGAAGCTTACTTCTATATAGGGGCTGAAAATACCTCTCACGGTTTTGGCCCGGTAAATATTGTATTTGGCAAGCCCCACAGGGTTGTAGTCCTTTACCAGGGGCGCATTATAGTCGTACAGGAAACCACCGCCGGCGGGGTCCGGTATGCGATTGCCACTGGCGTCTACCTGGTACAGCGGGTAAACGGACGCTACTGATTCTGAAAAACGGATCGGGTTAGCCGCGCCGCCTGCGCCCGCGGGCGTGTTCTGATCGGTGTAAGAAAGCGTGCTGTTCACACCTGCTTTGATGAAACTGGTAACCGCATGCTCTACGTTTATCCTGGCGGAATAACGTTTGAAGTTGGAAGCCAGTACGATACCTTTCTGGTTGAAGTAAGACCCGCCGAAATAGAATTTGGTCTTGTCGGTACCACCGGAAACGTTCAGGCCATAATCTTCTGTGCGGCCCTGGTTGAGCACCGCGTCACGCCAGTCTGTATCATAAAACTGCTTTACGCCGCTGTTCAGCGTACCACCGGGACCGAGCGGCTGATCGCTGTTGAATAGGTTCAACCCATCCAGCTGCAGGATATCAAAAGTGCTTACATTGGCTTTGGATGCAGCGGTAGCGGGATTGTCCCCTGCTCCCAGGTTCTGCGTGTTATAATAATCCCACCAGTACTTGTAATACTCTAAAGCACCCATCATTTTATGCCTGTCTACTGCAATGGAAGACCAGCCGTTGTTGGCGCTAAAGTTGATATTGGATTTGCCTGCGCGACCTTTTTTGGTAGTGATCACGATCACGCCGTTAGCTGCGCGTGAACCGTACAGACCGGAAGCGGTCGCGTCTTTCAGCACGGTGATGGTTTCGATGTCTTTCGGGTCCAGCGTGGAAAGGATGTTCGCGGTCGTTTGAGCCTGGGTGTAGTCTCCTTCGGCAACAGCCACACCGTCTATCACGAAGAGAGGCTGCGCGCCTTGTGCGGTACTGAAATTGCTCGCGCCGCGGATACGGATCGTGCTGTTGCCACCGGGCTGGCCGGAGTTACTTTGAACTGTAAGACCCGTAGCAAGGCCTTGCAGCGCTTTATCGAAAGAAGCAACAGGACGGGCTTGCAAAGGCTCCGCGGTGATCACGGAAGCGCTGCCTGTGAAGGCGCTTTTCCTTTGTGAACCGTACGCCACGGCTACGAACTCTTCCAGTTCATTCACGCCGGTTTCCAGCGCTGCGTTGATCGTAGACTGGTCGCCGATCTCCACTTCTTTCACCTTCATGCCGATGGTGGAAAATACAAGCACCTTGCCTGAAGCAGGCACCTGGAGACTGTACGTACCATCTTGTTTTGAAATAGTACCGGAACTGGTACCCTTGATGCTGACCGTAACAAATGGAAGGGGCGCGCCGGTCGCATCCGTAATTTTTCCTGAAATTACCCTTACCTGGGCATTGGCGCCCGCCGCCAGTAGTAACAGGCAGGTAAACAGGCATAAAATTCTGTGCATGTTCTTGTCAATTTAGATTTGGAAGATGTTTTTATATCGCATACCTCTCCCGTCAGGTTAATCTGCTAAAAACCGGGAACGACGAATCACATTACCTGCAGACCTGTCAGGGTCGCATTGGAAACTGTTTGTCAATATGGGTAGCGGGTATGCCTGCATTATTGGATCGCTGCAGGAACGAAATAGCCTTTAAGGCTTACACGTAAGTTATGTTTCTTCATACATAGGCATCGATTAGATTTTATTTACTGAATACTGATAAATTCTAAAAAACAAACGGGGAATAGTTAGTCAGACTAACCGAGCTTATCAGGGCAGCCTGTATCTCTGTAATGGTCGACGAGCGCATGGGCACCTGGATTAGATTTCGGTCTTTATAAGCCGCATGAACAAAGCATGCATAAATGTTATATATGCGACAAATGTACTTGATTTTTTCACAAACTCGACCAGCCTGTAAAAAAATTATTATTCTTCATAAGCATGAAGCGGGATAGACCTAAAACAAAAAAGTCGCCCTTTTGAGCGACTTTTGCGGACCGGACGGGACTCGAACCCGCGACCTCCGCCGTGACAGGGCGGCATTCTAACCGACTGAACTACCGATCCAACTTTTTTTTATCCCTCGTCAGAGCCTTGCACTCTTCTGTTTTGGGATTGCAAAGATAAGGACAATTAAAGCATATAAGCAAATCTTTTTAACAAAAATTTTAAGCCCCCGGAAATACTTAATTTCATTGAGCATCAAAGCCTATCACATGAAATTCCATTGTATCATATTGCCGCTCGCCTTCCTGTTTGCCTGCAATACCAGCAGCCAGAAAACAACGGCAGACAGCTCCATCGTAGACGGTGTGAAAGACCTCGTGCCGGTAGCGCCGCCCCCCTCCGTAGACCAGCAGGTGGCCGCACAGGTGCAGGCGCAGGACACCCTTTTTGAAGACGGCACCATGCCCGCCAGCTGGAGCGCCGCGGGCTTCGACGATCCCGATGGGTTCAAATTGTTCCTGCTCCGCTTCAAGGATTGGGTGAAAAATGACCGGAAAGACAGCATCGCCGCGCATATCCAGTTCCCGCTCCGGGAATATAAAACCGAAAAATCATTCCTCGCCAGCTACGGCAAAATATTCGACGCCTCGCTGAAAGCCAGGGTAGACAGCCAGCGGCTGGACCGCATCTTCCGCAACTCACAGGGCGCCATGATCGGCAGCGGTGAAATATGGTTCGCCCCCCTGCCTGACGGCTACCGTATTATCGCCATCAACAAATAACGAATGGAACTAAGCTCCGCCATATCCCTCATCAACACGCCGGCCATCCGCACACCGGAACCCGCTACCTGGGCGGACCTTGGCTGCGGCCAGGGCCTCTTCACCCGGGCGCTGGCCACCCTCCTGCACCCGGGCAGCACCATTTACGCGGTGGACCGTGAGCCGGTGTCGTTCCCGAAATCCAACATCCGGCCCGTACAGATGGACTTTGAGAAGAACGAATGGAAGCTGCCCACCCTGCAAGGCATACTGATGGCCAATTCCCTTCACTTCATAAAAAACAAACAAGCCTTCCTTGCCAAAGCAGCCGCGCACCTCGACAAAAAACACCATTTTCTCATCGTGGAATACAATACGGATACGCCCAACCCATGGGTGCCTTATCCCCTCTCTTTCCCGAACCTGCAAAAACTTTTCCATGAAGCGGGATATAAAAAAACCGAGCTGCTGCGCGAACATCCTTCCATCTACCACCGGTCCAGGATGTACGCCGCGCTGATCCGCTGATTTGCCGATATTTGCAACCGCATGAACGTACGTACCCTACTGTTATGGAGCCTCTTACCCCTGTGCATGGCCTGCTCCCGCCCCAGGGAAGTGCACCGCGCGTTTTATTTCTGGAAACAGAAATACACGCTGTCCCCCGCGGAAAAGTCTGCGCTGGAAAAATTGCACGCGAGCAGGCTGTATGTGAAATGTTTTGATGTGGCCTGGAATACAGCCGATCGTACAGCCGTGCCCGTTGCCATCTCGGATTTTAAAGAGCCATTCCCTGACAGCCTGGAAATTGTGCCGGTCGTATTCCTGATGAACGAGATCTGGCAGCAAAAAGATACGGGCTGGGCGCGGCTTATGGCGGAAAGAACAGCCTCGCTGCTGGAAAAACAATGCGGACAGATACCCCCGCGGCAGATCAGGGAAATACAGCTGGACTGCGACTGGACGCGCACCAGCCGCGACCAGTACTTTAGTTTCCTGCAACAGCTCCGGCGGCAGCCTTTCTTCGCCAACCGCCAGCTCTCCGCCACCATCCGCATGCACCAGGTAAAATACACCCGCAGCAGCGGCGTGCCTCCGGTAGACAAAGGTTTGCTGATGTGCTACAACATGGGTGACCTCCGCAAGCCCGGCGATCATAATTCCATCCTCAACATGGAAGCCCTGCGGGCCTACACGGGGTCTGACAGGATCAGCAATTATCCTTTATCTTTGGACCTGGCGCTGCCGCTTTTTGAGTGGGATGTGCTGTTCCGGAATAAAAAATACATCGGGCTGCTGCGGCAGCTGCCGCTCAACAATACAGCGCTTTTCCGGGAAAACGGCGAACATACCTACACCGCCCTCCGCGACACAGCGCTGCAAAACGTATTGATCAGGCGGGGAGACGTAGTGCGCCGCGAAAGCTGCCCGCCGGAACTGCTGCAAAAGGCAGCGCGCCATCTCGACCGGCAACGGCAACCCCATAAACCGGCCATTATATTTTATCATCTTGATCCTATCATCCTGCAAAAGTATTCTCTGCATGACCTGGAAACGATTTACCATAATTTCGAGTAGCTGCCTGGCACTGGTGCTCAGCGGCGTTGCCTATGTGTTTTCCTGCGGCCCCGAACCGGACCCGTATGATTATTACGCGAACTTCTACAACCCTAATATTCCCGCCCAGCGTGGGTTCGAGCCGTTCTATTACACCGCCCTCACCCACTTCTACGGCAGCGAAACACCCGAAGAAACGATCAACCTGGAAGAATGGAAAAAATTCTTCGGCGGGAAGGTCCCGGAAAAAGACCTCAACGAATTTATTTACGGGTTCTCCCGCTCCCAGATGAGCAACCTGTACATGCATATCGAAAAAGGAGCCGCGCTTCAGCTGGCAGACAGTGCAAAGCTCAACGCGCTGACGCAGCATTTTATAAAATCGGGCGACAAAGAAACGCTGGGCTACCTCATGTTTGCCAAACAATGCGAGCCATACGTCGAAGGCCCCGCCGCCTGGGAGGAAGTGAAAAGGGATTCACTTACCATGATCAAATTGTCCCGCAACGGGGTGCAGCTTTACAAAGCCTGCAAGAACCCTGACATCCGTGAACGTTTTGCCTTCCAGAGCATCCGGCTGGCGCATTACTGTAACGCCTATACGCAGGCGCTGCAATATTATGATTCCCTGTCCACGCCCGCCGGCTCCACTTCGCTGATCCATTATAAGATCGAAGGCCTGCGCGCCGGCGCCCTGCGCCGTACCGGCAAAAAGGCGCAAAGCGCTTACCTTTTTTCCCGCATCTTCGAAAACGCGCCATCGCAGCGGGAAATGGCTTACCGGAACGTGCACTATACCGACGCTTACGAAAATTCAGTGCTGCCGCTTTGCAAAAACAACAGGGAAAAGGCCACCGTGGCGGCTATATACGCTTTAAAAACAACGGACATGAACCCGGAAGGCATCCGGAAAGTGTACGGGCTGGACGCGCAATCGCCCATGCTCGACGTATTGCTGGGCCGCGAAATGAATAAGCTGGAAGAAGATTATTTCACCAATATACTCGAAGAGGATGCGAACCGGCAGAGTTACTACTGGGAAGATGCACGGGCGGACAAATCTCCCGTTCTCCAGATGCAGCAGCTGCTGGACGAACTGGCCAAAGGCGGAAAAGTGAAAGAGCCCGCGCTGTGGCACATCTCTTCAGCCTACATTTCCGGGATGCTCAAAGACTTTGCCGGCGCGCGCAGCAGGCTGGCCGCCGCTTCAGCCGCCAGCCTGCGCCCTGCGCTCAAAGACCAGCTGGAAGTGGTGAAGCTGCTGGTCACCATCAACGAACAGCCCTCCATCGACGCCGCATTCGAAAACAAGCTGCTGGAATCGTTCCGCTGGCTGGACACCAAAACAGCAGCCGACATATCATACGCCAACGCCCTGGAACCCGCCAACCTGGACACGTATTATTTCAAACGCATGTACCGCAACCTGCTGGATCTCGTGATCTCCACGCGTTATGCCAAACAGAACGATTTCTCCCGCAAAGCGCTCATCATGGTGAAAAGGGATCTTGTACAACCTTACTCCTACAGCTACTACAACACCAGCGGCAAGGATTATATGCAGGATTCCCTTCAAACCCACCAGCTGCTGGCATTATACAACGGCTATCAATCGAAGAAAAAAACACCGTTTGAACAATACCTGTACAGCCAGCTCAAAATGAGCGAAAAAGAGATCGGTGAAATGATCGCGGTGAATTATGTGAGAACGCACCAGTTCCAGGACGCGGTGGAATGGTTCAAACGCTCCGGCAGCAGCCGTTCCGCGACACTCGTGTTTACACCTCAGCTGGAAGATTTTGGGATTGATATTGCGGATTCCACGAAGCTGCCTGTTATCAGCCACCAGCAGTTTGCAGAGCGCATGGTGGAGCTGGAAAAACAAATGAAAAAGAAACCCGACGCCAAAGTATATTTTGAATATGCCACAGGCTTGTTCAGCATGTCGTATTACGGGCACTCTTACCAGCTCTCTGCCAACTACCGGCCCAGTACAGACTGGTACTCACCCGAAGACGACAAAACGCCTTTCCTGAAACAATATTTCGGCTGTTACCGCGCGGAAGAATACTACAAAAAAGCCGCGGATGCCGCTACAGACAAGGAATTCAAGGCAGAATGCCTCTACATGGCCGCCCGCTGCGCGCAAAAACATCTCCCTTACAGCGATGGCGAGGTATGGGCCCAACACGCCACCAGCAACCCCTATTTCCCGGAACTGTACAAAGACTACCAGGAGACAGAATTCTATAAAGAAAGAATGATGCAATGCGGCTACCTGCGCGACTTCCACAGGTCGCACCCTAAGCTGTAAACGGGCTTCAAATAAAAAAGGGATGAAATAATTTCATCCCTTTTTTACTTAATATAAAGTACCGTCAGAGATACCATTTTTTATACCGCAGCAAACCTTCCAGGAAATAATAATCCGCGTAAGTAAGCGGCACGTCCACTTCTGAATTGGCGAGGAAGCTGCCCACGCTGTTCTTCAGCAGGAAGCCGCCATTCTCTCCCAGCCTGGCGCGGTATGCATCAGATGACAGGGACCGCAGCATCACCGTGGCGGCGTCCACGTAGCGGGAGCGTTCCCTGCCGGTGGTGTACTGCCCCAGTTCCAGCAGCGCGGATGCGGCTATGGCGCCGGCGGAAGCGTCGCGGGAAGTGGGTATCTGCGGCGCGTTGTAATCCCAGTAAGGGATCTTGTCTGCCGGCAGGTTGGGGTGGCTGAGGATGAAATTGGCGATATTCCTGGCCTGGTTGAGATAGGCCTGGTCTTTGGTGAAGCGGTACATCATCGTGAAACCATACAGGCCCCAGGCCTGGCCGCGGCTCCAGGCGGATGTGTCGTGCGCGCCCTGGCCGTTCACTTTTTTTATGATCTCGCCGTTGTCCAGGTTGTAATCCACGATGTGGAAAGTGCTGTAGTCCGGCCGGTAATGGTTTTTGATGGTGGTGTTCGCGTGAATGAGCGCAATTTCCCTGAACCGGCTGCTGCCGCCATTCTGCGCGGCCCAGAGCAATTGCTCCAGGTTCATCATGTTGTCGATGATCACGGGACAGTTCAGGTTGCTGCTTTTGTTCCAGGATTGAATGGACTTGATGGACGGGCGGTAGCGGGTGATCTGGTACACCGCCGCCGTATCTATCACTTCTTTATATTTTTTGTCGCCGGTAATGCGGTAGGCGTTGCCGAAACTGCAAAAGATCATGAACCCGATATCGTGATTGCCGGTGTATCGTTTTTCCTTTTCCAGGATCCCGAGCCTTTTTTCCGCTTCGGCTTTCACGTTCTGGTCCTTGGTATATTCATACAGGTACCAGAGCGTGCCGGGATAGAAGCCGCTGCACCACCATTCTGTATCGGAGGTAACGGATTTGCCTTTGGCGAATGAGCGGGGCATACGGTCTGCCGGGGTATTGTCTTTCAGCACCTGGTACTGTTTAACGGCAAACTGCATGTTTTCATCGATGAGCGCGGCCATTTGTTTTTTGCCGGCGGATTGTCCAAAGGAGATCAGGGGAAGCAACAGCGCAGCAATGACCGTTGCGGTCAATTTTTCAAAAGTGGATTTCATGTTTGATGTGTTTAGGCTGTAAACGTGGAACGTCCGCTCGCGGTGCAAACGTTTGCATAAAAATAATAAACGAGGGGGAATATCCAAGGAAATTTTTAATCTTGCAGCATGCGCATATTATTAGTACTCATGCTGGTGCTCGGCAACGTAATTGCCAGGGCACAGACCTATACCGGGAAAGTGACGGCGGTGAAAGACGGGGATACGATCGAAATGCTGGTGAATGGCAAAGCTGTGCGCATCAGGCTGTTTGGGGTGGATAGCCCGGAGAAGGGGCAGGCCTTCGGAGAAAAGGCCCGGCAGTATACCTCGTCGCTTTGTTTCGGTAAAGTAGTAACGGCGCGTAAGCAAAGCCTGGATCAATACCGGCGCGTGGTGGCGGAAGTATATCTTCCCGGCGGCGCCAGCCTCAACCTCCAGCTGGTGAAAGCCGGTTATGCCTGGCAATACACACAGTTCAGCAAAAGCCGGGAAATGGCGCTGGCGCAAACCGAGGCGAAAACCTCCCGCAAAGGGCTCTGGCAGGACGCGCGTCCCGTGGCGCCCTGGGTATGGAGAAAGCAGCGGAGAAGCGCGGCGAGGTAACATCGTTTTAAACTCATTAAATCCTGATAATGGAACATCCGCAACACACCGTCACCCTCCGCTTCCTGGCAGAGCCTTCAGACGTTAATTTCGGGGGAAAAGTTCACGGGGGCTCCGTGATGAAATGGATAGACCAGGCGGGCTTTACCTGCGCGGCCAACTGGAGCGGGCAATACTGCGTAACCGTATATGTGGGCGGCATCCGCTTCTACAAACCCATTGCGATCGGCGACCTGGTGGAGATCTCCGCCTCCATCATTTACACCGGCAATACCAGCATGCATATTTCCATTCATGTATTCGCCGGCAGCCCGCGGCAAAGAGAGAAAGTGAAAACCACCCATTGCATCATGGTGTTCGCGGCGATCGATGAACATGGCAAAACCGTGCCCATTCCCAAATGGATGCCGCAAACGGACCACGAACGGAGCATGGAAGAATATGCCCACCGGCTGATGGACCTCCGCAAAAATATTGAAGATGAGATGAAACCTTACCTGTAGGAAAAGGTTAGGCGATAGCGCGGCTCAGGGCCTGGGCCTGGCCGGCGGTATATACTTCAGACAGCAGTTCGCGGCGGTTGATGCTGCGGTCGAAATAATGGTCGGTAAAGTCGTAGGTAATACGCTGGCTCTGGCCGATCACATAAATGGCCGGCAGGGGCGCATTTTCTTCGAAGCCGGACAGGCGGTCCCACAGCGGGTCTGTTTCAGCGTAGATACCCGCGTTGCGCGCGATCTGGTGACCGCGGTCCTGTGCGAGGGGGAAAGTGATGTTGTATTTAGCTACCACTTCTTCCAGCTCCTTGCGGCCATCTGCCGATACTACCAGCAGCTGCCCTCCCATTACCTGTATATCCGCATACAGGTCCTGCAACGCTTTAATATATTTCTCACCGTACCCGTTCCAGTGAATAGAGAAAAAGGCCAGTACCAGCGGCTGGTTCAGCAACTCGCTGCCAACAATGTAGCTGCTTTCACGGTTCATGAACTGGAAAGGGACCACAAAATCTTCCTTGTGCAGGTTGAACAGCGGCAGGGTATGGCCGGCGGAAATAGGCTTGATGGGGGTGTTATCGCGCGGTTTGGTACGGCGGATCTCGTAGCTGAGGGGCGGAAAGTCTGCATATCGGTTAATGGTACGCATATGTTCTTTTTTAAGGTTGGTATGACTTTATAAACGGGTATTGTAATGCAAATATAGGGAGAAATATTTATTATCCTACTAATTCTATAGACTTTATATAAAATATTCTTCCGGGGCATAAAAAAACCCGTCCGGGCCGGGCCTGGACGGGTTCTAGGATCATGTCTTGCATTTGCCGGAGGCTACTCCTTGCCGAATTCACCGTCTGCGGTGATGGCTATTTCGTCGCTCAGCATGGGGGCAGCAAATTTAGCGCCGATGCCGAAATCGGAACGTTTGATGGTGCCGGTGGCGCGGAAACCTGCTACAGGCTTCTTGCTCATCGGGTTTTCGATGGTGCCGCGGTACCAGAGGTCGAGGGTTACGGGTTTGGTTACGCCGTGCAGGGTGAGGTCGCCGGTAACCTGGTATTTGTTCTCCCCGGTTTTCTTCAGCGAAGTGCTCTTGAAAGTAAGGGTGGAATTGGTGGCCGCATCAAAAAAATCCGGGCTTTTCAGGTGATTGTCGCGCTGTTCAATGCCGGTATTGATAGAGCCGGTCTGGGCCGTGAGGTTAAAGGTCGCGTCGCTGAAATCAGCCTTGGTAGCCGAAATAGTAGCGGCAAAATCCTTAAACTCGCCGGAAACAGTGGAAATGCCCATGTGCTGCACGTCGAATTTCAGCTGGGAATGCGCTTTATCTGACTTCCAGTTCTGAGCAAAAGTGCTGAGCGAAGCTGCCAGGAGCAATACGAAGCAGGTAATCTTTTTCATGTTGTGTGTTTGGTTTAAAAAGGAATGCAAACTTATGTACATTTGCTTACGCTTGGTAAGTAGTTACCCAAAGGTAAGCACTTACGTTCAGGTTAGCTAACAATAGTATATATGTTAAAGTTACAAACAATTTCAGCAGAATGGGAAACCTGTTCAGCTTTGAGCGCAGTGCAGGATGCATTGTATGTTTTGCACGGAAAATGGAAGCTGCCCATCATTGTGGCGCTCAGTTCCGGCAACAAACGGTTCAATGAGCTGCAGAAAACGGTGAAAGGCATTGCGGCCAAAGTGCTGAGCCATGAGCTGAAAGAGCTGGAGCTGAACGGCTTTGTGCTGCGAAAGGTGCATAATACCACACCAGTGATCATTGAATACGAGCTGACCGATTATAGCAACACGCTGGGCGCCGTGGTGAATTCCCTCCGGGAATGGGGCACCATGCACCGGGAGAAGATCCGCAGCCAATTGCGCCAAACGGCCGAGCAGCATTCCCCGGTGGACGCCGTTTAGATACTACACTTCGTCTTCCGTGATCCATTTGCCCACCAGCGGGGGCGTGTATTGCCGCATCTGTTCCAGCACCTGGAGAATGTCCGTACCGGTGAGCAGCATGCGCTGGTTTTCCGCTTTCAGCAGGCCTTCGCCGGTCATATGCTGCAACAGTTTCACCAGGTGGTCGTAATAGCCGTTGGTATTCAGCAGCGCAATGGGCTTCTGGTGAAGGCCCAGCTGCGCCCAGGTGATCATTTCAAAGAGCTCTTCAAGGGTACCGTAACCGCCGGGCAAGGCGATCACGCCGTCGCACAGCTCGTTCATCTTTGTTTTACGTTCGTGCATGGTTTCCACCAGGATCAGTTCTGTAAGGCCGCGGTGGGCAATCTCCTTCGCCCGCAAAAAATCCGGCAGCACGCCGATCACTTCCCCGCCCGCTTCCAGCGCGCCATCCGCCACGGCGCCCATCAATCCTACATTCGCGCCGCCATATACCAGGCGGATGCCTTTTTCCGCCAGCGTTTTCCCCACGAGGTAAGCCTGATCCATATACACCTCGCTAAACCCCGGGCTCGACGCGCAAAATACCGTGATGCTTTTCATAGGATAAATATAAATCAAAAAGGCCGTCCCGTTGAGCAGGAACGGCCTTTCCAGCCAGTATCTTAACGCAAAATTTATTTTGTTTCCTTCAGGATGAACGCGCCCAGCTCCTTGCCGGCTTTGGCATAAGCCTCTCCTATCCTGGCACCGGATGCGATATCGCCCAGCGCGCCATTGCCCGCGGCGTCTTCTACCCGGAGCTTTACCAGGGCTTTGGTGGGAGCGGCGGCTTCCACGATCCATACCTCCGCGTCCAGCTTCGGCGTTCTGCTGGTGATGGCTCCGCCGGGTTCAAGATGTTTGGTCCTGAAGATCAGCTGGTAACGGGCACCGGGATAGCTGCCGGCCGCTTTCTCGGATTGTTTGACGAACTCTGTGATGAATCTTGGCTCGTAGTGCGCCGTGCGGTCGTTATACCAGCCTTCTTCCCAGGCATTGGCGGAACCAAGCGACCTTTTTTCGGCGTCCGCGCGTTTCTTTTTTACATAGTTGGCTTCGCGGCCCAGGTCGCCCACGGTCATCTTGCTATAGTCGAACACGAGGTTAAAAGTGTCTATGCCTTTGATTGCGGCCATCTTTCCGCCGGCCAGCGTTACTTTCTGGGCCCGCGCGGCAGTGCAGGCAAGCACGGCGAGCATCAAGAATATGATCCTGATCTTCATAAGTTCAAGGGTTTTTAGAGACGATAAATGTAATACATTCTGCCTTTTGCCGCCGGTAAAAATAAAAAGGGCGTACCCGGTGTGGATACGCCCGTACGGGCTGCTTTCTGCGATGTAAAGAGGTTGATTTTCGTTTACGCGTTACTGGTAGTACGTTCAAACAATCAAGAGTAGCGGTCATTCATACAAAAGTCTTCCCTGCCCCGGCAGAGGCATGTATATCATCGGTCATAAATATCCATGAAAATATTATTCGCAGCGCAGCGCGGATTCATACAAAAACAACAAAGAATTAATAAAGTAGCTTAACACGCACAAGATAATACCCAGGGGATGCAACCGGGTTACGGCCCGTGGAAAAGTGATGTAATCATGACAGAAAAAAATGCCCCCAAGGAAGACATTCCTCCCGGGATGAACGATCCGCCTGAAAGGGCATCCTGACCTCTTCCCCGCTGATGAAATCCGCAACAAACGCAGGGCTGCTTCCGCTAAAGGCCGCCCAACTACATGACACTATTATGACAATGATGCTTGATAACGTGAACGGCTATACCGGGTGGAAAACCGGGCTGGAGGGTGTAAGAATGCCAAACATTTTCCCAAAGTTTCCAGGGAAGCGCCGGCCGTGGAAAAAATTCCCCAACAGACGGCTGCTGCGGGGCTGGCTACTTGCAATTGCGGAGAAAATGAAATAGCTTGTCCACCGAAACATCCGCCGTATCGGTTTCGGTATTCAGGATGAGATGGGGTTTAAAAGGAATTTCGTAGGGGCCGTTGATTCCGCTGAGGTTGTAGAGCTTCCGCGGATGGCCGTCAGGCAGCAGCGCCCTTTTATACAGTTCCCTGCTGTCCCTGCGGATAAGCTCCGGCAGGGAACAATCCAGGTACACCGTTCGGGCGCCGTACAGTTGTTCCATTTCGAGGCGGACGGATTCGAATGGGTTGACGGCAGCCAGCACTACCGCGAAGCCGTTGCGGCTCAATCGGTGAGCGGCACGGGCCAGGCGGCGGATATGATCCGCGCGGTGTTGATTGGAATGATCAAGGTCATTGGACAGTACGCGCCTGCCGTCTTCACCGTCCAGCACTTCGGCAGGACGGCCTTCAGCGAGGCAGCGTGCTTTCAGCAATTCCCCGATAGTTGTTTTACCGGAACCGGACAGGCCGGTGAGCTGTATCAGGGGCATAAAACTTTTAGTATCGTGAATGTTCTTTTGTGTAACTACAAAACAATTCCCGCTGCGGTATTGTTTCAGTAGGATATAAGAACCGGTGTATTCACACCCGTTTCAACCATTGCCTGCCCATCATTTTTTCTGCCGACTAGCTTTAAAGACTGATTCTGTCACTTAATTCCTGCTTCCATGCCTTTGAATCAAACCGAAGGAATCCTGCTGGGACCCGCGTTCCCATTCAGCAAAACGATTCCCGCCAACCTGCCGGCCGGCCGTGTTCAGGACGCATGCACAACACATAGCCGGCACGCTGCCGGGCAGATACTTGCCCAGCATTTCTCAGATCAATACACCCGCGGATGGCTGTATGACTTCGAGACCGAATCCGCCTTCACCATTCCCGTACACCTGCTGCAAACTTCGGTGGTCATGATCTACACGCTGGAGGGCGGCGTAACGCTGCAAACCCTTCAGCACAACCCGCTACCGTTGCCGGAACAACAATACAGCCTGCTGAGCCTTCAGCCCAGGCAGCACAGCCTGCGCCTGCAACCGGGCCGTAACCGCCTGCTGCTGCTGCAACTGGGCCCCAGCATCTTCAGCCAGCTGGATGAAACCTGTATCGGCAATCCCTACGAAGCGCCCCGCACCGGCAACATCAACGCCGCCGGCAGGCAGCAGCTGGCAGAGCTGGAACAAACACAGCTCTCGGGGGAAATATGGCAGCTGAAACGCCAGGTACTGCTGCTGGACCTGCTCTTCAAAACGCTGGACGATATGGGTGCGGCCTACCGCAAGGAAGACCCCAGCATATATCACCGCGACTACCCGACGTACAAAAAAATAAAGGACTACATCCATGATAACATCGACAAAAAATTATCCATCCAGATCCTCGCCAACCGCTTCGGGATACAGCCCACACAGCTACGGCGGGGTTACAAAAGAATATTCCGCCACCAGCTCGCCGATTACATCCGCGAACTACGGCTGGAAAGAGCCAGCAGGCTGCTGGTAAAGACTGAACTGCCGGTGCACGAGATCGCCTGGGAAGTAGGCTACGAGAGCGCTGCCGGGTTTTCACGGATGTTTTCGAATTACTACAAGCTGTCTCCAAGCGACTTCCGCAGGGAATTGATCGAAGCCTGCTAAAATTGCAAAGGAATCGGTCAAATCGGCAATTAAAAAGATATATTAAGAAACTAGATTTACGTAGAGCACGAGAGAAACTTACAGGCATGAATGTTCAGAAAAACCGCGCCATCATACACGCATCCAATTCATTACAACACATCAAGCGCTTTAGATTGTCCAACTTTAAAAAACCATACTCTATGTACCGTAAATGGACTATGGAGATGATCGTCCTGCTTTTATTTTCACTTTTCGTATATGCGGCTACGACCAAACTGATGGACTACAAGCTTTTTCTTGTCCAGATGAACGACCAGCCATTCGACGACAAATATTCGGCGGCGTTGGTCTGGGGTCTTCCCGCTCTGCAGTTCGTCATTGCCGGCCTGCTCATTTTCAAGCGAACATTACTGGTTGGATTATACAGTTCTTTGGTATTATTACTGGTTTTCACAGGTTATATCGCGCTGATCAAGCTTAGTTTTTTTGATCATGTGCCCTGCTCCTGCGGCGGCGTGTTTCCGACGCTGACGTGGATGCAGCATCTTTATTTCAACCTGTTTTTTGTAACCGTTAATGTCCTGGGGATTTTTCTCCAAAAGTGGCATTTAAGAAACGCTCCTCCTCCCTATGACCAGATTGAACTTCTTAGATCTACACATTAGGTTTGGAAGCCGTTCCTAGTCTAAAAAAACGGGCTTCTTTTGTATTCTCGTTGAACTTATTTTATCACTCTCTGATTTATTTACTCTCTAAATTTTATTGACATGAAACAGATTAAATTGGCTGTGTTGGCTGTGGGCTTACTTGCGGGCTTTGCTGGGGCTTATGGACAGGCTACAATAAATTATTACTGGGTAGATCCAGGCACTCCTAAAAACGCCTTAACCGCTATAATTAGCGCTACACCTCCCTCTCCTTCTTGCTCAGGCAGCACAAGCTATCCATACATCTGCCGCATCGCAAGCACAGAGCCCTATTCAGTGGACGACGAAGTTTGGATCACCGAAGTCACAATTGAGAGTACCTACAATCAATAACGGCTTTGTTTTAGCATCAGGCAATTATCGCTCATTTTGAACTATACCCGTCCTATCAATCTCGTTTTGAGGGATCGGGTAAACGTACTTAGGATCATCAGGAGCCAATGTAAATGCTTGTCCGCCTATAATTCTTGTTAAATAAGTGGCAAATCTGGGATCGATATTAAGTCGTCTTAGATCTTGCCACCTTATTTGGGCAGTAAAGGGAAGTTCTTTCTTCCTTTCAGTCAAAATTTTCTGAAGTAAGGTATCTACGTTGTTAGTATAATAATTTACAAATTTCCCTGTCTCATACCTTCGCGAAAGAAGAAAATTCAAATCATCAAGAGCGGCCTGAATGTTATTCATTCTTGCATTACATTCAGCCCTGGTAATGTATACTTCATTCAGTGCTAATCCACAGAAATTTTTTGTCGCTCCGGTATATGCACCTCTATATTTAACCTCTATTGGTCCTTGTTGTTCATAAAAGTATTTTCTTCTTAGATCATATTCATCATAGGATCTAAATAATACCGTGTCAACTAGTCCAAAACTAAAATTGTAATCTGGGATAATTCCTGTATATCCAATACCTTCACTATAAAAAATCACTTCCTTATTATCTGTTTTAAAGTCAGGAAATCGATATTCAAGGGCCAAAGAAGGTATGTCGCTGTTAAAATTCAATAGTTCTGGATTGTATATAAGTACCGAATCTGAAAATTCTTTTGCTTTTATAAAGTCCCCCTTGTTTAGATACACCCTGGCTAGTAAAGCATAAGCAGCAATCTTCGAAGGACGGGTCTTATACTTTGGTTGTATTGGCAGCAACAAAGACGCTGTCGAAAGATCATCGATTATTTGTTTATAGGTACTTTCCAAACTTGATCTCTGCTCAATTTCATAAATATCTGAGGACAGCTTTAAGCTTAACCCTAAGTCAGTAGAAGCAGTTTGATTTACGTATGGCTTACTGAAGATGCTGGCAAGCTCAAAGAAACAAATCGATCTAAAAAACAATGCTTGCCCTTTGATATTATTAAATTCTATTTGTTCACTTGGCCCTATTTTTATTTCTTTCAATCCATCCAACACAATGTTGCTAAAGCCAATCTTTTGATACCCATCTGTATAGTCAGTTGACAATCTTCCTTCGAAGATATCTACCTTCCAGAGATAGGCATTTTTTTCAATTGGTGCTGTAAAACTGTAATACTGGTCATTAAGATAATAATGATCGCAGCCTAGCTGACCTATGCTGGGATAGTTAGAATTAAGCACGACAGTCCTGTCAAGAACAGCCTGAAAATCCTTCAAACTTTTCAATGTCTTGTCATTAGGATCCTTCGGAATATCCAACCATTCATTTTGCTTCTTGCAGCTGATGAACAAACAATAAGCGAATCCTACCAAGAACAATAGCAACTTATTCATTGGTTATAGTTTTACTATTAGACCAAAAGTAACAGAGAACGGCACCGGAATACTTAACATACTCCTTTGATTAGACAAGTCTGGATCTAGTTTATGTTTATTCGCTCGCCAAATGATTCCTAGATTGTTGAAGTTTGTATAAAATTCCGCGAAATCTACTGGAAACCATGGCGTTTTAGATTTTGAAATGCCATATGCAAAACGAATATCCTGCAATCTTACGTGATCTCCCCGTTCAACTAATACCTCTGATAACTGGTAAAATGTATTCCTCAAATCATTAAACGGATATACCAAAGAAGGTATGGTAGTATATAATTCGTCCCCAGGCTTCTTCCAGCTATGCGTATAGTCCGTATGCATACCCTGATTTAATATGCCTGTATAACTAAGGTTCACAGAATTTCTTCTGAAATAATAGCCTAGTTTGAAGAGCACGTTCCAGGAAAGAGAAAATCCTTTAAACGACAAGTCATTCCTAAATGAACCAAATATTGTTGGCATTCCTGACCCATGAAAAACTAAGCTATCAGGATTTGCATTTGCTAATATTGTACCATACTCATTACTTTTCTGGCCATTTACATATCCGAGCGGGTTTCCATTTTCCGGATCCAATCCAGCCCATTGATAACTTAGTATACCTTTTAACGGCCTCCCTTTTACATTCAGGGTACCGCTCTGATACGCATCCTTTAACATTAGCGCTGTACTAGTATTTGAAGGCAACTCAATCTCGGTAACTTCATCTTTCAGCGTGCTGAATAAAAGTGTAGAGCTCCAGTTGAACGGCTTTTCGACTAACCGAGCTGATACCGTTATATCAAATCCTTTTGTAAGTGTGCTGGCCGAATTTAAATTGGCAGAACCAAAGCCAGTTTGAGGAGCCAACGGCACAGCTTGAATTAAATCAATACCTTTTTTGATATAATACTCAATAGTTGCATTTATTCTATTCTTATACGAAACGTCCAATCCAAGATTCAGTATCTGAATGCGTTCCCATTGGAGACGTTCATTTGCTGGGTCGTTGATTATATATATATCGGCGCCAGTAAGTGGATCAGAAGCCTGTCTTCCTGTCAGATAAGCAGTCCCATTATATACGTTGCCATTTTCCCCGAAAGAAGCCCTCAGCCTGAGATTATTGATCCAATTTACTCTAAAGAACTCCTCCTCATGAATATCCCAACCAGTACCTACGGACCAAAACGGTGACATCTTATCATTCACCTGTGCTCCAAACAAATTCGTCCCGTCTCGCCTTGCGCTGAGATTCAAATCATATTTATTCTTAAAGCTATACTCAATATTCGAATAATAGGAAATAAACCTGTTCAAAAGACCGCGATTACCTCCGCTGAGACTTATGGCGGATTCAATTGTCGATGTTCCAGAAGGATTTAATGTATAAAGTGTACTCGCATTAAACCCTGAAGAAGGAGGACCATTCCCACTGGCGTATCCTATGGAACCCCGTACCGTACCTTCGGCTTTCAATTCACGTGCCTCCGCCCCTAATATTGCTCCAATAGCATGATCTCCATACGTATGTGAGAAATTAATGTCCCCTCTGAGGCTATTCGTCCTCCAATCATAATCGCCTATTTCCATGATCCCGCCTCTAGGAAAGTTATATGTGAACTCTCGTGTGGCTCGATTAAAAGCGACAAATTTATTAATGAGGTTCCTTGTATAGTGTGTAGATTCATCCCAATATCGCTTTGAGTAAACAGTTTGTTTCTCATTCTGGTAATGCAACTGTGCATAAAGTGATTTTGAGAAACTGTACTTTAAAGATGCCTTTAAGATCAAATTCTGAATAGCTACATCCTCAATTTTATTACCGATCTCATCCAGCGGCCGATACCTCCAATCCAAAAAACCCAGGTTCTCAACGCTGTCCAGGTATTTGCCCCTGTAGTCCTTCGCTACAGCAAGCGCTTTCCCGTTCTCATCCGCCAACCTGGCGTAAGGATATAGGTCTGCATATCTCGGCGTACCCATGTTCAACCCGCCATACCTCACATCATTCCCCATCGCCGTATTACTCTGGCTAAAGTTCAGATACGTCCTCATCTCCATCTTTTTCACAGGCTTAAAAGAATTCGATGAAATCACCGTCGTCCGGTTGCGGCCATTATTGACGAGGTTATCTCTATTACGGTCGTGCCCCAGGGACAGATAATACGCGAAATCCTTATTCCCTCCCCTGATACCAAGAGAATACTGCTGGTTCACCATCCGCTGGTAAGAGTATTTATAGATCTGGTCGCGGAGATCGTTCTTTTTCAACTCATTTAATTGCGCTTCCGCCTCATCGGGGGAAATCTCATTCGCCCTCAACTTCGCCAATATTTCCACCGCGGGAGTAACGGCCGGCCGCGAATTCCGGTTGGACAGATCGCTATTGAAATATCCCCTGTCAAACAAAGTCCTTTCAACCTCTATATAATCCGAAGCACGCATGTAATTCGGGTCGTAGTATAGATCAGGCTTTGCTCCTATCGTGAAGTTCATGTTGTAATCGATCTTCATCTTCTGGTTGTACTTCCCTCTTTTGCTGGTCAGTACAATTACACCGTTACCGCTTCGCGCGCCCCAGATGCTCGCAGCTGCGGCATCTTTCAAAACTGTAATGGATTCAATATCATTGGGATTGATGTTCCGTATATCTCCTTCGTAAGGGAAGTTGTCCAGGATCAATAACGGATTCGAATTAACCTGGTTGGGAGATAAAGTGCTGATGCCCCTGAGCGCCATGCCCATGTAATTGATCGTTGGCATCTTTTGTATGAAATACATATTCATGGTCTGCGCCCGCAACGTCAGCAACCCGCTGGTCACCCCTTCCAGCCTGTCCAATATATTCGGACTGGGGTTCCTGTTCAGCAAAGCACTGTCTATCAACACAAAAGACCCGGTGGTCCGGGCTTTGGGCAGCATCTGGTAACCCGTGGCCACGGAGGTCACTTCCACCGCGGCGATCTGGGCCACGTTCGGCTCCATGGAGAAATTCTTTATTTTTTCATTGTCCAGGCGGTACTGGCGGCTGAGGTAGCCGATGGAAAGCACCACGAGGGTGGAACGGGGAGGGATGTTTTCCAGCACGTACCGGCCGTTTTCGCCGGTGGTAGTTCCGCGCATGGTGCCTTTTACGAGAACGGTGCTGCCGGGAAGCGGGTTGCCCAGGGTGTCCGTCACAAACCCGGTAACGGATACGGTCTCTTCCTCCTTCTTTTCCGGAACGGCAGGCGGGGCGCCTTCTTTGATAACGATCTGCCCTTTTACATAGATCCAGTTCAGATGCAGGTCGCGGGTGATCTTCTCCACTACTTCTTCGGGCGTGGCTTTTTTAAAATCGGCCTTTACTTTCTGGTCGGGGCTCAATACTGATTGTTCGAAATTGATGTGAACCCCGGTTTGGCGGCGCACTTCGGAGAAGAGGTCTTCGATGCGGTAGGTGCCCACGATGGTGCAGGTACCGTCTCCCCGCACCTGCGCCTGCAAAGCGGTGCCCATGCATACCAAAACGATACCCACTACCAATTTTCCCAGGAAAGCCGCGGATTTACACATCGTATTTACTCGCAAAGGTGTTATTGGTTGATCGGTTACGCTCCATACCAGGCAGCTGTTCTCCGGGACGTACGTACATATTTCTCATTCTGATTCCTTGTTGTATGCAAACGGGATTAAACCTACATTTTATTCACTATATTAAATAAACAAAATCCTACGCAGGATAGGATTCTGATCTTTTGGCTTAAGCAACGGTATTATAACAGCTGGGAAATTTCATTTCAGGTGCTTCAGCATCCCCCGGAGGCTACGCAATGCGATCTTAACGTGGCTGCGAACGGTTTCCATTTTCAGGCCCATTTCATCGCCCACCTGCCGGTACGTTTTCTGGTGTAAATGCGCTTTGATAAAAGCAAGCCGGCGCTGCTCGGGTAACTCCTGCACCGCTTCATTGATCTTGCGGCGGACCTCCCAGGCCTCGCCCAGGTCGCCCATATCATACTGCGGCGCGGTTTCCATGTAATGGGCTTTCTTTTTCTCCGCCGTTTGCAGCTTGCGCTGAAGACTGAGACAATTATTCCTCACGGCACAAAAGATATACGATTTGTGCTTCTCCGGCGGAACATTCATCAGGTGATCCTTTTCCCATAAAACAATGAAGGTATCCTGCACTACATCCTCCGCTTCCCAATAGTCATGCAGAATTACCTGGGCTTCAACGATGAGCGCCCGCCGGTACTGGTCAAACAGCCGCTTGAGCGTTTCCAGCCCCTGCCGGTCATCGTTTGGTGTTGTGCATTCTTCACGCATAGCGTCGTTGATCATTTGGGTAAAACGTGAAACAAAAAAAATGGACATTGATAAAACTCCTTTCCCTTACCCGGGGAAGGAGCTTCTAATCGTAACACTAAAATAGTAAATTGATTCTGCTTGCGTTCACTGAAGATAGTGAAATTTGCACAGTAAGAAAAAACGGAAGATGTTAATCTTCGGTTAATAGCCATAGGAGATGGTTATAAAATAGTTGATCCTGCGGCTTTTAATGGTTAACTGGGGAAAAGAGGCTAACAAATTATAAATCAACGAATTCTATCTGTGTTTTTGACAATTTCAATATGATACCCTATCCGGGATAATAATTCACTGGACTCCTGCAACAGTTCCATCAACTCCTCCCGCAAATTGGCGCCGTTTTCACCCGCCCTGAACGCGAAGTCATCCCAGCTCAGGTTATCCGACAGGAAGATGTACTGCAACCGGTTTGTGAGATTAGTGTTGTCCATAAAACAAAATGATTGTTATTAGGTCAAATAATTGTCTTTTTTAGAATATGTGCAACACATGCCCGTCCACACGATACTGGAATCCCTTCGACCCCTGCAGTATCTCCATAAAATCACCAATAGGTTTGTGCTTGTCCAGCTGAACATGGAAACGCAGACTGTTCAGTTCCGGCCTTTCCACTCTCAGCTCCAGGTCGTACCAGCGGTCCAGCGCCGTAGCAATCATACCGAAATCCGCCCCTTTGAAATATATCACCCCTTCCATCCAGGCCAGGGTTTCAACCGGTTCAAATTTCCGCACCCGCGTTTCGCGGCCCTCGTCCCAAACTGCCTCCTGGCCCGGGCGGAGTATTACATCCTTCCCGCTGTTGGAGGTTTTCACCGCCCCGTCTACCAGCGAGGTGGTCATATGCCCCGGCTCGTAAGCGTTTACGTTGAACGTGGTGCCGAGCACCTGCACTTTGCCCTCGGGGGTATGCACGATAAACGGCTTGTCCGCATCCGCGGCCACTTTGAAGTAAGCCTCGCCTTCCACTTCCACTTCGCGCGTACTGCCGGTAAAGGTGAACGGGAAACGGAGGGATGACATGGAATTGAGCCATACTTCGGTGCCGTCGCTCAGCCGCACTTTATAATCCAGCTTGGAGGGCACTTCCAGCGTGTTCATCTGGCCGCTGTTGTTGAATTTATCCTGGAAATGAAGGCTTTGCGCTTCGTACACCAGGTCCACGTCCCCCACTTTCCGGGAGCCGCTGTTCTCAAGACTGATCGTTTTGCCGCCGGCAAGCTTAAGCCGCACGTCCCGGGGCCTGTCCTTGATCGTTACGCGGCCGGCGGAATAGTTAATGGATTGTTGTTGCACCGTGTCGTACCGGAGATATGCCCCCAGCCCGATCAGCACCGCAACACCCGCCGCGGCGGCCCACCCTACCATGACCCTCGTTTTCCGGGAGGCGTCCTGGCTGTTCATGACATGCTCCGCCAGCTCGTCCCAGCGCTTGCTGGTAGGCCGCTCCTTCAGGAGGTTGAGCATTTCGGGGCTTTGGTACAATTCTTCCAGCTCCTTGCACATTTTGCGTACCGTGGAATCCACCATGGCGGCTTCCAGCTCAGCTTCCTCTTCCTCAGAGAGCCCTCCCGCCAATTTTTGCAGGTATAACTGCCGGATATGTTCGAGATCTGCTTCCATAAACTTACAAGGGTGTTATATTAAAGATGGATTTTGAAACCCCTCAGGGTGTATCTGAAAAATAATATTTTTCCCATTTTGACAGGCTCCCTTTCATTTCTGAAGGGTCGCCGCTGCCCCCGCCGGCGGCCCGCTTTTCACTTAAGGCCCGCCTGCATTGCATTCCATGGTTTTAACGAAGTTTTACCCCCGCCTGGAACAACGTTTGGCATATGCCTCTCAAACCTTAGCACTTTGAAACGTACGCTTTATTTCATCAATCTCATTATCGGCACGGTGGCCATCGCACTCATCACGCTCGCACTTGCCTGGATTTTCTAAATATATTAAATAAGATGATAAATCAATATGAAGTGCCTGCTTTAATTGAAGACGCACTTCCGGAACTCAAAAGACCATTGCACCAGTTTCCCGCCATTTTCCATATTTATGAAACGGTGCAGTGCCTGGATCACTACCTGATCCGCCAGCTGCGTAACAAAAATTACGCCCTGCTGGAAAAATGCCTGAAACTAACGGGCCGCCTCTACGAACGGGGGAACCCGCTGGTCAGGCACGCCGTGGTCAGGATCATCGTGCCCGACCTTTCGAAAGAGCACCCGGCGGATAATCTCAGCCGCATCCGGCTGTATTCGCTCATCCCGCCTTCAATTTATAACCTTTACATGCAACATCACCTGCATTTAAACTCAGATAACGCATAATGGACACTTCATCGAAAACAGACGGCCCCGTCGTCATCGAAACCGTAACGCCTGCCGTTATACCCGCCACCCTCTCGCAGGAAGCCATCGTCGTACGCCCTGCCGCAGCGGGAGACGTACAATTTGCCGCAGCCATCACCGCTGAAATGGAAACCTCCGCCAAAGCGCGCGGCACGGGCATCGCCCGCCGTTCCGTTGCATCCATCGTACAAAAGATATTACAGGGCAAAGCCGTCATCGCCGTCACTATGAACGGTATCTGGGCCGGCTTCTCCTACCTGGAAACCTGGGAGCAGGAACAGTTCGTGAGCAACAGCGGGCTGATCGTTGCTCCCGCCTTCCGGGAAAGAGGCGTGGCAGCGCTGATCAAACAACAGATCTTCCGGCTTTCCCGCGTTCTATACCCGGCCGCAAAAATATTCAGCATCACTACCGGCCTGGCCGTGATGAAACTGAATACCAGGCTGGGATTTGAGCCGGTCACCTACGACATGCTCACGCACGACCCGGCGTTCTGGAAAGGCTGCAGCAGCTGCGTGAATCATGGTATCCTTTGCTCCAAAGATGGTAAGAACTGTCTCTGCACCGCATTACTTTTCGATCCCGCCCGGCATGCGGGGTAATAACCCAGCATATACATACAAACACAAAAACAAGAGGCCGGTTCAATCTCTCTCAGGAATCCTTTCGAAAACCCTTCCGGCCTCTTGTTTTTTATTTGCTCAAACCCCGCAAATCCACTACCTACCAACGCTAAAACGATTTATCTTTGAAAGGATCAAAATCAATTTCCTGTAGCATGAGAAAAATCTCCCTTATCCTGTTACTCTCGTGCCCGGCCCTGCTGTATGCTCAAAAGCCCGTACAGTACGTAAGACCGGTCATCGGCACGGAGAAAATGGGACACACTTATCCCGGGGCCACCGTTCCGTTCGGCATGGTGCAGCTTAGTCCGGACACCGATACCATTCCGTATGAGATGAATGGCAAATACAATCCTGACGTATACAAATACTGCGCAGGTTACCAGTATACGGACCGCACCATTACCGGCTTCAGCCACACCCATTTCAGCGGCACCGGCCATTCGGACCTTGGCGACTTCCTCATCATGCCCACCACCGGGCCCCTGCAACTGAACCCCGGTACGGCAGACCACCCGGAGAACGGCTACCGCTCGCGTTTTTCGCACGACAATGAAACCGCCGAGCCCGCCTATTACAAAGTAAAGCTGGACGACCACAACATCCTCGCCGAACTTACCGCCACCAACCGCGTGGGCTTCCACCAGTACACCTTTCCCTCAGGCGGCGATGCCCACATCATTCTCGACCTGATGGCCGGCATCTACAATTACGATAACAAGAACGTCTGGACCTTCGTAAGGGTGGAAAACGATACGCTGGTAACCGGTTACCGGCAAACCAACGGCTGGGCACGCACCCGCACGCTTTATTTCGCCATGACCTTCTCCAAACCCATCAAAAAGTACGGCCACCGCAACTATGCGAACGACGTGTACAAAGGTTTCTGGCGCAAGTTCAACCAGGCGGAGAACTTCCCCGAAATGGCCGGCCGCAACCTCCGCGCATGGTTCGATTTTGATGCCAAAGCAGGAGAAAAGGTACAGGTCAAATTCGCACTGTCGCCCGTGAGCACAGAAGGCGCCCGGCGCAACCTGGCGGCTGAGATACCCGGCTGGGACTTTGAAGCGGTGAAACAGCAAAGCCAGGATGCATGGAATAAGGAGCTGTCTAAAGTAGCCGTAAAAACCATCCTCCCGGACGATCTCATCAACTTCTACACCGCGCTCTACCACACCTACCTGGGCCCCACCACCTATATGGATGTGGACGGCGGCTACCGCGGCATCGACCAGCTGAACCATACCGCCAACGGTTATACGAACTACAGCACCTTCTCCCTCTGGGATACCTACCGCGCCCTGCACCCGCTGTTCAACATCCTGCAGCCGCAGCGCAATGCGGATATGGTGCGCAGCATGCTGGAACATTACAACCAGAGCGCGCACAAAATGCTGCCTGTATGGAGCCACCAGGGCAATGAGAACTGGTGCATGATCGGCTACCACAGCGTGTCTGTGATCGCAGACGCCATCATGAAAGGCAATATCAAAGGCTACGACGCCATGCAGGCGCTGGAAGCGTGCGCCAACACCGCCCGTTACAAACCATACGACGGCCTGGAATGGTACATGCAAATGGGTTATGTGCCGGAAGATAAAAACGGCTCCTCCGTTTCGAAAACGCTGGAATATGCGTACGACGACTGGTGCATTGCACAGGTAGCCCAAAAGCTGGGCCGCCAGGACCTTTACGACGAGTTCATCAAACGCAGCACGAACTACCGCAACGTATTCGACCCTTCCACCGGCTTCATGCGCCCCCGCCTCAGCAACGGCGAATTCCGCAAGGAGTTTGACGTGCTCAGCACGCACGGCCAGGGTTATATTGAAGGGAATGCATGGAACTACAGCCTCTACGTGCCGCAGTATCCCGCTGAAATGATCAGCCTGATGGGCGGCCGCAAACAATTCACCAGCCACCTCGATTCCCTCTTCACCATGCACCTGCCCGATGCATTTTTTGCCGAAACGGAAGACATCACCCGTGAAGGCATCATCGGTAACTACGTGCATGGCAACGAGCCCGCCCATCACGCCGCATACCTCTACAACTGGACGGACGCGCCCTGGAAAACGCAGGAACGCACCCGCATGATACTCGGGAAAATGTACAAACCCACGCCTGATGGCCTCGGCGGCAACGACGACTGCGGGCAGATGAGCGCCTGGTACCTTTTCAGCACGCTGGGCTTCTACCCGGTTTGCCCCGGCTCAACGGAATACGCCCTCGGCAGCCCTGCCATACAATCCGCTGCCATACAGCTGGAGAACGGGAAGACCTTTGCCGTGGAAACCGTGAACCAAAGCGCGCAGAACGTGTATGTAAAGAAAGTGGTGCTGAACGGGAAAACGCTGCAAAGACCTTTCATCCGGCATGAAGACATCATGAACGGCGGAAAGCTGGTGTTCTACATGGACCGTAAGCCGGCCCGTTGATATAAAACAAAAACATCCCGAAGAGTCGGGATGTAATGTATACAGTGAACAATGAAATAGCAATTAGAGCTACTATTCCAGGATTTTTGATTATTTTTTAGTTGTTGAATACGAATACGGAAATGCGTCTTCCCTAGTACCCCTCACCTTCTCAGGCGCCGCCCCCATCACTACTTTCATCACCCCGCCATTCTGTATCTGGCTGTGGCTGATCCAGTTTTTCGTATGTGCTTTACCGTTAAGGGATACGCTTTGCGTGTAAACATTGGTCTTGCTGTTGCCCGGCGCTTCCACTACAAAACGTTTCCCGTTCTCCAGGGTCACCGTCATTTTCGGGAACAGCGGCGCGCCCAGCACGTACTGGTCTGTACCGGGGCAAACCGGGTAGAAGCCCATGGCTGAGAACACGTACCACGCGGAGGTCTGCCCGTTGTCCTCGTCGCCGCAATACCCGTCGGCGCCGGAATGGTACAGCCTGTCCATCACCTGGCGCACCCAGTACTGGGTTTTCCAGGGCTGGCCTGCGTAGTTGTACAGGTATATCATGTGCTGGATGGGCTGGTTGCCATGCGCGTACTGGCCCATGTTAGCGATCTGCATTTCCCTGATCTCGTGTATCACGCTGCCGTAGTAGCTTTCGTCGTACACGGGCGCCATCACGAATACGGAATCCAGCATTTTTGCGAACTGCTGGCGGCCGCCCATCAGCCCGGCCAGGCCCTCCACGTCGTGGAAAACGGACCAGGTGTAGTGCCAGCTATTACCTTCGGTAAAGGCGTCGCCCCATTTGAAGGGATTAAAAGGCGCCTGGAATTTGCCGTCTTTATTTTTGCCGCGCATCAGCTTTGTTTCCGGGTCGAAGATGTTGCGGAAGTTCTGGCTGCGTTTCGCGAAGCGGTCTATTTCAGCCTGCGGGCGTTTGAGCGCGATGGCCAGCTTGTAGATGGTAAAATCGTCGTACGCATATTCCAGCGTGCGGGCGGCGTTTTCGTTCACGTTCACATCGTAGGGAACATAACCCAGCTCGTTGTAGAACTTCACGCCTTTGCGGCCTACGGACGACATGGGTCCTTCATTTTCAGAATTCTTCAGGATGCCTTCGTACAATGTTTCGATATCATACCCACGGATGCCTTTCAGGTAAGAATCCGCGATGAGAGAGGCGGAGTTGGAACCGATCATGCAATCGCGGTGGCCGGGGCTTGCCCATTCAGGCAGCCAGCCGCTCTCCTTGTAAGTATTGGCCAGCCCTTCCATGATGTGGCTGTTCAGCTCGGGATACATGAGGGTAAAGAAGGGGAACACGGCGCGGAAAGTGTCCCAGAAGCCGTTGTCCGTAAACATATACCCGGGCAGTACCTGGCCGTTGTAGGGGCTGTAATGCACGATCTTGTCGGCCGCGTCGTATTCGTAGAACTTGCGGGGGAACAGCAGCACGCGATAGAGGCAGGAGTAAAAGGTGCGCACCTGGTCTGAGGTACCGCCTTCCACGAGCATCCTGCCAAGCTCTTTGTTCCAGCTTTGTTTGGCTTTTTGTTTGGTGGCGTCAAAGCCGTCGCTGCCTACCTCGCGCTGGAGGTTGAGGGCGGCCTGTTCGGGACTGATGAAGGAAGAGGCCACTTTCAGGTGCACCTTTTCGCCTTTGACGGTTTTAAAGCCCACGATGGCGCCAACGTGGTCCGCTTTGTATTCCAGCGTGTCTTTCGCCAGCCGGCTGCCGTTCCAGGCGTGCGCCACGGTAAACGGCTTGTCGAAGGTGATGATGAAATAGTTCTTGAAGTTCTCGGGCACGCCGCCGCTGTTGCGGGTGGTGTAGCCGATGATCTTATTTTCTTTCGGGATGATCCTGATATACGATCCCTTGTCGAATGCGTCTACCACTACAAACGCGCTGTCTGTAGCGGGAAAGGTGAACCGGAACTGCGCGGCCCTTTCGGTGGGCGTGATCTCCGTGGTGACGTCCGCATCGGCGAGGTATACGCTGTAATAATAAGGTTTGGCCACCTCCGCTTTGTGGGAATACCAGCTGGCGCGGGCATCCTGCGTGAATTGCAGCTTCCCGGTAACGGGCATGATGGCAAACTGGCCATAGTCGTTGATCCAGGGGGAAGGCTGATGGGTTTGTTTGAAACCGCGGATCTTGTCCGCACTGTACTGGTAAGCCCAGCCGTTACCCATGGTATTGGTTTGCGGCATCCAGAAGTTCATAGCCCAGGGCACTGCGATCGCGGGATAGGTGTTACCGTTAGACAGGCTGCCTTTGGAATCGGTGCCCATAAGGGGGTTCACCCATTCAACAGGGTCTGTTACTTTGAGGACTGTTTGAGCGGTGGAATGTAAGCTGGCGGTAAGGGCAAGGATACACCATGCGAATTTATTCATTGCAAAATCGATTTTGTTAAAAAAGAGGGGCCGGCCCAGGAATGGGCCAGCCGTTAGATGCTACTCTTTATTGTTTGTATGATAAGCACTTGTTCATAGGGGTTATTGATCATAACCCGGGTTCTGTTTCAGATTCTTGTTCAGTACCATTTGCTGATAGGGAATCGGGAACAGGTTCCATTTATCGGCACCGGACGCGGAGTGATCCCACCAGGTTGCGGTCGTAAATTTACCAAACCTAATCAAATCTGTACGTCTTTTCCCCTCAAAAATAAACTCGCGCCCCCGTTCTGCCAAGAATTCGTCCAAAGTTAATTCAGGAATTGTATAAGCCGCTGTGGGCCAATCTGTTGCAGAGAAGGCTCTTTTTCTCACCTCATTCACCAGGTTCACGGCTTCCTGGGTGGCTACCCCCCCGTTCTTCCGCATCAAAGCCTCTGCCTTATTGTAATAGATCTCCGCCAGGCGGTACAGCACAAAGTCGTTATTCCAGTACTGGGCGGTGTTGGTCTGCTGGTCCGGCAGGTACTTCGCAAAGCGCGCCCCGCTGTTCTCCTCCCCGTCCATCATACTACCCGGGCCGGTCTGTCCCTGGGAATTTTTGCGGATCTCTTTCACGAAGATAAGGGGTTTTCCGTTATATTCTTCAGTACCCATCACCAGCGAATCGGCAACTCCCGTTCTGAGCGATGGATGTTTCTTCAGCTCGCCGATCAGCATCCAGTTCTTTTTACGCAGGTCATTATCCGCAAAGGCGTCGTAAGCCGTCGGGATCACCACGATGCCGTTGTTGCCCCTGAAGCTGGCGTTGTAGGCGTCTTTCTGTACGTAATGCCAGAGATCGCCCTCCCATCCGAAGCGGAAATTACCGATCGCGTAGTCGTATGCGATCTGGAAAAGATTCTCCGGGCTCTGGTGGTTGGTGGTGGAAAACGGCCGCATGATGTCTGTCTCCAGCTTAGGCACGCCGCCGGACAGGGAGCCGCAGCTGCCGTCGAGTATTTTGTTGCAGGCCGCTACGCATTCATCCCATTTGGGTGTGCCCGCCCACTTCTGGGCATTCAGGTAAAGTTCCGCCAGCATAGCGTAACCGGCTGCGCGGGTAGCCCGGCCCACCAGCTTTTCTTCCAGCTTGGGCAGCAGGTCCACATTTTCTCTCAGCTCCTTTTCGATGAATGCCCATACCTGCGCGCGGGGCGCGTTCACCGGGCTTTGGGGTATCCCCACTTCGGTAACGATGGGAATATTCCCGTAAAGGTCCATCAGCTTCAGGTAATGCCATGCGCGCAGCACCTTGGTTTCAGCGATGATGGATGCCTTTTCCTCGTCCGGCATGCCGATGGTCTTAAAGTCAACGGCAGAAAGGTCTTTAATGGTATTGTTACAAAAGCCCACTCCCCAGAACATCAGCCTCCAAGGGTTCCAGGCATTGTTATCGTTCGCGATCCAGGTATGACGGTGCAGGCGTATCCAGTCGCCGTTATCGAACCCGTGCCGGCCTTTGGTAGGCCAGGCCAGCTGGTCCGCACTAAGCTCGCTCACGCGCCAGTAGCCTACCTGCCCGGTGGGCGCGGCCCATGCGTTGGCGTGGGTGAAAGGCCTGAGCACAGCGGCCATCACTTCCGTGCGGTTATTGTAAAAGTTCTCCGCCGGTATTTCGCTGTATACTTTTTCGTCCAGGTTGGTACAGGCCGAAGCGCCGGTAAGTAAAACAGCCAGGCCCCATACTTTATGTTTCTTTTGCATGATCTTCATTTTTTGGAATTTTTAGAACCCGAGGTTAAGGCCTACGGTGAAAGAACGTGTTCTGGGATAAAAACCGCGGCCGTCGATGCCGGTAGTGGTGCCGTTGTCTTCCAGTTCAGGGTCCAGGCCGCTGTAGTCAGTGATGGTCACGAGGTTGCGGCCGGCTGCGTACACGCGCAGGTTGCGGATGTAGTTGTTTTTGAACTTGAAGCTGTAGCCCAGCGCAACGTTATCCAGTTTCACGAAACCGCCCGGTTCGAGATAATAATCGGAATACTGGGCAGGAACTTTCAGGCTCGCGTGTTTGGTGAGGGCGCTGCGGAGCACGTTATTGGGCAGCCAGCTCTGGTTGCCGAAGTACATTTCCTGGAGATTCAGGATGTCGTACCCGAGCTTGCCACGCCAGAAAATGGTCAGGTCCCAGTTCTTATAACGCAGGTTGTTGTTCCAGCTGAACATTACCTTGGGCACGCCGTTGCCGATCACGCCCAGGTCGTCTTCCGTGATAGCGCCTGCTTCCACCCTTGAGCCGTCTTTTTTGTAGAACAGCCAGTTGCCCGCATCATCAAAGCCTGCGAAACGTTTGCCATAGAAGTTACCCAGGGGGCCGCCTTCCACTACGCGTATAGCGGGACCCAGATTGCCGGGGGAAGGCAGATCGCCGAAGGTGAGCCTGTCCAGCCGGTAAAGGTCATTGGAAATGGAAGTCATTTTGTTCTGCTGCCGGTTGAACGTTACGTCTGTGCTGTAAATGAAATTCTTCGTCTGCACCGGTGTGCCGCTCAGCACTATTTCAAAGCCTTTATTGGAAATGGAACCAACGTTCGTGTAGATCTTGCTGGTCACGAAAGGCGGCAGCTGCGTATCGTACTCGTACAGCAGGTCTTCCGTATTACGCTGGTACACGTCGAATGAACCGCTCAGGCGGCCGCCGAACAAGGCGAAATCCGTACCCAGGTTCCATTCTTTTTTCTTTTCCCAGCGCAGGTCAGGGTTCGGGTTGCGGGAAGGGCCGAAGGTCTGGTACCATTCGCCGTTTTGCAGGTAAGCGCCGCCTGTTCCGAGCAGTATCAGTGAGTTGTAGCTGGTGAAGCCGGAGTTGCCCGTCACGCCGTAACCGCCGCGCAGCTTCAGCTGCGTGATGATGCGGTTGCCTTTCAGGAAATCTTCTTCATGCAGCGACCATCCGAGTGAGAACGCCGGAAAGCTCGCCCATTTATTGTTCGCGCCGAACTTGGAAGAACCTTCATGGCGAAGGATCGCCTGTGCAAAATATTTCTGTTTGTAAGAATAGTTCACCCTTCCGAAAAACGCCACCAGCTTATAGTCTGTTTTGTTGCTGGCCATGCCCGCCTTACCCTTGGTAAGATAAAGGCCGTTGCCCAGGTTCCAGTCCTGGAACGCGTCTGTGAGGAAGCCGGAGTTGTTGGCGCTGTATGTTTCAACGGTATTGTAGTAATAACTGTAACCGGCTACCGCTGAAATGGTGTGATCGTTATTGATCGTGGTATTGTAATCGAGGGTGGATTCCAGGGTCTGGTCCAGCTCCATGCGGTTGCCTTTGTATGCGTAGCCGCCGCCTTCGTAGCTCTGTTGGGATGACTGTGATGCGCGCAGGCGGTACTGGCGGTCGTTCCAGGTGTTCTTCACCACTGCGCCGAATACGGACGCGCGAAGGCCCTTAATGATCTCCAGGCTCACCTTGCCGTCGCCCTGAATGGTCTGCTGGTCTCTTTCGCTCAGTTCCTGCTCCAGGCGGGCAATGGGATTGAAGTTGTTGAACGCGGAGGTTTCCAGGTAAGAACCGTCAGGATTTTTAACAGGCGCGGTAGGATTGCGCTGAACGGCCTGTTCAAAATCTCCGGCGCCGCCGCCGAGCAGGTCCGCCTTGTTGAAGTTGGCCGCGAGGTTGGCCGTCATGCTCAGTTTGCCCTGCAGGCCCACCTGGTTCACGTTCAGGCGGCCGCCGTACTGGTTGCGGAAGTTGCGCTTGGCAATGCCTTCGCCGCGGTTGTAATACACGGCTGCGCGGTAGTTCGATTTGTCGGTACCGCCGGTGGCAGAGAGCGTGTAATATTGACTGAGATTGTCTTTATTGATCAGCATGTCGTAGATGTCCGTATTGGCGCCGAGGTCGTTGGCGGGCGACAGCTTACGGAATTCATCTGCATTGAGCATGTCCGGCCTTTTGGCGATGGCGTCTCTCTGCAGGTAGGTGGCGAAGTTGTATTGCGGTTCGCCGCCCCTGCCTTTTTTGGTGGTGATGAGAATAACGCCGCCGGTACCGCGTGTGCCGTAGATGGCGGCGGCGGAACCGTCGCGGAGCACGTCTATGGAGGCAATGTCTTCCTGCTGCAACAGGTCTAGGTTTCCGCCGGGCACACCGTCTATCACAACAAGCGGCGCCACGGCGCCGCCGAGCGTGGTGATACCGCGCATCTGCACGCTGGCGGATTGGTTGGGGTTGTTGCCGTTCACACGGGTGATGCTGAGGCCGGGTACCTTACCCTGCACCAGGTCCATGGGTGAGCGGGCAACGCCCGGGTTGAAGTTCTCCGCTTTAATGGAGGTAACAGCGGAAGTGATCTCCTTTCTTTTGAGTGTGCCGTAACCTACCACCACTACGTCTTCCAGCGTTTTGGACGAAAGCTTCAGCTGAACGTTCAGCGTGGCGTTCCGGCCGGCCGGGATGGTAATGGTCTCGTAGCCGATGTAGGAAAATTCCAGCTGCGCTTCCGCGTTGGGAACGCTGATGCTGAAAGTGCCGTCTGCCACGGTGGAAGTGCCGGTAGTGGTGTTCACTACCCTGACAGTTACACCGGGGAGTGGCGTCTGGTCCTTTGCGTCCGTCACCTTACCGCGTATGGTGATGGATTGTGCATAGGTGAGGGAGGTGGTGAGCAGCATCAGGAAGCTCAGCCAACTCATGCGCATGGAAAACGTGGATCTCATTTTCATTGCAGTTGAAATTGGTTTGGTTAAAAAGTTATGACATGGGAAGTCCTGCCGCCCTGTTAAGGGCCGTTACGTAAATGCAAAAAGATTCCCCTGCGGTGTTTTCAGCACACCGTACAAAATCGATTTAGCAATGGGTTTAATAATGGCGGAATGGGTTGGGCAGTTTAGTCTGCCGGTTTGCTACCTTTTCATTGTTAGTAAATTGAGTTTTTTCAAAAAGAGGATCATAGCGGTGGAACCCGTTACCCGATCCGGTTTGGTTTCTCGTTTTCCGGGAGTAGATGTGGTTCACTCCCGTCTGGTCTCATTGTTAGCGTTTTGTTCTTGCGTGCATACATGCGTTATGCACGTTTTTTAGTTTCACTGTTGTGTTCTGGAAGTAATTAATTCTCAGCGACTTCCTTGGTTTCACTGTTCACAGTCCCGCTGGTGTTGCATGCAGCGATGCTGTTGGTTTTTCAATTGACATCCGAGTTGGCTAAATAATATTCGATAACGCTTCCTTCCTCTTCCTGCACGAACAACAATGCTCCCCGGCGTGGTTGCCCGGGTGAGCATGATCCTGGTCTCAACACTGTCAGGTTACGTGACTTGATATAAATGAATAACCCGCCTGTGGCTCATTTCCTCCTGCTAAATGCAAAATCGATTTAGCATTGATCTTAAAAAAAAGGCCCGAAGGACTTTTTACCGGCGAACCGGAAATGAAAACACTTCATAAATGTATAATTTATTTGCGAAAATTAACACCATTTTAAGCAAAAAATATTTGCGGGGAGGCTGGAATGCTGAAGTGGTAAGGGTTTGAGGGAACATTAATAATTTATATGACTATCCGCCTGTTTATATTGACACATGGGAAAAATCCTTTTTTGTGAGAAGCAGTGGAGAATTTCGTGCAGGAGAAGCGACGAAAAAACCCGTCATTGCGAGGAGCAGCGGAATACGGCCACGGCCTGGGCTAATTTAATAAAAAACGCAGTCACCGCATTCTCACGCAGACCCCCGCTTAATAAACTTCCCGGGTACCTGTACCTGGCTTTTCTTCACGTACCGCTGGCTTTTGTCCAGCTGGTTCATCAGCAGCCCCATAGCTGTTTTTGCGATCTCCTCGATCGGTTGCTGCACCACCGTAATGCCGGGAGGGTACAGCCGGAAAATATCATGGTCATCAAAACAGATCATCGCTATATCGCCGGGGATCTTTAAATCCAGGCCGGCAATGCTTTCCAGGCCAAGAATGCCCAGGTAGTTCGTGGAAAAGAAAAGAGCGTCCATCCCCTTATTGTCTTTTATAAACTGCTGTATGCTACGGATGGATTCTTCGCGTGGACTGTCGTACCCGATCTTGAGTATCTGCTTATTCTTCACGCTGATACCATGGTTGCGGAGGGTTTCTTTGTAGCCCTGCAACCTGTCCTGCACCTGCACCAGTTCCATATCCACGGTTACAAAGCCGATCTTTTTATACCCTTTGTCCAGCAAATGTTCCATGCCCTGCTTCACACCCCCGATATTATCTATCAGCACATATGGAACGGCCAGGCCGGGAAAATAACTGTCCATCAGCACTACCGGGCGCTTATGTGCCAGCAGCTGCTGGATATCCTTTTCCATACCGGCTGCGGGGGTGATCAGGTAACCGTCCACCTGCTGGCGGCTGAGCATACGGATGAGGTCGCTGCCCTTCTGGGCATTGTTCTCGGTGCTGCAATAAACGATGTTGTATCCGAAACGGTCCGCTTCGGTTTCAATCACTCTCGCCAGCGCGGCAAAAAAACTGCCGGAGATGCTTTCCACGATGAGTCCGAGGGTTTTGGACTGGCCGGTACGGAGGTTCACCGCCACGGAATGCGGCTGGTAACCGGTCTTTTTGACCACGGCCATCACCTTTTCCGCCAGTTCGTCGCTGATGCGCATCTGGCGGGCTTTCCCATTTAGTACAAACGACACTGTGGAAGGGGCTACTCCCGCCATTTTTGCCACATCTTTAAGGGATAATCGCTTCATTTCCTGGCCTTTCATATCTTTCATGTATACAGCTACAATTTTTTTGGTTGGCCGGATGCGGCTCGATTGAGGTTGATTTTGTCTTCAAAAGCGGAATTTACAGCAAAAAACCGGGAATTCAGGAAGCCCCGGGCAATATTATTGTGTTTCAAAACAATCCCGCACCGGCTTTGGCCGGCGGCACCCCCACACTCCCAACATGCTTTGCGGCGGCGCCTTAACGCTCCCGGATATACTAAATACCCAGGGAATTGTCCACCCTCCGGTAATTCATCCGCCACAGGATATTAGCCAGCTTGCGGGCGGTGTTCTTTACAAAAGTTTCGCTCTTTTCAGGAAAATACACATGCAGGGATTCGTGCAGACTCACTTCCAGGTGCTTGCGGCCTTGCAGCCTGCTGTCTATCACAATGGTATTACAACCGTAGTCAGACATCCCGTAGGCTTTTTCCCGTCCCAGTTTCTTATAGATGACTTTCATACTCCTGTATTTGAATTAAAGGTACGAAGAAAGCTCAAGGACGGCGGATCATTATGTGACGTGTACACGTTATTTCGTCCTTGCTGACCTGCAGGTAGGTGAACCTGATATTGCTGTAATTTTTTTTGTTCGACATAATTACGGCCAGCCTCTTCGCGATGTTCCCTGAAATGCGCGCCAGCTCTGAAGAATCACTGTCGCAGTAATACACGGATGAATTGATGAAGGTTACCTGGAAAGTTCCCGTGCTGTTGTCGTTCTGCAGCGCAAAGTCGTCGTGGGCAAGGCTTACCTCGCAGCCGCATTCTTCCTGCAATTGCTGCCGGAAACGTTTTTCGCCGTCGGAAAGGAGTTCCCTGCCAGTGTTGCAGGAAATCATGAGCAGTAAAACCAATGCTATAAACCGGTTCATTTTATGCTTCGCCATTTATACTGAGATCATATATTTTTTTGCGGGTAAGATTCACTTTCATAAAGTTATATAACATAAATGCTGTTGTTTCAATTTTTCATAAAAATAAAAAAGGTTGCGGCCGGTAAGCCGCAACCCTTGCATCTGCATATGTTCCCGTTTATACTGCTTCTGCCTTGAAACCCGCTTTCTTCACGGTGTTTTCCACTTCTTCCGCTGAGAGCGTGGTGGTGGAAACGGTCAGTATCTTGTCTGGATTGTTGATGTCCACTTCCCAGTGCGCGATCTCCTTTTCGCCGTCCAGGTGAGGGCTTACGGATCGGATGCATCCGCTGCAATTGATGTTGGTCTTGAATTTTAACGTTTTCATGATGTCCTGTTTTTATGTTTCTGTCAGATTTTTGAAAGCTTTAAACGCAGGCTGTTGCTCACGACGGACACGGAACTGAGCGCCATGGCGGCGCCTGCCAGCATGGGGTCCAGCGCAAAGCCGGTAATGGGGATGAGCAGCCCCGCCGCCACGGGAATACCGATCACGTTGTAAACGAAGGCCCAGAAAAGGTTCTGGCGTATCAGCCGCACGGTTTTCCGGGAAAGGCGGATGGCTTTAGGTATCTGCTGAAGGTCGGAAGAAATGAGGGTCATCATTGCCACGTCCATCGCAATGTCTGTGCCTTTGCCCATGGCAATGCTTACATCCGCCTGCGCCAGCGCGTGACTGTCGTTGATGCCGTCGCCCACCATCGCCACAGTTTTGCCTTCCTGCTGCAATTGTTTGATGAAATCCGCTTTACCGGAGGGCAGCAGCCCCGCCTGCACATGCCGGATGCCGGTTTCCCTGGCCACCGCGGCGGCGGTCTGCGGATTGTCGCCCGTGAGCATGTACACTTCAATGCCCATTTCCTGCAAACGTTTCACGGCGGCGGCTGAGCCGGCTTTCACTTTGTCCGCAATGGCGATCACCGCCAGGGCCTGCTGCGCGTCCGCGAACCAGATCACGGTGTGTGCGTTGTTCAGCCACAGGTCCGACTGTTTCCGCAGTTCCGCGGGAATAACAATGCGGTGCTCCTCCAGCAGCTCCCGGTTGCCCGCGTAAAAGGTCTTCTTGTCAGATGTTCCTTTAACACCGCGCCCGGTGATGCTTTCAAAGTGTTGTAATCCAGGTGTGGCAATACCGTCCAGGTGTTTCACAATGGCCTCCGCCAGAGGGTGCTCGGATTGTTTTTCCAGCGCGTACAGCACGCCGGTGTATTGCAGGCGCTCCTGCTCCGTGCGCCACAGCTCACCGGTTACAGCAGGCTTACCTTCGGTAATGGTGCCGGTTTTATCGAGAATGAGCGCTTGTATGCGGTACGCTTTTTCAAGGCTTTCCGCGTCTTTGATCAGGATGCCGTTCTCCGCGCCTTTGCCCATTCCCACCATAATGGCGGTAGGCGTGGCCAGGCCCAGCGCGCAAGGGCAGGCGATCACCAGCACGGTTACCAATGCCAGCAAACCCTGCGTAAGCCCGTTCGTTCCTCCCCAGGTCATCCAGGCGGCAAAGGCCAGCAGCGCAATGCCGATCACAACAGGCACGAAAATACCGGCCACTTTGTCCACCAGCTTTTGCACCGGCGCTTTGGAGCCCTGGGCTTCCTGCACTTTACGGATGATCTGCGCCAGCAGCGTATCGCCGCCCACCTGTTTCGCCCTGAATCGGAAACTGCCTTTCTGGTTAAGCGTTCCGGCAAATACGCCGCTGCCGTTCTCTTTGGCCACGGCCACCGGTTCGCCGGTGATCATGCTTTCATCCACATACGACCTGCCCTGGATCACGGTACCGTCCACCGGCACCTGTTCGCCCGGTTTTACCAGCAATACGTCATTAACCTGCACTTCCGCCAGCGGCATCACTTCTTCGCGGCCATCCTGGCCAATGCGCGTAACCGTATTGGGTTGCAGGCCCATCAGCTTTTTGATGGCGGAGGAGGTGGAGGCTTTGGCCCTTTCTTCCAGCAGCTTGCCGAGTAAAATAAATGCGATCACCACCGCTGCGGCCTCGAAGTACACATGGGCGTGCAGACCGCGGCTGTGCCAGAAATCGGGGTTCAGGGTGTTGAATATGCTGAAGATATATGCAATGCTGGTGCTCTGGGCTACCAGCGTGTCCATGTTGGCTTTGCCGTTGCGCGCCTGTTTCCATGCGTTAGTGAAGAACTGCCGGCCCAGCACCAGCACTACCGGCGTGGCCAGGGCCCACATGATGTAATTGGCGTAAGGCATTTCCATCCAGAACATGCCGATAACGACCAGCGGGATGGAAAAGATGACGGCCCACAGCGTTTTTTGCTTCAGGGAGCGGTAATGGGCGCGCTGGTGGTCTTCCAGGCTGCCGGTCATATTATCGGTGAGCAGGTCGTAACCTACGGACTGTATGGCTTTTTTCCATTCGGCGGGGTTGGCGGCTGAAGGGGAATATTCCACGAGGGCGGAGCTGCTGGCAAAATTCACGGCTACGGAGAGGATGCCGGGCTGTGCCATCAGCATGCTTTCCACTGAGCCGGCGCATGCCGCGCAGCTCATGCCTGTAACCGGGAAGCTTTGTTTTACCGTTTGTTCCATTGTATTCATCATCGTTTCTTTTTGATGATACAAAGGTCCGGCAGAACCGCTGCCCGGCTGTTATACAATTAGGGGAAAGATTTACAAGATTTTCCGGAAGAGCCGGAAGGCTTTACAGTGGCTCATTCCGGGGTGCGGGCCGCATTCCTGGGCGCCTCTCCTTTCGTTCTGAACAGGGCGGCGGTACGCCTGGGGTTGCCTACCACCCATACCACGTCGCCTTCTTCCAGCATCATGTCCGAAACAGGGTTCAGGATGCGTTCTTCCCCGCGCTCGATGCCCACTACCATGCTATGCGCCAGCTCGCGGATACCGCTCTGGCGGATGGTTTTACCGAACACCTGGCTGCCGGACTGCACGTCGTAACGGCGGAGCTCCACTTCCGAACGCGCATGCTTCAGCGCGGGCACGTGATAGTCGATATAGCTGCGGAAAGCGGTGATCTGCTCGTCCGTACCAATTACCTGCAAACGGTCGCCGGGGTACAGCCTTTCGGATTTAGGCGGGATGGGGATCAGCCGCTCCCCTCTTTCGATGAGGGCGATGTTCACACCGTATTTCTCGCGCAGGCCCAGCTCTTCGAGGGTTCTGCCCACGCCTTCCCAGTCTGCATGTACATTGAAAGAAGCCAGGTGAGCGTCCCAGGGGGCGAGCACGGGCTCTTTTTTCTTCTGCGCTTCGGCGGCGGCTTCGCGGGCATTGAAGTTGGAGAAGAAGCGGGCTTCCAGCCGGTCGTAGAACACCTGTATGCGCCTGGAAAAAATGATCAGCACCGCCACGATCAGCAGGGTAACGGTGAAGGCTATACCAAAAGAAAAGAACCGGCCCAGCATAAAGCCGATCAGGAACACAGAAAGCGTGATGCGGGCGATGCGCAGCAGCACCAGCGGGCCTTTGTATTTGTTCTGCGAGCGCAGGTTCGAAAACGCTTTTCCCTGCACCTGCCTCACTGCCAGCGCCCAGAGGAACGGAACCATGGCAAGGAAGGTAACCACGGCGGTCACGATCTTGCCGGACCGAACGCCCACCAGCTCATTGGCTTTGGGAAGAATATAGATGGAAGAAAGCAGGCCGATGGCGATCAGTATCACGGAGCAAACCACGGTATTGGTAAGGTAGCCTTTGAGCAATACCTGCCAGTCGGAAGCCTGGGAGATGGTTTGCGCGCCGCTGCTGTAGCGGGCCAGGGAAGTTTTCCATTTTTCAGGCAAACGTTTATCGAGCCATCCGTAAAACGGTTCGGCCACTTTGATCATGTAAGGCGTGGTGAAGGTGGTGACAGCGGAAACCGCCACTGCAATGGGATACAGGAAATCGCTGGTCACTTTCAGCGTAAGCCCCAGCGTGGCGATGATGAACGAGAACTCCCCGATCTGCGCCAGGCTCATACCGGCCTGGACGGAGGATTTCAACGGCTGGCCAGATAAAACCGCGCCCAGCGTGGTGCTGAGCGTTTTACCCACCAGCGTGATGACAGTAATGAGAATTACCGGTCCAAGATAACGCTGCAACATTTCCGGGTCTATCAGCATGCCGACTGACACGAAAAATATCGCGCCGAACAGGTCTTTCACCGATTTCACGAGGTGTTCGATCTTCTCCGCCTGCGTGGTTTCCGCGAGGATGGAGCCCATGATGAAAGCGCCCAGGGCAGCGGAAAAACCCACCTGCGTGGCCAGCACCACCATCAGCAAACACAAGGCGATAGACGTGACCAGCAAGGTTTCCTCGCTCATCAGCTTCTTCGTTTTCTTCAGAAAAGTAGGTATGAAAAATATGCCACCGATGAACCAGAGAATAAGGAAAAACACGAGCTTCACTACGGAGATCAGCATTTCCGTGCCGGCGAACTGCTGGCTCACCGCGAGGGTGGAAAGCAATACCAGCAGCACGATCGCGATCAGGTCTTCCACTACCAGTATGCCGAACACCAGCCCGGCGAACTTCTGGCCTTTCACGCCCAGCTCTTCAAACGCCCTGATGATGATGGTGGTGGAGGAAATGGAAAGAACGCCGCCGAGGAAAATACTGTCCATCGTATTCCAGCCCAGCAGCTTACCGGTGGCATAACCAAAGGCCAGCATCACCACCACTTCCACTAAAGCCGTGATAGACGCGGAACCGCCCACTTTCATCAGCTTTTTGAAACTGAACTCAAGGCCCAGGCTGAATAAAAGGAAGATCACACCGATCTCGGACCAGATCTGGATGTTGTCTTTTTCCTGTACTGTAGGGAACAAATCGAAGTACGGACCTACCAGGATGCCGGCTATCAGGTAGCCGAGCACCAATGGCTGCTTCAGTTTTTTAAAGATCAATGTCGTAACTGCCGCGGCCCCCAGGATGAGGGCGAGGTCCGTAATAAGATTTGGTAAATGAATCATACTCCCACCTGTTTTCGTTATCGATTGTGGCTAAAATAACGAAAAAATCCGGGAGAGCGGGTCAATAAAGAACAAGGAATGCAGTACGGTGGCTGCATTCCTTGTCAACAAAGGTCAAATCGGGAATATTAAAATCCTATTAAAATTATTTGCCTGCCCATTGTTTGTAGCGGAGCAGCCCTTCGAGGAAGTAATAATCAGCGTAAGACAAAGGCACGTCAATCTCGGATTTACCGGGCATGGAGCCGGTGCTGTGCATGAGAATGAAGTTGTTGTTCCCCCCTTCTTTGGCGCGGTAAGCAGGGCTTGCGAGGCTTGCCAGGGCGTCCGCACCGGCGTTCCAGTAACGTTTGCTTTCGGCTTTGCCGGTATAGCGGCTCAGCTCCAGCAGCGCGGAAGCCATTACAGCAGCGGCGGACGCGTCGCGGATGGCGTTGGGGATTTCAGGCGCATCGTAGTCGTAGTACGGCACCAGGTCTTTCGGCATGTGCGGGTGATTGAGCATGTAATCGGCGATGTGGCGCGCCTGGTCCAGGTATTTTTTGTCTTTGGTTTCGCGGTACATCATGGTGTAACCGTACAGGCCCCAGGCCTGGCCGCGGCTCCATGCGGAAGCGTCGGAATGGCCCTGGTGGGTCTTTTTGGCGAACACCTGGCCGGTAATGGTATCGTAATCAATTACATGGTAAGAGCTGTAGTCGTCGCGGAAATGGTTTTTCATCGTGGTGTTCGCATGGTTCACCGCGATCTGGTAAAAAGTGCTGTCGCCGCTGTTTTTGGTGGCCCAGCAAAGCATTTCCAGGTTCATCATGTTGTCTATGATCACGGGGCATTTCCAGCCGGCATGGTCCCAGCTGCGGATGGCGCCGATAGTGGGCTTGTAGCGCTGTATAAGCGAGCGCGAGCTGGTAATCAGGATGTCTTTCACGCCAGGCGTGCCTTCCAGCCGCAGTTCGTTACCAAAACTGCAATACATCAGGAACCCGAGGTCGTGTGTATTGGTACGGTACTGGTCCGGCAGCAGGTATTGCTGGCGCTTGAGGGCTTCCTGTTTAAATGCGGGATCTTTCGTGAACTCATAAAGGTACCAGCAGCTGCCGGGGTAAAAACCTGCCGTCCACCAGTTATACTTCGCCGTCATAAGGCTGCCGTCTCTGTTGGTGGAACGCGGGAAAAGGGAATCAGGCAGCGACTGCATCATGTGCTTATACTGCTTTGCGGAGAACTGGAGGCTTTCATCTGCCAGCGCTTTCATCTGCTTTACAGACAACTTCGTCTGCGCCTGCGCGTGGAAAGTGCCGCAGGCAAGTAATAAAAAGACAATTTTCTTCATAATGTGGATCATTTTTTCTTTTTGGGAACTCCCGCGGAGCTTTCCCTTGTCACTAGCTGTATTGGCACAATTTCCTGTGAATGCCTGTACGCAGGCGGATGTTTGGCTTGTATGAGGTCCATCAGCGCCGCTACCACCCTTTCGCCCATGGTGGCGGGGTATTGGTCTACAGACGTGATGGCCGGCGTTACGATCTCTGTGCGCGGGTCGTTGGAATAACCTACGATCTTGCAGTCTTCCGGCACGTTGATGCCGTTTTTGCGGCAGTATTCCAGCAGGGTGATGGCCGTGGTATCGTTGGTGGCAAAGATCCCGTCCGGGATGGGCTTCTGGGAGAAGATCTTCTCCGCGGTGGCCCATGCGTTCTCGCGGGTGAGCTCGTGGAAGAATACGCGCGACTTGCTATAAGGCCGTTTATGCCTTTGCAGGCCTTCCTTGTAGCCGGCCAGCCTTTCCTTGTAAAGGTTGCAGGTGAGCGGGCCGGAGATGTGCACGATGTCTTTACAACCCTGTTCTATCAGGTGTTCCGTGGCGAGCAGGCCGCCGAGGAAATCATCTCCTTTGATCACCTTCACGTTGTAATCTTTGTTGGGAACGCGGTCGAAGAAAACGAGGGGAATATTTTGCTGTTTGAATATGTCGAAATGAGAAAAATCGGTGGTGTACAGTGTGGCTGAAACCGCCAGCCCGTCTACGCGCGCGGAGTAAAGAGTATTGGCCAGCGCTATTTCCTGTTCGAGAGAATCGTTGCTCTGGCAGATGATGAGGTTGTACCCGTATTCCATCAGTTTATTCTGGATGATGGTGCTGATGGTGGCGGGGTAGAACATGGAGATGCGCGGCACGATGAGACCGATGGTCTTGCTTTTGTTGTTGCGCAAACCGGCGGCCATGGCGTTGGGGCGGTATCCCAGCTTGCGGGCCATCTTCTTCACCCTGTCCTTCGTTTTAGCGCTGATGTTTGGGTGGTCATTCAGGGCACGGGATACTGTAGACACGGAGAGGTTCAGCTCTTCCGCGATATCTACGATTGTTTTCTCAGAACGTACAGACATATTGGTTTGTTAAGTTTACCTGCCCATCCAGCCGCCGTCTACCGTCATTACAGTGCCGTGCATATAGCTGGATGCGTCAGAGGCCAGAAATACGACCGGTCCCGTAAAATCTTCCGGCTCGCCCCAGCGTGCGGCGGGGATGCGTTCCAGGATGCCCTGGCTGCGCTTTTCATCGGCACGCAAAGCGGCGGTGTTATCCGTGGAAATATAACCCGGCGCAATCGCATTCACGTTCACGCCGCGGGAAGCCCATTCGTTGGCGAAAGCTTTGGTGAGCTGTCCTACAGCGCCTTTGCTGGCTGCGTAGCCCGGCACGTTGATGCCGCCCTGGAAAGTAAGCAGCGAAGCGGTGAATATTACTTTACCCTTGCCGCGTTCCAGCATTCCTTTGCCGATCTCCCTGGTAAGGATGAACTGGGCCGACTGGTTGATGGCGATCACTTCATCCCAGTATTCGTCCGGATGCTCCGCGGCAGGTTTGCGCATAATGGTACCGGCATTGTTCACGAGGATGTCTATCACCGGAAAATCCTTTTGGACCGTTCCGATAAAATTATACAATGCTTCGCGCTTCCCAAAATCGCATTGGTAAGCTTTAAAGCGGCGGCCGGTGGCTAGCACTGCTTTTTCTACGTCGCTGCCGTTCAGTTCGAGGGAGGCCGATACGCCGATGATATCGGCTCCGGCCTCTGCCAGGGCCACTGCCATGGCTTTGCCGATGCCTCTTTTACATCCTGTTACCAGCGCGGTTTTGCCTTTGAGGCTGAAAAGATCGAGTACGCTCATCGTGCGGGATTATTTTTTACTTGTAAATTTTAACCCTCACAGGCCTGGCAAGGCGTGCCGCCTGCTGCCGGAGATAAGCAAACCATTGGTCTGCGCCGGTAATAACGCCGGCCTTATCCCAGGCTCCCCCTGTGTAGTAAGTTACAGATTTGTTTTTATCCGTTGCGGAAACAGTCAGAATGTGACCTTTCTCCACTTTCATTTCTTTTACCGGGTTCAGTACCACGCAACCGATGCCGGTAGTGCCGTCTTCCCCGTGGCGGGGCTCCCAGTAGCCCATTGCGCCGGTCTTTTCATCCAGCCAGATCGTGCCGGCTTCCTTGCGTTTGCTGATGCCGATAGCCACGGGCAGCGTGTCCGAATACCGGATCTCCATTTTGCTAAGCTGCGCATGCGCGTCGATAGATACGGTCTTGGTAACGCTCACCTGCCTGCCGCTCACGTTCCAGGGCTCATATCCCAGTTCGAACGTGGTGCGCAGCGCACCGCTGTCTATGATCCTGTGGCGGGTGTAGTTCCTGGAATGCCAGATGCTGTCTGCCACATACGGCGCAATGCCGCCCGCCCCCAGCATAAGGCCCACATGATAATAATCCAGGCCGTCGCCGTCGTCTTTATGGTAATTGGTGCGTTTGTACCATTTGTCTATCACGAGGTTACCGGTGCGTTTGTTCCAGAAGTCAACGCCATAGGCCATTTCCTTCGGAGTGGCTTCCAGTGCCCTGCCGTACATACGGAAGGCTACGCGGTCGTTTTCCCAGGCAAAATCATCTTTCCTTTCGGGCACGTAGCGGCCATACGTTTTCTTTACAACCGGCTGAGGCAAACCTTCCTCCAGCGTGGCCATTACCTTGCCGCCCGCTACCAGCGGGGCATCCACCAGTATCTTCACCGGTTCTTTGCCGCCTTCGTATAATATTTGGTATGGGTACTCTTCCCCGGTGATCGTATTGGTTATCTTGAAAGCCCCCCTGCGCAAGGGTCTCCAGTGGTCAGCGAGCGTTTTGTAATCCAGTTCCACCAACCCGGCGGGAGCGCCTGCGGGGTTATAGAGTTCGATCGTCACGGGCCATACCTGCTCTTTCAGGCTAAGCTTCACCAGCTCCGAACCAGCCAGCAGGTACGCGCCTACGCCATATACCTCTGTATCGTCTGCCGTGGCTGTGCCCGGCGCTGCGGCGATCATTTGCACAAAACCCAGCTTGCCGTTGGGCTGCACGCAGGATTGAAGGGCCGCCCAGCCTTTCACCAGCACGGGGCGGTAAGTAACTTTCGGCAACAGGCCGTTGTTAATACCCCAGCTGATGGCGTAGAGGAAAAAGCCGGTGCCGCTGGTCTCTTTAGCGGGGTAACTTTCCTGGTCCAGCAGCGCTGCATGCCAGGTGCCGTCAGCATGCTGGAGCGACGCCACCTTCGCGGCCATTTCCTTGAACTGCTGCTCGAAAGCTGCGCGGGCAGGGTCGCCCGGCCTGATGTTGTTCATCATCCGCACCAGCCCACCCATCACCCAGCCGTTGCCGCGGCTCCAGAACACAGGCTGGCCGTTCTTTTCTTTCTGGTTGAAGTAACGCCCGTCGCGGAAGTAAAGCTTATGTTCTTTGCTGTAGAGATAACCGGATGTTTTCCACCACAGCTTGATAGCAGTTTGCAGGTATTTCGGATCGCCTGTAGCCGTAGAAAGATAAGCCAAGGCGGGCGGACCCATGAACAGCGCGTCGCACCAGGCCCATTCGCGCATGTGAATGTTATTCGTCCATTCCAGGCTTTCCGTGTGCGGCTGCGCCACAACACTGTCTGCCAGCGTACGCCAGCGGCGGATCATATGGTCTTCGCCGTAAACATTGTACAGCTGCGAATAGGTTTGCCCCACGCAATAGTCGTCCGCAAAAAAGCGGCGGCGGCCCGCATCCCAGTTGTTCTGGTCTGCAATGTTGATCAGGTGCTGGAAGTACTGTTGCTCGTTGGCCAGTTCCGCAAATGCGTACACGCCGGCATACAGCGCGCCGTTGGTCCAGTCGGTTTTGGGATGCTGCCATCCTTCCTTTTCCAGGTGGCGGAACTGCCAGCCGGCCACTCTTTTCATGGAAGCCATGATGGAATCAGGAAGAAGGCGTTCCTGTGCGCTGGCGGAAAACGCTGCGCCCAGTGCTATGCAGGAGCATATGCACCATTGAGTGAATTTCTTCATGGATCTGAGTATCAGTTGTTTTCAGTATATGCGTTGCCGTTAATGCGGCATTGCTCACGGGAATTTATGTTTGTTGTGCTATTAGCGCAGGTCGGGAATAGCACAGTGGTCCATATCGCCGTAGTCCAGGTTTTCGCCGGCCATGCCCCATATAAAGGTATAGTTGCTGGTGCCTGCGCCGGAGTGGATGGACCAGGGCGGCGATATCACCGCTTCGTTGTTCTGCATCCATATATGGCGCGTTTCCTGCGGCTGGCCCCAGAAGTGGCATATAGACTGGCCTTGCGGCACTTCGAAATAAAAATATACTTCCATGCGGCGGTCGTGCGTATGCGCGGGCATGGTGTTCCAGGTATTGCCGGATTTCAGTTCCGTCATGCCCATTTGCAGCTGGCAGGTAGGCAGCACGGAGTTCACCAGCAGCTTATTGATGGTGCGGTGGTTAGACGTTTCCTGCGCGCCCAGCGTTACGACATCCGCCTCCGCGCGGGTGATGCGGCGGGTGGGATAGGTCATATGGGCTGGAGTGGAGTTCAGGTAGAAGCGGGCGGGTTCCGCGCCGTTCGTGCTTGAAAAGATCACTTCCTGTTTGCCTCTGCCGATGTAAAGCGCTTCTTTAAAGCCTATCTCGAATACTTCGCCATCTACGCTTATCGTGCCCGCGCCTCCGGTGTTAATAACGCCCAGCTCGCGGCGTTCCAGGAAATAAGCGGCTTTCAGCGGGTCTACCGTTTCCAGTTTCACGGACTGTTTCACGGGCATGATGCCGCCGGTAATAAAGCGGTCGTAGTGGCTGTATACCAGTTTCACCTGGTCTTCCATAAAAAGGGGCGTGATCAGCAGGGCTTCCCTGGATTGAGCGGTATCCCAGGTTTTAGCTTCCTGCGGGCTGCTGGCGTATCGAGTTTCAATAGACGTGTTCATCAAAAAGTGGATTTTAAAATGTTCCGTAAGCTAGTAAAGTATCACTAAAGGTGTTGCTCCCGGGTTGAAGGTAATACGAAATCACGAAAAATGCAAACGTTTGCATTCAATTGCCACAAAACAGTCTGATCTCAATGTTTCCGGGGACTCCCGGCAGGTTTTCCGCCGGCGCTTCCTTACCTTTGTGAAGGTTAATATCCAATCAAAAAAACAGATTTTAGTATTAACGCGGCGTTTTCAAATGCGCTATTTTGCAAATCATGAACACGTATCTTCAGATTCATCCGAAAGACAATGTGCTGGTGGCTTTACAGGATCTACCGGCAGGGCAGCAAATTCAGTTTAATGGCTCAACAATTCAATTGAAGCAGAACGTTCCCGCTAAACATAAATTCCCGCTCAAGCCGCTCAACGCCGGCGATCCCGTGCTGATGTACGGCGTGCTGGTAGGCAAGGCCGTTACGCCCATCCAGGAAGGCGAACCTATTACGGTGAAGAACCTTCAGCACGATGCCAATGCTTTCCATGAGAAAGACAGCAGCATGGAATGGCAGAAACCGGATGTGAGCCGCTGGCAGGGCAAGACCTTCAACGGTTACCACCGGGAAGACGGCCAGGTGGGCACCCGCAATTACTGGCTGGTGATCCCCATGGTATTTTGTGAGAACAGGAATGTGGGCGTTATCAAAACCGCTTTCGAAAAAGGGCTGGGCTTCGCTCCCACCGAGGTGTACAACGAACAGGTGGCTGACCTGGTGGACCTTTACAAAAGCGGTAAGCTGGACGCTATCAAAGATTACAAAGCGGAAGAAGCCGTCAAAACCGCGAAACGCAATCCTGTATTCCCGAATATCGACGGGGTGAAGTTCCTCATCCACGAAGGCGGATGCGGCGGAACCCGCCAGGATTCAGATGCGCTTTGCGCGCTGCTGGCCGGTTACATTCACCACCCGAACGTGGCGGGCGCTACCGTGCTAAGCCTCGGCTGCCAGCATGCGCAGGTCTCCATCCTGCAGCAATCGCTCAAAAAGCTCAACCCTAACTTTTCCAAACCGGTATTGGTATACGAACAGCAAACCAGCGGCTCCGAATTCAATATGCTTTCCAATGCCATCAAGGATACTTTCCTGGCGCTGGTAGAAGCCAACAAGCTGGAACGCAGGCCGGCCCCGCTTTCAAAAGTCGTGATCGGGCTGGAATGCGGCGGGTCCGACGGGTTCTCCGGCATTTCTGCCAATCCCGCCATCGGCCATACTTCCGACCTGCTGGTGGCGCTCGGCGGCACTACCATTCTTTCCGAGTTCCCCGAGCTTTGCGGCGTGGAACAGGAACTGATCAACCGTTGTGAAGACGATACCACGGCAGACAAGTTCATCACCATCATGCGGGCATATGAAAGCCAGGCGCAGATGGTGGGTTCAGGTTTTCACATGAACCCTTCCCCCGGCAACATTAAAGACGGACTGATCACCGACGCGATCAAATCGGCCGGCGCGGCGAAGAAAGGCGGCACCTCCCCCGTGAAAGACGTGCTCGACTATACGGAATATGTTACCAAACCCGGCCTCAACCTGCTTTGCACACCGGGCAACGACGTAGAGTCCACCTCCGCGGAAGTGGGTTCCGGTGCTTCGGTGGTATTGTTCACCACCGGCCTGGGCACGCCTACCGGCAACCCGATCGCGCCGGTAGTAAAACTCTCTACCAATTCACGCCTCGCACAGCGCATGCCTGATATCATTGATATAGACACCGGCAGCATCATCAGCGGTCAAAAGACCATCGAACAGATGGGTGAAGACATCCTTGATTTTGTGGTGAGAGTGGCCAGCGGCGAGATCCGCACCAAAGCGGAAGAGCTGCACCAGGATGATTTTATTCCCTGGAAACGCGGTGTGAGCCTGTAAAAATTGTCCGTCATTGCGAGGAGCTGCGGGGGTTTTGTGCAGGGGCCGCGACGAAGCAATCTTCATATGCAGGGGGAGCCTCAATTCGATGTGGGAGATTGCTTCGTCGCCCCTCCCGCTTTAGCTCTGCTACTCCTCGCAATAACGGGGCTTTCCATAACTTATTTTAAGGTGATTTAGTATAAAATACAACGGGCTGCATCATCAGATGCAGCCCGTTATTAATATTACACTTAATGAATTATGCTTCTTCAGGAATCTCCACCTCTTCCATGCGCGGAGCAAAGAGGTGCATCGCGCCCCAGGCCAGCAGGTAAGCACAGCCGCAGATCACGAAAAGAATGCTGTAACCCGTACCGATGTTGCCCAGGCCCTTGTAATGATCCAGCAGGGCGCCCACCAGCAGCGGGAACAACATGCCACCGATAGAACCAGCCATGCCACCGATCCCTACTACAGAGCTGAGCGCAAACTTGGGGAACATGTCAGACGCAGTGGTGAAGATGTTGGCAGACCATGCCTGGTGCGCCGCGGCGGCCAGGCTGATGAGCGCTACAGCTACCCACATATTCGTGGCAAAAGGAGCGGTCATGATAGGCAGCACGCAGATAGCAAAGATGAACATCGCGGTTTTACGCGCCCTGAACACCGGCATGCCGCGTTTGATGAAATAGCTGGAAAGATATCCCCCGCCTATACTTCCCACAGTGGTGGCCGTATACACGATGATCAGCGGCAGGCCCAGGCTCTTCATATTCAGGTTGAAAGTAGTGGAGAAATAGGAAGGCAGCCAGAAGAGGAAGAACCACCAGATGGGGTCGGTCAGTAATTTGCCGAACACGAAAGCCCAGGTTTGGCGGATACCGAACAGCTTTAACCAGGGCACTTTACGTTTGGAATTGGATTCGTCCACGTTGTCGCTATGGATGTGATCGTATTCAGCTTTCGTGATCTTTTTGTGGCGTGCAGGAATCTCATACATCGCAATCCAGAAAATCAGCCATACAAAACCAACAACGCCGGTCCAGATGAACGCTTCCTGCCAGCCGTAATCAGCCGCCAGCCAGGGAACTACTGCAGGTGCGGCCACCGCGCCGATGTTGGCGCCGGAATTGAATATACCTGTTGCCAGGGCGCGTTCTTTCTTGGGGAACCATTCCGCTACAGACTTAATGGCTACCGGGAAGTTGCCCGCTTCGCCCAGGCCCAGTATGGCGCGTGCCGCGGCAAAACCGAAAGTGGATTTTGCGAACGCATGCGCAACTGCCGCAATGCTCCATACCACGATAGAAACGGTGTATCCTACTTTGGTACCCACCTTATCCACGAAACGGCCGAATATCAGCAGGCCGAAGGCGTAACAGGCTGAAAACACCATCACGATCTCGCCATACTGCGTTTCCGTCCAATGAAATTCCTTCTCCAGTACTGGTTTCAGGATACCGATCACCTGCCGGTCTATGTAGTTGATGGTTGTTGCAAAGAAAAGTAGTGCACAGATGCGCCAGCGGTACCGGCCAATTACGGTGGAATTCATTAGTTGATTGTTTAGGATAAATCGAATTGCTGCGACAAATTAATGTAATGCCGCAATATATGCAAACGTTTGCTTGATTTTAGCGCTCAGGCCTTTCCAGTCCTGCTTTTCAATGGCATTTTTAGCGATAAGATTGGATCCCATGCCTACACATACCACCCCTGCATCGAACCATTGCTGCAGGTTGTCTTTCTCAGGCTCCACTCCCCCGGTTGGCATAAAGCGGGTGGAAGGGAATAAAGGTTTGATCGCTTTCACGAAACCCGGGCCGAGCGTGCTTCCGGGAAACAGTTTCACCAGCTGCGCCCCGTTCTTCTCCGCAACGGAAATTTCCGTAGGCGTCATGCAGCCGGGCACCCACAGGATGTTCTGCTCATGGCAATACGCCGCTGTTTCAGGGTCCACTACGGGGCATACGATGAAGTCGGCGCCCATATCCGTGTAAGCCTTGGCGTCAGTGGCATTTTTGATGGTGCCGATACCGAGATACATATCCGGCATGGAAGCGGTTTTCACATCGCGCAGCTCCGCGAAATTATGACGGGCATGCTCTCCCCTGTTGGTAAATTCAAATACACGGATGCCGCCTTCGTAACAGGCTTTCATCACTTCCACGCATACCGCCGGATCTTCATGATAAAATACCGGCACTACTTTCGTGGCCTCAAATGCTGCGATGATCGTATCTGGATGTGGTCTCATTTTACATCAATTGTGTGATCGATTCTTTCTCTGTCAGGTTAAAATCGCCGGTGCGGAACAGCTTGGAATAGGCTGCCGCGGCGGCGTAGGAAATAGTGTCCTGGTGGTCGAACCCGTTCAGGTTCGCGTGAATGAGGCCGGCCATAAAGCTGTCCCCGCTGCCCACACGGTCCACCACTTCGTTGGTCTCATATTGCCTGCTTACGTACAGCTTGCCTTCTGTGTAATACACCGCGTAATACAGGTTATGCGTGGGCGCGGCTGAAAACCGGAAAGTAAAGGCCACCCTGTCGCATTTCGGGAACTGTTTGATGATGGCCGCGGCTGATGCCATCGCTGCTTCCAGGTATGCTTCCTTTGTATCGGCGGCGATCTTTTCCTGGTTCAGCGGCGTGCCCAGCATCATATTGGCCGCCCAGATGTTGCCCATGATCACATGACAGTATTGTGTAAGCTCCGGCATTATTTCCAGCGGGCTGCGGCCGTACTGCCACAGCTTGCTGCGGTAATTGAGGTCCGTGGAAATGGTCATGCCCTTGCGGGTGGCCGCTTCCAGCACTTCCCGGCAGATGATCACCGCGTCAGGGTTGAGCGCGGGTGAAATGGCGCTCCAGTGGAACCACTGTGCGTCGCCCAGCAATGCATCCCAATCCACCGTACCGGGTTTGATCTCGGAAAAGCTGGAATACTTGCGGTCGTACACTACTTCCGCATGTTTCAGGTCCGAGCCCTGTGCAAGATAATAAGCACCGATGCGGTCGCCGCCCCAGAGCATGCGGTCCGTCTGCACGCCGATGGTTTGCAGCTGCGCCAGCACCTGGCGGCTGAGGCCGTTCTCCGGCGTTTTACTGATATAGGCCACCTTGTTGCCCCATGTTGCCAAAGCGGCCGCCACATTGGCCTCCGCTCCGCCCACGAACAACGCGGCGCGCTGCTGCGCCCATTCAGGGCTCAGTCGTAATAATATTTCTCCGAAAGTGATTACAGATACCGGTTGCATCAGAAATTAAAATAGGCTTTGGCGTTGTTATAGCAAATATCCTGTACCATTTTTCCCAACCATGGCACATCTCCCGGCAGCTCGCCGTTCTCCACATCGTTTCCGATCAAATTACACAATATTCTCCTGAAATACTCATGCCTCGGGAAAGAGAGAAAGCTCCGCGAATCGGTGAGCATGCCCACGAAACGGCTGAGGAGGCCCATGTTGCTGAGCGCGTTCATCTGCTTTTCCATCCCGTCTTTCTGGTCCAGGAACCACCAGCCGGAGCCGAACTGCATTTTGCCGGCTACGCTGCCGTCCTGGAAGTTGCCCACCATGGTGGCATACACTTCGTTGTAAGAAGGGTTCAGGTTGTATACGATGGTTTTGGCCAGCTTGCCGTCGCGGTCCAGCCGGTCAAAGAAGCGGCTCATGGCTTCGGCCATCGGCCAGTCCCCGATGGAATCCACACCGGCGTCCGCGCCCAGGCGTTTCAGCAGGCGGGAGTTGTTGTTGCGGATGGCGCCCACATGGAATTGCTGTACCCAGCCCCGCTCATGGTTCCAGAGGCAAATCTGGTGCAGGGTAGCGGCTTTGAACATCACGGCGATCTCGTCCGTTACGTTCTTACCCGCTGCCAGGCGCTGGAAAGCCTCTTCCAGCCTGGCTTCCGTAAAGTCCGCGTATACGAAATAATTCAGCCCGTGGTCGGATAAACGGCCGCCATTTTCATGAAAGTAGTCGTGCCGTTTTTTTAACGCGTCCAGCAGGGTCTTGTAACTTTTAATTTCAATACCGGCCGCAGCGCCCAGCTTTTGCATGTAGGCGTTGAAGGTAGCAGGGTCTTCCACCGCCATGGCCTTATCCGGCCTGAAAGTGGGCAGCACCTTCACTTTGAAGCCCTGCTTGCGGATGGCGATATGATGGTCCAGCGGATCGGCGGGATCATCTGTGGTGCACAGCGTATCCGCGTTAAAATGCTGAAGCAGCGTTTGTGTGGTAAGCCCCGGCAGCTGTGCGTTGCAGGCTTCGTAGATCCTGGCCACGCTGTCGCCGTTGAGCAATTCAGTAATACCGAAGGGATTCTTCAGTTCCATGTGCGTCCAGTGGTAGAGCGGGTTGCGCATGGTATACGGCACGGTTTCCGCCCATACTTTGAACTTGGTGAAATCGTCCGCATTGCCGGTAATAAGGTCTTCATTCACGCCATTGGCGCGCATGGCCCTCCATTTATAGTGATCGCCCTTGAGCCAGGCTTCCGTGATAGTGCTGAAGCTGCGGTTGGCCGCAATTTCATCGGGCGGAAGATGGTTGTGATAATCTATCACGGGCATATCCTTCGCGTAGTCGAAATATAATTTCCGGGCGGTATCAGTTTGCAGTATAAAGTCTTCCGACAGAAATGCTTTCATGAACGTGTGCTTAAAGAACCTTTGAATGATGGGTGATGTACTCTTTCACACCGTTCTGCATCATCCCCAGCAGGTGATCAGCAACGGTATCGGCAAAGCCGGGCAGCTTGTTGAGGTCGGTTTGCCACAGGCGCTCGTCCGCACAAATGTCTCTCACCATGGCGGACACTTCCGGGTAACCGGCATTGGCAACCGATTGCCAGTACGTGGCGAAAATAGCTGCGTTATCGTCCGTGATATCGTAGAAGGCGTCTTTACGCTGGCCCTGGAACTTGCCGTTCTGCTCCCTGGCCGGTTTAAGGAACAGCAGGGTGCTGGCAAAGCCCAGCATCATCATTTCCGGCAGCAGGCCTTTAGCGTCGCGGTAACGGAGCAGGGTCTGCACGTTACGGGCGTTCATTTTGGAGCTTTGCTGGAAGGTGATGCTGATGAGTTTATGTTCGATGTAAGGATTAGCGAAACGGTCCAGCACGTCTTTAGCGAAAACGGCCGCCCGGGAGCCCAGGTTTTCGAGGGTGGGCAGTATCTCGTCCAGCACCACGGTTTCGAAGAAGCGGCGCATATAAGCGTCCTGCATGCATTCGTACACGGTGTTCAACCCGGAGAGGTAACCGAGGGTTACGGCGGCGGTGTGGCTGCCGTTCAGCAGGCGCAGTTTCTGCTCGCGGTATGGAGTGATGCTGGGAGCGATAAGCATGCGGTCGTCCGTTTGGTGGAAAGACAGCTTCTGGGCAACGCCCGCGTCTCCCTCGATGGCCCATAGCAGGAAGGGTTCTGCTTCGATCCAGAGCTCGTCTTCATACCCCGCTTTTTCCCAGCTTTCGGCAAGGGCCTTCGGCCTGCCCGGCACAATACGGTCTACCAGCGAATTGCAGAAGCGGTTGCCCTGTGTTATCCACTGGATGAAGCCTTCCGGCATTTTATTGAATTCCGCCAGTTTGATAACGATCTCTTTGAGGATCTTCCCGTTGTCCACGATCAGCTCGGTGGGGATGATAACGAAACCGGGCAGCTTGCGGCGGTACCGTTCATGCAGGATGGCGAGCAGCTTACCGGGAAAAGAGGCCGGAACGCCCGCTGCCACGTCTTCTTCCACATACTGTATGCCCACTTCAGTGGTGTTGGACACGATCACTTCCAGGCTCGGCTGTGAAGCGGCCTCCAGTATCGCCTCCCATTCTGCATTCGATTGCAAAACACGGCTGATAGAAGCGTTTATAAGGTGTTGATCCACAGGCTGTCCCTGGGAAATTCCCTTGATATGCGTGGTAAAAAGCCCGTCCTGCGTATCGAATGCACCGGCGTCGCCATCGGTGGATTTTACCACTACGATGCGGCCCTGGAAAACATTCTGTTTGTTCGCCTTGTCCACCAGGAAGTCTACCAAGCCGCGCAACAGCACACCGGTACCAAATTGCAGGACTTTTTCAGGAAATTGCAGATAGTCAGGTGTAATGCCCCACTGGGGGTTGTTCATAACGTGTTGCTTATTCAATCTCGGAAGCATGCATGGATGTTTTATTAAATAACATAGCTAATTTCCAATAAATATATAATTAGCATTCCAATTTTTTGACAAAATGCTAAAGATTTTATACAAAGTGTGCAAATCAATCGTTGTAAATCGTCTTATTTAGATTTTTTTATACTTGTTTGAAACTTCAGCTATGGCCTCATCGGCAGTATCTATAAGCAAGTGCCGCCACTTTGAAGGGATTTCAGTAATTTTGCGGTCTTAATTAATTCCATCCTGGAACGCCGGGCCTTGGGTTACCGGGGCCTTGCCGACAGGTGTTTAAATAATATCAGATGAGCAAGCATGGAAAAGTGCTGGTAGCCATGAGCGGGGGGATTGACAGTACAGTCACTGCCCTGATGCTCCATGAGCAGGGATATGAAGTGGTGGGCATCACCATGAAGACCTGGGATTACGCCTCCGCCGGTCCTTCCAAGAAGGAAACCGGCTGCTGCAACCTGGATTCTTTCAACGATGCCCGCGCCGCCGCCGTGCATCACGGTTTCCCGCACTTCATCCTGGACATAAGGGACGAATTCGGGGATTTTGTCATCAATAATTTCGTGGACGAATATATCGCGGGCCGCACGCCCAATCCGTGCGTGCTGTGCAACACCCATATCAAATGGCGAGCCCTCATGAAGCGGGCAGATGCTATGGACTGCGAATTCATTGCCACCGGCCACTACGCTAAGCTCCGCATGGAAAACGGCCGCGGCGTGATCAGCAAAGGCGTGGATGAAACCAAAGACCAGAGCTACGTGCTCTGGGGGCTGGACCAGGACGTGGTGAAACGCACCCTGCTGCCCCTGGGCGGCTACCGCAAAACCGAGATCCGCCAGATGGCGCTGGACTTCGGTTACCCCGAACTGGCCAAAAAAGCCGAGAGCTATGAGATCTGCTTCGTGCCGGACAACGACTACCGCGGTTTCCTGAAACGTAAGGTGGACGGGCTGGAAGAAAGAGTGAACGGCGGCAACTTCGTGCTCGCTGACGGCACCATTGTAGGCAAGCACAAAGGATACCCGTTCTATACCATCGGCCAGCGCAAAGGGCTGGATATCGCGCTGGGCAGGCCCGTATTCGTGACCGAGATCATCCCGGAAACCAATACCGTCGTGCTGGGCGCCGAGGCGGAACTAAACCGCAGTGAAATGAAAGTAGGCGGCCTCAACTTCGTGAAATACGATCACCTGCCGGAAGGCATGGAATCTGTCGTGAAGATCCGGTACAAGGACAAAGGCACGCTGGCCAATGTTTACAACCAGGAAGACTGCACCGTGAAAGTGCATTTCTATGAAGAGGTGAAAGGCATTGCACCGGGGCAATCTGCGGTGTTTTATGAAGGGGATGATGTGCTGGCTGGGGGAATTATCAGGAGATGATCTTGTTTTTAAAATAAAAAGAAAAGAGGGAGGCTCATGCTTCCCTTTTTTTATTACACCAATGGCCATGATCTGGCTATCATTCATTCCATGGATTTTGCGTAAATTTCCATTTCTAAAAAACAATGCCATGCTGAACTGGAACGACGTCCTGAATTTCGCCACCAAAGGCAATCCCACCCCGGACAAAAGGGTTGAAAAAACCGATGAAGAGTGGAAAGCATTGTTAACGCCCGAACAATACCGTATTGCCCGCGCGAAAGGCACGGAGGCCCGCTTCAGCGGCGAGCTTTGCAGCCGCTACGAACCGGGAAAATACAACTGCGTCTGCTGCGATACCGAATTATTCGATTCCACCATCAAATACGACTCAAACACTGGCTGGCCGAGCTTTACGCAGCCGATCAAAGAAAATGCGATCAAATACGATAAGGATGTTTCTTTCGGGATGGTAAGGGTTGAAGTGATGTGCAATACCTGCGATGCCCACCTGGGGCATGTATTCCCTGACGGGCCGGCGCCGAGCGGGCTAAGGTATTGTATTAACTCGGAGTCGCTGAAACATGTGGGAGAGGAAGTGAAATAATTACTTCCTCCCAACCGCCACAAACATCGTATCCGCTTCCCTGTCATACCCGCGGATCACGCCGCTTTCTTCTATCTCCAATCCGCATTCGTGCTTCAAAAACGTCACCGCATCCTCGTTCTCCTCTTTAAAAACGGAGCAGGTGATATATACCAGTCGCCCGCCGGGTTGCAGCAAAGGCGTTACATGTTTCGCGAGCTGTTTTTGTAACGCGGCATATTCTGTAATACGTTCCTCTGTAAAATAATACAGGTTCTCCGGCGAACGCCCCCAGGTACCGGAGCCGCTGCAGGGCGCATCGAGAATGATGCCGTTGAAGCGCGGCAGGCCGGCGACGGGCTTCGTGAGGTCTATCACTTTTGCATCGTAGTTTTTGAGACCCGCCTCGGCAAAGCGTTTACGGAGATTTTCAAGTATGCTGGCGCGCACGTCGCTGGCGGTAAGCTGTATCGTGGGCTCAATGTCGTGCAGGAGAATGGATTTCCCGCCGCTGGCCGCGCAGCAGTCCCACCAGCGCTCACGGGCTTTGGGTTTGAATCGAAGGCCCGTTTCCTGCGACGACAGGTCCTGCACTTCGTAAGTACTTTTGTCCGGAAGCACCTGCTCCGTTTTAGTGCCGTTCGGCAATGCAATGGTATGCTCCCCGACCGTTTCAAAATCAATACCGGCAGTTTCCAGCAAACGCAGGATAGCAGCCTTTTTACCGGGGCGGGCGCGGATATATAGCCTTGGTTGCTGAAGATAAGACAGTGTGAATGCTTCGGGTTCAATCCCCCCGGAAAGATGCGCCAGGAAAGGGAAAGCAGCGGCGGCATCCCAGGTTAACCCAAGGAACTGCAGCTTGTCTGTAACCGTGCCGGTTATACGTTCATTCCATTCCGGCCTGAAGAAACCAAGCAGCGTATCCGGAGCTTGTTCGCAGAGGAAAGCGCCAAGCAGCATCCTTTCCTTGATATCCAGCTGATGCTGCCATTTGCCGAGGCGGAAGAATTGGTACACCAGCTGCTGTATCCGCCTGCGGTCGCGGCTTCCCATGTGGGGGCGGGCTTTAAAGAAATGTTTCAGGTAGTGGTGCAGCGGCAGGCTGCCGTCGTATTCATCAACGATACCGGCAGCGGTATTCAGGTAATTTTCCCAGCGCGTCATAAAACAAAGATAGGAAACGCTTTCGTGAAGCGTTTCCTACCGGCGATGCCGCTGATTTTTCATTATAACAAGAACACTATTATCAGGCAGCGGCAACAAATTTGGGGCAACAAACGGGTTGCGAGTTTAATATTTTCTGTCCCCAGCTATTATCTTTTCCTGTGGTTGGACGCTGTGATATAGCAGGGGTTTAACGCGCAAAAAAATAAACCTCAACGCATATTGTTGTTTCCCTGAAAGATAGGCTAACGGCTGTTTGCCCCGTCAATACTGCTGTTTAGCATAATTCACTGCTGTTACATACTTATTTTGTATATTATGATACCTAAACCGCCACTTATGCATTACTATCCCCTGATCCTTTTATTATTGTTCCCCTTCATGGCCGGCGCCCAAAACGGCAGCGACAATGCCCGCAAGGTGGAAAACAGCCTTACCAGCTGGGTGATCATCGAAAATGAACCGCCCGCCCGCTGGAATATCGAAGAAAGGTTAAAAGTCCACAAAGTGCCGGGCGTTACCATCGGCGTAATCCGTGATTATAAGCTGGAATGGGCGAAAGGTTATGGTTACGCCGACAAGGAAGCAAAGATCCCTGTGACGCCGCAAACCCTTTTCCAGGCTGCGTCTATCAGCAAATCGCTGAATGCCGTGGGCATCCTTAAGCTGGTGCAGGAAGGCAAGCTCAACCTGGATGCGGACATCAACACTTATCTCAAAACCTGGCATCCTTCCGCAGATTCAGGAAAGATCACCATTGCCAATTTGCTGAGCCACACCGCCGGTTTGAGCGTGCATGGCTTTCCCGGTTACGAGGCAGGCGATACGCTACCTACCGTAGAGCAAATACTGAGCGGGCAGCGGCCGGCCAATACCCGCGAAGTGAAACCGCTGTTCGCCCCCGGTGTGAAAATGCAGTACTCAGGAGGCGGCACCACCGTTACACAGCTGATCGCCACCACGGTAACCGGCATCCCTTACGACCAGTACATGCAAAAAGAAGTGCTGGATCCGCTGGGCATGACGGGCAGCTTCTACACCCAACCCGCGCCCGACAACAAAAAACACCTGGTGGCAACGGCTTACAATGGAGAAGGAAAGGTTTACCCGGGCAAATATCACATCTACCCGGAAATGGCCGCCGCCGGCCTCTGGACCAACCCGACCGACCTCTCGAAATACATCATCGAAACGCAGCTGGCCCTGCAGGGAAAATCTTCCAAAGTGCTCAACCAGGCCATGACCAAAACCAGGCTTACGCCTTATATGAATAAAAATTCCGCGCTCGGGGTATTCATCATCAACGGGCAGCGTTATTTCAACCACAACGGTGGCAACGAAGGCTTCAGATGCGTATACTACGGCAGTCTTGATGGTGGCAACGGCATGGTGGTAATGGTGAATTCAGACAACTTCGATATTATTGACGAAGTGACGCGCAGCATTGCTATCACCTACGGATGGGAAAAGGATTTCTACCGGCCGGATACGGTCACTGCCGCGCCGCTTGCCGTTGATTCACTGAAACAATACACCGGCAGATACAATTACCGGACGGTGAACCTCAACGTGGAAGCGAAGGATGGCAAGCTGTATGTAACGTCGAACAACGGGGAACCCATGCGCATGTACTACACCACCAAAGGCGATTTCGTGCTCCTGGAAGAAAGGGGCCGCCTCAGGCTGGTGAACGGCGACCTGGTGGCCTCCGACGGCGGCAGCTCCATCACCTTTACACGTCAGCCCTGACATACGTTTTCATACAATGCGAAAGGCCATGACACGCGTCATGGCCTTTTTCGGATATACGTTACAGGTAGACTATAATTTGAGCAAAGTTTTCACCGGGTCTTTACCGAACAGCAGCTGCTCGGGATTTTCCAGCATGTCTTTCACGCGCACCAGGAAGCTCACGGATTCGCGGCCGTCGATGATGCGATGGTCGTAGCTGACCGCTACGTACATCATCGGGCGGATCACCACCTGGCCGTTGATGGCCATCGGGCGGTCCTGGATCTTGTGCATGCCCAGGATAGCGGATTGCGGGATGTTGATGATGGGTGTGCTCATGAGTGAGCCGAACACGCCGCCGTTGGTGATGGTGAAGGTACCGCCGGTCATTTCTTCCATCGTCAGCTTGCTGTCTCTCGCCTTGGTGGCCAGCTCCACTACTTTTTTCTCGATGTCTGCCATGCTCAGGCTTTCCGCGTTGCGGATCACGGGCACTACCAGCCCTTTGGGAGCGGATACGGCGATGGAGATGTCGCAGAAATCGTGGTACACCAGTTCTTCCCCGTCTATGTAGGCATTCACGGCAGGGAATTCCTGCAACGCGAAGCATACGGCTTTGGTGAAGAAGCTCATAAAGCCGAGGTTCACGCCGTGGGCGGTTTTGAAGGTCTCTTTGTATTTAGCGCGGATAGCCATGATGTTGGTCATGTCCACCTCGTTGAACGTGGTGAGCATGGCCGTGGTGTTCTTGGCTTCCACCAGCCTGCGGCTAACGGTTTTGCGGAGATTGCTCATCTTCTCGCGGCGTTCGTTGCGGCTGAACATCTCGTGGCCGATGGCTACTCCGGGATTTTCGAGAGCGGCAAACACGTCATCCTTCATGATCTTGCCATGTGCGCCGGAACCTTTGATGGAAGCGGGGTCCACCTTTTTATCCGCAATCACGGCGGCGGCTACGGGAGAGGCTTTAATATCGTTGGGGATGGTGGTAACAGGCGCCTGCTGGGCCTGGGGCGCTGCCTTGGGAGCCGGCGCCGCGGCCTGTTGCGCAGGGGCGGGAGCTGCTTTGCCCGCGGGGCGCGCGGCAGCTGTATCTATCTGGCAGGCCACATCCCCGATCTTGAGGGTGTCTCCCTCTTTCGCGACGGTTTTGAGCACGCCTGCTTCTTCTGCATTCAGTTCAAAAGTGGCCTTTTCGGATTCCAGCTCGCACAGCACTTCGTCTCTTTCCACGTAGTCGCCGGACTGCTTCAGCCATTTAATGAGGGTTACTTCGCTGATGGATTCACCAACGGTAGGCACTTTAATATCAACGGTTCCTTTGTTCACGGCAGGGGCTGCGGGAGCGGCTGCTGCGGCAGGAGCGGCCTCGGGCTGCGCAGCGGGAGCAGCTGCTGCAGCGGCGGGCGCTTCAGGCTGGGGAGCGCTGCCGGCGCCTTCGGTGTCGATAGTGCAGGCCACATCCCCGATCTTCAGGGTGGCGCCTTCGGGAGCCAGTATCTTCAAAACGCCGGGCTTTTCAGCATTGAGTTCGAAAGTGGCCTTCTCTGATTCCATTTCACACAATACTTCGTCCTGCTTTACTATATCGCCGTCTTTCTTAAGCCATTTTGCAATGGTCACCTCGCTGATGGATTCTCCTACCGTAGGAACTTTAATTTCGATTATCATGAGTATTACCCTCCCGTTGAAAAGTAAATAGTTAAAAATTAAATATTAAAAGCCGTATCAATGATTTCCTGTTGTTCCTGCGCGTGTACTTTGGAATAACCGGTGGCAGTGGCTGCGCTCGGGTTCCGGCTGATCACGCCGTAGTTGAACTGCTTGAGGTTCATTTGCAGGAAGCTGGCGGCGCCCATGTTGAGCGGCTCTTCCTGCACCCAGAACCAGGTGGCGCCTTTGTATTTCTGCTGGATGGCTTCCAGCTGCGCAACCGGCAGCGGGTAAAGCTGTTCCAGCCTTACGATGGCCACATCCTTCCGGTCTTCCTTCATTTGCTTCTCGCTCAGGTCGAAGTACATTTTGCCGCTGCACAGCAGCACTTTCTTCACGCGCGTTGCATCGGTAATGAACGGATCGTCCAGCACTTCGCGGAAACCTCCCTGTATAAAATCCGCCGCGGGGCTGTAGCTGCGCACGTGGCGCAGGTTGGCTTTGGGCGAGAAGTTGATCATCGGCTTACGGAAAGGCAGCGCCAGCTGGCGGCGCAGCGCATGGAAGAAGCTGGCGGCAGTGGTGCAGTTGGTCACAAAAATATTGTGCTCCGCGCATTGCTGTAAGAACCTTTCCAGACGGGCGCTGGAGTGCTCGGGGCCCTGGCCTTCGTAACCATGCGGCAGCAGCATTACCAGGCCGCTCTGCTTCTGCCATTTGGTTTCGGCGGAAGTGATGAACTGGTCGATGAGCGTTTGCCCGCCGTTCATGAAATCGCCGAACTGCGCTTCCCAGATGGTGAGTGCATAAGGGTTGGCGATGGAATAACCGTATTCAAAGCCCAGCACAGCAAATTCGCTGAGCAGGGAGTTATAGATCCTGAATTTACCCTGGTTCTCGCCCAGGTTGCTGAGGCGGCTGTATTCTTCATCCGTTTCCTCGTTGCGCAGCACGGCATGGCGGTGGGAGAAGGTGCCCCTCTTCACGTCCTGCCCGCTGAGCCGCACGTCGCGGCCCTCTTTGAGGATGCTGGCGTACGCGAGCAGTTCGCCCGAAGACCAGTCCAACAGACCTTGCTCTGCGAACAGCTTTTGTTTTTCCTGCAGCAACTTTTCCACTTTACGCAGCGGCTTAAAGCCCTGCGGAATGGCCATGATGGCGGCGAACAGCTGGTCGAGGTCCGCTTGTGAAACAGCCGTAACGGGAGAGGTTCCGAAATCTTCCGGGGTGCTCTTCCGCAGCTCTTTCCACCAAAGGTCGGGCGTCTGGTATTTGTAGGGAAGCGGGTGCTGTTTTATATCATCGAGGCGGGCCTGGAGGTCTGCCCAGAAAGCTTTTTCCATTTCCGTTGCGAGGGCAGCATCCACTTCACCGTTGGCGATCAGCTGCTGGGAGTAGATCTCGCGCGGGTTGGGATGTTTGTCGATAGCGGCGTACAGCTTGGGCTGGGTGAACTTCGGGTCGTCCCCTTCGTTGTGCCCGTGCTTGCGGTAGCACACCATATCGATATAGATATCTGAATTGAACTCCTGGCGGTAACGGGTGGCGATCTCGGCAACTTTTACGGTGGCTTCCACATCGTCGCCGTTCACATGGAACACGGGCGCCTGCACGATGGAAGCTACGCTGGTACAGTAATCGGAAGAGCGCGCGTCCTCAAAATCGGTGGTAAAGCCGATCTGGTTATTGATCACGAAGTGCATGGTGCCGCCGGTGTAATAACCTCTCAGCTTGCTCATCTGCGCCACTTCATATACCACGCCCTGGCCCGCAATGGCGGCATCGCCATGGATGAGGATGGGGAGTATCTTGTCGTAGTCGCTGTTGTAGATCACGTCTGCCTTTGAACGGGAGAAGCCTACCACCACAGGGTCCACCACTTCGAGGTGCGAAGGGTTGGGTGTGAGCTGCACGTTCACTTCTTTGCCCGCCGGCGTCTGAATGCTGGCGCGGAAACCGAGGTGATATTTTACGTCGCCGCTGCCCATCGTAGTGTCGGGGATGGAGGTGCCTTCAAATTCAGAGAAGATCTGTTCGTATGTTTTACCCAGGATGTTGGCCAGTATGTTCAGCCGGCCGCGGTGGGCCATGCCGATCACGGCTTCCTGCACGCCGTATTCGGCGGCGGTGTTGATCATGGCGTCCAGCGCGGGAATGGTGGTTTCGCCGCCTTCAAGGGAGAATCGTTTCTGACCGATGTATTTGGTGTGGAGGAACTTTTCGAACATCACGCCCTGGTTCAGTTTGCTCAGGATGCGTTTTTTCTGGTCCACGTTCAGCGGCTTGCGGATGGTGGTCTCCATTTCTTTCTGGAGCCATTCTATGCGGGCCGCGTCGTTGATATAAGTGAATTCCAGCCCTATTTTGGAAGCATATACTTCCGTGAGGTGCTGTACGATCTTTTCGAGGGAAGCTTTGCCGAGGCCGATCACCTGGCCGGCGAAGAATTCGGTTTTCAGGTCCGCATCGGCAAGACCGAAGAATTTGAGGTCCAGGTTGGGCTGGCGGTCTTTCCTTTCGCGGATGGGATTGGTTTTGGCGATGAGGTGCCCTTTTTTTCGGTATGCCTGGATGAGGCGGAACACGCCCAGTTCCTTTACAAGCTGATCGCTGCTCACCGGAAGTGCGGAAGTGGCGCCGGGGGCGGTGGCCGCTTTCCCGTTGGTGTTGCTTACCGCGAAATCGAAACCTTCAAAGAATTTGATCCATTCAGGATCCACTGAGGAAGCATCTGAGCGGTATTGTTGGTACAACGATTCAATATACGCCGGGTGCGAGTTGGTGACAAACGAAAAGTCCTTCATTTACAACGTATTTAAGCTTGGTCTTCGATTCTCTGCCCTTATAACACCAAAAACGGTGTCAGGATCGCGAAATCTTTGATCTTTTGTCTTTGATTCTCTTGTCCTTATAACTCAATCTGCGCTTTTATAACTCAATTTGAGTTAATCAGGATTGCAAATATCGACAAAGATTTGGGATTTTCAGGCATTTAGCGTGGCTGTTTTATGATTTAACCCGCTGTTTCCCCTGCCGGATATGTATATAATTTGTTATTTTTGAATCCGCTGAAAGTTGATGGCCGCGGGAAATACCTGTTTTTTATTTTTGTTTATAAAAAGATAAAACTTACCTTTGCCGTCCGAAACTTGAAATTTATACAATGGCAAACCATAAAGCAACGAAAAAAGACGTACGTCAGAGCAGAAAGCGTAATGAGCGTAACCGTTACTACGGTAAAACTACCCGTAATGCCATACGGGATCTGAAGAAACTGACTGATAAAGCAGCTGCTTCTGATAATTTACCGGAAGTAATCTCTATGATCGACAAACTGGCGAAACGTAACGTTATTCACAAAAACAAAGCAGCCAACCTGAAGAGCAAACTTGCTAAGAAGGTGAACACCCTCGCGTAATCAGGCTGGTTTTCAATATCTTTCAGCTCTTCCTTGCAAAGGGAAGGGCTTTTTTTATTTGCCCCCGGATCCTCCCTGCCGCCGGACCCATATGGTTTGAACGCTTTTATCATGTTATTGACATTGCCGCTACTGTATTGTTCTCCCCCCATCGCTTGCGCCGCCAGCCCCAAATGCTTACATTTATCCCCTGAACCGCTTATTCTGGTAAAATACCATTGATTTACAACAATTTAAACCAAATGACGAGGCCTTTCCAAGTTATCCTGCTCCTGCTTTGCTCCGCTTTTTCCCTTTCCGCCCAGGACCTTACCACCAAATATGAGCGTACCGGCGCCAAAGAGACCGTTACTTACCCGGAATGCATCGCCTGGTGGAAAATGCTCACCAAACATTTCCCCCAGCTCAAAATGCTGGAAATCGGGCAAACAGACGCGGGATATCCCCTCCACCTCGTCATCCTTTCACAGGATAAAGATTTCAGCTTCGCCAGCCTTAAAAAGAAAGATAAACGTGTGATACTCATCAATAACGGCATCCATCCCGGTGAACCGGACGGAGTAGACGCCACCATGATGCTCTTCCGCGACATCCTCCAGGGGAAGAAACAGCTCCCGGCCAACGTCGTGCTCGCCGCCATCCCGCTCTACAACATCGGCGGTTCACTGAACAGGAGCGCCTTTTACCGGGTGGACCAGAACGGTCCCGAAGAGTTCGGCTCCCGCGGCAATGCCCAGAACCTGGACCTCAACCGTGATTTCATCAAAGCCGATTCCCGCAACGCCCGCGCCTTCCAGCAGATCTACCACCTCACAGACCCGGATGTGTTCATCGATAACCATGTGAGCAACGGCGCTGATTACCAGCATATTATGACCCTGCTCACCACCCAGCACGGCAAACTGGGCGGAGTGATGGGCGCTTTCATTCACGACACCTTCGAGCCGGGGCTGTACAAGCTCATGAAAGAAAAAGGCTACGACCTCCTCCCCTATGTAAATCACTACGGCAGCACACCAGACAGCGGCTGGGTGGCCTATGCAGACGGTCCGCGTTATTCCAGCGGCTACACCACCCTGTTCCATACCTTCGGCTTCGTGCCGGAAACGCATATGCTAAAGCCCTACAAACAGCGCGTGGAAGCTACTTACGCACTCATGGAATGTTTCATCCGCTTCACCAGCGACAATAGCGCGAAGATCCGCCAGCTGCGGGAGCAGACCAAAGCCTCCGTGAAAACGCAGGAGAAATTCCCGCTCAGCTGGAACCCGGATATGACCCGATCCGAATTCTACACCTTCAAAGGTTACGCCGCCGGCTACAAAACCAGTGAAGTATCCGGCTTGCCCCGCCTGTATTACGACCGCTCCAAACCTTACGAAAAACAGATCAGGATATTCAACACCTTCCTGCCCGGGGACTTCGTGGCCAAACCCGAAGCCTACATCATCCCGCAAGGCTGGTGGGCGGTGATAGAGCTGCTGAAGAACAACAAAGTGACCATGCGCCGCTTTACGCAGGACACGACCGTTACCGTGGAAGCCTACCGCATCGAAGATTATAAAACGCCGCAGCGGCCCTACGAGAAACACTACCTCCACAACGGGGTAAAAGTGAGCAGCAGCAAACAAACCCTCCAATTTCTGAAAGGCGATTATTACATCCCGATGAACCAAACGGCCAACCGCTATCTCATCGAAACGCTGGAACCTGCCGGCGGCGATTCATTTTTCGCCTGGAACTTTTTTGACGCCATCCTGGGACAGAAAGAAGGTTATTCCACCTATGTGTTTGAAGACACCGCCGCGGAATACCTCAAAGCGCATCCAGAGCTGAAACAGGCGCTGGAGCAACAACGCGCCAAAGACAGCACCTTCGCCAAAAGCGCCTCCGCGCAGCTGAATTTCGTGTACCGCAATTCGCCCTGGAATGAGCCGGGGTTTATGAGGTACCCGGTGTTTAGGGTGGTGAAGTGAGAAACAAAAAAGTTGTTCTTTAGGGAAACCTTCGGTATATAATTAAAAATTTACCTTCCTCACCAGCATAAACGTATGCTGTTCCCCATAGAACTGGTTATACAACAAAGCGGTCTTCCCCGGCCCCTGCTCCAGCTGCTTCACAGCGGACCATAGCCCGAAAGCGCCGGCAGTATCGTATTCGCCGCAATAAGGTTTGAAGTAGAAGGTCTTTGCATCCGGGAATTGCTGCTCCACGCCGTCATAAAAATGATCGAACTGGATGTCGCCATTGCGGCCCGATACCAGGAGGTCTATTTCCTCGGTGGCGATATTATGGGCGGAAAGAAATGTTTCAAGCGAATGGCTCAGCTCTTCCTTCGAAGGTTTGTACACCATCTTAATGCCTTCCAGGCAAATATCCGCCGGCTGTGAACTGAACAGGAAAAAAGCGGAACCTTCCCCCGCTATGGAACCGGGAGTGTTGGAAACGAACAGCTCAGCGGGTTGCGTCAGCTCGTTCTTCCAGTAACCGATGCGGCTTTTAATGTAAAAATGCTCGTCCGTGATCTCATCGAAAGCACCGGCGAGCACTTCAGTGGCATTGCCTTCCGCCAGCAGCATCATAGCGTCCAGCACGGCGTGCCCGAAGGAGAAGCCGCGGTGAACGAAGGTATTGTTGTACTCCGTGCATTGCTGCTGCAAAGCGATGAGCCCGTTCACGGAGTTGTAGGTAGACTGGATAAAGGGGGTTGGATTGAGCGCGGTTTCGGCGTAATCGCGGATGTTGTGCAGGAACTTTTCCGTGTCCTGCAAGCTGCCGCGGCCCGTGCCGGTGATGATAGCGCCGGGAATGGCAGTGTTGCTGTTGCGCAGGCATTGCAGCGCGGCCACCAGTCCCATTTTCAGCACACGGCTCATGCGGCGCAGGCTGTTGGGCGGGATGAACCCGCTGTAATCCGGTTCTTTCACACGCATCATGCTTTTGCCCTCCAGTTTGAGCAGCTGTGGCGCAAAATCGCCTGAAAAGCTCTCCTGGGGAGAGATGGCGGCACAACCCCGTATGTAGATCTTACCCTTCATATTTGCTGAACACCAGCGAAGCATTGTTCCCGCCAAAGCCGAATGAATTGGAGATCACGTTGCGCACGGGATACTCTTCCAGCAGTTTGGTTTCGGGTGTAATGCTCAGCTCTTCCATTTTTTCTGAGAAATTGAGATTGGGAAATATCATCTGCCGGTTGATGGCCAGCACGGAATAGATCGCTTCAACAGCGCCCGCCGCCGCCAGTGTGTGGCCGGTGAAAGGCTTGGTGGAACTGAATTTCGGCACTTCACTGCCAAACAGCCGTTCCAGGGCTCTGCCTTCCGACGCATCGTTGTTGAGCGTGGCGGTTCCATGCACGTTCACATATTGCACATCAGCGGTGGTTCTGCCGCTCATGGCCAGCGCTTTGCGCATGGCTTCGTAAGCGCCGTCTCCTTCAGGGGAAGGAGCGGTGGGGTGGAAAGCTTCGTTGGTATTGCACCAGCCGGTAAGCTCCGCCAGCACTCTTACTTTGCGCGCCCGCACGAGCGATTCGCTCTCCAGCACCAGGTAAGCCGCGCCTTCCCCGAGGTTCAGGCCGTTGCGCTGCTGGTCGAAGGGGCGGCAGAATTGTTTATCCGTATTCTTAAGGGAATTAAAACCGTTGATGGTAAAGCGGGTGAGCGCTTCCGTGCCGCCGCATACCGCTCTTTGCACGAGCCCCTGCTGTATGAGCCTTGCGCCGTACATCAGCGCATTGGCGGAAGAGGAACAGGCGGTGCTGATGGTGGTCACATATTCGCGGATGCCGGTTTCATCGGCTATGCGCTGGGTGCAGTCCGCACAATCCAGCGTATCGATATACCTGAGAAAGGTGCCCTCCTTCTGGGGGGCCAGTATGTCGAAATAAACTTTTTCGGTATCGCACATGCCGCCAACGGTGGAGGCATTGATGAAGGCGGCGGGCATTTCGCGGGGATTGGCTATGCCGGCGGATTGCAGGGCTTCCTGCATGGCCGTCAGCCCGAGTAAAGTGGTGCGGGTAAATTCGGGGGAGCCGGGTTTACCTGCCAGCTCAGCCAGTTCTTCGGTGCTCAGCTTCACTTCACCTACCGGCAGTATGTTCTGATGGATGGTATCGATATACCGGGTATAGCCCAGCCCGCTCTGCTGCGCACGCAGGCTGCGGAAATTCTCCTCCACATTGTTGCCAATGGCGGAGATCATACCTATCCCGGTTATAAACACACGTTCAGCCATCCCGTTATTTACCGCTTACGCCGCTTGTTTGCTTTTAATGAATTCAGCCATGGTCTGTACGCTCTGAAGGATCTTACGGCCTTCACGCGGGTCTTCCACCTTGATCTGGTAATTTCTTTCCAGCAGCACCATCAGTTCCAGGGAATCGATGCTGTCCAGGCCCAGACCTTCGCCAAACAACGGGGCATTGTCGTCTATATCCTCCGGTTTGGTATCCTGCAGGTTAAGGGCTTCGATGATCTGCTGTTTCAATTTCAATTTTAACGCTTCCATAATTGTTGTAGGTTTTACGCCCAAGGCGTATTCCAGGGGAGTAAAAATAACTGTTTTAAGGTTGTTTATAAAATGTTTATTCCTATCCGATCCTGCGCTGCTCCACGATGGCGGCAATGGCCAGCATCACCGCACCGCATCCCAGCAGCCGGGCTATATCAGGCAGCACGTACCGGGTATTGCCGTTGCGCAGGTAAATATCGTTGATGGCGTCCAGCCCCCAGCTCAGCGGGGAAAGGCGGCCGATCCGCTGCATGGTTTCAGGCATGATCTCCAGCGGTATCCAGATGCCGCCGATGGCGCTCAGGATCACGATGGAAATAGCGCCGAAGTTCAGCGCCTGGTTAGGCGTTTTGAACAGGGTACCGATCAGGATACCGTATGCCGTGGCCGTAACGCCAATGCTGGCGGCCGTCAGCAATCCCGCCGCATGATCCACTCCCAGCTGGAGCTTTGGCAGGCCCAGCTTGGGCAGCACGTAAATGCCCACCAGCATCATCAAATAAAACTGCACAATACATATGCCGACAAAAAACAGCAGCTTCCCTGAAAGGATGGAGCCGTAATTGCCGGGGATCAGCTTCATGCGCACCAGGCTGCCGTCTTCGCGCTCGCGGATCATATTGCCCGCGATCGGTATCACGATGAAGAACATGGCGAAGATGCTCCATGCCGGTACGTTGTGCTGCACGGAATTGGAGATCACGTCTATCTGTTTCCCCGCTCCCACTCCGGTTTCCCGCAGTGCCACGGCTTTCAGCTTGATGGCGGGGAAAGAATCCTGCGCGGCGGCGCTGTCCTTACTTTTCAGCTGCATCTGTATCCGTTCCAGCAGCAGGTCCGTTTGCACCTGCGTCAGGAAATTATCCAATGCCTGCTGTATGGCACTTTTGAAAGCTTTTTTGGAAGCGGGGTCGAAGTAAAGCTGCACGGCGAGCGAATCCGATACGGCGGCTTTTACCGGCAACTGTGATGCCAGGCCCATACGTTTGGAAATATCGTTGACGATCTTGTTGGCATTGCTCACGATCTCCGCGGTGGCGCCTTTGGGGATGGTGATGCTGATCTTGTATTCCCCTTCTGCTATAAGACTTTTCGCTTTTTCTTCGGTCAGCGGCTGCTGCCCGATGGAATCGATGACGTTGAACTGCCCGCTAGCCCCCAGCCCTTCGCGGATGTAGCGGCCCAGGCGGCCCTGGTCGTTGTCTACGGTCAGTATGTCGAACTTCACTTCCTGGTAATCTTTGAAAGGCGCATCCTGTATGAGGGCCATTACGGTGATGAGCACCAGGGGCATGGCAAACAGCAGCGTCAGGCCGCCTTTGTCGCGCCGCAGCAGTAACCATTCCTTTCGTATCGTTGCAATGAGCCTTAACATTTCATCTTTTTAATCCTTCACGTTTAATCCCTTACGGCGTGACCCGTATAGTGAAGGAACACATCTTCGAGGTTGCGGCAATCCGCCAGCCCGCTGATCAGTTCGGCCGGGCTGCCCTGCACCACCAGCCGGCCTTCGTCCATAATGGCAACGTCTTCGCAGATCTGCTGCGCTTCTTCCAGCAGGTGCGAGGTGTACAGCACGCTGTTGCCTTTGGCGTTGTATTCGCGCAGGAACTGCAGTATCATGCTGCGGCTCTGCACGTCCACGCCGGCGGTAGGCTCGTCCAGCACCAGCAGCTTCGGCTCGTGCAGGATGGCGGCAATGATATTGGTACGCCTTTTCATGCCACCCGAAAACTTACCTATTTCTTTATGCGCGGCCTTGTCGAGCCCGAAAGCTTCCAGGTGCGCCATCACTTTATCTTTGAGCGCTTTGCCCCTGAAGCCGTACAGGTTGCCGAAATACACGAGGTTCTCCAATGCAGTAAGCTGCGGGAACAGGGCGATCTGCTGCGGCACAATGCCCACCACACGTTTGATCTCCTCCCGCCGCCCCGCTTCCTGCGGGATGTTGAATATCTGCACCTTACCGGCATCGGCCTTCACCAGCCCGCAGAGAATGGAAATGGTGGTGGTCTTTCCCGCGCCGTTCGGCCCCAGCAAGCCCGCGATCTTACCTTCCGGGAAGGTAAACGACAGCCCATCCAGGCTGGGCGTAAGCGCGCCTGCATAGGTTTTGTGCAGATCATTCACGGCAATGCTGTTCATATCCCTGCGCTAGATTTTTACTTTGGATAAACGGCGGAACACTTTTTCCTCTTCACCGGCAATGTGCATCAGCATATTCCCGAGGTCCGCATAAGAGGTATTGTCTGCGGCCCTTGCCTTGCAAACCCTCCCGGCTGAAAACGCGAAGTTACGCCAGAGGTCGCCCACGGCGGTGAGTTCTTTGCCGATGACTTTCAGTTCCTCGTTGTTCAGCAATGCGCCTGCTTCCTGTAAAAAAGCGGCGTACATAAAACGGAAGCCCGCCCCGCCCGTGCCGATCTCTTCCTGCATGCGGATGATGTTGCCGAGGTAAAGGCCGGCCCTGCGGTCGCCCACTTTGGCCGGGTAATTTTTCACCCTTTTGGCGAGGAAGCGGATGCCTTTCACGCCGAACATCGGCATGGGGATCTTCAGCATATAATAACAGGCCTGCCTGATGCCTGCTTTGATCGGTTCCCTGAAATCGACCTGTTTGGGTACGCTTACGGGGAAATACATTTTTCCCTTGGGTTCGGGAAAACCTTTGGCGAAGCGCGCCTGCACGAGGTTTTCATGGTCGATGGTGGTCACGGTGTCCATAATGGGATCGCTCACCAGGTAATCGCCGTTCTCTTTGCCGTATACCACGAGGTTGTGCGCGTTGAAGTGAAAACGGTACGATGCGGGAAAGTATGGCAGGTAGTACACACTGCTCTGCATGCCCACGGGAATGCCTTTGGCGATCACTTCGTCCAGCGCCTGCATGGCTTTGTCGGGACTGCCGAACTTATGCGATTCCATTTTCACGCCCAGTCGTTTGCACACACGGGAAAAGATGGCGCCGGGCCATATGCGGTAAGTGGTTCCGGGCACGCCGTTCACTTTCACGAAGGGCAGGTGGCCGAAAAATATGCCCGCGCCAATGCCGAAAGCCATCGGCTCGCTGATCTGCAAACCGTAGTGGCGGAACATGTTGGAAATAACGCCGCTTTCGCAGTGGGCGGTTTGTGTGTGACTGAATTGTGTCATTGTTTTTATTTATTGGGGCCGCTGGAATGGCAGCAACTCCCCCTTTTGCAGCGTTTCGGCCGGTATCCCGAAGATGCCCGCGTAACGCGCTATCATGCCGGCGCTGAGCTTTTTGAACACGCCGGGCTTCATATGCCGTTTTACCTGCCAGCCGAATTTGCCGGCCTTGCTGGCCAGCAGCGGAAGGTCCAGCAGCGTCCTTTCCATGTAGTACGCAATGGGGCTGGCCTCGCCTGATTCAACCCTGGCACGGGTTTCAGCTACTCTTTTTTCCACTTCTTCCCAGGCCTGGTCCAGCGCCACGTTCTCCGGTTCCCAGCCTACGCTGGAAGCGGTCGTATAGTCGCCGGAGTTATCCACTGCATAGAACAACTGTTTGAATGTACCGCGATGCAGGTTGTTTCCATCCTGCGGAACTTCATCTTTTTTCATGTTTTGCAGTTTTGGAAGGGACGGGTCCCTATTATTGAAATGCAGCAGGAACCGGCATTTAACGGCCTCTGCTGCATGGAAATAATGTGTATGTGCCAGGTGTTTACACCACCGTGATATGCGCGTACGCGTAGGTAAACCTTGCGCTTTCGGGCACCATCATCACGATCGTGTCCCCTTTCTTCAGGAGGCCCTGGTTCAGCAGTTCTTCCAGCATAAAGTAAGGGGAAGCGGTGCCAACGTTGCCCACGCGGGTGAGGTTGGTGAACCATTTCTCCTGGGGTATGTGCACGCCCAGCCTGGCGATCTCCTCATCTATCCTGAAACGGAAGTATTCGGAAGAAAGGTGCGGGAGGAAGTAGGTAAGCTTGCTGATGTCGATATTGTATTTCTCCACCATGTCTTTCCACATCTGCGCGCCTGAAGGTACGATGTTCTTGCCCAGCAGGCGGGTATCCTGTTTGAAGGAAAATACGCTGTTGGCGCCCCATTCGTCGGGCGTCATGTCCGTCCAGCCTTTGGTGGTGCCATCCGGGTTTTTCACGGCGCCCGCATACATGCAGGTATCCAGGTTGTTGGCGTAGGAAGCGATCTCCACCCAGTCCACACGCAGGCTGAGGCCGTCCTCGTTGGGCTTGTCCTCGAACAAAGCGGCGCTGGCCCCGTCGGACAGCATCCAGCGGAGAAAATCTTTTTCGAATGCGATGATGGGGTTTTCCGCGAGTGATTTCAGGTTTTCGGTTTCGGGCTCAAACTTGCGGGAGAGCATCCACGCGGAGAACTTTTCGGAACCGGTGCTTACCGCGTTGCGGGTGTTGCCGCATTTCACGGACATGTAAGCGTATTTGAATGCCTGCATACCTGCCGCGCAGGCGCCGGTAGCGGCGATCAGCTCCACGGGCTGGCATTTCAGGATGCCGTGCACCATGGCGGCATGGTTAGGCAATAACTGGTCGGGCGAAGTAGTGCCACAGGCGAGCAGCTCCATGCGGCTGATGGGAAACTTGTCGTCGAACAGGCTCTCAACGGCTACGGCCGTCATTTCAGCATTGGTGTGAGTGGATTTTCCTTCTTTATCCAGTGCGTAGTAACGGGTCGTGATCTTATTGTTACCCAGGATCATCGTTCTGGCCCTGGATGGCTTACCGTCCACCATTCCGAGGATGCTTTCCATTTCATCATTCCCCACCGGCCCGTTCGGCAAAAACTTGGAGAGCCTCGTAATATATACTTCTTTCATTATTCAGTTATAGTTTATCCTTTATTGGGTTGAAGCAATACTTTGTGTTAGTCGTTTGTCAAAATTTTAAAATGGCCGTAAATATAGAATTTTGCAGGGATAATCAAATGAGATAGACGCGCTGGTAGCAGTAAAATAACGTGCTGTCAACATTCATTCCCGTAACAAATCTACGCAGAATCAGGTTCATCCTTCACGGAGCTGTATTCCTTTATAATAAGCAACGTCCCTGTTCAGTTTTTTGCGGCCCAGCAGCAGCTTCAGCCACGAAGCCACGAGGGTGAACGGCGAGAGCACCGGTATGGCCAGTAAAAGGATCATGCGGTACATGCTCACGCGGCCCTGCCGCACGCTGTCGCCTGGGCCGCCCTTTTCGCTGATATAGTTGGCCCAGAAGCGGAACGGCTTTACGCCGCGCATTTCCAGTACGATCAGCCCCGGGTTTATTTCAACGCTGTCCAGCCCCAGTAATTGTGTATGGAGGCTGTCATATTCCCTGTTCTCCGCGGCCTTCAATATCGGCTCCCCGAACTTCACGGATTCGGTGATCTCTTTTTCCTGCACGCCTGCCGGCGGGAAGATAAAAAAGGCGTCTTTTTTCCCTTTGGTAGCCCAGCGCAGGATGGTAATGAGCGACACGAGGTTGGGATGTTTGTCTGCCAACGCAATATGCCCTACCAGCCTGGCTTCCGCCTGTTTAAGATAACGTTTTACTTTTTCCTGGGCGTTGATCCACATATTGCGGCAGCCCAGCAGTGTCACTACCGGCTTGCCTTTCAGCAGGCGCTTGCCTTCCTCGCTTTGCAGGAAGGCGGCGACGGGCTGCGAGGGGCTCAGGAACCAGGGCTGGTAAGCCAGCAGCACCAGGTCGAACTCCGCCGCAGGATCCACCTTCAGCGGCATAATGTGGCGCGGCCTCGCCAGCACGGTTTCGGGCATGGCGTCAAAAAATTCCTGTTTGGACCAGGGGAATGGGAACGGCTGAACCGGTACCAGCTCCTCGAACGTAATCTCCGCCTTGCCTTTCAACGGCGCCGTCACATGATCAATGATCCTCCTCAGCTGGCCCGTTTGCGTGTAATACACTACTAATATCTTCGGTAGTTGACTCATAAACAGGTATCGGATATTCCAATAAAAACTGTAAACATACAAATTATCCGGAATTTGTTAATCCTTCTTCTTGACTGTACCGGAGCCGATCTTACTGCTTGAGATGGATGGTTCTCCTTTATAATAAACGTCACCGCTGCCGATGATATTGGTTTTCAGCTCGCGGCTGGCATGCAGGTCCACATTGCCGCTGCCGGCGATGTTCACTTCCGCTGTTTCGGCCAGCAGGGCGCCCGCATTGCAGTTACCGCTGCCTGCCACACTGATGTTCACATTCCGGGTTTCGCCTTTCAGTTCAATATCGCCGGAACCCGCCAGGTCTATGGAGATCTCGGGCGCATTGAACACGCCTTTGATATCGCCGCTGCCGGCAAGGCCGATATGCACGGGGTTGGAAGAATTGAATATGCCGCTCAGCTCCACATCGCCCGAGCCGGAAAGTTCCACGCCTTCCAGGGTTTTGGCAGACAGGTACACTTTCACGTCGCGGTGGGTGCGGATGTTCATATTCCTTTTGAAGCGGATCTCCAGCTTGTCGCCTTCGGTGACCAGTTCGATTTCCGGCAGTATATTGTCTTCCCCCTCAAGGGTAACGGTAGTGCTGCTGCCCTGTGAAACGTATACGTCCATAGAGCCGGACACTTCCAGCGCCCGGAAAGGCCCGACTTCGCGGGTTTCCTTGATCACGTTGCCGCTTCCGCTCACGCCGTCGCAGGCGGACAGGAAGGGAACGAACAAAATGAGGGATAAGAGGTATTTCAATTGCGTTTTCATAATTAGGTCAATTTGGGTAAGATTCGGGGCGGAAAATACAAAGAATTCTGCAAACCTTGCGCCGCCGCCAATTTGCGCGATATCTTGCCGAAAGCAAAAACCAAAGTCCGAAATTCCTTTATCTTTGCACCACCATGACAGAAAAGATATTGATCCTCGATTTCGGTTCCCAGTACACCCAGCTGATCGCACGCTGCATAAGGGAACTGAACGTTTATTGTGAAATACAGCCATGTACCAAACCCATCCAATGGGAAGACAGCATTAAAGGTATCATCCTCTCCGGTTCTCCGTTTTCCGTGAACGATCCCCTGGCCCCCGTAGTGGACATTAAGGCCATGGCAGACAAGGTGCCCGTTCTGGGCGTATGCTATGGCGCGCAGCTGATGGCCAAAGTGTTCGGCGGAGAAGTGGCCAAGAGCGCCCACCGCGAATACGGCCGTGCTTTTATGGAGCACAGCGACAAGGAAGAGCCCCTCTTTTATGACATTTCCCTCAAGAGCCAGGTGTGGATGAGCCATGCGGACACCATTACCCGCCTCCCTGAGTCCTTCATACCCATTGCACATACTGAAAATATCCCGGTAGCGGCTTTCAAAAGCCATACCCTCGCCAAGAACCCGCTGTTCGCCATCCAGTTCCACGCGGAAGTAACGCATTCCCTGGAAGGCAAACAGATCCTCCGCAACTTCCTCGTTCATATCTGTGGCATCAGCCAGGAATGGACCCCCGCTGCATTCGTACAGGAAACCGTAACCCGCATCAAAGAGCAGGTGGGCAACAAGAAGGTCGTAATGGCCCTCAGCGGCGGCGTGGATTCTACCGTGGCCGCAGAGCTGATCCATAAAGCCATCGGCAGCAATCTTTATTGCGTGTTCGTGGACAATGGATTGCTGCGCAAAGACGAGTTCGAAACCGTGCTCGACTCCTATAAACATATGGGGCTCAACGTAAAAGGCGTAAATGCCAAAGACCTTTTCTACGGAGAGCTCAATGGCGTAAAAGACCCCGAAGAAAAACGCAAGATCATCGGCCGCCTCTTTATCGAGGTATTCCAGCAGGAATCCGCCGAGCTGAAAGATATCCACTTCCTCGGCCAGGGCACCATTTACCCTGACGTGATCGAGTCCGTATCCGTAAACGGCCCCTCCGCCACCATCAAGAGCCACCACAACGTGGGCGGCCTGCCTGAAAAGATGAAGATGGGCCTGGTGGAGCCGCTCCGCTTCCTGTTCAAGGACGAGGTGCGCCGTGTGGGTAAAGAGATCGGCATCAGCGACATCTTCCTGGCCCGCCACCCCTTCCCGGGCCCCGGCCTGGCCATCCGCGTGCTCGGCGAGATCACCCCTGAAAAAGTGGCCATGCTCCAGGAGGCGGACGCCATTTATATAGAAAGCCTGAAAGAATCAGGCCTCTACAACCAGGTTTGGCAGGCCGGCACCATCCTGCTGCCCGTGCAGAGCGTGGGCGTAATGGGCGATGAAAGGACCTACGAGTTCACCGTTGCCCTCCGCGCCGTAACTTCCACGGACGGTATGACGGCAGATTGGGCCCATCTCCCCTACGAGTTCCTGGCAAAAGTTTCGAACGATATCATCAATAAAGTAAAAGGTATCAACCGCGTGGTGTACGACATCAGCTCCAAACCGCCGGCTACCATTGAATGGGAATAATTTAATACCGCATAAAACAGTGATTACGAACTATGGATGAGTTATTTTTTTCATCCGTAGTTCGTAATTTCTTTTTCCTGTGGAATGATTTTTGCAATTTTGGCACCATATGAACCGATCGAGAACATTTAGCAGTCTTGCCCTGACCATATCCGTCATGTTGATGATGCAAGCCTGTAGCATTTTCCGGCCCGCAGCCACGAAAACGGACGGTCCTCCCCCTGAGCTGAGCAAGCCTAAACCTGTTGAAAAACAACCGGAAACAAAGGAACCCGAAGCAAAGGCCGCTCCCTTCAACGTACCGGCCTTCGCGAAGGAAGTAAAGCGCAACAGCTACCATGTAGCCGTTTTCGCCCCGTTGTACCTGGATTCCGTTTTTGCCGCCTCGCTCGAAATTCCCGGGAGAACCATGCCTCGCTACGTGCTGCCCGGTCTCGAGTTTTACGAAGGCGTACAGCTGGCCCTGGATTCATTGCAGGGCCGCGGCCTCCAGCTTACGGTGCAGGTGTTCGACAACAAAGGCCGCACAAATGATGTGGCGACCGTGCTGCGCACCCGCCAGCTGGATAATGCAGACCTGATCATCGGCGCCGTAGGCACCCCTGAATTCAAGCTGCTCAGCGACTTCGCCAAACAAAAAGAGATCAACTTCGTGTCCGCCACCTATCCCAACGACGGCGGCGTTACCGAAAATCCTTTCCTGCTCATCGCCAACAGCACCCTCCGCGCCCACGTGGAAGCCATGCACGACTATGCGCAGAGAGGATTCGCCAATAAGAACATCATCATCCTTCGCAGGAACACCAACTTCGAAGCAGGCATTGCCGGCAATATTAAAGCGGCGTACGAGAAAATGGACTACGACAAAAAAGCCCGCCTGCGCGAACTGGTATGGAGCGACGCTACCACCGAAGGCGAGCTGAGCCAGCTGCTGCTCACGGACCGGCCCAATCTTATCATCATCACCGCGCTGGATGAGGTGGGCGCCAAAAGTATTCTGCGGAAACTGGCCCCGCAAAAAGGCACCTACCCCATGCAGGTGTTCGGCATGCCCACCTGGGACGCGATGAAGTTCAAAGAGCCTGAGTTCAGCGGCATCACCATGTATTATTCTTCGCCTTACTACAACGACAAAACGGATATCTACAGCAAATACGTGAACGACCAGTTCAGGAAAGTGTACAAAGCCCGCCCCTCGGACATGGCGTTCAAAGGATTCGAGCTTACCTGGTATTTCGTGAACCTGCTTCACCAGGACGGCCTGTATTTCAACAAAGACGTGAACAAGCCCGCCAACCGCGTGTTCACCGCTTTCAATTTCCAGCCGGTGTACCTGAAAGAAGGAGAATCCGTACCCGATTATTTCGAGAATAAAAATATTTATATCATCCAGAAGGGCGATAGCGCCGATTTCAGGATGAATACCGCATTATAATTATAAATGCTGTGCATACAGCTGCAGGAAAGGGGATCGCCGGCAACGGCCGTCCCCTTTTTGTCTTAAATTAGGTTATACATGCAACCCGTACTCACATTTACAGACAGCGGTATTTACTGCCCCGCCGGGGATTTTTATATAGATCCCTGGAAACCCGTGAACCGTGCGGTGATCACCCATGCCCATGCGGATCATGCGCGGCCTGAGAACCGGAAATATCTCTGTACGAAAGATTCCGTCCCCCTGCTGCATCTGCGTTTGGGGCAGGACATTGCCGTGCAGGGAATGGGCTGGAACGAAACCCTGCAAATGAACGGGGCAACCATATCCTTCCATCCAGCGGGCCACATGATCGGCTCCGCGCAGGTGAAGGTGACCGTGGGCGGGCAGACCTGGGTGGCCAGCGGCGACTACAAAACCGAGAACGACGGCATTTCCGGCCAGTTTGAGCCCGTACCCTGCCATGTTTTTATTACCGAAAGCACGTTCGGCCTGCCGATCTATCACTGGCGGCCACAGTCTGCCCTCTTCAGCGATATGGAAGATTGGGTGAAGGCAAACGAGCAGTCGGGGAAGAACAGCATTTTGCTGGGATACAGCCTGGGCAAGGCACAACGGTTAATGTATAATTTGCAGCATACCGGCAGGCATTTCCTTGTGCACGGCGCCATTTACAACGCCCATGAAACATTGCGGAACGCTGGCTGGAACCTGCCGCCGGTGGAGCTGATCACCCAGGAAACGCCGAAAGAACGGTTCAAGAACAGCATCATCATAGCGCCGCCATCCACGGCAGACAGTACCTGGATGCGGCGTTTCGCCCCTTATTCCCTCGGCGTGTGCAGCGGCTGGATGCAGGTACGCGGCAATGCCAGGAGAATGAACGCAGATGCAGGTTTCGCGATATCCGACCATGCGGACTGGCAGGGTTTGCTGGACAGCATCCGGCAAACCGGGGCGGAAAAAGTATTCGCCACACATGGGTTCAGCAGCGTGCTGGCACGTTACCTGCAGGAAAATGGCATACAGGCCGAAGAAGTGAAAACCGCGTTTGGCGGCGAAGAAGAAACGGCCGTACAAACTCCGGCGTAAAAAGAAGAAGCATATGCACCACTTCTCGCAACTCATATCCACACTGGCCGGCAGCACCAAAACCAACGAAAAGCTGGAAGCGCTGAGCAGCTATTTCGCCACGGCGGATGAGCGCGATAAGCCCTGGGTGCTGGCCCTCTTTTCAGGCCGCAGGCCCAAGCGGGTGGTGAACTCCACGCAGCTGCGGCAGTGGTGTATGGAAGCCGCCGCATTGCCCGAATGGCTCTTTTCGGAATGTTATCATACCGTGGGCGATCTCGCGGAAACCATCGCGCTGCTGCTGCCTCCGCCGGAAATTAAAGCCGCTCCACAGCCGCTGCACTACTGGCTGGACGCGCTACTCAAACTTGAAAAAGCGCCTGAAGCAGAAAAAGCCGCGTTCATCCGCAATGCATGGAACCAGATGCAGCCCAACGAACGTTTCGTGTTCAACAAACTTATCACCGGTGGCTTCCGCATCGGCGTATCGCAAAGCATGATCGTGAACGCACTGTCGCGCACCTATGAGCTGGAAGCGGCCGTGGTGTCGCATATGATCAGCGGCAACTGGGACCCGCAGCAGATCACGCTGCCGCAGCTGCTCAGCGACGCGGCCAGCAATCCCGACGATTCCAAACCTTACCCTTTTTTCCTGGCCTATGCGCTGGAAAACAAACCCGAAGAGCTGGGCGAACCGCAGGACTGGCAGGCGGAATGGAAGTGGGACGGCATCCGCGGGCAGGTCATCCGCCGCAACGGGCAATTGTTCATCTGGTCGCGGGGAGAAGAGCTGATCACCGAGAAATTCCCGGAGCTTACGGCCCTGCTGCCTTTTTTGCCTGACGGGGTGGCGATCGACGGGGAAATACTTGCCTACGATCAGCAACAGCAGCGGCCTCTGCCATTCCAGGCTTTGCAGACGCGCATCGGGAGGAAGAACCTTACCAAAAAACAATTGCAGGAAGCACCCGTGGCCTTTCTCAGCTACGACCTGCTGGAATGGAACGGGGAAGACATCCGGCTGCTGCCGCTGCACGACCGGCGCCGGCTGCTGGAAGAGCTTGTATCAAAGGTGAACCAGCCGTCCCTTCGCACTTCGCCCCCCATCACGTACAGTAGCTGGAACGAGCTGGCCGCCATCCGCCTTCGCTCCCGCGACAATGGCAGCGAAGGCATCATGCTGAAAAAAACAACATCCACCTACCAGGTAGGCCGCCGCCGCGGCGACTGGTGGAAATGGAAAATAGATCCCTTTACCGTGGACGCCGTGATGGTATATGCGCAAAAAGGCCATGGCCGCCGCTCCAACCTGTATACCGATTACACTTTCGCCGTGCGCAACGGCGACCAGCTGGTGCCCTTCGCCAAAGCCTACTCAGGGCTTACAGACAAGGAGATCGCCGAAGTGGACAACTGGGTGAAACGCAATGCCGTGGAGAAATTCGGGCCGGTGCGGACCGTAAAGCCCGAGCTGGTATTCGAGATCGCGTTCGAAGGCATTGCCGCTTCCAACCGCCATAAATCGGGCATCGCGCTGCGTTTCCCGCGCATCCACCGCTGGCGGCAGGACAAACCTGTGTCCGAGATCAATACGCTCGACGACCTGAAAGAATTGCTGCGTCTGCAGGGTGGCGCATGATATTTTTCAAGCCCGAACCGGAGTATAAAAAACGGGGCGATACCCGCGCCCATAGCGGGTATGAGCAGTGCCGGCTATTACCCCTTTAGTCTACAGAATTAGTGTCGGGAAACTCCCCTACCTTTACTTTCGCCGGATACGCAACCGGCCGCCAAAACATCCTTTGTGCAAAAGAAAAACACAAGAGGGAAGGACCAATCATACGCAAACCAACATTAAAAAAACGCAATTGTACCAGCCATTGCTATGATTCAGGCTTTCTGATGTGCCGCATACCGGATGCATCCTATTACACGTGAAAATTGTTGCAAGGAAAAATGGAACTGCATGCATTATTGTTGTTAGTCGGGCTCGGGTTTCTCATTGGTACCTTCGGTACGCTGATCGGCGCAGGCGGAGGATTTATTCTCATGCCCCTGTTGCTGCTTATCTATCCCGATATGCCGCCGGATGTGCTTACCAGCATATCGCTTGCCGTGGTGTGCCTGAACGCCACTTCCGGCTCCGTGGCCTATGCCCGGAAGAAACGCATCGATTATAAATCGGCCTGGGTGTTTGCCCTGGCGACCTTACCGGGCGCGGTATTCGGAGCAATGGCCACTTCTTATATTTCCCGCCATACTTTTAATATCATTTTAGGCGTGCTGCTGATCGTGATCGCTATATTCCTGATCCTGAAACCCAAACAGGGCGGCTATGCCGGCCGGAACAGCACGGGAAAATGCGTAGAGCGCGACATCAGGGAAAGAAACGGGGAAGAGCACCATTACAAGTTCAATATCTGGTACGGCATCGGCATCAGTTTCCTGGTGGGTTTCATCAGCAGCCTGCTGGGCATCGGCGGCGGCATCATCCATGTGCCCGCGCTGATCAGCCTGCTCAATTTCCCTATCCACATCGCAACGGCCACTTCGCATTTTATACTCGCCATTATGTCGCTTGCCGGCACCATCGTGCATATGATACAAGGCAGTTTCTGGGAAGGCTGGCAAACGGCGCTGGCCATCGGCACCGGCGTGATACTGGGCGCGCAGCTTGGCGCGGGGCTTTCCAGCAGGGTTAAACCGAAAGGGATCATCCTCGCATTGGCAGGAGCGCTGTTGCTCGTGGGTGTCCGTTTGCTGTTCACCTGAGTTATTGCAGCAGGAAGCTCATGACGAACAATACCGCCAGCACGTACATCACCGGGCTGATCTCTTTGTAACGCCCGGTGAACACTTTCAGCAACACATAGCTCAGCATGCCGAACACGATCCCTTCCGCGATGCTGTAAGTGTAAGGCATCATCACAATGGCCAGGAACGCGGGGATCGCTTCCGTTACATCCTCAAAATTTATTTTCACCACCGCGCCCATCATCAGCATACCCACAATGATCAACGCCGGGGCGGTAGCCGCCGCGGGTATCATGGCGAACAAAGGGGCGAAGAACAAGGCCAGCAGGAACATTGCGGCCACTGTTACCGCCGTAAGCCCCGTTCTGCCGCCTGAAGCAATGCCGCTGGCACTTTCCACATACGCCGTTACCACGCTTGTGCCAAGCAGCGCGCCGGCCGTAGTGCCCACCGCATCCGCAAACAATGCCTGCTTCGCCCTTGGAATGCGGCCCTGCGCATCCAGCAGCCCGGCTTTGTTGCAAAGACCGATGAGCGTGCCCACCGTATCGAACAGGTTCACCATCAGCAGCGTGAAAAGGATCACCACCATATCCAGCGAAAATATCTTACTGAATTCCAGCTTAAATGCGATCGGTGAAATATCCGGCGGCAGGCTTACCAGCGAGCCCCCTGCCGGCCAGTGCGTAATGCCGAAGGGAATGCCCGCCAGCGTTGCGATCAGTATGCCGAGCAGCAGCGCCGCGTTCACTTTCCGGTACATCAGCACCGCGCTCACGATCAAACCTATGAGTGCGATCAGCGGCCCTGCGCTGGCGATATTCCCGATCCTGAGGATCACGCCGTCCAGCCGCCCCTCTCCCACATGCCGCATGCCCGTTTCAATAATTCCCGCGTTGGCCATGCCTATCAGCGCGATCAGCAGGCCGATGCCCACTGAAATGGCGTGCTTGAGATTTTCCGGTATGCTGTTGATGATCGCTTCCCGGATATGAAAAAGCGAGAGGAAAATAAAAATGATCCCTTCCAGGAAAACGGCCGTGAGCGCGAACTGCCAACTGTAGCCCATGCCCAGCACAATGGTGTAGGCAAAAAAAGCGTTCAGTCCCATGCCCGGCGCCAGCCCGATGGGCAGCCTGGCATACAGCCCCATTACCAGCGTGCCGATGGCGGCTGCCAGTGCCGTAGCCGTGATCAGCGCGTTAAAATCCATCCCGGTTTTTGAAAGGATCATGGGGTTCACCGCCAGGATGTAGGCCATGGTGGAAAAGGTGGTAAGCCCCGCCAGCAGTTCTTTCCTGACGGTAGTACCGTTCTCGTGCAAACGAAAAATATCACGCATACGGCAAAGGTAGTCCTTGCCCGAATTTTTCCTAATTTCATGCAAAATGAAACAGACACCCGGCTGGCAAGCGATAGAACAGTGGCTGGCGGCGAAAGAACTCAAGCCGTTCGCATTCCAGGAAGAAGCATGGGAACACTACCTCCATGGCCGCTCAGGCCTTGTGAACGCCCCTACGGGCTTTGGTAAAACATTTTCCTTATTCCTCGGCACGGTCATCCGCTGGATCAACGAAAATCCCGGTTACCGCAATAAAACCACCAATGGTTTACAGCTGTTGTGGGTCACCCCGCTGCGCGCGCTCGCCAAAGACATCGGGCGCGCCATGGAAGAGGCCCTGCACGAGCTGAAAGTGCCCTGGAAAGTAGGCATCCGCAGCGGCGATACAGCCACTGCCGTGCGTGAGCAGCAGAAAAAGCAGATGCCGGAAGTGCTCATCATCACCCCCGAATCCATCCACATCCTGCTGGCTCAGAAAGAATACCCCAAACGTTTTGCCACACTGCATACCGTGGTGGTAGACGAATGGCACGAACTGCTGGGCAGCAAACGCGGCGTGATGGTGGAGCTGGGGCTCAGCCGCCTGCACGGGCTCAGGCCGGGGCTGCAGGTATGGGGCATATCCGCTACCATCGGCAACCTGGACGAAGCCCTGGAAGTGCTCATGGGCAAGCCTTCCCCCGCGCATGTGATCGTCAAAGCAGCGGTCAAAAAAGAGATCGACGTGCAGTGCATTTTGCCTGATGAGATCGAAAAATACCCGTGGGCGGGGCATATGGGGCTGAAGCTCCTGCACAAAGTGTTGCCCGTGATATTAGAAAGTAATACCACCCTCCTGTTCACCAACACCCGCGGCCAGTCGGAAATATGGTACCACCAGATACTGAAGGAATGCCCCGAACTGGCCGGCGCTATGGCCCTTCACCATGGCTCCATAGATGCGGAACTGCGCATCTGGGTGGAAGAAGCGTTGCATACCGGCACCTTAAAGCTGGTGGTATGCACCTCCAGTCTCGACCTGGGCGTGGATTTCCGACCGGTGGACACGGTGATACAGGTGGGCAGTCCCAAAGGCGTGGCGCGTTTCCTGCAACGTGCCGGGCGCAGCGGCCACCGTCCTGATGCCGTGAGCAAGATCTGGTTCCTGCCTACGCATTCGCTGGAACTGGTGGAAGCAGCGGCGCTGAAAGACGCGATGAAAGAAAACCTCATCGAAAGCCGCATGCCCGTTGTGCTCGCGTACGACGTGCTGCTGCAATACCTGATGACGCTCGGCGTGTCCGACGGGTTCAACGCGGATGAAATCTGGGCGGAAGTATCCAATACCTTTTGTTATAAAGACATGGCCGCCGAAGAATGGCAATGGGTGCTGGCTTTCCTCACCACGGGCGGCGATGCCCTGCAGACCTACGATGAATTTCACAAGCTCCACCGCGTTGGCGATATGTACCACTGCGTAAGCCGCCAGCAGGCCATGCGCCACCGGCTGCACATCGGCACCATCGTGAGCGACGCCATGCTGAAAGTGCGGTTCATGACCGGCGGGTTCATCGGGCTGATAGAAGAATATTTCATTTCCCGCCTTTCGCCGGGAGACAGCTTCCGGCTCAGCGGCCAGAACCTGGAATATGTGATGATCAAGGACATGACCGTATTGGTGCGGAAAAGCAAATCCAAGAAAAGTATCGTACCCAGCTGGAACGGAGGCAGGATGCCGCTTTCAGCGAACCTCGGCATGATGCTCCGGCGCAAGTTCCACGAAGCGATGGCTGGTACGGCGAAGGAAGAAGAGATCGCCATTCTCGGGCCGCTCTTCGACCTGCAGCAAATGTTGTCGCACATCCCGCGGGAGAACGAACTGCTGATGGAGCAGATCGAAACAGACGATGGCTACCATCTTTTTGTATATCCTTTCGAAGGCAGGCTGGTACATGAAGTGATGGCTATGCTCCTCGCCTGGCGCATCAGCCAGCAGCACCCGATCACCTTTTCCATCGCGATGAACGATTATGGTTTCGAGCTGTTGTCTGACCAGCCGATACCGGTAGACGATACAAATGCCCAGGAATTATTTTCGCTGGACAACCTCAACATCGACCTGCAAAACAGCGTGAACGCCACCGAAATGGCCCGCCGTAAATTCCGGGATATTGCCGTAATAGCGGGGCTGGTATTCCAGGGTTTCCCCGGGCAGCACAAGGCGAACCGTCACCTGCAATCTTCCGCCAGCCTGCTGTTCAAGGTGTTTGAAGATTACGACGCGCAAAATATATTGGTGCGGCAGGCGTTTAATGAGGCGTTCTTTTACCAGATGGAAGAGGCCCGCCTTCGCGAAACGCTGGCGCGCATCAGCAACGATAAGATCGTGATCACCTTCCCGCAACGGCTTACGCCGTTCTGTTTCCCGATCAAGGTGGACAGTTTGCGGGAAGAGCTGACCAGCGAGAAGCTGGAGGACAGGATCAAGAAGATGATCCTCTGGCAATGAGTTTTAATTTTTAATGGCATAACATACTTTGGAAGACGTTTTACATCCGTTCAGGGGCCAGCACTGGCGCCTGTCTGCCGGCCGGGCGGCATATTGGGAAGAGCAGCGGGCGCTGGTGATAGCGGACCTGCATGTGGGCAAGAGTGCGCATTTCCGCAAGGCGGGCATCGCGGTGCCGGCGAATATTGTGCAGGAAGACCTGTACCGTTTGCAGCAATTGATCACGAAATATGATCCTGTACGGGTGATCGTGGTGGGCGATATGTTTCACAGCGAAGCCAACAACGAAGTGCAGTATTTTAAGATATGGCGGCAGCAATTCCCGCACATCCGCTTCGAGCTGGTCACCGGCAACCACGACATTATGCCGGCGGCTGTTTACGGGCAGCTGGAGATCGTTATACAACCTTTCCTGCAACTTGGCGACATCTACTTCGTTCACGATCTGAAAGACCAGCCGAAGCCTTTAAACGGGCGTTATGTGCTTTCCGGGCATATTCATCCGGGGGTATGGATGGTGGGTTACGGCCGCCAGAAATTGCGGCTGCCTTGTTTTTACTTCGGAGGTGAGGGAGCGGTATTGCCGGCATTCAGCGCTTTCACGGGGCTGTATTCCGTGGAACCGGAGGAATCTTCTACTGTTTTTGTGATTGCGGAGAAAAAGATATTCAGGGTGTAGGAAAACCGGTTTTAGATAACAAATGGGCGCTCCATCAATAACAAAAACTGCAATTGCCTCACCGGTAAATTCCGGCCTTCAAAAAAGAAACCGCCTCAACACTGAATTGAGACGGCTTCTAATGGTCAACATGGGGTACTAACAAGGATGAAGTTCCCTTGCATATGACATGAGATGCATTCTTCCATGTCAAAATCTTGAAAGTGATATTATCCGGTCTAATTTTTCATCTGCTTTTTCAGCATGCTTACCTGTTCCTGCAACTGGTTCACCATGCCGGCGAGGTGGTTCACGCTCATGCGGTGCTGCTGGCCCATTTTCTGGATCACGGCGTCTGCCTGCCAGATCTCCAGCACTTCGTCCATATTCACGGCGTACGGGTCGTACTGTGGATTGTCTGATACGAGCGTTACCTTGTTCTTGGCCCGGTTGCTTTTTACAACACGTTTGTATACGATGCCTTCGCGGTTGGTTACAACGATGTAAGCCTCGTTGTTACGGATGTCCTCCCAGCCGTCCACCTTATGGCAGACCACTACGGAACCTGAAGGAGTGGGCAGCATGGAATCCCCCGCTATTTCAAATGCTCGGTAGCTGCCTGCGCCCAGCATGGGAAGGGTAAAGGTGTTCAGCTCTTCGATGAATTCATCATCATTAAAACCCGCAAGATAACCTGCGGCGGCTTTCACCGGAACAAAGACCACATTCTGGCGGGCATTGCTGCCCAGCTTCTGCTGGCGGCGGCGCTCCAGGAAACTTTCTTTCTGGGAACTGAGATCGCGGCGGAGAAGATCATCTATAGAAACCCGGAACATGTCGCTGACCTGCTCCAGTACTTCTGTGCGCGGCTCGGCGCGTTCTTCTTCATAGGCGCCCAGCAAAGACCGCTTAATGTTAAGACGGTCGGCAAATTCCTGCTGCGTCCAGCCCTTTTGCTTGCGCAGGTATTTCAGATTACGGCAAACAGTAGACATCCCTAAATAATTTAGTACAACAATGCTAACAAAATTAGCAATTATTTTTTGTATTTACCAAATTATTCTTCGCTTATCCGCTATTTTTGTGCGGACAAACTCAATTAACTATGCATGAAACTTTGTTAGGTATCCATTCCATCGTAAGGTGGCTGATACTCCTGTTCGGGATATGGGCCGTAATTCGTGCCCTCATGGGCGTTAGCGGTAAAAAACCCTATACTTCCGCCGATACCAAAGCCGGCCTTTTCTTTATGATCTTCCTGGATATCCAGTTCCTGCTGGGCCTTATCCTGTTCTTCGTCAGCCCGCTCATCAAAGCCGCCACTTCAGATATGGGCGCCGCGATGAAAAACGCAGGCCTCCGCTTTTTTACCGTGGAGCACACGCTCATGGCCCTCGTAGCCATCGCACTCGTGCACATCGGCCGCTCGAAGATCAAAAAGCTGACGGACGACGGTAAAAAACACAGAACAGCGCTGATCTTCTTCCTGCTCGCCCTCGTGCTCATCCTGGCAGCCATTCCCTGGCCGGGCCGCGAAGCTATTGGCAGGGCCTACTTCCCTTCATTCTAACAGACCGGTCGTTTTACATAAATAACCAATTCCAGAGGATAACATGCATCATCTGCTGTTATCCTCTTTTATTATCCGCCCGGCCAGCTCAACGGCAGGCCCGAACGCGGGTACAACATACCGTTTCCCTATGCGGAACAATAACCTGTTCGCCCGGAACGCATCATACACCGGAGGCTGCAGCCCGCATATGATCAGCCTCACATGATGACGGCTGCAGTCGCGCAGCAGATCGCTGATCACCTGCAGCCCGGTAGCATCTATCACCGGCACATTCCCCATTTTTATGATCAGCACTGCAGGCCTGCCGGCCGTCCAGGTAACAGCATCTCTGAATTTATAGGCAGCCCCGAAGAACAACGGCCCGTTCAGCTCAAATATTTCAACGCCTGCCGGCAACGGCATATCTCCCGCCAACAGCAACCCTTTTCCCTCGCCGTTCCCGTCCGCCAGCGCATTTACGTTACTGATCCGCGCCATGCGGCGGACAAACAGGAAGGCAGCCAGCACCATTCCTGCTTCTATGGCAACCGTGATATCGAAAATAACAGTCAGAAAAAATGTGACCAGCAGCACAGCAGCATCGCTGCCCGCGCCCCGCGCAATGTCACGGAAAGTGCCGGTTTCTGCCATATTGTAAGCCACTACCACCAGGATACCGGCCAGGCAGCTCATCGGGATCAGCGTCGTCCATTTGCCTATCACCAGCAGCGCCGCCAGCAACGTTATGGCGTGTATCATTCCCGCTATTGGCGTACGGCCTCCACTTTTCACATTCACCGCCGTGCGCGCTATCGCCCCTGTGGCCGGGATGCCGCCAACAAAAGCCGAGGCAATATTGGCGCCGCCCTGCGCCACCAGTTCCATATTACTGTTGTGTTTGCCCCCCGTCATTCCATCCGCTACCACCGCGGAAAGCAGCGATTCAATGCCGCCCAGCAGCGCGATAGCGATGGCGGGCTGTATGGCGCTTTTCACTGTGCCCCAGCTCAGCGCAGGCCAGGCCGGTACCGGCAATGAGGACGGAATGCTTCCGTACCTGCTGCCGATGGTCTCCACCGGCAAATGGAAATACTGCACCGCCAGCGTGGCCAGCAATATCGCTACCAGCGGCCCCGGTATGCGCCGTGTGATGCGCGGAGTAAAAACCACTATCAGCACAGTGAGGAAGGAAACAGCCAGCGCATACACGTTCATACTCCTGATATGCCTGAAATAGACAATCCATTTTTCCACAAAATCCACCGGCACCTGCTCCATTTGCAGGCCCAGGAAATCCTTTACCTGCGAGGAAAAAATGATCACAGCAATGCCAGTTGTAAAGCCTATGACGAGCGGGTGCGGAATATATTTAATGACGTTCCCCAACCTCGCAACGCCCAGCAGCACCAGGAATATGCCCGCCATAAAAGTAGCGATCACCAGGCCATTAATCCCCTGCGCCTGCACGATGCCATACACGACGATGATAAAAGCGCCGGTGGGCCCGCCGATCTGCACATTGCTTCCTCCGAAAGCGGAAATAATGAAACCGCCTACTATGGCGGTATACAGGCCTTTCTCCGGCGAAACACCCGAAGCGATAGCGAAAGCTATCGCCAGCGGCAATGCTACAATGCCGACAATTACGCCGGCAAGCGAGTCTCTCCCGAACTGCGCCCAGCTGTAATTTTTTAATGCCCTGAAGGATGCAGGAATAAACATATTGTTGGAAGGCAGTGTTTTTTCACTACCGCTTGATCCACATTTTCAGCAGAAGGTCCGGCGAAGCTTCCACCACCTGGTAATCAGGCGGCACTTCTTCTTCCAGGCTGTGAAAGGTAACGAGCCGGGTGCCGGAAGGCCGCGCATCCAGGGCCCTGAACAGGTAACGGGAATAATAGATGTACAGGCTGACGGAGTATTCGAGCAGGTTATCGATCCGGCCCTGCTCATCCAGGTTTTCGAAGAAAGAGTTGTAGAAATAAAAATTATCATACTCCCCCAGTTCTGCCTGCGTAAAATTACCATGGATAAAGTCGGCATTCTCCAATCCTGTAAAGGCTTTTGCGGCCATTGCATGATCATACAGCTCACGCCGCTGTTCAATGCCATAAAATAAATTATCCGGGAAAAAGTTGGCACCAATGATACAGAATTTCCCCACACCGCTGCCGATATCCAATATCTTTTTCCCCGGGCCGTTTGCCAGGAAACGGGCTGATCTTTTCGCAATGCTCAGCGGCGTCCAGTGACGGCGGGAGAGCTTTTGTATATTTTCCGGGTATAACCAGTCGAAGCTGGCATCATTTCTAAAACAGGTGGTATGCATCGCCGGGTTGTACAATTGGTAGATTTTAAAAGGTATTCACGCGTATAAGTTTCTGGTAATCTTCCGGCGTAAGCAGCGTATCGTTTTGTTTTCCAAAAACAGAAGGGGCAATGAAAAACAGCCAGCCCTTGTCCTGCGGACTTTCAAGTATGAGGTTCAAACCGCTGCCAAGGCCCTGGTTCCTGCCCAGGAACTTACATTTCACAGGCGCGCAAACGGGCAGGATAAAATCGCCCGCGAGAATTTCGGCCACCAGCGCCCCTTTTTCGATCACACCGGCAGGCCTGCACCAACGGATGCTGTCAATACTGCCTATACCGCTGAGCCTGAAAGCGGAAATGCCTACAAAGCCCACGGTTCCGTTAAAGTCAATCCATTCATGATTCTTCGTGAAATGTATACGCGGACGTGAAAGAGTTGATATTTTCATTTTGCAAAGTTACCTTTACATACCGGCCGCTGACGCAGCATAATATCAATTGCAAAATTGATAAATATCAATTCCCTGAACGAAACACCGTTATTGCTATGAGCTTGGCAGGCTTGTTTCCTATCGACAAATGGAATTTTTCCACCCAATTCATCCTGAATAATCTTCCTCCTGAAGAATACGCCGCGCTGTGCGCGAACATGACCGAGCTGCAGCTGAAAAAAGGGGAGGTCTTATTCCGGCAGGGTACTGTGCCGCAGGGATTATACGTAGTCATCCGGGGAAAAGTAAAAAAATACCAGGTTAACCGGACGGGGAAGGAACAGATCATCTATGTAGCCAATACGGGAGAGTTGCTGGGGTATCACGCGATCCTTTCCAATGAACGATACCCGGACTCAGCCGCTGCGCTGGAAGAAAGCGTGATAGGACTGATCCCGAAAGAGGATTTCCTGCATACGCTGGAAAATTCAGGCAGCCTGTCGCGGATGCTCCTGAAGTCGCTGAGCCACGAATTTACCGTGCTGGTGAACAGCATCTCTGTATTTGCCCAACGCTCCGTGAAGGAGCGGCTGGCTATCGCGCTGATCGTTCTGCGTGAAAAGTTCAAAGAAGAGCCGGCTTCGCATGAACCCGTTATTATTAACGTTTCACGCAACGACCTGGCCAATATGGTAGGCAGCGGCATCGAGAACGTGGTGCGGTTCCTGAAAGAATTCAAAACCGCAGGCATGCTGGATACCAAGGGCAGGAAGATCATCATCCTCGATGTGGGTAAACTGATCGAGCTGTCCGGCTACGGCACCTCCTGACATAAAAAAAGTAAGAACGGGAAAGGCCCGTTCTTACTTTTTTTAATTTGAAGGAATGCTTGCCACTCTCCTGCTGTATGTTCCCGGCTTTTAACCGTGGGTTTTATAAAACAACCGGTAAGAATAAATATAAGGCAGTGCTGCCAGTGCTCCCGCTGCGAAAATGAACAGGAACACCCCGCTGATGATCGGCAGGAAAATACCGGCCACAATGATACCCAGGCCGCCGAATAACCATAAGCGGCTGGCCATGTGATGCACTTCCACCCAGATGTCGTCACTCTGAAGCGTCCACGGCGTTCGTACGCCCACGAAATTATTCGGCTTCAGGTTCCGCAGATAGAGGCCGATGGCTGCAACCAGCAGTCCTACCCCGGCAAATACCCACTTCTCCAGGAAAATCTCCCGCCCGGCGCTCACCAGGTAAATAACAATGGCGGTGAATACGGCCAGGTAAATATGGATCTTGAAACGGATGTTATAATACTGCGGTAAATGGTCTTCCGCGCCTTCCATGGAACCCAGTTCGCTGAAAGGCTTGGGTATGTACCTGAAAAGGGCGTACAGTAAGCCGTTGGTGAAGAAAAGGAAGATCATGAGCAGGAGGAATTCCCGCTTTTCCACAACCCCGTCGGGCATGCCGTTGAGATTGAAATTGGTCGGGATGGTTGCAGGCAGGCTGGGCCAGATAATGCCCAGGTAGGTCATCGGCCCGAACAGCAATGCCAGCAACAGCATCTCCTTAAGATAATCCGGATGTTTCATGGCAGTTTGGGTGATTAGTTCTATATATAACTACAGTCATCGTGCCAATAAGTTTAAATCTTTTTACTAACCGCGTTAGTTTTGCTAATATTTTTAGTATTTTTGGTATAAAGAGACCGATCATGCTGCTAGACGGACAGCGCACTATAGCGCATTTTGACATGGATTGCTTTTTCGTTTCCGTGGAGTGCCTGAAGGACAAGAGCCTGAAAGGCAAACCCCTGCTGGTGGGCGGAAAGAGCGACCGCGCCGTGGTGGCCGCCTGCAGTTACGAGGCCCGTACTTTCGGCATTCATTCGGCCATGCCGATGAAAATGGCGCTCCGGCTCTGCCCGCATGCCATCGTACGCGGCGGGGATTTCGAGGAATACAGCCATTTTTCCCGGGAAGTGACAGATATTATTGCGGGTTCAGCCCCTTTGTATGAAAAATCTTCTATCGATGAATTTTACCTGGACCTGACAGGGATGGACAAATATTTCGGTTCGCTGAAATGGACGAGCGAGCTGCGCCAGCAGATCATGAAAAAGACGCAGCTGCCCATTTCACTGGGGCTTGCGTCCAACAAAATGGTGTCGAAAGTAGCCACAAACGAAGCCAAGCCTAACGGCCAGCTGTCTATTCCTTTCGGGCACGAAAAAGGTTTCCTTGCCCCGATGCCCGTGGAAAAAATCCCCATGGTAGGAAAAGAAACCGCCGCACAGCTGAGGCGCCGCGGGGTGGAAACAGTACGCACCCTGAGCGAGATACCGGTGGGGCTGCTGGAAGCCTGGCTGGGAAAGAACGGCATTGCTTTGTGGAATAAGGCCAACGGCATAGACGAATCGCCGGTGGTGCCTTATCATGAGCAGAAGTCTATTTCCACGGAAAATACATTCCCTTCGGATACGATCGACCTCGGCTTTATTCACAGCGAACTGGTGCGCATGACGGAAAAGATCGGCTTTGAACTGCGCTCGCAGAACCGGCTGACGGGCTGCGTGACGGTCAAGATCCGTTATTCCGATTTCGAGACCGTGACGAAACAGCTGAGCATTCCTTACACATCCAGCGATCATATCCTGCTGGAAAAAGTGAAAGAGCTGTTTCACCGCCTGTACGACCGGCGGCTGTTGATACGCCTGATAGGCGTGCGTTTCAGCAACCTGGTGTCCGGCAATTACCAGATCAGCCTGTTCGACGATACGGAGGATATGATCTCGCTGTACCAGGCTATCGACAGTATCAAAAGCCAGTTCGGCTGGCAATACCTGATGCGCGGCAGCAGCAGCGCGGGGAAATTTGAAGAGCAGATACAGCCATATCAGAAAGAAACAATGATCATGCACAAACGTTACCCAAAATACTGAACCCATGTATCTCAACTGCAAAACATGGTTCAGCCTGCGTTACGGCACCATCCGTACCGACGAGCTGGTAGAGCTGGCGAAGGATTTCGGCATCACTTCGCTGGCGCTCACGAATATCAATGCAACTACAGACGCGTGGATGTTCGTGCAGGAATGCCAGCAGCAGGGCATCAAACCCATCCTGGGGCTTGAATGCCGCAACGGGGCTGCATTTAAATATGTTTTGCTGGCAAAGAACATGGAAGGCTGGTTGTCCATCAACCGGTTCCTTTCGCAACATTTACAGACAGAGACCCCCTTCCCGGACGCGGCGCCCCGGCTCCCTCATACCTTCGTTATCTATGCCTGGGGCGCCCGTCCTCTCCCGTCCCTGGCCCCGCACGAACTGGCGGGTATCAGGCCGCGGGAGATGAACAAACTGTTCAGGACAGACACGAAGAAGTATGCGGACAAGCTCGTGATCCTGCAGCCGCTCACTTTCCAGAATGAAGAATCGCAGCGCCTGCACCGCGTGTTGCGTGCGGTGGATAATAACCTGTTGATCAGCCAGCTGCCGGCTGAGGACGTGGCCGGCACGGATGAATGTTTTATGAGTCCTTACCAGCTGCTGGAAACTTTCAAAGAGCTGCCGCATATCGTGCACAACACGCTGCAGGTGATGGAGCAATGCCATATCGATTTCGCGTTTGGGCAGCACCTGAATAAAAAACGTTTTACCGGCAGCCGCGGGGAAGACCGGCAATTGCTGCGGGAGAAAGCATTTGAGGGTATGGCATACCGTTACGGCCCGGATAACGAAGAAGCGAAAGCCAGGATAGAAAAGGAACTGGCGATCATCGACCTGCATGATTTTAATGCATATTTCCTGATCACCTGGGACATTATCCGGTATGCGCAGCATCGCGGTTTTTTCCACGTTGGCCGGGGAAGCGGCGCCAATTCCATCATTGCGTATTGTTTGCAGATCACGAATGTGGACCCGATCGCGCTGGATCTTTATTTCGAACGTTTCCTGAACCCTCACCGCTCTTCGCCGCCAGATTTCGATATAGATTTTTCATGGCGTGACAGGGATGAGATCACAAAATATATTTTCCGGCAATATACCTCCGAACATACGGCCCTGCTGGGTACGGTGGCCACTTTCCAGACCAATGCCATTGTGCGCGAGCTGGGGAAAGTATACGGCCTGCCCAAGCAGGAGCTGGACAAGATATTAGAGAACCCTTACCAGGTGAAACTTGGGGAAGACGGTGTGCACCAGCGTATTATCCGTTACGGCAGGATGCTGGACCGCTTCCCCAATCACCTCAGCATTCACGCCGGCGGCATTCTGATCAGCGAAGCACCGATCCATCAATACTGCGCCACACACCTGCCGCCCAAAGGCTTCAGCACTGCGCAGCTGGACATGCACCTGGCCGAAGCCATCGGCCTGCATAAGTTCGACATCCTCAGCCAGCGCGGGCTTGGGCATATCCGCGATTCCATCGACCTGGTCAAAGCCAACCAGGGAGTGGATATCGACATTCACAACGCCAAAGCTTTTATGGAAGATGAGAACGTGCGCAACGCGCTTCGTACGGTGAACACGATCGGCTGTTTTTATATAGAGTCGCCCGCCATGCGGCAGCTGCTCAAAAAACTGCGCTGCGACGATTATATCACACTGGTGGCCGCCAGCTCCATTATCAGGCCGGGCGTGGCGCAGGCGGGTATGATGCGGCAGTATGTGCTCAATTTTCACGCGCCTGATAAAGTGGAATACCTGCATCCTGTCATGAAACAACTGCTGGGGGAAACTTACGGGGTGATGGTGTACCAGGAAGACGTGATCAAGGTGGCGCACCATTATGCCGATCTCGACCTGGCGGACGCCGATACCTTGAGAAGAGCCATGGCAGGGAAATACCGGGGGCAGAACCATTTTGAAAAAATCCAAACCCTGTTCTTCGACAATTGTGCAAAACTGGGAAGGCCCCGGGCGGTGAGCGAGGAAGTATGGCGGCAGATCGCCAGCTTCGCGAATTTTTCGTTCTCCAAAGCGCATTCTGCCAGTTTTGCCGTGGAAAGCTACCAGAGCCTGTATCTTAAAACATATTTCCCGAAGGAGTTCATGGTGGCGGTGATCAACAACTTCGGCGGATTTTATAACCGTGAGCTGTATTTCCGCGAGCTGGCCCGGACAGGTGCGCAGATATTCCCGCCATGCATGAATAACAGCCAGTACTATACAACCATCAGCGGCAATGATGTGTTCGTGGGTTTTATTCATGTGGAAAAGCTGGAACAGGCCTGGATAGAAAGGGTGTTGGCCGAAAGAGCGGCCAGCGGCCCTTATACCAGCCTGGAAAACTTTACGGAACGAACAGATCCGAATCCCGGGCAGCTGGAGACGCTGATCCGTATCGGGGCCTTCAACTTTACAGGTTACAGCAAAAAAGAATTGCTCTGGAAAAGTTCTGCGCTGCTGAAAAATGATCCCCCGGAAGAATTGAAGCCGCGCCTCTTCCGCGAGCCTTCAAAAGACTGGGAATTGCCTCACCTCGCCTATCACCGGCACGAAGATGCGTTCGACGAGATCGAACTGCTCGGTTTCCCGCTGTGTTCGCCCTTTGAAGTGTTGCAACACGACCAGCAACATTATATCATGGGCGCGGACTTCGAAAAGCACCTCGGGGAAACGGTGACAGCGCTGGGTTATCTCGTAACCCTCAAACATGTGTACACGGCCAAAAGAGAACCGATGTGCTTCGGCACTTTCCTGGACAGGGACGGCAACTGGATGGATACCGTTCACTTCCCGGACAGCCTTCGTAAATACCCTTTTATGAAAAGTGGTTTTTACATCCTGGAAGGCAAGGTGACCGAAGAGTTCGGGGTGTATACCCTGGATGTATTCCGGATGCGGAAAATCGGGTTCTTTGAGGATAAAGTGAAAGAAACCGGTACCACGATGGGTTCCCTGAGCCTGGCGGCCGCGCGGTGAGCGCTCTCATTAAGCTGGTGCGGGCTCCTGATCCGGCCTGCGCCGGCTTAATGATCTTTATGCAGATTGGAAATATGTTTTGGCATAAACGGATAGCCGCCTGAAGTTACAGGGTGAGTAAGCCACCATGCAAAACTCAGCTAAACAAAAAAAGGCTGAAGCAAAACGCCTCAGCCCTTTCTATGGAAGATGATATTGTTATCAATCCAGGTTGAACAATCCTTTGTTGAGCAGCTGCAGGGTTTTCTCCTTGTACTGCCCGCCAACGAGGATGGAAATATTATGCCTGCTGCCACCGTAAGAGATCATACGCAGGGGCACCTCGTTTAATGCTTCGAAGAGTTTCTTCAGGATGGAAGGCGTAGCGGCCACTTCGTTGCCTACGATGGAGACAATAGCCTGGTGGTGATCTAGTTCCACGGTACCAAAGGGTTGTAATTCTTTCAGTATCTGGTCGAGGTTGCGCGTATCGTCGATAGTGATGGACACCGCTACTTCGGAAGTAGTGATCATATCGATCGGGGTGCGGTATTTTTCGAACACCTCGAATATTTTGCGCAGGAAGCCGTAGGCCAGCAGCATGCGGCTCGATTTGATCTTGATGGCAATGATGCCGTCTTTCGCTGCGATCGCTTTTACGCCGTTGCCGTTGGGCATTTCTGTGATGATGGTGCCTTTGGCTTCGGGCTGCATGGTATTGAGCAGTTTAACGGGAATGTTAAAATGCTGTGCGGGCCAGATAGAAGCAGGATGCAGGATCTTCGCACCGAAGTAAGCCAGCTCCGCGGCTTCGTCAAAGCTGAGTTGCTCAATCGGGAAGGTCTTTTTCACCACACGCGGATCGTTGTTGTGCATACCGTCTATATCCGTCCATATCTGCACTTCAGAAGCCTGGATGGCGGCGCCGATCAGGGAAGCGGAATAGTCGCTGCCGCCACGTTTCAGGTTGTCGATCTCACCGCGCGCGTTGCGGCAGATATAACCCTGGGTGATGAACATCATCTGGCCCTTATGCTGGTCGATCAGCGTGCTGAGCCGCACTTTCATGCGGGGGATCTCCGGTTCTTCAAACTCATCGATGCTCATGAAATCCAGCGCGGAGAGCAACACGGCGTTGACGCCGGCTTCTTCCAGGTAAGCGCAGAACAGTTTGGTGGAGAGCAGTTCCCCTTGCGCCAGTATGTCTTTATTCAACGCTTCATTAAATGATATCCTCAGGATGATGTTGAGAAATTCAAAATGTTCGTCTACAATAGCAGTGGCATTCTTCCGGCCGGCATCTGTTTTCACCAGTTCCTGCACGAAGGTGCGGTAGTGGCTTTCCAGCTTGTCTATTTGCTGTTTGGCCTGTGCCTTCTTGCCTTCAGAGCAGGATTGGCCAATCTCCACCAGCGCATTCGTGGTGCCTGAGAGGGCCGACAGTACTACTATTTTGGCATCCGGGTCTGCGGTGATCAACTTCGCTACGGCATGCATACGTTCCGGTTTACCAACCGAGGTTCCGCCAAATTTTAAGACTTTCATTTGTTATCGTGGTATATATTACTTAAAAATCGATTTTAAATTTCATCGCGATCTCTCCCAGGTCTTTCACCACGGGTTCCAGCAGCGGGATGCCTGATTCCAGGCGTTCTGCCTGCATTTCCCTTTCCGGGTCGCCCGGTATCAGCACTTTTTCATGACCTTCAGCGGTAGCGGCATTCCTGAAACGGTTGATCCAGGTATCCATATGGTCCTTAAACTCATCCGCCGGGCGGAACGCATCTACCCGCATGGCGCCAAAAAAATGGCCGAGGCCTTTCCCCACAGGATCGGCTGGCAACGGCAGGAAACTGACAAAAGGCGGCGCCCAGGGACCGTAATTGGCTCCTGAAAGCACGGCCGAAAATATATCAACTATTGATCCCAGGCAATAACCTTTATGACTTCCATGCTCCCGGTCGCCTCCCAGCGGCAGCAAAGCGCCGCCGCTCTTCAGTTCGTTAGGGTTGGTGCTGGGAACGCCATTTTTATCCTGTATCCAGCCCAGCGGCGCCTCCTGTTCTTTCCGCTGGAGTATTTCCAGCTTGCCGTTAGCTGCCGTGGTAGTGGCAAAATCAGCCACAAAGGCGGGCTGGGTGGCAGCAGGAATCGCTACTGCAATAGGATTGGTGCCCAGCATACGTTCCGTGGCAAAGGTTGGCGCCACCAGCGGGCTGGCATTGGTCATGGCCATACCGATCATATCATGCTGCAAAGCCATCATGGCATGGTAGCCCGCAATGCCAAAGTGATTGGAGTGGCGTACGCTCACCCAGCCGGTACCGGCATTCTTCGCCTTATCGATGGCCACCTGCATGGCAAAAGGCGCCACCACCAGGCCAAGACCACCATCCCCATCCACCACGGCGGTGCTGGGAGTTTCATGTACGATCCGGATGTCCGGAACCGGGTTGATGCGGCCGGCTTCCCACAGGCGGATGTAGCCGGACAAGCGGGCTACCCCATGGGAATCAATACCGCGGAGGTCCGCAGACAATAAAACGGTGGTGGCCAGTTGTGCGTGCTCAGGCGTACAGCCGATCTTCAGAAATACATCCCTGGTAAAAGCGTGCAGATGTTCGTAAGGAAAAATTTGCTCCATTATATAGTTTATGCCTGTGCAGTAGGCCCACCGAAGTTCATGGGAATGGAAACCGGCTCCTGGTCCTGTATGGTGCCGTGTGCTGCTTCGTATTTCTTTACATTGTCCACCAGCGCTTTCATCAGGCGTTTGGCATGCTGGGGGGTGAGTATAATGCGTGATTTGACCCTTGCCTTCGGCAAACCGGGCATCACATTGATAAAATCAACCACAAACTCAGACGGAGAATGCGTGATAATGGCCAGGTTAGCATATGTTCCGTCGGCAATTTCCTCGCTCAGCTCAATATTCAGCTGCTGCTGCTCATTTTGATTTTCCATTATATGTGGTTTAACGAGATACAAAAATAAAAAAAGAGGTGCCATTTCCAGCACCTCTTTTTTTATTATGGCCAGTTTTGGAATAATTCCGGATTTCCCGGCCCTTTTGCAAGAGCCATGAATCCGGAATTATAACACGGGTTGTTCAAAGATAATTATTTATCCCACCACACAGGGGTAGACAGCTCATCTGGCCCCTGCCTGGATAATGCGGCTTCGTAGTTTGTCTTGTTCAGGTCGCGTTCGGTGCCGATATAGCACTGCCTGCGAGGAATCTGCCCGCCTACATTCACGGCGTCAGGAGCGGGCGCCAGCACAGGGTAACCTGTTCTCCGCCATTCGGCCCAGGCTTCATAACCATTGCCCAGGTAGAAATTCAGCCATTTCTGGGTCTGAATGCGTTCCAGTTTTACGGCTGCGGTCTGAACAGGCGTGAGCACCACGTTGAGGCCGGTGCTATACGTCAGTATCTCCGCATCAGAAATGGTTTTCGCGGCAAGGCCATGCCATTTTTGGAGGGAAGCGGCGATGCCCCTGTTGTACCAGGTGATCATTTCCGCGTCTCCGCCGGGGATCCAGCCGATGAGGGCGGCTTCAGCCATGGTGAAACATGTTTGCGCGTAGGTGGTGATCAGTGCCGGGAAGTTCTGCGCTGCGGGCGTGGTGCCTATCAGGCTGTAATCGCCGGTGCTATACTGTTCGTTGATGCCGTAAGGCACGCCGGTATAGGTTCCAGCGGCATTTGCGGGAGACCGTGCATAGATGGACAGGCGCGGATCGGCCAGCAGCTTCAGTTTATCGATCATGGTGTTGCTCACCCCGTAATCGTAACGGCTGCGGTAGTTGGTATACCAGGGACTTTCGAATGCCTGAACGGCCTGGTAAGGGAAAGCGGCGTCATCTGTGTTCGCGCCGATGAGGCCTGCGGCAACTGCTTCCGTGAAAGCGGTGCGGCCGGCCGCTGCTTCGGATGTAGCGGCAAGGCGCAGCGCAGCAATAGCGCGCAGCGTGTTGGCCCAGCGTTTCCATTTTCCAAAATTGCCGTCGAACAGCGGATCGTTGGGCATGGCCACAGTGATCTGCGCAGAGGCTTCCTTGAATTCCTTCAGCAGGTCGAGGTAGATCTCGCGCTGCGGTGTGAATGTAGGTTTGGTATTGGAGGCACCTTTAAGCGCTTCGAAGTAAGGAATATCGCCCCAGCGGTCCGTCATGGTCAGCATAAGAAAACCGCGCAGAACACGGGCATGGCCGATCTGGTTGGCGTTCAGGCTGTTGTCCAGCACGGCCTTGGTGTCTTTCGTTGCGGGATCCGTATTCATATCGATGATCCTGGTAAGGTCCATCAGCGGGCCGGCATAGATGGCGTTATAGCTGTATTCCCGGTTGAAATAGCGGGATTCGTTGTTGTATACGTATTCGGCAAGATGCTGCACATACAGCACGCCGCCTGCGGCGTTGTTAATACCGCCGATGCCTAGTACCGCACTGCCGAACAGGAATTTGGTGCTGGGCTGGCTGGCTTGGTTAGGGTTCACGTTGAGGTCGCCGAAATCCTTGTTGCAGGATACGGTGCCTGCCAGCGTAATCCCCAGCATTACCGCAGCCCCTATATGTTTTAACCTGATGAGTTTCATATCTTCTACGGTTTTGATGTTAGAAAGTAACTTTTACGTTAAAGCCGATGGAACGTGTGCCGGGCAGCTGTCCGCCTTCGAGCCAGGAAGATTCCAGCTCCGATGGATCGATGCCTTTGGTCGCACTATGGATCAGCCAGAGGTTCTGCCCGATCACCGCTACGTTAATGCCTTTGAAAGGCGTATTGGTCAGCATACGGGTCGGGAAAGAATATCCCACGGCCAGTTCGCGCAGTTTCACGTAAGAAGCGTCGTATGTCCAGTTTTCCCAGAGGGAGAACAGGTAAGACTGGTACAGTTCTTTAGTATCTGCATATACTTCGTTCGGTTTGCCGGAATTGGCATTAATGGCATCCAGCTTCACACCGCCGCCATCGTCAACTGCATTGCGTTTGGGATTGCCTTTATCGTTCAGGCCGGCGGTTTCAGCAGAAAGGCCGGAACCGGACATGAACATCTTGGAAATAGATACGAACTTGCCTCCTTTCTGGAAATCCAGGGAGAAGTTGAGGGAGAAGCTCTTGTAATAGAAACCGGAAGCAACGCCGCCGGTCCAGTCCGGTGTTACATAACCCAGTTCAACGCTGTTGTTCAGCAGGGGATAACCATCGTCGTCCACCAGCATTTTGCCGGTAGCTTCATCTCTCTGGAAGCCGCCGCCCATGATGAGGCCGTAGGAAGAACCTTTTTTGGCGTTGAGGGAAGCACGGGGAGAGCCTACGAAACCGAATGAAAGCGCGGAACCGTCAAGCGCTACCTGCAGGTTTTCCACATCCGGAGCGATAGACACTACTTTGTTTCTCATGAAAGCAAAGTTCACGTCGATATCCCAGCTGAAATCCTGCATCTTCAGCGGAGTGGCGCCGATAGTGAATTCCCAGCCTTTATTGATCATTTCGCCGGAGTTGATCCTGCGGGCGGAGTAGCCGGAAGAGCTGGGCACAGTCACGTCCACGATCTGGTCCACGTTCTTACGGTAGAAGTAGTTCACGTCCAACCTTGCGCGGTTGTTGGCAAACTGGAGTTCGGTACCGATCTCATAGCTGGTAGACAGTGCGGGGCGGAGGCTGTCGTTAGGCCTTGTATCCGGCACGCTCATGCGGGAGTAGGTGGCGCTGCCTGATTTCGGGAAATTGGTTCCCAGCGCAAACGTTTCCTGCGTATTGTAGGGATCTGTATCCGTACCAAGGCGGGCAACGGAAGCGCGCACCTTACCAAAGCTCAGCCAGTCGCGGGTATTGAGCACTTCGGTGAATACAAAGGAAGTGCTTAAGCTACCGTAAACGTATGAGTTGTTGAAAGAAGGCAGGGTGGAAGAAATGTCGTTACGCACCGTTGCGTCGAGGTACAACATGTCCCTGAAACCAACGCCGGCGTAGCCGAACAGCGAGTTCACCTTACGCTCCTGGATCAGGTTGGTGGTTACTTTTTCGTTGAGGGAGTTACTCACATTGTATACGTCGGGCAGGATGAAACCACCTGCTGTAGCGGACGTTACGCGGTAGCGGGTACGGGTGTTCAGCTCGCCCCAGGCGCCGGCGCGCACAGAAAAATCTTTGATGGTTTTTTCGTACTCGATATTGGCGAGGTAGGAAACTTCCGTGCGCTTGTCTTCTTCAGTGGAGAAAGAAGGCGGATCGAGCGTGTAGGAAGCAACGCGGTTATCACCATTGGTGTTTTCAAAAGTACCACGGGCGATCACACCGGCTTTGAAGCCGTTCATAAAATTGTAATTCAGCGTTACCTGGCCGTATATGGTCTGTATGTAGTTATGGCGGATGTTTTCGTTCGCCTCGGTATATGGGTTATCCCAATATTTCGGCGCAACGTTGGTGGGGCTGGTGATGTTCCAGCTGCGGAAGCTGCCGTCCGGGCGTTTGTAGTATTCTTTCAGCTTGTCGATCTCCAGGTTGCGGTGGAACCACTGGTTGAAAGAACCGGTTGTCTGGGTACCGTAACCCTCGCGGGGAACGTTAAAGAGATATTCATTTACGTAGTTGACGTTGGTGCTCAAGGTCAGCCTGTCGGTCATATTAAGGCTGCCGTAGTAGCTGAGCCAGTTCTTCTGCTGCTTGGAGTTCGGGATCACACCGGTGCGTGTCAGGTTGGTGAAGGAGAAGCGGTTCGTCATTACGTCGCTGCTCTTCGCGAAAGACACGGTGGTGTTATTGGCAACGCCGGTCCTGAAGAAGTCGCGCACATTATCCGGCTGGGCTACGAAAGGTTTCTGGATGCCGAAGTCGGAGGGATTGACTGTTTTATCCCAGGCATACCAGGGTGCGTGCATGGTGCCGTCCATCCGGGGGCCCCAGCTTTCGTCCACTTCATAGTTGTAATATTTGGCGCCGTCCAGTTTGGCAAGGGCGGGATCGTGCGTGCCGGGCTGGTATGCGAAGGTTCTCCATTCCTGTGAACTGCCGCCGCCGTATTCGTTCTGGTAGTCAGGCAGCACGTAGACGTTTTCGAAGGTGGTGGTGTGGTTTACGGTAAGACCGATACCGCCGCCGGATGTTTTCTTGGTGGTGATCACCACTGCGCCTTCTGATGCGCGCTGGCCATAGAGCGCCGTAGCGGCAGGACCTTTCAGCACGGTGAGCGAAGCCACATCATCCGGGTTGATCGCGGTGTTGGGAGTGATCACGCCATCTACCACGTAAATGGGGTTACCGCCGGTGAGGTTGTTCACACCGCGCAGGCGTATCTGCATGGTGCCGAACTTGGCGCCGGAACCGCCGCGAAGCTGCACCCCTGCCACTTTACCGGCGATGGCCGTGTTGAGGTCCGCCTGTTTGGTTTGCGTGATCTTGTCCGCTTTGATCTCCTGTACAGCATAACCGAGGGACTTTTTCTGGCGGTTCATGCCGAGGGCGGTCACTACCACTTCTTCAAGACTTTTGGCATCTGGTGCGAGAGACACCGAAACGGAAGTGAGGCTTCCTAAAGGGATTTCTTTTGCGAGGTAACCAACGCTCCGGACAATGAGGATGACATTAGTGCCAGATACGGAGAGAGAAAAGTTACCTTCCTGGTCGGCAGTGGTTCCGGATGTAGTGCCTTTAATCTGGACGGTGGCAAAGGCTATGGGAGCACCATCGTCTCCCACTACCTTGCCCGTCACCTGGCGCTGCTGGGCAAATGCCAGGCTGACGCTCACCATCATCATGGTGATGAACAGTAAAGCTTGTTTCATAAAATAGATTCAGATTTTGGATGAGAAACATGTTAATAAATAGGCGGAATAAAGATTCTATTGGTTCAGGTCATAATTGCAGTTTAGCTTGGTTGTAGAATATTGTTTTAACGGAATAACTGGTTATCAAGTACAGGTTTTATAGATGAAGGCCGGTTAGGCAAAAAGCTCTCCCGATTTAAAAAATATTGATTTTTTAAATGCAATTTAAAATCCTGGGTTTTGGATTGGCAGGTAAAAGAATGGCAGTTTTTACCGTCTGGTTTTGTGAATTGATGCCGTTGGCTAATGAAATGGATTACCCATTCATGTGTCTCGGATTTAGATTTAGAGTTCAGTTTCGATTTAGATGATGACCTTTTTTCTTCTGTTACTACTCAGTTAAGCATTGTTAGGATGAACGGTAAGTAACCACTACTGATCTTGGATGTTGACTGTAATGATTTTGGATGATAGGCGTAAGTTAGTAATTTATTTTACTTCACCATCATCCGGGGTTAAACTTTTGTTAAACCCCCTGCTAGATAACTTTACAAGTCATTGTAAAACAACCTGATACAAGCAGAAAAAAACATGAAAAAAATTTCACCCTCGGATTGAGAGGGTTTACCAACTGAACTGTAATTGCAGCTGCAGGCTTGTTTTCCTGCCGCCCGCGATCTCTTCCAGGCCCGTGCCATTGCTTTCCCTGCCGGGGTATACAGATTGTTGCCAGCGGCACCATAGGGTTAGTCCTGTAAATACTTGGTACAGCAACTGTGCATGCCCGTTATGCCCTCTACCTGAAAACCGGGATAAGGACTGATCTCCGGGGAATCCCAAAGCGGCGAGATATAATCCATCCGTTTCCGCGGTATCGAACCATGTGTATCCGGCGCTCAATTTCCACTTGCCCCATCGCGCCTGCACCTGTTGGTACAACAGCCAGCTCTCGCCTCCTTTACCGAATGCCGCCTGCACTCTCCCGTTCCATGTTACCCGCTGATCTACCGGCAAACCAGCCCGTGCGCTGATATGGTGCCTGCGTTCCTGATCAACGAACCGCTGCCGCAGCGGCGCTTCTTTCACATCCACCGGCGACTGTGCGTACCGGTAAGTAACATTTAACAACGATTTCTTCTCCGGCATCCATTGAAGGAACAGCAGTGCGTCCGTTCCCCCGGCCGGCGCGCTCACGCGGTATCTCAGCCAGGGCGACCGGAACACGTCCGCATAGGCCGCCAGCAACCACTTCGCTCCCCATTTGCACTGTATCCCCAGGTATATGCCGCTTTCATTTCCCGGCGCGCTGCTTTCACCGAATGAATTACCGTACATGCTGCGGTATGCCTTATGCTCGTAACGGTAAAGCACCGCAAGGTCTATCCGAGAGCTCAACGCCGCCAGCAAGCTCTGCAGCAGTGCCGGGTTTCCTCTTCCATCCACTGCTGCTTCCCCAAACAGGTGGATATTCCGCCAGCCAAATGCATGATCCACGCTGGCATTGTACACCCGTTCTCCCTGCAATGCGTATAGCCGGTACAGTTCTTCTCCTTTCTTTAATGGATGCGAATACTGATGCCCTAATACATTCAGCGCAACATGTCCCTGCTTCAGCCGCCGTTTTATTACAGCGCCGGCAGTAAGCTGGCGCAAGGTATTCCGTAATGCCAGCTCGGAAGCCGTTCTATGGTACCCCGCACTGGAAAGCGTTCCCTCTTCAAACGCCTCCCCATCCACCGTACTGTCTTTTTCCATACTTAATCTTCCATCTAGCGACCGGTACGATATAAATCCTGTGACGCTGAATTTTCCCGCTTCCCATGTAACCCCCGCACCACGGTAAAAGAAGAATTCCCCGGCTGAAGCATACGGCCGCAACACTTCGCTCTCCCGTTTCACCTGCATCGCTGCCGCGCTTTTCCCGAAAGACAGTCCCTGCCACTGTACCAGGCCCTGCCCCATGTTCACCGTGTAATCTCCCAGCGCCAGTACCTCCACTTTCCCCAGCCGCTGCAAAAACAAATGGAACCCAATATGATCCGCCACCCAGGGCATTCCTTTCCTCAGCCAGGTTTCGCCTGCATCCTTCTCCATCACCAATCCCCAGCTGGCATAGCGGCCAAACCTGTACCGGTACCGAAACAATATTTTATCGGGACTTCCGAGATATTTCACCACGCCGCTGTCCTTTCGCCTGTAACCCTCCGCCAGCTCCAGGCCGCGGCTGTAACGTATCTCCAGCTGGTGTTTCCCCTTACCGAAATAATCCTTCAAAGTATAATACGGCTCCAATCCTGTACCCGCCTGTACATAAGGCAGCAGGGAACGGATCAGCGGAAGCTCAAAGCCCGGCACGGCCTGCAGCTCATAGATAGAAACCAGCGGACCGAGCGTTTCACGGTATTGCAAAAATGTATTCACCTGCAAAGCATCCAGCAACCCCAGCCCGTGCAATGCAGCAGCATCCGCTGTATTCAGGTTCAGTTTCCGTTTTGTATAGGCTGTGAGTTCCTGGTATTGTTCATCGTTTTCCTGTGCCTGCTCCTGCCCTTCCAACCTCTCCATTTCACGGCCTGCGCTTTGTTCCTGCCGCATCTCCATCGGGTGCTCTTCTTCCTGGCCCTTTGCACGGATCACAACGCATAAAAACAATGTTACAATGAGCAAATATTTCTGTACAAACGACGAAGCATTTTTCCGGTAGAACCTTTCCTGTGACCTCATTCTGGTATCGTCACGGCACCAAAATTTTGACGCAGGCGATGAAACCTTTTCCCGGTAATATTTCCCGCAACCTCCCCCTCCCCGGCCATCCCGACACTCAAATTTACACGCAAGCCAGGAAGCTCTCCCATCCTTCATTCTCTTCCCCATAACAATGAAATACCCGGCGTAATGCCCAGCGTGTAATGAAAACTCCCCGTCACCCCGATCTTCCAGCGCCCGCCCCCATAGCCGACCCCGGCAAACTGGTATACCGGCTGCGTTGCCCAGCCTCCCAGCACAACGAACCGCTTTAACGGCGAATAAGCGCATTGCACCCGTACAGACAGCGGCATCGTCACATCCTTGCGCATCACCGCTTCCAGCCGCAGCTGCTCCGAAGCCCGGTATCCCAGCGTTACCATTCCCGCAGCATCATTACCGCCAGGATGATACAAATGCATCCCCATGTTGAACTGCGAAGTCAGCTGCCAGTCCACCCCCAGTTCCCCGCCCGCCCCGCCGGGCCTGTAATTCAATCCTGCAGCGGCCTTCAGCCTCTTCCCTAACGGCAACGCATATCCCAGCCCCAGCAACTGCTCCCGGTAAAGCCGGTAACCCAGCTGCCATAACTTTACGCCTATCACGCCGCCCGCCAGCGGCACGCCCAGCGCCAGTGCCTGCACGCTCAGCTCGCGCAGCATAAAACGCCGCTCGGTATAAGCGCCCGCAGTAAAATGCTCCAGCGACGCCATCCGCGCAGGGTTCTGAAAAACACTGAATACTTCTGAAAAACTCCCGCCCACCGGGATGCGGGGAGCCTGCATGGTTAATAGTTGCAGGCAAAGCTGACAAACAATGACTATCATGTTATTCCTGGTTAAACAAACAATGCCGTAAAAATAAAGGGGAGTAGGATATGCAGCAAAAAAAATATCTCCGGAATTCGGAGATTCCGGAGATACAATTCGTTATAAAGATCAGAATAAGCCGTACAGCTCTGAATCTACACGGGAGATAATTTCTCCGAGATCCTCTTCCTTGTCAGGGAATTTATTTTTGTCCACATCAATGATCAGCAACGGCCCATCCTTGTACTTCTCGATCCAGGCGTTATAGAATTCGTTCAGCCGCTTCAGGTAGTCCAGCCGGATATTTTCCTCGTATTCCCGCCCGCGCTTCTGTATCTGCGCCACCAGCGTGGGAACGGAGGCCTGCAGGTAGATCAGCAGGTCCGGCGGCTTTACCATCGATTTCAGGGTTTCGAAAAAGTTGAAATAATTATCGAAATCCCTTTTGGTCATCAGTCCCATCTCATAAAGGTTGGGCGCGAAAATATGCGCGTCCTCGTAAATGGTCCGGTCCTGGATCACGGTGTCTTTCCCATGCTGTATATCCACCAGCTGCTTCAGCCGGCTGTGCAGGAAGTAGATCTGCAGGTTAAACGACCAGCGCGGCATATCATCGTAAAAATCGCTCAGGTAAGGGTTATGCTCTACATCTTCAAACTGCGGCACCCAACGGTAATGTTTGGCCAGCATTTCGGTCAGCGTAGTTTTTCCGGCGCCGATGTTGCCGGCTATCGCTATGTGCTTGATCTTATTTTTTGCCATGCATGGGGGTGTATGATACAACAAGTTAAAAAATCAATAGAAATTAATGCCCATTAATTTGCGGGCCTCCGAGAGCGTCTGCGAAGCAGTGGCGCGGGCCTTTTCCGCCCCTTCGCGCATAATGCGGTGAAGGTAGGCATGATCCTGCTGGATAGCCGCCGCTTTTTCGCGAATGGGGGCAATAAACGCCACCATATCCTCTCCCAGTTGTTTCTTCATATCCCCATAACGGATATTGCATTTGTTAAAAGCTTCTTCGAAGAACTGCACGGTATCAGGGGCTGATACCAGTTTCATAAGGGTGAACAGGTTGCTGATATAGTCAGGTTTCTCTGAATTCTCCGCCTGCGGGCCGCTGTCCGTCTTGGCCTTTTTGATCTTGTTGCGGATCGCATCGTCGGTATCGTTCAGGTAAAGGGTTGAATTTTCATTCTCGCTTTTGCTCATTTTCCCGTTCCCGTCCAGGCTCATGATGCGTACGAGATCATCGCCATAGTTGAAAGGGAAAGGTTCGGGGAAGAGGAAACCGTAGCGGTTGTTGAAACGCTGCGCGAAGTTCCGGCTCATTTCAAGATGCTGCTCCTGGTCCTTACCCACGGGCACTTTCACGGCGCGCTGCACGAGGATGTCCGCCGTCATCAGCACGGGATAGGTAAGCAGTCCCGCGTTAACATTATCGGGGTTCTGGCGCACTTTATCCTTGAAGGTCGGCACTTTCTCCAGCTCCCCTTTATAAGCCATCATATTCAGCAGCAGGTACAGCTCCGCGATCTCGGGAATATCGCTCTGCACATACAACGTCACTTTCTCGGGATCAAGGCCTGAAGCGATGTTCTCCGCCAGCACGCGGTACACGTTGCCGCGCAGGTCTTTCGGATCGGGGTGAGTGGTAAGGGAATGCCAGTCCGCCACAAAAAAATAGCAGTTAAACTCCTCCTGCATCCGGATATAATTGCGGATGGCGCCAAAATAGTTCCCTAAATGCAAAATGCCTGTGGAGCGGATGCCGCTGACAACGATTTCTTTTTCCTTTACCATATCGGGGCGCAATTTAATAAATTTTAACATCGTGCTATGTTATTCGGTAGCAGAATGCCCGCCTTTTATCCCTATTTTTGCCTATCGATCACATTTATCGATTATATGAATACAATTTATTAGCTTTAAACCGTTAATTTAAAACCCATGGAAGTGAACGACGCACTGATCCGCCAGCTGGCCACCCTTTCCCGGCTGGATATCAATGCCGCAGAGCAGGAGGAGATCCGGCACGACCTGCAAAGGATGATCACCTTTGTGGAAAAGCTCGGAGAGCTGGATACCACTAACGTGAAACCTATGCTGCATATGACCCGCGAAGCGAACGTGTTCCGCAAGGACGAGGTGAAACACCCGATCAGCCGGGAAGAAGGGCTTCAGAATGCCCCCGCTCATACAGCAGAATACTTCAGCGTCCCTAAAGTAATCAAGAAATAATATGGCCCAGTCTGTTATCCATCTCGAAGACATCCGTAAAAGCTATTTCATCGGCAAAAACGAACTGCAGGTGCTGAAAGGCGTTTCGCTGGACATCCTGAAGAACGAGTACGTAGCCCTTATGGGTCCCTCGGGTTCCGGGAAAAGCACCCTGATGAACATCCTCGGGGCGCTCGATACGCCCACCAACGGCAAGTATGTGCTGAGCGGCCACGATGTGAGCAGGATGGAAGACAATGAACTGGCCCGCATCCGCAACCAGGAGATCGGCTTCGTGTTCCAGCAGTTCAACCTCATGCCCAGGCTTTCCGCCCTGGAAAATGTGGCCGTACCGCTGATCTACGCCGGTATCGGTAAAAAGGAAAGGGAAGACAAGGCCCGGCATATGCTCGAAAGAGTAGGCCTCGGAGACCGTTATAAACACAAGCCCAACGAGCTTTCCGGCGGCCAGTGCCAGCGCGTGGCCATTGCCCGCGCCCTGGTGAACGACCCTTCCCTCATTCTCGCGGATGAGCCCACGGGTAACCTGGATACCAAAACTTCCGTGGAGATCATGGAAATATTCGGCCGCATTCACGATTCAGGCAATACCGTGGTGCTGGTTACGCACGAAGAAGACATTGCCGACCATGCCCACCGCATCATCCGCCTGAGAGACGGGGTGGTGGAATCAGACAAGATGAATCCCGTAAAATCCATGGCCCACTAAGCCGGGAACAGCATATTATTCAAAGGCAGCTTCAGCAAGGCTGCCTTTTTTCTTTTGATTAACTTCGCGAAAAACAGCGATCATGGCTTTCAAAATATACACCAAAACAGGCGATAAAGGCAAAACCTCCCTCATCGGCGGCACCAAGGTATCCAAAAACCACCTCAGGATCGAGACCTACGGCACGGTAGACGAACTGAACTCCTGGATGGGCCTGGTGAACGACCATATGACCGAAGCCAGTGTGAAAGCCCTGATAAGTGAGATCCAGGACCGGCTGTTCACCATCGGCGCCTCACTGGCTACCGACCCGGAGAAAAATGTGAAAATGAGCATCCCCGACCTGCACGCGGAAGACGTGAAACTGCTGGAAGACGCGATAGACGCGATGAATGAGGTGCTGCCCGAAATGAAACATTTCATCATTCCCGGCGGCCACCCGGCCGTATCGAACTCCCATATCGCCCGCTGCGTATGCCGCAGGGCGGAAAGGTTGTGCGTGGGCATGCAGGAGCATGAAATGACCGTGGAGCCGCTGGTGCTGCAATATCTCAACCGCCTCAGCGATTACCTGTTCGTGCTGGCCCGGTATGCCGGGCACCTGCTGAATGTGCCTGAAATTCCCTGGAAACCAAGGGTGTAGGTTATTTTACCAGTTTGGTGATGAGCGTGCTGCCCAACTTTTTGCCGCTCTTATCCGCACTTTCCGTTTTTACCACGCCGAAGCCAGGCGAGAACCATTCCGTACCGGTAAAGTCCATCGGCATTTCCTTTCCCATCATGGTGATGGTAAAATCCGCTTTGAAGGTAATGCGGTAACAATCCCAGCTGCCCGCGTCCGTGGTGATCTTTTCCCTGCCTGCAACCTTGCGGTCCTTCACTTTATAGGTAAGGCTCATTTTCATGCCGCTTGTTTCCGTGTTCATCGTAAATGAAGCGTCAGGCAATGATTGGCCGGCACTTAACGAGGACGGATATACGAGAAATCCCTCGGAGCCTTTCAGGCTTGCTTCCTGGCTGGCCATGGGGTTATTGGGCATCATCATTTTCACGTCCACCGCGATGCCGGAGCCGCTGCATTTGAACTTCCCCTGGCCCTGCCCCAGCGTTTTCCCGTCTTTGGCCGTAAAAGCAGAGGTAAAGGACGATACCATTTCCCCGCCTTCGTTCTTCACCTCCCCCACTTTGATCACCTGCTTGCCGATGGGAGCGCCGGAGCCGTCCTGGATGGTCATTTCAACCTCGGAATGGGGCAGCATGTAATAATAATTTTTGCAATCCTGGGCTGTGGCGGACAAGACAACGCAGCAAAATGTTATAGTTATCCAGAAACGTAGCATGATAAACGGTTTGAGGGGTCAATGATCCGGTAAATTACTGAATTCAGCGAACAGTCCACACATTAAACTAAAGCAATATTCATCGACTGTCATGCCATATTTCGTGATTGAATCCGTAGGTTTGCAAAAATTTTTCATCATTCCATGAATCTTATATCTGAATTGCGCTGGCGGGGTATGATACAGGACATCAAGCCGGGTACGGAGGAACAGCTGCAAAAGGAAATGACCACCGCCTATATCGGCTTTGACCCTACGGCAGATTCGCTGCACGTGGGCAGCCTGGTGCCTATTATGCTGCTGGTGCACCTCCAGAAGGCAGGCCACAAGCCGCTGGCCCTGGTGGGGGGCGCTACCGGTATGGTTGGCGATCCTTCGTTCAAAGCGGAAGAAAGAAAAATGCTGGACGAAGCCACCCTGCTTCACAACCAGCAATGCATCAAAGCGCAGCTGGAGCGTTTCCTGGACTTCGACCAGTCCAAACCCAACTATGCCGAAATGGTCAATAACTACGACTGGTTCAAAGGCATTTCTTTCCTCAGCTTCATCCGCGACGTGGGGAAACATATCACCGTCAATTACATGATGGCGAAAGATTCTGTAAAAAAGAGGCTGGAAGGGGAAAGCGGGATGTCGTTCACCGAGTTTTCCTACCAGATGATCCAGGGATACGACTTCTATCATCTTTATACCGCGAAGAACTGCAAAATGCAGATGGGCGGCTCCGACCAATGGGGTAATATCGTTACCGGCACCGAGCTGGTGCGCCGCATCGGCGGTGGCGAGGCTTATGCGTTCACCTGCCCGCTGATCAAGAAAAAGGACGGCACCAAGTTCGGGAAGTCCGAAAGCGGCAACGTTTGGCTGGACCCCGCCAAAACCACCCCTTACCAGTTCTACCAGTTCTGGCTGAATGCAGACGATGAGGACGCGGAAAGCTACATCCGCATTTTCACCTTCCTGGACGAGCCTACGGTAAACAGCCTGATCGCGGAACACCGCCAGGATCCGGGCAAACGCGTACTTCAGAAACGCCTGGCGCAGGAAGTGACCACTTTCATCCATGGCGAAGCGGAATTTGAAGCGGCACTCAAAACCACCGAAAGCCTGTTCAGCAAAACCGCCGGCGTGGACGTGCTTAAAACCATGACCGAAGAACAGCTGCTGCAAACGCTGGCCGGCGTGGACCTGAAGGAAATGCCAGCCACGGCGCTCACCGAGCAGAAAGACGTGGTGACCTTCCTCGCGGAAGCGGGCGTATTCGCCAGCAAGGGAGAGGCCCGCAAGCTGATACAGGGCGGCGGTATGAGCATGAACGGCCAGAAGATCACCGCGGTAGATCTTCGGATCACGGAAGAATCGCTGCTCAATGGCAAAAATATCCTCTTCCAGAAAGGGAAGAAAAATTATATCCTCGTAAAGTTCATATAAACACCTTACGTTCATCAACGGCGCAGCACGGCATCAGCCTGTAGCTGCGCCGTTTTCTATTTCCACGGGGTAGCCTTTCCGCATCCATACGGTGATCCCCGCGCTCATTACGTACACATGCTCAAACCCCATGTTCCTGGCTCTTTTGGCAGCATACGGCGCGGCGCCGCAGAGGGCGTCCTGGCAGTAGAAGACCAGCGTATCGTTTTTGTTGTCGCTGAGTTCGTGCGCAGAATAGTCCCCGGGGTCCAGATGACGGGCGCCGGGAACGTGGTGGCGGCGGAAGGAGGCGCATGTATTGTTGTCGATGGCAATAAACCCCGGCTCTCCCAGCCTGCGGCGCACCTCTTCCGGGGACATTTCGGCTAACCCGAAGAGCCTGGTGGTGGTGATCCTTGTTTGCATAATAATCGTTTTAGGCAAAGGTCTGGGGGCGGAGTGACAAGGGTGTGTCAGGAGGGGTGAAGCTTAAAATGTGCAATCTGAAAGTTTAACTTTCAAAATTGCACACAAATTCATAAAACGTTTAATTCGACTTTCATTTTAAAAACAAAAAAGCGTGCTGCATCAACTGCAACACGCTTCCTTCATATAAAAATTCCTACTTCAGATCATACTTATACTTATACCGCTCATACAACTGCTTATGCTTATCCTCCAAACTCACTTCGCGGCCCTGGATATAAGCGCGGGTGATCACGCTTGATTTCATATCCAGGATATCGCCGGTACTCACTACGATGTTCGCATCTTTGCCTACTTCCAGGGAACCGGTCTTATCGGCGATGCCGAGGATCTTCGCGGCGTTGAGGGTGATGGCGCTGAGCGCTTCTTCCTTCGTCATACCGTAAGCGCCCGCGGTGCCAGCATTGAAAGGCAGGTTGCGCTGCTGCCAGAAGCCTTCGTTGCTGATACAGAACAGCACGCCTGCTTTTTGGAGCTGGGCGGGTGTTTTGTAAGGCTGGTCCACATCATCGTCCGCCATTACAGGCAGGCTGTGCGGCTGGCTGAGGATCACGGGAATGTTGTATTTCTTCAGCACGTCGGTGATCATCCAGGCGTCTGTGCCGCCAACGATCACTACATCAATATCAAACTCTTTCGCAAAATCAGCCGCCACGATGAGTTCCTTCACCAGGTCAGCATGAATAAACAGTTTCTGCGACTTGTTGAAGAGGCCTTTAACGGCCGCGTATTTCAGGTTCGTTTCAGCATGCTGCCCGCCGGCCGCATAAGCCTGCGCTTCGCGGAGGAAGGATTTTACGCTGGCTATTTTTTCCATGGCCGCTTTCACCGCGTCTGTGGCAGGGCCTGCCGCGGCGCCGCCAAAGGGATTGGCACGGGGCATCAGGCGGGGCATGAAGAAGTGGATACCGTTGTCTGTTTTATAGGCAGCGTCTTCCCAGTTCCAGGCATCCAGCTGCACCACAGAGGAGCTGCCAGACAGCAGGCCGCCCTGGGGAACCACCTGCGCCAGCAAAATGCCATTGGTGCGAAGGGTGGCTATCACTTTGGAATCGGTGTTGTAGGAAACGATGGAACGCACGGAAGGATTGATCTCCCCTACTTCTTCGTAGTCGTTGGTGGCGCGTACGCTTTCCACTTCGGTGAGGCCGAGGTTGCTTTCCGGGGCGATCAGTCCGGGATAGATGTGCTGGCCGTTCGCGTCAAACACTTTCACATCGCCGGCGGGAATGGGCACGTTGGCGCCCACCGCCATGATCTTGCCGTTGTTGAAACCAATGGTGCCGTTCTGGATCACCTGGCCGTTGCCCACGTGAATGGTGGCGTTCCTCAGGAACACTAGCCCCTGCTGCGGTTTGGCGGGGTACACCGTTTCCTGCGCACGGAGGGCTGTGCTGCAAAGGGAAAGGCCCAGTATATAAATGAATATCTTTTGCATGTTGTTTCGATTTTCGGATGATTACTGCTGATAAGCATCGTCCATGATATGATGCTGGTGGCCTGCCTGGAGGTCTTCGCAATGGTAGATCTCTTCGCGGCTCGGTACGGGCCTTCCCATGGGAGCGCCCTTTTTCTTCTCGCCGAGCATTTTGCCGATGAGGCGGTTACGCTCTTCTGCAATACGTTTGCGCAGCTCAAGGTCTTTATCGCGGTCGAAGTAAATGACACCATCCACCATTGTTTTTTCCGCTTTTGCATAGATGCTCAGCGGATGATCGCTCCAGAGCACGAGGTCCGCGTCTTTACCAGCCTTGATACTGCCGATGCGGTCTGCCACATGCAGAAGTGTTGCCGGGTTGAGCGTTACCATTTTCAAAGCATCCTCTTCTGCCATGCTGCCGTATTTCACGCTCTTGGCCGCTTCCTGGTTCAGGCGGCGGGCCATTTCAGCATCGTCGGAGTTGATGGCCACGGTAAGGCCTACACGCTGCATGATGGCGGCGTTCTGCGGGATAGCGTCCACCACTTCCATTTTGTATGCCCACCAGTCTGCAAAGGTGGATGCGCCTGAGCCGTGCGCTTTCATTTTGTCCGCCACTTTATACCCTTCCAGGATATGGGTGAAGGTATTTACCTGGAACCCGTACTGGTCGCCGGCTTTCAGCAGCATGTTAATCTCGCTCTGCACGTAGGAGTGGCAGGTGATGAAACGTTTTTTGTTCATGATCTCCACGAGCGCATCCAGCTTAAGGTCGCGGCGTTTGTTGGGGCCTGCTTTCTGGTAGTCCTTGGCGCGGGTGAATGCGTCTGCCAGCACCTGTTCAACGCCCATGCGGGTCTGCGGGAAACGCACGCGCTGGCGGTCGCCCCAGTTGGATTGTTTTACGTTTTCGCCCAGTGCGAATTTGATGAAGCCGTCCCAGTTCCTGAACTTCAGGTCTTCCGCATTGGCGCCCCAGCGCAGCTTGATCAGCTGGCTCTGCCCGCCGATGGTGTTGGCGGAGCCGTGCAGCAGATGGCTGGAAGTAACGCCGCCGCTCAGCTGGCGGTAGATGTTCACGTCATCGGGATTCACCACGTCGGCAATACGCACTTCGGAGGTCACGGATTGCGTGCCTTCGTTCACCCCGCGGCTGATGGCGATGTGGGAGTGCTCGTCGAGGATACCGGGCGTGAGGTGCTTGCCGGTGCCGTCTATCACGCGGGCGTTGCCTGCGGAAAGATTTTTACCCACCTGCGCGATCTTGCCGTTACGCACCAATACGTCCGCGCCTTCCAGCTTGCCTTCTTTTTCATTTGTCCAAACGGTTGCGTTGCGGATCAATACGTCCTGCTGCGTGGGCAATGTTTCACTGCCATAGCCGGAAAAGGGGAAATAGATCTTCCCGTATTGCGGTGCTTCTTTCTTTTTCACGCTATCCTCTTTGGCGGGCACCGCTGCGGAGATTACGGCTTCCCAGGTAACAGGCTGGCCTTTATCGTCAATACCGGAACCGCTCCAGGTGCTTACCGCCCCTGGCTGCTGGCCGATAACGCCGCTCAGGCGTATCTGCTGGGAATTATCTTTTTTGTTATTGATCACCAGTTTCACCAGCTGGCCGTCCACTTCGATCTTGCCGGGAATGGTGTCTTTATTCACCAGGCTCAGCGAGGCGGGCGTGCCTTTGATGGTCACGGGGTAAGTGGCGCTGCCGTTTGGATAGGTAAGGGTGATATTGTATGAACCGCGAAGGTCTTTCCATCCGTCGGTTTTCAGTACATATTGGTTACCCTGCACCCAGTTCTGGAAGAACACGGTATTCTCCTGGAAAACCGGGCCGGAGGTGATGATGAAATTGGCCAGCTTGCCTGCATCCAGGCTGCCGATGCGGTCGTAGGCTTTTAATACTGTGGCGGGCGTTTTGGTGAGCGCTTCCAGCGCTTTCTGCTCTGAAAGCCCGTATTCTATGGCTTTACGCAGGCTGGCGAGGAAGGTTTTCGTGTCTTTCAGATCGGCGGCGGTAAGGCAGAAAGGAATATTAGCCTTTTCGAAGGCGCCGGCTTGTGTGGGCGCCAGTTCCCAGTGCTTCATGTCTGAGAGCGCCACGAAACGCGCGTCGTTAGGGTCTTCCACGTCCATAGCCTGGGGATAGTTCACCGGCAGGATGAAGGTGGCTTTGGTAGCGGCCATTTCCGGGATGCGCTGGTATTCGTTGCCACCTGCTTTGATGATATATTGCACGCCAAACTCATCGCCGATCTTGTCCGCGCGCAGCGCATTCCATTTTTCATTGGCGTCGAATATCTGCGGGAGGCCCTGGTTATCGTTCCAGGCCTGGAGGCTGAGGTTCACGCCTTCTTTGGCGGGATTACCTTTGTACCACTGCGCGTCCAGGTATTGCTGGCGCAGCAGGGCGATGGTGCCCATGAGGGAGCCGGGATAATCCTGCGTGGAAGTACCTTTATCGAATGAATAATTGGCAGAGGCCTTTTCGCGGAGAATGGTCAGGTTCTCCCGGTCTGACGCCAGGCTGACGAGCACGCCGGTGCCGCGGGCAATACCGTCCTGCTGGTGGCTCAGCACCACGCCGAAGCCTTGTTCGCGGAGGGTGTTGGCTTTAGATTCATCCGCAGAAAAAAGCTGGACGGCATTTACTTCGCTTTTGATGGCCTGGTTCCAGCCGTAGGGGCCTTTGGTGTTGGAAAGCATCTGCGGCGCGGCACCGCCTCCGCGGCCGCCGAAGGTGCGGGGCTGGGTGGCGGGCATGCCATAGTCGCTGTAAATGTCTACGAAAGAGGGATAAATGAACTTCCCTTTACAATCGATCACCACGGCATCTTTCGGGATGGCGGCGCCGGCGCCCACTGCGGTGATCTTTCCGTCGCGGATCACGAGGGTGGCGTCTTTCAATGTGTTTTGTGCGTCTTTTACAATGGTGGCATGGGTGAATGCATAGCAGGATTCACGGGGACTGGCAACGCCATTTACCGGCCAGGTTTGCTGGGCGTCGGCTGCAATGCCGGCCAGCAGGCATCCTACAACGCTCAATACGGAACGGTACCGTAAACGCGTTGTCAGGAAGCGGCGGTGCTTCTTCCCTTGTGCCGGTGAGGTACCGGCAGGAAACGGATTTGATTTCATTTCGGTTTACTTTTAAGAATTTAGATGATGGCTGATTCCGCCGGGTACAGGTTTAGATCATGGTATTTCCGGCATACGGTCACAATACAGCTACAAGTGCTAAATTTAATAAATGATTGACCGCATATCGTACTATTTTAGTATAAATTTTACGAGCGGTATAATACTTGCAACAAAACAGAGAATTCACAGCTATGAAAAATAAGACATGGAGCCTCCTTATACTGTTCTTCCTCGCTATGGGAACAGCTTATGCGCAGGATACCACGAAAACGCGGAAAGACCGCTGGGATGCGGCGGACAAGGCCGACAAGCTGAGCGACAAGCTCTACAGGGAGCTGGACCTCACGAAGGATCAGCGTAAACAGATCTACGGCATCAACGAAGACATTACCAAACGCCGCGACGCCGCCCGGCAGAACGCCGCGCTCACTTCCCGCCAGCGCATGCAGGTGTACCAGCAACTGGACGCCGAGCGCAGCAACCGCTTCAAGTCTGTGCTCTCTTCCGCGCAATACAAAAAGTGGAACGATTGGGAAATGAAGAAAAAAGCGCACATGGAAGAGAAGATGGACCGCAGGCAGGATAAAAGGCAGGCCCGTAAAGCAGATCATTGATGGAAGCTGTTCTGCAACAGGCAGTTGCCATTTTTGAGCATGCCGTGGCTGCCGTCCAGCCGCAGCAGTTCATGCGCAGGGCCCTGCAAAGCATCGCAGCGCCAGACATTCCCCCTTCGCGCATCTACCTGCTGGGTGCGGGAAAAGCCGCTGCATCCATGGCGCTGGAAGCCGAGAAAATACTGGGCGACCGCATTACAAAAGGATTGGTGGTGACCAATCACCTGCCCGCCTATACGTTGCAGAAAACCACAGTCATTACCGCCGCACACCCTGTGCCGGACCTCAACAGCATCATTGCAGGCGCCGCCATGCTGAATATGGCCTCCGCTTTCCAGCCGGGGGACCTGGTGATATTCCTGCTTTCCGGCGGCGCTTCTTCCTTACTGGCCGATGTGCCGGAAGGCGCTACCATGGAGGAACTGCAGGAATTGTTCAACGCCCTGCTGAAAAGCGGCGCGGATATCAGGGAAATGAACACCGTGCGCAAGCACCTCTCCTCCATCAAAGGCGGCCAGCTGGCCCGCGCGCTGCTGCCCGCGGATGTGTTCACCATCATCCTTTCCGATGTTCCGGGCGACGATCCGGCGGTGATCGGCTCCGGGCCTACCGTACCGGATCCATCCACTTTCACCGAAGCCTGGATCGTACTTGAAAAATATCATCTCACCGAAGGATTGCCTGTAGGCATCCTGCAACATATCAAAAACGGCATCGCCGGCATTGTCCCGGAAACGGCCAAGCCAGGCGAGCTTTCCCATTCCATCCACCTCATTGCCGCCAGCAACCGCATAGCGCTGGAAGCCGCCGCTGAAAAGGCGCAGGCCATGGGTTACCATACCCGCATCCTCACAGGCGCGGCTACGGGAGAAGCCAGGGACCTGGCCGCATCTCTTGCCGAACTGGCGCTGGGTTACGAAGGCCCTTATCCTGCCTGCCTGCTGGCGGGCGGGGAAACCACCGTAAAAGTAACCGGCGCAGGGCTGGGCGGCCGGAACCAGGAACTGGCGCTGGCAACGGGATTATTACTTCAAAACGCTCCTCATATCACTTTCCTCTCAGCAGGCACAGACGGCATAGACGGCCCCACAGACGCCGCAGGCGCAGTGATCAACGCTTCCGTGCTGGCCACAGCGCCGGACCCGCGACCTTTCCTGGAGCAGAACGACAGCTGGCATTTTTTTGAAAAGGCCGGCACCCACGTCAAAACCGGGCATACCGGCACCAATGTAATGGACGTAATGGTGTTATTGCTGCAAAAACCCTGATTTTCTTACCGATTGTTTGCATATCTGGCTTTTGATTCTATTTTTGGGAAATTAAAAAAACAATCAGCGTATGTTGAGAATGGAACAGACCTGGCGGTGGTTCGGGCCCAAAGACCCCGTGAGCCTTTCAGACATCCGGCAGGCAGGCGCCACAGGTATCGTTACGGCACTGCATCACGTGCCGAACGGCGTAGTATGGAGCAAAGAAGAAATCATGCAGCGCAAACAGGAAATAGAAGCCGCAGGCCTCACATGGTCTGTAGTGGAAAGTGTGCCTGTGCATGAAGATATTAAAACACAGACAGGCCGGTTCAAAGAATATATTAAGAACTACCAGCAAAGCCTCCGCAACCTCGCGGCCTGCGGCATTTATACGGTAACGTACAATTTTATGCCCGTGCTGGACTGGACGCGCACAGACCTCGCCTACACCGTGGAAGACGGCTCCAAGGCCCTCCGCTTCGACAAGGCGCAGTTCATGGCATTCGACCTCTTTATGCTGCAACGCCCCGGCGCGGAAAACGATTATTCACAGGAAGAGATCTCCCGCGCTAAAGAGCAGTTCGACAGCATGACGAACGACGAGAAGACCCTGCTGCAACGTAACATCATCGCGGGCCTGCCCGGTTCCGAAGAAAGTTTTACGCTGGAGCAATTCCAGGCCGCGCTGGATAAATACAAGGATGTGGACGCCATCAAGCTGAAGCTCCACCTCTTTTATTTCCTCCAGCAGATCGTGCCGGTTGCGGAAGAAGTAGGCGTTAAGCTGGCCATTCACCCGGACGATCCTCCGTTCCCCATCCTCGGCCTGCCCCGCGTGGTAAGCACCGAACAGGATGCAAAGGAACTGCTGGCCACCGCGCCTTCCCCCGCCAATGGCCTCTGCTTCTGCACCGGCTCTTATGGCGTGCGTGAAGACAACGATCTGCCCGGCATGGTAGACCGCCTCGGCGAACATATCCACTTCATCCACCTCCGCGCCACCAAACGGGACGCGCTCGGCAATTTCTACGAAGCCAACCACCTGGAAGGCGATGTGGACATGTACAGCGTGGTGAAGAACATCCTGGCTGTGATGAAAAGAAGGAACGTATCCATCCCGATGCGCCCCGACCACGGCCACCAGATGCTGGACGACCTGCACAAAAAGACCAATCCCGGTTACAGCGCCATCGGCAGGCTGCGCGGCCTTGCCGAGCTGAGAGGGCTTGAGCTGGGGATTGCGGGAAAACAATAATGTGCTTTACATAAAAATAAGTAAGCCCGGTCCACGAAGGACCGGGCTTTTTTAAAAAACACACACTACGAAAACAAAACTACGGACACTCCGTCCGTAATTGTCTTTATCATCATTTCCAGAATTCATTTCCATTCAGTCGCAATAATGCCAGGCTGCTCACAGAGAGCTGGTATTGGTATTGGATCTTTGATATCTCCGCTTCCAGCAGGGAGGTTTGCGCATTCTGCAGGTCCAGGTAAGTGATCACGCCGTTCTTATAACGGCTCTGCGCCAGTGTAAGCGCCCGGTTGGCCTGCTGCAGCAATGTTTCCGCCGTTTGCAGCCTTTCGCGGCTCGCGGCTATGTCAGACAATTGCTGGGTAGCTTCTTTCCTGATATTGTCTTTAATGCCCCGGGTATTCCATTTGGCCACTTCCACTTCCGTGGCGGCCATATGTTCCTGCGTGCGCAGTTTTTTACCGTGGAATATGGGAACGGAAAGGCTTACGCCTGCGTTGTAATTGAATTTCGGCATGCTTACATCCGGCAGGTAACCGTTTTTATAACCGGTGCCCGCTTCGGCGAACAGCGAAGGCTTATACTGGCTCTTCGCCAGCTGCACACCAATTTCTGCCACTTTTTCCTTTTCGATGGCGGTCTTCACGGCAGCGTTCCCATCAAACGCAACATCCGCCTGTGTGGCGGGCATGGGCCAGCTGAAATTGCTGTGAATGGAATCTTTCAAAGGCTCGCCGGTAAGGTATTCCAGGTTGGCCAGCTGCTTTTGCAGCGAGTTCTGGAAATCCACCTTGCGGTTGCGGTATGTTTCGAGCTTCACGCGGGTGTTCAGCAGGTCCAGGTCGATCGCATCGCCGTGCTTGAGTTTGTTTTCCACCATTTTCTCCGTTTCCTCCAGCAGTTTGATATTGGCGTCCTGCACAGCGATATTGTCTTGCAGGAAAGCGATAGCGAGATAAACATCGGCTACCTGGTAGGCTAAGTTCTCTTTCGCTTCGGCGGTTTGCGTGCCCAGCAGGCTGGCCTGCGCCTGGCTCTGTTTGATCTGGCTGCCTGATTTCCCGAAGTCCAGCAGCAGCTGGCGCGCTTCTATGCCGGCGTTCACATTTTCAGAAGGCACGGGCTGGAAGATGAGATCGCTGCCGGGAAACGCAATTTTAGGAACGGGGTACACGTGCGAATAACCCGCTACGCCATTCACTTCCGGCAGGCGGTTGGCTTTGGCCAGCGTGGTTTTGTCCGCGGCAATTCTCTGCTGCGTTTCCATCGCTTTTATCTCTGAAAAGTGATCGAATGAATGTTTGACCAGGCTTTTGAGGTCTGCCGGCGCCTCTTGCGCGGAAACCCTTGCGGCGGAAATGGTCAGTATGATGAATAATAACTTTTTCATTTTTTAATTCGGTTTTATCATTAGTGCGCATGTTCGGCCGCTTCTTTCATTGCGGCGGCGCTTACATTATTTTTTTTCACCAGCAGCATCACCGGCAATACGAGTATGAAGAAGATACCCACGATGCGGAAAGCGTCCAGGTACGTGAGCACATAGGCCTGCCTGGTCACCACGTTATCCAGCAGGCTCAGCCCTACCTGGTGCGCATCCAGCGCGTTCACACCTTTGGCGGCAACGGCTCCGGCCGTTTGGTTCAGCCGCTCCATGGCTATTGGATTGTCTGACGTTACGTAATTCAGCAGCTGAACGCGGTGCACGCTGTATTGTCTTGCCACATAAGTATTCATGAATGCTATACCGAAGGAACCGCCCAACTGGCGGAGCATGTTGTTGATGGCTATACCCTGCGGCATTTCCATCGGCGTAAGGCCAGACACTGCCTGGTTCGTAAGCGGCACGCTCAGCATGGCCGCACCGAAACCGCGCAGCAGCAAAGGCAGGAAGAAGAACATCACGCCGGCTTCAGCGCTGGCGGTAGACATCCAGAAGCAGAACACCGCGAAGCTGAAGAACCCGAACGTGATCAGGAATTTCGGCGGCACACCGCGCTGGATCTGCTTACCAACGATCGGCATCATGATAGCCGCCACGATCGCGCCGGGGAACAGCGATTCACCCGTGAGCGTAGGCGTGAAGCCCATTACTCGCTGCATCCATACCGGGTATACGAACATTGAACAATACATGCCCATACCCATGATGAACGTAAGCAGCGTCGTGATGGCGAGCGTCCGGTTCTTCAGCACCTGCAGGTTCACCGCGGGCGAGTCTGTCGTCAGTTCCCACCAGATGAAAAGAATGAAAGAAACAACGGCCGCAATGGTGAGCACAATAATGTGTTTGGCGGCGAACCAGTCTTCAGACTGCCCCTTTTCAAGGATGTACTGCAAACTGCCGACCCAGACGACGAGCAGCACGATGCCGATGTAATCGATCTTGATGGCCTTCCGGTTGATGTTGTATTCGTGCGGCTGCTTGTCGATAAAATTAAACACGAGGAAAGCCGCGATGATACCCACGGGCACGTTGATGTCGAATATCAGGCTCCAGTGGAAATTATCCACGATCATGCCTCCCAGCGTGGGCCCGATGGTAGGGCCGATGATCACGCCCATCCCGAAGATGGCGGCAGCGATGGGCCTTTCAGATATCTCGAACGTATCGAATAGAATGGCCTGGGAGGTGGACAATAACGCACCGCCGCCCACGCCCTGCAGGAAGCGCCATGCAACGAGCTCCCAGAGCCCGTCCGCGTTCCCGCACATGTACGAGGAGAAAGTAAATATGAGGATGGAGGCCAGGTAGTAGTTCTTGCGGCCAAAATAAGAAGCGAGGAACCCGGTCATTGGGATCACGATCACATTGGCGATCGCATATGCCGTAACGACCCAGGAAGCGTCTTCGATGGTGGCCCCGAGGTTACCGCTGATCTGGGAGAGCGCCACGTTTACGATCGTGGTGTCTATCAGTTCCAGCATGGTAGCCGAAATCACCGTGGCTACGATGATCCACTTGGCAAATCCTTTCGGTTTGGGTGACATACGTTAGTATTTTAAGGCCACTTCTACGCTCAGGCCAGCACGCAGCTTGTCGAGATATTGGTCTGCATTATCAATGGTGATCTTAACCGGCACGCGCTGCACGATCTTTACGAAGTTGCCTGTCGCATTGTCCGGCGGCAGCAGGGAGAATTTAGCGCCCGTAGCGCGGGAGATGGCGGACACATGGCCGGTCATTTTAAGGCCGCTGTAACCGTCCACTTCGATTTCCGCTTCCTGCCCTACCTGTATGTGGGCCAGCTGCGTTTCCTTGAAATTCGCCAGGATGTAAAAACCGTTTTCGTCAACGATGGTGAAGAGGCTCTGACCCGCCTGTACAAACTGTCCCGGTTCGATGTTCTTTTTACCGATACGGCCGTTGATGTTCGCAGTGATGTTGGTATAGCCCAGTTTGAGCTTCATCTGCTCCACGGCCGCCTTGCGGCTGGCTACCAGCGCTTCCGCCTGCGTTACTTTCGCAGCGGCCACCTGCACGGAAGAACGGGCAAGCGTGATGTTGTCCTGCGCGGCCTGGTATTGTTTGTCGTTGGTGAGGCTGGCGGCTTTGGTATCGTCCAGCTGGCGGTTGGTAATGGCCTGGTCGTCGAAAAGGTTCTGGTCGCGGCGAAGGTCCGCCAGCGCTTTGTCTTTCCGCACCAGCGCCACCTGCGCATTGGCGTCCGCCACCCTGATGGATGCCGAGGCGTTCACCTGGCTGGCCCGGGCAGTCTCCAGGTCGGCCACCGCCTGCTGGTAATCTGCTTCAGCCTGCTGTAATGCAATGCGGTATTCCTCATCGTCTATCAGCAAGAGGGAATCGCCTTTTTTTACATTACCATAATCCTGAACGTTGAGACTTTTTACGTAACCGGCCACCCTGGCTATAATGGGAGCGGAATGGCCTTCTACCTGCGCGTTGTCTGTCGTTTCGTGATGGCGGGCATAAAGCCATTGTTTTACCCCGAAAATGCCCCCGGCTATGAGGATGCCGATGAAGATGAAGCGCACGACCAATTTACCCTTACGAGGGTTCGCATTTGCTGTTTCCATTGTAATGTGTGTTTGTAGAATGTATTTACGGCGCAAAAGTAAACCAAGTTTACCAAATAGACAAACAGGTTGACTATCTCATAAAAATTATTAACTTTATGTGACAAAAGGGCTATTTTCGGCAACACTGTAACAGCGTATAATTATGACCACAACTGAATTAGATAAGAAACTGGAAGAGATCGTAGCCCGCAGGCCGCGGCTGCTGGTGAAGCTGCTCAGCATCGTGAAGAAGGACTTTGACGCCCGGATCACTGAATATTTGCAACAAACTGGTTATAAAGACTTTAAGATAGGAGACATGGTGCTGCTGGTGAATATTTCGCCGGAAGGCACTATTAACAACGAACTCGCCAAAAAGGCCCGCATTACCAAGCAGGCGATGAGCAAGGTGGTAAAAAACCTGGAGGCGATGGGTTTTATCTATACCCGTAAACATGAAACGGACAACCGCGCCACTGTCATTTTCCTCAGCGACAAAGGGAAGCAGCTGGTGATCGACGTTTCGGGCGCCGTGCAGGAGATACAGGCGTTCTATACCAGCATTATCGGCGAACAGGATGCGGAGCAGCTGCGGGACATTCTATTCCGCCTGGTGGAAGGGATCTTTCCCTCCGCGGCGGCCGGGGTGGAGAAAAAAACGCCGCCTGCCCAGCCAGATAGCAGCTCCGGCCAGTAAGGCCCCTGCCAACCATCCATACCACATTTTATTCCTTCCGGGTTTTTCGGGCAGCACCGTTTGAGGGTGGCCGATGTAGGTCATGGCCGCCCAATAATACGGCAATTTCAGCTGCTGGCCGGCCTCTTCATTCAGCAGCCATTGTTCTTTAGCGTGATGAAGCGCCATGGCGGGGTCTGCCGCGTTACGCAGCTGGCTGTAAAAATCGCCGGTGAGATTTGCCGCGGTGGCATCGTGCAGGTTCCACAGGCCGGCTACAATGCCGGTGGCGCCCGAAGCGGTAAATTCGCGGGCAAGACTGATGATGCCTTCGCCTTCCGCCATCATACCCTGGCCGGTTCTGCATGCGCTCAATACGATAAGACCGGGACGGAATTTTCTCGCATATAATTCAAACAGGTAAAATGGCCCGTCTGCCAGCTGGATGGCAGGCAGCTGCTGATCGCCTTCCAGCGAGGCATGCGTGCTGAGGTGCAGGATGCCGCCATTGCCCAGCTGTTCCCTGAAAGCGGCGAGCGTGGCGTTGCCGTCTTTAAAATAAAGCCCGCCGGCCGCCTGTTTCACCGCTTTGTATTCTTCTTCCACTGCGGGCAGGCCTTGTGCTGAAATAAAGAAACCCCTGAGCTTTTCCGGCCCCTTACCTGCTGCCGGTGACTGCTGCATATAGGTCTGGAGGGAATAGGCCAGGCTGGTGACGGTACGTTTCAAAAGGAAGGGCCACTGCGCGGTATTTCGTTTATACGTGCTGTCTGTGATCAGGGCATCGAAAGGAAGGTAGCCGAACCAGCCATCGGGGATCAGCAGGTAGCGGGAAGCAATGGAATCTTTCCATAGCCAGCTGTAGATGCGGTATGCATCGCGGTAATAATCCGCGGGAGCGTTCTGCATGGCGGCCGGGCCGTTGTGGAAGTATTTGGTGACGAAGTGCTGCAGGAATAATTGTTTGCCTCTCCCGTCGTTCAGCCGGCGGACCTGAATGCCCGACTGCGTAAGATCCATTACATACAGGTGGTCGTCGCCGGAAAAAAGACTTTTCACCGTCAGCCCCGCGGGAATTTTTTTGCCGGGCTCAGGCGCTGTTGCGGCGGGCGCTTCAAAATAATCAGGGTATTTTTTCCTGATCCGGGCCTGGAGCTGCGAAAGATCGTATGCCAGTGCATCGCGGGCAGGGTTCTTTTTCCCGGACAACGCCGCTTCGCGGTCGTAATAAGCAAGTGCCTGCTGCAGCCGCTGCTGTTGGTCCAGCAGGGAATCTTTCATCCCAAGCCGCCCCTGCTGCATGTTGAATAATTGCTCCTGCAGCAGCACCTGCGCTTTGCTTTTTTCCATGATGTGCAGCATAGCAAGGGCATATACATCATGTTCATCCTGTTCCCATAAAAGATACGCGGCATTCATGGCTTTTTCAGCCAGGGCATGGCTTTGCCGCTGGTGCTGCAAACGTGTTGCGCGGCTGAAGAATTCCCTTCGCAGGGTAGCTTCAATATCAAAAATGAGCAAATATCCATCCAGCGCTTCTTCCAGGCGGCCGGCCTGTGCCAGTGCATCCGCGCGGCCTTCGATAGCGTCGGCAAGCGTGAAATCGCCATAGAGCCGGTTCTTTGAAGGCCAGCCAGTAGTATGGCCGGGCAGCAGGTATTGCAGCGCACGGTCGAACGGCAGCGCGCCCGTTGCCACATTCGCCTCGCGGGAAAGCAAGGCCGCTTTCCCTTGTTTTACCAGCACCCTGGCCTTTTCGCGGTTGCGCGCACCGGGATAGAACCGGTCCAGCGCCGCAAGCGAGCGGACGTACCAGGCGCCTGCTTCCTTGTATTGTTTGCGCAGCATCGCGACATCTCCGCCTGCCTGAAGCACAGAGGCCAGCCAATAGCCAGCATTCTCCGTTCGCAGTATCCCGGGGCGCTGCAATATCCGCATGCCCAGTGCCGCATGCATCGCAGCGCTGTCCGGCATTTCCTTCCTGATATAGATCTCCGCAAGCGAAGAGTGCAGCAGTCCGGCTACGCTGCTGTTTGCCGGCGCCTGGCGGAGGCCGGCGAAAGCATAGGAACGCGCAAGGTCGAAACGTTCCTGCATCAGGGAGGTAACAGCGAGATTGCTGTATACAGATGCCGCCTGCTGCACATCGTTCTGCTGCCGGGCTATCTCCAGGCTGCGTTCCTGTATGAACGCGGCCCGTTCGTAATCTCCAAGGCGCGTGTAGTTATTGCCCAGCGGTTTGAGGATATATTCCAGTATATCCGTTTCCGTTATCTTTTGTTCATTATAATAACGATAAGCGGCTTCGTAGGCAGCGATGGAAGGAAGGATATTGCCGGTGTACATCTGGTAATATCCCTGGTAGGTAAGCATATCCAGCCAGGCGGAATGTTCGGCTTCGTTGCGGGGCGCGCGCCATGCACGCTGTTGCAGGTTCATGAGCAACGCCAGTCTTTCCGCGGGCGCTTCGGCTGCGTAGTCCATTTGCAGGTAAAGCCATTCTGCGAGGTTGTTCTCATTTTGCAGCGCAACCGCCTTGCGTTCGAGTTGAGCAGGAAGGCGCAGCGTATCGGCAACCTGGCAGATACCCGCCGGTGCGCGGAAGCAACATAGGAAAAGGATGATATATCGCAGGCGGACCATTCGGTACTAAAGATAATGTACCTGCGTTGAAATTTATGCAGCCAGGGAACTGCCTTCCAGCGGGAAGATCTACTTCAAAACCGCCATATTCCATAAAAGAACACACACTGCTGCGAATCTTTGACGTATTGCAGCAATCTCACGCCCAGCGAGGGGCCCACACGAACCATACCCAGGTTGATATCCGCAAACAATGCGCCGTCCGCGGCCGTGAAACGCTCATTCACTGTGCCTGCCAGCCGCTCAAACTTTTCCACGGTGCCCATGGGTGGCTGCGGCATTGCCGTCACCACTTTTTTCTGCTGTTTCTTTTCTCCCACCACTACGCTCACCATTGCGCCTGCGCCTACGCCCAGCCAGGAAGTGATGTTGTACCGCACATGCAGCGGCACCACATCCATCGTCGTTCTGCTGGTTATTTCGAAATTCTCGCGCCCCTGCACGATATATTTTCCGGTACCGATCGTTGTATCGCGCTGGTCGCGGGAGAAAGAAGTGAGCGTTTCATTTTTCCGCTGGAGGCCAAGATATATTTCCGCCTGCAAATAGGGCCTGTACGGCGAGTAGGTAGACACGCTGAAACCCAGCGAACCCGCCGGCAGACCGAACGGCATCTTGTTCTTACCCGAACCAATGCCGTAACCCATGATCAGGCCCGGCGAAATACCAGGCATCCAGCGGCCTTTGGAGCGGTTGGTGATCACCGGTTCGTTCTTGTCGAACACAATAGAAGCCTGGCTGGTGAACGGCAGCTTTTTTAATTCCCCGCTGAAACGGATGCGGTATTTGATGAACCCTTTCGTGGAATCCTGGTCTTCCACGCCTTCCTGCCTTACGCCTTTGAGATAAATATTGTTGAACACAAAAAAGATACTGTCCTGGCGCACAATAGTATCCAGGCAGCTCTGTCGTTCGTAAGCGGAGTCGCACATCACGCATTTGGGCGAATAATCGGTGATCTCCAGCGTCTGCCCGTTGAGCATCGCCGGCACAGCCACGCCGATGGAAACTTTGCTGGCAGGGCCTTTCCCGGTGTTCTGGAACTGCACTTTATAGCTCAGCTCTTTCGATTTCCGGACGAAGCGGTAGTTCATCCGCCGGTTCTTCAGCTGCATGCGGTTCGGATCGTGCGAGGCCACGATCTGCATTTCGAGATCATACTGACCCATCGGCATCAGCGGATCGTCGGGTATGAACAGGCTGCTGACCGTTACCACCGCATTCGTATCCTTAATCATCTCAGGCGTGGTTTCCAACGAAAGGAAAAGAAATTTCTCTTCACCGGCGCCCAGGTTTTCCACCCGCCATACATGCTGCTCGCGGAAAAGGCTTTTCTTTTCTGCCAGTACAGCCGCTACTGCCGCATTCCGCTCCGCCATCGCCGCGCGCCAGGCAGCTGTTCTTTCTCCCGCAGGCAAAAAGGCTCCATTTGCAGACGGGCCCGCCAGCGGGATGTATAAGTCTTCAGAAGGCGCAAAGGCCAGCACCGAATCAAATACAGATTTGCGTTCGCCGTGATAAGCACGCGCACCGGCCATTTCGAAGTTCTTCTGTGCAAACTGTTTTTCGTTATAGAATAAAAGCAGCGAACCGCTCACTGTTCCGGAACCGCCCGGGTGGCGGTATCCCACTACGGTCACCATTTCCTCGCCGGGCTTCGGCATGCGGTTGGCTTTCATTGCCAGGAAGTCCGACTGGCCGGGAAAAAACCCCGGGGAATTATCTGCCGAGGCATACATCGTCTTCTTCACTTTTATTTTGCGCGGTTTGCTTTTAGGCGCTTTGCCGTCGTCGTAATTATTCGTCGCATAAAGCCGGATCTCATAGTCGCCGGTATCTTTGAAATGATGAACAGGCTGGGGGCTAAAAGAAAAAGTGCCGTCGCCGAATTCCCAGAAATACGTATAGAATGCTTCCGGCGCGCCGGCTATCTGCCGCAGGGGGCGAAGGCTGGCGCTCAGGCTGGCTTTGTTTCCTTCCAGCCCGATCTCAATAACGGCAGGAATGGTGTCAGGCGCGGCTTTTTGCTGTGCGGCCAGTGGAAAGGCCATAACGAGGAATAGAATGGCGGCGCTGATAAATTTATTCATATAGCGGTATTTAGGGTAAATGCTGCTCCCGGCCCGACAGGTACGATCCGTCAATATACCGTTTTTCCGCCAACAACAAAAGGCGCTCCCGCGTGGTACGGGAGGCCTTTATCGTGTATCTGGCGTTAACAGGTCAGGAGCGTTCATCAACAGATCAACCACCCGCGCCGTTTGTTACCCCGGGATTTTTAAATATCTTTAAAACATATGTCCACCCAAACCCCTCATGCAGACCAGTCTTATATCCACGCCCTGCTGCACAACGACGTGCAGGCGGTGGAAGAGATCTACCGGCGCTTTTCTCCGCGGGTAAAGCATTATGTAATGCAGAACAGCGGCACGGCAGACGATGCGGCGGACATCTTCCAGGAATCTCTCGTGGACATCTATAACCAGGCCCGCTACAAAGGACTGGTGCTTACCTGTCCGTTCGAGCCTTTCCTGCTGATGGTATGCAGGCGCAAATGGCTCAACGAGTTAAAGAAAAGAGGCCGGCAGGGGGTAACAAAAGAGCTGGATGAGCAATTTAATGTGGGAGAAGACAGCTTCCGGGATGCCGAAAAAACTTGGGCGGATAACGAAAAAGCGCGCCTCTTTAAAGCCATGCTCGAAAAGATGGGCGAACGCTGCCAGGAGATCATCCGCTGGTCTATGACGGACAAACCGCAGGAAGAGATCGCTGCCAAACTGGGCGTTACCTACGGCTATCTCCGGAAAAAGAAATCGGAATGCATGGCCGCTTTGATCAGCGCCATTAAAGAAAACCTTTCAAAATGGGGACTGACATGAACGAACAGGATCACGAATTAATAGAACGCTACCTGGCCGGCGATATGGACCCGGACACCAGGACCGCCTTTGAGAGCCGTCTCGAAAAGGAGCCTGAGCTGCTGCATACACTCCAGACCTGGCGCGACGTGGAAGAAACGCTCCGCCATTCGCTGGCGCCGGATGCGCAGCGCGACGGGCTGAAAAAAACGCTGCACCAGCTGCGCCCCGTCATTACGAAACAAGCCCCCAAAGTAGTGCGTTTCAACAAGTCGCTGATCGCGATCGCCTCGCTGGCGGCCGCCGTAGCGCTCATCCTGTTTCTCGGCCCCTGGGATGAGGACCTCTACCAGCAATACGGCGTCAGGGAAATGGTTTCTCCCGCAGAGCGCGGCACCCATGCGGATACGCTGCTGGCGGAAGCCGCGCACCAGTTCAATCATCATCATTATGAGAAAGCGATCGTTACGCTGGACAAAGTATTGCAGCAGCAGCCTGATAATGCCTATGCCCGGTATTACCGCGGTCTTTCGTACCTGGAAAACAAACAAACTGCACAGGCCCGGGCCGATCTTGAATCCATTTACAACGGCGAATCCGTATTCAAATACGAAGGCGCATTTTATGTTGCGCTGAGTTACCTCAAGGAAAAAAATGAAGAGAAATGCAGGGAATGGCTGGGGAAGATACCGGAAGACGCGGAGAATTATGCGAAGGCGAGGGAGTTGATGGAGAAGCTGGGAAAATAAATTTGCCCATTCAAACAATCAATCGTAATATTGCGATAGATATGAAACTAACAAAATCAGAAATATTCAGCGACAAACAGAATACAAAGAACTGAAAAACGCCGGCCTCATCCAGGGAACCATAGAAGGAACCAGTGTTTGCTACTGCATAGGCCCCAAGGTCTGGAAACAGTACAAAGCCGCCTTCGACACGTTCTTCGTAGCTTATAACAACAATTCCTGCTGCTGATTTTTTTTGCTTCAACTTATCGCAATATTGCAATGTAACAATAAATAACAACAACATGGCAACACAAGCCCAGCTCAAAGAGATCGTAAAACTGAAATACAGCGAGATCGCCCTGCAAAGCAAGGAAGAGAACGCCGCATCCTGCTGCGGCGCGGGTGGCTGCTCCACCGAAGTGTATAACATCATGACAGACGACTATACCGGCATGGAAGGCTATAACCCGGATGCGGACCTCGGCCTCGGATGTGGCCTTCCCACGCAATTTGCAAAGATCAGCCAAGGCGACGTGGTGATAGACCTCGGTTCCGGCGCCGGCAACGACTGCTTCATCGCTCGTGCCATGACCGGCGAAACGGGTAAAGTGATCGGCATAGACTTCACGCCGGCCATGATCGAAAAAGCCCGCGCCAATGCCGAAAAGCTCGGGTATCACAACGTGGAGTTCAGGCAGGGCGACATCGAAAAAATGCCTGTATCCGCGAACGTGGCAGATGTGATCGTCAGTAATTGCGTGCTGAACCTCGTACCGGACAAAGAAGCCGTAATAAAAGAAATATACCGCGTGCTGAAACCCGGCGGCCACTTCAGTATTTCTGATATCGTACTGGAAGGCGAACTTCCCGCCAATATCCACGAAGCAGCTGAAATGTACGCCGGCTGCGTATCCGGGGCCATTCAGAAAAACGCTTACCTTGGTTTTATCGGGCAAACGGGGTTTGAGAACATCACCGTACAGAAAGAAAAAAAGATCACGGTCCCGGACGATATCCTGGAAAAATACCTGGACGCGCAGGAGCTGGAAGCGTTCAAACATGGCAGCACCGGTATTTACAGCATTACCGTGTATGCGGAAAAGCCGGCTGAAAAAGCAGCCTGCTGCGGAACTGACTGTTGCAAATAAACCAGGAATATCCATTCAATCAAAAGTATGACTGCAAACAATTGCAACCCTGCCTCCGGCCGGAAGCACCTTAGTTTTATAGACCGGTACCTTACCCTCTGGATCTTTGCCGCGATGCAGACATTCACGCAAATCTTCCAGCGCTGGAAGCCTTCTTTCAAAGCCTCGACAGCCGGAAGCCCGATGCCGTAGGCAAGCCCAAAGACTGCGACCCAAAAGGCTGTTACGTTTTGCTCACCATCACGGAAATCAATATCGAGACTGAATTCGTACGGTTCGAATACGATGTGGAAAAAAGCCGCAAAAGCAGTGGAGGAAAGCATTCTGCCTGACGCTTACGCAGAAAGCCTGAGAAAAGGGATTTAGTTTGAACAGGAGGAAGGCCTCGGCCTTCCTTCGTTTTTAGAAAAAAAGATGCCGGCTCAGACGAGACCGGCGTTATCATATTCCACGTCTACAGTACTCTTTAGTACGTTTATGATATCTTTTTTTTATTGAACTCAGAGTTTAACCATCCATATTTCCGGGTTTCTCACCGGCAGGTTGCGCAGCACTTCTTCCACCTGGGGGTCGTGCTCCAGTTTTTCCCACAACCTGAAATAGTTTTTATTGTTATAAGCCGCCGCGCCGAACAGCAGGAACGGGTGCGCAACAGGCCATTCATCCCAGTACATCACATCTTTTGCAAAAGGCCATTTGCTTTTGTCTTCCACATAGGGATACATGTAAGCGATACCTTTGCCGATCGTTTTTCCCGCATCTGCAGTGTATTTCCAGAGATCGTTCTCCGGCGTGCTCAGTATCTGGCAAACAGTGGCCATGGCATCGAGGTTGAACAGGGCATAACCGTAAGGTTTTGTTCTTCTCAGTTCCTGCGGAAAGCTGCCGTCTTCCGCCATCTGGCTGGGCAGCAGCACTTCTTTGTAGCGGCGGATGCAGAAGTCCGTCCATTGCCTGTCTTTCAGGAAAGCGGAGAAAGCCGCTACCTGCATCACCCAGCAGGTGCCATGGTTATTTTTTGCATTCATTTCATCTTTCCCGTAAGGATGTTCTGTCATCCAGCGGAGATAAGCGGCGAACCAGCTTTTCACAGCGGCAAGGTCCGCATTGCGAAGCACGCCTGCTTTTTCCATGATGCGCAAGGCCTGCGCTATTTCAATGAAATGAACAGTGTCTATGATACCGATGCCACGGCCGGTCGCTCTTCCTTTGATAGCCTGGGCATATTGCAGGTTCGGGTTCATGCGGGTATTGGCGTCAACGAACCAGGCGAGGATGTGCCTGCGCGCATGCTCCAGGTATTCTTTTTTGCCTTCGGCTACGTAAGCGGCTGCCAGTGCGCCTACTACCCTGCTGAACCGTACCATGGCCTGGCGGTGCGCCACAAAGTTGTCCGGGTTGGTTTGGCCGTCCTTTTGAATGTACGGGCTGTCCGGACTGGCCGGGTTGGGCCACCAGTAATCGCCTTCGGAATAAAAATCATGAATGCCGCCTGCGCTGCGGGGACTGCTGGCTGCGGCAACCGTTACCGGCTGCTGCTGCATGGCCCATTGCGCTTTGGCTATAATATCCGCCTTCCTGGCTACCACGGCCTGTTTCAGCCATTCGTCGCCATTGGCCTGCACCACATTGGCAAGCAGGATGCAGATCGCTATGAATACATATTTTCTCATTTCGTTCGGTTCGGTTTGTTGATACCTGTTCAGTTTCCTGTCAATATCACTTCCTGCAATTTCATCAGTTCACCATTTATATTGCCCGGTTTCAGCTCCAGGTCATAAGTACCGGCGGGCAATCGCAAAATGCCTGTTTCATTTTCGCCCAGCTTCCCTTCAATTTTCTGATCGCCTGCCCTGAGCAGAAAGGTGTTGCCCTTCACTGCATCCTCTTTTACATACCTCAGCTGCAACTTCAATACAGCCGGCTCGTTCAGCCTGATCTTCCAGCTGAGCCACTGGTCCTGCTTCTTCCAGTTCTGCACAAAATCCTTTCCTGCTTTGCCGTCGCCGTAGCCAAGACCTTTACCATGCAGCGTGGCGTCGAAGGCCCGGAGGATATTTTTTTCCTTTGAGGCCAGCAATCTCGCTTCATCCCCTTTGATGGCGCCTTCCACTTCCGCCACGATCACGGTATTTACAGTATCCGGCGCTTTGGTGGGTACGTTGAATATCCAGTCGCTGGTGTTTTTCTTTTTGTAGCCCAGCTTTTTACCATTGGCCAGCAGCGATGCATTTTTAATATTTCCCTGCAAGCCGCCCAGCACCAGCTGCCCGTTGGCGGGCCAATTGAACACGTGCAGGAAGAGCTTATTCCCTTTCCTCGTCACTTCGCCCCAGTGCTGCAACGGCAAAGGCGATGCTTCCGTTCCGTACACGCTCTGGCCGTTTGTTCCCAGCCATTCCCCGATCCGGTGCAATATGACCGTATCTCTCGGATCGATCACGCCGTTGCCCATCGGGCCGATGTTCATCAGCAGGTTGCCGCCCCTGGCGGTTGCCTTGGCGATCAGCCGGATGAAGAACGCGGCGGGTTTGTGGCTGTTATCGTAACGGGAATACCCGTACGATTCATTTGTTGTCGGGATGGCTTCCCAGTCGCCTTCCACGGGATAAAATTCCGCAGGCCTGTCAGCAGTGTTCTTGTAATCGCCGAAGGAAACAGCCGGACTTCTTGCCAGCCTTCCGTTCACCACCACATCGGGATCCGTTTCGCGGATGGCTTTCAGGATGCGGATGTTCTCAGACAGCGGCAGCTTGTGCGGCGTATCGAACCAGATGATGTCCGGCTTATACTTTACCAGCAGTTCTTTGATCTGCGGGATGGATTTTTCATCCACATACTTCACCGCTTTGGGCAGCAGCTCCGGGTGGTGATCGTACCAGGCAGTGCCGCCGTAGAGATTCTTATCCCCGCCGGGGTTCTGGTAATCCCAGTCGTTGCCCGGTGCATCAGGATGTTCCCAGTCGAACGCATGGGAATAATAAAACCCGAAACGGATGCCGTATTTTTTGCAGGCCGCCGAAAGCTCCTTCATCGGGTCCCTTTTGAACGCCGAGTGACCGATCGTATAATCGCCGATGGCTGAAGGATACATCGCCACGCCGTCGTGATGTTTGGCGGTGATGATGAGATACTTCATGCCGGCGTCCTTTACCAGCTTCACCCATTCATCCGCGTTGAAGTCCACGGGATTAAAAGTGCTGATCAGCTGCTGTGCATATTCGCTTCTCGGTATCTTTTCTTTACGCATCAGATGTTCCGCATAACCGCCCACTTTCTTCCCTTTCCATTCGCCGCCGGGCACGGAATACACGCCCCAGTGAATAAAACAGCCGAACGTTGCCTCCCGCCACCAGGCAATACGCGCATCATGATCCTTCATCGAAGCCGTCCACCAGCCGCCTGTCGCTTCCGCAATAGCTATGCTGTCGCGCCTGGCGGCCTGCTGCATGAGGATGCCATCGTCGTCTCCTTTAAACTGCGCGGATGCCTGTATAGATATGCCAGATAGGGCCGCGGCTAATGTTATGACGGTTCTTTTATTCATTTCGCGCTGATCGTTACAGTGCCTGCGGATATCACAACCGTTTGATCCATTACCGGTTCCAGGTCAAGGGAAGGCAGCTTGCCGCCGTCGCTGATCACTTTGTTCACCGGGAATCCGTAGTCTTTTATTTCTTTCCGTTGTGCTTTTGTATTATTCGCCTGGCTGATGCTCACTTGCTGCGCCGTACGGATCGTTTGGGAACCCTGGTTCACTTTGGAACGGATCAGGGCTTTTTCCAGCTTGCCGTTCTTCCAGCTGATGTCCACTTCCATGCCGCCTTTGATCTTCAATCCTTTTACGCTGCCATTTGGCCAGGCTGAAGGCAATGCGGGCAGGAGGTGTATCACGCCGTCGTGGCTTTGCACGAACATTTCCGTGATGCCGGACACCACGCCAAAGTTGCCATCTATCTGGAAGGGCGGGTGCGCATCGAACAGGTTGGCGTATGAACCTCCGCTGCTGTCGCCCACGCTGATGGAATCGATCGTTGCCAGGAAGAGCTGTTTGTTCAGCATCGTGTAGGCGTGATCGCCGTCTTCCAGCCTCGACCACCAGTTGATCTTCCATGCTTTGCTCCACCCGGTTCCGCCGTCGCCTCTCAACAGCAGGCTTTGTTTGGCGGCCGCTGCCAGCTCGGGCTGGCGGCGCGGGGTGATGGCGTTGCCCGGGTATACCCCGTACAAATGGCTCAGGTGGCGGTGTTTGTCTTTCGGGTCATCCCAGTCTTTGTACCATTCCTGCAACTGGCCCAGCCGGCCCGCCTGGAAGGGATACATGTTCCTGAGCACAAACTTCATCTGCTTCACCAGGTCGGCGTCTTTCCCCAGTGTTTCCGCGGCCAGTATAGTACGGTTCAGCAGGTCGTGGATGATGGAGAGGTCCATGGTGGAAGCGATGCTTACAGAACCTTTCCGTTCGCCGTTCACCAGGAAATTATTTTCCGGCGAAGTGGAAGGATTGGTCACCCATTTTCCATCCGGATCTTTCACCATCCAGTCCATCATAAATTCCGCAGCACCTTTCATGAGCGGATAAGCGGTATCGGCAAGGAACTTTTCGTTCCCGGTATATGTATAGTGTTCCCAGAGATGCCGGCAGAACCAGGCACCCGCCATCGGCCAGATGCCCCAGCGCGGGTCCCCTTTCGGGTCTCTCCAGTCGAAGCCGCCGCTGGGTGAAGTGATGGCCCAGATATCCGTGTTGTGATGCACGGCCCATCCTTTCATGCCGTAGTTCACCTGCGCTGTTTTTGCCCCGTTCTTCGCCAGCTGTGCAATAAAATCGAACAAAGGGCCGGCGCATTCGCTGAGATTGGCTGTTTCAACGGGCCAGTAGTTCATCTGCGTATTGATGTTCACCGTATAGTTGGAGCCCCATGGCGGCTGCATCTTGTCGTTCCAGAGCCCCTGCAGGTTCATAGCCGGGCCGCCTTTGCGGGAGCCGGCGATCATCAGGTACCGGCCGTACTGGTACAGCAGCGTGGTGAGCTGCGGATCGCGGTGGCCGCCCGCGCGGGTATATTCTTTCAGCCTTGTGTCTGTCGGTTTCAGGGCCGATGTGTCTTTTCCAAGGTCCAGCTTCACGCGGGCGAAGAGGGCCGAATAATCTGTCCTGTGGGCTTTCAGCAGGTTATCGTAACTCATAGAACCCGCCTGTGCCAAAGGTTTCAGCGCCTGTGCCGCGGGGTCCTTCCCTGCGCTTACCGGGTTGTTGAAGGGACCGTTGTAGCTGGTGCCGATAGACAGTAGAAGTACCGCTTCCGTGGCGCCTTTTATGCTGAGGCCTTTTTCATCAACTTTGCTGCTGCCGCCTTTCAGGCGGGCCTGCAAATGCACTTCGTACCTGATCCCGTTCTTTGGGTCGTATTCGAAGGTTCTTTTTTCGTACGGCCTGTGGGGCACATAGCTCGGACATTGGCCATTGAGCACGATGTGTTTGTCGTTCTTCTTCGACAGCTCTACCGGCATGGGATTGTCGAACAATGCCCGGAAATTCAGCGCACCGGGTTTGCTGCTCCGCCAGCGTATCACCAGCAGTTGCGCCGGGTAGCTCACGAACATTTCCCTTGTATATTCCACGCCGCCGGAAGAATATTTCACGGTAGCCACGGCATTATTAAGATCCAGCGAACGTTCGTACCCCTGTACTTCGCTCACCGGCGCGTCGTTCTTTATCAGTAAGTTGCCCAGCGTCAGGTAACGTGCGCTGTAAGGGCCCAGCATGAGCCTGCTCAGCGAATCCGCTTTCATATATTCTCCTTTCCACAAGGCCTCTCTTACGAAGGGCAGCGTGGTGCGCGCGCCGGGATTGTTGCCGTCGGACGGGCTGCCGCTCCAGAGGAACGCTTCATTCAGCTGGAGCTTTTCTTCCGCAACGGAACCGAATATCATGGCGCCGATGCGGCCGTTCCCCACCGGGAGCGCTTCGTTCCAGTTAGCGGCCGGCTGGCGGTACCAGAGCTTCAGCAAGGGATCTCCCTGTTGAGCCTGCGCGTGGAACTGTACAATAAACAATATGATCCCTGCGATCAATCCTTTCATCCTTCCTGTAGTTTAGCAATTGGCATTGACGATAACTGTAGCGCCGGCGTGATCAAACATCCCATGACGTTGCTGTTCACAGGCAGCGCGATGATGTATCGCGCCGCCCGTGAATGGCAGCAAAGCATGAATTGTGTAATGAAAAGTAATGACTGATCTTCATAACGCGGTGCCTGTGCGTCCAGGCATATAATAATTAGAGAATTAAGTCCGGTCCTGTTGTATTCAGCAAACGTTTGCATTAATCTGGTTGCTGATATCCTGAAACACGCCCTGAATATAATACCGAAATTATGCAATCGGTTGCAAATTATAAAGCATTATTTTAACTATTGCTGGTATAGAATTAACCCGTGCTAAAGCAATTATATCGCGGGACTGCTGAAACCCAGGCGCTGCAAGCCTGTTTTTATTTCGGGGCAGCTCATGAAAAGCCTCCACAGCAGCCCGCTGCGGTAGTTCTCTATCATCACCACGATCGGCCCCTGGTCGATAGCCAGATATTGATAGTCAAACCAATTGACGGTCTCGTTGAAGGCATCATAAAAACCATATTCACCCCAAAGCCTGTCCCCTACGTTGTTATAAAAATATTTCAGCGCCTGCATGGAATACTCCGGCGTATAGGGAAACGATGATAAGGCGGCGGTGGGTGTGATCACGCCAAGGTCGTTGGTAGGCGAATGCGCATTGTAGAACTCATGGTTATCGCTGGCGGTAAGCCCCCAGCAGTCCGCACTATAGCCTTTGAACTTTTTTGGGTTCTCTATGCAGTACTGGCGGTTGATGAGCGTGTGATTTTTATTCTGTTCCCAGTAATCGGCATACTGGTCTTTCAACCCGCGCGGGTCCAGGCCGAGGAAGGAATAATGTGCGAAGAAGAGCGGGCCGCCGTATGGAAAGCCCAATGGCAATTTAATGCCGTAATATTCGCGGTTGGTGGAAAAGAAAGTGCTCACCGCCCAGCCGTTGTGATAAACTTTCGGCGAAATGGGATAGTTGGGTGAAGAGGCAGCCAGCACATATGCGATAAGGCATTCATTCCAGCCGCGTATCTGGTGGTTCATGGCCCATCCGCTGTTGGGGCTCCAGTGCCAGTACAGCACATCCTGCCCGCCCTGTGTATACCAGTTCCATTCGGTTTCCCCCCACATCCAGGTTATTTTGTTGCGCAGTTCCTGCTCCTTTGGCGTGTTGCCGGTGAAGTATTGCCGCACGCACAGCAGGCCCTGCCACATAAAAGCAGATTCCACCAGGTCGCCACCGTCGTCTCTCCGGCTGAACGGGACTGTTTTGCCGGTAGCGCCGTCTAACCAGTGCGGCCACACGCCGTGGTAGTGATCTGCTTTGTACATGAAGTTCACGATCTTCAGCAACCGCTCCAGCCCCTGCTCTCTCGTAATGAATTTTCTTTCGATGCCCACGAGTATCGCCATCACGCCAAAACCGGAACCGCCAACGGTCACTACTTCGGGCGTGGTGGTGCGCTCGGGCGCAAGGCCGGAAACGGGATGGGCGAATTTCCAGAAATAATCGAAAGTGCGTTGCTGCACGAGCGTGAGCAAAGCAGAGTCCCCCAGCTGTGGCCGGGGGATCCGTTTCTTCTTCTGCGCCGTTGCGGGCAGCATCAATATGGTACAGCAAATAACGCAGATCAGGCTTCGTATCATATAACGGTTTGTTGATTCAAATTACAGTTTTCCTTCCATCCCGCGATCAGTTGTATCCCGGGTTTTGCGTGAGGCGGTTGTTGCTCAGCAGTATCTGGTCCTGCGGGATGGGGAACAATTCGTTCTTGTTGTCCACGAAATTTTTCCCGCTTGCGCGCATCACCACGCCTGCGCGGCCCGTGCGCACCAGGTCCCAGAAACGGTCGTGCTCCATGGCCAGTTCCACCCTTCTTTCTCTCCATATTTTCTGCCGCAGATCGGCCTGCCCGCCAGAAACGGCCGGCGACAACCCGGCACGCCTGCGCACAATGTTCAGCTTGGCCAATGCTTCGCCGGTATTGCCCAGCTCGTTGGCAGCTTCGGCGTATTGCAGTAATAATTCACCGTAACGCAGCACACGCAGGTTCTTGGGCGTACGGTCAGGACTACCGCAGTAGGGTTCCTGTGTGCGGCTGTGGTATGCTTTGTAGTTATACCGGTCATTTTCCACGGAATCGCGGCTGGGCACCCGGAAGCCGTCCCACAGCACGGTGCCGTTCGGCTGGATGGTGATGATGGTCGCGGCCCTCCGTTTGTCGCCGGGCTCGTAAGCGGCAGCCAGATTCGCGGAGGGGTTGTTGAAACCGAACCCGAAATCGGACCAGCCTCTCCTGGCGCGGATGCCCTGGCTGTTGGCATACAGCTCGATGGCGGAGTTGCAGGCAGCATTGGTACCTGTTTGTACTTCAAAAATAGATTCAATGGAATTGGCCCCAACCGTGCGCCAGATGTTCGCATAATTGGAAAGAGTATCGTACAGGCCGGAGTTGATCACTTCCTGGCTCAGGTTAAAACTCTGCTGCCAGTTCTTCTGGTACATATACACTTTCCCCAGCAGCATCTGCGCGGCGCCTTTGGTAACGCGGCCTACAGGCGTTGCGCCTTTCAACGGAAGGTTAGCCACGGCAAATTGCAGGTCTTCGATGATGAGCGCATAAATATCCGCCGCTGAAGCCCGCGTCTGGAACGCGTCTGAATTGGCTTCTTCCGGCGTGGGCACCCGGTCGAGCTTCGGCACGCCGCCATAGGTACGCACCAGGTTGAAATAAAAATAGGCGCGCAGGAAACGCACTTCGCCGATCAGCCTGTTCTTGTCCGCATCGTCCAGCGGGCTCAGCGGCAACTTGTCCAGCGCCTGGTTGGCGCGCGCGATAGCCTGGTAATATCCGGTCCAGAAATTGGCCACGATAGGGTTGGAAGGACCGTACGTAAAATTGTCAATTTCAAGCGAAGGACCATAATCCTGTGGCGTGCTGCCCTTATCCGCGTCGTCGCTCACAATGCTGGTGATGTTGATAAATTGAAGGCCATGCACATCGGGTCCGAAACCGCCCAGCCACATCACGTTGTACACGCCGTTGGCAAGGTCGATCGCCGCAGTGGGATTGGTGCGTATCTCTTCTTCGGTCACCCTGCCCTGGGGAGGAATATCCAGGAAACCTTTCCCGCAGCCCGCATATACGAACAGCAGTGTTATCATAAACAGGGGTATATAGATCGTCTTTTTCATGTTGCTGCATTTAAAATGTTACGTTCAGTCCTATCGCGAAAGTTTTGGTGGTCGGGTACGGGTTCAGCTCTATACCCGCGTCCAGCGGGCTGGTGCTGTTCTGCAGGGACAGGAAGCCGTCCCTCCTTGCCTGGCCCGCTACCAGCTCGGGTGAGAAGCCGGTGAATTTTTTCACGGTGAAAAGGTTCTGCGAAGTAAGGTATATCCTCAGCCGCTGGAACTTTATACGCTCCAGCAGCGCCTTCGGCAATGTGTAACCGACCGTGAGATTGTTCAGCCTGAAGAAATTACCGGACTCTATAAAATAATCCGATGCGGGAATGCCGCCGGGCAATGTTCTCGGGTCTGTTGTGGATGGACGGTCTGCCCGCCAGCGTTTGTCCGCATAGCTGGCTTCTATGTTGTCTGTCACATCATACCGGAAGGCTTTTTTACCGTTGTAGATTTTATTCCCCGCGTTGCCGTAAAAGTCTACACTGAAGTCGATATTCTTATAATTGAGCCCTGCGTTGATGCCGTAGTAGAATTTAGGCTGGTAGCTGCCGGCGTATACCCGGTCGTCCAGGTTGATCACGCCGTCGCCGTTCACGTCGCGGTAACGCAGGTCGCCGGGCGCTGCGTTGGGCTGTATCTTATCGCCATCTTTATCCACATAGGCGTCTATTTCCCCCTGGTTCTGGAACACGCCGTCTGCATCCAGCACAAAGAAGCTGCCGATGGGCTGGCCGTTGTCCGTTTTGGTAATATTGCCCTGCTGGCCTACCCCGCCGCGGAACAGCGGCTGGCCCTGGTTAAGGCCGGTCACTTCGTTGTCGTTGAGCGTGAGGTTGCCGCCGATCGTGTAATCGAAATCATCGGATATCTTGTCTTTCCATCCCAGCGTAAACTCCCAGCCCCTGTTCACGAAAGAGCCTGCATTGGTGGTATACTCGTTGTCCGGGTCGCCGAGCAGGCCGGGGATCCTCACGGTCACCAGCGCGTCGCGGGTCTCTTTGTTATAGTAGTTCACTTCACCGGTCAGCTTGCTGTTCACCATGCTGAATTCCAGCCCGAAGTCGTATTCCTGGGTGGTTTCCCATTTCAGGTTCCGGTCTTTGATGTCGGACAGGTTAGTGCCCAGCGTGGGCACGCCATTGAAAAAGTACAGCAGGCCCGAGTTGGCAGTGAGTATGTAAAGATTGGAAGCGATATTGTCGTTACCGATGCGCCCCCAGCTGCCGCGCAGTTTCAGGAAGTTGAACAGCTCCTGGTTCTTCATGAATTCTTCCTGCGAGATCACCCATCCAAGGCCAAATGCGGGGAAATAACCGTTACGGTTATCTGAAGGGAAGCGCGACGAGGCGTCGTTACGGAAAGAAGCGGAAAACAGGTACTTGTCGTCGTAGCTGTAATTCACCCTCGCCAGGATGGAAGTGCGGGCGTATTTATCGCCATCAGCCGTGTTGGTGGAAGTGTTCGGATCACCGGCAATGAGGTACCAGAGATCAGGACTGTTGGGCACATTCCGGCGGAGGCCCTGAAGGTAATTCCCGGAATATTTTTGCGCGGTGTAGCCGGCCAGCACGGTGAGGTCGTGTTTATCGAAACGTTGCTGGTAAGTCGCCGTATTTTCCCAGAGCCATTCGGTACCTTCTTCCTTCACCATGGTAAGCTGGCTTTCCGGCCTTTGCTGGTTGCCACCCGCTACGAGGAACGTATTTTCGTCGTTGAGGTATTTGTCCTGGAATGTCCGCCGGTTCTGGAATCCCTGGTTCACACCTATGCTGGAGCGGAGGCGGAGCCATTTCCAGGGGGAATATTCTAGGTAAGAGGTTCCCTGCAAACGGTTCTCGTTCGCTTCATCGAACGTTTTATCGAGCGTCAGGATGGGATTGCCGACGTTCTGGAAAGCGGATGTATTGCCATATTTACCGTTGCGCGTAATGGGGATCACGGGGGCGGCGCGGTAGGTGTTGTTGTAAACGTCGTCCAGCTGTACGATGTCGGTCTTATTGTGCATGTACGACAGCTGGGCCACGAATTTCAGCTTGTCTTCCACGATGTTCCATTCATTGTTGGAGCGGATCGTGAAGCGGTCGTAGCGGTTGTCTTTCACAATACCTTCATCCGTCAGGTAGCCGGCGTTGAAGTAATACAGGAACTTTTCGCTGCCGCCGGAAAGTGAAATATTGTGCACCTGCTGGAGGCCTTTGCGCAATACAGCATCGTACCAGTCCGAGTCTGCCCCGAAGTCCGGGATGGTCACCTGCGGGCCTGCCACTGCGAGATAATCGATATATTGCTGCCTGTTGGCCATTTTTACCACGTTAGCCGCCTGGCGCCAGCCGATGTTCATATTGTAGCTCACTTCCATCTTACCGGCCTGGCCGCGTTTGGTGGTGATGATGATCACGCCGTTGGCCGCGCGCACGCCGTAGATGGCCGAGGCGGAAGCGTCTTTGAGCACGTCCATGCTCACGATGTCCGCGGTGTTTATGTTGCGGATGTCGTTGGTGAGAATACCGTCTACCACGTACAGCGGTTCAGCGCCCGCCAGCATACTACCCGTACCGCGTACACGAACCTGGGGCTGGGAGCCCGGCTGCCCCGAGCTGATGATCTGCACGCCGGCCAGTTTGCCCTGCACGCCCTGGGTGGCGGTGTTTACGGGTTGTTTGGCAATTTCTTCACCCCGTACGCTGCCCACGGCGCCGGTAACGTCTCTCTTGCGACGTGTGCCGTAACCGATCACCACCACCTGCTCCAGCTCGGAAGCGGAGGAGCTCATCACCACATCCAGCGTGGTGCGGCCCGAGAGCGGGATTTCCTGCTGCGTATAGCCGATGTAGGAGAACTGTAGTGTAGCGTTGGCATCGGGTACGTTGATGGAATAAGTGCCGTCCGGCTGTGATACGGTGCCGGTGGTAGTGCCTTTTACCTGGATGGTAACGCCGGGGATAGGCGTACCGTCGCTGCCGCGCACGGTACCTTTTACGGCAATGGCCTGCATAAAAGCGCCTGAGCCACGGGCAAGCGTGGCAAGGGGTTGCAGGAATAGCCATAAGAAAATGGAATACAATAGTAAGCCTGATTTCATAATAACGTGTTTAAGCTCATCAATATGGGTGATTGGAGGGTTAGGGAAAAACAAGACAGGCCCAGGTTATTCAAGAATTACAAGCACGGGGATTCTAATGTTCAATCTGTTTGAAGAAAACGGGCAAGGATTCGATTTTGTCAGCGATTTAGATGTTACACCGCAATTAACACTCCGGTATATGTCATGCCACTGCAATAAGTGTTAAAACAATGTTAAAATGAAGGCGCTGCGATGTCACCCGGAATTCCTGAAAACAACAAAAGTGTCGTTTCAAATCTGCAAAATGGGTATAGAAATGTCTTTTGTAATCGATAAAAACAGGAATGCCGGCTCAAAAAAATGAACCGGCATTCCTTTAAAAAATATTATTACCAGGCAATCACTTCATCCGGCCTTCAATATCTTTCCATGAATAGTAGTGGAACACCCTGCCGTTGCTCATCGCTACAAACAGCCCGCCGGGATATTTGCCGCCGAAAGTAACGGGCGTAATATCTGAACCATCGCTTTCGATAGTGGAAACGGGCACTTCGGCCACAAAAGCATTCGCGCCTTCTCTTTTGAAGATCATGAACGTATTGGCCTGCTGGTTGGATACCAGCAGGTAACCGGTGCTGTCTGTAACCGGATACACGGAAATCCCTTCGTGATCGGACGCAAAGCCCTGCTGTGCAAAAAAATCAAGCTCGCGGTCATCTTTTTTATCCGGGTCTGCGAAGTATTTGCGCACGCCCGCGGTTTCGTCTGAATAATACACGAAGCCCAGCTGGTTGTCCACCGCGATGGCTTCCACTTCTTTTTTACCGCTGTACCGCCCGAATTTGCGCACTACTTCAGCTTTCAGGTTGCCACGGCCGTCGTTCAGCAGGCGGTATTGCCAGAGGTAGCCTTCGGCGGGACCTTCTTTCCTGCCTACGATCACGAACACGGCGGAGTCCGAAGGCCGGGTGTACATCGCCAGCCCCATGGGATCGGCCTGCTGCTCGCCCGCGAATACGGGGATGCCGCCATTGTCCAGCGGGTTGAGGTCCGGCAGGCTGAAGATCCTGATCTTTCGGGTCTCTCTTTCGGTAAGCACCGCAACGTCCACCAGGCGGCCATTCACAGGTACGTCATATGCAATGTCCACGTTATTAGGGCGCTTTAACCCCTCTGATTTGCGTACGATCCTGCCGTTGAGGTCAAAAGCGTAGAGCGCGCCCTGCGAGTCTTTGTCCGTGCCGATGATCAGGCTTTGAAGCGTATCTTTCCGGTTGATCCAGATGGCGGGATCGTCGGTATCATGTTCCACAGGATCGGTCACTGCGGCCGGTTTCAGCGCATTTTCCGCAACGGGCGCATGATCGTTGCACGCAACCAGTGCCAGCGCCAGGCTTGTATATATCAATGTTAGTCTCGTCATTATGCTGATTTATGCAAATTACAGATCGAATTTAAAACCGAAGTTGTACCGGGGACGGTAGAACTCTTCCTGCATCGTTCTTTCCACGATGCCCTGGTAATAACGCAGCGGCTGGTTGGTGAGGTTGTTCGCCTCGCCGAATACGCGCAATTGCTGCGTCAGCTTCACGGAAACATTGGCGTCCAGAAAAAACTGCCGGTCGTAAAAACGGTCCTCAAAATCGGAACCGCCCAGCTCATCGAGGTAAGATGCGGCATAGTTGCCGGAAATGCGGGCGGTGAAGCGTTTGTTCTCGTAGGAAAGCGAAGCGTTGAACATATGCGGCGCGGTGCCAGGCAATGTTACGCCGGTGCGTTTTTCGCCGTCGCCGTTGTATACGCCGTCTGCTTCAGATTTTGTGTAGGTGTAGTTCAGGTAAATGCCGAAGCCTTTGGCAAAACCGGGCAGGAAGTCCAGCTGGCGTTGCAGGGCCACTTCAAAGCCGTAAACTTTTACTTTGTTGCCGTTGCGGGCCTGTTTGTACGCCCAGGTGTCGCCATCGGGAATGGGATTGCCGAGGGTGGGATAATCGGCGGCGAACTTGGCGGTGCTGTACTGCTGGTCGCTGTAGGTATAAATGAAGTCTTTGATATTCTTGTAGAACACGCCGCCGGAAAGGATCCCCACGGATTTGAAATACTGCTCGGCCATGATGTCGTAGTTAACGGCGTAGGCGGATTTCAGGGCGGGATTGCCTGCGCTCAGCTCTTCATCGTCCACCACGCTGCTCACGTACGGCGCAATGTCGTAGTAGTTAGGCCGTGCAATGGAGGTGGTCACCGCGGCGCGGAGCACGAGGTTCTCGGTGGCATTGAACTTGAATGTAAGACCAGGCAACACGTTCAGGTAGCTGTTCTTCACGCTGCGCTGGCCGGCCAGCTCTTCTTCGTCTTCCACCACATTGCCTTCATACCTGGTGCTGGTGTTCTCCAAACGCAGGCCTGCAATAAAGGAAAGTTTGGAGGTAATGTCCTGGTCCCAGCGGATGTAGCCCGCGGTGATGGTTTCTCTTGCTTTGTAATTCTCTGCAAGGTATTCAGACGGGTCGGCTTCTTTGTTGAACAATGCAGGATTGTTCAGGTCCAGGCCGCCGAGGAAATCAGGCGCAATGAAGGTTCCGGGCACATATTGACTGCCCGGCTGGAAGTTCTTCCCGTTCCAGGACACGGTCGGCATTTTGTCCAGCGTTTCGAATTCGCCGATGGGCTCGTATTCGAAGAAGTTATTGTCCCGTTTTTTGTCTTTCAGCCTCAGCCTGGCGCCAATACGCATGCGGCCTTTCTGCTGGGGGATCACGCTGAGCGGGAAGCGCAGGTTCACTTTCAGGCCCAGCTCGCTTTCGCGGGTGAAGTCGTTGTTTTCTGTTACGGAGTTGAACTCATAATCGCCATCGGTCACGCCGGGCGCGGTTACGAGCGGGCGGCGGGGATCGGCCAGGTTCAGGGTGAGGGGAACGTCCTCATATTCGTATGCGATATACCTTTCACGATCTGCTTTTTCGCTGGCGGCGGAGTAAGTGGCGCTCCAGTTCAGGTCCAGCTTGCTGCTCAGCAGGTGGTCGCCGCGGAGGGAGTAGTTCTGCACGCGCTGTGTTTCCAGCCTGCGGTTCTTCCCCCTGCTTCCGCCGATGCCGCCTTTGTTCTCTTTGCTCAGGCTGCCTGTGTAACCGGTAATGTTATCGTTGGCGTCGTATTCGGGCTCGATATCTTCAAATCCTTGCACATAGCGGTTCTCACGATCGTCTCTCCAGTTATACATGGCGTTCAGGTAAAGAACGTTGTTGGCATTGAATCGGTAATCCAGCGCGCCGGAAATGCTCCTGCGGATGCGTTGTACGAAATACTGGCGGATGCCGAGTTCTTCAATATATACGTTCCCGAAATCGTCTTTCGCCCAAACGGGTTCAATGTTATCCGAGCCGTAATCGTTGTTGTTGTAGGAAGCGCTCAGCACGGCTCCCAGCTTGCTGGAAAAGAAGCGGTTGCCCAGCACGAGGGCGCCGTTGTAGATAGGCTTCTCACGGATGGGATTGTAGCCGGTGGAAAGCGTGGCGGATACGCGGGGCCCGTTAGGCGCGGCGCGGGTCACCAGGTTCACGGAGCCGCCGATGGCGTCCGCATCCATATCGGGTGTGAGGGTCTTGTTCAGTTCAATGGTCTGCACCATGTCCGAAGGGATCAGGTCCATCTGCACGTTGCGGTTATCGCCTTCGGCTGAAGGGATGCGGTCGCCGTTGAGGGTCACAGAATTGAGCTGCGGCGCCAGCCCGCGGATGATGATGTTGCGCGCTTCGCCCTGGTCGTTCTGCATGGTCACGCCGGGAATGCGTTTGATGGCGTCGCCGATGTTTCCGTCGGGGAAACGGCCGATCTGGTCTGCGCTTACCACATTGGTCACATTGGGATTGTTCTTCTGCTGGTTGAGGGCTTTGGCCTGGCCGCGCAGGCGGTCGCCCACGATCAGCACCTCTTTGCCTGCAATACCGCCTGCTTCCAGGCCCAGGGTCACCTGTTCGTTTTTGCCGGAAGCAACGGTCACGGGCTGGGAAGCTTTTTCATACCCGATGTAGCTCACTTCCAGGATATATTGCCCGGCAGGCACGTTCAGGAACTCGAATTTGCCCTGCTGGTCGCTGACGGTATAGTGGTTGCCGGGACTAAGCTTCAACGTGGCGCCGGGAAGGGACAGGCGTTGTTTTTTATCCATAATATGACCGGTCACCAGCCCGGTTCCCTGGGCAAAGCCCAGCATGCTGATGCAGCAGAGGATCATTACAGACAGCATTCTTTTAACCCGTACAAATGCTCCGCATTTTAATAGCCGGATGGAACCTCGCGGTTCATTGCCCTGTGCGTTAAAATTTATCACGCTCGGTTTCATGGTATCTTTTTTTGGTTTGGATAGTGCCGGGAAAAAACGGCCGTCATTTTTCCCGGCGCTTCAAAGATGCGCATGAAGCGGCCCGGCAGGCAAATTTTGAGCGTATACAAAAAGGAAACAGCGTGAACAGCTGCGTGAACAAAGCGGCAACAGCGTGAACAGGATGTGTTTAAATGATTGATATTCAATATCAGGATGCGTAACAAAATGTCTGTTAAGAAAACATTACCGTAACATTAAGCGAACATTACTCACAGCGACTGTATAAAAATGCTGAGGCTTTCTCCCTGCCGCAGGTTCAGCTTTTTACGCAGGCGGTAGCGCACCACGCGCAGGCTGTCCTGCGAAATCCCCAGCAGGATCGCGATGTCGTTGGAGCTCAGGTTCATTTTCAGCAGGGCTACCAGCCGGAGGTCGTTCGCGGTGAGGGTGGCGCAGTATCCTTTCAGTTTATCGAAAAAGGATTGGTGGATCTGTTCGAAGATGCTGCGGAATTCATCCCAATGCTGGTCGTGGTTAAAATTCTGGTGTATAAGCTGTTGTAATTGTTTGAGTTGTTTTTTCTGGTCGCGGCGGTCGTCTTTCACCATTTCTTCCAGCCGCTGCTGGATGTCTTCCAGCAGCTGGTTCTTCTGGATAATATGAAGGGTATGGGTGCCCAGCACTTTGGAGCGCACTTCCAGTTCCTGTTTGAGGTTCTGCTCCTGCATCTGCAATAATTCGGTGCGGGTGCGGAACTGTTGCTGCTCCTGCATGCGCAGCAGCGCGGCGTTCCTGATCTTCAGGCGCTGGCGGCTGATAATGAGCGCGCCCAGCGCGGCCAGCAGCAGGGCGCCCATCACCAGGGCAATGGCGGTTTTGCGGGCGTTCTTCAGGTTCACGATCTCCAGGTCCTTTTTGCCGGTGTCGTACATGGTTTGCAGGATGGAGAGCTGCTTGCTGCTTTCGCGGGAATAGATGGTGAGCAGGTTCTCCCGGCTCAGTTCCAGGTAATAAAAAGCGCTGTCGTTGCGGCCCAGGAGGTTATACGCCTTTGCGATATCGCGGTAAGCGCTGCTGAGCTGGTATTCCTCTTTGGCCTCCAGCGCCAGGTTCAGTGCGTCGCGGCTGTAGGCAAGACTTTCCCCGTACCGGCCCGTTTTGCGCAGGATGTCGCCCAGGTTGTTGTAGATCTCGATGGTGGCGGGGCGGTCGCCGTTCCGGAGGTTCAGGTCCAGCGCCTGCCTGAAGTAGCGGTATGCGGTGTCGTACTGAGCAAGGTCTTCGTGGATGCTGCCGAGGTTCTCATATATTTTGGCGATACCGGTCTGGTTGTCCGTCTGTCTGAAAAGTTGCAGGGCTTTATGCTGGTAGAAGGAGGCGCTGTCGTAATGCTGCTGCTTTTCGTAGAGGTGGCCTATCCTGCCATTGGTTTGGGCCATGCCGTTATTGTTGCCGGCCTGGCGGTAGAGGTCCAGGGCTTCGTCGTATTGGCGGCGGGCCAGCTGGGGCTGGCGGTTGTAATAATATAATGTGCCGATGTCGTTGAGATTTTCGGCCAGCAGCTGCCATTGTTTTTCCTCGCGGTAGAGCTTACCGGCCTGCAGGTGATAATCCAGCGCCTGGGGATAATACCCGAGATGATAACATTGATCGGCCATCCGGCTCAGCAGGCGCGCGGCGGCGAGCCCGTCGTTCCGCTCCAGGGCGCGGTCCAGCGAATCTTTCAGTGCCGGGAATGCCGCATCGGCTACGGTGGCGGGAGCGCCGGCACGGGATATCATCATGGGAGCATCCGATTGCGCGGCAAGGCGCAGCACGGGCAGCAGGAAGAAGATAAAGGCGATAGGCTTCATCCTGCAAAGGAAACCTTCTAATATTATGGAATTGTTAAGCCGCGGCCGGAGCCTTTTTCTTCCGCAAAGACAGCCCTGCCGCCAGCGGCACAACCAGGAATACCTGGAAGGTATTGAGCTGCCAGGCTATGCCAACATTACGATCAACAGGAGTTTTACCGTCCTGGTAATGGATCACATACGCTACCATGACCGATACCGCCGTCGCGATCATAACCATATATATTTTTTCCATCCCGTACATTTTCTTCAGCAACCAGGTAAACACGGCTGCCAGGAAAATACTGTTCACAAATGCATATGACACTTCCTCCAGGTCGTTGAAAGTAAGCAGCACCAGTAGCCCGGATATAACAAAAGTAGCCGTGAGAAAAATGACGACCGAAGCTACCGACAGGATGAGCCATTTTTTCCAGTCTGTCTTCCGCTGGCTCAGCCCAAGGGAGGATCCCAGAATGAATATGAAACCAAATATCTCTGTAAACCGTCCTTCATCTTCGAACCAGTTTATCGTTACACAGATGCATGTCCATGCAGCGCTCAGCAGAACAAATATCAGAAGCGTCCTGGAAAATATTTTGAGATCGAATTGCATAGGAAGGGAATTTAATACTGTTGAAAGTACGATCCTCTTTATCCATAACCAATGACAATTATCACTCCGTCACTTTCCCCGGCTCCCGGTTCTCCGTACCTTTCACGTTCGTGAGTGCATCACCGAGCGTTTTGCGGTAAGTATCGGCCAGCGCCTCCAGGTCTTTCACTACTTCAGGAAATTTCGCCTGCACATCCAGCGTTTCGCCCGGGTCCGAGCTGAGGTCGTAGAGGGCGAGCGGCGCATCTATATTTGGTTGCGCGCCGGGAAAACCGTCGTAGCCGGGCAGGTTCAGCTTGTAGGTGCGGGCCTTGTGGGGAAACACCAGTTTGTAATTCCCTTTGCGGACCGCTTCCAGCTGGTTGGGGCCATAGTAATACACGAAATGATCACGGGGATTGGCATTTTTTTCACCATTCAGCAAAGGCAGGATACTAATGCCATCGATCTTCTTTTTAGGGAGTTTGGCGCCGCAAACGGCGGCCACTGTGGGCAGCACATCAATAGCGGAAGCGACTTTGCTGGTAACCGTTCCTGCCGGGATATGCCCCGGCCATTTCATGATGCAGGGCACACGCTGACCACCTTCGTAGCTGGTGCCTTTGCCTTCGCGCAGCCCGGCGGTATTGCCGGCATGGTTGCCGTAGTTCAGCCAGGGACCGTTGTCGCTGGTGAATATCACGAGCGTGTTCTTGCTCAGGCCGTTTTCTTCCAGCGTTTTCATCACCTGCCCGATGCTCTCGTCCAGCTCCTGCATCAGGTCGCCAAAAAGGCCGTCCCCGCTCGTTCCCCTGAACTTCCCGGATACGGCGATGGGCACATGCGGCATGCTGTGCGCCAGGTACAGGAAGAATGGTTTGTTCTTATTCTCGCGGATAAAATTGCAGGCCTTTTCTGTATAAAGCGAGGTCAGTTCCGCCTGGTCTTCCAGTGTGCTGATGATCCGTTTCGTTTCACTGCCCTCTATCAGCGGCAGCGGCGGGTAGTTGCGGCGATTGTTACGAGAAGTATCCGCATAAGGTTTCCCATCGTAATGCACGGGCCACATATCGTTGGAATAAGGCAGGCCAAGGTAGGTATCAAAGCCGTTCTGCTGGGGCAGGAAAGGCGGTTTGGCGCCAAGGTGCCATTTGCCGGCCATGCCGGTTACGTAACCCTGGTCTTTAAGTATCTCCGCAATCGTTTCTTCTTCGTTGCTCAGGGCAATTTTGGAATTGGGGCTCAACGCACCTGCAATGCCGATGCGGTTGGGATAACAACCCGTCAGCAAACCCGCGCGGGAAGCGGAACATACAGCCTGCGCAGCGTAAAAGTTGGTGAACCGCATGCCTTGCGCCGCCATCCTGTCCAGGTTGGGCGTCTGGTAAGGGCCGCCGCCGAAGCAGGCGGGGTCGCCATAGCCCATATCGTCCATGAAAATGATCACCACATTGGGTTTGGGCGCTTTAGGAGGAATGAAACTGCAGATGGCCGCGCCTGTTGCCGCCAGCAGGCAGAGGGCCAGGAAATGTCTGATCATAGTTATCGTTTAAGCGAAAGGGCTGCCTCAAAAGTAACGGGACCAAAGCCCTCGTTTACTTTTGAGACAGCCCCGTCTCACAAAATACAAATTTATTATTCCGCCAGCATGAGTTCTATCACCGGTATTTCCACACCGGGTTTGATCACGGGCAGGCTCAGGTTCAGGTCGTTGTCGCCCAGGCCGTTGGCACGGTAGCCGTGGCCCGAAGGTGCGCTGAAGCGGATCTCGGAACCGTCGTGCAGGAACTGCGCGTATTTCACTTTGCCTTTATAACCGGGCAAGGTAAAGTTTTGCAAGGGGTAATCCAGCAGGTGCACGTACAGTCTTTTAGTGGTGGGGTTGTAGGTCAGCAGCGAATGGTCAGGACGGGCATATTGATCCGGCGCCTGCGTGCAGCCGTAAATAGCGCGGCTGTTGAATTCCATCCATTCGCCCATTCCTTTCAGCGCGCTTTGCGCACGTGCGTCGAACTTGCCGCGGGCGGTGGGACCTACGTTCAGCAGCACGTTACCGCCTTTGCTCACAGATTCGATCAGCAGCACGAGCAACTGTTTCACATCTTTCCAGGAAGTTTCGTCGCGGTAATAACCCCATGAGCCGGAGAAGGTCTGACAGGTTTCCCAGGGCACGCGTTTGCCGTTTTCGGTAGGCCACGCGGCTACTTTGTATTGTTCCGGCGTCACGAAATCGCCGCCGTCCTCGTATTCTTTCAGGTCCAGGCGGTCGTTCACGATAATACCGGGCTGCAGCTTGCGCACCATTTTGATGAGCGCTTCGGACCCCCAGTCCTCGTGGCCTTTGCCGTATTTGCCGGGATAGGAGAAGTCCAGCCACAGGATGTCTATCTTCCCGTAATTGGTGAGCAGCTCCTTCACCTGGTTGCTGAGGTAAGTGCGGTACCTGGCCATATCCTTTCCTTTGTTCAGCGCCGCGTATGCCTCGTCGGATTTTGCGCGCTGGGGGTGCGTGCCGTCTATAGTGAAGTCAGGATGATGCCAGTCTATGAGCGAATAATAAAACCCGATCCTGATCCCTTCGGCGCGGAAAGCGTCCACCCATTCTTTGATCAGGTCTTTTTTGATAGGCGTGTTGGTGGCTTTGTAGTCCGTGAATTTGGAATCGAAGAGGCAGAAACCCTCGTGGTGTTTGGTGGTGATAACGGCGTACTTCATGCCGGCGGCTTTCGCCTGTTTGGCCCAGTCCTTCGGGTCGTAAAGGTCGGGGTTGAAGTACTCGAAATATTTCTGGTACGCGGAATCGGTGAGCTGCTCCCTGTTCTTTACCCATTCATGACGGGCGGGAAGGGCGTAGAGGCCCCAGTGAATGAACATCCCGAAGCGGTCATTCGTCCACCAGGCGAGGCGTTTCTCTTTTTGTTCCGGTGTTTCCGGGAACAGTTTTTTGCCCTGCGAAAATGCATTGAGGGTAAGAAGCATGCAGAGTAGCAGCGAGAGGCTGTTTCGTTTCATCATATAAGTTTTAACCTCCTACAAGTTAATGGTAAACACCTGTTGCCGCTGGTAGGATTTTGACCTTGGTTGTTGTTTTTTGAATCGTCAATGCACAGGGGGAACACGCACAACGGCTCCCCCTGTATTATTTGTTATAACGCAATTCTCTATTCGATCACCAGCCAGGTATATCCCTGCGCCGGGATGGTCACTTTCACCAGCGCTTCATACTGCCGGTTGAGCGTGTATTTTTGGGGTGCCCCTTCTTTTTCGCGGATGGAAGCCTGTTTGTCCAGCCCGGTGTAATACAGCGGCAGCGCCACTTCCCGGGTCATGGGTGTTGTGAGCGGGTTGTAGAGCATCGCCAGGCCTTTGTACTTTCCTTTGGGGTCTGCGTGCAGGATGCCGTCCCAGTCGCGGCCGTCTGCGCGGCGGAGGTGAATGATATCGGTGTTGAGGATGCCGCGATACTTTTTATACCAGCTGATCACCTTTTGCACAAGGGCTTTGGTGGCATCGGTGTCGTACAGGCGCGGACCGCGGTAGCAGGCCTGGACGCCGGCGCCGTAGTACTGCATCATCAGGTTCTCATAAGCATGCAGGTGATCTTTCAGCGGCTCCAGCGTTGCCTCCGCCCCGCCGCCGTGGTATTGCGTAAGCGGCACAAAACCCCAGCCCATGGAGGGCGTTTTTTCCCAGGTGCCGTCGTAGATATTCTGCCGGTTCAATATTACCTGCTGCTCGCGCGGGAGCGAGAAATTCGTTTCACGGTAGCCAACGGCGATCTTGTGCGTACCATCCAGGAAATACCAGTCCGGCGCGTTGATATATATGCCCATTTCATTCAGCTCGCGATAAAATTTCTTTTGCTGTTCCATCTGCGTCCACTGCGAATCGTCCAGCCCTTTGTGGCCGGGATGTGTGGTGGAAGCGCAAAGGTCGCCGGGATAAGGCCCGTCGTTCTCGAAAATATCGAAGCCGGTCCGGCTGATAAAATATTTTATCTTTTGCAGGTAAGCAATTCCCCATTTGCTGCCGAGGCAGGGCGCATGCCCGCCGAACATGGCGCCGCCGGGCTTGCCGGTTTTCGGGTCTATCACATCGTCTTCATCGCTGATGCGGCGGCTGCTGAACAGGGAATAGCCTCCCAGGAGTATGTTCTTCGCATGGGCGTAATCCGTCAGCTCTTTGAATTTTCGGATGTTGGCCGCGCTGGTGTCTTCCATATTCAGGTTGCTGCCAAAGCTGAGTATCACGCCCTCGTAACCTGTGGCAGCGCATTGGTCTATGATGGATCTCACGCGTTCGGGATCTGAGCTCACCAGGTGCATGAATATGGGATTTTGCGTTGTCCAGGGCGCAATGGTGCGGTACATGGCGCGCTGGGCAAGACCGTTCCGTTCCCTGTCGTAGCTGTCCAGCAGCAGTTCGTAAGTGCGGATGGAGGAATAATTGCCGCCCGGCGCGATGCTGATGTTCACGCCCTGCACGGGATAAACTTCCAGCAGGCAGGGCGTTGTGTAATTGTAATTCACCTGCGAGCGGTAAGTGCTGTCTGCTTTCCAGTGGGTGGTCTGGTCGCTGAGATTGGCTTTCATGGCGTTGTTGAACGCATAGTTGCTTTCTATATAGATATTGTGCGGCGTCGCCATCTGGTTCACCTCTCCTACCACGGCGGATTCTTCTTCCACGGTTGCCAGCACTTCGTTCACCACCTGGTTCACCTGCAATGCGGTGCCGGACGTGTTTTCGATGCTCAGCCATTTGCACACGAGCGGGATGCCGTCGTATAATTCATAGTGCACCAGCACGCGCACGCCTTTCAGCTCCGGCTGGCCGGAAGTGTAGGTGAAGGTGAGCATCTTACCGGGAGGCTGCTGCCTGTTGAGCGCCCACAGCTTCGGTTTCCAGTGCACGTAAGGCGGAACAGGCTTCACCGTATGGGATACGTATTGGAAATCTGCGACATCGTTTTTCATATCCTTCAGCCATGCGGGTAAAAGATAGGCCTGTTGCGGCTGGCCGTACAGGCCGCCTACGTTGAAGGTTTTGCCGTTGAGCGTGATGCGCGCTTCGGGTTTCACGGCGCGGAGCAGCTGCTCGCCGCTGCTGAGGTTCCGGAAGTCGATACAGGCAGCGTTCGGCCCCAGCACAAAGCCGCGGCTGAGCAGGCCGTTGGAGATCGTCAGGTTGCTGCCGTTTTCGCTAACGGCGGCTTTGTAGCCGGTGTTGTTCACCAGCCAGTCCTGCCGCTGAGCGAAGCATGTGGCGGAGACCAACAAATATCCTGCTATCAGCGCCAGTTTTTTTTGGATCATCATACGAGTAAATTACAGTTTTAAGAGTAGACGTAAAGTTTACCAGGTAATAAGAGAAAGACGGGATGTTTTAGCGGCAAGCCCGTATTAACAAGTGGATCATCATTTTAAGTTTCAAATGTAGACGTAAGATTCAACTGGTTGCATGCCCAAAATAAGGAAAGCGGCGCGAGGCAACGCATAGTATCTATACGATTAATGATCAGATTTTAACTTGTCCGCCAGAAGGCATTCAGCGCAAAAAAGGGAAAAACAGTTTTGTTAACGCGGAAAAAATCCCTGTTGGGCCAGGGCCCAGCGATCTGTTAAAGGCGGTCTTATTAACAACCCGTTAACATAAAATGCTTTTCTTTGCCTGTATACTTGTACCGATATTCTAACCCCAGATTACACTGATAGCAGCGCGCCTGCACATCTTCTGATCCAGTTTAACTTGAGCAATCCCGGCCGCATGTTCCATTTGGAACGGCGGCTTTTTTTGTGAAAATGCTGTATAGCAAAGCATTACGCCCGACAAATCACTAACCGGCGAAATCTGGGATCGTTTTTACCCGGAGCGGTGGCCAAGCTCCCGCACCTGTCCATCCCCACGAAAAGGTACCTTCTGGCTACCCATTCCTTTTGTTAATGATCATCAAAAAAATGACATTTCTTTAACAGTGTATTAACATCAATACGGTTGGGCAAACTGTAATATTGGGCTCAGATTTTCGCTCCAAGTTAACCATCAAAAAGGCAACCATATCATGAGATGGTTGCCTTTTTAACAAAATTCCGGACTGAAAAAATAATGCAGTGCGGTATGTTAACTTAGAACATGAACCCGCTAAGAGAACAACAACAGCGTTAACCAAAATTGATATGCATATGTCCATTTTTTACGTTTGACAAAGACACAGCAGAATTTCCCTGACACAGACTGAAAGAAAAAAATTTTCCAATTTAGCTAAACCCCCAGTTGATCCAATGCCAAAGCGTTATTTTGAAAGACTACAGACCATCGACTACCTTATCCGCATCAAAGGCACCGGCAAGCCCGCTCAATTAGCAAAACGCCTGCGGATTTCCGAGCGCACGCTCTATGAGTTCCTGAAACTCATGAAAGACCTCGGAGCGCCTATCGAATACGACAGGTACAAGGAAAGTTATTATTATGGAGAAAAAGGTGGCTTCAATATCAAGTTCACCAAATTACTTGCCGGCTTAACCACTGCCGCGGCTACCTGAAGTTTATCGCCCGCCCCCGGGGCCTTTACCTGAGCGGGTGATGAATAGAAGCGACAGCAGGTTAACAAACAATTAACTCCGCTATTTTTAGCAGTAAGCTATTTTGATGCCCGCAATCCAGGCATCAGAATAGCTTTTTTTTATTGCATCATCACCGGAAGATATTTTCATACGCGCATCCATCACAGCTGGCCCCAAAAGCATCACTGCTTATATCCTTTGTACCGGCAACGGTTGACAGGTTCCTTTCCAGTTACCTGTATATTTTACCGGGCGGCGCCACCAGCGGCAACCGCCATTTTACCGGCGCCCCGCTCCACTTCGGGCCGCGTACAAAAGCATACTCCTGCCGGTTCAGATAAAGTTTCATCAGCTTCACCTGCCGTCCGTTCACGCGCCAGATATAGTTGTCAGACAGCGCGAACCAGGGCTTGCCGCCTGCCGTGTCCGTTTTATGATGCGGAACGAGCCTGATATGCAGCAGGCTGTCTTCCACCGTAAGATCCTCCAGCCGGAAGTACCAATCCTTCCGCTGGTCCTTCACCACCACGGTTACAATAAAATCATTTCCGAAACGCATGGGAAAAGTATCTCTCCCCGATGCACCCTCCGGGTCTATACAATCCGCGATCTGAAGGCTGTCCTGCAATACGTAGACATAAAAATCACCTGGCCCGGCAATGGACCCGGCGGCAGGCAATACGTCATTCAGCACCGGCTGGCCGCAGGGCGTATAAAAGCGGTAACCCGTCACTATTTCATAGCTGGTTACTGCAGGCGCTTCCATTTTCGGGGAGCAGGCGAAGAGGAAAAAAACAATGCCGATAACGAGGATAGGCCGGTGCATCCTGTAATTTAAGCATTAATGGGATAACAAACCGTTGACGGAAAAAATGAACAGGGGCTGATGGGATTTTCGCTTTTTCCCGTCCTGCTTTAGCAAGCGCTTCTGATTTCAGAGAATACCCGTTACATTTAATAACATGAACCACGTACTACTGACGGCAGCGATACTGGCTGCCGGCCTCACCGCGTCCGCTCAAAAGCCCGACGCCGTTCTCCGATTCAATGAACCTGCCGCCCACTACCAGGAATCCCTGCCGCTCGGCAACGGAACCATCGGGGCCATGATCACAGGGCATCCTGTGAGGGACAGGATCATGCTGAACGAGATCAGCATGTGGTCCGGCGGCGTGCAGGATGCAGACAGCGATACGGCCTACCGCATCCTCCCCCGCATTCGCGAAAGCCTGCTGGCGGGCAGGAACAAAGAAGCGCAGCAGCTCCTGCAGCAGTACTTCATCTGTAAAGGCGAAGGTTCAGGCCATGGCAACGGCGCCAATGTGCCTTACGGCGCATACCAGGCCTTCGGCGATCTTACCCTGCAATGGAAAGACACGCTCAGCCCCTGGACGCATTACCGCCGCGTGCTCAACCTCGAAACCGCCGTGGCCCGCACCAGCTGGCAACGGAAGGGGGTTGTATACACGCAGGAAGCATGGGTCAGCATACCGGATAACATCCTCGCCGTACGCATCACCTCCGCCCGCAAAGGCGGCATTTCCTTCACCGCTGCGCTCAGCAGGAAGGAACACGCCACGGTACAGGCAAACAAAGGCGCGCTGGAAATAACCGGCCAGCTGCCCAATGGCGGCCAGCCCGGGCTCCGCTTTGCCGGCGCTTTGCAGGTAAAGACCACCGGGGGCAGGCAGGTGGCGGAAAACGGCGCCATACGCGTGGAGAACGCAGATGAATGCCTGCTGCTTTTCAGCGCCGCTACCGATTATAACATGAACGACTACACGCAGAATGGTGCGGACCCGCTGCCGCTTGTCCGGCAAACGCTGCAAAGGTCCTCGGCACGTGCCTACGCGCAGCTTTTCCAGGCACAACAGCGGGCTTATCTTCCCCTGTTCAACCGCTCCCGTTTCCGCCTCGATGCAACAGCACCGGGTACAGATACCCTTTCCACACCGGCACGCCTGGCCCGTTATTACGAACGCCGGCCGGACCCGCAGCTGCCTGTGCTGTACTACAATTACGGGCGTTACCTGCTGATCGGATCTTCCCGCCCCGGCGGCCTTCCAGCCAATTTACAGGGCCTCTGGGCGCCCGAATACCAAACACCCTGGAACGGCGACTACCACATCAATATCAACCTGCAAATGAACTACTGGCTCGCGCCCGTTACCGGCCTGCAAGACCTCTCGGAACCTTTGCATCATTATATCCGCAACCTGGTAGCGCCCGGCCAAAAGACGGCCAAAGCTTACTACAACGCGCCCGGCTGGGTAGCGCATGTGATCACCAATCCCTGGGGCTTTACTTCTCCGGGTGAGGGTGCAGACTGGGGTTCCACCCTCACCGGCGGGGCATGGCTCTGCGAGCATATCTGGGAGCACTACCGTTTTACCAGGGACACTGCTTTTCTCCGCCAGTATTACCCCGTGCTGAAAGGCTCCGCAGAGTTCCTGGAAGCCATTCTCATTGAAGAGCCGCAGCACGGCTGGCTGGTAACAGCGCCTTCCAACTCCCCGGAGCATTCCTACATCATGCCCGACGGTACGCGGGGCAGCACCGTGATGGGGCCCACGATCGATATGCAGATATGCCGCGAACTGTTCGGCGCATGCATCGAAGCGTCGCGCATCCTTGGAACAGATACGGCCTGGACCAGGAAACTGGCCCATACCCGCAGCAGGCTGGCGCCCAACCGGGTAGGCCAGGCCGGCGACCTGAACGAGTGGCTGCACGACTGGAAAGACAACGAGCCCAAACACCGCCATATCAGCCATCTTTACGGCCTGCACCCTTACGACGAGATCACGCCCTGGAACACGCCCGAACTGACCGCCGCCGTTCGCGAAACCCTGCGCCAGCGCGGCGATGATGGTACGGGATGGTCGCTCGCATGGAAAGTGAACTTCTGGGCCCGCCTGGGCGACGGCGACCACGCGCTGGAACTGATCCATAAGCTGCTGCGCCCCGTACCGCCTGTAAATCCCCGTGGCGGCGGATCGTACCCGAATTTATTCTGTGCGCACCCGCCTTTCCAGATAGACGGGAACTTTGGCGGCACCGCCGGTATTGCCGAAATGCTGCTGCAAAGCCATGGCGACACTGCCGTGATCAGGATGCTGCCTGCATTGCCCACGGAAAGCGGATGGCAAAAAGGCGCAGTGAAAGGCCTGCATACACGCGGCGCTTTCGTGGTGGACATGAGCTGGGATAAAGGGGCCATCACCCATGCATCCATCCTTTCCACCAAAGGCGGCGCCTGCCGGGTGCTGCTGCCCGCAGGAAAACAGGTTTCCGGCGCCAAAGGCAATATAATGGCCCAGCCAGGGCCCGCCGCAAGGATCGTGGAATTCGCCACCCTGAAAGGTGTGAAGTATACCATCCGGTAAGGAACTTCAAAAATACCCCGGAGGCTGTTCCATAAACGGGGCAGCCTCTTTCCTTTACCTTGAAAATCTTCCACCTGCCGCCCCGATCTTCCGTTCATTCAATTTCCCCGCTTTCATTCAGCCTTAACCTATAGATTTGTCCCCATGAAGATCAGGTACCGTTACTGGGCATGTCAATTGGGAGGCTGGGGCCTCTTTACTTACCTCTGGAACAATATCCGGGCGGGCGACGGCTTTGCCTTCAGAACGGACGTGTTTGGCGACACCGATTTTTACAGCGCCTGGTTCATCGGGGTGCTCTCCACCCACCTGCTGTACTTGTACCTGCGCAAACAGCAGCTGCAACGCTACCGGTTGGGCGCGGTGTTCATGAAGGTGTGGGGCGCGGTGACCCTCAGCTCGCTGCTGATCGTGTTATGGCTCTCCGGTATCAGCATTGCCGAAGACGGTGGGTGGCATAATTTCTTCAGCTCCGCAGACAAGTCGCTGAAAAACACAGGGGGCCTGGAAACCCCGGTGGCCATAGGTTTGATCTTCCTCGCCGTATGGTTTGTATGGCACCTGGTGGTGTGGGCCTGGGTGATCCTTTATTTCAGCCTGCTGCAGGGCCGCTTCAAGCGGATCGAGCTGGAAAATGAAAACAGGCTGAAACAGGCCGAGCTGGATAATCTCAAAACAAAGCTGAACCCGCATTTCCTGTTCAACGCCCTCAGCAGCATCCGCAGTCTGATCGGCGAAAATCCCGGCCGGGCGCAGCAGGCGGTGGCAGAACTGGCGGAAGTGCTGCGCAGCGCCATGCTCTCGGAACATCACCAGCTGATCCCCTTCGGGAAAGAACTGGAAGTGGTGCAGCATTACCTTGCCATTGAAAAGATCAGGTTCGAAGAAAGGCTGAACGTGCATTATACCATCGACCCCGCTATCCATACGCAAACCATGCCGCCTATGCTGCTGCAAACGCTCGTGGAGAACGCCATCAAACACGGCATTTCGAAGCTGGCGGCCGGCGGCGAGATCAGGATCGCCGCTGTACTGGAGGGCAAACAGTTCGTGCTGCGCGTGGAAAACACCGGGCAGGTGTCTGAAGAACGCTCCGGCGGCGGTTTTGGCATACAGGGCACGCTGAAGAGGCTGGCGCTGCTGTATGGAAACAAAGCCTTTTTCACTCTTCATAACACGGCGCAGCAAACGGTATGCGCCACCGTAAAACTCCCCGCCGCATGATTGAAGCAATGATCATAGACGATGAAAGGCTGGCGCGCAACGACCTGCGCGCCGTGCTGGAAAAATTCCCGCAGGTGAAAATAACCGGTGAAGCGGCGAACGTCAGCGAAGCGCTCACAATGCTCCGTAAACTGCGCCCGCAGGTGATCTTCCTTGACATCGAAATGCCTGAAGCCAACGGCTTCGCATTGCTGGAGCAGCTGGAAACCGTGCCGCAGGTGATCTTTACCACGGCTTATGACACTTACGCCATCAGGGCTTTCGAAGTGAATGCGCTGGATTACCTGCTGAAACCGGTTACGGAAAAACGTTTGGGTGAAAGTCTTGACAGGCTTGAAACTACCGCCATCCCTGCGCCAGCTTCCACTTACCTCGATATACATGAAAAAATATTTGTGAAGGACGGCGACCGCTGCTGGTTTGTGCCTTTATCCGACATACGGCTGATGGAATCCAGCGGTAACTATATCAGGTTGTATTTCGGGAAACATGCGCCCCTGCTGGCCCGCAGCCTGAACGCCCTGGAGCCGCGGCTGGACCCGAAACATTTTTTCCGCGCCAGCCGCAGGCACATCGTGAACCTGGGCCATGTGCAGCAGATCCATGCGCTGGATAATTCCCTGCTGGAACTCGAACTGGCGGACGGCGCCCGCATCCCGCTGTCGCGCCGCCAATCCATACTCTTCCGCGAGCTGCGCGGCATCTGATCATTCATCTTAAAAACGCCTGACCCATGAAACGACGCCTTTTGCCGTTTACGGCATTGTTATGCCTGTTATTTTCCTTTGTACATGCGCAGAAAACGGAGGTGCGGAAACATACTTCCACCGCCCCGGTTGTACGGACAACCGTAACGCCTAAACGCAATTATACCCAGCCCGCGAAAACACCCAATATTTCCCTCAAGGTATTCCCCTTGCAATCCGCCCTTCCCGGTTACACCTTCAGCGACCTGGCGCCGCTAAAGAAGGGCCTCTCCGGCGTCAGCATCTTCGGCGCGGGCGAAGGCACGCACGGCACGCACGAATTTTTCACCTTCAAGCACCGCCTCTTCGAATTCCTCGTGCAGGAAATGGGCTACACCGTATTCGCCATAGAAGACGGCATGTACGGCGCCGCCCTCATCAATCAATACATCACAACGGGCCAGGGCGACCCGAAAGACATCCTGCAAAAGGAATTCCACAACGTATTCCAGGTAAAGGAACTGCTGGACCTGATTGAATGGATGCGCAGCTACAACGCCTCCCACGGCAACAAGCTCACCTTCGCCGGCTTCGACAACCAGCAGATGGACAGCTATGTAAGAGGCATCCGCGAGATAGAGGACAGTTACCAGACCAACGCTTTCCGCCGCCTTACGGACTACAGCGCCTCAGAAGGCGATACCGCCGGGCAGGCGATGACAGAAGCAAGGGCCATCGCGGAAAGCATGGCGGAGAATATCCCGGTCCGCCCGCCTCACGTTCATGAAAAAGAATGGGAACAGGCTACCTGGTATTTGCTCAATATCAAAGCGGCCCTGCAGCAATTCACATCCAAAGACTGGCTGCAGGCCATCAACACGCGCGATTCCATGATGGCGCTCAATGTGGAGCGCCTGGCTGCTCAGCATCCCGGTGAGAAGATCATGCTGTGGGCGCACAACGGCCATGTAGGCAACAGGCATGGCGCGGTTGAGGGTTTCAAAACACTGGGCAGTCGCCTCAAAGCCCGCTACGGCGCAGCTTATCAGAATCTTGGCTTCACTACTTCCACCGGCACTTACCGCGCCATGAGCGAGGTAACTTTTAAAATGAAGGAAGATAATACGCTCAGCATACTTGTAGCAGGGAGCATCGAATCGCTGCTGCATAAAACCGGCATGCCGTTATTCTTTTTCTCCACGCATACCCTGCCATTGAAAGGCAGGTTCCGTATGATCGGGTCTGTCGCTTCCAGGGAACAGTTCACCCCGGAACCCGTAAAGCTGGACGAGCTGTTCGACTGGCTGGTATATGCGGATAAAACCACTTTTGCCCTTGGCCTTTAAACGGCAAACCTGCCCCCGCTTTCAAAAAGAAAGGAATTATCGTACTTTACTTTTATGAAACGGATACTGCTGTATTTATGCCTCCAGGCTGGAAACACCCTTCATGCACAGGATAAGGAAAAACCCCTGCCCTTCCTCGATTCTGTGACCAATTTTCACGGCTTCAGCTGTTACGAGGGCCGCTTCGAAGGCCGCAAAGCCTACGTGGTAGTGCCTAACGTAACACCGGCCGAAGGCAAACCCTGGGTATGGCGTTCCCGTTTCTGGGGACATGAACCGCAGGCGGACAGTGCGTTACTGGCGCTCGGTTATCACGTCGTATTCTGCGATGTGGCGGAAATGTTCGCCAACGACGAAGCACTCGGCATCTGGGACCGTTTCTACCAGCAATTGCGCAAGGCGGGCTTTCACCAGAAAGCAGCCATGTTCGGCATGAGCCGCGGCGGATTTTACGCTTACCGCTGGGCCGTGCGTTACCCTGAGCGCGTAGCCTGCGTGTATGCTGACGCTCCCGTGCTGGACATCCGCAGCTGGCCGCTGGGCGAAGGGAAAGGGCCCGGCAGCGCCGCGGTTTGGGAAACATTCAAAAACGACTTCGGGTATAAGACCGAGGAAGAAGCCCGCCGGTTCAAAGGCAACCCGCTGGACCTGGTGCCTGAGATCGTGAAAGGCGGCTACCCCATGCTGCACATCTGCGGCGATGCGGACGAAGCTGTGCCCATCGAAGAAAATACCGACCTCTTTGAGCGGAAAGTGTTGGCCGCAGGCGGGAAAATACAGGTGATCCGCAAGCCGGGCGGAAAACATCATCCTCACAGCCTGAAAGACCCGTCTGTAATAGTGACTTTCGTCATGTCTGCCTACAGATAGGGCCGCATGCGTTATCTTTGCCTTTAATGCAAACGAATACCATGTTTCATTTCGGCCAGCGGCAGACACTTGTTATTTCCATCTTTATCATGCTGGTAACTGCATGCCTGCTGGTATGGCGGCCCGACTACAACTTCTTCGACGGCGGCCTCATCACGGCCATCCTGCTCACGATCTTCATCAAAAAGGATGCGCCCACCCGCTTTATGGGCATCGCCTGTACCATACTGGTGGTGGTGATCGCCTGCCTGCCTCATAAAAACCCGAACCTCGCGGAAGTATTCATAGAACACTTTTTTTCGCTCATCCTCGTGATCAGCTCCACCCTGCTGGTACTGTTCCTGAAAAGACTGTACCGCACCATGCAGGAGCTGAACCAGGCGCTGGAAAAGGAAGTGGAGAAAAGGACCGCCAACCTCGAACTGGCGCTGTCGCATCTTGCCTCCTCCCAGGCCGAACTGAAAGACGCGCTGGAAAAAGAAAAAGAACTGAGCGAGATCAAATCCCGCTTCGTGTCCATGGCCTCGCATGAGTTCAGAACACCGCTGAGCGCCATCCTTTCCTCCGCAGCGCTGATCGGCAAATACCCCTCGTCCGACGATCAGCCGCGTCGTGAAAAACACGTGCAGAAGATCAGGGATTCCGTGATCCATTTGAATGAACTGCTGGAAGACTTCCTGTCGCTCGGGCGCATCGAGGAAGGGAAGATACACGTGCACCCGGAAAACATTTCCATGTACAACTTCTCCCACGAAACGGCGGAAGAAGTGCAGGGCCTGCTGAAACCAGGACAGGTGTTGGATGCGGACGTTCAGGCGGAATTGCAGGTAGTGTCGGACAAACGGTTGCTGAAACATATTTTCGTGAACCTGCTCACCAACGCTTCGAAATTTTCTCCCGAAGGAACAGCCATCCACTGGAAGGTCTGGGAGCAGGACGGGCATATCCATGCGATTGTGCAGGATCATGGCATGGGTATTCCTGAAGAAGATAAAGCATACCTGTTCAGCAGCTTCTTCCGCGGCCGCAACGTAACCAATATTCAAGGCACAGGGCTCGGGCTGCATATCGTGAAACGGTATGTGGATATGCTTCACGGCCGCATCGACGTTGAAAGCGAGCTCAACAAAGGCACCAAGATCATTATCAACTTTCCAAATCTTCAGACCAAATGACAGCCACTATCCTGGTAGTAGACGATCACCCCGGCATCCGCGAGAACGTTGCGGAGATACTCACACTGGCGGGCTACAACGCGCTGGAAGCGGAAAACGGCAAACAGGCCATAGAAATGGCGCGGGAAAGACAACCGGACCTCATCGTGTGCGACATCATGATGCCCGAGCTCGACGGCTACGGTGTATTGCACATGCTCCGGAAGTACCCCGAAACGGAACATATCCCTTTCATTTTCGTGACCGCCAAAACCGACCGCAGCGATTTCAGGAAAGGCATGGAAATGGGCGCCGACGATTATATCACCAAACCCTTCGAAGATGTGGAACTGCTTACAGCCGTTGAAACGCGGCTGAAAAAACAACAGTTCCTCCAGGAAAAATTCGCGGCTTCGCAAACGCAGTCCATCGGCACCATGTTGCAGGACTGGCAGGCCTCCGGCCTCCTTCAGCTGAACCTGGATGCTTACGATGTGTTGCCGTTCTCCAAAAAACAACCCGTTTACCGCGAAGGCAAACATCCGCAGTTCCTGTATTATGTGAAAAGCGGCAAAGTAAAGGCCTACCGCATGAACGACGACGGCAAGGAGTACATCACCAATCTATTCAGCGCCGGCGATTATTTCGGCTACGTTCCGCTGCTGGAAGACCATCCCTACGAAGAGAACGCCGAAGCGCTGGACAATACCGAACTGGTGCAGATCCCGAAAGAAGTGTTCCTCGAACAGCTGCTGAACGATATCAGCGTGGCGCGCACTTTCATCAAACGCATCGCCACTGAAGTGAGAGAAAAGGAAGACCGCCTGCTGCAGCTGGCCTACGATTCGCTGCGCAAACGCGTGGCTAACGGCCTGCTGGCCATCCACGACAAGCTGCACCTGGAGCAGCAGCCCGATGCGCTGATAGAGCTCTCCCGCGACGATATTGCACGCTTCGTTGGCACCGCCACCGAATCGCTGATACGGACGCTGAGTGATTTTAAATCGGAAAAGCTCATCGAAATGCAGGGCACGCGCATCAGGATCGTGCAGCCGGAATTGCTGAGGAAGTTATTGTATTGATAAAACGAAGGGTGGTCCGAATGACCGCCCTCTTTATTTGATAACGTTAAAAACCGCTTCTTTCACATCGCGGCTGTTAGCTCCTACCTGTACCCTGAACTCGCCCGGCTCCCAGGTGTATTGCATGTTGCGGTCGTAGAACTTCAGGTCGTCTGTACTGATGGTGAACACCACTTCCTGCGTGGCGCCCTTTTTGAGAAATATTTTTTGAAATCCTTTCAGTTCCTTCAATGGCCGGTTCACACTGGCCGTCACGTCGCGGATGTAGAGCTGCACTACTTCTTCACCATCGTAATCGCCTTCGTTGGACACGGTTACGCTCACTTTTAATTTTTCGGCAGCCCGGATAGAATTTTTGCTGATGCGGATATCGCTGTATACAAATTTCGTATAGCTGAGACCGTAACCGAATGGATAAAGCGGTTCATTGCTCACATCCAGGTATTTGGAAGTGTATTTATTGTTCGGGTCCAGCGGCCGGCCGGTGTTTTTGCGGTTGTAGTAGATGGGTATCTGCCCGGTATTGCGGGGGAAGGTCATGGTGAGCTTGCCGGAAGGATTGTATTCCCCAAGCAGCACGTCTGCAATGGCATTGCCGGCTTCGGTGCCAAGGAACCAGGTTTCCAGGATGGCGGGCACATGCTGGTCTTCCCATTCCAGCGCCAGCGGGCGGCCGTTCATCAATACCAGCACAACGGGTTTGCCTGTACGCAACACGGCTTCCATCAGGCGTTTCTGGCTGTGAGGAATGCCAATGTCCGACCGGCTGGCGGCTTCTCCGCTCATGCCCTGGCTTTCGCCCAGCGCCAGTATTACCAGGTCCGACCGCTGCGCAAGGTCCAGCGCTTCTTTTTCCATGGCTGCCGCGTTGCCGGCCGGGATGTTCAGCTTGCCCAGCAACACGCTGTCGTCCGTCACATTCGCGCCTTGTGCATAAGTAACGTTCAGGTTCTTTGCTTTGAGGCCCTGCAGGAGGGTAACGGCCTTTTTAAAATCCCCGGCGGCAGACCAGTTGCCGATCATATCTTTCTGAGAATCGCCCAGCGGGCCTATCAGCGCAATGTTTCCTTGCGGCTTCAGCGGAAGGAGGCCGCCGTCGTTTTTCAGCAATACAATGGAACGCTGCGATATTTCGCGGGCCGCTTTCAGTTTCTCCGGGCTCATGATCACCTCTTTCGCCTTCGCAGAATCGTTGTAGCGGTAAGGGTCTTTGAACAATCCCAGCTTGTATTTCGCTTCCAGCACACGGTACACTGCCTGGTCGATGGCCTGTATGCTGATCTTTTTATCCGTCACCAATTTTTTCAGCTGCGTGGCATATACGCTACCCTGCATATCCATGTCCACACCGGCTTTCAGCGCCAGCTCGCCCGCCTCGTATTCATTCTTCACGATCCCATGGTTGATCATTTCGTTGATGGACGTGTAATCCGTTACAATGAAGCCTTTGAAGCCCCATTCCTTCCGCAGCAGGTCTGTGAGCAACCATTTGTTGCCCGTGGCGGGAATGCCGTCGATTTCGTTGAAGGAAGTCATGACCGAAGCTACGCCCGCATCCACGGCGGCTTTATAGGGAGGAAGATAGAACTGGTACATCTGGCGGCGGCTCATGTCTACCGTGTTATAATCCCTGCCGGCTTCAATGGCGCCGTAGAGCGCGAAGTGTTTTACGCAGGCCAGCAGCGTATTTGGAGCGGAGAGGTCTGTGCCCTGGTAACCGCGCACTTTGGCTTTAGCTATCTGCACGCCCAGCCAGGTATCTTCCCCAACACCTTCGGCCACCCGCCCCCAGCGCGGGTCGCGGGCAATGTCTACCATAGGCGAATAGGTCCAATGCAAACCGTCGGCGCTGGCTTCTTCCGCCGCGATCCTGGCGCTCCTTTCCATCTGGCCGAGGTCCCAGGTGCAGGCTTCGCCGAGGGGAATGGGGAAAATGGTCTTATGCCCGTGGATCACATCGTAACCGAAAAGCAGCGGGATCTTCAGCCGCGTTTTTAAGGCCATATCCTGCAACATACGCGTGTATTGCGGTGTGTAGGCGTTGAAAATGGCGCCGCATGCGCCGCTGAGAATGTCCTGCTTATAATTTTCCTTCATGAACGGGCCCGTTACATCCATGTCGCTGGTGAGCAGGTTCAGCTGCCCGATCTTTTCCTCCAGCGTCATTTTTTGCAGCAGGCTGCGGAGGAAGGTTTGTTGCGGCTGCTGTGCATGTGCAGTAACGGACATAAGCAGGCATATGGTGAGGATGAGTTTCATAAAAAACCGGCGTTGACTTCTTAATCAACGCCGGTTAAAAGTGCTTTGTTCAGTCCGTATGGCTGTATTTATTTTTCAGCCCAGTTATCCGTGCGGAACGGGGTCACCGGCAGGCCTTCCTTGCTGAAAACATTGCTGATCGCGGTATTCGTGAACGAAAAGCGGACGGCTTCCGGTTGTTTCACCGCTTTGGCAGATACAACGGCCGTATTCCCTACGATTTTCACATCCGCCGGCCAAAACTGTTTGTCCGCCCCGGCGATGTAGAACTGTGTGGCCTTGCCGCCGTTCACTTTCAAGCCGTTCTCCGCGTTTTTGAAATACACCACGATCTTCCCGTTGCGCTGTTCCATCTTTTCGTATACGGGACTCTTATAAGCAATGCCGCTTTTGCCGTAATGATCGCCCAGCGCCCAGTTGGCAAGGCGCAGGCCCACATCGGCCTTGTTTTGCGGGTGGATGTTGCTGGTATCGTCCACCAGGTCCGTAATTACAGCCATACCGGTGTGCGGGTAGCCAAGGGTAGCGGTTTGCGCTTCGCGGAGCAGCGCACCTTTAATGGTCTCTTTGCCGTAATTGTATGGGGCGATCTGCACATAGTAGAATGGAAACTCCCGCCCCCAGGCTTTCCGCCAGGAACCGATCAGGCTCCTCATCAGCGGGTCGTAGGTGGATGCGGTGCCGGAATTGCTCTCGCCCTGATACCAGATGGCCCCGGCAATGCTGAATTTGGTGAAAGGCGCGATCATCGCGTTGTAAGTATAACCGGGCAGGTGAGGCCAGTTGTTGCTGGGAGCCAGCTTGCCGGCGGCTTCCAGGAGAGCGGGCTGGGTGGTCACTTCCTCCGCGGGCGTCCACACTTCGGCGGGCGTGCCGCCCCAGCTGGCGTTGATGAGGCCGATGGGTACATCCAGGTCTTTTCTCAGTTTTTTGCCGAAGTAATAAGCTACCGCGCTGAAGCTTTTCAGCGTATTGGAATCACAAAGCGCCCAGGCAGCTTCGGCATCGTCCTGCGGGTAAGCAGCGGTTGTTTTGGGAACGTGGAAGAAGCGGATGTTTGCGTCCGCACAAACGGGCAGTTCGGCTTTGATCTGCTTTAGCCCGTGGTTGCCGGACCATTCCATGTTGCTTTGCCCGCTGCATATCCACACTTCGCCGATCAGCACGTTCTGCAGCTTAACGGTATTGCGGCCCTGCAGGGTGATATCATAAGGGCCGCCGGCCGCGGGCGTCTTCACTTTGAGCTGCCATTTGGCGTCGCGGGTGGTTACCACGGAATCCAGCCTGCCGTTCCACGAAGTGGTCACCCTGATCTTTTCACCAGGCGCGGCCCAGCCCCAGAGCATTACGGAATCGTTCTGCTGGAGCACCATGTTGTTTGCCATGATAGCCGGAAGGCGGATCTGTGCGCCGGCGAATATTGCGCTGCATAGTAAAATGCATGTAAGGAAAGAACGTAGCATGAAATTTCTGAAGTTTAAGCGCATTAAAATAATAAACGGCCGCCAGAAATCATACTTTCCGCGGGAATGAAGGCATATCCCGATAGCGGAAGCCAATGGAGCCCGGCGCGGGACTTTTACCAGAAATTGAGGAACGACGGCGCTTTCAGGCCATAGATATCGAAGCGTAGATCCGTTACCGTGGTAAGCTCGAAATAAAGCCCGGGCACACGGTCCGGCGTTCTGGGGTAATAATACACGGCCGCCTTGAGGGTATTCAGCGAAAGGTTCTCGTTCCTGATGCGGACGCCCAAACCAAACCCGGTGTACACGGGGTTTTCCACGAGGTAACTTTTTTTGTGCGAGAGCTGCGCGGCTTCTAGGGAGCCGAAAAAGTTGAACTTGAAACCATAGATCTTCCAGGGACTGTAATACACCGTTTCAGAGCGGGCCACCAGGCGATGGAAACCATTGATAACAGATCGTTTGAAACCCCAAATACCCTGTTCCATATTGATGTTCAGCGGGCGGTAGAAATAGTTGTTCGGGTTGCCGAGGTAATCGAGCGTGATAAACTGTCGGAGCCAGGACCGCCTTCCCATGTTCATCAGCTTGCTGTAGTAGCTGGCGTTGGCATGGATCACCATATCTTCAGACACACCGGCCTGCCAGTAGCTGCTGATTCCGGCGCTCAGGCTGAGGAGCCCTTTCAGCCGGGTTTGCCAGAACTTCTGCCCTTCGAGGCCGGTATACAGGCGTTTCCTCCCCACCCAGTTCTCCCAGCCCATAGACGCGCTGCCGTTATAGCCATAGGGAATATCCTCCGTACGACCGAAACCGAAGAAATGGTGCGCCTTGAAGAAGTCCTGCTTGAAGAGCTTGAACTGCCCGAGGTAATAGTGACGGTCATTGTAGATGGGATCGTCGATATAGATCTCCTGGTCAGGCCGCTTGTCGAAGGCGATATTGGAATAGCGGAACAGCAGCGCCATATTGGGTTTGTTATCAAAATGCCCGTCTTTGCCGAAGCGGTTGCGGAAGTTATAGCCGATCCAGCCGTCGAACACCTTGTACATGTAATCGCGGTAGATGGAATCCGGGTAGTCCCAGATATTGACGGAATAGTTCTTCGAGAGCGTAAGCCCCCCGGCTATCTTGGCGGAAGTGCGGTAGAGCGGCCGTTCCAGCCGGAGGTAATAAGATCCTTCGTACACGCCGGTGTCCAGCGGCATGCCTGCATTCAGCTCGGAATAACCGATGGTAACGTCCATAAAACTGCCCATCAGGTTGTATTTGGTGTACTGGGCTTCCGTGCCCCAGGGGCGGGAATAATCTTTATCCCAGCGGAAACCCACCTGCGCGCCCTGCCCCGCGCCAAACAGGTTGTTGTTGCTCACTTTGGCGGCTACGGAGCCGGGGGTCAGCTTACGGAGGTCCACCCCGTATTCGAATACGTCTTTGGTCACCACGAGAATGTCCACAGAATCGGGCCAGGCAGTTTGAATGGCGTGGATGCGGGCATCCTGGGTAAAGGGTCGGTTACGGAGATAACGTTCGTTATCGGCCAGCTCGTAGGCATTGATGGTGTCTTTTTCCCGGAAAAAGAGGTTCTGCCGGATCACCCATTCCTGCGAGTCGAAATGCAGGCGGTTGGCGATGTGGATGAGCCGCATGCTGGTGGAAAAGGTGGTATCGTTGATGTTCCGGGGGCCGAAGGTGGCCACTTTACGGTAATGGATACGACGGATCGCTTTGCCGGCATACGGCAAAAATCCCTGTTCGCTCCTGGTCATGCTACTGTCGTCCGTTGAAGGCGGGGGGTCGTTGTGGCGGGAGATCCTGGATAATACGGAATCCCGGTAACGACGGCTCTTCAGGGAGTCTACATAGGTATTCAGCTTCGAAAACCACTTTTTGCCCTGCGCGGGTATGGTGTCTTTTTTTTGCGCAAAGGCACATTGTGGCAGGCAACACAGTATCAGGTAACAGCTAAGGGCGACTAATACGGTTATTTTTCCTAACCCCTTCAACATTTCTTTTGATCTCAGCAACAATACAAATTTTTAACCAATTAACTGCGGGCCCAAAAAGAAAGGGAAGGCCAAACGCTGCGTTTAGTACACTTCCCTTCCCTCAATTTATCGAAAAATAATGTCAGTATTGTACTGTCACAGTTCTCCCTCCGCGGCCCTGCTGATCAAAAACCCTGAAACGGATGGTTCCCTTTTGCGCTACCGGCGCTGAATACACGGAACTTTTCGCATCGGGCTCCTTTCCGTCAACTGTATAACGGATCACCAGCCCAGGAAGTTGTACGTTGGCCGAAACTTTTCCGTCCGCCGCGCTCACGCCCGCCGTGGGGATGCGGTAATTGTAACCGCCGTTCAGCTTCGCCAGCCGCGGAAGTTCCTTTTTCCCGGCCACATTGGCGAAAATGCTCCACGCTTCGTTGTATCCGGCCTCGTCTTTTGTCCATTCCGGGTCTTTTGCCCAGGCACGCTCCGCCATGCCCAGCAGTTTGGGCAGCATCAGGTATTCCAGCGCGGCAGAGCTTTTCAGGGTTTCGCCCCAGAGCGCGGACTGTATACCCATGATATTTCCCGCGCCGTATTCCGTCAGCCGGTCTTTCCCCGTGAAAACGGAAGCCGGCAGGGCATTGCCTGCATCGTCTTCTTTGGTATTCTTATAAAGGTCCAAAGGAATGAAATAGAAGGGTTTATCTATATCAACATATCCTCCCCAGTAAAAACCGGGCTCGTTATAGTCGCGGAGGTAAGCCATGTCGAAATAATAATTGGCCACGCCGGAGAGCACGACTTTGTAACCGCCGTTGGCCAGGCGGTAGGAAAGATCCTCCATGCCGCCGCCCATTACATTGTTCCACACATCCACCATAAAGTTGCGGGCCCCGAACTCCGGGTTCACGATCATCACATTGCGCCCGTCCCTTTTGGTTTTGCGCATACCGGCCTCTTCCCAGCCGTACAGCTGTAAACCGCGTTGGTTCACGATCCGGGCCACTTTGTCGTAGAAATAGGACCAAAGGTCGTCCGCTGTTTCCAGCGAGGCGCTGGTGTCCAGCAGGCGCTGGCAGGCGGGAGAGCGTTCCCACACGCCCGCGGGCGTTTCGTCGCCGCCCATATGAATAACATCCAGCGGCGCGCCGGCCTCTTTATGCATCGCCACCAGCTCGTCCGTTACTTTTTCAATGAATGTATAAGTGGAAGGCAGCGCCACGTTGAGCACATTGTCTTTCCATTCCTGCACGGAACGGTACTGGCTTTTATCCTCAGGATCGCTGAGTCGGTATTCGCCCGCGGCCTGCGCATTGCCTGCTTTCATGAGTTTTGTATAGCGCGCGTCCATGGCTTTTATGGCGGCACGGGCATGACCGGGCATTTCCACCTCGGGGATCACCTTAATATGCCGCGCTTTTGCGTAACGCAGTATCTCGATGTAATCCGCCCGTGTGTACCAGCCGCTGCCCGTTGTATTGTTCACATCAGGACCGGAACCGTAGGAAGGTTGCAGCATATCCAGCTCATCCACGGTATGCCCGCGGCGGCCGCCTACTTCGGTCAGCTCCGGCAGGCCGGGTATTTCGATGCGCCATCCTTCGTCGTCGCTCATGTGCAGATGCAGTACGTTCAGCTTGTAAAGCGCCAGCACATCCAGGATGCGGAGTATTTCGGCTTTCGGCTGGAAGTTGCGGGAAATGTCTATCAAAAATGAGCGATAACCGAAGCGGGGCTTGTCTTTCACTTCAATGCCGGCGATGGAAATGACTCCGTTGTTGGGTTTGCCCAGCAACTGGCGGAAACTCTGGATAGCGTAGAATACATGCTCCGCATCAACGCCATTCAACATGGCTTTATCGCTGCTTATGCTAAGATGATATGAACCGGGTGAGGAACTTTCTTTCTTCAGGGGCTTCCCCAGCACAATGGAACCATTGTTTCCTTCGGCGGTCTTTACCGGCTTGCCCAGCGCCTCTTTCAGGATAACGGCAAGGTATTCCGCTTCCTGCCTGAATTCAGGGTGATAGGCGATCACATCTCCCGCATCCAGCGTGAACACGCCTTCGGTGTTGCGCGTACTGTCGGGCGTGGGAAATACGCGCGGCAGCTGCTCCAGCGGTATGTCCCTGATCAGGCTGTTGCGTTTGTAAATCTCTTCCGGCGTGGTGCGCACCTTCGTATCGTTTGCCTGGCGGCGGAGCTGCTTGTCGTCTGTAGAAGGCACCACGGTGTAATCCGCGATGGCGTAGCCTTTGGCGGGCGCTTCGTCCCAAACGATATACGGCCCGTCGGGCGCATCGGTGTAATTGGTGACCCAGGCGCCGGATTCAACGTTGATCCGGATAGATTCTCCCGGCGCCAGCCCTTTAAAATTCCCGGTGGGTTTCAGGGTGTAAAGATGCCCGTTCACATGCCCCGGTACCACGGCAGGCGCTGTTTCGGTGCGGAGCGGCGTGGTGAAGCGGATAAAATTGTAGTAAATGGTCCAGCCCGCAGCCGGGAATGTTTTTTTCGTGGTATTGGTAAGGGTAAAGACCGATAAAGTTTTTGCCTCGCCCATAAAACCGTTCTCCTTTACTTCCCATTTGAGCTTCAGCCCTTTCTGTGGGAAAGGCGGCGTTTGCGCGAACGCGGAGAAGGATAACAATAAAAAAATAAACGTGAATCGTTGATGCATATAATCAGGATTTAATTACGGCAATCTCAAAGGAAAGCCGGCTTTGAGCGGGCCGGTTTCCCCGGAAGGCGTAATTACTTGGTAAAAGTTTTATGAATGCTGCCGAGCAGGTAACCTTTAGGATCGCTGGAATATTCCCAGAACATGACGCCGGCCAGCTTATGCCTTTTTACGTACCTGCATTTTTCGCGCACAGAGCGCTCGTCGTCGTAAGTGATAAAGATATTCTGCCCGGGATTCCACAGCCAGGGGGCTTTGGCGCGCCTGTCCCAGTAACGGACATATCCCTGCGTCATCAGGCTGTCTTTCAGGCGGGTGTAACCTCCGCCCCTGGCGCCTTTCAGGGCCTGCTGGTTCAGCCCGCGCTTGTCGCCGGAAGGCAGCTGCCAGGCGCGACCGTAAAATGCGCAGCCCAGCACGATCTTAGCGGCAGGCACGCCCGCGCGCAGGAAATATTGCACGGAACGGTGAGCGGACGCCTCGGTACTGTCTTTCGTAGAGCCGTAAAGGTTAGTATGGTGACCGGCAATGCCGTTCGGGTTCGTTTTGTAATCGTAGCTCATGATATTCACAAAGTCCAGGTACTGCTGGGCTTTTTCCATCTCCGTATGCTCGATAAAATATTTACCGCCGCCCACTGCGGTGGTCAACAGGTATTTGCCGCCTGTTTCCTTTTCAAGGGTATCCAGCGACGCGCGGATGGCCTGGAACATCAGCGTGTAGTTCTGTTTGTCTTCCGGGCGGTAGATATTCCCTTCCTCGCCCGGTACGCCGGGATATTCCCAGTCGATGTCCACCCCGTCCAGCTTGTATTTCCGGATAATGTCCACGGACGTATGCGCAAAAAGCGCGCGGCCTTCAGGCGTGAGCACGGCGTCGGAGAAGTTCTCACTCCAGGCCCATCCGCCGATGGAGATCAGTATCTTCAGCTCGGGATTGCGCGCTTTGAGGGCATTGAGCCTGCGGAAATTCACGGTGTCTGTCCTTTCATTGGTCAGCCATGCCTGGCCGTTCTTCACATCCACGAAGGCGTAGTTGATATGCGTGAGTTTTTCCACCTCGATGGAATCAGGGTTGGCAATGAGACCGCGGAACCCGCCTACATATGCGATCACGACGGGCTTTGCGGGCGGCCCGGCTTTTATGAAAGCCATGCTGCAAATGAGCAGGAAGGTGGCGGCCAGGGCCGCGGCGGCTTTAGCTGGCATGGATGGGTAACGCATAAGGCGGTGGTTAAGCGGGATAAAGATAGTTATATTCAAGAAAAATATTGAGTGTGGAACGATTTTGTGGTTCGGGAAAATGTTATTATTTTGCAACTGATATTTAGTTGCTCATACATCCATTTAAAAATATTCAGAAGATGATTAGAAATTTAACTGGAACCGGAAAAACGGGCGGGTCAAGACGGAAGTTCGTCAATAAGGAACTGAATGTTATTTTACTCCATCAGCCACATCCTGGAAATATTATTAAGACGTACGCCATCAAACAAATCATTGAACACTTGTCAGCAAAAGGATACATCAAAAAATGAATGACATTCTTCAATACAAGGATTATTACGCTTCTATTCACTTCAGCTCTGAAGATGAAATATTTTACGGGAAAGTTCTTGGAATCAATGACCTGGTGAGCTTTGAAGGATCATCTGTGAAACAGCTGAAAAAGGCCTTTCACGACGCCGTGGAGGATTACCTGGAAACATGCAGGGCTTTGGGTAAAGAACCGGATAAAACGTATAAAGGTACCTTCAATGTCCGCATTCCAACGGACTTGCATAAAGAAGCAGCTACATTCGCAGCCCTGAACAATGTTTCCCTGAATGATTTTGTGAAAACTGCCATTCACTATGCCCTTCGCCATAAAAACGATGTCAATAAAGCCTTCCAGGTGAATATTTGAATTGTTTAACAACCCACAGGCCATACACTGTGCGTGCACGGCCTGCTTTGATTTCGGGACCAATTCAATCTTCTTATTGAGGATTCAATGTAAAACGGATGGGAAGATTAAAATACACTGCCACTGCCTGCCCATTCTGCCTCCCTGGTTTCCAGTTCGGCATTTTTTTCACCACCCTGATAGCTTCCTCTTCCAGTCCTGCGCCCTTCTTCGCGCCTACCACTTCCACATCCCTGATCTCGCCGGTGGAGCCTACCACGAATTTGATGAACACGGTTCCTTCTACGCCCGTTTCAGAAGCCATCGACGGATAACGTATATTCCTGCTCAGGTAGTTGGAGAGCGCTTTTTCACCGCCGGGAAATTCAGGCATAAACTGTACAAAGGTTACCGGCTTTTCCCGGTCTACTACTTCCGGCGCCTCCACCACGTTGTTGCCCCCACCGAAGCCTTCAGGCGCGCCATTATCGCTGCCGTTTACGTCGCCGTCCGCTGTTTTCAGTCCGATAGCTACCTCCTGTAATTCACTGTTCTTACGGGGTTCATCTTCAGGGTTCACCTGTTCATTCGGCACCACGGCAAATGTTGTGTGCTGTACTGTAGGCCTGCTGGCGGCGGGTGGCTCAACGCGGGTGGGAGGCGGGATCACAGGGGGCTTTTCGATGAGCGGGTCGATGCGCTCCGGGGCTTCGTAAGGGATAAATGTTTCCCGCACCGGCCCCTCATTAGCCATCAGGCGGCTGCCTACGCTATATCCCCCGATGATCAGCAATACGATGCCGCCCATGCCTATCACGGCGTTGCGTACACGTTTATCGTAGCGGCGGCGCAGGTCATAAGCGCCATAGTCCTTGTTCCTGTCGTTGAAAAGAATGTCAAGGAAGTCTTGTTTGGTGAGTTTGGTTGTTTCCATGGCAGTTTGTTTAGAAGGAAGATGCCGGGAAATTTATTTTCCATAAGGGGCGGAATAAACCATTGAACCTTTTTAACTTAGGATTGTTCTTTACTAGTATTACCGGCTTTTTAACCGAATTTTTTTCCGTATGAGATGCTGGCTCCCCGACATAAACTTCCGTGAAACCTTGCTGACTGTAGTACTCCTGCTGGCCGTAAAAGTGCTTTTTGCCCAACAGGATACCGCCGGCTCCTACGTTTTTTCGCTGGAAGAATGCGTAAAATATGCCCTCAGTAACCAGAACGATGTAGTGAACGCCCGCCTCAGCAGGCAATCCAGCCAGGAGAGGATCCGGGAAATGAGGGGCAGGCTGCTTCCCCATGTGACCGTTACCGGCAACTTTACCGACAACCTGAAACTGCAAACCTCACTGATACCGGACATTGCCAACGACCCGAACAACAAGATCCCCGTCCAGTTCGGCACCAAATTCTCTTCCGCCCTCACCGGCGAAGCCACGCAGACGCTTTTTAACAGCGATTATTTCCTCGGCCTGCGCGCCGCCAAAGTATACGACGAACTTTCCGTACGCGACCTCCAGCGCACCGCCATCGATACCCGCGTGCAGGTGAGCGTCGCTTATTTCGACGTACTCGTGGCACAGGAAGGCATCCGCATTGTGGACGCCAACCTCGCACAATTCGGCAAAACCCTCAAAGACACCAAAGCGCGGTACGGTGAAGGCGTGGCGGAAAGGATAGATGTGGACCGCATACAGGCCAGCTTCAACAGCGTGGAAACACAACGCGCCAATCTTGAACGCACCCGCGAGTATGCCTACGATGTACTGAAATACAGCATGGGCATGCCTCTTAATGCGAAGCTGGAACTGAAGGAAACCGTACAGGACTTCACCAGCACCGCCCTGCCCGACAGCCTGAACTACAGCGTGCTGGACCGCCCCGAATACGCCATGCAGCGCGTACAGGTGGAGCTGAACAGGCTGAACCTCAAAAGCAAAAAACTCGAATTCCTGCCCACGCTCAATGCCTTCGTGAACTATGGTTTCAACTGGTTCGGCGGTGAATTCTCCGAACTGTATAAAACCGGGTATGGCGCTTCGGCGCTGGGCCTGCGGCTTTCCTGGCCTATCTTCGCCGGCACCGAAAGAATTTACCAGGCACGGCAGTACGCCATCACTCTCCGGCAATCCGAAAACGACCTGAACTACCTGAACCAGCAGATACAGCTGCAGGTACGCGACGCCTGGACGCAGTACAAGAACAATTACGCTTCCTTCGTTACCCAGCAGAAAAACATCGAACTGAACCAGGGCGTGTACGACCGTGTGGTGCTGAAGTACGAACAGGGCGTTTCCACCAGCCTCGATGTTATATCTGCCGACAACAATCTCAAACTTGCGCAGAATGAATATATCACCGCACTGATCAATGCCCTTATCAGCAAAGTGAAACTGGACCAGGCCATGGGCAAGATCAAAGTGGAATAAATCAATGGATATGCAATGCACCCGCACCATCTATTTAATGCTTATCCCCTTGCTGGCAGCGGCTTGCAAAGGAAAGCAGCAACAGGCAGGCGGCCCTATGCCACGCCCCGCGGTAACCGTATATGAAGTGAAGCCCACCAGCTACGTGGTGACGGAAAGTTTCCCCGCTTCGCTTACCGGGAATGTGATCGTAGACATACGGTCCGACGTAACCGGCTACCTGGAAGCCATCCGCGCCAAAGACGGCAGCACCGTCAAAAAAGGGCAGGTGCTGTATGAAGTGGATAAAAGCCGCAGCCAGGCCAGTTACGACGAGGCCAATGCTTCCGTGTTGCAGGCCGAAGCCGACCTGGCTCAAAAGAAACAGGACTACGAACGATACGCCAATCTCCTGAAACAGGATGCTATCAGCCGGCAGACGGTGGACCAGGCGCGTACCGCCGTGAAGACCTCCGAAGCCATGCTCGCCGCAGCGAAAGCCTCCCGAGCAAGAACCGGTACGGATATCAGTCATGCCGTGCTCCGCGCGCCCATGAACGGAAAGATAGGCATCGCGCAGCTGCGCATCGGCGACCTGGTGACCGCGGGTTCAACCGTTATCAACACACTCGTGAACGAAGATCCCATTTATGCGGACATCGACATCCCGCAAGGCCGGTACAGTGAATTCGCAGGCAATATAAAAAAGGACGAACAAGGTATCCGGTACTACATTGCTTTCCCCGATGGCAGCGTGCATCCGCAGGAAGGGAAAGTGCTGCTGGTGAATAATGTCGTGGACCCGAGGACGGGCACCCTGCGTGTGCGCCTTTCGTTCCCCAACAAAGGAGAAACGCTCAAATCGGGCATGACGGCGCTGGTGCAGATACGTTACCATACCGAGAACCAGATCGCCATTCCATCTAAAGCCATTGTGGAATTACTGGGAGAGGTGAAAGCATATACCGTGGACCGGAACAACGTGGTGCAGGCGGTGCCCATTGAAAAAGGGCCGATCGTGGACAGCGTCATGATCATCAACAAAGGGCTTACAGCCGGGCAGCGCATCGTGGTGGAAGGCATTCAGAAAGTTAAACCGGGCGATACCGTGAATGTAAAATAAAGGCACATGATCTCTAAAACGTTCATAGAAAGGAAGAATACCACGATCGTGATCGCCATCATACTGGTGATCGTAGGGCTCATCTGCATGGTAAACCTTCCCGTGGCGCAGTTGCCGGACATTGCTCCGCCCACCGTGTCTGTAACTGCCAACTACATAGGCGCCAACTCCACTACCGTGGAAGAAACCGTGACCACCCCCATCGAGAACCAGGTGAACGGTACGCCCGGCGCAATGTACCTGCAATCTGTGAGCGCAAACGATGGTTCCATGAGCATTACCGTCACATTTGAAATAGGCACCGATCCGGATATCTCCACGCTGGACGTACAGAACCGCGTGAGCCTGGCGCTGCCTTCCGTGCCGGATGATGTACGCAGGGTGGGCGTTACCACCAAAAAGCGCTCCAACGACATGCTGATGGTGCTGGCGCTGAACAGCCCGGGTGGCACGCACGACAAGTCTTTCCTCGAAAATTATCTCAACATTTACCTCAAACCCGAAATAGCGCGCATCAACGGTATCGGCGACGTGACCGCCTTTGCCAACGACTACAGCATGCGCATCTGGCTGGACCCGGACAAGATGACCAACCTCAGCATCTCCACGTCAGACGTGGCGAGGGCTATCCAGGAACAGAATACACAGGCGCCCGCCGGCATTATCGGCGCGCCGCCAGCCAATAAGAACCAGGCTTTCGAATACTCCGTAAAAGTAAAAGGCCGCCTGCTCACCGCCGAAGAATTCGGGGACATCATTGTGACCACCAACCCGCAAACCGGTTCGCTGGTGCGGTTAAAAGATATTTCACGCCAGCAGCTCGGCTCTTTCAGCTATGCGATAGACGTTCGGGCGGACGGCATGCCCGGCACCGGGATGGCCATTTACCTTTCCCCCGGCGCCAACGCGCTGGATGTGGCGGAACGTGTGCAGAACCGGATGAAAGAACTGGAAAAAACATTCCCGCCGGACGTGAACTGGCTCATTCCTTTCGAAACGGTTTCCTTCGTAAAGATCTCCATCAACGAAGTGATACATACTTTCCTGGAAGCGCTGGCGCTCGTGGTGCTGGTAGTGTACATTTTCCTGCAAAGCTGGCGGGCCACGCTGGTGCCAGTGCTGGTAATCCCCGTTTCGCTCATCGGTACCTTTATCTTTTTCACACTGCTCGGCTTTTCCATCAATACGCTTACGCTGTTCGGCTTCGTGCTGGCCATCGGGATCGTGGTGGACGACGCCATTGTGGTGGTGGAAGCCGTGCAGCATCACATAGACGTGAACGGCATGTCGCCACGCGATGCCACCTACCGCGCCATGCACGAAGTGCAGGCTCCCGTGATCGCCATCGGCCTGATATTGGCCGCGGTGTTCGTGCCCGTGGCATTTATACCGGGCGTGAGCGGCAAGCTGTACCAGCAGTTCGCGCTTACCATTGCATTCTCAGTAATTCTGTCCGCATTCCTCGCGCTTACGCTCACACCCGCGCTTTGCGCCATTATGCTGAAACCTACGCAGCTGAATGAAAGATCGAGAGGGCTGAATGCATTGCATTTCCGCTTCAACAGGTGGTTCGGCCGGTTCACCGAAAAATACACCCACGGCGTGCGGCGGGCGATCAAACAAACGGCTTTCGTGCTCATCATGCTGGGCATTCTTTTCGGCGCCGCGTTCTACCTGTTCCAAAAAGTGCCTACCACTTTCGTGCCGCAGGAAGACATGGGCGCGCTCTTCCTCGCCCTTGAGCTGCCGGACGCAGCATCGTCCGTGCGCACCAGGGAAGTGGCGGAAAGAGTGAATAAGATACTCTCGGAAGACCCTGCCGTGGCGCATTACATGGGTGTGGCCGGTATCAACTTCGTGGCCGGCGCCAACAAACCCAACTCCGCCACCTGGTTCGTAAACCTCAAGCCCTGGGATGAACGGTACGAGACGGGACAGAACATGAACACCATCATTGGGCGGCTACAGGGCAAGCTGTCGCAGATCACGGAAGCCACCGTATTGGCGCTGCCTTCGCCCACGCTCCGCGGGATGGGTACTTCGTCCGGTTTCTCTTACGTGCTGGAACAACGCAGCGGCAACGACATCATGGAATTCAATAAAGTGCTGCGAGACGTGCTGACAGCCGCCAACCAGCGCCCCGAAATAGCCCGGGCATATGCTTTCTTCAGCGCCGCCACGCCGGAATATAATGTGGAGGTGGACCGCGACCGCTGCAAGCAGCTGGGCGTAGCGGTAAACGATGTGTTCGGTGCGTTGCAAACTTTTCTCGGCGGTTTGTATGTGAACGACTTCACCCGCTTCGGCCGCAGCTTCCGCGTGGTACTGCAGGCGGATACCAATTACCGTAAGAACATCGACCAGTTGCAGTTCTATTACGTGCGCAACCTGAACGGGGAGATGGTGCCGCTGAGCAGTCTTATCAAATATAAGCTGGGAGCGGGTGCGCCGGTGATCAACCACTTCAACCTTTACCGTTCCATAGAGATCAGCGGCACGAGCAAACCAGGCTACAGCAGCGGCGATGCCATCAAGGCCATGGAAGAAGTGTCCGCACAGGTTTTGCCGGCCAATTTCAGCTACGACTGGAGCAATATTTCCCGGCAGGAAATTGAAGCGGGCAACAAAAGCACGCTGATATTCATGCTGTCTATCTTATTCGTATTCCTTTTACTTACCGCCCTATACGAAAGTTGGTCTGTCCCATTTTCCGTACTGCTGGCGGTTCCGGTAGCCTTGTTCGGGTCCATCCTGGCGTTGTGGCTATCGGGACAGGCTAACAGTGTGTATTCCCAGATCGGTCTTATTACGCTGATCGGCCTTTCCGCCAAAAACGCGATCCTGATCGTGGAGTTCTGTAAAGAGCGGGTGGACAAGGGCATGCCTTTGATACAAGCCACGCTGGAAGCGGTCGCATTGCGTTTCAGGCCTATCCTGATGACGTCTTTTGCGTTCATTCTCGGCGTTTTGCCCCTGGTATTTGCACACGGGGCCGGCGCGGCTTCGCGTGTGAATATCGGGTTCACCGTTGTGGGGGGAATGCTGGCGGCCACTGTGCTCGCCATCTTCTCCGTACCGGTGCTGTATGTGCTGATCACGCGGCTGGCATATGGCAAAAAGCGGCTGGCGCAGCTGGAAGAAGAAGGAAAGAACCGGCGGCCGGAAGAAAGCTCACTGCACTAATTCCGTTCTTCCGCATTATCGCGGTCCCAGCCGGCGTCGCGTATCATCATATTGGTGTACGCATCCGCCTGTATCAGCTTTTGCAGTTCCTCGATCCTTTCTTTCATCACATTCACGAACTGCTTGTCTTCACGGTAAGCGGAAAGGCTTTTTAACGACTTCTCATCAAAGCGGCGGAACATGCGCGCGGCGCGCTGGCTTTGGTAAGCCCTTCTGCCCAGCATTTCCAATACGTCGGAAGCCATGCGCAGCGAAGTGTCCACCGTTTCGCGGTAGATGCGCAGCACGCCTTCGTTCATCAGCTCAAAGGCATCGTTGTTATCGGTTGCCCTTACCAGCATTTGCAGGTGCGGGTAATTTTTTTTGACGGTGTTGACCACTTCCAGGTTCTTTTCAGGTGTTGCCATCGCGATCACGATCACGCGGGCCTGTTCCGCTCCTGCGGATTTGAGGAGATCGGTGCGGGAAGCGTCTCCGTAATATACTTTCAGCCCCATTTTGCGCAACAGGTCCACCCGGTCTGAATCCAGATCCAGCACCGTGGCTTTTACGCCGCTGGCACGGAGAAAACGCCCGACAATGGTACCGAAGTGGTCGAAACCGGCAATGATGACCGGGTTGCGTTCGTCTATCTGGTCGGGTTCTCTTTCCCCGTTTTGTTCCGCGGCGCAGCCGAAGCGCGGCTGTATCCATTTCTCAAAAACCAGCATCAGCAAAGGCGTGAGCGCCATGGTTATGGCCACTACGGCCATCATGGAGTTCACCACTTCCTTATCCAGCAAAGATGCGCCTGCGGAAAAGGAAAACAGCACAAAAGCGAATTCGCCCACCTGCGGCAAGGCGAAAGAAAACAGCAGGTTCTGCTCGCGGCTGAGGCGGAATATTTTTCCAAGTCCCAGCAGCACCAGGAATTTGACGAACATGATGCCCGACACCAGGCCCGCGATCAGCAAAGGATGCGTGACGATCAGGTTAAAATCGATCGTGGCGCCCACGCCGATGAAAAAGAGGCCCAGCAACAGCCCTTTAAAGGGCTCTATGTCGCTTTCCAGCTCATGCCTGTATTCGCTGTTGGCCAGCACCACGCCGCCCAGGAAAGCGCCCAGGGCGGGGCTTAAACCCACCAGCGTCATCAGCACCGCGATGGCCACCACCAGCAGCAGGGCCGAGGCAGTGAAAAGTTCCCTCAGCCTCGTGCGCGCCACGATATGCAGGATCGGTTTTACCACGTACCGCCCTCCTATCACCAAAGCGGTCACCGCGCCCAATACGATCAATGTTTTTGCCCATGCCGGCTGGCCCGCGATCAGCGAGCTGCCTTCCTGTGCGGATACAGCCGCGCCTTCCGGCGCCAGCAACGGGAAAATGGCCAGCATCGGAATTACCGCGATATCCTGGAACAGCAACACCGAAAAGGCGCTCTGCCCCGCCGCCGAGCCCATCTGCCCTTTTTCTCCCAGCATCTGCAACACGATAGCGGTAGACGATAATGAAAGGATCATCCCGATCACGAGTGACTGGTTCCAGGGCAAACCCGCCAGCACGGCAATGCCCGTGACTATCAGCGCGGTAACGGTCACCTGCAGCCCGCCCAGGCCCAATATGGGAGCGCGCAGTTTCCACAACAGCGAAGGTTCCAGCTCCAGCCCGATAAGGAACAACATCATCACCACGCCGAACTCCGCAAAATGCATCAGGTCTTCGCCTCCATGGCCTATCAAGCCGAGCAGGGAAGGGCCGATGATAATGCCGCCCAGCAGGTATCCCAGCACCGAACCGAGGTTCAGTTTTTTGGCCAGCGGTACAAACACGACCATGGTAGCGAGGTACACCAGCGCCTGGTAAAAAAAGGATTCGTTCGTCATAAAAGCCGGGTTTTATTTGGATGCGGATATTGTTTCGGGAGCGCCTGCGAGACTGTTCAGTTCCAGCAGCTGCTGCGCCTTTTGAAGGTCCAGCTGGCCGGACTGGAGGCTTTGCAGGATGTTCGTGTAGCCTGCTGCGTATTGGTCCAGCTGCTGCTCGGTCAGTTGCGTGGCGCCGTGTACCACGAAAGGCGGCAGGTAATGCATATGGCAGAGTTTGGCCGATTGCTCGAAAGGCAGCATGAACTGTTTGATCACATGGCCGTGATGCCCTTCAGGACTGTATGCTTCTTCGTTGCCGCCGGTGGAAACGACCTGCAGCCAGTATTTCCCCTGCAGGGCAACGCCGTTTTTGCCGTAAGCCCAGCCATGCTCCAGCACCAGGTCCATCCATTGCTTGAGCAATGCAGGGCCGCTGTACCAGTAGAACGGGTGCTGGAAGATGATCACATCATGTTCTTTCAGCACCTGCTGCTCCGTGTCAGGGTGTACGTCAAAGTCAGGGTATACTTCGTATAGGTCGCGCAGCGTAATGCCGGGCAGCTGCTTTACTGCCCTGATAAGTTTTGCGTGAACGCGGGAACGCTCAAATGCCGGGTGGGCGAAGAGGATTAGTACTTTCAATCTCCGGGAAATTTCAAATGAAAACTGAAGTTAAAGAGATTAGGCGAACCAGCCTAATGTCTACCATTGCGGCTGGCCTGCCAATAAAAAACCGGGAAGCGCCCGCAGGCAATTCCCGGCTTGTGAAATATGTTCTCTGCCGTTATATCTGCAGCGCTTCGGCGGCCGCTTCGTCCACAAACCAGTGCAGGTCGCCATTTTCAGGGCGTATCAGCTGCGACGGATAACGGTCGGGATCAGGCGCACCGTCTATCACGGCTTTCAGCGTGAGGGCCTTTGCGGAACCGGTAGCCATGAACACCACGCAGGCGGCCAGGTTGGTAACGGGCGCGGTGAGCGTGATGCGGTACATGTCCTGCGCTTCGAGCCAGAAGGCCTTTACCCAGGCTTTCTTTTCGTGCACGATGGGCAGGCCGGGGAAGAGGCTCAGCGTGTGGCCATCGTCTCCCATACCCAGCAGCACGAGGTCGAACGTGGTTTCCCTGCCGTGAAAATAGCGGTGAAGGGTCTTTTCATATTCGGCGGCGGATTGTTCCGGTTCAATGTCCGTACGCATTACGTGGATGTTCTCAGGCAGGGCGCCTACCTGGTCCAGCAGCACGTCGTAAGCCATGCGGGCGTTGTTGCGCGCGTCTTCAAAAGGCACGGCCCGTTCGTCGCCCCAGAAAAAATGCACCTTGTTCCATTCTATCATGTTCACATACGGCTCTTTTGCCAGCAGGGTATACAGCGCTTTGGGCGTGTTGCCGCCGGAGAGGGCGAAGGTGAAGCGGTCCTGTTTCTGCAGCACTTCCTGGATGTACTGGCTGATGAATGCGGCCAGGTTCTCGCTCAGTTGCTGTGTATCTTTTGCCACGTGTAATTCCATAATGCGCTATTTTTTTTCCGGTGGAAGGTTGATCCAGCTGTGACCGTCGCGCGCAATGAGCGCATCCGCATCTTCGGGGCCCCAGGAATCCGGAACGTAATTCGGGAAGTCTTGCGGGATACGGTTTTCCCATGTTTCGAGGATGGGCATGATCACTTTCCAGGCAGATTCCACCTGGTCCGCACGCATGAACAGCGTAGCGTCTCCTTCCATCACGTCCAGCAGCAGGGTTTCGTATGCTTCGGGGGTATGATCGTCGGAGCCTTCGTAATTGAAGGTCATGTTCACGGGGTCCAGCGTCATGGTCTGTCCCGGACGTTTTGCCTGGAACCGGATACGGATGTCCATCTCCGGCTGGATGCTGATCGTGAGGCGGTTGCTGCGCCAGGATTCAGCGGCTTCGGACGGGAAGGCGTAGGTGGGCGCTTCTTTGAACTGGATGGTGATATGGGTGCTTTTCTGGTGCATCAGCTTACCGGTGCGCACGTAGAAAGGTACGCCCTGCCAGCGCCAGTTGTCGATAAAGAATTTTACGGCGGCGTAGGTATCGGTGTTGGATTGAGGATTGACGCCCTTTTCTTCGCGGTAACCTGTTACCTGCCTGCCTTTCATCCAGCCGGCACCGTACTGGCCGCGCACGGCGGACTCATGTACGTCTTCCCGTTTGATAGGGCGGATGGCGTTGAGCACATCCACTTTTTTATTACGGATCTCGTTGGCGTCGAAAGAAACGGGGGCTTCCATGGCCACCATGCAAAGCAGCTGCAGGATATGGTTCTGCACCATGTCGCGCAGGGCGCCGGAATGTTCGTAATATCCGCCGCGGCCTTCGAGGCCCACGCTTTCAGCAGCGGTGATCTGCACATGGTCGATGTAATGACGGTTCCATACGGGCTCGAACAGGGCATTCGCGAAGCGGAGCGCCAGGATGTTCTGCACGGTTTCCTTGCCGAGGTAGTGGTCTATACGGAAGATCTGCTCTTCGGCAAACAGGCCGGTGAGCAGGGCATTCAGCTCATGCGCGCTTTCCAGGTCGTGCCCGAAAGGCTTTTCTATCACGATGCGGGTAGCGCTTTTATCCTTGCAGAGGTTGAGCGTGCCCAGTTCCTGCGCGATGGAAGGCACCAGCTGCGGGGCCACGGCGAGGTAGAAGATCACGTTCGGGTGCACGCCCCATTCGGCTTCCTTCTGCTGCACGAATTCCGTGATGCGCTGGTAGGAAGCCACGTCGCCGGCGTCCAGCTGGAGGTAGTTGACGTGATCGAAAAATGCCTGGTAGTGGCCGTTCACTTCCGCTTTACGGCGCGAGAACTTCTCGATACCCTCCTGCAGGTGGGTGCGGTAATTATCGGAAGAGTATTCCGTGCGGCCGATCCCTACAATGGCGAAGCGTTCCGGCATCCATTCGTCCAGGAACAGGTTATACAAAGCAGGTGTCAGCTTCCGGTAGTTCAGGTCGCCGCTGCCGCCGAAAATGAAGAGGATGGAAGCAGGCGGGCGTTTATGATGTTGCATAAAAAAGATAAAAATGATTAATGGTGTAGCCAGGTGGTATGAAAACTGCCCGGCATGTCTATCCGCTGGTATGTATGTGCTCCAAAGTAATCGCGTTGCGCCTGCACCAGGTTGGTGGGCAGCTTTTCGTTGCGGTATGCGTCGAAATAGGAAAGCGCAGCCATAAATCCTGCCGCGGGCAGGCCGGCCTGTGCGGCCTGTACAATCACCGCGCGCATGTTATGTTCCTTTTCTTTTACAATACCGGCCACTTCTTTGTTCAGCAACAGGTTGGGTAATTCAGGCGATTCTTTCAGCGCTTTGTAGAAAGTACCCAGCAGGGCCGAACGGATGATGCAGCCGCCGCGCCAAACTTTCACGGCGTCGGGCAGGGGTATCTGCATGTCGTGCGCTTCGGAAGCGGCGTGCAGCATGGCCATGCCCTGAGCGTAACACATGATGGTGGCGAACTGTAACGCGTCTTTCACCTGTGAAATGAAAAGTTTCGCATCGGCGGACACGGGAATTTTGGGTTCCGCGTATACTCTGGCGGCCTGCACGCGCTCGTCCTTATAAGCCGAAACGGTGCGCATAGACACTGCCGTGTCTATGATGGTAGCGGGCACGGCCAGGTCCATGGCCTCCTGGGAAGTCCATTTGCCGGTGCCTTTGGAGCCCGCTTTGTCCAGGATCATATCAATGAGGCGGTTACCTGATTTGTCGTCTGTTTGCAGGAAGATGTCTGCCGTGATCTCCAGGAGGAAAGACTGCATTTCGCCGCTGTTCCATTCCTTATACACCTGGTGCAGCTGGTCGTTGTTGAGACCGGCGCTTTGCAGCAGGCGGTAGCTTTCGCTGATGAGCTGCATGATGGCGTACTCTATGCCGTTGTGCACCATTTTAACATAGTGGCCTGCCGCGCCTTTACCGAGGTAGGCCACGCAGGGCTCTCCTTCCACTTTGGCGGAAATGGCTTCCAGCATGGGTTTCACATGCGGGTATGCTTCCTGGTCGCCGCCGGGCATAATGCTGGGGCCGGTGCGCGCGCCCTGTTCCCCGCCGGAAACGCCTACGCCCATGAAATGAAAGCCGGCGGCTTTCATGTATTCCACCCTGCGGAGGGTGTCCGTGAAGTGGGAGTTGCCCCCGTCTATCACGATATCGCCCGGTTCCAGCAAGGGTTTGAGGGATTCCAACACATCGTCTACCGGTTTGCCTGCGGGCACGAGCATCATGACCCTGCGGGGGCGCTGAAGCTGGCTGATCATTTCTTCCAGCGACACCACCCCTTTTACGCGTGTGCCGGCGGTAGCGGAGGATTCCAGGGCTTTGGCCTTTTCTGTATCCTTATCGAAGCCGATCACGGCAAATCCATGATCCGCCATGTTGAGCAGGAGGTTGCGCCCCATCACGCCCAGGCCGATCATTCCGAATTCGTATAAGCTGTTTGCCATATTGATGATTGTCTGTATTGAGTATTCAAGCGGCGAAATTAGCCATTTATTTGCGCAATTGCGGGGCAAGACCGCGCAACGCATCCTTAAACCCCGCAAAAATAGGCACAAAAATGTGATAGGAAAAGTTGTAACAACTGCATAAATTACAGTATTAATCCCCCAAACCATGAAAAAAGGCATTTTTCTCCTCCATTACATCCCCTGCTCCTATTTCATTATCTGTTCCCTTTGTATATTATGGAATGCTGATATGATCAATTTCCTCGGGCTCACCCTCCTGCTGCTCTTTTCGGGGCTGCTGTTCTTCAGGCGCACGGCATTCCGCATGTCTGTAGGCGGACTGATGCTCGTGGCCAGCTTTTATTTCCTGCTGGCCCTGATAGACGAGGCGGGCGACGCGCGCGTCGCCGGCCGGGATGCCGGCATGCTGCTGGGTTGGGGCATGAGCCTGATCGGCCTTTCCGCCCTCATGTCCATCCTCCTGATCCTGCCGCTGAATATGCCGCAGAAAGCGCCCGTGTACCAACGGAAATAGGGTTCACAAACCCGGGGATTTATTATCTTGTACGGGTTATGAAGAAATTACTGCTCCTTTGTCTTCTTATTTCAGCCGCAACGGCGGTATCCGCGCAACAGAAAAAAACGCGGCCTTACCTGAACCATCTCGCGCTATACGTGCAGGATCTTGAAAAAGCTACGGTGTTTTACCGGGACTTCCTGGGCCTGGATACCATTCCCGAGCCTTTCCACGACGGCAAGCATACCTGGTTTTCCGTGGGCCCGGCCAGCCATCTTCATCTTATAGCCGGCGCCAAAACGCCTTACACAGGTGACCGGAACTCTCATATCTGTTTTAGTGTCCCTTCTGTGGAGGAATTCATCACCCGGTTAAAAAAAGCGGGCATGACCTTCATTAACTGGGCGGGAGAAAAAGAAAAGATCACCGTACGGGTAGACGGCGTGAAACAAATTTACCTCCAGGACCCGGACGGGTATTGGATCGAGGTGAATGATGCGACGAAATGATCTATCGTCGGGATATCCATTATTTATTGCACTCTCTTTAATACATATTTATGCGGCGCCGGCTTCAGCAACACGGGTAATGAATCCAACGAAGATTGCCATTCACGGCGGATCTCAGCTTCCTTCGGTTTTTGTTCGATGTAGCCGGTGAGCAGCTTTTTAGCGTAATCGGTATCTGGCTTTTTCACGAAGCCGGTATCGTAGTGATGTTTCACCACTTCCAGGTTTTCCTTTCCGGGCAGCGCGTTGATGAAGCGGTATTCCACCAGGCGTATCTGCCGCAGCTGGCCTTCGAGGCGCCAGCTGTTCTGCAGCAGCGCCTGCACTTTCTTTGCCTGCTGGTACTGCGGCGTTTGGGTGATCAGCGACAGGTTCAGCCCCCTTTCCAGCTCCCCGGAAAAATAGGTCCCTATTTCCACACCGTCTATTGACAGCACATAATTACCGGGTTTCAGAAAGTTGAACCTCAATACTTCGCGGTTAAAATTCTCCGTGAACGGCGCCAGCTCCAGGGCAAAAGCCTGTTCGTCGCGCAGCGGGAAGGGCAACGCCTGCTCTTCGGCGGTGAATGTAACCGTATTGCCGTCGCGCACCAGGTTGGTGATCTTTGCCTGCTGCGCTTTTCCCTGGCTCGATTTCGTATCGCGGTCTGCAACGATCGTAGCCACGATGGGCGAGGATTTGAATGTTCTCAGGAATTCCCAGGCCATCAGCAGGTGACCCACCGGGCCGGGGTGCACACGGTCTTTCCCGATCACGGTGGCCGTGGAATCCGTGCGCTGCACTTCGGCGTTGATGGTGCTGAGCGAGGTCCAGTAGTCCACTACCGGGACCTTATATGTGGCCGCGAATTCCTTGATATAACCGGCGCAGGTCTTCAGCGCGTCATTCGCGCCATAAAGATTGCTGGTGGCCATTTTGGAGGTTTGGTCGTAGATGGAGGGCGTTTGCAGCACCACTTTTATGCCTTTGGACTGGAAAATGCGGATGATGCTGTCCAGGTTCTTTTTATAGGTAACAAGCGCCTGCTGCTGCTGTTCTTTGATGCCCGGTTCGTTTGCCCGTTTGGCATCATACAGCGGGCGGTTCACGTCGTTCATGCCGATCATGATCACGGCCCAGGTGGGCTTGTGCACGAGTATGTCCTCGTCCATGCGGTTGATGATACCTTTCGTTACATCGCCGGAGATGCCGCAGTTGAAGAAGGTGACGCCCAGCTGCGGGTAGCGCGTGGTATACCAGAGGGCGATGTTGTGCCAGTAATCACCGTTGTGGGTGATGCTGTTGCCGACAAAACAAACCCGGTCACCTTTTTTGAAAAGCTGGGCGGATGCGGTGAGACTGGTTACGAAAAGGCAGATGATGATAATAAAGGAGCGCATGGTCGTTGGATATATCCGATAAAAATAGATAATCCTGTGAACAATCCCAATGGCAAAGGCTCCCATGCGGGGAGCCATGCCGGATCAACATATCTTACTGGTGTTATACTGCCAGCGCCGCAATTTTTTTTACATTCCTGACAAGAAAGCCGTCTATCAAAGCGGCGATTTCCGCGAGATGATCTTCCAGCGCGAAGTGCCCGGTATCCAGCAAATGAAATTCAATATTTTGCAGGTCGCGTTTGTAAGGGTGGGCGCCGGAAGGGGGGAATATCGCGTCATGTTCGCCCCATACTACCAGGGTGGGCGGCTGGTGCTGGCGGAAATATTCCTGCCATGCGGGGTACAGCGGCGGGTTGGTACCGTAAGACAGGAAAAGCTGCAGCTGGATCTCGCGGTTGCCCGGGCGGTCCAGCAGGGCCTGGTCGTGCAGCCAGGTATCAGGGCTGACCTTCGTAACATCTTTTACCCCGTTCACATATTGCCAGCGGGTACTTTCGGGGGTCAGCATCACGGCGACGGCTTCAATACTGGCGGGTTCTTCCGGGTGTTCCCAATAATGAAAAATGGGGGTCCAGAAGTCGGTCAGGCCTTCGCGGTAGGCGTTGCCGTTCTGCACCAGCAGGGATTGTATCCTTTCGGGCTGTCGGGCGGCGATGCGGTAACCTATGGGAGCGCCGTAATCCATGACATACAGGCTGAACCTGCCGAGACCAATGGCGTCCACGAATGCTTCCATGATATTGGCCAGGTTGTCGAAGCTGTAGTCGAATTCATTTACGGTGGGCATGCTGCTCTGGCCGAAACCGGGATAATCGGGCGCAACGAGGTGGTATCGGTCTTCCAGGCTGGTTATGAGATTGCGGAACATGAATGAAGAGGTGGGAAAGCCGTGCAGGAGAAGGATGGTGGGATTGCTGCGGCTGCCGGCTTCGCGGTAGAAAATTTGCTGTCCGTTAACGGAGATGGTGTTGTACGTTGTCATAAAAAATGTTTTAAATTCTATACTAATTGGTCAAATATTGAAGAAAAAAAATGCGGCGCGGAAAAAGAAACCTGGCTTGCCCCCGTAAATTCTATACCATTCAGTCAAATATTAGTACAAAAAAAAGTTAACCCGGCTGAAGCACGTCCAGCTGCAACTCTACGAGCTTTTCCAGTTCTTTCCGGCCATAAATGCGGCGGGAAATGCTCATACCGTTCCACATGTTCACCAGGAATTTCGCCAGCGTTTCGGGAGAGGTCCGGGTGGTGATGTATCCTTCTTTTACGCCCTTTTTTATATACTGCAGGTAGATGGTTTCCACATCGAGGAGCTTATTACGGGCGAGGCTGGCCAGCTCTTCGTCCATACCGCTCATTTCACCGAGCGTGTTTACGAGGAAACATCCTTTGCTGTGGTCATTTATGTCGGCGGGCTGGGTTACCTGCCGGAAGATCTCCTTAAGCGCCTTGACGGGATTTTTGTGCTGCTCGAACGTGGAACGGATGGCCATGCCTTCTTTCAAGAAGAACCTGTTTAGCACGCTGATGAATAATTGCCGCTTACTGCCAAAGGTATTGTACATGCTGCCTTTGTTGAGGTCCATCGCCTGCAGCAGGTCTTCCATGGAAGCGGCTTCATACCCCTTCGTCCAGAACACCTCGGTGGCGGCGGCCAGCGCTTTGCCCTCGTCGAATTCTTTATACCTTCCTGCCATGTCGTAATTGTTTTAACTGATCAAAAATACAATTCTATACCATTCGGTCAAAATTAATTTTTTCTATTAAAGGATCAACCGTGTAGGCGTAAAAAATGAAAGTACATCCGGGGATGTACTTTCTGAGAGGGGTTGGGGAAAAACAAACAGTAGTAATCAGACTAGCAGGAGTAAAATTAGGGCAGGCGGATGGCAAAAACACGCGTAAAACCGCTGATTTCTGAAAACACGTAGTTTTACGCATGACCTGTTTGTAAATATGCAAACGTTTGCATAACTTGTATTCTGTTCAATCATACGTTATGAAAACAAAGCACCTGACACCAATGCTGGCGGCATCTTTAGTGATGTTATCCGCCGGCGCCACCGCGCAGTCTGCGGACCTGAAAAACTTCCCGAAAGGTTCCACCCCGGAAGAGATCGGGAAAAGAGTGGCGGACCACTTCGTGGCAACGCCCCACACCAACTTCGGCAGGCCCTTTCCACCCAAAGTGATCACCTACCCGGAAACCTGCACCTGGTACGGCGCCCTCACCTTCGCAAAAGAAACGAAGGACGAAGCCCTCAAAAAGCACCTCATCCAGCGGTTCGAGCCGCTCCTTGGCTCAAGGGATACGCTTATACCCGTGCCGGACCATGTGGATTACACCGTATTCGGTTCCGTACCGCTGGAGCTCTACCTGCAAACCAAAGATGTGCGTTACCTCACCCTCGGTAAGGGCATTGCAGACAAACAATGGGGCCCGCCCGAAGGCAAACGCGTGAAACCCGAATCTCATGTATTCTACAACCAGGGTTATACCTGGCAAACCCGCCTGTGGATAGACGACATGTTTATGATCACCGCCGTGCAGAGCCAGGCCTACCGTGCTACCGGCAACCGTTCGTATATCGACAAAGCAGCCAATGAAATGATCCTTTACCTGGATTCCCTTCAAAAGCCCAACGGCCTTTTTTACCATGCGCCCAACGCGCCCTTCTTCTGGGGCCGCGGCAACGGCTGGATGGCTGCCGGCATGAGCGAGCTGCTTCGTTCCGTGCCCAAGGACAATCCCAACCGCCCCCGCATCCTGAAAGCTTACCAGACGATGATGGCTTCCCTGCTGAAGTACCAGGCGGAAGACGGCATGTGGCACCAGCTGATAGACGACCCGAAGTCGTGGAAAGAAACTTCCTGCACGGGCATGTTCACCTTCGCGATGATCACCGGGGTGAAAAATGGCTGGCTGGATGCCAAAACCTACGGTCCTGCCGCGAGAAAGGCCTGGCTGTCCCTCATCACCTACCTGGATGAGCATTCGGACATCCGCGATGTTTGTGAAGGCACCAATATGAAGAATGACTACCAGTATTACTTGGACCGAAAGCGCCTCACCGGCGACCTGCATGGCCAGGCGCCACTGCTGTGGTGCGCTACAGCGCTGCTGAGGAAATAGGTGAATGGCCGTTCGGCTTTTATCCTGACCGGTGCGGCCGAACCCTTTTTATTACTTATTCAAAAGTTTCTTTGTTACAAATTCATTAAAAAAGAAATCCCTATAAATATTACCAATCGGTATTTCGTTTTTTCCAATATATACAGTATTGTTATCTACAGAATCTATTTTATTTACATTGATGATGTAGGATTTGCTGACTCTGACAAAAGAACTTTTTGGAATCAAATTATGAATAGTTTTAATATTCATAAGTGTAATCACTTTTTGATTTTCTATGTAAATAATTACATAATCTTTTAACCCTTCAATATAAAGTATATCGCTAAAATGTACTTTGAACATTCTGCGGTCTGCCCTTACAAAAATATAATCATCGGTTATGTTTTCTATATTGCTGTTTGTATAATCAGTATGAAATAATTTACAATACGTCTGCGCTTTTTCAACCGCTTTTTGAAAGCGCTCTAATTTTACAGGTTTGATCAAATAGTCAATAGCGTCGACTTCATAACTCTCAGAAGCAAATTCATGAAAAGCGGTGGTAAACACCACTAAAGTTTTCTTAGGAATAGTTCTGGCAAATTCAATCCCGTTCACTCCTGGCATTTGAATATCAAGAAATACTAAATCAACAGCATTTTTTGCCAGAAATTCCCTTGTAGCATCCGCTCCGTTAAATGAAGCTATAGATTCCAGGTTTTCTGTCTGATAAACAAGTTTTTGGATTGCTTTTCTTGCCAATGGCTCATCATCAACTATTATGCAGTTCATTTTATAATTTTAAAGTTAAGGTAACGCAGTATGTTTCCAAATTGTCCTCTATTTTCAAATCATGTGAAGAAGGGAACAGGAGTTCTAATCTCCTTTTAATATTGGCCTGACCTAATCCTCCGGATTTATTGACTGCTTTTACAGCGGGTTTTGAGTTTATGCAGTTGAAAAAAAGCTCGGTATGGCGAACACTGAAAAACAAATTTACATAGGATGATTTCGCTGAATCATTATTGTGCTTTACAGCATTTTCGACAAATGAAATAAATAATAAGGGAGGAACCTGAACACCACTCAATTCTCCTTCTTTGGATATTAAAAAATTAAAATTATCCCGTCTAACTTTTTCCAGGTTTAAAAAATCTTCCAAAAAATGGATTTCTGAAGTTAATAAAACTTTATCTCTCGAGCTGTCATAAAGCTGATACCGAAGTAGGTCACTTAGCTTCATTAAAACCTGCGAAGCTTTTTTGGGATCATCTTCAATTAAAACATTTGCATTATTAAGCATGTTAAAAAGGAAATGCGGATTGATCTGATTTTTGAGCTGCTCCAGTTCAGTATTAGTTTTTGAAAGTTCCAGATCATGAATCAGTTGCGCATCCGATATCCACTGCTGGAATAACTTAACCGCCGCCGATGCAATGATAAGCACCATGATCATAAAAGAAAAGGTCAAAAAGTTGATATTGTCATCCTCGTTCGGAAGTAAATCAGGCTTGTAATAAGAGGAAAAAACTTCATGAATGTAAAACGAAAGAATCATTCCAGAAAGCACAAAAAGACCATAACTTAAGTATTTCTTTCTAAACAGAAACTTAGGAACAAAAAAATACATGTTACTGTAGGCCAATAAAACTATCTGAAAAAAAATAATCAGCCGATTGTAGGTTTCGAAAGGTTCTATGTAGTCCGGTGGACTGTAATACAAAACAATAATACAAAACGTGATTAGTAACAAATGACGTTGCAATCGGTATTTTTCTGAAATGATCAGCTGAAGCATCCAATTGGCATCCATATTCCTGTTGTGCAAAGTTTTAATCATAAGCCTATTTCAGGTTTCGAGCACATGTATTTACCTGCCAAAATAAGATTTAACTGCAAAAACGCTAAGTTTTAATCGCCAAACCTGGCCAAGGCCTCAACGACAGAATGTTGCAACCTGTTTTACTACATCTAAAGGCTGCTTTAATATATAAAGTAAGCCATTTTGTATATATAAAATATGAGCGTTCAACAACGATATACTTTCGCCGGGAATTGTGGCATTAAACTCTAAACTTTAATAAATGAAAGGCAGAAATTTGGCCTTGCTAATCCTTCTTTTTTCGTATATGTCCCAAGCATATTCGCAGGAAAAAATTACCCTTAGCGGCATAATAGCTAACAGGTCCAATACTGAAACACTGTTTGGCCAAAATATTTGCATTCCTGAGTTTAAAGTGGGCATTAACGATTCGACCGACTCAGAAAAAAACGCGAAAAATATTCAATTCAAATACAAATCGCTCATAATTCCAACTGTTTTAATCGGATATGGAGTTGTTGGTCTTGTAAGCCCTTCTTTAAAAGATATCAATACCAGTACAAAAAATGAATTTAGGGAGCATGATGATAAGAAAGTAAACCTAGACGATTTTTCCCAATACAGTCCGTTTTTATCTGTATATGCCTTAAATGCGTTGGGCATACAGGGAAAAAATAATTTTAAAGATAGAACCATTGTTTTGACAACGGCATATCTGATTATGGGTGGCTCTGTAAACATCATAAAAAAAACTTCAAAAGTTAAAAGACCAGATGGCTCAGACACAAACTCGTTTCCTTCGGGGCATACCGCTACGGCTTTTATGGGTGCCGAATTTTTATACCAGGAGTATAAACATGTATCTGTCTGGTATGGTATTGGCGGCTACGTGGTCGCAGCTGGCACAGGTCTTTTTCGAATGTCCAACGAAAAACATTGGCTTACCGATGTTGCTACAGGTGCGGGAATCGGGATTTTAAGCACTAAAATTGCCTACTGGATTCATCCCTTTATCAAGAAAGCGATTTTTAAGGACAAGGATAAACTAAATGGAATCGTTATGCCTTATTATAACGGACGGCAATATGGATTGGGGTTATCAATGACATTTTGAAAAGACGAAATTACACACATTGGCGGTCATGTAAAAAATAGCCGCACAAAAAACGGGTGTATACGAACGTATACACCCGTTTTTTTTATAATAGTGAGTTTATTTTACCTCGATACAATAAGTAGCGCATCTCCATACTTCCTCAAAAGCCTGGCCGTTGTGCTGGCCGGTTTTCTTTTGCGTGCCGGCTACTTCCACCATATACCTGCCGGGCCAGAGCGGGGTAAAGCTCGCCTTGCCGGTGCTGTCCGTATACAGTTCCTTGCCCCAGCCATTGGGCGCGAACACCTTTACTTCCTGTTCCGCAGCGGGCTTCAGGTCCATCAGGGCATGCAGGCTGATGCTTTCATTCACCTTGTGCGCCGCTTTCGGGGCCACGAACACGCTCACATCGTTTTTGTTGACTTCAGGGCTGGCTTCGCCTTTGCCCACCAGTACGCTGGCGCTGGAATGGTAATCCAGGCGGCTGCCATGATATAGTTCTTTTACGATATGTTTCATCACCACCGTATATACGCCTTCAGACTCGGGGGTGAAGAAGGCTTTGTAATGATCTTTCCCCGGGGCGGAAGTGAGAGGGATCTCTTTCTTGTCGGGGGTAATGAGGGTGAGGGTGTATGATTTGGTATCGGAAAACCATTTATCCAGCGGGGAAATATCCTTATCGGCAAACTCTCCCCAAAAAACGCGCACTTCCTGGGGCTGGCCTTTTTTACCGGTCGGGCTGGTCTCTATCCAGAGGGCGTGGGCAAACACCTGGGCACATACCAGGGTAAAAAAGGTTATCATCCATAATGATCTGTAAAGCATAGCAATAGTTTTGTGGGCGTGAAATTATCGCCTCCCTCCCGCATAGTTTGCTCCGATCGGTAAAATTATTTACGCAAAAGGGAAAAAGTTCGTTGGCAGGCTATTTGCGCGGCAAATAGGGAATATTGCATAATTTAGTGATAATGATGTTCGTTATAAGACATCAGTGTTAAATTCGCCCTCCATGAAACGGATCCTTTATTTGCTTGTATTTTTCCTGCCGGTAGCGGCCAGCGCCCAGAAACTCTCAGAATCAGCCATTGAAGACATTTCCTCCAAAATGGCCACCCAGTTCCTGAAACTGAACGACCCGGCCCTGGTATTCGTGACCGAACAAATGAGCAGGACCGGTTCCGGGGGCCTGGAGGTAGACAAAACCATGCAGGACCTCAAAAAGGACCCCACCGCCCTGGACGCCGCCCTCCGGTTCCTTTACCAGTACAGCGACTGCAACCGTCAGACCCTCATCGCCAACCTCCGCGCCATGAACGTGAATTCCGGCAACGTGTTCCCCCTGGCCACCTACATCGTGAATAAGAACAAGGACGACAATAAAGCCCTCGTGGACGAAAAAACAGAGCTGTACCGTATAGGCGCCATCCCGAAACAGATATCCGTGATGGTGGCCCCGCCAGACAACCAGAACCAGGCCGCGGCCGCGGGTACCGTGCTCCAGGGCGCCCCGCCAGCGAACGCCACCGGCCAGGCGCCTGCCGCCACCCCGGGTTCCTCTCCCTCGAAAGAAACCATCAATACCGCCGCCAATATGCCGGTGGATACCCGTAACTGGGACGTGCGCAACGTGTTCGCCATGGTAAAACCCGACCAGTTGCTGGAACTTTACGGCAAAGAGAACGTGGAGCTGCGCGACGCCACCGACTTTGAAGGCAACGACGCTGGCAAGGCCTGGGTAGTATACCCGGACACGGAAAATGAAATGGAAGTGATCTTTTATAAAGATTCCACCAAATCTGTCGCCTTCAGCAGGGAAGAGGGCAAATGGCGCTCCCCCTTCGGTATTAAACCCGGCGACCCGATCGATAAGGTCAATAAAGTGAACGGCAAAGGCTTCACGGTAAACGGCTTTGAATGGACCAACGGCGGCACGGTAGACAGCTGGGAAGGCGGCGCCATGGACAAAAAAGGGGTGATGATCCTCTTCCGCGCCGTGAACAGCGGCGACCCCAAGCTCTACGATAAGTTCACCGGCGAAAAGAAATTCAGCTCCAACGATGCTTCCCTCAAAAAACTGGGCGTGATCGTGGAGAAAGTGGTGTTCAGAACTTACCAGTAAGACCTGTTTATTGCATATTCCTTATTTTCGGCACATGGAAGGAACCGGCAATAAGTACTACAGGCTGCTCGTGAGATTCGGGAATTACAGGACTAAATTTACTTCCCACCGGAATTTTCTCATTATCCTCAGTTTCGTGGTAGGCGTTATTGCCGCGCTGGCGGCGGTATTGCTGAAAGTGACCGTACAGTTCTTCGAGCATCGCGTGGAGGTGATGAACAATTGGATGAACAGCAACTGGCTTTCAGCCATATTACCCATGATCGGCACCGGCCTCTCCCTCCTCCTGCTCACCCGCCTGTTCCGCAATAAGCTCAACCGGGGCGTGGGCTTCATTATTCATAATATTGTCTCCAACAAAGGCCGGATCGAAAAGCGGCATACCTACGGCCACATCATCACAAGCGCCATCACCGTGGCTTTTGGCGGCAGCGTGGGACTGGAAGCGCCCATTGTGGCTACAGGCGCAGCGATCGGCTCCAATACCGGGCACGACCTCAGGCTTTCGTCCAAAGACACCGTGCTGCTGCTTGCCTGCGGCACGGCGAGCGGCATTGCCGCGGTGTTCAACAGCCCGTTTGCCGGGATCATTTTTGTGCTGGAAATATTCCTGCTCGATTTCAGCATCCCCTTCTTCATCCCGCTGCTCATATCCACCGCCACGGCCACGGTGGTCTCGCAACTGCTGTACCCGGGCAAGTTCATATTTGTTGCCAGCGAAAGCTGGAGCATCAAGGCCATTCCTTTTTATATCCTGCTGGGCATCTGCTGCGGCATGGTGTCCGTTTATATCACGCGCTCCGTGGATTTTATAGAAGGATATTTTGAAAAGCGGCGTATGAACTGGAAAAGCTGGCTGGCCGCGGGCATCCCGTTGTGCCTGCTCATTTTCCTGCTGCCGGGGTTATACGGCGAAGGTTATTCCACCATCACCAACCTGCTGGAAGGCCGCTACGCTTCCATTACAGCGCACTCTTTCCTGGAAGGGTACAGTGCCCAGGCCTGGGCTATCATCCTGATGACGGTGCTGCTGCTGGTGTTCAAAGTGGTATGCGCCTGCCTTACTATCAGCGCGGGCGGCAACGGCGGCATCTTTGCCCCGTCTATGATCACAGGCGGGTTAACGGGCTTTTTGTTTGCCTACCTGGTGAACCTCTCCGGCATTTATCACCTGAACACGCCCAATTTTATCATTGCCGCCATGGCGGGTGTGCTGGCCGGCGTAATGCACGCGCCGCTCACGGCCATCTTCCTGCTGGCTGAAATATCCGGCGGATATAAGCTGTTCATCCCGCTGATGATCGTGTCCGCCATCTCCTACTTCATTACCCGCAAATACGAAAAACACTCTGTATACCACAAATCGCTGGTGGAAAGGAAGATACTGACAGATAAAAATATCCATGATCATTTTTGATCATTTCCTCCTCCATTTATATCCAATTCAAAAAACACTTAAATTTAAAGACTATCAGTATGTTGGCATGTGGGTTACAGTAAAAAAGTAAACCGTATCAATATGAAAAGAGCCTATAAAAAAACAATGCTGCCCGTAGACAAGATCAGGAAGTTCCTGGAACCCGGGCCGATAGTGCTGGTTAGCTCCTTTCACAAAGGCAGGACCAATATCATGACCATGGGCTGGCATACCGTGATGGAGTTTTCCCCTTCCCTCGTCGGCTGTATGATAACCTCCGCCAATCACAGTTATGATATGATCAAAGAAAGCGGCGAATGCGTGATCAACATTCCTACGGCAGACATGATCGATACCATCATCGGCATCGGGAATACAACAGGCGCCAAAACGGATAAGTTCAAAAAGTTCGGGCTTACGCCGGAAGAAGGGCTTGAAGTGAAGGCTCCGCTCATTAAGGAATGTTACGCTCACTTCGAATGCCGCGTGGAAGACAGGCGGATGCTGGACAAATACAATTTCTTTATTTTCGAAGTGATGGCCGCACGGGCCGCCACCTGGCCAAAATATCCCAAAACAGTGCATTACCGGGGTGAAGGCGTTTTTATGGTATCAGGCAAACATTTATCTTTCCCGGAGAAATTCAAACCACAAAACCTGTAAGCTTCAATCTACGCTATGCTCGAGAATTTTATCCAATACATCGCGCTGATCATCATCATCCTGTTCCTGGTGATGCTGGCGCAGAAGCTGAAGATCGCCTATCCTATCGTGCTCGTGCTGGGCGGGCTGGCGCTTTGCGCCATTCCGGGCATGCCGGTGATCAGCGTCAACCCCGAGCTGATCTTCATCATCTTTCTGCCGCCGCTGCTATACGAAGCGGCCTGGTATACTTCCTGGAAAGACCTCTGGCGGTGGCGGAGGGTGGTCACCAGCTTTGCATTCCTGATCGTGATCGTTACGTCCTTCGTGGTGGCGCTCGTTTCCAGCTCGCTCATGCCGGGCTTTACAATGGCGCTGGGGTTTCTGCTGGGCGGCATCGTCAGCCCGCCGGACGCGGTATCCGCCACATCGGTCCTGAAATATGTGAAAGTGCCCAAACGGCTGTCCGCCATCGTTGAAGGGGAAAGCCTGCTGAACGATGCATCCAGCCTGATCGTATTCCGGTTTGCATTTATAGCGGTAGACACGGGGCGGTTCGTATTCCAGGAAGCCGCCCTCAGCTTCGCGGTGGTGATCGTAATGGGTATCGTGACAGGCGTGGCCATTGGCATGGTCTACTACGCCATTCACCGCTGGCTGCCCACCACGCCGAATATGGACATTGTGCTCACCTTCACCGCGCCTTACGTGATGTACATCGCGGCGGAGTGGTTTCACTTTTCAGGCGTGCTGGCCGTAGTGAGCGGGGGACTGTATCTTTCCGCGCGCAGCCACCTCATTCTCAGCACCGCCAGCCGGCTTAGGGGGAGCAATGTTTGGTCCACCATAGGATTTGTGCTGAACGGCCTCGTGTTCATGCTCATTGGCCTTGAGCTGCCGGTGATCATGAGCGGCCTCGGCGATGTAGGCATCGGCACCGCCATCTGGTACGGCGTGCTGATCACAGTGGTGCTTATCATCACAAGACTGCTCAGCACTTTCGGCGCATCCCTATTTACGGTCTTCATCAGCCGGTTCATCACTACGGCAGACAGCCGGCCCGGCTGGAAAGGCCCGCTGCTGATCGGATGGGCAGGCATGCGCGGTGTGGTATCCCTCGCAGCGGCCCTTTCCATCCCGCTCACGCTCGGCAACGGCCAGCCGTTCCCGCAGCGCAACCTGATACTGTTTATCACCTTCACCGTTATACTGCTCACCCTCGTTGTACAAGGCCTTACCCTTCCCCTGCTCATCAAGTGGGTGAAAATGGACGACCCCGATTACGATAAAAGCCCGGAGGAACAGGAGCAGGAGCTGCGTTTACAGCTGTCGAACCTCAGCCTCCGCTACCTCGACGAGCATCACGCCGAAGCGCTCAGCAGCAGCAAACCCCTGCAGACCCTGAAGAACCGCTTCGAGAACGACCAGCTGGAACCCGCGGAAGACTCCGGCCACGAACTGGAAAATTACCGGGAAGTGTACCTCCAGCTGCTTACCCATCAACGCGAATCGCTGCACCACATCAACAAACAGCAAAGCGTAAACGAAGAGATGGTGCGCAAATATCTCAATCTGCTGGACCTGGAGGAAGAGAAACTGCGATTACGATTTGAAACGGAATAACAAATATGCTTTCGATGTACAATTATTAACATCGGGTTTGAATTTCCGGCAATTTTGTACTAACCGGTAAATTATATACCTTTACCCCGGATATGTCAGGCAGACCTAAAATATTTGATGAGGAGGATGTGATCCGCAAAGCAACCGCCGTTTTCTGGAGCAAGGGCTATGAACCTGCTTCCACGGAGGAGTTGCTGGACGCGATGGGTATTGGCAAGGGCAGCTTTTACCTTGCTTTCAAAGGAGGGAAAAAAGAACTGTTTGAAAAAGTGCTGGAGCAATTCAGCAAAGAACAGCTGGCCAGGTTCAGGAAAAGGCTGGCGGAGAGCAACGACCAGGTGGAGACGCTCAAAGACCTCTTCCGCGAAATCGCCACTGCCACCAAGGGCGCCCACCAGAAAGGCTGCATTTTCGGGAACAGCCTGGCGGAGCTGTCCAACTCACACGTCATTTTGCTGGACAAAGCGGTGAACCTGCTGCAGCGGCTGGAACAGCTTTTCCTTGAAGTGATCCGTAAGGCGCAGGCCAGTGGCCGCCTGAAGAACCAGGAACAACCGGAGCTGCTGGCACGCAACCTCATCGCCATCTGGAACGGCCTGGGCATCACCCGCAGGATGTACCCGGACAATCATATCCTCGCCGGCATCATCGAGATCCAATTGCAATTCCTTCATTGATTTTTTTTACACAATATTTTACCAATCAGTACAATATTAATATTATGCAGAAAGAAGAAACCGGAATGGCCGTAACTACTACAACACAAGCTCCTGGCGGTATACAGACGTATATTATGGCGCCGAAGCCTGCGTATAAGCTGCAACCAGCTGTGATGTTCATGTTCGCCATCGCCTGCGGGCTGAGCGTAGCCAATGTTTATTATGCCCAGCCATTATTGGACGCCATGGCGCTGGATTTCGGGATCAGTCATGCCGCGGTGGGCGTAGTGATCACTGCTTCTCAGATAGGCAGCGCATTGGCGCTATTGTTCGTAGTGCCGCTGGGAGATATGCTCAACCGGCGCACCTTACTGCTGGCCCAACTGACCGTGCTGGTGCTGGCCCTTGCCGTCGTTAGTTTTGCACCCACCAAAGGCGCGCTGCTGCCGGGCATGGTAGCGTTGGGATTGATGGGCACGGCCATGACGCAGGGATTGATCGCTTTTGCGGCTACGCTTGCCTCGGCAGAACAGCGGGGCCGCGCCGTGGGCATTACGCAAAGCGGCGTGGTGATCGGGCTGCTGCTGGCACGCACCATGGCGGGAGCCATGGCGGACCTGGCGGGCTGGCGTTCGGTGTACCTGCTTTCCGCTTCGCTGCTGGTGGTGATGTTTTTTTTCCTTTACCGCGTGCTGCCGCGCCATGCCACCTCCACCGGGAAAATGACCTACCCGCAACTGCTGCGTTCCATGTTCAGGCTGTTCGCCGAAGAACCTGTGCTGCGCAACCGGGGCATCATCACCATGTTCATGTTCGCCGCCTTCAATACTTTCTGGACCTCGCTCGTACTACCCCTCAGTTCAGCGCCGCATTATCTTTCTCATACCGTCATCGGCGCATTTGGGTTGCTGGGAGCTGTGGGCGCACTGGGCGCGGCAAAAGCGGGGAAAATGTCGGACCAGGGCCGTGCGCAGCTGGTGAGCGGGGCTGCGCTGTTGTTGTTGCTGCTATCATGGCTGCCCTTGGGCTTTACGCAATACTCTTTGTGGGCCCTGGTGGCAGGCATTATTCTTTTTGACATGGCAGCCCAGGCCATCCATGTCACCAACCAGATCATGATCTTCAAAGCGAGGCCCGATGCGGCCAGCAGGCTTGTGGGCTGTTACATGATCTTTTATTCCATCGGCAGCGGCACGGGCGCCGTTCTTTCCACACAGGCGTACGCCGCCGCAGGCTGGACGGGGGTAACCTTGCTGGGAGCGGCTTTCAGCGCAGCTGGCTTGCTGTACTGGGCGCTTACCCTGCGGAAAGCAAGGAATTACTGATGACTGCCCAAACGGTCACCAGCGCATTTCATACGCGCATGTCCAATCAAAAGATTACCGGAAAATAAACCGGGAGGCGGCTTTCCGCCTTTTTTATATTTTTAAACCATGAAAAAGCAATGGTTACTCGCGGGGATGCTGCTACTCTCATCCTTCTGCATGGCGCAAAAAAAGCCCAATATCGTATTCATCCTGGCGGATGATCTTGGTGCAGGAGACCTTGGCTGCTACGGCCAGCAAAAGATCAAAACGCCTAACATCGACAAAATGGCCAAACAGGGCATGCGTTTCACTTCCTTTTACTGCGGCACTTCCGTGTGCGCGCCGTCGCGCTCCTCGCTGCTGACCGGCCAGCATACCGGGCATACCTATGTGCGCGGCAACAAAGAAATTCAGCCCGAAGGGCAGGAACCGCTGGCGGATTCCGTGCAAACCCTCGCCCAGCTGCTGAAAGAAGCAGGCTACGCCACCGGCGCCTTCGGCAAATGGGGCCTGGGCATGGTAGGCACTACCGGCGCGCCCGACCGTAAAGGCTTCGACAAATTCTTCGGCTACAACTGCCAGCGCCAGAGCCACCGCTACTACCCCACGCACCTCTGGAACAACGACCAGAAAGTAATATTGGAAGGAAACGGCCTCGAGCACAAAAACAAATACGCGCCGGAGCTCATCCAGCAACAGGCGCTGGCTTTTATAGACGAGCATAAGGACCAGCCCTTTTTCCTCTTCATCCCCACCGTACTGCCCCATGCGGAACTGGCCGGGCCGAACGATGCGTTCTACAAAATGTATGAGAACGCTTTCGAAGAAAAACCGCATAAAGGCATGGACTATGGCCCGAATGCCAACCTGGCCGGGTACCAGTCCGTGGAAAAGCCGCGCGCCACCTTTGCCGGCATGGTGAGCCGCATGGACGCGCAGGTAGGCGAAGTACTGGCCAGGCTTGAAAAATACGGCCTGCTGGATAATACGATCGTCATTTTCACCAGCGACAACGGTCCTCACCGCGAAGGCGGCGCCGATCCGGTGTTCTTCAACAGTGCCGCCGGCCTGCGCGGCTTCAAGCGCGACCTGTATGAAGGCGGCATCAGGACTTCCTTTATCGTGCAATGGAAAGGCAAGGTGAAGGCAGGTACCACGTCAAACTTTGCAGGCGCATTCTGGGACGTGCTGCCCACCCTCACCCAGGCAGCCGGCGCTCCCGCGGCGCGTTATACGGACGGTATTTCCTTCCTGCCCACGCTGCTGGGCAAAGGCGTGCAAAAACAGCATGATTACCTGTACTGGGAATTCCATGAAGACGGCGGCCGCCAGGCGGTGCGGGCCGGTAAGTGGAAAGCGCTGCGGCATAAGCTGAAAACCGACCCCAACGGGCCTGTTGAGCTGTACGACCTCAGCAAAGACCCTGCGGAAAAACACAATGTAGCAGCCGCCCATCCTTCCATTGTAAAAGAAATGGAAAAGCGGATGCGGGAAGCACATGTTGAATCGCCGGTATTCCCGTTGGTGAAAGCGGAAAAATGAAAAAGTACATACGTTACACCCGTATCTCCCTACACTCATCCCCCGGGTAAACCCCGGGTAAACCCATGTTAAACCCGGGGATAAAGGTACTTTAAGGCGTGTCCGTATCACTTTTGATACAGGGGGGTACAGAAGTGATACCGGGTTCCCCGGCATCATGGTTTTCACACAAAAAGGCCGGCCATGAAAGTTCATGGCCGGCCTGCTTTAATATTATCAATTGGTTAACTCTTCTTCAGCTTCTCCAGTATCTCCAGGTCGGCATTGGTCACTTTCACCACTTTGAAGCCGGTGGCGTTTTCCAGCGTTACGATGTACGTTTTTTCGCCGGAAGCATCAAATTCCCTTACCAGCTTAATCTGCTCGTCCGGGCAATGTTTCATCAGCTTGGTAATGGCGTACAGCGGCAGATCTGCATCGGAAATAAAGCGGGAAGTGGCCAGTAGATTGCCCTGAACATCATAATGCATCATTACTTTCTTTTCAGAAAGGGCTGCAGCATTGTTGAACTTCTTGTTATTGGCTACTGCGTTCACAGAAACCAGTGCGATGGCGAGGAGGAAGGTAATTGCTTTCATATTAGTAAGTTTTAAGTGTTTTTTTGTTTTTGTTTGTTTGATGACTCAAAGGTATAAACGGTTTGAAAGGCGGTAAAACGAATAGTTATCAGCGGATGAACGGTAAACCGAAACCAGGAAAGTGTCCGGTTTTGTACAGATCGGACAATACCTGGTTTCCGGCTGAAACGCAGTGCTGGCAGGTGCTTCGGCATGATATCAACGATCGGTGAGCGGGAATCCGGGGGGCGGGAGGGAAGAACTGCAACAGGGCCGACTGGTTTTGCGGCCGGGGCGATTTTCAAAAGCGGACATGTTTTCTCAAAAGCGGACAGGCGGTAAGCTGGATTTGCGCGAATTCTCTTATATTTCGTGGGCAAAACCTGCCATAGCAGCCTGTTTATGAATTTAGGTCAGCAAATATTATTTCTCCTGTATGCTCTTGGAGCTGTAAACGGCACCATCCTGGGCCTGTATCTCATCCTGCACCGCAAAAAGCGGTCTCTCGCCTCCATATTGCTGGGTGTGCTTTTACTCGCAATGAGCATAAGAGTAGGCAAATCCGTATTCGTTTCCTTTAACCCGGGGTTGCCGAGGATATATCTCCAGCTGGGCCTGAGCGGCTGTTTTCTCATCGGCCCCTCTCTTTATTATTTTACCAGGACCGTATTGGAGAAAGTGACAAAAGTACCCGCCAGCTGGAAATGGATATGGGGCATTCAGCTGGCCGCCCTGGTGCTTACCGGCATTGTGGTGCCTTATGAGACCAACCGTTTTGCCTGGAACCACGTGATCGTACATATTATATATGCCCAGTGGGCGGCTTACCTGGTAGCCACCGGTGTTTTACTGATCCGCACGGGCGGCAGCAGGTTCCTGAATATACTCCTGGCAGGCAATTGCTTCATTTTCCTCGCTTACCTTGGCGCGTTTATGAGCCTTTGGTCCGGTTTCTATTTGGGCGGAGCACTTTCGTTCACCTTCGTATTGTACCTCACCATTTTCTTTAACCTGAACGGCGCAGGGTTTGGAAATGCTTCTCCCCGCCCTGAACGGAAAAAAATTCCGGAGAACGATGCGAAAACGTTACTGGAAAGGCTGGATAAGGCCCTGCTGGACAATGAACTTTACAAAGACCCGAACCTCAAGCTCAGCGACCTCGCACAGAAGATCAACATTCCTCCACACCAGCTGTCGCAGCTGCTGAACGATAACCTGGGCAAAAGTTTTTCCACCTATATCAATGAATACAGGATCACCGAAGCGTGCAAGCTGATCACCAGCAACGACCTGCTCACCTTCGAGGCCATCGGGTACGAAGTGGGCTACAATTCCAAATCCACCTTCTACGCGGCGTTCAGGAAGATCAAAGACACCACGCCCGCACTCTACAAAGAAAGCATTGAAAATCAAGCGGGTTAAGTCCGGTTTTATAAATCCGTACGCCTGAATTCCGGAACTTAAACCGCTCGCGGCGTTGGGCGTATTAGGTTTGCGGCATGATGAAAAAGCTCATGATCTGCTGCCTGCTGGCATTTCATTTTACCGCCCAGGCACAAACCACGCTCAAAGGAAAAGTAACGGATGAACAGACCGGCTTAGGCGTCGGGTTCGTTTCTGTCAGCCTGTTATCCCTGCCGGATTCCGGCCTTGTAAAAGGACAGATCAGCGATTCTGCCGGCCTGTTCACTTTCAGCGATGTAAAATCCGGCCGGTACACTCTCCTCCTGGCGGCGATGGGTTACCGGAAACTGTACCGGCCAGTGAACGGGAGTGCGAACCTGGGGAATATCCCGCTCAGTCCCGACGCGAGCCTGCTGGACGGCGTAACCGTTACCGGTGAAAGGGCGGCCATGCAGATGCAGGGAGATAAGCTGGTGGTCAATATTTCCGGTAATAAACTTTTTAACGCCAGCACCAATGCCTTTGATATCCTGAAAAAACTGCCCAACCTGGAAGTTGGCGCAGACGGCGCCATCCTCATGGCAGGCCGGGTTGCTCCGGGCGTGTTCATCGACGGGAAGCCCTCTCCCATGAGCCCCGAAGAACTGCAGAATTATCTTGCAAGCCTCAGCCCCTCCATGATCTCGTCCATCGAAGTGATCAGCAACCCTTCCGGCCGGTACGACGGTGAACATAAAGGGATCATCGATATCAGGCTGAAACGCGACCAGACGCTGGGCTGGCAGGGCACGGCCACCCTCAGCCTGCAGCAGAACCAATACACCCTGAATGAAAATAACCTTGCCGTGACCTACAAAACTAAAAAGCTGGCTTACACCGCGCGGCTCGGGTACACTACGGGCAATACTGTCCGCCATTACGACGCTTTACAGCACCAGGCCAATACAAATATCATGACCACCAATACCCGGTGGCTGACGGGCAATAATAATCCCAGCATTCAGCTGGGGGCCGATTATAATATCCATAAAGACCATAAGCTGGAGCTACTGCTCAGAACTTACCAGGTGCGGCGCGACCTGGCATTGCTGAATACCCTCGACATCACGGACGCTTCCGGGGAAAAACCGGTCTCTTTTACCAATAGCGACAACTACTCCTCGCCCAGGCAGGACAATTACGCAGCCAATCTCAATTATTCCGGGCGCCTCGGGAAAACGCAGCTGGACGTGCTGGGTTCGCTTGTGAAGATCATGAACAGGCAGGATGAGGATATCCGGAACAGGGATGCCTTTACGGGTAATTTGAAAGATCACTGGAAGACCATTTTGAAAAATGATATCCTTATCCGCGCGCTGCAGGCGGACCTCACGAGGAATGCCGGCAAGGGGAAACTAAGCGCGGGCGCCAAATTCGCCCTTTCCGCCACGGAGAACGACCTGCGTTATGATACCTTAAATACCGCCGGCGAATTTGTGCTGGACAATGGCCGCACGAACAGTTTCCGGTACGATGAATACATTACGGCGGGTTACGCCGCTTACGAAGGAAGTATTTCCAAGTTCGGCTACACTGCCAGCCTGCGCGTGGAGAATACACACAGCGTGGCAAATTCCTACACGGAAAAGCAGGTCACCAAACGCAATTACCTGGCCTGGCTGCCCTCGCTGAGCCTTACTTACGCCTTCCATACAAACGAACAGCTCAACCTCTCCTTCAGCCGCCGGGTCACCCGGCCCAATTTCGCCCAGCTCAATCCATTCCGGATGTATATCAGCCCGCTGAATTATTTTATCGGGAACCCTTTCCTCCAACCCTCCACCACCACCCAGCTCAGCCTTACCTACAGCCTCCGGTCGCTGAGCGTTGCCTTGCGGGCGGGCCGCGAATCCGACCCCATGACGCGTTACCCGGAATACGACAGCGTTACCAATATCCTGCAATATCTCGGCACAAACCTGCCGTACAACGACTTTGCAGGCATCGAAGTAAGTTTTCCCGTCACGGTGAGCAAATGGTGGAGGATGAACCACAATATCAGGGGCGGGTATAAAAAGGAGCAAACGCCCTACCATGGCGTTACATACGCCATCCCCATCACGGATTATTCAGTTTCGGGCAGCCAGGTATTCACCTTACCTGCAGCCGTCACCCTCGACGTTTCATATTTCTACAAGTCCAGGAGCGGGTCTGGCCTCTATATTCACAGGCCTTTGAGCAGCGTGGACATCGGTTTGCAGAAAACCTGGCTGAAAGGAAAGCTGAACTCGAAGCTGAACGTGTACGATATCTTTGATGATTACAGGGTTAAGTACATTTTCCGTGAGAAACAGATCCTCAACAACGAGCTTCAGCACTGGTTCGGCAACAGGCGGGTAGTGGCTGCCCTGACCTTCAACTTCGGCAGCTCCACCCATAAAACAAAGCAGAGCAGCCGGAGCGATGAAGAGAACCGGGCGATGTAGGCGCTTACAGCTTGAATTGCAGCGTCACATACCAGTTACGCGCGTCCGAAGGCAGGATGCCCGGGCCCGGGTAACCATCCGCGCGGCGCGTAAAATATTTCTTGTCAGCGAGATTGTTCACGCCGGTGTAGAGCGTGAACTGCCGCCAGTTGTAGCTCAGGCTCAGGTCCATCACGCTGAATGCGGGAATGGCGCCGTCTACCGCCGTGGGCGTGGTTTCTGCATTGGTGGCGTCCGAATACTGCCTGGACTGGTAAGCGAACTGGTAAGTGAGGTTAAACTTTGGGGTACCGAATGAAAGGCCGGTCCTGAACAATACAGGCGGAACGTTTTCCACGAGCTTGTCGGCAATGGCGGTGTTGTCCGTATTCACGTAACGGGCGTCTATCAGCGAAAGATTGGTGTAAAGGTTCAGGCGGTAGCGGGAATTATGGTGAAACAATGCTTTGATCACATCGCCTTCCAGCAGCAGTTCCATCCCCAGGTTCCGGCTGTCGGACACGTTGGTGCGGTAGCGGAAGGTCATAAAGCTGGTATCTCTTGTAAAAATAGAGCCGATGCGGTCGTTGTATTTGAGGTAAAAAACACTGACATCCGCGTATAGCCATCCACGGTAGTTCCCCCTGAAGCCCGCATCGATGTTATAGCCGGTTTCATCCTTCAGGTCCGGGTCCACGCGTGCGTTCACGTTCAGCACCCGGATGTCGTTGAAGTTGATGGACCGGTAGTTCTGCGAAATATTCGCGTACACTTCAATGCCGTTCGGGAATTTCCAGGCGGTGCCGATGCCCAGCAGCGTGAAAGAGCGCGGGCTTTCTTTTTCCTCCATGACCTTCTCGTTCGGGATAAAAATGTTCTGCTTGTAATAATAGCCTTCGGCTTTGGTGTTGATATGCTCGAAGCGGATGCCCGGCGTTACCGTCCAGTATTCGTTCAGCTGGAAAATGTTCTCCGCGAAAGCGGCGAAGTTGTAGCCGGGGAATTTGTAGGACGACTTGTCCGGTTCAGGACCGAGGAACGTAAAGTCCGCATCGTTCTTATCATTCGCATTCCCCTGTTTCCTGTCCGTTAAACCTTTATAAGCCCTGGCGCCCGCCAGGAAAGTGCTTTTATGGTCTTTCACCAGCCGGTAGCGGTGGATGAAGCGAAGCTCTGAGGCATAGTTGGAATAATCGTCCGCCATGTAATCCCGCGGGCCGCCGGGGTCCGGCCGGTTGATGTAGGAAAGGATACCCAGCGCATCGCGGCCGCCCTGTAAGGTGTAGGTTCTCCAGTTCAGCCTGGTTTGTTCGCTGAAGGAATAATCGAGGATGAGGCTGGCCAGGTTCCAGTTCACCTTAAACCAGTTGCGCTCGCGCACGGAAACGGAAGGATCTGCTTCGAACTGTGCATCCGTGAGGCCGCCGGGCTGTTGCGCGAGATAGCTCATGAAGGTGTATTCGCCGGTGACCTTCAACCTGGATGTGATGTTGCCGGCGAGGTGAACGTAAGCGTTATGCTGATCGTAATGACTGTTGGGCCGCCAGTTGTCGCCGCGTTTGAACTGGTAGAAAGCGTAATAATTGAGTTTGTTCTTCGCCGTAGTGCCGCCAATACTGTTGAAGGAATTGAACAGGCCGAAGCTGCCCAGCGTTTGCCGGGTGGTGAATTCAAAAGGTTTGTCTTTCGGCCCTTCCTTCATCACAAAATTAACGAGCCCGCCAAACTGCGGCCCATACTGCAGGCTGGCCGCTCCCCGGATGATCTCGATCCTGTCCAGCGCTTCGGCGGAAGGCGTGTAATAACTTTCGGGATAACCCAATGCATCTGCGCTGATATCATAACCATTCTGCCGGATATTGAAATTGGAGGAACGGTCCGGGCTCAGGCCGCGGCCGCCGATGCCCAGCTGCAAACCGCCGCGGTCGTATTCCCATATATTCAGGCCGGGCACGCGGGCGTAGATCTGGCGGGTGTTGTTGGTGGCAAGATTGGCGTTCACATTCCGCATCAGGATCACTTCAGTCTTTTTCCCGGCGTAAATGGAAGTGCCTTCAATGTCCTTCAGCTTTCCCGCCACCGCGTAGTTCGCGGCACTGGTCACCCGCAGCGTATCCAGCTGAACGTCCTGGTTCAGCAGGCTGATATCGAGCACAATATTTTTATTCGTAACGCTCACCTCCTGTGTGTATGCCTTAAAACCTCCGGTGGTGACGGTGATCGTATAAGTTCCCGCGGGCAGGTTGCCGAAGCGGAAGAAACCATTGTCGTTGCTGAGTTTCCGTTGGGCGGAAGGTTCCAGTGTTATGGATGCGTCGGCCACGGCTTCGTTGCCATTCCTCACCGTGCCGCTGATGCTGTACTGGCCGTAGGCTGCAACATGCAGGAGCATTAAGATCATCCAACCGCTGAGTAGTTTCATTGCTATGTGCTAATTTTTATAGGGAAGAACCCATGTATAATGTTTCCAGCTTAAGGGCTCGGCCGCCAGATTCACCAGCGAGTCCACGAACAGCCGGGAGCGCCGGCCGTTCAGCGCCACGTATATTTCCCCGTATACTTCGGGATTGTCCACCCCGCGTTTTTTATATTCAGCTGCAAGGTGACGCGCATATTTCAGGATCATATCCGGCTGTGTGCTCATCATTTTTTCCTGCAGGGGCGTGAGAAATTCCGCGTTGTTGACGGTGTATTGTTCCCGGTGTTGCTGGTCCTTCACCGTGAAATAAGCCGTACCGGCTTTTTCCATCAGCATCACCCGCCAGGAGAAACGGTATCCCTCCTCATGCCAGAACAAATGGCCGGGGTACAGGAGAAAACGAAGCGGGATAAGGACCTGCAGTATCACGTAAACGCCAATGCCCGCCAGGAAAATTTTTTGCCGGGTATATTTGTAAACATCATTCCCTTCCGTTCCGTTAAGCGGATAACCCGGTAAATACCCCAGCAGCCGCTCATGAAAACGTCCCGGGAAAAATATCAGGCTGGCCGTCATCATCACATAGGGGAACATACCGATGCCGGGAAAGAAGACCGCCGTAGCGATGTGAAAGATCAGCACCACTCCGTAGGCGTAAGGCCTTGTACGCCTGTTCAGCAGGAAAAAAACAATGAACAGGTCGTACACCGCGCCGAACCATGAAAAAAGATAGGCGACCCATGGTTCGTACATAAACTTGCCTACCAGCGGCAGATGCGTTTTGGCCGGCAGCCAGGTACGCATGGGCTGAGCATCCAGCAGCCAGTCGCTGTTCACTTTAGCCAGGCCAGCGAAAATATAGACCACCGAGACCTGGAAGATCAGTATGCCGGCGCACCAGGCGGGCGCTTCCGTTCGCCTGCTCCCCGGTTTAAACCACACATCCACGGCGTAACGGCGGTTGGCGGGCAGCCAGATCAGGATAAACGCTACGAGGCTGATGAAATAATAATGGTTGAGATAAGTGGTAACGTCTATCAGCTCTATGTAAGTAAAGCCGAGAAAGAACACCACCGCGGCCAGCCGGTAGAGGAAACCCGCCGCGATCATCAGTGAAGCCGCCAGCACGGTCAAAAAAAGTATATGCATGCCCGTATTACCTAAAGGCTGTACCCATTCAAAACCCTGGTAGGTAAAATGGAATTCCGGCAATACGTACACATCCGTTACCCAGCCGCGCCACCAGAACCGCAGCAGGCTCACGAACATCAGCAACCCGAAGGCGATCCTGAACGTGACCAGCGGTGCGATAGCAACGGGGGAAGTAAGCCGCGTTGTTTTAATCCCCGTCATTATCCATGAAAGTTATCTGCACGCCGGTGGCGGAAGGCACATCTGTTTTGAGCAGCGTAAGCAGTTTCTGAATTTCCTTATACGCCGCCTCCACAGCCGCCGCATTGTTGGTCAATGAAGCGGAAAGCGGATCAGGAATGGCTTTCAGCTTTTCCAGCACCAGGTCGAACTGCGCGGTCACATCGTTGTTCAGCGATTGTTTACCGAGCGCCACCAGGTAGTCGGACATTCCTTTGCCGCTACCACCGCCTGTATAAATCTTCTTCAGGCTGGTGATATTTTCCACGGCCAGCGCCGCGGAAATGCCAGCAAAGTAAGCTTCGCATTTACTGGCAAACACGGTGCCGTTGGATTGTTTACCGAACGGCCAGCCGATGCGCGGGCCTTTCAGGAGGTCCATCTGGTAGGCGAACTGGTTGATCATGTTGCCGATCGGGCTGCCCACGTCTGTTTTGGTATTAGCCACAAAAGTTGAGCGATAGCCCGTCCAGTCGGCCGCCACTTTATCTGCCAGCGATTTGAACCTTGCCAGCACATCGTTGATGTATTGTTTGCGTTTAACGGGACTGGCATTGAGCTTATCGATGGCGCCCGGGCCGAAATAGAGGTAATTCAGCGCCGGGAAACCCTGTGAGTAGAAGGATGCGCGCGTCATGTTTGCCAGGTTATAACCGCCGGCAACAATGTTCTGTTCTATGGTAACGCTGTCTGTGGAAAAGCCCGTCAGCTCTCCCGAGGTATTGAAATTATAATCCAGCCCGCCGGAGAAGTTCACGAAAAGATCCAACAGCGCGTTTTCCGCGGGGCCGAACTGGAATGCAGCCACACGTTCGTATTGCAGGTGGGTGGCGGTGTAAGCCTGTTTCAAAGCAGTCTGTGCAGTAGGAGACGGCGCGGCAAGAAATGCGTCCGACGCGGTTTTCAGGCCCGCGAGCTGCTGTTGCAGGGCGGCGTAACCGGGGATAATAAGGTTGTCGGCATAACTGGCCAGCATGGCCGATTTATCAAAACCCTGCCCGGGTTCCGGGCCACCATCGCCGCCGCCGGATTTGCTGCATGCAAAAAACACTGTCGCCAGTACAACAGCAAAAAAGGCCGCCAGGGATATCTTCTTCATATAAACCGTTTAAATGGATTTGACCTGAATGCGTAAAACCCGGCGCTTGAAAAGCCAGGTTTTACGCCGTAAATGCTATGGATAATTATATTAAAGCCCGTAGGTTGTTTTGAGTATGGTCTGCGCTGTCACCAGGTCCGTAAAACCAGGCTGGTTCAGCAATACGTAAAAATCTTTATTGATGATGGCTGCCAGCGCCGCATAGTTGGCGGCCGTCAGCTTACTGTTGGCAGGCCTGTATTTCAGTGAAGCAATAAAGCCCTGGCCTTCCGAAAGCGCATGCAGCTGGGAGCCGTAATTGCCGATCGCGGAAGATGCGGTAGGCGCCGTTACGTAATTGAGCGCAGCGGCTGCGGCCAGCTGTTCCCATTTAGCCAGGATGATATCCACCTGCCCGTCGCGCACTTGCGTGTCGTAACCGCCGATAGCCGCGCGGCCTTTCAGGAATGCGCCGAAAATGATACCGCCCGCCTGGATGCTTTTACCGCGCTCCGCGAGGTAACCGCCCCACAGTAAAGGCCTGTTCGGGTCCGTATTCGGATATGTTTTGGAAGTGTCGTAATCAGCGGGAACGGCGAGGTAGCCGAATGCTTCATCCCAGAGTTTTTGCGCGGCAGCGGTATCCCTTGCGGCCATGCCTTTCACGCTGGTAAGGATGCGAACGGCTTCTTTGAAATAAAGCCCGCCCATGATGCCTTTCACGAATGACTGGCCATATTCCAGGCCGCGGGGGCCTACTATGATCTTGTTGGCGCCGCGGGGCACAAAGCCGCCAATGCCCGGAGCCGCAGCGGTTCCGGTGTTATAAAGCAGCACGCTGTCTGCATAAGATTTAAAATGATCCGCATCGGAAGTGACTTCGCGGAGATTTTTGCCGGAAGTGTTCAGGCTGGCATCCGCAAAAGGATTGCCGGTGTTGTTAAACATATTGGTCACCTTCGCCTGGTCCAGCGGCACCGTGGTAGCGCCCGCATTGGCCAGCTTCAGGTAGCCGTCCAGCTCAATGGCCATTTTAACGCGCTGGGAGGAAACGGTATAGGAAGCGTTATTGAAATTGTAAGTAGCAGGAACAGTGTAAGGTTTAACGGAATAGTCCGGTGTATCGTCGTCGTTGCTGCAGGCCACAAAAGTGGAAACGCCTGCCGCCATCATCACGTAAGTAAATAGTTTTTGCTTCATATACTGGTTTTATCCTGCAAACTTACCGCTGTATGGGCCGCGCATGTTTACGATAATGGGAATAAAAAGAAACGAACTGCAATGATTTGGATATCAATAATTTAGGTAAATTGGTCGTAGCGGGAGCGTTGTGGAATTCATTATAAAAAACTAATTATCAACCAATTGCAAACGAAACGCCAGTCCGGGCCTTTCAATTTTGAGTTTTTTTTGAAGTGAAGGCATCGCGGGCACCGGTCTGTACGTATTGGTTTTGAAAACTGATGAAGCATGAAGATCTTGATCGTGGAAGACGAGCTGGCGCTCGTGGAAAGTATATCAACCTATCTCGTGGAGGAGCGCTATAGCTGCGAGCATGCAATGAATTACCAGCAAGCGGAGGGTAAGGTGCTGGCGCATGAATACGATTGTGTGCTGTTGAATCCCGCCATTCCCGGCGGCCATGGAATGGAGATGCTGAAGCTGCTGCAGGAGCGGAACCGCCAGGACGGGCTGATCATTATTTCGGCGGACTGTGTGTATGAGCACAAGATAGATGCGCTGCGCTCCGGGGCGGATGACTATGTTTGCAAACCTTTCCAGCTGCCGGAACTGGAAGCACGGATATTTTCAGTGATCCGGCGCAGGCAGTTCCGCAATCATAATATCATTCAGCTAAATGAAATAAAGATAGACCTGGTAACGAAAACCGTCTGGGTGCGTGAAAGCCCTGTCAGTCTTACCAAAAAAGAATTCGAGCTGTTGTATTACCTCATCGGCAACAGCAACCGCGTTGTGTCTAAAACCACGTTGGCGGAATATCTTTCCGGCGATATTGCCGGCCTGCTGGACAGTCATGGTTTTGTATATACCCACATCAAGAACCTGAAGAAAAAACTCCGCGACGCAGGCGCCGGCAACTACCTGAAAACCGTGCATGGCATGGGGTATAAGTGGGGGGCGTAATTACTGTTCCAAATGTTTGATATCCTCATGCGTGATCACGTTGTGATCCTCATCCATCGGTATCAGCGGGTTGTAGCCCACATCCCAGAGGTTGCCTTCTACATCCTGCACATAGCCTGTGTAAGCGCCGAAAAAAGTTTTTACCGGTTTTTTTACGATCGTTACGCCTTTGCTTTCCAGGAGCGCAAACAGCTCATCCACTTCTTCCGCTGTTTTGAGGAGATAACCCAGCACGAACTTTCCCGCTGAGGACCGGCTTACTTCCAAACCCGCATCCGCGGCCAGATCCTTTTCAGGAAAAAAAGAAAGCAGTGCGCCGCTGATCTTGTAAAACACGATGTCTTTATTGACAGCAGCGGGTTGCCAGCCGAATTTCTTTTCATAAAAATCTCTTATGGCCGCCAGGTTCTTCACGCCAATGGTGACCAGGCTTACTCTTTGTTCCATAATGCTGATATTTTATTCAAAATTAAAATCCGCCCGGTATTTCTGTTTGAAACCCGGAAGGGTTCAGGCCGGTGTATGTTTTAAGTTCTTTCGCGAGGTGCGTGTTGCATGCGGCTGGTATTGCCGATAGCAGGTTATATAAGGTTAAAGCTACAACGTTTTTTGTTACCGGCCGGGCGATGGCAATGCAAATGCCACGTAACTGTCACCGGACGCGGTATTGAGCTTACCGCCCCCGCAGGCTATTACGATAAATTGTTTGCCGTTGGCGGTGTAAACAGCCGGCGTAGCAAAGCCTGACGCAGGCAGTGCGGCTTCCCACAGCTGTTGCCCTGTACGTTTGTTGAATGCGCGTATTTTCGCATCTTTTGTGGCAGCAATGATCACCAGGCCGCCGGCTGTTACCACGGGCGCACCGTAGTTCTCCGTGCCGGTTTTAATGCCGCGGCCTTTGAAGGCGGGGTCTTCTCCCAGCGTATCTTTCCATAAGGTTTTACCGCTGTTCAGGTCTATGGCCGTAAGCGTGCCCCAGGGCGGGCTGTTGGCCGGCAGCCCTTCCCTGCTGAGGAATTTATTGTAACCCGTCATGTTATAAGGAAGATGGCGGAAGCTGTCCGGCTGCTGCTGCGGCCCTTTATAAGCCAGCGTTTGCGCCTTTTTGATATCCAGCACAAAAGCGGCGATGGCATCCTTTTCTTCTTTTCCCAGGCTGTTGAAAGCGGGCATCATTCGCCTGCCGGTGCTCAGCAGCTGGAGGAGCTGCCCGGGATTGTAGCGCTGCTGAATATTTACCAGCGACGGATAAGCGCCGCCGCCCTGCAGTTCCGGGCCGTGACAGCTCATGCAATAATTGCGGTAAAGGCGTTTACCAGCCTGGAGATTGGTTTCTTTTTTTGCCTGCTGCGCCGGCACATCCACCACCTGCAGCACCCAGGGCATTTCGCTGGCGTTCACATACAATATGCCCGTTTCGGGATCCACTGCCGGGCCGCCCCACTCTGCTCCGCCGTCGAAACCGGGGAAAATAAGGGTACCTTCTTTCGAAGGCGGTTCGAACATATGTGAACGTTTGTACGAAACCCAGCGTTGTTTTATTTCTTTGAATGATGAATCCGGCAAAAGATAATTGAGATCTGCTTCCGTCATACGCTGCCGCACAAACGGCGCAGGCAGTACGGGAAAGGGTTGCGTGGGCCAGAGCTTTTCGCCGGCCAGTGCGCTTTGCACGGGTACAGGGCGCTCTTCCACGGGGAAAAGCGGCTGGCCTGTAAGCCGGTCCAGCAGGAAAACGAAACCCGTTTTGGTAACCTGCGCCACGGCCTCCTTCTTTCTCCCGTCCTGCGTAACCGTTACCAGCACCGGCGGAGCGGGCAGGTCGCGGTCCCATACGTCGTGATGCACGGTCTGGAAATGCCAGATGCGTTTGCCGGTATTGGCGTCCAGCGCCAGCAGGCTGTTGCCGAACAGGTTCTCCCCTTTCCGCATACCGCCGTAGAAGTCGAACGACACAGAGCCGACGGGCGCAAAGAGAATGCCTTTTTCTTCATCCAGGCTGAAACCCGACCAGGCATTGGCGCCGCCGAGATGTTTGTATGCTTCCGGGTCTTCCCAGGTATCGTAACCATATTCTCCCGGCTGCGGGATGGTGTGGAATATCCAGCGCAGCTTGCCCGTACGCACGTCGTAGCTGCGGATATGCCCGGGCGCCGCATCGCTGCCTTCGGATACGCGGGAACCGATGATCAGCTGGTCTTTGTAGATCATACCCGGCGATGTGGTGAGCACGTACAGGTCTTTTGAACGTTCGCCGAGATCGTTGTGCAGGTTTATCCTCCCGCTGTCTCCAAAAGTTATAGCGCGTTTCCCGGTAGCCGCATCGATGGCGTACAGGTGTGAACCGGCAGTATAAAAAATGCGTTGCTCTTTTTCATCTTCCCAATACGTAACCCCGCGCAGGGAATTGATGTTCTTTTTTTCCCCGGTACCCGCCCAGGGATCGAACACCCATTTCTCTTTCCCGGAAGCAGCATCAAGCGCCAGCAGCTTCAGCTGCGGAGAAACGGCGTACAATATGCCGTTCACCACGATAGGATTGCATTGTATCTGCGAATGGCCGATGGTATCCGCGTCGCCGGTGCGGTATTGCCAGGCAACGGTCAACTGGTGCACATTGGAAGTATCCACCTGCAGGAGGGACGAATATTTTAATCCCGCCCTGGAACCGTTATACACGGGCCATTGGTCGTAGGCGTGATTTTTGGAGGCTTGTTTGCAGGAAAACAATAAAGCGAGTATAAGAATGTAACGTGGCATAGATGCTTAAATATATAAATAATCCCACATAAAAAAACAGGTTATATTTGAATGGCAACCCTCATTTATATATTAATATGAGTAAACAGAACATATCTCCCGCAGCCAGGGCCGAAGCTTTCAGGGCGCTTCACCGGCAGCCCGGCATTTTCGTGGTACCCAATCCCTGGGATGCCGGATCCGCGAGGATGCTGGAAATCCTTGGTTTCAAAGCGCTGGCCACTACCAGCGCGGGGCTTGCTTATTCGCTGGCTAAGCCGGACGGGCATGCGTCTATCACCCGCGAAGAAACGCTGCTGAATGTACGAAGCATTATTGCCGCCACGCGTCTGCCCGTGTCCGCCGACCTGGAAAATGGTTACGGCGACGAGCCATCCTCCTGCGCGGAAACGATCCTGCTGGCCGCGCAGGCCGGCCTGGCAGGCGGCTCCATAGAAGATGCCACCGGCCGGCCCGGCGACCCGATCTATGCGTTCGGGCATGCGGTGGAGCGTGTGAAAGCCGCTGTTGAAGCCGCCCGCAGCCTGCCTCACCCGTTTACGCTTACGGCCCGGGCCGAAAACCTGATCTATGGCCGCCCCGATCTGAAAGACACCATCAAAAGGCTCGAAGCGTTTGCAGACGCCGGCGCCGATGTGCTTTTTGCGCCTGGGCTTAAAACGCGCGAAGAAATAGAAACCGTGGTAAAAGCGGTGGCTCCGCGGCCCGTGAACGTGGTGATGGGGCTTTCCGGCGGGAGCGGGAACTTTTCGCTGGAAATGCTGGCGGAGATGGGCGTGAAACGCGTCAGCATCGGCTCTTCGCTGGCGAGGGCCGCTTACGGCGCGTTCTTCAAAGCGGCGGAAGAGATCGCGCAGCAGGGCACTTTCCACTTCGCGGCCGATGCGAAATCCTATGCGGAAATGAATAAGCTGTTCATGGATGAAGCTTAGTCAGGATTATTCTTTACATTAGCCCGGAAAAATTTTTCAGGAATTGCTCAGCTACATTTCAGATATATTTTGCAAAAGCAGGCTCCGTATTCTCTCCCTGTTAATACTGAGCCTGGTTGCCTGCGCGCCGGACATTCTCCCGGCAGACGCGCGGCTGGGCGGCTTCCAGGAGCTGCTGCTGGAAACCGAAAGCGCTGAGGCCTGCAAAGTAAGCCTTGGGATGGAAACATCCGTAAGGAATAAACGAACTTCCGCCAAACAACTGTCCGCATCCGCCTGTGGCGCCATTCCCCATGGCCCGCGCCGGTTATTTTACACAGCGGCCTGCTGGATAAGGCCCGCATATTATACTTTCCTCCACCGGTTCAGCCTGTTTTGATACTGTTTTACGACCCGGCCGATAACCGGCATGTTTTCTGAATGGAAAACATGTTGTGAATTTTTAATTCCGTAAATTATAAAGTATACAGGTATGAAATGCCCGAACTGCAACGAAACGCTGCTGATGACGCAGCGCAACAATGTTGAAATTGACTATTGCCCCAATTGCCGGGGCATCTGGCTGGATAAAGGCGAGCTGGACAAACTGCTGGAACACGACGAAAGGCGCAGCTATGAAGAACCGCGCCGCGACAGGGATCACGACGACCATGAGCGCTACGGCGACCGTCACAAATACCCCAGGAAGAAAAAAGGTTTCCTGGGCGATTTCTTTGATTTCGATTAAACTAAAAAAATACCTGCATGGAATTTATCATCCCCGACTTCGCTGATGCCGCCGTGTGGATAAGCCTCCTCACCCTCTGTTTCCTTGAAATAGTGCTGGGGATAGACAACATCATTTTTATTTCCATCGTTGCAGGCAAGCTGCCTGAGCACCAGCAGCGCAAAGCCAGGAACATCGGCCTGGGGCTGGCCATGGTGTTCAGGGTGGGGCTTTTGCTCTGCATCAACTGGATCATCGGGCTCAAAGACCCCGTGGTTGATTTTAAATGGATCAACGGAACGGTGATCCCGCTCAGCTGGAAAGACATTATCCTGCTGGCCGGCGGTCTTTTCCTGATCATCAAGAGCACGCTGGAGATACATCACAAGCTCCAGTCCGACGATGATGACAGCCAACGAAAAACCCGCACCCCGCACAGCCTGGGGTCCGTGCTGATCCAGATCGTACTGGTAGACGCCGTATTCTCGTTCGATTCTATTTTAACGGCCGTGGGGCTGGTGGATAATGTGCTGGTAATGATCATTGCAGTGGTAGTTTCCATCCTGATCATGATGCTGTTCGCAGGGCCGGTAACGAAGATCATCAACAAACAGCCAACCTTGCAGATGCTGGCTTTAACCTTCCTGATCGTAATAGGCGTGGTATTGATCGCCAGCGGTTTCCACCAGGAGATCAGCAAGAGCATCATTTACTCCTGCCTCGGCTTCTCGCTGATCGTAGAAATGCTCAACATCAGGCTGAGAGGGAAAAAAGCAAAAAATATCGCATTGAACACAAAAGAAGTGTAGATATCAAAAAAAGAACAGGGCGGCCTTCAAAAAGCTGCCCTGTTTATTACGGCATATTGATCACAGACAACTCATAGATGGAAGGCAGGTTGCCGGCCTTCGTCACCCGGAACCGCAGCCTGCCGGTTTTATAACGCTTCGGCAACCTTATCACCTTGCAATCGCCCATCGGCTCGTAACCCAGGTAAATGGTCTCCCAGCGACCGTTTTGCATAATATCCACCGCGTATTCCTGTATGCGCGGCAGGCGCACCTGCGAAAAACCGTCCGCCAGGTCTTTGGTATCCTTGTATTCAAATATGCTGATCTTGTTGAAAGACTCCGCGGGATCCAGCGTTATCTCCAGGCTGGCCAGGGTGTCCGCCGAAGCCCAGCGGCTGTCCAGGCTTCCGTCCGTCACCATGTTCCCGTTATATTCGGCTTTCCCTTCCCATACGCTGGAAGCCTGTACCGGCTTACGTTCTGAAATGAATTTCCCGTTCTCCGGCAAAGGTTTTCCCGGCGCAAGCCCCAGTCTTTTGCCCAGGGTGATGGCAGCAAGCGCTTCATATTCGCGGATGCGCCCCGTCTGGTCCGGCGGGATGTTCATCACCAGCGAATTATCGTTGTCCGTACACCAGTAGAACAGCTCCTCGAGCTCGTCCAGTTCCCGCGTGGGCAGTTGCACCGATTTCTGGAACCAGTTCCAGCGGTGACTGATGCAAAGCGTATGCTCAAACGGCATGTAGTAAGATTTGCCTTCGTGCAGGTATTGTTTTTTGTCGAAGCGGGTGATGATCTTCGGGTCCCAGAGCCGGAAATCCGAAGGGAAATACTGGAAATAATATTTATTGTCCGCCGTCATTTTCGAGGGAAGGGTGAAATTCCTTTTCCCTTCTTCGTTCACGATCGTGTGGTTCACGCTTACGGCGCAGGCAGGGTTGAATTTCTTCACCAGTTGATAAACCTGGTCGATCCCCCAATCCTGCGGCTTGCGGTCCCAGCCGCCGTCCAGCCACAGTTCGCAGATGGCGCCGTTGTTGGTGAACAGCTCGGTGAGCTGCTTCAGCATGTAGTCGATATATTTTTGCGGGTCTTTGTCTTTGTAGGAAGGCTCATGCCGGTCCCAGAGGGAATAATAAATAGCAAACTGCAACCCGTATTTTTTGCAGGCGTCTGAAACGGCTTTCACCACATCGGTCTTTACGGGCGAGGATGCCACGTCGTACGTAGTGTATTTGCTGTCCCACAAGCAGAAACCGTCGTGGTGTTTGGTGATCAGCAGCACATACCTGAAACCGGCGTCCCTGGCGGTTCTCACCCATTGTTCGGGATCCAGGCTGGTGGGATTGTATTTTTCAACGGGAATGGTACCGTCCGACCATTCCACGTCAGCAAAGGTGTTCACGCCGAAATGGATGAACATCCCGTAGCCGCGTTTGATCATGGCCTGCTGCGCCAGGTTGGGCTTAGTGCCGGGCTGTTGCAACTGGGCGGATGTGTCGGTGAACAGGAAGGCCAGCGCCAGTAATCCAGATATTTTTTTCTGTAAGATCTTCATTGTTTTATCTTCAAAAGTCGATGATAGCTTTGATCACATTTGCTTCCGGCGCGTAGAGGCCGGTGAATTCATCAGCCAGGTTATCAAATGGGATGCGGTGTGAAATATATCCTTCGGTGGGGATGAGCCCTGCTTTGAAAAGCCCGATCACCTTTTTAAAATCCGCTGCGGTGGCGGACCGGCTGGCTTTTAATGTGACCTCTTTCCGGTGGAAGACGGGGTCGGGGAAAACCACATCGCCTACGAACAGTCCCACAAAAACGATGGTGCTTCCCGCTGCCGCGAACTCAAAGCTCCGTTCCATGGAGGCTTTATTGCCGGTAGCGTCGAACACGGCCGTGGGCAGTTCCCCGTCGAATGCCTGCCGGAGATCCTCCACCACCGTATCTTTCAGCAATACCGTTTCCACTTCGGGGAACATTTTTTTTGTGAATTGCAGCCTGTTTTCATTGATGTCCAGCGCGGCGATCTTTATTCCTTTGAGCCTTGCCAAAGCGATAATGGCCAGCCCGATCGGGCCGGCGCCGATCACCAGCACGGTGTCGCCGTCCACAATGCCTGCGCGCTCCACCGCATGGCAGCCGATGGCGAAAGGTTCGATCAGGGCCACATGATCCGGGTGCATACCGTTCACCGCGTGCAGGTTGGATGCGGGGTAAAGGATGTATTCCTGCATGGCGCCGTCCTCATGCACGCCCAATACCGTTACCTGGCTGCCGCAGTTGGTCTTGCCCCGCCTCACGGCCTGGTCTGCCACCGGGTTCCGGTAAGGTTCAATGGAAACGAGGTCTCCCGGCTGCACGTTCTGCACTCCTTCACCGGTGGCTATCACTTCGGCGGCAACTTCGTGGCCGAGAATGCGCGGGTAGGTAAAAAACGGCTGGCGGCCTTTGTAGGCATGCAGGTCTGTGCCGCAAACGGACACATGTTTAATGCGCAGCAGGGCATAACCTGCGGGAGGCTGCCCCGGATGCGGCTTTTCAGCCCAGCGGAATTCCCCCGGCTGCTGTAGAACGAGCGCTTTCATACTTCGTGATTGATGTACCAACAATGCCTGTATCAGGCCGGGTAAAGATAAAGGCTCCGTTTAAACAAACCGGTGAAATAGTTACCGTTATTGGTGCTAAAATATCCATATAAACGGCCGTCAGGGCATAAAAAAAGGCAGACCGACGTCTGCCCTCATTTCTCTGTTATCCTTTTGTTCTCCGTTATTATGCTTACAATTCTTTGATCATGATCTTGCGGTATTCCACCTTCATGGGCGGGCCAATATGCACCTGCATGCCAAGCAGGCCGCTTTTCCGGCCGTTCACGGTATCGTTGTCCGTTACGTCCGCCATCAGCACGCCGTTGATGTAATGCTGGAGACGGTTGCCTTTAGCCACGATGCGGCAGGTGTTCCAGTCTTCCTGTTTGATGAGCGCCTGCAGCGAATCGCTGCTGCCAAGCGACCCGGTTACTTCGGCCAGCGTCCAGGCGTTGTTTTTACCGCCTTCCTGGAGGGTTTTGCTGGTAGCGGGGATGGTCACTTTCTGGCCGCGGTAGGCCAGGGTGGTGCGGCCGCGCTCTTCGTAGTTCTGGCCGGTATAACGGTTGGCCCCGTCGATGTCTGCCTGGTAGCCGGTGAGGGCGTTGGGCACGCCGGCAAATTTTGCGCTGCGGTAGTTGACGCCGCTGTTGCCGTTTTTGGTGATCCTGAACTCAAGCGTCAGTTCAAAGTCACCGGGCTGCCCGCCCTGCCAGACGATGAAGCTGTTTGTTTTCAGGGTTTTGTCCGGCGTGATCTCCCCTACCAGGTACCCGTTCTCCACGCGCCAGTAATTGGTGTCGCCTTCCCAGCCGGTCAGGGTCTTGCCGTCAAAAATGCTTTTGAAGCCTTTATTGTTTTGCCCGTTGGCGCATCCTGCGTAGAACAGGGCCAGGGAGGCAACAAATAAACTTAATACTGATTTTTTCAGCATATCTGAGATTTAGAAGTTTATGCTTTAGGTACGTCTTTCCAAACAAGCGAGGCCGCGGAGTCGAGCACCGCCTGGCATACCGCCTGTGTTTCATATGCTTCGCGGAATGTGGGCGAACAGGGCGCGCCGGTTTCCAGGCTTTTCAGAAAGTCCGCCACCTGGTGCACGAAAGAATGTTCGTAACCGATGCCCAGCCCGGGCACCCACCACTTGTCCATATACGGCTGCTCACCATCCGTTACGTGGATGGAGCGCCAGCCACGGAGGTTGGAGCTGTCGGCATTGTCGAAGTACTCCAGGCGGTTGAGGTCGTGCAGGTCCCAGCGGATGGACGCATGCTCGCCGTTGATCTCGAAAGTGTACAACGCTTTATGGCCGCGCGCGTAACGGGTGGATTCGAACAGGCCGAGGGAACCGTTATCGAAGCGGCAAAGGAAAGCGCAGGCATCGTCTATCTTCACTTCCTGCACTTTGCCGGTGAGCTGGTGCATCCTTTCTTTGACGAATGTTTCGGTCATGGCGGTTACGTTGCTGATGCTGCCGTTCAGCCAGATCGCGGTGTCTATGCAATGGGAAAGCAGGTCGCCGGTTACGCCGGAACCCGCCACGTCAGCATCCATTCTCCAGAGGCCTTCGCCGCCCTGGGGAAGTTTGGCGCTGATGGTCCAGTCCTGCAAAAAGTTGGCCCTGAAATGGAAGATCTTTCCCAGCTTGCCGGAGTCGATGATCTGCTTGGCCAGCGTTACCGCGGGAATACGGCGGTAGTTGTACCATACGGTATTGGCCACGCCCGCTTTTTCGATGGCGTCCACCATTTTGCGGGATTCTTCGAGTGTGCGGGCCAGCGGCTTTTCGCAAAGCACCATCTTTCCGCGCTCCGCCGCCGCGATGGCGATCTCCGCGTGGGTATCGTTGGGCGTGCAGATGTCTACCGCGTCGATGCTGTCGTCTGCAATCACTTTCTTCCAGTCTGTAACATGGTTGGCATATCCCCACTGTTCTGCAAAACTTTTGGCTTTTTCGCCGTTGCGGGCGCATACGGTATGCAGCACCGGCTTGTATTGCAGCTCGGGAAAAAAGTTGCGGATGCGCTGGTAGCCGTTGGAATGGGTTCTGCCCATAAAGCCGCACCCGATGAGTCCTATATTCAAAGTCTTCGTCATTGTTAAAATGATTTATTGTTTTCAGGCTTCATACCAGCCGTGCTGGTTGCGCACTTTGATCATGGCCGCCAGGATATTGTTCCAGGTGCCGGGTTGGGTCATTTTTTCGTTGGGGAACATGCAGCCGTCCCAGCAGATATGCCGGAAGGCTTTGGTCAGTTCTCCCTTTTCATCGCGCAGCCAGAAACCCGCGTCAGCAGCAACGTCCAGCTTGCCGTTGGGGTCGTTGGCCAGGCAGTGGCGGCCGGTTTTGTCGTGCGAGCCGGTGCCGTGCACGGTACCGTCGTTCTGCGCCACATGGAAGTCGATCGTCCAGGGGCGAAGGGCGGCGGTGAGCTTTTTCAGTCCTTCCTGCAGGGCTGCGCGGTTGCTCCATTCAAAATCTGCCGGTAAAATGCGGTGCTCCGGCGCGTTGTAGCCCATGAGATACAGCAGCGTGTGCGCCATATCGGCCTGGAAACCGATGTTGGGCCTATCGGTAGCTTCCAGGGTTTCGATCATGGTTTTCCAGCTGTGCATGCCGCCCCAGCATATTTCGCCTTCGGCGGCGAGCTTTTCGCCATAACCGGCGGCTACGTCGCAGGCTTCGCGGAATGTTTCCGCTATAAGTTTGGTATTGCCTGCGGGGTCTTTCGCCCAGGCTTCGGGCGAGCTGGCGGAATCGATGCGCACCACGCCATGGGGGCGGATACCTATTTCACGGAGGCGTTTGGCAATGTGGCACGACTTGCGGACCTGCTCCACGAAACGTTTCCGCTCGGCCGCGCTGCCCATGGCGGAACCGCCGTCCGGCGGCCATATCGGGGCCACCAGGCTGCCTATTTCAAGACCATAGGCGCCTACCTTGTCCGCCAGTTTTTTGATGTCGTCGTCGTTGCTGTTCACATCGAAGTGGGGATTGAACAGGCCGATGTCCACCCCGTCGAATTTAACGCCGTCCACTTCGGCGGCGGCGGTCATTTTGAGCATTTCGTCAAAAGCAATCACCGGTTCGGATCCTTCTCCTTTACCCACAATGCCCGGCCAGGTGGCGTTGTGCAGTTTGGGCCAGTTATTTTGTTGCATAACGGTACTTTTATAACGTGAGAATTTTACATGGTTCAACAGAGTGGTTGTATACGTGCATTACAGCACCAGGTCCGGGTTTTCAGGCCCGAAGTGTTTCAGCATCACGATCGGGTCGGTGGCGGAAGCGTTGGTGATGGTCACGCCTTCTTTCGCCGCTTTTTCGCTCACGAAATATTCATCGTGGGTGAGCTGCCCGTAACGGATCAGCGCGGGCGTTTCGATGTCCCATACGCCCATTTTTCCATGTCCCTGCATCATGATCAGGCCATAAGCCGCGCTGTCCTTGATCACCACGGTGGCGCCCGGCTCGATGGTCAGCTCTTTTGCGCTGAATGCGGATGATTTGTAGCAGATCCACGTTTCCGTATAACCTTTTCCGTTAGCTGCCGGTATGGGCGCCATAAAACGGTTTTCATGCAGGTTCGGATCCAGGTTGAGGTCCCAGTCGATCACATCCAGCAGCGCTTCGTAGTCGCCGATGCTTTCTTTGGGCGTACCGTTCCACAGCAGCTCTTCGGGTATCACGGCATTGTTCACGAGCGACTGGTACATGGCGAACACGTCAGACGCTTTTTGCGGTTCGTACGTGCAGAGGCTGCCGGGCGCATGCAGCAGGCCGGGCGGAACGTCCCACCCGGTGCCGGGCCGCAGCAGGAAAGCCTGGGAATAATCGGTGATCTTATTATCGCCTTTGGTGAAATTGCGCAGGCATTCGCCGATCTGTTCGCGGGTGGTGCCGGGCGCAATACCCATGAAGGTGTATGGAAAATCGCCGCCATGATTGTTCAGCTGCGGCGGGAAGTAATAGGCTTCCGGCTTGCCCAGCTGCCCGATGAGCGCGGCTTTTTCGTCGTTGTGGTGAATATGGTGAGGAAGGGGGCCCAGGTTGTCGAAGAACTTGGAATACATCGGCCAGGAGCCGTACTGATCCCACAACCGTTTGCCGATCAGCTCTGCCTTCAGCTCGTCCACCGCATCCTTCAGCAGGAACTGCACTTCTTTGCCGCCGTCGCTGAACACGATCTTGCTCAGGCCTTCGTGCTCGCCGGTAAGCGGGCCGTTCTTGGCCGGGGTGGTAGACGACAGCCAGCGTTCGTCGATCCCGCCGCGCTGCCCGCCCAGTACGTAATAATCATCCGGGTGCAGCTTGATCCTCCGGCCGGGTACGCAGAACGATCGCGGCACCCAGGTGGGCGCCAGGCGCAGAATGCCTTTGCCCTGCTCCAGCGCTTTGGCGGCTAAACTTGATTTTTCCATTGGCATTGTATTGATGGGTGATGTTTGTTTATGCATCGTGGAATATTTTTTTGATGGATTCATTTCCCTCTATTACTTCCAGCTCCAGCTCGTAGTGGCGGCTTTCGCCCGGCTGCAGCATAATGAGGGCTCCCTCCTTTCTGGCCGCCGCCTGCCCGACGGGCGGGTTGGTGCAGGGTTCCAGCCCGGTCACGTATTCTCCCGGCGCCCAGTGTTGCCAGTTGACGAACCAGGGAAGCTGCGATTTTTTAAAACGCACAACGGCCGCCAGTTGCAGCCGCGGGTTATGCAAACCGGCCGCGCACCAGCCGTCGCTGCCGGCTTTGATGTCGATATACGCCACGGCTTCGCCGGTCCCGGCATGTTCCGCCATGGCCGGCGGGCATGTTTTAAAAGAGCCTCCTTCCCGGAAGATGGCTTTGCTGGCTTCATCCCGCGGCTGCCAATCGCCTTCCCACAACAATTGCGAGCCTTCGTCAGCCAGCGGCCAGCCGAAGTTCATGTGATACATGAGCATATGCGGCGCGGGGGTATTACCGCGGTTCACGATCTCGTCGTGTATGCGTATAACAGGCACGCCTAAACGTGCGCTGATGGTCCGCTTCATTTCAAGGTTCACACCCAGCGCGCGGGTTTCGCGGACGATGCCGGTAAGCTGCATGTCCGGCTGGCCGGCGGCCGGGTTGGGCTGTATCACGGAGACCAGCTCCGCCGCGGTATTGCTGATGGCTCCATGCAGGCCTCTTTCGCCGGACTCGTCGCTTTCCGGCCCGCCTATGTGCGTGAGGCCGCAGGTGGTAAGCAAGCCACCGCCGAAGGTATGTAGCCACGAAAGCCCGCCTGCAGGGGCGGGCGCGGGCGGGGCATGACCGGTACAGCTAAGCCAGGCCAGGCTGTGCCGGTCATGAAAAGCTTCTGCAATGTCCATGGCGCGGTCTATCACTACTTTAAAGCGCAGCCCGGCGCCGGTATTGACCCAGGCCACCCGGTTGCCCCTGCCGGGACCATTATCCAGCACGGCCGTTTCAATGCCGCCAAGCTGCGCGTGATGTGATATTTTATGTTGCCAGTTGTGTTGCATCCTTATTTTTTTCCGAGCTTGCTGCTGATGAACATCGTATCTTTTTCGTTGCCGCCTGATTTGATATAAGCCATCAGGTCGCGCAGCTCATCGGGGCTCAGCCGGTTGATAAGACCGGGCAGCATAACGGACACGGAAGAATTTTTTGTGCCGCTCACATCTTTTTTCTCAATTTCTCTCAGGTCTTGCGGAGAGAACGGGTTTTGTGAAACGAAATATTTGTTGTCGTCCTGGTTCACCAGCCTGCCGGTGATGGAGCTGCCGTCTTTCATCGTGAACACAGTCGCTGCGTACTGATCAGAGATCGTTTTGCTCGGCTCGATGATGGCTTCCAGGATGTCTTTGTTGGAGAAACGGGTACCCAGCTGCGTCAGGTCAGGACCGGCAACGCCGCCTTCGCCTTTCACCGTGTGGCATGAGCTGCAAAGCGTGGCGGCAAACATGGCTTTACCCTGTTCGAAGTTGCGGTCGTGCAGCCCGCTGTCTATCACCAGCGTGGCTTCTTCCACCTTCCATCTCCTGCCCGGGCCTTTGGGCTGTACTTTGGCCACATCCGCGCCGCCGCTGCGGGCCAGCGAATCGCCTGACATAATATTGAAACGCTCAAACTGGTCTTTCGGCACCAGGGCCAGCGCATTGCGGCGCGCGCCATCAATGAAGCCAAGGAAGCTGTGGCCGCCTTTGAAGGCGAACGCAGCGTAGTACCATTTGAAATATTGTTCCTGCAGCGAAGGCGTCCAGCCCTGCTTGGCCTGGCTGAGCACGGTGGCATAGTAGGTTTGCTGGATGGGCGGCATTTTTGCGAGCATGTTCGCAATGTCCATCCCGTACTGCGGGTTACGCATAATGAGGTCCTTCGAAGCGGTAGCGGTTTTCTGCTCTTCGGGATCGTCTTTTGCATTTTCCAGCAATGCCATTGTTTTCTCCACGGCCCGTGGTGCTTCGAGATGCACGAGCAGCTTGCTCAGGCCGCGGTTGAGGTTGTTGGTCTTGGCAGGATAATGCGGGTCGAGATATGCGATCAGCGCGGTTCTCTGCGCTGCATCAGGTTCGCCCAGGCGGGTGATCGCGAGTTCGATGGCACGCAGCAGGTCTGACTGCTGGTTTTCGCTGAGCTTGCCGTAATCAATGCTGGTGAGTTGCGTGAAAAGCGGGCTCTTCACATCCGCTTTCCCTTGCCGCGCCAGTGCGATGGCAAGCTGAATGGCGGTTTCGGGATCTTTTTCCTGTAAAGCCTTTGCCTGCCATTCAGCCAGCGGCTGGTTCTCAATGGCAATGCGCGCAGCAAAACGGATAAAGCGGTCTTCGTGTTTCAGGAAAGGCCAGGCCGCTTCAACAGCGCCGGCTTTGGGCCCGCCATGGAACGCTTCCAGCTTGCGGCGCTGCTGCTGCAGTTCGGTAGGTTCTGCAGCGGCCAGTGCTTCTGTATTTTCTTTGTTGTCTTTGTAATAGATCCTGTAGAGATCGGATTCCAGCCTGCGGCCGCCGGTGAGGAAATACAGGGCGCCGTCGGGGCCGATCACGCCATCTGTAAGGGGAAGCGGCGCGCCGGAAAGGAATTCTTCTGCTTTAGCGGTGTAAGATGCGCCGGAAGGTTCGAGATGAACGGCGTAGATGATGCCGAAGCTCCAGTCGAACGCAAATACGGCCTTTTTATATTTCTCGGGGAAGTGCGAGTTGCCGCCGTATACCACGTTGGTGGGCGAACCCTGCCCAATGTTGAGGATAGCGGGCAGGTTGTCGGGGAAAGACGGGTTCCATTTACCGGTACCGTGCCTCCAGCCGAACTCTGCGCCGCTGGTAACATGGCATATGCGCGTGGGGCGGTACCAGGGCGTACCAAAGTCCCATTCCATGTCCGAATCGTAAGTGAACAGCTCGCCTGCGTTGTTGAAAGCCATGTCGAAAGGATTGCGGAAGCCGGAAGCGATCAGATCCCAGTTGGTACCCGTGGAATCGATGTGCGCGATCCAGCCGCCACGTGCATGCGAAACCTGGTCGTGCCCGTTAGGATCTTTGATCATGGGCAGCAGGTTGTCCGTACTGTCCGTGGTGCGGATGCGGTAGCTGTTCATTTCGGGCTGGCGGGTGAAGTTGCCGGCAATCACGTAGAGCGATTGTTTGTCGGGCGACAGCACGATGCTGTGCGGCCCGTGCTCTCCTTCGCCTTCCAGCTCGCGCAGCAGGGTGATGGTCTCGAAGTTATCGTCGCCGTCTTTGTCCTGCAGGCGGTACAGGCCGCTGCCTTTGTCGAATTTTTCGTCCTTGTTATGGTTGACCATTACGTAAAGACTGTTAAACGCATAGAGCAGGCCCTGCGCGTAGCCCATCGTCACTTTGGAGGAAGTGTCCGTCCCGATCTTCATCTGTTCGATCTGGATCTTGGTAGTGGTGTCTCCCACGGCGGGCAGCGTAAGGCGGTAGAGGTAACCGTACTGGTCGGAAACGATCATGCGGCCTTTGGGATCGAATGTCATAGACACCCAGGAGCCTTGTTTGTTGTCGCCGGGACTGTACAGGTGGTCCGCGTTAAAATTATCGGGCAGCTTCAGCTTGTCGATCTTCGGGTTGCCGGTCAGCTTACGCTGTTCTTCCGGCTTGTTGTTACAGGCTGTTGCCGCCATAACGGCTGCGAAAAGGATAAAGAGTCTTGTCTTTACATGCATAAAAAAATGTTTCTTTTAGTATAGTAGACGATCAATCCCAGCCCTGGTTCTGCTCAAGCCCGTTCAGGCGTTTTTCCCTGTCGGGGATGGGAAAGAGCAGCTTGTAGGCTGCAATATTGTATGATGCGGCGCTTAATCGCGTCAGTCGTTGTTTTTCCTGTGTTCCGTGCTGCGTCATCACTTCTATCGCCTTGCCGGTGCGCAGCAGCTGGTACCAGCGGTGGTTCTCAAAGGCCAGCTCCACCCGTTGCTCGCGGAAAACGGCGTCCCTGAAAGCGGCCTGGCTGAGCCCGGCCAGGGGCTGCAATCCTGCGCGTACGCGTACCGGGTTAATGTATTGGTACGGATCGCCGCCGCCCGTTTCGTTGATAGCCTCCGCCAGCATCAGCAATACATGTGCATAGCGGTACACCGGCCAGTTTTCGTTCGCGCGCCCGTCCAGCGCATATGGTGGATGATAGAATTTTTTGATCAGCGGAAGTTTGCCTCCGAATGCCTTCGCTTCCTCGAAAGGCGTGTTTGTCGGGCTGTCGTACAGAAATACCGATTCATCTCTCCGCTCGTCTCCCGCTTCGTAAGCATTGTAAATACCCGGAGTCGGCATATTGTTCCCGCCCAGCAGCCCGTTAAACCCTGTGAGGTCCTTTTTGCCGTTACGTGGTCCGAATACAAAAATATAATTACTGCTCTCAGTTTCAAGCCCTGAATTATACTGCACGGAAAAAACAGATTCGGCATTGTTTTTCCGGGCCGGGTTGAAATTATCCCCATAATCGGGCAACAATGTATAACCCAGGGTGGTTACCTGCTGCAGGGCCGCTACCGCCGCGGGATATTCTTTCCGCGTCAGGTACACTTCTCCCAGCAAAGTGAGCGCAGCGCCTTTCGTGGCCCGGCCGATATCCGCCCCGGTATAGGACGCCGGCAGGCTTTCCGCGGCGTCTTTTGCGTCTGCGATGATCTGCTGGTACACTTCCTCCGCGGAAGCCCGGCTGCGCGCGAAAGCATTTTCCGGGCCCTCGGGTTCCTTCACGATCAGCGGCACTCCTCCAAAAAGGCGCACAAGGTGAAAATAATACAAAGCGCGCAGGAATTTAGCTTCTCCCGCATAACGTTTTTTTACGGCCTCGTCAGAGAACTGAACCCCGTCTATCCGGCTGGTGATCACATTGCACTGGTGGATATTCCGGTAGATCTGCGCCCAGATGGTATTTATGTAGTTATTGCTGGAGGTGATCAGGAACTCGTCTATCTCCTCCCTTTGCTGGGCACCGCGGTCGCTGGCGTCGTACTGGTAATTGGTATTGTCCGCCACCATTTCGGTCATCGCCCAGAAATCGCTCGTGTAGAGGTTCTGCAATACGCCGTACGCGCCGTTCACCGCCCGCAGCACCTGCATTTCGGTCTGGTAATAGTTCTCGCCGCTGGAAAACGAATTGGGTTTTACATCCAGCATGTAGTTACAACCATTGGATGATAAGGCCAGCAGACATATAAGATATATTTTAGTTTTCATTTTGTGCAGCATTTAAACATGGTTAAAATGACAGATTCGTTCCGATGGTAAAGATCCTCGGCACCGGGTAGTTGGAATAGTCGATCCCCGGTACCAGCGCACCGCTGCCTCCTTTGCCGATGTAATTGCTTACTTCCGGGTTGCCGCTGTATTTGGTGAACAGGAAGGCGTTCTGTATGGCGGCATACACGCGCGCGCTGGAAATAAAGCCTTTGGCCGGGATGGAATAACCCAGCGTGATGTTCTTGATCCAGGCGTAATCATTTTTTTCCACGGTCAGCGAGCTTACGTCGCGGTACATCACCCTGCCGCGGCCGGAACCGTTGGTGGTGGGGATGCGCCCGTTGCCGGGCTGTGATTCGGAGCGCCAGCGGTCTTTCACTTCGCGCCTTACGTTGAACACACCGTCGATATTACCGTTGTAGTCGTTGGTGGCATGCAGCCTGTCTGCCCCCATGGAACCCACCACCAGCACCCGCAGGTCGAACCTCCCGTAAGTGAGCATATTGGTGAGGCCCCAGGTGAAGTCCGGGTACGGGTTGCCGATAATGTCAAAATCCTGCCGCGGCGTGATCTGCCCGTCGCCATTGATGTCCTTGAACCGGATATTGCCCGGGATGGCGCCGGGGAATGCGGGGCCGCGTTCCACTTCAGCCTGGTTCTGGTAAATACCGTCGAACACATAACCGAAGAGCATAGCCAGGGGCTTGCCTACCATGGAGTAGTTGGTGGGGTTGCCCTCGCTGCTGTTGCCGGAAAAGATGGGATCGTTGTTGCGGCCCAGCTTCAGCACTTTATTGCGGTTGAAGGCGATGTTGAAATTGGTGTTCCAGGCGAATTGCCGGGTCTTGATGTTCAGGGAACTGATGCCCAGCTCAAGGCCTTTGTTCTCCAGGTCGCCGCTGTTCTCGGTCACAGTACCGAAGCCGGACGACTGCGGTATTTCCACCTGTAGCAACAGCGCTTCGGTGTTGCGTTTGTACAGGTCGGCGGTGATGTAAAGGCGGTCTTTCCACAAACCGATATCGATGCCTATATTAAATTCCCTCATTTTTTCCCAGCCAAGATTGGGGTTGCCGAAGGAATTCATCACCCGGCCTCCTGCAAGGGCTCCGCCGAACACATAGTCCGCCGTGCCGATGTTGCTCATATAAGAATAGTTCCCGATGTTGAAGTTGCCGGTGAAGCCATAGGAAGCCCTGAGCTTCAGGTCGCTCACTGCCGGGAGCGCCTGCATAAAATTCTCCTGCGAAATGCGCCAGCCCAGAGCCAGCGAGGGGAATGTGCCCCAGCGGTTGTTCGCGCCGAAGCGGGAAGAGCCGTCTGTACGGATGGTGGCGGTTACGAGGTATTTATCTTTGAACGCGTAGTTCACACGGGCGAGGTAGCTCAGCAGCACCCATTCCGTTTTATCCGTGCCCCCGGTGAGGGTAGCGGCGGCGTTGAGGGTTTTGATATCGTCGTCCGGGAAATTGGTGCCGGTGAACCCCGAGAAATTCTCTTTCTGCTGCTGCACGGTGTAACCGAGCAGGCCGGTCAGGTTGTGGCCGTGGCGGTTCCAGTTATAGGTCAACGTATTTTCATTCAGCCAGTTGAGGTAATCGCCTCTGAAGGAATTGCCGCTGGGAATGCTGGGCGGCGCGGTATTGGTGGTGCCCAGGGTGGAAGGGCGGAAATATTCCGCCGCCCCATTCTGATAATCGACGTTGATCGTGCTTTTGAATTTAAGGTTGGGAATGATCTCGTATTCCGCATACCCGTTCATCAGCAGCCTGACTTCTCTCAGGTTGTTCACCGTTTCGTTCATCACCATTATGGGGTTCGGCAGGCCGAAGGTGCCGGGGCTCTGGATGAAGGCGTTGTAGGAACCGTCAGGTTTATACGCTGGCTCTATCGGGCTGGCGATGCCGAAGAATTCCTCGCGGCCTTCGCCGCGGATGGCGCCTTTTTTCGTGGAGAACGTGGGTGCAACGTTCACGCCGATCTTGAATTTTTCGCTCAGGTTGGTCTCGATGTTCGCACGCACGGAATAACGCCGGTAGCCGGTGTTGATCATCACCCCGTCCTGGTTAAAATAACCGAGGGAAACGTAGGCGCGCGTTTTTTCACTGCCGCCGCTTACGCTGGCGTTGATCTCCTGCATGGGCGCCACGCGGGTCACTTCTTCGAACCAGTTGGTGCCTTCGCCGATGAGCGAGGGGTTGCGGTATTTTTCGGGGATGTCCGATTCTACGGGCTCGCGGCCCTGCTCAAAGCGGATCTTGTCTTCGGTAAGCTCTTTCCAGAACTGCGCGAATTCCTGCCCGTTCATCAGGTCCGGCCGGCCTTTCTGCGGTATCTGCTGCCAGCCGGTGCTGGCGGAAACGGACACAACAGGCTTACCCGTGCTGCCGCGTTTGGTGGTAATGAGCACTACGCCGTTCGCGCCGCGGGAACCGTAAATGGCCGTGGCGGATGCGTCTTTCAGGATGGCCATGGACTCGATGTCCTGCGGGTTGATGGCGTTCATGGGATTGGTCACTTCACTGGAGGAAGAGCCCAGCGGAAACCCGTCTACCACGTACAGCGGCTGGCTTCCCGCGCCCACCGCGCCGATGCCCCTTACCTGCACCTGCGGGCCGCCACCGGGGATACCATTCGAGGTATTCACCTGTATACCGGCCACCTGACCAGACAGCGCCTGGTCCACACCGGTAAGCGGCATGTCTTTGATATTCTTCATAGAAACAATTCCCACTGAACCTGTTACATCTTTTTTCTGCTGGGTACCGTACCCCACTACTACTACCTGCGTCAGCACTTTGTTACTGCTTTCGAGCTGGATGTTCACCACTTTCCTGTCGCCCACCAGCACGGTTTTGGAAACGAACCCGATCATGCTGAAAACGAGGGAATCGGTGGCGGCGGCCTGTATGGCATAGCGGCCGTTGGCGTCGGTGAAGGTGCCTGAGTTGGTGCCTTTAATGCCTACGGTAACACTTGGCAGCGGCGCACCTGTGGCGGCATCGGTGAGGTTGCCGCTGATATTGGTCCTGTTCTGCGAGGAAGACTGTAGCGCGGCGCATAGCAGAACGGACAGGAAAAATCCTGCAAGCGCGAAACGCGGGTTTTTACACGTGGACTTAGACATAACAATGTGGAATTAGTGTGGCAAAAGCGAATCTGGTATCAGACACAATTTAGACGAATGGTTATACATTCCTGTCCTGTTGCGTCCTGTACCGTCCTGTACTGTCCTGCCCGGGGCTAACGTGATGGGGCAAACGGAGATGTGGCTGCGTTCCGCTACAGGGACGGCCGGAGGTTAATATTGAAAGGAACTTCTATCTGCGCGCGCGAATGATCGAGGATGAGCTGCGCGGCCATTTCGCCCATGGCCCTGAAGTCTGTGGAAATAGTGGTGATGCCGTTGAGTATGAGTTTTTTAAGCGGCGTTTCGTTATAGGAGATCACGCCAATGTCGCTACCCACCTGCAATCCCTGCGACATGATCTTTTCTATCAGCGCCACCAGGTCGTTCTCCCGGATATTGATATACACATCGCCGCGGCGGATCTCTTCTGAAAGGATATCCGGCACCAGCTGGAAAGGGAAAGCGTAATTCTGGCAAAAACGCACGAACCCTTCCTGGATCTCTTCGGGGTAATAGGTATTGTCAGGATAAATGAGCTTGAGCGTCTGGTAGTTCTGCAGCCGGTCGCGGGCCTGTTCCAGCGCGCTGTAAATGTCTTCCCGGAAATTTTCATACACGGCGCCATACTCGCCGGTCACGCCTTTGAGCTTTTTATCCAGCAGGATGAGCTTTTCCTTCGGGATGGCATTGATCACCTCGTCCACATGTTCCCAGCGCTCGCGGAAATGCGGCAGCACCACCACATGGGTATAGTCGTTCACCTTTTGGGTGAGCAATTTTTTGAACAAACTGAAATCGCTGTTGTAAATATAGAAGTCGATGTTGGCATGCTCCCCCAGCCTGTCGGCAAAGGAATCGTAGACAATTTTTTTATGTTCGCTGAGTTTATTGAATAATAACAGTATCTTATATGGCTGGCGGGGGTGGGCGTTCTGCACGTAGTATCCCTTGCCGGGCACGGACCCGAGCACGCCGATGCTTTTGAGATGTTTGTAAGCCTTCTCCGCCGTGTCCCGCGAGATCTCGAACACGTAGCTCACCTCGTTGATGGACGGCAGGATGTCGTCCTGCTGCAGCTTCCCGTCGGCTATTGTCCGGATAATGGCATTGGCCAACTGGTAATACTTGGGAGTGGCAGAAAAATCATCGATAAAAAGATATTTAAAAACCGGGTGTTGCTTCATACGCTTGCATATTCGCCGGCCGGCAATGTAAGAAAATAATTGTAAAGTTGCTGAAGCATGACAGTGCATGACAGTTCAAAAATGCACAAGCTTTACTTTAGCAACATGACATTCCACGTCACCATCATGTTCCCCGGCCATCCGCGGATGTGCCATCCAGAAATCTTAAAAGGAATTTTATGTCTTTAGATAGAACTATCCAATTCAGGCACGTTAGTTATTTATGGGATGAAAAACAGGCCGCTGCGCTCGCCGGCGATGAAGTAGCCCTGCTGATCTACCGTTCCAACCTGCTGGGGGCAGACCTCCGGCTTACCAATTACGGCGGCGGCAACACATCCTGCAAGGTACAGGCCAAAGACCCGCTCACCGGTGAACCTGCGGAAGTGATGTGGGTAAAGGGTTCCGGCGGCGACCTCGGAACGTTGAAAAAAAGCGGGCTGGCGGCGCTGTATGTGGACCGCCTCCGCAGCCTTCAGCGCGTTTACCGCGGTGTGGAGCATGAAGATGAAATGGTGGAACTTTTTAACCACTGCATATTCGACCTCAGTTCCAAGGCCCCTTCCATCGATACGCCGCTGCACGGCTTCCTTCCCTTCGCGCATATAGACCACCTGCACCCTGACGCTGCTATCGCTATTGCGGCTGCGAAAGACGGGAAAAAGATCACGCAGGAATTATTCGATGGAACGATCGGCTGGGTAGACTGGCAGCGCCCCGGCTTCGACCTGGGCCTGAAGCTGAAACAATGCCTGGACGAAAATCCCGGCATCCGCGGTATCATGCTCGGTTCGCACGGGCTGTTCACCTGGGGGCATACCGCTTACGAAAGTTATATCAACACCCTGGAAGTGGTGGAACGCTGCGCCCAGTACCTCGCTGAGCATACCGGCAAAAAAGGCCCGGTGTTCGGCGGCGCGAAGCTCAGCTCTCCCCCGCAGGAAAAACGGCATGCGCAGGCCATTGCGCTGGCGCCGCTGCTGCGCGGGTACTGTTCTTCCCAAACCCGCATGGTAGGCCATTTTACCGACGATGCGCGCGTGCTCGAATTCATCAATTCAAAAGATATAGACCGGCTGGCGCCCATGGGCACCAGCTGCCCGGATCACTTCCTGCGTACGAAGATCAGCCCGCTGGTGCTGGAACTGTCGCCCGATGCGGATCTCAGCGATACTGCCGCCATTAAAAAATCACTGGCCCCGCAGTTTGAAGCGTACCGTGAAATGTATACGGAATATTACAAAAGCTGCCGCCATCCGGACAGTCCTGCCATGCGCGACGCGAATCCCGTGGTGGTGCTGTATCCCGGCATCGGTATGTTCACCTTCGCGAAAGACAAACAAACCGCGCGCGTGGCCTCCGAGTTCTACATCAATGCCATCAACGTGATGAGGGGGGCGGAAGCCGTTTCATCCTACACTTCCCTGCCCCGGCAGGAGGCATTTAATATTGAATACTGGCTGCTGGAAGAAGCAAAGCTCCAGCGCATGCCCAAACCCAAAGCGCTGAGCGGCCGCGTGGCCCTGGTAACGGGCAGCGCCGGCGGCATCGGCAAGGCCATTGCCATGAAGTTCGCGGCTGAAGGCGCCGTGGTGATGATCAACGACAACGACGAAGAAAGGCTGGCCACCGCGCGTGAAGCGTTCTCCAAAGATTTTGGAAAAGACGTGTTTGCCGCCGAAGTGCTGGATGTTACGAATGAGTCGTCCGTGCGCCGCGTGTTCGATGCCGCGCTGCTGGCGTTCGGCGGGGTGGATATCGTGGTGAACTGCGCAGGGCTCTCTATCTCCAAACCGCTGGAAGAACATACAGAAGCCGACTGGAACCTGTTGTATGATGTGCTGGTGAAAGGCCAGTTCCTTGTTACGCGCGAAGGCACGGTTATCATGCGCAAGCAGGGTTTCGGCGGAGACGTGCTTAATATCGTCAGTAAAAACGCGCTCGTTTCCGGGCCGAACAATGCCGCATACGGTTCAGCCAAAGCAGCGCAGCTGCATCTAAGCCGCCTGAATGCCGCGGAACTGGGGAAAGATCATATCCGTGTAAACACCGTTAACCCGGACGCCGTGATCTCCGACAGTAAGATATGGGCCGGCGCATGGGCGGAAGGCCGCGCGAAAGCGTATGGCGTGAAAGTGGAAGAGCTGCCCGCGTATTATGCCGGCCGCACGCTGCTCAACGAGATCATTGTGCCGGAAGATATTGCCAACGCCTGCTTCGTGTTTGTAGGCGGATTGCTGAACAAGGCCACGGGCAACGTGCTGAACGTAGACGGCGGCGTGGCGATGGCATTTGTCAGGTAAGATGGTTTAAGAAACGATCCATGGAGAAAATCCCGGTTATAGCAATTTTCGACATCGGGAAGACGAACAAAAAATTGTTCCTCTTCGACGAACAGTACCGCATTGTGTTCGAGGAAAGCGCACGGCTGGAAGAAACGACCGACGAAGATGGCGACCCTTGCGAAGACCTCCCGCTGCTGCGCCGTTTCGTGCAGGACATGATGGCCAAGGCGCTGGCCCTTGAAGAATTCCAGGTCAAAGCCGTCAACTTTTCCGCATATGGCGCCAGCATGGTGTTCATAGACGAAGCCGGGCGCCCGCTGACGCCTTTGTACAGCTACCTGAAACCTTACCCGGCATTTTTGCGCATTGGTTTTTACGAGCAGTACGGCGGGGAAACGGCCTTCTCACTCGAGTCGGCTTCGCCCGTGCTGGGCAGCCTGAATTCCGGCATGCAGCTGTACCGCCTCCGGCATCAGCAACCTGTGCTGTTCAGCAAAATGCAATATGCCCTGCACCTGCCGCAATACATGAGCTACCTGCTCACCGGCGTGGCATGTTCAGATATCACCAGCATCGGCTGCCATACGAACCTCTGGGATTTCCGGCGGCAACAGTACCACGCCTGGACGGAGACCGAAAACGTGCGCAGCAAGCTGGCGCCTGTTCACCGGTACGATAAAGTGCACCAGGGCGCATACCTTACCGGCCCGGGCCTGCACGACAGTTCCGCGGCTATGATACCGTACCAGCTGCAATTCCGCGATCCTTTCCTGCTTATTTCCACCGGCACCTGGTGCATCAGCCTCAATCCGTTCAACAACGCGCCGCTGACGGCCGATGAGCTTCAGCAGGACTGTCTTTGTTATCTTTCCTTCCAGGGAAAGCCCATCAAGGCGTCCAGGCTGTTTGCAGGGCGCGAGCATGAATTGCAGGTCTCGCGTATGGCTGCTCATTTTTCAAGGAAAGAAACAGATTTCCATACCATGGCCTTTGATGCAGAGCTGGCGCAACGCCTGCAGACGCAGTACCCGGATGCGGAGTTCCTCTCCGGGCAGGACCTATCCGTTTTTGAGACCGCAGAAGAAGCATATCACCAGCTGATGATCCATATTATCGCGCAGCAACGGCATGCATCCGGACTGGTGCTGCATGGCGGGGTGGTGAAGAATATTTTCGTGGATGGGGGATTCAGTAAAAACGCATTATACATGAACCTGCTGGCCGCAGCTTTCCCCGGTATGGAAGTGTATGCGGCCGATGTTGCCCAGGCCTCGGCTATCGGCGCGGCCATGGCCATTCATACCTGCTGGAACAAACAGCCCCTGCCGGATAACCTGGTTACACTGAAAAAATATTCCGGCGTTATTTCACTTTCCTGAACTTGATGTTCACTAAAATAATTTGAATGCCAGCCATTTACAATTGATGATACATCATAAAAAACGCCCGATTTTGACAGCAGCTACAGCTGTTTAAATATTTGCCTGCGCATCGTCATTCCCTTACCTTTGTTTTCCTGCATCATTAGAAAAATAAACGGCTGTTTCCGGGCAGAAAAACCACGCGCAATGCGCCTTGCATTGGCCCGGATGTTGATGATATAGTTCAGTGTACCTTTTTTCATCGTCAAATTATTTTCTCTATGATTACCGAACAATACCTGATCAGCATTTCCTACCAGGGGAAAGTGTGGCAATTACCAGTACGGATCGACCAGCAAGGCAGCGGATACAGGATCACTGTGGACATTGAAGGCGTTGAGGTATGCTTCGGCCGCGATCATCACAATGGCTTAAGGCCGCTGAATCACCAGGATGACTTTGACCCGCAGTTTCTTTATCTCGTTGCCAACGGCGTGCAGCAGCAACGGCTTACTTATAACCTTAACCTGACCAGGCCGGAAATGCATCACCAAAGCCAGGCGATGTATTAGAGATCAATAAATTTTTCAATCCCCAACTCCTCCGCCAGCACAGCGTCGTGCGAAACCAGCAGCAGCGTGCCTTTGTATGCCTTCAGCGCATTCGTGAGCACTTCCAGGCTGCTGATGTCCAGGTTATTGCCAGGCTCGTCCAGTATGATCATATCAGGATGCGCGTTGGAAACGAACAGGCAGCAGATGGTCAGTTTCATCTTCTCTCCTCCGCTAAGCTGCGCGCATTTTTTATCCCAAAGCTCTATGCCCAGCTGGTAGTGATGCAGCAACATTTTTAAGGTATGCGGCGGCAGATGCTGCCTGTCTGATCGTTCCAGCTGTTCGAGCACCGTTTTATCCGCATCTATGAAGCTGTATTGCTGATCGAGGTAAATAATGTGGCAGGGCGCCCTGTCCAGTACACCCATTGTGGGGAGTAAAGTACCCATTATGAGCTTCAGCAGCGTGGTTTTCCCTGTGCCGTTCGCGCCCCGGATGGCAAGGCTGTCGCCACTGTTCACCTGGAAATCCAGCGGCTCGTTCCAGAGCATGGACTTACCGTACGCAAAATTCAGCCCGACGGCATGCACCAGCTTTTTGCCCTTGTGCAGCAGGGAGTCGGGGAAGCGGAGCTGCAACAGCTGTTCTTTGCCCAGTATGTCCCGCTGCTGCCGGAGGTCTTTCGCGATGTCGTCCATTTTATCGGCGTGCACCGCATTGAGCTTCGCGGTGCTTAGCTCCGCATTGTTCCGCAGGGTATTGGCCACAATTTTCGGGAGGCCGCCGGTTTGCGATTTGTCCCGGCCCTCCTGCCGCTGCCTGCGTTCTTTTGCAAGCTGCGCCTGCTTTTTGGCGAGTTTTAGTTCTTTTTCCCGGTGATGGATATCCTGTTGCAGGGCATTGAGCTGCTCTTCGCGGCGGGCTTTGTAAAAGGAATAATTGCCGCCGTAAGTTTCCAGCTTTCCGTGCGCCAGCGCCAGCGTGACGTTGTTCAGCTCCAGCAGCGTACGGTCGTGGCTCACGGTCACCAGCGTGCCTTTATACCCTTCCATGAAGCGGTACAACTGTTGCCTCCCGCGTGCGTCCAGGTGGTTGGTCGGCTCGTCGAGCAGCACGATGGAGGGCACATGCAGCTCCATGCCTGCCAGCATTACCCGCGTTTGTTCACCGCCGCTCAGCAGGCGCATGGGCTGGTTGAGCCGGGCATGTTCCAGCTGCCAGTCCGCCAGCGCTTTCTGCACTTTTTCCTCGATGTCCCATTCGTCCGCCAGCTGTTCAAAATATTGTTCATCCGTTTCCCCGCGCAGGATGGCGTGCAAGGCTTTCACTTTCTGATCCACTCCCAGGGCTTCGGCCACGGTTTGCTCCTGCAGCCAGCCCAGCTGCTGCGGCACGTAATGTGGCCGGGACGAAACGATCACATTGCCTTCCGACGGCGCCAGCCGCCCGGCCATTATCTGCATCAGGGTGGATTTCCCGGAGCCGTTGTTGCCGATGAGGCTTACATGCTGCCCGCTGTCTATAGAACAATACAGGTGCTCGAAAAGGAGGGTCCGGTCGTTGTGGAAATAGGTGATATCCTGTAGTATCATACTCATGGTGGGCAGGAGATTTAAATAATGAAGGAATATACCGGGGCGAAGCCGCCCGATAGAAATTATCGTTGTGGGTAATTATGCAGAAAAAAACATGATCACTAAGTTTTTCCAGGTGCAGGAGCGCCTGGCGGGCTTTTAGAAAGCCCCGTTATTCAGGAAGATTTGAATATTTACTTAGCAATTTTCACTGGAGTATTTTTTCGTGAAGTGCAAAGATAGGAATTTATACGAAATAAAAGAGGGCTGCCCGGGGAATTGGCAGCCCTCCGGGAGGGGCAAGGGATTTGGGAGTCCAAATAATCAGTTCAATGGCCGGCGTTTCTTTATGATCATTTCAATGTTCTCTACCCGCGTGCGGCTACCGGTGCTGATGAGGTGGATGCCGCTTTCGAAGCGGTTGCCGGCAGGCATGCGGATGGCGTTCCGTTCGAAGCGGATATGTTGCAATACGCCCGAGCTGTCGTCCGGCGAAGCGCCGCCATAGCCCATCCCGGCGCGTATCCAGGGCTGGTGGCTGATGGAGATCTCCGGTCGGGCGGAAGGCGCTTTTCCCAGCACGATGATGCCGTTCCAGGCATCCGGGCGGTAGAGCAGGGAATCTGTAATGCGGAAAACAATGGGGTTGGCGCTGTCTCCCTTTGCAATGATCTTCGCGCCGCGGAATACGACGATGCCGCTTGCGGGATACGTTTCTTCCTCCCCATGCACCATGCCGATCACCGCGCCGCTGTCTATCTCAAGTGTGGCTTCGTTCATGACATATACAATGCCCTTTATCCGCCAGTCGCGCCGGGCGGTGAGCAGGGTATTTTCCGTTATCATGCCGCTCAGGGTATCGCTCACGGGAATGGTGGCGATGGTCAGCGGGCTGTTCTGCTGTACCGCGTCGTCCTTTTCGCAGGAGAGCATACAGCACATGGCGGCCAGCATCATCGCGCACCAGGCGGGTGCATGTGGAAGGGTTCGGGTTTTCATATCAAACATTTATCCGGACTGCCGTATCGGCGTTCAACCGCCGCACCAGCAGGCTTTCTTTCAGCCATGGCAGGATCTGTTCCCAGTTTACGCTTTCCATTTCCCGGTATTCAAATTTCAGCGGGCGGGCCAGGGCGTCGTCGCAGAAAATGAACAGCTGAACACCGGTGTTTTTGATCTCGTTCAGCACGTAACAACATCTTCCGCGCAGGTAATAATAGTAAATGGACTTATTGCCGCGCTCGCGGATGCGCGGGTGAATGGTCAACAATTTTTCTCTCAGTTCGTCGGGTAACATAACGCCGGGTTTATAAAAATTAAGATCGTTTAGCCGCAATGCGTCGCGGATAACAGTAAAAAGAGAGCGTGTCAATACTGGAACATACATTCCGTGTTATAATAATATACTCCTCCTATGTCCACCGTCGAAATTTTAGCTATCTGGTGATTGTTAACTTCCGCGCACCTGGATTCAATTGTGCCACCACTGAAGGGATTGAGAGGATCTATGGGCATCATGTCTTTGACCATCTCACCATCCGGCGTTCGGAATTCGAACATATAGAAACCGAGAATTGCCAAAGGAGCAAATTCGGTGAATTGCCCTTTTTTTACATTCTTGAAGGTATAAGCCGGTGGAACTTCGGCATATGTAAAATCTATGATCTTATATACCATAATGTCAAACGTTTCCGGCAATGCGGGATCATTCGTATAAAACGATAACATAAATGTATCCACGGGCACATCACTTTCCTGTCCCCCAACAAGGAAAAGTGGTTTGGCCGACTCCGCAGTATCGATCTGGTATATGGTGTATAGCGCTCCCGTAGCAGGGATTACTATCATTGTGTCCAACAGAATAGAATTGCTGTTAGTCTCCATGATCTTCAGCCTTTGTGCTTCGGAGGATTTTTCAACAGCATTAATAACCCTTTCGGCGGCTGCAACACTGTCCTTCACCAGAAAATCACCGACTTCAATACTATACAGCACTGGCGCCTGTTTCAAGGTTTTGACCTCAAAGGTAACGCGTGTATATTCAGGTACTGTTTCAATTGTACCTTCTTTTGAACAGGAAAAAAAAGCAACCATCGCAATTATCAACAACACCGAACATGAAAAAATTCTCGTTTGAGAATGTAAAGATTGATTCATCATTATTTATTGTGTTTTTTGTTTTTTAAAGAAGCAGACAGCCTTTTGCTACCTGCTTCTTAATATTTTCATTGCATCAATTCAGGTTAAAAACTTAAAAAAGATTATTGGCAACCGGAAGCAGGTGCTGTGAAGCCGGTGCAGCTAGTCCAGCATCCCAGCCAGTTACGGTTAGCCTGAGCAAATGCGCCTCTGTAGGTTACAGTTTTGTTCACGAAGCTGTTAGACGTAGGAATAATGTTAGCCGGCCAGTTTGTAACAAAGTTAGCAGCATTAACAATCGGTGCAGACGCTGCGTTTGCAGGAGCGAAGTTCAGACCATTGCCACCAGCACCGCATGTAAACGGCGTGATCAGGCCAACTCCTGAAGTAAGCGGAGTTATAGCAACATTGGTAGCAGGCAGCGGCGCAAGATTTGTGTTAGCAGCAGCGAATGAATGAACAACGTTGTACAGGAAAGGAGCCTTGGTAGGGAATCCGCCTGTGCATGAGTCGATAGCAACAGCCCAGCTGGTAGAGCTATTACCATAGCCCATGATAACTGAATTACGCATCACAAAGTCAGTTGACCTTCTGAAACGAACACCGTTCAATGTGCCTGTGAGGGCAGAATTCGCGCCACCTACGATAGTGATGTTAGACAGGATGGGGCGGGTTCTGGGTAAATCGCCGCTATTGCAGATCTCGTCGTTGTCGCACTCAATGCCGTTTGCATCAGCGAAAGTCTGCGCAAAGCAGCAGTTGCTGCGTGTAATCAGCGCGAACTGGATAGCGCCGCGATAACCATAGTCAAAATCCAGGCCATCGTCGTTCATGTCTGTAGCTACCAGGTACCTGGCGTTTACAGTGCCGCCGAAGAATTCGAACGCGTCATCTGCGCCCCAGAGCACTTGAATGTGGTGGAGAGTAGTACCGCTACCAACACCGCCGAGGGTAAGACCATTCAGCTCTTTGTTAGGAGCCACAACAGCACCAGCATACTCGATCCTTACGAATTTTACAACACCTGAGTTGTCCAGTGAATCGGTACCGCCATAGTTAGCGGAAATGCCCGGGGGCAGCAAAGGCTGATCGATACCTTCGATGAGCGGGTTGCTTTTGTTTACGATAGATTTACCCAGGATCACAACGCCACCCCAGTCGCCGGGGTTAGCAACGGCATTGCTGCCATTAATACGGGTAGTAAATACGATCGGGTTGCAGGAGTCACCATTGGCGAAAATTTTACCGCCCCTGGTAATTACCAGGGCTGATGCGTCTCTTGCGCTGTCTTTTCTCACACCCTCAATACGGGTACCTGCCTCGATGGTCAGGATACCGGTGGCGGATACATAAGTTTTACCATTCAGGATGTAAATAGAATCCTTGTCCAGGAGCCTGGGACCTGAAATAACCTGGGGTAATACCACCGTGTCGCTGCACGGTACGATACCTGCCTGCAAAGCTCTGTCGCCTTCGCCAACAGGCTTTACCTCTTTTTTACAAGCGCCCAGTACGATGAGCGTTAAGGCAGCAAATCCAAATAGAATCTTTTTCATGGGACTTTTTTGATTAACAATTTTTGGGAATCGGGTTATACTTTGATGCAATGAAAACTAGAAATTGTACGTAGCGCTAAAACTCAGGTTAACTCCTTTCCGTGCCTTATATCTTACAAAATCCAAATCGGGGTTGTATCGTGTGCCTTTCGGGTCATTATTTCCATTGTCGCTCAGTTTATTTGGCTCTTGGTTCAGTGTGTAATTATTATAGATGATAAAAGGTTGCTGCAGGAGGTCGCTTACATTGAAACGAAGGCTGAGCTTGTCTTTCAACAGGAAAGCATTCAGCTGGATGTCCAGCACGTCCCTGGGATTTTCGTACTCATCCTGCCAGGGATATAACCCACCGCTGATGATCCTTCTTCCATAGCGGTTGTAACTTACCTGCAGGCCGACAGGTTTGCCTACGTATCCGACGGCCGCGTTATAAATATTGGGAGATAATCCCTGAACGGCCCTGTTCCTTGTATCCCCAGGCTGTTCGCTCTCGCTGCCGCCGGTTACGCCGTTAGCCGCTTCAAGCAGTGCAGTCGTATTATATTTTACGTTCGCCTTCATCCAGCTGGCATTGCCACTCACATAGATATTTGACAAAATGCGGGAATTACGATTGATGAAATTCAGCGACTTTCTGAAATCTATCTCCATACCCTGGCTCCTGGAGCTTTGCAGGTTGAAGTAGAAATACGACAAGCTGCCTGAACCCTGCGCCGCAATTATCTCAACAGGTGAATCGAAATACTTTTGAAAAAGCGAGAAAGACAGGACCTCCCCTGCAGACGGGTAATATTCATACCGCAGGTCCACATTGGTAATCTTTGCGTCTTTCAAGCCCAATGCGCCTTTATACTCGGAACGCGTCTTGAATTCAAAATACTTGAAGGATGCTCTTTCCCTGAAATCAGGCCGGCTCAGCGTTTGGGATACTGCAGCCCTTACGTTCATTTTGGAAGTGAACGAATATACCAGGTTCGCGGAAGGCAGCCAGTCCAGTTTGTGATAAGTGTAATTATGCACAGGCTGGCCGCTCACAAAAAACAGGCTGTTCACTAACATCGTATTGTCTTCCGCCCGTACACCGCCGATAAAACGCAGCTTGTTAAGCAGGTTTGCGTCCAGCATCAGGTAACCCGCATGCATCCGCTGGATACCATCGTAGTCGTTGCCATCGTAAATAGTTTTATCATAATAGATAAACCCGGGCCTGATAAATTCCGGCGCCAGCAGCTTCTGAACAGGCAAGCCGAAAGTTAGCTTATCAAAATTCGGATCGCGGTCTGCAAGAGGGTACTGGACCGCAGCAACGCCGAAGCTCTCAAAATCCGCTTCCCTGTATGTACCGGCGTATCCTGCCTTAACACGTTGTTGCCGCCCCCAGATAGTGAAGGGGAATACAACATTGGCCGCCCAGTTATACCTTTTTTCATCCAGTCTTGAGTTGAATATGCTCAACCCTCTGGAAAGGCTCCCCGTAAGGTCACTCAGTCCTTCATATACATAAAAGTCATCCCTGTTGTATTCCAGGTGACCCATGGAATTCCGTGTATCCGGCTGGTCCCTCACGATAGTTACCCTGTCCGCACTCCAGTCCAGTTTGATTCCTCTCCGGCCCAGCGCATGCTCGCCCTCCAGCCGGTGTTGCCAGATGTCGTTGATAGTGGAAATACTGAGCGTATTGCGGTATATACCCGGAGTAAACCCGGGCATTGGGCCGTAAGCATCGGATGTTTCGTTTACAAAAAGATGGTTGTACAGGTTTTTGAAAACCACCTTGGTTTTCTTGCCCTGGTAAGCCACGTTCAGCACAGCGCCCAGCGAGCTGCGGAAAACATAATTGTTCCCTTTGAAGTCATATGCCTCTGTTGAATAGATCCTTCTTTCTTCATCTTCCCTTGTTTCATCATGGCGGAACAGTCCGCCCGCAACGATGCCGATATGCGCACCGTTCTTCAGCGGCAGCCTCCGCCCGATGTTAAACTGGTAATTCTGCATAGGGGAATATTTGTATTTGTAAACACCCCAGTTGTTCGGTATCTGCCGACCCATTTCACCCACTTTCTCCGGATCTCCCGTTGAGACATAATCCTGGAAGCTCCACCCCTGCTTTTTCCACCAGCCTTTTGTACCATCATCATAGCCCAGGTAGTCGTTCTTCCCTCGCTTCGAACTGTATATATCTTTCCCTGTACTGTTGGTGTTAATACCCGTACCGACGGTGATGTTTAAATAATTTTCCGCAGGAATATCTTTGGTGTTCACCTGCACCAGCCCTCCCGCGAATTCGGACGACATATCCGGTGTGGCCGTTTTGTGGATCACGATGTTGTCTATCAGCCCGCTGGGAATGATGTCGAAAGCGAAGTTGCGCCTGTTAGGCTCAGTGCTGGGCAGCGTGGAACCGTTCAGCAGCACGGTGTTGTATCTTTCGCTCAGGCCGCGCACAGTCACGTACTTCTCATCCTGCACAGTAAGGCCGCTCACACGCTTTAATACCTGCGCCGCATTGTTATCAGGCGTTACCCTGATCTGCTCCGCGCTGATGCCATCTGAAATAGCGGCGTTATTCTTTTGCTTCAGGTATAAAGATGAAATGGACTCTCTCCTGGCGGAGGCCACTACCTCCACGCCTTTCAGCGTTCCTTTCTGGATGTTCAGCGAAATATTCAGTATGGCGGGGTCGCCGCCTTTCACGATCACTTCGTCGATGCGTTTGGTGTTGTAACCAATGGAGCTTACGGTCACACTGTGCGTGCCTTCAGGCAGTTCCAGGGTATATTCCCCTTTCACGTCCGCCGTGGTGCCCTGGCTTCCGGCCTTGATGGTGGCGCCGATCACGGGGGAATTATCTTTCGCATCCAGCACCTGGCCGGTGAGTTTGCCGGCCGAGGTTCTGGCTACGGGTTTCCTGTTGAGGATAATTACATCATTCTCGATATTGAATACATAAGCCGTTCCCTTCAATGCCAGGGTTAACACTTCCTGGATGCTGGCCTGGCTTACATTTACAGTTACAGGTGTGTTCAGGTCCACTTCTTCTTTCACCATATTCACCACATAACCGGTCTGGGACTCGATCCGGGCGATCAGTTCACTTAAAGGCGCCTTACTCAATGAAAGCGTCAGCTTTTTAGTTTGTGCGACTACTAAATTGGTTGACAAAATAAACAGGATCAGCAAAACGCATGATCTTGATGCTTTTGTCCGGGCAAAAGATTCCCCTTTCCCCCTTGCAGGAGATTTTTTCGTACAATTGTTCATTCTTGTTTTTTACTTTTTGGTTTGTGCTATAATTGAAAGCAGGTATTTCATTAACGTATAATAACCAGTGAATCATTTATCTGGTAACTGAACCGCGCCATTTTGCTCAGCAGGTGAATGATCTCCTCCTTGCTTTTCCTGTGAAATGTTCCTCTTATATGTTTGTCCAGCACTTCCTGGTTCTCTACTTTAAAATCAAGCCCATAGTTATATCGCAGGTGCCTGAAAACATCTTCCAGTTTCATATCCGTAAACACAAGATCGTTATTGATCCAGCCATCGATGGAAGCGGTCCGTATTTCCGAGTGCGCCACATCAGCGGAAAGCTTGCTGAACGCCGCCTTCCTTCCGGGCAGCAGCAGCACGTTCTCCCTGCCTGTGCTGTTCACCGCTACCCTGCCGGTTTTCACGGCCACGTCCACTTCCGCCTCGTCTGCGTAATTGCGTACGTTGAAGGAAGTGCCCAGCACATCCACCTGGATGTTGCCGGTGGTAACTTTAAAAGGCCGCTGCGGGTCCTGCGCTACGTCCAGGAAGGCTTCTCCTTCCACCAGCTTTATTTCGCGGTTGTTCTTTGCAAAGGTTTCAGGATACATTACGGTACTGCCGCCGTTCACGTAAATGTCAGAGCTGTCGTTCAGATGGATCACGATGCGCTGGCCAGCCGCCGTGGTAACGGTTTTCCAGGCAACGGCCATCGCCGCTTCATGTTGTTGCTGCCTGCCGGGCCTGCTCAATTGGAAGCCCACTGCCCCGGCCACAAGTATGGCGGCGGCGCCGGCGGTTTTTACCCAGGTCTTGCGCCACCAGGCTTTCATCGGAATTACCTGTGCAGCAGCAGGCCTGATATCAGCCGTAATATTCTTGTAAACATGATCGAGTTTTTGAGGGTCCACGGCCGTCTCTTCCAGGGTATTCCATTCCGGGTCCGGGAAAACGGCCGCCAGTTCTTCCTGGGTCGCATTTTCCAGGAACTGAATGATCCAGGCTTCTTCTTCCGGTTGCAGCGTTCCTGCATCCAGCCCTTTCAGGTATGACCGTATTTTTTGAATATCCATGACATAAATACGCAGAACAGGTGTTTCATCCCTCCACGAAACGTATTACCAAATTGTTAAGCGTGGTTCCTGCGGGAAAAGAAAAAGAGGAGAACGGGCTATATATTGACCAGCACTGCATATGCGAGGCAGAACTGTATACGGGATAACAATTTCGACTGAAGTATGCGGGAGGTTTCGCGGATGTATTTCTCCACGGTTTTGATAGCAATGCCTTCCTTTTCGGAGATCTGGAAATAGGTGAGGCCATATTCCCGGTGCAGCCTGAAACATTGCTGCTTAAGCGGGCTGATGCCGCGCATCACCTGTTCGTAATCCTGGTTGCATTCCTTCTGGTGCATGTTCCGGATAACGTTATTATCCGCCGCATCAGCCTGGCGGAGGGAAGCCATGTAAACGGAGCTTTTTTTCTTAGTGGAAGCCAGGGTGCGGAAATAGGACAGTACAGTATTTTTCAGTATCCCGAACAGGTAGTTCTCCAGCGCCTGGTTCTCATCGATCTGTTCCCTGTTCTGCCAGAGCTTTACGTAAGCTTCCTGGGCGATATCGTCCATATAGGCATTGTCTTTCTCGAAAAATTTTCTCAGGTAGGCGAGTACACGGGGATATGTACTATCAAAAAAATCCCTGAAAGCCAGCTCATTACCGTTCTTTATTTCACTGGAAAGGAAGTTCATATGCTAACCTGCTTTTTCAAGCTGCGCGGCAAATGTATTTTTAAATTCCACAAATGCCCGGCTGCTGTCTATTAATTAAAGGTTAATTCGGGTACACACCATGGTGCGTACACAGGCTATCCGCCTGAGTTTCATTGCACTATCGAGACGGGCGCGGACCGGGCCGCCTGTTCTGTTGCGGACTCATACACCGGTTTTACCTGTATCCGCCGGTGCGGCGGCGCCGTCCGCAAATCAGTTGGCGTACCGGTGAAGCCGGGGCCGTAAATTATTTCCAGCGCTTTGGCGGTAAGCACATCGTTGCCGTCTCCAATTGCACCCAGGGGCAGCACGCCCGCTTCAGACAGGGCGTATTGCGGCACGAGACCCGCAGAATAACCTCCCTCGCTGTTTTTGTTGAACAATTTGTAGACGATGGGCTGCAGCGTCCAGTCTACCTGGCGCGGTGTGCGCTGGTCCGTGATCGTAAAGCTGGCCTCATCTTTTCCTGCGGTGGCCTCCCCGATCTGCACCATGCTGAGGAAAGGTTTCAGGTTATTAACCACCAGCTCTGCGGCAGACACGGTGGCTTTGGTGGTAAGCACAAATACCCTGCTGAGCTGCAGCTGGTTGGGCTGCAGATCGCTGTACTGCCGCCCCGCCGCGCTGGCGGAGGTATTCAGCACGGCCTGCAACGTACGCGTGCGGCGGCCTTCGTTGCGGTTGCCTTCGTAAATGGCGTACACTTCGCCCGCATTGAGCTTATGCGTAACCAGGGCCGCGAGCTTGGCGCTGCTGGCCACGCTGCCGCCGGCGTTGTACCGCAGGTCCAGCACCAGCTCGCTGATGCCAGCCTCTTTAAATTTCCTGAAAGCATCCAGCAGGCTGCCGTCGAAGGATTCGTCGAAAGAAGTATAATAGAGGTAACCGGTTTTGGTGCTTCCTTTGGTGAAAATGCGGGTGTAATACACGGGGTTCTCGCGGGAATAGCCGGGGCTGAGCGGTATGTCCGCGCCGGGTTCCCACGCATTATTGTTGAATATGGCCGCAGTCAGGGTGATGGTTCCTTTTTCATTCAGCTGACGGTTGATCTCACTCAAATTCTGTGCGTCTATCTGCCGGCCGTTCACTTTCATGAAATAGCCGCCCCGCTTCAATCCGGCCCGGTCTGCCGCGCCGTTTACATTCACGAAGGTTACCACGCCGATATAATGATCATACCCGGGCACCTGCAACATTGCATAATGGAACCCGAAACTGAAATAGGAATTGGTGGCAGGCGGCACATTGGGCCCGCTGATATGGGAAAAACGGTCGGAGGAAGAAAGCAGGCTTTTGAAGAACAGTTCCGGGCTGAGCGAATGATCAGGTTTGGCTGGGATCTGCTCGTTCCAGTAATAGAAGCGCCGCATACTGTCCAGCATCCAGCGGTTGATCTTTCCAAGACTGTCCGTGGGGTACGGGTCGGGCAGTGCGTCGTTTTTGGAGCAACTGGTGAACAATACGAGTAGGACCGGGAATAAGGTTATAAAAACAAGGGATCTCACTTTACTAAGCGTTTACGAAAAGTTACAGACTTTCCGGCGCGGAGAAAATTATCGTGAGTGAACTTATCATTAATTCGCTGAAAGAGCCGCTGCAAGGGTATCCGGGGCTACCTGCCCAGTGAGGTTAACAGCGGCAAAACTTTTTCTTTATAATATGGCGCTTCCGTGCACCAGAAAATATAATCAAGCTTCAGGTAATCCGTCGCGAAATCCAGGATGTCGTGCTCCGTAACCGGCTTCCCTGTTTTGGGATGGATAACGGAATAATTACCTTCCTGCACCGCCACACCGGTAGGCACTTTACCGGCCAGGCTCCGTATCAGCGGGTAACTGTTTTGCATTTGCGCTTCGCGGTAAACTTTTATGTCCGGCCCGCCCATGCCCATGTTAATCTTTACTGCATAATCATATAAAGCCACCAGGTCCGCTCGCGAATCGTAAGGCATAAAATTGGCGTACAGCAAGCCGGTGGACTGCCGGAAGTATTGCTTTACAGCCCGCATGTTCTTTTTAACGCCTTCCAGGTATGCTTCCGGCGTAAAGCCCTGCGGCACAAGCCCTTCCACCTTCGGGAAATCTACCGCCGTTTCCGCCAGGTTGATCCCTTCTATCCGGCCGTCAAAACGTTCGGCCAGTTTTTCTATCAGCAGGTGGAAACGCCGTAGCACAGCATCGTCCCAGCGGCGCATCACCCAGCCGGCTTTTATGGCCTTTCCTTCTTTGGTGATCCCATATTGCGCGGCCTGCCCGCCGCTATACACAGGATCTGTTAAAAGATAGGCCGGCACAGCATTGATGGTGCTGTCAAACGTCACATCCTGCAATTGCATAAATAATTTTTTCCCTTTTGAGGCGAGGAATAAAACATCCGATTCGATTTCGCTGAAATCGTAGACGTCCTTCCGCGGCTCCAGTTTTCTCCAGGGATAAGTGACCTGCGCGCCGGCCACACCGGGGTTGTTATAAAACGCGGAATCCTGCAACAGGTGCCTGTCGCGGGAGAAGAAAATAAAATGCCGGATATGCTGGCTGTAGCCGGTGAAAGGTAACAGGTAAAATAAAAGAAAGAGATATTTTTTCATCTGGCGGGAATGTTTGGGATTGTGCCCGTCTATAACGCCGCCGCCAGGTGAATAGTATACAGCTTATTCAGCGCCCAGGCTATTCACAGGATTCACCAGCGCGGCTTTTACGGACTGGAGGCTGACGGTGAACAATGCGATCAGCAGGGTGACCGCTCCCGCCAGCGCAAAGATCCACCAGGGCATGGAAGCACGTATCGCAAAGTCCTGCAACCACAGCTGCTGTGCCCATACGGCAACAGGCACACCTACTACCATCGCGATGAATACCAGCTTCACATAGTCCTTTGCAAAAAGTCGGACGATCTCTGTGACGCTCGCGCCCAGTACTTTCCGGATGCCGATCTCTTTTGTGCGGCGTGCAATATTGTGAGCGGTAAGTCCCAGCAGGCCGAGGCAGGTGATGAAGACAGAAAAAACAGTGAATACGCCTATGATCCTGCCAAATTGCCGGTCGGCCTTATATTGCTGATCGTACAGCTGGTCCAGGAAAAAATAATCAAACGCCCTCCCGGGATAAGTTGCCTGCCAGATTTTTTCCGCGGCCTCAATTACGCTCCGGGCGTCGGTGGAATTGAGCTTTACGGCAAAATACTGCGCATTGTCCGGCTTATAATAATGGATGATGGGAATACGCGCTTCTTTGGAGGAACGCTGGTTGAAGTTCTTCACTACGCCTACTACCGTGCGGTTTGTACCATAGAATATCTGCTGGCCGACCGCTTTTTCGGGCGACGCGAAACCAAGCAAGCGGGCAGCTTCTTCGTTGATCAGCACATCCAAACCCTGTTCCCCGCCTTCCCTGAAATTCCTGCCTGCGGCCAGTTCTATTTCCATGACCGGCAGGAAGTGCGCGTCCACCGCATAGGTGTAAAAGTTGTACCCATTCAATTCGGCGCCTAATTTCCGTACGTTGTTGGTGGTATTGAGATCGTTTACATCCACGCCGGGTAATGCCGCCGAGGCCGTTACGCCTTTTACGGCGGACAGCCTGAGCAGCTCGCTGCGCAGTGCCGTATGTTTACTCTCCCTCAGGGAATCGCTGCTGCCGTCGTAGCGTTCGTTGATCACCAGCACCTGGCTGATGTTCATCCCTTTATCCTGTTCCCGCATGTATTGCAGCTGCCGGTAAATAATGACGATAAAGGACAGCACCACGATGGCCACGGCAAACTGGCCTACTACCAGCGTTTTCCTCAATGCCCCTCCTTTTGCGCCGCCGCTGCCGGAAGTTCTGCTCATCACCACCACCGGTTTCACGGAAGAAAGCATGATGGCAGGCTGCAGGCCCGACAGTAAACAGTTCATGCCGAATAACAATACGCAGGTGATCCAGAACGAAGCGGAATTGAAGATCTGTAAGTCCACCGGCTTGTTCACAAGCTGCAGGTAAACGGGCATGAGCACGTACACCAGTGCCAGCGCGAGTATAAATGAAATAAAATTTACGATCAGCGATTCCAGGAAGAACTGGCGGATCAGCCCCAGGCGCGAGGAGCCCAGCACTTTCCTGATACCGGCTTCTTTGAGCCTTTCGGAAGACCGTGCGGTGGTGAGGTTCACATAATTCACCGAGCCGATCAAAAGGATAAGGATGGCGATGATCAGCAGGAACCTTACTGTATTGATGTTCCCGGGCGGCTCCGGTTCGTAGGAGCGCTTGGAATAGAGGTGAATATCTTTGATGGGAGCGGCGGTCAGTATTTCCTGCTTCAGGTGCTCTTTCGATAACTTATGGAGTTTCCGGTTCAGTGCGGCCAGTGTAGCGCCAGGCGTCAGTTCTACGTAAGTATAGTTATTGTTGCTGTTCCATGAATTCAGCAAGGGATCGGTGGTGGTCACCCGCGAGAAAGGAAGCAGCATATCGAATTTAAGATGCGTGTTTCCGGGGATATCCTTGAATACGCCCGCCACTGTTACGGTGAAATGGTGCATCCGCAAAACCTTGCCCATGGGGTCCTGTTCCCCGAAGATCTTCCTGGCGGCCGTTCCGCTTAGCAAAACCTGGTCGGGACTGGTGAGCGCCCGGCTTTTATCTCCCTTAATAAAATCAACATCGAACATGGAGAAGTATTGCGAATCGGCGGCAAATACCCGGTCTATAATAAATCCTTTGTCCCCGGACTTTACTTCCGTAGGGCCGATATGCTCCACGCGGGCGTAATTTTTCACTTCGGGCATATCCCTCAGCATACGCGGGCCTAATACGGGATAGGTTTCACAATCCGTTGTTACCAATTCTGAACCGTTGTAAAGATCCAGCGTTACCCGGTAAATGTTATCCGCTTTGGCATGAATATCTTCATAGCTATGTTCGAACCGCACATAGTGGACGATCAGCAGGAAGACGGTGGTGGCCAGGGCGAGGCCCAGAATATTGATGATGCTGTACACCCTGTCTTTCCAGATGTTCCTGTAAGCGATCTTTAGGTTGTTCCTGAGCATATATTGGTATTTGCTGCGGAGGCTGGCGCACGAATGATGCCATGGGATAATTATATGATAATCAATACCATGGATGGAAGCAATTGTCCATATCCGGACAAAAAACGTTCAAATCCGGGCAGGGCATCACTTAAAATTCCGTCCCTTGTAAAATACGTCCTTTGCGTCAGTTTCGCTGATACCTGTTTGTTTTTTTACTTCGGCCGGGGCAAGCACAGGCTGGTCATCGTTGCCGGGAATGGTGAGCCCGCTGAGCAGTTTGGTGAGGTTATAACATTTCTGGACGATCACGTGCACCACTTCCCCCTCCCGCTGCACCTTGCCTTCCACCATCAGCAGCCGCGACTGGACGATCTCTTTGCGGTATTTCGCAAACAGGCTTTCAAACACCACCAGGTTGGAAAAATTGGTTTCGTCTTCAATGGTGATAAAACAGATGCCGCTGGCGGTAGACGGCCGTTGCCGCACCAATACCAGCCCCGCTACTTTTACGATCGCGCCGTCTTTTGTTTCGTAGATCTCCTGGGTGCTGAGCACATGCAGGAGCTTTAGTTTTTCCCGTACAAAACTTACCGGGTGCGCCTTCAACGATAAAGTAGTGGCGGCATAGTCCTGTATCACGTGTTCCGCTTCGGTCATAAACGGCAGCGATACCTGTGCTTCGTGGGCACTGGGAGAAGGTTGGCCGGCAAACATTGCCACAGGCGTATCGTGCAGGGCGGACACTTCCCACAGCGCCTGCCGCCGGTCCAGCCCGAGGGAGCGGAAAGCGTCCGCATCGGCCAGTTTTTCCAGCGTGGTTTGCGGCAGGCCGGCATCGCGCAGCGCGGTAATGCTGGTATACCCGGTTCCGCGCGAGGCGGTGAGCTTGTCCATATCATTCTGCTTCAGCCCGCTCACCTGGCGGAAACCGAGGCGGATGGCCCTGTATTTTTCCGCGCCATCTTCCAGCGTATTATCCCACATGGAGTGGTTCACATCCACGGGCCTGACCTCCACCCCGTGCCTGCGCGCGTCTATCACGATCTGCGCGGGCTGGTAAAAGCCCATCGGCATACTGTTGAGCAATGCTGTGGCGAATACGTCAGGATAAAAACATTTCAGCCAGGAACTGACATATACCAGCAGCGCAAAGCTGGCGGCATGGCTTTCGGGAAAGCCGTAGCTGCCGAAGCCCTCCAGCTGGCGGAATACGCGGCGGGCGAAATCTTCTTCATACCCGTTTGCCACCATGCCATCCACGAGTTTCTTTTCAAAACGCGATACCTTCCCGTGCGATTTGAAAGTAGCCATGCTCCGGCGTAATTCATCCGCTTCCGCCGGCGTAAATCCTGCGGCAACGATCGCTATTTTCATGGCCTGCTCCTGGAACAGCGGTACGCCTAAAGTGCGGCCCAGTATATCTTCCAGCTCCTTCGAAGGGTATGTAACATCTTCTTCGCCATTGCGCCGCCGCAGGTAGGGATGCACCATGTCCCCCTGTATCGGCCCCGGCCGCACGATGGCCACTTCTATCACCAGGTCATAAAAATTTTCAGGCCGCAGCCTTGGCAGCATGGACATTTGCGCCCTGCTTTCGATCTGGAATACGCCGAGGGTATCCGCGCGGCTGATCATTTCGTACACAGCGGGATCGTCCTGCGGGATATTGGCCAGCGTGAGATGCAGGCCGTAGTGTTCCTCCGCCAGGGTAAACGCTTTGCGGATGCAGGTGAGCATGCCCAGCGCCAGCACGTCTATTTTCAGGAAGCCCAGCACGTCTATGTCATCCTTATTCCATTCAATGCTGGTCCTGTTTTCCATGCGCGCGTTCATGATCGGGCAGAGGTCGGTCAGCTTTCCGCGCGTGATCACGAAGCCGCCGGTGTGCTGCCCCAGCTGCCGCGGGAAGCCCATCATCTGTTCCGTCAGTTCTATTACTTTTTTCAGATGCGGGTCTGCCGGGTCAAGGCCTTCTTCCCTGATCCGGTCTTCGTCCACCCCTTCATCAAAATAAGATAATGCACCGCTCAGCCGGTCGATCATATCCAGCGACAGTCCCATGGCCTTTCCCACGTCCCTCACGGAACCTTTCTGGCGTTGCTGGGTAACGGTAGCCACGATGGCGGCCCGGTCGCGGCCGTATTTGTCATAGATGTACTGGATCACTTCTTCCCGGCGCTCGTGTTCAAAATCCACGTCAATATCCGGCGGTTCATTTCTTGCGGATGAAATAAAACGTTCGAACAGGAGATCGAATTTCTCGGGGTTCACCGCGGTGATGCCGAGGCAATAACATACCGTGGAATTGGCCGCTGATCCCCGCCCCTGGCACAGGATGCCCTGGCTGCGGGCAAACCGTACGATGTCGTATACCGTCAGGAAATAGGAAGCATAGTTCATTTCTTCCATAAAGGCCAGCTCATAATTGATGGCTGAGGCGATCTTTTCCGGAATGTGTGCTCCGAAATGCCGGTGTGCGCCTTCCCAGGCCAGGTATGTCAGTTCTTCCTGCGGCGTGCGGCCGCCGGTGGTGATCTCTTCGGGGTAAACATATTTCAGGCTGTCCAGCGAAAAGCGGCATGCATCCGCGATCTCCGTGCTCCGCCTGATAGCGTCAGGGTATTTCATGAAAAGGCGGCGCATTTCATCGATGCGTTTCAGGTAACGTTCCGCGTTGCTGAGCAGCAGGTATCCTGCGTTGTAAACCGTACATTTTTCCCGCACGCAGGTGAGCACGTCCTGCAGTTCCCGGCGTTCGGGGATGTGATAATGCACATCGTTGGTGGCCACCAGCGGAATGTCCAGCTTTTCGGCCAGGCGCGAAAGCCGGTAGAGTTTTTTTTGATCATCGCCGTCGTAGGAACGGCTTGCGCCCAGGTACAGATCGCTGCCGATCACCTCGCGGTATTGCTGCAATGCGGCTTTAAATTCTTCATCGAGATCAAACTGCGCATTCAGCGTAGCGGGTGGCACCGCAATGAATTTCATGCCCTGGCGGTGGCCGTATACATCCTGCCGGTATAAATGGCAATCTCCTTTTTCAGCGCGGAGATTACCAACGGTGAGCAGTGCTGAAAGCCGGCCATACGCTTCACGGTCTGTAGGATAAGCCAGCAGGCTGGGACCATCCAGCAGATCGAGCCGGCAGGCGGGAATGATGCGGATGCCGGTTTCCTTTGCGGCGGCGTGGCCACGTACGATCCCGGCAAAACTGTTGCGGTCTGTAATAGCGATAGCGTCATAACCATATTCCGCGGCCTGGCTCACCAGTTCTTCGGGATGCGAAGCGCCCCGGAGGAAACTGAAATTGCTGGTTACCTGTAATTCAACATACCGCATATCCTCACTTTATAAAAACGTATACGCCAATGCCGGCGCTGATCTTTTTCTCTTGCAATACCACATAGCCTTTTCTTTTAAAAAACATGCATGACCCAGTATCAACGCTGATCAGCGTTGACCAAAAGGCATGTTCAATATGTCCACGTTTCCTTTCGATGCAGCACACGTATGCTTTTCCCTTTATGAAAAAACGCATAAACTACTACCTGCACTGAGTTGTGTTAGTCGCAGGCATATCCAATTCCTTACGTTTTCCTGCGATGCAGCACATACGCTTCCCCCTACGAAAAAAAACCATGTATAAACCACTGCCCGCGCTGGTCTTCGTTATAATGCCCGGAGCGGAACAGCCAGTAGCGCCGGCCCTGTTCATCCTCCACGGTATAATAATCGCGGTGCTCCCCGGCTTCCAGCCACCATTCGCGTTCTATGCGTTCCGGTCCGTCGGCTTTTTTTATTTCATGCAGGCGGCCCCTGTAGCGGAAGAGCATAGGCGGATAATCGGGAATGGGCGCGGTTACATTGATGGCTTCAGGCGTTGGCAGCAGGAGGATAGGCCTGGGCCTGTCCAGCCGCCAGCCCGCGGCCGGTTTGTCTTTCAGGGAAGATGCCGGCGTAACGGACCTTTCGGGCCAGTAATGCTCATCGGGCAAAAAACGCCGGATAACATCCGCGCCTGCCTTTCCTGCCAGCCTGTCCAGCAACTCCGCCACAGAAGCATCTTCCAGCCCCGGCCCTGATGCCCAGATCTTTTCCTGCTGTGGTGCTGTATCTTCCACTTTCGGCGCTTCCAGCACAAACAGCTCGATACCCAGCGCAGGCTCGATGGTGGGTATTTTGAGTTCGAAGAGCTTGTATAAATGTGCGGGGCTGTGCGATGCGCGGCTGGTGCCGATCTCCGCCTGCACCGTTTTCCCGTCTACCCGGCAGCATTTCAGTACGGCGGTCCGCAGGCCTTTGCCTTCCGATTCGAGGCGCCGGCATAATGTTTCCAGCAAACGTTCTATCGCAATACCGATACCGGTGGCTGTGCGGATCGGTTCCAGGCAGTGCAGCCTTTCCTGGTATGGCGGGTTAATATAAATGGGCAGGATAAATTCTTCAGCCTGCCCCAATGCCTGGCTCAGCTTTGTAAGCAGGTCTTCCCCAAAACGCCTGCGCAGCACTGCCCTCGGTAAACTGGCAAAACCCGCGATGCGGTGAAACCCGAGCTTCAGCAGCTTCGTCAGCACAGCAGGATCGGGGCGCAATGCGGCGGGATGCAGGGGCAGCAATGCAGCAGCCTGCTCACCGGGCGGAACGACGCAGGACTCCGTACCATAGCGGGCTACAGCCCATGCCGCCCCAATGGTATCTGCCATAGCTGCGCGCACATCAAATCCCGCAGTATGCAGTTTGGTGATGATCTCTTCCAGGTAAGCCGCTTCCCCGCCCCAAAGATGCGCACAGCCGGCGGCATCCAGCACCAGGCCGTCAGGCAGGTCCAGCGCGGCGATGGGCGTAAAGCGGATGCTCCATTCTCCCAGCGCTTTCAGCAGTTTTTCTTCCAGGCCGGGCCGGCCGTCGAACACCTGGAGGGAAGGCTCGACCGCTTTTGCATCCGCTACCGGCATGCCTTCTGTGATACCCTGCGCCTGCGCTGCTTTGCTGGCGGCAGTGATCATCATCCGCCCATGCGAGGGTTCCGCAAATACAAATGATATATCCCGCAGCTCAGGGCGGCGGCGGATCATCCAATCCGTCAATAAATGAGGGAACCATATCGTCACATACCGCTTCATCACCTTACCCCGCTTTTCTTTTCCCGCCCGGCATGGCAGCAGGCATTTGTTCCCGGCAGCATAACAAACCGCCCGGTTAACCTATCCGCCTTCAAATAACAAAACCATATCGTCACATACCGCTTCACCATCTTACCCGCTTTTCTTTTCCCGCCCCGCATGGCAGCAGGCATTTGTTCCCGGCAGCATAACAAACCGCCCGGTTAACCTATACGCCTTCAAATAACAAAACCATATCGTCACATACCGCTTCACCATCTTACCCCGCTTTTCTTTTCCCGCCCGGCATAGCAGCAGGCGCTTCTTCCGGCAGCATAACAAACCGCCCGGCTGACCATTCCACGTTCCATATACCGGGACTACCATTGCGGACCTTTAACAGTTCCACCTGCCAGCGCGGAAATCCTACTCCCGGCATGCCATCCTCCAACAGGCTCGGCAAAGGCGTGATCTTCCAACGGGCCATGCTGGCTATCGGGTTCAGCTTCCGGGGATCGGTGCGCAGCAGGAAACAAGTGACCCCGCTTTGCTCCACCACCAGCTGCACCCGCCGGGACTGCGTGAAGCTGATCTCCCCCAGGTCCGCCACCACGGCCGCCAATCCTTCACATTTCAAACTTTCCTCCATCGCCCAGAGCACATCCTTTCCCCGCACCAGGTCCACAAAAATGAACCTGTCCGGCTCCACACCGAAAGCCTTCAGCGCCGGTGGAAAAAGCCTGCGCGTAGTACCGATCCAGATACAGGCGCCGCCCCGCTGCATCATCGCAGCCAGTAAACCGGCAATGAAACCGCCGGACGCAGCTGTTTGCTCAGGCGCATCGGTCAGGAATTCGTGAATAACGCCGGTGGGGAAAATGGCATCGGGAAATGAACGGAGCACGGGCCCCAAACCAATATTTACAGCAGCATGATCGCTTCCTGCCTTATAACCCTGCAAGGAATGGATCTCCTTTTGCAGAGCAGCAATGATATCTGCTTTGCCGCCGCACATGTCTGATACTGGTTAATCTGATTACTCAATTATTTAGCAATTATACTAAATATTTTAGTATTCGGTTAAAATAATTTCGCCGGAAATCCATAAGAACCTGGCAGCATATTGCTCCGCTCACCGTATCATCTCTGCATCCCGGCCAGCTTCCCTTTTACACAAACATCTTTTTCCGTTCATTTTTTACTACTTTTAAGCAATAACTATCAACCAACCGCGGCAACAGGTTACCAGTACATGGACGAGCTACTGCATCATAACATCAACCAACTGTTCATAAGCATCAGCGAAGGGAACGAGAGCGCCTTTAATACACTTTTCCGGCAATCGGTGCCGGTTCTTTACCCGTTCATTCTCCGTATGGTAAAGCAGGCCGCCGCCGCCGAAGAGGTGATCCAGTCTTCTTTTTTACGCATCTGGCTCAGCCGCGACAAGCTCGCCGGTATTACGCACGCCAAAGCCTGGCTCTACAAAGTGGTGGCCAACGAATGCTACACCTACCTCCGCAAGGAAGCCCGCGAGCTGCAATTGCGAAGCGATGCCTGGCCGGGAGAAGAAGCGGATAACACACCCGCTGCAGAACTTTCCCTGCACGAAACACAGCGCCTCATTACCCAGGCGGTCTCGAAGCTGCCGCCGCAGCGCCGCCGCATTTTCATCATGAGCCGCCAGCAGGGGCTCAGCATCCCGGAGATCGCGGAGAGCCTGGGGCTTTCACCGAATTCAGTAAAAAACACGCTGGTACTGGCTTTGCGGGATATCCGGGAACACCTGGCCAGACATGGGCAGCACATCCCGGCGCTGCTGATCCTTTTTTGCCTGAACGCACGGGCCGCACATATGGCGATGATGCTGTAAAAAAATATTTTCAGGACGATAGGTCCTTTTTTGCCCCGGCGCATTCTTAGTTATTGAAAAGGGGCGCCTGGCCTCTTAGACTGGCACTATTCCATTAATGATACTTACGATTTTATGCAGGAAGACAAACTAAGGTTCTTACTTGGTCAGCGTCTCTATGACCGTATGTCTGAGGCTGAAGAAAAAGAGCTGAACGATCTTTTACAGGACGAACGGAACGAGGAGCTTTTTCTCGCCGTTCTGACGGAACTCATGTTAGACGCGTCTGAGCATGAACCTTACAACCCCGCCCGCTGGCAGCCGGTGCAGGAACGCATCCTGCGCTCTGATGCGGGAACGCCGGTAGTGCCTTTGCGGCGCAGCTGGTGGAAATGGACAGCCGCGGCAGTTGCAGCGGCCATCCTGGCCGTCGGGGCCTGGCAGCTGCTGGCCACCCGGGAGGTTATGCCGCCGGCCGGCACAGCCATGGAAGGCCGCTACAAAAACGATGTGCCGCCTGGAGGCAACCGGGCGTCGCTCACACTGGCCAATGGCTCCGTGATCACGCTGGACGATGCGAAAGACGGCGTACTGGCACAGCAGGGCAATGCGAAGGTCACCAAGCTGCAAAACGGCCAGCTGGCTTACGCCGCCACGGACAAAAAAGCGCCGGTGGCCTGGAACAAATTATCCACGCCGCGCGGCGGGCAATACCGTGTGATGCTGCCGGACGGCACGGCCGTATGGCTCAACGCCGCCAGCACATTGAATTTCCCGACGTCGTTCGAAGATGATGAAAGGATCGTGGAGCTGAGCGGGGAAGCATATTTCGAAGTGGCGAAGAACAGTTCCCAGCCCTTCGTGGTGAAAACCAGCGACAGCATGAACATCCGGGTGACGGGCACGCACTTCAACGTGATGGCTTACCCCGGGGAAAAAACGGCGAATGTGACCCTGCTGGAAGGCGCGGTGAAAGTGAACGGCCACCAGCTGTCGCCCGGCGAGCAGGCGGTGCAGGCCGGCGGCCGGGTTCAGGTAGGACCGGCGGATACCGAGCATGCCGTGGCATGGAAGAACGGATATTTCAGCTTCAGTAATGCGGACATCCACGCCGTGATGAAAGAGCTGGAACGCTGGTACGACATCTCGGTCGCTTACGAGGCGAATGTTTCGCATCTGCGCTTCGGCGGCGGCATGCAGCGCAGCCTGCCCCTGAGCAGCGTGCTGCGGATACTGGAAAAGAACCAGGTGAAATTCAGGATAGACGGGAGAAAAATAACAGTCCTGCAATAATATTTTCTAACTAAAAAACCAAACGCTTATTAGACAAGAGAGTAACGAACCAACAACCAACCAGCCCGTAAAAAAGCCGGTAATGCGCTAACATTGCCGGCCGGGGCGATACTATTGACGCGAACCAATTTTATCACCAAAGTCAAATCTATGCATTTTTTGAATGCCTTGTACCACCACAAAGTTTTATGGAGGGCTATGAAACTGTCTACCTATCTTTTATTGATCGGCTTCCTGCATGTAAGCGCCGCCGCCCGTTCACAACGGGTCAGCTTCACAGGTCAGCATGTGCCGCTTACCACCGTTTTTAAAGCCATCCAGCGGCAATCCGGCTATATCGTGTTTTATAACTACGACCTGCTGCAACAGGCATCGCCGGTTACCCTCCGTGTAAAGAACGTTCCGGTGGACGAACTGATGAAACAGGCGCTGCAGAACCAGGGCCTGGATTTTTCCATCGAAGACAAAACCATTTTCCTTGTGCGCCGTGTAATGCCCGTACAACCCGTGCCCGTGGCGGAAGACCCGGCAGTCAACATATCGGGCCGCGTTACGGACGAAAACGGCAAACCACTGGCCGGTGTGTCCGTGATCGTAAAAGGCTCCACGAAGGGCACGCAGACCAACGACCAGGGCGAGTTTACGCTGCCCGGTGTGGACAAGCGCGCGGTGCTCATATTTTCGTCGCTCGGTTTCACCCGCCAGGAACTAAGCCTTTCCGGCCGTACCGTGCTCGCCCTGCAATTACAGCCCGCTTCCAGCCGGCTGGAAGCGGTGCAGGTGGTGAATACCGGCTACCAGACCATTTCCGCGGAGCGGGCCACGGGTTCTTTTTCCTTCATTTCTCCCGCCCGCCTCGAATCGAAGCTCAGGCCCGACCTGAGAGCCGCGCTGGAAGGGCAGGCCGCGGGTGTCGTGATCACCAAGGAAGGGAACGTGGAGATACGCGGCGTATCCACTGTTACGGCTGAAAGGAAGCCGCTGCTGGTGGTAGATGGTTACCCCACGCAGGGCGACCTTGAAAGCATTAACATAGATAACATTGAAAGCATCACCGTGCTGAAAGACGCTGTAGCCGCGTCCATTTACGGCGCCCGCTCCAGCAACGGCGTGATCGTGATCACCACCAAAAGAGGCCGTTCCGGCGCTATCCGCGTGCAATACCGCGGCTCCACCGGCATCACCCTCAAACCCCAGGTCAGCTACCTGAACAGGGCTTCCGCCTCCGACTATGTAGATGCGGAAATAGACCTTTACAACCAGGACCAGAATACTTACCTGAACACTTACAACAACTACAGTTCATTGTCTGAAGTGCATTACCTGCTGGTGGCCAAGTCGCAGGGATGGGTGACGGCCAAGGAAGCGGACGACCGCATTGCCACACTCCGCCAGCAGAACGGCATCGGGCAGCTGGAGAAAAATTATTTCCGGCACCAGTTCACCCAGCAGCACAACATTTCCCTGACAGGTGGCGGCGAAAAAAGCTCGCTGAATGCCGCCGTGCGTTACATCTCCAACCAGGGCAACAGCGTGGGCTCCAGCGACAACCGGTTGATCGTGGATTTCAAGAACGAATGGCGGCCGGTGAAAAACCTGGGCGTCAACCTCTTCACCAACGTCAATTACAACACCAGCCGCTCGCCCGTGCGCTCATGGTCCGAATTGCTGGGATATACTTCCACCTCGCTGCTCCAGCCCTACAGCCTGGTCGTGGACCCGGTTACCGGCCAGCCTGCGCAGGTGTTCACGAAGAACAAAAGGAAGGAAGACCGTTACGCCGCCATGGCCGGCCTGAAACCGATGTATTACAACCCGCTGGAAGACCTGGCGCTGGAAACCACCAACGCACAGGGACTGCTGCTCCGTTTCGGCGGCAACATCCAGGCTACTATTCTTGAAGGGCTTACCGCGGAATTAGGCGGCAACTGGTCCAGGAGCAATACCAACTCCCGTTCCATTTACGATAAGAATTCCTACCGTATGCGCCAGCATTACAACGACGCCACATCCATTTCCAACCCTTCCAAACACTACATCCCCGATGGCGCGATGGTCAACGAAAGCAGGGGCATCATGCAGTCGTACATGCTGAGAGGTCAGCTGGGCTTCAACCGGAACCTGGGATTGCGCCATTATGTGGCCGCCATCGCGGGAATGGAGGTGAGCCAGACCAAAACCGACAACAACACCTATCCCACCCGCTTCGGGTACAACGACCAGGCAGGCACTTTCGCTACCTTCAACTATGCGGATTACAATGCCGGCTTGTATAATGCGGACATGCTGGGCACCAGCCGCCCAACCGCCAGCATCGGCAGCTATTCGTTCAACGACAACCGTTTCGTGAGCTGGTACGCCAACGGTTCCTACGAATACGACAACCGGATCGTGCTGAGCGGCAGCGTACGGCTGGACCAGACCAACTTCTTCGGCACAGATCCGAAGTACCGCTACAAACCTTTATGGAGCGCGGGCGCCACGTATAAGCTTTCGCGGGAGAAGTTCTTCCAGGTACCCTGGATCAGCAAGCTCAATATCCGCGGCTCATACGGCATCAACGGGAATATCTCGCTCAACAACGGGCCTTTCCTGATCGTGACTCCGGGCACCTTTTCCAATCTCACCGGCGACATCAACTACGTGATCTCCTCGCCGCCCAACAACTCCCTGCGCTGGGAAAAAACGAAAGTGACTAACCTGGGGCTGGATATGGGGTTCGCGCACAACCTTGTTCGCGTTACGCTGGATTACTACCATAAGAACAGCGAAGACATCCTCGCTTCAGACGCCATCGACCCTACCCGCGGTTTCAGCTCGCTCGTAAAGAACGCCGGCAAAATCCTCAACCAGGGCTTCGAAGTGTCTGTGGACGCGGATATTGTGAAACGCCCCGCTTTCAGCTGGAATGCCTACTTCATTTTCGCTTACAACAAGAACAAGGTGAAAGAGTATAACGTGAACTACATATATCCCTCTTCCCTTACCAACGGCGCCATCCGAAAAGAAGGCGACCCGCTCGACGCGTTGTATGCCTACCGCTTTGCGGGGCTGGACAACAATGGCGTAGCGCAGTTCTACGACCAGTCCGGCAAAAAGATGGGCGGCGGAAACGCAGCCGTGGGCGATCTTGTGTATGCCGGCACCACCCGCCCGCCTTACGTGATGAGCCTTACCAACACCTTCGGCTACAAAGGCTTCGATGTTTCTTTCATGCTCATTGCCCGCCTGGGGAATGTATTGCGGAAGGACGCGTTCACCGGTTCCAACTACATCAACAAAAATGTGGCGAAACGCTGGCGGCAACCGGGCGACGAGGCCAACACCATCTATCCGAAACTCACTTCCTGGAACATGGACATGTTCTACTTCCCGTATGCCGACGTGCTGGTGGAAAGCGCCAGCTTCATGAAGCTCCGCGACGTAACCGTAGCCTATACGCTGAACCCGAACCTGCTGAAAAGAGCCGGGGTGAAAGACAGCAAAATATATTTCCAGACCCGCAACCTCGTTATGCTGACGGCCAACAGCGACAAACGCGATCCGGAAATATCCGAGCTGAACACCACAGGCGGTACTGGAGCCTTTACAGAACAAGGCTACACCTCGCTGCCGCTGCGGCCGGAATTCTATGTAGGAATCATGTTTACCCTCTAAAAACTGAAAAAGGATGAGACTATTTCGTATATATATCAGCGTTATAACCGGAGTCCTGCTGCTGAGCGCCTGCAACAAGTTCCTGGACGTGAAACCGAAAGGAAAGCTGATACCCTCCGAGGTGGCGGATTTCGATCACCTGCTGGACCACACTTACATTGTGCAGTTCAATTTCCTGGACAACAACCTGGGCAGCATGCCGGGTTATCTTACAGACAACCTGGAGCTTTCCGAAGGCATCGGTAAAATATCTTACAAGGCGAACAACCACCCGAACATCGACCGGTACAATGCCTATACTTTCCGTAAGCCTTACAGCAACCCTAACACCGCGGATTATTTCTGGGACTGGGGTACCTATCGCGCCGCCGCTTATTTCAACAACGTGATAGACGGCATCGGCAAGATACAGAACCTCAGCTCCGGCGATGTGCAATATGCGCGCAGCGTGGTGGCGCAGGCGAGGGCGGGCCGTGCCTGGGGATATTTTCACCATTCCCTGCTCTACGGCCCCGTTTACAAGCCGGGCGGCAACAACAGCACGCGTACCATTCCTTACCTCACCAGTTCGGATGTGACCGCGCCCATGATAGACCTTTCCACGCAGGAAGAAATATTTTCGCTCGTTGCGCAGGACCTGCATGCCGCGCTTCCCGATGCGCCGGATAACACCAACTGGCCCTCGCGCCCCAATAAAGCGGCGGTGCAGACCATGCTGGCTTATTACCATCTCTTCACGCACAGGTACGACAGCGCGGCTTATTACGCCAATCTCGCCTGGACCGCCGCAACGGCTTCCGCCGGGCCGGGCAAGGTATTGTACAATTACAACGACTTCACCTGGACCAATCCCGCAAACGTGATCAGCAGCACCATCAAGGCGCCGGACAATTTCCTGTCTGCCGTGAACAGCCGCGAGATACTCCTGTACCGGTCCACCGACGCCGGCGCGGGCCGTTCGTCCAGCAGCTACCCTTCCGCTGAGTTCACCGCGCTTTTTGACAAGGACAGCGACCTCCGGTACAAGTTCTTCTTCCTCACCGCGCCCGGTTACAAAACCACTTACAACAACGTTACCTACGACGACGGCGAGCGCGTGCAATATTACCGCGGTTCCAAATCGCAGATGACCACCGGGTTCTCCTATCCCGAGCTGCTGCTCATCCGCGCCGAAGCCTACGCCCGTAGCAACAGGCTTGCGGAAGCCCTTACGGACCTGAACCTGCTGCGGCAGTACCGTTACGTAACCGGCACGCCGCAGGTAGCCGCAGGCACGCAGGATGAAGTGATCAAAGCCGTACTGGACGAGCGCCGCCGCGAATTACCCATCGGCAGCATCAAACGCCTGCTGGACCTGAAGCGTTTTTCGCTGGAGCCGGGCAAACCCTGGCACAAAGCCAGGATCGTGCACATGCTGGGTACCGAAAAATTCGAAGCGGATGTGGATTCAGATTTCTTCATCCTCAATATTTCAAACACCATTTTACAATACAACCCGGGCTGGAACATCCCGCTCGACACCCGTCCGTTCTAAAATCAAAAAAATACATCCATATGAAAAAGATGATCTCGGCAGCCGCGCTGTTGCTGCCATTGACGCTGCTCGCCCAGGAAGTGCCTTTTGAAATTAAAGGCAAGGTGACAGATCCCGGCACTCCTTCAAGAGCTTACCTGTACTACAGGAACGGGGCGGAAAACATCACCGATTCTGCTGACGTGGAACAGGGCGCCTTCGCCTTCAAGGGCAAAGTTGCCAACCCCGTTCGCGGCACCTTGCAGGTGCGCCCCAGGCCACAGGAAGGCAGGGCCATACGTATGGAATCGCTCAGTTTTTATATTGAAAAAGGCACGGTGAAGATCACCAGCGAAAAAGGGATCGGCGAAGCGGTAGTGAGCGGAGGCCCGCTGAATGCGGATTACAACCGCATGAACGAAGCCACCAAAGCCATGAAAGCCAAATACGCCGAACTGGGTAAGGAATATTCCGCGGCGGATGAAGCCACCCGCAAAAGTGAAGCATTCCAGAAAAGCTACCGCGATAAATACAAAGCGATCAACGAAGAAGAAAAAACGGCGCTGCTGGGTTACGTCAAAGCCAATCCCAATACCGTGATCGCGGTAGATGCACTGCAATCCTACGCAGGTTCCATGCCCGACGATGTGAAGACAATAGAAGGCATCTTCAGCTCCCTCTCCCCCCGTGTGCAGGAAAGCACTCACGGCAAAGCGTTCGCCAAAGTGCTCTCCGGCTGGAAGAACACCGCTATCGGCGCGCAGGCGCCCGAGTTCACGCAGAACGACACCGAAGGCAAACCCGTGAAGCTGACCGATTTCAGGGGAAAATATACGTTGATCGACTTCTGGGCTTCCTGGTGCGGACCCTGCCGCGCTGAAAACCCGCATGTGGTGAAGGCGTATGAAAAATACAAATCCAAAAACTTCGAGGTACTTGGCGTTTCGCTGGACCAGCCCACCGGCAAAGAAGCCTGGCTGAAAGCGATCGCAGACGACAAGCTCACCTGGGTGCAGGTAAGCGACCTGAAGTTCTGGGAAAATGAAGTGGCGCGTTTGTACGGCATCCGCGGCATCCCGCAGAACTTCCTGCTGGACCCGCAGGGCAGGATCATCGCGAAAAACCTCCGCGGTGAGGCGCTGGAAAAGAAACTGGCGGAAGTGCTGGTAAACTGAACGGAAAGTAAGATCAAATGAAAAAAACCACCGGGTAAACACCCGGCGGTTTTTTTTTCCAGTTTTGAAGTCAACTTTAGGTAGCTTCCTGATTTGATATTTATGTCCTGATTTGTGTCTGTGCGTCAGCTATGATTTCAGGTGAAGGTGAACGGAGGCCTTCACTTCAGCGTTCTGCCCGGATATTTCACCATTGATCCGCAGCCAGTTGCCGAAGTGGCTCACTTTGCAGAAATAATGCCCGGGCTGGTCTATCACAGGGAAAGCCGCGCCTTCCCTGATCCAGTTAATGCCGTCCGCCGAAATTTCCACGAAAGCGTTTACCCGCGCGTCCTTTCCTTTCAACTCTTCAACGATCAGGAAAAAAATAGCTTCTCCCGCCCATCCCGCTTCCATGGGATGCGAGCTGATCTCTCCTTTAAAATATTTCCTGCGTTCTACCGCAGCAGCATGAAACTGTCTCATCATCTTTTTAATAATTATTCAGCTGAAATAACCACTGAGTCCACGTAAAAAAATACCCGTCTGTCCGTATCGTTTTCCACCCACATGCTGGGGTTGAACAAACCTTTTATTCTCGCGTAAGGTGCTGTGAGGGTGGGTTTCACCCCTCTCAGATCAAAGGTCCTGTTGCCGGACTGCAGCTCTACGTACTCCCGTTTTTCCGTATCGATCAGGAGCCGCAGGTAGCTCCAGTTGATCTTATCGTCGCTTTCGTTATAGCACAGGTCCTGGTAACCGTCCGGGATCCATTCGAACCCGTCTGTGGAGCCGTCTGCGTACCGGTTGCCGTACCACATGGCGTCGATGCCCATTTTGCACCAGTCGTCTTCCACGCCATAGGCCCACTGCACATCCGTCACGTCTTTCGCCTTGAACACCTGCCAGCGGCGGACCATTTCACCGTTCACGGCGTTCACATACCGCGCACCGATAAAATACCTGTACTCGTCATCCTGGATATCGAAGAAGACGCCGAATGCGCGCATGGCCTGCTCGCTGAGGCCCTGCCGGTCCTGCTCAGGCGTATACGCATACCATAGTTCATATTGCCGCAGGCCCCTTGGCAGGTGTGTGGTAAGCCGTTTGATGCCGTGCGAAAGGCTTCCCGGCGCCGGCGCTTCCGTGTAAGGATTGGCCACGGGCCGCGTGGATAATTTCAGGGAGTAGGTACCGTCCATCGAACCATGCGTACCCGCCAGCCTGAAACTGGCGCTGCTAAGCATCAGCGGCCCCCACTGCGTTTTATCGACATGGCTGTACCTGAGCGTGTTAAAGTCCTTCCCGACATAATTGGGATGCAGGTCCATCCATCCGTTCAGCCCTCTGTCGAAATCATCATAACAGATGATCCTGTTTAGCGGCTGGTATTTGTTCAAACCTGCTTCCAGCGCAATCACTTGTTGCATATCTTATTTTTCTTTTAGTTTATCGTTGATGGTATAATACGTCAGTCCCTGCAAACCCTTTTTCCCCGGGAAAATGCAGCTGGCCAGGTACCCGATGATATAACAGCTCAGGAAACCGATCGCGCTGTAGAGCCAGAAGCTGAGCGGCGTCATGGTTTTTACCAGGTACAGGATGAGCCCGCTGCTGACAGCGCCGATCAAAGCCCCGGTGGAATTGGCCCTTTTGGTGAAGATGCCCAGCATGAAAAGGGCCGCGGATGCACCGATGAACAGGCCGGTGATCTCCTGGAACACATCCAGTATAGAGTTCACGTCCATGTACACCAATACCAGCGAAAGCCCTGTCGCAAAAACGCCGAGCACCACCGTGGCTATTCTTGCGGTGACGGCCGTTTGTTTTTGCGTGATATTCTTTTTAAACCTGGCATAAAAATCTGTGGTAAAAATGGTGGCCACGCTGTGTATGGAACCTTCGAGCGTGGACATGGAAGCCGCGAATATGGCCGCGATGATCAGCCCGCTGAGCCCTACCGGCGCGCGTTGCGCGATGAACATCGGCAATATGCCGTCCGACGCGATGGCGGGGTTCAGCTGATCCGGGTGTTGCTTGTAATAGATATACAGCGCCGTTCCCAGGCCGTACACTACCAGTGCCCAGGGTATCGAAACCCACACGTCCGCCCAGACGCTCCTCTGCGCCTGCTTCAGGCTGCTGGTGGTCATATACCGTTGTACCACGGCCTGGTCGCTGGTAAGATTGCCGAGGCGGATGAATATGTTCCCGATCAGTATCACCATCAGCGAGGAGGAAGTAAAATCCCATTCGCTTTCCCCGAGGCTGAATTTGTGATCGGCAATACCCTGTACAAAAAAATCGCTGAGCCCGCCTTCCAAGCCTGCAATGGCCAGTACCATGCAAACGATGCCACCACCGAACAACAATGCAGCCTGGGCCACTTCTATCCATATCACCGCCTCAATACCGCCCATTACGGTATACACCGTGCTCAGCACGCCCATGATCAGGATACAGGTAACCGTATCCAAAGGCGTAACAGCGGCCAGCGCCAGCGAGGGCAGGTATAGCACCAGTCCCATCCGCGCCAGTTGATATAGCACGAACACGGAAGCGGCGAACAGGCGCGCGCCGGAATTAAAACGTTCTTCAAGATAATGGTAAGCGCTGGCCACGTTGATCTTCCGGATGAACGGGATGTAAGCGCGCGTTACGATGGGCACGGCGATAAACCAGGTGAACACTCCCGCAAAGTAGGCCCAGTTCACGGCATACGCTTTCGCAGGTATGCTCATAAACCCGATGGCGCTCACCTGTGTGGCCATGATGCTGATACCCGCGGCCCAGTAAGGAATATTTTTGCTCCCCAGCAGGTAATCCTCCGAGGTTTGTTTTTTCTTCGAAAAGTAATAGCTGATGAAGCCGAGCCCCGCCAGGTAAACCACCAGCGTCGTGTAATCTATCCAGCCGAACTGGCTTTTTTGCCGAACGGTTTGCAGCGTGGCCATTTGTATTGCACCGGTGCGCACGCCAGGCCGCAGTTCCCCGCCCACCAGCAGCAGCCTGTTATTCCAGCGTACTGCCGCAGCGCCTGCCACCCCGGCCGGCATGTTGCTGAATTCCGTCCAGGTGTTGGTGATGGTATGATAAGCCAGCACATTGCTGGGCATATGATAGTTGTCACCCAGCTCAATGGCTTTGTCCGCATCATGCCCGTCGGACCCGCTGAAGAGCAGCACATGCGTTTGCCCCAGCGGCAGCGCCGAACTGTAGAATGACGCCCTGGGCATTGCTTCCATCGGTTTCCATTTATTGCGGCGCGGGTCGTAGGAAAAACCGTCTTTCAGGTACCCCGCTGTTCCTTTTCCGCCAAAGAAATACAAACATTCATATTCCCCGTTGCTTTGCGTGGCCATCACCGCACCGGAGCGCGCAGCGCCGGGCCATGCGGGCAACGGCTGCCACTGCCTGCCGCTTTCCGGCGACAAGTCCAGCCGCCAGAAACCTTGCTGTGGGTGGTCATTTCCGTCCTGTCCGCCCGCGATGTAAATATGATGACCGATCCTCCCGGCGGATAAAGAAGATAGCGCCGCCGGCAGCCGGGGAAAAGCGGTGTCTGTTTCAACTTTCCCTGCAACCGCGTTCCAGCGCAAAAGGAATATCTTATCAGAAACCGATTGGCCATCTGTACCGCCCATTACAAGCAAACCGCCGTCCAGGCCCACTACCGCGGCATTGGCCAGCGGCGCGGGCAATCGCCCTGCTTCGGTCCATTCCGCTGCGCGGGCATCTTTCGCGATGTAGATGCGGTCGTATACAATTTTCTGACCGCCCTGTTGAAGCGGTTTGTCAAAATTACCGCCGCCCGCTACGATCAATACGCCATTGCTGACGCCCGCAATCGTGTGGCTGAGCCCTTCCTTCACGGGCAGGTTGCCGGACTTGTCCCACGAAAGGCCCTGTGCCATTGTATGTACAGGCGTCATCATAAAAATGCCCAAGCACCACAACCATATATTCTTCATGAAACTGATCCGCATTTTATTTTGAATTTTCCAGCAGCCACTTTAAGCTGAACCGTGCAATTGAAACAGTATCGGGCATATGCTTTGCGCCGCCGTGACCGTATAAACAAATGATACTTTTATCCGGCAGCACTGCCAGGTCCGAATAAGTAGAGCCGCCTTCCTGGAGCAATCTGCTCACCGGCCAGGTTTCGCCTTCATCCCTGCTCAGCCGGATGGTAAGATCCCTTCTCTTTTTAAGATCGGCAGGCTGCGAAACCAGTATGATATTGGGTTTGAACGCATAACGGGTGAGCCCGATATCGCAAACCGCACCCGTCAGGCCTTTGTCGTACATGATGGGTGCGGACCAGCTTTGTCCTTTGTCGCGGCTCACCACTTTCGCCTGGAAAGAACCTTCCTGCTGCGAATAGGTGCGCCCTATCAGCAGGATGTCGCCGTTCTTTTTTTCCACGATCTGCGATTCGTTGAATTCCCCCACCGGCGCATCTTCCCCAACTTTCCAGGTTTTACCGTGATCGTCGCTGTAGAGGCAGTTCACCCCGTATTTCCGTTCGGCAGCCACGAAGGAAATGGCTTTCCGGTGCCATACCGGCACCACCAGCCGCTTGTTCTTCAGCTGGATGCCATGGCCCGGGCCGGGGAGATGAAAGGTCCATCCATTCGGGCTCCCGTCGAACAGGCGGGTGATCTCCGTAGCGGCGGACCAGGTCAGGCCATCGTCTTTGCTGGTGATATAAAATACCTGCGTACTGTCGTTCCTGTGATTCAGGGCGTAGAACAGGAAGAGTTCCCGGGTTTTGCCGTCCTCCACGATCGTAGGATTGGTCCAGGACTGGCCGTTGCTGCTGCTCACGAGAGTCGATGCGTAGAAGGTCTTCCCCCCGTCCGTACTTCGTTTCAGCACAAGGTGATGCGCGCCGTCGTCTTTGCTTTCCGTGATCCGCGCTTCCGCGAACGCCAGGATCGTTCCTTTTTTTGTAACGGCCAGGCCATACACAAAATGCGCCAGGATGTTGTTCTCATTGGCCTGCCAGAGCACCGTCCGCTGCGGCACATGCTGCCCTTTCACGAGCAGTGTGCACAGCAGCAGCATGGCCGTCAGTATCCTTGTTATTTTTACCATTCCGGGTTCTGTTTGATCTTCGGATTCAGTTTAACTTCATTGGCCGGTATCGGGAAAAGCAGGTGCTTAGCCGTCACCGGGTATTCAGGATGGATGGCCTTGATGGTTTGCACCAGGCGCTTTGTTCTCACCAGGTCGAACCAGCGGTGGCCTTCGAACCCAAGCTCCAGCACCCTTTCGTTCAGCACCGCATCACGGAATGTATCTTTCGACAATCCCTGCAGGTCTGCCGGTGTTGCGGAAGGGTTTGATCCGTTCCTGTTCCTGGCCCTTGCCCTGATGGCGTTGATCATCGCATATGCATCATTCGTCGGGCCGGAAATTTCATTCAATGCTTCCGCTCTCATCAGGTACACGTCCGCCATCCTTAACACCACGAAATTGCCGCCAAACGCGGCCGCATCCCTTGTTGTGGCATTTTTATTCACATACTTCCTCGCTGGGCTGGGATAGGGCATCGCAAGCTGTTGCCAGGTAACCGTATTCCCGTTCTTATCGGGTCCGGAGGTATAAAACGTGCATTCTTTGCGGTAATCATTGTCGGGATACCGGTTAAAATATGCCACCTCGGCAGCAATGCCGCCGCCATCAGAAGCAGCCTGGCCGGGAACAACGAGCATGCCCCTTGGCAAGGCAAATGCGCCAAATATGCTGAGCTCGCCGGCGGAGATCAAAACACGGTCGCCCTGCCACTCGAATAAAGATTCCCTGTTAAATTCATCTTCCGCGCCAACCGCTTTTTCATAATCAGGCAAAAGCGTATGCTGCGGCATGGCGATCACTTCGCTGCAGAGGTCTGCGCATCGCTGGTAATCTCCCTGCTGCGCCGCTACAGATGAAGCCCTTGTAAGATATACTTTTGCAAGCAATGCTTTGGCAGCTCCTTTCCTGGCCCTTCCGTTCTGGTTGGTTGGCGCAAGGCGCTCCCCGGCATACACCAGGTCTTCAATGATCTGGTTATAAATATCGCTCACCGGAGACCTTGCAATGTCCACTTCATCGAGCGAAGCAACTTCGAAGGTAACCAGCGGCAGATCGCCCCATAACCTCACACCATAAAAATAGCTCAGCGCCCGCAAAAACCGGGCTTCCGCCAGGTACTGCGTTTTCAGGGAATCGTTCATGGCTATGCCCGCAACGCGGTTGATAACGATATTAGCCGCGTTGATGGCGGCATACATATTGTTCCATGTCCGGGATATGTCGTCGTTATCCGCTACATAGCTGAATTCATCCAGCGGCTTCTGCGGGGCGAGCGCGGGCGACAAAGCTTCATCTGAGGCAAACCACGTGATGTACTGCAGCCGCCTTGCTATGAATGTTTCGCTGGCGCTGCCGATCGCATCGTAAGCGCCTGTAAGCGCAACGAATGCGTCTTCCGCTGTTTTGTAATAATTCTCCGGCGAGAGGAAGCTCTGCGGCTTTTCTTCCAGGAATTTGCTGCATGATGCTAACAACATGCCGGCCATCAGGAAAAGAAAAATATGTTTCATCCGTTAATATTTAATTTTTTAGCGGTCGGATGGAACCTCGCATTAACATTTCTCCTGTGTAAGAAGGATTTATTATGCTCGGTTTCATGACCGGATTCTTTTTTGTTTATAACTTCAGGTTAATACCGAACATGAGCGTGGTGGCCGTGGGATAATCCCCGCCGCCATCAGGATCATACCCGATGTAATCCGTCTGCGTCAAAAGGTTCTGGCCGGACACATATACGCTTGACCCCGCCAGCTTCGGCAGCAGCGAAGAAGGGATAGTATAGCTGAGCTGTACGTTGCGGACCTTCAGGTACGAAGCATTCATTAACTGGTACGTAGAAGTGAGCACATTGCTGAAACCCGCCCGTGGTATATTGCTGTTCGGGTTCCGGGAAGACCAGCGGTTCAGGAGGTTCACCGATTTGTTCCCCGCATCCGAGGGGTCCGTGAGGCCGGTATTCTCCACCCTGTCCGCCCCGGCGGCGCCCTGGAGGAATACTGTCAACGAAAAATTCTTATATCCGAATGAGCTGTTGAACCCATAAATGAATTCCGGAAGGGAATTGCCCATCACGATCCTGTCGTCCGCATTCAGGAGGCCATCCTGGTTCACGTCCCGGTATTTTGCATCGCCCGGCTTAACATTCACCTGTGCCGTCTGTGCGTCGATCTCTGCCTGGTTGTGGAACACGCCTTCATAAACATAACCCAGGAAGTTGCCGGGAGGATACCCTACAAATAAAGTAGTGGATGTGGCGCGGCCCAGGGAAGTGACCTCCGCTTTGTTCCGCGCGAAGTTCAGATCGGCAGTCCAGGTAAAATCGCCGGTGAAGATGTCGCCGCCGAGGTTCACCTCGAACCCTTTGTTCTGCAATCCGCCTGTATTATACAATGCGCTGCTGTAGCCGGAATAGGCCGGCAGGTCTACAGTGAACAGCAGGTCGCGGGTATCTTTTTTATAATAATCCGCGGTCATTCTTAAACGGCTGTCGAAAAAGGCAAGGTCGAGGCCGATATCCCACTGCGCTGTTTTTTCCCATTTCAGCTCGCCATTGGCCAGCCTGTTGTGCCGCGCGGCGGGAAATAACTTGTTGTCGAAAATATAGAAGTTGGAAGTGGAAAGCGTGGCGATGGACTGATAACTGCCGATCTCCTGGTTGCCGGTAAGACCGTAGCTGCCCCTGATCTTCAGGTCTGAAAGGAATTTCAGCTCTTTCATAAACGGCTCTTCAGACAAGCGGTACCCCACAGCTACTGAAGGGAAATACCCCCATTTGTTCGAAGCGCCGAACTTGGAAGAACCGTCTGCCCTGAATGATACGGTAAGCAGGTATTTATCATCATACTGGTAATTCGCTCTTCCCAGGAAAGACGCCATGGCCCATTCGTTCAGCGAAGAATTGATGATGGTGGAACCGGTGGCGCTGCCAATCGAGTTAATACCCAGCCTGTCATCCGCAAAGCCTGAGGGCTCGGTGGTTGTGCTGAAGTCCTGCTCCTTTTGCCAGGAAAAGCCGCCCAGCAATTCCACGTTGTGTTTTTCGCGGAAGATCTTCGTATACCTGACGGTGTTTTCGTTGAGGATATTGGTGACCTTCCTTTCACCGATCATGCCCAGGCCGCCCAGCAGCCCGCCAATATAGGTGGTGGCCCTGGGATAATATTCCTGGTTGTTCCTGTTGATCAGGTTCACGCCAACGAGCGATTTGAACGTCAGGTTTTCGATGGGCTTGTATTCCAGCGCAACATTGCCGAGGAAATTGTCGCCCTGCAGTTTGTTCTTAATGGTCAGCAATGACGCTAACGGGCTTTCAGCTTTTGCCGCGTTGTACCAGTAATCCACATATTCCCCGTTTTCGTCGAATACGGGAATGGTGGGCGAAGTAGCGTATATTTTTTCGCCGACGGACCGTACGTTGCCGCCCCCCGCGCCGCTGGTGGGCACAGACCGGTTGATGGTCCGGGCGAAAGAAAGCGACTGGGAGAACTTTACTTTTTCACTAAGCCTGGCATCCGCGTTCACCCTGAAGGAATAGCGTTTCAGGTTTGAATTGACCACGATACCGTCCTGGTTGAAATAGTTGCCTGAAACGAAATATTTCAGGTTGCCTTTTGCGCTGGACAATGACACCTGGTGGTTCTGGATGGCGGCGGACCGGAAGAGCTCATCCTGCCAGTCGGTACCTTTGCCAATGGCGGCGGGATCTGCAAAAGGCGCGGGCAGGTTGCGCGAAACTGCCCAGTCGTTCAGGTATTCCGCATGCTGCCGGCCGTTCATCAGTTCCAGTTTATTCGCAATGGTCTGTACACCGTAATAGCCGTTATAGTCCACCGTCATTTTGTTGCCCGATCCGCGTTTCGTGGTGATGATAATCACGCCGTTCGATCCCCTGGAACCGTAGATGGCCGTGGCGGAAGCGTCTTTCAGCACCTGGATGGACTCGATGTCGTTCGGGTTGAGCGAAGCGAGCGCGTTGGTGGGCGTAAATGTTCCGTAGGAAGTGCCTGAAGGGTCTTTGCTGTTGTTGTACACCGGCACATCGTCTATTACGAAAAGCGGTTCGTTGCCGGCATTCAGCGAGCTGGCGCCCCTGATCCTGATGTTCAGCCGGCCGCCGGGCGCGCCGGAAGCCTGCGATACATCCACGCCCGCGGCGCGTCCCTGTATCAGCTGGTCCACACTCACGGCCGGCTGGTTCTTAATAGCGGCGGAGGAAATGGAAGCGATGGAACCGGTAATGTCTTTACGCTGTTGTGTGCCATAGCCCACCACCACTACTTCCTGCACGGAAGCAGATGAAAGCTCCATCATAATGTCGATCTTGGATTGCCCGCCGATCTTTATTTCTGTTGTTTTGTAACCAACGTATGAAACGATCAGCGTGCCGTTGGCGTTGGAAACCCCGATCTTAAAGTTTCCCGCCGTGTCCGATTTGGTGGCGTTGGTGGTTCCTTTTTCCAGGAGGCTTGCCCCTGCGAGCTTTTCACCGTTTTGTGCAGTGACGGCGCCCGTTACCACCAGTTTTTTTTCCTGCGCGCGGAGGAAAAGTGCGGGCAGTATGCATAGCGTGAATAACGTGGAGAAGATTCTCTTTTTCATGTCGTGAATTTTTTACTGTTGTGATCTGGCGGCCATCATCATGTCTGTTTCCTGGAGGCTGAAGCGTGTACTGACCACCGAATTTTTATTTTCTCCGGGCTGGTATTTGATATAGGTCGTCGCTACGAACGTCTGGTCCGGCAGCAGCTCGATGCCGCTGTAGCCGCAGTCCCAGGTTTTATAGCTGTGCAATAATTTGATGCGGTACTGGCCGGGCTTTTTGCTGATGATATCATCGTATGTGCCTACCCAGGCCACGTAGGCATTTTTGGTGGAGCTGTTCCCGCCCGTATCCCTGAAAACGACTACCAGCCTTCCGTCCGCGCTGTATTTCGCTTTGTGCCGGTCGCCCCAAAGCGGCTCCGGAAGGGGTTCCGGGGTAGTCCAGGTGGCGCCTTCGTCGTTGCTGAGCATGTACAGCGATACTTTCTTTTCATTTTCGCGGATGAGGCAGAGGAGTTGTTTGCCGGAAGGTGAGCGGATGATCTCCGGTTCGCAGGGTTTCAGGCCGGCCGTGTCCAGGATGGTGCGTAATGGTTCCCAGGTAAGGCCGCCGTCGTTGGAAATGCTTTGTACGAGGATGCATGATTTTTTTTCCACCATTTCACCGGGCCTTCTGCGGTTGGTCATGCCCAGCAATCTTTTGCCGCCGTTGATGGGAACGATGGTGCAGAACGGCATGCCGACGGGCCCGAGCCCGTTGCCTTTCATGGTGCTCCAGTTTTTACCGTCGAAAATGGCTTGTTGCATGTTGCGGTCTGCCCCGCTGCCGGCGAATATGATGAGGTTTTGTTTGCCTTCGGGGTTGGGCAGCAGGTAAATAGCGGGACAGTTTGCAGCGGTGATCCAGTTGGAAGGCACGGGCTCTGCGGCCCAGGTGCGGCCGCCGTCGCTGCTTTTTTTGAGGGGGCCGCATTTGCCGCCATGGCCGTAGGTCCACACGCAGTAAATGGTTTTCCCGTCAGGCATCAGTGCGGTAGTTGGCTGCCCGTTATAGATATCTTTTGTACCCTGCGCTACGATAACGTGGCGGCTGGTATCAGCCGACAGGTCAAGGACGGGCAGAGGCGCTCTGTCAAAAAGTGATGGCAAAAGGAAGCCTGTAAGCAGTAAATACGTGCTTATGCTCATAACTGTGGAGATTGAGTTTTGGTACCCGGAAATTATATTGTCCTATATGTACTACATATAGACAAAATAAAAGAGAATTTTTAAGTTTTCCTAATTTCTGCGGAAAAAATCCGTGAGAGGGCTTTTCATATGCGCGGGAAGAGTATGAGGTATTCTTAGTAAATGAAGACGGTGTATATACCGGTGATATCTGTCTCCTGGATTAGCAGTTGGCGGTGTATACACCGGCGCATTGGTTCTAAGTACATTATTTAACGGGGATAATTTTGACCAAGACAAACCTTCGCCGGTGTATACACCAACGTGGGCGGAAGCGCAATATTAGTGGAGGATCAGCCGGCGGTGTATACACCGGTGCATTAGTTCCATGTACAATATTAGTGTAGGTCAACCGGTGGTGTATACACCGGCGCATTTGTTCCATGTACAATATTAGCGGAGGTCAACCGGTGGTGTATACACCGGCGCATTTGTTCCATGTACAATATTAGCGGAGGATCAACCGCCGGTGTATACACCGGCGCATTTGTTCCATGTACAATATCAGCGGAGGATAACCTGAACCAGAAAAAGCCGGTGTATACAGCAACTTGGGCGGAAGCGCAATATTAGCGGAGGATCAACCGCCGGTGTATACACCGGCGCATTTGTTCCATGTACAATATCAGCGGAGGATAACCTGAACCAGAAAGAACCGGTGTATACAGCAACTTAGGCGGAAGCGCAATATGAGGGGAGGATCAACCGCCAGTGTATACACCGGCGCATTTGTTCCATGTACAATATCAGCGGAGGATAACCTGAACCAGAAAAAGCCGGTGTATACACCAACCCACCGACCAGAAGTGCAAGTATCCCAGAACCACGGCGCATCACACTACTTCAACCGGTCGAAGTGAGGCTTCAGGTGCTCGTACATGCCCTTTTTGAAATCCTCCTTTGTGCCATTCCTAAGAATGTCCACCAGACCACGGTGATCCACTTTCCCGCTGTAAGGTTTGTTCACCAGGGTGATCACATATGCGAAAATGGGAAGCAGCATGATCTGGAACCGCTTGAGCGTACCGTTCCCCGTCATTTCATAAAGCTTGCCGTGAAAAGCAATCTCGTTTTTTACCAGGAAAGACTTGTCTTTATTGATCTCGCTGTTGGCGATCTTCTCCAGCTCGTCAATGTCTTCGGAAGTCATCCGGGCATACAGAAGGTCTGCCAGCCCCATTTCCAGCACAAGCCGCAGCTCGAAAATATCCCTGAGCGTGGTATCGTCTATGATCAGCGGGTCCAGCACCCGCTCGAAGGCCTGTAGAATATCAGGACTGGCCAGCACAGCGCCTTTCCGCTTGCGGGTCTCGATCATCCCCAGCATACGCAGGCGGCTCAGCGCCTCCCTTACCACATTGCGGCTAACACCCAATGCTTCAGCGAGATCTGTCTCTTTGGGAAGCGGGTCGCCCGGTTTCAGCGACATCTTCTTCAAATACTGCCGCAGCTTCACTTCCACGTCGTCAGCCATCGTATTGGACTTTACCCTTCCCAGGTTTTTACTCAGATCGTTGATTAACTCATCCTTCATCTTGCCCGATTGACTTTGCTATTATGTACTACAAATATATACGCTTCTTCCATTAATGCGTTAAATGAAATTAATCTATTGATTATTAACTAAAAAAGAAAAGGCCACCCGCAGGCAGCCTCTCCCCTTAAGGGTTGGTCAGGAAAATTTATTTTTTTGCCTCGCTCTCCAGCAGCAGCTTCAATTCTTTGTTAGACGGGCGAGGTGCGTCCGTGGAAACGATGTTCCCTTTTTTGTCGAACACCATGAACCGCGGAATGCCCTTGATGTTGTAGAACTTTGCAATATCGCTCCAGCCGCTGGCAAACAGCTGCACGCCGCCCAGTTCTTCGCTGGCAATAAAATCTTTCCATTTCTGGTGATCCTTCTGCTCATCCACAGACACGCTCAGGAACAATACATCCTGCCCGTGCATTTCTTTCTCCAGCTTTTTGAGGTGAGGTATCTCCCCTTTGCAGGGCCCGCACCAGGTAGCCCAAACGTCCACCAGCACCACTTTCCCTTTGAAATCGCTCAGCGACACCTGTTTGCCGTTCACGTCGGGATAGGTGAAGTTGACCGCCGGGCCGCCCGCGGCGGTGGCTTTCTTCGCCAGTTCCGTTTTGATACCGTTGGCACGGATGGTCTGGTCGCGGGTGAGCAGGTATTTGCCGTATTGCTGGTCCAGGTCCGCATACCCCAGGAAAGTCTTCAGCCCCGCAGCCTGCTGCAGCACGATCTCTCCTTTCAGCGTATCGTTCACAATGCCCTTCATCCGCGCTTCGATGCTGTAATCGGTCACATCGCCCTTACCCAGGCGGGCAGGCATCATCTGCAGGGTGCGCATCATTCGTATGCCATAAGGATAACGCAGCAGCCGCGTGTCCGTTGTATAATAGGGCACATCTATGCTTTTGAAATAAGGGGTATAGTCCGCCGCTGAAGGATGGGCGGAGCGGGGTGTGCTCAGCAGCTCGGCGGTAACGTGGAGCAGGTCCATTTCACGGAACTTCATAAACTCGGCATCGAACCGCTTGTTGCCGGTGGATGCAAATTTTGTTTGCTGCACCTGCTGCCAGATCTTTTCCAGCATGGGAAAGAAGTCCGCATATGTGCTCCTGGTCTGCATGAAATAAACGCCTTTCCTTTCCAGCGGCAGCAGCGTATTATGCCACTTCTCCACTGCCAGGTTTTCCGGCGAGTTCTTGCCAGTCAGTACATACGAGGTATCGGTGACCTTCAGGTTCAGCTGGTCGTTCTGCTTGAAATAGAAGGCGTATTTGTCCTGGGGCGTTTGCGCATGGCCGCTGCCGATCACGTAAAACCCTTCCCTTTCAGGGCGGTAATAAAACCCGAAAGCGGAATCGGCGCCAGGCTTCGCGGCGGCTACTTCTTCCAGTCTTCCGTGCTCCACGCGGTAAAGGCGAACATTACCGTCGTGCCGGCGCGTCCATTCACCGGAAATGGTGACCTGCGCTTCCACAAGGGCGGGCAGGCAAAGAAGGGCCATTAAACCCAGATGCAGTTTTTTCATTGTTTTTCTGATAATGTTTGGTTAGTAACTGTTTGGATAAGTGGTATTGCTCATAGGCGGCGCAATGTAGATCACGTCTCCCACGCTGCCCTTCCCTTCCATCGTGAAAACGGGACTGGCGGCCAGGTTGCCGGATGTTTTCGAAAATGCGCGCACTTTGTAATTACCGTTGGCAGTAGTGCCTATCAGCATATAATTGTAATAAAAAGGCTGCTCGGCGGTAGTGCTGCCCGAATACTTACGGTGCCGGATAAACGTGATCTTCTCACCTGCCGGCACGGTAAACTGCAATTGTTCCGCGCCGTTGCTCAGGTTCCTGGACCATACTTCGCCGCCGGCTGAGAAATACAGGATATTCTCATCCGCCACGATCAGCCCGAAACGTTCCGCCGCGCCCAGCTTGTCTGTTGGGGCCAGCGTATCGTTCTCCATCTTCAGCGTAAAATTGGATGGTGTGATGATGGACAATATCTTCAACGCAGGGTCCGTCTTATCGCGGAACAGCGCCACGCCTGTATACGGGTTGGTGGATTTGACGCCCATGAACAGCAGCTCTTTGTTATTCCTGTTGGCCGGCATTTCGGTGCCGCTATCGTCGCTAACGGCAGACAGCACGGAACCCGTACCGGTGGCGGAAACGAAGGAAGAGCTGAGCTCGTCGAAGAAGAAGGGATTCCAGAACGAATATGCCAGGAAGTATTTTGAAAGGCTGTAAGGGCTGTTGTTGTCGTCGCGCAGCTGCTTGCCGCCGAACAGGCCCACGTTGGCAGACATTGAATAGATGCTGTGCAGGTGCCCGTTGTTCACAAAATAATTGGCCTGCGACGCTTCGCTGATGCTGCCCGGTTTTTTCACGGAAGGCGTTTCGTAGAACAGGCCGCTGAGGCCATGTATTTCTTTGAAAGTATTGATGTTCACCACGCTGGCATCTTTGTCGGAAAGGATGAAAAGCGACCTGGTGTTGGCCAGCGTGCCGGTAACGTTGGATTTGTAATTGGTATAGAAGCCAAACAGTCTTGCTTCCCCGTCCAGCTTCCGGTTGTTCACCATCGAAAACACATTTTCCACCTTCGACGCCGGGGCAATGCCGGAAGGCGTCAGGAAAAGGTCCACATCGGTATGGCCGCCATCGTCTTTCATCACGTACCAGCCGCGGGTAAACTGGGTGATCACGTTTACGCCGGCGGTTACGATCCGGCTAAGCCCGGTATGCATATTCTTTGCGCCGAACACCAGCACCCAGCCTTTGGCCGGCTGCGTTACGAGGTAATCCAGCGCTTTGGTACGCCCGATGGTATCCACTTTGGGCGCAGAGCCCTGCACATTTGTTTCGTAGATGCCCCACCAATACGTGAATTCGGCTTTGGGATCGCTGGAGCTAACCTGCGGGTCGATGGTGAGCCTGTCTACCAGCGAAACTTTATCATAGGAGCCTGCAATACCGGTGATGGTGATCTCCTCGGGCGCGTCGTAGGTATAATTGCCATGGTCCTTGTAGCAGGAGCTGATCAGCAGCATGCAGCAGGCGGCCAGGCTTTGATATATCAATTTCATGAAAAAGCTGTTTGAAGATTAAGGGAATACGACGGTTTCACCTGTTTCATCCGTCAGCGGTTCGCCGGGATGCGCGTTGTTGTAATCTGTGAGCAGGGTGCGGAGTTTCAGCCTCCAGAAGGTGAGCAGCGCATAATCCGTATTCACAAAAACAAGGAACTCCTGGTCCCACTTCTCCCCCGTCTGTTCGATCATGAAAGAGTGTTTCACGCGGCTGTATTTGCCCCAGTAATATTGCACGGCAGAAGCGTTCCAGGCGGCGGGCTGGCTGAGCATGTCGGTAAAGTCCACCCTTCTCCACAGCTTCCTGACCTCTCCCGGCTGAAAATGCTCGTTGGCCTTCACCTGTATCTGCAGCTGCACGTTTTTGTTCTTCAGCGAAGGGTCGCGCAGCAGGATGACGGGCACGGAGTCGTGCACCTTACCTGCTTTTATCACGTACAGGTCTTTCAGCGCGGGGTCCGAAAAAGGTTTATAATGTACCCCCGGCACTGCATTCTCCACTCCCTCCAGGGCCACCTGTTCGAGGGTGAAAGGCCTGTCCTTGCCGCTTACGCCGCCGATGGCGTAGATATCGAAGTACACGGTGTCTTCCGTGACGGCAGCCGGTTCGTAATAAAAGGTATAAGGCTTCACCGTATCGGCCATTTCGAAGGAAACCGTATAGATACGGTCTGCCGCCGGCCCGAATTGCAAGCGTGCCGTATCGTTGTAGAGGTAATACTGATCTTTTTTACAGGCAGCCAGTAAAGCGGTCAGCATAGCTATCGTTAATATCTGCTTCATTCTTTACGTTTTTGTTATTGAACAAATTCACTTAAAGGCAGCGGCACCACATAGTTGATGGTAGCTGCGGAAGGCGCCCAGAGGAAGCTGGCCTTGGGAGCGTTGATGCGTTTATAGGCAAAGAACGCCTGCCCTTCCGCGAAAAATTCTTTGCGGTATTCTTTTACCAGGTCGCGCTGCAGCTGTACCGGATCGGAAGGCAGCGGCACAATGGAAATGTTGCGCGCGGTGCGGAACGCATCCCAGTACTGCTGGCCCTCTCCTGCCGGGGCTGTTTCCGCGGCAATGAGGTACATTTCGCTGACGCGCAGCATCGGTATCTGGAAAGGCGCTATCACTGCGCTTTCCGTGGCCGCCATGTATTTCTTCATGATATGGCACTTAGAACCGCTGCCCAGGGTGATGAGCGACCAGAGGTTGGTTTCGCGGATGTCTGTACCGGTATTGCCGTACAGCTGGTTGTTCACCGTGGTAACGGCGCTGCCTTTCTTCAGGTTGCCGGAAAGGAAATGCGTTTCATACTTCACCGCCAGCTGGAAATCGTACAGCCCGAACATATGCTCCATGGAAAGGTTCAGGTTGCCGCCGGACATATCGCTCAGCACACCGAGGCGGAACTTGGCGTTGCCGTCAGGGTTCTTGGCGTCTATCACTTCTTTGGCGCAGGCGTAAGCGGAAGCATTGTCCTGGAACCAGAGGTAAGCGCGGGCCTGTAATGCTTTCACAGCGTAATAGTTCATCCGCAGGAAACGCCATGCGGAATAAGTGTTGTCTGGGCGGAAAGGAGAGCTGCTGCTGCCGGGATTGGAAAGATCGGCCTGGGAATATTTCGTGAACGGATCAACGTCCTTCAACAGGGCGGCAGCTTCGGTAAGATCGTTCAGCAGCTCGGCCTGGTATTGTTCGTAGCTTATGTGCTGGTTCGGATCCTTTGATATCTTTTTTACATACGGCAGCACGGTTCCGCCAGGTATATTACCCGGCACCGGCCCGAAAAGCCGCAGCAGGTCCAGGTGGCAATAAGCACGCAGCGCAAGGCATTCGCCTTTCATCATTTCGTACGAGCCGGGGGAAAGGAACACATCCTTTTTTGCGTCCACTTCCGCCAGGATGGCATTGATGCTGGAAATGATCTTGTATTCCTGCCCGTATATGTTGGCCAGGGCGAACTGCACGCCTTCGTCTGAATAGTTGAACAGGCCCAGGCGCTGCTCGGTGGTATTGCTGGTCACATCCCAGGAAGAGGTAAGCCTTTCAATTGTGCCGAAGGTCATATGCTGGCCATAGGCGGAGGCCGCCTTCATCTGGATGTACACCCCGGTGAGCGCATCCTGGAAGCCGCTCTCGGTGGTAAACAGCGCGTCGGCGGGCATCTGCGTCTTGGGCTGCACGGTCAGCCACTTTTTACAGGAGGTAGTGCATAACACCACCCCCAGCAGTCCCGCAATAATATATTTACTCGATGTCATTGGATTACTGGTTTGCTGGTTAGAACATAGCGTTTACGGTCAGGGACATCTGGCGGGAGAAGGGATAATTGGTGCCCCTTTCGCGCCGTACGGTAGACAGGTAAAAGAGGTCGGCCATGTTTGCCGAGAACGACAGCGCCTGCATCTTCAGTTTTTTAGCGAATGCGCTTTTAACGTCGTACTGGAAGTTGGCGTTCTGCATGGTAAGCGTCTTTTCATCCTGCACGAAACGCGAGGTGCGGTTGGTGCGGGCCGTTACCAGCAATCCCTTGAAAGCCGCGTTGTCTCCCGGTTTCTGCCAGCGGTTGTCGTACACGCGGGCATCCACGTTGTAGGCGTAGTCCGCGTTCTCCACTTTGTTGATCAGCGTCTGGTTGTAGAGCTGGCCGCCGAAGCGGTAACCGAAAGACAGGTTCATGGAGAAATTCTTATACCGCAGCATCGTGCTGAAGTTGCCGAAGTAAGCCGGTTCGCTGATGCCGCTGGCCCGCAGGTCCAGCGAGTTCCAGGTATAGGTGGGCTGCCCGTTCCTGTCCAGGTACATTTCTTTGCCCGTGCTGGGGTCTATGCCCAGTGAAGGCACCACCCATATGGTGTTGGAAGAATATCCTTCTTTGTACAGGAAGCCGGGAACCGCGCCTGCGGCGTTCTCAATGCTTTTCTGCGCAGCTTTGAGCGCATCGGATATCTGCACGATCTTGTTCACATTGTGCACCAGCGCGCCACTAACGCTCCAGGCAATCCCTTTCTGCGCATTACGCACAAGGAACGCGGTGGCTTTCAGCTCTATCCCGCGGTTCTCCAGTTTCCCGATGTTTTCGATATAGCTGGAAAAGCCGCTGGATGCAGGAAGGTCTACAGAGGATATAAGGCCGTTGGTGGTTTCGATATAATAATCTGCCACGAAGCTCAGCCGGCGGTCGAAAAGGTCCGCTTCAAGCCCGATGTTGTAGTTCATTTTCTGCTGCCATTTCAGGAACTCGTTGCCCAGGCCCAGCAGGTAAGCGCCCGTCCAGTTGTAGTAGCGGTCGTCTGTGAAATAGCGGTAGGTAGACAAAGCCTGGTAAGCATTGAAGTTCTGCGAACCGGTAACGCCCGCGGAGCCGCGCAGCTTCAGGCGGTTGATGAACGCCAGGTCTTTGAACATGGATTCTTTATGCAGGTTCCAGCCGAGGCCGGCAGACCAGAAAGGCGCAAAGCGGTTGAGCCTGCCGAACTGTGAAGCGCCGTCTGAGCGGAGGGAGAGGTCCATGAAATAGCGTTCGTCGTAGGTATAGTTCATGCTGCCGGTAACGCCTACGGACCGGGAAAGGCTTTCGGAGCCGCCCGGTTTGCCGCCTTCCGCATATTGCAGGGCCATGGAAATGAAATCGAAGTTAGGATTGGTAAAGCCCTCGGCGAGGAAGCTGTAGCCGGATGCCCGGGATTCGCGGATGTTGTAGTCCAGCCCGGCGAACAGTGCGTGTGAACCGAACTGGCGGGTATAGCTGAGGTTGGCGCTTGCATCGTAGCGGAAGCCTTTGTTCACGCCGTATTGATAGGAACCCCTGCGGAGGATGTTCTCAGTAGAAGCAAACGCAGTATGATCCGCGGGACGGAAATAATCCGAATCGGAGTTCATCTTCGTAAGCCCCAGCCTTGCCCTGAAGAGAAGATCAGGATGGAGCCGCCATTCTACGGAAAGATTGTTGGTGATGTCTGTGGTTTTATATTCCTGGAAGGTATTAAGCGTAGCATCATACAAAGGGTTGGTAGGAAGCGGGCTCCAGCGGCCGGTGTAAATATTGGAGCCGGGGTAGCCCAGCTGTTTCCTCACGCGGCCTTTTTCGTCGTAAGGCGACCAGTAAGGGTTCATCCTCACATAATCGGAAAATGAGCCGTAGGGAGATTCCGCGCTTTCGCCCAGCCCGATGAGCAGGCTGTTGGTGAACCGGATGTTGCGGTAATAATAGCTAAGGTTGATGGTGCCGTTGAAAGTGCGGCGGGCGGAGCCTTTCATGACGCCCTGTATATCGTTCACCTGCGCGGAAATAGAATAACGGAAGGCAATATCGCCGCCTTCCAGGCGCAGGTTATGGCGCTGGCCGATGCCGGTGCGCACGGGCTTGGAAAGCCAGTCTGTTTCCACGCCGCGGTTCACTTCGCTCATCAGGTAGTTGTAGTACTGTTTGAGCACCACGTCGTTTTCCGCGCGGGCATTGTCGTACAGGCCCACCTTATATTCCAGCTCCAGCTTTTCGCGGGCATTCAGCACATCGTAGGCGGTGAGGTCAGGCATTTCGATGTTCACATCGCCGCGGTAAGACAGGCGCAGTTTCCCCGGCTGCGGCGCCCTGGTTTTGATCACGATCACGCCGTTGGCGCCGCGGGATCCGTAAATGGCCGTGGCCGAGGCGTCTTTCAGCATGGTAATGGATTCCACTTCGTTCTGGTTGATGTCCAGCAGCTTTTGAAGGGAAGATTCAAAGCCGTCCAGCACTACCAGCGGGGTGTTCATACCCACCCGCGTTTCATCCTGCAGCTCGTTCACATTGGGAAGGCTGGAGTTGCCGCGGATCTGTATTTCCGGCAGGCGGTTGGGATTGGAGCCGAAGGTGTTGCTCTCCACGATGTTGAAGGAAGGATCGATGTTGCGGAGGGAAGTGATCAGGTTGCGGTTGCCGAACTGGGCCAGCTGCTCGGCGGTAACGGTGGTTACGGCGCCGGTAAAGCTTTCCTTTTTGCGGTTGAAAATACCGGTGGTCACCACCACTTCATTGATCTGCGACAGCGATCTCTGCAGCACCACGTTCAGCGTGCCCGCTCCCGTTACGGTTATTTCCCGCGGAACGTAGCCCTGGCAAGTGAACTGCAGGGTCACCGGAAAATCCCTCACTTCCAGCCTGAATGCACCGTCCGGCGAAGACACAGCGCCGCGGGTAGTACTTTTTATGCGCACTGTCGCAAGAGGAATGGCCTTGCCGGATTCATCGCGCACAGCGCCGGAAATTTCCTGCAGGATATTTTCGCCGGGTGTGGTGGTCACGATCTTTTCGTTGATCACCACCATTTTGTTGACGATGCGGTAAGTAAGCGGCTGGTTGCGCAGCACAATGTTCATTACTTCCGGCAGGGTGGCGTTGCTCACCTGCACGTCCTGTGGCGTGGATTTTCGTAAGATCCGTTCATCCCACATAAACGACATGCCCGTTTGCGATTCCAGCTTTCCGAAAATTTCCTTCAGGGAAGCGCGTTTCAGGTTAAGCGTGATCTTTTGCGCAGAAGCTGCGCTGGCATAGAGGCTTACAACAAGGAGAAGAGCAGCAGCGATTTTCGTACGCCGTAACGGTCTCAACAACGATCCGGCTGGGACATAAAAATGCCGGACCAAAAACGCAATTAATTGCATACATTTGGTTGGTTTTGGTTGATAAATAAAACAGAACCTGTATTTGGTTTATTAGCCCGACCTTAATAGCCGCTCCGTGAGTCAGACGGGGCGGTTTTCTTTTTTTTCCGGGCCAATGCTTTTATGGTTGTACGATCAGTTTGCCGTTTTCCAGTCTGCAATTCACGCCATAAATATTCAATGCTTCGATTATGTCTGTCAGGCTTACATTCCGCCCGATAGTGCCGCCAAAAGTGCGGTCGGGTAGCGTGCCTCTCATGTCTACTTCTATATCATACCATCTTGATATCTGCCGGAACAATGCCGGCAGGTCTGTGCCGCGCATGATGAACAGGCCGTTCTTCCAGGCGATCGCGTCTTCCGCGTCCTCACTGCTTTCCACGGTCAGGCCGTCGTTATCGTTGATGCTGGCCTGTTCCCCGGGTTGCAGCACCTGCTGTTTGTTCACCCTGATGCTGCCACGCAGCAGCGTTGTTGTCACCAGCGGTTCGTCCGCATAGGCGTTGATGTTGAATGCCGTGCCCAGTACTTCCACAACGCCCTTTTCACTGAAGTGAACGGAGAAAGGTTTAGTGGCGTCTGCAGCCACTTCAAAATAAGCTTCCCCCGTGATCCGCACCTCGCGCGTATTGCCGGTAAATGCCACCGGGTAACGCAGGGATGATGCCGCATTCAGCCACACCTTTGTACCATCGGGCAATACAACGCGGAACTGCCGGCCTCTTGGCGTGGAGATCGTATTATATGCTGCGGCTGCCGCGGCGGTCTCTTCCGGATCGTACACCACCTGGCCGTTGTCCAGCACTACATTGGTGCCGGACTGACTGGCCACCACGCCGTTGTTCATACTATCCAGCAATACGGTGGAGCCGTCTGCCAGCGTGAGCACCGCGCCCTGTTTGCCGGGTGTAACATTCCCGGCCTTCGTGTGGGCCGTAGGGGCAATGCCGCCGCGTTGTTCGGTAAGACGGTAAACGCTGCCTGCAAGCACAAGCAGCCCGATAGCCGCCGCCCAGCCCCAGTAATGCATGCGCCGCACTGGCGCTGTACGGGGGCGGTCCACCGCAGTCGCCTTGTCCAGCAAAGGCCGGAGGCTGGGATCAAAAGCCAGGTCCATATCAGGCTGCCCGGTGAGCTCCATGAATATTTCCGCAAGGGCCTCCCGTTGGCGGGGATCTCCGAGGAGTGCGTAGAATTCCTGCTGGCCTGCCGCGTCCAGTTTGTTGTCAAGAAAATCCTGCGCCAGATGATGTAATCGGGTATTTTCCATGCTGTTCATAGTATAAGATCATGGCAAGCGGGGTTTTGTCATTATCCCGGAAAAAAAATTTTTTAACGGTGCAGTAAAAGCATCAGCGCCAGCAGCCCGGAAGCGGTGAGCCGTTCCCTGATAGCCGCCAGGGCCGCGCTGAGGGCATTGCGAACGTAGCCGTGAGACAGCTGCAGTTCTTCGGCGATCTCCCGGGTGGTCTTTCCTTCCACGCGGTTCAGCTGGTAGATGGTTTTCCGTTGCCGGGGAAGGGATTCAATGGCTTCGTGCACCAGGTGGCGGATCTCTTTCAGTTCGAGGGTGCTGGTATTGTCAAAGGAACTTTGTCTTAATTGGATGGCTTCCAGCCGTTTATCGTCGGCCGCATGGCGTTGCAGGGCCAGCAGGCTTTGGTTGATGGTGACCTTGCGAAGCCAGGCTCCCAGGTTTTCCACTTTGCCCAGCTTATCGCGGTGCAGCCAAACCTTGATGAATACTTCCTGTACTACTTCCTGGCGGGCATACTCGTTCTTCACTATCTTCATGGCGATAGCGGCGAGCGGCGTGGCCCACGTAAAAAACAGAACAGAAAAAGCCTGCTCATCACCTTCAGCGATGCGAACAAGCAGAGCAGATTCATCAATATGTAGCGGTTCAGGCGGCACTTATCAATTAGTTCCTGGTTTAATATGTCTCAAATACGGGGTGGCAGGATAGAACAGGAACGAAAAATACGTCGATTACAATTTGGCATTTGCCGCGGATGAGAACGGCAGATTTTGGGAGCAAAGGTAAAAAGTTAAATGAAATTTAGATGAAAGAGGGAAAAATCGTTTTGAGGAGCGGTGCAGACCTGGTATAATCTTTTGAAATAAAACTCTATTTTGGTATCCGGTCATAAAAATTCCCACGCATGAAAACCATCCCCTTCATCCTCGCCCTGCTATGCTGCATGGCCGCGCAGGCACAACAATACGACGAATCCAAAGTACCGGCCTACACACTCCCCGACCCGCTGCTGACGCTGAAAGGCAGGAAAGTAGCCGATGTGCTGGATTGGAACCACGTCCGCCGGCATGAAATACTCCGCTTATTCGAAGACAATATCTACGGCCAAATGCCGCAGGATTTTGACAGCATCCGCTTCGTCACCCTGCGGGAAGAGCCCCGGGCGATGGACGGAAAGGCCAGGTTGAAAGAAACCCGCATCACGGTGTACCGCATGGGGAAGTCCGTGGCCATCCATCTTGTACTGTTCGTTCCCAACAATATCTCCCGGCCTGCGCCGGTCTTCCTGCTGATCAACAATCGCGGTAAAAACATTACCGATCCCGACAGGAAAGAAAAAAGCCCGTTCTGGCCCGCGGAAATGGTGATCGACAGCGGTTATGCCATTGCAGCATTTCACGTCAGCGATCTTGCGCCTGACAATAAGGATACTTATATGAACGGTGTTTTGCAGTTATATCCAGAGCAATTGGAGGCAGATAACGGCATGAAAGCCATCGGCGCCTGGGCCTGGGGAGCGGCGCGGGTAAGGGACTATTTTAAGGAAGAACGGCTGGTAAATCCCTGGAAAGTGGCAGTGGTAGGGCATTCGCGCGGAGGGAAGGCTGCGCTGTGGGCGGCCGCGCAGGATCAGCGGTTTGCGCTCTGCATCAGCAACTGTTCAGGCAATTCTGGGGCCGCATTGGCAAGGCGGCAATTCGGGGAGCGTATAAGCCGCATCAACAGTACCTTTCCGCATTGGTTCAATAATAATTACAAAAAATACAACGACCAGGAAAACGAGCTGCCGGTAGACCAGCATATGCTGATAGCATTGATTGCACCGCGCCCCGTATATGCCACGAACGCCACGAAAGATCTCTGGGCGGACCCTACGGGCACTTTCCTTTCTTTAAAAAATGCGGAAAAGGTTTATGGCCTCTATAACCTCAAGTCAGCCCTCCCAGCCACGCCGCCTGCGCCCGACACGGCAATAGAAGCATCCATACTGGGCTATCACAACCGCACAGGCGAGCACGATATGACAATTTTTGACTGGCAACATTTTATCCGGTTCGCGGATATTCATTTTAAGATAGATCGCTAAAAAGTATGGACGGGCACAGCGATGGTGGTAATCAACATCACAGTGCCCGTCAGCAATACCTGAAAGGATCACTTATTATAAGGCGTCACCAGCAATTTATACTTCCCGTCCTTCAGCAGCTTCTCCTCGAAAACGATCTCCAGCTGTTTGCTTTCACCCCTCAGCAACGTAAAATAGTTGTCATTCATGACCGCCGGCAATACCCGTTCGTCATTATCAGCTCTTACCAGCTGCACATGCACCGCGAACGCCGGAGTCTTCGAGGGATTTGCAATCGTTGCGCTGACGTAAGAACTGTCGCCGCGGGTCGCCAGCCTGGAAGAAACTTTCAGCCGCGCGGGCGGCAGTTGGGCCAATGCCGTGTAATCAGCCATGCGACTACTCCTCCAGTAAAAATTCTCGGATTGTAAGCCGCCCTGTGCATCTTTCAGCAGCAGGCGGATAAACTGTACATCAGATAAAGTGGTGTTCTTTTTCCCATACACTTCAAAATCATACAAGGAATACCCCCATTCTGTAGCCCGTTTGCGGCCCAGCATGCGTACGTACCGGGCTTTCACCGGCTTGAAGGCAATGGTTTCAAGGCCGCCTTTGGCAGTATCGCTGATGTATACATTTGTCCAGGACTGCGCATCGCCCGAAACCTGGAGATTATACGCACGGGCGTAAGCGGTTTCCCAATGCAACACCACGCTGCTGATTTCCTGGCTGGCGCCAAGGTCCACATACACCCATTCATTATCCGTATACCCGCTGCTCCAGCGCGATCCGGTGCTGCCATCCGCCACTGCACCGGCTTCGCCGCCTTCAGGGGAGAACGAAGAAGCCACGGCCTGCTTTTTGAACGCCAGGTTGTCCATATTGAAATTCAGGTCAAAGCAAGGTGTGGCGGTGTTGGAAGCCGCATCTACCATGGCTTTGCGGCCGAATCCTTTTGCCGGCGTACCGCCCATGTTATACACGATGGCTTCGGCGTGAAGCTGGCCGTAATCCTGTGAAGTAGTGTTGATCACCTTCACGGAATTGTCCGCGGCGCTCCATTGTATATGCAGGGGCTCGCAGGCTTTTTTAACGCCCCAGTACGCCCCGGTGAGATCATAATAATAATCGTAGGTCTGCCATACCAGGCTGGGATAAGCGCTCTGGCTCATCCAGGTCATGATGCCTGACGCATCGTTCCACATATGATGCAGCCAGCCTTCGTACATGGCCTTGTTGGTTTCGATGTTCACCAGCTGGGCTTTGCGGCAATAATCTTCGATACCCGTAGCAGGGCCGTAACTTTTATTGATGGCATCATCATACCGGTCCGGGCCCGCGTTGGCGGCGGAGGGGCCGAAGAAGTGGAGGTCCCACATCTTGTTGCGCGGCCACCAGCTGGTGTCTGGCATGAATTTTTTAAAGCTTTCGAAAGAAGTGAAAACGGCGGTGCCTATCTCTGTGCGCAAGCCCCAGCCCGGCGTTCCGCCAAAGCCGCCGGGGAATCTGGTGAAATACCAGGCCGGCAAAAAATTCGTCCAGGGGCCGCTGCCGGTTAACCCGTCGGAATGTGAGTTTGCCTGGTACAGGCGGTCGTTGCCGTCAAAAGCCGCCACGTTTTCGCGGAGCCAGCCATTCAACGGCGGCAGCGGGTACCCTTCGTTATCACCGCACCACACGGCAATGCTGGGATGGTTGCGCAGCCGCTTGATCTTTTCCACCGCATTCCTGTTAAAGGCAAAAACATCCCTGGGCAGGTTGGGATGCGAGTTCAGCCAGAAATCGTCCCATACCAGGATGCCGTATTTATCGCAGGCGGTATAAAATTCTTCGTCGGTCGTGCTGCCGATCCAGTTGCGGATCATATTAAAGTTCATTTCCTTGTGCAGCTTCACTTTGGTATCGTATTCCCCTCCGCGGCAGCGCAGCATGTATTCAGACATGCCCCAGTTGCCGCCTTTGACGAAAATGCGCCTGCCGTTGATGTGAATATGCAGTACGCCGCCCAGCGTATCGTAACTGTATTGCTTTACCCCGAAGGTGATCTTCTTTTCGTCGGATACATTTTCACTGGCGGTAAATTTCAGATCGCAGGTATAAAGCGGCTGGCTTCCATATCCATTGGGCCACCACAATTGCGGGCGCTCAATTTCAGGCTGGAACGATACCTGCTCCGATTGCCCGGCCTGTATCTTTACTTTCTTTGAAAAACGGATATCGCCCGGCTGGATCGTGCCGGACACAGTACCCTCCTGCGTTTCAGCGGAGTGATTGTCCAGCTCCATGCTGATGCTGAGTTTGGCCCGCGAAGTATCGGGCAATGCCGTGCGCACCCAGGGATCGGTGATGGTTACCTGGCCGGAGCTGCTGAGGAACACGTCATCCGTGATCCCCATATTGAGGCCGGGCACATAAGGCATCCAGTCCCAGCTGGCGCTGGAAATGTAGGTAGGACTGGAATAATTGACGATCGGCGTACCGGGCCAGCTTACCAGCAAGGCCAGCACATTAGGTTTGCCGTCCTGCAAAATGCCCGTCACGTCAAACCGGCCGCGGTCCATAAACCCGTCCAGCTGTCCGAGGCGGCGGCCGTTCAGGAACACTTCGGCTTTCCGGTTCACGCCTTCAAAATTGAGCCATTGCTTTTCGCCTTTTTTACCGGCGGAAGCTGTAAAAGCAGCCCTGTACCAGAAATCCCGGTCGTATTTTGTTTTATCGACCTTGTAAATATTATCCCCGAAATTGGGATCCTTCTCTAAACCCGCCTCCACAAACGAACCGAATACGGTTCCGGGCACAACGGCTTTCACCCAATCGTTGCCGTTAAAGCCCGCGGTGTGCAGACCGGTGCCAGGCGCCACTTCAGCCGCCGCTTTGATCTTCCACTGTACCTTTGCATCACTGTTTAAGCTGATCGTCCTTTCCTGTGCCTTTGCTGCCATGGCTGTGAACAACAACAGGCATAAAAATCCTTTTCCTTTCTTACTGAACATTATTTCCAATTGAATACGCGTACGAAATATGGCCTGTACCGGTCTGCACTGGCGGGTTTATTGAAATTGCTGTTAAAGTCCACAGGGTTGATGTTATAAGAGATCACGAGCTCCCCTTCCCTGCTCAGCGCATGATGCACGAAGGCATTGTAGGTGATGAATTCCCCGGTGTATTTTTCAGGAATGCGGTACAGGGTACGTTTGTTCGTCCAGGGGCCTACGGGCGTGCTGGATTCGTATATTAAGATGTCCAGGCCGAAGATGATCTGCTGGGATACGAGATAATATTTGCCGTCTTTATAAAATACATTCGGCTGTGAAATATCGTTGCAAACGTTGAACTTCTCCGGTGTGGCGCTCCAGCCGTTCTGCCCGTAATATTCCCAGTTGCCCGCCAGATCGTGGCCTGCGGCGCGGGCCACATACATGAAGGAAGTGAGGAAACCGTTCTCCGTGGCGTACAGGTAAGTATATCCGTCGGGCGCTTTCATGCTGCCTGCGCTGTAGTTGCTGTTCAGGTCCTTGTCTTTGACGATCTGGCTGAGCTGCATGGATGGCAGGTCGAAGATTGCCAGGTCGGTGCTTACATGCACAAAGTCCCAGGTGCCGCCGCCGGTTTTCCTGACGTGGCTGAGCAACATCTGGAATTTCCCGTTATGCACCTGGCCGGCTCCGGGCCAGTACCAGTCCTGATCTTCGGGCGCGTTGCCATATTTGATCCAGGTCTGACTTTGATTACCGGTGCCGGGGTTCAGTTGTATAAAACTCTGTAAGGAAGTATCCAGCTGCAAGTGTGCCGCGTTGCGGAGCATGACGTTGCTGGTACGGTTACGGTCGGTGCTCACCTGCCCGAAAAAGCTGTCCTGGAACGACCATACAATGCGGCCGTCGGGCAGCAATACGGAATAACATCCGTCGCCGCCGTTCCAGTCCTGGTAGCGGGTGAGGTAATCATTATAATCCAGGTCGCTGTAAACGGTCACACGCGGGTCCCAGCGGCCATTGCTCTGCAGCAGTTCCAACCGTGGGCCGGCGGGCTGTTCGTCTTTCTTCAGGATGCGCACATACCAGTATTTCGCAATACCGGCTTCCGATGTAACCCTGTAAGCATAACGGTTGCCGTTGGAAGCAAAATCCACTTTCACTCCTTTTGCGGGCAATACGGAAGCGCCTTTGGAAACGGTCACCAGCGGGCTTACCGCGCTCAGGTCAGGATCGTTTTCCACCCATACGGTGATGGTAGCGGAATCGGCCCCGTTCACGATCTCCGCTTCGCTCACCTGCCCTTCAGGCAGCCTGAACGAAAGGACCGCGCGTTCCTGGCTTTTATAACCGTCCAGCGGATTTTTCATGCAGGAGGTCAGTATGCCGCCTGCTATCAGCAGCATTATCATTTTGTTCATGCTATTTTATTTAAAACCGATCTGGATACCCAGGTTCACCACCCGCTGGTTGATGTAGGCGTCGCCCGCGGTGTTGCTTGATACTTCAGGGTCCTGCTGGTATTTATCGTAATTGGTCCAGGTGAAAAGATTGTATGCGCTCACGTAAAGCCTTGCGTTGTTGATGCGCTTCGGCAGCCAGCGGCTGGGCATCTGGTAACCCAGGTCCACCGTTTTCAGGCGCACATACCGCGCGTCTATCAGCCAGAAATCAGACATATAAGTGCGGGCGCTGTTCACGGTGGTAGGATTGCTGGTCAGGCGCGGGAATTGTGCGTTGGCGGCATTCTCAGGCGTCCACCTTTCCTGGTGGATGGGCTGGAACTGGCTCTGGAAGGTTTCGATACCGGTGCCTACCACGCTGAAGCTGTAACCGAAAGAACCCTGGAACAGCAGGTTGATGCTAAACCCTTTGTAATTCGCGCCCAGCGTAAGGCCCAGCACGGTGCTGGCCAGGTTCGGCTTGCCGATCGGCCCCTGGTCGTTGTTGTCGATCACACCGTCGCCATTGACGTCTTTGTACTTGAGATCGCCGGCCTGGATAGGATACTCGGTGAGCGGCGTAGCGGGTTTATCATGCGCATTGGCCTGTATCTTCGCAATATCATCCGGTGTGTAATAGCCGATAAAAGTATACCCGAAAGGCTGGTCGATAGGCAGCCCGGTTTCCCGCAGCCAGGGAAACGCCGGTTGCGCTTCGTCCTTGAACAGCACTTTGTTTTTGAAATACTGGAACACCAGGCTGGTATTGAAGTTCACGCTGCGGATGTTGCCGCGGTAGTTGATCTGCCCATCGAAGCCGGTGTTGCTGGTTTTGGCCACATTAGTGGGACTGAAGCCCACGCCCAGCATATTCGGCACGGAACCTTTTCGTACCAGCTGGTCGTAACGGATATCATGGAAGTAATCTATTGTAAAGGAAAGTTTGTCTTTGAACAGGTTTACGTCCAGCCCGATGTCCGCTTTCTTCGCTTTCTCCCAGGTCACGTCCAGGTTGCCCAGCTCACCTTCATAAACAGAACCGGTCTGCGTATGGTTTTCACCGAAAGAATAACCACCGCCTTCGAAGTATTCCTGGCGGAAGAGATACCTGTTGCCGGAAGTAACGTCGGAACCTACCACGCCGTATGAACCGCGGAGTTTCAGCAGGCTTACAAAAGTGACATTATCCTTGAAGAACGATTCCTGCGAAATGCTCCAGCCAACACCCACCGCTGGGAAGAAACCATTCCTCTTTTTCGCCTGGAAGCGGTCTGAACCATTGTAGGCGCCGTTGAAATCCAGCAGGTATTTCTGTTTGTAATTATAGCCCACTTTAAAAGAGAAGCCCCTGAAGTTGGCCGGGATATCGGACTTGAAAGAGAAACTCTGCCGGTTGTAAAGCGCCAGCGCATTAAAGGTATGCGCGCCGAAAGCGCGGTCGTAGCTGAGGAAGGCCTGTGTGTTCACGTTGCGGCTATAGAGATCGGTGTTGCCGGTCACGCGGTATTTCTGCAAACGGTAATTACCGCGCGGGTCCAGCGTATACGACCCGTCGGCGGGATTATAATAGAATGAAGGCGGCTCCGCTTCGCGGAAAAGATTCCTCGAATATTGCTCGATGCCGGCGTAAGCAACACGGCCGGTCAGTGAAAGGCCTTTGGTGAGGAAGTCCAGCTGCTGGGTGGCGCCGAACAGTACATTGAAGTCCGTTCTTTTGCTGCGGCTGTAACCGCCGTTGGCCAGCCTGGCGTTGAGCGTGGGCAGCGCGTCTTTGGTATCGGCGGCGAAAGCATAGCTGCCGTTAGGGTTCATCAGCGGGGCTGAATAGGGATGTATCTTTTCGAAGTTATACACTTCAGACACTACGTTCGCTGAACGCGGCTGGTTGATGTCGCCGAAACGGGTAGTAAGGTCCAGCCGGAGCGTGAGCGTTTTCGTGGCGCGCATGTCCAGGTTGGAACGGAAATTATACCTGCGGAAAAAATAGTTGGTATTCACTTCATTCCGGGGATCGGAAAAGTCCCTCACCAGCCCGTTCTGGGTAAGGAAACCGCCGGAAACGAAATATTTCACGGCTTCGGTGCCGCCGGAAATATCCACGTTGGTATTGGCCTGGTTAGCGTGTTTTTTGAACACAGCGTCGTACCAGTTCACGTTCGGATGGCCGTAAGGATCGTTCCCGTTGCGGAACAGCTCCAGGTCTTCATCGGTAAACTTCAGCGGCAAGCCGTCGTTCTTATATGCTTCGTTAACGAGCAAAGCCGTGTTGTAGGAATCCAGGAACTCCGGCGTTCTTACCGGCGACTGCTGCCCCGTTTCCACGCGCAGGTTCACCTGCGGGCGGCCGCTTTTACCGCGGCGGGTGGTTACCACCAGTACGCCGTTGGCGCCTTTGATGCCGTATATCGCGGTGGTGGAAGCGTCTTTCAGGATGGAAATACTTTCGATCTCGTTCACGTTTATCTGCTGCAGCTGGTCGTAGGAATATTCGATATCGTCCACAATGATGAGCGGCTTATTACCATCCGCGTTCAGCGAGCTAACGCCGCGGATGAAAAAGTCGGAGGCATCCCTTCCCGGCTGGCCGGAGCGTTGCTGCGACACAAAACCCGGAAGCTTACCCATCAGCGCGTTCTGCACGTTGGCCGTGGGCACATTCCTGATCTCGGCCCCGGTAATGGCGCTCACGGCACCGGTGTTCGTAATACGTTTGGCGGCGTTGAAACCCACGATCACCACTTCATCCAGCCCCTGGGTGGATGGCTGCAGCACCACGTCGATGGCGGAGAGCCCCGCTACGTTTATTTCCTGCGCGGTGAACCCGATCAGCTTTACGATCACGGTATGGGAAGTGCCTTTTAAGGTGAGCTTGAACCGGCCGTCTGGATCAGCGATCACACCGTTGGTGGGAACGCCTTTTTCCGAAATGGCTGCCCCGGGCAGCACACCGTTCTGGTCTTTTACGGTGCCGCTGATGATTTTTTGCTGGGCGGCTGCAAATAAAGGCATAGCCGTCAGCAGGAGGAACAGTATAATATTTTTCATCTTCTTCAGTTATAATTCATGAAAGGAATAAGGCTCACCAGCCCGGGTTCTGGCGCATGTTGTCGTTCTTCACCACTTCGTCGTAGGGTATGGGATAGAAATACATTTTCGGCGCAACGAATACGGGTTTGAAAACCTCCACCACGTTGTAGTTAAAGTCCGGTCCTTCCTTGATGATGCTCATGCCGTGCAATGGTTTTCCATATACCTGCTGCGCGATCTTCCAGCGGCGGATGTCCCAGAAGCGGTGCTCTTCAAAGGCCAGCTCTATCCTCCTTTCGTTGCGGATCACCTGCCGCATTTGTTCAAGCGTCATACCGTCTTTGAGGCCGTACATCCCGTCTGCCCCTGCTGCTATGCCCGCGCGGGCGCGCAGGTCTTTCAGCACCTGGTATACTTCGCTGGTAGCACCGCTGTATTCGTTCTCGGCCTCGGCGAAGTTGAGCAGCACTTCTGTGTATCGAAATATGATCCAGTCGTGGCTGGTATTGGCATACTGGGTGGCATTTTCGAAGTTGCCCATGAACTTGCGCATGTAATAGGATGTTTTTGAACCCGGCTCAGAGCCCGTGCCTGGCTTGTTCTGACCGCCGTCGAAGGTCTGCAGCTCAGCGCCCAGCCAGCGTGATCCGTTGTACATGATGCTCATGGCCAAACGGGGATCGCGGTTGGCGTAAGGGTTATTGGAGTTGTAGCCGGATGCGGGATCGGTGATGGGCAGACCGGTATTCGTGGGAAATGCGTCTACCAGCTCCTGCGTGGGATTGGTACGGCCCCGCGCCGTAATGGCAAAACCAACGGGCCCATTGGTCTTTTCTATTTCAGTATTATTCCCTCCCTGGCGGAAGAAGAGTATCTCACTGTTATTCTGGGTAATAAATACATCTTTGAAATTCGGCAGCAGCGAGAACTTATTTTCTCCGATCAGCTCGCGCGCCGCGTCGGCCGCCAGTTTCCAGCGTTCTTTGTCGTAGCTGGCATAACCGGTGAGGGGATTGTTGGCGGCGATATTCTGACCGTTGAACAAAGGGCTGGCGGCATACAGCAGCACGCGGGCCTTCAAAGCCTGGGCGGCACCTCTGGTAGCGCGGTGGCTGTGCAGCTCCGGCGCCACGATAGGGTTGGGCCGCAGGCTGTCTTTGATGGCATCGCATTCGCCCACGATATAGTTCACGCATTCCGCAAACGAGCTCCGGGCCACCTGTACATCATCGCCCAGCTCACGCACTTTATCGCCCATCAGCGGCACGCCACCGTAACGTTTCAGCAGCTCAAAATAAAAAAGCGCGCGTATAAACCTCGCTTCGGCCTTCCATGCATAACGGATGGAGCGGCCGTTAGGAAGCTTTTCCTTCACCGGCGACACATCTATATTGGACACAAAAATGCTGGCGGAGCGGATAGCCGCGTAAGCATCGTTCCAGGGCGATTCCCCGGAGATAGTGGAGTAAGAAGTATAAGCGCCGGTAGCAAGCTGCAACACGGCGGAAGTGCCTGTCAGCCCGGAAATGGCGTCGTCTGAAGCGGCATCCAGCAGGTCGCCGCCCACGCGGTTGTAACCGCCGGGGAGTTTGGAGTAAATGCTGTTCAGGAATTTATTCGCATAGGTACCCAGCGAATCATCTTTATCAAAAACGTATTCTATGGTAACCTGTTCGAGCGGTATCTTTTCGTAATCCTTGTTGCAGGCCGCCAGGGCAGCAAGGCAGCCGGCCAGGAATATCATTATGCGGAATTGCTTCATTGTGCTTTATTTAGATGGCTGACTAGAATTTAACATTGATACCGGTGTTCAGCACGCGCTGTATGGGATAAGCCCCCACTCCCACTTCGGGATCTACAAAGTCGTAGGCCGCATGTGTAAAGAGGTTTTGCGCGTTGGCGAACACTTTGACGCCGCCTACTTTGATGCGCCGCGTCCAGCTGAATGGCAGGTTGTAGGCGATGCTCAGGTTCTTTAGCCTGAAGTAGCTGCCGTCGCGCACCCAGAAAGAAGAGGATGCTTTGTTGTAGGTATGGTTCGCGTCCGCGGTCAACCGGGGATAAGTAGCCGTAGCGGCTGTTTCCGGCGTCCAGCGGCCGGTGATCTGCTCGTAGGCCTGGCCGTAGGTGAAGTTGTTGAACTGGAAGCCCATCTCCGTAGCGAAATTGGCCACGTAATTCACGCGGTTGGCCACGCCCTGCAACAGTGCGCTCGCCTCAATCCCTTTCCAGGAAAAACCGATGGTGGCGCCGTAATAGATACGCGGCTTATAAGTGCCCACAGGCGCCTCGTCGAACTGGTTGATCTCGCCGTCGCCATTCAGGTCCTTATACCGTATGTCGCCCGGTACCGGCTTGTAACCTGCAATGGTGGCGCTCCCTGTGGCTTCTTCGGCGGATTGGAAAAACCCGTCGGCAATGTAGCCGAAACGCATGCCCACCGGCTGCCCTGTTCTTTTGTTCCACTCATATTCCCGGCGCTGCTCGTCCATATAAATGACTTTGCTTTGCTCGATGTTGCCGTTGGCGGTAATGAAATAATTGAAGCTGTTCACGCGGCCCTGGTAAGTAACGGTCAGCTCGCCGCCCTGGTACAGGTTCACGCCGATATTTTCCGGCGGATAGCTGGCGCCGGACAGCGCGATGCTTTTGCCTCTTATCTGCAGCATGTTCTCATAACGGTCGTGGTAATAATCCCCCGTTATCTGTATGCGGTCGTTGAACAGGGAAACGTCGATCCCCATGTCCAGCTTCTTCGCGGTTTCCCAGGAAATATTCACATTGGCCAGGCCATTTTCCTGGAAGCCGGATGCCGGAGAACGGGCGGAGCCTTGTTCGTAAATGCCGCCGCCAACGCCGTTGTTCTCGCTGAAAGCCTGCCGCCAGATGTAATACCCTGAATTGTCGATCCCGTTGCCGGTGTGGGCGTAAGTGCCTCTCAGCTTCAGCTGGCTCAGCCAGTTTGTAGTCCCTTTGAGGAAATTTTCCTGCGCCAGGTCCCAGCCAAGGCCGCCGGCGAAAAAGGTGCCGTATTGTTTGCTGGGTATGTAGCGGTTATAGCCGCTCCTGTTCACTGCCCCTTCAATGAAATATTTATCTGCGTAGTTGTAGGATATTTTCCCTGAAATATTCGTGGCCTTGCCCGGCAGGTCGTAATTGAAGGTCGTCTGCCTCCTGTCCGCCAGCACCACGGCATTCAGGCCATGGCTGCCAAACTGCCTTTCGTAGTTCAGCGATACCTGCCCGAAGAAATACTGCGCGTTAAATACCGACATGAAATTGTTGCGCTGGGCAATAGCGTCCCCGTGTTTGTTATATATCGTATCGCCCTGGGTGACGGCCATCTGGTACACCAGCTCCTGCTTGCTGCGGTCTATGGCGTTGGCGGATTGTATGGACAGGTTGCCTTTTCCTTTTACGGACAGCCCCGGTACCCAGTCGCCCAGGTCGTAGCGGAGGTCCACATTCGCCATTACATCTTTACTGTTGTCCTGGATATAGCCGCTGTTGAGCGTTTGCGAGAGCAGGTTGTGGTTCAGGTTGTTGGTGCCGCCCCAGCTGCCGTTGGGGTTGTAGATGGGATAGGCGTTGTTGGGCGTTGCCAGCAGCGTACTGAGAATGTTGCCGGTGCCCGCCCCCGGCTGCGTTCCTTCCTGCAGGCGGCCGAAGATCTGCATGCCTACGTTCAGGTTGTCGGTCACGTCTATGCTCACGTCTGTATTGATCAGGTAACGTTTGAGGCCGGCGTTGGTGTTGTAGCTGGCGCCGGGGGAGGTTTTGAACATGCCCTGCTGATCGGTGTAGTTCAGCGAAACGGAGTAACGGGCCACGTTGCCGCCGCCGTTAACGTTCAGGTTGTATCGGGATAAAAAGGCATTGTCTCTGAGGATCGCGTCGTACCAGTTCACATCAGGGTGGGTATACTGATTGGAATGGTTGCGGAAGGCGAGGAAGTCGGCTTCTTTATACAAAGGTTCCTTACCGTCGTTCTGCAGGGCTTCATTCAGCAGGTAAGCATATTGCCAGGAAGGCAAAGGCTTCGGCAGGCTCACAGATTGCTGCACGCCGGTTTGCGCGGTGAACGACACGCGGGGCTTGCCTGCGCGGGCGCGTTTGGTGGTTACCAGCAATATGCCGCGCGAGCTGCGCTGGCCAAGCATAATGGTAGACAGCCCGTCTTTCAGCACAGAAATGGATTCGATGTTTTCGGGATCGATGGAAAATATATCCCGCTGCACACCGTCCACGATCGTTACCGGCGTCTGCCCGCGCAGTGACAGCCCGATCTCGGTATTGTCGCTCGGCTCCGGCGCGCCGGGCCTTGGAATGTTGCCTACAAATATGTCTATATCAAAATTATCGCCGGTAGCGGGGTTACGGAAACCGCTCACCTGCTGCGTGTACAGGCCCGCCAGGCGGCCGGGTAGCGCATAAGCGTACAGGGTGGCCGGAGTGGTGGCCAGCTGGTTGGTATACACCGTAGCTACCGAACCTACAAGGCTCTTCGGCGATGCTTCTCCGTACAATACAGGAATGCGCCGGGGTGAAGGAATGTATAATTCCTCCAGCCGCAGGGCAATTGGTTTTGCATCCCGCACTTTATGCTCGATGGTGTAGTAACCTGGATATTGAATGATGAGTGTATTATTTACTGCGGCCTTTATCGTAAAATTGCCCGCGGCATCGCTGCGGGTACTGTCCGCCGTGCCTTTCACGAAAACGGCGGCGCCTGCAACCGGCTGGCCGTAGTTATCCGCCACATAACCGGTCATCGCACCGGGCTGCTGCGCCTGTACGCTCCCGCAAAACGCGAGCATAAAACAGGCAAGGGCTGAAATATATTGTTTGAAGTAGCTGTGAGCCATTGTATCAGTTTTATGGAACGATGGTGGTTATTGGCATTTGAATGTATACACGAAGGGATTGGCCGTGTTGCTGTATCCCACTTTGATAGTGCCGGTTGCGTCCGTAAAGAAATATTCTATTTTTTCCAGCGCCTGCCCGTCCTGCATATTGAAAAAAGCGCGCGGCCAGAACGTGATGGCGGATTTGTTGCCGGTGTATTTTTTCAGCTTCGTGGCATCGGTTTGTGCGCATACATCCAGCACCTGCCCGTTGGTGGTATATCCTTTAGCGCACAGATAAATATTGCCCACACCGTTCAGCGCCGTCTCCACTACATCCGGGTCAAAGCTCAGCGTCAGGAAATCGTTGTCTGTAGCCATGCCGGGCGTAACGGCGGCAATCGCCGGGTTGCAGAAGTCGATCAGGTCGCCGGTGCCGTCGGTGATCATAAAGCAGTCTTTGAACTGGCTTTTGTACACGTTATTGGAACCAAACACATCGCTGAGGCCGTCGCTGCTGGTACCGAGGAAATAACCGGTTTTGAACTGCATGTTCTCCGGCCCGGCTTTCAGCACGATCTTTACATCGATATTTTCTTTTACGCCCTGCGGCACATTATAGGTCTGCTCCGTCCAGAATACGACCCACTCCAGCTGGTCCGTCATATAATTGCCGCCCATGCCGAAACGTTCCTTCAGCGATTCGGGCCAGTTCTTCCCGTTGGCGGCTATCACGTTCGAAGGCACCAGCACCATTTTGCCGTTGCCGTATGAATTGGTGGTATAGGTGATGTTGGAATTAGCGGCGGCGGCCCAGCTCTTAGGCGCCAGGAAACCGATGATCAGCCGCACGTTGCTGCGCCCGCCGTCTGCCACGTCTATGCGGTTATGCATGGTGATGGTCATTTCCTCCCCGGCTTTGGCGGACGTGGGTTGGTCTACGCCTTCGAGGAACACGCAGCCCGCCAGCATCAACAGGATCAGGCAAATGCCGTATAAATGTTTTTTCATGTCTTGTTTTTGTGTTGGATCAGGGATTCACTCTTTCGAGCGTGTACAGGTAAGTGTTGGCGGCACAGCCGGGACTGAAAGAAAAATTCATATTGCGTTTACCGTTCACCACCGGGTAGGTAAAGCTGCTGCTCACGGCGGTTCCGCCCGTTTGGCTGAAAGTGATGCGGAACGGGTACTTCGGGTCGTCTATCGCATAGCTGCCGTTTTTGCTGACGATGAACGGCAGCGGGTTTTCGATGGTGTATTGCTGGTCTGCGTTGAAACGGATCCTGAACTGCGTGAAGTCAGTCAGCGTAGTGATGTCTATCCCATTGCGCATGGCTTTGGTGATGCGCCATTCGCCGGCGATGTCTTTCGCCTGCTCAGGCACCAGTATTTCTTTGCGTTTGCAGGAGGCGATGACCAGCGAAAGCGTCATCAGCAAACATATCGGGAGCGTGAATTTCATGTTGTTGCTTTTTTACCAGGAAGGATTTTGTTTCAGTTCGGGCGACTTCGCGGTTTCACCCTGCGGGATCGCCCACAGGTACATGGCTTTCCGGAAATTATGCTTGCGCACAGGGAAGATGGTATAGGTGACGTTGCTGCCGTTGCGCCTGATCTCCATGCCGTTCATTTGTTTGTTTTCCGTTTGTTCCGCGATCTTCCACCTTCTCACATCCCAGAAGCGGTGGCCTTCAAAGGCAAGTTCCACCCGGCGTTCGGCGCGGATGGCTTCGCGCATCTGGTCTTTGGTGAGCCCTGCGGCGAGCTGGTATGGCTGCAGCCCGGCACGTTTGCGCACGAGTTCAACTGCGTTGTACACTTCCTGCGTGGGGCCGGCGTATTCGTTGGAAGCCTCCGCGTAATTGAGCAGCACTTCTGCATAGCGCATCAACGGGAAGCACCGGTTGCTGCCGTGGATGAAGTTGGCGGCGATGTTCTCATCCAGCATCTTATTCGTGTAATAACCGGTAGGCGTGCCCGCGTGTACGGCATCCTGGCTTACGCCTTTGCCGTCCGGGCCGAGGTAGATGTTTACCGGCTCTTTCAGGCCGGTGTTCTGTATCAGCGGCATCTGGTCGCGGATCACGGAATAGGCCAGGCGCGGGTCGCGGTTCCTGTAAGGATCGTTGGGATCGTAGCCGGATGCCGGATCGGTGATGGGCAGGCCGTTGGCCATGTTAAAAGCGTCCACGAATTCCTGGTAGGGGAACCCGCCCTTCGCGCCGTTGCGCGACGGCGGCTGCCAGGCCGATTCCAGCTCGCGGTTGCCACCCTGCATTTTGGCCAGGATATATTCGGTGTTCACGCGAAGGGTAAATAGCTTGTAAAAGCCATAGCCCGGCGCGGTGGTATTGTCTTCATTGAGCGAATAGGCGGCAGTGTTCATCACCGCCAAAGCAGCATCTGCAGCCAGCTTCCAGCGTTCGGGATCAGCGACTGCATATCCGGTAACATTATTCCCCGGTTCTATGCCGCCCCCGTTGAACAACGGGCTGGCGGCAAACAGCAGCACCCGGGCTTTCAGCGCCAGGGCAGCTCCACCGCTGGCCCGGCCATAGTCCTCGCGTATCCGCACCAGTGGCAACGATGCGGCCACGGCGTTACATTCGGAAACGATGTAGTCCACGCATTCCTGGTAGGTATTGCGCACGGACGGGATCTTATCGGTCACGGCATACACGGAATCGCCCAGCAGCGGGATGCCGCCGTAATGTTTCAGCAGGATGGCATAATACCAGGCCCGCAGGAACCGCGCTTCCGCTGCCATCACGTTCCGGATATGCGGTGGAATGGGCGCCCCGGGCAAATGTTTCAGCAGCTGGTTCACCCTGCGGATATTGGTATAGGGCAGGTTCCAGGCGTCGTTGCTGATGATGGTCGGGTTTACGGTGCCGGTCGCAAACTGGATAGACGTGGTGACGTTGGCCGACTTCTGGGCCTCCGCCTCGTCGCTGGCCGCGTCCAGGCCGCCGTTGCCAAAGCGGGTGGCGCTTTCGGCAAAACCGATGTCGATGTAAATGTTGGTAAGGAAAGCCACCGTACGGGCGCTATCCGTAAATACAGTCTGCTCGTTCAGGTTGGTAGTTTCGGTCTGGTCCAGGAAATTCTTTTTTCCGCAGGAAGACAGGATAAACATTCCCAGGCACAGGCATGCAGGAGCAGCGAACGTGAATTTCATTGTCATAACGTTAATACGTGGAAGCGTTCAGCTTTCGGTGATAAAATTTGCTAACAGCGCATTACGGGGCCGGTCCGCAAAGTTTCCTTGTACGAAACCTGGCCCGTAACGCAGTATTCTTTTTGAACCAGTTACTATTGTCCTACCTGTAATGACACCTTAAAAAGACGGTACCGCCATCGGCGGCATAAATTTTTTATTGATTCCCCCAGTTCTTATTGGGCTCATTCCCCATTTCCAGCAGAAGCGTCCCCCCCGCGGCGATGCTGGCATGATCGATATAACTGTGCTGGTACGGCTTGCCGTTCAGCCAGGCCCGCCGGATGTAGCGGTTGGCCGGGGAATTGTTGCGGGTGCTCACGGTGAACCGTTTGCCTTTGGCATAGGCCGGATCGAGGGCAATGGTAATAGTGTTGAATACGGGACTGGTGATCTCGTAACGGGTGCTGCCGGGGCAAACCGGGTGCAGGCCGCTGGCGGCAAGTACGTACCAGGCAGACATCTGGCCTACGTCTTCATTTCCCACCAATCCCTCCACGGAGTTATGGTAAGCCCTTGCGCAGATCTCCCGCGTCCATTTCTGGGTAAGCCAGGGAGCGCCCAGGCGGTTGAACAGGAAAGGAACATGGTGAACGGGTTCGTTGGCGTGGTTGTAATAATCATTCCACATCATGTTTTCCGGCACTTTGTCGAAGAAAGCCGTCAGGTCCGCCAGTACTTTTTCGTGGCCGCCCATGAGGGCCGCCATGCCTGGCACATCCTGGGGCACGAACCAGCCCTGCTGGTAGGGACTGCTTTCGATGGTGCCGTATCCCTGGCGCATGCGGCCTTCTTCGGGCCATGGCTGCCAGCTGCCGTCGTCGTTGCGCGGGCGGAACCAGGCTTTGCCTGTATCGAACACATTCCTGTAATTGCCGCCGCGCGCGAGGTATATTTTTTCGTCTTCCTTCTTCCCCAATGCACCGGCCAGCTTGCCCAGGCACCAGTCGAAGTAGGCGTACTCCAGCGTGAGCGACACGCTCAGGCCGCCGGTGGAATAACCTTTGCCGCCGTTGCCGAATTTCTCCACGGAATTTTTAGCGAAGGAATAAGCCTTCTGCACATCAAAGCCGCGTATCCCTTTCAGCCAGGCGTCCGCAATAACAGACACAGCGGGGTTGCCGATCATACAGCCGCTGTAGGCATTCAGGAATTCCCAGCGTTCGAGGTAGCGGTTGCCGCTTTCATCCGCCAGGGTTACCAGCGAATTGATCATGTCGTTCACCACACGGGGGTTGATGATGGTCTGAAGGGGCATCTGGCTGCGGAACACGTCCCATCCGCTGAAAATGGTCCGTTTGCTGAAATCCTTTACCACATGCACTTTCCCATCTCCGCCGATGTACTTGCCGTCTACATCCGAAAAAGTGCGCGGGTCTATCATGGTGTGATACAGCGCGGTGTAGAAAACGGACTTCTCTTCTTCGGTACCACCGGCCACGGTCATCTTTCCCAGCGCTTTGTTCCAGAGGTCTGTGGCGCGGTGGCGTACCAGGTCAAAGTTCCAGTCCTTTATTTCCGCTTGCAGGTTGGCTTTGGCGCCTTCGATGCTGACGAAGGAAATGCCCGCTTTCATGAGCACTGTTTCCCCGGGGGTGGTTTCGAACTCGGTGTAGAAGCCTATATGTTTGCCGGATCCTTCTTTGGTGCCGGGCAGTACCTCCGCCTGGGCGATCTGCTGCTGGTATCGCGCGCTTTCAATGTCTTCGCGTTTGCGCGTCCATCCATCCGGGATGTCCGCGCTCCAGGTTCCGTATTTTTTAAGCGGTTTGCTGAACTGTGCATAAAAATATACGGTGTAATTGCCTTTGCCGTCGCCATTGCCCCAGCCGCCGCCATCGGGCGTGCAGCGCATGTACCCGGCGATCGTACGATCGTCGATCACCTTCACTTCCTGCCAGGTGGAAGTGCCGCCCACCCTGCGCGCCAGGTCGATCTGTATGCGCGATTGCTGGTGCGCGGGAAAAGTGAACCGCATAATTCCGCTGTGCGGCGCGGCCGTCATTTCGGCTTTAATGTCATGTTCCGTAAGCTTCACGCAGTAATAACCGGCTGCCGCTTTTTCATCCTGCTTGGAATACGCGGAGCGGTAGCCTTCTTCCGGGCGTTGCGGGTTGCCGGCGGAAGTCTGTAGAGGACCGGTGGCGGGCATTACCAGGAAATTCCCCAGGTCGCCGAACCAGCCGATGCCGCTCATTTGCGTAAAAGCAAAACCCTCGATGGTCTTGTGCTCATAACTGTAACCGGAACCGTTGTCGCCCCCGGTAATGGTATTGGGGCTGAGCTGCACCATGCCGAAGGGAGTAGCCGCGCCCGGAAAGGTTTTACCCAGGCCGTGATAAATACCGGCCGCGCCTTCGCTGGTGCTGGCGCCGATAAACGGATTCACATAAGCGGCGGGGCCCTGCGCGTTGGCGGAAATGGACAACGTTGCGAGAAAAAATATCGTAGCGGTGGTTTTCACGTCTTTAAATTTTAACGATCTCAATTTTATGAAGAACAGGTTTATTCAGGGTATAGATCAGGCCAACGATCGTATCGATCTCCTGCTGCCAGAGCGTTCGTAGTTCTTTATACATGGCCGTTTCATAGTTCTCTTCGTGGTAGCGGAGCATGCCGTCGTTTTTTGCGTATTTGCGAACGCTGTCAAGCGCGGCGGCATTGTCCTGCAGGCGCATGTTCCTTTTGTCGAAGAAATTTCCCTGTATCCAGTAATACCGGCGCAGGCGGGCTTCCACTTCCGCGCGGCGGAGGTTGAGCTGCATGATGGAAGTGGCTTGTTTGTATTGCGGGGTTTCCGGCACGGTGGCCAGGTTAATGCCTTTGGCAAATGCGGCTGCATCCCATTTTCCTACGGAATGACCGTCTATCAGCAGGTTGTATTCACCGGCCTGCAAGTCTTGTACCTGCAGCATTTCACGGTTAAAGTCCTCTGTAAACGGGATCCATTGCAGGGCATCGGATTGTTTCTGGTTGTTGCCCCACATGCGCGCCACGGTATCTACCGGGAAAGGCAGCGATTGGGCGAGGTAACCGAAGCTCACTTTACCGGTGGAAGCGGAAAGGTTACTGATATTGCAATTCACCGCCTGCTGCAATTTCCCCTCGGCGGCGTTGATGCGCACATCGGCCACCGGCTTGCCGTCCAGGCCCTGGTTTTTCAGGAACAGCGAAGCCATTACCAAATGACCTGCATTGCCGGGGTGTACGCGGTCGGGCCCGATGAGGGTGAAGGTTGAATCTTTTTGCTGAAGCTGTGCATTTAATGCCGTCATGGGGCGGAACAGGTCTGCAAAGGGCCAGCTATTCCGTTTTGCAGCCGCTTCCTGGAACTTCACCACTTCCAGCATGGCTTTCTGTTTGCCGCGGAACACGTTGCCGCCGATCTTCGCGGTTTCGTCGTAGGGTGGGGACGACATCAGTATTTTCTGTATGGCCGGCAGTTTTTGCAGGCGCTGTTCCACCAGCACATAATTTTTCCTGGAAGCTTCTATGCGTTCAGTAGCGGTTTTATCTGCATCGCTGTTATTGAATTCGAAATAACCCGTGTCGTTCATGCCAAAAGTCAGCACCAGCACATTCGGTTTTTTGGCGAGGATATCGTAATCCAGCCGCCTGTAAATGTCGGACGCTTTATCGCCGCCGATGCCGCCGTTCATGATCACGAGCTTCCTGCCGGGGAAATGGGTCATGTAATAGAGATAGATGTAGGACACATACGCGCCGGCTTCGGTGATGCTGTTGCCGACAAATATCACGCGGTCGTTCTGCTGGAAAGGCTTTACCTGCGCCTGTGCGCACAGGGATGCAAGGCTTAGCCCGAAGGAATAGAATAACTTCTTCATATCGTGTTTTTAATATTAACTGTTACATTTTTGAGCCTGATGGTGCGGATGCCGAACCGTGGCATGGATAAACGGATAACGGTCTTTCCGGCCACCTGCCGGGTTGGCAGGATTTCCAGTGCCTGCCCGTCCAGCCGCTCCAGCACGGCTTCTTCAGCTTTACCATTGAAATAGATATCCTGCGCACGGTTGTCGCCGGCGGCATTGTAGAACCTTACCAGCAGGTCGTTGCCGTCCATCATCAGCGCCGGTATTTGCCAGCGTTCGTCCTGCAATTGGAGTAAAGAAAAATCGTTTCCGCCGGTAGAAGGCATCACGGTAAGCGGCTCGCACCATTTTGTTTCTTCTTTTGTAACGCCGCCTGCGTCCCATTTCCCGCTGTGCGGCACAATAGCATATTTTACTTCAGTGGGGCCGCCGGTCTTGTAATCCCTTCCCCACAAAGCTTTCCCGATGTACTGCAACGTAAAGCCAAGCGGATAATCTTTGCCGTGCAGATAGCTGGTGGTATGGTCCGTGAGCAGGGCGAGACCTGCTTTTCCGCCGGTTACGTCCGCCCAGTGGAGGATGACGTTGTTCTTGATGCTGTCCCAGCTGTTGAAGAATGTATTGTCCAAACGGCTTTCCGTTACATCGTACGGCGCATTTTTGCTGAGTTGTTGCTGTGGCAGGTTAAGCGGGAACAGTACCTGCAATTTGAAGCTGTCGTTGTAAAATGCTTTACGGTAAGCCTCTGCACGGTAGTTCGCGGCCTGCGAATAAGCCCCGATACCCGGATTGCCCCGCCAATTGATCTTCACCTGCATATCTATCCTGTGCTGGCCATGCGTAAGGGTAACCAGCTGCGTGAAGGGATGCCCGGCAATGGACCCTTTGATCTCAACTGCCACACGCGCGTTGTTATCTTCCGTGATACGCACAGCCGCCGCCGTATCCATGCTGGAGCGCCAGGCAGATTCATCATAAAAATATCCTCTCAGCTCGTTGAAGCCGCGGGCATTTTTTGCATCCACCATTTCTTTTTTTCCCATTCCTTTGGCCACCAGGCTGGTGATCACGCCGCCCCGGGAAGGATCGATCTCCATTTGATACAGGTCTGTTTCCACCCTGTACCGGCCATTGCGCAAACGCGCCGCTGGTTTCAGAGGCGCGGGAGTTTCCCTTGTTTCCTCCAGGCGGTAAACACTGAACCCCATCGCGGGTACGCGGGCTTGGAATACCAGCGAACTATCGCCCTGCCGGTATACAGCCGCCTGTTTTCCACTGGCGTCCGTCACCTTCAGCATGCTGCCTTTATGGTGCGGCAATACTACCCATTCCTCTCGGGGCATCGCGGCGGTATTCAATACGCGCACATATTTTTCTGCTTCGCTGCCTTGATGAAGGATGCTGTCGCTTACAGCCAGGGTCACATCCGTCCAGCGCCTCACCTTATCGATCCAGGTATCGCCTTTGCTGCCGTTGTAGGGAACGATCCAGCAGTCGTGGTGCTGGGCCAGCAGCAAGGATTTCCAGGCGGTGTCGAGCGCCTGCTGAGGCCAGGGCGAATGGTCGTACAACGCGCTGATGGCCGCATATTTTTCGGCGGCCGCCAGTTTGTTCTCCGCGCTCCTCACCTGCTGCGCAATACGTTGCAGCGCCTGGGCGCCCCATACCAGGCTTACCTGGATATCTTCCTGGCTGAACTTCCATACTTCCGCATTTTGTTTATCCGCAATATGCCCGATATAATTGCGCCAGGTCTCATAACGCGCTTTATCTTTCAACCAGGGCCCGTTTCGCCAGCCCGCATCCTGCAGGCACATGCCGATGGGATTTTTTATCCCCGCCGCGAGCGCGGATTGAATGTATTCACGTCCATTGTTCCAGGCAGTGGTTTGCCAGGTGGAATTGGCCACCAGCGCTTCGGAACCATACCGCGGCACCGTAAGCACCCTGCTGCCATCCGGGCCCTGCCATTGCACCAGCTCGCCGCCAAAGGCACGCGTGTAGCCGCCCCAGCAGGTATTAGGATTTTTCAGCGAAGCATATTTAAAACCAAAAGAAAGCAAAACCTGCGGCAACGCGCTGGTAAAACAAGGCTCCTCGCTGGAATACGTGGTGAACACCGCTTCGGGGAAATGTTCCCTTACTTTCCGCATACCGTAACTGAACTGCCTGATCATGCTTTCGCCGGAGCCGGTATAGAGATAACTCTGCCCATATGCAGGGCTTACATACTCAATACGGCCGGCATCCGACTGGTCGGCAAATATTTTTTTGAAAGCCGCATAGGCCTCCGGCTCCCGCACCTTCACGGCGTCCCAGGTTTCCGGTTCAATTTCAAGATTGATCTTCCAGCCGGGATTGGCCTCCAGCTGGCCTGTCATAAACTGCGTGTACCATACCGGGTAATGCCCGTATACGCCGCCGTGGTAGCCGTCGATAAAGTAATGCCGCTGGGCAAAAGATTCCTGTGCCGCGGCGGTGAGCATCACCGCCAGGCAAAAACGTTTTAGTTTCATGTTATTGTTAAAGTGCCAAGTCCGGGTTTTTCTGAACTTCAGCTAATGGTAACGGAAATTGAAGGTCGCTGCTCTCGAACGCCCGCAGGTGATTGGGCGCTTTGTAGCCCGGCAGGCTTGTCATCACGCCGCGCTCCACGTCAAAAGCCTTTCGTGTGCGCAGCATGTCGTACCAGGCCTGGAATTCAAAACAAAGCTCCCAGTGCCTTTCTTTCAGTATCGCGTCTGTAGACAAGCTGACGGGTTTCGCTTCCGCCGGGAACGCCCTGCGGCGCACCGCGTAATACGCATCGATAGCCGCCGCATCGGATGTAAGGCCCCCATCGATCATACTCTTCGCTTCGGCGCACAGCAGCAGCACATCGGCGTAGCGGATCAAAGGGAAGTTGGCGCCTGAGCGGCCCGATCTTTCGGCCTCATCATCCCAGAACTTAAAAATATAAGGCGCGGGAAAAACGATCGTATCGGCTGGGTTGCCGTAGCGCGGGTATTTCGTATAAAAAAAGGCCCGCTCCCGCTTGCGCCCGTCGCCGTTCGCGTAAGAATCGTAAAATGCCTGCACCGGCGCCATCGCCCCGCCGTAAGCGGGTTGTATGGAAACAGGCTGATCCGGGTAAGGCAGGTATGCGCCGTGTATGTTGCTGACCGCCACAGTCGGATGGCGCTGCAACATGAAGATGTGCTCCCGCGTATTTTGCACGGCGGGGTTGCGCAGATCGCTGTATTGTTCAAACAAAGAGAACTGGCCGCTGGCAATCACTTCCTTTGCTTTGTCGTATGCCTTCTGGTAATAAGGTATCCCTTTCTGCAAAGGATATCCGGCCATGGTGATGTATACCTTTGCCAGCAACGATTTCACCGCTCCCAGGCTCACGCGGCCGCTGGGGTCCGCCCAGGGCAGGCCGCTGTTTTCGGCTGCCGTAAGGTCTTTGATGATCTGCTCGTACACCGCCTCTTTCGGCGAACGGCGTATCCGCACATTGTTCAGATCCTTTGTGGTGGTTAATTTCAGGGGAACGTCCCCAAAAAGCCGCACCGCCTGGAAGTAGTACCATGCCCGCAGGAAATACGCCTGGCCGAGGTAACGTTGTTTGGTCCCTTCATCTACCAGCGTGGTCACGCTAACGTGCTCTATCACGCTGTTGCAGTTCTCCATCGGGTAATACGTCGCATTCCACCAGCCCTGCAACCGGGAGTTCGCATCATCCAGCCTGTCCAGCCGCAGGAACTGGTCGTCCTCAAACCCTGACGGCCTCGGCCTCCGGCTGTAACCGGTGATGTATTCCAGCGAATACACCGGGCTCACGGATATGCCGATGTTCACCGTGAAAGGAAGACCGAGCCCGTCGTAAGTGCCGTTCACCGCGGCTTTCACCTGCTCCGCCGTTTTGTAGAAATGCGACAGGTTCAGTGAGCCGGAGGGCTCCTCCTCCAGGAATTTGTTGCAGGATGTAACAGCCGCCAGCAGCAGCAACATCAACATTCTTTTCATCATCGCGCCTGGTTGCATATGTGCCTCCTTTTATTCAGAACGTAACGTTTAAGGTGAACGCCAGCGTTTTTGCTTTCGGGTATTGGTACAGGTCCACGCCCTGGTTAAAATCGCCGTCGAACGACGAAGCTTCCGGGTCGTAGCCTCTATATTTTGTGAACAGGAAATAATTTTCCATGTTGATGCTGAACATGGCCGACTTCAGGCGGTACCGCTTCAGCCAGCTTTCACGCAGGCGGTAGCCGAGGGCGATGTTGCGCACGCGCAGGAACGTTCCCTTTTCAATGTTGTAGCTGTCCATTTCACTGTCGAAGCCGTCGCCGGGCAAACGCAGCGCTGCGCCCATCACTCCCTGCCGTTGCGGCGTCCAGGCGTTCAGCAGGCTGGAGTAGCTGTTGGTGGAAGGCGCGGCGTTTTCCATGATCAGCCGGGTGAAATTGGCGAGGCTGTGACCGTAGATCGCCTGCAGGTCCACTGCCAGTGAAAAATTCCTGTACGTCACGGTGTTGGCCATGCTGGCCTCGAAATCGGGCATGCCGTTGCCCAGCACTGTTCTGTCGTTCGCGTCCTTCACCTTGTTGTTATTCAGGTCGGCGTATTTCAGGTCGCCGGGCTTTTTACCGAAGACGGCTGCTTCCGCCGCCTCATCGGTGCCCCAGGTGCCCAGCCGGAGATAACCATAAAATTCATTCAGCGGGCGGCCTTCCATGATGCGGCCTCCCCAGGGATACATGATATCGCCGTTCAGCTCCAGTACGCGGGAGCGGTTCATGGACCAGATCAGCGAAGTGTTCCATGAAAAGTGCCCGCGGCGGATGTTGCTCGTTACCAGCGACAATTCTATACCCCTGTTGCGGATAGAACCGATGTTGTCATACACGCCTTCGTAACCCGTGGTGGCCGGCAATAGTTTGTAATACAGCAGGTCTTTCGTTACCCGGTTATACACATCGCCGGTGAATTGCACCCTGCCGTCCAGCAGCGACGCGTCGATACCGAAATTCAGCTGGTGCGCCTTTTCCCATTTCAGGTTCCTGTTGCCCAGCGCTTCCAGTGTGGCGGAGGGTTCCAGCTGTCCGTCGAATACGGTCTGCCCGCTGCGGATCCTGTCCTGCGTTACATAATCCCCGATGTCCGCATTGCCTACGATGCCGTAGCTGCCGCGCAGCTTCAGGTCGGTGATGCTGCGTATACCGCGCATGAAGGGCTCCGACGATAAACGCCAGGCGGCGGAGAAGCTGGGAAAATACCCGTACCGGTTGTTGGCGCCGAAGCGCGAAGAACCATCCGCGCGGAATGAAAAACCGAGCAGGTAACGGCTGTCGTAATCGTAATGGAAACGCATGTAGTACGAGTTCATCGCGGTGTTGCTGTTCCCCGATTGCGGCCGCTGCGGCACCAGCCCGGTTTGCAGGCTGTTATAAGAAAAAAAGTCATCGAAAAATCCTTCGCTGCCCGCCTGGGTGCTCATGTTCGCGAAATAATACCAGCTGGCGCCTGCCACGCCGGTGATCTTATGTTTACCGAACTGGTCGTTCCAGGTCAGGTAATCTTCGGAGGTCCAGGAGCCGGAATTGCCGTGGGTACGGGTGGCCACGCCCTGCTGCGTATCGGAATACCCGCGGATGTCGCGGCCGGAGTAATACAGGTTGTAGCTGGCGCCCGTCTGCCCGCTGAGGCCTGCCGTAAAGTGCAGCTTGTCACTGAAACGGACGGTAGCCAGCAGGTTGCCCATCGTATAGGTGCGCCCGGCTACGGATTTCACTTCCCGCATCAGCCTCACCGGGTTTTCGGAATCTTCCGCGCCCGGGTAATCGCCTTTCCGCGTATAAGTGCCGTCTGCATACTGCACCGGGAGGAAGGGCAGGAACTCGTAGATCTGCCGCACGGCATTCAGCCCGAAAGTATTGATGTCCACATTATTCTGCCTGAAAGCGCCGCTGTTGATCACCGCCTGCACATGCAGCCATTTTTTTGCATCCCAGCCGAGGTTGATGAAACCGTTCACCTGGCGGGAATAGCTGTTGATGAGAATTCCCTGCTGGTCGTTGTAGGAAAGGTTCACCAGCGCGGTGATCCCGTCTTTACCGGCGGACAGCGACAGCGAATGTTCGTGCGATACGGCGATGCGGCTTGCTTCGGCCTGCCAGTCGGTATTGTATTTAGGCGTTCCGTCCGCATTGAACAGCTCGTCTTTCCGGGGGAACTGCCTTGCAGGATCGAGGTGCGGCGCGGTGCGGCCGGGCAGGTATCCGTATTCGCGTTTGAACATCTCCAGCGCTTCATCCGCATCCATCAGATCCACCTTCCGGGCGAGGGAACCGAAGCTGAGCGTGTTCCTGAACGAAACGGCCGGGCTGCCCTTTGTTCCTTTTTTGGTGGTGATCACGATCACGCCGTTGGAACCCCTTGAACCGTAAATTGCCGAGGCAGCGGCATCTTTCAGCACGTCTACCGCGGCAACTATATTAGGATCGATGTTCATCGGGTCTGCCCCTACAATTCCGTCGATCACGTATAAAGGTCCGTTGTATGCATTGATGGAGCCGGTGCCCCTGATCTTTACGATGGGATTTCCCCCTGGTTTGCCTGAGTTCATCATCACGCTCACCCCGGCTACTTTGCCGGCCAGCCCCTGCATCACGTTCATGGTGGTGGCGCGTTCTTTCAGCTCGTCCCCTTTCACGGTGCCTACGGCGGTGGTGAGATTTTCTTTGCTGGAAGTGCCGTAGCCGATCACCACCACTTCTTTGAGGGAGGCATGTTTCGCCAGCAGCGAAATGTAGAGCAGCTCCGCCTGTTCCACCGGCACTTCCTGTTCCCAGAAACCGAGCAGGCTGAAACGGAGCGTGTCTCCCGGCCCCGCGCGGATGCTGAATGCCCCGGCCTGGTCTGTCGCGATGCGCGCCAGCGAACCTTTTGCCGTTATGCTCACGCCCGCCAGCGGATTACCTTTTGTATCCGTTACCCTGCCTGCCAGCGTTGGCGCGGCCGGTTCGGGAGGCGGCGTTTCTTTGCGGGTGATGAGAATGTTCCTGCCTCTCAGTTCATATTGCAGGCCGGGCGGCAGAAGTTTCAATACCTGCTCAACGGAAATATTCTTTTTCGAAACCGTCACTTTGCCGCTGCCTGTTATTTCCGAAGGATTATACACAAACCTGAACCGGGTGGCCGCTTCCACCTGCTCGAACACTTTGTCCAGCGTTTGGTTGGCGACCTGTATGGTGACCATCGTGCGCCGCAATTCATCATTCGTTCCGGACTGCGCGGCTGCGCGCTGCATGCACAGGCAATAACATGCCAGCACCAGGCAGACGAGCCACCCGGGCCTGATATGCAGGCGTTCCGCTCTTATCTCGTTCATAACTTGAAATTATCGCTCCACACGGACCATATCCGGTTTTATTTATTTGGTTGACCGTCGTATACAAGATACTCATCTTTTCCCGGCTCCTGGCGGTAGCTGAAGCCGTAGATATCGCATAACATATCCAGCACGTCTTTCAAAGGCACATTTTCATCGAACCGGGCGGTGAGCAGCGCGTTGGCAATATGCTCGCCGGCAAAGCGGATGCGCACGTTGTAGCGGCGTTCCAGCTTCCGGGCGATATCGCTGAACATGGCTTTTTTGAACACCAGCTGCCCCTGCCTCCAGGCGCTGAAATCTGCCGCCATGATCTCGCTGGTTGCTATTTTATTGGCCGCGGCATCGTATACAGCCTGCTGGTTGGCGGCAAGCGTAGCGCGGGCGGCTTTATCATTGCCTACCGCCACTTTGCCGCTGGCCACGGTTACTGTTACCATCTTCCCCGGCGTATAGGCGTCTATGTTGAAGCTGGTGCCCAGCACATTCACATCCAGCGGGCCGGCGTGTACTAAAAACGCTTTGCCCCCCTGCTGCGAGACTTCAAAATATCCTTCGCCTTCGAGCCAGACCTCGCGGCCCTGCTGCCCGGCATAACGTATCTTACTGTCGAAGTTCAGCCAAACCGTGGTGCCGTCAGGCAACGCGATCTTTTTGATGCTGCTTCTGCCTGTTTGTTCGGTGAGCGTTACCACCGCTGTTTGCGGCTGTGCTGTGCGTTCGCGGGCGAAATAGATACCGCCGGCTGCCAGCAACACCGCCACACTTGCAGCGGCCCACCAGTAGCGGAACGCCCTGATCACCCTCGTGCGCGGTTCGGCCTGCTCTATTTCCCTGCTCACCCGCAGGAAAAACAATTGTTCCAGGGCGGCCAGCTGCTCATCATTCAATTGTTCCGTTAGTCCCTTATCGCGGTCGAAAGACTGGTACCAATCGTCTACCTCCCGGATTTCGGCTGCCGTAGCAGTTCCATCCAGGTATTTATTCAATAGTTCTTTTAACCGGGTGTTGTTCATCTTAATAGTCTCTCTAACATTAGACACCTGAAAAACGGCCTACCTCCACTGTGTTTCAAAAATAAGTTTGCATTTTCTTCAACATAAAAGCCACCAGGCGGACAGGAACCAGAATACGGTAAAGTTGTATTCCTTCAGGCGGGAGCGCAGTATTTTGAGCGCTTTCACCATATGTTTTTCGACGGTGCTGACGGAAATGCCCAGCTGTTCGGCAATATGCTGGTACGACAAATGCTCGCGCCGGCTCAGGTAAAATACTTCCCGGCATTTTTCCGGCATGCTGGCGCAGGACTCGTCTATCCGCTGCTGCAGTTCCTTCAGCTGCAGGCTGCTCACCGCGTCTGCCTGGTAAGGCTCGCCGCCTTTGAGCATATGCTGCTGGTAAGTGTTACGCACCAGCTCGGAGCGCACCGTGTTCAGCACCTTATTTTTTAATGAAATATGCAGGTAGTTGCGCAGCGAATTAGTGAGGGTGATCGTTTCCCGCTTCAGGTAAAGGTTTACCAGCAGGCTTTGCACCAGTTCCATCGCCGTTTCCTGCACTTTTACACGCCGGTAGGCGGCATCGAGCAGCTCCTGCCAGAAGCGTTTGTAGATCTCCTCAAACGCCTCTTTGTGCCCCTGCTTTACCAGCAGGAACACCTCCTCATCGGTATACGTGGAAAAATCTTTACGCATGGCGGAATTCGAACTGAGAGCTAATTTAAACGTTTTAGCATTATTTTTCAGTCCCCGTCCGAAATTATCGCCGCCCGCCAAATCAGGGCCTGCTCAGCGAAAAGGGTTTGTCTGCCTCAGCAATGCCCCTGCCAGTGGCGGGTTGATTGCCCATTTGCAGCTGCAATACACCGCCATTCACAATATCCGCGTGCCGCAGCCAGTTGTGCGGCCAGGGTTTGCCGTTGAGGGTGGCGGATTGGATGTAAACGTTCTCCGGGCTGTTGTTGCGGGCTTCCACCACGAATTTCTTCCCGTTTTCCATGGTAACCGTCGCTTTCGGGAACAGCGGGCTGCCGATCACGTACTGGTCCGTGCCCGGGCAAACGCTGTAAAATCCCAGCGCGCTCATCACATACCACGACGACATCTGGCCCTGGTCCTCATCTCCCGGGTAACCATTTTCCGTGGCGTCGTACAGGCGGGCCATTACGTTCCGGGCATGCGCCTGCGCCTTCCAGGGCTGGCCGGCGTAGTTGTAGAGGTAGATCATATGCTGAACGGGCTGGTTGCCGTGGGCGTACTGCCCCATGTTGGCATTCACCATTTCCGTCATTTCATGAATGGTTTGTTTGTAATGGCCTACGTTCACCTTGTTGGGCGCGCTGAAAACGGAATCCAGCTTTTCGGTAAAGCGGGCGTTGCCTCCCATCAGGTGGATGAGGCCCTGCGTATCGTGAAAAACGGACCATTGCCAATGCCAGGCATTGCCTTCGGTATAGGGGCCGCCCCATTCGTAGGGATCGAAGTTTTCGAGCCATTCCCCGTTCAGCTTACGGCCGCGCATAAAACCGGTGATGCTGTCGTACTGGTTTTTGTAGTTGTACATGCTGCGGCTGAAGATATTTTGATAGAACCCGTTGCCGGTCATTTTCGCCAGCTGGTAGCCGCAGAAGTCGTCGTACGCATACTCCAGCGTTTGTGAAGTGCTGCCGTGCGATTCAGGGAAACTGACGTAGCCGAGCTGGTAATATTCCTTCCAGCCCGCGCGGCCGTTGGCGCCGCCCCAGGGGCCTTTGTTCATGGCTTCGTGGAAATAAGCGTCCAGCGCCTGTTTGGGATCGAAGGTGCGGATGCCCTTCACCCAGGCGTCCGCCAGCAGGGAAATGGCGTGATTGCCCAGCATGCCGCCGGTTTCGCCGGGAAAGGACCAGGCGGGGAACCAGCCGCATTGCTGCTGCGCATCCAGCAGGGCCTGCATGTAACGGCCTTCCATGGTGGGGTGCAGGATGGTATTGAGCGGGAACTGCGCGCGGAAGGTATCCCAGAAACCGTTGTCCGTATACATGTAGCCGTTGTGCACTTTGCCGTCGTAGGGACTGTAATAATACGGTTCTCCCTGGCTGTTGAATTCGAAGAACTGGTGCGAGAAAAGGTTGGCCCTGAAGAGGCAGGAATAAAATGTCGCTTTATCTTTCTCCGTACCGCCTTCCACCAGCACGCGGTTAAAAAGCGTGCTCCAGGTTTTGTTCGCGGCGGCCCGTGTTTGTTCCAGTTTTGCGAAGCTGCCCAATTCCCGCTGCCAGGTGATCTCCGCCTGTTCGGGACTGATGTAGGAAGAGGCCACCCGGACCTGCACTTTCGCGCCGCTGCGGAAGCGGATAAATGCACCCGCGCCCATACCTTCGGCAGACAGGCTGCCTTCGGACACCTTGTTATTTACATTCTCCCAGGTGCCGCTGGCCTCGAAGGGCTGGTCGAACACCATCACGAAATAATTCCTGAAACCTTTCGGGATGAAGCGGCCATTGGTCACATAACCGGTTATTTTCCGTTCGGCAGGAAAGATCTTCACGCCGCTCAGCGCATTATAGCCGTCCAGCACAATGTAGGCCGGGCTTTTGGCGGGGAAGGAAAAACGCAGGTGCGCGCCTCTTTCGGTGGGAGATAATTCCGCGGTCACCTTGTTTTGGAAAGTCACTTTGTAATAATCCGGCCTGGCCACTTCATCGGCATGACTGAATTCCGCCGCCCGCTGGTCCTCGTTCACCTTCAGTTCGCCGGAAACCGGCATCAGGCTGAAGACTGCGTAGTCGCCCACCCAGGGGCTGCACTGGTGCGTTTGCTGGAAGCCGCGGATGGTATTGACTTTATACTGATATTTCCAGCCGTCGCCGTTCCTGCCTGTTTGGGCAGACCATGCGTGCATGCCGAAAGGCAGTGCGGTGGAGGGATGCGTGTTACCATGGCTGAGCGCAAATTCAGAATTAGTGCCCTGTAAGGTATTGGCATAGGCTACGATATCTTTTTGCTGCGCGGACGTAACGAAGGAAGCGGCACACAGCAGGGCCGTGATGAACAGACGTGGTAATTGCATGTTTTTGAAAGTGTCTTTGTGATTAGACACTCCAGGGAGCAGGTACCGCTATCGGGAGAGCCGTATTTATTTCAACAACCCGAGAAGAGTTGCTATTTCCTTCCCCTTTTCCGCCCGGTGGTCCGGCTGCACGCCTTTCTGCTCCCATGATTCCTCCGTGCCGGGTTTGGCGGGGGCCGCGGTGGACACCGATACGTACAAATGCTCATTCACCGGGTACCAGGTGTTCATGTGCGCCCCTCCGGCCGAAGGCTGGCCTACGATCACCGCCCGTTTGTGCATTTGCAGGGCATAAGCGAGTGCTTCAGCGGCAGAAGCAGTTCCGCCGTCAATAAGAATATACAGCGGGCGTTCATATTTGGGCTCGGTCAGCCAGGCCACTGTTTTTTCCAGCGTGCTTTCGCCGTGCCTGCTTTTAAATTCCAGCAGCGGAACATTTTTGGCGAGAAAAAAACTTTCGAATACCGCGCCCACGTCGCTGCCTCCGCCACCATTGCCCCGAAGGTCTATGATCAGCGCTTTTGTATTGGCCACGAAACGCATCGCCGCGAATAAAACGGGAAGGCTTTTGGATGAAATATTGATCTCTGAAATTTTAATATAGCCGGTATTACCGTCCAGGACCTTCACTTCCCTGAAACCGAAATTATTGTCAATGGCTTTCTGGCCGTAATAAAAAAGATCATAGCTGAATGCTTCGGTGGTATCCGGTTTTTTATTCAGCAGGTTCCCCGCCGTTTCAGGATCGTCCCGGACGTACAGGTGACCGTCGTGGCTGAATGTTTTCAGGTGTTGCGTGGCCAGCGAATCGAACATTTTCCAGCTGCTGCATTTCGCGAAGGTTCCTTTTTTATATTCCCCCAGCAGGTAATTGGATATCTGCTTTCCTTTTGCAGGGTATACGTAATTGTCCTCAATAAGTTTGGCAATGCCGGATACCGCTTCCTGCAATTCTTTCGGATCGAGGCGCTGGGCAAAACAGGCTGAAGAAATCAAAAGGCAAAAAAATAAGATAACAGGCTTCATGGCGAATTCATATTTACGGCAAATGTAAGCCCGGAAGGTGAGGGGGAATTGTACCAGGTTAGCCTGCCATTTTTTTATACCCGCCGGGCAGGAAACCGGTCATTTCCTTAAATGCCCTGATAAAATGGCTTTGGTCGTAGAAGCCGCATTCGTGGGCGATGGCGGTGAGCGGGAGGCCGGATGCCACAAGGCCGATCGCTTTTTCCACGCGGATCTTGCGGGTGTATTCGCCCAGCGTGCAATGGAAATAGCGGGGGAAGAACTTCGAGATCGTTACGGGATGCACCTGCAGCAGGAGAGCCAGTTCCCGGAGCGTCATATTTTCATTCCAGCGGCCGTGCAGCACCTCGCGCAGGGTTATTACCCAGGGCGGCGTATTCCCGGGCGCCGGTTCTTTCGCATCCAGCAGGCCCAGCAGGAGGCTATGTATTGCAGTGCTATTACCGGAGAGGCATTCCCTGTATATTTTTAATACTGCAAACTTTGCGTCCCCCTGGTTTAAGTGAACGTTGCCGAAAGCGTCTTCCTCCAGGCCGTATTGCGCAAAAAAGCTGTTTTCAATTTCCAGGTTGATGTTCCGGGATTGCACGTGGGTATTTGAGTTCCGGTGCAGCTCGCCGCTCCTGTAGCTGATGATCTCCCCGGGCAGCACCTCCGCCTCGCGGCCTTTGCGCTGCTCGCGGTTGCCTCCCTGCACGATAAAGCTGATGTGATGATTCTCGTGGTAATGCCAGCCTTCGAAAACACGGGTGGGGTAAGCGGCCTCGCTGATGAGGATGCCGCCTGCGTTCCAGGTTCTTTGAACCTGCCCAAGGTATTTACCGGTTTTTAGATGGCGCATGGGTTTGTGATCAGGTATGAAAATACGAATAATCACGGGAAATGACGGCAGCAGGCACGTGTAAACAAAAAAAGGAACCGCCTGAACAGGCAGTTCCCTTTTTTTATAATCGCTATATTCAAACATTATCAATACACCACCGGCTGGTAGGTTTCCATCACCACTTCCCTATCCCGCACTACCAGTACATCGCTGGCGGTATAGGTCTGCCCGCCGCGTGTTACTACATAGTTCAGCACAATGCCGTTCCGCTTTTTATCGCCCCATTCGTAGGCTTCTTTTTTAAACTCACCGGTACCGGTGATGGTATAACCCGCGCCTGCGGGTGCGGATATTGTGCAGTTGTTGCCGTTGAAGGTCAGCAGCATGTTCACTTCACCGGTCATTACGGCGGAGCGGAGGAAGATGGTGCCCGCGACCTGTTGCCGGCCCGTTGTGGCAAGGCGGGTAACGGGATTGCTGGTTAAGAATTTGTGGGAATACACAGTGTCTTCCAGCACCGTGTTAGCCCCATCCTTTACCTGGCTCTGCCCGTAATGGAAATACGCGGCATGAAATTCGTTCATGAATTTTATGCCGAACATCGTAAAGTTCTTGGGCGCGGCAAGCCACTGGGCCGGGATGCGGGGGTCCGCACTCGGGTTGTCCGACTTCCCGGACAGGATGGTATCCACATCAGCAGAACCTTTCAACCTCACCGGTATCACATAGTTCAGCCCGATGGCCCGCGGGTCTGTGAAAAACTCGTCGGTGAGCTGCACCACCACCCCGGCGTGCATGGCGCCTTTCGGTATCATAATTTTACTTGCGCCCAGCGAATAGTACTTTGCCGGCAGCGCCCGCACGGTATCGCCGTTGGCGGTGAACAGCAGGCGGTTGGCCAGGCTGTTGTCCACTTCAATGTCAAAGCTCCTGTCCTTATCATTCTCGTACAGGCCGCCCAGGTGGGCGGATATAACGAACCGGTGATTGTTGTCGTTCGTATTATCGAAAATATAGTCACCGAGTATGAGCGTTCTCACAGGGAACTGGTACGGAAAGAAACCCGAGGTGTATTTAAAGTCCGGGTGAACGATCTCTGAATTTTTGCAGGCGTATAACCCGGATGCAAGCAATGCGAATGCCATCAATATCTGTTTCATGCTTCTAGCTTTAAAATTAATAATGGTTACTGCCAGCCCTTGTTCTGAACGAGATGGAATTTAAAGACCTCGCTGTTCGGGATTGGCCCGTAATGCATATAGCTGTTGTTATACGCGCGCTGCTCCACGGTAAAGTATTCATAAGTACCGTTTGCGATCCTCACACCTTTCAGCGGCTCTGCGAGCGCTGCTTTCCAGCGGCGCAGGTCCCAGAAGCGGAAGCCTTCAAAACAAAGCTCCAGCCTTCTTTCGTTGCGTATCAGCTCGCGCATGGCGTCTTTGCTGCTTACGGACTGCAGGTATGCGTCCGGCTGCGTGATGCCCGCGCGCTTGCGGATAGCGGCAATTACATCCCTTGCGGAATAGCCCAGCGTTCCCGTTCCATCGGGGCCCCAGGCTTCGTTAGCCGCCTCGGCATAGTTCAGGAATAATTCCGTGTACCGGATGTGCGTATTGAAGTGCTTTTGATCGGAGGTGGAAACGGGGTTGACGTTCACATCTTCACGCAGCAGCTTTTTCAGGTAATAACCGGTGCGCGTGGAGGTCTGGAGCGCGTCCAGGCCATCGTCCCCTGCGCCTACTTCTGTTTTGATGGTCGTGTTGCGCAGCTTGCTGCCGTTGTACACGATATACAGGCTCAGCCGGGGATCCCTGTTTGCATACGGATTGAGGGGATCGAAGCCGGAGTCTCCGTCTGTGATCGGGTAGCCGTTGGCCATGGGAAATGCGTCCACCAGGTTCTGGGAAGGATTCACTTCGGCCCTTCCATACAGGCTGGGCGGAAAATTTTCCTGCTCGCGTACGCGGTTGGTATATACGGGCCGGCGCCAGAGTATTTCAGGGATGTCTTTTTTATCGCCGCTGGTGAGGTCCGCATTGTCTACCTGGGCCTTGAGATAAAAAATATTTCCTTTCGGATCAATGCCCGCCACGCCGTTGATACCGGCCAGCACATCGCCGGTCAGCTTCGCGGCGTTTTCCCAGAGTTGCGCAGTGCCGGCGGCGTTAAAAGCCGGGCTGGCTGCCAGCATGGCTGCGCGCGACTTAATGGCCAGCGCGATGCGCCCGCTGACGCGCTGCTGCGTAACCTCGCCAAATACGGTATTGTATTTATCGATGTCCGTGATATCCGTAAAACCGGGCGGCAGGTCGATAGGGTCGTTCACGTCGCCGTAGTTGGGAGACAGCAGGGCCAGCGCGCTGTCCAGGTCGTCATAAGTGCTCTTCAGGCAATCGGCAAAGCTGCTGCGCGGCACTGAAAAATCTTCCGCTTTGGCAGTGAACTTATTTAATATCTGGAACCCCAGTAATTCACCATTGTCCCCATAACCGCCATGGTTGCGGAGCAGGTAATATTTGAACATGCCGCGCAGGGCTAATGCTTCTCCTTTCAAGCGGCGGATGTACAGGGCGTTCAGCTGTGCGTCCGAAGGTTTCCAGGGAACGATCTGCACCACATCCAGGAAATGGTTGATATACATGATGGCCCTGTTGCTGTTATCCCAGAGGTTTTCAGGGTTGGTCAGCGAGGTCCAGCCGCCGGTGGCCATCCGTAGAAAACCACTTCCCTTTTCGGTAGTGGCGGCATCGTCCGTCGCCACTTCGTTGAACTGGTAATCGTTGGTAGGGATATAGGTATATGCCCTTATCAGCAGCCCTTCCGCAAATGCGGGATCGATCAGTATCCTGTCGTATGTGCTGGGATTATCATTATTCGGATTGAACAGCTTTTCACAGGAGCACAGCAGGCATGTGGAAAGCACGATCACTGGTATTTTGAGTATTTTCATAATAGTCTCTTTTTAATGATCTTAAAAGCTGGCATTCAGGCCAATGGAAAAAACGCGGTAATTAGGCTCACCGCCAATGGCCAGATCCCTTATCCTGCGGCTTTTGCTGAACTGGTAAACGTTACTGCCGTCCACGAAAACATTGAGGGCCCTCATCAGCAGCAATTTGCTCACGGAAGCAGGCATGTCGTAGCTCAGCTGCACCCTGCGTATCTGGAAAAAATCGTTGTCATATTCCCAGTAAGTGGAAGGGCGGTGGTTGTTGCTGTTGGCTTGTGAGCTGAGGCGGGGATGCGTGGCGGTGGCTTTGTTATCGGGCGTCCAGCTGTTCAGCACCACTTCGGAGTATTTATCGTTCCCGTCTACCCAGTAATAATTGTTGTCGCTCAACAATTCATCGGCGCCATAGCTGGCTTCACCGAGGGCAAAGAAGGTGAAGTTCCGGTAAGATACCCTGATCTGCAGACCTCCCGAAAACGGTTGCTGGTAGCGGCCCAGGTATCTCTGATCGTTATCGTCCACTACACCGTCCCCGTTCTGGTCTTTATACTTGATATCTCCCGGCCGCACTGTACCAAACACCTGTTCTGGGCTGGCGGCTATTTCCGCTTCATCCTGGAACAGGCCAAGTGCCTCCAGCCCGAAACGCGCGTCTGCCGGGTGGCCTTTCCTGTACTGGTAATCATTGTTATACAGCTCGTCTATTTTTCTTACCTCGGAGGTGTTATACATCAGGTTCACGCCCGCGAAAACCGTCCAGTCACCGAATGATTTGGTGAAGTCCACCCCGAGTTCCACGCCTTTGTACATGTTGGCGCCGTAGTTCTCATAAGGAACGAAGTCCGTATAAAATGCAGGGTACGCCGCCATGCGCCTGGTCACCAGGTTGTCGAACACATTGTAGAACACATTGGCATTCACACCGAGCACCTTGTTAAAGAAAAGGCCTTCCACGCCGAGGGTTATTTCCTTGCGCCGGGCATAGCCCAGGTCCGGATTGCTGCCCCAGCTGGAAGCAACGCCAGAACGGCTTCTGCCACCTTCAAACCAGTTATAGCTGCCGGAGCCCACATACCTGTTTTCGTATAAAAAGAAATTATCGATGGGGAAATCAGAATTCAATATCCCCGCGGATGCGCGGAGCTTCAGGTAATTGATGTTTTCGGATTTGGGCATAAAGTCCTCCTCGGAGATCACCCAGGCCACGCCCAGTGAAGGCGAGAACTGCCCGCGGTTCCCTTCCGCCAGCTTAACGGAACTCACATAAGCGCTGCTGAAATCCAGCAGGTAACGTTTGTCATAAGCATACCCGAGGCGGAAGCCGGCATGCGCCAGCTTAATGCCCTGGAAATCTCCTTCTACTTTATAATTACCGAGGAAACCCAGCAGGGAGCCGGTGAAATGATGCCGTTGGTTAAATTCCCTGTCGTAACCAAACATGCCGTATGCGCCAAACCTTCTGCGGAAAGTGGAACTGCTCAGCGTCTGGGTACCGGGGCGGGAGTCTTTCCCGTATTGTTTAAGGCTAATAATGCTATCCGCCGTAGGGCTCCATACCGGTTCGTAAACGGAGTATTCGTTGGTCACCGTCTGGTTGTAGGTAACAAAATAATCGAAGCTCACGTTGGTATGGAAAGAAAGGCCCTGTGTCAGTTTGTCCAGCTGCACATCCACCCGGTTGTTGAAGGCGAAGTTGCGGGAAATAACTTCATTGGTACCGCCGGAATAACCATTGCCGATTGCCGAGGTAAGGCGGTTGGAAGCGCCACCCATCAGGTATTCCCCATTCAAATCATTTTTACGGCCCAGCAGCAGCGGGTTAGAGGGATCGATGAGGCTGATGGGCAACAGCGGCGCAAATTCATAAGGCCGGATGGTGGCGGCATCGGACCAAAAGTTGCCACGCGGCCCCTTGTTGACGATGAATACACCGGATACATCCACGGCGGTCTTGATCCAGTCGTTCACCTTCAGGTCTACATTCCCTCGTACGTTGAACCGGTTGTTCCTGCCTTTTGCGCCTTCCCCGAAGTTCAGCAGGCTGCCGGCTGTGTTCCAGCCGAGATTGGTATAGTATTGGGCTACATTGTTGCCGCCTGAAAATTCACCGTTCAGGTCATAATAATTTTTGTAGGAGCGGAGGTAGGCGTCTGAATAATAATCCACATCCGGGTAACGGTATTTATTGCCGCTCCGGAAATTTTCAATGGTCTCGTCGGTGTACTGGGCGCCTAACCCGTCGTTGGCGCGGGCCTGGTTAAAATAAGTCATATAATCCGCCGAGTTGAGATATTTGGGCATAGCCCTGGGAGCGGAAATACCATAGTTGAGACTGAAGTCTGACCGTTTTTTGAAAGCCTCTCCCCTTTTGGTGGTGATCAATACCACGCCGTTCACTGCGTCTGTTCCATACAGGATGGCACTGTTCACATCCTTGAGGATGGTAACGCTTTCCACTTCGGTGAGCCGCATATTGTCTATATCACGGGGCAGCCCGTCCACGATAAACACGGCTCTGCCGGAGCCGCTGCCTGTAATATCTTCGATCGTGATGCCGCGGCCCAGGCCCCTGATGCGGTCGCTTCCCAGCATGCCCAGCGAGCGGCCGGCAATAACGTCTATCAGCCGGAGGGTGTGATCGTATTTCTGTATCTCGCCGACGTCCAGCTTGGTTACCGAGCCTACAACGTCTCCCTGGTACGATTTCCTGAAGGCAAGATTCACCTTGTCTTCTTCGCTGTACATCAGCCTGGCTTTTTTCATGGTGATGCGGGACCGTTCAAGCGCATCGGCGGATTCAAGGGAGGTCCTTTCATATCCCTTTGCAATGATCACCAGGTTCGCACCGGTTTCAACCGCTATCGAGAACTTTCCTTCCGCATTGGTTTTGGTGTAAGCGCCGCCGCTGTACACCTCCGCATCTTTAATGGGCTTGCCTCCTTCGTCTACAACCGCAGACTGGATCTTCGCCGGCTTCTCCTGGGCATAGGCGCCAGGATGCATGCAGAGCAGCAGAGCGCCCAGGCATGATAATATAATAGCGTGTTTACATTTCATTTGTCATGTTTTTAGATCGAATGCAGAAAGAATTACCATCCCGGGTTCTGCGGGAAGCCTTCGTAGAGATTAATGAATTTGACCTGCAAAGGCAACCAGTTATGTTTCTTTTGCACCACTCTCCTGATGATGAGCCTTTCCTGGAGATTGACGGGTTTGCCATCCGGGCCGCGGTCGAAGTCGATGGCGGTCTTATCGAGATAGCGGGCGTCGCCGTTGCGGTTCCAGCGGCGGAGATCCAGGAAGCGGGCTCCTTCGAAAGCCAGTTCCACAGCCCGTTCCCTCACGATCTCTTCGAAAAAAACCTGCGGGTTGGCGGTAAACTTAGCGTCGAGGTTGGGCAGCTGTGCCCTGTTGCGGATCACGTTCATTGCGCCTTCCGCGGTGAGCGCGTAGTTGCCGGAAGTGCTCTGTGGAGTGCCGCCGTTTTTGCTGAATAATACGGCTTCCGCATACATCAGGTAGATGTCCGCCATCCGCAGGTAAGGCACATAAGCCTGCAGCCCGCCTGCTTTGGATACGGTGAAGGAAGCGTCCATGGGAGAATATCTTTTTGCATAATAGCCTGTTACGCTCGGCGGCTGTATCTGGGACCGGTGTCGGCCGCCATTGTACAGCTGCGCGGATGCGTCCGGGCAGGAGCAGCTCATGATCCTGTCACCATCCTTCAGGATATCTTTGTAGAACCGGGGCTCACGTCCTGTCCAGGGATCGTTCGGATCGTAACCGGAAGCAGGGTCTGTGATGGGCAGGCCGTTGGCCATGGCATAGTTCTTCACAAAATTATGCGTGGGCACATCTGCGGATGAACCGCTGTTCAGGCCAATGGAAGACGGCACGGTACCGCCTACGGTAGACCATCTCACGCGGGACCTGTCGTAAATAGTAGGCGCCATGATCACTTCGGTGCCGCCCGTCCGCTCATTGTTCCAGCGCCAGAAATTATCCGTCCAGGCGCTCCATGACTGTAATTTGTAATCGCCCGTCTGGTCCGCCAGCGTCAGCAGTTCGCCAAACGCTTCCGCCGCTTCCTGGCACAGATCCGGGTTAAATGTATTGCCGCTGCCTGCTTCTTCGTTTATCATCGGGCTGCCCGCAAACAACAGGGCTTTACCCAGGTAACCGAGCGCAAAATATTTATTCACCCTGGTGCGGTTCTGGCCCAGCGTAGGCTGGCCGGTGGGCACATCGTCCCAGTTGGCCGGCAGCAGGTCTGCCGCCGCGCGGAAATCGTCCGCCATCTTCCTGGCCGTTTGCTGGAAATTGAGCCGCTTAAACTCTTCCGTAGTGAGCGGTTCGTTCGAGTCCAGCACCCGCGTGATATAAGGCATACCGCCCCAGTACTGGGAGATCTGGAAATAGAACCATGCCCTGAAGAAGAGCGCCTGCCCCTTGATGATATTCCTTTCTTCTTCCGTGCCCTGGAACAAACCTTCTTCCTCTATTTTAGCGAGGGCCAGGTTGGCCTGTGCAATGGCATACCAGGCGTATTCCCATATCCTTTTGGTACGGGGATTATTGTCCGTGGTATTCACATCCTGGCCGTAGAAGAGGGCTTCAGCGCCCCAGTAGTTGCCGTTATCGAAATTATACGGGCTGTTGTTGAGTGTTTCGTCCGCAAAGAGATATTGATTCCAGGCGCCTCCTTTATTGGGGTCCATAATACAATTGTACATTTCCTCCACAAAGCCCTGGAAACTGACGAAGTTGCCAAACACGTCCCTTTGGGTGATATCCGCTTCCGGCGATTTGTCCAGGTACTTTTCACAAGAGCTGGCAAACAGGATAGCGGTGAAAAAAACGATATAAAATTTTATACGCTTCATGATCCGTTTTTTTAAAAGTTGAGTTCAATACCCAGGTTGATCCTTTTCACGGTGGGGTATGCGCCTTCCGTGGCGCTGCCGCCGGAGTAGCTGCCCTGGCGGTCGTCAGGGAGCTTCGACCAGAAGAACAGGTTGTTGCCGTTAATAAAAAGCCGCATGGCATTGATGCCCGCGCGTTTTATCCAGGAATACCGGCTGTTGAAGTCGTACGCCAGTTCCACTGTTCTAAGCCGCAGATAGGAGGCGTCGTAGAGGTAGTAGTCTCCGATGTTCTCAGCCTGCGTTCTCCAGCGCGGTAAAAAGGCCGTGGCGTTGGGATTGTCTTTAGACCAGTAGTTCCCGTCGCCATAAAGGATATTGGTAAAATTCTGGAAGTTGGGGAAATTGATGAGACGGCTGGCGTTGTTGGCGCCAAAAAAAGATACCATAAAGCTGAGGTCTTTCCAGTTCATACCGAGCGTGAGCGTTGCCGTGTTCTGCGGCGTTTCGGAAAACCCTACCGGCACCACGTCGTCGCTGCTTTTGATAATACCGTCCGCGTTCATGTCAACGAGATCATAATAACCCGGCAGCTTGTCCATATCATTATTCTCCGTCGGCACGCTGGCATATACATCATCCCAGTTCTGGTAGATATTGGTTTTCACCAGGCTGCGCTGCTGCCCGATGGGGTAGCCGGCTGCTTTCAGGTAATCGTATTGAAGCGGGGGATCGTCTTTGAAAAGAACGGTGTTCTCGTTATGTGAATAGAACACCTGAGCCCATACGCCCCAGTTCTTATCCAGCTGTTTATTGATCTTTACTTCGATCTCATAGCCGTTGGACTTCACACGTCCCAGGTTGGCGCTGGGCGGCGTCATGCCGAAGAAAGGAGGAATGCTGCGGGAGTCGCCGTTCAGGAGAATGTCTGTCCTGTCCTGCGTGTAATAATCAAAATTGACGGACACCAGTTGCCGGAACACTTCCAGCTCAAGGCCGTAATTGGATTTCTGGGCGGTTTCCCAGTGAATGTCCGGGTTGCCCACCACGGCCGTCCTGTAAAGATTATAGGGGCTCTGGCCGTCGGTATTTACCGTGAGGCGGGCCCTTCCGCTGGTGGCGAAGGAGGAATTATAGAGCCATCTGCCGCCGCTGATATCGTCATTTCCTATTGTACCTGTGGTGGCGCGCAGCTTTAATTTATCGATCCATTTAACCTTGAAGAACTTTTCGTTGGAAATGTACCAGCCTACGGCAACGGAGGGGAAGAAATGGAAGCGGTAACCGGGGCCGAACTGTTCAGAGCCGTTATACGCGCCGTTGCCTTCCAGGAAATACCGGAGCTTATAATTATACGTGGCGCGGAATGCCCAGTCTTCGCGGTAGGTCTTGAACATACTTCCACGCGCATATTCTTCCCGCTTGAAAAGGCCCATGGCAGACACATCGTGCGCCTTCCCGAACTTGCGGTTGTAGTTCAGCTGACCCTGGTAAGTGAGCCTGCGGTCGATGGGTATGGAGCTGTTCCAGTTTGCGGCGATAATGTCTTCCTGCCGGATGTTCCAGGGCCGCACGATCCAGTCATACTCTTCGATGCCAACGGGCAGCTGCACCGTATATTCCGAGGGATCCTGGTGCGGGCCTTCGTACAGCAAAGGGTATATCTGCTGGAAGGCCACATTCGTAGCGGCCTCCGCCGGGCGGATGGAATTCGCCACATCATAAATGCCGCCCTGCGAACGGAAGTTGTTATCTGAAGACAGCAGGGCCCTTGCCGTAAGGCCTTTCGTAATGAATTCCAGGTTCTGCTCTATTGTAAAATCGGAAAGGAGCTGGGTAGTGCGTGTTTCGCGGATGCCGATGTTGTACACCGCCGCGACAGGGTTCACCGTATTGTTTCCGCCTTCCTGGTTGGCGCCCCATTTGCCGTTGGGATACATGGGCAGGAACAGGTCCGGCGCCAGGCCATAGGTGGCGCGCCACATCCAGGCGTCCGCGCGGCTGGTGCTGCCTTCGTTATTGAAGTTCGTGTTTTTCTGGCTGTAGAAACCGGAGAGGCCGAGCCTGAACACGGTTGTTTTAGTAAGGTTGATGTCTATGTTGCTGCGGAAATTAAAACGGTTGAAGTTGTAGTTGGGTTCGTAGCCCTTGCCGTTGTCGTAGTGTTTGAACATGTCCCCTTCATGCAGGTAGGTAAGGGAACCGAAGTACTGGATGGTTTTGCTGCCGCCGCTGGCGCTGAGGGTGGCCTTGTGGGAATAACCGACGTCGTCGTACATGGCGTCTTCCCAGTCCACGTTGGCATAGATCAGGGCGTATTCTTCCGTTTGCGGTTTCTGGTACCGCTTTACGATGTCGAAAGGCATGTAGTCGTTCCAGGAAGATTCATTCAGCACGCCCTCCCGTTCAATGATCTCGTTCCGGGCCTTCAGCGCTGCGTAGGAGTCCAGCGTGGCCGGTTGCTTTGAATTCATTTTGGCCGTGCCCACATAATTAAAGTTGAGCGTGGTTTTACCGGCCTTGCCGCGTTTGGTGGTGATGAGGATAACGCCGTTGGCGCCTTCCACACCGAACACCGCCGTGGCGGATGCATCTTTCAGTACGGAGATGGTGGCTACATCGTTCACGTCAATATCATTCATATTGCGTTTGATGCCGTCTACCAGTACCAATGGCTGGGCGCCATTCCAGGTGGTCTGGCCGCGGATATAGAGATTGGTGGCGCTTTCCCCGGAGAGGATGCCTCCCGGCTCGCCGGACGAAGTAAGACCTACCAGGCCGGGCACCTGGCCTATCAGCGCTTCGCGGAGGTCGGGCACATTGCCCGTGCGTTTCAGTTCTTTATTGGAAACCTGCGAGATGGCGCCCACCACGCTTTCCTTTTTCTGCGAACCATACCCTACCGCCACTACTTCGCTGAGCTGGGTGCTGCTCTGGCTGAGCACTACCTTGAGCGCTGTTTGTTTGCCAACGGCGATCTCTCTTGTTACAGTGCCGATGAAGGAGAAGACCAGTATGGCTTTGTCGTCGGGCACGGTAATGCTGAACTTTCCGTCAGGGGCGGATTGCACGCCTTTAGTGGTGCCCTTGATGTGTATGCTTACCCCGGGAATGGGCGACCCGGTATCGTCCGTGACGACGCCTGTAATTTTCCGTTCCGCCTGGAATGGCGCTAAGGGAATCACCGCGGCGCGGGAAGCCGGGGGAGTTGTCCACCCTTCCGGGCTGGACGGCTTGCCGGCGTCCGCCAATGTACTGGCGGCAGACGGCTGCATGAACAGGAATAGCAGGGCTGTGCCTGCAAGGCGAGTAGAATATAACATGGAATCGGAATTTTTCAGCTTATTTGGTTGATAATGCCATGCAAAGCAGGCGGTACGGGGACCGTATTGCTGCCTGTATGCTGTCAGCCTCGGGGATTTTTCTGTTGGTAGCAGTGCTTGCGCTACAGGGTAGCAGGATCGTGGAACTTTTCATAACTAAAGGTTAAATAGCATTTTCGTATTAGCTCACAACGGGCCGGCGGTGGCAGGACCTCATTTGCAAACGTTTGCATGTAATGTGCCGTTACAGGGGCATGTAAACGATTAAACGACAGGGAAAATTTGCCAGGATACTACAACATACACAGTGAATTATTGACGTGGACCATGGTTTACTCTTCAGTTACGGGCTTCCCTGGTGGCGCGGGAGCCTCGTCAGATCTTGGTTTATCTAATACCCCTTGAAAACTGCAAACGATTGAAATGTCTGGTAAATTTCTTAAATAATTTAGCTTATTATGATACTATTTTACCACATCATAATACTATTTGAATACTTCATAATATTTTCCTGCTTTTGACGATCCGCGGGGATCACTTCTTTTTATGCCATTTATTCGCGGGATGCGCCTTGTGGCGATTTACCTTATCTTCGGCCCAGAAGAAACCTGAATATGAATTACGAAGATTTTGTAAAGAACCATGCCGGGCAAATGATCGAAAAACTGCTGGAGGAAACGCTCAGCAAAGACGCATTCGATATCCGGCACGACTACAACGATACCGAACAATGGTCGGTGATCAGCATCCACACTGTCGAAGACGACAATGAGATCTCCCTGAGGGTATACGGCATCGATAAATATTTCCTCTATTTCGGGTATTACGATGAGGAAGATGATTTCCATGAACTGCTGCAGCAACTGACGCCGGAGGAAAAGACGGTTATCCCCAAAGGTTTGCAGAAAGCCATGGAGAAGGTGCTGGCCGACGAACGCGGGCTGCGCCTGCCAGGCAATTTCCTTTCAAGATCATAACCTATGCGCCTGCCCGTCATCCTGCTTCTTGCCTGCCTTTATGGCCCTTTATCGGCCAAAGTGTTGCACACCGGCCACGGGCAGCGCTTTCCGGACATTACCGCCGCGGCGAAAGCCGCACTCCCGGGCGATACCATCTTACTGCACAGCGGCACCTATGCCGGCGACCAGTCATTACAAGGCCTGCAGGGCAAGCCCGGCAAATGGATATGCATCATCGCGGAGAAGAACGGGGCTGTGCTGTTTAAGGGCGGAACCTCCGCCTGGAGGGGCAGCGATATTGCCTACCTGCACATCGAAGGGGTCGTGTTTTCAGGGCAAACGGGCAATGGCCTCAATGTAGACGATGGCGGCAGCTATGCGTCCCCGGCGCATCATATCGTATTCCGGCACTGCGTTTTCCGTGATATGGCGGCCACCGGCAACAACGACCTGCTGAAGCTGTCCGGCGTGGATGACCTTACCATCCGGCAATGCACCTTCCTGAACGGCTCGCCCGGCGGCAGCGGCATTGATATGGTAGGTTGCCATAACAGCCTCATCCTGCAGTGCCGCTTTGAGAACACTGGCGCCAATGCCCTGCAAATGAAAGGCGGCAGCAGCCATATCCGCGTGGAAGCCTGTGTATTTAAAAATGCAGGCAGCAGGGCCATCAATCTTGGCGGCAGCACGGGCCAGGCTTTTTTCAGGCCGGCCAACGCCGCCTGGGAAGCGGCTGACCTGAAGGTGTACAGCAATGTATTTATCGGGTCGGAAGTACCCGTAGCATTCGTGGGCTGCGTACGGTCCGAAGTGGTGAACAATACCATCTATAAACCGCAAAGGTGGGTCATCCGCATCCTGCAGGAAAACAAAGACACCGCCCGTTTTGTAAAATGCGCCAACAATATCTTCCGCAATAATATCATCTGCATCGACGGCCAGCTGCGAACCGCCTGCAGCACAGGCTCGGGCACAGCGCCGGAAAGCTTCACCTTCTCCAATAACCTGTGGTTCCATACCGGCAACGGCTCCTGGCCGGGCCCGCAATTACCGGCGCCCGAAATGAACGGGCTGACCGGTAAAGATCCGCTGTTCAGGAATGCGGATAAGGAGGATTTTGGTATTGCGGTTAATAGTCCCGCCGCCCTTGCGGGATTCCCACTGCAACATCCGGAGAAAGACCATGCCGGCAAGCCGTTCCGGAAGGAAAGAGCGATGGGCGCTTTTGAAGCGGATTGATCTGTTCCCCATCAAGCGCATATGCAAAAAAATATACGGGGAAATACAAACACAAGGTTATCATCGGCGGGATCGGGCATAACCTGCCGCAGGAAGCGCCGGAGGCCTTTGCCGCTGCTATCCTGGAAGTGGATAGCTGGGCCGTGTGAAGCGGGCTTTGCCTGTGCGGCCTTTGGAATGGAAAGATACGGCTCAGTTCGTGATGCGTATCACCAGCCCGCCCGTTGCCGGTATGGTAAACTTCAGGGTATCGGAACGCTTAATATTTTTCTGCTGTACTGCAAACCCTTCCCCGTCGCTTACGATAAGGGCTTTATAATTCTTACGCCCCAGGAAACCGGGCCGTAGTGTAAACTCCTGCGGAAGTTCCGTTCCATTGATCACGGCCACATACCATTCGTTAGCGTTCCTTTTCGCCAGCGCCGCCAGCTTCCCGATCTCGCTTCCTTCCAGCACCCATGTTTCATCCCAGGTCACCGGCAGGGTTTGCAGTAAAGGAATGACCGGCGCATATAGCGGGTCATTCACGATCGTCACGGGGTTTTCCGCCATGCACTGGAAAGGGGAATTGAAGAGGTACATCAGCGCCAGCTGGTGTGTATAAGTGGTAGGACCTTTGTTAGTGAAAAAGCCGGGCGTATAATCCCCGTGCCCGCAGAGAAAACGTGTGAAGGGTAGCGCGGCGTTGTGCCAGGCCGGTATCGGCTCGTTCATCGTGTTCAATTCCAATCCCCGGATGCCTTCCCTCGTCATTTCATTGGGGTAGGTCACGCTTTCGCCGGTCGGGGCGTGGCATCCGTGGAAATTCACCATCAGCCTGCGTGCGGCGGTGGCTTTAAGAAAACCTATCTCGAAATCCACCAGCGCTTTCGCTTCGCTGTTCATGAAATCCGTTTTAACGCCGGCAATGCCGTAAAGCGCCAGGCTGTCCAGGAACGCGTCGCGTTGTTTCGGCTCGCGAAGCCATTTTGAATCCCGCCACACCCAAACCTTCACCTGCCTATCGGCGGCATAAGCACAGATCTCTTTCAGCTGCTCCCATTTGTCTGGCCAAACGGTTTCCCAGCCTTCATCCAGCAGGGTGTAGTTAAACTTCAATGCGGCCGCAGCATCGATGAAACGTTTTTCCTCATCCGGCTGCATGTAATTTTCTTTCCTGGTGATCCAGCTCCAGACGGCCTTGCCGGGTTGTATATAAGAAACGTCGTTGTAGAGGGATCTGTCAGGGCGGGGGTTCAACGCAGCAATCATCCGGTTGTTCACCAGGCTGTTCAGATCAGGGGCATACATCACCACGCGCCAGGGCGAGAACTGCCCTCCCTGTGCTTCAAAGCCCTGCTCCCCTTCCGTGAAATTCACCTGCACGGTACGGTTGCCGGTAGCTTCCAGCCGCATGCCGCTGTAGCCGTACAACGCCGCTTCGGTAACGACGATATAACTTTTGTCCCGCAGCTGCATCACTAAGGGCTTTCCCTGCACAGGGCCGGATGAAGAAATAACCGGCAGGCTGTCGATGGAAGTACTCGTCCACCATCCCGCATATGATTTTAATTTCCAGGCGCTGTTGCGTTCAAAGAACCATACGCGGGAAGCGGCGGGAATTGCGAACGAAGTGTATTCTCTCCTGATCTTTTTTATTCCTTCGCCGGGAAGCTTGTACCGGAAAGCGCAGCCGTCGCTGAACAGGCGGAATTCCATCCCGAATGTGTACTGCGCGCCTTTTACAGTCACTTCATAAATGCGGCTGTTGTTTATAATGGTTTGCCTGGAAATGGAGATGCTGCTCACTGCACGTCCCAGTTCGGCGTCTTGCAGTGCTATTCCCGCGGCGGAAGGTTCGATGAGCGTTTTGCCCCCGGCAGCGGCGGACCAGGTCAACTGGCCTTTGTGCACGGACAGCTGCGCGGATATTTTACGGGATGGGTCCTGGAAGTGAAGGGTACTTTGCGGATAAGCTTTTAATGCGATGATCTGCAGCACCAGCAGCTGCGCAATAAGGTGGAATTTATAGCCCATGCTCAAATTTATCACGCGGGTTTGCACATGGTCCTGCCCCGCATCAATAAATATTTTGGGAACCTTCCCTTTTTACGGGAATGTTCCCAAAATACAATACTATTCCTCCACAGGCAGCGAGGCTTCTTTCCAGGCTTTGATGCCGCCATCGAGATGCGCTACATTCTCATATCCCATCTGTTTCAGCGTTTGAGCGGCCAGCGCGGAGCGGCCGCCGGAGGCGCAGTGCAGGATGATCCTCTTTTCCTTGTCGAATTCGGGTTTGTGATAAGGAAGGGAGGCATCTGCGTAAAATTCCAGCATGCCCCGCGGTGCGTGTATAGCACCGGGTATCATGCCGTTCTGTTTCAGCTCTTCGCTTTCGCGGATGTCGATAAGCGTGGCGTTGCCTTTGGACAATTCGTCCTTTACCTGCTCAGGCGTGAGGTTTTCGATCTGCTGTTTGGCTTCTTTGACCATATCAGCCGCTGATTTCGGAGTCATAAGCGTACGTTTTTGAGGTTTAATGATCGGGGTGTGTTTGTAATTTAACGAAATATCCTGCAAACCGGCCCGGTAAATTGTTGCCTGGCGCCGGTCCTGTCCAAAAAAATCCCCCGCCTGAAAACAGGCAGGGGTGTTGTTTTGATTTATTTAAGTGGTTTTTGCTACATCGTTATTCGAGAAATACTTTACGGATCGCTTTGTTGTTCGGGTCCAGCAGGTAAATATTTCCCTGCCTGTCCATCGTAATATCTTTGATGACAGACATTCTTGCTTCCATAAAACTGCCGTCTGCAAATCCGGACAAAGGTTCCAGGCGCATGGGGCTGCTTACCTGCCCGCTGCTGAAATCCACCCGGCGGATCGCAAAGTTGTATTTGTCCATGATCAGCATCCGGCCCTGTGCGTCGAAGTAGAACGCTGAAGCGCCGTAGCTCACCTGCGCGGAATTGATCGGCCCGTCCTCGTAGCCCGATATCCTGAACATCCTTGTCTGCGTATTGTCTTTATTCAGGCGGATAGTGGTAGGGTCATATTCATCGAAAGTGAAGTAAATAGCGCCGTTCGCGTCTATGGCCGGGCGGCAGGGGTCATTGATCCCCAGGGCTGTGGCGCGTTCCTGCGCGCCGGAGGGGTATATGCGTGTTATCCCGTTATAGCTCTGGGTGGCGTAAATGTTATTATTCCTGTCTATTGCCACATTGCCGATACGGTTGCTTAATGTAACCAGCGTGGTCACCACCGCAGCCGGCGTGATCTTGCGCACGTCGAACCCATCGCCTACGTACAGGTTATCCTGCGCATCGATGGTAATGCCGGAGGGGTAAGAGAACCGGGCTTCGGTACCCGTGCCGTTGGCGGAACCTGTTTCGCCTACCTTGCCGGCGAATACAGTAGAAACGCCGTCCGGGGTTATTTTCAGGATGTAACCGAAGGCTACCGCCGCGAAGACGTTGCCTTTGGAATCCGCTACAATGCTATTGATGTTGGAAGGCAGCGCAGCGCTTCCCGGCCCGCCGATCAGCGTAAGCATACCGGCCCGCCTGAAGGTGGAAGGGCTTTCGGCAGTCAACGTGCCGCGCGATACTTTTATTTTACCGGTGGTTAACGCGGCGGGCGCTGTCACGGTCAGCGCTGTTCCTTCGGCATTCACCGCGGTAATAATACCGGGCTGGCCGTTGAACAGGACGATATTTTCCGCCGGCTGCGCACTGAAACCGGTGCCTGTGATGGTCACGGAAGTTCCTGCCAAACCATTGTCCGGCGTCATTTTCGTGATCCCCAGCGTTTGATCTTTGAACACCGGCCCGGTTACGGCCTGATCGTTCACCGCGAGCTTCACTGCGCCGTCTCCCGTGTTGCCCGGGATCGTGAGCGTTAATGTATTGGCGGTTGCAGCGGAAACAGGAACCGGTTTCCCGTTGATCGTTACCACGTTTTCATCTGCAATAATGCTGAAATTAACCCCTTCGATCGTCATCACCTGCCCTGCGGGGCCGCTGAGCGGCGTCACTGTGCTGATTTCCGGGAAGGGCACTACGGTAAACGCGGGACCGGAAATTTTCTGCCCGTTGATGCTCACGGAAAGCGGGCCTGTTTTGAGACCGGCGGGAGCCGTCACTACCAGCTGCTCTGCGGTGGCTTCCAGTACGGTAGCGGCAAGACCGTTAAAATCGACCTGGTTGTTAGCCGCAACAGCCTCAAAACCTATCCCTTTGATCACCACTCTTGTGCCCGCGCCGCCGGTGAGCGGTTTTACGGCGGTAATGGCCTGGTAACGGAAAACAGGTCCTGTTGAGGACTTCCCGTCCACTTCCACCGATACGGCGCCGCTGCCTGCGTCTGCCGGCACTTCGGCTACCAGCAGGGTATCGCTGGCGCTTACCACGTTCGCTACTTTGTCGTTGATCTTCACAACGGCCGGCGATTCAGTGCTGCCAAATCCTTCGCCGGTAATGCGAATGTGCGAACCCGCGGGACCGTTTGCCGGTGAAACCTGCCGGAGGCTCAGCGCCTGGTAAGTGTAATTGCCCACATCCACGGTTCGTGCGCCGTCTGTAAGCGTGATGGTGCCGGTAAGGCCTTCCGCCGGCGCCTGTACCACGATCCTGTTCTGCTGCACGCTTACCAGTGCGGCTTCCTTCCCTGCGAACGATATGCCCATCTGCTTGCGGCCGGTAAACCCGGCGCCTTCGATGGTAACAATCGTACCGCCTTTACCGCTGTTCGGATAAAAACGTTCCACGGCCAAAGGCTCCGGCTCAACATTCTTTTCCCTTTTGCAAGCCTGCATTACGATCGTAAAGGCGAACAGGCAGCCAAGGATGATATAACTGATATGTTTTTTCATGATGCGCTGTTTTGGATATTAAAAAGTGTAACGTAAGCCCAGCTGCACCTGGCAGCGGGAACCGAAATAATCGACCGCGTAAGGCTGGCCGGGATCGCTGAAACGGTACACGGGGCCATGCTCCGCATTTTGCTGCGGCGGATACAGGGTGGGCACCAAACCTGTACTGGCGGTAGAGTTGAACGTATTGGGCGAGAAATATTGAATGCCCCAGCTGGCATTGACGAGATTCGTAAGATTGATCACGTCTACCGTAAAACTGAGGAAGTTATCCGGCTTGCCCGCGAAGTGGAACTCTTGTGCAAAATGCAGGTCCGCCTGCACGTTCCAAGGCGTTCTGCCTGCGTTCCTTTCCGTGAATTTCCCGCGGCGGCTGCGGAGATAGCTGTTGCCGTCCACGTAGCTGTTAAACGCCGCAGCCTGCTGAGCCGCCGTAATAGCAGTACCGGCCGCGTCCACATAATCCGCGAAAAAATCCACTGCTTCGTTCGCCTGCGGAATGTACGCCAGGCTCACCTGCTGCGGCAGCCCCTGGATGCTGTTGTTCACGATGCCATACGTAAAGGGGCTGCCGGACTGTGCGCTCACGAAGAGGTTCAGGGAGCTGATCCATTTTTCATTCCATGCCTTCCGGTAATCTACATTGAATACCATCCGGTGGCGGATGTCGAAATTGGACCGTGCCAGCCCTGCATTGTTGGGGCTCAGCGCCTGGTTCAGCTGCCAGTTGGATTCCATCGAGTTGCGGACGCCGTTGAATGCGTCCTTGCTTTCGCCGTAGGTGTAGGCGCCCGAAGCGTTCAGGCCCGGAACGATGGTCTTGCTCACCGTGGCGGTAATGCTGTAGCGGAATCCTTTGCTGGTATTGCTTAGCAGGTAAGCGTTTGAAAAGGCGGGATAAATAGTACCGGAATATATCGGTTGTTGTTTGTCTTTGTCGTAGTAGTGATATGCGGGATTGTCCGTGATGTTCACCTGCTGGAAGAATACGTCCTTCAATGTTTTGGTGACCAGCCCCTCCAGCCCGAGTTTCCACTGGCCGGCAGCGGTATAGTCCAGCGCAAGGCTTGCGCGCAGCACCTTGGGCATGGTAAAATCGTTGTCGATCAGGTCTACCTGTGTTTTACCCGCATTCGGATTATTGATCACAACGCCGTTCTGCTCCACAAAATCCGCGATGCCGTTGTTGCCCGGTTTATTTGCATCGGAGCCCGGCGTAAACGGTTTGTTTTCCGCGCGCTGGTCGAAAGAACCATAGGTGCGGCCATTGTTGTAGAAGGCGTACGCCAGCCAGGCAAACGGCACCCTGCCGGTGAAAATGCCCGCTCCGCCCCGCAATACGAGGGATTGATCGCCGCGGATATCGTAACGGACGCCGATGCGGGGAGAGATCTGCACACGGTTAAAATAACGGCCGGTAAGCCTGCTCAATGGCGTGTAATAATAAGATGTACCGAAATAAGGATCGTCCGGCGCGTTCTTTACTTTATCCGTCAGTTCAGGACGGGTGGGCAGATGGGTATAGTCCGCACGGAGGCCCGGGGTGATCTTGATCTTATCGGTCAGCTGTATCTCGTCCTGCGCGTAAAGGCTGTACAGGTTCACATCAAATACCGCTGCGGGATTGGCAAGGATGTAATCCCTGGTGTTGTTGACATAATTGTAGCTGCCGCGCACGCGGTAAGGCCGGTTGCCGATATAATCCTCGATGCTCAGGTAATCCACGCGGCCGTTCCAGCTGTTCACAAAACCGTAATTGATGTGGTAGAATTCGTTGTGCGTGCCGAACAGGAAAGTATGTTTCCCTTTGCTCCAGGTAAAGTTGTCGCTGATCTCCAGCGTGCGCTGCCGCATATTGAAGATGGACGCTTCGCGGTCTGTACCGATATAGATCGTGGTGCCCGGCGCGCGGCCCATGATCTGCACCTGCGGCAGGTTTGGGTTGCTCAACGGGTCGCGCCGGTCTTTTACGGAAGTATATCCTACCACCAGGCTGTTGGAAGTCCTGGAAGAAAAACGGCTTTTCAGTTCCGCCACGGTGCTGTTCTGGTCGTTCGCCTGCTCAAAGGCCATGCTGGTGAACCGGAAATCCTGCTGGTCGCGGTCCATATGCACTGCTTTGGAAAAAATGGTGTTGTTGCGGAGGGAGAGCTGATGTTTGGCGTTGATGTTCCAGTCTGCCCGGCTAAAGAACTTCTCCGACCGCGAGGTAGCGTTGAACGCTCCCGCCGTGCCGGGATCGAAGGCGCTATACCGGCTCCTGGTGGCGTCGATGATAGCGGCGGCGTCTTTTTCGCTGAGGATGGCCGCGGTTTCGGGCATGCCTGCTTTCAGCAGCACGGGATCGGTGCGGCGCGTCAGCTCCATATTCGTGAAAAAGAAAAGCTTGTTCTTTATGATGGGGAAACCAAGACGGAAGCCCGCCTGGTAATCTTCAAAGCTCCCGGGCATTTTGCCGGAAGAACCTTTTTTGTCTTTTGCAATGAGCGAATTGTTGCGGCCAAAACCGTAAATGGAACCGCTCCATTTGTTGGTGCCGCTCCGCGTAACCGCGTTCACGCTGCCGCCGGTGAAGTTCCCGATCTTCACATCATACGGCGCAAGATACACCTGGATGTCTTCTATAGCGTCGAGCGAAACGGGATTGGTGCGGGTGCTGCTGCCGGGCTGGCCGGAGGTGCCGCTTTGCCCGCCGAGGGAAGGACTGAAGCCGATCGCGTCGTTGTTCACCGCGCCGTCGATCGTTACGTTGTTGTAGCGGAAATTGGTGCCGCCGAAACTGTTGTCCTTGCTTCCCTGTGGCACCAGCCGCGTCATATCCTGCAGGCTTCTGCTGATAGTGGGCATGTTGCGGATGCGGTCGCGGCCGATGTTCTGCCCCGCGCCATAGGTGTTGGCGCCGGCTGCGCGGCGGCGGCCGCTGGTGATCTCCACTTGCTTCAGCTGGGCAACGCCTGCTTTCATGACGATGTTCAGCAGCAATGGCTCTCCCAGCTTGATGGACACGTTATCGAACTGCATTTCCGCCATACCGGGTTTGGATACGGTAATGGTGTAAGGCCCGCCCGGGCGCATGCCCGGAATGCGGTAGCGGCCGTCTTTCGCGGACGAAACAGGATAAGGTGTACCGGAAGGGATATGTACGGCGATAACGTCCGCTCCTTCCAGCGGGGCGCCTTTTTCATCTGTCACTTTTCCCGCGATGCCGCCGCTCGTTTCTTGCGCCATGCCGCTGAAAGGCAATGTCAGCAAGCAAAACAACAGCATCGTGCATATCTTTTGTAATTGTATTTTCATGATGTTGTGGTTAGGGGTATTATCATTGATTGATCCGTAATACCTGGTCTGTAATGTGCAGGATGCCGTTGCCCGTAACGATGTCCCGGCGGGTTACGTTGATCTCCGTATTTACATTGCCGGCGCCCTGCAGCGTGATGCCGTCGTAGCCGCCCTGAACGGAACTGTTGGGCACGAGCGTGATCTTTACGGTGTTATTGTCCAGCATGGCCTGTGTGCTCACGGCCGAAGCACCGGTGCTCAGCACGTAATCGTTGAGGAAACGCCTGTCCGCCACGATGTGATACCGCAGCAAAGCCTGCAATACCAGCGGGTCCGTACCATTGATCTTTTCCAGTGAAACAAGGCCGTATGCCGTCATTGCATCGTTGTTGGGGGCGTATACTGTAAACGGGCCTTCACCGCGCAACAGTTCTTCCATGCCGGCATGCCGCAGTGCCTGGTAAAACAGCGTAAGCTCATTGTCTGCCGCGATAGCGTCCGCCAGGTGCCCGAAGCTGTATGGCTGCAGCAGGCGGTCTATCACCTGCACGAGGCCGTTGGATGCCTTTACGGCCTGCGGCGTGATTCGGCTGCCATTCACGGTCATGACCGTATCATTGTCTTTGATCCAGCGGGTGAAATATAATTTTCCGCCGCCGTAAGAAGCGATCTCCTGGTTGAACAGGAACGGCATGCGCTCCAGCTGGTACAATCCTTCGAGGATGTGATAGGCCGTGAGCTTTTTTACCGCGGGCTGGCTGGCGGAGATAATAGCGGCAGGGCCGTCGTAGCCGCCCGCGGCGAAAGCCGCGTCGGACGGTACCAGCACGGTGAAGGGGCCGTCGGCGGATACGGCATCGGTAAGATTGCTCCGGTCCAGCGCTGCACGGAAGGTCTTCAGGTTAAAGTTGTCCGTGATCACAGACGGCAGGATATTGTTGTCCCTCACACGAACATTGTCGTCCTTCGAGCAGCCCTGCATCAAAGCAGCCAGCAGGATCAAGGCATAAAAATGTATGATGCGCATAAAAATTTCGTTTGATGTTTAAAAATGAAAGCCTGGCGGAACGATCAGCCGGTCTATCACATGAACCGGGCCCTGGATGGTTTCAATGTCCGCCTCTATGATCGTGGCTTTTTCAGCGCCGCTGCCTTTCCATTGCACCTGTATGCGGCCGTTCGCGTCTTTCGAAAATTCCAGCGGCGAGGGTACCGGCGGAGCGTAATAGTCCAGCGGCTTCAGCCCGAAGCCGTTCATGATCTCAGGAATAAGGTCGTTGTTATAGAACACCGGCGGTATGTGTAACACATAGAAGCTCCGCTGGCGGCCCCAGGTGTTCATATACAGCAGCGAATCCAGCGGGCTGCGCCCCTTCAGGATGCTGATATCAAAATCAAACACCGGCTTGTAGCGGTCGTTCAGCGCACGGATATCATCCACCGTACGCAGTCCAACCTTTTCAAATGCTTCGTTGGTGGGCGCGAATATTGAATTGCGCTCCGTTAATCCAAACGGCAAGGCGTTACAATAACAGTCCCAGTCTATTTCAGCCTTCGATGTATTCAATGTTGTATTGTAAAACATAAACGGGGGCTGGCTAAGTGCATCCAGTCCGTCGATCGTTTCGTAGGTTTTTTCCGCCAGCTGCAACGCAGCTACGTAAAGCGTAAAACGCGGATCGCCTTCCAGCAGCTGGCGCATGTTTTTCCGCGCAGGTTTTAATACGCGGCTGATCTTCCAAATGGTCCCGTTCTTCGCGTAAACCGGCGCGGCATTACCCGCTACCCGGCCGCTCACCAGCAGCTGCTGGTCTTTTACGGCAAGGTATTGATGATAGCGGTAAACGCTGTCATATTTCACTGCGCTGCCCGGTGGGTTCAGCGGTTCGCTGAACACCGGGTTTACCAGCATCGTGCGCACGCCAACGCTGGCGGGAAGACTGGTGAACGACCTGTTGTCAATGGCCCCAATCACGGTGTGGAACATGAGCATGCTGTCCAGCGTCTCTTTTGAGGCGCTGCCGATGCCGGCATCGTCCAGCCCAGCGGCACGCATGGCGTCGTCGCCGGGTACCAGCACCGTGTACATCGTGTTGCTGCCCCAGCTGGCCAGAACGGCATTCATGTTGCTCTTCTGCCAGGCTTTGGCGAACAGGCCGTATCCCGGCCCTGCCAGCATTTGCTGCAACGTGCTGTCCGCCCCGGTATAGGGCACTTTTTCTCCCTGCGGCTCGGGCATAAATTCTTCTTTCCTGCAGGCTGAAGCGCATACGATCACCATCAGCCACATCCACCCTATATTTTTTATAATCTTCATGATGAAAATTTTATATCGTTTTTATTTGAGCGCATCGGCCGGCGTTACGCCAAGCGCTGTGAGCGGCTGAATGATCCCGTTGTCGGTAAGATTGTCCTGCATGGCGGAAGGCGCGCCCTGCACCTGCTGCAATGAGATGTACGGGAAGTCTTTCGCGGACCTCAGCCAGAAAGTGTACTTCAGCGCGGCCGTTCCATATTGTTCCTCGGGAGACACCACCAGGATGTAAGGATCGCCGTAGATAGCTGTTTCCAGGAAGTACTGGTTGCTGTTGGCACGGAACACTATAAAGTCCGAAATAAAAAAATTGCGGTTCCGCTGGATATAAGCGCCGAACAAACGATGGCCGTAGAACATCGACGTGTCCATTCTCGCGATGGAATCCGCATCTATACCCGCAGCTTCAAAGGCAGCATTATCCGGGGCGAACACGGTGAAAGGGCCTTTCTCCGCCAGCATATCCCACAAGCCGAATTTCTCAAACCCGGCGGAAAGCACACTGTATTCCGGCCTGTGCGCCAGCCAGTCCCGCACCGTGCCTTCGTTATATTTCATCACTTTGTTCAGCACATGGATCGTTCCGTTCGTCACCACCACATCCACCGGCGATGCCGTGGCCCCGTTGAAATAAGAAAGGCTGACGTTGCCGTTCGTGGTACGGTTAGACACGAATAACTCCTTTCCGTCCGCCAGTGTTTTATAACGGGCGTCCACCACTTTCGCAGGAATTTCCGCGGTGGTAAGCTTCCGGCTCAGCACGTGGTAACGCATCATGATGCGCAGGCTGTCCGTGTTCAGCCGGTCCAGGTCGGAAGGGCGCTGCAGCCCCAGCTCGTAAAAGGCAGAGTTGGCCGGCGCCAGCACTGTAAAGGGGCCCGGACCGTTCAGCTCCTGCATGAGGCCCGTTTTTTCCAGCGCGGCGGCAAACATGGACAGGTCGTAGTTATTCCTGATAAAATCTCCCGCCGGCCGGTAATTGATATTTTCCTCATACACTTCCAGCTGGTCGTGCTGGCATGAAACGGTAAAGGGAATTATGAAAAGCAGCAGCTTGTACAGGTAATTGTAATTTTTTCTCATGTTGATGATTTTGTCGGAATTGATCAATACACCGGCGGAGCGTATTTCCGCTGGATCGTGGTGAGATAAACCATTCCATTTACGATCTCCACGGTGTTCACCGTGGCAAAAGAGCGCGGGTTGTGTATGCCGGAATGAATGTTCACGATCATATTCGGCACCACGATCGCGCCCTGCACCATCCGGTAATCTTCGGCGGTTCCGTTGGCGTAACAGACGAACAGGCCATAGTTGCCATACGTGTCCGGAGCGTTAGTGTTATACGGGTTGTTGTTGGGCGTAAGGCCAGGTGAAAGCACCGAAAAACGCTGCCACACTTCCGTATGAATTCCGTCCGAACCCGTATCCGCAAACAGCGGGATGCTCTGATAAGGCGCTACGTTCCCGGCGCTGGTGTTCCTTTGTATACTGGCAATGTAGAGGTCCTGGTAGCCTGTTAAGGCCTGGTTCACGTCCGTCCCTTTATAAAGAGAGTAATAGATGTTCATGTTGTCCCTGATGCCGGGAGCCATCAATATCTGGTTCTGCTCGGTTCCTTTTTCCGTCGCGGATGCGTTCCAGTAGCCCTCGGAGCTCATGTTGTAAAAGTTCACATAGATCAGCGAATCGGATAAAGGCAGCTTATGAAAATTTTCCTGCCGCAGGATGATGCCTTTTTCCTTGGTACGGAAATTTTTCTGCAGCACATGCATCGTGTACACTTCTTTCGCATCCAGTTCCATGACGGTATCCAGCAGCACGATGTTCCTCAGCCTTGCTTCCAGCTGCGGGAAAGGAATGCCGTTTTTGGGACGGTAAAGAAAAAGGAAACGGTGCCGGCCGGAAGGTACCTGCGCCCAGCTGGACAGGTCGAATCCGTTGAGCACCGGCCCTACCAGCACATTTTCCTTGCCCGGGTATTCAGGATTATTCACGGAAGTGTTGCTGCCGATGTGAGAAGGATACGGCGGCGCATACTTTTCGCGCTGGTCCAGGAAATCGCCCATGATGGCGCCTCCTACGGGCACGCCGTCGTTATCCATCACCGGGTCTATCAGCATGGTGAGAAAAGGCTGCTGCTCATCCTTGTTCTCCAGCTTCACAGTGTAGTTCAGGTTGTTGAAAACCCGCAGGTACGCGGGGTTCTCTATCTGTGTATATTCCACTTTACTGCAAGACGCCATCAGCATGGCGCAGGCCGCAATACAGCAGTGTATGATTTGCTTGTACATTATCTGGTGTGTTTTACAATGATCATCCTTGCTTTTTCCCCGGCAGGAGCGCCTGCTTTATATTGTCCTATGAGCGCGATGGTATATACCCCGGGCTCCTGCACGGGCATGGTACCGCCGGTATACAATGCGGACCTGGCCACCAGGTCCTGGCTGTGAACCGTGGGAATATCAGCCAGCCATGCGCCGGGTACCACTGCCGGGGTGGAGCGGTATACTTTCAGCTGGTAAGCGTTGCTCGTAGCAGCATAGCGGGCGTAAGGCGAAGTGCTGAAAGGAACGATGCCGGGCTGAAGGTTGTCGCTCACGCCGGCTTCCGACGGAACGGGCTGGCCGTTGTTCTGCCTGAAAGAAACATAAGGCAGGTCCGCGCAGAAATTCAGGAAACGCAAATCGATGGGGAAAGTGCGTTTGTTGCGGTCGTAGGTAGCGTCCTGGCTGTTGTTGCCGATGGTGGTGTACACGCCGCTGAGATCGTTGCTCACGATCCTGATCTGCGCTTTGCCGTTTGCATCGGCATGCAGCCAGGCGGTGTAGTTCTGCCCGGCCTGCAGCAGTTGGGTGACGGCCGCAAGCTCTTTGCCCGAAGCATCTTTCGCGGCTATCTTCGCTTCTGCGGTGATGCAGGGACTGTAACCGCTGTATGTCCCGAAATCCTGCCCCTCGCCTATTTCCCGGCCGTTCACTGAAAGGGAAACAGCGGCGCTGCCGGGCAGCGCGTTCACCCATTGCACATTGGCGTAAGTGTGGTTCAACGCCTCACCGGCGTCCGCGATCACGCGGAAACCGTTCTGGAACATACCCACCTCTTCACCTGGATTGCCCAGGTAATAGGGAACGGTAAACGTAGCCGGCGCTACCACGATGGTATAAATACCGCCGGGCTGGTACGTTTTGAATGGCGCGTAAGTAAGGCCGCTGCTTACCGCATGCGGGCGGCCCAGCGTGTCTTTTACGATGGTGGAAGTGGCAGGGTCTATCTTATGTACATATTCCGTTGAGCGGGGTGCAACGGCCGTTACCTGGTGGCCGCCCGGCGTAAGCACCTTGAACTGGTAGGTGCCGTAAGGCAATTCCACATAGTCTGAATAAGCGCCCGGTGTTATGTTGCTGGTAGCGGTATGAACGGGCGTGCCGTCCGCCAGGGCCAGTGTCAGCGGCTGCGCTACGTCTTCCACACCCTGGAACTGATCGCTCAGTTTCGCGGCCATGTTCACGATGCGTATCTTGAAATGATCCGCGCGGGAAGGCGCATGCACGCTGCGCGGAACAGCCACTACCGCCGGCGGCGCATCTATCACGTACGGCTCGTCTTTTTGGGTGAGCAGGTAATAATCGAGCGGTGTGGTATAACTGTCCTTCACATCCAGCCGCAGCGTTCTCGCGATGGTTTGCCAGCCGTTGGCCTCGATAACGAGCGACACGGCGCCGTTTTTACCGAACAGCGAGCGCGGCAGGTACCATGTGCTGCCCAGCCGCCCGTTAGACGGGAAGTAGGGCGTGGCCGGGTATTCCCATTGGTTGTATTCCGGACTGTTGGGGATCACCTTGTAATTGGTGAGCGTATCGCCGTTGGCGATCACCTGGTTATATCCTGTTACGTTCACTACCCTCACGCTGCTGTTCGCCCGAGGGTCGGTAATTACCCTGTTATCCTTTTCATAGTCCTGCTTCTCTTTTTTACAGGCAGCCGTGAATGCCGCCAAGAGCAGGATCAATACCGGTATATATCTCATGTTGATTCTTTTTTTTAGAACAGGTTTACAGTAAAGCCTATCATAATTTCACTGCCACGCTTGAAGCTCCTGTTAACATATCTCCCGCCATACCACAGGCCGCCGGTGCCCGGGTTGGCGTATACGGTCTCGATCGCAGGGTCCAGCACATTTTTGGCGTATCCCTTAAAAAGGATGCGTTTGGTGATACGCTGGCTGAATACCAGGTCCAGCACGGGAACCGGCCGGGTATACAGATCAGGCTCGCCTGTAAGGTTGATCTGCACCAGCCGCTCGCCCACCATATTAAAAGTGGCGGTCAGATCGGTACCGGTTTTTTTGTTGCCGTAATTCAGCCAGAGGTTGATGGAATAAGGCGCCTGTTCGAAAAGCGGGCTGTTTTTAGGCGTATTCCTGTCCAGCGATTTGCCGGCGGCGTACCGTTCTTTTGTTTTTTTGATATTGCTCTGCGCCAGCAGCAGGTTGGAGCCGAAGTAGAAATTTTTTAACGGCTCCCACGTCCTGCCGAGATCTTTTACCAGTTCAAGCTCCAAACCCCATACGGTACCGGTGTTCGGGTCGTTCTGGAACTGGATCGTGGGGTACTCGGGATACTTCGCGGCAAGGCCGTCCGTTTTCAGGCTGAACACTTTTACCAGCTGGTTGCTGATACGTTTGCCGAACAACGAAGCGGAGATCACTTCACCATTGGCGGGAAACCATTCCCAGCGGAAGTCAAGGTTCTCGGTATGCTGGTTCACCAGGTCGCGGTTGCCTACCACGAGCCCCATCTGGAATGCGTCGAACTCGAAGATGTTCGTCAGCTCGCGCAGCTCCGGCCTTGCCAGCGTGGTGTTGTAGGCCATCCGGAAGTTCATGTTGTCTTTCAGCGTGTAGGTGAGGTTCGCGGAGTAGTATGGCTTGTACTTTGTTTTGTATACGGTATTCGGGTCGATGAGCACCACAGGCACGGAGTTCCCGTCCTGGTCTTTTTGCGTCAGCGCCGGATCGAGGAATACGTTGGAGGTGTCTACTTTAGACTGGATATTCGTGCGTTCGAACCGCACGCCGCCCGCTACGCGCAGGTTTTTCAGCGGGTGCAGGTCCAGCATGCCGTAAAAGGCGTTCGTTTCAAAGAAACCGGTGTAGTTATTGGGTGATTTCTGGCTGTTGTAGAGGAACCCGCCCACCGGGCCCGCTCCTTCGCCGGTGCTGCCGGAAGCCGGGCGTATGCCGATAATGGAAGGCCCGACCAGCCGGTCCAGGTTGCCTTCCACTTCATACAGCGCGGCCGCGCCATAGGAGGTAAAGTTGGAACCGGGCAGGAAAAACATGTTCTCCGTAAAAGTGCGGTCGCGGTTGAGATAGTTAAACCCGGTCTTGAATTCCTGTTTCAGGCCCAACGCACGGAAAGGCAAAGCCAGGTCCGCTTTATAATTATAGTTCGTTTCCTCCAGCCTGCGCCAGCGCCGGCCGTTCGGCTCCGCCTGGATGATGCCGTAGGTGCCGTAACCGTTCACATAACCTGAGTTCAGCGCATAAAGGTGTTTGGTGTAAGTGTATTCCACGCCCTCGGTACCGCCGGCATCCACAACTGGCCGCTTATACCAGGCGCCGCCGCGGGGCGTGTAGTCGGTAAGCGTGGCAAAGCGGAAATCGGGATCGTTCTGGCCGGAAGTTGAAGTGGCCATGTTGTAGCTGAGGCGGGGAGAATATTCACCGGCGAAAAATTTATGCTCACCCTGGAGGTTATACGTATTCAGGTTACGGCGGGTCTGCTTCAGGGAATAGATCGTGCTGGCCACATCTCCCGGCAGGCCGGTATATTGATATTGGCCGTACATGTTCACGGCCTGCGTTTCGCTGCCCCAGCTGCCAAGGTATTGCAGGCTGATCTCGTGCCGCGGGCTGAACTGGTAGGTAAGCCCTGCAAGCATGCCGTAGTTCAGCGTTTCGGTGCCGGTGTTCTCTTTATATGTCTGGTATTTGCCCATATGCAGGTTGTTGGGCGTAATGTAGTTGGGGATGTTGCGCGGGCTGTACACCTGCGGGTTGCCGGTGATCACGCCCTGGTACACGCTGTATTGCGTCAGGGCGCCGCCATATACGTCCGTGGCGCGGCGGTAATAGTTCGCGCCGGCAATCACGCCGATGCGGTGCGACTTGAAGGCGCTGAAATTATTGCCGTAGGTCAGCGAATACAGCTGGTTCAGCGGCGCCTGTTTGTAACGGGTGGTAAGCACCGGGTCGAAGGCATGCATGATGCGGTTGATCCGGTTGGCCTCTTTGATCATGGCGGGATGATCGTTGCTGCCCGCGATCAGGCGTTGTATTTCGGAAAGACCGCCCGGATACTGGCGGGAGAGATCGAGGAATTCGGAAGAAAGATCTTTTTTGTTGACGTTCTGGCCGAAGAAACCGAGATCGCTGTTATAAAAGCTGTTCATCCGCCCGCCGGGCCCGATATTGGAGTTGTAGCCGGTTTGCACGATGATCTCCAGGGTTCTTTTTTCCGGTACGGACTTCGTTTTGAGCTCCACGATGCCGGCCGCGGCGTCCGCCGGTTTATCCGGCGTTACTGTTTTATAGATGGTGATATTGTCCAGCAGCGAAGCGGGTACAAGATCGAGGGGAATGGCGCTCCTGTCAGGATCGGAAGATGCAAGGCGCACGCCGTTCAGCTGGCCGATCACGCTCCTGTCTCCCAGGCCGCGGATCGCTACATACTTGTCGTCCGTAACCGTTACGCCGCTTACGCGCTGCAGCGCCTGCGTAGTGGTGATGCTGGCGGTGCGTTCGATCTGCTGGGCGGAGATCGCGTCCTGCACGATGGCGGAATTCTTCCTTTCCTGCAGCACGGATATGTCCGTATTGGTCTTGCGCCGCGCCTGTACGGTCACTTCGCCGAGCTGCCGGGAAGAAGGGGTGAGCGTAATATTAAGATGCCCGGAGGTTTTGCTGACCTTCACTTCCCTCGCTTCGTATCCCAGGAATGCAAAGATCAATGTACCGCCTTCTTCGGGCACGTTGAGCGTGAAAAAGCCGTTCTCGTCCGTAGCGGCGCCGGTATTCGATCCTTTCACACGAACGGATACGCCGGGAAGCGGTTCTTTATTCCTGCTGTCGGTCACGCGGCCGGTGATTTTAATGGGCACCGGTTTACGGACGATCACTACGTACCCGTTCATGGGCCGATAGGCGAGCTGGGTATTCGCCAGCATCTGATCCAGCGCGTCTTTCAGGCGGATGCCGTTTTGCTGCAGGGTGATCTTTTTATTGACCGCCGCCAGCAATTCTTCCGGCAAAAGGAAATGCACCCCGGTTTGCTGTTCTATTTTCAGCAAACTCTCTTTCAAACCGGATTTTTCCAGTTGCAGATCCAATCTGATGTTGAGATCCTGGCTTTTCACCTCCTCCGCAAACAGCAGGCTGGTAAATGTAAGCTGAACCGCGAGGATGATACATGAACATCTCATCAGGAAGCAGATTAAGCGCAGGGCCCGGCTGGCTGCGCCACTTCCGGTCCCGGGCGCACGTTGAAAGTTAATGGGCGCGGCGCCCACAATATTTCCGAAAGGATCGTTTAATCCTTTTTTCATACTTTTGATTGTTACTGGTTAACCCCGCTTTGCGGGGAAATCGGTTGACTGCCGGACAATAAAATGCCCGGTACTATTCTTACCTGTCCGTCGTCCAAAACAAAACAGGTAGTGAATGGAGCTTACAGGTTCCTGCAGGCTGTTCGGGCCGACAGGAACTTTTTTTTGTTTTGTAATCTTCTATTGCATAATGTTTGTTTAAGCGTTAGTAAATGGTGATCTGCCGTTCGCTGATCCTGTACCTGAAATTGCTTCCCACCGACAACGTCTGCAATGTTCTTTCGAGGGAACCCGCTGCAAAGAGCGTAACAGTGATGGTTTCCGCCGCTTTCTCCCGGCGTTCGAAAGTGATATTCACATTGTACCAGCGTTCCAGCTCCGCCGCTACTTCTTTCAGTGATTTGTTATTGAACACCAGCCTGGCGCTTTTCCATCCTTCAATGTCCGCCACATTTACCGCGGCGATGGACGTATTACCGGGAACGCCGTTCCACGTTACCTGCCTGCCGGGCGTAAGCACCGCCAGTTCTACCAGGCTGCCGCCCTGCTTTTGATCTACCCGCACCTTGCCGGTTGCTACCGCTACGGTAACCGGCGATCCTTTAAAAGCGCTGATGCGGAAAGAAGTGCCCAGTACTTTCGTTTGCACATCGCCGGTGTGTACAATGAACGGCTGCTGCGTGTTTTCGCTGATCTCGAAGAACGCTTCGCCTTCCAGCGTTACCTCCCTCGTATTGCCGTTGAAGGTTTCCGGGTAAACAAGGCGGCTGCCTGCACCCAGCAGTACTACGGAACCGTCCGTCAGCCTGATGGAAGCACGCTGGCCCATCGGGTTCTTTTTTTGCAGCAATGCCATCGCGGGCTTCGCCGTACGCTGGCGACCGGCCTGGTAAACGGCATAATAGCCAATGCCGAACAATACCGCCGCCCAAACGGCCGCATGCCTGAAAATGATGCCTGGCCGTAGTTTGCGGACGGGCGTTGTTGTCTCCCCGATCCTGCGGTGCAGTTCCGCCTTCCATACGGTTGCTTTTTCCGGAGGAACCATATCCTGCTCCGCCGCCTGCATATCCTGCTGCAGGCGTTCGTTCAGTATTTCGTCCAGCACGGCATCGCTGCCGGGCAGCCGGAGCCATTGCTCCACCAGCGCGGTCTCTTCCGCCGTGCATTGTTTGTCAAGGAATCGGAGGATAAGTGCTTTGTTAACTGAATTTGCCATGAGTATACCAGCGCATCGCCAAACGGCGGCCGCTTACTATATACAGGCCCGAAAAAAGGAAGAAGAGCTAACCGTTAACAATTTGTTCATTTAGGAATGCAGCAGCCACACCACGAGAATAGCGAGGGTATCCACATGATCTTTCAGGTGAAGGCGGAAATGAGAGAGAGAAGCCTTGATATGGTTTTTGACGGTAAATACGGAAAGCCGGGTTTCCTTCGCGATCTCGGCATGGCTCATGTTTTCATGCCGGCTCAGGCTGAATACGCGCTGGCGCTGGCGGCTAAGCTCAGCCAGCTTTTCTTCATATGTTTCCTGGAGCTCGTTGCAGCGGAGGAGGTAGTCGGCCTCGTAAGGCACGGAAGATGAAATATTCTCGAACTTCTCATCGAGCGGCAGGGTGGCCTGGGATTTCCGTGTGATCACCTTGATCACAGCGTTTTTCATCGCGCGGAACAAATAAGGAGCAAGACGGATATCGGGATCAAGCTGATGGCGCTTTTCCCATATCCATACCATGAGATCCATCATGGTCTCTTCCGCCACTGTTTCTTCCCGGATGTATTGAAGGGCATAATGATAAAGACGGGCCGAATAACGATCGAACAAAACGTCGTAGGCCTTTGCGTTGTTCCGTTTGCATTCTTCCAGCAACATACCGTCCGACAGCTCCTGTAAAGTTTGCGTCATATGAGAAAACCACTTTTTCCTCGGCAAACATAGTGGCAAAAGTTAGAGTTGTATGTTATGGATGGATTAATTTTTCAGGAAGTGCATCAGGCCTACGCCGGGAATAAAAACAGCCCCGCCAGAAAACAAGCGGGGCCGGAGTGTTGCTGTATAGGGAAAAAATATCAAGGGAAAAGCTGCACAAGGTCCTGCTGCGGCTGCAACGATACGGCAGGCCCCCGCTGCTTCCAGCCTATAAAAATGCTTTGCACTTTTCCTTCGGTGGTCCAGGATTGGGGGAACTCCAATTGAAAGGAATTTTCCTCCATTTTGCTGTTGAGATAATAACCGGGCCTGCCGGATCTTTTTACGCAGACGAAGGGCCAGAACTCGGAATCAGGCCGGCTATGCGCGGGGGTCGGCAATTCATCCAATTTGATATAATTGCTCCACTTGCCAGGCTGAATATTCTCAACAAGCGGAATGGTGGTGGTACCTATCATTACCAGGGGATCGTCCAGACCCCAATCATAATAGAATTCGCTCATTTCAATCACGACGTCCACTGTCCCGGAATCTTTAGGGAAATCAAAATAAAAATTCGCGGTATATTCTTTACCCACCGGGGCTGGGTAGGAATATGCGGGCAGCAGGTCCGTGCCGTCAAAATAGAATTTCGGGACCTCGTTAATATCGTCGGAGATGTTGAACTTTTGCTGGTAAACAGTTTTCCCGTCGCTTTTCCTTTTCAATTCCATCAATACTTCATCCTGGTAAAAAGCCATCTTCGCGTTACTATTGGCCCTGGCATACAGCTCGCCAACCTTTACACCGTCAAAATACTGATCCACGGGCGCGAGCGCAAACCCCTCCATTGTATACGGCCTGAGTTCCTTTATAGGCGTTTCCATCGGTTCACCCTCCTTTTCACAACCTGCCAGCAGCAGGATGCACAAGGGAAGCGAGCAGCATATGTGTATTATTTTTTTCATCGTTCTATTTTGAAGCAGGTTAAAAATTATATGATACGGAAAAACTGAAGGTACGCCCCACGTAACGCGTAAAGGTTTTGCGGTCGCCAACCTGCTGCCCGGTGGATTGATCCACATATCCCTCGTCAAACTTCTCGGAGAATCCATCTTTATACTGGTACCTGTCATTCCATTCAAGATCCATCTTCCCTTCCGATTCCGGCTTTATTTCATATGTGCTGTGATCGTTTATAAAGAACCGGTAGGGCGCATCCGTGAGGTTGCTCATATTCAGCTTTACCTCCATTTTCCCTTTGAAGAGCTTATAGGTGATCTGCCCGTCCAGCTGCGCCCTCGGGCGTTCGTATTCCAACAGATTGGGATCATTGCCGGTAGTGAATGTTTTATACCCCATGTAGTTGTAAGCGATATTGACGCCCAGGCGGCGGCCGCTGTATTGCATGCCGAGGTTATAAAGCAGCGGCACCTGGCCGTACAGGGCACGGGGATATTTCAGATAGGTATAGGTCACGGAATCCTTTCCTTCCACGTCGAGGTAAATATGCTTTTCCCTGGCGCGCACTTCTGATTTTTGCAGGGTGAGGTTGCCGCTCAGGTACAGCTTCTCCAAAAAGCCCCAGCCGGTATGGATAAAGCCAAGGTTTTTACGCAGCTCAAATTCCCAGCCTTTTACCTTGGCCCAGTCGGAATTGGTAATGAGCACATCATACCTGGCGGTATTCGCCGGGTCATAAGCATAATACTCTGCGGGTTTGTCGAAGTACTTGTAAAAATACCCGGCGGATATTATTTCTCCCGCTCCGGGAAACCACTCCAGCTTGGCATCGTAGTTCTTGATATGGGTGCTCACCACGCCCCGGCTTCTCAAAATGGTGCCGAAGCCCGGGTTGTAACGGGCAAAGCGGGCATTTTCCATCAGGCCGGGACGGATCACGCTTTCCGCATAAGAGACGCGCACATTGAAATTTGTAACGGGAGTATAAGTAATATTCAGAGAAGGCAGCCAGTAAGTCCTGACAGAATCATCCATATACAGCTTGATGTTTAGATCCTCCTGCGTGCTGGCTGCATTTTTCAGGGTATCCGTCCTGAAATACTCCGCCCTTACGCCGCCTACCACCCGAAGGTTAGGCAACAGCTTGCTGTCGAACATCAGGAAGCCGCTTTTGCTGATACTTTTTGCTTCAAAGGCGTTCAGCGAGAAAGAACCGGGATAGTAGAAAAGGTCCTTCAGCGGATCTTCCATACTCATATAATCGCCCCACCCGCGTATCGGGACCGTGTTAAAGACATCGCGGGATACATCTACCGTAACGATCGGCAAGATATTCCAGTCGTACCAGGCATGTTTACCCAGCACATTGAAACCGGTTTTAAAAGTATGGGAGGTTTTGCCCCATTTAAGATCGTAAGCCACGCTCAGGTCCGCGGACAGATTATTTTCCTTGTAGATATACTCATCACGGTGAATATTCCCGATCCCGGGATCGGATACCTGCTGGGGAACGTATTGAAACAGGGGCAGGGTATTCGCATATGTCCTGTTTACCAGCAAGGCCGCGACCGCGTCCTGCTCCAGTGTCTCCAGGCGGGTGCGGCTGAAGCCCCATTCCACCTTAAAGCGCCCCAGCCGGTGAGCGCCCATCAGCTTGTTTTGCAGCAGGGAGCTGAACTTGGGCCGGTCGTCCTCCTCAGCTATGGGAGCAACGCCTTCATACTTGGGGTTTTCGTGCGTCCAGCCGGTGATGCGGCTGAACCTGTCGTCGAAGATGCGGGTGTACAGGTTGTAGGTGTTTATCTCGTGCTTCGCCGTTTTGAAGCCGCCATTCAATAACGCGCCCCAGGTGGTGTTGAAGCCGTAAAGGTTTCCCGTATTCACATCTTCCGTATCCCATGCCAGGCTGGGCTGTCGGCTCCAGCCGCCCCTGCGCATGCTGGCGATATAATCGTTGCTTTGCGTGTTGCGGTAAGTAAGGGAACCTACAAAACCCAGCGTGCGGTCTTTGGTTTTGCTTAAGGAATAAACCCTGCCCAGGCTCACCTGGTAGTTTTGTGAAGGCATGGCATTGTAAGTACGGGTGCCCAGCCTTTCCAGACCGCCGATGCGTTTATTCTGCTCTCCTATTTGCGCGGCTGTTACCTCATTTTGATCATCGGGCCGCCTGGGGTTGTATTTCCCGCTTAAATTCAGCAGCTGGTCAGGGAAATGGTCCCTGTTGCCGTCATCAAAACCTAAATAGTCATACCTGCCGCGCTGGTAACCCAAAAAATCTTTCCCGGTGGTACGCGTATTGATGGAGATCCCGGCGCTTACGGAGGTGAAGTTCGAAGTGGGCACGGACTTGGTGGTGATCTGCACCAGGCCGCCCGCAAAACTGTAGGGCATGTCTGGCGTGATGGATTTGGCCACCACGATATTCTCCACCAGGTTGGTAGGTATCAGGTTGAATTCGAAATCCCTTTCCTGGATATCGGTGCTGGGCAGCGTGCTGCCATTGAGCAGGGCGACGTTGTAGCGTTCGGCAATACCGCGCACCACTACCTTCCGGTTGTCTACCGTGCTCACGCCGGTAATACGTTTTAATGTCTCGCCGATATGCTTGTCCGGCGTAGCGCTGATCTGCTCCGCGGAGATCCCGTCTGAGAGGCCGGCGGCATTTTTTTGCCTTACGAACAGGGAATAGATGCTTTCCTTTTTGGCTGAAGCTTTTACCACGACGGTCGACAACTGGCCTTTTTCCCTTTTCAGCGTAACATTCAGCTCAAATACTTTACTGCCGGCTACTTCTATGCCGCTCACCTCCTTGGCGCCGTAACCAATATTGCTGATGGCTGCTGTATAGGATCCGGGAGGAAGCACGATAGTAAAAGAACCGTCCACACCAGTGGCAACGCCATTGCTGCCGAAGCGGATGGTAGCGCCCGGAACGGGTTGGCCGTTTTCGTAATCGATGATCCTGCCCGTAACTTTGCCGGTCTGTTCGCCGGGCTTCGGAGCGGCGGTCGTTTTAGCCGCTCCTTTTTTGATCAGCCAGGCCGGGCCTTTTTTCTCCACGGTAAGCGGCGTATTGGCCAGCAGCCCGTTCAGTATCTGCTCCACCGTGCTGTTACTGTATTCCGCGGATCTTACCTCCACACCTTTTACTTCTTCCTTACTGAAGGCAATACTCTGGCCGGTTGCCTTCCGCAGTACGCCCAGCGCCTGCTCCAGGCTGCCCTGCTCAAACTTTACCGAATACCTTGTTTCCTGCGCAAATGTGGCTGAAGGCCTTAAGAGTAGTAGGACAAGGAAGGGAAGGACAAATAGTTGCTTCAACCATTTTAGTAGCATAACTTTGGTTTTACTTTTTTTGTTTTTTACAATGAAAAAATGGCATCGGCCCTGTTCCTAGCAGGGCTTTTGCTTTTATAGCGGTCAGTAGATCTCTATTTCCACGGGCGATACTTCCCGGAACCTGCATCCGGCCAGGCTGCAGAACACGTCCATGATCTCGCGGGCGGACTGTTTCCTGTTAAAATTGACGCTCACCTGCGTTTGCAGCTCCTTCCGGTCGCGCCGGGAGACCAGCGTGATGCCATACTGGTTCTGCAGCAGGAGAGCCATGTCGCTGAACCTTGCATTTTCATATTCCCATTCCCCCTTCGCCCAGCTGGTCAGGCTTTCGGTGGCTATATCGCTGAAAATGGTGAATTTACCGCCGGCCCTGTGGTAGCTGATGGCCTGCGCCCGGGTGAGGGTACTCAATGAATTGCCCGGCCTCGCTACCGATACTTTCCCGGATACTACCGTGATCCGTACCTCTTCACCTTTATCGTAGCTATTGATATTGAATTGTGTGCCCAGCACCGTGGTAGACAGGCTGTCCGCGGCCAGCACCGTAAAAGGATGCGCCTCGTCGCGGGTCACTGTAAACAATGCTTCTCCCGAAAGGTGCAACTCGCGGCGGGAGATGAAATCAGGATGATAACGCAATACTGAACCGGCATTGAGCAGCACCACGGAACTGTCCGGCAGCACCACCTGCTTTATTTCTCCTTTACCCGTGCTGATGGTTGTAAAAGCAACTGGGGACTGTTTTGTATTGAATATCTTTTTTATCTGGCCGGACTTCCATATGCCGATACCCGCCGTGATCAACAGGCCTGTCCATAATGCAGCAGCACGCCAGCCGCCAGGCCACAGCCTCCGCCCTGAAGGCTTAACGGACCGGATATCTTCCGCATCCTGCAGTTGGTGAATATTGGCCAGCAGGCGGGATAATTCGGCTGCGTCAAGATGAAGGTCCGCTTTGCCCATGTCGCCCCCTCTTTCAAACCATTCTTCGATAACGGCTTTTTCAACGGGTGTGCAGGTACCGGCCAGGTACCGGTCCAGCAGTTCCCTGAAACGTTGTTCTGTTTGCATATTGTCTCTTTGTGAGCGGGGCCTGTCAATAAAAGGTAAGCAGCCCCTCCAGGAGATAGAGCAAAAAAGCCGGGAGCCGACTACTTCAAAAACCGGGCTTAACGATTTGGTAATATTGACGGGGCGTTCAGGGCAGGAGGACCGTGACGAGAAAGAGCAGCAAGGCAGGGAAAACAGAAAACAAAGAAGCCAGCCGCGATACGATCCGGCGCAGGCGTTTGCGGACTTTGGCGATATGGTTCCTGACGGTATGAGGGGAGATCTGCAGCAGCCCGGCTATTTCCGGGATGCTCATACCACCGTCGCTGTTCATCAGGTATACTTTTTTCATCTGCTCAGGTAGCCCCGCTATCTCCCCGGCTATGGACGATTCTATCTCCCGCATCCTGGCGCGGGAATGCGTTTCGTGGGAAGTCTCCGCCAGGCCGTGTTCGTCAAGCAGTTCCCGGAAGAGGTCCAGGCTTTCAGGACGGGAGCCATTTAGCTTGATATGCCGCAGCGTCCTGTTACGCGCCGTGCTGTACAGGTAATTAAAAAGGGAATGCTGAATATCGATCGCCATCCGCTTCTCCCACATGCTCAAAAAGACTTCCTGGATAATATCCTCCGCATCTGCACGGTTGCGGATATGCTTGTACACCATCGCAAAAATGGGACCGGCATAACGGTGGTACAGCTGGTCAAAAGCGGGACGGTCGCCCTGTTTCACCTGCTGCCATAATAGGATGTCGTTTTGAATGCCTGCTGTCATGAGCCCTTTTGCGTGTACCCGCAAAGGTATTCGGGGAATATTATCAAAAGGTTAAGGGATCGTGAATAAGGAAAACAGGCTGATGAAATAAATCAACCGGCTGCACCTAAAAAAACGCGCTCACGCCGTTCTCCAGGTACTGTGAGCGGAATTGCTTCGGCGTATATCCTTTCTTTTTCCGGAAGATCCTGTTGAAATTGGATATGTTATTGAACCCGCAACCGTAGGCTATTTCAGTGACGGAATGCGTGGTATCGATCAGCATGCGGCATGCATGGCCTATCCGGATGTCCGTCAGGCTGTCGATAAAATTGGAACCGGTCTTTTGTTTGAAAAAACGGCTGAAGGCCACTTCAGACATGCTCGCCGCTTTTGATACATCCGACAGCCTTATGGGGTTACGAAAGTTCTCCTTCATATAATTGATCGCCTTTTCGATCCGCCGGCTGTGGAAAGTATACGGCTGCAGCGTATTGCTGCCTCCCGAGGCGGAAAGTACGCGCATATTCCGCGAAAGCGACAGGTCGTTCAAAATGGATAAAAGCTCCAGCATCGAATCAAAACCCGTCAGCGATATCAGGCTTTCAATTCTTTTGTTTAAATTCATAGCAGTTTCCTGTGAAAACAAAATGCCCCGCGCAGACCTGTCCAGCAGGTTTTTAATCATCGAAAACTGGTTCCGCCGCATAAAGTTATCATCAAACAAGTCCTTATGGAACTGTACCGTGATCTCCTGGATACGTTTGCTTGAACAATTGTGCATAAACCAGGCGTGCTGCAGGTTTGAGCCCACCAGGACCAGTTCCCACTCCCCGATCTCTTCCATATGGTCTCCTATCACCCTTTGCGCGCCGGCCGCGTTGTAAATAAAATTAAGCTCATATTCTTCATGAAAATGAAGCGGGAAATCAAAATCGGATTTCACCCTTCTGAACACGGTGTAACAATCATAAGGCGTAAGCGGGACGATTTCCTTGGTTATTTGCTTTTTCATCGTGGAATGTATTATAGGGAGGGTTATGTACAAGTTAAAAAAAATCCGCTGCATGGCCCGTAACACAATATAAAAAATATTGAGTGTAGCTAAAAAAGTATTAGAAAGCCGGAGCGCATAAAATTATTTTTGTCAGTACCCGTTTATTGCTAACCTTATGAAATTAAGCATCTTAGATGTTTCCATCGTTGTATGTTACTTGATAAGTATCATATTAATCGGCTGGTTCCTGCGAAAAAAAGCCCGCCAAAGCAAGGAAAACTACCTGTTAGGCGGTAAGACCATTCCATGGTATATGCTGGGGTTAAGCAATGCTTCCGATATGTTCGATATCAGCGGCACCATGTGGCTGGTGGCTTTATGTATGACCTATGGCCTGAAAAGTATCTGGATACCCTGGCTCTGGCCTGTTTTTAACCAGGTATTCAACGCCGTATATCTTTCAAAGTGGCTGCGCCGCTCCAATGCCACCACGGGAGCGGAATGGCTGGCTTCAAGGTTTGGAAGCACGGGCCCCGGCACAAAAAGCTCACATGCTATCATCGTGGTCTTTGCCATTATCAGCTGTCTTGGATTCATGGCTTATGGTTTCATCGGGCTGGGAAAGTTCGTTGAAATATTTGTTCCCTGGCAGCTGGTGCAGCCCTGGCTTCCCTTTACTGTGCCGGCGCAATATGTCGGTCACTTTTACGGCATCATCTTCACATTGTTCGCCGTGTTCTATACCGTGATCGGCGGGATGCACAGCATCGTGCTCGGCGATGTTATCAAGTATGTCTTTATGGTGATCGGGTGTATCGGGATCGGCGTCATTGCCATGCAGCACCTGGCACACCACCCGCTGCTAGTGCCGGAAGGGTGGAAAGATCCTTTTTTTGGCTGGAACCTGGGGCTTGATTGGCAAACTATTTTGCCGGCCGCCAACAAAAAAATAGCTGAAGACGGGTTCTCCCTTTTTGGTCTCTTTTTCACGATGATGTTGTTTAAAGGCGTATTGAATTCCCTGGCCGGCTTCGCCCCGAATTACGACATGCAAAAAACGTTGTCCGCCAAAAACCCGGTGGAAGCCGCCAAGATGGCCGGGTTTGTATCGGTGGTATTATTCCCCGTGAGATACCTGATGGTAATGGGTGTAGCCGTGCTGGGCCTGACGGCCTTCAACGTCCTGCCTTTAACTGACGGTTCCGGGAATGTGGATTTTGAAAGAGTACTGCCCGGCGTCATCAACCATTTTGTGCCCGCGGGCCTGTTAGGCATAGTGCTGACTGCATTGCTGGGCGCCTTCATGGGAACGTTCTCGGGCACATTGAACGCGGCACAGGCCTATATCGTAAACGATATTTACCTGAAATATATCAATCCCGCGCCTGCCTCCAAAAAACTGGCCTATGTAAATTACCTCGCCGGATTGCTGGTGGTAACCATCGGCGTCCTCATTGGTTTTTTCGCCAGGGACGTGAACAGCCTGCTGCAATGGATCGTATCCGGCCTGTGGGGAGGTTATACGGCGGCCAATATTTTAAAATGGTACTGGTGGCGGTTCAATGCAAAAGGTTTTTATTATGGAATGGCAGCGGGCATATGCGGCGCGCTGGTCATGTCCAGGTTGTTCACCGGTGTTGAATACCTGTACTGGTTCCCGGTGCTTTTTCTCATTTCGCTGGCCGGCTGCCTGATCGGTACTTATTCCGCGCCGCCAACGGATATGCATACGCTGGTAAAGTTTTATTGCAGCGTAAGGCCATGGGGATGGTGGGGGCCGGTGAAAGAACAGGCCCTGGAAGACAACCCCTCTTTCAGGCCCAACAGGGAATTTAAAAGGGATATGTTCAATGTAGCCATTGGCACGGTTGCGCAAACATGCCTTACCATTCTCCCGATGTACCTGGTACTGGGCATGAATATGGAATTGTTTGCCGCATTGGCGCTGCTGCTCGTGCTGGGCTTCATCCTTAAAAAAACATGGTGGGATAAACTGGAAAATTAAACTGATACAAAAATCGAACAATCAATGCAAGGCCACTTTACAGAAAGGAAAGAACTGCTGGAGCGCCAATACAGGGCGCTGATCCAGAAGCCGAACGAGGCGGTGGAAATTACAAACGGCGTTATCCAGCGGTATAAGAACCCGGTGCTCACGCCGGCGCATACACCGGTTTTCTGGCGATACGACCTGGACATAAAAGAAAACCCGTTATTACTGGAGCGCTTCGGGATCAACAGCGTGTTCAATGCCGGCGCGATCAGGTATGAGGATAAATATCTCGTTGCGGCAAGAGTAGAGGGCACAGACCGGAAATCGTTCTTCGCCATTGCCGAAAGCGACAACGGCATCGATAATTTTACATTCTGGGACTACCCGGTCGATATACCGGACATTGACCCCGCCGAAACGAATGTGTATGACATCCGGCTCACCCGCCACGAAGACGGATGGATCTACGGCACTTTCTGTTCCGAACGGAGGGACGAGGCTGCCTGCGAAGCCGATCAAAGCGCGGCGATCGCGGCCTGCGGCATCATCCGGACAAAAGATCTTCAAACATGGGAACGGTTGCCTAACCTGGTAACCGCTTCATCCCAACAGCGGAACGTAGTGATCCATCCCGAGTTCGTGAACGGGAAATACGCATTTTATACGCGGCCGCAGGATGGTTTCATAGAAGCCGGGGACGGTGGCGGCATTGCCTTCGCCTGCTGCGACGATATCACGGATGCATGTGTGGATAAAGAAGAGATCATCGATAAACGTGTTTACCACACCATCAGCGAAGCGAAGAACGGCCTGGGCCCCGCCCCGGTCAAAACGGCCTATGGCTGGCTGCACCTGGCCCATGGGGTGCGCGATACCGCCGCGGGGCTCCGTTATGTGCTGTATTGTTTTATGACGGACCTCTGTGATCCTCAAAGGATCATCTACAAACCGGCGGGATATGTGATGGCGCCGGAAGGCGATGAAAGGACGGGCGATGTATCGAATGTGCTTTTCTCGAATGGCTGGATCAAAGATGACGACGGAACAATATTTATTTACTACGGATGTTCGGATACCCTGTTGAGGGTAGCTACCACCACGGAAGAACGTTTGCTGGATTATTGCATGCATACGCCTCCGGATAAGTACCGGTCTGTTGCATCCGTGGAAAGGCTGAAGCGGATCATCAGGAAAAACAAAACCGTGATGCAGCCTGCGCCCCAGGACAAATGACCCGGGACAAAAATTACGCGATTTAGCTAAAAAAATACTGTCATATCACTGTACATGGGGATATTTTTGGTTATCAACAATTTGCAACCCTCAAAAAAATTCCACCATGAAAAAGATCTGCTACTCCGTACTAATTATGATCCTCTACCTTACCGCCCCGCCGGGCGTACGTGCGCAAACGTATACCTGGAACCAGGTCAGGATAGGCGGATCCGGCGCCCTTCCTTCGTTTGTGGCGCATCCCAAGGTCCCCGATCTTTATTTCATTACCACCGACGTAGGCACTCCTTACCGATGGAACAAGGACCTGCAAAAATGGGAGCATTTAATGTTATTCGGAAAAATACCGGTCAACTACTGGACCTGGGAATTTAACCAGCGTTGCGGCAGCATTGGCGTAGATCCTAACGACGCCACCGGCAACATTCTCTATGCCACGGTAGAGAATAGTGCCGGGCCCGGGCCCGGCAAAGGTTCAAGCCAGGTGGGCACCATCCTGAAAAGTACCGACAGGGGCGACTCCTGGACCGATCTGCATGTTCCCATCGTTGTGCATCCGAACAACACGCAGGTGTATGGCGACCGCATACAGGTAGACCCCGCCAACAGCAACCATGTATGGGTCGTAACAGACCAGAATGGAGCCTTGAAAACGCAAAATGCCGGCAGCAGCTGGTCGCAGGTAAGCGACATCACCACGCCTGGCTCCTGTTCTTTTATTCTTTTCGACAAAAGCTCCGGCACTGTTTCCGTAAACAGTCAGACTGTTACCAGGCGGATCTATATCGGCAGGAGCACAGGAGTATTGGTATCGGAAGATGGCGGGATTTCTTTCACGCTGATGAGCAACAGCCCTGTGTATCCTTACCGGGCCACGATCCACGCGGATGGTACCCTGTACGTATCTGCCGGGGCCGAGAATTTACCAAAAGGCGTCTACAAGTATAAGAACGGCGGCTGGCAGAATGTTTCTCCTGTAACTTTAGAGCCGGACCCCGATCCGAATAAGTCCGACAGGTTCTTCTCCAAAGTTGCCGTGAGCCCCTTCAATTCAAATTACATCGTTGTAGGCACCCGTGGCACCTGGCAAAAGGACCCCTATTTTATTTCAACGGACGGCGGCGCACCAGGCTCTTACACACAGGGGAAGATCTCCCGTGATAATACGGAAGCGCCGCATTCGAAAAATGACGGCTTACCGTTTAACGCCCCCGGCCACAACCCTATCGCATATACCTGGGATCCTTTCCACCCGGACAAAGTGTGGATCAACGACCTGCTGGATATCCTTTCCACGGATAATATCTTCGCTGACGTTTCCGACTGGAAGATCCGCGTGGTGGGCCTGGAAGAGATCATGGTAACAGGTCCGCTGGTGGCTCCTCCCAGCGGAAAGAACCAGCTGTTCTCCGCTACCGCGGATGTTGGCGGAGCCCACCACCGTTCCCTTACAGAGCCGTTGAACCAGGGTGCAGTTTCCAGCACGGCGCTGTTCACCAACATCTTCTCGGCATTTAACATGACGGGAGTTGCTTTCCAGTATACTGACCCCGAGTTTGTTGTACGCGTTGGCTGCGACGGTCCGGCGACCACGGAGATCAGCGCGTCGCGCGCGGGTTATTCCACCAATGGCGGCGATACCTATACCCTTTTCCCCAAATCGCCCGGCGTACGCGGGCGTGTAGCCGTGTCTGCTAACCGCAGGAATATCCTCTGGCTGACGCAAATGGATGGTAACAGTCCCGGCAACGTGTACTATTCGGAAGACCTGGGCGCTAACTGGACAAAATCCACCGGCGTTTCCTCCGGCATCTTACCGGCAGGCCCGCAATGGATGCTGTATCCCGGGCAAAACCACCTGGCAGCGGATAAAGTGAACGGCGATTATTTCTATATCTGGGACCGTGGCTCATTCTACGTAAGTTCCGATGGCGGGAAATCATTCCATAAAACAGATGCCGAAGGCCTTGAAGCCAACGCAGGCAACAATCCCAGTACCGGCTCGTCTTATGCCACTGCCTCCAACATCGAGGTAACGCCCGGGAAAACGGGTGATGTGTGGATCGCCTTTCACAATGAAGGATCTCCTCAATTCAGCGGCCTCTACCATACCACGGATACAGGCAGAACATTCGTCAAGGCAGGCGGTGAAAACTTTAAACCCAAATGGGTAGCGGCCGCCATGTCTGACACGACGGCCAATGCGCACCTGGTCCTGTACGTGACCAGCCAGGCCCTTCCTATCAATGGCATCAGCTACGGCGCCTTCCGTTCAGACGATACCGCACGCACCTGGACTACCATTTTAGACAGGCTGCCGGGCGTGGCGCCGAATATAACGGCAGACAACAAAGGGAGAATGTTTATTTCCGCCCACGGGAACGGCATCTTTTTCGGCACCCCGGTAGCCGGCCCCGTTCAGTCAGTGGAAATTCTCAATCCCGCCTCAGACACACTGGTGAAAGGATACACCACCAAGCTGAACGTGAAGCTGACGCCCACCTATCCCACCAACCCGGCCGTTACCTGGAGCTCTTCCGACACCACTATAGCTAAAGTGGACCAGTTCGGGAAAGTGAGCGGCATCAACACAGGTGCCGTCACGATCACCGTTACATCCGTCGATGGGGGAAAAACGGATATGCACCAGATGGTCATCATTCCCCCGACCATCTCAACCGGCATTACAATAGACAGTACGGTATATGGCACCATGAACACGCCCAAGCAGATCGTTGCCACTGTTGTGCCCGCCAACACCACTGATAAAACCCTTACCTGGTCTGTGGCTGACGGCACTGTGGCAAGCGTGGACGCCAACGGCGTGGTAAAGGGTTTAAAGCTGGGCACTACCACGCTTACAGTTACAACGGCAGATGGGGGCGCGAGCAGAACCGTGCAGCTGATCGTCACCACCATCGTAACAGCGATCAATGCGGGAACTACAGCGAACCCGCCAACACCTTACCAGAATACCACCATCGCCCAGTATGTTCCTGAAGGAGCGGGCGGTACCGGCGGGTCCTGGCATGCGGGATACACCGGGAATGCCCGCATCACTGCCACGGTGGACCTGAGCCAGGTAACGGACCCTGCGCCCCGCCAGGTGTATGAATACATGCGCGTTTCCAGGAATAACGTTACGCAGATGCGTTACTATTTGCGCAACCTGATCCCCAACGCTACCTACTCGGTACGCCTGCATTTCATAGAACCCAGCGATGCAGAAAAAAACAACCGCATTTTTAGCATGAAGGCCAGCAACGGCGACAGCCTGATCAACTTCAATGTTTACCAGGCCGCCGGCAATAAGCTGAACACCGTTGTAACACGCACCCTTCAGGCGAAAACGAACAGCTCAGGCATTATCGAAGTCTGGTTCTACCCCAAAACCGCCGCAAACGATCCCCACAGCGCTTCCATATCCGCCCTCGAGGCGCGTATCATTTCGCTGCAGGGGATCAGCATCCAGTCAGACAGCAGCAATCTTTATGTAAGCCATACAGACACCCTGAAGCTGACCACCACGCCGCTGAACGCCACCAACCGGAACGTTTCATACCTTTCCTCCAACCCGGCTGTTGCTACCGTGGACCTGAACGGCGTGGTAACCGGCAAATCCGCCGGAACCGTTACGATCACCGCAACGTCCGCGGAAAGCGGCTTTACAGCGACCAAGACCTACAACGTGATCTATGTGCCCGTTCAGTCCTTAACGCTGAGCGCTTCCTCGGCCGATGTATTTGTGGGATCGACCAACCAGCTGACTGCCACCATCGCACCGGCGAAAGCCAGCAACAAGCTGGTGGTTTGGACGTCTTCAGACACCCTGCTTGCTAAAGTAAGCGCCAACGGCACCATCACCGGCATCAAACAGGGCGATGTGATCATCAAAGCCGCATCCGCTGAAAACCCGGCTATTTTTGCACAGGCCAATGTTCATGTGGCCAATGTACTGGCCACCGGGCTCACGTTGCAGCCATCCACCGCCATCATCGGGAAGGGAGATACATTGCTGATGAGATCCACTTTCTCCCCGGCAAACACCTCCATTAAAACGCTCTCCTGGAGCACCTCCGACGCAACAGTGGCCACCGTAGACACTGCGGGGATCATTACTGCGATCAAACAGGGTAATGCTACCATCACCGCCGCTACCCAGGACGGATCAGGCGTTTCCACCACGCTGCCCGTAACGGTGGTACCCTTTGACTCCTGCGGCGGCATACCCAACTACGGTTTCGAAAGCGATCTGATCAACTGGGTCACTTACCGGGGCGACTCGCTGTACGTCGGCGCTGTGTACACCGTCAGCGGCAAAGGCCACTCCGGCGACAAAGCCGTAACAATGGGCTTCACTACCTCAAAGACCGGCATGAACATCCAGGGTTCCATACCCGTAAGAGGTGGCAGCATCATTGTATTTACCAAATGGGTGAAGGTGGAAAAAGATGCCGCCAACGGCTATCCCTGGTGGGCAGGGTATGGCGTCGGGTTTATAGACAGCCTGGGCGCTGCCACAGGTAACGCCAGCTATCAAAAAGTGTTGTCTACGGTGCCCGCTTACCGGGACAACTGGGCGCAGGTAAGGGATACCATCATCGTGCCTGACGGCGCAACCGGGCTCACTTACTGGGTGGCTAAAGAAGGGCCTGGAACTGTATGGCTGGACGACTACTGCATAGAGGTCCTGAAGACGAATAAATCGGCTGTATACGGGATCAACGCAGGCACCACGCTCAATCCTCCCGGCCCGTACGCCAACACCACCTTCGCGCAATATGTTCCCGAAGGACCGACCGGCACTGATAAGCTGTGGCATGCTGGCTATACATGGGTGCAACAGGTGAATGCTCCCGTAGACCTGTCTTACGTAACCGATCCCGCTCCCCGGCAGGTATACGAGTATATCCGCGTATTCAAAAGCAATATCACCCAGATGCGCTATTACCTGCGCGGGCTCGCTGCCGATTCAGTGTATGCCATCCGCCTGCATTTTGTTGAGCCGCAGGATGCGGAAAAGAATAAAAGGATATTCACCGTAAAAGCCACCAACGGGCTCGACAGCCTTATAGACTTCAATATCTATCAGGCTGCGGGCAATAAGCTGAACACAGCCGTGATACGCACCATCAGGGCAAGGGCCAACAGCGCAGGTTTGATAACGGTGACTTTCTATCCGAAAACAGGAATGTATGATCCTTACAGCGGTTCCATCGCTGCGGTCGAAGTGAGGACCATTCCGCCGGCTGAATCCCAGGAAAGCCTGGTTGGAGGTCAAAGCAGGATCGCTGCGCCCGGTATCATCAAAGGCGGCGAAAGCGATGACCTCGACTTTACCACGGAAGTATATCCCAATCCTTCCGCTGCCGGCTTCAACGTAAAAATGACCTCTTCATCGAAGATGCCTGCCACACTTATCATTGTTGATAATGCCGGCGGTGTTCTCTACTCCGGAAGAATAAACAGCGGGGTAAGATACCAGGTCGGCCAGCAGCTGAAAGCAGGGGTCTATTACATCAATATCAGGCAGGGCGCTCAACACAAAACGATGAAAGTCGTGAAACAATAACGCCTTTTTTTACAAAGAGAACGCCCTTTACAGCGGGCGTTCTCTTTTACTTTTTTCTTTTTTTGAAACGGAAACTATACCGCAACGCATCAGCCAATTTCACCAGATACCGCACTCATACATGCTAACAACTAAACATCAAGTCATGAAGAATTTCAGAATTACCAGGTGGATGTTTTTCCTTTTCCTGACCAGCCTGCCGTTACACCTTTTTGCACAAACAAAAACGGTGACGGGGAAAGTCACCACCGCGGACGGCGAACCGCTGGTAAACGCCAGTGTAGGCATAAAAGGCCAGAACAAAGGCACTACCACCAATGCCTCCGGGAGCTATTCCATTACCATCGACAATAACCAGGTGCTGGTATTTTCGTATACCGGCTTCACCACCCGTGAAATAATCGTCGGAAACCAGCCTGTGATCAATGTACAGCTATCGCTTTCAGCCACCAACCTGAATGACGTGGTAGTGATCGGTTACGGAACGGCCAAAAGAAAAGAGCTTGCCGGCGCGGTGGTCTCCATCAATCCCCGGAGCGCAGGAGCCAATACGGCGATGAATGCCGCTTCCCTGGTGATCGGGAAAGCAGCCGGCGTGCAGGTGCTGCAAGGCAGCGGTTCCCCCGGGGCCACCCCGCAGATCATCATCCGCGGCACCGGCTCATTCACGCGGGTAGACCCTTTGTATGTGATAGACGGCATACAATCCACGAGAGATATGTTTGCCACCATACCGCCCCAGGACATTGAAGACATCACCATCCTGAAAGACGCCGGCAGCACCGCCATCTACGGCTCCAACGGCGCCAACGGCGTGGTGATCATTACCACCAAAAAAGGCAAGGCCGGCCAGCCGCGCGTTACGGTCAATGCACAATACGGCATATCCAATGCCTGGAGAACGATGGATATGATGAACGCCTCCCAGTATTTCGACCTGTTAAAAGATTGGGCCGCCGTGCAGAAAAACGGCGCATTACCCTCTAAATTCACCGGCCCTGATGCGGACAAATACAAAGTGGACAACACCGTGTGGAACGACCTGGTATTCAACACCGCGAACAGCTACGATATGAATATTACGATCAGCGGCGGTTCCGACAGGTCCACCTATCACTTTTTTTCCGGGCTCACAGACCAGGAAGCCATTACCGGCAGCGTGGAACTGAAAAGGTGGACCAACCGCCTGTCCCTGACCCAAACGCTGGGCCGGTTCTCGTTCGGCCAAAGTTTCCTGGTAAAGGCAGACTGGTCTTCAGGTTACACGATCCCCATCCGTGATTACCTGTACATGCCCAATTATCACAACATATATGATCCCAGCGTATTCGGCGGTTATTCCACACTGAACAACGGCACGGACTTTTCCGGCATCGGCAACCCCATAGCCGCTTGGGAAACCCGTGCGGCAAAATCAAAGAACCTCCTGTTCATCCCCCAGCTATACGGAGAGATCACAATATTGCCGGGATTGAAATTCCGTTCCCAGTTCAACGCGCAATTAGGCAACAGCCGGAGTGAATATTACCAGAAGGCCTATAAATCGGGCAACAACATAGATATAAGCCGTGAAGGATACGCATCCGTTTCAGAAGGCGGGAAATATACCATAGAAAACTATTTCAGCTACAACAAAATATTCAATACAGTACACAGCCTGTCCGTTACCGCGGGTAATTCATATATCAACGAAGGCCGCGGCACTTCCGAAACCGTCAGGGGTTCGGGTTACCTGCACGACTCCATTCCCAACGTATACGTGGCGCCGAACAAAACCATCGATGCGTCAACCTATCCCATCGGGCCGGCGCTGCTGTCTTATTTCGGAAGGATCAGCTACGTGTACGACGAACGGTATATTATAACCGGAAGCTTAAGAAGGGACGGCGCTTCCAACCTCGACCCTGAAAGGAACTGGGCCACATTCCCCGCTGCGCAGCTTGGATGGCGCTTTTCGGAGGAGTCTTTCCTGAAAACGGTACCTGGGTTATCGAACGGTATGCTCAAGGCCAGCTGGGGCCGCACCGGCAACAACGCGGTGCCGCAAACCGCCTCGATCGTGAGCATATGGAACGGAGCGAACCCCACCGGAAGCCTGAGCTATCCTTTCGGCATTACGGAAGACCATGCCAACGGCGCCGCGGCAACCATCCGGAACTCCGTTCTGCCGCTGGTATGGGAAACCACCGATCAAACGGACATCGGCCTGGACCTGGGCTTCCTGGATAACAAACTGACCATGAGCTTCGACTGGTATAAAAAACACAGCAAGAACCTGCTCACCCAGGTGATGTTCCCGAACAGCGGCTGGACAGGCAATAACGAGCAGGCCAAAATGTATTATAATGCAGGAGACGTGACCAATACAGGTTTTGAAGCCATGATCAGCTACAACGGCACGATCGGCAAAGGCATTGAATTCAACATCAGCGCCAACGGCAGCTACAACAAGAACAGGGTTGAGAAGATCCGCCTCGGTGAAGGATTGCCGGACCAGATCATCAAAGCAGGTTCCTACTGGCCTACTGAATATGCCCCTTTGAGCACCACTACCCTCACCCGCGTGGGAGACCCGATCGCATCTTTCTACGGCTACCAGGTAGAAGGCGTTATTTCAACTGCGGAGGAACTGACAGCTTTAAATTCCAAAGCGCCCGGAGGCGTGTATTACGACAAGATCACCAAACCGGGGGATTTTAAATTCAGGGATGTCAACGGCGATGGTTTTATATCCGAGCTGGATAAAGTGATAATCGGCTCTCCCATTCCCAAATTCATCTATGGCTTCAACATGGGTATGAACTATGCCGGCTTCGACATGAACATGGTGTGGAGCGGCACCAGCGGCGTGAAACTGTTCCGTTCCAGCAAGATCTTCCTTTCCGCTTTACAATCCACCATGCACAATGCTTCCACAGACCTGCAGGACAGGTGGCGGCAGGAAGGCGACATGAGCGTGAACCCCAGGGCAGGGCAAAACGGCAATCTTAATCTCGTACCTTCCGACTGGTACATCGAGAACGGCGATTACCTGAGGCTCAGGAACTTCACGATCGGTTACACCGTGCCATTGGGAAAATCGGACAATATTATCGGTAAGACATTCAGCAACATCAGGGCGTATGTAGCCGCGCAAAACCTGCTCACCATCACTAAATACAAAGGATACGATCCCGAAGTTTCCAACCCGGACGGTAACCCGGCGGATATCCTGGGCAGAGGATTAGATGCGGGTGTTGCCATGCCACAGCCGCGTACGTTCTTATTGGGTGTTCAAATAGGTTTTAACTGATCTTAAAAAAAGAGAGACGATGAAAAAGATAAACACAATATTACTGGCCATCATCGGCATGTCTGCCCTTTCCTGCAACAAGGACCTGCTGATCGTAGAGAACGAATCCCAGTATAATTACACCGAATACTTTACCACGCCTTCTTCCATACAGCAGGCCACCAATGCAACATACGTAGTGTTAAACAATACGGGCATGTGGCCGCGCGAATACTACTACAATTTTGACTTTCTCGGGTTTGATGTAAAACAGGGCCCCAACTTACTGGGCAGCTACCTGCAGCTGGCCAACTGGGCGCATAATTCAACCCATACCGAGGTGTCGCTGCTGTGGGCGGCGCTATACCGCATGATAGCGCGGGCTAACCTCGTTGAAGACAGGGGAGCCGTAGTATTGGCCGCAGCAAGCGATTCGGCCACCAGGGCAGTGTTGGCAAGGAATATCGCCGAAGCTAAATTCCTCCGGTCGTACGCACGCTACCATATCGCCATGCTTTGGGGAGACGCTCCGTTGCGGCAGGGTATGGCAAGCTACCAGGATGAATTCCCCGGCCGCGCCCCCGTTGCAACATTATGGGCCGCAGCGGAAAGCGACCTTAAGGACGCCATCGCCATATTGCCGGTAACGTATGGCGACAAAGACCTCGGGCGCGCCACCAAAGGCGCGGCTGTGGCCTTGCTCGGCAAGGTATATCTGTACCAGAAAAAATGGTCCGATGCACAAAGCACTTTAGACCTGCTTACAAAAGCCCCCTATACCTATGACTTGCTGCCTATGGCAGAATGGGATTTCCTTTTTGATGACGTGGCCGCTCATTCAGCCAATAAAGAAACCATATTCCAGGTAATGAACCGGACGTGGAACCCGAACGATTACGCAGCCGGCAACGGCTGGTCGCATGTTTTCGGCGGCGCGGAATCGGCGGGGAAAGTGAGTATGAGCATTCGTGCGGAAGAATATGATTTCCTTGGCTGGAATAATACAGCACTCACCACAGCCGCCGCGAATACTTTTAAATATAGCTGGCCGGGAATGGATACTTTATACAAAGACCCGAGGGGAAAAGTTACGTTCTACGGTGATGCAACGAGCGCCGGCGCTACGCATTATGCAGAGAAAACGGCCACTCCCATCGCTTTCCCGTTCGCCGCCAAAGGGTATCAACTGCGGAAATATGGTTTGAATTTCGCCTTTGCAGGACCAGTGCCTTTTATGACCGGGGTGAACGGGCAGGTCATCCGTTACGCCGATGTACTGCTGATGCTGGCTGAAGCCTATATCCAGCAAGGGAATACCGGCGACGTTCCGCTCGGTCTTATCAACAGGGTAAGAACGAGGGCCGGCGCCCCGCTGTATACTGCGCTCGGTGATAAGAACGCAGCCATGGCGAAAATAGAGCTGGAAAGAAAGCTGGAACTCACCGGGGAGCAATCCAGGTATTTCGACCTGATCAGGTGGGGCAAATACGTTCAAACAGTTAACAGCGAAAGAAAAGCGGAAGGAATGCAGGAAACGATATTGCCCAGGCATGTGCTGCTTCCTATCCCTTCTTCAGAAAAAGACTACAATGCTAATTTGAAAAATGGGGTGAAAGACGATTGGAATTAACCGTAGTATGTTATCCCATTGTAAATAAAAAAGGCCGGCATTCGCCCGGCCTTTTTTATTTACAGGCCAGATATCAGTCAAGCCGGATCAGCAGCCCTTCATCCCCATTCAGGCTGATGATGCCGGACACTTTGCTGCCTTCCCCTTCCCGCGACACGGAAATTTCCACCGTTCCGCTGAAAGGGAAATGCTCCGGCCTGAAATACGCCGGCCGGTGCGTCAGGTTAAGCACCACCAGGAAAGAAGGGCTGCCTTCCCGGTGCCGGGTAAACGCCAGCAGCTGGTTATCCGCGTACACAGATTTATAGTGCCCCTCATGCAGCGAGGGCTCCTGCCTCCGCAGGGCTATCAGGCGCTGGTAAAGGTTCAGCATGGACCAGGGGTATTCTTTCTGCAGCTGAACGTTCCTGCGGGGATAGCCAGCATCAACCCTTAACCATGGCCGGCTGGCGCTGAAACCTGCGTTGTGGCTGCCGTCCCATTGCATGGGCGTGCGCGCCGGATCGCGGCTCAGGTTTTTGTCCGGCATGTTGAGGCCCTGCGGGTCCTGTATTTCTTCGAAAGGAATGGCCACATCCCGCATACCGATCTCATCGCCATAATAAATGGTGGGCGTGCCCCGCAAAGTAAGCAGCAGCATGGCGGCTACCCCGGCCTGCTGGGCTCCCACGCGGCTGGCTATGCGCGGCCGGTCGTGGTTGCTGAGCACCCAGTTGGGCCAGCTTTGCGCAGGCAGCGCGCCTTCGTAGTGATCAATAGTAGTAGCGATCTGCAATGCATCCCAGGGCAGCGAAAGCAGCAGGAAATTGAAAGGCAGGTGAGCCCCCTTGTTATCTGCGCCGTAATACACCATCAGTTCCTTGATAGGAAGATACACTTCCGCGATCAGCACCCGGTCTCCCGTGTATTCTTCCATCACGCCACGCATCCTGCGGGTTATTTCCTGCACCTCAGGCTGGTCTGTGGAATACACCGGCAATAGCTGGTCGTAGGTAGGCATGTGCTGCGCGTAATCTGGATTGGGCGGATTATTCCTTAATTGTTCATCTTTAAAAATGAACCAGAGCACATCCACCCTGAACCCGTCCACACCTTTATTCAGCCAGAACCGCATAACATTGAACATCGCTTCCTGCACTTCCGGGTTCCGCCAGTTGAGGTCCGGTTGTTCTTTCAGGAAGGCGTGGTAATAAAATTGCTGCGTTTGCTCATCCCATTCCCAGGCGCTGCCATCGAACACGCTCAGCCAGTTGTTAGGCGGCTGCCCGTCCGGCCCCGCATCGCGCCAGATGTACCAGTTGCGTTTAGGATTATCCCTGCCGGAGCGGGATTCGAGGAACCAGGGATGCAGGTGCGAAGTGTGGTTGGGCACAAGGTCCAGCAGCAGCTTCATTCCCCGCGCATGCACCGCATGCAGCAACTCTTCAAGATCTTCCAGGCTGCCGAAGAGCGGATGTATATTAATGTAATCGCTGACGTCGTAACCAAAGTCCGCCATGGGAGAAGGGAAAACGGGAGAAAGCCAGATGGCGTCGATCCCCAGCCACTGTAGATGGTCCAGCCGTTGCAGGATGCCCTTGAGATCGCCGATGCCGTCGCCGTTGCTGTCCTGGAACGACCTCGGGTATATCTGGTAAATGATGCCTGTTTGCCACCATGGTGATTGATTTGCGTTCATCTTTCTGCTGTTTGATGATGGGGAAGCTTATTGACAGGCTTCAACACTCATAATTTGTGCCAGCTTGGGGGACTATTATCCGCCGATCCTGAATATGGCTGTCTGCAATTTCTCAAACGGGACATCTTCGATCACCAATAAACGGCATTCACCCCGCCCCGTCCGCAAATTTTTTTTCGGCAAAAACTTGTTTACTTAAACGTTTAAGCATATTTTTATCCTTATGAAGAAAAAGACCTCGCTGAAAGATATAGCACAGGAGGCCGGTGTGTCTACGGCGCTTGTATCTTACGTACTCACCAACAAGGAAGAGAAAGCGAGGGTGGGCCAGGAAATGGCAAAAAAGATCCGGAAAATAGCGCAGAAACTGAATTATCAGCCCAATCATATTGCGCGCAGCCTGAAAAGCGGCCGCTCGTATACCATAGGGCTGATCGTGGCGGACATTTCCAACCCCTTTTTCGGCAATATTGCCCGTACCATTGAAGATGAAGCCAAACGGAATAACTATACCGTGATCTTTGGCAGCTCGGATGAGAACCTGGACAAGTCCGGCGACCTCATCAACGTGCTGCTGAACCGCCAGGTGGACGGGCTCATCCTTATTCCCACCGAGGGATCGGAGCAGCAGATCAAACAACTCAGAAAACAGCCCGTGCCATTTGTGCTGATCGACCGGTATTTTCCGCAGATCCCCGTGAGCCAGATCGGCATCAATAATTTCCAGGCTTCGTATAGCGCCATCAGCCACCTGGTCAAAACAGGGCATCAGCGCATCGGCATGATCGCGTATAAAACGGCGCTGTACCATATTAATGAACGCAAACGCGGCTACACAGAGGCCCTGGCGGATAACGGGCAGAGCAGCATGATGAAGCTGGCGCGGTACTCCCATATCAGGGAGGAAACAAGGCAGGCGCTGGACCAGCTGCTGCGGGGCCGCAAACCGGCGGACGCCGTTTTTTTTGCCACCAACAGTCTTGCCATTGAAGGATTAAAATATATCAACGAGCTGGGCATAAAGGTACCGGAAGAACTGGCCGTGGTGAGCTTTGACGAAAGTGAGGCGTTTGACCTCTATCATTCCCCCATCACCTTCATCCGCCAGCCTATACTGGAAATGGGGAATGCCGCCGTGCGCGTGTTGCTGGAACATATCGGGAACGGGGAGAAAAAACCGGAGAACGTTTGTATAGACGCGGAGCTGGTGATCAGGCAGTCTAGCCGCCGCCGCTAAAAGCGCAGGTACCAACACCCACATCATCATAAATAGAAAAAGAATTAAAAAGACCACGTGCCATAACAACCACCGAAATCACAATATGCTTAAACGATAAAGCAACATTATACCATAAATTATCAACGTATGAAAAAACTGCTCCTGATCTCACTGGCCGCCTGTATCAGCGGGGCCGCGCTCGCCCAGAAAAGCTTCAACGGGCTGGACATGAACATGGGTAATCTTTACCGCCTGTCCGACGCCAAGACCCGCTCCATCAGCCCGGAAAATTTCACCGGCGAGCCCGGCAAAGGCGGCATGGCCACCCTCGAACAGGGCAACGCCAAAAACGCTGCAAGAGACCTCGGCCAGGGCTGGAAAGTAAATCCCTACATCCACATTGAACCCGGAAAAACATTCACCCTCGCGGAAATAAACGGCTCCGGCGCCATTCAGCACATCTGGATGACCCCTACCGGCAACTGGCGTTATTCCATTCTCCGTTTTTACTGGGACGATGAAACCACGCCTTCGGTAGAAGTGCCGGTGGGCGACTTTTTCGGCATGGCCTGGGGCGAATACGCACAAATGAACTCGCTCGCCATCACCGTCAACCCCGGCAGTGCTTTCAACTGCTACTGGACGATGCCCTTCCGGAAAAAATGCAGGATCACGATGGAAAACATCAATACCGAACGCATGACGCTGTACTACCAGGTGGATTATACGCTGACGGAAGTTCCGGATGACGCCGCCTACTTCCACGCACAGTTCCGCCGCAACAACCCGGTGAAAGGCGCCGAATTTACCATGGTAGACGGCATCAAGGGCAAAGGCCAGTACGTAGGCACTTACATGGCCTGGGGCGTGAACAACAACGGCTGGTGGGGCGAAGGCGAGATCAAGTTCTTTATGGACGGCGATACGAAATTCCCGACCATCTGCGGCACCGGTACGGAAGACTATTTCTGCGGTTCTTACAACTTCGACACCAAAGGCAAGTACCAGGAATTTTCCACGCCTTATACCGGCCTGCACCAGGTGATACGGCCTGACGGTCTGTATAAATCCCAGCAACGGTTCGGCCTTTACCGCTGGCACATCACAGACCCCGTGCGTTTTGAAAAAGAGCTGAAGATCACGATCCAGGACCTTGGCTGGCGCAGCGGCGGGCGTTACCTGCCCCAACAGTCGGACATCAGCAGCGTGGTATTCTGGTACCAGCGCGAGCCGCACGCACCGTTCCCGCAACTCCCGTCCAAGAACGATCTGGAAGTCAACTAAACCTCCAACGGTACCATACCATCAAAAAAACAAATCATGCACGGGCCAGGATCTCAACTCATAGGCAATACGGACAGCGCCGAAGGAACACAAACCTTCCAGGCGTTCAATCCACAACAACAGGAATGGATCCCGCAACCATTCCGGGAAGCAACGGCGGAAGAAATTGACCGCGCGGTAACGCTGGCGGCAACAGCCTTCAGCACCTATAAAAAAACAGCCGCCTCACAACGCGCCGCTTTCCTGCGCGCCATTGCGGATGGCATTGTTGCGCTCGGCGACGAACTGATCAACACCGCTTCCGCTGAAAGCGGGCTGCCCCTCACACGCCTGCAGGGCGAGCGCGACCGCACCACCGGGCAGCTCCGGCTTTTTGCGGAACTCATCACGGAAGGCTCCTGGGTAAACGCACGGATAGACAACGGCACCCCGGACGTACGCCAGATGCAGCTGCCATTGGGTGTTATCGGCGTTTTCGGCGCCAGTAATTTTCCCCTGGCTTTCTCTGTGGCCGGTGGCGACACCGCCGCCGCATTGGCGGCAGGCTGCACCGTTGTATGCAAAGCACATCCCGCACACCCCCATACATCGCATCTCGTGGCCGGCGCCATCCGCACCGCCGCACAAAAAACCGGCATGCCCGATGGTGTATTTTCCCTGTTGCATGGCGCCACCATTGCAACAGGCCAGCAGCTGGCCGTTCATCCATTACTTTCCGCCATCGCGTTCACCGGCTCTTTCAGGGGCGGTAAGGCACTATACGACACGGCTACACGAAGAACTGTTCCGATCCCCGTGTTTGCGGAAATGGGCAGCGTCAATCCCGTATTTTTCCTGCCGGGCATTTTACAGGAAAAAGGAGAAACACTGGCCACCCAATTCCTGCAATCGCTCACCATGGGCACAGGACAGTTCTGCACGAATCCAGGGTTGTTCGTAACGCAGGCGGGAAACGACGCTTTTATGGAAACGCTGCAAAAGAACATTGCAGCGCTGCCCGCAGGCTGCATGCTGACGCCGGGCATACTCGAAGCTTACAACAAAGGCCTGGGCCAACTGCAACATGCCGGCGCCCGGGTATTGGGCAAAGCGCAGGCAGCCAGCCACCAGGCAGCCCCTGCCCTTTTGCAGGTGAGCGTGCAACAGGCGCTCGCCGATCCGGCGCTTTGCCATGAAGTGTTCGGCCCGTCTTCCCTGCACATCCGGGCAGACAGTCCGGAAGAACTATACCGTCTCGCCGCGGCGCTGGAAGGGCAGCTCACGGCTACCATCCACGGTACGGAAGAAGATCTCCGGCAACACGCAGAACTGGTGGACATCCTCCGCGAAAAAGCCGGCAGGATCGTGATCAACGGCTTTCCCACAGGCGTGGCCGTTAATCATGCCATGGTTCACGGCGGCCCCTGGCCGGCCACTACACCCGCGGCCGGCACCTCGGTGGGCACCGCCGCCATTTACCGCTTCTGCAGGCCGGTATGTTACCAGGACTTCCCCGCATACCTGCTTCCTCCTGAGCTGCAAAACAGCAACCCGCTGAACATCTGGCGGCTGATAAACGGGCAGTTCTCGAAAGATGCACTGTCATAACACATTCTGTTCACCGCTATATCCTCAAACACAACATAACATATGGACCTGGGTTTAAAAGACAAGATCATCATCGTGACAGGAGGCGCCAAAGGCATTGGGGCGGCTATTTCGGCAGTATTGGCCGGGGAAGGCGCCTTCCCCGTTATTATTGGCAGGAGTGAAAGCGACAACCTCCGGCACCTGGCCCATATCGAACAAAGCGGCGGCAAAGGGTGGCAGGTAACTGCCGAGCTTACGGAGCCCGATGCATGCAGCGACGCGGTAAAGGCCATTGCGGAGCGGTTTGGCAGGATAGACGGGCTGGTCAACAATGCCGGCATCAACGATGGTGTGGGACTGGAAAGCGGCGGGTATGAAAAATTTATGCTGTCGCTGCACCGGAACCTTGTGCATTATTACCTCATCGCACACCATGCGGTGCCCTTTCTGAAAAAAAGCAAAGGCGCTATTGTCAACATCAGCTCCAAAACCGCGGAAACCGGGCAGGGCAATACCTCCGCATATGCCGCGGCCAATGGGGGCCGTAACGCCCTTACCCGGGAATGGGCCGTGGAACTGCTGCCGTACAGCATCCGCGTGAACGCCATTGTGGTAGCCGAATCCTGGACACCGCTTTATGAAAGCTGGATCAATACCTTTGAAGATAAGGAAAGCAAGCTGGCCGGCATACTCGCCGGTATACCGCTGGAAAAACGGATGACGACGCCCGAAGAGATCGCGCAAACCGCCGCTTTCCTGCTATCGTCCAAATCCAGCCACACCACCGGCCAGCTGATACATGTAGACGGCGGGTATGTGCACCTGGACCGGGCACTGAAATAACTATTCCAACTCCATGCATATGCGTCAACAGATACTTCAGATACATCCTAAAGACAATGTGTGGGCAGCCTTGCAAGACCTGCCGGCTGGCACCACGATAGCCGGTATCACCGCCGTTCGCGACGTAGCGGCCAAACATAAGCTGACCAGTGAATTCATTCCCAAAAACGGCCCCGTTATCATGTACGGCGTGCTGGTGGGGCTTGCCAACGAAGACCTGCCGGCGGGCGAACTGGTCACCACCAAAAACATCCGCCATGCCTCCGGCAGTTTTGCCGTGAAAGAAGAACGGCATACCCAATGGGAGCGACCCGATGTTTCGGAGTGGGCCAGCCGCACGTTCATGGGTTATCACCGGGCGGACGGGCGCGTGGGCACCGGTAATTACTGGGTGATCATCCCCATGGTGTTCTGCGAAAACCGTAACGTACAAACGCTGCACAACGTGCTGGTAAAAGAACTGGGCTACGCCAAACCCAACCCTTACGAAACCATTTTGCGCGGGCTGCTGCATCAAACCGCCGCCCGGCAACAGGCGCCACCTGAAAAGGGGCGTACTTTCCCCAATATCGACGGCATAAAACTGCTGAGCCACACCCTGGGCTGCGGCGGCACCAAAGACGACGCGCGCACGCTCTGCGGCTTGCTGGCGGGGTACATCACCCATCCCAATGTGGCGGGCGCCACCGTGCTCAGCCTCGGTTGCCAGAATGCACAGCTGGCCATGCTGCAGGAAGAAATAGAAAAAAGAGTGCCCGGCTTCGACAGGCCCGTGATCTGCCTTGAACAGCAACAGGTCGGCACTGAAAAAGACCTGATGGAACAGGCATTGCAACGCACCTTCGACGGCCTCGCCAAAGCCAACGAACAACAGCGCGCGCCCGCGCCGCTGAGCAAACTGATCATCGGCATGGAATGTGGCGGATCCGACGGTTTCTCCGGTATATCCGCCAACCCCGCCGTGGGCCGGGTGGCGGATATAGTAGTGGCACTCGGCGGGTCTGTTATCCTCTCCGAATTCCCCGAGCTGTGCGGCGTGGAGCAGGAACTGAGCGACCGCTGCGTGGATACAACGCTGGCCGGCCGTTATACGCAGCTGATGCGCGAATACGCGGCCCGCGCCGAAGCCGTCGGTTCAGGGTTTGATTCTAATCCTTCCGCAGGCAACATCCGGGACGGGCTTATCACAGACGCCATCAAATCAGCGGGCGCCGCAAAAAAAGGCGGCTCATCGCCGGTAACGGATGTGATCGATTATCCCGGCCGCGTAACACGACCCGGCCTGGCGCTGCTGTGCACCCCCGGCAGCGATGTAGAGTCCACCACCGCCGAAGTAGGCGCGGGCGCCAACATCGTGCTGTTCACCACCGGGCTCGGCACCCCTACCGGCAATCCTGTAACGCCTGTGCTCAAACTATCCACCAACAGCAAGCTCGCCGGCAAAATGAGCGACATCATCGACCTGGACACCGGCAGCATTATCAGCGGAGAAGAATCCATCGACGAAGTAGCCGCCCGCATTATGGAACTGGTGATAGACACGGCAGGCGGCGGGTACACGGCCAAAGCGCAGTTGCTAGAGCAGGATGATTTCATTCCGTGGAAAAGAGGCGTATCCCTTTAAAACATCAATAATTTATACCACATTAATTCCTTAGTTATGAAATTGAACATCCTTGCAGGCTGCCTCCTGGCCGTCACCATCGGTTGTAATGAAGCGGCGGAAAAAAAGGACACGCCGCCGGGCAATTTCGGCGAAGACGTGGCCTTCCTGCAACAACACCTGCAGAACGTGGTGGTGTTGCAAAGCAGCCAGGACAGCAGCCGTGTGGTGGTGACCGGCGATTACCAGGCGCGCGTAATGACCAGCACCGCCGGTGGCAACGCCGGTAAAAGCTTTGGCTGGCTCAACTACAACCTCATCGCATCGGGCAAGCTCGGCCCTCATATCAATGCATTCGGCGGCGAAGAACGGTTCTGGCTCGGCCCGGAAGGCGGACAATATTCTCTTTTCTTCCCTCCCGGCAAACCTTTCGATTTTGACAACTGGCAGACGCCGGGGCTGATAGACACGGCACATTACGCCGTGCATTCCCAATCCGCAGGCGAAGTCACTTACCGCTACGCCGGCAGCGTACAGAACTATTCCGGCACCACCTTCAGGCTCGGCATTACCCGCACCATCCGCCTGCTGAACAACGCGGCAATTGCATCCCGCATCAACACTACGCTGCCGGAAGGCATTAAAAGCGTGGCGTACGAAACGGAAAACGTACTGACCAATACCGGCGACAGTGCATGGCAGGAAGAGCACGGCCTGCTCAGCATCTGGCTGCTCGGTATGTTCAAACCATCACCACAGACGGCCGTGATAGCCCCGTTCAAAAATATCCCTGAAGCGCGCAAACATATTACGGACGATTATTTCGGCAAGATCCCTCCCGGTAACCTGCTGGTAAAAGACAGCCTGTTGCTGTTCCGCGCAGACGGCAAGGCCCGCGGAAAACTGGGCCTCTCGCCGCAGGTAGCCAAATCCGGCGCGGGCAGCATAGACCTGGACAACAATACCCTCACTGTGCTGTTCTACGACGTAGTGCCGGATGGCCGTTATGTGAACTCCAAATGGGAATTGCAGAAAGAGCCTTTCAAAGGCGATGCGGTAAACTGCTACAACGACGGTCCGCTGGCAGACGGCTCACAGATGGGGCCGTTCTATGAAGTAGAATCTTCGTCGGAGGCGCGGGCGCTGAAACCCGGAGAATCCCTCACCTACCGGCAGGTAACCATGCATTTCGAAGGCAGCCGCGAAGCCCTGCAAAAGCTCGCAACGCAGCTATGGCAATTGCCCATCAATGATGTTCAACAATTCCTCCAAACAAAATGATCCCCGCATGAATACCATCCGCATTTATAAAACACCGGGCGCGCTCCTTGCCTTTTACCAGGAGCAATACTATTCATTCCTGACCGACTGGAACAGTTTCGTAAACAGGAAAGGGCTTTTTCAGTCGATTGTGACAGACCTGGCCGGCAAAACACCCATGGACAAAACGGCCGCGGAAAAGATCATCGCCAGTGGCCTTGAAGCGCCGATAGCTTCGCAGGAAGTGTGGGCGGCGGGCGTCACCTACTTCCGCAGCCGCACCGCGCGGATGGAAGAATCGGAAGATGCCGGTGGCGCTACGTTCTACGACAAAGTGTACGTGGCGGAAAGGCCCGAGCTGTTTTTCAAAGCCACCCCGCACCGTGTATCCGGCCACCAGCAAACGGTGTACATCCGCGAAGATTCATCCTGGGATGTACCCGAACCCGAGCTCACGCTTTTTGTAAGCAGCCATGGCACCATTGAAGGATATACCGTGGGCAACGATATGAGCTCGCGCAGCATTGAAGGCGAAAACCCGCTCTACCTGCCGCAGGCGAAAGTATATGAAAAATGCGCCGGGCTGGGCCCCTGCCTGCTGGTAACGGATGCGCCCATTCCGCCGGACACCCTCATCCGCATGGCCATTTACCGCGGTGAAACGCAGCAGTATGCAGACAGTGTGACCATCAGCCAAATGAAGCGCAGCCACCAGGAATTAGTGGACTATCTTTTCAGAGGATGCGCTTTCCCGGACGGCTGTTACCTGATGACGGGCACCTGCCTGGTACCTGAAAACAGTTTTACGCTGCAGGACGATGACCGGGTAGAGATCAGCATCGACCATATTGGCACGCTGATCAACAACGTACAGACCATGCATTAAACCGCCGTTATGAATTCCACACCTCTCACGAAAAACGAAACGCTGACGCCTCCGCGCAACAGCGCCATGCAGCTGACCTTTGTGCTGGTGGTGAGCCTGTTCTTTTTATGGGCGCTCACCGGCAACCTCATACCCGTGCTGATCCCGCACCTGCGGAAAGCCTGCCAGCTGAATGATTTTCAATCCGCTTTCATTGATTCCGCGTATTGGGTGAGCTATTTCTTTTTTGCCCTGCCCGCGGCATGGGTGATGCGGAAATGGAGTTACAAAACGGGGATCATCACGGGGCTGCTGATAGCGGCGGCCGGCGCCGTGCTGTTCTTTCCCGCTGCGGAGCTGCGCTCTTTCGGGCTGTTCCTGTTCGCGTTATTCCTGGTGGCGGCAGGTATGACCTTTCTTGAAACAGCTGCCAATCCCTACATTACAGTGATCGGGCCGAAAGAAACTTCCGTGCAGCGCCTCAACTTTGCGCAGGCCTTCAACGGGCTGGGCGCCTTTGTGGCGGCGTTTTTCCTGAGCAAAGTGATCCTCTCCGGCAAAGAATACAGCGCGGACCAATTGAACGCCATGAGCCCGGAAGCACTGAATAACTACCTGCTGAGCGAAGCGAGGTCTGTGCAGGCGCCGTACCTCGTGATCGCCGGCACGCTGCTGGTGGTGGCCCTCATTTTCCGGCTGGCCCATTTCCCGAAAGTGCAGGAAGAGCATGGCAGCAGCCTCAGCCTGAACCTGCGTGTATTCCGCCACATACATTTCCGCTGGGGCGTAATTGCGCAGTTTGCTTACGTAGGGGCGCAGGTATGTATTTCAAGCTTTTTTATCCGGTATGCGGGGTTCAGCGCCGGCATGCCAGAAACGGAGGCTACTACCTTCCTGGGTATGTTGCTGCTTTGTTTTATGGTGGGCCGTTATGCGGGCACGCTGCTGATGCGGAAAATATCTCCCCGCCTGCTGCTGATGATCTACAGCGGCGCCTGTGTGCTGTTACTGGCATATTGCGTACTGCAGGGCGGTAAAACGGGTGTATATTTCCTGCTGGCGGTGGAGTTCTTTATGTCTATCATGTTCCCTACTATCTTTTCGATGGCGATAAAGGACCTGGGCAACGAAACAAAGACCGCCTCGGCATTCCTCGTCATGTCTATTGTAGGCGGCGCGCTGGTGCCGCTGGGATTGGGCGCCATGGCATATTATTACGATGTGCAGCTGGCCTATGCGGTGCCGCTGGTATGTTTTGCGGTCGTATTATATTACGCCTGGCGGCATTCGCTGCCGGCGCCGGCAGCAGAGCTGCCTTCCCGCTAAAGGGAAAGCAGCTCTCCGGCTGTTTTGCGGGTTAGTCCGAAATAAAAACGCTGGCCAGGCACATACTTTTCGCGCAGTTCAAAATTCTCGAACGAAGGGCCGCCCGGTATCGCGATATACTGCTGAGGGTCTCTGCCTCCACCGTTCCAATACCTCGCCCGCCCATTCACCCGCACCTGCAACGAGGCGTCCGCGCCGCTCTTTTCTTTCCGCCAATATTGCGTGAGCATATAAAAAGGCCGGTACCGCCAGTTCCATCGCGACAGGTACGCCGGCTGCTGCGGCCATGCAGCCAGCTCAGCAAATGATTCGTCCGGCGTGGCGGCTACGATGAAATCGCCGCTCCTGCCGGTGCGCATGCTGCCGGCGGCATAAGGCGCTTTTTCGATAAAATCTATTCCGTCGTACCCCGCGTACAATACCCTTGAGTTAATGACGGAATCTTTCAGGTATAGTTTCCTGAGCCGGGAATAATTGCCCATGGTGGCCGTAATGCCGCAGCGTTCCATCGGCGCGCTGTCCGGGTGATGGAACACCTCGATGCACAGCTCCTCCGGCCTGTCCCTGAAAATGCTCAGCTTCAGGTATGGATGCGCGCCGTTGGCGAATTTTTCGATCTGCACGTACATGCCCACCGCATCGGCGGTGTTGAACGTATCGCTGACCCACATCAGCTTTCCCCACTTCCCGTCTGAGGCGGAAGGCGAAATTTCACTGAACTCGATCTTCCCGTTCACCACCGGCTCTACTGCTATGTAGTTGATGTGGTAAACGAGGCCCATATATTCGTAACCGATCCGGAACAATCCCCGTGGCCCGCCATTGGCGCCTGTTTTCAGGTTTTCGATAGCGGCCGGCCATAAGCCTACCACCATGCCGTTGCGTGCGCCCCATACCGTACTGTCGCGGCGGATCCAGCCGTTGGTCTGCGCAAAGGTGCTTAGTTGCATGACGGCCAGTGCGGCTGTCAGAAAATACCTGCGCACGGATGTTGCCATCCGTGCGCGTTTGTTGTTGTTCATAATTTCCGGTTTATACTTTTTCCCAGGTCAACGATTCCCCGCATTGGCCCGCAGCCGGCATCAATACCCCGGCGCCTGCACCAGGTTGGGATTGATGTCCATTTGCGCCTGGGGCACCGGCCACAGGTACATCTTCTTAACAAATATCTTATTCTTATAGAACGTCCGTTTAAAAAAAGCTTTGGCGTTAGCGGGGTCATCGCTTCTTTCGTTGCCGCTGAAATTCATGCCATAAAGCCCTCTGTTTAAAAATTCTTCTCCTGCTTTCCAGCGGCGGATGTCATGAAAGCGCAGCCCTTCACAATTAAACTCGATCCTCCGTTCTGTCCTGATGATTTTACGCATCTCATCCTGCGACAGGCCGGCTGCGACCGGCGGAATGCCGGCTCTTTCCCGGACCTTATTCAGGTATTTCAGCACATCCGGATCGCCCGGCGTTGATTCATTGAGCGCTTCGGCATAGCTGAGATAGGCCTCTGCCAGCCGGTACAGGATGCCGGGTTGATAATTGAACCTCCCCTCCCTGGGAAATACATCGAGGCTGATCCTTTTCCGTACATTATACCCGTTTTGTGGTGCGTCAAACGAAAATCTTGTATCCCTTCCGCCCTGGACGAACTCTGCTTTGCGCCTGTCCACACCCAGCCATGCCCCGTCAAAGATCACCGATACATAAAACCGCGGCTCTCGGTTGCAGTACATGTTGAAAGTGCCCGGCAGTGTGACCGTTCCTATTTCCGGACCGCCACCCGGCCATCTTGTATTTCTTTTTTCTTCCGTTGCCGCAAATCCCTTTTCCGTATAACCCGAGGCCGGATCTGTTATCGGCAGGCCGTTTTTCATATAAAATGCGTCCACAAGTTCCTGGGTAACGCCGAGGCCGCCATTCCCGCCTATGCCGATGGGCAGGTGATGCGCTTCCCAGCCATTCATATCCGGGTTATCGGGCCTTCCGAAAATAATTTCCCTGTTCCCTTCGGAAAACTTTTTGAGTGACATATTGTAATACGACATGAAAGGATCTATTGTTCCATCACCGTTATTTTCTGTATATAGCCTGTAGCCCGCGGCCTCAGCGGCATCGATCAGTTCTTTACATGCATCTGCCGCGCGTTTCCATTTACTGGCGTCGTATGTGGGGTTAAACATGCTTTCCCCGTTTTTATTCTTCCAGTCTTTCAGGTCAGGGTTGCCGTTGAATAACGGGCTTGCCGCAAACAGCAGCGTTCTTGCCCTGATGGCAAGGCACATAATAGAAGTGGCCTTTCCCCAGTCGTGTGCGCTTCCGTAGATAGCAGGGGCATATTCCGCAGGTAATTTTCCCGCCACCTCCTTTAGTTCTTTGTCAACCCAATCCACTACCTCACTGTAAGGCGACTGGGTGATCATCAGTTCAGAAGCCGGCGCATCCACGCTCTCTATAACACCCGGTTTAAAAGGAATTGGGCCGTACAGCTCGATCATCAAAGCATAATAATATGCGATCAGGAAGCGGGCTTGCGCCTTCATGTTTTCCACGTCTGCTTCGCTCGTTCCCGGAAGTACTTTCACCTGCTGCTGGAAAATGAGCGCGGAACGGATACGTTTGGGCAGCTCCACCCAATAATACGGGTTCCAGGCTGAGCTGGGATTCCAGTCGCCCACGGTAAAAGCATATACATTCCTCCAACCGAAAGGGGCCCACTCGGCGGGAATGGTCATATCATCGCCCATGATATTAAATCCCTGGTCTTTGAAATAACCCCATATCGGGCTGGGCACGCCGGAATATACGCCGGCCAGCCAGTCTTCCGTACGGATCTTGTCGTTAAAGATCGCATCCATGGTCAACTGATCATCCGGCATTTTATCGAGGAATTTTTTACAGCCGGCTGTTGTTACCAGCAACAGCGCTGTTATCATGATCACTATCTTATTCTTTTTCATCATGAATGATTTAATTGAAGATTTTCGCAGCATTGAAGGGCTCATTTAAAATTGACATTGATACCGAAGGAAACAGATTTCGTGAGCGGGTATTTTAGCCCGTCTGTTGTTTCCAGTTCCGGATCCCATAATTTGAAGTCCGCCAGCGTCAGGATATTGGTGGCCCTTGCGAAAACCCTGAAGTTGCTGATCGATATCCGCCTGCTCCAATTCTCCGGAACTGTAAAGCCCGCCTCCAGGTTCTTCAGCCGCAGGAAGCTCATGTCTTTCAGCCACCAAGTGGAAGCCTGTTCGTTATTGGAATTTACCCCGTAAGTAAGCCTGGGCCAGAACACGTCCTGGCTGGGGTTTTTCGGTGTCCAGCGGTCGTCGATGTTGCTGTAAATATTGCCGGTGGCGCCCAGTGCCGTTCCGGGCATCCAGTTTTCTCCGCCCAGCAGCTGCCAGGTTTTGCCCGCCCCCTGGAAAAAGAACCCGATATCCAGGAGTTTGTAACGGATGGTTGCCCCGAAGCCGTAAATGACCTGCGGCATGCGCGTGCCGCCTATGGCGGTCTTGTCCAGCTCATTGATGACACCGTCTCCATTCAGGTCGCGGTACCTGATGTCGCCCGGCCTTAACACCTGGCTGAACGTCTGGTTGGGTATTCCCGGTTTTAACTGGCCGTTTGCGTCAAAATCTCCTTCGGAAAACAGGCCCTGGGATACCAGGCCGAAGAGCTGCCCAACCGGCGTGCCTGTTGCGGACCGGTAGGTGCCCAACACAGCCAGCGGTTCGTCGATCTCCGTTCTTTTGTTATGTGCGTAAGTATAGTTCGCCATCGCCGTTACCGACCAGTCTTTTGAAAAGTTCTTCTCCACGTTCAGCGAGAGTTCCACGCCCTGGTTTTCCACCTTTCCAAAATTTGCCCAAACCGGCCTCAGGAAGCCCGCGGACCCGGGGATATTATTCCGCTGCATGAAGATGTCCTTACGGCTCTCCCAGAAGAGGTCCACATTCAAATTAACGGCCCCTTTAAAAAGCCCAAGCTCCATCCCCAGGTCCCGTTTGGTCACCGTTTCCCAGGTTAAGCCCGGCACGCCTACGTCGCCTTCCGCCCTTCCCAGGCGGTAAATATCATTGTCTACCCCCCAGCGGTAATAACCAAAATCCGCAATGGTAGAAATGTAGGCAAACCTCCTGTCCCACATATTCTGACCTAAAACACTGTTCCCCGCTTTACCCCAGGAGCCCCTGAATTTTAAATTGGATACGATATCCCTGATGGGCTGCATGAATTTTTCCTGAGACACCACCCAGCCAACAGCCGCCGCCGGGAAGAACCCGAACCGTTTTCCGCGCTCAAAATTTTCAGACCCGTTGTAACCGAAATTAAACTCGGCAATATACCGCCTGCCGTATGTGTAGGAAAAACGCGCGGCAATGCCCTGGTTCCTGTACGGCAGGTTATCTCCCCGGTCGTAATTCCTTTGGTTGTACAACATCATGGTATTGATATCATGTTTCTCGTTCAGCACTTTGGCGTAAGACACCATTCCTTCCAGGTAAACCGCCTGATCGCCCCACTGGCTGTTCCTTTCAAAACCCAGGTACTGCTGGCCATGGCTCTGTATTTCAAGAGCGAGGCTGCCATCGGGGTTCCTCCCGGTAGCGGGCTTGTAATAATCCGGATCCTTGCTTCTTCTCACCGAATTCCCGGAAAACTTATCGAAGGCGAAGGTCAGCTTGGCTTTTAACCCGGGCGTGATTCCTTTCAGATCCTGTTCTATGGCTGTGGTGGATTGCAGCTGGTAGATGTTCCAGCGCTCATACCCTCTTTGTGTGGCCCATGCCCAGGGGTTTTCCCGGAAGTCCACACGAGGCAAAGCCCCGTTGGAGTATTGGGCGGGGTGCACGTATGGCGGAATGCGCGAGGCCTGGTAGAAGATGCCGAAATTGGTTTCATTGGCATCGCCGGGGGGGCCGTTGCGGGTTTGCAGGTAACCGCCCAGGTTCACCCTTAATACTGTGGTGGGCGTTACGTTCAGGTCCACGTTGGAGCGTACGTTGTAACGATCTACTTTCAGTTCAGAATCCCATGCCTGTTTGGTATCCCTGCGAATGAGGCCGTCTTCCTTAAAGTAGCCCATTTCCAGCGCGTACCGCAAAAAATTATTGCCGCCGTTCAGGTTCAGGTTAGCCCGCATATTACTGGCATTCTCTTTCGCCACTGTTTTCCACCAGTTCACATCAGGGTACAGCTCGGGATCCGACTGATCCCGGTATTTCTGCAGGATATCATCCGGTTTAAAAGCCGGCCTGCCCGCATCCTGGTAGATCTCATTCATCAGTTCTATGTACTTCACCGCCCCGATATACTCCGGGATCTGCGTCAGCGAGGTGGTGGCCCTTTCAAAGCGCACGCTGACCTGCGGCGGTCCCATTTTGCCGCGCTTGGTGTTGATCATGATCACCCCGTTGGCGCCGCGCACGCCATAAACGGCGCTGGCAGCCGCATCTTTCAGTACGGAAAAGGATTCTATTTCTTCCGGGTCGATATCGTTCAGGCTCCGTTCCACACCATCTACCAGCACCAGCGGCCTGGAGTTCCCTCCGAATGTGCTGATGCCGCGGATCCAGAAATCGGAGTTGCTGGACCAGGGGTCGCCGCTGCGCTGTACCGCGATAATACCTGGCACCATGCCCGCGAGGTTGTTGCTGATGGACCGGTTGGGCGTTAGCTGGAGCTGCGAAGGTTTCACTGTGCTGATCGCACCTACAACGGACGCTTTCTTTTGCGTGCCAAAGCCCACTACGATCACTTCATTCATGGCTGTAACGCTGTCCTGCAAAACGGCGTCCACAATATCTTTTTTTCCAACAGGGACGGTGATGGATTTATATCCTATGAAAGTGAAGGTCAGCTGGGCGTTGCGGTTCAGCACATGTATGGCAAATTCGCCGGTTTCGCCGGACAGTGCGAAATTTTTTGTGCCCGTTTCATTTACGGTAACGCCCGGAAGCCGTTCTCCCCGCTGGCTCGATATTACTCCCACGATCTTGATTCCCGACTGGCGTGCCTGTGCGCCGTTGTTCCTGGTATCTGCCACCTGTGCTCCTGATTCGGCGGCTACCAAACAGAACAGCAACAGGAAAAAAACCAACCGGAATTTTCCTGTTTTTGGTAAGCATCGTTTGATCATGATATTGGTTTTAGGTTTGGTAAAAAGAAAAATGGAGTTGAAGTGAATGTTTATCAAATGTATAGGCACAATAGCTTAATCGTTTAAGCTAACTGAACTTAAAAAAACGTGGCTTGCTATTGTCTTGTGATCCTGGCTGATTATCCTAGTTGCATTGTTTTTCCGGCTACTACGGCCTGCTTTACGGGAATGGCGCCGTATGCCACCTGCAGCGAGGGTTTGCCGTTGCGCAGGCTGACAGTGCCAAAACCTTTGTCCGTGGAAATAAAGCTGGTGAAGTCACCCACTTTAGAGTCAATAAAAAGAGTGCCGTCCACCGCATCATAACGTACGCCGGTAAGGCCCTGCAGCATTCCATAGCTGCTCATGGCCCTGGCATACCAGTGGCCGCATTCGTATTCGTTGAACGGGTTGCGCACGGAGCCGTCGTAGCGGCTGCGGCAGGCGCGTACGATCTCAAGGCCCTTTTCCACTTCGCCCATGAACATCAGGTGGGAAGCAACCTGGTATTCGATGCCCGTCCACACTTCGTTGCTGTACACAAACGGCAGCGACAGCATGCCGCCTTTCGGCCATGAGCAAAGCAGCAGCCCGCCTTCATTGCCCAGCGCAAAGGTGGGGCGTTGCGGGTTGGCGTGCGCGCTCAGGTCTTTTTTAAGATTGTATTTATGCACCGCGAGCAGGTGGCTTTTTGTTTTGGCGGCATCCACCGGTTCATCCATACCGCAAACGCGGGCAATCCAGGAGCCGAGTATCCCGTCAGACAAACAACCCTCGCCATACTGGTACTTGGGGCCTTCGGCCTGGAGCAGGCGTTGCGCTTCTTCTGAATAGTGGGTGTGGAACGATTGTGCTTTGGCCGGATCGGGAGCGTTCAATCCCGTCCATTGTATTTTTTGAATGAAATATTCACCGTTGAAGAGTGTTGTTTCGAGGAATTTTTTCCCGTTTTCATACAAGGCTGCGTAGTCTGCCACATCGTTGCCAAGGTGCTTACCCATGAGCGTGAAGGCTTTCAGCGCGCCGAGATAGAAGCTGGTACACATGCCGGTGGGGCCCCAGAACTCAATGTCGTACGTGTTATGGTGCGGCTCTTCCACCACTCCTTTCCGGCGCGGGTCCCAGGTGCGGATGCAATAGTCCATGCTGGTTTTGACGGCGGGGTAGATGGTTTTTAACCAGTCGTTATCGCCGCTGATGCGCCAGTCGCGGTATACTTTCATGATACCGCCCAGCTGCCCGTCTGCCGCCGCATGGAAGTTGTGCACCAGCGGGGAAATAGGAATATTGGCGCGGAAACCCTGGTGCCCGTCCGCATTCTGGTTTTCGCGGAACTCTGTATTGCGCAGGCTTCTTTCCAGCGCGGGGAACAAGTGCGGTACCGCCTGCGCATAATTCCATACATGCGTGCAGGAACCGTGGCAGCTGCCCCAGTTGTCGCCGCTGCCTTCCCAGCACCAGAAGCGGCCGTCGTACTGGCGCATCACGGTGGCGGATTTGAGGATGGTAAGATTGGCGGCAACGGCCTCCGTTACTTCCGGGGGTAAGGTGCTTTTGTAGAACGCGTTGGTAAAGAGCGATGTTTTTTGCTGAAGGGTATCGTAATTGGTTTTCCAATAATCCGCCACTTCGTTAATGTCCTTAAACCGGCTGCTGTACCAGGGACGGTGAAACCGCGGCTGCCCGGGGTGATCGCCGCTCGCATCGTCGCCGATGCGCAGTTTTGAATCCGGCACATACCAGGCCATCAGCAAACGGATCGTTTTTTTCTCCCCCGGCTTTAGGCGGAAGGGCACAAAGAGCGATGCGCCCGGCGCATCCTTTTCAACAGGCGGGTTGTTTTTTACTTCCGCTGCTTTAACGGTGTTCCATATCATGGACAAAGAATCAAACCAACCGCCCCTGAACCAGCAATGGTCCGTCACCGTGGCATCGTCCGTGGTGAAGATCGCAAAGTGGCCTTGTTTTTCAGGGGCGGTGGCGATAGTTTCCTGCGATAAGATAAAACCGTTTTTCAATGAGCTGATATGGTTGCCTGCGTCTCCCTGCCGCATAAAGTTGCGGGTATTGTAGGAGAACACGAATTCCTGCGGGGATTTACCGGTGTTGGTGAACTGGTACTCCAGCGCGCCCACGGGCAGGCTGGAATTATCTTCATCCGTTGGCACAAACGGGCTCCATCCTTTTATGTTCACGGCCAGCGGCATGGCCGGGTCTTTGAGTGAAATATCCGCGAATGGGAAACGCGCTTTGAACGCTGCTTCCGCAAACCGCGGCAGTCCCCAGGTAGCGCCGCCTGTGCCGCCCAGGCCCGCATCGCGCTGCCCGAACTTCTTCCATCCGGGGATCTGCTGCTCCAGCACCCTTGCACCGTCAGGCATCCCTTTTATACTGATGGCCGCAAACATGGCCGGTTCAAAGAACATCTCGGGGTTATGGCGGACAGACATGTGGGAAATGGCGCCGGTACCTTCGATACAGAACATTCCCGCGCCGATGCCGCCGATCGGGAAAGCCACACGGTCGATATATCTGCCCTTGTAACTCTCGTTAAAACCACGGCCACCGGGGGCTTTGCCGGCAGCGGCTGTTCCATCCGCCTCGCTTCCGGCTTCCGTGCTTTTTGCGGTAACAACGGCGGGCAGCGCTGTGGCGCCAATACAGCCCAATGCGAAATTCTTCAGAAAATGACGGCGGTTTTTACTTGACTTCATCATAAAGTACCAATAGTTCGTATTTGGTGAATGCGGAGCGGGCATTATCCTCCTGTCTTTTCATAGTTATATCGCCCGTGGAATGTCCTGTTGTCTTTGCGCTGCGGCAAAAATACCCTCCTTCCGGCCCTTGGCGGGTCCGGCTCTTTTCATAACGCTTAATCGTTTAAGCAAGTGGATATAAAAAAAGGAGCTTTCGCTTCGGGATTGAAAGTAGAATATAAAAAAATAAACTCCAAATTTTTTTTGCCGCAGGCGGGTTGATGGAATTTGCCCGGTGCAGGGAATGCCCTGCTTATCTTTTGATTTCCCAGTCTGTTCAGCAGATGATGATGTCGTTGCAGTTATGTACCTGGGCTCTACTTTCAATATTGATCCGGATACGAAATATTAAAGGATTTATGCGTTTTGTAGCACATAACAACAATCAATAGATCTGATACGATTCAATATCCATTCCCGTCGTTCCGATTTCCATTCCGATCTGCATGGCCAACACATGGCCAATCCAATACTGGCCTATATAATAATCATCTAATAGCTCTTTTGGGCTCGTCGATTACTTATAATATACCGAAATTTTTTTTCCCGAAAAATTAGGAAAATAGGAAAATTATAATTCAATTTGCTTAATATGTAGTACATAATGGACAAATAGGATTTTCCAGCATAACTCAACCACTATTAAAACAAACTCCACCGTATGAAAAATAAGCATTGCTATTTGCTTACAGGATTTCTTGTCCTATCCCTCAACCTGTTTCTGCATGCGCAAGAGAAAAAAACGATTGTTTCCGGCAGTATAAGTACTTCAGCAAACGCGGAAAAGCTGCCCTATGCAAGCATACTCGAAAAAGGCAAGGGCAACGCCGTCAAATCCGATACCAGCGGCAATTTCCAGATCGCAGTTTCCTCCCCCGACGCCATACTGGTTATCTCTTATATCGGGTACAGGACCAGGGAGATCAATCTTAACGGACGCACCAGGATCGATGTTGTGCTGGAACAGGAGTCCTCATCCATGAATGAGGTAATCATCGTAGGCTATGGAGCTGTCGCGAAAAAAGACCTGACGGGTTCGGTTGCGTCGGTAAACCTCTCTGACCTTAGCAAAGCGCCGGTTGCCTCCTTCCAGCAAGCCCTTGCAGGGCGCGTTGCGGGCGTGCAGGTGTCGTCTATCGACGGGCAGCCGGGAGAGGGTTTGAATATCGTCATCCGGGGCAACAACTCTTTAACAGGCAGCAACGCTCCGCTTTATGTGATAGATGGCTTCCCCATGGAGGACTTTAATAGCAATTCACTGAATATAGCAGAAATTGAATCTATCGATATCCTGAAAGACGCATCGGCAACGGCCATTTATGGAGCCAGGGGCGCCAATGGCGTGGTGATGATCACCACTAAAAAAGGCAAAACAGGCGATGCCCGCGTAACCTACACCGGTAGTGCCGGTTATTCCAATGTGGGCAAGGCCAACCTCGATGTATTAGGCCCTTATGACTTTATTAAGCTGCAACAGGAGATCGATCCGCAGAGGACGGCAGCATTATATTTCAGGGACAGCGACCCCGCTACCCCCGATCTGGCGCTGGAAGATTACAGGGATGCAAAAGGCATCGACTGGTTCGACCGGATCGTTGGCACCGGCGCTTTTCAAAACCACAGCGTAGGCGTAAGCGGAGGCACGGTCAAAACGAAATACGCTTTGTCCCTATCCTACCTGAACCAGGATGGAGTGGTGATGCGAAGTGGTTTCGACCGTTTACAGGGCCGGTTCAACATCGATCAGGCGGTTGGCAGCAAATTCAAGATCGGCCTTAATGTAAACTTTGCAACTTCAAAGGTGAGCGGCATAAAACCGAGGGAACAAACCTCGAAAGCGGTGGGCTCCGGCAATTCCAATGTGCAGAATTTGTTTTATAACCTCTGGACCTACCGGCCCATTTCCGGCCGTGAAACGGACCTCGAGGATGAAGGTGTAGACCCCGCGGCGGAAACATTCCTGTTCAACCCGTTGAAATCCGCACAGAATGAATATGATGTTGATAAGATCCGGAACACCACGATAAACGGTTACCTGGAATATGACCTGTCCAAAAGCCTTAAGCTGCGGTTTACAGGCAGCGCAGACCTCTCCGCAACAAGATCGGAGCTGTTTAATAACTCGAATACGCGGAGTGGCAGCCCGCTGACCGGCGTGGGCAGAACGAACGGCGTTAACGGGGGTTTGTGGCAGGACGATGTGGTGAATCTGTCGAATGAGAACAGCCTTACCTATACCAGGAAATTCAACAAAAATCACCAGCTGACTGCTGTGGGCGTATTTTCCGTGCAAACCAGGGAAGCCAACAGATTCGGCTACAGGGCCAACCTGGTACCTAACGAAGCGCTGGGTATAAACGGCCTGGATGAGGGTGTTATATTTGATAAAGAGTCTACCAGCACCAAATGGGGACTGGTTTCTTTTACCAGCAGGGTCAACTACAACCTGTTTCAGAAATACCTGTTTACTGCAACGTTCAGGGCAGACGGATCGTCGAAGTTCCCCGCAGACAGCAAATGGGGCTACTTTCCTTCCGGGGCCTTTGCATGGCGGCTGAGCGACGAGCCGTTTATGAAAGGCATCTCATTTATATCCAATGCCAAGCTAAGGACCAGTTTCGGCGTAACCGGCAACAACAGGGTATCTGACTTTGGTTATCTGCCGGATATTATATTAGGTACTTATTATCCTTTTGGATCTGCATCGTCGCCCGCCTATTACCAGGGCCGCCTGGGGAATGAAAAACTAAAATGGGAGAGCACGAGGCAGTTTGACGCCGGTATAGAGCTGGGCTTTTTAAGGAACAGGCTGGAACTGGAAATGGATTATTACTATAAGCATACCTATGATCTGTTACTAAGCTCCCAGATCGCCTCCAGCACCGGTTATGGCTCAGCCACCGTAAATATCGGCGAAACCCGGAACAGGGGATTTGAATTCACTTTAAATTCCAGGAACATCACCACCAGGAACTTTAGCTGGAACTCCAATATCAATATTTCCTTTAACCAAAACAGGTTAGTTGCATTGAGCGCGGGCGAAGACCTGAGGATGACCTCCATCCCTGATTTCTCCACCAACTTCCCAAGCCCGGCCTGGATCAGCCGTGTAGGCAACCAGCTGGTGCATTATTATGGCTTTGTGTACGACGGTGTATATCAGTATGACGATTTTAACAAGATACCCGGGGGGTATGAATTAAAAAACGAACTGCCTGCAACAGCGGGCCTGCTGGGCACGAACGCAAGGCAGCCCGGAGATGCGAAGTATAAAGACCTGAACAATGACGGCATCGTGGATGATGCCGATCAAACGCTGATCGGGAATCCTTATCCTAAACATACAGGCGGGTTCAATAATAATTTTACCTATAAGAATTTCGACCTGAACGTGTTCTTTCAATGGTCTTACGGCAATGAAGTATTGAATGCCAATAATATTTTCCTGGAAGGATTGAACGGGGCCATACTAGGCAGGAACGTCAAAGCAACCTATGTAAACCGGTGGACTCCCGAAAATCAGAACACCACTATTCCCCGAAGCGGGTCCAGCGGTATTTCCGGCGTTCTATCCACCCGTTATATTGAAGATGCTTCGTTCCTCCGGCTAAAAACCATATCGCTGGGATATAACTTCAGAAAAGACCTCATCAGGGGGCTGGGATCCGCCAGGGTCTATGTTTCCGCGCAAAATCTGCATACCTGGACCAATTATTCAGGCCCGGATCCCGAGGTGTCCACCAAAGGGTTCGGCTTGTCGCCCGGTCTTGATTTCTCGGCGTATCCCATCGCCCAAACGATTGTTTTTGGTTTAAATCTCTCCTTTTAATGGTGAACAAAAGCATACTGCTATGATTAAAAAATTCCTGATCCTGACAATAGTTGCCGCTGCATCGGTTTCATCGCTCCCTTCCTGTAAAAATCTCCTGGAAACGGAACCAACAGATTTTATAAGCCCGGATAAATTCTTTTCCAGCAAGGAAAATTTAAAAGCTGCCCTGAACGGGGTATACAGCATACTTAAAAACAACGCGCTGTATGGAGACAACTACCAGCACCTGATAACGGCTACCACCGACGAACTGGTCTATGCCACTTCCGGCAATGTGCCAAAAATACCCTGGTATAATGCCACCTCGGCCGATGCGCAGGTGGCAAGTGTATGGGCCACGCTCTACACCGGCATCGACCGGGCGAACGTGGTACTGGCTCATCTGAATTCACCGGCAGGCATTACAGAGGCGGAAAAAAGACATATCGAAGGAGAAGCTATATTCCTGAGAGCTTATTATTACTTCATGCTTACGCAATGGTATGGAGACGTGCCTTTGAGGATCCAGGCCACCCAGTCACCCGGCGAGACCAATACGCCTTTTACCGCTTCAAAAGCGGTGTACGATTGGGTGATCGATGAAATGATCACTGCCGAGGGTTTGCTCCATGATCAGAAAGCGACTGCATTCGATTATACAGAAAGAGTGACGCAGACAGCCGTTCAGGCAGTGTTGGCGCGGGTATGCCTGTATGCCGCCGGCGAGCCGGTAAACGACAGCAGGCGATACGCGGATGCCGCAAAATGGGCCCGTGAGGTCATCAATTCAGGGTTGCATCAACTGAACCCGGATTATGCGCAGGTGTTCAAGCTGCAATGTAAAGACCTGTATGACGCCGCCTATAAAGAAAGTATATGGGAAGTGGGGTTCAATGTGAATTCGGCCACGCCTGAACAAAGCTCTCCCGGCCAGGTACGCGTTGGCATACCCACGTCCAGCGATGTTGCCGGCAAAAATGACGGCAGGCTCTTTGTTTACCCGCGCCTGTACCGTACCTACGAATCTTTTGCCTTTACCACGGCCACCAATGCGGCCTCAGATGCCTCGCCCGACCAGCGGCGTGACTGGTGTGTTGCCCCTTTCAAATATTCCGGGGGAGACGCAACGACACCGCCTGCAGAGAACGCTGTTGCTTATAACCTGTATTACACGCGCTATCCCGGAAAATGGAGAAGAAGTGAAGAAAACGAGCCGCGCATTGCAACCCAAAGTCCGACCAACTACCCTATCGTCCGTTATGCAGACGTATTGCTGATGCTGGCCGAAGCAGAAAATGAACTGAACGGTCACCCCACGCCTGAAGCCATCGACCTGGTTAACCAGGTAAGGGGCAGGACTTACGGAAAGCTTAACGGAAGCAGGATAATTACCGGTATAGAAGTGACCAACCAGGGAACGGGGTATGCCACAGCGCCAGCGGTGACCATTACAGGCGAAGGCGGCACGGGAGCAACGGCCCTTGCTGTAATTTCAGGCGGGAGCGTGACCGGTATCAGGGTAACGAATCCCGGCAAGGGATACCCCGCCAGTACAACGGTAACCATTGCCGGCGCAGGCGGGGCATCAGCAAGGGTAATTTTAAATGGAGACGGAGCGCTGGGCGCTGAACAAACCGCCAGTAAGGAAGCATTCTTAAAGGCCATCCAGGATGAGCGCCTGATGGAACTGAATGGTGAATTTTTACGGAAGCAGGATCTGAAGCGCTGGGGAATCCTGCAATCGACCATCAAACAAATGGGCACCGAGGTGGCAGCCGGCAGCAGCGACCTGAAGCCGGACGGCACGCCGGTTGTGCCTGCGGCCAAAACGCCATTCGCACCTTCAAATGTAACCGTAACCCACTATACCAATCCCGCAAACAATATTTCAGACAAAGATTACAGGCTGGCCATCCCGCAAAAGGAACTGTTGTATAACGACCAGGCTAAACAGAACTCAGGTTATTAACCGGATATTCATTGATGAAATTTAATGACGACGTTATGAAAAAAATAATATTTGTATTATCCGTTTCAGGCTTATTTCTCGCAGCTTGTTCGGAGAAAGAGATACAGGCGCCAGATGATTTCGAGGTGGCTGTAACAACAACAAAATACAAACTGGGAGACAGCGTTCAGTTTAACTTATCGGGAGCGCCGGACAACATTACCTTCTATTCCGGTGAGCCGGGGCATGAGTATGATAAACGGGATTTCTTCTCGTCTGACGAAGGCACGCTGACCTTGCAATTTAACAGTCAGACCCGCGCGGGCGCAACATTACCCAGGAATATCTCTGTATTGATCTCCACTGATTTCAACGGTGAATACAACGAACAGGATGTAAAGGCCGCCAAATGGACGGACATCACCGGCAGGGCGGTAATGCCTGCCAATACCGCATCCAACGCCGATGTAGTGTCGGGAGAGATCAACCTGGATGATCTGAAAGTGAAGGACAGGCCGATGTACGTGGCTTTCAGGTATGTTTCAGAAGACGCTGCGGGTACCGCACAACGGTATTGGAATATGGGCCGGATGTTCCTGGTCAATAAAGTCCCCGGTAATGGTGATTTTGAAATTACCTCCACCATCGAAAAGGGATTATTCCAGGTGGTTGAATTCCAGGGCGCGGACAATAAATGGACCATCAACACAGGAACGGCTTCCTCTCACAGGCTGATCCATACAGCCAACGCCATCAATACGGAGGCTGACGACGATTGGGTTATCAGCCGGGGATTCCAGGTGTTTCAAACCTTCGGGCATAAAAAGAACGCGGTGAATGTGAAATCCATCACAGGCGGCACACCTTCAACTTTCTCCTGGCTATATTCAACTCCCGGCACTTATAAAGCAACCTTTATAGCACTAAATGCAGATAAAGACGTACAAAAAGAAGTAATTAAAGAAGTATGGGTTACAGTAGAACAATGATCGCCAGGGCGCATCTTATTTTCACCATAGCATTGGCTGCTGCTGTGAATATCCAGGCCCAGAATGCAGCTCCCAAACCATTTGTGTTCGGGCACAACAGGGATGTTCCTCTGGCGGCCTCCGTAATAGGCGCCTCCGATTTTCTTTTTATGGATTGGGATGGCGACGGCGACAACGATATGATGACCACAAGCGGCGGCTCCATCAAGCTTATTGAAAATATCGGCAGCAAAAAGAAACCGAGGTTCAACAACGTATTTATACATAACCAGGCCGTGCTTAAGGATGCGCGCGTAGGCAGGTTCTTTTCCCTGATCAGGTATTCAGGCGTAAAGGCTCAGCAAGGCTGGCCGTCTTTTATTGCATTCGAACGCCATAACCAGGTGAGCGATTCAGGAAAAAAACAGCTCACGCTTCATATGTTTATTCCTGTACGGCAACAAGGCAAAACAATATGGAAGGTGATGCAGGCATATGACCAAAATGGCAAGCCTGTCCAGGACTTCCTGGATTGCTGGGTGAGCCCGACGATAGATATAGCCGATCTGAACGGCGACGGTAAGGAAGATCTCATTGTTGGCAGCTCACATCCCCGGGCAGCCCAGCCTTCATTAAAATTTGCCGCCGGTTATAACAACCCGCAGGAATCGTGGAACCCTTATGCCAGCCGTCTCTATATCATGTACAACAGGTCCACCCCAGACAGTCTCATCTTCGGCAGCCCGCTTCTGATAGAGGCTGACGGCTCGCCGGTTTCAGCATTGGGCTTCCCCTACCCCATTGCATTTGATAAGGATAAAGACGGGTTGACGGACCTGGTGGTAGGCCAGCATAAACCTGGCCTGATGTATTTCCGGAATGCGGGAACAAAAACACAGCCCAGGTTCACCTATGCCGGGCTGATTGCTGATGAGCATAAAAAACCTGTATCAAGCATCCTGGCGATCCACCCGCGCTTTGCGGACCTCGATGGAGACGGCCGCCAGGAGCTGTTTGCAAGCACCTATTTCGGCTGCGTGGATAATATACTTCAGTTTAAACCAAAGAATGGCGGCTGGGCAGAGCAGGGACCATTGATGATGGCCAGCGACAGCAATACCCCGCTGATGCCGCAAGGCATTGGAACGATAGAACCTATCGACTGGGATGGAGATGGCGACACAGACCTGGTGGTTGGTTCCGAACCGGCTGCGCCAAAAGTGATCATCAATAAAGGGAGCAATGCAAAGCCGGTTTGGGAAGTGCCAGAACCTTTGAAATTTACAGACGGCAGCAAGCTGGAATATTATAGTATCGACTACGGGCTTGGTTCAGTATGGGGCCCAATGGAATGGTATATGGAGCGCGTGCTCCCCCGGTTGGCAGACTGGGACGGAGACGGTATCCGGGATATGCTGACGGGCTCTATGGGCTTAAGGCAATTGTTCCTGAAAGGGCGGATGATCAAAGGAGAGCTTCGTTTTGAAAAGCCGGCAGCATTTAAAGTGGAAGGAAAGCCGCTGGCCGCCGGTCAGCGGGTGCAACCGGCGGTGCTGGACCTCAATGCAGACGGACACCCTGACCTGATCGCGCTGGATGATCAAAATATACTTAAAAGCTGGCCGGGTAAAGGAACAGATGAACTGGGCCAGCCACAGGCATTTCTCGGACATGACGGAAAACCTCTTCAGATCAAAACCCGCATTCTTGATATCGGTCATGGCCGCAGTTCTTTTACAATGGCCGACTGGGACCTGGATGGCAAGCCCGATCTCCTGGTATATTATGCCTTTGACCGCAAACGCGGCGGGATCTTCTATTACAGGGCATCAGACAAACCGATGCAATTTGAAAAGCCTGTGAAACTATCAAAACTGCTCTCTTTCCATAATGGCGGTATCGCCCTGTCTGATTGGGATGGCGACGGATACCTGGATATATTCACCGGTGGTGACGGCGGCCACCTCGGCAAATCCGCTGTACCAAGGGGCAAGCTCTTCCTGCTTTCCGGGAAAGAGCTGCCTGTGCCACCCGCCGTTCGCCGATCAGGAACTATGACGGTGAAGATATCGCGGTGATCTAAGGGTAATGCAGGCAGGAAGACTGAAGAAGAAAACGTTTACAAGACATCCCGGATAAAAGTGCGGCCTTGAAAACAGTAAGAACAAAATCAAGGATAATCATTTATAAACCTCCCCGATATGAAAAAAACCAATTTTCTCAGCATGGAAACATCTCTGCGCAATAAGGTTGCACTGGTGTTTTCATTCATCTTGTTAACTGCGGCAGCCTGCAAAAAAACAAGCCTGCCGCAAGACGCGTCTACGTCGAAGGAAAGGGCGGAATCCCTGGCATCCGCTACAGGCGACTTTTCCATAATGGCCTTCAATGAGCCGATAAAATTATTTGACGGAGGCAGCGGCGTTTATCACTCCTATCGCATCCCATCGATCATCAGGACAAAAAAAGGTACTTTGATCGCGTTTTGCGAAGGTCGGGTGAACAACAACCGGGACTATGGAAACATCAACCTGATCTGCAGAAGATCGGAAACCAATGGCAGTGGCTGGGGTCCGGAGATCCTGGTAAAAAGCAGCGGCGGTACCTGGGGCAATCCTACCGCGGTTGTCAATCAAAGCGACGGGAAGATATGGTTGTTCATGTCCTATAACGACGCCGGTTTGAGCCAGACCGGTGAAAATGGAACAACGAAGATCACCCAGCCTGGTCAGCGAAAGACTTTCGTTTGTTACAGCACCTATAACCAGGATGGAACCGCATGGTCCAATCCTGTTGACATTACCAGCATCGTTAAACCCGCAAACATGGTATGGGATGCGGTTGGCCCGGGAATTGGCATCCAGAAAAGGTTCGGGAGCACGGCAGGCCGGCTGATCATCCCGGCCATCAACCGGAATATATATAGCGACGACGATGGAAACACATGGCAATATAGCTCCCTGTCGGGCGGCACATCCGAAGGCACCATAGTAGAACGGCTGAGTGGCGTGCTGATGAGGAACGACCGTGGCGTTGGCTCCACTGAATTATACCGCTACAAATCCGTTGGCGGGATCGGCACCGGCTGGGATGACTTTGAAAAAGTTACCGCTTTGCCGGACCCGCATTGCCAGGGTTCTATCTTAAGGTATACTGATTCCCCCAGCAGGATACTTTTCATGAATTCAGCAAGCCAAACCACGAGAACCGCGATGAGAATAAGGATATCCAATGATGAAGGTGTTACCTGGCCAACCAGCAAGGCCATTCCCCAGAATGGTACGGGAAATGCAAAGCTGGGAGGCTATAGCAGCCTGGTAAAAACGGCGGATAACCTGATCGGCGCACTGATCGAATTCAATGAAAACACATCAGACAGCGACAATAGCCACCGCAGCATCTATTTCCATAAATTTAACCTGGCCTGGATCAACGAATGATCTGCCGGTGAAAGAATTCATACTTAAAAGGAACAGGCGTGAAGATCTTCACGCCTGTTCCATGTTACCCTATACCAGGCATTATTACGGCTGCTTCGAACTGCCAGTATCAGTGGCAGCCGGCGTTCCATTTTCCGTATAAACATATTTTTGGAAACTTGAAATATCGACGGGTTTGAAGAGCAACTGTGAAAACATATACAAACCGTTCTTCCAGACCTTAAAATCATGCCCTCCTGGTTCGATGTAATAAATATGCGGAACATTCTTTTCCGCCAGGTAATCATGCGTGCGCTTGCTGAAAGTTATCAACCGGTCGCTTTCCCCGCAGGATATCCAGAGCAATTTGAGCTTATTTTTTGCGGCCTCCGGATCGGGCAGCAGCTCTTCCGGTCTTTTGGTGTTGGGCGCGGAAGAAAAGCCTCCCACCCAGGAAAATTTATCCAGGTTACCTAATCCGAAATTCAGGGCCTGCCCGCCTCCCATGGACAGTCCGGCTATTGCCCTGTGCTCCCTGTCTGTCAGCACAGGATATTTCTTCTCAATGAAAGGTATCAGATCGTTCAAAAGGTCTTTCTCGAACGTTGCGAATGCCTGTACCTTATCCGGGGCCATGATATCGCCGCCGGCCCGGTCATCTTTCATCGCCCTTCCATTGGGCAATACGACGATCATGGGCGTTATTTTACCTTCCGCGTACAGGTTGTCCAGGATCAGCTGCGGCCGGCCCCCGTTCAGCCATTCCTTTTCATCGCCCCCAATTCCATGAAGAAGGTATAGAACCGGGTATTTCTTCTTTCCGGAAAATCCCGGGGGTGTATAGATCAACGCTTTTCTTTGCGTGCCAACTGTTGCAGATGCATAGCTGACCGTATCGATCTTACCGTGAGGGATGTCCGCACGCAGGATATCAAAACCATCCGGCGCCTGCTTTACAACGTTTTGCGAAAAAGCGGGAGCGGTAAATGACCAGAGAAAAAATGAGGCAAACAGTAATTGTTTCATCCGTAATAATTGATTTTTACTTCGTTCAAATTTGTTCCGTTAATGGGCCCGGTGAATGTTCCGCATTTCAAATGCCGGGAAAATTTTCCATGGCATCAGTGCAGATCCCTGGTGACCTTGCTGCCGGATCCTCCACGGAGAATGCTAAGGTCAGCACCCAGATGCGCCTGCTGTACATAATCGATGTAAAATTTTACATAACCCCTGTCCGCCATTGGTTCGGGCGCTTTCCAGAGAGCGCGCCGCCTGGCCTCTTCTTCAGCTGATATATCCAGGTGCAGCCTGCGGTTTCCAACGTCCAGCTCGATCATATCCCCGTCTTGCACCAATGCAAGCAGCCCGCCCACCGACGATTCCGGCGATACATGCAGGATCACCGTTCCTCCCGCCGTGCCGCTCATCCTGCCATCCGATATCCGGATCATATCTCTTACTCCTTTTTTCAAAAGCTTTTCCGGCAGGTCTACATTCCCCACCTCCGGCATGCCGGGATAGCCGACAGGACCGGCTCCTTTCAGCACAATTATACTACGTTCATCGATATCCAATTGTTCGTCATCAATGCGGGCATGATAGTCTTCGATCGTTTCGAACACTACCGCCCGCCCGCGGTGTTTCATCAGGGGCTCCGTTGCCGCTGAAGGCTTTATAATTGCTCCGTCCACACACAGGTTCCCTCTCAGCACGGCGATTCCCGCATTTTCTTTAAACGGCTTATCAACCGCACTGATAACATCCTGGTTGTAACAAACGGACTGGCTATTGTTCTCGCCGATCTTTTTCCCGTTAACCGTAATTGCATCGTTGTGGAGAAACTGCTTCAATTCCCGGATCACTACAGGCAGTCCGCCCGCATAATAAAAATCCTCCATTAAATAGTCGCCGGATGGTTTAAGATTGACCAACATCGGTATGTTGCTGCCGATCCGGTCAAAATCGTCCAGCGTAAGGTTGATGCCAATACGCCCGGCGATCGCTATCAGATGAATGACGAAGTTGGTAGAGCCGCCGATAGCGGAGTTCACAACGATGGCATTTTCAAAGGCTTCCCTGGTGAGGATCGCCGATAATTTGAGATCCTCTCTGACCATCTCTACGATCCGCCTCCCGGAAAGCTGTGCAAGTACTTTCTTGCGGGAGTCAACGGCGGGTATAGCTGCGGCGCCGGGAAGCGTCAGCCCCAGCGCTTCCGCCATGCAGGCCATCGTTGAGGCCGTGCCCATCGTCATACAATGCCCCTGGCTGCGGGCTGCGCCTATCTCAGCCTCTAATATATCAGCTTCGGTATAATTTTCAGACAGTATTTTCTCCTTTACCATCCAGTTGAAGGAGCCGCTTCCGATGCATTCGCCCCTGAACCGCCCGTTGAGCATCGGGCCACCGGGAACTACCAGGGTAGGAAGGTCTACGCTGCATGCTCCCATTATGGTTGAAGGCGTGGTTTTGTCGCAGCCCGTCAACAGCACAACACCGTCCAGGGGATTTGCCCGTATGCTTTCTTCCGTGTCCATGCTGGCCAGGTTCCGGAAAAGCATGGTAGTCGGGCGCATGATCGTTTCACCCAGCGATGTTACCGGGAATTCAAGGGGAAAACCTCCCGCTTCGATCACCCCGCGCTTGACAATCTCCGCGAAATCACGCAGGTGCCCGTTACAGGGCGTCAGCTCGCTCCAGGTGTTGCAAATACCGATCACAGGTTTCCCCCTGAAGTAATCATCCGGGTAACCCTGGTTTCGCAACCATGACCGGTGAACAAACCCCATCTTATCATTTTTCCCAAACCAGTCAAAACTTCTCGTTTTTCCATTCTCCACCATAAGATAATTTATTTCTGATCAGTTGCCATACCAGGGATTCTGTGGAAATGCGGGACCTTCGGTCACCAGGTCTATCTGTTGCTGGGGAATGGGCCTCAGCATATGCCCCGGCGCGACGCCGGCGGCAGCCTCCGTGTTGTACTTCTTAACCCTGTCCACAAGCGTCTTCGTACGGGAGAGATCGTACCACCTGCAGGATTCGCCATATAGTTCCCTGGTACGCTCGTCGAGAATAAAGTCCAGCGTCACCTGCGCGGGCGTAATGGTCTGTGCGGCCACTGCGGCGGCATATTCACCGGGCGTTTGCCCGGGTTTCATCGCGGCCCTTATTCTTAGTGCATTCAACATATCGGCGGCCTGTTGCAGCGTTCCGCCTCCTTTCAGCGCCGCTTCGGCGGCTATCAGGTACACTTCCGAAAACCGGAACAGGATATACGGCCTGTCGGAATAATCGTTCATATCGGCTCTTGTGGAATCGTCCCATTTACGCAAAGAGGGATAAAGCAGGCTGGTATAAGGCACGGTGGCGCCGGCGAGGTGTTCCGGCTCAAAGATAATTCCCTTGAAAGCAGCCCTTTCGGCCGGCGTCACCACCCTGTCCGCCATCCTGATAGCCGTATCCACTCCATTGATAAGGGTGCCCCTCGGCGTAGCCGCGCCCGTGGTGCCCTTTACAGAACCGGGCACGCTGTTGGACAGCCAGATCGTCTGGAAGGTGCCGTCGTACCGGGAATCAGTAGCCCTGTTGGCAAAAGCCACATCCAGCAGGTACCGCATATTCGGTCTTACTCTTTGCCAGGGGCGGCCATTCTGAACATCCCTCACACAAACATAAGCCCCCCCTGCGGCGGGATAATTGGCGTTTACGGTAGGATAATTCGGACGGAAAAAGAAGTTGGATTTGTTTTCCTTCAGGTTGGAAGCGCCTGTACCGGTTTGGGAATTTTCCCCGAACTTCAGGTCTTTCGTGTGGTCTACAACCATGATGGTCTCGATTCCATATTCATTGCCTTCCAGGAAACCCTGGGCAAAAATGGGCCAAAGGCCGAGGCCGTAAGTACCTTTATTGTCAATAATGTTTTTGGCTGTATTAAAGGCGTTGGTGAAGTCGCTTGCGGTGGCCGCGGCAGACCATCCACGCCACAAATAGGTCTTTGCCAGCAGGTAAAGGGCCGTGGCCTTATACGCAGGTTTGCCTAACCCGGCTGCAGGCTGGTCGGGCAGCACAGCAGCAACATCCTGGAGGTCCTTTATGATCGCATCGTATACTTCGGCGATCGGCGCCCGGGCGTCTGAAGCCTCAACGGCGGTACTGAAAGTAAGATGCAAAGGAACGTCGCCATAGGTTGTTACCAGGTAGAAATAACAAAACGCCCGGAGAAATTTGGCCTGGGCCAGCAGTTGCGCTTTTTTACCCTCATCCATTTGGGCGCCGGGGCCAAATTGAAGAATGCCGTTTGCTGTGTTGATGTTGATGTACATGGAATTCCAAAAGCCGGCGTAGTCATTGGTGTTGCTTTTCATCAGGGATGAGTAGGTGAAATTATGCTGCACATCGGCCGCGCCGCCCCTGATCATCTCGTCTGTACCGCCATTGAAAAGCTGCGTAAAGATCTGTGTGCCCCAGTGACCGCGGAAGGACGAGTATATGCCGGCAATTCCTCCCTCTAACCCCTCTGCCGTTTTGAAATATTCAGGATCAATCGTTGCGCGGGGCTGCTCTTCCAGCACTTTCATGCAACCCGCTCCGGCTGTCAGTAATACAACTGCCAGCAGCTGTACCATCTTTATATGTAGTTTCATATCGGGTAAAGTTTGAGGATTAAAATTTAACGTTAACGCCGAACATATACTGGCGGGTGGGAGGCACGCCCATTCCCACGGTAATGGCCCTGGCCACAACAGGCGTTCCTCCTGCCGTAGATCCAACGGCATTGCCGTTGCCGTTTCCTTCCGGGTCAATGCCAAGCCCGTCTCGCACAAGAGGCGCCCAAAGAATGAACGGGTTCTGGGCGGACAGGTATACCCGCAGCGAGCTGATGCCTATCCTGTTCGTGATCTTCGAAGGAAAGTTATATCCCAGGTTAATGGACCTTATCTTGATAAAAGAACCGTCGCGGTACGACAAGGTGGATGTATACTGCAAAGCATCCCGGCTTGCATCAGGCTGCGGGAATTCATTCGTGGGATTATCCGGTGTCCAGTAATCCACTTTATATTGATTCACGCGGCTGTTCATAAAGAAAGGATGACCGGCCGCGCCGCCGTCGGCGGTCAGGTAGGTTACCACCACCGTTTGCCCGATACGTCCGAACGTCACGATATTCAGATCAAAATTCTTATAGGCAAAACGGTTGTTGAACCCAAATACAAAGTCCGGCTGGAAATTGCCGATCACCTGGCGGTCTTCAGCGCCTATGGTTCCGTTGCCGTCAACATCCTCTATTTTGATATCTCCCGGTTCGGCCCCGTACCTGTTGGCTTCTCCCTTTTCACCCAGCTGCCATATACCGGTCTTTTTCACATCATAAATTACCGTCAGCGGCTGCCCTACATACCAGCCGTTGCCGATGTCTTGCGTCAGCCCGGGCTGGAGGGCAACGATCTTTTCCCTGGCCATGGAAAAATTCAGGTCCGTGTTCCAGGCAAATCCGCCGGGGCTTTTTATGTTCAGGCTGCTGAGCGTTACTTCGATGCCATGACCGGCGGTTTTGCCCTGGTTGACGAGTACGGAGTTAGCTCCCCTGCTTCGCGGCAGCTCCTTGCTAAGCAGGATGTCCCTGGTATTGACATTATAATACTCAATGGCTCCGCTCAAACGGTTACCAAAGAATCCAAAGTCTACCCCGATGTTATACCCCCTCGTAGATTCCCAGGTAAGCCCGGGATTTGGTAAAGTGTTGATCAGGTAGCCAGACATATAATTCACATTGGGAGAGGTGCCGGAACCATAGTTATAGAAATTGGAAGAAAGGCTTCCGATAGTTGTATAGGGCGCAATGGTCTGGTTGGAGCTTACCCCCCAGCCGATCCTCAGCTTCAGGTTGTCTACCCATTTGATATTACGCATAAATTTTTCTTCGCTCAGGTTCCATCCTGCGGAGAGCGCCGGGTAGGTAAACCACTGGTTGCCGGGAGCCAGCACGGAAGCGCCGTCTGTCCTGATGGTCGCCGTCAGCATATACCGGTCGTCATAAGCATAAAACACGCGTCCCATATAAGATAGCAGCCCCCGCTCGCTGTAGCCTGACGGATTGGCCGTCAACGAATTCGCCAACTGGAAATTGTAATCCTGGATATAGTCCGCCGGTACCCCCTGCCCGTTGAACTGCTGGCTCTGGTTGAAATTTTTCACCACTTCATGCAAAGCGGTCGCCTGTACCTTATGTTTTTCCGCGAATGTCTTCTCATAAGTAAGCGAGTTGTTTATAGTATAGCTCCATGTTTCATCGTTGGACTGGCTGAGCGTGGCGCCTGCCGTGGTAAGATTGGTGTTAAAAACGGTTCCCGGGCCGGTATAGTTATTGTTCATCGTTTGTATCCAGTCAAGCGCCAGGCTGGTCCTTAATTTCAGCCCCTTCGTGATCTCAATCTCGCCATACACGTTCGTTAACGTTCTGAACCTGCGGGTACGTGCTTTGATCTTATCATCATTGCCGATGGAAGTAAGCGGGCTGATCTGGTTGGCGTCATTGGATTGCTGGCTGGCGGGCTGGAAGTTGATGCTGCCGTCTTCATTATAGGGAAGATACAGCGGGCTTAGCCTGGTGGCCGAGCCGAAGGCGTTTGTATTCACCCGGTTGGCCCAGCTCATTATATTCGTGGTGGTGAGCCCGACCTTTATACGTTCGCTTACTTTGTGGTCGAGGGCGATATGAATGGAAGCGCGGTCGAAGCGCTGGTCCGGTATGATGCCCGTTTCACGGAAAACGCCGAATCCAAAGCTGTACAAAGTTGCTTCATTACCGCCGGAAACACTCAGGTTATGGTCGGTCCGCATCGCTGTTCTCAATAAAAGCTTCTGCCAGTCTGTACTGACGCCATTGGCCAGGTTTTCCTGTTCAACCGGTGTAAGCGCATTGGGATGAGGGTTGCCGGGATTCGGTTGTCCCTGTTTGGCAGCGTCCTTGAATGCGGCATATTCCTGCCCGTTAAAAAGGTCGTAGGTATCCATTGCCTGCGACATTCCTATATACCCGTCGTAGCTCGTAACGGGCTTACCCAGCCTGCCCCTTTTTGTGGTAATGATGATAACGCCGCCCGCCCCGCGCGAGCCGTATATCGCGGTAGCAGATGCATCTTTCAGCACATCGATATTTGCGATATCATTGGGATTGATATCGTTGATGCTGCCGCCTGAAAGCGGTATGCCATCCACTACCAGCAACGGGCCGTTCTGGGCGTTATTGGCAGATGAGCCCGATGCAAGGGAACGGTTGCCCCTGATCCTGATCTCCCCGCCGGTGCCTATGCTGGAGCCATTGTTTACAATATCAATTCCGGCAGCTCTCCCCTGCAATTGATTATATACATTCGGCGCCCCTATTTCCCTCAGCGTTTCTCCTTTAACAGAAACCGTTGCCCCCGTCACATCCTTCTTTTTTGCCGTGCCGTATCCTATCACCACCACCTGCTCCAGGTCGCTGACTGAATACTGCAAGGTGACATTAACAGTGGTTTGCCGGTTAATGGGTATTTCCCGGGATACAAATCCCACAGAAGAAACCTGCAGCGTGCCCGTGGCGGGAGCAGCAAGCCGGAAGAATCCTTCATTGTTCGTGAGCACACCCGTCGTGGTCCCTTTTACCTGTACGCTGACGCCGGGTATCCCCTTTCCGTCGTCGCCGGTAATACGCCCGCTGACCGTTATGTTTTGAGCCCGGGCAAATGAGACCGTAAACAGGATAAACAGAAAAGTAAGCATCATTCTCGCCAACGGGGACGTGAAGAAGGTTGACGCTTTTTGCAAATTATGCGTACCTGAAAATTTCATAATCGTGGTTTATATCAGTTTATGGAATACGGGGGCTGCAATGCACGTTTTACATGCATTGAATTTCATAAGAAGGCATCCATACTATCGCGCTATTCCACAGGAAAATCCCGGTGGATCAAGGTTCACTGTTGTAGTTTCTTCATGGCAATAACGTGGTTTACAATGCAGCTTCAGGCTTCTCCAATGACATATAATGTCAGCATGACACTTAATTAACGGGCGACAAAACATCCGTTTAACGGCATTCGCCTGTTAAACGGTCAACGAATCAGATATTGGTACCTGTCATGCCGGAAATGCCATATGCGCTCTGACGCCGCATGGCTGAGTTCCTTTAATATTGTAAAGAAATGGAATTCCGTCCGATAAAAAGTACAAATATCAACGGTGTTCGTTTTTGTAAAAAGCCTCAGATATTCGAAAGGATATCGAATGCGCCGCCGAGTGTAGACGTCAGGTGTTCGAATAAGGGAAAATATTTCCGGTATAGATCGTGGTTATTACTGTCGGGCACAAAAGGGTCGGGAAGATGTACAGACAATGCAGCCTCTTCAAGGTTTTTATAAATGCCCAGCTTCGTGGCACTCAGTAAAAAGGCTCCTGTGCTCACCGCACTTGCATTGGGTGAAACGCTCATCGGTTTGTTAAACACGTCCGCAAGCATTTGTGTGACCAGGGGAATTGTTCCGAAACTGCCATTTACAGACACCATTTTTATAGTACGGTGTTCCATCAGCATCCGGGCGATGCTGTACATTTCATATAAGATGCCTTCCGCGGTAGCCCGGATAAAGTGTTTGCGTTCGTGGTTGATATTTACGCCAAAATAGACCCCACGGGCGTTCGCATTCCAGATGGGCGCACGTTCGCCAAGCAGATATGGAAGGAAGATCAGGCCTTCGGCGCCGGCTGTGACCCTTTCGGCCTGCAGGAACAGGTTTCTTACAGACGATTCCGTATCATACCCGTTCTCCAATTCACCGAACTGGCTGGCGAACCACTCGAAAGCGATGCCGCCGTTATTGGAAGGGCCGCCTGATACATAATACTGATCGTCCAGGATATAATTGAACAGCCGCCCGGAGTCGTCTTTCAACACCTGGGTTCCGATCACACGCATGGCGCTGCTGTCTTCGATAGTGATGGTAGCCATATTCCCGTTCATTACCCCGGCTCCGAGCGTTGCAAAGCATCCATCGCTGGAGCCTGCAATAATTTTAGTATCCGCCCCGAGGCCGAGAGATATCTGATACTGGCTCTTCAGCTTACATTCCGAATAGAAAATAGGCACCAGCCCGGGAAGCTGCTCCTGGGAGATTCCCGCATAGTCCAGCGCCACCGGTTCCCATTGCCGGGAATGAATATTCAGCAGGCCGGTTGCGGAAGCAAGGCTCAGATCGGTGATAAGCTCGCCGGTCAGCTGATGAATAATATAGCTTTTGATAGAAAGGAATTTAGCGGCTTTTTTAAATATCTCCGGCTCATTATTCCTGAACCAGGCGATCTTTACCAGCGGCGACATCGGATGGATGGGAGTGCCCGTCGTTTCGTAAACAGCACCGGCAACCTCCGAGCCGCGCAGCTGACGGGCTTCTTCTTTGCTCCGGTTATCCGCCCAGGTAATGACATTGCTCAGGGGAATTCCCTTTTTATCCGTAACAAGCAGGCTATGCATGGAAGCGCTGAAGCAAACCGACACTACCCGGTATTTATAGGGGTATACCTTTTCACTCAAAAAATTCTTCAGCACATATAACATCGTGATGAATATCTGCTCAGGGTCCTGCTCGCTATAATCCGGATAAGGATGGAAAGTGGGATATGCTCCTTTGCTGGACCCGATTATTTTCCCTGAAACGTCAAATGCGTATACTCTCACTGCGTTAGTGCCCAACTCTATGCTGATGATGCAGTCCATAATATTTTTTTTACTCGTCCGATGTATTCTTTTTGCGGAACTCCCTCGGCGTATACCCCGTGAGCTTCCTGAAAGTGGTCGAAAAATGTTGCGAAGAATAGAAACCGGTATCCAATGCAATATCTGTAATGCTCAGATCAGGGTTTCTCAGCAGCTTTATCGCTTCCGATATCCTGATATTGATCAGGTATGCAAGCGGTGAGAAGCCGGAGTAACTCTTTACTCTCTCATTAAAAAGGGTGGTACCCATCCCTACGCTGGCCGCCATTTCCTCTACCGTCCATTGATGTGAAAGATCTTTCCTTAATAGTTGCTCCAGCTGTAAAAATTTCTTCGGAAAATCACGGCCCTGGCTGTTTTGCCGTGTCAGCTGCCGGGTCAGCACAATCAGCAGCTCATCCAGGAGGTGATTTACCCTTGTGTAATAGCCCATTTCCTGGTTGAAGAACTCCAGCCGCAGGCTTTGAAATATACGCCCAATTTCTGTTATAACAGGCAGGTGCCCTGCCTTGTTTATTGACAGGATCGTTCCTATTGCCTGCACTTCGCCGTCCGTCAGGGAGCTCCAGTTCCCGGGCACTATCCTGCCATGATCCTTCTTTCCAACCTCTATTTGTATCCATGCGAATGTACCTATATCCAGAAACCCGTTTGCACCGCCGATCTCTTCACCGGGAAGCACATACACCGCATCTGTAGGAAATATCACCGTATTCCGGCCGCCCACATTCCATTCGAACTTCCCGTCGATGACATAATACACACACATATGCCTTGCCTCGGATTTCGGGAAGGAATTCAACCGGATGGATGTATTTTTCCTTAAACCAATTTCCACGATATGAGGAAACAAACTTAATTCCCCGGAACCCCGTTCAAATAAAAATTGGTCCATGCCGTTTCGTTAAGCTATTATTGTTTCCTTACCGCATTCCCGGCTTTAACTGCGATCACCTTGTAAAAAGCAGGCTTCGGATCGAACTGCCGGTCGAACAGCATCGGGTAGTTGGTTCTGCCGCGCACGGGCCAGTTATTTAACCACGAATACCTGTCATTAACGCCCCAGAAAGTGATACGGCCGATCTTGTCTTTATGCTTCAGGAACAGGCGGAACAATTCTTCATAGCTGCCTGCAAGCCTGCTCTGAAGGGAATCCGGCAATCCGTTCGTATAGGGGTTCAGAGCTGCATTGAATGCGAGATTCCGGCTTATATCCGCCCCGTTGGCATGAGCAGGATCAGGCAACACGCTTATATCCAGCTCCGTGAACATCACTTTAACACCTAAAGATGAAAATTCAAGGATGCTTTGCTCAATATCCTCCAGGGGCAGGTTGTTGATATGCCAGTGCCCCTGTATGCCCACCCCGTCTATACGCACGCCCGCGGCCTGTATCTTTTTAATCAATGCGAGAGCGCCGGCCCTTTTCCAGGGTCGTTCGATGTTATAATCATTGTAATAAAGCCTGGTGTTGGGGGCTGCCAGCTGTGCCAGCCTGAACGCTTCCACCACATAGTCCTCACCCAGCTTCTCGCGGAAAACAGACCTGCGCAGGGTTCCGTCTTCGTTCAGGGCTTCGTTTACCACATCCCAGGAATAAACCTGTCCGTCGTACCGGGAAGCGATGGTGCTGATATGCTCAGCAAAAAACCGGCGCAGCGAATCCTTATCCTTTATCCGCAGCACAAATGAAGGCAGCTGGCTATGCCATATCAGCGTGTGCCCGTTGATCTGCATACGGTGTTTCCGGCCGTAGGCTATGATCTTATCCGCTTCCGCGAAGTTGTAGGTATCCCATTGCGGGTGCAACAGGGCCGCCTTCATGCCATTTTCCGGCGTGAAGGCATTAAACTGCCGGGGGATAAATACAGCCGCCGCAGAATCTCTTTCTTCTATCTGCGTTCTGTTCAGGGCTACCCCGATCACAAAGTCGCCCTTAAATACATCCTTCAGGGAAGGCGTTTTCCCGGAACCGGGCATTTTACGGCCGCCCGTGGAAACACAGCATGCTAGTCCGATAGAAAGAAGAAGGACAATGAGAGAATATTTTTTCATGATAACGTGTAAATCCTGCGTTGAAAACCAGGGGTTGCTCCCGGTTCGGTAATCGGGCGGCCGGTACTGCAGACTGAAAATAATACTCTGTTTTCATAACTGCAATATCAATTTCAGATCATTCATATTGGTTGATACTGCTGTGAGAGCGTAAAGACATTTTTGAGGTCCTTGTTTTGGCACAGAATGTGCAAGCTATTAATTTCCAGCGTCTTGAATCCCCTTTCCGTTACTGTTTCCAGCCACGCGATTTCGCCCTTTGAAAGAAATGATTACTCCGGTGTTTCGACCATAAACCAGGTAATCGTATGATTTTAAAATATTTCCGGCGGTTATTCGTCATCTAAATTAAACGTACTCGTTATATGGCAAGACGGCTTTTACTGATGTTATTGCTCTTCGTGGTGAGCGATATTTATTTCTACCAGGCGGTCGCTACCCTTACAGGGAACCCGCTGATCCATTTAGGTTATTGGTTGATTGACACTTTATTGTTCGCAGGTATCCTGTTCGTCGTATTTGTCCGCAGAATGGGCAGTAATGACCAGCGCTTTATTGCCATATTGATGTCAGCCATGCTGCTGATATTCATTCCCAAAGTATTTTCTTCACTGGTTTTACTGGCGGAAGATATAGTGCGCATGTTTGAGGGCTTCCCTCCCAGAAGTGTATATGTAAGTGAAGCAGCGGTTGTACTCGCCGGGATATTTTTCCTGATCATCCTGTTCGGTTTAACCCGCGGCAGGCACTTTTATAAAGTAAAAAGGGAGATCCTGTACTTCCCGGACCTGCCCGAAGCATTTGACGGATTCACGATCACACAGTTATCCGATGTGCATTCCGGTAGCCTCAGCGACGTCAAAGGCGTACAAAAAGGCCTTGACATGGCGGATGCGCAAAACAGCGACCTGCTGTTGTTCACAGGCGATCTTGTGAACAACATGGCCTCGGAAATGACGCCCTGGATACCTTTGTTCGCAAAGCTCAAAGCGCCTTACGGCAAATACTCGGTTCTGGGGAATCATGATTATGGAGATTATATCAGATGGGAAAGTGAAACAGCCAAGAATGCCAATCTTAACCACCTGAAAGAAATCCATGCGGAGATCGGCTTCAGGTTATTGCTGAACGAATCGGTAACGATCAGCAAACAAGGGCAGAGCATTGCGCTTATCGGCGTGGAGAACTGGGGTAAAGGCGGGTTTCATAAATACGGCGATCTGAAAAGAGCCGCCACGGGCGTACCGGATAACGCGTTCAAAATATTGATGTCTCACGACCCTTCCCATTGGGATGAAGTGACAGTAGACCATGATCAGCATGTTCATCTTACACTGGCCGGGCATACACATGGAATGCAGTTTGGCATTGAACTTTTTGGCTTTAAGTGGAGCCCTGTAAAATACGTCTACAAACAGTGGGCAGGATTATATGAACAGGACGGGAAGTATCTTTATGTGAACAGGGGCTTCGGTTATCACGGGTTAAAGGGGAGAGTAGGCATATGGCCGGAGATCACTGTGCTGACATTAAAGCGGGGGGAGGCTGGATAATGAACGAACCGTACTAACGGAGACGGCCAATGTTTTATTTTTTCCTTATCTTCATCAGAACCGGACACTGGCGAAAAGATTCTCATGAAGGACAACATAACTATATACCAAAAAGACCATGACTACGGCAATGCATCCTGCCTTGTCTCACTATTCATATTCACATGTATTGTAATGATGATCACGGCCTATTTCATACCGGAACCGCCGGTGCTGAAGGTCTTCTTATACCTTACGCCCGGCCTCATTGTTCTGTTAGTGATAATAAAAGCCGCCGAATTCTATGCCAACAAAGGTGAAAATGTTAAGGTATTATCCGTAACACGGGAGGGCATGCATTATTTTCAGCATGCTGCACCTCTCAGCTGGGATGAGATATCGGAAATAGAAATCATTGATAAGAAGTTAGCCGTTACTGTCAAAGGAAAGCCTTCTTCAGACTTTTCAGTGAATCTGACCCAAACTACCTTTGAATACAATGTAAATGTACTTGTTGAGTTGCTGGGCAGTTATTTTACAGGGAAAATTTACGTATATGAAACATCCGTTTCCTGTGGTTGTTAATTGATCGCTATGAAACCTGCATTTTCCACTATCTTGTTACCGGAAGAACACCTGCACTACAAAGAAAATCCCTTGTGGATGAGGGTCGAAGCTTATTCCCCTGACAATGAAAATTACGCCATCCCCTTCTCCAGGAAACTGGCGGTAACAGAAGGCTGGACAAGGCGGTTTACCTTGCAGGCCATCCAGGAATACAAACGGTTTGTTTATCTGTGCTGCATTTCACGCAATGGCGCATCTCCATCTGTTGTGGTGGATAAGGTATGGCACATGCACCTGTTGTATACGGTGGAATACTGGAAAGAATTTTGTCCTGATATATTAGGCCGGGAGTTGCATCATTATCCTAATGTTGGGGGTATTGCTGAATATAATAAACACCAGGACTGGTATCTTGAAACACTTAAGCTTTACCTGTTGGTCTTTGAAGAAAATCCTCCTTCCGATTTTTGGAGAATACCTGCGGACATTTTGCCGTTTCTTTTACCGGGTAGTGCGGTTAAGAAAAAATTTATATCCCGTTACACCTGGAAAAGGCTGGTGCTGGACAAACTTTCCGGTATATGGAATTTATTCCCCTGATTAGTGGCGATTGGTCAAACCAAGGCAACATCCCGGATCGATCAGGATGTTGCTTTGCTGAATTACTTATTTTTCTGCCGGAACAGGTGTAGCCAGCAGTTGCAGTTCCCAGGCATATGCAACCCCGCTTCCCCCGGCATGCTCTACCATAAGACCGGCCAATTGACCTGCTGTTTCGGTGCGAGCCCAATCACGCTGCCATTCAGAGACTACGGCCACCCAAGTGATCGGCGTAATACCATGTTGTACCATACGGCGTACAGCCATATCGTGAGCTTCCTTTGATACTGACCCTGAGGCATCTGTTATCACAAATACATCATAACCTTCACCTGCTGCCTGGATCGCCGGCATGGCTACGCACACCTCTGTCCACAAACCTGCAATGATCAGCTGCTTACGGCCGCTTTTTGCCACAACGCCGGTAACAGCAGGGTCCTGCCAGGTATTAATTAAGGTACGGTTGATGGGTTTTTGTTCAGGAAATACTTCCTGGATCTGTTTGATGATCAAACCGCCGCGTTCTTCTATAACTGTGGTCAGGATGGTGGGTACATTAAAAATTTTAGCAGCTTTTGAAATTCCCGCCACAGCGTTGATGATCATAGTCGGTTCATGGCTGTTCAGGTTGGCGAACTGGAAAGGCTGATGATCAATCAATACCAGGATACTGTCCTCTGGACGCAACAGGGCTTCAAGGCCTGCTTTTACATTTTTTGACATGCTGTTAATTTTGTATATTAATTATTAAGATTGAAAATTAAGGGGCAGATGATTTCTCGAATATTATTCTATATGACAGCAAAGTTCAGGAACCCGGCAAAAAGAGAAAGATGATATAAGTCGAAAAATAAAGTAGACAAATGTCTACGTTTACCGGGGCGTTTGGGATAAGATAATATATGACGGCTCAGAGACCGGCAGTCATGCGGTTGACGTGCCGCAATTAGACGGTAGCGGCAGAATGCGCATTTAATCAGTATTTTTGTCCAAACAATAATTGATTATTTTAGATTATATTATAAGAATGATACGCGAGGTTAATATGTACGAAGCTTTTTTTGACTATCTGAAAAAATTCAGTGCTGATCCACTTTCAGAAGACGAAAAAGCGCTGCTCAGGCAAGCATTCATTCCGTCTAAATTGAGAAAAAGACAGTATCTCCTGCAGGCTGGTAACCTGTGCAAACATTTTGCCTTTATTGTAAAAGGCTCCATGCGGATGTATTCGGTGGACGACAAGGGATCTGAACATATTGTGCGGCTGGGTGTGGAAGGCTGGTGGATGGGTGACCGGGAAAGCTGGGTCATGGTTACGCCAAGTTTGTATAATATCGATGCCTGGGAAGACACCGAAGTGCTTTTGATCACCAGGGATAATGCCCTTGAGCTCATCAAGACGGTACCTGCCTTTTGTGAAATGGTACGCCAGCTTGACGAGCGGAATAATATTGCCAATCAGCGGAGGCTGACCTCATCTATAAGTGGTACCGCAGACAAACGATATACAGATTTTATCGCCTGTTATCCCGAGCTGCTGCATCGTTTCCCGCAGCATATCATTGCTTCCTACCTTGGCGTCACTAAAGACACCCTGAGCCGCGTCAGGCGTCAGCTTCTTAAAAAATAAGAGGGCATCGCGCTCTTCACCTTAGAAAGTAGACATTTGTCTACATTATTTTTCGACTTATATCATCTCTCTCTTTCTCCCGCTTCCCGAACTTTGCATTTATGCTTGCAAAGCAACGCGCCATTCCGTATAGCTCATGGCTATTTGTAATGCCGTTATTTTTTAAGTCTAAGAACTATTTTTTGAATCAACTTATGGAAACGATAAAATATCCAACCGGGGAAATTACGATCCTCTGGAAACCGAAAGCATGTATTCATTCAGGCATTTGTGTAAGAACATTACCCCAGGTTTATGATCCCAAAGCGCGACCCTGGATCAGACCGGAAAACACGACCACCCGGGAACTGATCGATCAGGTCGGGAAATGCCCGTCCGGAGCATTAAGTATTCAAAATGATGTTGTGAATAACGAGGTGAACGGGTAAGGAATTCAGCAGATGAAATTTTTAAATAACCAGAAAATGAGCAAAAAAGTTGTTTTAATTACAGGAACGAATAGCGGGTTTGGATGGCTTACCGCCAGGTCCGTTGCGGCTTTAGGGCATAAAGTGTACGCTACTATAAGAGATACCGAAGGAAAAAATTCCGATAAGGCAAAAGCCTTGGCACAAGTAGAAAATGTAACTGTGCTGGATGTGTCATTAACTGATGAAACAAGTGTAAAAAAAGCTATTGACACGATCATCGCAAAAGAAGGAACGATCGATGTCTTGGTAAACAATGCTGGTGCTGCGATGTTCGGCGTGGCTGAAAGTTCTACTACCGGTGATGTGCAGCGAATGTTCGATGTCAACGTTATCGCCCCCTGGAGATTGATAAAATTGGTGTTACCTTTTATGCGTAAACAAGCGGAAGGCTTGATCATCAATGTTTCGAGCGGGTGGGGTAGATTCTCCGTTCCTTTTTCAGTAGTGTACGGTGCTTCAAAATTTGCCTTGGAAGGCTTAAGCGAAGGTTTGCATTATGAATTAAGACCATTAGGAGTTGATGTAGTCATTATTCAACCAGGCGCTTTCCCTACTGAAATGTCCCAAAAGATCCAGGTCGGTTCTGACACATCAGTTGTTGACGATTATAAAGCGATCGCTGATGTTCCAAATAAAATGTTCACAGCCATTGGTCAAATATTCGAAACTACAAATCCAGATCCGCAGGATGTTGCGGAAGCAGTAATAAACCTGATCAATTTACCGAAAGGACAAAGGCCATTAAGGACGGTTGTTGACCCTGCGACTGGAGAATTTATTAAAACGGCTAACGACGCTGTTAAAGTTGAATATGCAAAAGCATTGACCGCATTTGGCATGGAAGAACTTTTAGCGTAATGAGAAAGTAAACGAACCGCCTCAGCAAATACTTTTTTGAGCTAAAAATTACACTTCAAACATGTGCTGCTTTTAGCGGTTTCATAGTACAACATATGCTTAGTTAGGATAGCTGCTTTACTTATCGGGCCGGTGAAGATTTTCCCAGTGCCAAAATGCATCAGAAAATTTTGCCTGGGCAGGATCTATAATTTCCTCATAAGGTTCTTCTACAGGCGCTATTTTAAAATTATCGGTTAGCCAGGATCGGTAAGCGTCTATATTATTGCTCAAAGAATAACTGTCCTTATCATTACTGAGCTTAAAGCATTCGCCATCCAGCACAGGTTCAATATCGTAAGTGAGTAAACGCAGGAGTTGCAATACGTTTTCAGCGACGACATCTATTCCGTTTTCCCTATCCAGTACAATTACGGGCATATCTTTAGTTTCTTTACCCAGCCCCTCATCCCACAAAGCGTAGCATGCCCCGAAGCTCGTCGCCCTTGCAAAAGGTATAACGGCGCTTATAAACGCATCGCTCTGGCTCCATGTTTTCAAAATAGAAGAATCGTATCCTCTAAGCAGGAAATATTGTGAATAATTAGCATGGCTTTGCTGAAAAGCGTAAAGCGAAACCAATTCCTGAGGGATTACTCTTCCCTGAAAATTCTTTTCAAATGCTTCAAAGCTCCTGTGTTCCTTTACTGTTTCAAACCCCTCTTCCACATCAATGTCGTATTTTATTAAAAAATCATACAGACTATCGGCATACTGATCACTGGCGACCTGCACAATGGCCGCCGCTTCTTCATCTGTTCGTACCGGTTCCAGCCCGAAGTTTGTTTTGGACCAGGCCAAAAAAGCGTCCCGGTGTTCGCTTCTGTTATCGTTTTCCCCGCCTTTATAAAAATAAGCTGAACTCCAGTCTACGAAAATTTCCACATCATAACCGAGCAGGTGGATCAAATCCGTTGTGTTTTTAGCCACCAGATGTATTCCGCCCTCATCTCCAAAAACCACAATAGGGCATTTGTCCAGGTTTTCATTAATCACCCAAATGGCATAGGTGCTTCCTCCGCCTGTTGCTGTCGCGAACTCTATAAAAGAATTCAGAAAACCTTCTTCCTCTGAATAGGTCTTTAATCCGGTCTTATCAATCGCTTTCAGGTAAAAGCCATCCGCATAGCTGCCTCCACCATACTCCTTCTCAAATTCAAAAAGCTTTTCCAGGTCGTAAGGAACGCTATATATACCGAATTGTTCTCGGAAGGCATGGAAAGGGGTTTTCCCAGCATTCATATCATCTATATAGTTTACAATTTTAATCCAGATCTGCCAGGTAAATTCTTTGATGCTATCCGGGCTACCGGCTTCGAGGTTTTTAAAACTTTCATTTTCGTTTTCCCGGTAAAAAGTAAACAAAAAGCCGCCTTCGCTCCGCATGGAGACACACAGCGTATTGTCGTGCAGAATAAAGATACTGTTGCCCATTTCCTCCCCATCAGCATCGATGTAGGGCTTTTTTATGGTAATTTCCGTATCGCCGAATTCAAGGTCAAGTCCATTGTGATCATGAGCGGGAACAGTGTCAGAATTGATGATCCTAGTGAAATTCTCTGTTGTAAAGTCGTATTTCTTCTCCATTATTCTGTTAAAGTTGAAAGCGGATTATTGCTCTGGTAAAGCTACAGCTTATAAAAATAACCCACAAATTCAACAGTCTACAGTTTATTAAATTAGCATCTACAATTTGTCTACATCCTCACCTATCAAAGTGTTCTGATATTAAGTCGTTCTACTTCCCGATACAAAACTTCGAAAAAATAAAATCCAACCGATCCTCATTCGTCACCTCACCGGCAATATCCGCCAGGTAATGCAAACACCTTCGTATATCCAACGCCAGCAGATCCCCCGGCAAACCTGCGTCCATCCCGCCTTTCACATCACGCAAAGAAGTGTATACCTCCTGCAAAGCGGAGTAGTGGCGTACATTGGTAATGATCGTGTTTTCGGTATTGACGGCGCCACCCATTACCTGGTATACGAGCTGGTCTTTGAGAGCCCCGATCTGCGCATGGTCTTTTGCAGAAATAAATATCACGCCGGGTATCATCGCAAATTTAGCGCGGGCTTCTTCGGCCCCGAGTACATCTGTTTTATTGCCGACCAGCAGGTAAGATATCCCCTCGCTGTCGAAGGCATGCACCTGCGCGAGCAGTTCGTCCACGGAAAGTTCAGCTACGTCAAAGAGGTAGATCACGATGCCGGCTTCGCGCATTTTTTCGAGGGACTTCTGCACGCCGATGCTTTCGATGGTGTCCGTGCTTTCGCGGATGCCGGCGGTGTCTATCAGCCGGAAAAGGATGCCGCCGATGTTGAGCACTTCCTCGATAGTGTCCCGCGTGGTGCCGGCGATATCGCTTACGATGGCCCTGTTTTCGTTTAGAAGCGTATTCAGCAGCGTGGACTTACCGGCATTCGGGCGGCCGATGATCGCGGTGTTGACGCCGTTTTTGATGACGTTGCCTACTTTGAAGGACGTAACCAGTTTCTCCACTTCTGTGAGCGCTTCGTTCACCAGCGCATACAGGGCAGTGCGGTCGGCAAACTCTACGTCTTCCTGGCTGAAGTCCAGCTCCAGCTCTATCAGGGCGGAGAACCTGATCAGCTGTTCACGCAAAACCTGCAGCTCGCGCGAAAAGCCGCCGCGCATTTGCTGAAGGGCGGTTTGATGGCTGGCTGCGGTGTTACTTGCAATAAGGTCGGCCACGGACTCTGCCTGGGTAAGGTCCAGCTTGCCATTAAGGAAGGCGCGTTGGGTGAACTCTCCCGGCCTGGCCAGGCGGGCGCCGGAGGCGATGCAGGCTTCTACGATCTGCTGCTGGATGTAGGGAGAACCATGACAGGATATTTCCACGACCTCTTCGCCGGTATAGGAACGCGGCGCGCGGTAAAGGCTTACCACTACTTCGTCTATCACCCGCCCCTGGAAGTGCAGCCCCCCGAAATGCAGGGTATGACTGGGCTGGGCCGCCAGGTCCCTGGAAGGGAATAATTTGTCCGTAATGGTAATGGCTGCTGCGCCGCTAAGCCTTATCACGGCTATGGCGCCTACACCGGGGGCTGTAGCGATGGCAACAATGGTATCGTCATGACCGCCTAACTTTCCTATCATACGCCGAAATTAAATAAAAAAAAATTCCCCCGGCTGAACGCCAGGGGAACTTATATTTCATACTAGCTTGAGACTAAATACTACTCCTGGAGGGTAAAGCGGATCGGCAGGTTGAACTGCACAGATACCTGGCGTCCGTTCTGTTTACCTGGTTTCCATTTCGGCATTTTCTTCACCACGCGGATGGCTTCTTCTTCGAGACCGCCACCTTTGGGTGCGCCTACAGTTTTCACGTCCTTGATGTTGCCTTCAGAGTCAACTACGAAGGATACGAACACTGTACCGGAGATACCGTTTTCAGTTGCCAGGTGCGGATAACGGATGTTATTGCTCAGGAACTTGTTGAGCGCATCGTCACCACCGGGGAAGGTAGGAGGTTGCTCCACGAATGTGAAGATCTCTTCTTTCGGAGGGGGCGGCGGAGCGTCTACAACGCCGGTACCTTTAGAGTCGTTGATAAGTCCCGGATCGATACCGTTGGGATCGCCTTCTACGGTTTTGGTAGATACGGCTTTGTCCTTGATCTCGTCGAGTTTTACCAGCTCTTCTTCGGCTTTTACTTCTTCATCTTTTTTGATCACCGGCGGCGTGAACTGCACGGAAGGCTTCACGGGCGGCGGTGGTGCGGGCGGCGGAGGCGGAGGGGGCGGAGTTTTCGGATCATCCGGCAACTTCACGTCCTCCAGTTTAATATCCTCGATTACAGGCTTGATGTTCTTGTCTGCGTCGTTACCTCTCAGATTCATATAGATCAGATAGCTACCGACGATCAACAAGGCCAATGCAGCTGTACCCAGAATGGAGTTCCGCACGCGCTGGTCGTACTTCTTGCGAAGTTCATAAGCGCCGTAGTTCTTGTTCCTGTCTTCAAACAGGATGTCAAGAAAGTCGGACTTAAGGATTTTAGCTGAATCCATTGTTACATGTTTATTGATGGATGCAAAAAATTAGTTTTTCCATAAATCTACTGGATACCGTTGCTGGCTTCAGTAGATTTGATCCATTGCTTGTCCTGGTCGCTGATATCCACCGTAGCATAACGCTGGATACGATTGATAGCCATTTCATCCAATAAATCTACAAAGTTCTGGTATGTGGCGCCGTCATCTGCTTTGATGATCACTACCACATCTTCGGGTTCGCCTTTAAAGTTACGCAGCCTTGCCACTTCATCGCGCTTCTTGATGATCACGTCGCGGATGCCGCCGGTGTTGGCAAACGAAGTTGCTTTAAAGAAGTCCGGGTTGCTGGAGGCATTGGGGTCTTGCGCCAATCCCTCGTAGTAGTAAACCTGGTTCTTCTTGCCAAGGAGAATCGTGAGAGCGGTGCTTTCCTTCACCTTGTTCTGCTCTTCCTGCTTCTCAGTATCCTTGGGCATGATCAGATCCATCGTTTTGGGCTTGGACATGGTGGTGGTCAACATGAAGAAGGTGATCAGGAGAAACCCGAGATCCACCATCGGAGTCATGTCCACACGGGTCGAAAGCTTTTTCGATTTCGTACCATCATGTTTACCACCGCCCTTACTACTGGTATCCATTTCAGCCATGGTAGCAAATTTTTTTTGGTCTGTTAATGTTGTTTACTGTTCAGCATCATTACTGTTGCTGCTCTTCAAATATTGCAGCAGCAGAGCCCGCCGGCTTGGCTTCCAGGTTGGTCACCAGGTTCAGCTTCTGGATCTTCTTCTCTTTGAAGGTATCCAGCACCCGTTTGATCACCGGGTAAGGCGTTTCGTTATCTGCCTTGATGCAATATTTCAACTTGTTGTTGTTCCCCTGGGCAGACCGGGCATATTCGATCCAGATGGCCAGCTCATTGTTGGTGGAGTCCATCGGGATGCCGATCTCTGCTTTAGAGTTCTTACGCTCGTCTGCGCTCATGGAAAGAACACGGCCCAGATTTTTGAAGTCCGTACCAATGCTGGAACCCACCTGGAAACTCTTGATCTGTGCAGGAGTGAGGTTAAGTTTGAAGTTGGTATTCAGATCCTCAATAAGTTGTTTTCTTTTCGGCTGACCGTCCATGCTGAAGAACACTCTCCCGTCCTTGTCTACCGTCAGCAAAATCACGTCGGAATCCGGCAGTAATTGCGTGTTGATAGAGGAGGGAGTAACCACAGCCACCGGCTCGTCCGGTTTGAACTTGGTTGCCAGCATGAAGAAGGTCAGCAGCAGGAACGCTACGTCGCACATCGCAGTCATGTCGATGAGGGTGCTTTTCCTGGGCATTTTTACCTTTGGCATCTTACTCCTTTTATTTGGTTCACTTAATTAGATTCAATTCTCCGCAGATTCCACACTATAATTTACGAAATTATTTGTGGTTGGCAGCGAAAGACTGTGTCAAAGTAAAGCCAGATTCGTCAATAGCGTAAGTGATGCTATCGATATTGGTAGTGAAGTAGTTGTACATGATGATCGCGATAGCGGAAGTACCGATACCTAAAGCGGTATTAATCAACGCTTCAGAGATACCAAGTGCCAGGGCGGCAGAGTCAGGTGCACCGCTGGAAGACATCGCGGAAAACGCCTTGATCATCCCGAGTACCGTACCGAACAGGCCGAGCAGGGTAGCTACGGAAGCGATGGTAGACAGGAACACCAGGTTCTTTTCCATCATCGGCAGTTCCAGCGCAGTGGTTTCTTCGATCTCGTTCTTAATGGTCAGGATCTTCTGATCTGTGTCCAGCTCAGTATTGGTGATCATTTCCTTGTACTTTTTCAGACCGGCTTTCAGTACGTTACCTACAGAACCTTTCTGTTTGTCGCACTCAGACAGGGCCGCGTCAACATTTTTGTTGGCCAGGTGATACTGCACTTTGCGTACCAGCTCAGAACCGCTGAACTTACCTTTGGCTTTTGCCAGGTACAGGAAGCGCTCAATAACGAAAGTGAGGCAGATCAACAGGGTCGAGATCAGGATAGGCACGATAGCACCGCCTTTGTGCACAGTACCAAACCATTTGCCGATACCTGCTTCAACCGGGTGATTTTCAGGATTGCCGCCTTGGAAATTCGCGGGATTCCCCAGAACAAAAATGTAAAAGATGTACCCGATTGCTATACAAATGGGCACAGCCAGGATCGCAAATAAGTTGGAAGACTTCTTGGCCTGATGAGAGGAAGTTTTGGCAGCAGCTGCAGTCACAGTTGTTTTAGTCTCAGCCATGTTGATTGAATTTTAGTGTTAAAAATTAAACTGTTTGTTTGTTAGTAATTAAGATTTAGATCGCATTTATTCTCAAACTCACAAAATAACCGGCTTATAATCAGTGATTCGCAAAGTTATAAGCCTTCCTCAAAAAAACAAGTGTCACCCAAGAAATTTAACCATACCCCTCAAAGCCCCGTAAACAGAGCGTTTCCACCTTTCACATTTATTGAGCAAACACTTAAATAAGTAAAACAAATAATATAACTCGTACCGTCCTCTTCCAACCCGGCCCCCACTGTCAAGGGAATCGATTGATTTTTTTCAAAGTTGGACGCACAATTTAAGAAAATTTTCAAATGATCCAACAAAAATTTAATTCATCGCTTAACGGCGGGCTACCTTCACTAGCGTGGAGTTTCGGTCGTTGGCATGGTAATTAGTGTTCTCGCATCCGTTCCGGCAATTTACGGCTTTTTCTTTCCGTTCCTAATCGCTTTTGCACATTTATGGATTTTTATCTGTTAATTTAACACTTATCCCTTTCTTTGTCCATATTAAATGTTCATATTAATTCCTTTACAAATCAATAAAACCACCAACAACCAATGTATTTACCGAGCAAATTAACTGCGGCAGTAGCAGGTCTCATGTGCGCTGCCTGCATGTTCACACCCTATGCCGCCGGGGCACAGAGAAAGAAAAAAGATGATAAATCGAAACCCGCCGCCACAGCACCAGCCAAAGACTCCACCAAACCCGCAGGACCGCCCGCAGGAGGACCGCCCAAACCGGCGCCAAAAAAATTCGCGGAGGTGATCACCACCAAAGCCAAGGCAGACTCAGGCATGTTCAATATCTACAAGCAGGACGACAAGTTCTTCGTGGAAATCCCTGACAACCTCCTCGGCCGCGACATCCTCGTGGTAAACCGCATGTCCAAAGCAGCAGCCGGCATGCGCGTCGGTATGTTCGGCTTCGGAGGCGACCAGATCAACGAAAACGTGATCCGCTTCGAAAAAGGACCCAACAACCGCATCTTCCTGAAGAACATCTCCTTCGCGGAGCGTTCCAAAGACTCCACCCAGCCCATGTATATCTCCGTGCTGAACTCCAACATCCAGCCCATTGTCGCTTCCTTCGACGTCAAAGCATTTTCGAAGGAAAACAACGGCTCCGTGCTGGACTTTACCGACTACATCAACGGCGATAACGACATCCTGTTCTTCGACGGCAGCCTGAAAGGCATGCTCAAGCTGGGCCCTCCCCAGCCGGACAAATCCTATATCCAGGATGTACGCTCCTACCCCGGCAACGTGGAAATAAAGACCGTTAAGACCTACACCAAAAGCGGCTCCTCTCCCATGCCCGGCATGCCCCCCACCGGCGGCGGCTATGCCACCCTGGAACTGAACAGCTCCATGGTGCTGCTGCCCGAAGTGCCCATGCAGCCCCGCTACTTCGACCCCCGCGTTGGGTATTTCGCTACCAGTCTTACCGACTTCGATGCGGACCCCCAGGGTGTTAAAAGGCTCACCATGGTTACCCGCTGGCGCCTGGAACCCAAGGCTGAAGACCTGGAGAAATGGAAAAAAGGCGAACTGGTGGAACCTAAAAAACCCATCGTATTCTATATCGATCCCGCTACCCCGGCCAAATGGCGTAAATACCTCATCCAGGGTGTGAACGACTGGCAGGGAGCTTTCGAGCAGGCCGGCTTCAAAAACGCTATTTATGCGAAAATGGCGCCTACCAAAGACGAAGACTCTACCTGGAGCCTGGAAGACGCCCGCTATTCCGCCATTGTGTACAAGCCTTCCGACGTGCCTAACGCCTCCGGCCCGCACGTACACGATCCCCGCTCCGGCGAGATCCTGGAAAGCCACATCAACTGGTATCATAACGTAATGCGCCTGCTGCGCAACTGGTACTTCATCCAGGCAGCGCCCAACGACGAACGCGCCCGCAAAATGACCTTCGACGACGAGCTGATGGGCGAACTGATCCGCTTCGTATCTTCCCACGAAGTAGGCCACACCCTCGGCCTGCGCCACAACTTCGGCTCCAGCTCCGCTTACCCGGTTGAAAAACTGCGCGACAAGAACTGGGTGAAAGAGAACGGCCACGCCGCTTCTATTATGGACTACGCCCGTTTTAACTACGTTGCCCAGCCCGGCGACGGCATCACCGGCGCGGACCTGTACCCCCGCATCAACCATTACGACAAATGGGCCATTGAATGGGGTTACAAAGCCATTCCCGGTACCAACGAAGATTCCGAGAAAAGCACCCTCAACAAGTGGGTGATCAGCAAGATGCAGGATAAAAAATACTGGTTCGGCACCGAAAGCAACCCCGACGATCCGCGCAGCCAGAACGAAGACCTTGGCGACAACGCCATGAAAGCCAGCGGTTACGGTATCAAGAACCTCCAGCGCATTGTGCCCAACCTCATGGCCTGGACGCGTACCGACAACGAAGGTTACGGTACCCTGGGCGAGCTGTATGGCGAAGTGCTGGGTCAATATACCCGCTACATGGGCCATGTGGCCAAAAACGTAGGCGGTATCTATGAAACGCCGAAAACAGTTGAGCAGAACGGCGCTATCTACGAAACCGTACCGAAAGCCACCCAGAAAGATGCGGTAGCTTTCCTCCAGGCACAGCTGTTCACCACCCCCACCTGGCTGATCAATAAAGACATCCTGACAAGAGTGAAAGCGGATGCGCCTTCCATCATCCTGGCCCGCCAGGAGGCAGTGCTGGGCCGTTTGCTGAGCGCAGCCACCATCAACAAGCTGCTGAATGCCGAAGCCATGGAATCTGATTCCTACAAGGCCGCTGAATTCATGAACGATCTGAAAAAAGGCGTGTTCTCCGAACTGGCGGCAGGCAAACAGATCGATATCTACAGGAGAAACCTGCAGAAAGCATACGTAAACAGCCTGATCGGCCTGCTGAGCAAACCGGATGTAACCGGTGTGCCGGCTGCTTTTGCTTCCATGTTCCCCAACCCGACCCGTACAGACGTTACAAGCCTTGCCCGTGCACAGCTCAGCTCCATCCGTTCCGAAGCCCGCGCCGCGGCCGCTCCGGACGCTATGAGCCGCTACCACCTGCAGGACCTGGCAGACCGCATCAACAAAGCGCTTGACCCTAAATAAACCAGGCGTCAGCAACATATAAAATAAAACAAAACCGCCCCGGCTGCAAATGCCGGGGCGGTTTTGTTTTGGATACATTATAAGAAAGGCCCGCCCGATATCGGGCGGGCCTGTTATTACCCTATACTAATAAAAGTACAGCGTAAAGATATCAGCCGGTTATGCAGTGTATCTGCGCAGCGTTACCACCATTTCCCGCGGGCGGGGTAACTGCGGTTGCCGGGAATATTATTCACGATAAAGGCTACCAGCAGCAATATAAAAACGCCCGAAGCCACAGGGCTCAGCACATACAGGTATCCCAGCGCCCTGATCTTCTGGCTGCCGGCAACTGCCAGCAATGCCGTGGCGCCGCCGGGCGGGTGCACCGTTTTGGTCAGCTGCATGACAACTATGGAGCAGGCCACCGCCAGCGCACCGGCCAGCCATTCCCATTCGGGGCCGGAGATCAGCAGGCACATGGTAACCCCCGTGATTGCGCTCAGCACATGCCCGCCGATCACGTTGCGTGGCTGGGCAAGCGGGCTTTGGGTATGCCCGTAAATAAGCACGGCCGATGCGCCGAAAGAGCCCAGCACAAAGAGATTGTCCCGCGCGGGCAGGTAAAACTGGTTAAGCGCTCCGATAAGGCCCACGCCGAGGAAAGCCCCGAGGAACGACCAGGCCATATCCTTTTTATCTACTAACGTTTCGCGGTATATTACATACCGGGCTATCCTGTAAGTCCGTTTAATGCGATGCTTCATGGGATGCAAAAATACACCTATCAATAAATTTTCTTAATATCGCCCTAAATCTACATGCCTCAACGTGAAAGAACGTCATAACACCAATAAGATAACGATCTACGACATCGCACAGGCATTAGGGCTCAGTGCATCCACCGTTAGCCGCGCATTGCAGAACAACCCCCTGATCAACGAGGAAACCCGTTTAAAGGTGCAGGACACTGCCGCCGAAATGGGTTACGTACCCAACTGGATCGCTTCCAGCCTCCGGAAAAAACGTTCCAACATCCTGGGCCTTATTGTACCCAGAACCAGCATGTACTTCCAAAGCACCGCCATCAGCGGCATCCAGCACGAAGCCCACAAATACGGCTTCAGCATCGTGATCGGCCAGTCAGACGAAACTGTGGCCATGGAAAAGGAACTGGTGCATACCTTCTTTTCCCTCAGGGTAGACGGGCTGCTGGCCGTAGCTTCCATGTTCACCACCAACTTCGACCATTTTTCTCCATTCATACGCAACAATATCCCGCTCGTGTTCTACGACCGCGTGCCGATCGACTTCCCCGGCTATTCCATCACCGGCGACGATTTCAAAGGCGGATTCCTGGCCACGGAACACCTCATCAAACAGGGCTGCAAGCGCATTGCCCATTTCTCCGGCCAGCTTACCTGCAACCTGTACCAGCAACGCCTCGCAGGTTACAAAGCTGCTTTAGCCAAATACAAGATCCCTTTCGACGATTCCCTGATCTACATTCACAACCTCACCCTCGACGCCGGCGCCGAAGCCGCACGGCAGATCTTCGCGTTAGACAACCTGCCTGACGGGCTTTTTGCCGCCAACGACAGCTCCGCCGTCGCTTTTATCCAGGAAGCGCGCCGCAAAGGCATCCAGGTGCCGGAACAGGTGAAGGTGGTGGGGTATTCCAACGACCTGTCCAGCCGCATCATCAGTCCTTCGCTCACCACCATCGAACAATCCGGTTACCGCATGGGCGAAAAGGCAGTGGAAACAATGGTGCAGCTGATCAACAAAGAGGATAAGATCAAGATCACCCGGAATTACGTATTTGAAGTAGAGCTTATTCCACGGGAATCATCTCAGCGATAGTTTCTTATTTAAAACCTACAACGACTTTATGAAAAAAATTATCCGCATCCTTTTACCGGTACTGGCCGTGCTAAGCATGACCTCCTGCAGCCGCGACATCTACGTGCCCAACCAGGTGAACGCACCCCTGCTGAAAGAAAAAAACGAATTCAAGGCCAACCTCTCCCTGTCCAACTGGCAGGCGGCATATGCCATTACGGACAATATAGGCGTGATGGTAAACGGCCAGTACGTAAACCGCGCCATCTTTTTTGACGACGACAACGACAGCGATAACGACGACGACCTGTTCGTAGACAAAAACACCCGTGGCGGCATTATCGAAGGGGCCGTAGGTTTCTTCAAGCCTGTAGACACCAAAAAGCGCGCAGTCTTTGATGTTTGGGCCGGTTACGGCAACGGCGCCTTCAAAACCCTGGACGGCAATTTCAATTCAGCCCCCGCCGGTACATCCACAGCGGGTTATACGCTGCGCACGAAGTTCAATAAATTTTTTGTGCAGCCGGCCTTTGGCCTGAGCCATAAGGTAGTGGAAGCTTCGTTTGCCACACGCTTTTCCCTGGTGAAATTCTACGGGCAATCCATGGGCGCGAACGTTTTTGAAAACGACGAAAACCGCCGCCTCAATTTCATGAGCCTCGGCGACAATGTAGTGCCTTTCTTTGAACCGGCGTTCACCGTGAAAGTAGGTTACCGTTACGTGAAATGGTTCGGCCAGCTCATGTTCTCCGTGCCCATGAACGACGAAACCTACAGCGGCTACGAAGTGAACGAATATTTCCAGCCGGTATCCTTCACCATGGGCGTGGCCCTCAACTTCGGGCAATGGGTGAAAGATGCAGGGAAGTGATTTGAGATATTGAAAAAAAAATTGAAGGGCGCTTATCGGCGCCCTTTTTATTTTAATGTTAATGAGTGAAAAACAATCAGTCTCAAAAAACTTTTGCTTTTTGAAAACCAATATCTTTATCGCGATAATAAAAAAGGCCGCTCTTCCCAGAACGGCCTTCGCTATCAATATTCAAAGTTATTGTATCCTCACTGCCACCGCATGTTCCCCGCCGCGTTTCCGGGCAGCCGCAGGCAAGCGTATTTCCACCGTGTCACCTTCCTGTTTCCAGCTCAGCTTCCCTTTGTAGCCCAGCAATTCCATTTTAGCGCCCTTTTTAGGCGAAATGCCGGCGAATTTTATCACGGAGGGTAGTTGCTCCCCGTTTTCCATTAAATAGATCGCATACACGGCGCTGCCGTCCTTTTTCCGGGTGAAGCATACTTTCCCGTCTTTGTAAGGGGCGATGTAACGCGTGCCGTAAATCGCTTCACCGTTGGTGCTCATCCAGGCGCCGATGCTGTCCAGCTTGCGGTAAGCTTCGTCGTGCCAGGTACCGTCCGGGCCGGGGCCAACGTTCAGCAAATAGTTGCCGCCTTTGGCCACAATGTCCACCAGGTTGTGGATGAGCGTGTTCACGGATTTGTAGCGGTCGTCGGGCACATAGCTCCAGGAGCCGCCCATGGTCATGCAGGTTTCCCAGGGGTAATCCAGCGGCTTGTCGGGGATGGATTGTTCAGGTGTGCGGTAGTTCTCGAAAGGGCCATGCACGCTGCGGTCCACCACGATCAGGCCGGGCTGGTGCCTGCGCGCCATTGCGGTAATGACGGGCATATTGATGTCCTGGTCCTGCGGGGGCGTTTTGCTCCAGCTCAGCGATTCCTTGGTCTGCATGCTCAGCGGGCGCACCCAGCCGCCGTCCAGCCAGAGGATGTCCACTTTCCCGTAGCCGGTCATCAGCTCCTCGATCTGGTTGAAAGTAAAGGTCTGGAACGATTTCCAGCGCTCGGGATATTTTGCGATATCGTAGCTCGGGTTACGGTCTTTCGGCGGAAAGTACGGCCACCAGTAAGAATCCACGTTCCAGTCGGGCTTGGAAAAATACGCGCCGATGTGGATGCCTTCTTTGCGGAAGGCGTTGAAGGTCTCTTTGGTCACGTCCGCCCGCGGGTCTTTGCTGAAAGGCACATTGGGCGCGGTGATCTTGTATTGTGACTGTTTGGTGTCAAACATATTGAAGCCGTCGTGGTGTTTGGTGGTGAACACCATGTATTTCATACCCGCTTTTTTAGCGGCGGCCGCCCATTTGGCGGGATCAAACTTTTGCGGGTTGAAGGTGTTGGCCAGGGCTTCGTATTTCTGCACGTATTCGTAATAGGGAATACCGGCGGGCTTGCGCTGCGTCCAGCCTTCGTCTTCAGGGCAAAGGCTCCACGATTCCACGATACCCCACTGGGAATAGGTGCCCCAGTGCATCATAAGGCCGAACTTCCAGTCCTGCCACTCATCCAGCTTCTGCAGCACCAGCGGGTCTGTTTCCTTTACGTAAGGCTCGTTCTGCGCCTGAGCGCCCAGCGCGGCCAACAGGCAAGCTCCCAAAAAGATCTTTTTCATAGTGTTCACTGTTTTTATTTCTCGCACGCATTTGCAATGTGCAGCACGCGTAATTGTTTGCTTACCTCAGCGGCGGTCAGCAGGGTGCTGAGCTGCAGCGTCCTGGTGGCGCCCGGTAGCAGGTCGAAGTAGTTGTCCGAAAAATGCGAAACGCCTTTATCGTCTTCGAGTAGCAGGCAGACGTTTTTCGCCAGCTTACCAGCGCTCACCTGCACGGAAATCTTCCCTTCGTTCTCCGTTACATGTGTGGTTACCACCGGTTCAGGCAATTGCAGGTCGCGGGGCGCAGCAAAATAAAACACATTCTCAGACACCTGCTGGTTGTTCTTTAACAGTTTGGTGTACAATATTACCTTAGATGCGTCCCCGCCGTTGAGCAGCTCCTTCTTTCCGATGCTGTGCACTGCTTCGCTCGTGCTGGCTTTGGCTTTCACAGCAAGCTGTTTTTCAGACAACACTTTGCCTTCCATATCCATCAGCTGCAGCACCAGGCGGAGGTTTTCATCTTCCAGCCGGTCGTTCACCACATAGGTCCTTACTTTATCTTCTTCCAATGTATTGCTTACCAGGATGGGCGCGTAGGCTTTTTTTACGAAATACTGCATGGCCTTCCAGCGGCCGTAATAATCGATGCCGCTCCAGGATGCGCCGGGCCAGCAGTCGTTGAACTGCCAGTAAAGCGTGCCCATGCAGAAAGGCATAGCCCTGCGGTGCGCTTCCATGCCCGTTTTCATGCCTTCGGCCTGCAATACCTGGCTCAGGTAAAGGAAGGCGGGGAAGTTGCGGGGCTGTTTGTAATAATGATCCATGTAGGTTTTGATAGCCGCATTGCCGCGGGTGGTGCTTTTCTGATGCGCCTGCATCACGAAGGAATTAATATCCCACTGGCTGCTGTCCGCATAGGTGCGCACGGTATTCAGTTCGGGGAAGGACTGGAAACCGTACTCGCTCATGAAGCGGGGAATGTGCGTGGTGAAGGCTTCGAACCATTCCATGCCGTGCCATACGCCCCAGTAGTGGTTATCGCCGTGACGGAAGTCCTCCGCCTTGCCCCAGTTGCTGATGGGGGAAGAAGGAAAATAAAAACGCCCCGGATCGTGCTGCTGCACTTCTTTCTTCAGAATGTCCTGGAAGAGGGTATCGTATCCTTTCAGCATTTTCTGCCACTGTGCGTCTGTATACGCGTAGCCATCCTTCCACCCCCAGTTCTTGATAGCCACGGCAATTTCATTGTTGCCGCACCAAAGCGCGAGGGAGGGGTGATTGCGCAGCCGCGCGATATTGTACGCGGTTTCTTCTTTCACCTGCTCCAGGAAATTTTTATCTGAAGGATAAAGCGTGCAGGCGAACATAAAATCCTGCCATACGAGTATCCCTTTTTCGTCCGCAAGGTCGTAGAACTGGTCGTTCTCATAAATGCCGCCGCCCCATACACGGATCATGTTGAAGTGGGAAGACTGCATGTCTGCAAACATCTTTTCGTATTGCTGCGGGCTCACGCGGGGCAGGAAGTTATCGGAGGGAATGTAGTTGGCGCCTTTCATGAACACGGGGTGGCCATTCACTTTCACGTAAAAGCTGGTGCCCATCTTGTCCGCCTCGTTGATCACTTCGATGGTTCTCAGCCCTATCCTGCGTTGCATTTTTTGTACGGTATCCCTGCCATGGATCACGGCTACGGAAACGGGGTAAAGATGTTGTTCTCCCAGCCCGTTGGGCCACCAGCGCCTGGGTTTGGGAATGGTAAAGGCAATGTCTGTTTCTGTTGCACCGGCTGTAAGCTGGGCGTTGAAGGTTTTGGTACTGAAAGCGCCGCTTTGGCTGTACACGGCTATTTTATATTGCCCGGCCTGCTGCACGTCCAGCTTCACGCGGGCCGTGAGCTGCGCGGAGGCGGTGGTAAGCTGCTGCTGTTTGATCCATACGTCTCTCAGCTGCGCTTTGTTCCAGGCCACAAAATACACCGGCCGCCAGATGCCGCTGGTCACATAACGCGGGCCCCAGTCCCAGCCATAGTGGTAGGGCGCTTTGCGGGCATGCACGCTCAGCGGGATGTCGTCCGCATCGTTGCCTGCCGGGTACACCAGCCGATCGTTCATGAATTTGGGCATATCGTTCGCGATCGGGCTGTGGAAGTAGATGCGCAGCTGGTTCAGGCCGGGTTTGAGGAATGATTTCACGGGCACCTGTTTGCCCGCGAACATATTTTGCGCTTTTAATATGAGCTGGTCGTTCAGGTACACGTCCGCATAGGTATCGAGGCCTGTAAAATCCAGCGCCAATCCATCGTATTGGAGCGTAACCGGCGGCACGAGGAATGAAGTCCGGTATTCCCAGTCTTTTTTATCGATCCATTGCAGGCCTTTTTCGTTGGCCCCGGCAAAAGGATCAGGGATCAGCCGGTGGGCCAGCAGGTCCGTATGCACGGTGCCGGGCACAGCGGCCCTCCGCCATACATTCTCATCTGTTCTTCTGAATTCCCACGCGCTGTCGACTATTATCCGCATCTGCGCGGAAGCGGGTATGGCCAGTATGGCCGTCAATACCCCCAATAGTAATTTCCTCATATCTGTAAACGTGCTTAAGCGGGGTAAAAATAACGGTTATTGACAAAATGGAATTATGGATATTTGGGGTATGAAAAGCATCTGGCGCCAAATACTGCAATACCTCTACATCAAAAAGCGCGACAAATCCGAACCGCTGAACACCAATACGAAGCTGATGCACGGCATGAACCGGATCTCCATCATCGTGTTCCTCATCGCGCTCATCGTGATGCTGGTCAAAGTGATCAGGCATTATTTGTAGCCTCTCCTACTTCACCATGGCCACGATAGCCTCCGCCGCTTTGCGGGAAGCCGTGCCGTCGCCCAGCAGCGTCCACAGCATGGCGTAATCGGCTTTCATTTGTTGGTGGCGGGCGGTATCCTTTAAGATAAGCGTTAGTTCTTTAAGAAGGTTTTCTTCCGTGAGCTCGTCCTGGATCAGTTCCTTCACTACGGGTTTATCCATAATGAGGTTCACCAGCGAAATATATTTCACTTTGATCAGCCGTTTGGCGAAGAAATAAGACACGGAGCTGCCTTTGTAACACACCACTTCGGGCACGCCGAACAAGGCGGTTTCGAGGGTAGCGGTGCCGGAGGTGACCAGCGCGGCCGTAGCCTGCAGCAGCAGCGGGTAGGTTTGTCCTTTTACGACAGACACATTGGGGTATGCGCCGGTAAAACCGTTGATAAAACTATCGTCCAGGCTGGGGGCCTGGGCCATGATGAACTGGTATTCGGGGAAATATCTGGCCATGGAAAGCATCACCGGCAGTTTCTTTTCCACTTCCTGCTTACGGCTGCCCGGCAGCAGGGCAATGATGGGTTTGCCGGAGAACGGCGGCAGGGCGGGCGCTTCCTTGGCGGCTTTCACCGCTTCGATGAGCGGGTGGCCAACATATTCCACTTCAAAGTTCCATTTCTTATAAAAATCCTTTTCGAAAGGAAGGATGACGAGCATTTTGTCCACCGTTTCCCTGATCTTCTTCACGCGGCCTTCTTTCCAGGCCCATACCTGCGGGCTGATGTAATACACTACTTTCAGGCCCTGCTGTTTGGCCCATTCGGCGATGCGCAGGTTAAAGCCGGGGTAATCGATCAGCACCAGCACATCCGGCTTCCAGGCTTCGATATCTTTTTTGCAGAGGTCGAGGTTTTTGAAGATGGTGCGCAGGTTCATCACTACTTCCACGAAGCCCATGAACGCAAGGTCTTTGTAATGTTTCACCACGGTGGCGCCGGCCTGTTCCATCAGGTCGCCGCCCCAGCAGCGGATGTCTGCCTGCTGATCCTGCTGCCTGAGCTGCCTGACCAGGTTGCTGCCATGCAGGTCGCCGGAGGCTTCCCCGGCAATTAAATAGTACTTCATCCCTAAACGAATTTCACGGAACTGATCAGATAATTTTAAGCAGCAAGATAACGATTGCGTACAACAATGTGATCAGGAAAATGCCGCGGGCGGTGAGGTCGAGCCGTTTGCGGGTGTAGAGGTAAAAAACGATGCCGTTGGCGAGCAGGCAGATGCTGATCACCTTGGGTATCTGCTGGCGGGCATTTTTGAGGTAAATGAGGAAGTCCGCCAGGTTCACGTCTTTCGGCATGTACACGGCCAGCAGCCAATACAGCAGGAAGGCGGCCAGCGGGGTGAGGAAGCCGAGCAGTATGCCGAGTGGTAGTTTGTCTTGATTCAACATGGTCATAGGATTATTGGAATTGCCATTCGGTTTCCAGTCTTCCCTTCAGGCGGTAATCTGTAAGGTCGAACTGTACAGGCACAAGGGATGTATAGCCGTTTTCGAGGGCCCACACGTCTGTATCGTTCCCGAGATCTTTGTTCGAGAATTCGCCGGTGAGCCAGTAGTATTTTTTGCCGTGCGGGTCTCTGCGCTCGTCGAACTCTTCTTTCCATTTGGCATTGGCCTGCCGTGCAATGCGTACGCCTTTATAATCCCCAGCCGGCACGTCGGGAATGTTCACATTGAACAGCGAATGCGGCGGCAGCGGCGTTTCCAGCATCTTTTTGGCGATCTCGTGCGCCACCTGCCGGGGAACGCTGAAATCCGCGTCGTAAGCGTAGTTGAGAAAAGAGAACCCCACGGAAGGAATGCCTTCGATCGCGGCTTCCATGGCGGCGGACATCGTACCGGAATAGATGATGTTGATGGAATGGTTCGCGCCATGGTTGATACCGCTCACACAGATGTCCGGCGAACGGTCCAGTATCTTGTCCCGCGCCAGTTTCACACAGTCTACCGGCGTGCCGGAGCAGGTCCATGCTTCTATTCCTTGAAAAATATCCACCTGGTTCAGCCGTAAGGGAAAGCCGAGCGTGATGGCGTGGCCTTTACCGGATTGCGGGCTGTCCGGCGCCACCACCACTACTTTCCCAAGGGGCTTTACAGCTTCAATGAGATTGCGTATGCCGGGGGCGGTAATGCCGTCGTCGTTCGTTACCAGTATCAGGTTTTCCTTCTTCACGATCTTACTTTTATCAACAAAAATACATGCTGGGATTTACAAAATATGGTTAATTACAGATCAGCCTTTTTCATTTTGAACCAGGAAAGCGCAGTGAAAACCGCGATATAGAACCATGCTACCAGCACATAGGTGGTTTTGGTCGGGCCGGGACCTCCTTTGCGCATCAGGTCGCGCAGCCTGTCGAACATCCCGGGCACAAGCCTGTCTGTGCTCTCCAGCGGCAGGTAACCGCCTGTATGGTATTTCACTTTGAAATCGAGCAGGCCAGCGATCGCAAATTCTCCGACATACACGTACATGATGTAAATGCCGATGGCGATACCCGCCCTTTTCATATACACGCCCAGGAAAAACGCCATGGACAGGTAGGCGAGGCTTTGCGTGAACGTGTACCATATAAAGATGGTTCCATCCGTCGCGTCGCCGGTTCCGGTTTTCAGGCCGAAGACAAGCGCCGTCAGCGCAATCACCACTGTAATGAAGAGCGCCGCGGTCAGCAACACGCCGAATTTGGCGTTGATGTACTGTTCCCTGCTCCACCCGTCGATGATATTCTGGCGGATGGTGCGGAAATTATTTTCGTTCGTGAGGAAGATGACCAGCATGATGCCGATAACGGGCGTTGCCAGGCTCCCGATCCAGGCGGTCGTGTCCCATACTTTCGGGAACGAGAACGCAGCGAGGAATTGAGCCACGGCCTGGTTGGTGGATGTAAGCGCGCTTTCAAACGCCCAGGTGAGCAGCGGCACTGCGAGCACAAACAGCCCGGTCAGTATCCAGAACGTGCGGTATGCTTTTACTTTAAGCCATTCTATATTCAGTAATCGTATCATGATTCAATGCGGTTAAGGGCGATCAATTGGTGAGTTCAATGAACCTCGCTTCGAGGCTTTTCCGTTTCACGGCGAGGTAACTGAGGGCGATGCCCTGTTCAAAGCAGGCGCGGTTCAGCTGTTCGGCCGTTTGCCCGTTCTCGAACATCACCTGTATGCTGCCGTTATGCCTGCGGAGGCTTTTCAGCCCGGCCATGGCGTTCAGCACGCGTTCCAGCTGTTCAAGGTTGGAAGCGCCCAGCTCTATCATATCCTCGTTGGCCAGCACTTCATCCACATGCCCTGATGCCACCAGCACACCTTTTTTAAGAATGGCTACGTGGCTGCACACTTTTTCCACTTCATCCAGTAGATGGCTGGCCATGATCACGGTAGTACCGTCTTTGCCAAGGTTGCGGATCAGCTCCCTGATCTCCGCGATGCCCGCGGGGTCCAGCCCGTTGGTAGGCTCATCCAGCAGCAGCACGTCGGGCCTGCCCAGCAAAGCGTTGGCAATGGCCAGGCGCTGCTTCATACCGAGGGAAAAGGTGCTGAACTTTGAATCTTTCCGCTCCCACAGCTCGGTGAGGCGCAGTACGCGTTCAATATCATCTTCGCCGCGGCCCTTGATGGCTGCGTTGATCTGCAGGTTGCGCACGGCGGAATAGTAATGATAAAAGTTGGGCGTTTCCAGCAGGGTACCTATCCGCTTGCGGAGATCGGCGTGCGGCGGCTGGCCGAACCAGCTGTACGTTCCGGCGTTGGCTTTCAGAACGTCCATGATGATGCCGAGAAGGGTGGTCTTACCGCTGCCGTTAGGCCCCAGTACCCCGAATACGCTGCCTTCCGGAACGTGGAAGGAAACGGATTTGAGCGCCTGGATAGGCCCATAGTGCTTGGACACCTCGTGAAGGGACAGGATTTGCTTATTTTCCAAAGTCGGTTATATTAATTCAATGCAATATATAACTAATTACGCACGGGCTTCCCGGTTTTCAGCACACTTTGCAGCCTTTCGAGCGTTTTTCTTTCCCCGCTGAGGCTCAGGAAGGCTTCCCGTTCCAGGTCCAGCAGGTATTGTTCGCTTACCAGCGCGGGTTCCGAAAGGTCGCCGCCACACATTACGTAGGCCAGCTTGCGGGCGATCTTCGCATCGTGCTCGGAAATATAATTGCCGAAGTGCGTGGCGTTGATGCCGGTAAGGATCGCGCCCAGGGCGGAACGGCCCAGCACGCGGATATCTGTGCGCTCGATGGGTTTCACATAACCGGCATTGGCCAGCTCTATGGCTTTTTCTTTGGCATCGGCGATCACGCGGCTCTGGTTCAGGCTGATGGCGTCCATGCCTTCGCGCAGCAGGCCCAGCTCAAAGGCTTCATGGGCGGAGGTGGCCACTTTGGCCTGCGCAATGGTAAGGTAACGTTCCTGGAGGATCGGGTTTTCGATCTGCCCTTCCCGGTATTGGTCCGAAGCCCGCAGCGTAAGCTCCTTGGTGCCGCCGCCGCCGGGTATCAGGCCCACGCCCAGTTCCACCAGGCCGATATAGGTTTCAGCAGCAGCCTGCACATGGTCCGCATGCAGGCTCATTTCGCAACCGCCGCCGAGGGTAAGCCCGTGCGGGGCCACCACTACGGGGATGGACGAATAACGGAGACGCATGGTGGTTTTCTGGAACAGGCGCACGGCCATGTCCAGCTCGTCGTATTCCTGCTCGGCCGCCAGCATGAAGATCATGCCAACGTTAGCGCCCGCGGAAAAATTCGCCGCGTCGTTGGCCAGAATGAGGCCGCGGAAGTCTTTCTCAGCACGGTCTATCGCTTTATGCACGCCTTCCAGCACCTCGCCGCCGATGGTGTTCATCTTGGTCTTCCATTCCAGCGACACGATGCCGTCGCCCAGGTCGTACAGGTTGCAGGCGCTGTTTTTCCAGATGATGTTGTTGAAGTGGTTCTCCAGGATGATGAACGCATCTTCGCCCGGTACGGCTTTGTAAGCCTTTGTAGCCAGGTCGTAGTAATATTTTTTGCCGTTCTCGATCTTGTAAAAGTTCTTCACGCCCGCAGCCAGCATGTCATTCACCCAGGGCGCCACGGTAAGGCCTTTGTCGGTAATGTTTTTGATACCGGCTTCAACACCCAGCAGGTCCCAGGTTTCAAACGCGCCTATTTCCCAGCCGAAGCCCGCTTTCATGGCATCGTCCACCTTGTAGAGATCATCCGCGATCTCGGGGATACGGTGAGAGATATACGAAAACAGCCTTGCATGGAATGCCTGGTAAAATTGCCCCGCTTTATCCGAAGAGGAGGCCAGCATTTTAATGCGCTGCTTCAGGTCTTCCACCGGTTTGGCGGCTTCAACGCTGGCGAACTTCGCTTTCACTTTCGGGCCGTATTCCATGGTCTTCAGGTCGAGGGTGAGGATTTCCTTTCCGCCCGCGCCTTTGGTCTTTTTATAAAAGCCCTGCCCGGTCTTATCGCCCAGCCAGTTGTTCTCCACTACCTTTTGCAGGAAAGGCGGTATCTGCATGATATCGCGCGCTTCATCGCCGGGACAATTATCCGCAACGCCTTTGGCCACTTTCACCAGCGTGTCTATCCCCACCACGTCCGCCGTGCGGAATGTGGCCGATTTCGGGCGGCCGATCACGGGGCCTGTCAATGCATCCACTTCATCGATGCCCAGCCCCATTTCCTGCATGATGTGGAAGATGGCCATGATGGAAAACACACCCACGCGGTTGGCAATGAAAGCAGGCGTGTCCTTGCACAGCACGGTGGTTTTCCCCAGGTACAGGTCGCCGTAATGCATCAGGAAATCAGTCACTGCGGGATCGGTATGCGGGGTGGGAATAATCTCCAGCAGCCGCAGGTAACGCGGCGGGTTGAAGAAGTGCGTGCCCAGGAAATGTTTTTTAAAATCTTCGCTGCGGCCTTCCGCCATCAGGTGGATGGGAATGCCGGAAGTATTGGAAGTGATCAGTGTGCCGGGTTTGCGGAACTGCTCCACCTGCTCGAATACTTTTTTCTTGATATCCAGGTTCTCCACCACCACTTCTATCACCCAGTCGCAATCAGCGATGGATTTCATATCGTCGGTGAAGTTGCCTGTCCTGATATGCCTGGCGGCTTCTTTCGTGTAGAGGGGCGAGGGGTTGGATTTGATGGCGGCCTGGAGGGCTTCGTTCACGATCCCGTTCCTCACAGCGGGATGCTCTGTTGTTAATCCTTTAGCCTTTTCCGCATCATTGGGTTCTTTGGGCACAATGTCCAGCAACAGCACTTTTACGCCTACGCCTGCAAAAAGACAGGCTATTCTTGAGCCCATTACGCCGGAACCCAGCACTGCAACTTTGTTGATCCTTCTTTGCATATATTTCCGCTTTAGAATAATGAATTTAGCATTTTTCTTGTTTGAACGGCGCAGCACAAAGAAAAAAGGCTGGTCCTGCGACCAGCCTTTTCATGTTATGTTTTCATGATCAGCTCACCCCGCTGCCGGGCGCTACGGCCTGGTCGGGGTTTACGAACACCAGCTTGCCGTCTTTGTCTTCGGCCATCAGGATCATGCCCTGGCTTTCAATGCCTTTCATTTTGCGCGGCGCAAGGTTGGCCACCAGCGTTACCTGCTTGCCGATAACGGCTTCAGGCGTGTAATGCAGGGCAATGCCGGATACAACGGTGCGCTGTTCCGTGCCGAGGTCTATCGTCAGCTTCAGCAGCTTGTCTGCCTTGGCCACTTTCTCCGCATGGGTGATCGTGCCTGCTTTCAGTTCCAGCTTCGCGAAATCCTCGTACTGTATCTCCGGTTTGGCAGGCGCGGCTTCCTTCGCGGGTTCTGCTGCGGACTGCTGTGCGGCGGCGGATTGTTTCAACCCTGCATGCAGTTTCTCCACCTGCGCTTTCACCTGGTCGTCTTCAATTTTCTTGAACAGCAGTTCAGGCGCGCGCAGGGAATACCCCACGCTCACAAGCTTCATGCTGCCTGCATTCTCCCACTCCAGCATACGGTCCACCACCTTCAGCATGTGGCAGATCTTCTGCGCGGTGAACGGCAGGAAGGGATTGATGAATACGGCGAGATTGGCCGTAAGCTGCAGGCATACGTGCAGGCAGTTGTCTATCTGCTGTTGGTTCTTCGCTTGCAGCTCAGGCGTTTTGGCCAGTATCCAGGGTTGTTTTTCCTGGAGGTAGCGGTTTCCTTCGCGGGCCACGTTCATCACTTCGTTCAGCGCATCGCGGAAGCGGAAGGTTTCCAACGATTCGGATATCTTCATCTTCGCGTCCTGCAGCATGGTAAAGATACCATCGTCTGATGCGTCTTTCACGGCAGCGTGCATCGGGGGCACCTTGCCGCCGCAGAGCTTGTGCATCAGCACCATCGTGCGGTTCACGAAATTGCCGAGGTTCGCCACCAGCTCATTGTTATTGCGGTCCTGGAAATCCTTCCAGGTAAAATCGTTGTCTTTGGTTTCGGGCGCGGTCGAGCAGAGCACGTACCGCAGCACGTCCTGCTGGTCCGGGAAATCCTTGATGTAATCATGCACCCACACGGCCCAGTTGCGGGAAGTGCTCACCTTCTCCCCTTCGATGTTGAGGAACTCGTTGGCAGGCACATTGTCCGGCACTACGTACCCGCCGTGCGCCTTGAGCATGGCCGGGAAAATAATGCAGTGGAACACAATGTTGTCTTTCCCGATGAAGTGGATCAGGCGGGTATCTTCCTTGCACCAGTAATCGGCCCAGTTCTCCGTCAGCTCCTTGGTGGCGGAAATGTACCCAATGGGCGCGTCGAACCATACGTACAGCACTTTGCCTTCGGCATCGGGCAGCGGCACTTTGATGCCCCAGTTGCTGTCGCGCGTCATGGCGCGGGACTGCAGCCCGTTGTCCAGCCAGCTTTTGCATTGCCCGTACACGTTAGCTTTCCATTCCTTATGATCTTCGATGACGTATTGTTTCAGCCAGGGTTCATAGTTTTGGAGCGGCATGTACCAGTGCTTCGTCTTTTTCTTCACCGGCACGGCGTCGCTGAGGGCGGAACGGGGGTTGATCAGGTCGTCAGGGCTGAGGGAACTGCCGCAGCGCTCGCACTGGTCGCCGTAGGCCCGGTCGTTACCGCAGTTCGGACAGGTGCCGATGATGTAACGGTCTGCCAGGAACACCTGTTTCACCTCGTCGAAATATTGTTCGGACTCCTTCTCTTCGAAAAGACCATCGTCGTACATCTTTTTAAAGAAGTCCGCGGCCGTCTGGTGATGCACCTTGTTGGAGGTACGGGAGAAAATATCGAAGGAAATGCCCATGGAGGCAAAGGATTCTTTGATGATCGCGTGGTATTTGTCCACGATGTCCTGCGGCGTCACGTTTTCCTGCATGGCCTTGATGGTGATGGGAACGCCGTGTTCATCCGTACCGCAGACGAATTTCACGTCCGCTTTCCTGGCCCTGAGATACCGTACGTAGATGTCGGACGGCAGGTAACAGCCGGCCAGGTGCCCGATGTGAACCGGGCCGTTGGCATAGGGAAGGGCTGCCGTAACGAGGTATCTGTTAAATTGTTTCATTGATGCTTCCTCCGTTGAAAAAAATGTAAATTATTCAGAAAAACAGGGAAATGGATTTGCAGTTAACCCAATAACGACTACTTTGGCCGTCGAATGGGATAAGAATTCCTTCTTCCTCATTTAATCAGCAAAGGTAAACTAAAGACTTTAGAATGATCAAAATTCCGCCCTATCTAAAAAAAGGCGACCTGATAGGGATCATGTGTCCCAGCAGCAAAATGGAGCTTCAAGCCGCCGAATTCGCCGCCAACGTGATCGAGTCCTGGGGCTTCCGGGTACACCTCGGCATAACCGTAGGCACCAGTTTCCATAATTTTTCCGCACCGGACGAGCTGAGGCTGGAAGAATTGCAGGATATGATAGACGATCCCGGCATCAAAGCCATCGTGTTCGGCCGCGGGGGCTACGGCATGGTGTCTGTCCTGGACCGCGTCAATTTCTCCCGCTTCCGCAAAGATCCGAAATGGCTCTGCGGCTACAGCGACATCACCACCCTTCACGCCCATATCCAGGAACGTTATAAGATCCCCACTATCCATTCCGTGATGTGCAGCGGCATCACCGCTTCCACGAAGGATAATGTGTATGTAAGCAGCCTGCGCGATGCGCTGCTGGGCAAACGCAGCAAATACGAAGCCCGGCCTCACGCCATGAACCGCAACGGCAAGGGCACAGGCAGGCTCGTGGGCGGCAACCTCACGCTGCTGGCCAATTTGTCCGGCTCGGTTTCGCAGCCCGATACAAAAGGGAAGATACTGGTGCTGGAAGACGTGGGCGAATACCGTTATAACGTGGACCGTATGATGTACAACCTCAAACGCGCGGGCTGGCTCAGCAAGCTGGCCGGGCTGGTGGTAGGCTCTTTCACGGAAGAACGTGAAACAGACACGCCTTTCGGGCAAACGGAATACGAGATCATCCGGAATATGGTGCAGGAATACGGCTACCCCGTGTGTTACGATTTCCCTGTCGGCCACCAGGAAGCGAATTACGCGCTGAAGCTGGGTATTCCGCACGAGCTGAAGGTGAGCGACAAAGGTGTGAGCCTCAAGGAAATAAAAGGGTAAGTACACTCCGGAACACAGGCATGAGGGAATTGACCCGAACTACAATTTCAGCAAAGAATCCAGCTTGGCCTGGAACAGCGGGTATTCGTGCAGGTTATTATGCTTGCCGCCTTTGATGGTGAACAGGGTGTCTCCCGGTTTAAAACATTCATCCGCCAGCTTTTTCCCTGATGCATAAGGAACAGTTTCGTCTTTCGTACCGTGAAACGCCGCTACCGGCGCCGTTACTTTCGGCAGGTATTCGTTGGCGGGCAGCTTGAAATCGAGCATGATGCTGTGGGGATAGATCGGGATGGACGATGCGGCAACGTCCTGCAGGCTGTAGTAGGGCGTTTCCAGGATCAGCCTGCGGCAGTCGCGGATAGCGGCCAGCTGGGCTGCAATGCCCGTTCCCAGCGATTTCCCGTAAATAACGATCTGCCAGGGCGAAAAACGGCTGCGGGCCACTTTGTACATCAGCAAAGCATCTTCATACAGCGCGGCTTCCGTTAACCGGCCGGTGCTTTTCCCGAATTCGCGGTAATCCATGATCAGCACGTCGTACCCGTTGCGGGTGAATTCAGGCATGTATTGCGCGTAACGGTTGATATTATGGGAATTGCCGTGAAAATACAGCACCATGCCCCTCGGGCGTTCCGCCTTAAAGAGCACCGCGCTCAGCTTCACTTTTTTATTGACGGGAATGAGCAGCTCCTGGAAAGGGACGTCGAACTTGTACTGGTAATTGGCCGGCAGCACTTCCGGGTGGAAGAGCAGCTTGTCCTGCACGAAATACAGCACCAGTCCCGCCCCCAGGTAAATGCCAATCGCCCAGAGGGCTATTTTCTTCAGATTCTTCCGGAGGTCGGGCATTGGCATATCTAAACGCATTAATGGTTTAATCTTCCACGTCGGGCACTACTTCCAGCCCGTATTCTTCCGGCGTGAGCAGGCCCGTTTCTTTCACGGCTGCGATCTTTTCGGGATCGGCCGCAAGGTCGGTCACGGTGAACTGCTGGTGCAGGTAGTTGAACGTGTGCAGCTTGCCGGCAAGGCCGGGCACATCCGCGAGGTATTTGATGATCTCGTTCACCATCAGCAGCGCGGTAGCGCCATGTGTGGCACCCATGGCACCCGCGTCGAAATTGCGGAACTCGTCCAGCAGGTATTCGTTGCAGCGGTAGGAAGCCAGCGTGGGATTGTTGTCAGGCTTCATGTTGAAGCCGCCCCACCAGGCCGTCCAGTTATGCACTTCGCCGGTCACGAAAGGCTTGTCCAGCAAAATGCAGGCATCGTTCACCACGAGGTGCGTGGCGCGGTGCTGCGAGCAGTCCACCACCAGGTCGAAGCCGCTGAACACCTGCTTGACGTTATCGGGCCTTATTTGTATGAGAAAGGGGTAATGCTTGTTCCAGGGATTGAGCGAAAAGAGCCTGCTGGCGGCCATTTTGGCTTTATGTTTCCGCAGGTCCTGCATATTGTAAAGGGGCTGGCGGTGGAGGTCTTCTTCGAGTATCACCCCGTAATCCGCTATGCCTATCACGCCCACGCCCGCCGCGCTGAGGTATTGTATCACCGGGCTGCCGAGGCCGCCGGCGCCTATCACCAGCACCCGGCTCTGCTTCAGTTTTTCCTGCAACCCTATTCCCATGCCGGGCACCGCTATCGGGTGCTTGTATCTTCCCAGTTCTTTTTCTGACAACATTCTGCTTACTGTTACTCGTTGCAAAGATAGCCTACTCCTGCGGAAACTCCATCGTGAAGCGGCTTCCCTTCCCCAAAATACTTTCCACCTTGATGCGGCCCTTATGCGCGTCAACGATGGCTTTCACGTAGGTGAGCCCCAGCCCGAAACCTTTCACGTTGTGCACATTGCCGGTATGCGCCCGGTAAAATTTCTCAAATATGCGCGACACCGTATCCCTGCTCATACCAATGCCGTTATCGGCAATGGAGATCACCAGGAACTTGCGTGTATTGGCGGTAGTGATACGCACTTCAAGATTGTCTTTCGAATATTTGATGGCGTTGTCCAGCAGGTTGAAGATGAGGTTGGAAAAATGCACCTCATCGGCTTTGATGATGGGCTGGATGGCATTCAGCTGCAGGTCCACCTTGCCGTTCTTCCCTTCCAGCTGCAGCTGCAGGTTCTCCACGGTGCTGTTGATCAGCTGGTGAACGTCTATCGGCTGCAGGTTGAGCGTAAGCTCCTCTTTCTCCATGAGCGCGGAATTCAGGATAGATTCCACCTGCTTGTTCATACGTTTGTTCTCTTCCTTGATGATGCCGGAGAAGTAACGGATCTTGTCTTTATTGTCCATCACGCGCTCGTTGCCGATGGCGTCTATCGCGAGGGATATCGTGGCCAGCGGCGTTTTCAGCTCGTGGGTCATGTTGTTGATGAAGTCGCTTTTGATCTCGGACAATTTTTTCTGCCCCAGCATGGTGCGGATGGTGAGCGCGAAGGCGGTCACGATAATGGCAGTGAACAGGATGCCGCCGAAGATCATCCAGCCGAGGGATTTGAATACGGTGAGGCTGCTTTGCGGCACAAAAACGTGCAGCACTTCAAAGGTGGGTGAATTGATGTTTTCCGCCAGCGGCACAATGATCTCCTGGTACAATGCAGAGTCTGTCTCGCGTTTGTTCAGCCGTTCAATGAAGTTGGACGAATACATCTGGATAAGCGCATTGCTTACGATACCGAATTCGAACATGGTATCGAGCTTGCGCTCTTTCATCGCTTTTTTGAGAAGGCCGGATACCTCCGTTCCTTCAAACTGCGCGCTCACGGGAATGGTCGGCTTGATGATGCCGTCTGTGATCGGCTCCAGCGTGAGGCGGTTGGAAGCGCCGTCCTGCTTGAAGCGGTCTATCTTGATGCGGGCGATGGGCGGGAGGGAGCGGCTCATCAGTTCGTTGCGGACGGCCTCTACGGCGTCCACCATTTTCTGTTCCTTTTCTTCCTTTTTGATGTGGGCGGCATTCAGGATCCAGCTGTACTGGATGTAAATGATTCCCAGCAGGGATAAGGTGATCAATGCAATTATGACAGGAAATATCTTCTTTAACGGCAGCATGTTACGGATCCTATAAAACGCTAAATATAGCGAATTTCCCGGCGGGGGAAACTATTTGCTATAGCAACTATGATACAAAATTAAACCGTGAAAAGCCACATCTGTAGGGATGTATGATAAAAAATATCACTTTAACGTAATTTTAACGCAGAATTTATGCTATAATTATTGGTAGTCCCCTTATCTTTGCACTGTTATCTGGTACCAAATTTGATACTGATAACCTATAAAAAGCGAATAAACTTTCTACATACATCGACGTGGATTCGTTCCATAAGCGATTTAGATTTTGGTTGATAAAATGGTAAGGGATCTGTCTAGGTCCCTTTTTCATTTTTACCCTGTTTGCACTCCCCCTGTTTTTCTATCATTATTCGGAAAAAAATAACGACTGGTTTGGCTTTTGTTGGTTAAATTTGGATAGAGCTCAGGAAAAAAGGTAATGTCATGGATACACTTGCGCCTGGAATATTGCTGATCGCGGACCCATTTCTGAAAGACCCGAATTTCGCCCGCACTGTAATACTGCTGTGTGAACACCAGGAGGAAGGCAGTTTTGGTTTTGTAGTGAACCGGCAGTTCGACCAGCGGCTCGACGAGCTGATCCCCGCGGTTCTCACCCCCGACATACCCGTTTATTTTGGCGGCCCCGTACAAATGGATACCATTCATTTCATTCACCAGATGCCCGACCTGATCGAAGGGGGATTTGAGGTGTTCCCGGGTATTTATTGGGGAGGAGATTTTGCCACGGTTGTGGAATTGCTGAACAGCGGTGCGCTGGATCTGCAGAAGATCAAATTCTTCATCGGTTATTCCGGCTGGAGCAGCGGCCAGCTGGAAGGCGAGCTGAGCGAAAAAAGCTGGATACTGAGCCGCATCAACCCGCCCCTGCTGTTCTCCCGCGAAGAGCAGGAGATATGGAAGCAAAGCCTTCAGAACATGGGGCACAACTTCGCCATGATGGCCAATTTCCCGATCGATCCTTCTCTGAATTAACCTTTCCCATAAGTATTTCCCGTAGCTGGCGAAAGCCTGAAGCGAAGCCACTTGCGGGGCCGGTTTGTGCCAACGTGAGCCCCGTTCAATAATCTACATAAAAAAGACCGTCCCGGCTAAGCCGGGACGGTCGCGAATATATTGCCTGTGATGGAATTACAGCGCGGTGGCGCCTTCTACCAGCACCGTTGCCTTGTTGTTCAGCACTTCAACGAAGCCGCCTTCGATGGTGAACTGCTCCGAATGGCTCTTATCTTTCAGCACCTTCATTTTGCCTTTACCCAGGGCGGCTATCAGCGGGGCGTGGCGGTCCAGTACTTCGAAGGAACCATCTGTGCCCGGCAGCTGCACGCCGTATACTTCCCCTGTGTACAGCTTTCTTTCCGGTGTTAATATTTCCAATAACATGTTAATCGGTTTTGTTTAGAGCCTTATTTAGCGGCAGACATCAGCTTCTTGCCTTTCTCGATAGCATCATCGATGGTACCTACGAGGTTGAAAGCTGCTTCAGGATACTCGTCCACCTCGCCGTCCATGATCATATTAAAACCACGGATGGTTTCCTCGATGGGAACCAGTACACCTTTCAGACCGGTGAACTGCTCTGCCACGTGGAAGGGCTGGCTCAGGAAACGTTCCACGCGGCGGGCGCGGGATACGGTGAGTTTATCGTCGTCGCTCAGCTCGTCCATACCCAGGATGGCGATGATGTCCTGCAGCTCTTTATAGCGCTGGAGGATCATTTTTACGCGCTGTGCGGTGTTGTAGTGAGATTCCCCTACTACTGACGGGCTCAGGATGCGGCTCGTGGAATCCAGGGGATCCACAGCGGGATAGATACCCTTGTCCGCGATCTTACGGGACAGTACGGTGGTAGCATCCAGATGGGAGAAGGTGGTGGCCGGAGCAGGGTCGGTCAGGTCATCCGCAGGTACATACACCGCCTGTACGGAGGTGATGGAACCGTTCTTGGTGGAAGTGATACGCTCCTGCATCAGGCCCATCTCAGTGGCCAGGGTGGGCTGGTAACCTACCGCTGAAGGCATACGGCCAAGCAGCGCGGATACTTCGGAACCGGCCTGGGTGAAACGGAAGATGTTGTCTACGAAGAAAAGGATGTCGCGGCCGCTGCCTGCAGTGCCGTCGCCATCACGGAAGTATTCTGCCATGGTCAAACCGGAAAGGGCTACACGGGCACGGGCGCCGGGAGGCTCGTTCATCTGGCCGAATACGAAGGTGGCCTGTGAACCTTTCAGTTCTTCCTTGTCCACAGAGGCCAGGTCCCAGCCGCCGTGTTCCATGGATTCTTTGAATTTATCGCCGTAACGAACGATGTTCGCTTCGATCATTTCGCGCATCAGGTCGTTCCCTTCACGGGTACGCTCGCCTACGCCCGCAAATACGGACAGACCGGCGTGGCCTTTTGCGATATTGTTGATCAGTTCCTGGATCAGTACGGTTTTACCTACACCCGCACCGCCGAACAGGCCGATCTTACCGCCTTTTGCATAGGGCTCGATCAGGTCGATCACCTTGATACCGGTGAAAAGCACTTCGGTATCGGTAGCGAGGTCTTCAAAACGGGGGGGCTGGCGGTGGATGGGAGCACCATTGGTCGTGTCCAGCTGGCCCAGACCGTCAATAGCTTCACCTACCACGTTGAACAAACGGCCTTTAATGGCCTCACCGGTAGGCATTTTGATGGGAGCCTCGTTATCGACAACTTCCATACCGCGTACCAGGCCGTCAGTGGAATCCATGGCTACAGTACGAACGCTGTCTTCCCCAAGATGCTGCTGAACTTCCAGCACCACTTTCTGGCCGTTCTCACGGATCAGGTAGAGGGAGTTGTAAATTTCCGGCAATTTTCCTTCAAAATGCACGTCCACAACGGGACCGATGATTTGTTTGATCTTACCTGTGTTAGGCATATTTCTTAGAAGTTTATAGAATGCAAGTAAATGTGCTGATGCAAAATTTCGCGCAAAGGTAATCATTGAAGCCTGAAAACCCAAAATTCCGGGAATTTGATTTGGGGTGATTTTCGTCAGGTTTCCCGCGCCAGGGTTACAAATATATTAAGTTTTATCAATAAGATATGATTTACCGCGGCCGCCTGCTATTTTTATCGTTCAATCACTCTTTATATGGAAAAAGATAAGCCCTCATTAGACCGCCGGGACTTCCTCGGCAACATCACCAAAGCAGGCATCCTGGGCGCCATCGGCCTTACGCCCGCAGCCCGCGCAGCGGCCGCCACAGCAGAAACCGCACCTATTTCAACCGTATTGGCGGGCGAGCACGCTTTCCTCTGCCCTCCTTACCTTCAGAATCCTGAGCCAACAGCCATGACCGTGATGTGGATGAGCAACAGGCCCACCTACAGCTGGGTGGAATATGGCGAAACCAGCGCCCTGGGCCAAACCGCGCATAACGTGCAGGCCGGCATCGTGGATTCGTACGACAGGCTGCACCGTGTGCGCCTGGGTAACCTGAAGCCCGGCACCACCTATCATTACAAAGTGCTGTCTAAAGAGATCGTGGAATTCAGGCCCTACAAGCTCACCTACGGCGAAACAATCAGCTCAGACACCTTCAGCTTCACCACCCCGGGCAAAAACCCGAAAGATGTAAGCTGGCTGGTTTTCAACGATATACACGACCGCGGGGCAGACAGCTTCCCTCATCTGATGGCGATGAACAAAGATCCATACGACTTTGTGTTCCTGAACGGCGATATGTTTGATTACCAGGAAGATGAGCAGCAGATCATCGATCACCTGCTCGCTCCGCTCGGCAAAACCTTTGCATCGGAAAAGCCTTTTGTTTTCACCCGCGGCAACCACGAAACCCGTGGCAAATTCCGCCGCGAGCTCGGCAATTACTTCGACGGGCCGTACGTTTTTTCCAAACAATGGGGCCCGGTGCATTTCACCGTGCTGGATACCGGGGAAGACAAGGAAGATGAACATCCCGTGTACGCAGGCATCGTGAATTTCGACGAATACCGCCGCCAGCAGGCGGAAGACCTGAAACGGATCGTCCAGTCCCCGGCCTTTAAAAAGGCGAAGTTCCGCGTGGTGATGATGCACATCCCGCACTATTATTCCGGCGACTGGCATGGCCCTACGGAATGCCGCAAACTTTTCGCGCCTATCTTCGAGCAAGCGAAAATAGACCTGTTCATAGCCGGGCATACCCACCGCCCCGGCATCCACCAGCCGGTTGCAGGGCAGCACGCCTACCCGATCGTGATAGGCGGCGGCCCGAAAGACGGCAACCGCACACTCATCAAAGTAAAGGCCACCGAAAAGGACCTGAACCTCGTGATGCTGAAAGACGATGGATCAGAGCTGGGGAGGGTGGACCTGAAAACGAAGAGAGGATAGACCTGACTAATGCTTTTATATACGACCATACCGGGCTTTTCACTGCGATCGCCCGGTATTTGTTTTACAGCCCCCGTCATTGCGAGAAGCAGCAGCGCCAAAGCGGGTGGGGCGACGAAGCAATCTCCCGCACTGAATTGAAATACTCCAATACCTGGAAGGAGATTGCTTCGTCGCGCCCCTGCACAAACCCCTCGCTGCTCCTCGCAATGACGTCTTTCAATGCGCAATGACGTCTTTTAACGCGCAATGACGCCTTTTAATGCATTTACAGCAGGTGTTTCCGGAGAATACGTTATTGAGGAAGCGGCTTCGGCGCCGGTACGCATGCATAAGGATCAGGATCGCCGGGCGCGGCCCTTTTGTCGTGGCTCCAGCAGAAGTTCATCGCCTGGCTGGTTACGCTCATCAGGCGGATATTGACTTTCGTGCCTTTCCTGCTGTTGGAGGCCTGGACCGTTTGCGCGCCTTTCGCCGCAATATTGTGAATGGTGTAAGGCTCACTCTTGAACACATCGCCATTCCCGCGCAGGTATTCCACCATCACCACCGCATTGTCCAGCGGGTATTCCGTCTGGTTGCGCAAAGTAATTTGCAGGTTTTTGATACCGCCCAGGAAGCCGGTTTTATAATCGCCCGTATTCAGTGAAATGTACTGTTTCCAGTTCTTGCGGAAATATTCCCTGCGGTCCACGAACGTGACCTGCGCCTGTGCCTGCATATCCTTGCGGCCGGCGATCTGTTCCGCCGTGCGGTTGCTCAGGGTCAGGCTGTTCTTCAGGTCGCGGTTCTCACGCAGCAACTGCTCGTTCACACTCAGCAATTCCTTCGCCCGCCGCTGATCCCGGCAGGACCTCACGGCCAGCAGCACGATCAGGAAAAGCATAACAACCGGTACGATCCATCTTTGACTCATACGGCTGTTATAGAAAAAATAATGCCGGATTTCCTGCGAAACCCGGCTCCATACTCAGCAAATCTTATTTCTCCCTGAATTCGTAGCGTATTTTTTCATTCCGCTCAAAGTCATACAACGTCAGCTTGCGCACGGTGTAATAGGCTCTCCAGAAGTTCCGCAGGGCAAATACGTACCCCTGGGAAGCCTGGTCTTTCTCGCTCTGTGCCAGGTTGAGGTCTGTAATGCTGATCTTGCCGATCATGTACCTGGCCTTTGTGATCTCGTAGCGCAGGCGGGCAATGGTGTCTGCCTTGGAGGCGCTTGCCAGCAGGTTCTTCTGGATGTTGAACTGCTGCGTTTGCAGGTATACTTCCTGCTCAAACTGCCGCTCCGCCTGCTGCACGTCTATCTCGATGAGGTCGCGGTTGGCCTTGGCCTGGCGCACCCTGTAGCGGGCCCTGCCCCAGTCCATCAGCGGGATGCCGATGCCCACGGAGAAGTTCTGCTGTATTTCGCCGCCGGAATATACCTTGCCCAGCGTCTGCCCGTTGTTGGACTGCCCCAGCTGCGCCCGCAGGTTAAACTCATAACCGCTGTACGCGCGGGCTTCGGCTACATCCTGGCTGGCCTCCAGCCTCCTGCGCCTGAATTCCAGCACAGACTGGCGGTTGTTGGCCGCTTCAGCCACGGCTTTATCCAGCGGCACGCTGAACAGCGGCACGGTTTCCGGTGGCGTGAGCTGGATGGCCGCGTCTTTGGGCATGTTCAGGAAACGTTTGAGTTCCTGGTAAGCCATTTCTTTTTGCAGGGTGGCCTGTTCGAGCGTATTACGCGCGTTCAGCAGGCTCAGCTCTATCTGCAGCAGCTCGTTCTCCGCGATCTTGCCAAGGTCGAAGCGGCCTTTGGAAATTTTAAACAGTGTATCCTGGTTGGCCACGTTCAGCTGGTAGATCTTTTCCTGCGTCTGGGCGGCCAGGGCTTCGAAGAACATAGACGCCCCGTCGAGCGCGGCGGTTTCCAGGTCTTCGATATACTGGCGCTTGCTTTCGTCGTAAATGATAGGCGACAGCTTGCGTTCCCAGTAGAACGGGTTGTACACAACGCTGGGCTGGTTATAGTTGATGGAAAAGGGCGTGGCGAGGTAATTGGTCGTATTCGTGGAAGAAAACTCGTCGAAGCGGTTCAGGTTAGACTGCACGGAGAACGTACCGCCCGTCCAGGGCACATTCTGGCGAAGGCCGAGGTTGATGGCGGTGTTGGACGTGGAGCGGCGCACGTATTCCACTTTACCGTCCGGCTGGAGCACTTCCACGGTTTCTCCGAAGGGGGAGCTGTTGTTGTCGATACCGAGCACCAGCTGCGGCAATTGTCCTGCCTTAAAATACCGGTAGGCATAGAGCGAGTTCAGCGCGCGGCTTTGCGCGCGGTAATAGCTGGGGGAATTGCGCTGGGCAAGGGCCACCACATCCTGCAATACAAGGCTCTGCTGTGCCTGGCAAAAGGTAATGCCGCCCAGCAGGCAGGTTATTATGAATCTGATTTTAAGCATGGCGTAAACATTCAATTGGGTTCTGGTTTGCCGCTTTACGGGCGGGGGAAATGCCGAAGATGAGGCCTACGGAAGAGGCTAGCACAAAGGATATCAGGATGGAAAGCGCGGAAATGATGGTTTTGATATCCGCCACTTTGTCTACCGTATATGCGCCGGCCACACCGAGAATGATGCCGATAATACCGCCGCCGAGGCTGATGAGCACGGCTTCGAAAAGGAACTGCATCACGATGTCGCGCTTCTGCGCGCCCAGCGCCATGCGTATGCCGATCTCCTTGGTGCGCTCCAGCACGCTCGCCAGCATAATGTTCATAATGCCGATACCGCCCACCAGCAGCGAAATGCCCGCGATGGCGCTGAGTACGATGTTGAACACGTCTTTTGTTTTCTGCTGTTGCTGGAGCAACTGCTCGGGAATGGATACTTCAAAGTCCATCACGTCCGAATGCCGGCGCTTGAGCATCCGGCTGATGATGCCGGCAGATTCGGTGAGCTGCTCCGGCTGCGATACTTTCACGATCAGCTGGTCCAGCTGGTGCACGGGCACATCCGGAACGCTCACGCGCTCGCCTTCGTCGAACCAGCCCTGCTGCTCCTGGATGCGGATGGCGGGATTGCGGTAGCGGGTGAGGGTGGTTTGAATGGGCACATACAGGTCCATGTTGTAATCCCTGATGCCGAGGTTTTCCTTGGTGGCGCTGCTGATGAGCTTTTCATCCGTTACGCCCACCACCTTCAGCCATTGCTGGCCGCATTTGATGGTTTTGCCGATCGGGTCTTCAGACAAAAAGAATTTCCTTTTCACGCCCGCGCCGATGATGCAAACGCCTTCGCCGCCGCGCAGCTGCTCCGGGTTAAACATCTTGCCTTCGGAGAGGCCGATATTGTTCAATTCGAAGAAGGCCGGCTCCACGCCTACCATTTTGAGTTTTTTGCTCTTGCCGTTGTAGATCATATCCTGGTCCAGGATCATCTCGGGACTGATAGCGTCTACCGTGGGCACCATCCGCCGGATGCTGTGCGCATCTTCGAGGCTGAGCCCTTTGGAGAATTTCTGTTTTTCTTTTTCCTGGCCGGCGGCTTCTTTCGCTTCTTTTTCGTCTTCCTCTTTTTTATCCTCCGTTACAGGTTTGATCACGATGTTGTTCACGCCCACCAGCTTCATCTGGTTCATGATCTCTTCTTTGGCGCCTTTGCCGATGGCCAGCATGGCTATCACGGCGCCCACGCCGAAGATGATACCCAGCGCGGTCAGGAAGGAACGCAGCCTGTTTGCCACAAGCGAATCCAGCGCGATGCCGAGATTGTTCATGTTACGGGCACCCCATAATTTTCGCATACGGTTTGATTTATGAGGTTATTTTAAAACAACAAGGCTGTGGTTCTTGGCGGATTCGGGCTCGGACATATACACTTCATCGCCGGCCTCCAGGCCTTTTTCGACGATCACGACTTCGTCGTTGCTCTTGCCCAGCTTCACTTCGCGTTTTTCTATGCCATTGCCCCTGCGGAGGTAAACGAAGCTTTTCGATTTTTCGCTGAACACGGATTCCAGCGGGATGGTGAGCTTATCGGGGATCTGGTTGATCAGGATGTTGTTGGAAGTGGTCATGCCGGGTTTGAGGATGGAATCCACTTTCTCCAGCTTGATGAGCACCTCGAACACCTTGGCGTTGGAACCGGGGCGGTTTTCGCCGATGTTGGCCACGGAGGTGACGATGCCGCTGAGCTTCACTTCAGGGAAGGCGTCCAGCCCCATGGATACTTTTTGTTCTTTTTTGATCTTGCTGATGTCCACTTCGTTGATATAGGTTTTGGACAGCATGCTGCTGAGGTCGGGCAGCATGCAGATGCGCGGGTCCCAGGAGCGGATGGCGGAGCCGGCTTTCTTTTTACCCCCGGTGGAATAGTCGGGGATATATACCAACAGGCCTTTTTTAGGCGCGGTGATGCGGAATTTGCTGCGGAGATCTTCCAGCGCGGCAAGCTGTTCCTGCTTCCGTTTTACTTCGCGGCCGGCCTGTTCCATTTTGGCGGAGGCCTGCCTTTGCTGTATCTTATATTTTTCACCCAGCTGCGTCAGGTCGCGGTCCGCCTTCTCGAGGTCCAGCTCAGCCTGGCGGATGGTGGCCGGCGGCTCGAACTTGCTCAGTTCCAGCGCGAGCTTCTTCTGTTCCATCTGGAAACGGAGATTGGTGATATTGTCACGCGATTCGCGCATTTGCAGCGTGGTGTCAAGCGCTGTTTGGGAAAGGGTGGTGATGGAACGGTCCAGCTCCAGCTGCACGTCTCCGATCTTTTTGTTCACCACGGCGGGGTCCAGCGTGGCAATGTAATCCCCTTCCTTTACGGTGATACCTTCCGTCACCATATCCTGTATCTTGATCTCTTCATAGATCTGGTGCGTCTGGAGGGGCGGAGCCTGGATGTACACGGTATTTTCGGCCATCAGTTCCCCGGGGCTGACCACTACGTCGCGAAAGTGCTCTTTCTTCACTTTAGCCAGAGCGCCTGGCCCGGTTGCCTTTTTACCGAAAACAAAATAGGCAATGATCGTACAAACGAGGAGTAACGCGGCAATGAGCCACCATTTTTTCTTAAACATAGGTGAATAGTGTGTGGTATATACAAGGGTGAAATAGCTACTGATCGGTCATAACGCAATGGCTCACGGCTCTACATGGTTTCTTATCCAGATGCACGGGTTCAACTATTCCATAAAAATATAGGCTGAATACTAAAGGAAACGTTAATTGTGATCAGTTCCGGGATTTTCATTATAAACATTGATTTAAAGGGATAGACGCTCCGTTTGCACTCAAATCCAACAATTTGCATTTCCCTGATAACGGTCTCGCAATTACTTTTATTTTTGCCCAAATGTCCCTGATGAAATTATTTGTTGTAAACGATGCCAGAACAGCCCGGGAATTCCTGGACGTACATGTAGAGCTGAATAAAGTCCATGAAGGCTGGATACAGCCGCTGGACAAGGATATAGAAGATGTATTCAACCCGGAAAGGAACAAAGCGTTCCGTTTTGGCGAATGCGTGCGGTGGGTGATGAAAGATGAAGCAGGCAAACTTATTGGCCGCATCGCCGCTTTCGTGAATAAAAAATACAAGACCATCGGCGACGAGCAGCCCACGGGCGGCATCGGCTTTTTTGACTGCATCAACGACCAGGCAGCGGCCAACCTCTTATTCGATACCGCCAAACAATGGCTGCTGGAAAGAGGCATGGGAGCGATGGACGGCCCGATCAATTTCGGCGACCGCGACCGCTGGTGGGGCTTGCAGGTGGAAGGATTCGTGAACCCGCCGTACGGTATGAACTACAACCCGCCTTATTACGAAGCGCTCTTCAGGAATTACGGTTTCGAAACGTTTTTCAACCAGGTATGCTTCGCGCTGGACGTGAAGAACAAGATACAGGACAAGTTCTACGAACGGCATGCCGCGGTGGCCAAAGACCCCAACTTTTCCGCGCGCCACATCAAAAAGAACCAGCTCGAAAAGTTCGCGCAGGATTTCACCACCGTGTACAACAAAGCCTGGGCCCAGCATGGCGGCAGCAAGGAGATATCCAAAGAGCAGGTCATGCTGCTGTTCAAAAAAATGAAACCGGTGCTGGATGAAAAGATCGTCTGGTTCGCCTATTACAAGGAAGACCCGATCGCGATCTGGATCAACCTGCCCGAGCTGAACCAGTACTTCAAGCATATGCACGGCAAATTCGGCCTGTTGCAGAAGCTGCAGTTCCTCTGGCTGAAAATGACCGGCGCCTGCCGCAAGTTCACCGGCATCGCGTTTGGCGTGGTACCGGAGTTCCAGGCGAGGGGAGTGGATTCGTATATTATCGTGGAAGGCGGCACCAAGGTGATCCAGGCGCAGAACCTGTACGACGACTATGAAATGCAGTGGATCGGGGACTTTAACCCGAAAATGATGAATATCGGCCAGAACCTGGGCGCTTACCCGAGCCGGCGGCTGATCACTTTCCGTTACCTGTTCGACCGCACGAAGGAATTTAAGCGCCACCCCATCCTGAAATAGCAAAAACAGCCATGGTGGCCTATTTGAGCTTTTTCGCTTTTTACTTTTTGATTTTTGCGTTACTTTCGGCTTTTGGAAAGGAGCGAGTCCCATCATGGAAAATTTTATAGTATCCGCCCGTAAATACCGTCCGCAGAACTTCTCCACGGTAGTAGGGCAAGCCCATATCACCACAACACTCAAAAATGCCATCCGCAACAACCAGCTGGCGCATGCCTTCCTGTTTTGCGGGCCGCGCGGCGTGGGTAAAACTACCTGTGCGCGCATCCTGGCCAAAACCATCAACTGCGAGAACCTCCAGGCCGATGGCGAAGCCTGCAACGAGTGCAATTCCTGCCGCACCTTCAACGAGGGCAGCTCCTTCAACATCCACGAGCTGGACGCGGCTTCCAATAACTCGGTAGACGATATCCGGACGCTGGTGGACCAGGTGCGCTTCGCCCCCCAGGCCGGTAAATACAAGATATACATCATCGATGAGGTGCACATGCTCAGCTCATCGGCCTTCAACGCTTTCCTGAAAACGCTGGAAGAACCGCCATCCTACGCGATCTTCATCCTCGCCACCACGGAAAAGCACAAGATCCTCCCCACCATCCTCAGCCGCTGCCAGATCTTCGATTTCAAGCGCATTACCATACAGGATACGGTGGACCATCTCCAGGAGATCGTTACCAAAGAACATATGACCGCCGAAGGCGACGCCCTTCACCTGATAGCCCAGAAAACAGACGGCTGCATGAGGGATTCCCTCAGCACGCTGGACAAGATCGTGAGTTTTACCGGCGGAAAACTTACCTACCAGAACACCCTGGAGCACCTCAATATCCTCGATTACGATTATTTCTTCAGGGTCATGGAATCAGTACTGGCGCAGGATATCGCCGGCGCGCTGCTGATCTTCGACGAAGTGCTGCAGAAAGGTTTCGAGGGCGACAACTTCCTGGGCGGATGGGCGGAATTCCTCCGCAACCTCCTCGTTTGCAAAGACGATAAAGTGCTGCACCTCATGGAAGTGAGCGCCAACCTGAAAGACCGCTACAAACAAATGAGCGGCCGGGTGAGCTCCGCTTACCTGGTTACGGCGCTGCATTTGCTGAACGAGACCGAGATCGGCTACAGGATGGCCCGCAACAAAAGGTTGCATGTGGAAATGGCGCTGATCAGGCTGTGTTACCTCCAGCAGGCGGTAACCCTGGTGAGCAACGACCAGACGGGCGAAGTGGTAAAAAAAAACCTGATTCCTGAAGGAGCCCCCCAGCGCCTGAGGGCCCCGCTGCCCCAGCCGATCTACGGCAAACCCGCTACCAGTAAAACAATTACATCACAGGAGCCCAGGCTCACCATAGAAGTGGAAAAAGGCGCAGCTGCCCCCGCGGCCCATACTGCGACGCCTGAAAAAGCCGCACCGGCTTACACGCCGCCGCCACAGGAAAAGCCGGCGGGAGTACCTGTTCAGCAACCGGCATACGCCGCGCCGCAGCCTTCGCAGCCTGCGCCCGCAGCAGGGAACGGGGCCGCGAAGCCCAAGCTCACCGGCCTGGCAGCCATGAAAGAGGCCCTTGCCGCCAAACAGCAGCAGGTTTCCACCGTAACGACCACCTCCGTGCCCCTTACCGCCGGCGCCATTGCCGTGTACTGGGACGAGTTTATCGACCGGTTCAGGCAGGCCAACAAAATGACCGTGGTGAGCAACCTCCAGCTGGCCCAAACCGCCATGCTGGGGCCCGAAGAGATCTGCATTGTGAGCCGCAATATTGTGCAATACCGGTTCATGGAAGAAGAAAAGCTGGAAATATCCGAGTTCTTCAAGCAGAAATTCCGCAACAACGCCCTCATTCTTACCCTCCAGCTGGACGAGAGCCAGCAGGAAAAGGCAGATACAGGCCCGGCGCCATTGTCCAGCCGGGAACAATTCGCGCGTATGGTGGAGAAATACCCCCTGGTGAAAGAATTGAAGGACAGATTGAACATGGAACTTGATTTCTAAACCGTTACCCGGCCCGGGGAACGGTTATTTTTTAAACACCTGTCCGCCGCATGCGTTGCGTTTTTGCGCAAAAACATGTAGGTTTGGGCAAAATTTCGAAGAAACACTATGGCAGAAGTTATCAGAATGCCCCTTTTAAGCGATACGATGACAGAAGGGGTGATTGCGGAATGGCATAAGAAGGTAGGCGATACCGTAAAGTCCGACGATATTATTGCCGAAGTGGAGACCGACAAGGCCACCATGGAGGTAATGGGATATGCGGACGGTACGTTGTTATATATTGGAGTGGAGAAAGGAAAGGCCGCCAAGGTAAATGAGATCATTGCCATTGTGGGTAAACCCGGCGAAGATTACAAACCCCTGCTGGAAGGTAACGGAGGCGCTACTGCCGCCGCTCCCAAAGCAGATGCAGCCGCTCCCCCCCCGAAAGCCGAAGCCGCTCCCGCAGCAGCAGCTGCCCCCGCGGTGGACAAAGGCGCGCTGGACGCAGCCCTGAAAGACGTGAGCGTGATCCGGATGCCGCTGCTCAGCGACACCATGACCGAAGGAAAGATCGTAGCCTGGAATAAAAAAGTAGGCGATACCGTTAAATCGGACGATGTGCTGGCCGAAGTGGAAACCGACAAGGCGACCATGGAAGTGATCGGTTATGCGGACGGCACCCTGCTGCATGTTGGCGTTCCCGAAGGCCAGGTGGCCAAAGTGAACGGCATCATCGCCATTGTAGGTAAAAAAGGCACTAATGTAGAAGCCATACTCGCTGCCGAACAATCCGGCGGCGCCGCAGCTCCCCAGGCTGCCGCAACAGCCGGTACTTCAGCCACTCCTGCCGCATCCGCTCCCGCAGCGGAAGCAGCTCCCGCCGCATCCGGCTCCGGCGACGGAAGGGTGAAAGCCTCTCCCCTCGCTAAAAAGCTGGCCGAAGAAAAAGGCATCGATATCAGCCAGGTTCCCGGCTCAGGCGACGGCGGCCGTATCGTGAAAAAAGATGTGGACAGCTTCGTGCCTTCCAAAGCCGCTCCTGCCGCAGCTCCCGCAGCCGCTGCCGGCGCTCCTGCCCCGAAAGTGGCCGCATTTGCGCCCGCAGGCCAGGAAGGCCATACCGATACCCCCGTATCGCAGATGCGCAAAGCGATCGCACGCCGTCTCGGTGAAAGCAAATTCTCCGCACCGCACTTCTACCTTACCATGGAGATCAACATGGACAAGGCTATCGAAGCCCGCGAAGCCATCAATAAAGTATCCCCCGCCAAGGTTTCCTTCAACGACATGGTGATCAAAGCCTGCGCCATGGCGCTGCGCCAGCACCCTGACGTGAACAGCAGCTGGTTGGGCGACACTATCCGCCATCACCAGCATATCCACATCGGCTCCGCCGTTGCGGTAGACGAAGGGCTGATCGTTCCCGTGATCCGCTTTGCAGACCAGAAGAGTTTCTCCCAGATCGCTGCCGAAACCAAAGTGCTGAACGATAAAGCGAAGAACAAAAAATTACAGCCGCAGGACTACACCGGCAATACCTTCACCGTATCCAACCTGGGTATGATGGGCATCGAACAGTTCACCGCCATCATCAACCCGCCCGATTCCGCCATCCTCGCGGTAGGCGCCATCAAGGAAACAGTGATCGTGGAAAACGGGCAGTTCAAAGCCACCAGCGTCATGAAAGTGACCATGAGCTGCGACCACCGTACGGTAGACGGCGCTGTGGGTTCCCGCTTCCTGGTAACGCTGAAAGGCTACCTGGAGAACCCGGTTACCATGTTCGTATAAAAGCATTCCTATATTGCAAAGGCCATTCCTGTACCGGGATGGCCTTTTTTTATTTTCGCCCGGACCGTTCTCCGTACAGGCGTTCCCGTTAAAATAGCATCACCCCGGCTTATATAGTATTTTTCACTGCCTTTTTCGTTCAGTTTGTTTGAAAAAAATCTAATAATCTCCCCATATTTTATTAAATTCATATCCATTCCCCCAAACAGTACGCAATGCAGGTTCCCAAAAATGCCCTCAAATGGTTTGAAATACCTGTCAGCAATTTTGATCGGGCCAGAAAGTTTTACAACACTGTATTCAATTTCGAGCTGCAGGAAGCCCGCATCCGTGGTAACCGTGTGGGACTGTTCCCCTGTGGAGAGGGGCACAGCGGTGTGAGCGGTGCAATCGTGGAAGGGCCTGATGCGGTGCCAAGCCAGCGAGGCTGCGTGATGTATTTTTATTCCGGCCCCGACCTGACAGAGGTGCTGGAACGCGTGCCCGGGGCGGGCGGGCGTATCGTGTACGAAAAAACGCCGATTTCCAACGAGCAGGAAATGGGCTACCAGGCAGTGTTTACCGACAGCGAAGGCAACCGGATCGGGTTGCATTCCGAGGGCTGACGATTACATTATCAATTTTGTTCATCTTTGGTTGAATAAATGGGGTTACTACGGTATTACTACCAGAGCTCTACCAGAACACTACTAGAACGCTACCGTTAACATATGGCCAGATCACCCCGAAAACCTCTTCCCAACTCTTTCCATCAATCAAGGCTGGCGTAAGTCTGAAGCGCGGACCGGTGGAGCTGACTTGTGCCATCGTAAGCCTATTGCCAGCTAACTGTACTGCTGATTCACCACACCGGGAACCCTTTTAGCAAACTGCACTCCTATAAATAATTTTCAATAACTTTTGAAAGTTCAAAAACATTGTATAGCTTTGAGATATGAAATTGCCAGAAGCCAAAGCACAGTTCATCCAGGCATGGGGCCTGCTGGGGGCACAATGGGGCGTCAACCGCACCATGGCGCAGATCCACGCCCTTCTCCTTATCGCCCCTGAACCCATGAGCGCGGAAGAGATCATGGAAGCGCTGGACATCTCCCGAGGCAATGCCAACATGAACGTACGCGAGCTGATGAACTGGGGCATCGTGGAAAAAGTGCTCGTGCCCGGCGAAAGAAAAGAATTTTTTATTGCGGAGAAGGATATCTGGAAAGCAGGCACCGCCATCGCGCGGGAGAGGAAAAAACGCGAGCTGGATCCCATCCTTAAAGTATTGCTCCAGCTCAACAAAGTGGAAGGCGACCAGAAAGACAAACACGTAAAGGCTTTCCGGGAAACCATGCAGAACATCCAGAAATTCGCGCACCAGACCGATGCCGCGCTCAATGCCTTCATCAAATCCGAAGAACACTGGTTTTACAGCACGCTGCTGAAGGTGATCCGCTAAACATATTGTTTCCGGGCAACCTCAGGCATTTCAATACCCACATATTTCAATTTTTATTGAAAGTTCAAAAACATCCTTGGTATGAAAGATAAAAAGATCGTGATAGCAGGAGGCTCCGGGTTCATTGGCGCAGGGCTTATCGAATATTTCGGCGGCAGCAATCACATCGTAGTGCTTACCCGCCGTGCAAACGGGCTGAACGGGCATGCACAGCCGCATGTAACCTACATGGAATGGGACGGCCGCCACACCGGCCCCTGGGCGGAAGCGCTGGAAGGGGCAGACCTGCTGGTGAACCTCTCCGGTAAAAGCGTGAACTGCCGCTATACCGAAGCCAATAAAGCCGCGATATTCGACAGCCGCACCGCCAGCACTACCGCGCTGGGCGAAGCCATTAAAGGGCTGAAACGGCCGCCCGCGCTCTGGATCAACGCAGGTTCAGCCACGATATACCGCCACGCGGAAGACCGGCCGATGGATGAATTCACCGGCGAGATGGAAAATGATTTTTCCGTGCAGGTCTGCAAAAAATGGGAACAGACCTTCAACGGTATAACCCTCCCGCAAACCCGCAAGGTGATCCTCCGCATCGCGGTCACACTCGGGAACGGCGGCGTGATGGAACCTTACCTGAACCTCGTGAAATTCGGGCTGGGCGGCCACCAGGGCAGCGGCAGGCAGCAATACAGCTGGGTACATATTGCCGACGTGGCGCGGATGATGGAATGGCTTTACCATCACCCCGAATGTGAGGGCACTTATAACTGCTCCTCTCCCAATCCCGTGAGCAACACCGAATTCATGGCCACGCTGCGGGAAGTGGCAGGGCATCGTTTCGGCCTTCCCGCACCGGCGTGGATGCTGGCGATCGGGGCCGCGCTGATCGGCACGGAAACGGAACTGCTCCTTAAAAGCCGCTGGGTGCTGCCCACGCGCATCACACAGGCCGGGTTCACCTTCAAATACCCGCATTTGCGCGGGGCTATGCAACAGATCGTAGGCCGGCTGCCACGGAATGCTTATCACCTCTTTTAAACCGGGAACGGAAATATCAGCCAGCGGGCAATACCAGGGCCAGGGGCATTCACGCCGGATGCGGGCAGCAGGCCTATGCAACAATGTCATGCATGCCATCGTGGTATAACTTTTGAGCCTCTGTATGGGTAATCATAACTTTGAACCATGGCAGAAACACCTAAACTGACCGTTGTTATCGGCGCTTCACCCCATCCCGAACGCTACAGCTACCTGGCCGTAACCCGGCTGAGGGCGCACGGCCACCCGGTGCTCGCCATCGGCCAGCGCGACGGCGCCATCGGCGACACGCCCATTACGGCGGAGCACCCCCAGGCAGAAGGCGTTGATACGGTCACGTTATACCTGAACCCGCTCCGGCAGCAGGAATACTACGATTACATCCTCAGCCTGAAACCCAAACGGATCATTTTTAACCCGGGCACGGAAAACCCAGAGCTCATCCAGCTCGCCGAAGCCAACGGCATCAAGGCGCAGCCCGCCTGTACGCTCGTAATGCTGAGCACCGGCCAGTACTAATCCACACGATTTCCCCAAGCTCCCTCCCTTCATATTGCGGTAACACTCACTGCAGTAAAAAGTCGTATATTCGGACAATACTTCATACATCCTGTTGACCCCTCCGGCCAAAGACCCAACAGACAGGCATTCGTATACGCTTTACCGTTCAAAACTTACAACCCATGAAATGGAGAAGATTCAACGGCGAACCTATTCAGTTGCCCATTAAGGAGGAAGTGAGGCACGCCATCGTCCGGGAAACCGGCCTTGGCCACCGTTTAAAGGTCTGCATCGGTACAGACTCCCAGGTAAAAGGGCTTGAAACCGAATTCGCCACCGTTATCGTGTTCCTGCGTGAAGGCCACGGCGGATTCATGTTCATTCACAACGAAAAAACGCGGGACGTTTATTCCATCAAAGAAAGAATGCTGGTGGAAGTTGCCAAAAGCATCGAGATCGCGTATGAACTATGCGACCTGTTCACCGAGTACGATGTGGACATGGAGGTGCATGCGGACATCAACACCAACCCCCAGTTCAAAAGCAACCTGGCCCTCAGGGAGGCCATGGGCTACATTCTCGGGATGGGGTTTGCGTTCAAGGCGAAGCCTGAAGCGTTTGCCAGCAGCTCCTGCGCCAACAAGATCGTGAATTAGGCGATGCGCTGAAAGCGCCCGTTCATTTCGTCGATAAACTCCAGGATCTTGTCCCGGCCTGATTTTTTGACGGTGGATGTGACGTAGTTCGCCGGCAGGAATTGCCAGGTTTCGCGGAGTTTGTTCAAAAAAGCCTTCACATTACGGCTGGTTTCCAGCTGTGTGCTTTTGTCTGCCTTCGTGAAAACCAGCTGGAAGGGCACCTGCCATTCCCCGAGCTGGTTAACGAACTCTATATCTATCTTTTGCGGGGGCAACCGGCTGTCTATCAGCACAAACACATTCACCAGGTTGGTCCGTTTCCTCAGGTAATTTTCGATCATCTGCTCCCAGCTGCGGCGCTGGCTTTGAGAGACCTTTGCGAAGCCATACCCCGGCAGATCCACGATATACCAGCTTTTATTGATCAGGAAATGATTGATCAGCTGCGTTTTACCCGGTGTGCCGGATGTTTTTGCCAGGCTGGAATGATTGGTCAGCATATTGATCAGGCTGCTTTTGCCCACGTTGGAACGGCCGATGAAAGCGTATTCCGGCATATCCGGCGGAGGGCACTTTTGCCAGTCCACATTACTGATCAGGTATTCGGCAGATTTGATCACCATAATTTTCCCATTTTGCGGCCCTTCTGTTACCTTTGCCCCACTATGGCGAGCAATGATGTACAGAAAGTGGTTCCTTTTGAAGGGTCAAAATTAAGCAAGAAGGAGCAGATAGCCCACATGTTCGATGATATTGCAGGCAGATACGACTTCCTGAACCATTTCATGAGCATGGGCGTAGACGTTCAATGGCGCAAAAAAGCCCTTAAACTGCTGCTGCCCCTCCAGCCCAAAACCATACTGGACGTAGCTACCGGCACAGGCGACGTGGCCATTATGGCCCACCGCATGCTGAAACCCGAAAAGATCATTGGCATAGACATTTCCGAAGGAATGCTGGCCCTGGGCCGCGAGAAGGTCGCCAAAGCCGGCCTGAACGGCACCATCACCCTCCAGCAGGGCGACAGTGAAACAATAAGTTTCCCCGATGCAACGTTTGATGCCATAACGGCCGCCTTCGGCGTCCGGAATTTTGAGAACCTTGAAAAGGGGCTGGCGGAAATGTGCAGGGTGCTCAAACCCGGCGGCAAAGCGGTGATACTGGAATTTTCCAATCCCACCAAGGCGCCCGTGAAACAGTTGTATAATTTTTATTTTCGCTACATTACGCCCCTGATCGGCAAATGGATAGCCCGGAACAAAGCAGCATACAGCTATCTGCCCGACTCCGTAAAGGCTTTCCCGCAAGGCCAGGCCATGTGCGATATTTTACACAAAGTTGGCTTCCAGGCTGTTACATGCAAAACGCTAACCTTCGGAATATGTTCAATTTATTGCGCTACCCGCTAACGGGAGCACTGTTAGTCCTTTTAAGCACCATATCACTCTCTGCCAGCGCGCAAATGAACATGGAGGAACATGACCGCAAGCCCTATTACTTCGGCATCACCCTGGCCGCGAACCAGTCCTATTTCAGGCTCTCGCATTCAGACCTCTTCCTCCACCAGGATTCCATCATGGTGGCCGAACCGCTGAAGACCGTCGGGTTCAACCTCGGCCTGCTGGCCAACCTCCGCCTCACCAACCGTTTCGACCTCCGCTTCAACCCGCAGCTCTTTTTCGCCAATAAAAATCTCTATTTCCGCGAAAATTACCCGGACCGCGCCACCGAAAAGAAAGTGGAATCCATCGTGGTGAGCTTCCCCCTGCAAATAAAATTCAAGTCGGACCGCATTGGCAACATGCGCGTATACACCATTGCCGGCATGAAGCTGGATCATGACCTCGCTTCCAACAAAAGCGTGCGCCTGGCGGAAGACCTCGTGAAGGTGAACAAGACCACTTACGGTTTTGAGCTTGGCGCGGGGTTCGAATTTTATTTCCCTTCCTTCATCTTCACCCCGGAATTCAAGATCAGCAACGGTTTGAACGATGTGCACGTGCGGGACCCCAACCTCCGTTATTCCAACGTGATAGACCAGCTCAATTCCCGCATGATCGTGTTTTCCATACATCTTCAGGGGTAAAGTTTTACCTTTGCGGCATGCAAAATGTCATCATCAGGAATATATCCGTAGTGAACGAGGGCGTTACCAGCGTGCAGGACGTATGGCTGCGCAATGGCCGTATTGAAAAGATCGCCCCGCAGATCAGCGAAACAGGCAAAGAGATAGACGGCACAGGCAAACACCTGCTGCCCGGCGTGATAGACGACCAGGTACACTTCCGCGAGCCCGGCCTCACCCACAAGGCCAATATCCGTTCCGAAGCCCGCGCGGCCGTAGCCGGGGGCACCACCAGCTTTATGGAAATGCCCAATACCAAACCCGAAGCCGTTACACAGGAAAGACTCGAAGAAAAATATGACATCGGCGCCCGCAGCTCGCTGGCCAACTACTCCTTTTTTATGGGCGTGGCCAACGACAATGCGGAAGAAGTGCTGAAGACCAATGCCAAAAAAGACAGGGTGGCCGGCGTGAAAATATTCATGGGTTCCTCCACCGGCAATATGCTGGTAGACAACTTCCTCACCCTCGAAAAGATCTTCTCCGAAACAGAACTCCTGATCGCTACGCACTGCGAAGATGAAAAGATCATCCGCGCCAACATGGAGAAATATAAGCAGGAAAAAGGCGACAGTCTTTCCGCGGCGGACCATCCGCTGATCCGCAACGAAGAAGCCTGCTTCGAATCATCCCTGGTGGCCGTGCAGTTTGCCATGAAACACAATTCCCGCCTGCACATCCTGCATATTTCCACCGAAAAGGAATTACAGCTGTTCAGCAACCTGCTGCCGCTGAAAGAAAAAAGGATCACTGCCGAAGTATGCGTGCACCACCTCTGGTTTACCGCAAACGACTATACGAAATACGGCAACCTCATCAAATGCAATCCCGCCATCAAAGCGCCGCATCACCGCGAAGCGCTCTGGCAGGGCCTGCTGGACGATAAGCTGGACATCATCGCCACCGATCATGCACCCCATACCTGGGACGAAAAACAGCAGGCCTACCTGCAGGCACCTTCCGGCGTGCCGCTTGTGCAGCACAGCCTGCTGATGATGCTGGAGCAGGTAAAGGCCGGGCGGTTCTCCATCGAAAAGATGGTGCAGAAAATGAGCCATGCCCCCGCAGATTGTTTCCGCATACGCGAAAGAGGATATCTCCGCGAGGGTTATTTTGCGGACTGCGTGATCGTGGACCTCAACGCGCAGACCACCGTCGACAAGTCCAATATCCACTACCATTGCGGCTGGAGCCCGTTTGAAGGGCATACCTTCCCTGCGGCCGTTACCCATACTTTCGTGAACGGCCACCTGGCGTATGAGAACGGTACGTTCAACGAAAACCAGCTGGGGCAACGGCTGTTGTTCAACGCGTAAACCGCTGCTAATGAGCTTAACGGGCCGGGAACCATGCGTTTCCGGCCCGTGTCATTTATGGAAAATTCCCTGACCTGCATCTTCCACGTTAACATGTTTCACTGTAAATTCACCAAAAATTCTGCGCATGGAGCTGGATAAAACAACCTACCTCGACCTGTCGATCTTTAACCGGGAAGACGAATATTCGCTGTTCCATAAGCTGGATTTTACCACTACCTCGGGCGGAAGGGAATACCTTCGCACGCTTTTCAGCAACCCGCTGAAAGACATAGACGCCATTCACAACCGCCAGCAGATGCTGCAGTTCCTGCTGGAAAAAGAAGACGCCTGGCCGCCCATGATCACCAACGGCACCATCGTGGTCGTTGAAAACTATCTCAATGCGGAAATAGAACCCATCTCCACTTCCGAAGGGCCGCTCCTGTACGTGAATGCGCTCATCACCAAAACCATTTACGCGCCCGATTTCGGGTTCATCAAATTTTCCTTCGACCAGCTGCTGAACCTGCTCAACGGTTTCAGGTTCCTGACGGAAACGTTCCCCGCGGCCGAAGCGCCGGCCAACCTGCGCCTGCTGCTGGAAAGAGCGCGCATCCTCATCAACCAGCGCGAGTTCCACGACATCATCGCCATGCATGAAAGAGGAACGCTGAATTTTGTGCAGATACTCCGTTACGACAAGCTTATCCGCAAGAAACATAAAAAAGTGCTGTGGGAACTGACCGAGCTGTATACCCGGCTGGACGCATATCACAGCATGGCTATGGCTATGCGCCATTTCAGGCTCAACTTCCCCATGTTCTCGGAAGAAGGCAAGCCGCATATCGAGATCAAACAGTTGTACCACATGATATTGCCGCATCCCGTTGCGTACGACGTAGCCATGGACCCGCACCGGCATTTTACTTTTCTCACCGGCGCCAACATGGCGGGCAAAACCACTTTCATCAGGGCAGTGGGCATCGCCGTGTTCCTGGCGCACCTGGGCATGGGCGTGCCCGCGGAGAACATGCGGCTGAGCTTCTTCCACGGCATCCTCAGCAATATCGATGTGAAGGATAATATCTTCAAGGGAGAAAGTTATTTCTACAACGAAGTGCAGCGCATCAAGAACACCATCATCAAGATCAGCGACGGCAAAAACTGGCTGATACTGATCGATGAAATGTTCAAAGGCACGAACGTGGAAGACGCGAAGAACTGTTCCCTGGCCGTGATCCGCGGCCTGCTGAACAATCACCGCTGCCTTTACATCCTTTCCACGCACCTGTACGAGATCGCGGAAGAATTGCAGGGGGAAGACCAGATCATTTTCAAATATTTCCAGTCTGAAGTGATAGACGATAACCTGCATTTTACTTACGAGCTGAAAGACGGTATAGCGAAAGAAAAGATCGGGTATCTTATTTTGCGGAAAGAAAAAGTAATTGAGCTGCTGGCGAACATGAAATAAGAAATTCGTTATCTTCGGAAGGTAACAACCATTGTTTGTCCCATGCTCGTCAAAATATTCGGCAGCGCTATTCACGGCGTGGAAGCCATTACCATTACCATCGAAGTAAATGTAGGCCAGGGCACGCGTTTCTGCCTGGTCGGCCTGCCCGACAATGCCGTTAAGGAAAGCGAGTTCCGCATCGAAACGGTGATCAAGAACATCGGTTATAAAATGCCGCGCCTGCGCACAGTGGTGAACATGGCGCCGGCGGGCATCCGCAAGGCGGGCTCCGCTTACGACCTGCCCATTGCGCTGGGCATCATTGCCGCCTCAAAGCAGGTTACCTTCGCCCGTTCCCCGCATACATACATTATCATGGGCGAGCTTTCGCTGGACGGGGCGCTGCGGCCCATCCGCGGCGTATTGCCCATGGCTATGCAGGCGAAGAAGGAAGGTTTCGGCGGCATCATACTCCCCATGCAGAATGCGCGCGAAGCAGCGGTGGTAGAAGGCCTGGAAGTATTCGGCATGCAGCATATCAACGAAGTGCTGGCTTTTTTGCAGGGAGGAACAAGATCTCCAGAAACACCCCAGCCTTATTGCCCGGACTTTTCTTCCGAGGTGGACTTTGCCGAGATCAAAGGGCAGGGTATGGTGAAACGCGCCATGGAAATAGCCGCCGCGGGCGGGCACAATATCATCCTCATAGGGCCGCCGGGAGCGGGTAAAACGATGCTGGCGAAACGGCTGCCGACCATACTGCCGCCGCTGAGCCTCGAAGAAGCGCTGGAAACGACCCGCATCCATTCCGTGGCTGGCAAACTGGGTGAAGCGGCCGGCATTATCACCATGCGCCCTTTCCGCTCGCCGCATCATACCATGAGCGATATGGCGATGGTGGGCGGCGGCAGCATTCCGCAGCCCGGTGAAATATCGCTTGCGCAAAACGGCGTGCTGTTCCTGGATGAGTTGCCCGAATACAAACGCTCCGTGCTGGAAGTGCTGCGCCAGCCGATGGAAGAACGGAAGGTCACCATTTCCCGCGCGCGCAATTCAGCGGATTTCCCGGCTACGTTTATGCTTGTGGCTGCTATGAACCCGTGCCCCTGCGGGTACTTCAACCATCCGCAGAAGAACTGTACCTGCATGCCGGGTATGGTGCAGAAATACCTGAACCGTATTTCGGGCCCGCTGCTGGACAGGATTGATCTGCACGTGGAGGTTACACCGGTAAATCCCGCTTCGCTGTCGAGTACAGTGCAGACGGAAACAAGCGGAGAGGTACGCAAACGCGTGATCGCTGCGCGTAATAAACAGGCCGCGCGTTTCCGGGAACTCAATAGATCTTTTCCGGTTTCTCCCGGCCTGATCGCTGCAAACTCTCCGGGGGCGTCCACGTATTCCAACGCGCAGATGAATGCAAAACAATTGCATCACTACTGCCGCCTGCCGCCCGAAGCGAGGGAGCTGCTTTCGCAGGCTATGAAAAAATTACAGCTCTCCGCCCGCGCATACGAACGGATCATTAAGGTGAGCCGCACCATTGCAGACCTCGAAGATTCCGAGGCGATCACGCCGCATCACATCGCGGAAGCCATCCAGTACAGAACGCTGGACAGGGAGAGCTGGGGGAGGCAGTATTAATGCGTGCCGTTCTGCTGCTCCACTTTTTTGTAATCTTCGCTCAGCTTCCGCTGCACATCGGCAGGAACGGGCGCGTATTCGGCAAACACCGCTTTTACTTTCGCTTTGCCCTGGGTAACGTTGCGGAGCGCGGCGTAAAGCTTGTCCAGCTCGGCTTGCGGCGTGCGGGCTTTTATCACCTGGCTGGAAGTGCCGCTGTCCATACCGGTGATCACGCTGCGGTGGGTCTGCAATTCGCTCATGATGTCGCCCATCATCACATCCGGGGCGGAGGCTTCCAGGTCATAGACCGGCTCCAGCAGCTGCGGCGCCGCCTGGTGGAAGGCTTCGCGGAAAGCCATCATGCCGGCTATTTTGAAGGAAATATCGTTGCTGTCTACAGGATGCATTTTGCCGTCGTATACGGTTACCCGTACGTCGCGCACATAAGAGCCGGTAAGCGGGCCTTCCTGCATTTTTTCCATCACGCCTTTGAGGATGGAAGGCAGGAAACGCGTGTCTATAGCGCCTCCCACGATGCAGTTGTTAAACACCAGCTTGCCGCCCCAGTTCAGCGCGATCTCTTCCGTTTCGCGCACGGGCCATTCTTTGCTGACGGGCATACCGTCGTAGTAGGGCTCTATTTTCATGTACACCTCGCCAAACTGCCCCGCGCCGCCGGATTGTTTTTTATGCCGGTAGCTGGCCATGGCCGGCTTCTGGATGGTTTCGCGGTAAGGAATGCGGGCGGAATGGTATTCCACCTGCATGTTGTAGATATTTTCCAGCCGCCATTTCGTAACGGCAAGGTGCAGGTCGCCCTGGCCATGGAGGATCACCTGCTTCAGCTCGCGGTTGTATTCTATTTCAAGCGTAGGGTCTTCCGTATGTATCTCGCTGAGCACTTCCCCGAGCTTCTCATCATCCCCCTTGTTTTTCGCCACAATGGCCACCCGTACTTTGGGCGGGGGAAAATGAATGGGCTCGATCTGCGCGGAAAAATTCTTTTCGTTGAGGGTATGATTGGTGAAGGTATTTTTCAGTTTGAGGGTGCAGCCGATGTCGCCGGAACGCAGGCGCTCCACCGGCTGGCGGTTCTTACCGTCTGTGATGAACAGCTGGTTGAGCCGTTCCGTGGTGTTGCCTTTTTCGTTGTATAGCTCCTGCCCCGCCTTTACTTCCCCGCTCATCACCTTAAAAAAAGAAAGTTTACCGATATGCGGTTCCAGCAAGGTTTTGAATACGAACAGGCAGGTGGGGCCCGTTGGGTTGCAGGGCACTTCCTTTCCGTCTTCAGAGAGCTCGGGCGGCATTTCCACCGCGGAAGGGGCCACATTGTCGATAAACCCCATCAGGCGGCCGCTGCCCATGTTATTCCTCGCGCAAAGGCAGAAAACGGGGAATACCTGGTGTTTCATCATGCCAATCTTGATGCCCTGGCGCAGTTCGTCTTCATCAAGACTCCCTTTTTCGAAGAACAGTTCCATCAGGGCATCGTCGTTCTCCGCCGCTTTTTCCACGAGTACGTTGTGCAGGTTCTCAGCCTGCTCACGCTCCTCCTCCGGGATGGGCAGCTTTTCCGGTTTGCCGCCTCCCGCGGGGAAGCGGTACATGGTCATTTTCAGCAGGTCGATAATGGCATTGAAACCGGGGCCCTGGTTCACGGGGTACTGCATAATAGTCACAGCATGGCCTAAAAACCCCCTGGCCTGTTCCAGCACCTGGTTGTAGTTGGCATTTTCATGGTCAAGGTGGTTGACCGCGAGGATGGTGGGCCTGTTGTAGCGGTCCACATAGTCCCAGATCAGCTCTGTGCCTACTTCTACGCCGTTGTAGGCATGCAGCAGCAGTACCGCGGTGTCGCATACTCGAACGGAGGATATCACTTCCCCCGCAAAATCTTCCAGCCCGGGGGTGTCTATGATATTGATCTTGTAATCGCGCCATTCCGTGTGCAACGTGGTGGCGTATACGGAATTGCCCCTTTCGTGCTCCACCTCATGATAGTCGGATACCGTGTTCCGCTCCTCCACGGAACCGCGTTTACTGATGATGCCGGCCTCGAACAGCATGTCCTCGGCCAGCGTGGTTTTGCCGCTCTTGGCAGCGCCAATGAGCACGACATTTTTAATGTGTTTTTCATCATACATTTTCATACGGCAGGAGTTTTAGCAGTGATGGTACGCCGGGTTCTTGCGTATGCCGTTCGGGGAATAGTATCAGTTTAAAGGCTCAGAACATGCTGGTGGAATAATCTTCCGGCTTATACTATTAAATTACGCAATTTTTAGGGTAAATACCGTGATAAGTACAGGTTAAAATTAATGTTCCAACATCATTACAGCTCGTTTTTCCACTAACTTTGCCCTATGAAATTGTTACTAAATTATCTTAAGAACTATAAATGGCTCGTCGTGCTGGCATTGCTGCTGGCCACCATCAACCAGGTGTTCTCCCTGATGGACCCCTGGATATTCGGGAAAATCGTGGACAAATTCGCGTCGCATCCCACTTCGCTTAATCCCGCCAAAGAAACCTTCATATTCCGCAGCGAGAACGAGTACCTGGTAGGCGTACTGCTGTGGTTGCTGGCTTCCATTGGCGTGGCGATGGTAAGCCGCATTGCAAAGGCCTTCCAGGACTACTTCGTGAGCGCCGTCACACAGCGGCTGGGCGCGCAAATGTATACCGATGGCCTGCGCCATTCCATGCGGCTGCCGTACCAGGAGTTTGAAGACCAGCGCTCCGGCGAAACGCTTGCTGTGCTGCAAAAAGTGCGGACAGATACGGAGAAATTCATCTCCGCTTTCATCAATATCCTGTTCACCACCTTTATTGGCGTGATAGTGATAATGGCGTTCGCTTTCACGATCCATTGGAGCCTGATTTTCGTGTATTTAGGCGGCAGCGTGATACTCGGCTGGCTGATGAACGTGCTCAGCAAAAAGATCAAGACCATCCAGAAAGGTATCGTGAAAGAAACCACCGTGCTGGCGGGCGCCACTACTGAGTCTTTAAGGAACATCGAGCTGGTGAAGAGCCTGGGCCTTACCAACCAGGAGATCCGCCGCCTGAATGCCAATACTATGAAAATACTGCTGCTGGAACTGAAGAAGGTGCGCAGCGTGCGCAGCATCGCGTTCGTGCAGGGCACTTTCGTGAACCTGCTGCGCTCCAGCATCCTGTTCCTCCTGCTGTGGCTGGTGTATGGAGAAGTGGCAACCATCGGCCAGCTTTTCATGCTGCAGCTGTATTCATTCTTCCTCTTCGGGCCGTTGCAGGAATTGGGCAACATCATCCTCTCCTACCGCGAAGCGCAGGTTTCCCTCGGCAATTTTGAGCGGATACTGCAAACGCCCGTGGAAGCAACACCGGTGAACCCGCCCAAACTTTCCAATGTACGCGAGCTGACCTTCGACCATGTGGGTTTCAAACACCTCACTGCGCTGAACAAAGCGCTGGACGATATCAGCTTCTCCGTAAAAACCGGGGAAAGCATCGCTTTCGTAGGCCCTTCAGGCAGCGGAAAAACCACGCTGGTAAAGCTGCTGGTGGGCCTGTACAAACCCGGCGAAGGGAATATACTGTACAACGGGCTCAACAGCTCGAGCATAGATATCGAGGAGCTGCGGCACCAGATCGGGTTTGTAACGCAGGACACACAGTTGTTTTCAGGCACCATCCGCGAGAACCTCGCTTTCGTGAACCCCAAGGCCACGGAAGAAGAAATGATGAACGCCCTGCAACGCGCATCCGCCTACAGCCTGCTGGCCCGCGCGGAGAAAGGCATCGATACGGTGATCGGTGAAGGCGGCATCAAGATATCCGGCGGTGAAAAACAACGTTTGTCCATCGCCCGCGCACTGCTGCGCCAGCCGCGCCTGCTGGTGTTCGACGAGGCCACGTCCGCGCTGGATTCCATCACCGAGGAGGAGATCACCCAGACCGTGCGCCAGGTAGCATCCAGCAAAGAACATATTACCGTGATGATCGCTCACAGGCTGAGCACCATTATGCATGCGGACCGTATTTACGTGCTCGAAAAAGGCCGTATCGTGGAAACCGGCAACCACTACTCGCTGCTGGACGAAAAAGGGCTCTATTACGCTATGTGGCGCCAGCAGATCGGGGAAAGGAAAAGCTCCGAAAGCGCGCAGCCGGTGGCATAAGCAGCATCTCTTAACAAATTTTACCACGCAGGGCAATGATATCCGTCATTGCCCTGCGCCGTTAAAAAAACGTAGCTTTGCAGAACATGAAAAAAAGACCGAATTATTTCCTGAGCATGCTCAAGATGAAATGCCCGCACTGCCGGAGAGGAAATATGTTCCGCACGAAAAACGCTTTCCACTGGCGGCTTTCCAGGATACTGGACATGCATGAGCATTGCCCCGTATGCGGGCAGAAATTTGAGCTGGAAACAGGGTTCTGGTTCGGTACCGGCTACGTGAGCTATGCGTTGGGCGTAGCACTGTCCGTCTTCAACCTGATCTGGTACTGGCTGATATTCGGCATGTCCTTCTGGGACAACAGTATTTTCTGGTGGTTAGGCGTGAATGGGGTTATCCTCGTAGTCGCTCAGCCCTGGCTGATGCGCATTTCCCGTGTTATTTACCTGTACTTCTTCGTGTATTACGATGAAGATACAGCTGGCCTGCCGGATGCAGATCATAAGCATGGTGAACACTCCCGTCCGCACCCGGCAGGGCATTCACATTAAAAGGATACTAAAGATATTGATTCAGGAAGGGCCGTGAAAACGGCCCTTTTTGCTTTTCATCCAAAATCTGAGCAGTATGTCAGATCATCTTTAGTCCGTTTAATATGTTCGAAACCGGCTTCCCGGTTAACAGTTTCATCAACTAACAAATATATCTTTTCCCCTCCACTCTTTCGCTGCTTTTTTGTACGAACGGCAGCAGCGGCGTTTTGGCGCTCATCAGACCAGGTTATAAACGGTAGCTCATGCGCGCCCCCTGAAATGCATGGTAAGCTCCGTTGACATATCCCCTTTCGCTCAAAAATACCATTTTATTATTTGCAACAACGATGCATTTGTATAGATTTGCAACTTTGTTGCACTTATTAAAACATCATCAATGAAAAGAATCCTGACACCTGTAATGCTTGCCCTACTATTGCTGGCAGCCTGTAAGAAAAACGACCATCCCGCGGAGCCGGAAAAGCCGGAAGCGGAGTACCTGCGGCTGGTGATCTCCGATGCGGAGAAAGCGCAGATCACAGTACTGGAGCCGGTTTCAAAGAAAACGGCCATCTACCCCGTACATGCTGCCAAACCCACGCTTTACGCCACCAGCACGGGGCAGTTTGCGGCCATCATCAGCCGCGCGGCCAACCTCGTGGAATTTTTTAACACCGGCATCGAAGTGCATGGCGGGCACCTGCATGCGCATACACCGGAGATGTCGCCCGTACAACTCACCCAGGCCGGGCCCACGCACTTCTTTGCACATGAAGGGCTGAACGCCATCTTCAACGACGGCGCGGGCAGCCTCAGCCTGTTCAAAGACAGCGACCTGGAAGACGGCCAGGGCCGCGTACTTCCTGTAGCCGCGCCGCATCATGGCGCCATGGTGATCTACGACGATCACACCATTGCTGTTACGCAGAAAGACGGTTCCGCCAGCGGCACCCTGCCGGAAAAAGTAAAGATCATAGACCGCTTCGGCGTTACGCTGCATGAAGCGCAGATCGTCACCAAAGGCATTCACGGCGATGCCGGGAACGGCAAGCTGGCGGCCTTCGGGAGCCAGGACGGCATTCTCATCGTTCATCAAAATGGCACTCAATCTTTGATCAATTATCCTGCTGCCTTTGGTACCAATTGGCTGGGCACAGTGCTGGGCAGGAAAGGCCTGCCGCATTTCTTCGGCTACACCGCCGCCCTCGGCCTTTACAAGATCGACCCGGCTAACTCGCAGATCACGCCGGTGCTGAAGAACGATGATCAAAACATTGTGCAGTATGTGCTGGACACGGATGGGAAATTCCTGTACGTGCTGCTGAAGAACGGTAACATGAAAGTATTCGATGCGGTTACCGCGCAGCTGAAAACCGAAGGCAAAATAACCGCGTCCGTCCCAGATGGCGCGGCGGCGGAAAGCATTCCCTCCTTCGCTGTTTCAAAAAAGATCGTATACATCACCGACCCCGCAAATGGCGCGGTGAAGATGTTCCAGACCGGCAACCTGAAAGAAGCAGGCAGCGTGAATGTGGGCGGCAAACCGTTTAAGCTGCTCGTAGTGGGCGACCAGTCGGGGTTGAAGGTGGAAGACCATTGACCAACAAGGGCCGTCATTGCGGGGAGCAGCAGAGCTAAAGCGGGGAGCGACGAAGCAATCTCCCCCGCTGCTCCTCGCAACGACGGTCTTCCAACAAAAAGAGAGCGCCATAAAGCGCTCTCTTCTACTTTGTATTACCTGCGGTTTCCGTTATTTGATCTCGATCGGGAACTCCGCGCTTGCGTCTGTGCTGCCCGGGCCGTAGGTACCGTTCTTGCTGCCCGGCTGGTGCCTTACCACCATGCGCAGGAACCCGGTGAATGCATTTTTAGTGGCCACTGAAACCTCCAGCCCGATGGGCAGGTTGTTCGCGTCTTTATCCAGCGGAACAACGGTGGCGGCGGTGGTCAACGAATCTGTAACCGGCGCGTTGGCATTCAGGAAAAACAGGTGAAACACGCGGTGCTCGTCTCCTTCTTCTTCAATTTCTTCAGTCACATTGTCCGGGGGATTTTTTGTTTCGTCCAGCACTTCCGTGGCAAGCGTATAAGTTGTGTTGGCTTTCAGGTTGATCTTGGTTATTACCGGCGCGGTTCCGCCGGAACCGTCCAGGTCCTTCCAGGTAGCGATCACTTTTTCGGCGGGCACGGCCGCGTTCGTAAAGGTGAGCTTCACCGTGGTGATCTCTTCGTTCTCGTTCTCGGTCGGCGTATCGTTCTTTTCCTTCTTGCAGGCGGCAAAAAACAGTGTAGCGGCAGCAGCGTATAATGCGATATTCTTCTTCATGTGTTGTTCGTTTTTAAAATTGTCAGGATGCTTTTTTGCCGAATTGCAGCGGCAGTTTGAGTTTCAGGTAAACATTGGTGCCCGGTTCGTCCGCGAAGTAGCGGAAAAAATTCAGGTAATCGCGGTAACGCGTATTAAAGATATTGCTGGCCCCCAGGATCACGGAAAGCGGCTGTTTGCCCAGTTGCAGCGTGCTGCCCGCTTCCAGCCCTACCAGGTTGTAGGCTGCCGGCGGTGGCATCAGGTCCTGCCCGCGCGGATCGTTCTTATCCACGAGGTTGGCGGGAATGCGCGTTTGTTTCAGCACGTTGCCCAGGTTTACGGAAATATAGTTGTCCTTCATCCGGGCGGTGCTGCCGGGGAAAAAGCTAAGCTCATGCTCGAACCGGTCAGACGGCATATTGATGAGCCAGTCGTTTCCCGTTTCGTTGTAAGCCCGCAGCACAGAGGCTTTGGTGGTGAGCTGCCATTTGGGAAGGAACTGCCAGCGCAGTTGCGCATCCATGCCTTTCATGTTCACGTCCGACTGGCGGTAATAGGTGAACGGGAAAGCGCCGCGGATGGTCACCACGATGCTGTCCGTCGGCTGCAGGTAGATGAAGTTCTGTATGTGGTTATAATAGAAATTCACATCGGCTTCCAGCTTGTCGGATATATCGTAGTGGAAAGCGGCGTTGAACTTGGAAGCGGTTTCTCCTTTCAGGTACGCATCGCCCTGTTCGATCACGGCGGCGCCATGGTGAAGCCCGGAGGCATATAGCTCATTCACGGCAGCGGGGCGCCAGGCGCGGGCAGCGTTCACGGAAACATGGAAATGGTCCGTTACGCGGTACTGCGCGCCCAATGAGCCCGAAAAGCCGGAATACTGCTGGCCGGGATAATTGATGTCTCCCGTGTTATCTCCAAGGTTGAAATATTCTTTGTTGTCGTAGCGGATCCCTCCTTCAAGCAGCCATTTGGAATCAATGCTTTCCCATTTTTCCGTCCAGAACACGCCGTACTGCAGGCTTTCGTAGTTGGGGATGAACAGCCGGCGTTTGTAGCTGTTCTCCTGGTACATGTACGATACGCCCACGGTGCCACGCAGTCCTTTCCAGCTGTTGTGGTCCCAAACGAGGTCGCCCGTCCAGGTGGTGAGGTTCAGGTTCATCTGGTTCACGGAAAGGGCGGAATTGCGGTCCAGCTCGTCGCGGTAGTTGAACTGCCGCGCGAATGTCAGGTTCAGCCTGCCCGCCTTTCCTGTATTTACATAACCTTTTACCTTGAACAGCTCATGTTCCACATGCTGGTATGGCCTTTCGATATCGTAGCTGAAACCTTCGGTGTATTCCGGCTGGGGTTTCCGCTGGCTGATCAGCTGCTCCAGGTCTGTACGGTTGCCGATGTGCGAGCCTTCGAAAACGCCGAGGTTGGTATTGAACTGGCTGTAGAATAATTCTACGCCGTACTTCGGCTTTTTCCATCCTGCGGCGGCGGAGAAATTAAATTCTTCCACGCCCGTGTTATCCAGCCAGTAGTCCGGCGTGCGGGTGTTGCCCCCTTTGCGCACGGTGCCCTGCAAGCGCCAGCTGAGGCCTGGCAGGGCCGGCACCTGTTGCTCTATGATCGCGGACAGCGCGCCCAGGCGGTTGTTGGAAAACCCCGCCATGTTCACCTCTCCGGCCAGCCCTGGATTTACAGGCAATGCTTTCGGTTCCACCAGCACCACGCCGCCAATGGCGTCGCCGCCATAACGCAATGCACTGGCGCCTTTGATCACGACCATTTTATTGGCAAGAAAAGGATCCACTTCCGGCGCATGTTCGGAGCCCCATTGCTGGCCTTCCTGCCGGATGCCGTTGTTGAGGATGAGCACGCGGTTGCTGTGCAGGCCGTTGATAACGGGTTTGGAAACGTTCGGCCCGGTGGTCATGGAAGTAACGCCGTTCACCTTCTTCAGCGCTTCGCCCAGCGTAAGCCCGCGCGTCTGGTCCAGCGCATGGCCGCTCAGCGATTCCACCGGCGCGGTGGTCACTTCTTTGGCGGCATGGCCGGTAACGGCTACTTCCTGCAGCTGTGTGATGCTGTGCGGCAGCGAAATGTTCCGCCGCTCGTCCCCGCTCACCTGCCAGCTCATTTCAACGGGCAGGCAGCCGATGTGGCTGATGCGCAGGGTATAAAAACCGGGGCAAAGCCCGTCAATTACATACGTCCCATTGTCTGCGCTCTTCACGGAAAGACCGTTCTCCTTCACTATGATCGTTGCGCCTGCAAGCGCTTGTTTGGTCTGGCTGTCTGTTACCGTTCCGCTCAGGCGGATAGTACATTGTGCGCCGGCCGTGCCTGCCAGTAAAAGCAGCGCAACGCCCATCAGCGCGATTTTCCTTATCATCTTGTATGAATCAATCGTCACTGGCAGCATGCTTCCGCAGCCGCCGAAAATAAATAATCAAAAAAAGGGGGAATCCGCTCTTATGCAGAAGGCGGCGCGCGCAGGGAAAAGAAATACGCGGGACAGGAAAAGATATAAGCAGGCAAGCCCTCAACGGGGTTCGCATAGGAAATTGCAGCAGCGGGAAGATGAACGGTATGCGCCGGAAGATATACATCCACCGTCCAGGTCAGCCATTCGCAGTGGCGGTGCTCGGTGGACAGCACAGGGCCGCTTTCGTAAGCGGATTTGCAGATCACCGCCTCATCCACCGTATCCTCGTGACCGGTAAAATGGTGCACATAATCCCTGGGCGTAATGTATAAACAGAACACGCCCAGCAGAATAATAGCTCCTATGGAATGGATCAGCTTTCTCACTTTACCGGTTATGCCAGCAAAGATAAGGAAAAGGGAATGAATGCAACAGCGTTGCAGGCCATAATACACCAGCGGTAACAGCGGCTTAGCGCACTTTCAGCATGGTACGCACCTGCTGCGTGGTGCCGTTCTGCAAACGGATGTAATAAATACCGGCAGGCAGTTCGCTTTCGTAATCGATGGTGTAATTGCCGGCTACATGCACCCTGTCCGCCAGCGTGGCCATCAGGCGGCCCATCGTATCGAACACCTGGAGCATCGTATGCCCCCCGCGGGATTTGTAGGAAATGACAGTTTTACGCTGAAAGGGATTGGGATAGTTGGTCACCAGCACATCGTCGTCGTTCACGCCGGGCACGCCTGTTACAACGCTGCAGGCCAGGCCGTTGACGAGCGGCAGGCTCTGGTAATTGTTCAGCAATATCTTGTTCAGGTCTGCCGGTTTTACGCAGAACCATTGTTCTAACAGCGATGCATATACGGAGCGGAAGTCGTACTGCATGGGAACGTTGTCGGTGGGTTGCGACCCGGTGGGTATCTCAGGCGTATTGCCCAGTACCTGCTGGTTCACATAATCGCCGAAGATGATCATAGGAGCGGCAGCGCCATGGTCCGTACCCATGCTGCCGTTGGACCTGATGCGGCGGCCGAATTCCGAGAAGGTCATGCCCACCACCCGCTGCGATTTTTTCATGTCGCGCAGGTCTTCGGTGAACGTTCTTACCGCATCGGAAATATTCTGGAGCAGCCTTGCGTGGCTGCCGGTGGTGGTATCGCCGCTGTTGGTCTGGCTGGCATGCGTGTCGAAACCGCCGATGCTCACCATGTACAGCCTTGTTTTGAGGCCGCCGCCCACGAGGCGCGCAACTATTTTCAGCTGTTCGCCGAGGTAGTTGTTGGCCGGATAAGTGCGCTGGTTGGTCACTTTCGAGGCAGCCGCTTTAATGGCGTCCGCGAAGCGGTTGGTCTGTTTCTGGATCAGACGGATGTATTTCAGCTCTTTCCCTGCGCGGGTATTGGGTACATCCTGCTCGCGCCCTTCTATCAGGTCGTAAAAATCTGTTGCGCTGGTTACGGCCATGCCCATATTGCCGCCACCGCCCACAAAAGAGGGGGAAACGATTGAACCGATCTGGATGGCCAGCGGGTCGGGCATTTCGGCATTCGGATAGGCGTCAGGAAAGCCGGGATATTCGGTATCGAGGTAACGCCCGCCCCAGCCTGTATCCAGGATGGTATTGGCATCGGAGCCGGTGAGCCAGATATCTGTTGCACGGAAGTGCGAGAAATTGGGTGAAGGGTAACCTACACTGTGAACGATGCTCACGTGGCCATCGTCATACATATCGCGCAGGCCTGTCATGGCGGGGTGGAGGCCGGTTTTGGTCTGCCCGGCAAGCTTCAGCACGCTGCCTGAAGGAATAGCGATATTGGAACGCGCGGCCTGGTACTTGTCATACTGATCCAGCGGGATCACCATGTTCAGCCCATCGTTACCGCCGTTCAGCTGGATCATCACGAGCACGTGATCATTGTCTGTAGCGGTGGATTCCAGCGCTGCCAGCAACGGCGAAGCGCCGAAAGCCTTTACGGCGAACCCGTTGATAAAAGACGGCAGTATGGCGGCCGGTGCGGTATATTTGAGGAAGTCTCTACGTTTCATCCGTGCATAATTTATTTTGAAAGGTCGGATGGAACCTCAGGGTTCAGTTTCATCCGTGCATAATTTATTTTGAAAGGTCGGATGGAACCTCAGGGTTCGGTTTCATCCGTACATAATTTATTTTAAGGGACCGGATGGAACCTCGCGGTTCCGCTCGGTTTCATAAATAGGATTTTTCAACATCGATCAGGCTAAATGATATTCCGACAGGTTCATGATGGAATGGTAAAGGTCTTTCAGCATGCTCACCACCAGCCCGCGCGCCATTGCATCCCCGGGAGCGGCTTTGTATGCATTCCATGCGGTTGTCCAGTAGTAATCCTGTTCCTGGCCTTTCAACAGGATATTGTTTTTAAGATATGTTTTCATGGCGTCTGAAATGCCCATCCGGTACAGGATGCTGAGCGCGTCGTTGATCAGCGCAACGGGGTCCGAAGGGTCGGGCAGCTGGTCGGTAAAGATCAGCGGGTCTATCTGCAGGGTGGCGCCGCCGGAAGAATATCCGGTGGTGATCAGCCTGTCCGCCATGGATGTACGTTTCGGCAGCGTATCTGTGTTGATCCACAGCTCATGGAACTGCGGGGCAAGATAATAAGCGTCCCAACCCGACACTCCGGGCGGATCGCCGATATTCTGCTGCTGCTGCGCTGCCGCATTCTGCAAGGCGCGCCATTGCGGGTAGGCCTGTGCGTAATTCGCCGCGGGCGCAAACTGCACGCCGAACTCGCGGCAAAGCCCCACAGTAAAGTCCACCGGGCTTTTGATCAGGCAGCTCATGTTCAGCGGGTCGTAGAAGTGCTCGCTTCTGAGCAGCGCGCTGAGCAGCGGTTTTATCTCGTAATTGGCGCTGCGGAAAATGTCCGCCAGCGGCGTGATCACGTTCTCTTCGGCATTCTGGTCTATTTCGTAGTAGATGAAGAACTGGTAGAATTTGCGGCAGATGAATTTGGCCACTTCATGTTGCTGGAAAATGATCGCCAGCATATCGTCCAGCTCGGTGGTGCCCATCTCGCCGGTTTTGCCGGTGATCACTTTATTGGAGAACCAGGAGGAGAACTGTTTATTGGTAATGTCGTGTTTGGTGGGATCGAAGTAGGAGGTGATATTCACCTTGTCTACCTTATAGCCGGTGAGCACATGCGCGGCGGCTCTTACATCTTCTTCCTGGTATCGGGAATCGGGCCCTTTGCCGCAGGTGAACAGCTCCAGCAGCTCACGTGCATAGTTCTCGTCCGCCGCCGTTTTTTCGTTCAGGTAACCGTTGAGATATACCAGCATTCCCGGGTCCAGCGTCACTGCTTTGGTAAGCGTTTTGAAATTACCCAGCGCATTGTTGCGCAGCATTACGTTGTGCTTGTACATAAAACGCGCATCGCCGATGGTCTGCGTTTCGGTAGCAAAGTGATTATGCCAGAACAGCACGAGCTTTTCGTGCATGGTCCTTTCCTGGTTGAGCATTACGCCCGTCCACCAGGCTTTATAGGAAGCGCGGCGGTCGTTGTTGAGGTCTTCGTCTCCGTCGGGAGCGTTCACCCAGGTTGCGCCTGGCGCAACGCCGGTGGAATCAGTCCCGTAGTTATTCACCGGGGGCGCGGGCGTATTCGCATTGGCTTGCAACAGCGCGTCCACGGCCTGATCGAGCGTCATTGCCTCGAAATGTTTCACGTCCGCGGGCGTAGCGCCAAACATGCAGCGCTTCAGCAAATGCACCACCTGCGCTCTTCCCCAGGCGCCTGTATAAGGGCTCAGCCCTGAAAAGGTCCTGGAAACGTTTACTTTCACCGTTTTTTTGCGGGAAGGGGCTAGTGTTAAGAAGTCTCTACGGTCCATCTGGGATACGGTTATTGACGATTCAAAGAAATGGTTTTGGCTGTTGCTCTATTGGTTCAGTTATGCACGTTCATTTACAAGATATAGTCAGCAATAGCGGTTTTCCGACACCAAATTAGCAAAAACTTTAATTCAATCATATTATTTTATATGAAATAACATCTTAAATATTTTTCACAGGTGAATGGGAAAACCGGCGGCTCCATGAAAAAAGCCTGACGCAGGAATGCCGGGTCAGACTTTTTATATTGATTCAGTGTATGGTATGCCGTTTATGCGAGGTTCTCAATGATCCCCGCAATGCCCTGGCCGCCGCCTACGCAGGCGGATACGATGCTGTATTTTTTCTTCAGCCGCTGCATTTCGTGCATCACCTGGATGGTAAGCTTGGCGCCGGTGCAGCCCAGGGGATGGCCCAGCGCAATAGCCCCGCCGTTGATGTTCACGATATCAGGGTTCAGGCCCAGCTCGCGGATCACTGCAATGGACTGGGAAGCAAAGGCTTCGTTCAGCTCCACGAGGTCTATATCCTGCAGGGTCTTACCGGCCTGCTGCAATACCTTGGGAATGGCGGCCACCGGCCCGATGCCCATGATGCGCGGATGTACGCCGGCTGACGCGCAGGCTACCAGGCGTGCCTGGGGTTTGAGGCCCAGTTCTTTCACCATCTTTTCACTCATTACGATCACAAAAGCGGCGCCGTCGCTGGTTTGGGAAGAATTACCCGCTGTTACGGAGCCTCCTGCCGCAAACACCGGCTTCAGCTTAGCCAGCGCTTCGAGGGAAGTGTCTCCACGGGGACCTTCGTCGGTATCTACTGTGAAATTCCGGGTCTGTTTTTTCCCTTTTTCGTTGAGGTATACATCTTCGACGCTGATGGGAAGTATGCCGGGCTTGAAATACCCGTTCTTGATGGCGTTAAGGGCTTTCTGGTGGGAGTTCAGCGAAAACTGGTCCTGGTCTTCGCGGCTCACGTTGAATTCTTTGGCCACAGCTTCCGCGGTGAGGCCCATGCTGAGGTAATAATCGGGGTTGGTGGTGGCTACGCTGTAGGCCGGTACTGTTTTCCAGCCGGCTGTAGGCACCAGGCTCATGCTTTCGGTGCCGCCCGCAATGATGCATTCGGCCTGCCCGCTCCTGATCTTCGCCGTAGCGATCGCAATGGTTTCGAGTCCGGAAGCGCAGTAACGGTTCACGGTCATGCCCGGCACCTCAATGCCCAAAGCCCTCACGGAGATCATCCTGCCTATCTGGAGCCCCTGCTCCGCTTCGGGAACGGCGTTCCCCACGATCAGGTCGTCCACTCTCTTCGGGTCCAGCTGCGGAACGGATTGCAGCAATCCGGTGATCACATCCACCGCCAGGTCGTCCGGCCGGTAAAAACGGAAACCTCCTCTCTTGGACTTCGTGACCGCTGTTCTGAATCCTGCTACGATATATGCGTCTTGCATGGCTAATCCTTTTTTTGGTGTTAATCAAATTTACGGAATTTGATCCTTATTTGACCTCCACTGTCAAACGCGCGGCATTCATACCGCCAAAGATGCCGTAACCCTTTACCACATTGGTATACACCTTGCTCGGGTCCACCAGCAGGTTGCCTTCGTTATCGAGCTGCAGCTCCATGGTCTTGAGGTACATCCAGCTGCTGCGGGTGAGGCCGGTCACTTCCAGCAATAATATTTCGTTCCGCACATTCACGTCTTTCGTCTGCATCACGATGGTGATCTCCCGCCCGTCGAACCGGTCGTCGGGGATGAGGGTGGATTCCAGGTAATTTTCAGTGAGCATGTCTGTGAAGCTGTTGTTGTAGGAAGGGTCGAAGCGGAAGAGGCGGCGTTCGGCGGGAACTACTTCACCGCTGGTATTCTTTGTGCCTTTGAAGAGGCGGAAGCGGTAGAAATCCACGCCCGGCAGGTCTTTCATCACGAACTTGATGCGGTTGCCCCCGCCCTGTGCAAACGGTTCCGCCAGCAAGGGTTTGCGCGGGAGCGTATCTTTCGCCGTAATGGTATCGAGCCCGGGCGCGGATACGCTGATGTTGTATTCCACGCCTGGCCTGGCCGGCTTCGTGGACACGAAATACCCTTTGCCGCTGATGATGTTCCATTGCAAAGGCAGCACTTCATTACCAGCCTTCAGCTCGATACTTGCGCCGGGCACTTCCGGGAAACTGCTGCTGCCGGGCGGCTGGGAGCGGGTAACGCGGAGATAGACCACACTGTCCGGCTGGATAAAACTGTTCACTACCAGCTTATCGCCGTCGTAAGGCACGTCTATTTCCACCTGTTTTTCGCAGGCGGCAAACAGGACGCACAATGCCAGGTACCACTTGATTGCTTGCATATTAAAACCTTATTGCGTAGGAAACACTGGGCAGAACCGGCAGGATGCTCAACATGGTCAGTTCGCGCTTTTGTGTGTCCTCATTGTGTTTATAATAATAAAAGAAAGGATTCTTCTGGTTGTATACGTTGTACAGGCTGATGTTCAGGATATACGTAACGCGTTTCCGCGCTTTGGTATGCGTGGCGCCAAGATCAAGCCGGTGAACGTTCTGCATGCGCAGGGCGTTGCGGTCCTGCACCAGGTCTGCCTGCCCCGGGGTAGTGGTGGTGGGCGGCAGGTGCGGCGAAGGATCGGTGATCTGCTCATAACTGCCCGTGGGCAGGGTTAAAGGCACGCCGGTGGAATACTGCCACTGGCCCGACAGCTCCCATCGTTTTCCCAAACGCTGCGTGAGCACCACTTCCAGCTCGTGCCTGCGGTCATATTTGTAAGGAAAGATGGAACCGTTGTTCACATGCGGGAACGCCCGCTGCGACCATGCCAGCGTGTAAGCCACCCAGCCGCGGAAATTTCCCTGTTTTTTCTGCAGGAACAATTCCGCGCCGTAGCTCCAGCCCCGGCCGGTAACCACCTGGTCTTCCCAGCTGCTGGTGGCGGAATTGAAGTTGTCCAGGTTCTCCACGTATTCTATCACGTTCTCCATGGATTTATAATAACCTTCGGCGGAAATTTCATATTTGCCGTCGTTGGTGGTTTTGGCAAGCCCCACCGCCAGCTGCTTGGAATACATGGGCGGCACCTTGTCGGTAGCGGCCACCCAGAGGTCGGTGGGCAAGAAGGTAGCGTTGTTGGAAAGCAGATGGATGTATTGCGTCATCATGGTGTACGACAGCTTCAGCGCCCACCTTCTCGGTAAGATGTAGCGGAAGCCCAACCGCGGCTGAACGGACAGGTAAAACCGGTTGTTCACCAGGAAACCGGAAACATGCACCCCGAGATTCATATGCACGGAATCGCGGATCTTCCAGTCGTCTTCCGCATATAAGGACAATTCCACGCCTTTGTTCGTCTGGTTGTTATACGCAGTATCCGTCAGTTCCTGGTCGTCGGATACGTTGTTGAACTTCGTAATGCCCGGCTGGAAGATATGCCAGGTGGCCTGTGCACCGTATTTCACGGCATGTTTGGGGCTGGGCCGGTAATCAAAATCTATCTTGGCGCCGGCGTTCTGCACTTTGGACATATAACGCCCGGACATGTTGTCGGATTCCCGGACAGCCGGCGTATCCAGCGCCATGTGTTTATAGCGGTAATCGGTTACGAAATAGAATTGGGAATAGTTGAGCGTTACGTTGGAAAAAAGTTGCGGGTTGAAGATGTGGTTCCAGCGGAGGGCGTAGGCCTGGTTGCCCCAGCCCAGCCGGAAGCGCATTTCTTCATGGTATTTTTTGGGCGTGCCGTTGATGGAATCGAACACCATGTCTCTCCGGAGGCTCATATTGTCCTGCCCGCCATAGGCGCTGATGTACAAGCGGTCTTTCGGAGAAAAGATGTGATTGATCTTGACATTGGCATCGTAAAAATAAGCGAAGAGGTCTCCCTGCTCACCGAGGTTCAGCTCGCGCTTCGTAAAGTCCTGCATGATGAGGTCCGCATAAGTGCGGCGGCCGGTAACGATGAAGGATGTTTTGCCTTTGAAGATCGGCCCTTCCACCATCAGCTTCGACGCGAGCAGCCCGATGGACACTTCGCCGTGGTATTTATACATATCACCGTCTTTCATGGAAATATCCACCACGGAAGACAGCCTTCCGCCGTAACGCGCCGGGAATGCGCCTTTGTATAGGTCCACGTTTTTAATGATGTCCGGATTAAAAACGGAGAACACTCCGAAGAGATGCGTGGAATTGTATACCGGCGTGCCATCCAGCAGTATGAGGTTCTGATCCGGGCTGCCGCCGCGCACGTGAATGCCGCTGGTGCCTTCCATGCCGCCGCTTACGCCGGGCATGGCCTGTATGGTGCGCAGCACGTCCGCCTCGCCGAGCATGCGCGGCATGGTTTTCACCTGCGACACGGAAAGGTTCACTTTGCTCATCTGCGTTTGTTCCTGGAGGCGTGGGAGCGTTTCTGTCACTTCCACTTCCTGTAACGTATTTGAAGGGCCGAGCTTTACATGCAATTGCCTGTTCTCTTTATCCTTCATCGGTATTTGCGCGGTTGTATAGCCGGCGTAGGAAACGAGCAGGCTGAGCGTGTCGCGGGCGGTGGTGAGACTGTAAAAACCGAACTGGTTGGTTGTGGTGCCCACGCGGAGGGTAGGCGAATAAACGGTGGCGCCGATCAGCTTTTCGCCGGTATGCGCATCTTCCACATACCCGCTGATGGTGCGGGTGGTGGCTTTGCTGGCGGTGAGCACCAGCTGGTCGCCGATGCGCCTGAATTCGATGCCGTTTTCGGAGAACATCAGCTCCAGTACGCGGCGCAGCGGCATGTCGCGGACATTCATATCCATCCTGCGGCTCATTTTCACCACATCGGAACTGTAGGAGAAATGGATGCCGTAAGTCTTTTCTATTCTTTCACAAATGGCGGAGAGTGGCTGATCGTTCAGCGACAGGGAAATCCGCGTTCGCCAGTTCCATGCAAATACCTGGAGGGGCAACCAGGCTAAAAGCAATCCCAGCAGAACTTTCCTCATCATTCTAAAACAAATTAACAGTTACAAAGGTCAGGTTATAATGGCTGCAGGGTAAACTGCTGCGCTCCGGTTTTCTCTACGGAGGTATTGGTAATAAAAGCAATGGCGGCCATCACATCGTCGATGGTCTCATTTTCAAAGTTGGAAGTAATGGACCGGCGCAGGAGCGAAGTATCCTTTACTTCCACCCGCACATCGTACATCGCTTCTATGGATCGTATCACATCTTCCAGCGGCACATCCCGGAATACGAGGCGCTTCATCTCCAGGTCAGGTATGTGGGCCGCTACGGTAAACGGTTCTTTCGCTTCGCCGCGGCGCAGCAGCATTCCCTGTGTGAGCACTACGCTCTCGCGGCTGTCCGGGTCGTTTACCTGTATCTTCCCGCTGGACACATGTATTACCAAGTTTCCGGCTTTATAGTCAACGGTAAAACGGGTGCCCAGCACTTTTATTTCAGTGCGGCCCAGGAGAATGACGAACGGGGCGTCCGGATCGGGACTGATATCGAACTGCCCTTTGCCGGTGAATGCCACGCGGCGTTCGTTTTTCCCGAAACCGCTTTCCATTTTCATTTCAGCGCCGGGAAACAGCTGCACTTTACTGCCATCCGGCAATGCGGCTTGCTGGCCGCCTGCAAACACCTGCTCATCTGGACCTTTGGAAGGCAGCAGCACCCAGGTGAGGCCAAGCGCCAGCACCAGCATGGCGGCGGCTATGCCCAGCCAGCGGTAGCTGCGGCGTATGGGCACCACCACGGCAGGCTGTTCATGTTCTTCATGATACCCGATACCCGCCCTGAGCCTATCCCAGCTTGCGTCCGTACTGAGGCCGGGGTACGCGGCCACGGGAAGCGGTACTTCCAGCATCTTGCGGATGGCTGCAAGCACTTCCTCGTTGGCCGGTGCCTCGCTCCGCCAGGCATCTACCCACTGGCGCGTGGCTACATCGGCCTCGTCCAGCAGGTACTTGCACAGCAAGGAGTATAAAGCCTCATCAGGTTGCAAATTGCTCATGAACAGTTGTAAAGTTATCAGTTATGGTAAAAGACGCACGCAAAGGCGCTTTCCCCCTATGCTTATTAAAAAAACAGGTTCAGGTACTCCCTCAGCTCGTGGTGGAGGATCTTGAGCGCCTTACCCATTTGATTTTCAACGGTTTTAACGGAAATATTCATGACCGTTGCGATCTCCGCATATTTCAGCTGCTCCTTCCGGCTGAGCAAAAAAACCTCGCGGCAGCGCTCCGGCAACTTGTCCAGCGCCACCTGCAGCTTCCGCTCCAACTCCCGCGCCTGCACGGAGAGGTGAACCACATCGTCCTGCATACGGCCAAATGACTGCTCCTTCTCATTCCGCACATTCTGCTTGCGCCACTGGCTGATGGCGGTATTGCGGATGGCCGTAAAAAGATAGGAACGTTCGGACCCGTTGATCATAATGCCGGCCCGCTTCTCCCAGAGCTGGGAGAAAACGAGCTGCACTACTTCTTCCGCCTCATACGGATCACCCGTATAATGAATGGCGAAAGCGAGGCAATGCGCATGATGCTCCCGGAAGAGCCGTTCAAATGCCTGGAGGTCCAACATATTATAGTCCGGGCAAAATTAGGCGGCCACAGCTGATTAACCAAATAGGGAATGTTAAAAAAAGCTGCTCCCGCCCCGGCTTCAAAAAAAATTTGTGTAGTTAAGTAACTACGCATATATTTGTAGTCAAATAGCTACACGATGAACCTGAGAAGAGATGTTTTCCAAGCCATAGCAGACCCGACCAGAAGGGCTATTTTACTGCTGGTGGCCACGCAGTCCATGACGGCAGGCGCAATAGCTTCGAACTTTGACACCGCCAGGCCAACCGTTTCAAAGCACCTGCAAATACTCACCGAATGCGAATTGCTCCGGCAGGAACAAAACGGCCGGGAAATTTATTATCACTTAAACCCGAAAAAAATGAAAGAGATCGCAGACTTCCTGGAGCCGTTCCGCAAAATGTGGGATGACAGGTTCAACAAATTAGAATCAGTAATGAAAACCTATAAATCCAAAAAATAAAACTGTTATGGAACTGAAAACAAAAGTCAACGCCGAAGAGGGCAGGCAGGATCTGCTCATTACGAGAGAATTTGATCTGCCCGTAGAATTATTGTTCAGGGCGTATTCCGAGCCTGAGCTGCTGGAACAATGGATGGGCACCAGGGTACTGAAGATGGACAACCAAAAGTATGGAGGCTACCATTTTGAAACCAAAGACGAGAACGGCAATGTGGTATTCGCGGCGAATGGCACCATCCACGAGTTTGTCCCGGAGGAGAAGATCACGCGCACCTTTGAAATGATGAATGCGCCTTACGGCGTAACGCTGGAGTTCCTGGAATTTGAAAAGCTCAGCGACGATACGAGCAAGCTCACCATGCACGTGGTATACCGCTCTAATGCGCTGAGGGACGAGAACCTGAAGCTGCCGTTTAAGCAAGGCGTCAATTGGGCACATAATGAACTGGAAAAAATTGCAGGCAAACTAAAATAAACCGTTATGACAACAACAAAAAGAAATAAGATCATCTACTGGATCGCTACCATATGGCTTGCATTAGGTATGATATCCACTGCCATTGTACAGTTAATGCAAATGAAGGAAGAAGTAGATAACGTTACCCGTTTAGGTTATCCTCCCTATATTCTGACCATCATCGGCGTTTGGAAAATTTTGGGCGTGGTGGTCATCCTGATCCCGAAATTTCCTTTGGTAAAGGAATGGGCTTATGCCGGATTTTTCTTTGCTATGACGGGGGCCCTGATCTCGCATTTTGTGCTGGGAAATTCTTTTGGCGTATATTATGGTGCCTTGCTGCTGTTGATCCTTACTGTAGTATCGTGGTACTTCAGGCCTGCGGATAGAAAAACCGTTTCTGTTAATCAATAAAACTGATAACATGAATAACATGAATCCCAAAGCTGACTTTTATTTCGCTAAATCCGACAAGTGGGGGAAAGAGATGGAGCAAATGAGAACGATCGCGCTTTCCTGCGGACTGACCGAAGAAGTGAAATGGGGCTGCCCCTGCTATACGGATAACGGCAGCAATGTTGTGCTGATACATGAATTCAAAGAATACTGCGCGTATTTATTTTTCAAAGGCTCCCTGCTGGTGGATCCCGAAGGCATCCTGATACAGCAGACGGAGAATGTGCAGGGCGCACGCCAGGTCCGGTTCACCAGTCTCAGCGAAGTCAAAAAGCTGGCGCCGGTCGTGAAAAGGTATATCTATGAGGCCATTGAGGTGGAAAGAGCCGGCATGAAAGTGCCTTTAAAAAAGACGAAGGACTTCAAGGTTCCGGAAGAATTTCAAAAGAAACTGGATAAGCAGCCTGCATTGAAGAAAGCCTTTGAAGCCTTAACCCCGGGGCGGCAAAGAGCCTATCTCTTTTATTTTTCAGCGCCTAAACTTGCCAAAACCCGGGAATCGCGGGTGGAAAAATATGTGCCGCAGATACTCAGCGGGAAAGGCCTGGACGACTAGCGCCGGCATAAACGCCATCCCGGTTAATCAATACATCATAACATGAATCCTAAGGTTGATACATTCATCAGCAACGCCAAAAAATGGGGGAAGGAGCTGGAAACGCTGCGAAAGATCATGCTCAGCTGCGGGCTGACCGAAGATTTCAAGTGGTGGCAACCCTGTTACACATACGGGAACGCCAACATCGTGATAATGGGCGAATTAAAGGACAGCTGCGTGATCGGCTTTTTCAAAGGCGCGCTGTTGCAGGACCCTGATGGCGTCCTGATCCAGCAAACGGAGAATTCGAACACCTCGCGCATCATCAAATTCACCAGCGTCCGTGAAATAACCGGGATGGCGCCTGTCCTGAAAGCATACATTTACGAAGCCATTGAGGTGGAAAAGGCCGGTTTGACAATACCTTCCAAAGAGCCTTCTGAATTTCCCGTTCCTGAAGAGCTGCAGCAAAAAATGGATACGATGCCCTCCTTTAAAGCTGCCTTTAATGCATTGACGCCGGGGCGGCAGCGGGGGTATCTGCTCTATTTTTCCGCAGCCAAACAATCCAAAACCAGGGAGTCGAGGATCGAAAAATATGTACAGCGGATCCTCGATGGGAAGGGGTTAAATGACTGAAAAACGGCCCCGTTAAATAGACAGCCATTTAGTGCGAAAACGCGCATATCAATCCCCAATTTTATATCTTTGCGCGTACATGTACGGTTTCATCAAGAAAATACTTTTCCGCTTCCCCCCCGAAAGCATTCACCACAGCGTGATGCGGGGACTAAAAGTCGTGAACGCCCTCCCTTTCGGCCGCAACGTGCTGGACGCATTCTGCCAGCCGAAGAACGACGGCCTGAAAAGAAAACTCTGGGGCCTCACTTTCTCCAACCCGGTAGGCCTGGCCGCAGGTTTCGACAAAGACGCGCGGTATATCGACGAGCTGGCGCATCTCGGCTTCGGCTTCGTGGAAATCGGCACCGTTACTCCCCTGCCCCAGCCGGGCAATGATCAGCCACGGCTGTTCCGCCTGCCGGAAGACCAGGCCCTCATCAACCGTATGGGTTTCAACAATGAAGGCGTAAGGGCGGCCGCGAAAAGATTACAGAAAAGACGCTCTAACATCATCGTGGGCGGCAACATCGGGAAGAATAAGCTCACGCCCAATGAAGATGCGGTAAGCGACTACGAAAAATGTTTCCACGCCCTGTTCGACGGGGTGGATTATTTCGTGGTGAACGTAAGTTCGCCCAATACCCCCGGCCTCCGCGCCCTGCAGGAAAAAGAGCCGCTGAAGCAATTGCTCCATCACCTGCAAACCCTCAATTCGCAAAAAAGCAAACCCAAGCCCATCCTGCTGAAGATCGCCCCCGACCTCACTAACGAGCAGTTGGACGATATCATCGAAATCGTGCAGGATACAGGACTGGCGGGCATTGTAGCCACCAATACCACCATCAGCCGCGAAGGCCTTTCCACCCCTGCCGCCGAACTGGAAAAGATCGGAGCGGGAGGATTGAGCGGGCTGCCGGTGAAAGAAAGGGCTACCGACGTGATCCGCTACATCCATAAAGGTTCCGGCGGCAAAATACCCATCATTGCCGTAGGCGGCATTTTTACCGCAGCCGATGCACAGGAAAAACTGGATGCCGGCGCATCTCTCGTGCAGGTATACACCGGTTTCATCTACGAAGGCCCCGCCATCGTTAAAAAGATCTGCCAGGGATTATCACCACAATCATAGATCATGGAAGAATTACTGACCTTAGATTCTCTTATCAGCCTGCTCACCCTCACCCTGATGGAAGTGGTGCTGGGTATCGACAACGTTATTTTCGTTTCCATCGTAATGAACCGGCTGCCCGAGGAAAAAAGGCTGCAGGCAAGGCGTATCTGGATGTTCACCGGTATTGCCGTGCGTATCATCCTGCTGCTGTTCATCGGCTATATCGTACGCGCTGTGGACCCGCTGTTCTTCATCTTCGGCAAAGGCATTTCCCTCCGCGACCTTATTATGCTGGCGGGCGGCCTGTTCCTGCTCGTAAAGACCACCCTCGAGATCCACCATAAGCTGGAAGGGGAAGACGATGAAGCGCCCGGCGTGAACGTCAAGCCCAAAAAATCCGGCGCCACCCTGCTGAACGTGGTGGGGCAGATCATCATCATCGATATGGTGTTTTCCTTCGACAGTATCATCACGGCCGTAGGGCTCGCCAAACACGTGGAGATCATGATCGTGGCGGTTGTCATCGCCATGTTCATCATGTTCACCTTCGCCCCGCGCATCAGTAATTTCATTCACAAACACCCCACGCTCAAAATGCTGGCGCTTTCTTTCCTCATCATGGTAGGCGGCATCCTGATCATAGAAGGCTGGAATGCCGAAGCGGCGCATAACCTTCACCTGAAGAACTATGTGTATTTCGCGATGGCCTTCTCTTTCGCCGTAGAGCTGCTGAATATGAGAATGCGGAAAAAATCAGAGCCGGTGCAGCTGAGAGGGCCTGTGGACCCGAAAGAAAAGGATTTAAAATAATAATAGGTAATAAAGAAGGGGCTGCAAATTCATGCAGCCCCTTCTTTATTATTTTATATCGCCCCATACTATATTACCATAAAGAGACAATCGAGGCATCATTGTGCGAAAACCCAATGACAACCGACAGATACACGCAGAAAAAGCGGACTTGGTCCGGACCTGGTGTGGGTTAAAAAAGCATCAGCGGGCAACATTCACCTTTTACTTCGCTGCATTCACCGCCGCCATCAGCGCACAACCTACCATCCCCGCCGTTTCCGTGCGCAGGCGCGTATTACCCAGGCTCACGGGCGTAAAGCCGTACTGCAAAGCCAGCTCCACTTCCTGCGGGGCAAAATCCCCTTCGGGGCCGATCAGTAAAATAGAATCTTTCCCCGGCTGCATTGCAGCAAGCAGATGCAGTTTCTCTCCCGGCAGGCAGTGGGCAATGAAACGCTGATCCGTTGCGCTCATGAGCGATTCCAGCGGTGTGGGCGCGCCCAGTTGCGGCAAATACCACTGGCGCGATTGCAGCATGGCGGAAACCAGGATGTTCTCCAGCCTTTCCGCTTTCAGCTTTTCTTTTTCCGTGCGCAGCGTAACCAGCGGGATAATGCCCTGCACGCCTATCTCCACTGCTTTTTCGAGGAACCATTCCATGCGCGCGGCATTCTTGGTAAAGGCAATGGCTATACGAAGCCGCGGTTCCGGCCGGGGTATGGTTTCCACTTGTCTGATAGCGGTCACGCATTTCTTGCGGTGGTCGTCTGTGATCTCCGCTTCGTAGCGGTTGCCTTTGCCGTCTGCCAGCAACACTTTGTCTCCCTTCTGCCGGCGCAGCACCTGGATGCAGTATTTGCTCGCAGGCTCGTCCATCGTGAACGATGAAGCGCCTGGTATCAGTTCCTTTGCGTAAAATACGGGTAACTCCATCGTGTAAAATTATACATTTCCGGCCGTCCGTTCCAAACCGCGGGTAATGGACTGGAAGCGGAAGAACAATAGAACGGAAGCGATCAGCAGGCCCAGCGAGAGCCCCCACCAGATGCCATACACGCCGAAACCGAACGTAAAGCCCAACAGGTAACCGACAGGCAGCCCGAGCACCCAGTAAGCCAGCATGGTGATCATCGTGGGCAGCTTCACATCGCCCAGCCCGCGCAGCACGCCCAGGCCCACTACCTGCGTACCGTCGAACAGCTGGAAGAATGCCGCGATCAGCAGCAGGCCCGATGCAATGTGGATCACCGCGGGATCCTGGATGTACATGGCCGGCAAAATGCGGTTGCCCAGCACGAACACCAGCGCGGCAACGCCCATCAGCACCAGCACCATATGATAGCTGGCGATGGCGGAATGCCGCAGGTCTTTGAAATTCTGCGCGCCGAGATTGTTGCCGCTGCGGATGCCCGCCGCCGCGGATATCCCGCTGGCCATCATGTAGGTCATGGAAGCCAGGCTGATGGCGATCTGGTGGGCCGCCTGCTGCGCAGACCCGATCCATCCCGCCATGATCACGGCGCCGCTGAAAGCGCTCACTTCAAAAATATACTGCAATGCCACCGGCATACCCAGCCCCGCGATCTTCTTCAGCGAAGCGGCGCTGATGGCCCTGAAATGGAACGTTGCCAGGTATTCCCTGAAACGCGGGCTCTTAAGCACATACCAGGCCATGGTGATGCCCATCAGCAACCGGTCCGTAAAAGTGGCGATACCCACGCCCGCAATGCCCATGCGCGGCATGCCCAGCAGGCCGTATACAAGCGTAATGCCCAGCAGGATGTTCAGCAGGTTGCCGATAATGCTGATGTTCATGGCCTGGCGGGTAAAGCCCAGCCCTTCCGCAAATTGTTTGAACGTGAGGAACACCATCAGCGGGATGTAAGACGCCGCAAGGTATTGCAGGAATATCCTGGCCTGCGCCGCCACGTCAGGCGGCTGTTCCATCCGCTCCAGGTTGTTGCCCACCAGCAGGATGCCGCCCGTGAGCACCAGCCCCGTGATCATGTTGATGATAAAACTATGCGCCAGCAAATGCCCGCAATAACCGCGGTTGTTGCGCCCGTTCTCCTGCGCAATGAGCGGCGTAAGCCCGTAAGACATGCCGATGCCCGTGACCATAAAGATGGAGAACAGGCTCACTCCCAGGGAAACCGCTGCCAGCGGTACTTTCCCGGTATGACCGATGATAATGCTGTCGCTCAGGCCCACGAGGGTATGGCCGAGCTGCGAGATCACCACAGGGTAGGCGAGGTGGAAATTGTGGGTGTAATGTGTCTTGTATTTGGTGTATATCCGTTTCATGGTGTATGATCCATTAAAAAAGCCGGTTTCTTTTCAGAACGGACCGGCTTTTTAATATCTGTAAAGATGTTCCTGTTTTAGAACGGGGCATCTCCGAATGCGTCGTCTTCAAAATCCATGTCGTTCATCTTCGATCCCTTCTGGATAAAGATCTTGGCTTCGTCGTAACCGCCGCTGCCGGGATGGCCTTTCATGCCTGCGAAGGAACCGCCGCCTGCGGGCGCGGGCGGCCCGTCTACGAAACCATCGTCCTCAAAGCGCTGAAACTGCAGTACGGCGCGGAGCTTCACGGTATCCAGCTGGCCGTTACGGTGTTTCGCGATACGCACGTGGGTTTCGCCTTTATTGGATTCGCCGTGTTCGTTGGTGGTGATATCGTAGTACTCGGGGCGGTAAATGAACATTACCATGTCCGCATCCTGCTCGATAGCGCCGGATTCGCGAAGGTCGCTCAGCTGGGGCATCTTGTTGCCGTCCTTCCTTTTCTCCACATCGCGGCTCAGCTGGGAAAGCGCCAGTACCGGCACATGCAGCTCCTTGGCCAGGCCTTTCAGGTCGCGGGATATCTTGCTGATCTCCTGCTCGCGGTTGGTATTGCGGCCATCCGTTGAGCCGCTCATCAGCTGCAGGTAGTCGATGATGATGATGCCCACGCCGTGGTTGTGCACCAGCCTGCGGCATTTGGCGCGCAGCTCGAAGATATTCAGGCCGGGGGTATCGTCTATGAAAATAGGCGCTTTGGCCAGGCGTTCAATACCATGGGTCATCAGCTTGCGCATTTCATGTTCTTCCAGTTTACCCCTGGTGATCTTTTCCAGGTGGATCTCCGATTCGGCGGAAAGGATACGTTGCACGATCTGCCCGCTGGACATCTCAAGGCTGAACACTGCCGCGCCTTTGGGGAATTTCGGGTGAAGGGCCGCATTCCTGGCAAGGTTCAGCGCGAACGCCGTTTTACCCACCGCAGGACGGGCGGCCAGGATGATCAGGTCGGAAGGCTGCCAGCCGTAAGTGATCTTGTCCAGCGAAGGGAAGCCGGAAGGTACGCCGGTGATATCGTCGCCTTTGTTACGGAGGTCCTCGATACGCTTAATGGTATTCACCAGTACACGGTCGATGGAGTCGTAGTTCTTACGGAGGTGGTTATTGGTTACTTCAAACAGCTTGGATTCCGCGGTGTCCAGCAGGTCGAACACATCAGCCGTATCTTCATACGCCTCGCTGATGATCTCCCCGGAAATGCGGATAAGCTCGCGCTGGATGAATTTCTGCAATACGATACGGGCATGCGCCTCGATGTTGGCAGAGGAAACTACCATATTGGTGAGGCGGGTAACGGCAAAGGGGCCGCCCACCACGTCCAGCTCGGCGGAGCTTTTGAGTTCTTCTACCACGGTAAGTATATCCACCGGCATCGATTTTGCGGCCAGGCGCTGCATGGCTGCAAATATCTTCTGGTGGGCATCCACATAAAAACATTCGGCTTTCAGGATCTCGATCACGACGTCAAACGCCCCTTTTTCAAGCATAAGGGCACCCAGCACCGCTTCTTCCAATTCTTTCGCCTGAGGGGGAATTTTGCCGTAAACCATCGTGGAAATGTCTACGCCCGGCTTCCGGCGGGTGTTACGGTCTTTCTTCAGATTAAGATCCATTTATATTTTAGGCGTTAATAAGGTTAAAAAAATGGTTACCGGATGGTTTTGGCTTATTTGTTTACAACATTTCGGGCACGTTGAATCGACTGCTTTCTTTAACAAATTGTAAATTTTTTCAGGCCAGGGAAACTAAGGTAAAGGCATTTTTCCGATAAAACCTTCTTCCCCCGGAACTATATTTATTCGTCGCCAATCCACCGGTTAAACCACATGCTTCACTGGGTTATCCACCGTTTCGGATGTGGTTATCCACCAAAACGCCGGAAAATCCATAGCAAAGGTCCGATTATTCACATTTCTTGTGCAAAAAGATTTTCCACATTTTGTTTGGGAAAATTCCCCGTTTCCGTACAGCAGAAGTTGTTAACTTTACGCGGCACAATCACGGCTGCACGAAGCGTGCAAAAGTGATGGAAATAATTGATTTTCACAAAATTAAATCGATACCACGGTATCGGGCAGGATAATTCAAGGAGCATACAATGACTATTTCGTACAACTGGCTGTGTGATTATTTACCGGTAAAACCGACGCCGGAGGAACTTTCTGTGATCTTAACGGCCATCGGCCTTGAGGTGGAAAGCCTCGAGCGGTTCGAAAGCGTGAAAGGCAGCCTGGAAGGACTCGTGATCGGCGAAGTGCTTAGCGTGGAACAACATCCCAATGCAGATAAGCTCCGTTTAACCAAAGTGGATATCGGCAATGGCGAACCGCTGTCTATCGTATGCGGCGCCCCCAACGTGGCCGCCGGCCAGAAAGTAGTGGTAGCCCCCATCGGCGCCACCATTTACCCCTCTTCCGGCGAGCCGCTGACCATGAAAAAAGCCAAGATCCGCGGAGAAGAAAGCTTCGGCATGATCTGCGCGGAAGACGAAATAGGCCTGGGCGCCAGCCACGAGGGCATCCTTGTGCTCGATCCTTCCCTCCAGCCCGGCACCACCGCCCGCGAGCTGTTTAAGCCCGTGCAGGACTGGGTATACGAGATCGGCCTCACCCCCAACCACATGGACGCCATGAGCCATATGGGCGTGGCCCGTGATGTATGCGCCTGGCTCAACAACAACGAGAATACAGCAGTTTACCAGGTCCGCAGGCCTGGCATACACGCAGCCACCAAAGCCGCGCAGCCTTTGAACATCGGCGTGGAAATAAAAAACACCGAAGCCTGCCCGCGTTATTGCGGCCAGAGCATCACCGGTGTGAAAGTAGGCCCTTCCCCCGCCTGGATACAGCACCGCCTGCAAGCCATCGGCGTGAGGCCCATCAACAATATCGTGGACATCACCAACTACGTGCTGCACGAAACCGGCCAGCCCCTGCACGCATTCGATGCAGACCAGATCAGGGGCGGCAAAGTGATCATACAAAACCTGCCTGCCGGCACCCCTTTCCTTTCACTGGACGGCAAAGAACGCAAGCTGGACGCGGGCGACCTCATGATCTGCGATGGTGAGAACAACCCGATGTGTATCGCCGGCGTATTCGGCGGCCTGAACTCCGGCGTTAAAACCGATACCAGCAACATCTTCCTGGAAAGCGCCTACTTCAGCGCCACCGGCATCCGGAAAACCTCCGTACGCCATGGCCTCCGTACAGACGCCGCCGTGCGTTTCGAAAAAGGGCTGGACATCGGCCTCGCGCCTTTCGCCCTCGAAAGAGCAGTTGCCCTCATTAACGAACTGGCGCACGGCGCGCCCGCTTCAGACGTGGCAGATGTGTACCCGGCTCCCGCGGCACAAAAACATATAGACATCACTTACGCCTATATCAATAAGCTCAGCGGCCATACCTACGCGCCTGAGAAAGTGAAGAACATCCTCTGCAGCCTTGGTTTTACCGTGCATTCCGAAAATGATACGGAACTCCGCGCCATGCCGCCGCTGCACAAGCCGGATATCAACATCCCGGCGGACATCGTGGAGGAGATCATGCGGATAGACGGGCTGGACAACATTCCCATTCCCGAGTTCGTGCGCATGGTGCCCAGCCGCCAGGCGCAGCCCGATAAAGAGCGCGTAAAGGAAAAAGTGGCGGATTACCTCGCGTCCAACGGCTTTTCCGAGATATTCACCAACTCCATCACCAACAGCCAGTATTACAAACACCTGGATGAGGACACCCTGGTGAAGATGCTGAACAGCCTCACATCAGACCTGGACGTGATGCGCCCTTCCATGCTGGAAACCGGCCTGGAGCGCATTGCCTACAACCTGAACCGCCGCAGCGAAGACCTGCTGTTCTTCGAATTCGGGAAAACTTACCGCAAAGAAGAAGTGGGGCAATACCCGGAAACGGCACACCTGAGCCTTTACCTCACCGGCCAGAAGCTGCCCGAGAACTGGATGCACAAAAGCCAGCCGGTAGACTTTTATTACCTGAAAAGCTTCATCGGCAACATCCTGCAGCTGCTGGCCCTGCCCGCCGCGCAAATGACCGCCGCCAATATCCACGGCCTTCAGCCTGCTTTTGAAGTGAGCGTGAACGGCAAAACCGTTGCCGTTGCCGGCGGCGTTGATCCCCGGAAACTGAAGGAATTCGATATCAAACAAGCCGTCTGGTACGCGGACTTTTACTGGGAAGAGATACTGAAGCAGCTGCAAACAAAGGATTCCTTCTACGAGGAGATCCCCCGCTTCCCGGCTGTGCGCAGGGACCTGGCGCTGGTGCTGGACAAAAACGTTACTTTCGCTGCGGTGGAAACAGCGGCCCGTTCCGTGAAAACATCGCTCCTGCAACATATCAACCTGTTCGACGTTTTTGAAAGTGAGAAGCTGGGCGCAGGCAAGAAGTCGTACGCCGTGAGCCTCACCTTCCAGGACAAGCAGAAAACGCTGACAGACCAGGAAACGGATGCGCTGATGAACAAGCTGGTAAAAGCCTTCGAATCACAACTACAGGCGGAGATCCGCAAATAAATGGAGATCGAACAGTACATACAAAGCATCGAGGACAAGCTGCAACAGCTGTTCAAAAAACTGCAGCAGTCGCAGGCAGACAATGCCATGCTGCGCGAGCAGGTGCAGCAGCAGCAGGACGAGCTGTTGCTGCATCAGCAGACCATCGAGGCGCTGGATGGAAAACTGAAGCTCGCCAAAATAGCTACTATGACGCAGGGCAACGGGCTTCCCGAAGAGGAAGACGCGTTCCGGAAAGAAGTACGGGGCAAGATCAACGATTACATCCGTGAGATCGACCGTTGCATTGCGTTACTCAATTCCTGATATTTTAAATTGTGGAACAGACCTGTGCGGGACTTAACCCGTCCGGGGCGTTATGCATTATTGTTACTGATCAATGGAACTGTTTCCTGCGTTGGGGCGATAATGCCGGTTTTGGTGCCTACTTGCTTACATTCCTGACGGGGATTGTTTCTTTCGGTTAGGGGGATACACTTTCTTTATTTTAATTTCATTTGCCAGCGGGTGCCGCAGGTTGACCAGGTAATTCCACTGGTGGCTCATTTCGGGGGAAGGGAAGGCCAGTACCAGTTTCTCCGCCTGCCGCAGCAGGGCCGAGCCGAACTCACGGGTCTCGAATCCGAAGGGGAACTGGTCCCAGCCTACCGGCAGCTGCTCTTCACTGATCCATATGATACTGTCCGGCACATCATACTCAACGATCATGTACCCGTCCGGCACGGTGAACAGCCCCGTCACCAGGTCGCTTTCCACCAGGCACATGGCCGGGTGATCCTTGACGTGCAGGCAGGGATCCGTTGCGAAATTCCAACGGTCGGCCTTACCGCTTGCGCTCATTTCCCGGCAGCGGTCTTCTTTAGCCATTCGATATAAAATCATAAGAAAAAATTTCTAGGAGTGCATTTCCATGCGCATCAGCTGCTGCTTCACTTCTTCCATGCCGGTAATGGTATCGAGCATGGTGAGAGGCACCACCCCGCCGAGATCGCGGGAGGGTTGGCGCAGCCAGCGGTGGAATAATTCTTTGCCATTGAACACGTTATATCCCAGGCTGAACACATCGGCAATGGCAATGATGCGGTCGCTGACGTTCCTGCTCAGGATGTCTTTCCCCTTTTTCAGGTGAAGGGAACGGTTGGTGACCGTCAGCAGGGCGCTCAGGGTATCGTAATCCAGCTCAAAGATCTCTTTGAGACGGGTGAGCTGTTCCTTGGATACGCCAGCTTTTACAACTTCGATCTTCTTTGTAAATAATACCTTTTGCATTTTCACGATCGATTCATAAGATACCAGCATGTCGTGCCCGTCTGTTACAGGCCTGCGGGCGGCTGCGGCTTTTTTGCCGGCGCCTGCCTTAGCCTTGTCTGTCTTTGAGTTCATAGCGAAGATAAGTTTTTAATTGACATTTGTATACCCACCTCCGTGAATTTTTTCCAAAATTGATTGGCTCAACATCAGGATGAGCGCAGCGGAATCAACATTCACGGAATCGTATATTTTTGTCAATTATAAAGATAATAATCACATAATTGTACAAAAAACCAGCAATTATTTTTCCACTTCCCGAAGCCCGCGCTTTTGTTACATTTGCAACATACACCAACCCAACTTATAATGGAACCTCTAATACCCGTTAATATTGTTGTTGCGGACCGCACCTACAGGATAAAGATCCGAACCGAAGAAGAAGAAGACGTACGGAGAGTTATGAAAGAAGTGAATGAGAAGATCATCGAGTTCAAAGCCGCCTATGCCGGGAAAGACATCCAGGATTATATCGCCATGGCCCTGATCATGTACGCCACCCACCCCGCTACCAGCGGCGGAAAAGCCCAGGCCGGGGTAGCCCCTTTTCTCCGGGAAAAGCTGCAACACCTTGACAATCTGCTGGATGAGCAGCTTAAATAGCCCGGCGCTGCAACGTTTAGCATCCATAAATTATTCATTATCACAAGGTCTCCTGTGCTTTGCTGCTATTTTTTTGTTATTTTCGCGGGTCGGCTTTAGCCCTTTCGTTGGAAACGGGCCAGGGACTTAATTATAAATACTATTTAAATATTGAGATATGACTGAATCCATCACGATTATAGTCGCCGGGGCGGTTGCCCTGGTGGTTGGTATAATACTCGGGAAACTGATTTTCGCTAAAAACACCAAAATAAAGATCCAGGAAGCAGAAGAACAGGCCAAAAGAATCATTGCTGAAGGCCAGCTGAGCGCAGAGAACCTGAAAAAGGACCGGCTGCTGGAAGCCAAGGAGAAATACCTCCAGCTGAAGTCCGAATATGAAAAAGAGGTGATGCAGCGCAACCAGAGGATCTCCGAGTCAGAAAACCGCATCAAACAGAAAGAACAGGCCCTGAACCAGAAAACCGAGAATATTCAAAAGCAGGTTACCGAAAATGAAGCCATCAAGGAAAACCTTGCCCGCCAGATAGAACTCGTGAACATCAAACGTTCGGAACTGGAAAAACACCAGGAAGAGCACATCCGCCGCCTGGAAAAAGTAGCCGCCCTCACTGCTGAGGAAGCGCGTCACCAGCTGATCGAAAGCCTCAAGGAAGAAGCCCGCAGCCAGGCGCTCAGCCACATCCAGGAGATCATCGAGGACGCCAAGCTGAAAGCCAACAAAGAAGCCAAAAAGATCATCATACAGTCCATCCAGCGCACTGCCGCGGAGCAGACCATCGAGAACGCCATTACCGTCTTCAACCTGGAAAGCGACGAGATCAAAGGCCAGATCATCGGCCGCGAGGGCCGCAACATCCGCGCCATCGAAGCCGCTACCGGCGTGGACCTGATCGTGGACGATACCCCGGAGGCTATCGTGCTTTCCTCTTTCGACCCGCTGCGCCGCGAAATTGCGCGCCTCAGCCTTCAGCGCCTCGTGCAGGACGGCCGTATCCACCCCGCCCGTATCGAGGAAGTGGTGGAAAAGACCAAACGCCAGCTGGAAGAACAGGTGATGGAGATCGGCGAACGTACAGTGATAGAGCTGGGCATTCACGGCCTGCACAAAGAACTGGTGCGTATGGTCGGCAAAATGCGTTTCCGTTCCTCTTACGGCCAGAACCTGCTGATGCACTCCAAAGAAACCGCTAACCTCTGCGCCGTGATGGCAGCCGAGCTGGGCCTCAACCCCAAGCTTGCCAAACGCGCCGGCCTGCTGCACGACATTGGTAAAGTGCCCGACGAGGAATCTGAACTGAGCCACGCCCTCCTCGGCGCCAAACTGGCTGAAAAATACGGCGAGCATCCCGCTATCGTGAACGCCATCGGCGCGCACCACGATGAAATGGAAATGGCCTATGTGATCTCCCCCATCGTGCAGGCCTGCGACGCCATCAGCGGCGCCCGCCCCGGCGCCCGCCGCGAGATCATGCAGAGCTACCTGCAGCGCATCAAGGACCTGGAGAACCTCGCTATGGGTTACGACGGTGTTGAAAAAGCCTACGCCATCCAGGCAGGCCGCGAGCTGCGCGTAATTGTTGAAAGTGAAAAAGTAACTGACAACGATGCGGACCGCCTCAGCTTCGAGATCGCGAACAAAATACAGAACGACATGCAATACCCCGGCCAGATCAAAGTAACGGTGATCCGTGAACGCAGGGCCGTGAATGTTGCCAGGTAATATCTTTCACGTACACAGGAACGCCGTCCCCGCTGAACCGGGACGGCGTTCTTTTTTATGCCCCTTTTTCCCTATCTTACCTGTCCACAAAAAACTATGGTAAGATGAAAAAAAGATGGCTAACGCTGGCCGTGTTCGGGCTACTCTCCGTAAGCACCGCCTTTGCGCAAAAGCAACAGAAACTGTTCAACGGTAAGAACCTCGACGGCTGGAAGATCCATGGCACGGAGAAATGGTATGTAGAGAAAGGGGAACTGATATGCGAAAGCGGTCCTGATAAAGAATACGGCTACCTCGCCACCGATAAAACCTTCAAAGATTTCGAGCTCACCGTGGACTTCAAACAGGAAGCCAACGGCAACAGCGGCGTATTTTTCCACTCTTCCCTGGAAGGCACTAAAATATCCGGCTGGCAGGCGGAAGTAGCGCCTCCCGGCAGCAACACCGGCGGCATCTACGAATCATACGGCCGCGGCTGGCTCATTAAACCCGCTGCAGACAAAGACAAGAACCTGAAGATGGGCGAATGGAACACGATGAAAGTAGTCGTGAAAGGCAACAACGTGACCACCTACCTGAACGGCGCGGAAATGATCACGCTCGATGATGAGAAGATCGGCGCGAAAGAAGGCCAGATCGCCCTGCAAATACATTCCGGCGGCGGCATTAAAGTACGCTGGAAGAATATAAAGATCAAAGAGATCAAATGATCCGCGAAAAGGAAAGAGTCTTCTCTTTCCTTTTTTTATTTCGTTTATTTTGCAGCATGACTTTACAGCAACAGCTTTCAGAAACCACCGCATACCTGCGCCAGCAGGGCTTTGGCGATGCCGTTGCCGGCATCGTGCTGGGCACCGGCCTGGGTGAGCTCATCCACCGGATCGACATCAGAAAGAGCATTCCTTACGGCAGCATCCCCCACTTTCCTGAATCCACCGTAGAAACACATAAAGGCCACCTCATTTACGGCCTCATCGGCAAAACGCCTGTGATAGCCATGCAGGGCCGTTTTCATTATTACGAAGGGTACACCATGCAGCAGATCACTTTCCCCATCCGCATCATGAAAGCCATGGGGGTGCAGCTGCTGCTGCTCAGCAACGCTGCGGGCGGCATGAATGCGGCGTATAAAAAAGGAGACCTGGTGCTGCTGAACGATCATATCAACCTTCAACCCGAAAACCCCTTGCGCGGCCCGCACGACCCCGCTTTCGGCCCGAGGTTCCCTGACATGAGCAGACCCTACAGCCCCGCACTGGGAGAAAAGCTGAAAGCCGCCGCCATACAGCACAACAAACCACTGCACGAAGGCGTGTATGCGGCGGTGATGGGCCCCAACCTCGAAACCCGCGCGGAATACCGCTTCCTGCGCATGATCGGGGCAGACCTTGTGGGCATGAGCACCGTGCCTGAGGTAATTGTGGCCAACCAGGCCGGTCTGCCCTGCGCCGCGGTTTCCGTGGTAACGGACGAATGCGATCCCGATCACCTGGAACCGGTATCCATCGCGGAGATCATTGCAGTGGCGGGTAAGGCGGACAAAGTGCTGAGCGGCATTTTCGCCACGGTGATCGAAGGCATGAGCTGATCATTCCCCCAGCCATTTCCGGAATTCCGGCGCGCGCAGGCGGCTTACGATAATGTCTTCTTCCAGCGCGGGCTTCAGCTGCACTTTCAGTTTCCCGTTGAACCAGGCCTGCACTCTCGCAATACTGCGGTAATGCGCAATGCACTGGCGGTTGAGGCGGAAAAAATCCGCGGCGTCCAGATCCGACGAAATTTCATCCAGGCTTCTTTCCGTGAGATGATCAGTATTGCCGTGCGTGCGGATGCACGACATGCGGTCGCGCACATAAAAATACGCGATGTCGCTTACGGGCAGGGAAATGAGGCGGGTGCCGTTCCTGACGAGGTAACGCTGTGGAAGCACTGGCCCGTTGAAGCTGCTCAGCAGGCTGCCGATCTGGGGAGACATCCGGAGGATCTCCACCTCGTAGTCAAAAGTGGCGATAATGTCTTTCAGCTGCTGTGCCGCAGCGGTTTCCGATTCATTGATGAGTATTTTCATGTCCGGGGTTTTATGATAAGCATGGGACCTGGTTCAAATGTAAAATGCCCGGCCCGGAAGGTTTATTCAAATCGATGAAGCGCAGGGAGCGGCGATGAAAAGTCGTTTCCGGGGGATGAAATGAAACCGGGCGGCGGTTCACCCCATATTCGGCGGCATTCGTCACATTTGCCGCAACCAGCCGCAGGATTATGCGCAATTTGGCGGGTGAATAAATCCCCCAGCTATGCTCAGACAAGCTCTATTTGGCATCCTTATGACCCTTCAAAGCGTTCCTTCCTTTTGTCAGACCGACCAGGAACAGGCGCAGGACGATGCCGCAGCCCCGCAGATAAAAACAAACGCTCAATTACCGGCAGGCACGGCGAATGAAGAAGCGCGGCTTCCGGCCAGGGCAGAAACCTTGCTCAGTGCGTATTTCAGGCATAAGCGATCCGATGACGCAGCGCAGGTAAAAAAACCGGACAGCCTGACAAAAGCCGAGGCCCTTCTCCGGGCAAAAGCAGACACCCTGCTCAGCGCGTATTTCACACGCAACCAATTTAGCGGCACCGCGCTCGTGGCCCTTCATGGGAAGGTCATCCTGCAAAAAGGATATGGGTGGCGGAATGTTGAAAAACGAATTCCCCACGACGAAAACAGCATCTACCAGGCCGCTTCCATCACCAAAACCTTCACCGCCACACTGGTGATGAAACTAGCGGAAATGAAAAAACTTTCGTTACAGGATAAGCTCAGCAAATATTATCCCGGTTATCCGAAAGGCGACAGCATTACGATCGCACATTTGCTTTCGCATACCTCCGGTATATACAACTATACCATGGATGGGGAATTTATGCAGACCAGGTCTACAAAACCAGCCACAGAAGCAGAGATGCTGGCCCTCTTCCGCGATAAGCCGCTGGATTTTCCGCCGGGCACAGGCTGGAACTACAGCAATTCCGGCTATATGCTGCTGGGCTACATCATCCGGAAAGTAACGGGGCTGAGTTATGAAGAAGCTGTCAGGAAATACATTTTTGGCCCGCTGGATATGCAGCGCAGCGGGTTCGACTTTGTGCACTTGCAGGATGCGGATAAAGCCAGCGGCTATCATGAAGATTCTGCCGGCGCCTATACACAGCCCGTGCCCGGCACGGATTCAACTGTTTCGTTTGCCGCGGGCTCTATTTATACCACGGCGGGCGACCTGTTCAAATGGCACCAGGGGTTGATGAAGTATGCCATCGTGAGCCCGGCGGGCTGGCAGGAAATAAGCACCGACAAACGGAATGGCTATGGTTATGGCTGGGATATCGACAGCATACAGGGGAAATACACCGTGGGCCACAGCGGCGGCATGCGGGGGTTCAGGACCAACTTCATCCGCATACCGGAAGACGATATCTGTATTGTGCTGCTGGGCAACACGGAAACGCAGGCGCTGCACAACATCACCGAAAAGCTGGTGGCCGTTCTGTATGACCTGCCCTATCAGCTGCCTGCCAGCAAAACGATCATTAAACTGGATACGGCCGTTTTGAAGAAGTATACCGGCACTTACCTGCTGGCGGAAAAGAACCTTAAAGTCCACATCGTGCTGGAGAACGGCGAACTGGCGGCTTACCCGGAGAGAGGCCCCCGGTCCACGCTTTGCGCGATAAGCCCTTTATGTTTTTTTCTGAAGGATGATATAGATTTCGAGACCTGTTTCGTAACAGACGAAACAGGGAAAGGGGTTAAAATGACGATCAACCAGCGCGGCCGTGAAGGTACGCTCAACCGGGTGGAAGAATGATCCATGAAGCGGGTTATTCCTCTTCGTCTTCTTCATCATTCAGCCGGTCGTCCGCATCTTCGATCTCCTCTTCGAGATCGTCCTCTTTTTCGATGTCGTCCCCGTCGTAGGCGTCTTCTTCCAGTTCCAGCAATTCGTCGTCCAATTCGTCTTCGTCCTCTTCTTCATCTTCATCCTCACCCTGGGCAGCGGCAGCCAATACTTTCAGCATGGTCTGGTAATCCGCTTCCTGCAGGTTCTGCAGGGATTCCCATTCTATCCCGGCGGTGCCGTCGCTTTTTTGCTTGATCATTTTGAAATGTTTTTAGAATAGAAAATTACGGAAAATTGATCTGGCAGGATGAATATGAATTATTGTAATTGAAGAAGAAATGATGGGAAATATGGCAAGAAAAAAGCCGGGCGTTGCTTCCCGGCTTTTTTAAGATTATGTTATTTTTTATTTTCCCCATTTTCTTCGTCCCCGTCGCCCTCTTTATCCTCATTTTCGTCGTCTTCTTCGTCTTCATCTTCTTCTTCATCGTCCTCATCATCTTCTTCGTCCTCATCTTCATCATCTTCTTCCGCTTCCTCATCTCCTTCTTCGTCCTCTTCTTCACCTTCTTCCGTCTCTTCCTCTTCAGCGTCGTCTTCACCGGCTTCTTCTTCCGCATCTTCATTTTCTGCGTCTTCTGCAATATCGTCTTCGGCTGAGACTTCCGACGCTACTGCATCTTCTGCTTCTTCAGCTTCCTGCGTTCCTTCATTGGTGCTTTCGTCTTCCGCTTCCTCTTCAATACGGATCTCTTCCACCACAAGCTCTTCTACCGGTTCTTCATCAGAAGATTCAAGATCGGGCGTTTCTTCCGACGTTTCTCCAACCTCCGTTTCACCGGTAACATCGGCGGTATGCTCTTCGGTCGGTTCGTCGTCCATCATGATGGTAGTGGTTTCCGTCAGTTCGCCGTTTTCTGAGATCACCAGGTGGCCTTCGTCGTCCGTGATCTCTTCGTCCACCCGCAGCTCTTCTGTATTACCTTCCAGCGTCAGTTGCGTGGGCGGCACAAAGTCTTCTTCGAACACTTCTTTCAGCCTCGGCAGGTCTTTCGGGGAATTCAGCCCGAAATAGTCCATAAAAGCCTTGGAAGTGGAATACAGCAGCGGCTTGCCGGGCAACTCCTCGCTGCGGCCGGAGATCACGATCAGTTCTTTTTCCAGCAGTTTCGTGATGGAATAATCCGTGCTCACACCGCGGATATGCTCAATTTCCCCTTTGGAGATCGGTTGTTTGTAGGCAATGATGGCCAGGGTTTCCAGCGCGGCGGTAGACAGCCGTTTCAGGAACTTCTCGCCATTCAGCTGCGCAACGGTCTGGTAATAATCCTTTTTGGTCAGGAACTGGTACCCGCCGCCGCTTTCGCGAACGCTGAAAGCGTAGAACTCTGAATTATATTTCTCCTGTATGGCTTCAATGGCAGCTTCCACCTGTTCCTGCGTGGCCCGGTCTTCCAGGAAGGCCAGGGCGTTGTTGAGCAGCTCCAGGATGTCTGTTACCGGCAAGGGCCGGTCTGCGGCAAAGATCAGTGCTTCTACATGCGGAATGAGCTGGGAAATTTCCATGGACGGTGGTGTTTGTCTGAAACAAAAATGTCAAAGGCCGAAAATAAGACCTTTGACATTCTTTCAGAAATATAAAAAATGTGCTGTTGATTATTTGTGAATAAGATCAACCCATCAGGGCCGCAGCGCCGCTCACGATCTCGGTCAGTTCCGTGGTGATCGCCGCCTGGCGGGCGCGGTTGTATTCGATCTTCAGGTTGCGCAGCAGTTCGCCGGCATTGTCTGTCGCCTTGTCCATCGCGGTCATACGGGCGCCATGCTCTGAAGCGTGCGCGTCCAGCACTGCTTTGAAGAACTGCGTGTTCAGTATCTTCGGCATCAGCTCGGCCACCAGGATAGTTTTCTCAGGTTCGAATATGAAGTCGGCTTTCTGTCCTTTTCCTTCTTTGTTTTCCACTTTCGCGATGGGTAGGAACTGTTCTGCTTTGAAACGCTGGGTAGCGGCGTTCTTGAACTCGCTGTAGATGATCTCCACCGCGTCGTATTCGCCTTTGATGAAGCCTTCCATTGCTACGGATGCGGCAGCTTTCACATTTTCGAAAGTGAGCTGGGTGAACAGGGTCCAGTAGCTGTCGTTCACTTTATAGCCGTTCTTGGAAAAATGCTCGTAAGCTTTTTTTCCGATGGGGAGGATCTCCACATGGCCTTTGGCAAACTGTTCAGCGTACTTTTCGCGGATGGTCTGTTTGGCCAGCTTAATGATGTTGGAGTTATAAGCACCGCACAAACCGCGATCGGAGGTAATGGCCACGATCAGCACCTTTTCCACCTGGCGGTTGGCAGCCAGCGCCATGTCGAAATCACCTTCGCTGTTGCTCACGATATTTTGCAGCATTTCCTGCAACTTCTCGGCATAAGGGCGCATTTGTACAATGGCATCCTGGGCACGGCGCAGCTTGGCAGCACTTACCATTTTCATGGCTTTGGTGATCTGCTGGGTGGACTGGATGGATTTAATACGGTTACGAACTTCTTTAAGCTGTCCAGACATATATATTAAAATGTTTACACAAAAGGGGATTATCCCTCTTATTTTTGGCTGCAAAGGTAAGTAAAGGAGTGATATTCCGGAATAACCCCGCGGATATTTTCTCCTGATTCTGGTCAGGTTCCCACGGGAAACAGCCGTAAAAGGGCCCTGGATGGATAGAAGAGCCTTGGATGAATAGAATAATCGTATTATCTTGGAACGGCCTATGCTAAAGTGGCATACACCTGTACCGTTTTTACACAGGAAACCGCCCGGGAATATTTTTATTGCAATCGGTTGCAAATATTGATGATATTTTTCTATCTTGGTTGCCGCCTGAGCGCATCTTACTGGTGCATAACGCTTAGCGCAGCGCCGCCCGGGCAGGGCGTTTTACATTGGTCAACTAAAAACAAACTGAAAGCAGCAGGTGCAAAGCCCGGATTGCAAACGGCGGCTTTACTGATACAAATCTATTTCCATGAAAAAGTATATCCTTCTCGGATGCGGCCTGCTTTGGCTCTCAGCCGCTTCCGCTCAGGGCGGCAAATGGCAGAACCTCTTCAACGGCAAAGACCTGAAAGGCTGGAAACAGCTGAACGGGAAAGCCATCTATTCAGTTAAGAACGGCGAGATCGTGGGCACCACTGTTTTGTCTGAACCCAACTCTTTCCTGGCAACCGAAAAAAATTACGGAGACTTTATTTTCGAAGTGGAATATAAGCTGGACAAGGATTTCAATTCCGGCATCCAGTTCCGCAGCCAGAGCAAGCCCGACTATCAGAACGGCCGTGTATACGGCTACCAGATGGAAGTGGACCCCTCTCCCCGCCGCTGGAGCGGCGGCGTGTACGAGGAAGGCCGCCGCGGCTGGCTCTACCCGCTGGACCTGAACCCCGGCGCCCAGAACGCTTACAAAGCCAACGACTGGAACAAATACCGCATCGAATGCCGCGGCTCCGAGATCCGCACTTTCGTTAACGGCAAAGCCGCGGCCCATGTGATAGACGCAGAGCTGCCTTCAGGCTTCATTGCCCTGCAGGTGCACGGCATCGGCAAAAAAACGGAAGATGCCGGGAAGAACATCCGCTGGAGGAACATCCGCATCATCGAAAACCCGGCGCCTTCGCAATATTCTCCTTACGACGACGTGTATGTGGTGAACAATATCCCCAACACGCTGTCTGAACAGGAAAAACGCCAGGGCATCCGCCTCCTCTGGGACGGCAGCACTACCAAAGGCTGGCGCGGGGCTTACAAACAATCCTTCCCCGAAAAGGGCTGGAATATCACAGAAGGCACCCTGAACGTGGAACCCGCGGCTGGCGGCGAAAGCACCAATGGCGGAGATATTGTGACGGACGAAGAGTTTTCAGCCTTCGACCTGGAATTTGACTTCAAACTGACCGAAGGCGCCAACAGCGGCGTGAAATATTTTGTGACCGAATCCGAAGGCAACAAAGGCTCCGCCATTGGCCTGGAATACCAGGTGCTGGACGACGAAAAACATCCTGACGCCAAACTGGGCGCAGCCGGCAACCGCAAGATCGGTTCACTGTACGATCTTATTCCGGCCTACAAATTGTACGCTTCCCATAAGAAAGTGGGCGAATGGAACCATGGCCGCATTGTTGTATATCCCGACAATCGCGTGGAACATTGGATGAACGGCCATAAAGTGGTGAGTTATGTGCGCGGCGACAATATCTTCAAAGCGCTCGTGGCCCGCAGTAAATACGAGAAATTTCCCAATTTCGGCATGGCTGAAAAAGGACATATATTGTTGCAGGACCACGGAAATTTCGTGAGCTACCGTAGCATCAAAATAAAGAGTTTGAAGTAGTCAGCGACTATTTCATTGTTCACTGTTTTTCAATCGACATCCCGATTCCTCGGGATGTCTTTTTTTTATGGGTATTCTCGCTAAATTCGCCGGTAAAACCGGGTGTTATGATAGACAAGCTCCGCGCCATTTGCAGCCAGTTCCCGGGCGTTACGGAAGATATCAAGTGGGGCGCCGACCTTTGTTTTTGCGTGGGCGCGAAAATGTTTTGCGTGGTAGGCATAGAAGCGCCGCATAACTTCTCTTTCAAATGCTCGGAGGAAAATTTTGAAGCGCTGACCGAACGGGAGGGCGTCATTCCCGCGCCATACATGGCGAAACACTTGTGGGTGGCCGTGCGCAAGCCTTCCGTATTAAAAAAGGACGAACTGGCGCAGCTCCTGGAGGAATCTTATACAATGGTAAGAAACAAGCTGCCGAAGAAAGTGCAGGAAAAATTGGGGAAATAAAAACTGCCATAAAAAAAGGGCCGCGTAAAACGGCCCTTTTTCGTTAGACTTTAGGTTCCCAGCCCTTTTCGTAGGACCGCCCCCAAAGCTGAGCTGCTTCCTTGTTATGCAGAATATGACCGTTGGCAGGATCGGTGGTGAGGATGGAGCCGCTGCGCTGGGAGATATTGCCCAGGTGGCAGAGCAGCACGCTTTTGGCGCCTTCTCCCACGCCGTAGTTCAGCTTCGCGTTGCCGCGGATGGCTTCCATCCAGTTGCTGATGTGCACCGCGTCCAGGAATTCCCCGGCAGGGCTTACCACGTTGGTAGCGTCGCGGTTCTCGGTTTTATTCTCTTTTACTTCTTTTACGACGTTGCCTTTCAGATCAAGGATCTTATAGCTGTCGCCGCCGTCGCAGTAAAGAGAACCTTTTTCGCCGAAGATGGTGAACCCGCGGCCGCTGCCTTCCAGCTTGTAAGGATGGGCGCTGCGGCCTTCCCATACAATGGAGCGGTTGCCGTCGAACTCGAAAGTGATGGTTTGTGTATCAGGTGTTTCCCAGTCGTCGCCGGAATAGGCGTAACGGCCGCCCGCGGAGGTTACCCTGGTGGGATAATCCACGCCCATGAACCAGCGCATGCAATCCACCTCATGGGTGCCGTTGTTGCAGGCTTCGCCGGTGCCCCAGAGCCAGCGCCAGTGCCAGTCGTAATGCACCACGTTGTCGACATAATCATGTCTGGGCGCGGGGCCTTGCCAGAGCCCCCAGTCGAGGTTGGACGGCACGGGTACTTTTTTGCCTACGCCTATCGGCTTGCGGTCGTTCACATACCAGCCACGGGCGAAGTACACGCGGCCGAGTATCTTGTCTTCCTGGATGTCTTTGTAAGCCTGCCGCATGTTAGGCCAGGAACGACGCTGGTTGCCCATTTGCACTACGCGTTTATATTTCGCGGCGGCTTCCACTACCAGTTCGCCTTCGCGGGGATTGTGGCCTACCGGCTTTTCAACGTACACGTGTTTGCCCGCAGCGCAGGCCATGATAGCGGCGGGTGCATGCCAGTGGTCCGGCGCGGCGATCATCACCGCATCCAGGTCTTTCCTTTCCAGCATTTTCCGCACATCTTTTATTACTTCCGGCTTGCGGGCCTGCTGGCTGACGGCTTTGAGGCCCTTTTCAGCGGCTTTGTCGTCCACATCGCAAATAAAGCCCACCTCTGCGTTGGGCAGCTTGGAAGCCACCTTGGCCAGCCAGTTGCCCCGCGAGTTCACGCCCATCATGCCTATCACAAGTTTGTTGCTGGGTGCGTTCTTACCGAACACAGGGAAGTTCAGAACGGTGATCCCCGCCCCTACGCCGGCCATGGCGCCGGTCTTCAGAAAGTCTCTCCTTTTCATAACATAGTTTGGTTTAGCCTTGCTTACCGTACCTGCGTTAACGTGGCGGACGGGGTTGGGAACCCGCGTCCCTATTGACAGCAATCGGTTGCAATTAAATGTAAGGAAGAATAGGAAATTATTGCGAAAAAAATAGATGAGCGGGAAGACAGGGCAGGGCCATTTAAAGGCGATGAGCCGATTACGGCGGTTAATCGGCTCAATTTTTCCCGGTATCTGAGCCGATTAAAATCGCTAATCGGCTCATTTTTTGCCTATATTTGAGCCGATTATCAAAATTAATCGGCTCATGGCGTATCACTGGCAACTGCCCGACTGGCCCAATTTTACATACAGGACTGAAGATATCCAACCGCTGATAACCGATTTTGCGCGTGAAACGGGAGAGATGAACGGCGTGCTGCTGGCTTTGCCAGGGAATGTGCAGGAGGAAATATCCCTTCAGCTGATGCTGGCAGAAGCGGTGAATACTTCGGAAATAGAAGGAGAATATCTGAGCCGGGAAGATGTGATGTCTTCCATCCGGAACAACCTGGGATTAAATGAAACGCCTGAATATGTCAAAGACCGCCGGGCCTCGGGGGTCGCAAGGCTGATGGTGGACGTCCGCAGATCCTATGCAGCACCGCTAAATATCGCGATGTTGAAAGAATGGCACAAGGATTTACTGGAGAACGCCAAAAACATCAACACCGGTGAATGGCGGCAAGGCACAGCTCCCATGCAGGTTATTTCCGGCGCGCCGGGGAAAGAGATCATTCACTACGAAGCGCCGCCTTCCGCTATCGTACCCAAAGAAATGGAGCGCTTTGTAAAATGGTTTAATAACGTTGATTTCGACATAAACGGGGATATTGCACATGCCATATTAAAATCCACGATAGCTCACCTGTATTTCGAATCCATACATCCTTTCGAAGACGGCAACGGGCGCATTGGCAGGGCTATTGCTGAGAAAGCGCTGTCGCAGTCGTTGAGGCGCCCAGTGATGCTTAGCCTGTCCAAAATAATCGAGAAAAACAGGAAGGCGTATTACGAAGCGCTCAAAAAAGCGCAGCGCTCCCTGGAAATTACAGACTGGATAAGGTATTTCGCGATGGTGATCATCGAGGCGCAGAAAGATGCAAAATCGATGGTGCAATTTATCCTAAAGAAAGCCCGCTTCTTTGACCGGTATAAAGACCAGCTGAACAGCCGGCAGCTAAAAGCTGTGAATAAAATGCTGGATGCAGGAGAGGAAGGATTTGAAGGGGGAATGACAGCCAGGAAATACATCAGTATCACCCAAACCTCCAAACCTACTGCTACGCGGGATCTGCAGCATCTTCACGAGATAGGGGCATTTACGCAGGAAGGCGCGGGAAGATCCGTAAAATATCATCTGAACATACCCTGACTTTATTCCTCCAGCCCGATATGCTGCAGGATAATATCATGCACGTCCACCGCCTGCACGTTTTCTTTTACCGCCTGCGTGGTGATCAGCACGGGGTGGTCCTTTTTGTCTTCGGCGATCCTTCCGTGGGAACCTTTTATCAGCGTGGCGTTCAGCGGTATCACGTCCATAAGGTAGCGGAAGCCGAGTTTCTTTTTCAGCACTTTACCGATCACTTTCATTTTCACGAAAGGGTCGGCCGGGTTGAGGAACATCTCCACGGGGTCGTATCCGGGTTTGCGGTGAATATCCACGATACGCGCGAAGTCCGGCGCTTTGGCATCGTCTTCCCAGTAGTAGTAGGTAAACCAGCTTTGCGCATCGGCCACCAGCACAAAATCGCCGCTGCGTTCGTGATGCAGGTGATGTTCGTGTATGCCTTCGCGGTCCAGCACCATTTCCACGCCGGGAATGTTCTCCAGGAGCTCGCGCACCTGTTTCACGCAACAGGGATCGTTGATATAAATATGCGCCACCTGGTGGTCAGACACTGCAAAGGCGCGGGAAGCGCCGGCATCGAGCAGTTCAAGGCCTCTTTCCACTCTCACACTGATCAGCCCCTTTTCGCGCAGCAGCCTGTTGATGTGAATAGGTTTGCTGACGTTGGTGATGCCGTATTCGGATAATATGATGATCTCGCTTTGCTGCTGCTCGTAGTATTCCACGAGCTGCCGCACTACTTTATCGATCGCGTTCAGCTCAGGCGCTATTTTCGTATAGTCATGACCGAATTTCTGCAAACAATAGTCGAGATGGGGAAGATAAATGAGCGTGAGGTTGGGATCATGCCATTTGTCCGTGAGAATAGACGCATCGGCGATCCACTGGGTGCTTTTGATATTGGCGCCCGGGCCCCAGAACTGGAAGAGCGGGAACTGGCCCAGCTCCTGCTGCAAGCGGTCGCGGAGGGAGGCGGGATGCGAATAACAGTCGGGCATCTTCCGCCCGTCTGAAAGGTATTGCGGGCGCGGGGTAACGGAAAAGTCCGCGCTGGAATACATATTGTACCACCAGAACATTTTTGAGCAGGTGAAGCCTGGATGCAGCTGGCGGGCGCGCTCCCAGACCTTTTCACCGTAAACGAGCTTGTTGGATTGTTTCCAGAATTTGATCTCGGAGTCTGTGCGGTCGTACCAGCCGTTGCCTACAATCCCATGTTCGCTGGGCCACTGGCCGGTGAGGTAGGTGGATTGTACGGCGGTCGTAACGGCGGGCAGCATTGGCGCAATAGCAGATGTGTGGTGCTTTTTAGCGTAAGCTGCCAGGAATGGCGTGTGTTCGCCGATCAGCGCAGCAGACAATCCTACTACATCTATTACCACGGTCTTTTTCATAGTTTCTTTCTTCTTCGCGTTACAATTTCGGGCTCAAAACTATGACCCTGTCAGGATAATTCCAACTGTTGCAACACCCATTTCATCTCCCGGGCGATAGATCCGCCCATTTCCTGTTTTAACCCGGGAGGGAGCACTTCCCAGGTATAGGTTTCTACTTCAAGGTGTTGGGTGAACGGTTTGGCTGCCTGCAAGGCCAGCACGCGGCTAATGTCGTCGCGGGTGGAGGTAAGCACGCCAAAGTCCTGGACAAATACCGGCACGTGGAAATGCGCACGCCATTCTTCAAGGTCCGCCCTGCCTGCATCCGCAAGCGCTTCGGGCATATCAGGATAATGCACTTTCTGATCATTGCTCATCCGCGCGATCACCTGGTGCAGGTATATTTTCTCGTCAAAAGCCGCAAACGCGTTGATCACCGGCTCCCTCCCTTCTTTCGGGAAAAGGCCTTTCAGTGCGGCGCTTATCTGTATCTTACCAACTTTCAGGCCAAAGAAATGCATGCGTTCCAGCACCACTTTCGGGTCTTCATAACTCACGGCAAAGTGGCATACGTCGTAACACAGCTGCACGTGGTTCTTGATGGCAAGGGTAGCTTCTTCTTCGCTCATGCCGAACTTGTCGGTGAACATCATCACGCCTGCGGGCAACAGGTGCTGGAAATACCAGTCGAGGTATTCCTTGGAATTTTCCAGCATGCCGTCGGGCTCAGGCTCCACGTCTATATGCAGCAGTGGGCCGCCGCTTTTATGGATGCTGATGAGCTGTTCCACCACCAGCAGCATGTTGAGCGTGGCGCTTTCCATGATGGATGTATGTTCTTCGCCGCAGCGGTGCCAGATGCGGTAAGAAAGCGGGGAGGTAGACACGCCGCCTTCCATGCCCTCGGGCAGCAGCGCCGCCAGTATACGGAAGAGGCGGATGGTGTAGGCCACGCGTTCCGCCGTAGCCCAGTCAGGCGTATGCACCTGGTCTTTCACGCGCTCCTTGTGGAAACCGCCGTACGGGAAACCGTTCATGGTAAACACGTAACAATCATTTTCCCGCAACCAGTCACGGAAAGCGTTCAGGGGCGCTTCTTTGGACAACTCCAGGCTGGCCAGGTTGCTGAGCCGCAGGCCGATGCCGAAAGGCTTACCGGGACTTACCTGCGCCTTTACGGCGGGTATGAACTGCTGCAGCTGCGCGAAATGCTCGCTCCAGCTTTCGCCTGCATGGATATTGGTGCAATAAGTCAGATGGCCCGATGGCGTATACATGTTCTATAATCTTATGCTAATCTGTTCAATTAAAGCGGCGCTACCATTTGTCGCGCAGCATGTTCACCGCTTTGCGCAGCGTGGCATTGTCTATGGAATGCACTTCCTTTCCTTTGCCGATCCCTTCAAGCAGGGCAATGGTAAGCCTTCCGCCAAGGTGTTCCCTGAATTCTTCCAGGCCCGCCATGATGGGAGAAGCATCGTCTTCTATCTCCAGCAACGGGTGGTACAGCGGCAGGCGCAGCTTTTTCAGCAGCTGTATGATCCTTTCAAGAGAATCCGCATCCAGCAGGCCGGTGAGCCAGGAATACACGCTGTCCAGCGCGATGCCGATAGATACGGCTTCGCCGTGGCGCAATTCAAAATCGGTGAGCTGCTCCAGCTTGTGCGCGCTCCAGTGGCCGAAGTCCAGCGGGCGCGAAGAGCCGCTCTCGAAAGGATCGCCGGCGCCGCCGATATGTTGTATATGCAGTTCCGCGCAGCGGCGGATGAGGTATTGAAGGCTTTGGGATTCGCCCACGGAAAGCTCTTCGGCATGCGCTTCCATCCATTCAAAAAAGGTAGCGTCTTTGATCAGCGCCACTTTCACGGCCTCTATCATGCCGGAGCGCCAGTCGCGCTCATCCAGCGTGGAAAGATAATGCGCGTCGTTGAACACGGCTGCGGGCGGTGCAAAAGTGCCGAGGAAATTCTTTTTACCGTGGTAGTTGATACCGTTCTTCACGCCCACGCCGGAATCGTTCTGCGATAACACGGTAGTGGGTATACGAATATGTTTGATGCCGCGGTGGCTTACCGCGGCCACGTAGCCAACAAGGTCCAGCACGGAGCCGCCGCCGATGGCCACTACGTATGAATGCCGGTCTATCGCATGCTGGTCGATCTCGTTCACAAGCCAGTAAAATAGCTGCAGATCGTTCTTGGAAGCTTCTCCGCCGGGCACCACGATGATGTCCTGCACGAGCTCGTAGCTATCCAGGCTGCTGCAATATGCGGTGATCTGTTCCTGCAGCGTGTCGTGGTGTTTGGTCACGCCATCATCCACGATAAACAGCAATTTTTTCCGGATGCCTTTCTCTGCACGGGAATCCAGGAAGCCGGAAAATACCGGGTTGGTTGGATCAAATAAATGTTCTGTAAAAAAAACCTTGTATTCGAACTGAACGCTGAAAGATTGTTGAATATACGACATAGCTAAGCTCCGCCCCGTTTGCCGGGCAATTTTTAAACGGTTAAATGTACAAAAAAGGACGTTACCGGCTGCTATTTTTTACAGCTGGCAGATACTTCAGTTGAACGGTTCAGGTAACGGCAAACGCCCTGGAAAGAAGGATGGACATTGGCAGAAAGGCCAGCACTATCAATGGATAGGGAAACACTGCAAAGGCCGCCACCCAGGCGGCATTCATGGCAATAAGGCCTATAATGCCCCCTTTCACGGCTTTCCCGATATTGGGCCCTGTCGGCTCTTTCATAGCTTTCAGCAGGGGGGAGAAAATAAGATACAGTAAAACGAGCAGGTAAATTCCCACCATCAGCGCCTCCCCTTTCATCAGGCCCTGCCAGAAAATAACGCCGCATACAATGGCATAACCGGCGGCGGCCATCATGAGCGTGCGTTTTTTCCCGCCATGCACTTCATCGCGGGAGATCATGGTGATGGATGCGATATAAAGCACCGGCACCACCGCCAGCCAGCCGTATTGCGGCAGTGATGCGGGAACGATGCTGATGCCCAGCAAAAGGTTCAATCCGCGGCACAGCCCCATATTAAATGGACCGAGCGCTTTGTGGTGTTTGCCCCATTTGTCGTACACGAGCGCCGCCACCGCAATGCCGATGGCAATGAAACCTGAGATCTCCCCTACGGTGAAAGCGGCCAGCACTCCCAGCAGCAGCAGGTATACGCCCAGCACCACCGCTTCTGTTTTTGAAATGATGCCGGAAGGAATGGGCCGCTCGGGCCGTTCTATGCGGTCCAGCGAGGCGTCGAAAATATCGTTGAACACCACGCCTCCGCCGTAGAGGCCGATGGTGGCTATGGCAAGACAGGTAGCCTGCAAAACCGACTGAACGTCTGTGAGCCCGTGAGCGAGAAAACCGGAGATCGCAATGCCGGCCATAATATCGGTAATGGCCGTCAGTATATTGGCGGGCCGCATCAGTCGTAGATAGCCAAGCAGTTTGCTGAGGATATAGTTCACTTGTTAGTCAGGTTTTCAATACAATAAAGCAATGGATAAAATTGTTACCGGATAATGGTGGATTGTTTATTGGGTCTGGGTTGCTGCCCTCCGCGCAAAACCGTGCTCCCATTATACTTCAGGCTTTGGTCAATTTGGCCGGGTTGTTCAAAGTCCGCTTCGTTGATCTGGCCGCTTTGCGCGAACGCGGTGATGGCGTTGCGATAGGTCACCAGTTCAACATCCGCTTTTGAGATGCCGCGTTCCAGCATGAGCGCGGCGGTTTTGGGCACTGCCAGCGGATCGCTGATGCCCCAGTCTGCGGCGGAGTTCACCATGATGCGCTCCGTACCGTATTGTTTCACGACTTCCACCATGCGTTCGTTCCCCATTTTAGTGAAGGGATAAATGGTGAAAGCCGCCCAGAAACCGCGGTCCAGCACTTCTTTCACGGTCTCCTCGTTGTTGTGGTCCACGATCACCATGTAGGGGTCGAGGCCCATTTCAATGGCGATGTCCATGCTTCGCTGTGTGCCTTGTTTTTTATCGCGGTGCGGGGTATGTATCTGCACGGGCAGGCCGGCTTCTTTGGCCAGCAGCAGCTGCGCGCGGTAATATTTTTCTTCCAGCGCCGTCTGGTCGTCGAAGCCTATTTCGCCAACGCCCACCACGCCTTCTTTGTAAATGAAAAGCGGCAGTATCTCCATTACCTGTTCGCTGAGCGCTTCGTTGTTCGCTTCTTTTGAGTTGAGGCCGATGGTGCAGTAATGTTTGATGCCGAACTGCGAGGAGCGGAACCTTTCCCAGCCAACGAGGCTGCTGTAATAGTCCCTGAAAGTATCCACGCCGGTTCGGGGCTGGCCGAGCCAGAACGCGGGTTCTATGATAGCGGCCACTCCGGCGTCTGCCATGGCCTGGTAATCGTCCGTGGTACGGGAGGTCATGTGTACATGCGGATCAAAAAAACGCATGCCTTTGATGGCCTCCAGGTAAGCCGGGTTGTGCGGTTGGGGTACAAGATCTTTTTCCGTCAGCTGAGCACTACAACACATAAGAATTATAAATTACGATCGGGTTTAAATTAATAATAATGGGCAGGCTGTCCAATAACATAAACTAGTCATTTACACGACTGGCAACCGTGTTCCAGGTAAGCTTTCCGGAGCTTATATCCGTTTTCATTTCCTTTCTTGTTTCCAGCAGGTCCTTCGCGGGCTGATATGCAGATGCAGCGCAGGCGAGCGCAGCTGCTTCCCTTTCAGCATGTTGTTCGGAGAACCATATCCTTTCAATGTCTTCAAAATTGCCGGCATGGATGAACGGCGCTACCATGCGCCAGATGAGCGGATGCACGGTTCTTCCGGCAGCCCAGCGTTCGTGCGCAAAGTCTGTCAGGATGCGGGCAAGCGCGGGATTGGCGCGTTCATCAACTCCCACTATATATTGCACCGGTTTTTCGGTGAAGAAGGCTTTCATGATCAGCTGGTTCCACGCAGGTTCATCCAAATACCGGGCCGGGTAAGGGTTACGCAGCATGATGGCTTCCAGTACCACGCCGATGTTGGAGCGGATGCCTTCGGCGGTGCGCAGCTTCCAGGCTTCCGGGAATGCCAGCAATGGCAATGCGCCATAAAGCGCTACCAGCTCGTTCATTTCAGCGGCATGAAAAAGATTCTCTATCGCCTGCGTATACGTTCTCTGATCCGTGGGCGGCAGCTGCATAAGCCACCAGACCCTGAACAGGCGGTCGGTTGTATAACCTTCCAGTTGAAAGGGCAGCAATGCCGCGGCCTGCTCATCGGTTACGTTAACGTTATCACGGCCCAGGAAACGGGGGGCGGCGGTAAAAGCAATATTGAATGCCTGCATGGAGTGCTGCTCCTGCCAGGCGCGAAGTTTATCTGTGATCCACTGTTGGCCTTTTTCCGGTGTATTGTTGGCAAGTACCTGGTATAGCGTTCCCGAAACCGGTTCCCTGTTAAATGCGTATCCCATGGGGCTAAAATAATGAATTTCAGGCTTAGGGAAAGGGTGATAATTTTTATACGGGAGAGGAAAATGGTACCGGGCGGGCTCTTGATGGGGTTTTGTAAAAATAAAAGAGAGGCAACTAGTGCCTCTCCTTCCGCCATTCTAAAACCTGATTAGTAACCAGGATATTCTTCAGGGGATGCGGTCCCCAATGTCGTTTTCAGGGTTATTTATTCAAAAGCCGTGCCGGGTTGCCGGTGGCTTTCAATTGCAATATAAGAATTAAAAATCGTTCGGCGCTCACCCCAAAGTGTCAAAATTTTAACATTCCCTTTGGAAAAACGATTTTGCAGGAAGAGGAAATCAAGCTGGCTGTCTTTATTAAAGCGGCACTTCCTGGATAAAAGTGCCTGATTCAAAGTGGAATTTATAAAGACAAAAAATTATTTAGGTTAGACGAGTCAGCGTAGATTTTTATTCATGCAAAGGTTCACTACAATTTTGTTGTTTCTGATGTTCTAAAATTATAACATTTATTTAACAACCACAAACATCTTGGCCACTTTTTTTTAAAACCCCGCCAGGTGACGTTGAAATGGCGGATTTTCCGTAAGTTTAATCAATTTAGCTAATATTATTTCACTTTTTACATCATGAAGATATTTAATGTAGTTTTTGCTGTGCTGTTCGTATTATTTGCCGCTCTGCAGTGGAACGACCCGGACCCTTACATCTGGATGCCGATCTATCTCTACGGGGCCATCTTCTGCGCCCTGGCCGCGGCTGGCAACTATTACAAAGGCTGGTACCTCTTCGGCATCGTGGCCGCCCTGGGCTATGCCGTATACCTGTTTTTCACGAAAGACGGCGTGCTCAGCTGGATGACCGAGCACAACGCCGAGAACATCGCCGGCAGCATGAAAGCATCCCAGCCCTGGATCGAGGACACCAGGGAGTTTTTCGGCCTGTTCATTATCATCATCGTACTGCTGGTGAATTTCGTAAGCACCAGCCAGAAACGCGCGAAAAAAATGCGAAAGAAAATGATGAAGATCGGTTGATATAAGTAATTCATTATCAAAAAGCTGCCCCAGGAAAGGCAGCTTTTTTCGATTTACAGGATCAGTAATGATACCTGCACATTAAAATATGGATATTGTTATTATTCACTCTGTAAACCACCCGGTGTTCCTGATCGATTCTCCGGGACCAGCATCCTGCAAGATTTGCTTTTAATCCCTCCGGTTTGCCCAGTCCTTCAAAAGGCTGCCTCATCGTGTCCCTGATAAGCTCATTGATTTTCTTTAGTATCTTTTTATCTGTCTGTTGCCAATACCAATAATCCTCCGACCCTTGCGGGTCCCATGAAAGGTTCATTTTTAGTCTATTGTGGTGGCTCACCAAAATTTGCTGAAAATGAAAAGGGGAAGGCAATCATCCTTCCCCCTTCGTAAATTATCTACCAGGAAATGCTCTATTTAGCCAAAAGCCTCACCGCATCAACCCCTACCGGCAGCTTTTCGGCGGGATCCGCTGCTTTAAACACCAGGTAAAGCGCATGTTTCTTTCCATCCGCGATGGCCGGGAAGGAAATAGTGGCCGTATTGGGCTTGCCGGAAGCCGCTCCTGCCCCGATATTAACGGGCGAGCCCAGCTGCTGGCCGCCCTGGCTGTCCAGGTGCGCGGAAACGGTGTAGCCGTACTGCGGCGCTTCCTGCACAAAGTAGCTCAGTTCCAGCGCGGTTACGTCCGTCAGATCCATTTCACGGTAAGCAACCCAGGAATTGGCGGTGGGGATCAGCAGTTTTTTGCCGTTGATCTCTACCGTAGCCGCAGCATCGGATTTCACGTAGCTGCCCGCCTGGAACCGCGCATTGCGAAGCTCGGCATTGGCTACGCCCGTAATGGGACGGATGCCCTTACCACCTTTGTCCGTATAAGACGCCATCAGGTAAAACACGCCTTTGTCTTTCAACTCTTCGCCCATGGTTGGGTCCACAGCGCCGGAAACCGGCAGGCTGGGCTCCTGTTTGTCGCCGCCAGCCAGGGAAAAGATGTATTCCACTATCTGTTTGGCTTCTGCATTTGAAATAGTCGGGTGGGCGCTCATGGCTGTTTCTCCCCAAACGCCGCCGCCGCCTTTGATGATCTTGTCAGCAAGGTATTCGGGTGATTTGGGATCGGCTTTATATTTTTCAGCCACCTGCATAAAGCTTGGGCCGATGGATTTCTCATTGGGTTTGTGACAGGTTTTGCAGTCGGAAGACTCCATGATGTTCTTTCCTGCAATCGCGCCTGAAATAACCTGGTGCCCCTGGCTCATCGCGGCTTTGTCCCTTCCTTCCATGTAAACGCCTTTCACATACAGGTTGGTCACATCCAGCGTACCGGCGGCAGTGCTGCCGTCTTCTTTATCCGTCACGCTCACGCTGTAGCGCACCTGTTTGCCGGGGAAATAGAACTGCTGGTTGCCCAGGATATTCACTTTCACTTCGGGCGTTTCGTTGCCTGCGTACACGTTCACCATTTTGGTGCGGGAAGTGGCGCCCTTACTGTCTGTTACGTCTACGAACACGGGGTATTCGCCGGCGGTGGCGAAAGTATATTCAGCAAAAGGCTCTTTCGTTTCCAGCTTGTTGCCATTGCCGAAGTTCCAGAGGAAAGTAATGGCATCGCCATCGGGGTCTACTGCGCCTTCGGCTTCCAGCTTCACTTTGAAGGGTAATGCGCCGGTGAGCTTATCCACTTTCAGCGTGGCCTTCGGCGCGCGGTTGCCACCGTTGTAGTCGATGCGGGAAAGGCCCGCATCAGCATTTTTGCTGAACCAGCCGTTGCCGTATTCGAGTACGTACAACCTGCCGTCCGGCCCCATTTCCATGTCTATCGGGGCGTTGAATTTGGTGGAAGGCATGAAACGTTCCATCTTCTGGTAATTGCCGTCCTTATCCATGGTCACGGCCATGATCCAGCCGCGGATCCAGTCGTAGATGAAAAGTTTACCGTTATAATAATCCGGGAAACGCGTTTCAGCGGGATAAAACTCGCTGTAATACACAGGACCGGCTTCTGCATTGCGGCCGCCTGCGCCCACCAGCGGGAATTCTTCAGACTTCGCGTAAGGATACCAGATGAACGCTGATGTTGCCGGCGGAAGCTCTGTTAAACCGGTATTGTTGCGTGAGTTGTTGATGGGTTTGGCAGGATCGAATGCGGGACCGGAAACGCCGGTCTCATAATCGAATGCGCGGTAAGGCTGGTTGTTCCCGATGAACAAAGGATAACCGAAATAACCTGCTTTTTTGGCCTGGTTGACCTCGTCGTATCCTCTCGGACCGCGCAGGGAGTCGTTGTTGGATGCATCCGGGCCTACATCGCCCCAGTAAACGTAGTTGGTCTTACGGTCCACTGAAATGCGGTAAGGGTTGCGGGTGCCCATGGCGTAGATCTCCGCTTTTGTTTTATCGGTGGCTTTAAAGAGGTTGCCCTCCGGAATTTCGTAAGTGGCGTCTTCCTTCACACGGATGCGGATGATCTTGCCGCGGAGGTCGTTGGTGTTGGAAGAAGTTCTGCGCCCGTCGTACTGCAGGTGCCCCGGGCGATCGTCCAGCGGGCCGAAGCCTTTGCTGGTGTAAGGCTGGCCCGGCTCGTCGAAAGGCGTGGTATTGTCGCCGGTGGAGAGGTACAGCAGGCCGTCTCCGCCGAAAGCGATGGAGCCGCCGGTGTGGCAGCATATCTGGCGTTGTGAATAGAATTGCAGGATGATCTTTTCGCTTTCAGGGATCACTTTATTGTCTTTGAACGTAAAGCGGCTCAGCCTGTTCACGGAAGTATCGGCGGGGGAATAAAACAGGTAGATGTAATTATTCTTCGCGAAGTCGGGGTCTGCCGCAAGGCCGAGCAAACCTTCTTCTGCGTTCACGCCTTTCACGTCGGTTTTGTGGTATACGTTCAGGAAGCCGACCTGGGTGAGGCTCTTGCGTGATTCGCTGTACAGCATGATCTCGCCGCGGCGCTGCGCTACGAGGATGTCCAGGTTGGGCAGGACCGCCATTTCGGTAGGCTCAAAAAATTCGCCGCTGGTGAGCATTTGTTTGGTAAAGCGGTCTTCGTCAGGCACGCGCAGCGATTTTGCGGCGGCGTAATCCAGCACGCGGTTCTTGCCGATGGCGTATTGAATACCGCCGAGAATATGTTTGAGGTAATTGGGTTCGGTGTAAGACTCTTCGGTGTGGCCCAGTTCGGTATACCAGGCGCGGCCGCCGTCGTATTCGTGATACCAGCTGATCCGGTGATCGTCTCCCATGGTGCCGCCTTTGTACGTTTTCTCATCCACTTTCATCAGCACCTTCGTGTCTTTGTTCACGTTCTTGAAGTTGTACCATTCATCGGTATGCTCCCATGTTTCGGGGATCTCAGCGGTGGAAGGATGATTCTTGTCGGTTACCGTCAGCTTCGCTTTTGCGGTACCGGCGGGATGGTCGTTGAAATAAGCGCCCACCAGCTTGCCGTACCAGGGCCAGCCGTATTCCGTATCGGTGGCGGCGTGGATGCCCACAAAACCGCCGCCGGCCTGGATGTAGCGTTCAAAGTCCGCTTCCTGGCGGTTGTCCAGCACATCGCCGGTGGTGTTCAGGAAGATGATGGCGGCGTATTGCGCGAGGGAATCTTCTGTGAAAAATGCGGCGTTCTCGGTGGTGTCCACGTCAAAACCGTTATCTGCGCCCAGCTGTTGAATGGCTTTGATACCGGCAGGTATAGAGGCATGGCGGAATCCTTCTGTTTTGGAAAATACCAGCACCTTAGGTTTGCCGGGCCTGGATTTGGAGCAGCTTACGATGCCAAGGCCCATAACAGCCAGGATCAGCAGTAATAATGAATTTCTCATTGCGTAAAGCGTGTTTGTAATGTAAACGTGGTTGTGCTAAAGCAGGTAGAGACGCAAAATTTTGCGTCTCTACCTGCTGATATTTTGCATGGCCCTGCGGTCATTTCTTTATACGGGTTACGTATTGGATCCCTCCGAGCACATGTTTCAGGAATGCTTCTTCCCGGTAAGATTCTTTGGTATGGCCCAGCTCCGTGTAAAAAGTGCGGCCGCCGTCGAATTCCCGGTACCAGCTCATGGGGTGATCCCCTCCGTTCTTCCCGCCCTGGTAAGAGCTTTCGTCTATCCTGATCAGCACATGCAGGCCGGGTACAATGCTTTTGAAATTATACCACTCATCTTTCCTCACCCAGCTTGCATCCAGGTGTTTGGTGGAGATATGCGAACGGTCTACTACCTGGAGGGTGGCGGTTTGCTGTTGGGGATGGCTTAAGAAATAAGCGCCCACCAGCTGGTTGTACCAGGGCCAGTCGTATTCCGTATCTGTAGCGGCATGCACGCCGATGTAACCGCCGCCTTTTTTGATGAACGATTCCATCACGGTTTGCTGCTCCGCGTTCAGCACATCGCCGGTGGTGTTCAGGAACATCACGGCTTTGTAGCGTTTCAGGTTCTCCGCGGTAAAAAGCGACGCGTCTTCAGTGGTATCCACGTCAAACCCGTTCTTCGCGCCCAGGTCTATCATGGCCAGTTTGGCCACCGGGATGCAGTCGTGGCGGAAGCCTGCGGTTTTGCAGAACACCAGCAGCCTGGGCTTTGCCTTTTTAAAGGAAGAGCCGGCCACAAGTATTACGAGCAGGAGCAGGATGTATTTTTTGCTGAGCATAGTGGCTGTTACTACAGTTCTCTGATCTTGATATTCCGGTACCATACTTTATCGCCATGGTCCTGCAGCGCAATGTGGCCTTTAGGATAAGCGCCGAAGCCTTCCCAGCTTTTGAACTTGCTGCCGCCTACGAGCGTTTTCCACTCTTCGGTACCCATGGTCGTTTCAGCTGTTTTGTGGCCGTTGAAAATGAGGGTGAGTTTACCGTCTTTTTTGATGATCTTGGCGGTATTCCACTCTCCTACGGGTTTAGCGTATTTGGAAGGCGCTGCGATCAGGTCGTACAGGTCGCCGGAGTTGTGCTTGTGAATTTTGCCGTCGGAATGTTTTGCGTCGTCCAGCACCTGCATTTCAGGACCGGTGGCGTAGGTGGCTTTGAACTTCGGGTCTTCGTGCACGCCGAAGATGATGCCGCTGTTGCCGCCTTCGGATATCTTCCATTGCAGTTCCAGCTCATAGTTCTCGTATTCGCCGTCAGTAATGAGATCGCCGCCGGAAGCGCCTGCTTTTTTGGCATCTGTGTCCAGGAAAAGCGCGCCGTCCTGTACTTTCCAGGCGCCGGGCACTTCCTGTTTCAGGTAGCCGCGCCAGCCTTCGGTGGTCTTACCGTCGAACAGGAGTTTCCAGCCTGCTTTTTTTTCCTTGGCAGTAAGGGAAGGCCCCTGTGCATATGTAGCCGTGGCGCCCGCAAGCAGGCCCAGCAGCAACGTGGAGGTGAATAAACGTTTCATAAAAAAGGTTGTTTAAAGGATGAATTTATTTCACGGTGAGAATGTATTTCACCATTTCTTCCGCGTCGGATTTGGAGATCGCAGCGTGCGGCGCCATGGGCACTTCGCCCCAGTTGCCTGAACCGCCTTTGATGATCTTGTCCGCCAGCATGGAAACATTCTCCGGTGTGTTAGGGTATTTAGCCGCTACTTCCTTGAAAGAAGGGCCGATCACTTTTTCAGTTTCTTTATGACAGGTTGCGCAGTCCTGTGCAGCCATCAGCTCTTTGCCTTTGCCTTTAACATCCGCTACCATTGAGTTGTCTGCCGCAGGTGCGGTCGTTTCTGTTGAAGACGTGCTACCTTCTTCTTTTTTTTCACCACCGCCGCCGCATGCAGCCATAAGGAGTACCGCGCTCATGCATACCGGCATCCACATTGTTTTTTTCATCGTTTACCGAGTTTTATAATTGAGAAAAATCGTTTTGTTTGAAAGACACGCTGTACCTGGGTATCAGATACCGAGTATCCTTTTGTTCAGGCTGTCGTCCGCGCCGGTTCCCGCAAAATCATCGAACGCTTTTTCGGTAACGCGGATGATGTGGTCCTTGATGAAAGGAGCGCCTTCCCTTGCACCGTCTTCAGGGTGCTTGAGCGCGCATTCCCATTCAAGAACGGCCCAGCCGGCATAATCGTATTGCGTCAGCTTGCTGAACACGGCCTTAAAATCCACCTGCCCGTCGCCCAGGGAGCGGAACCTGCCGGGTCTTTCCACCCAGCCCTGGTAACCGCCGTAAACGCCGGAACGCCCGGTGGGATTGAATTCGGCATCCTTCACATGGAACATTTTGATCCTTTCGTGGTAGATATCGATGTAGGCAAGATAGTCAAGACATTGCAAAACAAAATGACTGGGATCATACAACAGGCAGGCGCGGGCATGATTTCCGGCAGCTTCCAGGAAACGTTCGTAGCTGGCACCGTCGTGCAGGTCTTCGCCGGGGTGTATCTCGTAGCAGAGGTCCACGCCGTTGGCGTCCATTTCGTTCAGGATGGGCAGCCAGCGGGAAGCCAGCTCTTTAAACCCTGCTTCCACCAGCCCTGCGGGGCGTTGCGGCCAGGCGTAAAAGGTATGCCACATCAATGCGCCGCTGAAAGTGGCATGGGCGTTCAGGCCCAGGTTGCGGCTGGCTTTGGCGGCGTACATCAGCTGCTGCACGGCCCATTCGGTGCGGGCCTTGTTGTTGCCGCGCAGTTCTTTCGGGGCAAACCCGTCGAACAGTTCGCCGAAAGCGGCGTTAACGGCCACCAGCTGGCCCTGCAAATGCGTGCTCAGCTCGGTGATCTCCAGCCCCGCGCTGTTCACGACGCCTTTGATCTCGTCCGCATAGGTCTTGCTCTCGGCAGCCTTTTTCAGGTCTATTACCCGTGCGTCCCAGGTAGGGATCTGCACGCCCACAAAGCCCAGGTCTTTCGCCCATTTGCAGATGCTCTCCAGGGTATTGAAAGGGGCTTTATCGTCCAGGAACTGCGCCAGGAAAATGCCGGGCCCTTTGATCGTTTTCATCTGTTCAATTTGATTTTTTACGGGTCAGATGGGACCTTACGGTCTCATCTGTTCAAATTATTTTTTAAACGGTCAGATGGAACCTCGCAATTTATCCTCCTGTAGTGAACTCATTGCTCGGTTTCATATTTCTCTCTCCTTATCCGGTTGTCCAATATCCGTTAAATCGCACAAAACGGCCGGTTAAATCTCGAATTTCGTCCATTTTTCGGTACTGGCGGAAGATTTCACCACCATATCGATGAATGCCATGCCGCGGATGCCCTCGTTCACGGACGGGAAGTCCAGCGCTTCGGGAGCGGGTGTGGCGCCGTCTATCTTAGCCGTTAAGGTCAGCGCGAAATTGCGGTAAAGGTTGCCGAACGCTTCCAGGTAACCTTCGGGGTGGCCGCCCGGGGTACGGCAGTTATGCGTGGCATAGCTGCTCAGGTGAGGGTTGCCGCCGCCCGCGCGGAGGATCTCCGTGGGTTTGTCCAGCCATTTCACCAGCAGGGTATTGGGTTCCTGTTGTGCCCATTCAAGACCGCCTTTTTCGCCGTAGACGCGGATCTTGAGCGCATTTTCTTCGCCCGCCGCCACCTGCGACGCCATCAGCACGCCTGCGGCGCCTTCGTTGAAACGCAGCAGCACAGCGCCGTCGTCGTCCAGCATGCGGCCTTCCACCATTACGTTCAGGTCTGCGCAGAGCTTGTCTATCTGCTGGCCGGTGATGTATTCGGCGAGGTTGGCGGCATGGGTACCAATGTCGCCCATACAGCCGCTCTTACCGGAACGTTTGGGGTCTGTACGCCAGGCTGCCTGGGCGTTGCCTTCGCGCTCGCTGAGCTTGCTGAGCCAGCCCTGGGGGTATTCCACCCATACCTTGCGGATCTTGCCGAGCACGCCGTTCTTAACCATCTGGCGGGCCTGCTTTACCATGGGGTAGCCGGTGTAGGTATGTGTGAGCAGGAGGGTAAGACCGGTCTGCTCTACTTTTGCTTTCAGTTGTTTGGCTTCGTCCAGCGTAAAGGTGATCGGCTTTTCGATCACTACGTGGAACCCTTTGTCCAGCGCCATCATGGCAGGTTCAAAGTGCGCGAAGTTGGGCGTCACGATGGTGATGAAGTCCAGCCTTTTGTCCGCAGGCATTTTGGCTTCATTTTCCAGCATCGTTTTGAAGTCGGTATAAATGCGGTCGCTCTCCAGGAACAGCGAGCGTCCGGAATCCTGAGCAATTTCGGGGTTGATGCTCAATGCCCCTGCTTTCAATTCGATCAGGCCGTCCATATTGGCGGCAATACGGTGGATGGCGCCAATGAAGGCGTCTTTGCCACCCCCGATCATTCCCATTCTAAGTTTCCTGTCCATACTATATTTTGATTTCGATATGATTACTTTGATTATGCGGTTTGTGCTTCTGCTTTCAGGTTCACCTTGCTTTTATTCCTGTAGGCAAAGAAGAGGATGGCAAAAGCCACGATGAGGATGATGGGCATGATCATTACGGTGGTCAGCGTGTCCCTGCCTGCCTGCAGGTTTGCAGTGGCGGCATCCGCACCGGCCTGGAGGGCCTTGGCTTTGTTGTTGTCGAACCAGTTGCCCATGAAAGGCAGGATCACGGCTACGCTCAGCATGCCTGCGCCGCCCATGATGTTAAGACCGATGGCACCGGTTTTAGGGATATATTCGGATACAAAACCCAGCATGGTGGGCCAGAAGTAACAAGTGCCAATGGCAAATACGAACGCAGCCGCGAAAGTTACATAACCGGTGGCATTGCTCAGCCAGTACAGTCCGATGGTGGTGAAAATGGCTGAGAGCAGCAACATGCCGGCAGGGTTCAGCTTATGTACCACCGGACCTGCAAAGAGGCGGCCGACGGCCATAATACCGTTAATAAATACAAATATCAGGATGGCAGAAACGCCTACCTGGCCCAGCAGCGTTTCGATCCACTGGCCGGTACCCAGTTCGGTAGCGGCGGTGAGGAACATGCAGAGTACCATGAATATGAAAAGGGGGCCTATACAGGCTTTCAGCATATCGCTGTAAGAAACGCCGGCGCTTACCCTTTCTGTTTCAGGGAACCTGGCAGAAGAAAAAAGGTAACCGTACAGCGCAATCGGAACCAGCAGGATGCCCATGAGCCACTGCCAGCTGAGCTGAAGCTGATCTATCATCAGATAGGCGATCAGGCCGCCGATCACGTTGCCACCGGGGAACCACATGTGAAAACGGTTCAGCATTTTGGTTTTTTCACCAGAATAAATGGTGGCTACCAACGGGTTACAGGCCGCTTCTATGCTGCCGTTGGCAATGCCGATCAGCAGGGTGCCGAGGAACAGCGGCCAGAAGCTCAGGGAGAAAATGGTGAGCACCACCCCGGCAATGTGGCCGAAGAATGCTACATAAAGGATCTTTTTCATGCCCACAACGTCCACCAGCGGGCCGCCGATGATCTGGGCCAGGGTGAAGCCCCAGAAGGCGGTGCCGGCAATAATGCCAACCTGCTCGTTGCTGAGCGTGAAATCGGATCCCCATAACGACATGATCCTTGCGCGGATGGCAAAGGTCATAGCCGTTACAATTAATGAAAGACAGCTGGTGTAAAAAAGCTTTGTTGGCTGTATCTGCTTCATAGACGTGATTTTATAAAAAATTCAATAGCGTATTTAAAACCTTTAAATTTATAAAAAGTATTTACATATTTTCATCTTTTCTTGACGAACAGCCGCCGGTTTATTAAAACACAATATACAATTCGTGTTCAAAAGACAATTAATTTTTCCGCCGCGGTATAATGACAGGCTGGCATTATTTCACGAAAAACCGGGCAGTATTTAAAGTAATTCCCGCATTTCCCTCGTCCATCCCCTAAAAATTCCTAATTTTACGAGCCTCGGAAAACAGGGACCCATGTTCCTGCCACCTTGGCACTGCCTTGCCGCCGGGCTTAATATTTGACTATATTTCTCCCGCTACGAGGTTATTTTATCTTTTGAAATCGAAAATTTTAACATGCTAGGTTTTTTAACAAAGCTTTTCGGAGGAAACAAGTCAGAGCGCGACATCAAGCTCATCCTCCCTATCGTGAAGCAGATTAACGAGGAGTTCGAAAAACTGTCATCCCTTACCATCGACGAGCTGCGTAATAAAACGCAGGAGTTCCGCGGCCGCATCAAAGCCCACCTGGCTGACACAGACAAGGAGATTGCCGACAAAAAAGCAAGCGCGGAAACTGAAGAAGACGTTAACAGCAAAGACATTACCTACCGTGAGATCGACAAGCTGATCAAGGAGCGGGATAAAAAGATAGAAGAGATATTGCAGGTCATCCTTCCCGAGGCATTTGCCGTAGTGAAGGAAGCGGCGCGCAGGCTGAAGGAAAACAGCAGTATCACTGCCAAAGCCACCGACCTGGACCGCCAGCTGGCCGTTAAAAAGGAATATATCACCATTGAAGGTGACAAAGTGACCTGGAAAAATTCCTGGATCGCCGGCGGCACCGAAGTGACCTGGAACATGGTGCATTACGACGTGCAGCTTATCGGCGGCAGCGTGCTGCACCAGGGTAAGATCTCCGAAATGGCCACCGGTGAAGGTAAAACCCTTGTATCCACCCTGCCCGCCTACCTGAACGCCCTTGCCGGCGAAGGCGTGCATATCGTAACGGTGAACGATTACCTGGCCCGCCGTGACAGTGAGTGGAACGGCCCCCTTTTCGAATTCCTCGGCATCACCGTGGATTGCATCGACAAGCACCAGCCTAACTCCTTCGAGCGCCGCGAGGCCTATAAAGCAGACATTACCTACGGTACCAATAACGAATTCGGTTTCGATTACCTGCGCGACAACATGGTGCACAGCCCCGAGGAAATGGTGCAGCGCAAGCACCATTTTGCCATGGTGGATGAGGTGGACAGCGTGCTGATCGACGATGCGCGTACCCCGCTCATTATTTCCGGTCCTATCCCCCGTGGGGACGAGCAGGAATTCCACGCCCTGAAGCCCCGCATACAGCGCCTGGTGGAAGAGCAAAAGAAAGTGGTGAACGCCAGCCTGCAGGAAGCCAAAAGGCTGATCGCGGAAGGCAAGGACGATCCCAAAACCGGCGGCCTGGCCCTGTTCCGCGCCTACCGCGGCCTGCCCAAGAACAGCGCCATTATTAAATATCTCAGCGAGCCCGGCATGAAAGTACTGCAACAGAAAGCAGAGAACTATTACATTGCCGACCAGCAGCGCGAAATGCCGAAAGTGGACGAAGGGCTTTACTTCCACATCGAAGAAAAAAATAACAGCGTAGACCTTACCGAAAAGGGTATTGCCCTGATCACCGGCGCAGGCGAAGATCCCAACTTCTTCCTCATGCCCGACGTAGGTTCCGAAATAGCGGAGCTTGAAAAGCTCGACCTCTCCGCGGAAGAAAGACTGATGCGTAAAGACCAGCTGCTGCAGGACTTTGCCATTAAATCAGAGCGCATCCACTCCGTACAACAGCTGCTCAAAGCCTACACCCTCTTTGATAAGGACGTGGAATACGTGGTAATGGACGGCAAAGTGAAGATCGTTGACGAACAGACCGGCCGTATACTCGAAGGCCGCCGCTATTCAGACGGCCTGCACCAGGCCATCGAAGCCAAGGAAAATGTGAAAGTGGAAGCCGCCACCCAAACGTTCGCCACTATCACCCTGCAGAACTACTTCAGGATGTACCACAAGCTGGCGGGCATGACCGGTACGGCCACCACCGAAGCCGGCGAGTTCTGGGAGATCTACAAGCTGGACGTGGTGACCATCCCCACCAACCTCCCCATAGTACGTAAAGACGCGGAAGACCTGGTTTACAAAACCAAACGTGATAAATACAAGGCCGTGATCGAAGAGATCAAGAGCCTGAAGGCCGCAGGCCGCCCCGTGCTGGTAGGTACCACTTCCGTAGAGGTATCAGAGCTGCTGGGCAAAATGCTGACCTTCGAAAAAGTGGCGCACAACGTACTGAACGCCAAGCAGCACGCCCGTGAAGCGCAGATCGTGGCCGAAGCCGGCCTGCCCGGCGCGGTGACCATCGCCACCAACATGGCGGGCCGCGGTACGGACATCAAGCTGGGCCCCGGTGTGAAAGAAGCCGGCGGTTTGGCCATCATCGGTACCGAACGCCATGAAAGCCGCCGTGTGGACCGCCAGTTGCGCGGCCGCGCAGGCCGCCAGGGCGACCCCGGTACTTCGCAGTTCTTCGTATCCCTGGAAGACGACCTGATGCGCATGTTCGGCTCGGAACGTATCGCTTCCCTCATGGACCGCATGGGTTACAAAGAAGGCGAAGTGATCCAGCACAGCATGATCACCCGCTCCATCGAAAGGGCGCAGAAAAAAGTGGAAGAGAACAACTTCGGCATTCGTAAACGCCTGCTCGAATACGACGACGTGATGAACAAGCAGCGCACCGTGATCTATTCCAAACGTAACCACGCCCTGTTCGGCGAACGCCTGGCAATAGACATCGATAATTCCTTCTACGAAGTAGCGGAATCGCTTGTGAGCATTCACCGCGAATCCGGCGACTACGAAGCCTTCAAGCTGGAAGTGATCATGAACTTTGCCGTGGATACCTCCATCAGCGCAGACGAGCTGCAAAAAGGCAACGTACAGGAGATCGCCGAAAAGCTGTATGCCGAAGCCGTTCACAACTACCACCGCAGAACATCAGAAGTGACCAGCGGCACCTTCCCCGTGATCAAAAAGATCTACGAAGAGCAGGGCCAGCATATCGAGAATATCTCCATTCCTTTCACAGACGGTAAAAAAGGCATCAACGTGCTGGCGCCGCTGAAAAAAGTGGTGGAAACCGGCGGCAAGGAAACCATTTCCGCGCTGGAGCGCAGCATCACCCTGGCGCTGATAGACGAGTCATGGAAAGAACACCTCCGCGCAATGGACGACCTGAAACAGTCTGTGCAGAGCGCCGTGTACGAACAAAAAGATCCTTTGCTGATCTATAAATTCGAAGCCTTCGAGCTGTTCAAACAAATGAGCGCGGACACCAGCAAGGAGATCGTATCGTTCCTCTGTAAATGCGGCATTCCCGGCCAGCAGGGCGAAACCGCCGAGATCACCGAAGGCCGCGAGGAAAAGACCGACATGAGCCGCATGCGCGCCACGCACCAGGAATTTGACGAAAACGGCAATGGTGCAGCTGCAGCAGCTCCCCGCAGGGAAGAATACGCTCCCACCGCCGAAGAGCACAAGCCCGAACCCGTGCGCGTAGGCCCTAAAGTAGGCAGGAATGATCCCTGCCCCTGTGGAAGCGGCAAGAAATTCAAGAACTGTCACGGTAAAGACCTGTAAATAACATTATACACCCATTCATCTTAACGGAGTTACCCGGGCCAGCCTGTGTAACTCCGTTATCAATTCAGGATAAACCGCCTGCCATGAAGATCAACCGGTACATCGACCATACTATACTGAAACCCGTTACCACCCTGGAGGACATCAAAAACCTCTGCATGCAGGCCGTGGAATATGACTTTGCGGCTGTTTGCGTGCCTCCTCCCTTTGTAAAGCTGGCCAAGACCTTCACCGGGGGCACCACCACCAAAGTGGCCACCGTTACCGGCTTCCCCTTCGGCTACAGCGCTATCGAAGCCAAGGTGGCCGAAAGCGTGCTGGCGATCATAGACGAGGCGGACGAGCTGGATATGGTGGCCAACCTCATCGCCATCCGCGGGGGCGACTGGGAGTACCTGGAGAAGGAGATCGCCACCATCATGCCTATTATCCGCAATAAACAGCGTACGCTGAAGGTGATCATCGAAAGTGGCATATTATTGGAGGATGAGATCGTGAAGTGCTGCGAGCTGTATGCCCGGTACGGGGTGGATTTTGTAAAGACCTCTACCGGCTACGCAGAAAAAGGCGCCACCGTTGAAGCAGTAACGCTGATGCGCAAACACCTGCCTTCCAACATTCAGATCAAGGCTTCCGGCGGGATTCGTACATTTGCTTTCGCCCGGGAGCTGATCAATGCCGGGGCAACCCGGATAGGGGCGAGCGCCAGCGTAGAGATCATGAAACAGGCGGCAGGCATGCAATAATGAAAACCTGCCTTCAATTTCTGCAATCAAACGATTTATTATATGATGTTAAGAACAGGCTGTTTAATTCTTTTTTTGTTCTCCGCCGCTACCCTGCGCGCGCAGGACAGCACGCCCCGGGAAGGAAGCGTGAAGGTCATAAAAGACAGCCGGATAGACATCCTCATCAGGAAACAGATCTACATCAACAACCTGGCTATCCGCAACCAGCCCGGCTTCCGTGTACAGGTGCTTACCACCAACAAACGCAACGAAGCGCTTGACGCCAAGGCCAAAGTGATGCAGCTGTACCCGGATTACCGGAGTTATGTGGATTTTGAAGCACCCTATTTCAAAGTGCGCATCGGCGATTTCAGAACAAGAGACGAAGCCACCGAACTGCGCCAGAAACTCTCAGACCTGTTTAGCGGCGGCGTATTTGTGGTACCTACCATCATCAACGTGTCACCGGAAAAAGAATCAGAATGAAGAACCGGATCAAGTCCCTAGCCAGTGAATACGCACCGGACCTTATTTCATGCAGAAGACACCTCCATTCCCACCCGGAACTTTCTTTCCAGGAATTTGAAACCGCCAGGTTCATCCGGCAAAAGCTGGACGAATACGGCATCGCCTACCGCGCCGGCGTGGCAGGCACTGGTATCATAGCCCTTATTGAAGGAAAGAAACCTTCCAGCAAGGTGATCGCCCTGCGGGGAGACATAGACGCCCTGCCCATAGAAGAAGCCAACGACGTTCCTTATAAATCGCAGAACCATGGCGTGATGCATGCCTGCGGGCACGACGTGCACACCACCGTGGCGCTGGGTGCGGCCCGCATTTTACAGCAGGTGCGCGATGAATTTGAAGGCACCGTTAAAATATTATTTCAGCCGGGAGAAGAAAAACATCCCGGCGGCGCCAGCCTCATGATACAGGACGGCGCACTCGAAGATCCCAAACCGCAGGCCATCCTGGGCCTCCACGTACTGCCCGCGATGGAAACGGGCCGGCTGGGCTTTCATGCCGGCAAATACATGGCCAGCGCAGACGAGATCTACATCACCGTAAAAAGCAAAGGCGGCCATGCCGCCGCACCGCATCTTACGGCAGATACCATCCTCATCGCCTCCAACCTGGTAGTAAGCCTTCAGCAGATCATCAGCCGCAACAACGACCCGTTCTCCCCTTCCGTATTATCCATCTGCGCTTTCAACGGCGGCTTCACCACCAACGTGATACCCAGCGAAGTGAAGCTGATGGGCACTTTCCGCGCGATGGACGAAACCTGGCGCTTCAAAGCCCACGAGCTGATCCGCAAGCAGGCAACGGAACTGGTGCATGCCATGGGCGCAGAGATCGATATCGATATTCTAGTGGGTTACCCCACGCTGTACAACAACGAAACCGTGACCGCCACAGCACGCGCGCTGGCGGAAGAGTACATGGGCGCTGAAAACGTCGGGGATACCGAGATGCGCATGGGCGCCGAGGATTTTGCATTTTATTCGCAGGTGATACCTGCCTGCTTCTTCAGGCTGGGCACGGGCAACAAAGCAAAAGGCATCACCGCCGGTGTGCACACACCCATTTTTGATGTAGATGAACGGAGCCTTGAAATAGGCGCCGGCACCATGGCTTACCTTGCCACGCAATTCAAATAACTGAAACGGTCCCGGTGAATACCGGGACCGTTTTCATGTTCGATTCCATTTGCTGAGACAGAATTATTGTTTGTTCAAATAAGCCTGCATTTCCGCGGGTTTCCCCGCAATACTCACCCGCGCCATTGAATCCATGTTCCCCTGCACGATCTTCCCGAACCGGTGCGGCGTGTTGAAATAAAACGAGGACAAACCTTTCATTTCATACCACAACGAATCTACCTGCTGCAAGGGCGAGAGGTTCACATAACTGTTCCGGCAGTAAATGGCCAGCGCGGGCAGTTTCATTTTGATAAACGTTACATACCGCGTATTTTCCACCACCATCTTAAAAGGTTCCTGCTGCGACATATCAGGTATCTCCACCATCCCGTTCAGCACCGTAAAAGAAGCCAATGCGGGCGCGTATACTTTCAGCGAATGGCTGTCATCGTAATTAAGATCGTTCCTGTCGCGAAGCCGGTCTATTTCATATCCCAGGAAAAGCGTGTCGCCCCTGTAAGATTCCTTCAGATACCTGCCGAGCTTGTTGCTCACCGTTATTTGCGGCGGGAATTGAGGGCCCACCTCCAGTGCAATGCTGCGTTGATCCGGTATATAACGGCTGTCCTGGAAACCGCTCGCCAATTTCCCGTTGAACACCAGGTGGCGGAAGGGTTTCAGGGGCCGGGTAATGCTTTCCTGCACTCCTCCCCTTTCGCTGAAATTCCCTTTGGCATACTGCACTTTCAGCAGCAGGTTGAACAGGATCATCATGCCTGTAAGCGCCACGATGAAACCGATAAATATTTTGTTGCTCTTTTTCATGTTTGATGCATTTATTGCGCCTTCAGCTGGCGCTGTTTGAACTTTTCATACCGGGCCTTGAGCTCGTCCAGCTCAACACCCAGCAGGTACATTTTCCGGAAGAACAGCGGCAGCTCTTCCTGCAGGAACTGTTCCTTACGCGCGGCAAGAATTTTTTTCACCGCGTCGTCGCTCACGAAATAACCGAGGCCACGGCGTGTGTAAATGACGCCCTGCTGCTGGAGATATTCGTAGGACCGCATGACGGTATTGGGATTTACTTCCAGCGTAACGGCCAGCTCGCGCACGGAAGGCACTTTGCCTTCGGGCGCCCAGTGCTGGAGCTGCACCTGGTCGCACACGTAATCCGCGATCTGGAGATATATGGGCTGCGTTTGATTGAATTCCATAAAAAAGATTGAGGCGTTACAGCTCCTGCTCGCGCAGTTTGAGATAAGCCAGGTAAACGAACACTACGGGAATAAGGCAAAGGAACAGCGTGAATATCCATTGCTGGCCGGGCGGCAGCGCCAGGTTATATACCCTGAACCCGCTCTGCCCGCCGGGCATATCGCCGGCTACGCTGAGATACATGAACGGGGTGGCCGCCCAGTAAGCAAAGCGGGTGCCTTCATATGGTGCGGGCTGAACGCTGCTGATCACCATTTTACCAAGCATGCTATTGAAGAAAGAAAACACGAGCACAGGCACGCACAACATCACCAGGGTTTTCACAAAAGTGAGTTTCCTGAACCACACCGCGCACAACAATGTGACCGGCAGCAACAAGAACAGTATCGTCAGCGCATTTATCCCCGTTTCGCCGTTGAGGAGGTACAGTTCGTTCGGATGGCCGAATACCTGTATGTCCACCTGGTTTGCCAGCGCGTTGCACAGCAGGTAAAGGAGGGTGAAACCCGCAGGGAACAGGATAAACACCAGCAGGAACGCCACCGCCAGCCTTTCCAGGGCGGATACCGGCATCATGAGCGCCTGTATCCTGCGGCTCCTGCCGCTGAATTGCCGGAATGCCAGGGTGCCGAATGTAACACACGAAAAAAGCAGGGTGAAGTCATAGCTTTCCTCCTGCGCATCGAACTCGAAACCCAGGTCGCCATTCGCGGCGCGGAAGATCATATACACGAGCAGCAACCCCGCTACAGCGGCCGCCCCCAGCAGGTAAAACCTGCGGTTGACCTCAAGCTGCAGCTTCAATAAAAGTATAAAACGGTGGAAGGAGAATTTCATCGGTAAAAGGTTTTAACGGTTAAATAAAGGAAGGATCTTTTCTTTCTCCGCCATCACGGCGTTGAAGAACATTTCCATATCCATACGGCTCTGCTCCGCCCGGCGGTTCACCGCGACCACGGCATATCCTTTCAGCCCGCCTTCGCTATAGATAGGCGCTTCCGTTTCTTCCAGGCTCATCACCTGCCTGAAGCTGAGCTTTTCCGTGATGCTGGAAACGGGCTGCTGGAGAATAACACGGTGATCTTCCAGGATCAGCACTTCGTCGATCAGGCTGTCCAGGTCTTTTACCTGGTGCGTGCTGATGATGATGCACTGGCCCTCCTGCAGGCTGCCCGCGATCACTTTGCGGAACTGCCGCTTGGACGGGATGTCCAGCCCGTTGGTGGGCTCGTCCATCAGTATCAGCCGGGCGTTGGTGGCCAGCGCAAAGCTGATGAGCACTTTCTTTTGCTGGCCGTGGCTGAGCGCCCGGAGATGCTCGTTTCCTTCCATCCCGAAAGCCTTTAGATATTCTTCAAAGGAAGCGCGGCTGAAAGCGGGATAAAAAGGCGCATAGAGCCGCAGGTAATTATTGATCTGCATATCCGGCAGCTCAAAATCTTCCGGCAGCAGGCATACCTGCTGCAAAAAAGCGGGCTCGCGGCGGGATGGCGTGTGCCCCAGCACGGTACAGCTGCCGGAAGCAGGGAACAACAGGCCGCAGATATTATACATCAGGCTGCTTTTACCCGCGCCGTTCTTTCCCAGCAGGCCGTATATGCGGCCTGGGCTCAGCTCCAGGTTCACATCCCGGAGAATGGGTACGGCTTTGTTGTAGGAAAAATGAAGGTGTTGAAGGGATACCATATATTGGAGTTATGGGTTTAAATTAGTGTACTACTTAACTAGTACACTGTAAATGTACAGCAATTCCTTTATTCTCCAAATTTTTCTGCAAGAATTTGATCATTTACTATTACCCTGCCTGGAAATATGGGGTTAACTTGTGTTTTTAACATCTGCATATGTTTAAATGGCTACTCACCTGTTGTATGGCGCTAACCCTTCCGTCGCTGGGGCAAACGCAGAGGATTTACCTTTCACCTGCCGGGAAAGACACTGATCCCGGTACCAAAGAACGGCCCCTGGCCACGCTGCACCGCGCGCAGCAACTCTGGCGGCAGCTCCGTGCGCAACATCCCGGGCGGAACATCCAGGTAACCCTGCGCGGCGGCATTTATTACCTGGACAGTGCGCTGGTGCTCACGCCGGAAGATAACAGCGATATGAACAGCGTGCTTTTCATCATGGGTTACCCCGGCGAAAACGCGGTGATCAGCGGCGCGCGGCCGTTGAAGGTGAACTGGCAGGCGCAGGAAAACGGCATCTACTCCGCTACCATTCCTGCATCCGTTACCGCCATGGACCGGCTGTATATGAACGGGCAGACGAAGATACTGGCGCGTTATCCGAATTACGATTCCACTGCAAGGTTCTACCACGGCACCTCCGCGGACGCGCTCGCTCCCGGAAGGATCAAAACCTGGAAACATCCTGAGGGCGGCATTGTGCATGCCCTGCACCGCGCCGAATGGGGCGGCTACCACTACCGCATCACCGGTGTGGACTCAACGGGCAATGCCATGCTGGAAGGCGGCTGGCAGAACAACCGGCAGATGGGGCTGCATGCGCAGCACCGTTACGTAGAGAACATCCGGGAAGAGCTGGATGCGCCGCAGGAATGGTTCTTCGACGCCGCGCAGCATACGCTTTATTATAAACCCCCGCCCGGACAGCAGCCCGCCGCCGATATCGCATACGCATCGCTTACAGAACTGGTCGTGATCAAAGGCACAGAAAAGAAACCGGTGAAGCAGGTGATACTGAACAATCTCCAGTTCACCGGCAACACACGGACCTTTATGCTCACCAAAGAGCCGCTGCTGCGCAGCGACTGGACCATCTACCGCGGCGGGGCGCTGCTGGTGGAAGGCGCGGAATACTGCTACGTGAGCAATTGCTTTTTTAACGAAGTGGGCGGCAATGCCGTATTCGTGAACAATTATAACCGTTACGTGAGCATAGACAGCTGTCATATTTATAAAGCAGGCGCCAGCGGCATCGCCTTCGTGGGCAACCCCGATGCGGTGCGCTCTCCCGCATTCGAATATAACCAGGCCGTTCCCTATGCGCAGATGGATCTCACGAAAGGCCCGAAGGGCAACGATTACCCGAAACAATGCAAGGCCACGGACAACCTGGTACAATACACCGGCGAAACGGAAAAACAATCCGCCGGCGTGCAGATATCCATGGCTTCGCACATCAACGTGGCTTACAATACCATTCACGACCTGCCGCGGGCGGGCATCAACATCAGCGAAGGCACCTGGGGCGGGCATATCATTGAGCACAACGACGTGTACAACACCGTGCTCGAAACCGGTGACCATGGCGCGTTCAACTCCTGGGGCCGCGACCGGTTCTGGCATCCCGACCGCCGGGTGATGGACAGCGCCACTACCGCCAACATCAGCATGGTGCTGCTGGATGCGGCCACCACCACGGTGATCCGCAACAACCGCTTCCGCTGCGATCACGGCTGGGATATTGACCTGGACGACGGCTCCTCCAACTACCGCATCTACAACAACGTATGCCTCAACGGCGGCCTCAAGCTACGCGAAGGATTTTTCCGCACCGTAGAAAACAACATACTGCTCAACAATTCCTTTCACCCGCATGTATGGTTCCTCAACAGCGGCGACATATTCCGCAAGAACATCGTAACTACCGCCTACAAACCCATACAGATCAAAAAGTGGGGCGAGCGGGTGGATTCCAATTTCTTTCCTGATGCGGACGCGCTAAAAGCCGCGCAGGCCAATGGTACGGACCGGCATTCGTTGTACGGCAACCCGCAGTTCATCAATTTCGCAGCGGGCGATTACCGTGTGAAACCCGGCAGCGGCGCACTGAAAGCAGGCTTCCGAAATTTCCCGATGAACCAGTTCGGCGTGCGCATCAAACGGCTGCGGGCCAAAGCGGCGCCGGCGCCTTTGCCTGCAACTTTGTTCTCACAGCAATCCGGCAGGCAGGCAGGCATCAGCTGGAAGGGCGCAACCGTGAAGAATATTGAAGGATTGGGAGAACGCTCCGCCACCGGCCTGCCTGATGAAAAAGGCGCTTACTTTATCACCGTGCCCGCCGGTAGCGAAGCGGAGAAGATGGGCTTCCGCACGGGAGACGTGCTGCTGATGCTGAACGGCGAAAAGGTGAACAACATCAAAGACTTTCTCAGCATTTACCAGTCAAACGCCTGGCACCAAAAGCTGAAGGCTACGGTGTTCAGGAACCAGCAACCTGCAGAGATCAATGTATCGAAGTAAAGCGACCGCCTTACCGGGATAGTATACAGTGGACATAAAAAAGAAGGCCGCCTCGGATGAGACGGCCTCTTTTTTTACAAACCTCTTAAAGATTTATTATTTCAGCTCAGGGTAGAGCGGGAATTGTTTCATGAATTCGTTCACCTCGCCGCGCACCTTCGCGATCAGGTCTTCGTTGTCTGCGTCCAGGATCAGCTTATCCATCCATTCAACGATCTGCGGCATATGCTCTTCCTTCAGGCCGCGGGTGGTGATAGCGGGAACGCCTACACGGATACCGGAGGTGATGAAAGGCGATTTATCGTCGTAGGGAACCATGTTCTTGTTAACCGTGATATCCGCTTTTACAAGGATCTGCTCGGCTTTTTTACCGCTGATGTTCTTGTTGCGCAGGTCTATCAGCATCAGGTGGTTATCGGTACCGCCGGAAATGATCTGGTAGCCTTTCTCCACGTAAGCGCGGGCCATGGCCTGCGCGTTGCGGATCACCTGGCGGGCGTACTGGTCGTATTCGTCTGTCAGTATCTCGAAGAAGGATACTGCTTTGGCTGCGATCACATGCTCGAGCGGGCCACCCTGGATGCCGGGGAATACGGCCATATCCAGCAGGTTGCTCATCATGCGCACTTCGCCTTTGGGGGTTTTGAGGCCGAAGGGGTTCTCAAAGTCCTTACCCATCAGGATCATACCGCCGCGGGGGCCGCGGAGCGTTTTATGCGTGGTGGTGGTTACGAAATGGCAATGCGCGAACGGTGAGTTGAGCAGCCCTTTGGCGATAAGGCCGGCGGGATGCGCAATATCCGCCATTACGAAAGCGCCCACTTTGTCGGCGATCTCGCGGATGCGTTTGTAATCCCAGTCGCGGCTGTAAGCGGAAGCGCCGCAGATGATCACTTTCGGCTTTTCCTGGAGCGCTACTTCCTCCATTTTATCATATTCAACCAGGCCGGTCTCTTTATTCACACCGTAAAAGAACGGCTGGTAAAGCTTCCCGGAGAAGTTAACAGCGGAACCGTGGGTAAGGTGCCCGCCCATGCTGAGGTCAAGGCCCAGTATCTTGTCGCCGGGCTGCAGGATGGCCAGCAATACAGCAGCATTGGCCTGCGCGCCGGAGTGAGGCTGAACGTTGGCGTATTCAGCGCCGAAGATCTGTTTGGCGCGGTCGATAGCCAGCTGTTCGCTCAGGTCCACCACTTCGCAACCGCCATAGTAGCGGCGCCCGGGGTACCCCTCTGCGTATTTATTGGTCATTACATTGCCCATGGCCTGCATAACCTGGAGGCTCGTAAAGTTCTCCGAAGCTATCAGCTCAATGCCGTGGCGCTGTCTTTCCAGTTCCTGGCCAATGATATCAAATATCTGCTGGTCTCTTTGCATGGTGAAGGAAAATTTAAGACGCAAAATTAATCTTCTTCCGGGTAATTATAAACTTGGAATTGATGAAAAGAAGTCTCGGGTAATATAAATGTTAATCCTAATATTAATCCGATAATGATAAATCCTAATTCATTTTTAAGGATTGATTCCGTAATTTGCCCGCGATTAAGCAGTGAGAACGGTTTATCGCAAGCAGTGAACCATACACTCCAAATCCTTTACATGAAGGCAATAATTCCAGTAGCCGGCGCAGGCACCAAGCTGCGCCCACATACATATACACAACCTAAGGCTTTGATTCCACTCGCCGGGAGAACGATCCTGAGCATCATCGTGGATCAGCTGGTGGAGGCCGGTATCCGCGAATTCGTGTTCGTAGTGGGTTACCTTGGCGAAAAGATCCAGCATTACGTTGAAAAAAAATACCCTGACCTCACCACCCACTTCGTGCAGCAGAATTCGCGCGAAGGTACGGGCCATGCCATCCTGCTCACGCGCGACGTGGTGGGCGGTGACGAAGTGCTCATCGTGCTGGGAGACACCATCGTGGAAGGGGATTTCCATGAAGTGATCAACTCGCCGCACTCCGTGCTGGGCGTAAAGAGAGTGGACGACCCGCGGAACTTCGGCGTGGCCGAGATCAACGATCAGAACAAGATCACGCGCGTGGTGGAGAAGCCGCAGATACCGAAGTCGAACATGGCGCTGGTAGGCATGTACAAGATCAGGGAAACCGAACAGCTGTACCAGTGCCTGGAAGATAATATCAAACAGCAGGTGCGCTCGCACGACGAATTCCAGCTCACCGACGCGCTGGAATGCATGATCCGCCACGGCGTACAGTTCAATGCCTTCAAGGTGAACAACTGGTTCGACTGCGGGCGGAAAGAGACCCTGCTGGAGACCAACGCCATCCTGCTGAAAAAATATAAGCTGGCCACCAACCCGGTGCTGCCCTACGAAAATACCATCATCATCCCGCCCGTGAGCATCGGAGAAGGCTGCAATATCAAGAACAGCATCATCGGGCCGAACGTGGCCATCGGCGATAATACCGTGATCAGTTATTCCATCGTGAAAGACTCCATCATCGGCTCGTTCAGCAATCTTTACGAAGTGGTGCTCAAATCGTCCCTCATCGGCAGCGACGCCAATATCCGCGGGCTCAGCCAGAGCCTGAACATCGGGGACAATACGGAGATCGACCTTGGCTAACGCTTTTATCATTAAATTGCCTCCCTGTAACCAATCACCAACACATGGCGGCATTCAGCAATCCCGTTACGAAACTCTTCAGCACGGATTATCCCATCATCCAGGCAGGCATGATATGGGCCAGCGGCTGGCGTTTGGCCAGCGCAGTCAGCAATGCCGGCGGGCTCGGCCTCATCGGTTCCGGCAGCATGTACCCGGATCAGCTGCGTGAGCACATCCGCAAATGCAGGCAGGCCACCAGCCGTACTTTCGGCGTAAACGTGCCGCTCCTTTACCCCGACATAGAAAAACACATCGACATTATTATAGCAGAAGGCGTGAAAGTGGTTTTCACCTCCGCCGGCAATCCCAAAACCTGGACGCCCCTGCTGAAAGAAAAAGGGATCACCGTGGTGCATGTGGTATCCAGCTCGAAGTTCGCGGTGAAGAGCCAGGACGCGGGCGTGGATGCCGTGGTGGCGGAAGGTTTTGAAGCAGGCGGCCACAACGGCCGCGAAGAGACCACTACCATGGTGCTGGTACCGGCGGTGGCGGATGCCGTAAAGATACCGGTGATAGCCGCTGGCGGCATTGGCTCAGGAAAGGCCATGGCGGCGGCTTTCGCGTTAGGCGCCTCAGGTGTGCAGGTGGGCAGCCGTTTTGTGGCCACGCCCGAAGCATCGTCGCACCAGTCGTTTAAAGACGCGGTGGTAAAGGCCGGCGAAGGCGATACCATGCTTTCGCTCAAGCAGCTTACGCCCGTGCGGCTGCTGCGCAACGCATTCTTCGAAGCCGTGCAGAAAGCCGAGCAGGAAGGCGCCAGCCGTGAAGAGCTGAACATCCTCCTGGGCCGCGGCCGTTCCAAACGAGGGATGTTTGAAGGCGACCTGGCAGAGGGAGAGCTGGAGATCGGGCAGGTGAGCGCGCTCATCGGCGGCATCATGCCCGCGGCAGATGTGCTGCGCGAGATATGGGACGGGTTCCTGGAAACGGGGCGCAGGCTGGGCGGGATGGCGAGCGGATAGCGATCTGTTAAAATGGATCATCATTGCATGGAAAGCCCGTCATTGCGAGGAGCAGCAGAGCCAAAGCGGGGGAGCGACGAAGCAATCTCCTACACCGGATTGATATCCTCCAAGCTATTGAGAGATTGCTTCGTCGCGGCTCCTGCACAAAGGCCCCGCAGCTCCTCGCAATGACGACCTTTGTTGGCCAACGTTGGCTTATCTTAGAAAGATCAGCTCTTACGGATCACCCACTTCGCCACTTCTTTCAGCGTGACCTTTTTACCATACAGTAAAATACCTGTGCGGTAAATTTTCGCCGCCACCCAGGTAGTGCCGATGAACCCACCGATCAGCAGCAGCATAGACAATCCCAGCTGCCAGTAAGGCACCGTGCCCGGCACGCCGTAAGGTATCCTCGCCATCATCACGATGGGCGATGAAAAGGGAATGATGCTTCCCCAGACAGCCAGGCTGCTGTTGGGCTTGCTGACCGCAGCGATCATGATGAAGATCGAAAAGATGACAGGTAAAGTGATCGGGAAAGTAAGCGACTGCGCATCGTTCGGGTCTTCATTCACCAGGCTGCCCACTGCGGCGAACAGCGCCGCGTAAAACAGGTACCCGCCGAGGAAATAGAACAGGAATATCATGATCAGGAAGGTCCAGTTCACACCCTGCAACGCTTCCTGCACCTGCAATGCCATTTGCTCGCTGGCCGTATAGGACGGGCTTCCCGCCATGCCGTTGCTCATCGCGCTGCTGGCCATTTCAGGGCCCCATGCCAGTATGATCACGAAATACAATCCCACTATCAGTACGATCCATATCAGGAACTGGGTGAGCCCTACGAAAGCGATCCCGATGATCTTGCCCATCATCAGCTGGAAGGGCCGCACGCTGGAGATCATCACTTCGGCGATGCGGTTCATCTTCTCCTCCATTACCCCCCGCATCACCACGGTGCCGAACACCAGCAGGATAATGTAGATCAGGAAACCGGAGGCATAGCCGATGATGTAGGCACGGCCTGCGCTGCCCTTCTTTTCTTCGCGGCCGGCCAGGTTCACGATGTCCACATCGGCGCGGATGCTTTCCAGCTTGGACTTGTCGATGCCGGCCTGCTCCATGCGTTTGTCTTCCAGCACATTTTCCAGCTTCTTTTCCATTTTGGATTTCAGCATGATGTTCATCTGGCCCTTGCTATAATAAATAATGCTGGGCGGGCGGCTGACGTCCATCTGCGGGATATGCAGCACCCCGGTATAGCCGAGTTCGGAATAGTTCTTTTTGAGGGAATCAATGTTCTGATCTACAAATTTGTAGTGCAGGTTGTCTTCATCGGCGATCTTGCCGGTGAATATTTTGCTTTCGTCCACCACGGCCACGTTCTCGTTATCGGTTCCGCCCGCGATCAGTATGGGCACCACCAGCATGGCTACAAACAGCAGCGGCAGCAGCAGCGTTACAACTACAAAGGATTTTTTCTTTACCCGCGTCAGGTACTCTCGTTTGATGATGATCCAGATCTTATTCATGGTTGCAGGATTTCGTTTTCTGTACGTTTATAAAATTTCGCAGGTTAGTTCGCCATATCCGTCATCTTCACCTGGGAGATGAACACTTCATTGATCGTGGGCAGTATTTCCTTGAAAAAGTTCACCTGGATGCCATGGTGAATGAAATGGGACAATATATCGTTTGTCTGGCTGAATTCGTTCAGTTTAACGGTATAGGCCTTGTCGTGGTTCTGGATGATGGTGAAATGATGGGTGGCCATCTGCGCGGGATTGGGCTGCGTATCCAGCCCGATGCGGAACAGGTGCTGCTTGAAATCCTGCTTGATCTGCTTCACCGGCCCGTCCAGTATCTTGCGCCCTTTGTTCACCAGCACGATGTGGTCGCAGATCTCTTCCACCTGCTCCATGCGATGGGTGGAAAATATGATGGTGGTGCCGTTCTTTGCCATGTCGAATATCTCGTCCTGTATGAGCTGCGAGTTGATCGGGTCCAGGCCGGAGAAGGGCTCATCCAGTATCAGCAGCTTGGGATGGTGCATGATGGTGGAAATGAACTGTACCTTTTGCTGCATGCCCTTGCTCAGCTCTTCGATCTTTTTATTGGACCAGGAAGTGATATCGAATTTATTGAACCAGTAATCGATCTTGTCCAGCGCATCCTTTTTGCTCAGGCCTTTCAGCTGGGCAAGATAGAGCACCTGTTCGCCTACTTTCATTTTCTTGTAGAGCCCGCGCTCTTCGGGCATGTAGCCGATATATTGAATATCGTGATGAGGGTCGAAGCGTTTGCCGTCGAAGAGTATCTCCCCGGCGTCCGGATAGAATATGCCGGTGATCATCCGCAGCAGCGTGGTCTTACCCGCGCCGTTCGGCCCAAGCAAGCCGAAGATGCTGCCTTTCGGGATGGAGAAACTGATATCGTCCACAGCTTTGTGGGTGGCATAGTGCTTCTTGAGATGTTGCAGGTCCAGTACGTTCATAATCTTGATTGACGATGTTAAATTACAGGTTCTCCCGTACGGGGCCAAGGAATTCATATAGAATTTTCATAATAATACACGAACCGGCTGTTGCTATATACGAACTCCCGCGATGGCTTCAGCCACGCGTTCCCCGTCCATGGCGGCAGACACGATGCCGCCTGCATAACCGGCCCCTTCCCCGCATGGGTAAAGGCCTTTCACCTGCGGATGCATGAGCGTGGCGTCTTCCCGCGGAATGCGCACCGGCGACGAGGTACGTGATTCCGTTGCCACCAGGATGGCATCGTCCGTATAATATCCCCTGATCTTTTTGCCGAAGGCTTTGAAGGCTTCACCGAGCCGGGTGTGTACAGCAGCGGGCAGCACTTCACGCAGGTTCACGCTGTTCAGGCCGGGAATATAGGAACAATCGGGCAGGGTGGCGGATACTTTCCCTTTTACAAAGTCCGTCATGCGCTGGGCCGGTGCTACAAAGCTGCCGCCGCCTGCTTCGTAGGCTTCTTTCTCTACGGCCTGCTGGTAGTACATGGCGGCAAGGCTGCCTTCCTTTGCAAATGGCGCAAAGTCACCTTCATCCACGGTTACTACCATGCCTGAGTTGGCGTAAGGGTTGTTGCGTTTGGAAGGGCTCCATCCGTTCACCACCAGTTCGCCCGGCGATGTGGCGGCAGGAGCGATGATGCCACCGGGGCACATGCAGAAGGAGAACACGCCGCGGCCTTCCACCTGTTCCACGAGGCTGTAGCTGGCAGGCGGCAGGTGATCGCCGCGTAGGCTGCAATGATACTGGGCACTGTCTATCAGCGACTGCGGATGTTCCACGCGTACGCCCAGCGCGAAGGGCTTTGCTTCTATTAATATATGTTTATCGCGCAGCAGATGGAAAATATCGCGGGCGGAGTGGCCGGTGGCGAGTATGACGTGTTTTGCATCCCAGGTTTCGCCGGCGGCGGTCTTTACGCCGGTGATGCGGCCGTCGTGCACGAGGAAGTCCGTCACCTTCTGTTCGAAGATCACTTCGCCGCCGCTCTGTATGATCTGTTCGCGCATCGCGGTGATGATGTGCGGGAGCTTGTTGGTGCCGATGTGGGGATGCGCGTCCGTGAGTATATTTTCATCCGCGCCGAACTGCTGGAAGATATGCAGGATGCGATTGATATTCCCTCTTTTGTTGGACCGGGTGTAGAGCTTGCCATCCGAATACGTACCGGCGCCGCCTTCGCCGAAACAATAATTGGATTCAGGGTTTACGATGCCGGTTTTGTTGAGGGCCGCGAGGTCTCTGCGGCGCGCGCGCACATCCTTCCCTCTTTCCAGTACGACCGGCTCGAGGCCGAGCTCTATCAGCCTTAAAGCCGCAAACAACCCCGCGGGACCTGCGCCGATCACGATCACGCGTTCGGCACCGGGTTTTACGGGATCGTACCGGAAGCCAGGGGAAGTTCTTTGCCTGAAGGGTTCATTTACGAATACTTCCAGTGTGAGCACGAAGTATACCTGCCGCGAGCGGGCGTCTATGGAACGTTTGAGCAGGTTAAAGCCGGTGATGTCTGCGGGTTTCACGCCGAGCGAGGCGGCGGCGTGCCGGGTGATGGCCTTGTGCTGGCCGGCCTCCTGCGGAGGCAGCTTGAGAGATATCTGTTGTATCATGCGCGGTTAGGTATTTATCCTAAAACTGGCTGCGAAGATACGGTATAAACGGCAAAAGGCCCCTTGCGGGGGCCTTCGCGCTATTCAATAAGATTGACCAACGACTAGAAGGGAAGATCGTCCCCACTGTTGCCGCCGCCCTGTCCCTGAGAGAAGGGGGCTTCCTGTGAGGTATTATAATCGGGCTGGCGGTCCGCACCGGGCTGTGCCTGCATCATGCTTTCCATACGCCATGCGTCGAGGTTGGTGATGTAATTCACTTTACCATCTTTTTCCCAACGCGTGCCTTTTATATTAAAATAAACTTTAACCATTTCCCCTTCATTGTGACGGTCCACAATGCTGGTACGATCCTGCACAGACTGAAACTTGATATAATTTGTGATCACACGGCCGTTGATATCATCCGACTTCTCGATCACAAATTCCCGGGTCTTGAACGATTCGCTGCGCTGAACCGTATTGTACTTCACTACCAGCTTTCCGGTAATTTCAAAACTCATAATAACAAATTTAAAATTTCAATTCCGCCAAAGATAAGTTTTTCAGTACAGTGGAGCTTAATTACTTTTACACAAGTTATTCGCAATTATTGCGAACCATATCATAAATTTGCACGGAATTTGAGAATAACGAGAAAGCAGTTACCTGAAAAAGTGAAGAGCGCTACAGCCAACTGAGTATCCCCCGGGTTTACGAAATGATAGGCGAACTGGCAATGGTATTTTACCAGATATGCCGGGTATTTCATGTAAACAAGTAAACAGTTTTACAAATTACTTGTTAATCATGCTTGTACGGTTTAACACTTTTCATTGTTGTGGAATTGCAGGCTAAACGGGTGTTTTAGCCGATAAAACTTGAATAAACAGGGTCGGAACATTCTGTAATTGTTGGAAATAAAACAAGGCCAGATAAATTTTTTTTTTCAACATTTTCTACAGATATTCGTCGTCCTGTCAAAAAAGTTCTTCAACTGCCCGCATTGAAGAATTTGTATTCGAGAACACCCAAATTATAAACACGACTAATTATTTTTTACTAAATGAATAAAACTTGCGAACAAGTTTGGGAAAGGTGTCTGAATATAATCAGGGATATTGTGGAATGGCAGCCATTTAAAACATGGTTTGAACCGATAAAACCCGTAAAGCTTGAGAACAATGTTTTAACCATCCAGGTGCCCAGCCAGTTTTTCTATGAGTACCTGGAAGAACATTACGTAGGCCTCCTTGGAAAAACAATCAAGCGGGAGTTAGGAAAAGAAGCACGGCTGGAATATCGGATAGTAGTTGAGAATGGCACTCCACATCAACACCCTAAAACCGTGAATATGCCCACGCAGTTCACCAAACCCCAGAAGGACAGTGAAGTTGATTTCCCGTTAACGATACAAAACCCGGTGAAGAACCCGTTTGTGATCCCGGGCATCAAACGCGTGCAGATCGATTCACAGCTGAATCATAATTACACCTTTGAATCCTTTATAGAAGGCGATTGTAACCGTGTGGCGCGCAGGGCCGGCAAAACCGTGTCCGACAAACCAGGGGGCACCTCCTTCAACCCGCTCGTGATCTACGGCAGCGTGGGCCTCGGTAAAACGCACCTGGCGCAGGCCATCGGCAACGAAGTGAAAAGGCAGGCCCCCAACAAGGCCGTGCTGTACGTGAGCGCCGAAAAGTTCATCAACCAGTTCATAGACCACTCCAAGAATAATATCATCAACGATTTCATTCACTTCTACCAGCTGATAGACGTGCTGATCGTAGACGATATCCAGTTCTTCGCCCGCGCCGAAAAGTCGCAGGACGCGTTCTTCGCCATTTTCAACCACCTTCACCAGAGCGGCAAACAACTGATCCTGACCTCCGACAAACCGCCCAAAGACCTGGATGGCGTGCAGGAGAGGCTGCTGAGCCGCTTCCGCTGGGGCCTCAGCGCAGACGTTGGTTTGCCCGACTTCGAGACCCGCATGGAGATCCTGGAAATGAAGATGCGCAACGACGGCCTTGAAATGCCGAAGGAAGTAGTGAAATACGTAGCCTACAACATCCAGAGCAATGTACGCGAGCTGGAAGGCGCGCTCATCTCCCTGCTGGCACAATCATCCCTCAACCGGAAAGAAATTGACCTCGAACTCGCCAAACGCGTGCTGAAGTCTTTCGTAAAAACCTCCTCCAAAGAGATCACCATCGAAAGCATCCAGAAAATGGTCTGCGAATATTTTGACGTGGCATACGACAAGCTGTTGCAGAAAACACGCAAACGTGAGATCGTACAGGCCCGCCAGATCACCATGTACCTGGCCAAGAGCTTTACCAAGAACTCGCTCAAAACCATCGGCGAACACTTCGGCGGCAGGGACCACACCACCGTGATCCACTCCTGTCAGACCGTCAAAGATCTCATGGACACTGACAACAGCTTCCGCGACAGCGTGATCGAATTGCAACAGAAAGTGCAACTCGCTGCTATGTAACCTAACCGCAACCTCTGCAAAAATATTTCCGGTACCGGGCTCCAGCAGCCCGGTACCTTTTTTTGTTAATGAACGTCGTGCATGATGCATCCATTTGTTAACGAAAATATATCCACCCCATACTTCCGTTATTCCCGGAGTTCGCTATTTTAGCCGATGATGAAAACTTTACAGCAACTCCTCCTATGGCTCTGCTGCTTTGCCGCCTCCGCGCAGGCACAGTACACTGCGGCCAACGCGCATTCGCACAACGATTACCTTCAGCCCGCTCCCTTCGAAGCCGCCTTTGCACGCAACTTCGGCTCCATCGAAGCAGACGTGTTCGAAAAAGACGGGGAACTGTTCGTAGCGCATACCGCGGCCGAGGTCAGCAGCGGCAGGACCTTGCGTGCGCTGTACCTGGAGCCCATGCTGGCCAGGATAAAGGAACAGAAAGGCATCTTCGGTGAATCCAAACAAAGCCTCCAGCTGCTCATAGACTTCAAGACGGCCGGCGTGCCCACTATGCAGGCGCTTATACAACAGCTGGAAAAATACCCGGAGATCACTTCCAGCCCCAAAGTTCAGATCGTGATCAGCGGCAGCCGGCCCGCGCCCGAGCTCTGGAACAATTATCCCGCCTACATCCTTTTCGATGGCGTACCGTCTCAAACCTATACCACCGGACAGCTGCAGCGCATCCCGCTCTTCAGCGACAACTTCCGCAGCTACACCCAATGGAACGGCAAAGGTTACCTCGTGCCGGAAGACCTCGAAAAAGTGCAGAACGTACTGAAGAAAGTGCACGGCATGCAGAAGAAGTTCCGCTTCTGGGCCACGCCCGATGAAGTGAATGCCTGGAAGACCATGATCAACCTCGGCGTGGATTATATCAATACAGATAAAGTGGAAGGCCTTGCAGACTACCTGCGCAAACGCGTGCAGGCGCAGTACCAGGCGGCGGCGCCGCATAAGGTGTACACGCCTTCTTACCGCAACAACGACAAAACTTCCAAAGTAAAGAATGTGATACTGCTGATCGGCGACGGGATGGGCCTCGCGCAGATCTATGCGGGATACACCGCCAACTTCGGCGAACTGAACCTGTTTAAGCTGCTGAACATCGGCTTTTCAAAAACCGCATCGTTCAACAACTACATCACCGATTCGGCCGCAGGCGGCACTGCCATGGCCTCCGGCAAAAAAACGCATAACCGCGCGGTGGGCGTAGATGCTGTAAGCGCGCCGCTCCCGAATATCCCGGACCTCATTGCGCCGCTCGGCATGCAGAGCGCGCTCATCAGCTGCGGCGACATCACCGACGCAACACCCGGCGCATTCTACGGCCATAACAAAGAACGGAGCATGAACGCCGCCATCGCGAAAGATTTCCTGCAAAGCCCTGTAAGTATCCTCATCGGTTCCGGCGGCAAACACTTCCTGCCCATCCGCGAACAGCTGGAACAAAAGGGCTACAGCTTCTCCACCAGCCTCTCCGCGCTGGATACCATCCGTGGTAAGAAGTTCGTGGTGCTGGCAGACAGTGCGGGCCTCAGCATCCAGAAAGGCCGCGGCGATTTCCTCGTGCGTGCGTTCCGCAAGGCCACGCAAACGCTTTCAGGCAGCAAAAAAGGATTTTTCCTTATGGAAGAAGGCGCGCAGATCGATCACGGCGGGCACCTCAATTCCGTTCCTTACCTCACTACCGAAATGCTCGACTTCGACCAGGCGGTAGGCGAAGCGCTCCGCTTTGCAGACAGCAATGGCGAAACGCTCGTGATCATCACGGCGGATCATGAAACGGGCGGCCTCAGCCTGCTGGACGGGAATATTAAAAAAGGATACGTGGACGGGCAGTTCAGCACCTCGGACCATACGGCCATCATGGTGCCGGTATTTGCCTACGGCCCTCACTCCATGGATTTCAGGGGAGTGTACGAAAACACGGAGTTGTTTGAAAAGATCATGCGCATTATACGCCGCTATCAGAACTGACGCTGCTGGTAAGGCTGCCCCTTGCCGGTTTCAAGATACAGCTTGAGGCTGTAAAGAAATTGCCCCCAGTTGTAGTTGCAGAAACGGTAAAATTCCGTCACCTCCCGCCAGCCCATGTGCCGCAGCGTCACCGCAGTCATATCGTTCCGCGTTTCCAGGTCGAACGATACGCTGGTGCCGATCCATTCCGGATCCGACTGCACGCATTCCCACAGGATGCGCGTAGGCGGTGTAAGCTCGACGTTCCTGAACTTTGTATCGTAGTTGTCGGAAAAATCGAATTCGTTGATGAAACCAACTTCAGGTTTTACGACCAGCTTTTCCGTCCATACGGCGCCAAGCCCTTCCTGCGTGCTGAGCGCAGCGTACACCGCATCGACAGGTTTGCGGACGTACTGGATATGTTCAATATCAGCCATGGTATATATAGTTTAGTTTTTCCTGCCAGCGTTTTTCCAGCTCCTTCATTTCTTTTCCAGGCACGCCGTAAGCGCCGATCCATACCCAGATGAACACATCGCCGCCCGGTGAGAACCGTTCGATGGAGAGGCGGAACAATGCGTTGTTAAAATGCTGCATGGTACCTAACAGGTCCTGCGGATGGTTGTAGAACAACAGGTGGCCTTCGTAGGTTTCTCCCAAAGGCGTATCGAGCGCATAATGATTTCCGTTGACCCGCAGGCCGTTGCCGGTAAGCCTGTTCCATAATTCCGCGTACGGCAGCTCCGACCGGATGCTGGCCAGCGCCACCACCCTGTCTTTGCCCGCGTGGTTTTCCAGGTAATGTTTCAGCGAGAGGGATTCGGTAGCCCAGCCGCGGCGCACGCCATCGTACATTTCATCCCAGCTTTCCTCTCCGCCAAAACCATTGTGAACAATGCGGAGCATGGTAGCCCCGTCTTTTTCATGCAGGAAAAATTCAACCGCCAGGCGGCGCGGCACTTCGGACACAATGCGGTGATGCGCTTCGCCGTAACCCAGGCGCAGGTATTCCTCCTCTTTCACTTCCTCTATTTCCATATGCCAGTTCACATCATTGCCCCACGACAGCCGCACTTCACCCTCCGTTACACCAGCTTCCAACGGGAACCAGCGCTCCAGTTCCTTTGCTTCCGTGAGGGCTTTCCAGACGGCCTTCACCGGCGAATTGATGCTGCGGGTAATGTCTATCACCCTGTCAGCCTTCGTTTCTTTTTTCATGGTCCTGTTTTTTGATGGTGGGATGAGAGAACAAATGAAACTGGTAGGGCCTTGCCTGCGTGTTGCCGGGCCGGTGGTATTTCATGGCCAGCCTCGCGATGGTTTGCGCCACTTCGTCTGTAAACGCCTGCAAAGCGGAAGGGTCTTCGAACCGCACTTCTGTTTCCAGCGTGAAGGTAGCCAGCTTCTTTTTGGCTTTGTGCGCGCCGGTCTGCATCGTTGCCACATCCTGGATCATCCGGCCGGCGGATTGGAGCAGGTAGGTGGAAGAAAATTTATCCGTGACCTCATCTCCCTCCGCCATGGCGGTGTTCAGCAGCACCATATAAGAGCGCGAAGTGGCACGCACGATCCTTTCGGTGCAGTTGCCTTTTTTTCTTTCTTCCACCAGCTCCACCAGTTCATTCTTTTCCAGCTCGCGAAGATGATAGTTCAGCTGCTGCCGCGGCATGTCCAGCACACGGGCAAGACCGGCCGCGGAATTAGGCTCGCGTAGCTGCTCCAGGATGCGCATGCGCAGGGGATGCATCATGGCCGAAGCAGTTTGCGTATCCTGTATGAGGTTCTGCGCTTTCATATCCCGAAATTACCACCGAAAAATTAATTTTTCAAGAAAATATTTATTTTCTAAATAGTCTATTGGGATAGTGGAGTGTACACATTTCACAAATAATTAATTATTAAATACAAACAAAAGTGCTATCTATAATCAGGCGGAATATGTTAAATTGTATTTAACATCCAATCATCGACCAAAATCTAAATCTTTTACTAACATAATTGCTCGCTATGGTATCAACTCACGGGCGTACGGCGCAGCCCTTCAGCGCCGTACTGATGATTGGATGTACCGTTTGGCTGCTGGATGGCGCAGCGGCGGTCATCAGCGCTTACGCCAGGAACGGCGTTCCCCCGGACAGGGTTTTCAAATACATTTCCAGCGCCCTCATGGGCATGCCTGCTTTCAGCGGAGGACCGGCAGTGATCCTGCTCGGGATATTCCTGCATTTCCTCGTAGCCCTCGGCTGGGGTGCTTTATTCTTCTTCGCTTATCCCAGGCTGCGTTTCCTGCAAGGCAATAAATGGCTCGTCGGCTGCCTTTACGGGCTGTTTGTCTGGGTCATGATGAGCCTGGTGATCGTTCCCCTCACACAAGTGCCGCAGGCGAAATTTAACCTCCAGAGCGCCATTGTAGGATGGGTGATCCATATACTTTGCGTAGGGTTGCCGATCGTGCTGATCACGCAGGGATGGTACCGGCGGAAGTGGGGTATGGCGAAATAAAAACCGGGCGGACTGAGTTTCCCCGATCCGCCCGGCATATATGCAGGGAAAAACTTATCCCAGTGTTTCCTTAAACAGTTCCAACGTTCTGCCCCACGCGAGCTTCGCTGCTTCCGCATTGTAACGCGCGGCAGACGTATCGTTGTGGAAGGCATGCTGCATGCCTTCGTACATGAACAGCTGGTAATTCACACCCGCGGCTTTCAGCGCTGCTTCGTAAGCGGGGATGCCCGCGTTGATACGTTCGTCGAGGCTGGCATAATGCAGCTGCACGCGTGCTTTTATTTTCGGCACATCGGCGGCATCGGGCTGGCCTCCATAGAAAGCAACGGCCGCATTCAGCTGCGGATCGTTCACTGCCAGCTGGTTGGCCATGGAGCCGCCCCAGCAAAAACCTACGCATCCTGTTTTACCATTACTGTCAGGCCGGCTGCGCAGGTACGCAAGGCCTTTCAGGTAGTTATTCAGGTTCTGTGCCTTATCCAGCTTGCCGATGAGCGTACGGCCTTCGTCCTCGTTCGCGGGCGTGCCCCCGAACACAGACAATGCATCCACGCCCAGTGCAATATACCCGGCTTTTGCGGCCCTGCGCGTCACGTCTTTGATATGCGGCGTAAGCCCGCGGTTCTCGTGTATCACCACTACGCCGCCGCGTTTGCGGGCTTCCTCCGGGCGAACGAGGTAACCTTTCATGGTCACCTTATCACCGGGCCAGGTCACTTCTTCTTCTTTGAGGCCGGGCTCCAGCGGGGCTTCGGCGGCTTTCGCGTAATTGGATTCCAGCAGCGGCAGGATGGTCATGGCTGCGGCCATGGTGCCGGTGATCTGTGCGAGGCGTTTCAGGAACACTTCCCGCGTAAGCGGCTTGTGGGTATACTCATCAAAGAGATTAATGATACGCTGATCCATAAAAAAGGGTTTACAGAAAGATAAGGCAAATTCCGCCAAATTCCCGGTCCTTTTTGCGGCTGTTCTACGCTTTGGCGGGCTGTAAATGCGTGGATACCCCGATCCTGTTCCAGGCGTTGATGATGATCACCGCCATGATGACCTGCGCCAGGTATTCCTCGTCGAACAGCGCGGCGGCCTTGGCGTAGGTAGCGTCTGACAGGCCTTTGTGCATGAGCGTCACTTCTTCGGTAATGGCCAGGATGGCTTGTTCTTCTTCGGTGAAGAAAGGCGTTTCGCGCCAGGCGGTGAGCGCGTAGATGCGTTGCTCGGTTTCACCCTGCTTGCGGGCATCTCTCGAATGTTTGTCGATACAATACGCACAGCCATTGATCTGCGAAGCGCGGATGCGGATCATTTCGTGATGCAGCGGGCTGATGCGGGTGGTTTCGAGGTAGCTTTCGAAGGCGAGCATGGCTTTGTACGCAGCAGGGGCTGCTTTCGGGATCTTGATTCTTTCCGACATGGTGTTTCTTTTTTTGATAACACAAATGTCCGGCGGAAACAGGCCTCAAAATCTTGAACCAGTTCAAGAAATCATACCTTCTTTTTTGCTCTTATTTTACTGATGAACTCGGGAGAAACGCCCAGGTAAGAGGCCAGCATATATTGTGGCACGCGCTGCACAAAATCAGGGAACAGGCCGGAGAAGTGATGGTACCGTTGTTCGGCGGTTTGGGTAAAGATGTATTTGATGCGGAGCTGCGCAGCGGCAAGCGCTTTCTCTAAAATGATGCGGAAATATTTCTCCAGCTGCGGCACTGCCGCAAACAATTCATCCTGCACATCCCGGTACAGCACGGCGTAGCTGGTATGCTCCACCGCCTGGATATTGCAGGCTGAAGGCTTTCGCGATTCCAGGCTCATATAATCCGTGATCCACCAGTTCTCGATCGCGAAATGATAGATCTGCTCCCCGTCGCGCTCTGTTTCGAAATAAGCCCTGCAGCAGCCGCTGAGGATAAAATAATTGCCCTGGCACACCTGCCCTTCCTTCAGCAGGAAAGCTTTTTTCTTCACATCCCTTATTTCGATGTACTGAACCAATACCTGCTCCTCTTCTCCGGACAGCGGCACAAATCTCCTGATATGATCGAACAAACCCTGTAGCATAACTAAATGTTTTTCAAAACAACCCAACATATTCCCGGCCTGCGATATTTGATCCCCTACCGGGATAATGATCATACAAAGATCAGCGAATGGGCGTTACCGGACAAAATGAAATAACACAGCCGGAGGATTCATCCCGGCCCCGCTTCTTTTGTTCAGCCCGCAAAGAATCTGTAACTTAAAGTAACATTACCGGATACTGAACATAAACCCCCGCTTATGCTCCTGCGCGACAAGCTCTCGCTTATACAGGTCTTCCGCCTCACCTGGCGCCTGGACCTGATGATCATCCTGGTTTGTTCACTCGCTTACGCGGCAGACACCTATTGGCTCAAACAGCATGTTTCCATCCCCGTTACCATGAGCGCCGTGCTCGGTACCGCCCTTGCTTTTTTTATCGGCTTCAACAACAACCAGGCTTACGACCGCTGGTGGGAAGGCCGAAAGATATGGGGCGCGCTGGTGAACGACTCCCGCAGCTGGGCCCGCAACCTGTTGAACTTCGTGGATACTTCCGTGAACGGCGAATCGCAGCATATCGCCAGGAGGATGATCTTCCGGCACCTCGCTTTCCTGTACGCGCTGAATACTTCGCTGCGTAAAGACAGCGACCTTTATCATGAAGGGTATCTCAGCAAAGATGAAGCAGACCTGGTAAGGACCAGCACCAACGTTCCCAACAGCATCCTCAACATACAGGCGGCCGATCTCCAGCAGCTGCGCGGGTCCGGCGCCATAGACGGGTTTTGTTTCCGCGAGATGAACGACCTGGTGGTGAAGCACTGCGACAACATGGGCAAATGCGAGCGGATCAAAACCACCGTGTTCCCGCCCAGCTACCTGTTCTTTACCCGGGTGTTCATCTGGTTCTACGTGATACTCAATACGTTGATGCTCGCCGAATCCACCGGTTACTGGTCCGTTGTTTTCGGCTGGGCCGTGGGTTTCATTTTCCATGTTACCCACCAGAACGGCGTAAGCATTATGAACCCTTTCGAGAAGCTGCCCACCTCTCTCCCGCTGGACACCATTTGCCGCACTATAGAACGTAACCTGCTGGAAATGTTAGACCACGAGCCCCTGCCTTCGCCCCTTGAACCGCTGGACGGACAATACCTGCTGTGAGCGTTCGGCTTTCCGGAAAATACCGTAATATTACGGTACCAGTTTTTCAGCCAAATCCAAGTATCCTATGCATACAGTGGACCGTCCCGCTATTATGAACTTCGAGGTGCCCGACCTCATGAAGCAACGCATCACCGTTTCCGACCAGCTACCCGAGCATTACAGCAAATATCGTATACCCGGCACCGTAGTTCACATTACGGAAGGGCCTTTCGGCGCATTCTTCAAGCAGGAGCTGCACAGCAGCGACTGGATAGTGGGCTGGCTGAATTTTGACATCAAAGAGCATATCTACCTCTATCCCGTCACCAAAGACCCGCTGCTGGCGTTGTATACCGGGCTGAACGGCGATATTCCCTGCGAGCTGCAGGGCTCCGCCGAAAAGCTGATGCTGCCGGAGAAAAAATTCGCTTTTTATTACGTGCCGCCCATGGCGTTCAACCGCGCGGAATTTGCGCCGGCGCATTATACCGCGGTGTACATTTCTTTTTCGCCTTCGTTCATGCAATATTTCGGGAACAAATACGAGGCATATAAACCATTGGTGGAGAAACAATTAAGAGGCGAGCAGGAAGGGGAGCAAAAAAACCTCATCCCGCTGGGCAATACCGCGCGCGACATCATCCAGGCCATGGGCGCGTACCGGCAGGCCCCGGCCATGTTCGAGCCTTACCTGCACGGGCAGGTGATGCTGCTCACCGCTCACTACTTCAACCTGCTGATGGGCCGGCGCGAAATACCCAAAACCGTGCTGGACGCCTGCGATTATATACAATACAACCTCGGGGAAGACCTCAGCACCACCCTCGTGGCCAAACACGCCGGCACGCATAAAGACGCGCTGAACAAGCATTTCAAGGAAGTATACGGTAAAAATGTGCGCCAGTACATTACCCATGTAAGACTGGAAGAAGCGGAATACCGGCTGCTCAACACCAGCGAGCTGGTCTGGGAGATAGCCGCCCACACCAATCTCACCGACGCCTCCCACCTGGTGCGCCTCATCCGTGGGAAACATGGCCTTACCCCGGAAGAATACCGGGAAAAACACAAATAAATTCACCCCGACTGCGGTCTTTTTTCAGTTCGTACAATTTTCCGCCCGGAATATACAATGCCGTATGCGGAAGAAACTTCAACTTTGGAAAGAGGGAGTAAGGCAGGCTGAAAGCCGGACACCCTCGGTCAAGACCCACTCCGATTTAACTGGTAATGTTCATTATTTTGCTGAAAGACAACAACTTATAATTTTCTCCAATTTAGCTCAAGACACCAAGAAGAGATCTGACAGAATCCGTTCCCCAAATTAGACTTGAGACATTTGTTCAAAAGCCAGCGCCGGAAGCACTGGCTTTTATTGTGCCTTTATAAATTCCGCGACTGCCGCAGTCCATTCCCGGCTGTAGCCTGAAAGATAATTAACATGTCCTGCCTCCGGGAAAGTAACGAGCTTTTTAGGACCGGGCAGGTTATTGTATATTTCGTCTATCTCCTTCCGCGCCACTCTTCCATCCTTTTCCCCATACACCATTAAAACGGGCACATGTGCTGCCCTGGCGTATTCTACAGGCTTGTGATTGAAGCCCCAGAAGCCGTTGATGACGCCGCCCCAGAACACGACCATGCCCGCCATCGGGAACGGCGGCGCCCCTATGGCCCGGAACCTTGCGCAGGCGGCTTCGTACAATGTGCTGAAAGGCGCTTCCAGGATCACGCCTTCGGGTTTCACCGGGTAATCGTCCAGGGCTTTGAGGATCGCGGCGGCGCCCAGGGAGGTGCCCAGCAGGTAGATATGCTGCTCCCCGCGGGCGGCCAGGTAATCGTATGCCGCTTTTACATCCCGGGCTTCCCGGTAACCGATAGTGGTGGCGTTGCCGCCCGAGCCGCCGGAGCCCATGAAGTCCACCAGCAGCGTATTGTAACCTAGTCCCAGTAATATTTCGGCCCTTTCCAGCATACGCGATTTCGCGGCGCCGTAGCCGTGGAACAGCGCAACGGTCCCTTTTGCGCGCGGCGCCCTGACCATCCAGGCTTCCAGGCGTTCGTAGCTTTGCAGGCGGATGGTTTCATAAGCGCGGCCAGGTTTGTTGCGGTTCACCGGGCGGGGATTGTCCACGCCGGCCACCACTACCTTCAGCTTGCCGGCAAAGCCCAGCCTGCCGGGATTGGTGCGCTGCACATCCGCAGTAGTAAAATGCGTGAATTTATAGGCATGGAAACAGGCAAATGCATTCACCAGCAGGAAAAGGACTGCCAGGGTCCACGCGGTGCGCCTGAATGTTCGAAAAGTTCGCATGGGTATAAGATGGGTTTACTCCCGGTATTCCCGGCCCGTATAAAGATCGATATAAAAAAGCTGATTTTTCTGCGTTACCGCGCCATGCTCGCCGATACTGTCGTACAGGGGCGGGGTGATATGCTCGCCCGTGCCGACGTTCAAAAGACCATACAGGTTGTTCATGCAATAGGGCGCAATATCCGCCGCCAGGCAAGGCCCGATATAGCTGTATGCCGGCGGCACTTTCCAGTCCTGCTCCATAATATCAAAAACGCCGTACCTCCCGCTCTTGTTGTCTTTCCCGGCATACAGGGTTTCGCCCAGGGCTTCGGGGTACAGCAGGGGAAAAAGATGGAATTCCAGGCTGGCGTCCATCACACCTTTGACCTTGCCGTTGAACAGCAGCGAACCGTTGCGCAGCATGGAATGGAAACCTGCGCGTGGTTCTATGAGCTTGTTCCACTTACCGCTCTTGTGCAGCACCAGCACGCGGCGTTCTTTGCTTTTACCGGTAGTGGCCAGCACAAAAAAATGTTCCGTGTCCCGCATCGCGCCGATCATGGCAACGTATTGTACATCGCCCACCTGCGGGTACGGTTCGATGGAAGCAGGGAAAGGTTTGGAGAAATCCGGGAAGAGGAACACCTCGCCGGCGGTGGACTGGAAAACAGGCGCGGCAATGCGCTGGTAGGGCGCTTCCTGCTGCGGGATGGTTTTGCCGCCGAACACGAGGTAGTTCTTTTTGTAATACCGCACGGCGTCCATCGGTTTGCCGGCGTCGTTCACCCGGCGGTACCAGCCTTTGCGGTACTGGAGGAAAGTGCCGTCTTCCAGCTGCCCGAAGATTTGCCCTGAGCAACGTTCTCCTTCGGCATTGTACAATTCCTGCCGCAGCAGCATGTGTTCGCCGGAAGTGAGCAGCCGGGCTTCGCCGGGCATTTTGCGGGCGGGCTCCCAGTCTTTGCGCCAGTAGCGGTTGCCCCAGGCGTTGAGGTCGTCCGTGCAATTGAACTGCTGGATCTTTTTCATATCCGGCAGCGCCAGCACTTCCCATTGGGCCCTGGGCACTTTGGTGACGAGCAGCGGGCCGTTGTGGCGGGTGCTGAGGAGGTTGAATTCGGGAAGTATACGCCAGCGCGGCAAACGCCACCAGGCATTATATTCTTTTTTGATAAAAGCGACGGAGAAGGGCCGCGGCGCGGTGAGATGGATGAAAGGGTGCTCCGGGGCGATCACCGGCACGCCTTCCGTATTGATGAGGCCGAAGCCGCCTTCCTGCGCCATCACCGCAAAACCGCCCCTGAAGGGCCGGGCATGGGAATATTGGGGCGGGATCAGGAGCGTCCCGTCAATATTTGCATAGCCATAAAGGCCTGATTTTGCCAGCCAAGGTATCATAGCGCTGGCCGGAGAGAACAAAAACTATACCTTATTCGGGAGGAAGGGGCTACTTTGGCGGGAACGGTTTTCCCGGGTTTTTTATTATTTCTTCTTCGATGATTTCGCAAACTTATTAAAATCCAGCGCCCGGCCTACCCAGAAACCAAGCTCCTTTTTGGTGTCCAGCGCGGTTTCGTCCACAAAAATATATCCTTTCATCACTCTTCCGTTGTGGATCATCAGTTCTGCACCCTCTTTCTCCACAAGGGTCTCAGCCAGCGCCGGGTCCACGCGCACCATGATGCTGTCCGCACGTACGCCCACGCACATTTTATCGTTCACCATAAAACAGGTGCCGCCGAACATCTTCTTTTCTTCGACATTTTTTTCCGCGGCAGCGATCAGTTCCCTTACACGGGCAAGCAGCTTTTCGTTTACCGGCATGATCGAGGTTTTACGTTCAGCTAAGTTACGGCATTCATGGAAAAGGCCTGCTGCTCAACCGGCCGTCATTTAGCCGCATTTTATCAAACAGCGCCAGGAAACATGACCATACAAAAACAGGCCCGTGCTTTTCAGCCGGACCTGTTAGCGGTAATGAAAATCAAGCGGTTATTATTTCCTTTCGGGTATTTTGAAAGTCAGCGGAATTTCGTGCCGCAGCATCCGCGCAGCCTGGCCCGTGAGCCAGAGATAATGATCGGAAGGCTTACCGTCCATCGTGATGAACGAGGTGACCTTGCTCACCGGCGGGTTGTCGCTGCCTTTGAAGATGGCGGTGGCTTCGTTCACCTCGTCGAACATCGCCACGTACAGCATGGTGGCGCCTGCATTGAGCGCAGTGGAGAGCATCTGCCAGTAGAACCGCCCGCCCTGCCTGGGTATGGAGCCGACAGGTTTCACATCGTCCGGGAATTCGTAGCGGCTAAGGTTATGCCAGCTGAAACCCGGGTACACGCAGGGCACGTACGCTACGTTGTTCTCCCTGCACCAGCTGATATCATCCACGGTATTGTCCCTGAAGCGGTCCATATCATTGTGCAGCAACGGCGAGTACCGTTGCACGGCCCAGGGCAGCACGATGTCCGACTGGCGGATGAGCGTGTGCAGGTACGGATCATTGAGGCAATCCGCATTCAGCGTGCGCCAGGCTGTAGGCACGCCCAGCATTACGGCGCAGCCGCCGTACACGGGATCATTCTTCAGGAAATCGATCAGCCTTTCCAGCCCGATGTTCCGGATGTTGTACGGCCTGTCCGGAAAACCGACGCCCCAGATGGCCACAACGGGTTTGCCGTTGTGGTGCAGGTAGGTCTTTTTACCGGGTTGGTCCGTTACTTTCAGCTGGTCTACCAGGTACTTCCAATCATCGATCAGCGCCGAACAATCTTCACCGTTCGCGCGAAGGCCGGAGAGGTCGTACATCACTGCAATAGCGCGGTTATGTTTTGATGCGGCGGCAAAAGCATTTTTGAGGATCACGGACGACACGGAATCCCTTCCGCGGGCATTGCTGAAGAAACGTTGCATGAACACGCCGTCCACGTTGTATTCCTCCATCCATTTGAAATGCAGGTCTACGGTGCTTTTGTCGTAAGAGCTGAAGAACCTGGCATTCTCCCCGTTGGCCATCTTCCAGGACGTGGCGTAGGTTTTGGCGTATTCCGAAACATCCGGCCACATGTCTATCCCGCTGCGCTCTTCGTTGCCGTAAGCGAAGCGGCGGGCGTTGGTGCCGTCGCCCTCCGCCCTGAACCAGCCCTGGTAACCGGCCATGATGAGGCCGTTGTAAGCGGGGTAGCTGGTTTGTTTGCTGTGTTTGCGCTGTGCTGCCACCTGCACGCTGATCAATAATAATAAAGCGATGAGCCCTTTTTTCATGCTGTTGATTTTAAAACTTACCGTACCGGGAGCGTGGCGCTGTAGCCGGTTTCGCCGTGAAACCATTTGCCCGCCTGCCCTGTCAGCCACAGGTAATGATCCGTTTGCAGTTCGTTTTCTATGCCTATGAATTGTTTCGTGCCATTCAGCGGCACTTCCGACTGCCGTGCGCATTTATAGATCGCGGTGCCTTCGTCAATCTCGTCGAACATGGCTACGTACAGCGAGGTGGCGCCCGACATTTTCGCACCGGCCACCTGCTTCCAGAGGAACTCTCCTTTCAGCCGCGGAATGGAATTATAATCCGCCGCGTTGTTCTTCAGGTTGCCCCAGCTGAAACCGGGGAAAACCAGCGGTACATAATCCACCTTGTTCGTTTTGCTCCACTGGATATCCGCAGCCAGTTCACCGCCGGCTACCGTGAGGTAATTATCGTTGCTGTAACGGCCCACAGCCCAGGGCATAATAATGTCGGTCTTTTTGATAAGCGCATGCAGGGCCTGCGAATTCTCGGTATCCTTGCTGAGCGAGCGCCAGTAGTATGGCACGCCCAGCATTACAGATACCCTGTTGTTGCTGCCTTTCAGCCTGCCCACCAGCGCGTCCGCATCGGCGGTGGTATACTTCCGGTTGTCGTTGAAGCCTACGCCCCAGATCACCACCAGCGGCTTTTTCTTATGCCGCAGGTAGGTAGGATGCGTTTTGTTGTCGAACAGGCTGAAGAGTTGCTGCAATTCCGCCCAGTCCTTTTCCACGTACGCCACATCGGCGGATGTACAACCGCTGAGGTCGTACATCACGCAGATGGCGCGGGAATATTTTTTGGCTGCTTTCAGCGCGTTTTCCAGCACTTTGTTGAAGTGGCGCTTGCCTTTTGCATTTTCATTTTTCACCTCCACCACAAACCGCTGCATGAACACGCCGTCGATACCGTAGTCTTTCATCCATTTGAAATGCAGGTCCACCGATTCCTCGTCATAAGGACTGTACAGCGGTGCATTGGCGCCGCTGGGCAATGTGAAGGGAGAAGGATATTTTTTCGTGTATTCCGTCATATCCGGCCAGAAGTCTACAGCTGCACAGCCGGGCATAAAGCCGCCGCAGTTGCCGTTGCGGTAGTGGTACCATCCTCTTTCGGAAGCGTCGCCTTCGGCGGCGAACCAGCCCTGGTAGCCGGCCATCACGAGGTTATTGTAGGATGTATACAGGCAGCCCGTTTCATCGTACGTTGTGTCCTGCACGGTCACCGGAGGATCAGGCCTTGGGGGAGGCGTATTGCCTGAGCCCTTCGAGCAGCTGTATCCGGCCCCCAGCAACGCCGCGAGTAAAATTACCTTGAGTTGTTTCATGATTATATCGCCAGTTTAACGGGTGCTGCATAATTGAATTTCGCTTCGCCAACGGAGATCAGCGCGCCTACGCGGAACCAGTATTCCTTGCCAAGCGGCATCTGCGTTTTGAACTCGTCCGGATTATATTCCAGGCGGTATGTGGTATTGGGATCGGCCGGCGCATTGATCTCCTGTTCCTTGTGGCCGAGGCGCATCGGTTCGCCTACGCGCACGTCCTTGTCTGCATAGATGCCGATCTTCACCACGTTGCCCGCTACATTCTGCTGCAGCTTGAAGGTGGCCACCACGAGGTTGCCTACTTTTTCCACTTTCAGGTTCTGCACGCGCAGGTAGGGCGTTACCGTGAAATCCAGCACGGTCTTGCCTTTGATCTGTATTTCCTGCGCCGGCACGTCCACGAAGTTGCCGCGCATCGGCTTCACAGTATAGGTGTTCTCGAACAGCAGGCTGTTCTCATACGTACCATCGGTTTTCACCACCAGCACCTGCGGCTTCACGGGATCGTATCCGTGTTCGGTGATCTCTATCGTTGTGCCGCGGATAATGTCCTGCTCCACGAGCTGTTTGGTATCCGCATCGATGATCCTGCCGGAAAGCCCGGCGGTGGGGCCGTCGAAGTTGTCTTTGTCGCAGGCGGCAGCAAGCGTTATTACACCGGCCAGAAGTATATATCGTAACGTTTTCATGATTGAAGTTTTCTGTATTAATACTGCGGGTTCTGTACCAGGCCGTTGGAACCGATGCCGGGTATGTAACGGTAGTAGGATTTAGGCTCAAACGTACGGGGATTGGAATTCGGCACCTGCACCCTTACGAAAATGTACTTGGTGGCGGGCAGCGCGCGCAGGTCCTGCAGCGGCAGCAAGGTGTGCATGAACCGGTTGTTGAACACGGTATGATATTCCCTCCTGCGGATCAGGTCCCAGAACCGTTTGTTTTCGAACGCCAGCTCCACTCTCCTTTCACGTTGTACATTTTCCGCGGTGAGCGGGATGTTCACTGTATGGCCCGCGCGGCGGCGGATATCGTTCAGCGCTTTGGCCGCGGCCGTAGCATCGCCGGTACCGCTTTCCACCACTGCCTCCGCGAGGTTCAGCAGTACTTCGGCATACCTGAATTCCGCCCAGTCCGTCGTGCTCTGGTTCCAGCCGGGAACGATCGGGCTGTTCTGGTTCATGAATTTCCTGAAAGAGAAACCGGTACGGGTATTGTTGCCGCCGTAGGTATCAAACCCGGAATACATCGTGGTGCTCGGTGCGCCGTAGGTGTAATAGGTATTGCCGCCAACGGTGATCTGGTCTTTGGTGCGGATCACAGCCTGGCCGTCCGGTTTCACGTAACCGGCCTGGATCACAATGTTGGTGCCTTTCCAGGCAGTGCCGGGCAGGATGGCCGTGCCCCAGAGGCGGGCGTCCTTGTCTTTGAATATCTCGTTCGGCGTGTTGAACTGAAGATATGTTTTCGCCGGATTGTACCCGCCATAATCATTTACATTGCCATCTACGGTGGTCACAACGGGAGCGCTCTGGCCCGGAGCGGTGTAGCTTTCATACAGGTCTACCAGTTCCAGCGTGGGGTTCATCCTGCCGGGGTGCGGCCACCCGTTGGCTGCCTGGGCGGGTTGGTACCAGATGTCGTAGTTATGGCCGAGGTTGGCGCCGGGCAGGTTATAACCTTTAATGAGGATTACTTCGTCCTGCGCGTCGTTCGGGTTCTGGAACAACAGGCGGTAGTTTTCCGCGGCTTCCGCCGGGGAAGCGGGATTAGGACGGAACAGGGAATAAGCGCCGCCGGCAATGATCGCCTGGCTGGCCTGGATGCAGGCTGCGTAATACCCTGCCGCAGCGGATGCTTCGATCCCTACGAGCTGCTGCGTCACCGCATCGCCGCTCAGCGGGGCTCGGGAGCCGAACTTCGCGATGGAAGCGGCATGCAGCGCAGCGCGCGATTTGAGCGCCAGCGCGGTGTATTTGTTCGCCCTGCGCCCTTTGGCAGTGCCCAGGTTCGAGGCCGCCACATCGCACAGTTCCATTACATAATCCCAGGTTTCTTTTTCGGTGCTGCGCGGCACTTTCAGCGCATCGGCATTGCCTTCATATTTCTGCGTCGCCTTGATCAGCGGCACGCCGCCGTAACGCTTAACCAGCCCGAAATAAGCAAAGGCCTTGATGAAATTGCCCTCGCCGGTCAATGCGTTCTTTTCCTCCTGCAGGATGTCCAGCGTGGGAATCGCATCGATCAGCAGGTTCACGTCCCGGATGAGCTTATACCCCTGGTCCCACCAATGGAAATCGCCGTCGCCCAGGAAGTCGCCGAACTCGGTGTGCATGGCTTCTTCCGTCAACATGGCTGCACTGAAGCCGCCGTTGTTGGGATCGCCGCCGTTCTGGTTGAAGCCCGCCCTGAAATACGCGAAATCTTCGATGGGCAGCTGGTAATACAGGTTGGCCATATAGATCTTCACGCCTTCCGGGTCGCCGAACAGTACTTCCGCCGGGATCTTGTTGGTGGGCTGGATGTCCAGGATGCCCTGGCAGCTGAACAGCATGCCCGCTAAGAATATTGCGAATAATTTTTTCATTGTCTTAGAAATTAACGTTAACACCAAAGTTGAAAGCGCGCATCAGCGGATAGTTGAAACCTGCGTTGAACAAGCCTTCCAGCCTTTCAGGATCGAAGGGTTTCACGAAGCTGTCCGCGATGGTAAAGAGATTAAAGCCGTTCGCATACACGCGGATCTTGCTGATGCCGGAACGGTTGTACAACCTTGGCGCAATGGTGTAGCCCAGTTCTGCGCTCTTCAGCCTGAGGTAAGAAGCGTCTTTCCTCCAGGTATCTGTTTCGGTATACATCCTGCCCACGTCGAAGTTGAAGCGGGAAGCGGGCCATTTACCGGCGATCCATTCGCTGTTGGGATCATAGGGATCCGCCTTGTGCCAGCGGTCGAAGAAGTAAGCCGGCGTATTGCCCCTGAAGGCCATTATTTCGGCATATACTTCCTGGAACCTTACGGTGTACATGGCGGCGCCCTGGAACAGCAGGTTCAGGTCGAACCCTTTCCAGGAGGCGTTCAGGTTGAGGCCGTAATTGATACGGGGCGCCTTGCCCGCGGGGTTGAGGTCGTTGTTGTTGCCGTTGGCGCCGAAGTATTGGGCCACCATGTCGTTATCATTGATCACACCGTCGTTGTTGGCATCGAGGATGCGGTAGTCGCCGGGCAGCTCGCGCCGGTTGCCCTGGTCGCCATTCTGCAGCGCGTGGGCGTATACTTCGTCCAGGTTCTGGAACTGGCCGTCGCTGATGTAGGACCATACCCAGTCGTTGTTGCGGTAATCGTTCGCGTTCCTCCAGCGTTCCCAGCTGTTCAGGTCTTTGCCTCTTTCCACGTACAGGTTCATGCTGCGGAAGAAGTTGAAGTTGCCGGAAATGCCGTATTGGAAATCGCCGATGGTGTTGTTGTGGCCGAGGGTGAACTCGATGCCCTTGATCCTGGCGGAGTTCAGGTTCTCCTGCGGCAGCGAAGCGCCGAAGGTATTGGGCAGTGTCAGGTTACGGAAAGCGGGAATGCCTTCCATGTCGCGGCGGTAAACATCCACTTCGAGGGTGAGCTTATTCCTCCATAATCCCAGGTCCATACCGATGTTCAGCGTTTTGGAACGGGTCCAGGTGAGCCCTTCGTTCACGATGTTGGGCGATGCCGCACCGGTAGTGAGGGCGCCGTTGGTGAACTCGTATTGCCCGCCGCCGGAGAGATTGTAGCCTACAATGTACTGGAACGGCGCAGCAGCGTCCTGCCCGAGGATGCCGTAGGAAGCGTCGAACTTCAGGTTGGAGATCACGGGTACTCTTTCTTTCATGAAAGGTTCTTCGGATATCCTCCAGCCTGCGGAGATCACCGGGTAGAAGTCCCAGCGGTTGGACGGGTGGTAGGCGTAGGAACCGTCTTCCCTGAACGCGAATTCCACCAGGTATTTGGATTTGTAATCGTAGCTGAAACGGCCCAGGTAACCGATGCTCGCGGTGCGGTTCTCGTTGCCGGAGTTTTCCATTTTGGCGTTGCTGGCCCTGTCTATCTGGTCCATGGTATAGAAGTCATACGTTCTTCTCAGCCAGGCATCGCGGCCCCACCATTGCTGCGTTTCCATGACCAGGGTAGCGGCCACGTTGTGCGCGCCTGCAAACTGGCGCTGGAAATTGACCTGGCCCTGCATGGTCAGGCGGGCGCCATTGCCGTAGTTGTTGGAGATCGTTGCCGCGCCCACGCGTTGAGGGGCCGCCACGTACGCGCCGTTCACATAATTATATAGCTTGTAGGGTTTCTGCACGTCTTTATTCGTATACACGTTCAGGTCGTAACCGGCCACTCCGCGGAGGCTCAGGCCCTGCACGAAAGGCACGGTGTAGTTGAGCGCGATGGTGGTCTGGATATTCTTCGTCACGGATTCGTTGTAACCGGTGATGTCCTTGTCTGACAGTACCACCGGGTTCTGCGTGGAGGGGCTTACGTTGAAGGGATACTCCGGGTTGTTGTTGGCATAAGGCTTTTCTGTAGGCAGCGTTACGCGGGTGCCTTTAAAAATGTTGAAGAAGTTCTCGCCCGGTGTTTCTCTTTTGTCCCAGCGGCCGCCGATCAGCACCTCCAGCTTCAGGTTCTTGTGCAGCTCGGTGGTGAGGTTGGTGCGAAGGTTGAAACGGTCGTATCCCATGTCGTTGGTCCTGAGCAGGCCCGCCTCGTTCGCATAGGCGAAGCTCACGAAGTACTGGGTCTTGTCGTTGCCGCCGGTAGCGGACAGGTTATGCTGCTGCTGCATGGCATGGCTTTTCATGGTTTCTGCGTACCAGTCGGTGCTTTCATATCCCGGCGCGCCGTCGATCCATTTCTGCAGCTCGTCTTTGGTGAGGAAGGGTGTTCCCTTGCCGCCCAGCACATCGGCGTCGTTCCTCATTTGCATCCACTCGCTGGCGGATGCCATCCTCGGCACGTCCGTAGGTTTCTGGAAGCCGACCATGCCGTTGTAATTAAAGGAGGCCTTTCCTTTGGAACCTTTTTTTGTGGTCACGATCACTACGCCGTTGGCTGCGCGCAAACCATAGATCGCGGCGGTCGCATCTTTGAGGAAGGAAATGCTTTCGATGTCGTCCGCATTGAGTCGCTGGAATTCACCGGCCCCGTCGCGCACGATCCCGTCGATCACGAACAGCGGCGTGCCGAAGCCCCTGATATTGATGCTGTTCTCGAATGTGCCGGGCTCGCCGCCGAGCTGCCTGATCTGGAGGCCGGCCACCTTGCCCTGCAGCTTCTGCGCGATGCTGATGTTGGCCACCGTCTGGATCTCCTTGTTGGTGATATTACTGACGGCGCCTGTGAGCGTTTCCTTGCGTTTGGTGCCGTAGCCGACCACCACTACGCCGGAGAGCTGCTCGTCATTAGGTGTCATTCGTACGTTTATCGTACTTCTGCCGCTGATCTGTTCAACGGCGGTAGTCATGCCCACATAGGTGAATGTGATCTGTGTGGCGCCGGCGGGCAGGGTCAGCGAATATTCGCCTTTGGCGTTGGTGGTTGCGCCTGTTCTTTTGCCGGCAGCGTCTACGGTGAAGACCGTTACCCCGGGGAGGGCTGCGCCGTCCCGTTCATCGGTAACCTTTCCCGTGATGGTTTTCTGCTGGGCTGCTGCAAATAGCGGAAGCAGGCAGCACAGCATCATAAAGTGATAGATTTTCTTCATAACGATTTTTTTCGTGGAGGAGAATAGGATGCAGAATCTGGTTGAAAACGTGGTATTCGCGAATGTCCGAGATTATGGATGCAAGTAACCCGGTGGGCATTAATAAATCGATTAATGAAAGCGTTAATAGCCGAATTAATTTTTATTTATTGACAAATTGATTGATTATCAATGTACACGAGAAAAGAATTGCGGATATTTGTATCGAAACTTTCCAAATTATGCTTATCTTAAAAATCGCGTTTCACGAATGAAAGAACGGATCGTATCATCCAAAACGGACAGGTTATTATTATCAAAAGCATTTTAGGTCTCCAATGGGGAAATATATATTTTGTATCTGCTGGGCCCTTGTTTATAGTCATATTATATTCGGACAATCGCACGGACTTGGGTTTTCCAGTCATGAGGTGGTTCCAGAGAAAAGGACATCCCTACATCTGACCCCGGGGGCGCCCGTGTGCCTGCGCGGGCAAACAGACCTCGGCTTCGACCTGGAGTTCAGGCCGAACATGGAAACTTACTTCGGGTACGTGGTGCGGGTCATCACTACCGATCATCAGAATATAGACCTTGTATATAACCAGCGGCTGGGCGTTTTTCACTGCGTCATCGGCGAAAAGGTAACGGGAGAATTCAGGATCGATACCCTCCGGCTTTACCGCGGGTGGAACCCGGTCAGGATAAGATTCGACGAAAAGGCAGGGGAAGTGGTGTTCTACCACCGCGATAAGCCCGTTTGCCGGGGCAGGCTCGCCATCCGGGAAAACACCTGCGCGCATATCTATTTCGGCGCCACCAATTTCGAAGGCCATCAAACGCTGGACCTTCCGCCCATGAACATCAAAGACGTGCGCATCACGGAGAACGGGGAGCTGAAACACTTCTTCCCCCTTTCCGAAAGCCAGGGCGCCGCGGCGGACGATACCGAGAGCAGGGACACCGCGGCCGTGCGTAACCCCGTATGGCTCAAACCCAGGCACCAGAACTGGGCGCTTGTAAAGACCGTCGAAACGGCCGGCACTCCCAGCATCGCGTTCGACCAGCAGAAAGAAGTACTATATATTATTACCGCCGATTCCACTTTCCGGCTCACTTTCAGGGACATGCAGCTGCGTGGCGAGGCGCTGGCGCAAGGGCATACGCTGCTGCCTGCCGGCAACCAGTCCATATACGACCCCGTACGGCAGCGGATCTACAACGTGCTGATCGACGAAAAGAAAGTGCGCACGTACGACACGCTGGCACGGCAATGGGACGATACCTTCACGCATACCGAGCTGACGGAATACTGGCAGGCGAATAAATTCGTGAGCCAGCCGGACACTTCTTTATATATACTCGGCGGTTACGGGCAGCTGCGTTACAAAAATCTCGTGCAGCGCTATCATTTTTCCAGGGATACCTGGGAAACAGTGCCCGTGAAAGGCGATCACTTCATGCCGCGTTATATGGCCGCGCTGGGGCTCAATGCCGCGGGAGACACCGCGTTCATCCTCGGCGGTTACGGCAGCAATACCGGCGACCAGTCCGTGAACCCGAAATACAATTACGAGCTGAACGCATACAGCATCCGCGACCGCAGCTTCCGGACCGTCTGGCGCTTCCCCGAGCCCGCGCGACAGTTCTGCTTTGCGAACAGCCTGGTGATAGATACAGCCACCCGTGAATATTACACCCTCATCTACCCCACCGATAAATTCAATTCATCGCTGCAGCTGATCAAAGGTTCGCTGGCGTCGCCGGGGTACCAGCTGATGGGGGATTCCATCCCGTATTCGTTTTACGACATCCGTTCGTTTGCGGACCTGTTCTATTGCCCCGTGAGCAAAAAGCTGGTGGCCGTAACCCTTTACAATTCGAAAGAAAACACTTGCCAGGTAAAGGTCCACACACTGGATTTTCCGCCCAATGCACTCGTGCCCGCCCCTGCGCCACGCAAAACATATATCGCGCCCTGGTGGGTCACATTGCCAGGCATCACCCTGCTGTTATTTATCCTGCTGGCGCTTTCCCGCCGCAGGTGGCAGAAAAAACAGACCGCGAAAACAGCTGAGCACATACCGCTTGCGGAAACAGCACCGGAGCAGCAGCCCGAGCGCTCAGCCGTATTCCTTTTCGGGCAGTTCGAAGCGTTCGACAAGGAAGGGAATGATATCACGAAACTCTTTACCCCGCTGCTGAAAGAACTTTTCCTGCTGGTGCTCATCCATACTTACAAAGACGGCAAGGGCATTTCTTCCGAGCAGCTGTTCGACATCCTGTGGAGCGACAAGCCGCAGAAAGATGCGCGGAACAATTATTCAGTGAACATCGTGAAGCTGAAGGCCATTCTGGAGAAAGCCGGCGAATGGCATATCGGGAAAGAATCGGGGAAGTGGAAGCTGGAGGTGCTGAACCAGTCCGTGCAGGTGGATTACGCGCGCTTTGCGCAGCTCTGCGCGCAGAAGAACGCCTCTTCGCGCCCCTACATCCAGGAGCTGCTGGGTATTGTAAACCGGGGCGCTTTCCTGAAAGCCGTGCAATACGAATGGCTGGACGATATCAAGTCAGACATTTCAGGGCAGGTGATAGACCTCTTCCTGCAATATATTTCCACCGCAGACCTGCATGCCGAAGCAGAGCTGGTGCTGCGCCTCACGCACGCCATCTTCCTGTTCGATGCACTGAACGAAGAGGCGCTGGCCTACCGCTGCCGCAGCCTTATTATCCTTGGGCGGCATGGCATTGCGCAGGAAGCCTACCAGAAATTCGCGAAAGAATACAAGGAAAGTTATGGGCAGGAGTTCGGCCGCTCATTCAAGGATATCTCGCAGCAGGGTTAACCTTTCCTGCCGCGGGATATCAGCCAGATAATGAGGCCCAGCACCACCGCCACCAGCAGGAGGCCGGTCCATACCCCGGCTTTGAAAATACCTTCCACCAGTTCGCAGCTGCTGAGCGTAACCGTTAAAATTCCGAGCAGGAAAAGCATTGCGTTCTTCATAGCGTTCCTTTTTACTTCCTCGAAATCATATACTGTGCCGGAATGCCAACACTGCAACAGCAGCGGATCGCAGCCCTTCGCGCGGTTGGCTGTTGGGGACGTATTTCCACAACGCAGGCTTATATAGGCGCGTTGAAGGGGTCCATGCCACTGGCGATCGTAACGGGCTTGCGGGTGGTGATCACTATCGGAGAAATGCCGGCGGCGCTGAATTGTTCCGGCAGCATCGTAAAACATACCACTTCGCCTGACGTGTGCCCCTGGTCCGCCAGGATGCCGCGAACCGTGCGGCTTACAAATGCCTGGGTGTTATGCGCATCAAATAAATGAGAGTTGGCAGAATGCCTGGAAGCCATGCGGTAGCTGGTGCCGCCCGCCTGGAGCACCCAGCGGAAGCGCATGCCGCTGGCGTGAAAGCGGTTTCCTTCCATACCGGGAACGCCTTCTATGTTGAAGATGGGATCCTGCTCATCGATCGTTTGCGTGTAGATGGTGGTGCCGTCAGGCGTGCCAATATCCAGGCTTTGACCCCTGTAGCCCGCGGCGCGGCTAGTCATGGCGGCTGCGGGCATTACGGCGAGGAAGTGCACGAAACAGGCGTAGCTGTCCGCATTATTGAGGCGCAGGCCCGGCGGGTCGCCCGCGGTGCCGGAATCTTCATGTGCTGCGTCCGTAGCCGCCGCAGGCCGGACCGTTTCAACGCAATCCGCCCCGAAATACCCCGTATCGTCCACGCCGAGATAATAGTGCGCCAGTTCGTGAATGATGGTATTGGCTTGTTTGGTGAGGCCCTCCGTCAAAAAAGCCGGGAAGCAGAGCATCACATTACCGACCGCTCCCCTGGCGGCGCCAGTGCCTTCGTGGCTTACATAAGCGGCGCGGGCCTGCCCGCTGGCGCTGGTACAGGGTCCATAACCTTCTTCGCCTGCACTGGTGCATTGGTAGGTGGCGGTGCGGATGCGGGCACGGATAACTTCGAGGCGTGACCGCACCTGGGCGCGCGTGGCTTCGCTGTCGTCGCGGAATGCGAGGAACATCGCATTATTCACACTGTCCGGCAACGGTACCGTATCCATGATGGCGATAGCGCGGGTGATGTTATTAAAGGCTTCAGACACGGCTTCGTTCACCGTTTCATTTTCCGCTGTGTTGCAATCGCTGACAGGCGCGCGTTGTATCACCGGCGCTGCTGCGGGCGAAAAAAAATTCCCTGATCCCTGTGATGGAAAAAACGCAGAAGCTTTGCCTGTTGGAGTGGCGGTTTGGGGTTGAGCCTGTTGCATGGGGCCTTGGGGGTTAAATTCTTTATGAATTTACGGAATTCCGGGCATAAAAAAAGCCCGGCTGGAAAACCGGGCGCGTAATACTACAAATGGAAATTTTACAACTTTCAACAAAGTAAAATAAAATTTCTGAAAATAAAACAATCAATATGAGAGAGTTACAATCAGTGCGTGTTTCAGCGGCAATGAAGCTGCCCGTTTTTCCAGTAGAAATGCACGTCCCCAGTGAGATTCACCTGGTCTATGAATACCTGGAGCGGTTCGTTCCGGTTGAGCTGGCCCCATAAATTTTCTTTTGCGACGGCCGGATTATCGATAATAAGGGGGGTATCGAACCATCTTTCGAGCATGACCGCCACGGAGGCGATGCTGGCTTTTTCGAAATAATGGATGCCCTGGCGCCATCCGAGGGTGCGGCGGGCGTCGAAGGTTTCCACTTTGATGGGTTCGCCGGCGTTCACGATCGCTTCGTTGCCGGGGCGCAGTTCTATCCTGTCTATGCCGGAGCGGATGGCTACTTTGCCGGTTACGAGTGAAGTGGTGACCGTATTTTCCGTATATGCGTTTACGTTAAACTCCGTACCCAGCACCTGTACGCTGCCTTGCGGGGTGTGTACGGTGAATGGGCTTTGTTCGCTGGCGGAAACCTGGAAGAAGGCTTCACCGTCTTCGAGGTATACTTCGCGTTCGTTCTTTTCGTAGGAGAAGCGGAATCGGAGGCGGCTTTTGCTGTTGAGCCACACGCGGCTGCCGTCTGCGAGTTTTATCTGGTAGTCCAGCTTGGCGGGCACATTGAGTATGCTCCAGCCCTGGTCTGTTTTTTTATCGGGGGCGAGTTCCAGCACGCGGTTGTTGTTCTGGAAGGCGGTGTGTTGCTGCAGGCCGGAATCTTTGAGGGGTATGACCTTTCCGTCTTCGAGGGTGATGGAGGCGCTGCCGCTAACTTGTTGGAGTGCGAGCGGATCGGTTTGTTCCGGCTGGCGGTTGAGGAATATAATAATGCCTGCTGCGATGGCTGCCGCGGCGGCGGTGGCGGCGGCGATGCGGCGGATGACGGTGCGTTTCCGGTTGCTGCGGAGGGTTTGCGCGCGTGTGTAAACGTCGGCCAGGCCTGCCTGCCGGTCGAATGACCGGATGAATTCTTCCAGTTCTGCGGGCGGGATGTTGCCGAGTTCCTGCCGTAGCTGTACGGCTTCGGGGTTGGAGGCGAGGATGGCTTCCAGTTCGCGTTTTTCATCCGTGGTGAGCCGGTCGAGTATTTCGCGTATGAGCAGTAGTCGTATATGGATATTATCTTCCATGAATTATTAAGTCTATATTATAAGATGCAATCACCGCGCGAAAGGGTGAACTTTGGCTGAAAATAGATCGTTGGCAAGGAAAAAAATGTTATATTCAGTACGCGAAGGTACGGTTTCCGGGCCCAAAACAAGGATAACATTATTAACCAAAAAGGGTGAACGAAAAACCGTCTTTTTTGCCCATTCCTACAAATTTCTCTTAACTTTTGAATAAGAATCAAAACAACAGTTATTATCGTATAACCCAATACAGGCCTACACTTCCCCGAATTAACAATTTCCCCTTATTAACAAATCCATAACGTAAAATTGTTTTTCTATTAACTAATTTTCGGTCCATAATCAACTAGCATTTTCATTTATCGGACAAGTATGAATCTCGTTTTTCTCCCTTTTGGCTGACACAGAAATCTGCTTATTCCTGAAATAGACATGAAAGTATTCTGAACAACTGACTCTAATAAAACCTGCGAAAAGTGGAGGAAAAATTTCTCATCACAAAATTGCAAGAAGGCGACAAGGAGGCTTTCGACGAGGCTTACAACAGGTACTCGCAGGAGATGCTTGCATTGGCCTATACCTTTCTGAGGGATAAGGACGATGCGGCGGATACTGTGCAGGATTGTTTTGCTTTGTTACTGAACAAGCCGAAGCTGTGGAAGTCCATTTCAGATCTCCGCTGGTACCTGATGAAGATGGTGCAGAACCAGTGCCTGGGCCAGATCAGGAAGCGGGCGTCTCATTCTGAAAAGGAAGAAGTTTTCCAGTACTACAACAGATCGGCCGCTGCGGACATTACGATGCCGGAGGCTTTGGCATCGTTCAAGCAACAGGAAGACGAGGAGCGGATGGAATATCTGCTGGGTTTCCTGACACAGCAACGGAAAACGGCTTTGCAGCTGGTATACCAGGAAGACCTGACGTACCAGCAGGCGGCGGCTAAAATGGGGATCAGCAAACAAAGCGTGAAGACGCATCTGCGTTACGCCAAACAGATCCTGAAATCGAAGCTGGGCTTTGTGATCAACCTCATAGCGCTTTCTTTTCTGATAAGCTGAGCGCTGCACCAATTCAATCTTACCGTGATTCTGCAGATATTCCCAGGTCTGGGGTATCGCATGCATCCATGTATTTCGTAATAAAAAGTCTTACATCCGTGTTTTCCCGGGTGAGGCACTTTATTGCCTTCACTGAAGTTTTTATGTCCATTTTTTAATTTTCTCATGTGAATGTTCAGTCCTGATAATTTCTCATGGGGGCTTTTTACAACCAACAAAAGCATCTACTATGCAAAAAGTCTACTCTCTGCTGCGGAAAAACATAAGATGGCGGGCCGTGTCCCTGATTTTTATGGCAGTTCAATCGAATGCATTTGCCGCGGCACAGGACAGCTCCAACGTATCCCTAAACTTTACCAATCAGCCGATTGAAAACGTATTTATTGCCCTTGAAAAACAGACCGGCTACACCGTATTTTTCTCCGGCAGCACGCTGGACGGCAATACCCCCATCACCGTAAAAGTAAGCCAGGTAACCCTCTCCAACGCCCTGGCCGCCGTGCTCCGCGGCAAAAACATCACCTGGACGATTAAACATAAAGGCATCGTACTTTCCAAGAAGCCTGTTGCAGCGGATGCGCCTGCAGAGCCGGTGAACCTGGCGGATACTGTTCCGCTGATCAATGTTTCCGGGGTTGTAGTAGATGCCAAAGGCAATCCTATCCCTGCCGCTACCGTTTCCCTCAAAGGCTATCCCCGCGGGCAGGGGACTGATAATATGGGGCGCTTTAGTTTTACGAGGGTGCCTGGGAACGGGACGCTTGTGTTTTCTTCGCTGGGTTATGACCCAAAGCAGGTGAGGATTGGCGGGAGGGGGGAGATTAGGGTGGCGTTGGATTCGGCGATTAGGGATATACAGGGGGTGGAGGTAGTGTCTACGGGGTACCAGAATATTCCGAAGGAACGGGCGACGGGGAGTTTCGTGCAGTTGGGGAATGAAATTATCAACAGAAATCCTTCCTCTAATATCCTTGATCGCATTATAAATGTCACTAGCAGCTTAAAATTCGAACCGGTTGCAGCCGGAGGGTCTGGCGGAAATGAGACAAGCATTTCAATTAGAGGGTTTAGTACTATTAATTCCAACATGAAGCCATTAATAGTAATTGATGGCTTCCCTTATGAAGAGTATAACAACCCTCTGAATCAGAGCTCTTTATTATTCAATCCTCTCAATAATATAAATCCAAATGACATAGAAAGCATTACTGTATTACGGGATGCAGCGGCAGCATCAATTTGGGGAACAAGATCAGGTAATGGCGTAATTGTGATCACTACAAAAAAGGGAAATTTTAATCAAAAACCAAGAGTTGAGTTTAGAAGCAATCTTGTCATATCAGAAAAACCAGATCTTAAAAAACTTAAAATTGTCTCTTCACAAGAGATGGTAGAATTTGAAAGAAACATCTTTAAATCCGGATACTATAATCCTTATGACGATTTATACCCACTTTTTAATTATTATCCGGCAATTCCCTTAACAATAGAAACACTCTTACTCAATAGAAAAGGCAAGATTTCTGATCAGGAAACTGAAAAAAGGCTGAACGAATTATCCAATCATGATGTCAGGGACGATATTGACAAGTATTTTTTACGCAACGAACTAACGCAACAGTATAACGTTAATATCTCCGGAGGGAACGACCGATTCACATACTACAGCTCTTTTGGATACGACGATATTAAACTCAGCAACAGGGGAAATGAATCTAAGCGCTTAACCTTCCGTCTTGACAATACGTACAAGATTACCAAAAACTTGGAAGCAGCCTCCTATATTCAGTTTACAAAATCACAGGGGAAAAACAATGGCTTTGATTATAACTCACTTTTAGCTACCGGATCACCTCAGGCTTCTCCTTATGCACAATTGGCCGATGTTACCGGGAATCCCCTGCACGTGCCCTCAATTTCCTCACTTCGCATGACATATCTAGACACTTTAAGTGGAAAGGGCTTACTCGATTGGCACTATCGCCCATTAGATGAGCAAAAACTACGTAACAACATAAGCAATTTTTTTACAACACGGTTGGGAGGTAATATCAGATATAAAATCACCTCTTATATGAATGTGGATATAAAGGGACAATATGAAAGAGGAATAGATAACACCGACTTGATTCAGGATGTGCAAACATTTGAAATGCGAAACAGCATTAATCGATATATGTTTTACGATGCTTCAGGAACTCCTCAATATCCAATCCCTATGGGGGGCTCCATAACTTCGGTGGCCAATGAAAAGACAGCTTGGAACTTACGTGGGCAATTAAACCTCAGCAAAACGTGGGATATGCATCAAATAAATGGCTTAGTTGGTATCGAAGCAGCTGAAACAAAAAGAGACTACAGTCGTACAATGCACTATGGATATGATCCAAATAAGTCAATCTTTAGTCGAAATATAAACTATGGCACTGCCTATCCCACCAGACCTGGAGGAATTTCACCTATATTCAACCAAGATGATATGAATTCTTTTCTTGACCGCTCAAGAAGCTATTTTGGAAATATGGGTTATACCTTTATGAGTAAATATATATTAACATTGAGCGGTCGAATTGATGAAAGTAATTTTTTTGGCTCCAAAAGCAATGACAGGAAAGTCCCTCTCTATTCAGCAGGCGCCAGCTGGAACATCTCTTCAGAGCCCTTTTATAACATAAACTGGATGCCATATCTAAAACTTAGAGGGACACTTGGCTACAACGGTAATATGAATAACAAAGCGACATCATTGCCTACAGCCAGATATGTAAATGGAACATCTTATAATTTACATACCGAACCGGTATTACAGTTACTGACAGCTGCCAACCCAGGACTATCATGGGAAAAAATAAAAGTGGTAAACTTGGGTATAGATTTCGAGATGCTTAAGAACAGAATAAATGGCAGTATCGAATATTATACTAAAGAGGGTATTAATCTAATCGGCATCATACCAATAGAATCTACAAGGGGCGTTTCATCTTACACAACAAACTATGCCAACTTGAAAGGAAAGGGGCTTGATGTAATACTGAATACTGTTAATATCAACGGCGATTTTAAGTGGGCAAGTACACTTTTATTAAGCTACAATACCGATAAAATTACTCATTATACCGTAGACGATTATGTCAAGAACAACATTCAACATAATATTTCTTATGCTGCCTTTGTAGAAGGAAAACCTTTGTTAAAATTATATTCATATCCATTTGCGGGGTTAGACCCCCAGACCGGTGACCCTATGGCCCTGCTCGATAATTCACCTGTCAGCTTCAAAGAATTCATGTCTAACGGAAAAGTTAGCGATCTAAAATACGCAGGGCCAGGAACTCCCCAGGTATTCGGTTCATTCCTGAATACGTTTACATACAAATTTGTCTCCTTATCTTGCAACATTACCTATAAATTTAACTATTACCTACGTCGGCAAACCGTAAACTACTATAATCTAGTCAACAAATGGGGAGGACATTCAGATTATGTACTCCGCTGGAAAAAGCCAGGCGACGAATTAACCACTTCTATCCCGTCTCAACCAGCAGCTCCTTCTCTTTCCAGAGATTTGTTCTTCGCAAATTCTGACTTCCTCATTTTCAAGGGCGACCACATCAGATTGCAAGACCTTCGGTTAAATTTCGACTTATCACAGCTTACGTTCAAATCGGAAAACTCAAAGAATTTGCAATTGTATTTATATGCAAATAATCTAGGAATTATCTGGCGAAAAAACAAATACGATATAGATCCGGATTATCCCAATTTCACAACGATTCCTCCATCTAAAAGTATTGCTATAGGCCTAGTGCTCGGCTTATAACAATCTCTATTTTAATCTGGCTCCATTACATTAAATCCGAAGATCATGAAAATAAATAAAATCCAAATCTTCTTAATACTCTTTCTATTAACATCATGCAGCAAAGATTGGTTGGATGAAAAAAGTGACGGCAAGTTAGCCGTCCCCACAACATTGGCTGATTTACAAGGAATGATGGATGATACAGAGACAATGAATATCAACACGTCTGACAAAGGAGAAATTGCTTCCGATGGACATTATATAACCACTGAAACGTTCATGACTGCAGAAGAAAATGACTCAAAGGATGCCTATATTTGGCGAAAAACGCTACGCTACACAGCAGATGATGGGCTTCAATGGGCAAGTGCCTATAGAAAGGTATTATATTGTAATACTGTGCTAGATGCCCTATCAAAGTTTCAGCCTAAAAACTCATCTGAACAGACCGAATCAGATCATATCAAAGGGCAAGCTCTCTTCCAAAGAAGCTTTGAATTCTTTCATCTATCTCAGTTATATACACCTCCCCTTAGCAATGAAAATAAAGATTCAGAGCTGGGCATATTAATGCGCCTTAACAGCGACATAACATCTCCCACTCACAGATCAACAGTGAAGGAGACCTTTGATCAGATTATCTCTGATCTAACTGGCGCTGCAGCATTGCTCCCCGAAAGGCCCAAAACCCTTACTCGAGCTTCAAAGACAGCTGCATATGCCCTTCTAGCCAGGGTGAATCTTTACCTTGGCAACTACTCTGAAGCTTTAGCTTATTCAGACAACTGCCTAAAGTTATATTCAAACTTACTCAACTTTAACAATCTTACACCAGGTCAAGGCTTCATAGGTCTATATAACACAGAAGTACTATTCCATGCCAGTTTCTCGGGAACGGGCTACCTTACCTACAATTGTATCATAGACAGTAATCTCGTTAATTTATATAATGAAAATGACTTAAGAAAAACGACATTATTTCTAAAAAATACAACCACCGAGGGCTATTCATTCCAAGGGAACTATAATAACCTCCCGGATCCCATTTTTTGTGGTCTAGCTGTTGACGAAATCTATTTAATCCGCGCAGAATGTTATACCAGAATTGGGAAGATATCCGAAGCAATGGCGGACATTAATACTTTATTGAAGTCAAGATGGGAGGCTTCAGCAGTTTACCTTCCCATCACTGCAGCTAATACAGAAGATGCATTGAGTATCATTTTAAGGGAGCGCCAAAAATCTCTGATATTGAGAGGAACTCGGTGGATGGACTTAAGGAGACTTAACCTGGAGGCGCAATTCCGGGTCACTTTAAAGAGAAAAATCGGAGATAATGAATATACCCTTGAGCCTAACAGCTATAAATACGCCTTCCCTCTCCCGGATGATATAGTTGAGCAAACCGGGGTAAGGCAGAATCCTGGCTGGAATTAGACCATACTAAATTCTCGTTAAAAATGGAAATATGGTATTACGGACCACTTTCCGGAAATACCTCCAACCATCTTAACCGGAACTCCTTGCGTTGAAGGATGAAGTAATGTAAATCTTGCACAACAGAATTTCGATCTTCCATCGCAAGGCTCTATTGCAAACGCAACAATGTCCTCGTTTAAATAAGGCGTAACCAGTAAATCTGCAATGATTGAATTTCTCGCTTCGTTTAAAACGAGAACATTGGTTAGCGTTCCTCCAGCATCAATCACATCAACATCTTGTTGATAACAATCAGCAATAAATTTAGCATTACGCTTCATGTTTTGAGATATTGAAAAACAAACGGTTAATAACACCAACATATACTTCTGATAGTTGAATAAAAAAACCATATAACTACCTTTAATTATCAAAGAAAACCTGAACTGACCATTTACCAGAAATACCGTTCACAATCTTAATAGGCACCCCAGGGGTAGTAGGGTCAAGTATGTTAAACTTAGCACAGCAAAACCGAGCAGTTCCGGGACATACCATGGTCTGATCAATGGTTTCCGCAAAAATATCCTCGTTTAGGTAGGGACTAGCCCAAATGTCAGCCAAAATTGAAGACCTAATTTCATTCTGTATGAGAGTGTTGGTAACAGTTCCAGCAGAATTGATAACATCAATATCCATTTTAAAACAATCGGTCGTAGCTTTTCTACCTAAAACATTGGCCTTAGTTGTTAAAACGAGACCGACTGCTAGCACTGCAGAAAGGAACACAAGATCTAGTTTTAATTTGAACATATAAAAAGTTATTAATAGTGACGGGTTATCTCATTGCTTCCAAAATTAAAAAAGGCTGGCCTAATACAATGAGAGGTCAGCCCAAGACCTTAATGAATGCCCAAAGATCAAACATTTCACATTCAAAGCAAGTCTTTAATTTCTGTGGAACACCTGAACTGACCATTTCCCGGAAATACCGTTCACCGTCCTAATTGGAACGCCAGGAGTAGCGGGGGTCGATCGGGGTGAATATAGCGCAGCAGAATTTGGCATGAAGAGGGCAAATGAAAACTTGCTCAACAGAGCTAGCGGAGATGTCTTCATTCAGATAAGGAGATGCGGCCAAGTCAAGCACAATAGACGCTTTTGCTTCATTCTGTACCAGTTCATTGGTTACTGTTCCTGCGCTATTGATAACATTAATTGCCATTTCAAAACAATCGGTCGCAGCTTTTTTACCTAAAACATTGGCTTTAGTTGTTAAAACGAGACCAACTGCCAATACTGCAGAAAAGAACACAAGGTTTAGTCTGAATTTGAACATACAAAAGTTATTAACAGTAACGGGATATCTCATCGTTTCCAAAGTAAAAAAGGCTGACCTGACACAAACGTGCGGCCAGCCTAAGACTATATGAATGTCAAAAATTAGATATTTCGCATTCAGAGCAAGTCCTTAATTTCTGTAGAAAGCCTGAACTGACCATTTTCCGGAAACACCGTTCACTGTCTTAACAGGAACACCAGGGGTAGAAGGGTCGAGCAGGGTGAATTTAGCGCAGCAGAACCTAGCGGTAGCAGGGCAAACAGTAGTTTGCTCAACCGCGGTAGCAGAAATGTCTTCATTCAGATAAGGAGATGCAGCTAGATCTGTCAGAATAGAAGCCCTTGCTTCATTCTGAATCAGTTCATTGGTTACTGTTCCTGCGCTATTGATAACATCAATATCCAGAACGAAACAATCAGGAATAACTTTCGCGCCGAAAGTGCTGGCCTTGGTTGCTACGGTAAAACCTACTGCCAAAATAGCAATAACTAAAGCAAAGCTTAATTTCAGGTTACGCATGTCATTAATTTTTTAATTGTTAACTTATAATGGTTACGATCTCTGTTTTTTCAAGACAGATAACTTGTTTGTTGCAACAAATTCTTCAAGAACGTAAATAAATCAGTGTGTAAAATACAATCAGGAGATTTGCAGTTTTATATTGTCTCTATTTATTCTTTTTGCAAGCAAGAGGCCCAATATTATCAATATGGTCAGAATAATATTCAGTATTAAATGCTGCTCCCAATTAAGTGTATCAATAATACCTCCACATTGGCACGGAAGCTGCTTCGAAAATGATAGTACTAAAGCGACATACAAAGTGAAGGAAAACATTAAAAAAAACGACACCCAAAGTCCTATTATCCTGGTTTTTCGGATTACTAATAAAATCGCTGTCATCAATTCCACAACAGGAACGGCGTAGCTTAAAAACACGGCATAATCCACAAAAAGTGATTGTTTTCGCAACTGATACATGAAATTGAATTGCTCTCCTAATTTACTGATACCAGTGTAAATCCATAAAACGACAAGAATAGCAACAATTCCTTCCAGGGCAATTTTCCGTGTCATATTGATGTCAGGTTTTAATTATCAAGTGCGTTAGCAAACAAATAGTATTAGACTGATTTACACAGTCGTTAAAGGGTTTCAATTAATCTGTCCTTTTCCATTGCTTTTGTAAATATCTAAAGTATTACTGCATCAGATTTGCAGTTTAAAAAAAATAAAAAAAAGCGCTGGCACTACATGCCAGCGCTTTTAAAATCAGGACACTACTATTATTGAGTAACGATAGTAGTAGGCAGAATAATTTTTCCCGGAGAAAGTTTTAGATTGTACTTATTTAGCTCCCGATTTAATGTAGGAAGGTCTCTTGTTTCAATTTTCAACTCCAGGTCGACTTTTCCTCTTATCCCTGTTTTATCAATTATAAGCATATCTGACTGAAGAATCTCCCGCAGACTTTCAGCCAAAACAGTAAGGTCCCAATATAGAAACCTCCATCTGCTGCCAATATTTTCGCTCAGGGGCGTTTTTTCCGACTTTTTTCGCTCAGTCTTCAATGGGCCTGTAGAAAGCAACTCTAAACAATCATATTCTACATCTTTTACTGAAAACTTAAAGCCAAAATTGCTGGCAATGTCGTTTTTCATTTTTGCTCTTATAGCACGCGCGTTCACTTCGGGCAAAGAATCGCGGTAATTAGGGGGCAACAATAACTCGTAGCAGTAAGTATATTTTTTTATAAACTCATTGCTATCCTCAGCGCCTTTATTCTCCTGATATTTATCTCCTCCTGGAAAATCAAATCTGGCATTGGGAGTCCCAAAAGCAAACTGTAATAAATCCGTCAACGACGCATTAATAAATCTTACCCTGTTGGTGATTCGCATTCCGAGGGTATCAGTATAATACCCCATAGGATCAGTAAATGGATAATCCGGTATACTAGACATAAAGAGGGAATAAGATTGGATATATTTCTGCAATCGCCCCTTCCCTTCAGACAACAAGGGAACTCTATCGTTAAAATCCATTAGATCGTTATCTCTCACCCGGACAGACCTTGTAGAACCCGTTTTAAAATAATCATCCAGATGAGCTTCAGAAGTTTCATTAGTTACCGCTTTTACCACAAAATTTGAATCTATCCAAATATGATGAGGAACACCCAAATGAGGAAATAAATTATTAACCAGGGTATCTGATAAAATATAGGGCAACCGGGTATTTCTTACTATTGTAGATCTATTCTTTAGTGCATTGAATTCTTCGGGAGTATTAGAAGTAAGCAATAAGAACTGAAGCTTCCCTTTATACTTATCTTGCATCCTCTCATTTTTGGGAAAACCAGCAATGCACGTTGTACACCATCTATTCCATATATCAATAACTATCAATTCTCCTTTAAAATCAGTTAATCTTAATTCCTTCTTGTTATAGTTCACCACATTCCTAAATATGATGTCAGGAATGGTATCCCCAATTTTGATTGGCCTTCTTTTTACATCTGACACTAGCTGTGAATAAGATACTACAGCTATTAATATTAGAGTACCGGTCAAAAAAAGTATTTTTTTCATCCTCATCTATTGGTTTATTTATTTTTTAAAGGAATCAGTTTGTTCAACGTATGAATTAAATTTTCGCCTCGTATTCTTTCCCCAAAAGAAGCTACTCCAGAGAGAGTACTTTCATATGCAATGAGACGGCCGTTCTGATCTACTAACAGGTAAGCAGGAAGAGAGTTAAAATTAAACAATTTTGCAACGCTATCATCCCAGTCATGTCCCTGTCTCCATGCAGTTTTATTCTTTACTATTGCTTGTTTCCACCTCACTTCTTCATCCATTACAGAAATACCTATAATATTGAAATTTTCGCGGTTATGACTAGCATAAATATTCTCTAGGTTTGGCCATTCACTAATACAAGGGGCACACCAGCTTGCCCAAAAATCTATTAATGTGAATTTTGATTGCTTAATTACGGACATAATACTTTCCGTTTCTCCATTTTCAACTTTAAACCTAAAGTCAGGGAGCATCGCTCCTTTCTTTAGCTTATCTCTCTTTTTTGAGGTTAATATTTCCTCCATCCACTTCTTAGCATAAAAACTATTTCTAACATTTTTCGATAACCTTTCATAAATTCCAAACTGCTCTTCCTCAGATAGCTGGCCTCTTTTAAAAAAGAATAGAATACTTGCAGAAGCATTTAAATCTTGATTTTTATCAACTATACTGTCCAAGAATTTTTTATACAATTCAATTATTGCTGTTCTGCCAATACTGTCTTTTAAATTATTAGCAGCTTTTAATTGTTCATCAAATAGCTTAACTTTCTTCTCCAGAACTTCCAAAAGCATGGTTGATTCTGATCCTTCCACCTTTACATCAGGCCAGCTATTTGCATCGCCTTTAATTTCAATAATCTTATTCTCTAAAAACAGCCTTATCCATGAATCCTTATTTGAAGCAATTGCAAAACTGCTCGTATCAAGTTTAATAAAATATAACTCCCCCTCGTCATTTAGTTTTCCTTGAAAAATGAACCTGCCTTTATTACTTATTACCGTTTTAACAGTATCAGCATTACCATTCTTGCTTCTAATCAAGAAGAATTTTGTATGATCTTTCAATCCTTTAATATCTCCTGTAACTCGATAGCTCTGGCCTAATACTTGTGCCGGAAGACAGGAAATAGTAATCATCATTAAAGCCTTAGTTCTTTTAATGACAGAATTGAATTTACACCATGTGTTATTTTTTATTATGGACATCATACATAGAAGATATATTTTTAACAAAAGAGGGTGAATGCATTTAATGTTATTTAACTAAAGATTGAAAACCGGAGTAACATTTTAATAGATTGATTATCAAATCAATTAGCTAACGGTATAGTCCTCATCCCATTAGCCCTTCTTTGACGTTAATAATTGCCACATCTTCCCGGAAAACACTCTAGCTTCGTCTGAAAGCTACCCTCAAATCCTAAAAAGTCGTTCCGTGACTCGCATCAGATAATCGGGTCACCCGAATGTCATGCGGCGCTGGCTCCCCCATCAGCGGCAGGCGTAGGCTACAGTATAGTATTAGACACAAAAAATCACCCCACTTGATACCCCACATCCCCAAATACCCTAAATTCGCTCATACTGAGAAAAATTCCGTCAAACATACTTGTTTGCATCCCCGGTTAACCGCCAGTTTTGCTTAAAATCATCCTTATGTACAAACCACAACGCGGCCTGCAAGCACCCTCTTTCCCCTTTACGGATCACACCACAGCATCCCATTTTACAGCCCTCTTTACCGAACTTCAAAAACACAATCCCCTACTATCCCAGCGCGAAATAGACGAGATCATCCCCTGCTGTAAAGTGGTTACTTTTAAAAAGAATGACCTGTTGCTGGACTATGGCGAAATCTGTCGCTGTCGCCATGTCTACTTCGCAGCGGAAGGGCTGGTAACCGCCCTGTACATCAAAGACGGTAAGGAAAATAACTGCTGGTTTATGGCAGAGGGAGAGGTCATTATTGCCATTGACAGCTTTTATAACCAGGCCCGGAGCGAAGAAAAGCTTCAGGCGCTTGAGAACACGACCTGCATAGTGCTCTATATCGAAGATCTTACAGCCCTCACCCGCAGGCTTCCAGAATTCTTATGGGTAGAGAATATGCTCACCCGGCATTACTACCAGCAAGCTTTTGCCAGAACAAAGTGGGTACATTATACCGCTGCGGAAAGATACGCCCTGCTTATAGAGAACTACCCCAAGTTCAACGATCGCGTATCAAATTCAGTCCTTGCATCCTACCTGGGCATTTCACCGGTTCATTTAAACCGCATCAAGCGTAACTGCCTTTCAAAAAAGGTAACAAATGTTACACTTTTTTAATTCTACGGCTGATAAATTTGCTCTCAGATAACCGAATGAACCATTCCTGCCCGTAGAGGAATGGCACGACCTTGTAACCTAAACCCTGCGATATGAATTACCCATAAAGTAAAAAGACCCGTTTATTTACCAGCGCTGCCTTGAAAACTATGTGTATTCCCAGAGATCCGCAACATGATCTTTTTACCTAGGGATAGCCCGGTAATAGACGGAAAAAGCCCCCGGCACAAGGCCGGGAGCTGTCGAAACAAAACCGAACAATTGAAACAATCACTCGTTCTTAACAGCCGCCTGGCCAAGGCCGGCCATTACACTGCCTACAATCGCCACCCCGCCGGCCATCTCTTTGATCGCGAGGGGAAGCTCTACCTGCAGCCCGAGCACCGCTGAGGCCATTGCGGTGAGGAGGAGCCCGATGTTACGCACCTTCTGGAAAAAAGGCGGCGTGGGCGCGGTTAAGCGGTTAATGAATTCCATAACTGACAATTTAAAAATTGATAAAATATGGTACCATTATTCCGGAACATCCACCGCAACGAGCTTCATCAGGTTAAACCTGCTGTTGCGGACCGGATACGGAATTCGCCTTCCTGCTCGATAAAGTCAATGCCCAGTGCAATGATAACCGGGTCGGCAATATTGGCCGGCAGCTGGGCGGTAAGCGTTTGAAGAGCAGTGAGGTTTTTATCCTTCGGGATCTCAGCGCTTTCCCGGGTCACGAAAAAGAACCTGTCGGTTTCGAAATCGACGGCTGCTACGCCAAGCTTCAGCTTGCAGTGCGTCGCCCTGTCAGGGAAAGTGATCATATCCGCAGGGATAAATTCCGGCAATTCAATGCTGACAGTACCGGCCACCCGGTTGATCGAATGCGAATACGGCATCCTGACGGAAACACTAAGGGACTGTCCGGGTTGAATTCGAAACCCGTGAGCAGGCCGATATCCCCGTTCCTGATGCTGCGCGTCCCGCGTTCGTGCTCCAGGTCCGATTTAATGACTTGTTTACAGAGGCGGGTAAGCCGCTGGTAATGTCATTGTTCACGTATGCCGGTGTCATGGGGGCAAAGGCCCGCTTGATCAGGATACTTGCTTTGCCTGCTTTGGCAAAGTCCTGGCTGTTCATTCTCACCGCTTCGTAATTCGAGTCGGTGGCGTACCGTTCAGGGCTGACGCCGCCTTTTCTCCTGAAGGCGAATTCGCCGTCCTTTTTTTTGTAGATAACCATGTTTTGGGTCTCGCCTGTTAATTGCAAGAGCCCTTTTTGTTTTTTTGACATAAAAATCTGTTTTAAAAAAATTGAAAATAGGCACTTTACATAGCCGTACCTGTTGGGCTTTCCACGTGATCAGTGTGGTGAATTGTAATTACGAAACGAAAGTATGCACGTGCTGATCACGGGAAAAATTGGACGGCCGGTATTTGCCGGTATTTGCCGGTATTTTCCGGTTTTTGCCGGGCTTAATTCAAGCTGTTATGAACAAGAAACTATCTCGCAAAGTGGTCATTACCACCAAAGACGTCCAGCTGATCCTGGGCAAGAGTGCTCGTTCCGCCCGCGACCTGTTGCAGAAAGTGAAAATGGCACTAGATAAGAAACCAGGGCAGTATGTAACGGTAGCCGAATTCTGTGAGTTTGTGGGGATAACAGAAGCTGAGGTGAGGGAGTTTTTATAGCCGTTAATTCTGGTTGTATTCCGATGGCATTCCGATGAATTTATTTTAACCCTTAACAGTCGGGCATTCCCAACGGCTAATTCCGACTTAGTTCCGATCTGGTTCCGATAAAACCCCGGTCTAGTTCCGATCTAATTCCGATCGTATTCCGATCTAGTTCCGATCTAGTTTGCCTCCAGGGTTTTTCAGGATTCGGAGGTTAAACACGTTGTAAAATCTTATGAAATGGAAGTGAATCTTTTCAATGAACGAACCTCCCGGTCAATCTACGATGCAGGATTTACACTCAGTTGTGTCCTTCTGGGCCTTTCAGTGATGTATGGCAGCCGGGCCTTTGCCCTGGGTTATGCTGTCACGGCTTCCTTCGTCTACCTCTCGCATCATAAATACAACCTGAAAACGTCTTTCCCTTTACTGGCAGGCATCGCACTGGCTTTCGCAACTGCTTTAACCTTTCTGTTTAAAGTTAATTCGTCGGCAGGAAGAATGCTGATATACAAAATATCTTACCGGATGTGGAAGAATCATTGGTTTGCCGGCTTGGGAAACGGAGGCTTCGAAAAGGTCTACAACCACTACCAGGCCGCATATTTTGAGAATGGCAGCTACACAGCCAGGGAACTTCTGCTGGCGGACAATACCTATTTCGCATTCAATGATTACTTCCAGTTTATAATTGAGCATGGAGTTCCGGGAATATTGCTGGTGGCATGCCTTTTTGCAGCTGCTATGATTGTGATGGCCGCATTGCTGACAAGGAATTTTGAAAATAAGAGCGGGGTAACGTTCGGCTTCAGCCTGCTGTTACCCTTTCTGATTGCCGCTTGCTTTACCTATGTATTTGAAAGGCCGGTATTCCAGTCAGTGATAATTAACGGCGCTTTCATCATGCTGACAATGTACTTCATGGCGAAACGCCGCAATACAGGGCTATGGATTTTGATCCCTCTCTACCTGGCCATTTGGGGATTTTCAGCGCGAGCGCAGCTTGCCCGGCAAAATGCACTGCACACATGGCAGGAAGCAAAATTACTGGCAGACTATGGCGAGAGAAAAGAAAGCATGGCCCTGTTCAGAAGACTGGAAGTAACGCTTAAGAATAACCCGGCCTTTCTGGTTTCCTATGCAGATCAATATCTTAAAATACATGACTACGAGAAGGCACTCAGGCTTTACCAGGAAGCCCAACACTACCAATCGTCAAACATCCAGCTCAGCAAAATAGGGAGTTGCTATTACCAGCTCGGCAGGATAGCTGAAGCCGAAGCCTTCTTCCGAAAATCCGTTTTCATGGTTCCAAACAGATTTACCTCCAGACAGCAGCTGCTCATGTTTTATGTGCAAACCGGGCAGTATGATAAAGCTCGTCTTTGCGCCGCAGACATGCAAAAATTGCCAGTAAAGGTAGCTTCTGTAAAGGTGGATAAAATACTGGAAGACGCCGTGCGGCTAGTGAAGACCTTACCTCGGTGAAGGCTATCGAAATTTAAAATCGTTTTTGTCACCCTAAAAATATAAAAATGAAGCTACGAATTATCCGCTTGCTTTCCCTGCTGCTCGCCATGGCTGCCAGCTTCTACGCCTGTAGAAAAACGGGAGTTGAAAAAATAAATACTGCCGCGGCCGATACCAACGTTTTTGATGTTACGGAGGCCAGGAATTACTTCAACGTCAAATTTCAAAAGACTATTTCCTCATCCATCAACCTCCGGCACCTGGCTCCGGACATTTACCCCATGTACCCCCACTGGAGGAAGGCCACGGCCTTCAAAAAGGGAAACTATTCTTATGTGGAAGTACCTACCGCATTTACAATTAAGAACAGCTTCATCGTAAAGCCGAAAACTTCCGGGCTGCAAGCCGGAAGTTGGACTCAAAAGTATCCGGCACAGGGTTTACAGCGCCTGCTGATCTTCCGGGATGAAAAGGGGAAGACAGGAGAGCTGAATATCAACTACATTCCGGATGAAGAGTATCTTGCTTCCAAAGGAAATGATATCAGTGAAAACCGTCTTCACCAGGTTGATCCCGGCTACAACGGATTTATCATTTATTCGCGCACAAACAACACGCCCTTGTTCATGGCGAGGGTTGAAAAGGGAAAGTTTGTCCGGACAATGGTTTTTAAAGCCCCGGGAAGCGCCACTGCACGAAAGGCGCCATCAACCTCCCGTGATTTGGCAAGTTACGAGTGTTGGGAATACTGTGTAGAACATTGGGAAAAGAGCTGCTGGGCAATTCCGGATCCTTTGCCGGGCGGGCCAATTGAAGAATGCAGTGAGCCGGCAATGGTTGGCGAAACCTGTACATATGAGTGTTTCCCTGTCGAGGAGGAATTGCCTGATCCTGAGAATCCTGGGGAATATCCAGGAGAAGATGACGGTGGAATAGCTATACCATTTCTATATTCTGCTCAATACATTGTAAATGCGCCCACGGCGCCAGTAAATATTTCAGATTTTTTAAAATGCTTTAACAGGCTGAAGGGAGCAACATTTACAATTTACGCGGATCAGCCCGTTGCTGGTGCAAGGAATTCCATAGATTTAGGAGCCGGAGGTACTGATGTAGGGCATGCCTTCGTGACAATAGAGCAAACTTCACTTGGCGTAACATATTCACGTACATTTGGGTTTTATCCTAGGGGCGACGCTGGTCTACTTTCGCCCCAAGATAATGCAGCTTTTTCGAATGATGGAAATCAAGGCTACGACGTCAAGATAACAAAAACGATTACTCCCAGTCAATTATCAGCTATTATTCACAAAGCCGTCAGCGCGAGTTCTGTCCCTTATAATTTATATCAATATAATTGTGCTAATTTCGCAATAGATTTAGCCAACCTGGCGGGAATGAATGTACCTTACTCAAAAGGAACCTTTTTTCCTGCCTGCAATCCTGGCGAGTTGGGCCAGGATCTAAGAAGTATTCCAGGTGCTATTAGCACTCCGGGGACTTCGCCTGCAAAAGCCGGCAATTGTAATTAATCCTAAAACCAAAAATCTATGTTAGTCCTTTTATTATGTGCTCTTCTTCACATGAATGTTAGCGAAAAGGTAGATTGGAATACCGCCACTGAAATTCATCTTTTTGGACAAATTCAGATTTCAGATTTTGACAAACTTACAAAGGAGGAGATTGCCTCAAAAAAAGCGAAACGCCTAGATTTGGAAAAGGCAAAATATTATCTTTTAAACTCCAAGCCATTGAATGAAATGATCATGTGGAAAGGAAGCGGCTACCTTGTGTTGGTGAAGTTCCAGAATGGCAGCAGCAGGAAACTGTTGGTAAATAAATTCGGCGGCACATTCAGGGATGGTGTCGGAAAAACAAATTATCAGATTGACGAAAATTTACGGGATGAATGGCATGCATTTATTTCCAGCCAATAATAATCATCGAAATTACCAGCCTTTGTCATAGACAGTAACAAAGGCTGGTAAAGTTTCTATATAAGGCCCCTTGCCGCGAAGATCACCCCATCACCCCACCACAACTCAAATTCACCACCACCCCCGTAACCGCGCCCGCCATCCCCGACGCAAAAAACACTGCCGCATTCCCCACATCCTCCAGCGAAGTATTCCTGCCCAAAGGCGGCTTCTCGGTAAACAGTTCTTCCAACGTCTTCCCCATCAGCTTCGCCCGGAAGCCGAATACCTCCTTCGCGTGTGATCCCAAAGCAGTCGTCTCCGGGATCGCATCCGGCCGCAGGCAGATCACCCGTATGCCATGCGGAGCCAATTCCCCGGCCAGTTGCAGACTTAGGGCCTCCACTGTGGCATTGGACACACTGAAACCGCCGGAGACAGAAGTATACAGTTTGGAACCCGGCGTAGTGAGTGTGAACAGCACGCCGGAACGCTGTGGCATCATCACGCGGGCAGCCGCAGTGGAGGTGATGAAATTCCCCCGTGCATAGGTCGCCACCGGCCACTCGAAATCCTCGGCAGACAGCTCCGCCAATGGAATCCCCTGCACATGGTACACTCCCATCGCATTAAAAGAAATATCCACCTTCCCCTCGCGCTCCAGGATACCCGCAAGATGCGCATCCACCGCAGCGGCATCCAGCGCATCCACCACACCGGTGGCGGCAAAACCGCCGGCTCGTGTGATCCGCTCCGCCACCGCCTTCAGTTTGGCTTCCGTACGCCCGGCCAGGTATACGCGGGCGCCCGCCGCTGCAAAGGCCTCAGCGGCGGCGCTGCCCAGGGCGCCACCGCCGCCATAAATTACAGCTGTTTTATTACGAAGTTCCATGGGATGTTTTTTGTTGCTAAAGATCAGCATAAACATCGCCATGGTATGGGGGAATTAGGGACAATCATCAGGCGAAATGCGCCAACTGTTCCAGGTGCCGCCATCCATAACAGGGTAATTTTACCGCTGTTTTGGGTAATATTCCCCAATTCCGCATACATGCAGATGGCTAACTTCAATGTTCTAAATACTGACCCGTATGCGCCTGTTCTTTATCCTCCTGTTCTGCACTTCCATGGCTGCCGCACAGGAACGTTTCCAGCCCTCCTGGCCCTCGCTGGAGAAATATTCCACGCCCGAATGGTTCCGCGATGCGAAATTCGGCATATTTATCCACTGGGGCGTTTACGCGGTGCCCGCATTCGGCAACGAATGGTACCCGCGTAATGTATACCGCCAGGACTCCAAAGAGTACAAACACCATGTGGAAAAATACGGCACCCTGGACAAATTCGGCTACAAAGACTTCATCCCCCAGTTCAAAGCGGAAAAGTTCGACGCCAACGCCTGGGCGGAACTCTTCAAACAATCCGGGGCTAAATACATCGTGCCGGTAGCAGAGCATCACGACGGCTTCGCCATGTACAATACCGCGCTATCGAAATGGAACGCGGTGGAAATGGGCCCCAAAAGAGATATCATTGGCGAGCTGGCAGCCGCCACCCGCAAGCAGGGACTTATTTTCGGATTGTCGTCCCACCGCATCGAACACTGGTGGTTCATGAACGGCGGAAGGAAATTCAATTCCGATGTGAACGATCCGAAATATGCGGACTTCTACGGCCCCGCCCACGAAGAATCCGAAACCATGAGCCCGGAGTTCATGAACGACTGGCTGCTGCGCTGCACCGAGCTGGTGGAAAAATACCAGCCCCAGCTCTTCTGGTTCGACTGGTGGATCGAACAACCCGCGCTGGAACCCTGGCGGAAAAGCTTCGCTGCATACTATTACAATAAAGGCCTGGAATGGAATAAAGGCGTAGTGATCAACTATAAACACGACATCGCGTTCAAACCAAAGGCAGCCGTGCTGGACCTCGAACGCGGCAAGCTGGACGAGCTGCGCCAGCTCCCCTGGCAAACGGACGATGCCCTCGGCAATAAGTCCTGGGGATATACGATCGACAACGATTTTAAATCACCGCAATACATCATCACCAACCTGGTAGACATCGTGAGCAAGAACGGCAACCTCCTGCTCAACATCGGCCCGCGGCCAGACGGTACCATCACCGAACAGGAAACATCCGTACTGCAGGCTACCGGCAAATGGCTGGCCGTCAACGGCGAAAGCATCTACGGCACCCGCCCCTGGAAGATCTCCGGGGAAGGCCCCACCAAATCCGCCAAAGGGCCCTTCGCCGACCAGAAAGAAGCATTCACCGCCAAAGACCTCCGCTTCACCACGAAAGGAGACACCCTGTATATGATCACGCTCGGCATTCCCGCCGCTCCCGTTTCAGTGAAAGCCCTGGCCGGAAACAACACCATTGCGAACATTACGCTGCTGGGCAGCAACGAAACAGTCCGCTGGAAGCAGCAGCAGGGGCAGCTGATCATTCAGCCCTCATCCGCTTACCCGTCGGAACACGCGGCGGCATACAGGATCATTTTCCGGTAGGGCCGGGATTGGAAACAATTGATACAAGGAACAATGAAATACAACTACCGCCGGGATTGGAAACATACCCGGCGTTTTTTTTGGATCATCAGGCCGGGAACGATCCGTCGGGAAGCACGGATTTAATGTACTGCTGAGGAGTTTTGCCGGTATGTTTTTTAAATATCCTGTGGAAAGAAGTATAATCGCTGAACCCGCTTTCAAAACAGATCTCCTTGATGGAAAACCTGCCTTCCATCAGTAATTTGCAGGCAAACCCCACTCTTACCTCGCTCAGGAACTGCAGGTATGTTTTACCCGTTTTTGTTTTGAAATACCGGCAGAAGGAATTTTCACCCATCGCGGCAATGCCCGCCACTTCGGCGAGCGGCAGCGGGTCCTGGAAATTCCGGAAGATATGGTCGAATACACGGTTGATGCGGTCGCTGCCCGTTCTGCGGTCCAGGTCCGGCCTGAAACCCGGGGAAGCGAGTTCCGTTACATCGGGGTTAGCGGATAGTTTCGCCAGGCACCGCAGCAGCGCAATGATCCGTTCGATGCCGTCCGTTTCCAGCATCAGGTTGATTTCCGATACGATAGCGGCGGATGAATGCTCCGGCACATGCAATCCTCTTTTGGCGCGTTGCACCACCCCGCGCAATGCGGCAGCTTCAGGAATATCAAGAAACCCGCCGCCCAGGCAGGTCTCTTTAAAATGTATCACGGTGGAATAAGGCACGTGATTGCCTTCCCCGTCGCCGCTCTCATACCGCCAGAAATGCGGCAGGTTGGCGCCCACCAGCACAATATCCCCTTTCGAGAACGGCCGGATGTCGTCGCCCACGAACTGCATGCCGTGGCCCTTCTGGAACCAGATCAGTTCCAGCTCCTCGTGGTAATGCCAGCTGCTGTTGATATTCGGCAGCATGTCGCGGCGGGCGCTGAATGAATGTATTTCCCGGGTCGGCACTTTTAAGAGGGCTGGCTTCATACGGGTTGTTTTAACGTGGACCGTAAAGATATCACTTATTAAAATACTCATGCATGAACAGCAACTGGTATAATACCGCATTACTCCAGTAGTTCCAGTTATGCGCACCCGGCCGCGCGATAAAATCGTGCGGGATATTCCGGTACTGCAACTGCTCGTGCAAATTCTCATTCACCTTGAAAAAGAAATCATCGTACCCGCAGTCTATCAGCAAAGCAAGACTGTTCGGCGTGAGCAGGTGCAGCTGGTTGATGACGGTATGCGATTCCCAGCGCGCAGGCTCTTTGGCATACGTGCCGAGGCGTTGGGCCATGTCCCAGTTATTGGGGAAAGGCCTGATGTCCACCCCGCCGCTCATGCTGCCGGCTGCGCCATATACATCCTGGTGGCGGATGGCCAGGTACAGCGCGCCGTGGCCGCCCATGCTCAGACCGGTAATGGCGCGGCCTTTCCGGTCGCGGATGGTTTTGTAATGTTCGTCTATCCAGCTCACCAGCTCTTTGGAAACATAGGTCTCATATTGATAAGACGGATCTGCCGGGCTGTTCCAGTACCAGCTGCCGAAGCCGCCGTCCGGGCAAACGATCAGCATGTTCAGCTGGTCCGCCTGCTGCTGCACGGCCTTTACCTTGGTCACCCAGTCCGCATAATTGCCGCTGTAGCCATGCAGGAGATATACCACGGGCAGCGCTTTGGCGCTTTCGTACCCCGCGGGTTTTATCACTACGGCTTTAATGTTTTTTTTCATCGCCTGGCTGTAGGTATCAACGGTGTCTACCGTAGCGGCCAGAACTGCCTGCGCTTGCAGGATAAGGAGCAATGCCAGTAAATGGAAAGCCTTTTTCCGGAAATTTTTCATGACGGGATCTGATGTTCTGCCTGTCAAGATACATAAATCAGGGAATGAGCGCAATGTTGTCGTCCGGGTTCCCGTCAGGAATGTATCCGTAGGGGTCTATGGCCGCGGCGGCAGGCTTTTGGTCCAGCAGCAGGGTGAGTGTCGAAGCTTTGCCGGTGAAATGATGCATCCTTTCATAAACAGGCTTGCCCAGCGGCGCCGGTGCAGCAAATATGCCGATTGGAAGCAGGTCGTTGGCAGCCCCGCCGTTCCTGAGCGTGGTTACTTTCAGCACGAGCCTGAATTTCCCCTTCACCGGCTCGCAGCTCACGATGCTCACGCCCAGCGAATAAGTGACCACTTCCTTCAGGCAGGTATGGATCAATTGCATTTCATCCGGTGTTGCATTTACCGATAATTCCCGGACCAGTTCTTCCGCCCGGCTGGCGTTGGCGGCCAGGGCGCGGCGCAGGGCGGCATTTACCCGTTCTTCCCCAAAGGTTTCCTTTAAGCGGTACATGGCCAGCCCGCCTTTCTGGTAAGCCACATGCGGCTCTCCGTCCGTTTGCACCAGCGGCAGCTCTTTACCGGCAAACCCGCGCACATGCATATACCAGCGGTTGTCTGCCAGCAGGTAATGGCGCAGGTGCATTTTGCCCCGCGAGCGCTCCAGCACCATGGCTTCGGTGTATTTCGCCAGCGACTCCGTAAGGAATTTGGAGCCCGCCGTATCCGCCGGCACCAGCTGCATGGCCCACCATTGATGGGATATTTCATGCGCTGTAGTGGCATAGGCAAAATTCACTTTCCCTGTATCGCTGAAATCGCCTTTGAAGTTCAGTCGTTCGGCCGCGAATATCACGCCGGGGTAGGCTGTAGCCGCGCCCCTGTATTGAGGCACCTGCGCCACAGTGCAGTACTGCAGCGGGTAAGGACTGAATTGTGCATTGCAGTAATCCAGCGCGTCTTTCATGGCTTGCATCAGCGCCGGCACATTTTTATTGTCCCCGGCCTGGTAATACACGCGCAGATCCACGCCTTTCCATGTTTCTTTCCGAAGCGTATAACGCGCGGCGCTGAAGGCAAACATGGGTGTCACCGGTTCCGTGGTTTTGTAATGGAAATAATGCCGGCCCTTGCCGGACCAGTCCTTCAGCAAAGCGCCTGTTGTAACTACCTGCTGGCCTTCCGTAACAGAAATCACGGTCTCGAAATCCATCTTCGCCCGTGTGTTGGCCGCGTCCTTGGGCGGCACCGCCGGCAGGCCCAGTTCTTTCCGTTTGGTTGAATCGTCCAGCGTAAGCCATGGGTTGAACCCGAACCAGGGAAGATATTTTTCCAGCTCTACATACGACCCGTTCGGCACAATGGAATGCTCGTTGTTGAAGGGCAGGAAGCCGTTGCGGCTCACCTCTGTGCTGAATTCCAGGCGCATGGTATCGCCCGGCAGCAAAGGCTTCGCCAGGGTGATCCAATGCTGGTTGTATCCCGCAGGCTGCCCTTCCCCTTTAAATTTCAACGAGCCCACTTCCGGATGCGCGCCCGCCAGCAGCCGGGTGATGGCAGTTCCCGTCCTGTTTTCAAGGCGGTACGATCCTTTTACAGTATAGCGGCCTTCTTCAGGGTAAATGCTGGTTTCCGTGCGCAAGGCGGTAATGTCCGGCTGCGGCATGTCTTTATATTGCGCGAACTGTTTCTCATATCCTTCCTGCCATTTTTCAATATCGTAAAGGCCATCCTGCCGGGAATAAATGAAAGCGCCCGCAGCCAGCGCTACCAGCAGGCAGGGAATGGCCAGGAACGCCACACGCTCTCCCGTTCTGCGCGTTCTTTTCCAAAGGGCGGCGGAAAGAAATACCAGCATCAGCGCAAAAGCCCCCCAGTAAAGCATGTACCAGTTAAATGCCTTCGCATAATGCCCCATCCCGTTCATGGATGAATATTCCAGTTCAGGCGAAACAGCGTAACGGAACAGGAAATTCTCTATCCCCAACCTCCGGCTGTACAGGATCAAACCTGCCGCCAGCAGGCTTGCCAGCATGCCGGTATATTTATGCGGGATCAGCGTCTGGATAAACACTGCCTGCGCGCCGAACAGCAGCAGAGGCAGCCCGCTGTAATAATACATGGAAAAATAAACCGGCAGCTCCGCCCGGAAATACCCGTGGCTCCATTGCAAACACAATCCCAGCAAAATATTCAGGCTCACCAGCACCACGATCACCACCGCCAGCACAGCCAGTTGCACCAGGGGGAACAGGATATTCCTCACCGGCGTGGCATACAGCAGCGAATGTATATTCACCGCCCGCTCCCGCCTCACCAGCTCCGCCGCACAAAAGATGATCAGCAATATGGCCGGCCGTAAAGCGCCCAGCTCCTCCACGATAATACCTGTGGCGGGATATAAAGACGAGCCGAACAGTCCATGGAACAACGAATCATTCAACTCTATGCCCATCAGCAGCACCCACAGCAGCAGCATGGCCACCAGCGGGATATTCTTCAGCATCGCCGCCGCTTCCAGCTTAAACTGCCCCCGGCCCGTACACAGATCATAACCGGTGTACTCAGGCGCCAAGGGCTTATAAAGTACGGTGGCACCAGCAGGTTCAGCGTCGGTCTTTACACTGCGCATCTTCTGCGATTGCAGCCGGAATGAAAATAATTTATAAGCAACGGAAAGCAGGAGAACGGAAACGCCCGTCCATAACAGGCGGTTCAGCAGGAAGGCGCCTTCCAGCGGGAATAGTGATGTATTCTTCCTCGCAACCGGCCAGCCGCGGGTATCGCCGAAAAACGCCGCCAGCCCGAACGGGTCCAGCAAAGCGGGAAGCGCAGAGCCCGCCGGGCTTGAATTGGCCAGCATGGGAGAATTTCCCAGCACAGAGCCCAGCATGTACAGCATATACAACAGCACGCCCGCCACATACACGGCTTTCGTGCTGCGGGTAAGCAACGCGGCAGCGAACACGAGCCCGCAACCGAAAAGAATATTCGGTAAACCAAACAATAACAAAGGTTGCAGGAAATACATCTCATTAAATGGCGACAACTTCCCCGGCCCCGCCAAAAAACTCCCCATCCACAACCCCAGCAAAGCCAGGCACAGCAAGGCAAACACTGCCAGCAGCAGGCCGGCGAACCGGCTGATAAAATACACCGGTTTGCTGAGCGGCGCCGTGAAAATGAACTGTTCCGTGCGATGCGCCGTATCGCGCAGCACCACGTTGGCGCAGAACACGATGCTGGCAAAGATCGCGGAAAGCGAGAGGATGCTCACCAGCATGGTAACCACGTAGGGGCCGTTCACATGCACACCGCTGCCGAAGCTCCCGAACACGGCCAGCACGCCCAGCACAAAAAATATAACCGCAGCCCCGAGGAAACTCAGCTGCTTCAGGTGATAACGGCATTCGAACCGCAGGAGTTGGGCTAACATACCACAGCCTCCTTTTCTTTTAATGCTGAAAAATACACTTCCTCCAATCCTGCTTCATACGGCTCAAAACCTTCGCCGGGGCGGTGTTCGGACCATACGTGCAATTGCATGCGCCCGGCCAGCAACCTGGTGGACAATACATTGAATGCCGCAGCATGCTCCGGTAATGTCTCTTTCCGGATCGTTTTTTTCCAGACCTTCCCTTCCAGCAGGCCGGTAAGCGCCGCAGGTTTCCCCTGCAGGATGATCCTTCCGCCGGCCAGCACGGCCATTTGCGGGCAAAGGTCCCGCACATCTTCCACGATATGCGTGGAAAGGATCACCACCACCTGCTCGCCGATCTCGCTCAGCAGGTCGTGAAAGCGGTTACGCTCTTCAGGATCAAGCCCGGCCGTAGGCTCATCCGCGATGATCAGTTGCGGGTTGCCCAGCAATGCCTGCGCAATGCCGAACCGCTGCCGCATACCGCCGGAAAAGGTGCTCACGGCCTGTTTCCTTACCTTGTAAAGATTGGTTTGCTGCAACAGGGCCTGCACCTGCTCCTTCCGCATGCGCGGCTGCAACAGGCCTTTCAGCACGGCCATGTGCTCCAGCAGGTCCTGCGCGGATATTTTCGGGTACACGCCAAAGTCCTGCGGAAGATATCCCAGCTGCCGCCGCATAGCCTGCGGGTCAGCCAGGATGTCTGTGCCATCGAAACTGATCTCCCCGCCGTCGGGCCGCTGCAGGGTTGCAATGGTGCGCATGAGCGTGGACTTGCCCGCCCCGTTGGGGCCCAGCAGCCCGAACATGCCGTTGGGTATGCTGAGGTTGATCCCGCTCAGCGCCTTTACGCCGCGGGCATATTGTTTATCCAGGTTCCGGATGTGGAGTCTTTCCATAGTTTTCAGGAGTTATGCAGCGAAAGTAATCCCGCCCTTTCCCGCCAGGAATTAAACAGGCCCAAAGCCGTGTATACCATGACCAACGGGCGTTCCTTCCCTTCGTCATCGTTTTGGGCACTTTCGTCATTATCATTTGGGAGGAAGGGAAAATGTGCCTTTTTTTACGCATGATCCGCAGGCAGACCGATACTTTTCTTTTACTGGGCTTTCTTTGTTTTATGGCCGCCATGCATACAGACCGTACAAAGGGCGGCTGGAGCGAATACCTGCCCATCCTGCTGGCACTGCTGCTTTCGCAATGGCCGGCCCTGCTGTTCAACGCCGTAAAGCACCGCTTAACGCCCCGCCAATATCATCCCGCCTGGATCATCAGCTTCTGCGTATGCCTGCCGCTCACGCTCGCGTTCTTCATGTCCACAGAGCCGTTCGGCGTAGCGGAGGAAATGTATACAACGGTCACAGTGTTCTCCGTTTCCCTCCAGCTCTTCTTATTTATCAATGCCTGGTGGCAGGGCCAGCAGCTGGTCCGCAAACGCTGGTGGAAGATCAGTTTCGAGAAGGGGGCGCTGGCCACGCTGGCGCTGCTATCCATTACGTTCGCCACCATGGCCGTTTCCAGCATGGGCAACCCGGAATACCATAAGATGGGGGTATTGTTGCTGGGGTTCGAGTTCAGCCTGCGAAAGGTGTTCACTCACTTCGGAACCTGGCTGGCCATCCTGGCGCAGTTCATGTTCATGTATGGCTGCGGGTATTTCATTTTCTGGTTCAACAGCCGAGTGCTCGTATCCCGCGTGCTGAAAGAAAGAGGCATGGCGGTCTATTGCCTTGCGGGGCTGGCTGCCGTAGCCGTATTTTACCCCATCATCGGCCAGCTGCTCGCCTGGCTCCCGCTCAACCATTTGCTGGGCGGTATTTTCCCGTCCAACCCGTTTAAGGACGAGAACGCGTACAGCTTCCTGGCCCTGCTGGTGGTAAGCCTGCCCGTGATCCTCGCGCTGCAATGGTACGCGCAGAACAACCGCATCATGCTGCTGGAAAAGGAAAAAACACAGGTGGAGCTGGATATGCTCAAACAGCAGATCAACCCGCATTTTTTCTTCAACACGCTCAATAATCTTTACGCGCTCAGCCTGCATAAATCCGATCAAACGCCGGATGTGATCCTCCAGCTGTCGGACCTGATGCGGTATGTGATCTACAAAGGCCAGGAATCCACCGTGCCGCTCGGCGAAGATGTGCGGTACCTGGAAGACTATATCCGCCTGCAGGAGATACGCCTGAAACAGCGGCTGGACGTGGTTTTTGAGAAAGACATCACGCGGGATGACATCGTTATAGCGCCGCTGCTGCTGGTCGTGTTCGTGGAAAATGCCTTTAAGCATGGCATAGAAGCGGTGGAAGGAGATGCTTTCCTGCGCATATATCTGAAAGCCGGTGAAAAGGGCTTAACATTCATTTGCGAGAACCCAATCGCGGAAGCGGGAACCCCGGAGGAAAAGAACGGGATCGGCCTGCAAAACCTCCGCAAACGCCTGGCGCTGCTGTACCCGGGGAAGCACCGGATGGTTACAGGCAGGGAAAATCATACATTTAAGGCTGAATTATACCTGGACTGGTCATGAAAATGCGTTGCCTGATCATAGACGACGAGCCGCTGGCGCACGATGTTATCCTTAAATACATTGAAGACACGCCGTTCCTGGAACTGGCCGGCCAGTGTTACCGCGCTACCGAAGCGCTGGAATTCCTCAACCGCCAGCCCGTGGACCTGCTGTTCCTGGACATCCGCATGCCGCGGCTCAATGGCCTTGAATTCCTGCGCACCCTGCACCAGCGCCCGCTGGTGATCATCACTTCCGCATACGAAGAATATGCGCTCCAGGGCTTCGAGCTGGCGGTTTGCGATTACCTGCTCAAACCCTTCCGCTTCGACCGTTTCCTCCAGGCTGTGAACCGCGCGTATGCCCAGTTCAACCAAACGCAGCCCCTGCCTTCTTCTTCCGCAACCCCGCAAAACCCTGCGCAGCTGGCCGTCAAAACCGATAAGAAGCTTGTGTTCGTGGACCTCCAGAGCGTGTTTTACCTGGAAAGCCTGGGCAATTACGTAAAGGTCTGGCAGGAAAATACCTACCTGCTCACCGCCCGCACTCTCAGCAGCTACGAAACGGAACTGCCGGCGGACACTTTCGTGCGCATCCATAAATCGTATATCCTCAACCGTAAGATGATCCATGCGCTGGAAGGTAACATCGTTCACCTCCGGAACGGGAAGCAGCTGCCGCTGGGGAAAAATTACAAACATGCGGTGAACCTGAAATAATTTTATGAGCGCCAGCATTCCTGTCACGTTTCCTCCTCCGGATGTGTCTTGTAACAGATAATCATCTGAAAATAAAAATCTGTTACATGAAAAAGCTCATCGCATTCGTACTGACGTTGATCGCAGGTAAAAGTTATTCGCAGGAGATCACCAATCCCGCCGGCCTTTTTAATCCCGTGCCTTACGGGTTCAGCCACGTGGTAAGCATCCCGGCAAACAGCAAGCTGGTATTCGTGGCCGGCCAGGGCGGAGAAGAAAATACAGAGGGCAGGCTCAGTCCTGATTTCCGCACGCAGCTGCGGCATTCACTGAAGAATATTAAAACCGCCCTTCAATCACAAGGCATCCCCATGAGCAAAGTCGTGAAGATCACCACGCTGATCGTGAACCATGATGCGGGAAAGCTGAAGATTTTGATCGAAGAAGCGGAGAAGGTATGGCCGGATAAAAGATTCCCGGTCAACACCCTGATCCCTGTGCCCGCGCTGGCTATAGAAGGCATGCTCGTGGAGATCGACGCCATCGCGGTAAAGTAGTAGATATATAAAACAAAACAGGACAGCGTTTGCTGTCCTGTCTGAAAAATTTATTTCGCCGGTGTGATCACGATCTTCCGGAACTCTATCGGCCCGTGGTCGCCCTGGATGTAGATGGGCCCCGGTTCGCCTTCGTTGCTGTCCAGCGCGCCGCCGGTAATGCCGGGGATCTCCTGGTTGGAAACAACGGTTTTGCCGTTCACGACAATCGTCACCATCCTGCCGATCAGCGTGATGTCGTAGCTCTGCCATTTGTCTGGCCCGAGCGCATTGATCTCGCTGGGAGCGATAAACCCGTATACGCCGGCGAACAATACGCTGGAAGGATGCGCGTCTTTCGGGCTGTCTTCTATCTGCACCTCATGGCGGCCTCTCAGGTATACGCCGCTGTTGCTGCCTTTCTGGTATTTAAATTCCACGTGCAGCTTGAAGTCGGTGAAGGTTTGCTCAGACACCAGGTTCACACCTGATTTCGCGCTGGTCAGGATGCCGTTCTTCACTTCCCACTGGTTATTCGGAAGGATCTTCCAGCCGGCCAGGTCTTTGCCGTTGAACAGGTTGATGGGCTTGCCCCATACCGGAGCGGCGGTCCTTTTCAGGTAAGGCGCTTTCACGCCTTTATAGTTATATTTTTTACCCTCGCTGGTAGTGATAGTTCCCTGGATGCCGCCGCCGGCCACTTCCCCTTCGATCACAAAATCCTGCTCGCCGCTTTCCCATTGCGGAGGAATGGTGAAGCTGAATTTCCCGTTGTCGAAATTCACTTTGGCCACAGGGCGTGCGCTGCCGGAAGTGCCTACAAAATAACCCACCAGCGTGCGGTAGCCGGACAATTTCACTTCCAGCCAGGAAGGAGCGGGCTTCCCGTTCTCATCCACCGTAATATCCCAGCGGCCGATCAGGTCTTTCGGATCGGCAGTGGTTTTCTCAACGTTCATCCCTTCCATATCCGTAACGGTTGCGGCATTCGCGGCGCCCAGCATCACCAGGCAGCTCATACCTAATACAAGAAATTTTTTATGCATATGATTAACTGTTTTTTGCTTGGACAGACAAGATAAGGCATCCTCCGCCACATTGCAAAAAAACAGGGCAGAAGAAATATCTCCTGCCCTGCCGGTGCCTTAGTGTGTCGGCACGGGGTAATCGGTCAGTGGCTTCTTGTCCCACCACAGCCGCGTGAAATTTTCATCCGGCCCGCCCAGCATGCCCACCGCGGCATCGTAAGCCGCCCTGTTGGTGGATATCTCCACGGGAGCATACGTTACGCGCCTCACCAGCTCCGTCCGGGAAATGGCCGGGCTTTCGGATGCAATGATGGCATAACCCCTCGGGTAGCCTGTTCTCCTGCGTTCCGCCCAGGCCTCCCATCCGTCAGGGTAAAGGGCGATCCACTTCTGGGTGATGATCTGTTCAAGCCGTTTTTCGAAGTTGCCCGCTTCGTCGTAAAGGATAGGGAGGTTGCTCATGGCAGGACTGTTCCACTTATCCGCCAGCGGCGCCGGTGTGGCCGTGCTGCCCTGGTAAGCGGCGATCTGCGCGGGCGAAGCGGCTACGCGTTCGGACAGGGAAAGGCTGATGCCAAGGTTGTACAGGTCTTTCGCCGTGCCGCCCATGTTCCAGCCCCGCAACGCGCCTTCCGCGCGCAGGAAGGCCACTTCGGCCGCGCACAGCACACGGTTGGGCGTGAGCGTCCCTTTCCTGTCGGGCGACAGCCATTTGGTGCCTACAAAAGACGTTACATTGGCCAGCTGGCTGCCTCTTTCAGAAGCGGGCAGGCCGTTGCGCAGGCCGGTGAACTGGTTTCCGGTAACGGAAGGGGAAAAATAATCCGGCATCCGCGGGTCGTTGTAGCCGGTGAGTGCGCTGATCATGGTCGCGCTGGCCCGGAAGTCTATCAGGTAGGTGATCCTCGAGAGAATATTCACGCTATTGGTGGTGGAGAGCACGGCGGCATTGTCGTCGTTGGCCAGTATCACCCCGTCTGCCACTGCTTTTTCCGCTTCGGTCCTGGCTTTCCCGGCATCGGCGTACACGATGCGCATGGCAAGGCGCAGCCGCAGGGAATTGGCAAGCTTCAGCCATTTCGCGGCATTGCCGCCATACACCTGGTCGTGCGCGCCAAAACCATTGGCGGAAGGGTTTTGTTTCAGGACGGCGGAAGCTTCATCCAGGGTCTTAAAAAAATCATTGTAAATATCCTGCTGCGAATCGAACGGCACGCTGTTGGCCTGTTCCCCGAAATGAGAATAGATCACGGGGCCGAAATAATCCGTCATGCGGCTGTATATCACTACCCGCCAGATCTTCGCAATAGCGTTGGCCACGGCGAGATTGTTTTCCGCCGTTACTTTTTCGGCAAGGAATAACTGCGGGGCGGCTTTAGTGTAAAAGTCCTTCCAGAAAAGATCCACCCAAGAACCGTTGGGAATGAACTGGTCTGTACTGAAAGCCGCGGGCACACTGGTGAAATACTGCGCGTACATGTCGGCGTGCAGCGTTTGCCCCACTTCCACGTACACCGCGCACAGGCCGTGATACTGCGAAAAGGCAAAGGCCTGGCCGATGAGCGCGGGCGTAATATCGTCTTCGGGAAGCAGGTTCTCCGGCGTGTTCAGCTTGTCGAAACGCTTTGTGCATGCGGCAAGCGAGAATATGGCCAACACGATGACGGGAATAAAATGCTTTTTCATCTTTATCTATTTAAAGTTGATCTTGATGTTTGCGCCGAATGACCGGGATGCCGGCAATGCGAACGACTGGAAGCCTTCGGAAATGGTGCCGGTGCCCTGGGTGTAATCCGGGTCCAGGCCCTCCGCTTCACGGTACAGGAAAAACAGGTTCCGACCCACCAGCGATACCTGCACGGAAGCCAGCGGCCCTTTACTGAACAGCGTTTCAGGCAGCTTATACCCCAGCGTGAATTCGCGCAGCCTGGTATTGGTGGCGGAACGCACAAACATTTCCCCCACCGGCGCAGTTCTGCCGCCCAGGAATTGCCAGAGCTGCTGGGCGTTCACCGCTACGGTGTTCTCCGATCCGTCCGCCTTTACCGCGGGAATGTGCTGCAGGATATTTTTGCCGAACAGCAGCCCGCCGTCCCGGCCCTGCAGGGTTTCCTCCACCAGGCCTTCCCCGTAAAGAATGGCGTCGGTGAACGATGCAATGTCGCCGCCCTGCTTGTGGCTGATCACGAAACTGGCGGACCAGTTCTTCCAGCTGAAAGCGCTGGAAACGCCGCCGGTCCAGTCCGGGTTCACATTGCCGAGCAGTACGGTTTTCCCGGGCGTGGTCTGCGGGAGGCCATTTGTGCCGACTATTACGCGGCCTTTGCTGTCCCGCATAAATCCCTTCCCGTAGATCTGCCCGAAGGGTTTGCCTTCTTCCAGCACAAAATTGCGCATGTAGGTATCGCCGCCTACAATGAGGGTGGGTATTTCGTCGGACAGCTCTTTCACGGTGTTCCTGTTCCTCGCAAAATTGACGTTCAGGTCCCAGGTGAAATTCCTGGTTTTCAGCGGCGTGGTATTCAGGATCACTTCAATGCCGGTGTTTTCCACATCGCCGCCGTTCGTGTAGTAGCTGAGCGCCCCGCTGCCCACGGGTAATGCCTGCAGGAAGATCTGGTTGTCCGTATTGGTGCGGTAGGCGGTAACGTCTACGCCTATACGGTCGTTGAACATGCGCAGCTCAATGCCGGCTTCCAGCGAACGCGTCATTTCGGGTTTCAGGTTCTTGTTGGGCAAAGTGGTGTTGAGGGTAAGATAACCGAGGTTGCCGCCCGCCACGCTGGCCGCATAACGCTGCAGCAGCCCGGGAGACGCGCCATTGCCCACTTCGGCCCAGGAGCCGCGCAGTTTCAGGTAAGTGAATGCCGCGGGCAGCTGCGCCAGTTCTGAAATAAGCGCGCTGATGCCGGCGGAAGGATAAAAATAGGAGCGGTTATCCGCTGCCAGGGTGGAACTCCAGTCGTTCCTGCCCGTTAATTCCAGGAAGACGGCGTCTTTCCACCCCAGCTGCGCATTTGCATATAGCGATTGCGTTTCCGTGGCCACACCCGGCGTATATGCCGCGGCTGGCGCCAGCGCAATGTTAGACAGTGCGAAGAAATTCGGGATGCTCATGCCGGTGCCGGTATTGGCGCCCAGCTCATCATCCTTGATATGCCTGATCTCGCCGCCGGCGTTAGCCGTAAGCGTAAGGTCCGCGCTCAGCTTCTGCGTATAGCTCAGCAGGAAGTCACCGTTGATCAGCATCGCGGAACCCTTGCCCACGGCGTAACGGCCGGAAGGGTCGCGGTAGGTGCCGTAATAGGATTTTTCTTCCAGCGCCGTATGCTCCCCGTCGAAAGAGCCGCGCAGCATAGCGCGGAAATTGTCGGAAAACTGGTAGCTCAGCGATGCAAGCCCCATGAGCCTGTCCACTTTGTTGTAACGGAGGTTCCGGTAGAGCGTCCAGTAAGGGTTTGCGCCGGTTACGGTGCCGGGGTTCCAGTAGTTCTGTTTCATGGTGCCCAGCACGGGGTCCACATATTCGAAGCGCGTAACGTCCTGGTGGCGGATGTTTGCGGGCATGGTGGCTACCTGCCGCAGCGGGTTGAAGCTGGACTCGCCTTCGTCCAGCCGGTTGCTGATCTTTTGTTTCATATAATCCAGCTTCACGTCCAGCGTAAGGCGGCTGGTGAGCTGGTTGGTGATACGCAGCGCAGCATTGTGCCTTGACAATTCGTTTTCCGGCAGAATGCCTTCCCCGTTGGTATGCGTATAGGTAAAAAGCGTGCGGGCCTTTTCGCTGCCTGCGCTTACAGACAGGTTGGTGGCCCAGTTGCGGCCGGTGCGGAAGATGTTGTCGCGGGCGGACCTGTCCGGCAGGAAGGGATATGTTGTACCGGCATCCGCGGGGTCAAGGCTCCAGTGGTCTACCATAGCGCCATCCATCCTGGGGCCCCAGGAAGACTCGGAGGTTTTCAGGTAATTCCCTGAAACGCCCTGCCCGTATTCGTATTGATACGGTGTGCTAAGAATGGCGCGCTCCATCATGTAGGTGGAATTGACGCTGACGTTGACGCCGGACTTCCCCCTTTTGGTCTCGATCACGATCACGCCGTTCTGCCCTGCGCTGCCGTAGAGCGCTGCGGCGTTCGCCCCTTTCAGCACGTTCAGCGAAGCGATATTGTCCATGTTGATGTCTGAGGGGCTGGCGCGCACCACTACCCCGTCTATCACGTAAAGTGGCTGGCTGTTCCCGCTGATGGACCGGTTGCCGCGGAGCGTTACCCTCGCCTGGGAGCCCACGCCGCTGGAACCTGAATTGATATTGAGACCGGCTACCTTTCCCTGTAAGGCGTTCACCATATTCAGTTCGCGGGCTTCGGTTAGCTCTTTCGCGCTCACGCCCTGCGTGCTGTAGGTGAGCGTCCTTTTCTTCCGTTCCAGGCCGAGGGCAGTTACCACTACGGTTTCCAGCGCTTTCACCGCGGGTTCCAGGTTCACGGTCAGTTCCACCGCGCCGTTCACCGGCACTTCTTTCCGCTGATAGCCCGTGTAGCTGAATACCAGCACGCCGTTGTCCGGTATGGTGATGCTGAAGCGGCCATTCTCATCCGTAATGGCATTGCGGCCGCCTTGTTTCAGCACAATGCTCACGCCGGGCAGCGCGATGCCGCCTTCACCCGTTACCATGCCTTTCACAACAATGTCCGGCTTTGCCGACCCATGTGCCATGAAGGCGGCCAGCAAAAGGAATAAAGAAAACAGCGCTTTCCTTATAAAGGGGAAATACATGCGGGAGCGGGCAACGGGAGAATACCAGCCCGCTCTCAGCAGAACGTTGACAGCCATAGAAAGTTAATTTTGGTTTCAGTAAATAATACCGGTAACGTTACCGGATCAATTGCAGCGCAGCCTGCCGTTTAATTGGATACACTCAGTTTTTGGTTGTTGAAAAAAGGTTCTTCAATATGATCTGGTGGTTCGTCTCAAATTCGTCAGCAGAAAAAACCCGTCATTGCGAGGAGCAGCAGAGCCGCCGTGGAGGGGCGACGAAGCAATCTCCCGCACAAAGCCATCGCTGCTCCCCGCAATGACGACTTGCTGGTAAGCCCCCATATTTTACCAGTAGCATCTTATTCTTTACGCATATAACACATTATTTCCCCAGCACTTTCCTGATAGCGTCCAGCAGCACCTTCTCCGCCGCGGGCGTTACTGCGGATGCCTGGCCGGTTTCATATCCGCCTTCCTCGTAGGAAGCGGCGGTGCCGATATACCCGGGCGCATAGTCGCCGTAAGCGGCTACAGCCACGAACAGGTCGGGACGCGCGGCTTTGGCGGCCAGCTGGTATTCAATAAAACATTCGCCGGGCAGGTGCACCATGCGTGCTCTGCCAATGCCCAGGCTGCTGACGCCGATCGTTTTTCCTTTCTTTACCCTTTCCAGCCACACCACTTTCGAAGCATTATTGGCGATAAAAGTGGATGTTTCCCTATGCAGCAATTTCCCCAGCGTATCCAGGCTTTTCTTAGCCGGCAGGGCCACCGGCACGATGTTCCAGCTAATGTCCGAGGGCTTTATCTTTTCTTTTACGGTCTGTTCCCATGCCCGCCGCATACCGTCTGCCAGGCGTTCCGCCAGCACCAGCCGGTTTTCGTGCGAGCCGTCGTTGTATTTGCCCGCGGTGATATTCCCGCCCGCGCCGTTGAAATGCAGGTGCAGCGCATCCGGCACGGACAGCTGCCTGAAAAAACGCGCCACGCCCGGGATATCAGGATTGGCAACGCCGGTGCGGTAATAACTCTGCGGATGCGTGGCGTAATAACTCAGCACCGCCACCGGCTTGTCGTTGTTCCAGAAACTGATCAATTGCACCATCGGGTCTATCAGCCCTTCAGGCTGGTTCCTGACAGCGGGGTCTTTGGTGGCGGAAGTGCGGGAAGCCGTCACTTTTCCCTCTGCGCTCACAATGCGCCGGTTGGAAGCCACTTTATATACTTCGGCCTGCCCGAGGCCGATGTGCGTTACCGGTTTCAATTGTTTCAGCGAAGCGGCCACGGACTCGCGCAGGCGGCGGATCACCTCGCGGGAAAAAGTACCTTCAAATCCAAGCGGGTCCATCCCTTCTTTCTTCAGCCAGGCCTCCGCGCCGAAGTCGCACACGGGCGCATCGTGCTGGTGCAGCGCGTGCAGGGCCACCCTGTCCGGCGTAGTGCCGGCGGCTTCGGCCAGCGCTTTGCAGAATTCATCATACCCTTCGTTCGCAATGCCGATCCAGTCTATTACGCAGAGCACGATGGGTTTTCCCGCGCCGGTGAGCACGATCCCTTTTGCCCGCAGGCTTTGGTCCCAGCTGTTGATCATTTTGTCGTATACCAGCCAGGTACCCGGCGGCGGCGTGGCATCCACGTCGAAGCTGCTGATCCGTAAGGTATCGTTTGCCGCGGCGGATGATAAGCACGATGCGGTAAGAATAAAAACTATGCTGATGAACCTTTTCATCCGTTAATATTTTTTTTAAAGCCGTATGGAACCTTGTACGTCTCCTGTTTGCAGACGATCTATCATGCCCGGTTTCATAAAGATGCAAGCTTGTCCCTGTTCTCGTAAACTTTCATAATGGCGTTGATGATATCGTCCATGTCCGCCATGCCTGCTATCAGCGGGCCCGAGCCGGGCAGTACGATCATCTCGGCACACACCCTGTCGCAGCCGGGCATGCTGGAGGCGGCTTCCCGGTATGCTTTCAGCCTGGCGGCGGGAAACATGTCCTTATATTCATCCAGTTCAAGAATATGATCTATCCAGGCTTCGCGGTGCATGCCATTGGGAATGTAAGGGCTCAGCGCAATTCCCTCTGCGGCAAGTGCTTTCAGGAATTGCTGGCGGCTGGCGTTATTGAAATGTTCTTTTTTGTAAGACATGGCGTAGTTGTAATAACCGCCGCTTTCAGTGCCTTCATATTGTTTCTGCGGAACGAGGCCTGCAAAGCCTTTGAGCTTCGAGCTGAGATACGCCGCGTTTTTATTCCTGAGCAAAAAGCGCTCTGTGGCCGTAGGCAGCTGCCCGTTCAGGATGCTGGCCTCAAATTCGTTCATCCTGTTCTTCGGCCCGATGGTAACATGTTTGCCTTTGCGGTTGGTACCATGGTTATGAACGGTGAAACACTGGTCCATCAGCGCTTCGTCGTTCCCCACCACTGCGCCGCCTTCGCCGCAGGCAATGGATTTGCTGGCCTGGAAACTGAAACAGCCCAGGTCGCCGATAGTGCCCAGCGATCGGCCACGGTGTTTGGCCAGCGCGCCCTGGCAGGCGTCCTCTATCACTTTCAGCTTATGTTTTGCCGCTATCGCCATGATCTTGTCCATATCCGCGGGCAGGCCCATGATATGCACGGGCATGATGGCCTTTGTGCGCGGCGTTATCTTGCGCTCCACATCAGCCGGGTCCAGCTGGTAGGAATCAGTATCCAGGTCCGCCAGCACGGGCAATGCGCGGCTGGTGAGAATGGCAGACACGGTGCCGAAGTCCGTATAAGGCGAAGTGATCACCTCATCGCCCGGGCCGATGCCCATGGCTTCCACGCAAATGGCCAGCGCCTGCGTACCGGAACCGGTGCCGATGCAATACTTTGATCCGATCAGCCCGGCAAACTGTTTTTCGAAAGTCGCTACAGCGCCGTTCACGGGCGACTGTATCCGGCTCCAGATACCGCTTTTGGTGGTCTTCACTACTTCTTCTATCATGCGTTCGTCCACATGCGGCCACTTCGGCCATTGTTTAAAAGCAGGCCGTACGGGCTCCCCGCCCAATGCGGCCAGCAGCCCTGCTTTTTTCGACGGCGCCACTGAAAATGCCTGTAACGCGGGCGCTATGGCGCCTGCTACGGATGCTGCCGCGAGCGTACTGATGAAATTGCGGCGCCCGATGTCTTTACCTGCCATAATTGAACAGCTTGAAGTAAGTTAGCCCTTCCACACACCCGGTAACGTTACCGGTTTATCCGCTGAAAACAGCGGGTTTCCCCGCTTTTATTGACTTTAATGTATCTGCTTAACAAAGCCCGTCATTCGGCCCTAATAATTATAAAAACTATAATTCTCCCGCGTAATGATATCGATCGGCATAAACGTCACCTTCTTCACCGGGAAAGAGATCGCCAGGTGCTGGTAAAGCGTCATCACCCCTTTGTAAGCCTGCTCCAGCGGCTTCTGGCAGATCAGGAAATCGATCACGCCTTTTTCGATGAACTCTATATTCTCATTCACGAAATCATATCCCATCAATATCACCTTCCTGTCCAGCTTCTCCACGAAAGCCGCCACGTTGGACACTCTCGAATTGGTCACAAACACCACCCGGATATTCGGATGTTCTTTGAACATGCCGGCCAGGCCTTTTTCGATGGACTTCGGATCGGTTTTATTGATGTTGATCTTTAGTATCTGGTTGTCCCAGCGGTGCGTCCGGAAATAATTCCTGAAACCTTCTTCTTTTTTCAGCAGGTGGTGCTGATCGTCCAGCTCCCTGGAAATATTCACGATGAGGATACTGTCGTCCTTCTCCACCAGGTAGCTGATCAGGTGGGCTGCCAGGCTGCCGCTCGCATTCTGGTTCGGGCCGATGTAGGCCAGGCTGTTTTCGCCGGGCAGGTCGGAATCCATCAGCACATAAGGAATGCCTTGCTTCTGGCATTTTTGTACGAACAGCACCGATTCTTCCATGAATGCCGGGGCAAACAGCAGGCCGTCCGGCTTCGATTTCAGCAGCAGGTTAGCCTGTTGCTGGAAAGAGTTTACGGATTCCTGGTCGTAAAAGAACTTTTCCACCGTTGCGCCATACTGCCCGATCTCGGCGGCAGCCATCTCGATCCCCTTCAGCGGCCCTTCCCAGAAGCTGGTCTCTTTGGACCGTACCGGGATGAGCGTCGCGATCCTGAACTGTTTGGCCAGGCTCAGGCGGCGCGCATGGATATTAGGCTGGTAATTCAGTTCCTTGATGATCTTCAGCACCTTTTCCTTCGTACCAGGGGCAAGACCCGGCCTGTCATGAATAACGCGGTCCACCGTAGCGATCGATACGTTGGCTCTCCTCGCAATCTCTTTGATCCCTGACAATGGCTGATCCTTTTTATTATTGGATGATTTCATGGCATTTTGCGGTTACAGATGATTATCCCGGCCCGAAAATATGAAAAATTATCCCGCGAAGGGAGCTTCAAAGCTTCAGGAACCGGCTGGCGTTCAGGTGCATGAACAGTTCCCTGTCCGCCTCATCCGCTTCTTCCTTCCGCAGCGATTCTATCCGCAGCAGCCCGGTGTAATAATCCAGCACGGGAAAATGCGTGCCGAACGCAAACCTGTTCTTCCCGAACCTTTTCACAAAACTTGCGAAGTTTGTGATGTACCGGCCGGAAGTATCTATCAGCACATTGCCTTCCCGGATCGTCCTTTCATCTTCCTCAGACATGGCCAGGGGCGTACCCAGGTTCAGCAGCATGAACTTTGCATCGGGCACGGCGCGCAGCAGCGGCAGGTAATCCTTCAGCGCCCATTCGGTGGAAAGGTCCATCCAAGAGCGCTGGCGGCTGTCTACGATGCGCATGGTGAGCGCCACCGCCACATCATTGTCCCGCGCCATCTTTACCAGGTCCAGCAGGTTAGGGTCGTCTATCGTGTAATCATGATAGTTAGGAAACACCCGGATACCCTTCATCCCGAAATTCTTCACACAGGTACTGAAATCATCCTTCCAGCCTGCATAAATAGGATTAATGATGCCGAAAGGCAGGAAACGGTCATTGAACGCCCTTTTGGAGCGTACTTCCTCGTACAGTTCCTCGTTGGCCGACTGTGTGTTCTTATAAAAAACGCCGTTCAGGTTCGTGATCACAGACAGGTCTGTGCCGTATTCCTTCATCCGCTCCAGCACGCCTCCGCAGCTGTTGCCCCGCAGCCGTTTAAAAGGCCAGTGGCCCGTATATGCATTGATATCAATCAACATGGTAGCCTCCTTTTTGCAGGATGTTCTTGTAGTTGTCAAAGAATATTTTCCGTTTCTGCTCTTCCGTCAGCCGCGCGTCCATGATCTTGCCCACGGATTGATAATACATGTTGTCTGAGCCGAACAGCACCCTTTCCACGCCCAGCGTGCTTACGGCGAATTCCACCATATTGTTTTCGTTGTTGCTTCCAGACACGTCCACGTACACGTTCGGGCTGTGGCGCAGCGCCTTGCAGGCATATTCCCAGTCGGGCCCGCCGCCGGTATGCGCGTACTGGAACATTGCTTCAGGGAACCTGGCGGCTGCTTCGATGAAGTCTTCCGGGCGCGAGGTCATCGGTTTGATCTTCTGGTCGTACTTCATGCGGTAGCCTCCAATGCCCAGCGCAGCCTCGGCGTGCATCAGGATGATCAGCTTCATCTCCGACACTTTTTCGAGGATGGGATAAAAAAGCGGGTCGTTGATCTTCACCTGGTAATATACTTTCACACCGGTCATTCCTTCGCCGGTGCAGCGTTTTATCTCTTCCAGCGATTCTTTCGGGTATTGCGGGTTCAGCGTGAGCATGCCGCCAAGCCGGTTGGGATATTTTTTCATCGCTTTCAGGATCACGTCGTTGCAGGCCCTGAAATCTTCCGGCGCACCGGGCCCGCGGGTAACGGGCTTTGAAAGAAACATCCGGTCAATACCCAGCCGCTCCGCGAAATCCACGTTCAGCTCAGGCGGGTCGTTGGAAAGGCCTAAATGTACATGCGCGTCCAGCTTGCGGTACTGCATCATTTGTTTGATGCGGCCCTGGGGCCCTTTGTCCACCGCTGCCTGCGCGTCCGCCGCCTGCAGCAGGCCGCTTCCCAGTATCAGGCCGGAAGCGGAGGTCGCCATATTCCGTACGAAATTCCTTCTGTCCATGTATTGTTTTTATCAGGGCGTGATGGTCAGCTCCAGCTGGCGCACCACGGTTTTCGCCCCGTCGATATTATGATTGGATGCCACGAAATAAACTTTGTAAGTGCCGGGCGTTTTATAGGTATAGGTGTAATTGTCCAGCACATCAGTGTTGATGCCTTTGATGGACACCGCCCTGTCCGGCCCAAGGTTCACCTTGTCCTCGTAGATCGGCCGGGAGATCACCCAGGTCTCGGTCTCAGGATCGTTGTACGGGCTGTTCGGGTCGTAAGGTACAAATACCGGCACTTTCGCTGTGGGCTGGTACGAGGGGCTTTTCGGATCGTAGATCGGGTTCTTCGGGTCGTAGATGGAATAAGCCGGGTTGTAAATGGAGTCCAGCGGATCCTTGTATTTGTTGCCTGCCAGCGTGATCCTGGTAGCGTTGATCGTGGTGAGGGAAGGCGCATCTGCCGGGAACTGGTTGATGGTCCTGAATCCGGCGCTCTCCTGGTCCGCCAGCAATAATTCCTTCTCGCCCAGCAGTTCGGCCTTGCTTCTCACAGCCAGGCTCTGTATCCACCACACGCGGGCCAGGCCATTGGTTGCCTGCGGTTTGGTGATGTATTTGAAACCGATGTAAAGCGGCTTGTTTTTGGATACCCTGCTGCTGATGTCCAGCTTGCCGGAAGCCACGTTGGCAGTGCCGGTAGCGAGGGTGAAGCTGTTGGTCACATCCGTCCAGGCAGCGGCTTTTACGGATGCAAGGTCGCCGCCGCCGTTGTAGTTGTCAGACAGCCAGACGCTCAGCTGCCCGGTTTGTGTGCCGGTGCCGGCCAGCTGCGAAAAGAAGTCGAGCGTGGCGCCCTGGCCCGCAAGCTCTACTGTACGGCCGTCTTTGAAGGCATAGTCGTTGAACACTTCGCCGGAATAAAAAGAAATGCTGGTTTGCGTGCCGCTGAAAGTGAACACGACGGGTTCGTCCACTTTGAAGCTCGTCTTCTCCACCTTCACCTCCAGCGACGGCTCTTCCAGGTCGCCCAGCTTTTCGGAGCAGGCGGCCATTACGAGCGGGAGACTGATCAGCCATATGAATTTGTACTGCATAGGATTACTTTTTTTCATGTTTACCAACCGGGGTTCTGCACCATTTTGTTGTTCGTTACCATTTCCGCGCTGGGAATGGGGAGCAGCAGGTGTTTGGGAACTTCCATGTTTGAATAAAAACTGATAAATACGGAGCCGGGAATATCCGTGCCCATGATCGCCGCCATGTCCCTGCTCGCCTGTGCGTATAATTCCCAGCGCACAAGGTCCGCCCTGCGCATGTTCTCGAAATTGAACTCGCGCATCCGCTCGTCCTGTATAAACCTGCGGAAAGCTTCTTTGGAAGCGGTGAAAGCAGGTTTCACATCGGCGTCTTCGGGTTTGAATATCTCAGCCGTGGCCTGCGCGCCGGAACCATCGCCGCTGATGGTAACGGTTGGAGCGGTCGTATATTTCCCTGCCAGCGCGTACGTAATGCCCGAAGGGTCACGGTCCAGCACAATGCCGGTCACGGCGCCGTTTTTGATCACCGCTTTGGCGGATGCGCCGCCGTTGCCGGAGATCGTTACCGTGGGAGCGGTGGTGTATCCGCTGCCGCCGCTGGTGATGGTGAAGCTTTTGATACCGGCAGACCAGCTCCTGCGCCGCACGGAATTCACGATGTTCACCGCTTCGGCCACCGGGCCCTGCACTTCGTTCAATGCCTCGGCGTACATCATCAGCACGTCCGTATACCGTAGCAATGGAACGTTGATGGGTGAACGGGTAGCCATTTTCGGGATCAGGGTTTCGAATTCCCGGCGGAATTTACCAGGGGTACGGCCGTATTTGGTGGCTTCGGATGTTATTTCGGAAATGAGGGTTTTGGTGCCGCTGGCCGCGGGAAGCGCCGCGTAATTGAAATGCGGGATGCACCAGTATTTGCGGAGATCTCCGGGCTCATAGCTGTTGTAAAGCCTGGCGGTGTAGAACATGTAACCGTCGGAGCGGCCGGTATTGGTATTGGGCGTGGCAATGCCATTGATCCAGCCGTTGCGGCCCGTTTCAACATATACGTCTGTACCGTTGCCGGAAAATTCCGCTTCCCAGATGCTTTCCTTGATCTCGTATTTTTCCTGCGCCATGGTGATAAAGATGTCGGAAAAGCTGGGATTCATGGCATGGCCGGCCGATCCGTCCTCCATGATCTTTTTACCCCAGTTGATCACTTCCTGGTAACGGGCGGTTTCTTTCAGCGGGTAACCGGCCATGTAGAGGTTCACCCGCATCAGGATGCCGCGCACGGCGGATTTGGATATCCTTCCGCCGAAACCGAATGTGGAAATGTCCTGCACCAGCCCTTCCGCTTCTGTCATGTCTTTGATCACCTGGTCGTACACCGCCTTCACGGACGCTTTTTCAATATGCACATCTGTAGGGGATTTGCTGGATTCCAGCTTCAGCGGCACGCCGCCGTAGTTCTGCACGAGCAGGAAATAATAATACGCCCGCAGGAAAAGCGCTTCTCCACGCACCGTGCGGCGTTTGGCCACGTCGATGGACTGGTTGTTGTCCACGTTCTCCAGCAGGTTGTTCGCCCGGTTGATGCCGTTGTACAATTCGCGCCAGAAAGCGGTCACGTAAGAATCGCCGGTGGTATGATTGAGCCTGAAAGCCCCCGTGGCAATGGAGCTGCGGTTCATAAAACCCTCGTCTGCGGACCATCCAAGGAGATACAGCACGTTGTTGCCGTACAGCCCGTCTGTGCCTAATGTATGATATACCGAAGTGAGCGCATAATCGAGCTCCTGCGGCGTTTTGTAATAATTGCCGGGAAAAAGCGCATCCTTCGGCTTGGTATCCAGGAAGCTGTTGCACGACCCGGAGGCGAGGATGATAAAACCCAGTATGATGAAGTATCTGATATTCATACCTGAAGATGTTAAGCGGTTTAGAAATTTGCTTTCAGACCGAAAGTGATGGTCCTGGCCTGTGGATAGGCTGAATAGTCATACCCCGGCGTCAGGATGTTGTTACGCGTCGAAACTTCGGGATCCAGCCCTTTGTATTTCGTCCAGGTAAAAAGGTTCTGCATCGCCACGTTCAGGGACAGGTTGGTCATGTACACTTTCCTCAGCAGCGACGAAGGGAGCGAATAGTCCAGCGACAGGGTTTTGAGGCGGAGATAGGAACCGTCTTCAACGTATTTGGAAGAATGGTAACCGATCACGCCTTCGCCGCCTGCCCTGAAATGCTCGTTGGTCTGGTTCTCAGGCGTCCAGCGGTTCTGGTAGCTGGCGAACTGGTTCATATTGCGGCGGCCGTTCGGATTGCCTTCGAAGGTGATGCGGTTCCCGTTGTAGATGTCCCCGCCGTACGACCACTGGAAAAATACGTTCAGGCTGAAACCCTTGTACCGCAGGTTGTTCACGAAACCGCCGGTGTGAATGGGCTGGCCGCGGCCGATGATCGTTTTGTCGTCGGAATTCACGTTGCCGTCGCCGTTCATGTCGCGGTACTTCACATCGCCCGGCTGGATGGTGTTGCGGGGCCTCCCGTTGGCGGGCACTTCCGGCTTCAGCACATACACGCCCGGCGCGGGATTGTCGAAATCAGCATACTGGTAATTGCCTTCCCATATATAACCCACCATCATGCCGGAAGGTTTCCCGATCTCGGAGGTGTAAAGGTTGTCGTTGTAGTTCACGTCGGTCACCACCGTATTGTCCAGCGACAGCTGGCCTTCGGTGAGCGCCAGTACTTTGTTTTTGTTGAAGGTGATATTGATGCTGCTCTCCCAGCTAAAGTCCTTCGCAGTGATCACACGCGCATTCAGCGTCAGCTCCAGCCCTTTGTTCTCGATCTTCCCGATGTTCTTGAAAGCGGTGCCGAAACCCACGGTGGGCGGCAGCTGCGCGTTCAGCAGCAGGTCGTCCGTGGTGCGTTTGTATATGTCGGCGGTAAATTCCAGCCGGTTGTTGAAAAGGCCCAGCTCATACCCGATATCGGTGGACGTGGTGCGTTCCCAGGTGAGGTCCGGGTTGCCGAGGTTGGATTGGTACACTGCCAGTAGCGGCGTGGCGTTCTGGAAAGAATACCCGTTGGTGGAGGTGGTGAGCATGGAAATGTAGGCGAAGTCTCCCACGCGGTCGTTGCCCACCACGCCAAAGCTGCCCCTGAGCTTGGATGCGCTGATCACCTTCTGGCCCTTGAAGAATTTTTCGTTATGCATGTTCCAGGCCACTGCTGCGCCGGGGAAATACCCCCAGCGGTTGCCGGGCGCAAACTTGGAAGAGCCGTCTGCCCGGAAAGTGAACGTGAGCATATAGCGCGAGTCGTAGTTATAATCAAGCCTGCCGCCGTAGGAGCTGCGCGTGTTGTAGGAACGGTTGGCGACGGGATTAAAAGGAATGCCGTCGTTCAGGCCGGCAATGCCCAGGCTTTCGTTGGGCAGCAGCCGCGATGAAAAACCTTCGGAAGTAAGGTCATTCCGCTGGAAGGTCACAAGACCCAGCACGGTGAAAGTATGTTTCTGCCGGAAGGTATTGGTATAGGTAAGGGTGTTTTCGTTAGACCAGCTGCTGGTTTCCGTTTGCAGCACGGAGCCGTTGATGCCGTCCGCATTGTTGGGATTGCTGGGGCTGCCTTTGGTGGTTTTGGAGTTGAAGAACTTATCATATTTAAAATTGTTCTTCCGCACGCCGCCGCTCACTTTCAGCACCAGCTCGTCGAGGATGTTGATGCTCACGTTGCCCAGCCCTTCGAACAATTTGTTGTAGTTGTACTGGTATTGATTTTCGAGGTCGAGCACGGGATTGATGCGAAAGTCGCTGGGGGTGATGGAGGATTCGTCCGCTTCTTCTTCCACGAGGTTCACGTCGGAATCAGGGAAGCCGATAGGGCGGTAGGCCCAGGTGCGGAACATCACGTAGCTGGATGCGCTGCTGGTGGGCGTGCTGCTGATGGCCTGGCCCCAGGTGGTAACGTCTGAATAGCCGGTGGTGAAGCCTACTTTGATGCGTTTGCTCACGGTATGGTCCAGCGACATTCTCGCGGTGTACCGTTTCAGGCCGGTGTTGATGATGATCCCTTCCTGGTCGAAGAGCGAGCCGGAAACGGAATATTTCGTCTGTTCATTGCCGCCCCTGATGGCCAGGTTGTAGATGTTCAGCCGGCCTTTGGTAAAAACGTAGTCCTGGAAATCTTCTCCTTTTACGTTCTTATAATCTTCCAGCGTTTTGCCTTCGGCGAGGTAACGCCAGCCTTCGCTGGTGGTGGGAAAACGTTCCAGCTGGTATTTGATGTACTCATAAGGGCTCATCACTTCCATCTTTTTCCTTTCCAGCTGGAAGCCGGAGGAAACGCCGAAGGAAATGGACGCCTTGCCCGATCTGCCGCGCTTCGTTTGTATCAGCACCACGCCGTTGGCCGCGCGGGAACCGTAGATGGCGGTAGACGATGCGTCTTTCAGGATGGTGAGCGTTTCTATGTCGTCGGGGTTAAGGGTGGCAGGGTCCAGGTCTTCAACCGGGAAGCCGTCTATCACGTACAGCGGAGACACATCCTGCGTGAGGGAACCGGGCCCGCGGATCACGATGTTCACACCCGCGCCGGGCTGCCCGTCTGCGCTGGACACCTGTACGCCCGCCACGCGGCCTGCCAGCGCTTCCGCAAAGCTGGCCACCGGCGCCTTTTGCATGTCTTTTACATTGGCCTGGCCTACAGCGCCTGTCAGGTCCGTTTTACGGATGGTGTTGTAACCGATTACCACCACCTCGCCCAGGGCAGATTCTTTGGTCTGCATGCTGACGTTTACGACAGACCGCCCGTCTACCTTCACTTCCACCGGCTCCATGCTGATGAAAGTGAAAACAAGAACGTCCGAAGGGCCGGCGTTAATGGAAAACCGGCCATCGTCTCCGGTATAGGTTTTTCGGGTGCTGTTTTTGACAGTAACTGTCACTCCCTTCATTGCGCTGTTGGTGCCTTTTTCAACCACAAGCCCTGTAACCGCAGGCTGTGCCTGGGCATAAGACGTGAACGGGAGCGTTAGGGCAATGCACATTGCAAGGAGAAGTGCAGCAAAAAAATGAATACACTTGCGTTCCATAGCAGAATAGTTATGATTGATAAAATTTCGACCTACTACGGGTACGTACACGACAATGGAATAAGCAGGAAATAGTATGATCTCATGTCCTGACGGTACTGCGCTCAGCGCCTGGCAAATCCTTCCCTGATGATGTTATATTTTTCCGCAGACTTCACCGGATCCTGGTGGCAATAGATCAGCACCCCGTCCGCATATAGCTTACTGAATTCGAGCACCTGTTTCACATATTCGGGGGAAGAAGCCCCCATCCTGGAATGCGCCGTGGCATAGATGTCTACGAATACGGGCATGCCCGGTCTAAAAAGTTTACGTATGGTTGTTATTTCAGACTCCACCATCGACGGATCTTTCAGGTTACCCCCGGCGGATTCGGCCCTGTACGGGAACAGCAACCCGTCCAGCATGGCGCCATAAGCCTCTGCAAACTTCGGCGTGATCTGCCGGTAATACAGGCAGGGCACGAATGAAAGGCGTGGGTTGACTGCCTTTGCGCCCTGCAGGCAGGAGTCCGTGTACGAGGGTGTGAATGTATTCAGGTTATGCGCGAAATCGTCGATGCTCCATGCTACCAGGTTCGGTTCTTTCAGGCTGAGGCGCGCGAATTCCACCGCCCAGCGTGTATAATCCATGCCGAACGGCTCGGAATTCATTTTTGCCCTGGGCTTCGATTCGCTGGGCGGTACTACGGTCACCCAGACTTTAATATTTTGTTTGCGGGCCTGCGGCAGAAAAACCTGCAGATCGTCCCAGTCATTTTCATTCTGCCATATCAGCCAGTGATAAGTGGTTACATGCAGCTCTTTGAGCTCTGCCAGCAACTGTTCCATATTCACCCGCCCACCTGCCAGCCGGGGTGGCGCGCCATAGGTGCCATAGGTATCTCTCAGCGCCTTCGTTTTGGCGGCGGCGGCATTTTGCGTGTGCACTTTGCTGCTGGAACAGGATGCGCACCAGAGCAGGCAGCAGAAGATGAAAAGTCGTTGTAGCATTGCATTATTTTTTTTGTAATCCAACCTTTTGCATCACCGTGCGGATGGCCGCGTTCACTTTTGTTTCTATGCTTTTTTCGAAGGGGCCCGGCATGCCGTAATACATCTGGCTCGAAACCGGCTCGTAGCCTCCTTCTTCCAATATTCTTTCCGTAGGGATGTAACACACTACCTGGTTGCAATAGCCGGCTACAAAAAGTTGCTCGCCGGGATATTGTTTTTTTGCGTTCAGGGCATAGTCTACCACCACTTCGCCGCTCAGGGAAAGGATGGTCAGCCTGTTGCCGATGCGCATGGCCTGAACGGGATAGCTGTGGGCGGAAAGGTCCCAGCCCTTGTCCATCGCTTCCATAATGAGCTTCGCCCTTCTTTTTTCGTACTTCGTTCCTTCCTGCAGTTCTTTCTGGAATGTTTTCACGGTTACTGGCTGAAAAGGCAGTTCCGTTCTCACAAATGCACTGCGGAGCGGTGCGCCCAGGTTCTCTGTTTTTGCGCCGGCCACTTTTTCTACCGCATCCGCCAGCTCTTTCCCATGCTGCTCGGCATATTCCAGCGTCCCCCTTGGCATGGGGTTCTGGTCGCCGGCGCAGCCGATAAAAAAGAGAGCAGTGGCGCCCGGGTATTTCTTTTCCAGCTCTATTTGCGCATACCCGGCATAGTCGCCGTTGATGGTATTATGTGTGCCGGTTACGGTGGTATTGTGACAGGCGTAGCCGAACAGTACCGCTTTCACCGTGCCTTTCGCGTCTTTCGCCAGCAGCACGGGCACGTCGTGATCGGTGCGGTTGCTTCTTTCTTTGCCGGTAGTTGCGTCTGGACCGGGTTTGTAGCGGCGGTTCTGCGCGAAGCCTGCCTGGCCCGTACCATGACTGAGCTGCACGGGTTCCAGGTTCTGCATCGCCATGTCCACAGCCGCTACCAGCTTATCTGTCAGGCTAACGGTATACTGCGTGAATCTCCTGATCGTTTCCGCATCGTAGTCCCCGATAACACTCAGCGCCGGCCAGATCATGGGGCCCGAGTGGGTATGAGAGGAATTGAACATGATCTGCGACCGGGCAATGCCGTACTTCTTTTTCAGCTGCGCTGCCGCGGCTTCTGAAATTGCGGGCGTAAGCCCCAGTACATCTGCCGTTACGATCACGATCCTGCTGGACGGGCTTTCTTCAATGACCAGCGCTTTCGCCCACAGGTCGTGCACCTTGGCCACTGCCATGGAATCCCTTCCGGCGTAACCGGTGAGGTAAAAGGGCAGTTCGGGCGTGATCACCACCCTGCCCGCGCCTGCTCTGATGGTGCCTGCAGCCAGTTCCAGCTGCAGGCTTACCAACAACACCAGGAGTATGTACTTCAGTTTTAAAGCCATCCTTTTTTATTATTCCTTTTTGTGATTATCTGCTTGGTTTATCTTCATTGCGGGGAGCAGCGGGTTGTGCATGAGCCGCGACGAAGTAATCACTAATCCTTCTTCGCAAACGGATCAGGAATGCGGATCAGGTCCGTCACGGTCCTGCCGTTCCTGTCTATCCGCGCCAGGGTATACACCGCGCCGTCCGCCGCCACTGCGATCGAATTCACGTACAGCGGCCTGTCGCCATTCTCATAAAAGATCGGGCCATGGTCGTTGTAGGTACCCGATGGAATATGATAGGTAACGAGATGCAGGTTCTCTAATCCTTTCGCCGCACCCTTGCCGATCTCGTCCAGGCCGCCGAGGCGCTTGCCGTTGATGTAGATCGGGCCGCCGGTGAGATAATACACTGTTTCATTATCCGGCCCCAGCTGGAAACCGAGGTAGCCGTAGCTGAACTGGTCGAACATCCCGCTTTTGCGCGAAAGGCCGGACGTGATGCGTTCTATCAGTTCTATTCTCTGCGCCGCCGGGTCGAATTTGAAGAGGTAACCGGAGTTGCCGTGAACGCCGTAAGCCACTTCGTCTTCATCGTGCCAGCATATTTTACGCCAGTTGTATCCCATGCTGCCGGGCTGTTCTGGCGAATATTTGCCGAAGTAATCGATGCGCAGGTTCACTTCTTCCAGCTTATTGAGCCTGCTCTGCCCCGGCGTATACGTGTAGATGTCGCCGGCCGCGGTGGAGAAATGCACCGTGCCGCTGCGCGGATCCACAAAAAGCGAGCGGCAGAGCGAACGGAAATCTTTTCCCGGCGTGCCGCCTTCGCCACGGCCTGCCGTAGCGCCGAACTCCTTCATCTCGCGCGTATCTACGTTGTAGGCGATGAAGTTGCCCAGCGGCCAGGAAATACAGAAAACATTTCCTCTTTCCACATCCATCGTCATCGATACGGCGCCTTCGCCGCCCGGCAATATGGCCAGGTCTTCAAAAGCGCCCGTCTTCATGTCATAGGCCAGGATGTGCCCGCCGCTGTACAGCTGGTAACCTTCCGGCGCATTCACGGGCAGGCGGTCCATGCCGTCTATCAGCTCGTAATAACCCACATGCGTGGAAAAATAGAGCTTGCCTTTCCTTTCAAAGAACTCCACATGGCTCTTGCCCTGCGATATAAAATTCTTTCCTTTCTCGCCGCATATCTCCGTAAGGTCTCCCAGCAGCCTGATGCTGTTGGTACGCGGGTCGTAGGAATACATCCGGCCGGCCACATCGTGCTTGTCGGACGATAATACGTAATAAACCCTGCCGTCGCTGGCCACGGTAATGGCGTTGTAAGAATCGTGGGCCAGCTCGAAGCCGGAATCAAATGTTTTTGCTATCAGTTTCTCTGTGTGTGGTGCATATGTCTCCAGAACGGTCTGCTCACCTTGCTTATCTGCTTGCATGTATGATGTTATTCGACTATAATATTTTTAGATCCTGCCGGCATTTTTCTGGATGCCCTTGATGGCTTCCGCAATGCCTTCCATGTCTTTCCTGGAACCCAGCAGGATATTCTGCGTGATCCATACCGCATCGTTGCAGAGGGCGGCGTTCTCAGGACAGTCGTTGCGTTTTTTGTACGCTTCGAAATCGAGCTCTTTTTTGGAATAAAAACCTTTGTACACGCGGGAGCTGAAGGCTTCGCGCATGAATTCCTGCGTATGCATCACTTTGTAACCACCGGAGCAGGGCACTCCTTCTTTCCGCAGCGCTTCCATGAACTTCGTTCTGTTCATGCCTTTGAAGCCGGCGGGGTCGTAACGGAATGAATAAAGATGGTAGGCGCCGCGGGTCACTTTGTCGTATAGTTTGATGGGTTTAATACCCTCAATGTCTTTCAGCATGGAGCCGAGGTAGGCGGCGTTTTCGTGGCGGGTGTTGGTCTGGGCTTCCAGTCGTTTTAGCTGGGCAAGACCAATAGCCGCGGCATATTCGGTGAGCCTGATCTTGGATGCGCGCATAAAGCTGTCGCCCGCAATGGCGCCGGTGGAGGTGCCGTAAGCGTAGCCGAGGTTGTGTGCGGCAAAACAGTCGTCGATATATTTATCGTCGTTGGATACGATGGCGCCACCTTCGCCGATGGGCAGGTTCTTGGAATTCTGGAAGCTGAAGCAGCCCACTTTGCCGATGGACCCCACTGTTTTGTGGTCGTACACGGCCAGATGCGCCTGGCAGGCGTCTTCTATCACCACCAGGTTATGTTTCGCGGCGATGGCCATGATGCGGTCCATATCCGCGGGCAGGCCCAGGATGTGCACCACCAGGATGGCTTTGGTGCGTTTGGTGATCTTACTTTCGATCTTCGCCGGGTCTATCTGGTAGGTGGCCGGGTCTATGTCTGCAAACACGGGCATGGCGTTGTTCGCGAGGATGGCCTGCACGGACGCGATGAATGTATACGGGGTGGTGATCACTTCGTCGCCGGCGCCAATGTCCAGCCGGTTGATGGCGGTGATGAGGGCGTTGGTGCCGTTCACTACGGTGAGACATCTTTTGGTGCCTATGGCGGCGGCCCACTTGCTTTCAAATTCGTCTACCAGCTTTGCGCGCGACCATACGCCGCTCCTTACGCTTTCGATGAGCGTCTGTTCGTCTTCCGACTGGATCCACATGGGCCATTTCACCCAGCTGGCGGCATTAAAAAGAGGCTGGCCGCCGAGGATGGCGGGGGTACGGGAAGCGGAAGAAGCGGTGGTTGCGGCGAATGAGCTGTTTACAAGTCCGGAGGCGAATAAGTAGCCCGCGGCTCCGAGGGAGCTTTGGCGGAGGAACTTCCTTCTTGAAGTGTGACCCATTGAATAATGTTTATACGTTGATAATATATAAGATACGAGTGCGAGGCCAGGCGGCGTTATTACCGGCTGTGGTCTTTGGTTGATCGGTAACGTACCCGAAAATAATCATTATTTCGAATGGCTGGTAATTTTTGCTCAACTTTTTTTTGAAGCTGCGGAAAATTACCGGTTCAACCCGTCATTTTTCCTGCGATGGCTCAACCGGGAAAAGACCAGCACATGTCTAGCTTAGAAAGATAACAATATCAGCCATAGTAAAGGATTGCATGTCAAATCGATTTTAGAAAAACAACGGTATATCTTTCTTTCATTTTCGCCAAAAATACTTCCCATAAAATTTATCCGGTCATCATTTGACAAAATGTGTACGTTACCGGTAAACACCTCAAAAAGTCCTTCCGTTTCTCAATATTTTTCATCCGGCTGCTATAGAATATCAAAAATAAAATGCAATATTGTGTACGTTACCGGAACACATATTTCATCATCCGGCCTATTTTATCAATCAGGTTTAAATATGCTACCTACTATGCGGAATGTCCTAAAACTATGTACGGGCCTGCTTTTGCCTGTGGCGTTATTCACTTCCGGCGGCTGCGGGAACAAACCAAAATACCCCGGGCCACTCTCCCCGGAAGAAGCCCTGAAAAGCCTTCACATCATCAACGGGCTGAAAGTTGAGCTGTTCGCAGCAGAACCGCTGGTAACAGACCCGGTGTCTATGGAATTTGATGAAGACGGGAATTGTTATGTGGTGGTAATGTCCGACTACCCGGATAAACCCGCCCCAGGCACAGAAAAAGGCCATATCCGCGTACTGCGCGATACTGACGGCGACGGCAGGGCAGATACTTCCATCGTGTTTGCAGACAAACTGTCCGAAGGCACCAGCATCCTCCCCTGGAAAGGCGGACTGCTCGTTACCGCCGCACCGGAGATCCTTTACATGAAAGACACCACCGGCGATTTCGTGGCCGATACCCGCGAGGTATTGTTCAGCGGTTTCTTTAAAGACAATCCCGAAACACAGATCACCAACCTCCGCTTCGGCGTGGACAACTGGATATATGCCAACAACCGCGGGCAGGACGGCAACGTTACCTTCCGCGACAAGCCCGACGCCAAACCGCTTTCCGTAAAAGGCGCCGACTTCCGGTTCCGGCTGGACCGCGGGTTGTTTGAACTTGAAACCGGCCCTGGCCAATTCGGCCAGGCGATAGACGATTACCGCAACCGCTTCGTGACCGAGAACTCTATTCATATCCAGCAGATCATCCTCCCCTGGAGGTATACGCACCGGCATGCATACCTGCCCTCCGCACGAGCCATCCGCAACATTTCCGATCATGATCCCATCATGTTCCAGGAGTCGGCTACGCCCTACTGGAGAGCGGAAAGAACCAGGAGAAGGAATGCCGAGTTCCAGGAGAAAAAGCTGAAACGCGTGGAATATGAAAGAGAACATTTCACCGGCGCTTCGGGCGGCACGTTTTATAACGGGGATGCTTTGCCGCAGGAATTTTACGGCAACATATTCACCGGCGAAGTAGCCGGCAACCTCGTGCACCGTGATGTGCTGGTGGCTTCGGCAGACAGTGTGCATTTCACCGCCAAACGCTCGGCAGCGGAATCCAAGCAGGAATTCATCTCTTCAAACGACACCTGGTTCCGCCCCGTAAACTTCACCACCGGCCCTGACGGATACCTGTATGTGCTGGATTATTACCGCCAGCATATCGAAACGCCGGTCTCCATTCCTGACGACCTGAAAGCGGACATGGATTTTTATGAAGGCTCCGATAAAGGCCGCATCTACCGTGTAATGCCGGCCAATGGCGCCTACAGGAGCGCATCACCCAAACTCAGCAAAACTTCTTCAGACAGCCTTGTGCAGCTGTTCCCGCATCCCAACCAGTGGTACGCACAGCAGGCCCACCGCCTGCTCGTGGAAAGGCAGGATCGATCCGTGATCCCCGCGCTGAAACAAATGCAAGGCAACGCCGATCCCCGCGCCCGCCTGCACGCACTCTATACCCTGGAAGCGCTGGATGCGCTGGATGTTTCCATCGTTAAAAAAGCGCTGGCGGACAGTTCAGCCGATGTGCAGGAACACGCGGCCATACTGGCCGAAAACTATCCCGCCTGCCTGCCTGAGTTGCTGGCGCTGGTAAAGGACAGTCCCGCCAAACTTACCATGCAGGCTGCGCTAAGCCTGGGCCAGTTTAATAATGCCCGGGTGACCGATGCATTTGTGCAGGTGCTGGAGCGCTTCGGCGACAACAAATACATGCAAATGGCCGTGCTCAGCTCCGATGCGGGTTCTTCTCCCGCTATGCTGGCCGCGCTGTTCAAAAGCAATATTGCCCGGGATACTGTTAAATTGAGCAACAGTTTCATCCATGATCTTTCCTATATCGTTGGCGCGAGGAACAACAGCGCGCAGCTCACGGAATACACCGCCCTGCTGGAGCATGGGAACATGCAAGCCGGCAGCAGGCAGTCATTCGCAGCCAAAGGGCTATTGGGCGGGATGGAAAAATCGGAGGGCAGCTCACCGGCGCTGAAAACCGCGCTGAAGGCCTTCAGGCCTAAACTGAAGAATGTGAACGGCCAAACGCTTGCAGACTTAAAAACCCTGGTTTCCACTACAAAATAAACGGACATGAATACGCGCAGAGATTTTATCAGGAACGCCTTTGGATTAAGCGGCATATTGCTGGGCGGCGCATTTTTCATCAGCAGCTGCGGCAACGGCCAGAAACCTGCGAAAGATGCCAGCAAAAACAAACAGCCCACTTCCTGCAAAGACCTTTCGGGCATCAGTGCGGAGGAAAAAGAAAAACGGCAGAAGCTGGGTTATGTGGAAGAAACACCTATTGCGGACAGCAAATGCGGTAACTGCAAATTATATCTGCCTCCCGGGGAAAACGAACATTGCGGAAGCTGTTCGCTGTTCAAAGGCCCTGTGGAGGAAAACGGGTATTGTACCTATTATGCCCCGCTCTCATAGACGAATACAATGCGGTTTTATCAAAAACAAGCAGCGGCAGGCTGCCCTCGCGGGCGCCTGCTTTTTTTATTTGAACAGGCCTGAAAGATATTCCTGCAACACCACGGCCTGGTTATGCTTTTCATCTTTCGCCGAATAAATGAGGGTGATCCTTTTGTCGTTTTTGTGCGCGCTGATAAATTCAGCGACCGCGGGGTTATCTTTCAACTCCGATTTGTATTTCCGCCTGAATTCCGTCCACAGCGCCGGATCGTGCCCGAACCATTTGCGCAGCTCATCGGAAGGCGCCAGCTCCTTGGCCCATTCATCCACCGCGACATCTTCTTTCTTCAATCCCCGTGGCCAGAGCCGGTCTACCAGCACCCTGCAGCCATCTTCCTCCAGGTGCGGTTCGTAAGCTCTTTTGATTTGTATGACAGGTTTCATCCTATGAAAGTTAACAAAAAACCCCGGAAGGACGAGGCCTCCCGGGGTGATATACTGGTCTATGAAGAAACTTATTTGTTCGGTATTTTATCCAGCATGATCTGGCGTGCCAGGTCGCTGGTACCTTCGCCGTCCGTAATAGCCCATACCAGGGCCTGTACTGTACCCACGGTTTCGAGGTACGAATCCTCATCGGCATATTCATTCCTGCTTACTTTTTTATTCTTCAGCCAGCCGATCAGCTGCTGCATCAATTGGCTGCTGGAAACAGGGCCCAGTGTATACGTCTGGTCGGATGAGCTGCTATGTTTGCTGCTATTGATGCAATAAGCGCCAACGCCCACACGGGTTATCTTCTTCGCCTTCAGCAGCACTTTCGTATCCTGGATTATCACGCCGTGCTGGTCTTCCGCCACATTGGTAGCAAGAATGATAAGGCCGGCCGGGAGCGCAATGATGGTGTCTTTTGTTTTGTTATTGAACAGGCCTACGCACACTTCTACAAGATATCCGCTGCCTACCCTGTAAGCTGTATCACAGTTGTCGCCGTAGATATTGCCGACCAGGGAAATGCCCGCAGGCAGAACATATTGCTCCCCTTCTGGGGTACCGGAATTCTCACCCATGCCGGGGATCTTGCCGGCTTGTTCGGTGGGTTTGTTGTCGCCTGAGCCGCTTTTTTTGCAGGCGTTAAAAGTAAAGGCTATACACACGAAAGCCATTAACAACACGAAGGAATGCCGCATTTTCATTTTTTGTTTTAATTAGTTAGGATGTATTGGGTTACATGGTCTCTGCAGTTTCAAAGATAATGCCTGATTGCATGCGCGGGAGATTTGCGGGGGAATTGTTGTGAAAAATACTGGTTTTCCGGGATGCGGAAGTGGCTATTACCAGGTATTAATGACAAATCCCTTATGGAATTCTTTAGAAAGGGGTATCTGTTATTCCTGAAATGGAACGGTCAATACCGTGAAGGGCTTTCTTACAACGGGAATAATGAATTTGCCGGCGGTATAAATAACAGAACTACGGCTAAATTTGAGTTGGGAATAAATAACCAGGTAAGTGTTAAGGTGAATTTCTACAGGCAGGCTTATGATAAGGATAAGGATAAGGATGTGGCGCTGGAAGGTATAAAGAAGTTTAAATACTGAAAGCTGAACCTGGTACTTTCATTCGCAATGCCTTGAGGGAGGAGAATTAAAAAAACCCTCCAAATCCACTGATCTGAAGGGTCAATTTTTTCCGTCGGGATGGCAAGATTCGAACTTGCGACCTCCTGCTCCCAAAGCAGGCGCGATGACCGGACTACGCTACATCCCGAGCCTCAAACATTTATAGTTAATTAACTACGATAGTTCAGCGGTGAGGGAGGGATTCGAACCCTCGGTACAGTTTGACCCGTACGCCGGTTTAGCAAACCGGTCCTTTCGGCCTCTCAGGCACCTCACCGTTCCCCTTGCGGGGCTGCAAAAATAGGAATTATTTGGAATTTTCCAAAAGCAGTTGAAAAGAAACGGTAAATTTAAAGTACAAAAAACGCTATATGCCCGACGTTTCCACGATCCTCGCTTTCATCACGGCAGCCCTCATCCTGCTCATCATTCCGGGCCCCGCAGTGCTGTATATCATCACCCGCAGCACAGAGCAGGGAACCAAAGCCGGCCTGATCTCAGTGTGCGGCATCCAGGCCGGTACGCTGGTGCATGCCATTGCCGCTTCCCTCGGTGTTTCGGCCATCCTGATGGCCTCCGCCATGGCTTTCGCCCTGCTGAAATATGCAGGCGCCGCTTACCTCATTTACCTGGGCTGCAAAAAGATCTTCGGACCTAAAACCGCCGCCACAGAGAACCGCCAGCCGGTACAGCAAAGCATGCCGGCCATTTTCTGGCAGGGCATGGTGGTAAATGTGCTCAACCCGAAATGTGCCCTGTTCTTCTTCGCCTTCCTCCCCCAGTTTATCAAACCCGCACAGGGCAACGTTACCGGGCAGGTGCTGTTCTTCGGCCTGCTGTTCACCGCACTGGCATTCATGACGGATGGCTTCTACGCCCTGGCCGCAGGCCGGCTCGGCAAATACCTGAGATCGAACACGTATTACCTGAAACTGGAAGCTTATATCTCCGGCATCATCTACATTTTCCTCGGTGTGCTCACTTTCATGATGCAACCGGCGTCTTCTTCGAAAAAATAATACTTCCATGAAAAAGGTCCGGCACATTACCGGACCTTCATATCTTCAGTACCCTGCGTTATTTCAACGGCTCCAGCAACACCTGCTTCAGCCTGAACAGCTCCTTCCCGTCTTTCGCGGGCCTTACCTGCAGCGTCCATTCGCCGGGTGCAGGCACGGTGATAACGGCCACGGCCTGGTCTATGAACAGCAGTGGCTTGTGCGTATCGTGCTTGCCGGTAAGCAGCACCTGGAAAGGATAGGACTGTGCCGCTTGGCTCGCGGGCCTTAGCTCCAGCAAGCCTTCCCTGCGCTCGTTGGCCGTGTCTGCCGCGTATTGCAGCACTACTTTGTAATCGCCGGGTTCGGTAAAACGCAGTTTATAACTGATGCTGTCCGCCGTGGTTTGCTGGTTCACGATGCACATGGCATGTTTCCAGTCGCCGAAATAATAGCTGTGAGTAAGCGATTTCGTTTGAGCGTTCCCGTTAAGCTTCGCGCCCTGCGCGGGCAATGAAAGCTGCTCGTACTGCATGCTGGCGATCAGCGGCGTACCGGCCTGCTCCTGCAATTCACCGCTGTATTCCAGTACTACCACCGTATTCCGCCCGTCGGGCAGGGCCGCGGGAAGATGTACGGTCACGTCTTTGCCCTGCTGGCGCAGCGTGAGCGGCTTTTTACCGGCAAGCAGGTACGCTTTCGATGCTTTGGCGCTGAAATCAGGCACCAGCAGCTTACCGTCGTGCGGGCGGTGGAATATATGCAGGTACAGCTTACCGGGCTTGTTGGTCATCACGCCCCATGGCTGCGGCGCAATGGGGGAATAACCGGTGCCGTAAACGGCTTCGCCGTTCTGTTTCAGCCAGTCGCCGGTAGCGCGGAAATATTTTTCAGACAGCACGGGCAGCTTGCCGTTGCCCATCGGCCCGATGTTCATCATCAGGTTGCCGCCTTTCGAAGCCACCTCCGCCAGCAAACGGATGATCTCCTGCGGCGTTTTAAAGTTCTGGTCGAAGGCGGAGTACCCCCAGCTGTCGTTATGCGTAAAGATCGCCTCCCAGGCGCCTTTAACGACGCCGGCCGGCACTTCCCCGTCCCCGAAATCCTTAAAATCTCCCAAACCATTGCCCACGCGGCTACTCACCAGGCAATCGGGCTGCAGCTGGTGCACTTTTTCCAGGAAAGCGGCCGATTCTTCTTTATTCATATTCCCCGGCGTATCGAACCAGATGATGCCCAGCTCCCCGTAATTGCTGAGCAGCTCGGTGATCTGCGGCAGCGACTTGCCGCGGTAATAAGCGGCGTAATCTTTTTTCTTCGGGTCAAAATCCCAGCTGTTGCCGCCGCCGTTGGGCTCATGCCAGTCCTGGAACTGGGAATAATAAAACCCCAGCTTGATGCCTTCTTTTTTGCAGGCGGCAGCCAGGGCTTTGACGGGATCTTTTTTATAAGGCGTGGCATCCACGATATCAAAATCGGAAACTTTGGAATCCCACATGGCAAAGCCGTCGTGGTGTTTGGCGGTGAGCACGATGTATTTCACGCCGGAAGCCTTCGCGATGCGCACCCATTCTTCCGCATCAAATTCGGCAGGATTGAAACCCGCAGCCAGCCGGGCATATTCTGCGGCGGGCGTCTTGTCGCGGTTCATGATCCATTCTGTAATGCCGTAGTAACGTTTGCCGCGGATGTCGCCGGCAAAATGGGAATAAGGCCCCCAATGCAGGAACAGGCCGAATTTGGCCTCGGTGAACCAGCGGGTCTTTTCGCTTTTCCCGGCTTCGGCGTTCTGCCCCCAAAGCTGGTCCGGCTGCTGCGCAAAAGAGGGGATACCGGCGGAAAGCAGGCCGGCCGCTGCTATAACAGCTTTTAAACGAGCATGGAATCTCATAACCTCGGAATTTTACACAAGGATAAGAAAGCACAGGGGAAAGGATTAACAGTTAATTGCTGGTTACTGATAGTATTTGCGCCTCCGGCGTGAAGCCCGGGTATAGAACGGGCGAAGAAAAGAATTAAGCATGGTAGCCGTTGGTGCCGGCACAGGTTGTTCGGGAACCTGCACCGGCCGCCATGGAATTGGGGTCACAACGGTGGACAGGCCGGTGGACTGCCGGTTGCGAAATTCTTTTAATTTCATTCGGGATACCTACGTATCGCTTCCGGCAAGACCGATTAAATCCTACTCAAAGGTCTGATATTCATAAGGATTATGAAAGCGTAGTACTACCTGAAATCATTCGTAGAACTACGCATTTCAACAAATACGGGCATGTAACAGCTATTGCAGGAAGTTGATTTTCAAGCCGGTACATTTCCCGCATTCACCGGCCTTGCAACAAAAAGGCCGCCCGGGGAAATACTGAGCGGCCTTTTCAGTGAAGTATATAATGTCTTACCAGATCACGACTCTCTGTGTGGCGGGCAGCACCATTTTGCTGTCTTCAGCGCATTGCCATGCATCTTTGAATTCGGCCAGGTGCGGCAGCGGTCCATTGATGCGGTAACGGGCCGGGCTGTGCGGGTCCGTTTGTATCTGGTTGCGCAATGCGGCGTCGGTGATGTTCGCATGCCATACTTGCGCCCAGCCGAGGAAGAAACGCTGCTTCCAGTTGAAACCGTCTATCAGCGCCGGTTCCGGCTTGCCTTCCAGGCTTTTCTGCAGGGCGTAATAAGCCAGCGTCAGGCCCCCAAGATCGGCAATGTTCTCGCCAATGGTGAGCGCACCATTGATCTTGAAGCCAGGCAAAGGTTCCAGGCCGCCGAAATAGTCGATGTACTTTTTGGAGAGTGCATCAAAGTTCTTGCGGTCGTCTTCCGTCCACCAGTTCTGCAGGTTGCCGTCCGCATCAAATTGCGAACCCTGGTCGTCGAAACCGTGGGTGAACTCGTGGCCGATCACTGCAATGATGCCGCCGTAGTTGATCGCGTCGTCCGCATCGGCGTTGAAGAACGGCGGCTGGAGGATGCCCGCCGGGAACACGATCTCGTTGTTGAGCGGGTTGTAATACGCATTTACGGTCTGGGGCGTCATCAGCCATTCTGATTTGTCCACGGCCTTGCCCACTTTTTTATTGCGCTCTTCGTTGCGGTAACGGGCCGCGCTGATGATATTGCCGATCAGCTCGTCCCTTTTGATATCGATGCTGGAATAATCTTTCCATGTATCGGGGTAGCCGATCTTATAGGTGAAGGCTTTGAGCTTTTTATGCGCCATCTGTTTGGTGGCGGGGCTCATCCAGGCCAGCTTGTCGATCCTTTCGCCATACACGGTGCGCACGTTCTCGATCATTTCGGATACCTTTTGTTTGCTGGCTCCGGGGAAATATTTCTTCGCGAAAAGCTTGCCCAGCGGCATGCCCAGGATGCCGTCGGTGGAGCGGATCGCCCTGTCTACCCGCGGGCGCTGCGCTTTACGGCCGGTCATTACGGTGGCGAAGAAGCGGAAGTTCTCGTCGTCGAAACGTTTGGGCAGGTACCCGGCAAAGGTGGAGAGCAGCTGGAATTTGGTGTATGTTTTCAGCGTGCTGATGGGTGTTGTTTTCAGCAGTTTGGCGCCGTTCGTGAGGTAAGGTTTGTCCTGCACCACGACGGTATCGGTATGTAAACCCTGCTGGGCCGTGAATTCTTTCCAGTCAAATTCGGGAGCCAGCTCCAGCAGCTGCGCGAAACCCAGCTTGTTATAGGTTTTCACGGGATCGCGAAGCTCTACATTGGTCAATTGAAGTTTGGCGATGCCTGTTTCAAAGTCCAGGATGGTTTTACCGGGGTTTTGTTCCCGGAAACCGGCCAGGCTGAACATTTTATTGACGTGGCCTTCAAATTCCTTACGGACATTTTTCGTGCTCTCGTCGTCTCTCTCATAATAGCTCCTTTCCCCGAGGCTCAGCCCGTCCTGCCCGCCGTACACGGCGTTCATCTTGCTATCCTTCGCGTCGGCTTCCACTGCAAAACCGGCCCAGGTGCTTACGCCCAGGGTTTGCAGCTCGCCGCAAACGCGCGCCCAGTCTGCCAGGGTCTTGATGCCGTCAATTTTTTCGATGTAGTGGCGGAGCGGGGTGATCCCTCTTTTTTCGATAGTGACGGTATCGAGGAAGGAGGCGTAGTAGTCGGCGATCTGCTGTTCTTCGGTGCCTTTCGCGAGGCCCTGGCGTTTGGCGATCTCGTTGATGATGCCTTTCAGGCGCACTTCTTTATTTTCCTTATCCAGGATATTGAATGCTCCCCAACGGCTTTCGGTGCCTGGTATGGGATTGGCCTTCTTCCAGTTTTCGTTGGCGAAACCGTCAAAATCAGCGCAGGGCTGAATATTGCGGTCCAGGGAAGAAACCTCGAATGCCGGGACCTTTTGGGATTGGGCGCTGGCGCCTGCTGAGCAAACGGCTACCAGCATGCCGGCCGCCATCCATTTGCCGGCGGTTTGGAGTTTATGCATATGAATCAGGTTTAGACGGATAAATTTATCGAAGATTTGCCAATCCGGGCCACCGGTTTGTTATAAATGGTAAATTCGTAGGTTTGCAGGGATTAAAATTCAAAAGGCTTATGTCGTTCTTATTCGGGTTGTTCCGTTTCCTTACATGGGGAAACATAATTGTAGCGGGCTTTTTCCTGTTGTTCGTGCTGATGTCTCTGGTGATGGTACCCTCGCTGCTGGGGATATTGATGCCCGTGTTCTTCCTGGCTACGGTCTTGTATCATAATATTCTGTGCACGCAGCTGCAACGCACCACCGCGAACCCGGAAGTGCCCCTTCCGGCCACGCTTCCGCGTACCATCCTCGTTACCGGCATTATCGCTTTTATCTATGCCGTGCTGGTGGCGATCAATATGATCTTCTTCGCCAAAACTCCGGATGCGGAACTGATGAAGATGATCAATATGGACAGTGTCAGGAATACCGAGGGGCTTACGAAAGAAGAGATCGTGCGGATCATCCGCAAAATGGTGCTGGTTTTCGGAAGCATCCATGCCATTGCGATCGCGGTCAATTGTGAGCTGAGCCGTATTTTCTTCAACCGCTGGAGAAAAGACCAGCAGCCCAAAGAAAGAGATCCATTCTTTGATATCAACAACCCAAACAACCCGTAACTCACCATGCGCGCACCACTGGCAGAACGATTAAGACCCGCTGTGCTGGATGATCTTGTAGGGCAGGAGCATCTTACCGGCAGCGGCAGCATTCTCCGGAAGGCGATCCAGGCGGGCAAAGTGCCTTCCATGATCCTCTGGGGGCCGCCCGGGGTGGGCAAAACCACCATTGCCAACATCATCGCCAATACGCTGCAGGTGCCGTTTTACACGCTCAGCGCCATTTCTTCCGGCGTGAAAGACATCCGCGAGGTGATAGAACTGGCCCGGAGTAAACACTCCGTACTGTTCATAGACGAGATACACCGTTTCAACAAAGGCCAGCAGGACGCGTTGCTGGGCGCAGTGGAGAAAGGCATCGTGACCCTGATCGGCGCTACTACGGAAAACCCCTCTTTCGAGGTAAATGCGGCCTTGCTGTCGCGCTGCCAGGTGTATGTGCTGAAAGCGCTGGGCGAGCCCGAGCTGCAACAGCTGTTGCGGCAGGCGATGGCGAAAGATGAATGGCTGGCGGAAAAAACCATCGAGCTGAAAGAAACGGAAGCGCTTTTTAATATCGCCGGCGGCGATGCGCGCAAGCTGCTGAACCTGTTCGAGCTGGTGGTGGATACCTTGCAGGAGGAACATCCCATTGTGCTGACGAATGAAAAAGTAATGGAGATAGCCCAGCAAAGGGTGGCCATTTACGATAAAGCGGGCGAGCAGCACTACGATATTATTTCCGCCTTCATCAAATCCATCCGCGGCAGCGACCCCAACGGCGCGGTATATTGGCTGGCCCGCATGCTGGCCGGCGGGGAAGATGTGAAATTCATTGCGCGGCGCCTCGTGATACTGGCCTCTGAAGATATCGGCAATGCCAACCCGAATGCCTTACTGCTGGCCACCAGCACGTTTACGGCGGTGAACCTGATCGGCCATCCGGAAGCAAGGATCATTCTTTCGCAATGCGCTACCTATCTCGCATCCTCTCCCAAAAGCAATGCCTCGTATATGGCCATCGGCATGGCGCAGAACATGGTGGCCCAAACCGGCGACCTGTCTGTACCGCTGCATATCCGCAACGCGCCCACCAAGCTGATGAAGCAGCAGGGCTATGGCAAAGACTACAAATACTCGCACGACTTCTCGAATAATTTTGCGCCGCAGGAATACCTGCCGGAGGAAATCACCGGCACCAAGTTCTACGAACCCGGCAAAAACGCGCGGGAAGATGAATTGCGGAAATACCTGAAGGCCCTGTGGAAAGAGAAATACAATTATTAAACGCCGCTATTTCGCTTTTGCCTTATCCAATATCTCAAACCCCTGTTTGATCTCCTCTCCTTCTTCATCAACCAATGTGATGGTATGCTTGCCCGGCGCGGGCCGGAGCGATATCTGGTGAAAATCTGTCGTAACGCCCACAAAATGCTGGTCCAGGTGCCAGAAGATCTTTGCCGCCTGCTGGCGGTGCGTGGCTTTGAACACTGTTTCTCCCAGGGCGCCGTCTATCTCTACCGGTACAAATATCCGCGCGGAAGGCCGCGGGTAGATCAGTTCCATGGATTTACCCTGCTCCAGCCTGTTGCAGCCGGGCTTGAACGGCGGCAGCGGCTCGTAGGCATGCGTGGTGCGGTAAAAATGTTCCATGGCGGGCGGTAATACAAACCAGGGCTTATGCTGCATAAGGTCCGGTGCTTCACAATCCGCGGTCACGCGGAAGCGGCCGGCGGCATCCAGGTGAATGAGCTGGTGATAGGGGCATGCGGGCGAACGCAGCCCTGCCGCGGGCACGGCGAGCGTGTCTTTTTCGGTGCAATATTCCCCGGCCCTGTAGCCGCTCTGCCGGCATACCAGCACGGGCTGCAATTTATCCGCAGGGGTATTGAGCGCCGGCTGGCCGGGCAGCAACCTGAAAATATCAAACATGACCGGCGCGGCGGCAGACACGCCGGTGAGCCCCGGCCTTCCCTCTCCATCCGCATTGCCTACCCATACGCCCACTACATGCGAAGGCGTAACGCCGATAGCCCATCCATCGCGGAAACCGAAGCTGGTACCGGTTTTCCACGCGATCCGTTTGGAGGATGCGAATGCCTGCCAGATAAATTCCTCTCCGGGCCGCATCACTTCTTCCATCGCCTGGAAGGTGTACCAGATAGCGCCTGCATCGAGCACGCCGAAGGGAGAAAGCGCGTTGTTGGAAGGCAGCGTTTCATCGGGCCGGTAGCCGGGCGCATGATAATCGTCCGCATCATATTTTCCTTTGTATTGCTCAAGATGCAGCATGCTGCGGGCCATGCTGGCATACACGCCGGTCAGCTCCCAGAGCGTGGTTTCGCCGCCGCCGAGGATCATGGAAAGACCGTAATGCGCAGCGGGTTTGTTCATGGTAGTGATGCCTAGCTTCTTCAGCAGCAATAAAAACCGGTCCGCACGGTATTGCTGGAGCAGCTTTACCGCCGGGATATTGAGCGACCGTGCCAGCGCGCGCGAAGCGGGCACGCCGCCGTCGTACGACTGGTCGAAGTTCTGCGGAGTATATCCTGCTACCTGCGTAGGCACGTCGGGCAGCAGGGTATGGGGCAGCATCTGGCCGTCGTGCAGCATGCCGGCGTAAAGCAGCGGCTTCAGCGTGCTGCCGGGGCTTCGCGGCGCCTGGATAATGTCCACGAAAGATTCCAGCTCGGGGTTGGCGGGATTGTACACATTGCCCACGTATGCCAAAGCATGACCTGTTTCCACATCCAGCACCAGCGCGGCGGCGTTGTTGATGCCGTTGGCGCGGAGCTGCTGGTGATGGCGCAGGAGGATGTCGTTCACATTTCCCTGCAACTCGCCGTCCAGCGAGGTTTTGAGGCGGGTGCTGCCTTGTTGTTTCTCCCTCGCGTAATCCTGCCGGAAACGGTTCAGCAGGTGCGGGGCGAACTGCGGGAGGGCATGCGGCTTGTCAGGTAAGGGTTCCATGGAGGACAGCGCGCAGGTGCTGCTGTCTATCGTTCCGTTCCGCCAGAGTTTTTGCAGCAGGGAATTCCTCTTCTCCATCAGCGCCTGGCGGTTGCGGCCGGGGTGTATCAGGGCAGGACTGTTCGGCAGCACGGCCAGGGTAGCGGTTTCCGCCCAGGACAGCTGGTCCGGCTTGCGGCCGTAATAGCGCCAGGAAGCGGCCTCCAGCCCCACTACGTTTCCGCCGAAAGGGGCATTGCCCGCATACAGGCCGAGTATTTCTTTTTTGGAATACCGGAACTCCAGCCGCGTGGCCAGTATCATTTCGATCATTTTCTGCCACATGGTGCGGGGCTTGTTGCGGTACAGCCTGATCACCTGCATGGTAATCGTGCTGGCCCCGCTCACTACCCTGCCGCCGCCCAGGTTCTGCCTGAGGGCGCGGCCTGTGGCCAGCGGGTCTATCCCCCAGTGGTAGAAAAAACGTTTGTCTTCGTAAGCGACAATGCATTTTTCAAATTTCTCCGGCACCAGCCTGTCCGCAGGAAACCGCCACTGCCCGTCCTTTGCAATGGCTGCATTCATCAGTTCCCCTTCCATGTCTTCTATCACGAAAGAGGTAGGCGCTTTGAAAAGTTTTGCCGGCAGCAGGAAATAATACCACAGCAGCAGCCCGGCCACGATAGCCAGGCGCCATTTTCTCCTGATGATCCATTGTTTGATCCGCTCCTGCATATTCCTGCAAAATAAATTGAAGGCCGGCGGTAAGGATCGTTGTTATCCTCTTCCTGCCGGCCTTTGATTGAATGATCTGTCCCGCAAACGGGCATTATTTTATTACTTCCACCCACTTGCCCGGCGCAAATGCATGGATGGTATTGTCGTACATCGCTTCGCAGGAGGCCGCCGGCAGGTAATACCTGCCGAGGTATGCCGCGTTCAGCAACACCTGGTAGGTCACGGTTTTCGTTTCTTCCAGGTTGAAGTAGGTATACACCCTGTCGTCCCTGATATCGCGGTAAGTGTAGGGCGATGAAACGAGCGTGCTGTCGTTGCCCATGAGGCGGGTGTTGATGATCTCCCAGCCTGAAGGGAACACCTGCGTGAGCGCCATCTGCTCGTATATCCCGCGTTTGCCGGGATTGCGGAGGGTGACAGTGGCAACAAAGTCCGTTCCCTGCTTCAGCTGGTCGGGACTGATCGGTTTGCCGTTGCGGGTGTTGTATTCCACGTTCATGGCCAGGATGTCAGGATTATTGTCCGCATACGGGTTCTGCCCCGCTTCCGGCTGCCCGCGCAGGATGAGGCGCACGTACAGCACGTTCTGGCCTTTGTTCTGCAGCGCCACGGCGCTGCTTCCCGGCCTGAAGGCCAGCGGCGTCTGCGACAGGTATGAGTTGGCGTTTACGTTGCCCGGCGTGCCGTTCAGCGTATAACTGTAAGCCATTTTGCTGCCGCCTTTGTTCACCCCGCAGAATTTCGCGATGGCGATCAGTGAGTACGCGGTGGTTTGGGTACTGTACCAGCTTTCTTTGCCAAGCTCTGCCGCCACCTGTTTCAGCAGGCCGTTGGCCGCATTGCGCTGGCCCATGAGGGTGAGCGTTTCCAGTATCATCGCTTTATCGCGGAGGTCCGAACCGAAAGTGCCGCTCAGCTGCGTGTAGGGTGCAACGTTAGTGCTGAGCCCTTTGATGAGCGCATTGGCCGCTTCGGTCTGCCCGGCCATTTTGTATGCGGCTGCAAGCCGCCAGCGGGCGGGGACGGACAGGTGCTGGAATTCTTTCAGCCTGTTCATGGCGCCCAGCTCCGGCGTTTTAGCCAGGGCCAGCAGGTAGAGGCGGTAAGCCTGCACCAGGTCTCCGCCGTAATAGGTATAGCTGCTGGGCGACCAGCTCTGCGCTTTGTTGCGCTGGAATTTTTTCCATTGGTCCAGGAAGCCGGGCGGCAGCGCGTAACCTGCGGCCTGCGCTTCCAGCATAAAGTGGCCGGCATAGCTGGTGCCCCATTCGTCTGCCTCGTTGGCGCCGGGCCAGTAGCCCAGGCCGCCGTCCGTAAGCTGGAAACCTCTCAGGCGGTTGATGCCGGCTTTGATGTTGCGGTCTACTTCCGCTTTCTGCCTGGCGGAAAGATCCATCAGGTTGCCGAGCGCCAGTTGCGGGAACACGGCGGATGTGGTTTGCTCCACGCAGCCATGCGGGTAACCTATCAGGTATTCCAGGCGTTTGCCGAGGTTCAGCGCGGGAATGGTGGACACTTCCAGCACGCCTGTATTGGTACCTGCCATGCCTACCGGCATGAAGCTCGTGTTCCAGGCTGCGCCGGGTTCCAGCGTATGTTCTATTACATTGGTGAGGTACGGGTTGGGATTACGCACGTCCAGCTCCACGTTCTCTTCGGCTCTCTCCTTACCGCTGGTGGCAACGATCTTGAACTTGCCGATGCCTACCTGCGGCCTGATCTTCACGTCAAAATAAACAAGCTGCTCGCCGGGTTTCGGGAAGCTCACCTGTTTGGTGCTTTCGCCGATCACTTCAAAATACGGGTTAGACGAAAGCGTCACATTCGCCTGGCGCACGTGCGGCTCAAGGCCAAATACGGTTACAGGCAATTGAATGGTTTCCCCCGGGCCCAACACCCTCGGCACGGTAGCCAGCAGCATAAGCGGCTTTTTCACGGCGGCGGTTTTGTCCGCATTACCGTATGCTCCTTCCTGGCCAGCCACCACCATGGCTTTCACGGAACCGATGTAGGGAGGCAACTTGAAGTTGTGTGTTTTCTTTCCTCCTTTTTCCAGGTGGAAGGGCCCCATGAACTGCACCACGGGTTTGAAGCGGTTGGCTTTGGCGGTGCTGGCGTTCTTGTTCAGCCCTTCGTCGCCCCCGATGCTCAGGATGCGCTCCAGGTCCGCCCCCCAGGCGCCTATCACGTAATCGAACAGGTCCCAGGTTTTTACGCCGAGCGCTTCCCGTGCATAAAATGCGCTGTGCGGGTCGGGCGTTTTGAAACGCGTGAGGTCCAGCAAACCTTCATCCACGATGGCAATGGTATAGGTCATGGCCTTACCACCGGATTCCGATACGGAAATAGATGCATTGGTTTCCGGCCGCAACGTGGCAGGCAGGCTGATCACGGGTTTCAGGATGGTATTGGGATCTTCCACCAGCACGGGAATAGTGCCGTACATGCGGATGGGAAGATCGTTGGCGGTTTGTGCATGCGGCTGCAGCAGGCTTACGTTCACATAAATATTCGGCGCCATGTTCTTCTCCGCTTTGAAGCGGTACACGGTCTGGCCTTTTTCGGTACCTATCCAGTCGGTCTTCAGCACCTTGCTGCCGGACTCGATGCTGATGAGCCCGCGGCCGCCTTCGCTGCTGGGAATGGTGAGCACGATGTCTTCCCCTACATTATATTTCGTTTTATTGGAGGTGAACACGAGCATGGCCGCCTCCGCAGGATTTTCCTTCTGGAGCCGCTCCGCGTAATTCGGCCAGTCGATATACACGCTCTGGCCCGTGATGTGCCCGCTTTCCAGGTCTTTCACGCGGATGAGGTAGCGGCCCCATTCCGGCTGGCGGATCAGCAGCGGCCAGGTGCCTTTACCGTTCTGCAGGGTCACGGTCTGCGTTTGCAGCAGTTGATTGTAGTTATCGTCGGTAAAATTGCTGTAATCGTTATCGCTTTCATCCCACCACCAGCGCCAGCGGATCTTGTACAGCTGCACTTCCACGTTGCGGCTGCCACTCAGCAGCTTGCCCGCGGCGTTCACATTCACGATGCTCACCTGGTGCGCTTTATCGGTCACCAGCATGCCGGTGAGCCGGTCGCCTTCCGGCGCGGCAACGCCCACATAGGAGTCGAACACGTGGTAGGGCATGGAGAAATGATCGATGCTGAAATCGCCGCCGGGTTCAAACACTTTCACTTCAAAGTTGGCTTTCAGCACACCCGGTGCGCGTTCGCCCACGGGAATGTTCGCCGAAACGGGCGCTACGCCCTCCTCGTTCAGGCTGGCGTCGAAAATGGTTTTATTCTCTGTGCTGAAACGCTCGGTAGGATCGTCGAAGCTATACCCGTCGAATTTTGGGAAAGCGGTCGTAGAGGAGGTGAGGGACACGTCCACCTTTGCCTTGAGGCTCTGGGCAGGCGCGCCGAAGAGCCATGCCGCGGTCAGCGTGCCTTTCGGGCTTTCGTCTTTCACCAGCGAAGCCTGGTTCCCGAAGTCCAGCCGCACTTTCAGGCGGTTGGGCTTCACGGTTTCTATACGGATATTTTTAGTGAAGGTGGCGCCGCCAACTTTCACTTTCGCCAGCCAGCTGCCGGTGGGCGCATCCGCATCGGTAGCGGTATGGAAATTGTAAAACCCATTGAGGGCGACGTGCTGGTTCAAACGCTTGTACAGCTGGCCTTTCGGGTTGTACAGCTCCAGCATCACGGGATGGTTGGGCGGTAGTTTCCCTTCTTTGTCTTCCAGCATGAACGTGAGGAAGAGGGAATCGCCGGGGCGCCATACGCCACGCTCGCCATACAGGAAGCCTTTCATACCCTGCTGCACTTCTTCGCCTTTTACGTCAAAGCGGCCGAGGGGCAGCGAGCTGCCGTCGTCCAGCTTGAGGTAGCCGCGCTCGGTATCTTTTTTGGCCACCAGCAGGTAGGGCTTGCGTTTCAGCTCAAACTTCGCAAAGCCGTCTCCGTCGCTGCGGCCGCTGAAGATCACCTGCTGCTGGTAATCAAGCAGTTCCAGCTCCACGCCGGACAGGGGTTTTGCATCACGGATGTCCGTAACCGCCACCAGCATGGTATTGTCGTTGCCGCGTTTGGCTATCAGGCCGATGTTGGAGGAAATGATATTGCGGGAAGCCCAGCGGGACTTGTTATAATAAGAATTGGTGCAGGCATTTTCACGGTCGTCCCAGTTGTAACCGTATGGGTAATAACTGTCGTAACGGCGCCAGAAAGCGTCGTCCCCGTCTATCGCTTCACCGTAATACTCTTCTTCATCCTCACGCGCTTCCTCTTCGCTGGTGGCTTTATCAGGACAGGTATACATGGCATATTCCTTCCTGAACCCGATGGTTACGCGGTAGATCGCGCCGGGCTCGGTTTTCACCAGCTGCTCCAGGTCCAGGCTGAAGCGGGTGCGCCGGTGAAGGTTCACTGACTTGTCCGTATCCAGCCGGATGGTTTTCTGCACTACGGGGCTGCCTACACGACGAAGCTCTTCATCGCCGTTGAGGTTGTTGCGTTGCAGGTATTGCGGGATATTGTTCTCATAGATCTTCAGCACCACCACATCCACGGCTTTCAGGCCCACGGCGTCGAACGGCATCACGAGCCTGCCGCTTTGCGGCATGATCACGCCTTTGCCGGGAATGCTCACGGAAGGCAGGCGGTTCTCGAAGTTCACGCTGGCGGTAAAGGCTTTGTCCAGCCGGCCCTCAAACGCGTTCTGCACGCCTTCGTTCACCACTATGGTGTAATTCCCTTCCAGCCTTACCGGCGCGTACACGCGCACCTCGCTGCCGTCTATCGTATACCGCAGCTCGCTCTGGCCGCTGATGCCGATCAGGCCTTCGAGGTTCTGCGAGCCGTTCAGCGGGCAGCTGAACTGCACCAGCACGTAATCTTCGGGATCGTATATTGCTTTGATATCGAGCACCTTAAAATCGCCGATGGCCGGCACTTCTATCTCGCGGTCGTCTTTCAGCTCCGAGCCGATGCTCTGCCCGTTCCAGCTGATACGCATTTTGGCGGCGGCGTTTTTGCGGACGATGTTGCCGATGGTGAATTTATAGGTACGCTGGGCCACATCATGCTGCCAGGTGATATTCGTTTTGGAACCGTCGTATTGCACGGCGATCAGCTTTTCCACGGCCTGCACGTCTTCCACGTCCGCCGTGTACACCACGCCGGAGAAGCTCATGCGGTCCCTGCTGTTATTGGCGCTTTTCAGGCCCATCAGCTCCACTTCAAAGGAAGGTTTGATCACCTGGAAGCCGAATTCGAACACCTTCAGGTCTGCCGGCACCGTCATCACTTTGCCCAGCCTGAACTTCGCCTCGTAGGTCTTGCCGGGGTCCAGGTTCTGGTCCGGCCTGAATTCCAGCGTAGTAGCGTCTACCCAGTAGGCTTTGCCTTTAATGGAAGGGGAAAAGGAGAACACATCGTCTGCCACGAGCTCATTCTGCGCATGGATCACGTTCACTTCTCCCGCAAGCTGGATGCGGATGGCGCTTTGTTTCGAGATAATGCCGGTGGTATAAGCGGCAATGTATTTCGCAAAAGCGGGGTTCACTTCTTTCGCTTTGCTTTTGCATCCTGCCACGAAATGCGCCATGGCGCAGAGAAGCAGGCATGCAAGTACGAGGGGCCGATTGTTCGGGTGCATAGTGAGGTTTTTAAAAGGACCAGATAAAGGTATCGGAAATTAGATCATTTTCCCATTGCGTATCCGCAAAAAGTGATTCACAGGTGCAGGCAGTTCTTCTTCGTAATGCGTTACATAGATCATCGTTACTGGAAGGTATTCGCAGAGGGATTCGATCACGTGTTTGAAATGCAGCTTCTGATGGACGTCAAGCCCCTGGCAGGGTTCGTCGAATACCAGGAGGGGCGGGTTCTTCACCAGCGCGCGGGCCAGCAGCACGAGGCGCTGCACGCTTTCGGGCACCTGCTTGAACTGCGTGGCGGCGTACCCGTTAATTTCCAGCAGCTCCATCCAGCCAAGGGCCTTTTCCAGCTGCTCCGGGGTGCAGGACCGCATGTAGCCGATGGTATCGTAAAAGCCGGAGCCGGCCACCTGTACGCAGGTGGCGTTGGAATCGAAGTACTGGTGCAGCTCGGGAGACACGAAGCCGATCTTCTTTTTAATGTCCCAGATGCTTTCCCCGCTGCCCCTCGGCCGGTCGAACAGGCTGATGCGGTTGGCGTAGGATTGCGGGTTATCCGCATTGATCAGGCTCAGCAAAGTGCTTTTGCCGGAGCCGTTCGGGCCCAGCAGCGCCCATTTTTCATTGGGGCGGATGGTCCAGTTAATACCGTCGAGAATGGTGTTTTCGCCGTATTTTACGTGGATATCGTCCATTTGCACGATATGCCCGTAGTCGCGGGACTGGGCCCCGGCGGTGAGCCGGCGCAGCAGGGAAAGGTCCATTTGCATGGCCGCCGCGGGTTCTTCGGGCTGGTATTGGGCCAGGAATTCAGCCCTGGTAAAGGTACCGGCTACACGCCCATCCTCCAGGCTCAGCACGTGGGTGATGGATTCGGGTATCTCCGTGGGCGAGGTCACCAGCACCACCGTGGCGCCGGAAGCGGCCACATGGTTCACGATCCCGTGAAAGGCCTTACGGCTTTGCACATCCAGGCCAATGAAGGGATTGTCCAGCAACAGCAGTTCCGGCTTTTGCAGCAGGGCCCTGGCTATCATTACGCGGCGGGTTTCGCCGTTGGAGAGCTTGATCAGCTCTTTATCGCGCAGGTGGCTGATTTGCAGGGGTTCCAGCACCGGGTCGCCCGTTTGGCCCTCCAGGTATTCGTTCACCGTGGGCGCATCGGAGGAATCCATGCTGTTGAAACGCTGCTGGTAATAAAAATCCGAGGTATGCGATAAATTTTTAAAATCATGGTGATGCCCTACCATGGCTATTAAGCGGCGATAATTGAAGTACGGGTCGCTGATTTCATGGGTTTCCCGGTAGCGATCGTAAAAATAATGGCGAATACTGCCATTGATCACATTATTTTTGCCGAGAATTGTATGTAGGAGGCTGGTCTTCCCTGAGCCGCTTTTCCCGGTAACAGCCCAGTGCTCGCCGGAGCGAAGGTGCCAGGTCAGGTCAGGAAAAAGCGTTTTGGACTGGTTGCGCACGGTAATGTGTTCCAGGGACAGGAAAGGAGACTTGCTGCTGTTCATCATCTAACGGGAAGGTTTCCAGGGTCCAATTTCGGGACTCTCTTTCATAAAACAAACCCCGGGGATTGTAATTTTATCTTAAAGTTTACGCGCGTCATGGGAATCAGCTGGAGTGTCAAAACATTCAACGAACTTACAAACGAGGAACTATACCAGGTTTTACGGCTTCGCGCCGAAGTATTTGTGGTGGAACAGGCCTGTGCCTACCTGGACCCGGACAATTACGACCAGCAGGCGCTTCATTTGCTGGGTGTAAATGAAGCGGGACTGGTGGCTTACACAAGATTGTTTGCACCCGGCATTAAATTCGATATGGCCTCCATTGGACGGGTCGTATCGTCCCCATCCGCCAGGGGCAAGGGTTTCGGGCGAGAACTGATGGAAGTTTCCATTGCGGAGGTACAAGCCCGTTGGGGGAAAATCCCCATCAAGATTGGGGCGCAGTTGTATTTACAGAAATTTTATGAATCTTTGGGGTTCGTACAGAGCAGTGAGATGTACCTGGAAGATCAGATTCCGCACATCGAAATGATCAGAGCTTAACATAATTACAGATAATTCAAACACATGACGCCACTCGAACAACTGAATGCGATGTTGCACGAAAAGTATCATACGCATCAGAAAGAGGAATACTCGGTAGAACTGATGCCGGGCCTTTCCGACTCCGAAATCGACAACATCGCCAAACAACTCCGTACCAGACATATACCGGAAGACATCAGGGAGTTGCTGCAATTCAGCAGCGGTTTCCTTTTTTATGGATTGGATGCCATCACTTTCGACGGTACCCGCGACTTTGACCTTTATAACATGATCCCCAATTCCATCCGGATCGCGGGAGACGGTTACGGCAACTACTGGGTGCTGGATGTGGACCGTAACGGCAACTGGGGCAACGTTTTTTACGTGTGCAACGACCCTGCCGTGATCGTAAAGCAGTCCGAAAACATCACTGAATTCCTGCAACAGCTGCATGAATACGGCAAGGAGATCAAAAAATCCAGCATCGACGTGGTGCATGAGATCGTGGTGAACGACATCTGGAACCGCGACGACGGCCTGATCTCCCGCGAGGAAGCCCGTTATTCCGAAGATCCGGAGCTGGCCGAGTTCGCCAAGCAATTGCCTTTCAACTACATGATCGGCGACCTTCGCAACAAGCCTGTGGGCAGCGGTTTTGCCTGGGGCAAACATGGGGCGGACAACCGGGGCATCATTCGTTTCCGGGAAGGTTACCTCTGGGGCATTGAGAAAAAGCAACCCCGTGGCGGCTTTGGCGGCGGTGGTGGACGCGGCGGTTTCGGCGGAGGCGGTGGTCGCCCTGGTGGCGGTGGAGGCCGTCCTGGTGGATTTGGCGGCGGTGGTAACCGTGGCGGCGGAGGCGGCTTTGGCGGCAACCGCGGTGGCGGAGGCGGCGGCTACGATCGTGGCGGCGGAGGCCGTGGCGGGTTCGACCGTGGCGGAAGCGGAGGCGGTGGTTACGACCGCGGCGGAAGCGGCGGCGGTGGCTATGATCGCGGAGGCAGCCGTGGTGGCGGATTTGACCGTGGCGGAAGCGGCGGAGGCGGATACGATCGCGGAGGCGGCGGCGGTTACGACCGTGGCGGAGGAGGAGGCGGTTACGATCGCGGTGGCAGCGGAGGCGGTGGTTTCGACCGCGGCGGCGCCGGAGACGAAAAAATGCCCGAAGAATTTGACAGCTGATATCCTGCGCGCCTGCACAGATCACGGGCGCCGGCGATATTTAACATAACAGAACCGGCCCGGAGCATATGTTCCGGGCCGGTTTCTTTTTATATTGAAAGAGGATTGTTTAAAACTGAACGGCGGTAACCCAATATTCCCGCCCTCTTAGAGCTTAGTCTGCTGCTTCACTTTCCACAGCGGGAACAGGTAGGAGATCGTGTACTGCACATCAAACGCGCTGCCCTTATACCCTTTCCCGTAACCCGGGATGATAAGCGGGGGAAAATCGCTTTTCGCCAGCGAATTATTCAGCAGGATGCGTTCGTGCAGGCTCCATCCCAGGTACAGGTTCTTCAGCACCTCCACCTTTATGCCCAGCGACAGCTCTACCCAGTGGCCCATCTTGGTGGCGGTAGGCATACTGCTGGTATAGTTTCCCCAGTAGCTGCTATGAATATTATATTCGGGCATTTCGTAACTGAACAGGGCGAAGCCATACTTGAAGCCCCCATACAGCATGAAGTTCTCTTTTGGCACCTGTTTTTTGAGCAGGTTGTAATTTATGCCGATGGCGATGGCTACGCCGTTGCTTTTGTAGGTGTAGTTGGAGTCTGAATGATCGGTAAGCCCGTAGCTAACGTCTGCCGCAAAATAAACGCGGTCGTTGTACCGCGCATCCAGCACCACTGTGGCATCGCGGCGGTATGGCTGGAAGAACGGAATGGCAAAACGGGTAAGGTCCACCCCTACGCGCAGGCCTGCGGGCACCTCCATCGTGATGGTTTTCACCGAATCCTTTTTGGACTGGGCTCCTGCGGTTACCGCGCACAGCAACAGCAAACTAAAAATGGAGTATGATCGTATTTTCATTTTCTTCCGTTACTTGCTTACTGGTGATCGCTATAGACTTTATGACATGGGTGGTGGATAATACCGTGTCGATATTAAAATACATCACCACCCCGCAGCCGGCGGAAATAAAATGCGGCTGGCGCTGGTAGCGGAAGGTGATGGTATCTGCAATGCGGGCTGAATCGGTCTGGAAATAATACCGGCTGCTATCGGCCTGCCTGTCCAGCTGGAACTGCATGCCGCTGAGGCCCGGCACCTTTTTGTAGATGCTGTCTTTATTGAGCGCAAACAGCGTAAGCTTCGCAAAGGCGGTATCTTCCTCTATGTTGCTGTTGTTCGGGTTGGGGTAACGGAACCGGGCGCGCACCTGGGTGCGCGTGTCCAGGTCGCAAACCTTGGTATCGTCGTCACAGGCGGTGAGCGCTGTGATAAAACATGCTATCAGCAAAAGATATTTCATAAAGCAACTTGTTGGCACGGCCGCCTATTTCCTGAGTTCTTTTTTCAAAAATACGGCGGTATGTGAATCCTTGCATTTGACCACCTCTTCGGGCGTTCCGGTGCAAAGTATCTGGCCTCCGCCTTCCCCGCCTTCCGGCCCCAGGTCCACCACGTAGTCCGCCACTTTCACCACATCCAGGTTGTGCTCTATCACCAGCACGGTGTTGCCGCGTTCCACGAGTTTGTTCAGCACGTTCAGCAGCAGCTGTATGTCCTGGAAATGCAGGCCCGTGGTGGGTTCGTCGAGGATGTAAATGGTTTTGCCGGTATCTTTTTTGGACAGCTCGGTGGCCACTTTCACACGCTGGGCTTCGCCCCCCGAAAGGGTCACGGCGCTCTGGCCGATCGTGATGTAACCAAGGCCCACATCCTGGAGGGTCTTGATCTTGCGGTAAAGATAAGGCACAGGCTGGAAGAACTCTACGGCTTCTTCCACGGTCATGTCCAGCACGTCGCTGATAGACTTGCCTTTATAACGTATCTCAAGGGTTTCGCGGTTGTAGCGGCGGCCGTTGCATTTTTCGCAGTGCACGTACACATCCGGCAGGAAGTTCATTTCGATCACCCGCACACCGGCGCCTTCGCAAACGTCGCAGCGCCCGCCTTTCACGTTGAAGGAAAAACGCCCGGCGTTATACCCCCTGATCTTGGCTTCAGGCACCGCCGCAAATAACTGCCGGATCTCTGTAAAGAAACCGCAGTAAGTGGCGGGATTGCTCCGCGGGGTACGCCCGATGGGGCTCTGGTCTATTTCAATCACCTTGTCTATCTCCTCCAGGCCCTTGATGCTTTTGTAGGGCATGGGCACCATTTTGGAATCATAGGCGTGTTTGGAGAGGATCGGGTAAAGGGTTTCGTTGATAAGCGTGGATTTGCCGCTGCCTGAAACGCCCGTCACGCAGGTGAACACGCCCAGCGGCAGCTTCAGCGTAACGTTCTTCAGGTTGTTGCCTGTAGCGCCTTTCAGCTCCAGGAACTTCCCGTTGCCCTTGCGGCGTTGTTCCGGCACCGGTATTTCACGGATGCCGTTGAGATATCCCGCTGTGGCGGTATCCAGCTTCAGCATTTCATCAGGGCGGCCCTGCGCCACCACGCTGCCGCCGTGTATGCCCGCGCCGGGACCGATATCTATCAGGTGGTCCGCATGCAGCATGATATCCTTGTCGTGCTCCACCACGATCACGGTGTTACCCATGGTCTTGAGGTTGCGGAGCGCGTCTATGAGGCGCATATTGTCCCGCTGGTGCAGCCCGATGCTGGGCTCGTCGAGAATATAGGTGATGCCCATCAGCTGGGAGCCGATCTGCGTGGCCAGGCGGATGCGCTGGCTTTCCCCGCCGCTGAGCGTGCGCGTGGCGCGGTTCAGCGTGAGGTAGGTCAAGCCTACGTCCAGCAAAAAGCCGAGGCGCTCGCGGATCTCTTTCAGCACATCTTTGGCGATCACGTTCTGCTTTTTGTCCAGGCGCTTCTCGATACCGGCGAACCAAACAGCGAGTTTGTTCAGGTTCATTTCGCCCAGTTCGGAGATGTTCTGGCCATCTACCTTGAACATGAGGCTTTCTTTGCGCAGGCGCGCGCCGTTGCATTCGGGGCAGGTGGAGAGTTTCATAAAACCTTCCGCCCAGTTGCGCACCGCGTCTGACGAGGTGTCGTTGAAATAACGGCGTACCATGTTCACCACGCCTTCGTATTCCGTGGCGTAAGTTTCGGCGCCGTTTTCCTCGAAGCCCATGTCCACCTCCAGCTTACCGTTCTCATCGCCGAACAGGAGTACGTTCATGGCGTTTTCCGGGATCTTTTCGATGGGCGCGGTGAGGGAGAACTTATATTTTTTAGCGAGCTGCTGTATCTGCTTGAACGTAAATGTATCCCTGGCTTCGCCGAGAGGTACGAGACCGCCTTCGCTGATGGATTTGCTGCGGTCCGGCAGCACTTCGTCCATGTCTATCTGGTAAATGGTGCCCAGGCCTTTGCAGCGCGGGCATGCGCCGTAGGGCGAGTTGAAGGAGAAAGTGTTGGGCGAGGGTTCTTCGTATGAGATCCCCGTGTCTTCACACATCAGCTGGCGGCTGTACTGGTTTACCTTGCTGGTGTCGTGGTCCATCACGAACATGAGCCCTTTGCCCATCTGGAGGGCTTTCTGCACGCTCTGGCTGATGCGCGTGCGCGCATCGTCCTGCACCTGTATGCGGTCTATCACCAGCTCGATGTCGTGGATCTTGTAGCGGTCCACCTGCATGCGTTCCTTCAGGTCCAGCACTTCGCCGTCCACCCTCACTTTCAGGAAGCCCTGCTTGCGCACCTGTTCGAACAGCTCGCGGTAGTGGCCTTTGCGGCCGCGCACGAGGGGAGCGAGTATCACCAGTTTCTTTTTAGGGAAATTAGCGAAGATGTGCGCCATGATCTCTTCTTCGGAAAAGCGCGTCATGCGTTTGCCGGTGTTGTAGGAGAAGGCTTCGCCTACGCGGGCGTATAGGAGGCGGAGAAAGTCGTATATCTCGGTGATGGTGCCAACGGTGGAACGCGGGTTCTTGTTGGTGGTTTTCTGTTCAATGGAGATAACGGGCGAAAGGCCCGTGATCTTGTCCACATCCGGCCTTTCCATATCGCCGATGAACTGGCGGGCGTAGGCGGAGAAGCTCTCCATGTACCTGCGCTGCCCTTCGGCATAAATGGTATCGAATGCGAGTGACGATTTGCCGCTCCCGCTGATGCCGGTGATCACCACCAGGCTGTTCTTCGGGATACGGATATCCAGGTTTTTAAGATTATGCTCCCGGGCGCCGTACACTTCGATCATTTCCTCCTGTTGCGCTGCCGGGGCGGGTTGTATTGTAGTTTTTTGCTTTTGCTTTGCCATATAGTTCCCGAACACAAGTTCAAAGTACTAAACTACGTATTTGTACAGGGAATGAAAAATAAAAAGGAGGCTTCAGGAACGCAATTCCACCTCAGCCCGCTATTATCCTGATAATCAGCCGGATGATGGAAGACCCGCCACTAAAGCGAAACACCCCGGGCTGGCGCAGGTATGAAGCGCAGGCTGCGCGTGTGAGCCGGCTTGTGCCGGGGCGACGAACTTTTCAGCCAGCTTTAACTCTCCCGTTAACCCCAGGCTGGCGCAGTCTGAAGCGCAGGCTGCGCGCGCGTGCCAACTTGTGCCGGGGTGAAATTTCAGCGGCTTTAACTTTCCTGTTAACTAATCATCCGGGAAAAATAAATATCAGGAGCGGAAGGACCACTCTTCCGCTCCTGTTTAAAAGGTTTATCTGTTATAGACCTGCGGCGCCTGCTGCGGCAGGTATTGATCGTACCGGATCACATTGCCGTTCCAGGACCCGCTGGTGACCTTGCCGGTGGCGGGCGGCGGGCAGAGCATCAGCACGGAATCCGGGTCCAGGCTTTCCAGGAAATTGTACCGGATGGGTTTTACTAATTCATGCTGGGTTTGACAGGATACGGTTAACAGAACAACGGCGGCTGCGGCCAGCCGGAAAAAGTTTTTCAATTGTTTCATTTTTACATGTGTGTTTTAAAGATTAAAAAATGGACTAACAAAGGCTATCAAAAGCCGGTTAACAAACGGTTCAACCTGCATCGGTCTGGTGCATACCACCGCACATCCGCACCGCAAATGCTGCATATCAAAGCGATCTATACTTCCGGAAAAGCATAACGAACCGCCTGTGAACATGCGCGCAAACGCTTGCCAGGTAAGGCATTCACAAACATCTGCAATAGGAGCTGAATTAAATACGGTGAGTACGCGGGTACACTAACAAACAAAAAAATTCATCTTTTCAATATTAAGGTTAACGGGCATAAAATTAATAAATGTTTCCTTTCACCGGGCACAAAAACCGGGATATTTGATTTGCTAATATGTAAAAATATAAAGGGGTGGAAGTTTGATATTTCCACCCCTTACAGTAAGTATAAACGAAAATTTTAGCCTTTGTATTTCGCAAATGCAGCGATCGCATTATGCCCGCCGAAACCGAAAGTATTGCTCAGCGCAACATTGATGGTGCGCTTCTGTGCCTGGCCCAGCGTGAGGTTCAGCCCTTCGGGGATATCTTCGCCCAGCTCCGTGGTGTTGATGGTAGGAGGCACAATATCTTCCTGCACTGCCTTGATGCAGGCAATGGCTTCGATAGCGCCGGCCGCACCCAGCAGGTGGCCCGTCATGGATTTGGTAGCACTGATATTCAGTTTGGATGCATGCTCGCCGAAAAGGGTTTTGATCGCTTTCAGCTCGCTTATGTCACCCAGCGGGGTGGATGTAGCGTGCGCGTTGATATAGTCTACATCAGAGAGGGAAAGACCGGCGTCGGCCAGCGCTTCTTTCATACCCAGCTGCGCGCCCACGCCTTCAGGGTGGGTAGCGGTGAGGTGATATGCGTCGCAGCTCATGGCGCCTCCTACCATTTCGCCGTAGATAGTGGCTCCGCGGGCAATGGCATGATCGTAATCTTCCAGGATCACCGCGCCGGCGCCTTCGCCCATCACAAAACCATCGCGGTTCTTATCGAAGGGGCGGGAAGCATGCACTGCATCCTCGTTGCGGGTGGAAAGCGCCTTGAGGGCGTTAAAGCCCGCAATACCCGCACGGGTGATGGGGCCTTCGGAACCGCCGGCAATAATCATATTGGCCTTGCCCAGGCGGATATAGTTGAAAGCGTCTACCAGCGCACTGTTGGAAGAAGCGCAGGCGGAAACGGTGCAATAGTTGATGCCCATCAGGCCGTATTTAATGGCGATCTGACCGGCCGCAATGTCTGAGATGAGCCGCGGGATGAAGAACGGGCTGAACTTCGGTACGAAGTTGGACTGCGTGAACTCCACGATCTGGTCCTCGAAGGTTTGCATACCGCCGTTACCGGATGCCCAGATCACGCCGAACTTGCTGCGGTCGGTCTTCTCCAGGTCCACACCGCTGTTCTGGATCGCTTCCTGTGCCACTACCATGGCATACTGTGTGAACGTATCCATTTTGCGCGCTTCCTTCTTTTCTATAAAAGCATCTATATCAAGACCCTTCAGTTCACAGGCAAATTTCGTTTTGAATTCCGTGGTGTCGAACTTCGTTATCGGGCCCGCACCACTCATTCCGGCTTTCAGATTATTCCAGAACGTGTTTACATCATTACCGATCGGTGTGATAGCTCCCATTCCGGTTATCACGACTCTCCTCAGTGTAACAGTACGCATAAGTTTTACTTTAAAGACAAAAGTTAGGACGCAAAGGTACTCACTTATTATCAGGTTTGTACACACGCATGCAAAATAATTCGTATATACTTCGGATTTTAAATGCGCGCAATATGAAAAGGGCTAAAACTGCAAGTAAATAGGGATCATCGGTTCCAGCGTTTTCACCTCGTTCAGGAACCAGATGAATACGACCATTAACACTACTGAAGCCCACACAGGCATCATTCCCAGGCCTTCTTCCAGCTTCTTTTCGGCCACATTGGGCAGGAAGTGCAGCACGTAACCGATCGCCATGAGCGTGAACACCTGGGGATAGGCATTCAGCAGTTGCGGCAGCAGATGGCCCTGGAACTCGAAGGCTACCTGGTGCAGAAGCGTCCAGGCGCCGCTGAAATGCTCCATCCGGAAGAATATCCAGCAGAAACAAACCAGGTGAAACGTGAACAGCACCCCGCCCGCCTTCCATAAACCGGCCCTCAGCGGCGTACTGCGCATCCGGGTGCCGGTCTTCTGCCATTGTATCCAGACCTTGTCCAGACCCAGCGCACCGCCATGTACGCCGCCCCAGAAAATGAAATTCCAGCTGGCGCCATGCCAGAAACCGCCGGTCAGCATGGTGAGGAACAGGTTGAGGTATTGCCTGAACGTACCCTTGCGGTTGCCGCCCAGCGGGATATAGATATAGTCTTTCAGCCAGGACGATAATGAAATATGCCACCTGCGCCAAAATTCGGTGATGGAGCTGCTTTGGTAAGGTTTGTTGAAGTTCGGCGGCAGCTTGAAGCCCACCCAGCGGGCAATGCCGATGGCCATATCGGAATATCCGGAAAAGTCGCAGTAGATCACCAGCGCATAGGCATATACGCCGAAAAGGCACTCCAGCCCCGTGTACCGCCCCGGGTCGTCGAAAATATACTGTACGAAGTTCTGGTTGATAAAATCGCTGAGCACCACTTTTTTGAACAGCCCGCTGATCACCAGGAACATCCCCTTCCCCACGTCCTTCATATCCAGCACATAAGGCTGCCTGATCTGCGGTATAAAGTCCGCCGCCCTTACAATGGGGCCCATCATCAGTTTCGGGAAAAAGGAAAGGAAAAAAAGATAGTCCATGAACTTGTCCACCGGCTTGATCTCCCTGCGGTACACATCCACGGTATAGCTCAGGTTCTCGAAGGTGTAAAAGGAAATGCCGATGGGCAGTATCAGGTTCACCGGGCTGATATTCCCCGCTGTTACGTCGTTGATGATCTGTATGAAAAAGTTCGTGTACTTGAAGTAACAAAGCATTCCCACGTTGATCACCACGCTGAACCACAGCAGGCGCTTGCGCACCATGTCTTTCTGCTCGGTATGGATGCGGTTGCTGAGGTAAAAATCCACGATGGCGGACAGTATCACCAGCAATACGTATTCGTTGCAGGCTTTGTAAAAGAAATAAAGGGAAAACAAAGTGAACACCCATACCCTGGCCCTTTCGTTCTTCCGCGCCAGCTGGTAGCAAAACAGGAAGGCGGCAAAGAAATAAAGGAAGAACGCGCTGTTGAAGAGGATCAATTCCTCCTTGTTGTAGAGCAACAGCGACTTCAGGTTTTCAAAAGACATCGGTTATGGTTTGCTTTGTTGTTTGTTCCATTGTTCGTAAGAGGCCAGCATAGCTTCCGCCAGCAGCTTCCCCTGCAGCGTGTACCCGTAAGCGTTAAAATGCACATGATCGCCGCTCCAGGCGCGGGCAAAACGCGCATCCGCCTTCATGGCGCCGTACAGGTCCCAGTAAGCCCAGCCGTTTTCATTGCACAGCGTGATCATCGCGTCCCGGAGGGTGGTGGCCTGGGGCACTTTCACGTAGCTCACGCGGTAATAGGTGCGCTTTTTCCCCTTTTTCCTGTAAGGCACCTGCCGTTTTTTTAACATGCCGGAGGGCGGGGTGGTAAACAGGAACCGCGTTTCGGGACTAAGCCCTTTCATTATTTCCATCATTTTCCCGATCTCCTGCCGCAGCTGCGTGGCCGAAACCGCGCCGAAGGCCTCGTTGGTACCCAGTGAAATGATCACCAGGGCCGGTTGCAGGATCTGCATCTGCGCGGCGGTGATCTTCCCGTCGAACTGGTTGTAATGGGAAAACTGCGCGCCGTTGATGCCGATGGAATGATATAAAATGCCCGGCTCCCCGCTTTCGGCCACAGCGCCGTAGAAGCGGCTCACCGAAGGAAAACTGACCCGTAAAGAACTTACTGCGGAATCAGCGCAGATGCGTACTCCTTTTGCTTCTTCCAACGATCCATCTTCGTACGCCGGCATGTTCCCGGCTTCGGGAAGGCTTTCGCCGCCTTCGTACCAGAGCTTCATGCATTTCAGCGGTTTCCCGCTGAAAGTGAGCAGCGCAGGCCCCGGCTGTTTATTGATCATGATGCCTCCCGGGCCGGGCCATTCCCTGGCATTGCGGTCCACTACCCGGTCGCCGTTCCAGCGCATATTGCTGCTCCAGCGATAGCCGTCCGGCCCGTTGGTACCGGCCAGGTTGTAGGGAAATACCCAGCCCTGCCCCGCATCGCCAAACGCTGCCTGCAGCGCGTCTTTCACCGCATCCGGGAAAAATCCCGCCTGCACGTGCGAATCACCGAGATGCAACACCGGTATCACTTTATCTTCGTTTTGCAACAGCCGGTACACGCTATACAGGCTCGTATCGTTGTACAGGTGATGCCGCTGTGCGAACACCGCCGCACAACTGCCTGTGAAGAACCAAATCAATAGGAGGCCTTTACATATCCGCCTGCTCATACTCATCCATGATCGCTTTATATAGCAGGGCGCCTACTTTGGAAGCCCCGCGGAAATTGAAGTGTGTGTAATCTTTATTGGCCATGGCCGTATCCACCCAGCGCGTCATCGCTCCTTCGCCGCCCATGGCGGAAAAGAGGTTCCAGTAAGCGATGCTGCGGCTCTCCGCGAACTTATGCTGCACTTTCATAAGGGCCTTTACGCCGGGCGCGGTCACGTATTTGCCTTTTTTCTTGTAAGCTTTATCCGCTGTGCCGACAATCAGAATGGAAGTATGCGGGAAATAACGGCGCAGCGAATCCACCACTTTTACCATGGGCTTCTCGTACCAGTCGAACTTGGTGTTCTCCGGCCAGAAGAGCACATTGGCGCCGTAATGCAGCACAATGAGGTCGTACGGGCGGACGTTCTGCACCTGGTACCACATGCTGCGGCTCAATTTGCCCAGCTCTATGCCGCTGATGCCGCGGAAGGAATAATTATCAAGGAAAATACCGCGCGTGCTTTCGAAGCATACACCGTAAAAAATAGAAGGATCGTTGTTGACGAATTTGAGGGTGAGGGATTTCTGGGTGGAATCCGTCATGAACGAATAGGCGTTGATCTTGCCCTTACCGTCCAGCGACAGGCTTTTGTTGTTCACCACCACATTGCGGCGGCCGCTGCCGTAGAGCAGGCTCACTTCCTCGAACTGGTCCAGCCGGTGGCGTTTCACGGGCTGGTAGCGAACCCAGCTCTGGGGCGCGGGCACAAAAGCATGACCGGAAGGCCCAAGTTCTGTACCGGCGGGCGGGTTGTTGCGGAAGTGATAGTCCGTCCAGTTGGGAGAAAAGCTGTGTAAGATGGTGGTGCGGAAACCTGAAACCACGGAGGTGGCCGGCACAAAACCAACCCCTTCCCCGCCGAAATAAGCCTGCAGGCTGTCCCGCAGGTCCGCCGTGATAAGGTCGCCCTCTATCATGGAATCCCCGAAATAAGCGATACGCACCTTTTTGCGGTGCCCGGTCTTCAGCTCTTTCAATGCCTGCATGAAATATTGCATGCCCGCCCCCTGGTTACCGGCGTTGAAGCCATAGTCCAGGATGCCGGTGTAAGTGGCAAAGTCTTTGGGTATATGCGCTTGCGCGGAATCAGCATCCGCCGGCACGCCGGCCGCAATCGAAATAGTGTCTGTAACAGGGGCGGGCGTACGAAGGTCGGCCAGTATATCCAGGGGCCGCAGGGTATAGCTGCCGAATGTAAGGGTGTTATTTACGAGCGAGATCACAGCCAGGCTGAGCAGGGTACCCAGCACTATCATGAAAGGATAGGGATGTTTGTTTCCGGATGGCATAGTCGGCATATTGGAAAAAGCAGCGCGTATAACCGGCGGGGTTATACGTTGCTGCTAAAAAATCGGATACAAATCTATTGTTTTGCCAGCTTTAATTCATCATCCAGCTCATATAATTTATACTTCCGGATCATGGACCTTACACGGCTTACCCATACATTTCCCGCGGAGGAGTAATTGGAATGGATCAGCTTGTCCAGCCAGGCGTTATAATCTTCGTTCCCTTTCATGGCGGGGTACCATTTCCTTTTGAGGATCAGCCTCACGAAGGAACGGTAAGAAGCCGTGTCTGTTTCATATTCGCGGTAAACGCTGCGGTAGGTTTCGCCGCGTTTGGCGAGGTTGTTCCTGCCCACTATCCCGAAATGGTTCCGCAGCAGTTTTGCATTTTTGCTGGTGCCGCTGCCGGATTCCAGCATGGCGACGCCCAGGATCACACTGGCGGGCACGCCGGTTTCTTTCATGAGGTTAACAGCAACGGGGGAGAATCTTTTGATGTAATTTTTGGGGGCTTTCTGTGCTGAAGCGGCCAGGCTGGTAACCATAAGGCCGCTGAGCAACAGGTTTCTTTTCTTTAAAAACATGCGTGTAAATTAAGTGGACCTATCTGCACAGGTAAGGCGTATTCACCCCGCAATATTACAGCAATATGGATACATATCCTGTAATTGATATGTTAATCAGTTGTAATTTAATGTAGGGACGCGGGTATCAGGCTGATTCTCAGGAAGAAGGAAAACAGGGAACAGGAGATTTGGATAACGGACAAAAGTAATGTACCTTTGGGTAAAATTACCCATTATGATCAAAAGACACAGTAAAGAAGGAACACCGGCCGCAGCAGCGGTGGCTTATACAGCCAGGGGCAACTTTTCTGTGTCCCGGTTCACCTGGCAGCTATTGGGGGCGGCGAGTTTCATCAAAGTAACGCCCACTTCCACCATAGACGTATTCAGGATCCTTCATGAAGGCATTCCCAAAAGCGCGGTGGACCACTTCTCGCAGTTCCTGGATATCCCCATGACGCTGATGGCGCCGCTGCTGAACATGTCTTACAAAACCCTCATCCGCAAAAAAGAGGACGAGAAGCTGGAAGATTATGTGAGCAGCCACATGTACGAAATTGCGGCTACCTATGCCATGGCCTTCGGCATTTTCCAGGACGCGGGCAAAGTAACGCGCTGGTTCAACAAGGAAAACAAAGCGCTCAACAATCAAAAACCCTTCGACCTGCTCAATACCCCCACCGGCATCAAACTCGTGACCCAGGTGCTCGGCCGTTTGGAAGAAGGCGTTTATTCCTGATCTATATGCTGGTTTACCGGATCGTTCAGAAAGAAGAAAGAACGCGGGACCTGTCCGGCACGGGCGCCTTCAAGTTCGGCGGCCGCTGGAACAATCCCGGCACCTTTGCGCTGTACACCAGCGAAAACCGCTCGCTGGCGATGCTGGAAACGCTCGTGCATGTAGACGATTCCGAGATGCCCCCCGATATGTTCATCATGGAGATCGGTATCAGCGACCAGGCGCCCGTATACGCATTCCCGGACGAGCGCCTGCCCGACCACTGGATGGAACCGGAAAATATCGAGCTGAAGGAAGAAGGGGACGCGCTGATGAAAGACCTCCGTTACCTGGCCATTAAAGTGCGCTCGGCAGTATTACCACAGGAATATAATTACATGCTCAACCCGCTGTTCCCCGGTTTCAATAACCTGGTGAAGGTGGTGAAGGTGACGCCTATTATCCCGGATATCCGGTTGTTCTGATATTATTTTACCCGTTCTTCTCATAGTGCTCTCCTATATCTCTCCTTAACCCGTCCTATACGTATCGTTCAGGTTGGGCTTACGTGAATAAAATATCAGTTTGAATAGTTGATATTTATTATTTATATTTCGTAATAGACCTCGTTATTTTTCACGTTATCGATAACCCAAATCCACACTATATGCAAAATGCCCTTAAATGCCTATCTGCAGCCCTGTTATTTTTGTTAATCAATACATCCTGCCAGAAGGCGGAGACACAGCCGGTGCCGGAAAAAAAGGTCCGCCTGGAATCGAAGAAAGCTGGCATTATTCCAAACTGTTGCGTGGTTTCGCTTAACGTGGGTGTCTGGGGTTTTTCCGTCTCTGCTTTTGGCAACACTCATTATTCTTACGGTAATTTGGTGGACCTAACGGGCATTGACCCTTCTAACCCTAATACAAATTCAGCTGCAATTTGCCTGATCCCATGTATGGATGAGCCCCTTCCTCCGCATGAAGAACTGCGAATGGAGAACTTTGTGATCACCGACATCTGGCTCGAAAAAGACAAAGTGACTCCCCGCACCTGCCCGCCTATGAGCAGCCCATGCACATGGACGCGCGAACAGATCATGTATTCCAGCGGAGGCGGTCTTGGCAGTGAAACAAAATACATCGGTTATGCACTGGACGAACTGACGACCATCAACGACATCATGCCACGGATCGAAGCGGAAGAGCCGTTAATGCTGATGATGATCCTCGAGCAACTGAAATGCAGGTTTTTCAGAAGGTATTCCGGCGACGCCCCGGAAATACCCTTCTTTTTAGCAGAAGAAGGTCATTTTGTAATTGCCATTTATGTAGACGGGACTGGCGAAACCGAAGACGAATACGGCAATCCCCAGCCCAATTACTCCCGTGCTGCAGTGCTTCAACCCGGATGGCAAGACCGGGAATATATCACCTGGGGACAAGCCTCCACCACGGTTGTAAGGCCTTTCTGGGGTATCGGTGATTATTATGCCACAGACGATTTTTATAATGGCCCCGGCGTTGATCCCTCTAAATTCTTCTTCTACGTATATACGCCTGACAATTGTACGATCAACGGGCCCTCATGCAATTAATACGTCGAACTTAAAAGTCAAAACCATGGCCAGTTAACAGTATCGTAATATTCACAAAAAAAAGACCGTCCCGGCTAAACCGGGACGGTCTTTTACGTTTATCATTCACCCGCTTATTTCGGCAGGTCCAGTTTCAGGCTCAGTTCATCCAGCTGCACCTGGTCTATTTCGCTTGGTGCGTCCAGCATCACGTCGCGGCCGGAGTTGTTTTTCGGGAAGGCGATGAAGTCGCGGATGGTTTCGCTGCCGCCCAGCAGGGAGCAGAAACGGTCGAACCCGAAGGCGATGCCGCCGTGCGGGGGAGCGCCGTATTCGAATGCGCCCAGCAGGAAGCCGAATTTGTGAGCGGCTTCTTCTTTGCTCATGCCGAGGGCGGAGAACATTTTTTCCTGGAGATCGCGCTGGAAGATACGGATAGAGCCGCCGCCGATCTCAGTGCCGTTCAGCACGATGTCGTATGCATTGGCTTTGATCTGGCCGTATTGCGAAGGATCAGCCATGAGGTGGATATGCTCAGGTTTCGGGGCCGTAAAGGGATGGTGACGGGCCACCCAGCGGTTGTCTTCCTCCGCGTATTCGAACAACGGGAAGTCTATTACCCACAGGGGTTTGTACACATCTTTATCGCGCAGGCCCAGGCGCTCGCCCATTTCCAGGCGAAGCTCGCTCATGGCTTTGCGGGTGCGTTCTTCTTTACCCGCCAGTATCAGGATGAGGTCGCCGGGAAGCGCCTGGCACTGGTCTGCGAACAGCCGCAGGCCGCGTTCGTTAAAGAACTTGTCCACAGAGCTTTTCAGCGAACCGTCTGTATTGTATTTAATGTACACGAGGCCGTTCATGCCGATCTGCGGGCGTTTCACCCATTCAGTCAGCTCGTCCAGCTGCTTGCGGGTGTATTCGCTGCAACCGGAAACATTGATGCCTACTACCAGCTCCGCATCGTCGAACACCTTGAAACCGTTGCCACGGGCGGGTTCGCCGAGGTCCACGAGCTTCATTTCAAAACGGATGTCCGGCTTGTCGTTGCCGTAATATTTCATGGCGTCGTCCCAGGTCATGCGGGGGAACGGCTCGTGGAACTCAATGCCTTTGATCTCGCGGAAAACGTGTTTGGTCATTTCCTCGAAGTTGGACAGGATGTCTTCCTGGTCCACGAAGCTCATTTCACAGTCTATCTGCGTGAATTCAGGCTGGCGGTCCGCACGGAGGTCCTCGTCGCGGAAGCACTTCACGATCTGGTAATAACGGTCGTAACCGCTCACCATCAGCAGTTGCTTGAACGTTTGCGGCGACTGCGGCAGAGCGTAGAACTGGTTAGGGTTCATACGGCTGGGCACCACGAAGTCGCGCGCGCCTTCGGGCGTGCTTTTGATGAGCACGGGCGTTTCTATATCCATAAACCCACGGCTGTCCAGGAAGTTCCGCACGGAGCGGTTTACCCTGTAGCGGAGGTCGAGGTTTTGTTTTACGATATTGCGGCGCAGGTCCAGGTAGCGGTATTTCATGCGCAGTTCGTCGCCGCCGTCCGTTTCATCCTGGATGGTGAAGGGGGGCGTTTTGGAACTGTTCAGCACAGTGAATTCCGTAGCGGTTATTTCGATATCGCCGGTGGGGATGTTGTTGTTCTTTGCTGTACGTTCGGTAACGGTGCCTTTCACCTGGATCACGAATTCCCGGCCGAGGGGCTGCTCGTCCAGCCGGGCATTGAGCGATTCGCCCAGCAGCAGCTGCGTGATGCCGTAGCGGTCGCGAAGGTCAACGAATGTGATACTACCAAACTTGCGGACGGTTTGCACCCATCCCGCCAGCGTTACCGGCTGGCCTACATGCTCCATGCGCAATTCTCCACAGGTGTGCGATCTGTACATTGTATACTATGCTTTTCTATTGATAAAGGAGGTCAAAGATAAGAACTGGATGCTGGAAAATCTACCTCAGTGCATTAAAATACCGTTTAATATCTATTTCCGGCGGCAGCGGAGCTTCCTCCAGCAGGTTTTTCACCAGGGCATCAGCTGCCCAGGGCGCGAGGGAACAACCTTTGGAACCCATGCCGTTAAAAATGCCCACCTGCGGGAACCGTGGATGCAGGCCCGCCATAGGCCGCCTGTCTGGCCCGGAGGGGCGTATGGCCGCAATATGGCTGGTTACTTCGAAATCCCTGCTCAGCAACTGTTTCAGCTGGCTTTCCAGGGTTTCACGGGCGGCGGCGGTGGGAAGCGCGTCCGTATAGTCCCAGGAGAAGGTGGCGCCCGCCCAGTACAGGCCGTCTTCCTGCGGCACCAGCGTAATGCCTTTTTTGATGATGTCCGCCGTGTGGAAAGGCAGCCGTACGATCAGCGCCTCGCCTTTATTGGGCAGGAATTTCAGCTTGCCGAACCATGGGTTCCGCGGGCTTTCCACGCCTTCGCAGAAGATAACAGCCCTGGCCTGCAGGTCTTCATACTCCACTCCTTTTTCCTTCAGTATAAGCTTACCCGTATCAAAGCGCTCCGTGCACACCTCCGCTGTTTCCCGCCAGGCGGGCAGCAGGCTGCTGAGCTGCACATTTGCGCCTTTCACGATGCCTGCGCCAAAGGGTTGCTGCAATTCTTCCGCATATCGTAGTTCCTGGGGCTGTTGCGAATACGGCGGAGGGCAGGCGGCAAAGGCATCGCGCATCTGCGCGGAAGGCCAAACGTTCCAGATATCCCTTTCATGGAAACAGCTGATCTGCAAAGCGGCCTCCATGGCCCGGTACGTCTTTTCCGCAAAAGGGTAGATGGAATCATACAGCCAGGCGGTTTCAAATTTCCGCCCGGATACGGGGTTGATGATCCCGGCGGCAGCGCGGGAAGCGCTGCGGGGGCGGGCATCGTCAAATATCAGCACCTGCTGCCCCGCTTGCTGCAGGAACCAGCCGAGCATGGTGCCTGCAATGCCCTGGCCTACCAGTATGTAATCGTATGTTCGCATAAAGCCGGGCAAAGGTAATGTTTATGGGGCGGATGTGTAATAAATGGCGCGTCCGGCGCCATGTTGTTGCAACTGCTTCATCTTCACCAGATTTTCCAGGTGTTTTTTGATCGTATTGCGGTTGGCGCCTGCCTCACAACCTTTTCACGGCCTTCAACGTTTTTACCAGCGATTCCGCCGATTCCAGGTCATTCGCCAGGCGGTTATAGTAGAATCTATGGATCTTGCCATCCGGTCGTACGATCATAAGAGAAGGCAGGGCGTTGATGCCATAGTATTGCATCATTTCATGTTTGAAGCCCTTGCCGTTCGTGTACAGATTGACGGCGCGGCCGGAAGTATATTTGCCGGATTGTATACTCTCCGTCCAGGTTTTTTTTCTGGTATCCGCACAAATACTGATGAACTGAATGCCAGGGTCGTCTTTGAGGTATTCTTCGGCCTGCTTTACAGCGTCTTGGTAAATGGCAGAACAGGCGCCGCAGCCAGTGAACCACATATCGATGAAAATGGTTTTGCCTTTATAATCGCTCAGCCGGTGGTATTTTCCTTTTGTGTCTTGCAGACTGAAATCATACGCGGTCAAACCGGGCATCTTCCCGAGCAGACGGTCCATTATGTGCAGGCTTATGGAATCGCGGATGAGTGTGGCTGCGTATCGATAAAGCGTATCGATATGCTCACTTCCCTGGCCGATCATCAATACTTTTACAAGTATCCTGTCGCGAAGCGGGCCGGTGAAGTTTGCCGTAACGGTCTTGAGATTTGCATCGTGATCTTCGTAGCCATATTTGATGTAGTTATCGAAATTTATCTTTTGAGATATGAATTCAATGTATTTGGATGATTCAGGCAACACGTCCGGCGAAACCGGGATGGCAAGCCGGTTAATCATGCTCCTGTTATAGGCTTCGAGGAAATGCTGCCGTGCCATCCGGTTACCCTGTACTTTGTCGCACCGGTTCTTTACATGAAAGAAATAAGAGCCGATGCCATAGCTGGCAGCGATGGCGTCAGCTTTACAAAGCTGATAATAAAAATCAGGAATGCTGGCCCTTGCCGCATCCAGTACCTGCAATGAAGCGTTGATCTGGAAGAAGTAAGGGTCGTGAAAGCTGGAATTGGTGGTGTCCATCCAATAGGCCAGGTGATAATCGGGCGTCAGGTTCCGGGCCGAATCCAGCTTATCTTTCACTTCATATTTTGAAGCGCCTGTGCCTCCGAAGGAGCATTGGTAGCGATAATGCCCTCCCATCATCGTGCTTCCGAGGCGCGGAGGAGCAACGGTGATGGTGACATCGTCGCCTGTTTCCCAGAAATAATTAGAGAGGAAAGGAATGAAAGGCCGCCGGCCATGGAACGGGTTGCCGGCCGGCGGTTTCTGATTGATTGAAAAATACCCATACGGAGCGGCTGCCACTACCCTGAATACATACCGGCCGTATTTGTCGCTATGCACGGCATAGATTTTCTCTTTCCCGTCATTTTCTTTGAAGAAAGACGGGTTTAGTGAGAGGAACAAGGAATCGTCTTCCACCGGAAGCTGGGTTATTACCGTGATCGTAAAGGAAGATGTTGCAGGCGCGGCATGGCTGATCCTGTAAAAGAGCATGCACATCAACCATGTAAAGCTGAAAAGTATTTTCATAAAAATTTTCTTAACGTTCATTTTGTTCAACACCTGAGAGAATTTCTGCCGGAGGAATGGGAAGCGTATACCGTTTATCATTGGGCTGTAACGTATAGGTAATGCCGTTTGCAACCCTGGTAATGGTTACGGCAAATTGCGGATCCTTGTTCAGCCTGCGGAGATCTTCCCAGCGGAGCTGGCCAGTAAAGGGCAGTTCCTTGCGTCGCTCGCGGATAATAAGACGCAGCGCTTCATGCGCGTTGCCGGCTTCGAAACCGGTAAAAGTGCCGGTAACATAACGGTTGCGCAGCAGTTTATTCAGGTCGTTCATGGCGAGAATGATATTTCCTTTCCGGGCATTACATTCAGCCCTGATCAGGTACAGCTCATTGGTGGCAATGCCTGCAAAATTATAGCGATTGCCTGCATAGCTTCCCCAGAACTGTACTTTTTCATCTCCATTATCTTTGTAGATAAGCGTTTTGCGCAGATCGTCCTGGTCATAGGAGCGATAAAGTATGGAATCGGCAAACTGTACACCTGGAAGGGCCCATGTAACGGATGTGCCAGCTGTGAATGCATAGAATATGACCTCCGGGTTTGACATGCCTGGTACCAGGGTAAACGCCGGGAAGCGGAAATTACTGTTTGGATTGATGATCGTACGGTTGTTGTAATCCAGTAAAACATCATATGCGGTAAGCGCCTTGTTGGAATACGACAAAGCGCTGTCGTATGCTTCCATGCTTAAATAGATCTTTGCCAGGAAGCCGTAAGCCGCTGCTTTATTGGGCTTGGTGGCATAGGATGCATTTATGGGCAATGTAATGACGGCTGTTTTCAGATCGTTCAGCATCTGGTCATAAGTGGCTTTCACGCTGGAACGCATATTTATGACGTTGGGGTCGGAGGTGGAACGTAACACAAGACCGGCGTCTGTTGCCGCCGATGCTTCCGAATAAGGTTTACAATAGGTTTGTGAAAGATTATAATAGCTGATGGAGCGGAAGAAGAGTGCCTCGGCCTGCAGTAACCGGTGCTGGTCGGGATTGGCGGAGCTTTCTACTTTGGCTAATCCTTCCAGTATGAGATTGGCATACAATATTTTTTGGTATAAAGGGCCGTAATCAAGGGAAGCGCGGTCGTTCAGGTAGATCACCTTATCCCAGATGTAGAGATTCCTATCTGTTTCCGATACGGCGCTAAAGTTTTGGCTGGTGACTATGAGATTATCCGTACCTGTCAACCCGAAAATACCATAGCCTTGATTGAAAATATTGCTGTTATGCAGCATATCGTCAAAATCGCTCAGTGTTCTGGGCGTTACGTCGGTATTCTGGCGCTTTATGTCCAGCCATTCATCCTGTTTTGTACAGGCGGTCTGCAGGAGGATAAGTTGGCAGAGTATATATAGTTGGAATAAGTGTTGCAGTTTCATACTTGATGAGGTATTGGTGTCAGAAATTTGCTTTAACGCCGAATGAGAGGGTGAATGGAGCAGGAATGGAATTATAGTCGTAATTGTATGGATCGATACCATAATCGTTTGCCCTCCATAAAATACCGATATTATTGGCATATCCGTATAATTGAAGCGTTTCAAACGGGAGGCCATGTTTTTTCAGGCTGGTAAAGTCATATCCTATCCGGATGTCCTGCAAACGGATGTGATCGGCTTTTTCTACCAGCGTTTCGGAATACTGGTAAAAGATATGCCTGTTACTATTGGAGGGATAGGTCATTGATGGTACGTTGGTAATCAGTTCATCGCCTGGCTTCTGCCAGCGGTTGTCATAATCAACGTTCTGATTTAGAGTAGACTGGAGGAAGTCACTGTAATTCAGGCTGGTGGAAGGGCGGCGGAAATAATGACCTCCTTCGTACACGATATTCAGGGATAGCGAAAAGCCTTTAAAGGAAAGATCGTTCCGTATAGCGCCCCACAGCACGGGCCTTGTAGGGCCTTTATATACCAGGCTGTCCGGATCATAATTGGCAATGATAGCTGTATAATCCGTGCTTATCTTGCCGTTCAGGATGCCCTGCGGATCGCCGTTCACCGGATCCAGACCGGCCCATTTGTAGCTGAACAGGCTGTATAGCGGCCTTCCTTCGAGCGCTATGCCTGAAGGATTGTACTGCATGCTGGAAGAATTGGCGGGAACTCCGTAGCTGGTCACTTTATCCTTTATATAATTCATGATAAAGCCGGTTTGCCATTTGAATTTCCGGTTGATGTTGTTGCTGTTGACGGACAATTCAATGCCATGCGCCCTGGTGCTGGCAGAGTTTTGCAGGATGCTGCCAGAGCCGGTTTGCGGCGGACGTGTAACGGTCTGCAACAGGTCGAGCCCTTCTTTTTTGTATAATTCCAGGGAGCCGTACAGAATATCTTTTGCTGCTCTGAAGTCGATGCCTACATTGATGATCTTTATTTTTTCCCACCTGAGCTCCGGGTTGCCGGGGGTAATATTCTGAATGGTGGTTTCGCCTGTCAGCGAGCTGGTACTGTAAATGCCGGTGGAATAGGCGGAGCCGTTGTAAACGTTGCCGTTGAAACCGTAGGTGGCCCTCAGCTTCAGGTAAGGGAACCAGCCGGAACGATAAAATGTTTCCCGGCTGATGTCCCAACCAAGTCCGGCAGACCATAAGGGCGTTATTTTCTGGTTGGTCTTCACGCCGAAGATATTGGCGCCGTCCCTTCTACCGCTGATAGTGAAAGTGTACAGCTTTTTGTAGGTGTATGCGGCATTGGCATAATAGGAAATATAACGGTAGATGCCTTTTCTTTCCATTCCGTCGGGCGCCAGCTCGCTATAACCCAATGTGGATGAACCGGCAGGAGTAGTGGGATAAGCGGTGTTGTAATTCAGGTTCATGTTAACGGTGCCATTATCCTTGTTATAGCCGGCCAGGACATTGCGCATGCTGCTGTTCCGCAGCTCCTTCACTTCAGCTCCCGCAATGGCAGTTATGTCGTGATCGTTTTGAATGGTGTGGTTAAAGGACAATTGGCCGCGCAGATTATCGGCATGCAGCGTACTGTTATTCAGAATGAGAACACCGCCATTCGGCGCATAGTAAGTGAATTTATGCGTGACCGGATCATATTGCGTAAACATGTTGTAGAGGTTACGCATGGCATAACTTTGCGGGTCTTTTATTTCCCGGTCGGTTACGATCTGTCTTTCGTTCTGGTATTGCAGCGATGCGTGCAGAAAAGGCATGATCCTGTATTTAACGGCTACATTCAGCAACAGGTTGTTGCCCTCGCTGCTCCGGTCCGCCAGCCTGATCTCGTCCAGCGCGCGATAGCGCCAGTCCCTGAAACCGAGCGCTTCCACACTGTCGAGGTACGTTGCCCGGTAATCCCTGATGGTTGGCAGCGCATTGCCCTTATCATCTGCCAGCTGTGCATATGGGAAGAGGCTGCCATATTTGCTGCTATAGCCAAAATAAGCCGTATATACGAGGCCATAAGCAGCGGGATTGTTGTTGCTGGCGCGGGTATTGGCATAATTTACACTGGTAGTGATCTCCAGATTTTTAACGGGAGTATAGGTGGCTGAAGAGTGGAGGGTAAACCGTTGATCGCTGGTTCTGACGGCATTCTTCTGGTTTTGATCGTACCCGGTGGAAAAAGTATAGGCAATTTTATTGCTGCCACCGCGCAGCCCTATGGAATATTGCTGGTTCACCGATTTGCGCAGCGTGTATTTCGAAAAATCATTCCGGACGTCCAGCTTTCTAAACGCATTGATCTGCGCATCCGCTTCCGCAGCGGAGATAAGCCCTTCCCGCTGTTTTACCAGTATGTCGATTACCGGCGTAAGAGCAGGTCTGTTGGCGGTATTGCTGATATCGGCATCAAAGAAGTGTTCATTGAAGAGCAATTGCTCTACATCTATAAAATCTGAAGAATGCATCACATTCCGGAGATAGAACAGGTCGGGCTTATTGCCAATGGTCAGGTTCGCGTTCACTTCCACTTTAAGGGGCTGATTGAGCTTTCCTTTCTTCGTAGTGATAACGATCACGCCGTTCCCGCTTTGGGCGCCCCAGATACTGGCTGCCGCAGCGTCTTTCAGGATGGTGATGGATTCCACATCATTCGGGTTGATGTTGCTGATATTGCCTTCATATGGAAAGTTGTCGAGCACAATCAGCGGCTTGCTGTTTATGGAGCTGTGCAAGGTGCTTTCGCCCCTCACCCTGATATCGGGCCCCTGGCTATTGTCCGGCAAAAAGTATAAGCCGCCCGCAACACCATTCAGGCGGCTAAGGATATCCGTAGAAACCCTGCGGTTGATCATTCCCTCCCCGACCTGTGTAAATGAGCCGGTGGCGCGCTCTTTTGGAATTTGCTGGTAGCCGGTGCTTACAACGGCAACTTCATCCAATTTATTTACATCAACATTAAGTTGGACTAATATGGTTTTACCTTTTACTGGTATCTCTCTTGTTTCAAAACCAATGGATCTAATAATAAGGATATCCTTATCACCTATTTTCGGGACATTAAAAATTCCTTGATTATCGGTGGTTGCGCCCAGGGATGTACCTTTAATCATTACTGTAGCGCCGGGTATGGGCTTTCCGTCTGCGGAGGTCACAACTCCGGTTACAGTAATGAGGGTATCTTCGGCGGAAGAAGAGGATACCACCGGTTCAAACGCGGCGGTTGGTTTTTCAACGTTTTCAATCCGTATCACATTTTCGCGTATGTTCCATTGCAATGCCTTTCCTTTCAACAGTGCGTCCATAACCTCCCCTACCTTCTTGTCCTTTACGGTTATCGTAACTTTTTCATTTTTCAGCACGCCTGTATTTTCGAACATGATCACTACATCGGCTTTCGCCTCAATGGCGGTAAAGATCTGCTGTATTGGGATGTTTTTATAATCCAGGGAGATAATGGTGTGTTCGTTGCCTTGCGCATGCCCCGGGGCAGCCAGGAGAACCCCTGCGGTTGCCATAATAGCGCTAATGATGAATGTGCCTGCTCGCATGATGAATCTTCCGCACCCCTTGAGAAAGGCCGGGTGCGACAGCCTGTTAATACAAACTGTAATGATATTTTGCATATCTTGCAATTGGTTTAGAAATGTTTTAAACTGAAATGTTTCGGACCATGCCCCTTCAATGCTGTCCAGGCTGGGAGGGGCTTTTCTTCCTTTGTGAGCGTGCTATGGTACGCTGTCTATATGCATAATGTTCATTGGTTCGGTTGATAAAATGTTCCTGTCAGTGTCCCTACGCTATACAATAGACTAAAAACTTACTGGCAGTCACTAACCGGATGTGATATTTTTTTTAATTTTTCTGAACTACGCAAAAAGATTTATTTTTCGCTGCCGCTGAATATGCTTGGCCGGCACTTCCATTGTACATGATGATCCTAATACATGAGAAAGTTCGGGAAGACCGGCGGGATGGAAGTTTTGCCTGCCTGCATCCGGGAAGTGGCCATCAAGGCAGGATGAATGTTATTTTAGCCACACAGATATTTTAACCATAGCAGTTTGACTATCAACGCATTCATTATTTTAGATTTGACTATAAAATGCTAATACCGTGCAGCAGGGAGGGGTGAATTATAATACCATACTGGAGCGGCTGAAGGCATCCGACCTGGATGCTTTCGACACCCTCTATATACATACCCGCGAACGTTTGTTCGTTTATGCGCTTTCTTTTCTAAAGGACGAGGCCGCGGCCCAGGACCTGGTACAGGATCTGTTCAGCGATTTCTGGGAAGACAAATTATTCCTGGACGTTCATTCCGGCCTGGTCAGCTACCTTGTCCGCGCGGTTCATAATCGCTGCCTGGTGATCCTGAAAAAGGAACAGAACCGGCAAAAGCTTAAAAAGCTGTTCGATTATACCGAGGGCAGCAGGGTGGCCCTGGACGATCAACTGGAAAACCGGGAGCTGCGCCAGGAAATTGAGGCCGCCATCAACAAATTGCCGCCCATGCCGGCCAGGGTGTTCCGGCTGCATTACATTGAAAAATTAAGCTACGCGGAGATCGCGTGCATGCTGAACATCACCCCGGCCACGATCAGCAACCACATGACCCGGGCATTGAAGTCGCTGCGGGAAAGCTTAAAAAAAAATTAACGACCGGTTAGTGATGACGCCCCGGAAAATAGTCATTATAGTATGATGGACAAATTGACCGAAGAAGAAAGATTTTTGTTACTGGGCAAGGTGACAGGTACGCTTACCCAGGAAGAAGAGGTAGCATGGGAGCATTTGTTCAACAGTAACCCGGATGCCCGCACTGCTTACGCCGGGTTGGCGAACCAGTTGCCTGTCGAAGCGACGCAGGCTGGTTTTCGCGGGAATATGGCCAAGCGCCCTTGGCGCGACCTGGCAGCAGAGTTCCGCGACCAGCAGCAGGTCGCTGGCAAAGTAGCGCATATGCGGCACTATAAAAAATCATGGGTGGCCGCCGCTGTTCTCGTAGGGATATTGGCAGGGGCCGGGATACTATGGAACACAATTAATAAAACCAGTAAGGATGCCCTGACAACCAAGGCAAAACCGGGCATAGAACTGAAACTGGCCGGTGGAAAAATTATCGATCTCTCCAAGCAGCAGGGAGGCATTGATGCTGGTACCGTCCGTCTTAACAACAGCAATAAAACCCTGTCCTATGCCACAGGCAGCGACCAAGCGGCGGCAGGCGTTAATACGCTCACTGTGCCAATTGGCATGGACTATAAGCTCCATCTCGCAGATGGCAGCGAGGTATGGCTCAATTCAGCTACGGAGCTGGAATTCCCGCTTTCTTTTGCGGGCCAAACGCGGGAGATCACCATCCGCGGTGAAGCTTACCTGAAGGTAACAAAGGACGCCGCCAGACCATTCATCGTACATCTGCCGCATAGCACAGTGGAGGTGCTCGGCACAGAATTTAACGTCAATACCTATGATTCCGGCGTGGTAAAAGTAGCGCTGGTCGAAGGGGCCGTGAATTTACGGGCCACCACAAGGGAAAGCAAACTGACGCCTGGCAAACAGGCCATTTACCATGCAGGTGGGCCTATCCTGCAGGAGATCTTCGATGCACGGCAGGTGCTCAGCTGGAGAAAAGGACTGTTCTATTTTAATAATGCCAGCCTCGAAGAGATCAGCAAGGTGGTGCCCCGGTGGTATGGCGTCCAGGTAATGATAGATGACCCGGCGATCCTGTCCCGCAGGTTTAGCGGGGTGATCAACCGCAACCGCCCGATAGCCATCTTTTTAGAGGACCTGAAAGTAATCTCCCATATTGATGCCCGGATAGACCAGGCGGGAATCCTGCATTTTAAGTAGGCAGTGGTCCTTGCCGCCTGCCAGGTTTCACATCATAAGCGTGAAGAACACCTCGTATGCCAAGCCTGGCATGCAGGCAACTTTTTGTTCTTCGACATGTAGCTATTCCTTCCGCTATGAAGAATATTCATATGCATATAGCCCCGAAGACCGGTGTAAAAGCACCGGTCATATTTCATTCATTTACCAGTGATGACAAATTCCCTTATCCCGTTGGGAATTTTTCTTCCGATCCTTGTGCTCGTCCCGCGATTCGAACTGCCCAACAGCTAAATTCCGCAAAAGCCTTTCCACTTCCTGGTCGCTTAATCTTGCACCCTCTATTCGCGTTGATGAACCGATACTCTCAATAGTGGCTATACGCTTCAAACCGGAGAGCTGTTCGGGCAAAAGGTGCCCCAACGCTTTCCATGCCCCTTTAAATTCATCAATTTCTGCAATCAATGATAACATCTGCGGGGTAATGCTTAAAGAAGATATATGACCATACCTACAAGTTACCCAATTATACCCAATTTAAAAATCACAACTAATTGTTATTCAATGTCTAAAAAATTATTACCCACAATATTATTACCCAATTACACCCGATTCCACCCGGAACCCTCCAAACAAAAAACCCCGTCGCTTCAACAGCAACGGGGCTTTAACTATTTCACAGCTTAGTACAATCAGGCGGGTACGCCTTTCAGCACTTCGGCCATTTTCTTTCCGATGTCAGCAGGACTGTCCACCACATGAACGCCGCAGGCGCGCATGATCTTCATTTTGGCAGCGGCAGTATCGTCTGCGCCGCCGATGATAGCGCCTGCATGGCCCATACGGCGGCCGGCAGGAGCGGTTTGGCCTGCAATGAAGCCTACCACGGGTTTGCGGGGGTTCGCCTTGATCCATTCAGCAGCTTCTGCTTCCATGCTGCCGCCGATCTCGCCGATCATGATGATCGCGTCTGTTTCGGGGTCGTTCATCAGCAGTTCCACCGCATCTTTGGTGGGAGTGCCAATGATCGGGTCGCCACCGATACCGATAGCGGTAGATACGCCCAGACCGGCTTTCACCACCTGGTCCGCCGCTTCGTAAGTGAGGGTACCTGATTTGGAAACGATGCCCACACGGCCTTTCTTGAAGATAAAGCCGGGCATGATGCCTACTTTGGCTTCTTCCGCGGTGATCACACCGGGGCAGTTAGGGCCTATCAGGCGGGTATTATGATTTACCAGGTAGTTCTTGGCTTTCACCATGTCCTGTACCGGGATTCCTTCTGTGATACAAACCACCAGCGCAATGCCTGCATCGGCAGCTTCCATGATCGCGTCTGCCGCAAATGCCGGCGGAACGAAAATGATGGACACATTCGCACCCGTTGCCTTTACAGCATCCGCCACGGTATTGAATACCGGGCGCTCCAGGTGGCTGCTGCCGCCTTTGCCGGGGGTAACGCCACCTACCACGTTGGTGCCGTACTCAATCATTTGTGTGGCATGGAAAGTACCTTCGGTACCGGTAAATCCCTGCACAATCACTTTACTATGCTTATTTACTAAAACACTCATCGCGCTTGATTTAATTAATTTTTTACGTTAAGGTGGGGCAAAAATAACGGATAAGGGCGAAAAAGAAAAGGAAAGGCCATTTAGTTGAAGAATATTAACTATTTGTTACCGCCGCCGGCCTGTTTGGCACGCCAGTTCTTGTCGCGGAACATCTCCATCTTCCGCATCTCCTTGATGTCCTGGAAGAACTCGGACGCAAAAATGAAGTCGTTCAGCAGCTTGTCGTCGCTGAAAATGATGTCCTCATTGCTGCCCTCCCATTGTTTTTTGCCCTGGTGCATGTAAATGATATGGTCGCCGGATTCCATCACGGTGTTCATATCATGGGTGTTCACTACGGTGGTGATGTTGTATTCCACCGTAATGTCCTTGATGAGCTTATCGATAATGAGGGAGGTTTGCGGGTCGAGGCCGGAGTTGGGCTCGTCCACGAACAGGTATTTGGGGTTCAGCACGATGGCACGGGCAATGCCTACACGCTTTTTCATCCCGCCGGAGATCTCGGCGGGGAATTTTTTGTTGGCGTCTTTCAGCTCCACACGGTCCAGGCACTCCTGCATCCTTTTCCTGCGCTCCTTGTAGCTCATGTTCGAAAACATGTCCAGCGGGAACATGATATTCTGCTCCACGGTCATACTGTCAAACAGGGCGGAACCCTGGAACAGCATGCCGATCGCCTGGCGGATGGGCTTCTTCTCATGGTCGTCCATCGCGGTAAAGTCTTCGCCGTTGTACAGCACGGTGCCGCTGTCCACTTTTATCAGCCCCACCATACATTTCATCAGCACGGTTTTGCCGCTGCCGCTGGCGCCGATGATCAGGTTCGTTTTACCCGGCTCCATGTTGGCGGACACATCTTTCAGTATCTCCTTATCCCCAAAGCTCTTCCGGATGTTTTTCAGTTCTATCATCTGTTCGTGTCTTGTAATTATAGTTTAAAGCAGCAGCGCGGCCAGCGCATAGTCGGCAAACAGGATCAGCACACAGCTCACCACCACGGCCGTTGTACTGGCGCGGCCTATTTCCAGGGCGCCGCCGGTTACATTGTAGCCGTAATAGGCCGGTATGCTGGAAATGATGAAGGAATAGGTATATGCCTTGCTCAGGGCGAAGAACACGTTATACCCGTCGAACGATTGCCTGAGGCCCTGCATGAACTGTTCATGGGAAATGATACCGCTCATCTTGCCCGCTTCGAGCCCCCCGAAAATACCGAGGAAGGCGGCGATGACCACCAGTGCGGGGATCGTGATAAGGGCGGCGAGTATCTTGGGGCCGATGAGGTAGGCTTTTGTGTTGATGCCCATGATCTCCTGGGCGTCTATCTGCTCGGATATGCGCATATTCCCCAGCTCGGAGGCTATTTTGGAGCCAACCACCCCGCCCAGCACGATACAGACCATCGTGGGCGCCAGCTCAAGGATCAGCGTATCCCTCACCACCTGCGCGATGGTGGACTTGGGGATGAAGCCGCTTACCAGCTGGTAAGCTGTTTGCACGGTGGTTACCGCGCCCAGGAAGAGGGAGATGATCACCACGATGCCAAGGGAGCCCAACCCTATGTCCACACACTGTTTCATGAATTCCTTCCAATACATCCGCATGTTCTCCGGGCGGGAGAACATTCCTTTCAACATCAGCAGGTACCTGCCGAAATGGTAAAAAAATCTAAACTCCATAACTCGTCAAAGATACTGGGAAAAACAATTTGAATATCATTTATCGCAAGCTGCCTACCAGCAGCCGCTTGAGGCTCCGCTCGATAATTTCACCCATGGTGGAACAACGGGCAAAAACCGCGTCGTTGTAATGCTGGGCCAGCTCCTCGCCCAGCTGCTTTATTTTCCCGGGAAAGGATACACGATCTGTCATGATCACGTCCCGCAGGTCTTTGATGCGATGCCGCTGCACCTTGATGCGGCGGGCGATGAGCGAGCGTTCTTCCTGCTGGTACTGCTTCACCACTTCGGCGTTCAGGTGCTTCATGGCCAGCTCCACGAACACGCGGTTCTCCTTGAAGAACTGGGGCATGTAGAGCGTTTTTTTGCCTTCGTAGAACTGCTGGTCGAAGTCTATGGCGCGGATGCGGAACTGCACATCGTCGAAGTCGGGCGTGATGTCGAAAATAAAATTATAGGACCGCATATCCCCCAGCAGCCGCACGAAACAACGTTCGTTGAACTTCACGAACTCCTTGGCGATGCGTTTGGGATTGAATTCCGGCCGGTCCAGGTAGTCTTTGGCAAACTGGTCGCCCGGCACCCCGGCGATGTGTTCTTCCACCAGCGTATTCCCGTCTACCAAAAAGTTCATCCAGTAAGGGCTGAGGATATGTTCCAGCTCCAGCCCGTAAATGCGCGAGGCGTCCGCTATCTTGATGTAGAAATAATCGTACACCTCGTTGTAGTTGTTCACGATCTTGATGCGGAAGGGATGGCTGTTGCCGAAAGTGCAGTAGTCTATCCGCTCGATGTGCAGGTGCTCTTCGGCCGCCTGGTCGCCGCCGGCCTTGAGGATGGAATAGATGCGCTTGAGGCCGGCCTGTATGGGGCCTACCATGCTCTGGGGGTACATCACGGATTCCCACAGCGTGTCTTTGCCCTGCTTGTCGTACACGGGAATGCCGTAATCGTAATATTTCAGTTCTTCGTAACTGAGCGGCAGCTTCACTTCGCGCTCATACAGCTTCAGGTAGTTCCTGAAAGCCGGGTTCAGCGGGAAAAATATCTTCTTGCGGGAAATGGATTGCATCCCGAAATTTACGAATTATCCGGTCTGCCCGTGCAGGTAAAGAAAAACCGCCCTGGAATATCGGGGCGGCTTTAATCTGTTCAGACGGGGCGCTCATTTCTTTTTCTCCGGTTCTATACCTTTGGCCCTGAGGCGTTCCGCAACGCGTTTCCCCAGTTGCTCCCCGTATTGCAGTCCTACCTGGTAGCATTCCTGCATGATCTCCGGCAGCTGCGCCACCATTTTTTTACCAACGGGCGACTGGTAGAATTTGATCAGCCCGTCCACGTCCTGTGAGGTGAAACGCTTCTGGTAGATGGGGATCACGAGTTCCACCATTTCGTCCACCTTTACTTCTTCCAGGAAATCATTCCAGAATGTTGAATCCACATGAGGCAGCATGGTCCGGTATTCCCTGATCATGTTTGTTTTTACCTGCAGACCCAGATCGGCCACTCCGGTGAGCTGGATCAATTCTTTTACTTTTTCTGCGGTTGGCTCTGTTTGGGAGAAAACTGCCTGCGCAAGGAAAAGGCAGGCCACCATGGTTACTAGTTTTTTCATCGTAGGGATATTTGGTTACGGCTAACAAAATACAAACGGCACGGGATATCCGTGCCGTTTGCTCATATTAATTCTCAATTTAACACTTATTTCTTTTTGCCGCTCTTTACTTCTTCCCTGCAACATTTCGTTTGCGCGTCCACAACGGCTATCAGCACCACGTTCACGATCTGCCTTACGGTGGAACCCAGCTGCAGGATGTGTACGGGCTTCTTCATACCGAGCAGAATGGGGCCTATGGCGTCGAAGCCGGCCACTTCCTGCAGCAGGTTGTACGCCACGTTGCCGGCAGCGAGGTTGGGGAAGATGAGGGTGTTCACATCTTCGCCGATCAGCTCGGAGAACGGGTAATTGTCTTTTAAAATTTCCTTGTTGAAAGCCATGGCCGCCTGTATCTCGCCGTCCACGGTGAGGGAAGGGTCTTTTTTCTTCACGATCTCGCGGGCCTGGCTCATCATCTGCGCCTCGGGCGTTTGACTGGAGCCGAAGTTGGAGTAAGACACGAGGGCGATCCTCGGCGTGATGTTGAACTGGCGCACCTCCTTGGCTACCAGCAGGGTGATGTCTGCCAGCTCTTCGGCGGTGGGGTTGAGGTTTACGGTGGTATCGGCCAGGAAAAGCGGCCCGCGTTTGGTATTGATGATATACATGCCGGCCACGCGTTTGGCGCCTTCTTCCATGCCTATCACCTGCAATGCCGGGCGGATGGTGTCCGGGTATTTGCGGGTAAGGCCGGAAATGAGGGCGTCCGCTTCCCCGGTTTCCACCATCATGCAGCCGAAGTAGTTGCGCTCACGCATGATCTTTTTCGCTTCGTAAAGGTTCATGCCTTTGCGCTGGCGCTTCTGGAAGAACAGTTCGCCGAAGTGATGGCGTTTTTCAGCCATTTCATCGCTTTTCGGGTCTATGATCACCACATCGTCTATCTCAATGCTGTTCTCAGCCATCAGCTGGCGGATGCGTTTTTCGTTGCCCAGCAGTACCGGGTGCGCGATGTTCTCATCATTCACCACCTGCGCGGCTTTGAGTATCTTGATGTTGTCCGCCTCGGCAAATACTACGCGGCGCGGGTCTTTACGGGCTTTGGAGCCGATCACGCGGAACAGCTGGTTATCCAGGCCAAGGCGGTTGTTGAGTACCACTTTGTAGGCTTCCCAATCGGTAATGGGCGCATGCGCCACCCCGCTGTCCATCGCCGCTTTGGCCACGGCGGGGGCTACGGTGCTCAGCAGGCGGGGGTCCAGCGGTTTGGGAATGATGTAACTGGGACCGAATACCAGGTTGCGTTCGTTGTATGCCAGGTTCACGATATCCGGCACGGGCGACTTCGCAAGGTCCGCCAGGGCATGAACAGCAGCCAGTTTCATGGCTTCATTGATCTGCGTTGCGCGCACGTCGAGCGCTCCGCGGAAGATGTAGGGGAAACCCAGTACGTTGTTCACCTGGTTGGGATAGTCGGAGCGGCCGGTTGCCATGATCACGTCCTTGCGGGAATTAATGGCTGTTTCGTACGCGATCTCCGGATCTGGGTTGGCCATGGCGAACACGATCGGGTTCTTGGCCATGCTCTTCACCATGTCCGCCGTTACCACGTTGCCCACGGAAAGGCCCACGAACACGTCGGCATTTTTCAGCGCTTCGGCCAGGGTGGTCACTTTGGAGGTGGTGGCGAACTGGAGCTTCATGTCATCCAGGTCCGGGCGCTGGCGGTTCAGCACGCCGTCTTTATCGAACATGATGAAGTTCTCCGGTTTGGCGCCCAGCGAAGCGTAGAGCCTTACGCAGGCCATGGCGGCGGCGCCCGCGCCGTTCACCACGAACTTCACCTTTTCTATTTTTTTCTTTACCAGCTCCAGCGCATTCAGCAATGCCGCGCTGGAAATGATAGCGGTGCCATGCTGATCGTCGTGCATGATGGGGATCTTCAGCTCCTTGCGCAGCCTTTCTTCGATGGCAAAACATTCGGGGCTTTTGATGTCTTCCAGGTTGATGCCGCCGAAAGTGGGCTCCATGGCCTTTACCACGCGCACAAATTCATCAACGTCGCGCGTATTCAGTTCAATATCAAACACATCGATGTCCGCAAATATTTTGAACAGTACGCCCTTCCCTTCCATCACGGGTTTGCTTGCTTCCGGGCCAATGTCGCCAAGACCGAGCACGGCGGTGCCGTTGCTGATCACGGCCACGAGGTTGCCTTTGGCGGTGTATTTATAAACATTCTCTACGTCTGCGGCTATTTCCTTACAGGGTTCCGCCACGCCGGGGGAATAGGCAAGGGAGAGGTCCCACTGGGTTTTGGTGTCTTTGGTAGGTATAACTTCTATCTTGCCGGGCCTGCCCATCGCATGATAATCGAGCGCATCCTGCTTATTCAGTTTCTTAGCCATATAAGATTGTTATTGGGCGTGCAATATACGAAGTATCGGAGGAACGGGGTCTACTCCGTTCGTGTAGGTTCACAATAATTATTTACTTTTACGGTGTTAAACATTCTCAAATATCATGATACAACGCATCCAAAGCCTGTTTCTGCTGCTGGCCGCCATTGCCGGGGGCACAATGGGCAGTTTTGACCTCTGGAAAGCCACCATCACCAGGGGCGCCACCACCGCCGTGGAAACCTTCAATGCCACTTCCAGCTATCTGATATTTACCGTGCTGCTGGTCAGCACCATCCTCAGCCTGGTCACTATTTTCCTGTACAAGAAGCGCAAGCTCCAGTTCAGGCTCACGGTGCTGAATATCCTGCTGGCCATCGGCATACTGGCGCTGATCTACTTCAAAGTGCAGGACACTGCCAACGCCCTCCAGTCCTCCGGGGCCATTATTGTGCGGGCAAATTACCTGCTGCCGGCCTTTTTGCCCGTAGTAATGATCGTATGCCTCTTCCTCGCCGCGCGCGGGATCTATAAAGACGAAAAGCTCATCAAAAGCCTGGACCGCCTGAGATAAGCGCTCCGCTGAACGATATTCCGAAAAAGGGCAAGCCGCAGGGTTTGCCTTTTTTATTGCAACATTCCCCTTTTTCGGCTACAAGATCATAAGATCCGGCTACATCCGCCACCGTGCAGCCGCGCAACTTTGTATCTCAAAATACAAAGACGATGAAAATTACAGTAACAGGTTCTTTAGGGAACATCAGCAAACCGCTTACAGCAGGATTAGTGCGGAAAGGCCACCAGGTTACGGTTATCAGCAGCAATCCCGGGAACCGGGAAAAGATCGAAATTATGAGCGCTGCCGCCGCCATCGGCTCATTGGAAGATGCTGACTTTGTTGCCGGCGCGTTTGCAGGCGCAGATGCGGTTTATACCATGGTTCCGCCCAACAATTACTTCGACCCTCACCTCGATCTGCTGGCCTATTACCGTGGAATAGGAGAAAATTACGCCCGTGCAATTTCGTTGTCAGGCGTAAAGCAGGTGGTCAATCTCAGCACGATCGGCGCTCACCTGGAAAAAGGCTCAGGTATCCTGATCGGCGCGCATAATGTAGAAAAGATACTGAACGGGTTGCCGCAGGACGTTAACATTACGCATATGCGTCCCACTTCTTTTTATTACAATTTGTACGGTTATGCGGATATGATAAAGACCGCCGGTTTTATCGCTGCGAATTATGGCGAAGAAGATATCGTGCCATGGGTTTCGCCGGCAGATATCGCCGCGGCGATAGATGAAGAAATAACCGCTCCGCCGGCAGGCAGGAAAGTGCGCTACGTGGCAAGCGAAGAGCGCTCCTGCAAAGAAACCGCCGCCATCCTGGGCGCAGCTATCGGGCAGCCTGGTTTAAAATGGGCCATCATCCCGGACGAACAGATGTTAAACGGCCTGGTAACCGCCGGGATAAACCCGCGAATTGCCGCCGGCCTGGTTGAAATGTACGCCGGCCTGCACAGCGGCCTGCTGGCTGAAGATTATTACCGCCACAGACCCGCAATGGGAAAAGTAAAACTGGCCGATTTTGCAAAGGAATTTGCCGCAGCTTTCAGGCAGAATAATTAAATTGTAAGTATGGGAAACGCACAGCCGCAAAGATTTAAAACGATCTCCGAATTTCACCGCTACCGGAACCTTCCTATGCCGGAGCACCCGTTGATCAGCGTTGTAAATGTTGAGGCGATGAAAGATGTGAGCAACGACGGGCCGGCGGGCCTGGTGTTCGATTTTTATGTGATCGCGCTTAAAAGGGCCTTCAATGCCAAAATAAAATATGGCCAGCAGGAATATGATTTTGATGAAGGGGTGATGATCTTTATGGCGCCCGGCCAGGTGTTAAAAATCGAGCTTTTAGAAGAAAACGATATAAAACATACGGGATGGATGTTATACATCCATCCCGATTTTTTCTGGCATACATCCCTGGCCAGTACTATCAAAAAATATGAGTTCTTCGATTATTCGGTGAACGAGGCTTTGTTTTTATCAGAGAAAGAAGAAGCCACCATATCAGGCATCCTGCAGAATATCCGGCAGGAGTACCATGCGAACATCGACAATTACAGCCACAACATCATCATCGCCCAGCTGGAATTGCTGCTCTCTTATTCGGAACGGTTCTACCAGCGTCAGTTCATCACCCGGAAGATCACGAACCATACTGTGCTCAGCCGCCTGGAAACCACCATAGACAAGTATTTCAACGACGACGAACTGTCCCGGAAAGGGCTGCCTGCGGTTGCAGACATCGCCCGGTCCTTAAATGTATCGCCGGGTTATCTGAGCGGCCTGTTAAAAGTGCTGACGGGCAAAAGCACACAGCAACACATACACGACAAGCTCATCGAAAAAGCAAAAGAAAAATTATCTACCACGAGCCTCTCGGTAAGTGAGATCGCCTACGAACTGGGTTTTGAACATTCGCAATCTTTCAGCAAATTATTCAAATCCAAAACCAGCCTTTCTCCTTTGGAATTCAGGCAGTCGTTCAGCTGAGGAAAAATGTATCCAGATCAGAGGAACTTCCCTGTATAGCTCGTCTTCACTTTCTTCATCCCTTCCGGCACACCGGCATACAACAGGCTGCCGCCGCCTTCGCCGCCTTCCGGCCCAAGGTCTATCGCCCAGTCTGCGCTGCGGATCACATCCAGGTTGTGCTCTATTACCAGCACGCTGTGCCCCTGTTCTATCAGCGCGTTAAAGCTTCCCAGCAGCTTGCGGATGTCGTGGAAGTGAAGACCGGTGGTTGGTTCGTCGAAAATGAAAAGGATGTGCCCCTGTGCCTTCCCTTTGCCGAGGAACGAGGCGAGCTTCACACGCTGGGCCTCGCCGCCGGAAAGCGTGTCGGAGCTTTGGCCCAGCTTCACATAACCCAGGCCCACATCGCTGAGCGGGCGTATTTTGGTCACTACTTCTTTTTCGTCTTTGAAGAACTCGATCGCTTCGTCCACACCCAGCTCCAGGATGTCGTAAATGTTTTTCCCTTTATACTGCACTTCCAGCACTTCGTCCTTAAAACGTTTGCCGCCGCAGGTTTCGCAGGTCAGGTGCACGTCTGCCAGGAACTGCATTTCCACGATCACTTCGCCTTCTCCTTTGCAGGTATCGCAGCGCCCGCCGTCCACGTTGAACGAAAAATGTTTGGGCTGGAACCCTCGCATCTTGGACAGCGGCTGTTTGGAAAACAGGTCGCGTATCTCGTCGTATGCTTTGATATAGGTCACCGGGTTGGAGCGGGAGCTTTTGCCGATGGGGTTCTGGTCTATCATCTCGATCTGCGTGATAAGGTCCATATCCCCTTTCATGGCCCTGTGGGCGCCCACGCGGTCTGTAAATTCCCCTTTCAGCTTCATCAGCGCGGGGTATAATATCTGTTTCACGAGGGTGGTTTTGCCCGAGCCGGACACGCCGGTAACCACGCAAAGCACGCCCAGCGGGAATTCCACGTCAATATTCTTCAGGTTGTGCTGGCGGCATCCTTCCAGCGTGATGGAACGTTTCCACTTGCGGAGGTGCGCCGGCGGCTCGATGCGGAGGTGGCCGCTGAGATATTTGCCGGTGAGGCTTTTGCCGTCTTTCAGTATCTCGGGGTAAGTGCCTTCAAAGATCACTTCGCCGCCCAGGTGGCTGGCCAGCGGCCCCATGTCTATAATATAATCCGCCTGTTCCATCAGCTGCTCGTCGTGCTCTACCACCACCACGGTGTTGCCCAGGTCGCGCAGCTCGTGCAGCACGCGGATGAGGCGGTGGGTATCGCGGGCGTGCAGGCCGATGCTCGGCTCGTCCAGAATATACAGGGAATTGGTGAGGTTGCTGCCCAGGGTGCGGGTGAGCTGGATGCGCTGGCTTTCGCCGCCGCTGAGGGTGTTGGCTACGCGGTTGAGGGTAAGGTAGCCCAGGCCCACGTCCAGCAGGGTTTTGACGCGGTGGTGCACCTCTATGAGGATGCGTTTGGCCACCTGTTGCTGGTATTCGTTCAGCTCCAGCCCGTCGAACCAGACTTTGAGCTTTTCCACGGGCATTTCCACCAGGTCTGCAATGTTGTGGCCGCCTACTTTCACGTACAGCGCTTCCCGGCGCAGGCGGGCGCCGTTGCAGGTGGGGCATACGGTGCGGCCGCGGTAGCGGGCCTGCAGCACACGGTATTGCACCTTGTACAGGTTCTGCTCCACCATTTTGAAGAACTCGTTGAGGCCGTAAAAATGCTCATTGCCCGTCCAGAGCAATTTTACCTGCTCGTCCGTCAGTTCGGAGACGGGCTTATGTATGGGGAAATTGAACTTCCGGGCGGCTTTTACCAGGGCTTCCCGGTATTCGCCCATCTTTTCGCCCCGCCAGGGCGCGATGGCGCCTTCAAACACGCTAAGGCGCTTGTCCGGTATCACCAGGTCCGCGTCTATGCCCAGCACCTGACCGAAACCTTCGCAGGTGGGGCAGGCGCCGTAAGGGTTATTGAAGGAGAACAGGTTGGGAACGGGTTCTTCAAACTGGATACCGTCCAGCTCGAAGCGGTTGCTGAAAGCCTGGCCCATTTTGCCGTCTACCTCCAGGAAGCAATCGCCTTCGCTTTCGTAAAAGGCCGTCTGTATGGAGTCCGCGATCCGGTGTTTATCGTCTTCTTCAAAGTCTTTCACCACGATGCGGTCTATCAGCACGTAGGCGGAAGCGGGGATCTTGGGCGATTTTTCCTCCAGCAGCTCTTCAATACGCACCAGGCCGCCATCTTTGTAAAGACGGGAAAAACCCTTCTGCATCAGGATGTTAAGCTCTTCCAGCGGCTTGCGGTTGGCATGCTGGCGGAAGGGCACGAGTATCTGTACCTTGCTGCCAGTGGGCAGGCGGCTGATATAGTCCACCACATCGGCCACTTCGTGCTTTTTGACGAGCTGGCCGGAAACGGGGGAATAGGTTCTGCCGGCGCGGGCGAAGAGCAGGCGCAGGTAGTCGTACAATTCGGTCATGGAACCCACGGTGGAGCGGGGGGTACGGGTAATCACCTTCTGCTCGATGGCGATGGCCGGGCAAATGCCTTTGATGTAATCCACGTCCGGCTTGTTCATCCGCATGAGGAACTGGCGGGCGTAGGAGCTGAGGCTTTCTGCGTAGCGGCGCTGGCCTTCGGCATAAAGGGTGTCCATTGTGAGGCTGGATTTGCCCGAGCCGCTCACGCCGGTAACTACCACGAGTTTATTTCTGGGAATGGATACGCTGACATTCTTGAGATTATGCACCCTGGCACCTTTGATAAAGATATGGTCAGGCGAGCTAACTGGTTCACGTTCAACGGTCACTTCCTTGGATTTTACTTTTGCGCACATAGGATCACAAATTTAAGGATTCGGAGGCAGTCTGCCGGGCAAATCCCCGGGGGAATTTCCGGGAAATCCGGAATGCCCGATCCGCCGTACATCTTTAGTAGCAAATTTATTGGCGTGGTGTTGTTTTATTCAAACATTCCGTTATATTTGCAATAACCGACATCTTATACCTAGTCCCGGTTAAACATTCATAACGCATAAAAATTGTACATTATCGCTTAAACTTTACGCTACTAACAACCTACTGACTGTATTGTCCGTACTATTTACTAACCGCTATTGGTAGACGTATATGCAAGTAATGTACAAACTGAATGATGAACAACTCATCAACCTGTTCAAGAAGGGGCATTCTTCCGCCCTCGAAGAGTTGGTGTACCGCCATAAGGACAAACTTTTCACTTCTATCGTATTGCTCGTAAAAGATACTTTTCTTGCGGAAGATATCTTCCAGGATACTTTCATCAAGATCATCGATACCATCCGTGCAGACCGGTATACGGAGAAAGGGAAATTCCTGCCCTGGGCCATGCGCATCGCGCATAACCTTTGTGTGGACCACTTCCGTAAGATCAAACGCACGCCTGTTATCAAAACCGGCGACGATAAAGACATCTTCAACGTGCTGAACTTTTCAGAACCCAGCGCTGAAGAAAAGATGATGACCCGGCAGAGCCACGACAGCGTGCGCCGTATGCTGGACCTGCTGCCAGGCGAGCAGCGGGAAGTGATCATCCTCCGTCATTATGCCGAGCTGAGTTTCAAAGAAATTGCCGACCTCACAAATGTGAGCATCAATACTGCATTGGGCCGTATGAGATATGGCCTGATCAATCTCCGGAAGATGATGACGGAGAAGCAGATTTGTTTGTGAGTACCCTTTTTTGCTTGCCAATGAACGGGCGGTGAGAGTTAAAGCTTACCGCTCGTTTTTATTTCCCCAACTTTTTCTTTCCCTTTTTTTCCGATGAGCAAAACGCCCGCCAGCACCAGCGCCGTACCGGCCAGCTGCGGCCAGGTGATCGGTTCATCCAGGAAAATGTATGCCTGCACGATCGTGGCCACCGGCCCGATGCTGGTAATGATGGCCGTATTGCCGGACCCGATCTTGCGGATACCTTCGCTGGTCAAAAAAGTGGGGATCACGGTGGAAACGATGGCCATCTGGAAACAGAGCCAGTAAGTATGCCCTGAAAAATGCCGCACCTCCGTGCCATGCTTCACGAAATACTGCAGGAATATGCCGATGGCGGCGAAACAGAGCGCGTAGGAAGTGAATTTCATGGAGCCCACCTTCGGGATGATCTCCCCGCCGCCCACGATATAAAAAGCGTAAGTAACCGCACAACCCAGTACCAGCAAGCTTCCGGTGATCACACCGGGATCCCACTGCTGCTGTACATCTCCCGCAAAAGCCACGATCATGCCGCCATATGCGATCAGCAGCGCCAGCCACTGCGTGCGCGTGATCTTTTTCCCGAATCCGATGGCCCCGATCAGCAGGGCAAAAGTGGGGTACAGGAAGAGGATCAGCCTTTCCAGGCCGGCGGAAATGTACGCCAGGCCCATGAAATCCAGCAGGCTGCTGGCGTAATAGCCGAGGAAGCCGAGTACGGCGATCCAGCCCCACTGGCGGGCGGTGAGCTTCACGTTGTCCGTTCGCCGGAACAGGATAATGGCGGTAACGATGTAAAAAGGCACGGCGAACATCATGCGCAGGGCGAGCATGGAAATGGCGTCTATGGCTTCCGTACGGTAAACGAGCTTTACGTAGATGGCCTTGGCGGAAAACATCATGGCGCCGATAAGGGCCATGGCAAAGCCGAGGGCATAGTTTGATCTTTTCATGGTTCGGTGCCGCAAAGATCGGGATTAGGCATTTATTGAAATCTTAAACTTTCTCAAACACGATCGCCGCCCCCTGCCCTACGCCTACGCACATTGTGGCCAGCCCATATTTCGCGCCCTGGCGCCGTTTCATTTCATGCATCAACGTGGTAGTGATGCGCGCGCCGCTGCAGCCCAGCGGGTGGCCGATGGCGATGGAGCCGCCGTTGAAGTTGATCTTCGACGGGTCCAGCCCCAGTTCGCGGATGCAGGCCAGTGACTGGGAAGCGAAGGCCTCGTTCAGCTCTATCACATCCAGGTCCGCCACGGAAAGATCGGCTCTTTTGAGCGCCTTTACGGTGGACGGTACCGGGCCGATGCCCATAATAGCAGGGTCCACCCCGCTCACGCCCATAGAACGCACCATAGCTATGGGTTTGAGGTTGAAGCGTTTAAGCGCGCTTTCGGATACTACCAGCAGGGCGGAAGCGCCATCGTTGATGCCGGCGGAATTGCCCGCGGTCACTGAGCCGTCTTTGGCAAAGGCGGGGCGCAGGCCGGCCAGCTTTTCGAGGGAGGTTTCGCGGGGATGTTCGTCTTTACTGAAAACCACCTGCTCTTCCTTATTGGGCGTGATCTCCACGGGAATGATCTCTTCCTCCCATTTGCCCGCCAGGAGGGCCTGTTTGTATTTTAACTGGCTTTCGTAAGCGAAACGGTCCTGGTCTTCACGGCTGATCTTCCATTCCCGGGCCACGTTTTCGGCGGTTTCGCCCATGGAAAAGGGATAGTAGATGTCCGCCAGCTTTGGGTTGGTGAAGCGCCAGCCGATGGTGGAGTCGTATATCTCGGTTTTGCGGCTGAAAGGCCCTTCGGCCTTGGGCATTACGAGCGGGGCGCGGGTCATGCTCTCCACGCCGCCGGCGATATATACGTCGCCTTCGTTGCACATGATGGCGCGGGAAGCGTCCATGATGGCCTGGAGACCCGAGGCGCAAAGGCGGTTTACGGTGTTGCCGGCCACGGAAACGGGCAGCCCGGCCAGCAGAACGGCCATGCGGGCCACATCCCGGTTGTCTTCCCCGGCCTGGTTGGTAGCCCCGGCAATCACATCCTCAACAGCAGCGGGGTCCAGCGAGGGGTTGCGTGTTAACAGGCTCCTGAGCATCAGGGCCAGCATATCGTCCGGCCTGATGGTGCTGAGCTTGCCACCGTAGCGGCCTATGGGGGTCCTTACGGCGTCCACTATATAAGCAGTTTGCATAGCGTCAATTGTTAAAGTTGCGAATTTAGGGTAACTATCCGGTATTACGGGCTTCCTTACTAATCTCAAATCCGAAATATGAACGTACCTTTGCGGGATGATGAGGAAGCAGAATATCAGGCACCTGAGCCTTTCCCAGATCCAGGAAGTATTTGAACAGATGGGCGAGAAGCCTTTCAGGGCCAAGCAGGTCTATGAATGGCTGTGGCAGAAACAGGCCCCGGATTTTGAGAGCATGACCAACCTCAGCAAGCCCCTGCGCGCTGCGCTGGAAGAAAACTTCTCCTTCCCTTCCATCAGGGTAGACGCCACCCAGCAAAGTACGGACGGCACCGTCAAAAGCCGCTTCCGCCTGCACGACGGCCACCTGGTAGAAGGCGTGCTGATACCCACCAGCACCCGTCAGACCGCCTGTGTATCCTCCCAGGTAGGCTGCAGCCTCAGCTGTAAATTCTGCGCCACCGGCTTCATGGACCGCAAAAGGAACCTCGAATTCGACGAAATTTTCGACGAAGTGGCCCTCATCAACAAACAATCCCTCGAATCATCCGGGAAAAAACTCACCAATATCGTGTACATGGGCATGGGCGAACCCCTGCTCAACTACCGTAACGTGCTGAAATCCATAGAAAAGATCACCTCGCCCGACGGCCTGGCCATGAGCCCGAAAAGGATCACCGTGTCCACCGCCGGCGTAGCCAAAATGATCGAGCAGCTGGGCGACGACCAGGTGAAATTCAACCTGGCCCTGTCTCTCCACGCAGCCAACGACAAAAAACGCAGCCAGATCATGCCGATCAACGAAACCAACAGCCTGAAAGTGCTGGTGGACGCGCTGAATTATTTTTACAAAGCCACGCAAAACGAGATATCTTTCGAATATATCCTGTTCAAGGACTTCAACGACTCCGAAAAGGATGCGGACGAGCTGATCAAGATCTACCGCCAGGTGCCGGTAGACCTGGTGAATATCATCGAATACAACCCGATTGACCAGGCCCGTTTCCAGAAGCCTTCTCCCGAAGCCACGGAAGCATTCATGGAGTACCTTGGCAAGAACCGCGTGAACGCCCGCCTGCGCAGGAGCCGCGGTAAGGACATCGATGCGGCCTGCGGCCAGCTGGCGAACAAAGCAACTGTTTAAAAAATATAGTATCTACTGCAGGAATGCAGCAACCTAAACATACAGCATGAAAAAAAGCAGACCCGCTCCCCGGAAAGGGTTCACACCTTTCAAAGAAAACCAGACCGGCAAACCTTCATCAGAACGCCGCCCGAAAAGGGACGGAGAAGACAGCCCGCGCGGAAGGTCCGACGAAAAAGGATCTTTCAAAAGCTTCCGGGAAAACCGCTCCGGCAGCGGGGACGATAAGCCCAAACGCAGCTTTGGCGACAAAGAATTTAAACCCAGAAAAAGCTCCGGCGACGGAGAAGACCGTCCCAGGCGCAGCTTCGGAGACCGCGACGATAAACCTAAACGCAGTTTCGGCGATAAAGAATTCAAACCAAGAAAAAGCTCCGGCGATGGGGAAGACCGTCCCAGGCGCAGCTTCGGAGACCGCGACGATAAACCCAAACGCAGCTTCGGTGATCGTGAAGACCGCCCCAAACGCAGTGTTGGCGACCGCGACGATAAACCCAAGCGTAGCTTTGGCGATAAAGAATTCAAACCCAGGAAAAGCTTCGGCGACGGCGAAGACCGCCCCAAACGCAGTGCTGGCGACCGCGACGATAAACCCAAACGTAGCTTCGGCGACGGAGAAGACCGTCCCAAAAGAAAGTTTGAAAGCAGTGAAGACCGCCCCCAACGCAGCTTCGGCGATAAAGAATTCAAACCCAAAAAACGCGACAGCGATGGCGAAGACCGCCCGAAAAAAGAAAAATCTTTCGGCGACCGTCCCCGCAAAAGCCTCCGCAAAGCCGAAATACACGGCAAAAAGAAAGAAAAGAGCACCCGCAAGCGCATCATAAAAGAACCCGCTTCAGAAGAAGCCGGCAGCAATGAAATGCCGCTGAACAAATTCATCGCCCATTGCGGCATCTGCAGCCGCCGTAAAGCTGTGGATTACATCAAGGAAGGGAAAGTGACTGTGAACGGCGAGAAGATCGTGGAGCCCGCTTTTAAAGTGACCGCCAAAGACCAGGTAACGCTCAACGACAAACGCATCTACATCCAGAAGAACCTCATCTACGTACTGCTCAACAAACCGAAAGGCTACATCACCACCACCGACGACCCTGAAGGCCGGCAGACCGTGATGGAACTGGTGGAAGACGCTGCAGACGAAGAAAGGCTCTACCCCGTTGGCCGCCTGGACCGCAATACGTCAGGCCTGCTGCTGCTCACCAACGACGGCGAACTGGCGCAGAAACTGGCCCATCCGAAACATAACATCAAAAAGATCTACCACGTGGAGCTGGACAAACCGCTTACCAAAGCGGATTTCGACCAGATCATCGAAGGCGTGACGCTGGAAGACGGCCTGGCGCTGGTAGACGCGCTCGGGTATGTGGACACCAAGGATAAAAAACAGGTCGGCATCGAGATACACAGTGGCAAGAACCGTATTGTGCGCCGCATTTTCGAGCACCTGGACTACAAGGTGGAAAAGCTGGACCGCGTAATGTACGCCGGCCTCACCAAGAAGAACGTCAACCGTGGCAAATGGCGCTTCCTTACAGAAAAGGAAGTGATCCTGCTCAAACACTTTAAATAACCGGCAGCGGCCTTGCAATCAACAGCAAGGCCGCTTTTGAAATACACATCATCGATACATGAGACTGGAACCGCTGATCATATTCGAGAACGACGATTTTGTAGCGGTGAACAAACCTTCGGGGCTGCTCACCATCCCGGACCGCCATGATAACGAACTGGAGGCCCTCTCCGCCCTGCTCAAAAAAAAGTACGGGCAAATATTCACCGTACACCGCCTGGACCGCGATACCAGCGGCATCGTGATATTCGCAAAAAACGAGGTCGCCCATAAAACCCTTTCACAGGCATTTGAAAGCCGCGATGTGGAGAAGTATTACCTGGGGCTGGTGAACGGGGAGTTCGTGGAGCCTTCCGGCAGCATCAACGCGCCCATTATGGAGCACCCCGTGCAGCGCGGCAAAATGGTGACCAATGCCAAGGGCCGCCCTTCGCTCACGGACTACGAAGTGCTGGAATCTTTCGGGCTTTACAGCCTGGTGCGGCTGCGCATCCACACCGGCAGAACCCACCAGATCAGGGTGCACATGAAGCACCTGGGGCACCCCATCGCCGTGGACCCGCTGTACGGCAACAACCAGCCGGTGCTGTTGAGCGCCATCAAGAAGAAATTCAGGCTGGGGAAGTTTACCGAAGAGGAAAAACCGCTGCTGAACAGGCTGGCCCTGCACGCCTGGAAGATCAGCTTCCGGGACGAAAAGGGGCAGGTTTTTGAGCTGGAAGCGCCCCTCCCCAAAGACATGCAGGCCGTGTTGCAGCAATTGCGGAAACATAAGAACCCCCAAGGCAACTAATTCTCCGGTTTCTCCGTTAGTATGTTAATTCTCTGCGTTCAACCGGCAGATTTATGCCGTTGGCCGGTTCCAGGCTCGGGATATCAGGGATTTGACGTATTTTTCAAGTAAATCGCTTCAATTTATGATTAAGCTCCGGATCATTGGCACAGTTATGCTGTGCGCCGCCGCTTTAGCCGCCTGTAAAAAGAATTCGAAGGATACGGAGCCTGATCCGCCGCCGCCAACTACGCCTACAACCGGCACCCGCCTCCAGTTAAGCCTCGATTCGCTATACCTTTTCGCGAAAGAAACTTACCTCTGGTACGACGCTATTCCCGATTACAGCACGTTCAATCCCCGCGGATATGCAGGTTCAGACGACCTGAACAGCCTGAAGAATACCATGTACGCGATCAGCCAGCTAAAGGAAAACCCTGCCACGCAGAAACCGTACGAATATTATACGCCCAACCCTTCCCGCTCCAAGTTCTCCTTCGTGGAAAGCGGCAACCTGGCCAGGGGCATCAAAGGCGAGGTGGACCTGGAAGGCAATGGCAACGACCTGGGCTTCCAGGCAATTCCTGTCACTTTTGCGAACGACCCGACGCCGGGTAAAAGATATGTGTACGTGGCCTACGTGGAGAAAGGCTCCCCCGCCTGGAAGGCAGGCCTCACGCGCGGCTGCGAGATCACGAAAATGAACGGCGCCGCGCCGCCTACAAATTCCAGCTCGCTGAGCAGCCTGGCCAACGGCAATACCCTCAGCCTGGAATTCACCAGAACAAACGGCACCAAAGCCACCGCAAACCTTACCAAAGCCACTTACAACAACGATCCCCTGACCACCTACAAAGTGATCCAGGGCAGCGGTACCAACAAGATCGGCTACCTGAACCTGATGCGTTTCTCCCGCCTTTCGGTAGTGGATGATTCGCTGAATAAGGCTTTTGAAGAATTTGCCGCCGCCGGGGTGAACAACCTGGTGGTAGACCTCCGCTATAATGGCGGCGGTTATGTTGAAACCTTCGAATACCTCGCCAACCTCATTGTCCCCAACGCGATGAACGGCAAAGTGATGTACAAGGAACAGTTCAACACCCTGCTCCAGCAAGGCAAGGCCCCCATCCTCAAGTCGCTGCCCCTGCTGGACGCCAATTATAAACAGCGCTACAGCAACGGCAAACCGCTCACCTATGCTGATGTGGATTTCACTTTGGCGGGCAATGTATTTTATTTTGCCAAAAAAGGCACACTGGATAATGTGCGCAAGGTGGTATTCATCATCACCGGCTCCTCCGCCTCCGCCAGCGAGCTCACGATCAACAGCTTAGCGGCCTATCCCGCCAATATCGACGTCAAGACCGTGGGCAGCAAATCTTACGGCAAACCTGTTGGTTTCTTCGGCATCGGCATCGATAAATTCACCGTGTATATGTCCCAGTTCACCAGCACCAACGCCCTGAACAAAGGCGAATATTTCGACGGCTTCACGCCCGATATGCCCGAGCAGGACCTGGTGACCCGCGATTTTGGCGACCCGCTGGAAAGCAGCCTGGCCAAAGCGATCAACTATATCAATACCGGCTCCACCACCGGCAGGATCGCCAATGCCCGCATCGCCGTGGCGAATGGCAACGTGGTGAACGCCTCTGACCTGAAAATGGAACCCGTGGAAAGCGCAGGCTTCAACGGGATGATCGAGCACAGGAGGAGATTAAAATCTGAATAGCTCCAGGAAACGGAAACATAACTGTACGGACTGCCCCAGGGCGGTCCGTTTTTATTTTACCTGGTGGTATCCAGCCATTTACGTGGTAGAAGCTGATCGTATAGGGGCATAAAAAAACGGGGAAAAATCCCCGTTTCGTAAAATCAAAAACCAACCATTAAAAAAAACGATCAGGAGTAAAACCCTTGCAACCAGCGGTGCCGGTCTTTTTGCTCCTTTAATATCTTTCCTTCGTTGGCTGAAGGATGGAACCAGTGCAATATATAGCGAATGATTCTTTTCATGGCAAAGATAATGCAGCCATTTATTTATTTGGCTGTGGTGTTGTTCTCAGATAAGGTTTGATGATCTTATGACCTTTCGGGAACTTGGCCGGAATGTCTTCCGTTTTAACTGCAGGCACCACGATCACGTCTTCCCCGTCTTTCCAGTCTGCCGGTGTGGCCACACTGTAGTTAGCCGTGAGCTGGAGGGAATCGATCACGCGCAGCACTTCATGGAAGTTGCGGCCGGTGGAGGCGGGATAAGTGATGGTCAGTTTCACTTTCTTATCCGGGCCGATCACGAACAGCGAGCGTACGGTAAAGGTTTCCGAAGCATTCGGATGGATCATGCCATAGAGGTTCGCTACTGTTTTATCTTCGTCGGCAATGATGGGAAAGCTCACATCACAGCCCTGTGTTTCATTGATATCGTTGATCCAGCTCTTGTGTTTATCCAGGGGATCCACGCTGAGGGCCAGTACTTTAACGTTACGTTTGGCAAATTCGCCGTTCAGAAGGGCGGTTTTGCCAAGTTCAGTCGTGCAAACAGGAGTGAAATCCGCAGGGTGGGAAAATAATACGCCCCAGCTGTCGCCAAGGTATTCGTAAAAGTCTATTTCTCCAATGGTGGTTTTCGCCTTAAAGTTGGGGGCGGCGTCGCCTAATCTTAAACTCATGGTCAGTTCCTGGTTTTGATGGAACCAAAAATACTAATTTCCTACAATTTTTATAGACTTTAAGGCATTTTTTTACAGATTTTTAATCTTGTTGGAGTTCCACGGGGGAAATGGCTGCTGTATTGTATTCCAGGGACGGCAGGCGGTCGTGCGCCTGCCGGAGCCCTGTTCATACAACAATGGACGAGCGGGGTTAACAAAAGTCCGGATGGTGGCCGTTCTCTCCCCGGGGGCATGGGATCGGACGGCGTTCTTCAAAATGGGTAACATGGGATAATGGACGATGTTACGGGTAACAAGGATAAATGGATGTTCGTGGTCAACAAGGGATTTCAACGGATGATATGGTCAACAATGGATGGGGTTCATGGTTAACACGGGGCTTGGGTATTAGTCATTTTTAGCGGATTGCTGCCAGGCGTAGTACGCCAGGGTGTATTTCATATCGTCTTCCAGCTCGGCTTTCATTCTTGCCGAAACCTCGTCAAATTCCAGTTCCAGGTAACCCAGGTAAAGGGCGTAATGCCCGGCCAGCGCATTCATGCACTGCGCTACGCCGCGGGCGTTGGCTTCCGCGTGAGTGATGGGCTCCGCCTTGCGGATATAAAAACAATTGTCGTCTGAATATTCCATCCATTCCCTGCCCGGCTCAAACTGCGGGCGGGCAAGCTGGAAGCTCAGGTTATCGAACAGCACGGGCTCGCCCAGCTGCGCTTCAAAATCGATCATTTCAGGTATCTGCTCCATCGTTTCCAACTTTTGCACAATGGCCATCTGCACGGCCTCGCTTTTATCCTCCACGGCGCGCAGCATGGTATTGAGCACATCGTAATTGGTCACGAAATCGCACTTGCGCCAGCCTTCCGCCGTTTCCAGGTAACCCCAGCAGGTGAGGTAATGGGAATCGTCCAATATGATCTGACCCACTTTGATGGCTGTTGCTTCTTTGTAATCTGATGCTTGTACGGATACCTTTTTCATAATTGCTGAATTGATAACGATACAAAAATATCAGGGCCATACGCAAGGGATCTGCGTAGCAAAATTGTTTTATTTTAGGGCCTGATAAAAAAGATAAAATGCCTAAAAATAAAGATGCGCTTTCCCGTTACCGCTGGCTGGACGAGCGTTTCCGCAATAAACGGCTGCCAAAACCCTCCCTGGAGGACCTGGTGGAGTTCGTTTCGGACAAAATGGACAAGACCATTGCCGTGCGGACCATTCAGAAAGACATAGAAGACATGCGCAACGATGCGGAGCTCAACTACTTCGCGCCTATTATATACGACCGCAGCAAGCGGGCCTATTATTATTCGGACGAAAATTTCTCCATCAGCAACAGCCCCATAGACGAAGCGGACCTCCAGGGACTGGAAGTGGCCATCGGCATACTGGAACAGTTCCGCAGCCTGCCGGTGATACAGCGCTTCGAAGACGCTATCCTCAAAATCGCCGCCAGCCTCAAAATGAACCGCCAGCAGCTGGAAAACCGCGGCCTCATCAAATTCAGCCGGGGCAGCCAGTATAAAGGCGCCGAGCTGATCCCCGAGATCGTGGACGCCATCAAGAACCTGGAGGTGATCCGCATCGCCTACCAGAGCTTCGACCGCAGCGAACCCAAAGAACACTGGGTGGAACCTTACCATCTCCGTGAATACAACCACCGCTTTTACCTCATCGGCAAAAGCCAGAAAGCCAAAGGCGGCACCCTGCTCACTTTCGCGCTGGATCGCGTAGTGAAGCTCTGGCCCACGGATAAACATTTCGATGAAAAAAATTTCGACGACGCCAGCTATTTCCAGCACGCCATCGGCATCACCGTATCGGAAGGCGAACCGGAAGAGATCATCCTCTCCTACACGCCCCACCAGGGCAAATACGTAAAAACGCAACCGCTGCACCCCTCGCAGGAAATATTGAAAGACGATGAAGAGGAATGCCGCATCAGGCTGAATATCGTAGTGAACCACGAGCTGGTGATGCTGCTGCTCAGCAGCGGGAGCCGCGTGAAAGTGATACAGCCGCAGCACCTGGCAGACCGCATCCGGCAGGAAGCAACGGAAATGCTGAAGAAATATCAGTAATAAACGTCATTGCGGGGAGGAGTGTGCAGGAGCCGCGACGAAGCGGAAAAAGGTCGTCATTGCGAGGAGCAGCGGGGGATTGTGCGGGAGGGGTGACGGGTTAAAAAAAAAGGCTGTCCCGCAAGGAACAGCCTCTTTTAGTATCGGTCGTTTATATTATTGCTTAGCAGGTTTTTCGAAGACCTTTTCATCCACTGGCGGGTTGAACAGTATCTTCGTTACTTTCAGCTTTACGCCGGTGGGCTGCGTTTCCACTATGGAAGCGTACGCATAACCATCATCCGTTTTTTTGTACTCCAGCAGCGTATTGATCGCTTCTTCGCCGCCTACCTGTACAGATCTTTTGGTGATGTAAAAATTCTGCACGTCGATGAAATAGTTGGCTACATTGCCATCTTTACGCGTCAGCTGGATTTTGTACATCTCTGCGCCATTGGCCGTTTCTTTCCCGATCAGCTCGAGCGTATGGCCTTTTTCTTTCGCATTCACCAGTTCGCCTTCAATGTCCAGGTCGGGCCCGATCTCTTTCAGGCTTTCGGCCGGCACATCCACCGGTTCGGTTTGTTGCTGTACGCCCAGCAGGTTCCAGCCGCCGGTGGTGGTAGCCACCTGGATATTTTTAGTGCCCATGGCCTCGAACTCGATGCGCATGCCGCGTTTGTTGATGATCGTGGCTTTGAAGGGGAATTCCATACCCTGAACTTCCATAGTGCCTTCGGTTACGGAAGACTTGAGAGCGTCCAGCTTTTCCTTGCCGCCCATCGCGGTGATATGTTTGCTGACAATTTCGTCCACTGTTTGTGCTTTCGTGCTAACCGCGGTAGTTGTAAGCGCTGCCGCGAGGGTTAACATGAGGTAATTCTTCATAAAAATTAGTTTAATGATGGATTGGGAATGGCTACAAATGTTATCTTTTTATCAGACCTGGCAAAATCAATTAGGTTTTCTTTAACGGTTTTTCACGAGTTTTACGGCTATGAACCAGTTACAGCTGGCCGGCCATGTGGTGGACATTCCCGGCAGAAGAACATACCCCGCCGTGGTCACCCTTGCCAACGGCCGTATACAAAGCATCGAACCCGCTACAGCCGCGGTGCCGGACCGCTATATACTTCCCGGTTTCATTGATGCGCATGTGCACGTGGAAAGCGCTATGCTCGTGCCTTCCGAATTTGCGCGCATGGCCGTGGTGCATGGCACCACCGGCACCGTGTCCGACCCGCATGAGATCGCCAATGTATGCGGCGTGGAAGGCGTGAAGTTTATGCTGGACAACGGCGCCCGCGTACCTTTCAAATTCTGCTTCGGCGCACCCTCCTGCGTACCCGCCACCATATTCGAAACCGCCGGCGACAGCATCGATGCGCAGGCGGTAGACCAGTTGCTGAAACGGCACGATATTTATTATCTCTCCGAAATGATGAACTATCCCGGCGTGCTGCATGAAGACGCCGAAGTGATGGCTAAAATAGCCGCGGCCAAACGGCATGGCAAGCCCGTAGATGGCCATGCGCCCGGCCTGCGTGGCGACGAAGCCGCCCGGTATATTGCGGCGGGCATCAGTACCGACCACGAATGTTTTACGCTGGAAGAAGCGCTCGGCAAGCTGCAGCTCGGCATGCACATCCTGATCAGGGAAGGCAGCGCCGCGCGTAATTTCGAAGCGCTGGCGCCGCTGCTGAACTCGCATCCGCAAATGGTGATGTTCTGCAGCGACGACAAACATCCTGACAACCTCGAGGAAGGCCACATCAACGTGCTCGTGAAAAGGGCGCTGGCACAGGGTTACGACCTGTACAACATTCTCCTCGCCGCCTGCATCAACCCGGTGCAGCATTACCGCATGCCCGTGGGATTGCTGCGGGTGAATGACCCCGCGGATCTTATCGTGGTGGATGATCTTCGGCATTTTAATATCCTCGAAACATATATCAACGGTACGCTGGTGGCGAAGAACGGGGAAACGCTCATTCCTTCCGTTCCCATAACGCCCATCAACCGCTTCAGCTGTTCACCTAAAACCGTGGCTGATTTCCGCATTGCTTCCCATGGGCAGACCGTACGGGTAAAAGTGATCGAAGCCCTGCAGGGCCAGCTGATCACCAACCGCATCAGCGCCATCCTCTGCGATCATGGCGGCAACCTTGTGTCCGACATTTCGCAGGATGTGCTGAAAGTGGCCGTGGTGAACCGTTATAACGATGCGCCGGTTGCCTGCGGCTTCATCCATCATTTCGGGCTGAAACGCGGCGCGATTGCATCCACTGTGGCGCACGACAGCCACAACATCATTGCCGTGGGCGCGGATGATGAAAGCATCTGTAAAGCTGTGAACAACCTGGTTGAATGCAAAGGCGGCATCAGCGTGGTGTCTCCCGAGGGGGATGAAATAATGCCACTGCCCGTTGCGGGACTGATGAGCGCGGAAGACGGTTACCTTACCGCGCACAGGTACAGCCTGATGGACAAAGCGGCCAAGGCCCTGGGTTGCAGGCTGGACGCGCCTTTCATGACTCTGTCCTTCATGGCGCTGCTGGTGATCCCCCATCTGAAGCTGAGCGACAAAGGATTATTTAACGGGGATGAATTTATTTTTGAAGACCTGGCTTTCCCGGAAGAGTAAGTATTATCCTTCACCCAGGTATAAAGCACCATTCACACTATCACGGCTGGCGCCTGTTACAGAGCTGAGCGCATTCGGCTGCTGGCGCCAGCGCAGCGCGCCGATCAGCGCCATTACCAGCGCTTCTTTGTATGCGGCCGTCTGTTCATCCGGAATGACCACTGTAATACCCAAAGGCTCCAGCTGTGCCTTGATGGTTTTGACCAGGAAGTGATTGAACACCCCGCCGCCCGTCACCAGCAATTTCTTTTCCTGCGTGGCTTCGCCTGAAACCGCTTTCACGGCGGCCGTAACCTGCTGCGCGATATGCTCCGCGTATGTGCGCAGCTTGCCTTGTACGGATAGTGTGTGGGTATTGATCAGCGGCAGTATCACATCCGTTCCGAAATCGTTCGCAAGGGATTTGGGGAAAGGCTGGCTGTAATAAGGCTGTGCGTTCAGGGCCTCCAGCAGCTTGGCGTCTGTTACGCCGCCTGCCGCCAGCGTTCCGTTCTCGTCATAACTTTTGCCGAGCGCTGCCGCCAGTGCGTCCAGCACACGGTTGGCCGGGCATACGTCGAAGGCGTGGTATACATCTTCGTTTTTCGCGGAGAGGTTGGCAATGCCGCCCAGGTTGAGCCAGTAATCGTAGCCATGGAAAAGCAGCTTTTCCCCGATAGGCACGATGGGCGCCCCCTGCCCGCCAAGCGCAACGTCCATGGAACGGAGCTCGCTGATAACGGGGAGGCCGGTTTCCGCGGCAATGGCCGCACCGTCGCCCAGCTGGGCTGTCATTTGCTGTTCGGGTATATGAAAAGTAGTATGGCCGTGCGAAGCGATGAAATGCACCCGGTGCTCCAGGTGGTTGCGGCGGATGAATTCTTTTACCTGCCGGCCGATGTAACGGCCGTAGGCGGTATGCAGCAGCTGGTATTCCCGCGCAGGCAGGTTCACAGCGCCTTTCAGGTCCTGCGCCCACTGCTCGTTGTAAGGCAGGCATTCGGCGGCATGGATCACATAACCCCACTGGCCGCGCACTTCGCTCAGCTCCACAAATGCAATATCCAGCCCATCCAGCGAACTGCCTGACATTAAACCGATTACGTTGTATACCATACTGCGGATTTTTGCAAAGATAACAGGAAGGAAAAAACTTTTATGGAATACCTGCCATTTCCTGCATCCATACCCCGGAAACAAACCCGATCTGTTATGAAAAAGATATTCCTGCTGCTGCTCACCGCGCTCCCGTTATTAACGGCAAACGCCCAGTCGAAAAAAGAAAAGATCATCACCGGCAAGGTGTTATCCATGCATGATTCCTTGCCTTTGCATGGCGCCAGCGTCATCATTGCCGGCACCGGCTATGGTACGGGCACCAATATCCTGGGCGGTTTCAGCCTGAAAGTGAAAACGGATACCGTTACGCTGGAGATACGTTTTGTTGGGTATGTTGCCGCTACGCAAAAGGTTTCTTTACACGACAACAATATCACAGTCATGCTGAACAAGGACTCGCGGACGCTGCAAGATGTAGTGGTGGCGGGTTATGCGCCGATGAAGAAAAAAACAATGACAGCGGCAAATGTCAGTATCGTTTCGTCCGACGCCATCTACGGGTACCGGGCACCTCAAGGCCTGATCCATTACGAGCAGAACACAAATGAATTCGGCAAGTTCAGCGAAAACAAATACCACACCGCGAAAAATGACCCGCTGAGCACGTTCTCCGCGGATGTGGACCGCGCTTCATATACCCTCGTGCGCCGTTCCCTCGGCCAGGGCCAGCTGCCCGAAACCGATGCGGTAAGGGTGGAAGAACTGATCAATTATTTCGATTATAACTACACCGCCCCGCAGAACCAGGACCCGGTGGCTATTCATACCGACCTGGCCGTTTGCCCCTGGAACCCTTCGCACCAGCTGGTGCGCATCGGCATACAGGGCAAACGCATCCCGACGGATAACCTTCCTCCTTCCAACCTCGTATTCTTACTGGACGTTTCCGGTTCCATGAGCGGGGAAAACAGGCTGCCCCTGGTGAAACAGGCGTTTAAGCTGCTGGTGCAGCAGTTGCGTGCCAAAGACCGTGTGTCTATCGTAGTATACGCAGGCGCGGCGGGCATGGTGCTGCCTTCCACGAGCGGCAGCGAAAAGGCCCGCATCATCGCCGCGCTCGATAAGCTGGAAGCAGGTGGCTCCACGGCGGGCGGCGAAGGCATCCGGCTGGCATACCGCATCGCGGGAGAGAATTTTATGAAAGAAGGGAACAACCGCGTGATACTGGCTACAGACGGCGATTTTAACGTAGGCATCTCCAGCGGAAAAGAACTCGAAAAGCTCATCGAAAAAGAAAGGGAACAAGGCGTATTCCTTTCCGTGCTGGGCTTTGGGATGGGAAATTATAAGGACAACAAGCTTGAAACCCTTGCAGACAAGGGAAACGGGAACTATGCTTATATCGATGATTTCGAAGAGGCCCGCCGGACCTTTGCCACAGAGTTCGGCGGCACCCTCTTCACCATTGCCAAAGACGTGAAGCTGCAGGTGGAGTTCAATCCCGCGCAGGTGCAGGGTTACCGGCTGATCGGTTATGAGAACCGGCTGCTGGACAAAGAAGATTTCAACGACGATAAAAAAGACGCAGGCGATATGGGCTCCGGCCATACCGTGACGGCGCTGTATGAGATTGTGCCCGCAGGCTCGCTTATGCCGCAAACCGGCTCCGTGGACCCGCTGAAATACCAGCAGCCTGCGCCCCTTCCTGCGCCGCTGGTGCAGAGCAAAGAAGTGCTGACGGTGAAAGTGCGTTACAAAGCCCCGCAGGGTAAAAAGAGCCAGCTGTTACAGGCAGTGCTGCAAGCCGGCGCGAAACCGATCACCGAATGCCCGGCGGATTTCCGTTTAGCCGCTTCCGTGGCACAGTTCGGCATGCTGCTGCGCAACAGTCCGCATGCAGGCAAATCCAGCTACGACGGCGCTATTAAACTGGCCGTATCCGCCAAAGGAGAAGACCCTGAAGGATACCGCGCCGAATATATACAGTTGCTGAAGAAGGCCCAGGCGTTGAGCGCCTCTGTGGCGAAGGAGGACTAACAGGTACGAAACTCCTGCGATTATCAGGAAGACACAGGCCGCGGGGTTTGTGCCGGAAACAGGTAACAAGGCTGCCGGGAAACGGCTGTGGGAGCGCCCGGGGCGGATGGGCGCCCGGCTGCCGGCGCCTTATTTTTCAAATACTGCGGCGGAAGGATTAATAAATCCTTTCGCCGCAGTGCTTTTCGCCATTGGTAAGCAAAAAAGCGCTATTTTGGCGTGCAAACGCAAAACGGCAGGGCTTATGATTATCAATTTGAGTGAAACCAATTCGCTCGTAGGCGAATGGATGAGCGAGATCAGGGATGAAGTTACGCAGACGGACAGGATGCGCTTCCGCAGGAACCTGGAACGCCTGGGCGAGGTAGCTTCTTACGAGATCAGCAAAACCCTCACCTACGTGGATAAAGAAGTACAGACGCCGCTGGGTACCGCCACCTGCGGGGTACTGAAGCAACAGCCCGTGCTGGGCACCATTCTCCGGGCCGGCCTGGCTTTACACCAGGGCCTGGTGAATTACTTCGACAAAGCGGATCACGCCTACATCTCTGCCTACCGTAAACATAACCGCGACGGTTCCTTCGAGATCAGCCTGGAATACGTATCCTGCCCCCCGCTGGACGGACAGGTGCTGATCCTCTCCGATCCCATGCTGGCCACCGGCGCCTCCCTTGTCAAAACCATCGACCACCTGGCCGAATTCGGAAAACCCGCTCATATTCACATCGTTACGGCCATCGCCTGCACCATCGGCATCGAATACGTGCAGCGGAACGCCGATGCCAATATCAGCATCTGGGCCGGAGACATCGATGATGAACTGACGGCCAAAGGCTACATCGTTCCCGGTTTGGGCGATGCGGGCGATCTGGCCTTCGGCACCAAAGTGCAACAGTAACAAATTGCGTTTTTTTACGTTCTTATAGAATAAGCACCCCCAAGGGTGCTTAGTGCGTCAACCAGATCCCGTAGCAGCAGTCGTCGATTTTAAAACTCTCTGGTATTCATTTCAAAGCAGATACAATAGCGGATTTTCGTTATATAGATTTAATTTGAAATATGAATATTGTTTTGTAGCTTTGAATTATATAGTGTCCCTATATTTTTTAACCGTTGAAGTGATGAAAAAAGTTCTACTCCTATTGACCATTACCCTTTATGCATTCAGCCAGGCCAAGGCGCAAGACCCGCATTTCACGCAGTTCTTCGCATCGCCGCTTACGCTGAACCCGGCGTTTACGGGGTACTTCTCCGGCGATCTCCGTCTTTCCGGCAACTACCGCTCCCAGTGGCGTAGCATTGCCTCTCCGTATATTACCGGTACGCTCGCGGCGGACTTCGGTATTTTGAAAAACACCATTTCTTACACCGATACCTGGGGTGTAGGCGTGCTTGCATTGTACGACAAAACCGGGGGCGGCGCGCTGAATTCCAATTACGTGGCGCTCAGCACAGCCTATCACAAAGGGCTGGACGTGGAAGGCAATCACACATTGGGTATCGGCCTGCAGGCCGCGTTTGTGCAGAAGCGTGTGGACCAGAGCAAGCTGATCTTCGAACAGCAGATAGGTGACAATGGGTATGATCCTTCACTGCCCAGCGGGGAAAGCATTACCAACACAGCTATTTCTTACATGGACTATAACGTGGGATTATTGTACAGCGGCCTGGTAGGCGAATCGTCCAACCTTTACCTGGGCGTGTCTTATTACCATTTCACACAGCCTACGGAAACGTTCCTGAATGCGGACAACAACCGCCTTAGCTACCGTTATACCATTCACGGCGGCGGTTCTTTCCCGGTAAACGGCAGCAACCGCATCCACGTGAGCGCACACTACATGAAGCAGAACCAGGCCGTAGAAACCACCATGGGCGGCGCTTACGGCTTTATGCTGAACGATATGCCCGACGCTCCCACCATCTTCTACCTGGGCGCATGGTTCCGCCTGAAAGACGCAATCAATCCTTATGTAGGATTGGAATTCAACAGTGTGAAAGTAGGCCTCAGCTACGACCTGAACGTGTCTACCCTGAAGCCCGCCTCCAACTACCGCGGTGGTATGGAGCTGTCTGTGATCTACATCCGCACAAGGGGCGACAACAAAAAGAACGGTACGCTCTGTCCGAAATTCTAACCAATTTCTCATAAACAAAGAAGGGCCTGCGCAAACCGCCGGCCCTTCTTTGTTTTCAGTATACGCGGTCCTTTATCTTACCAGGCCTTTCCCTTTGCTTACCCAGGGGCTTCCTTTAACCGAGAAACGGTAAGGCAGGTAAGCGTCTTCCATCGCATACGCCACGCCTACACGCGTTCCCGCCACGATATCCTTCTTTGGCACAGGCGGCGCATCTTCGATCCATATCACATCGCCCAGCAGGCTTTGCCCGGTGAGCGCGGTGGTAATGCCCAGGGCTTTGGAAAGGCTGCCGGGGCCTGCGGTGAGCGTATAATCCACTTTCTGTTTGCCGCAGCGGAAAAGCATATGGTCAATTCCTTCCAGCGGCTCCAGGCCCCGCACCAGCACGGCGTGCGGCACATCTTCCAAGTTGGTGACCACGTTAAAAAGATGATGGATGCCGTAGCAGAGGTATACGTAAGCCACGCCACCAGGGCCGAACATCACTTCCGTCCTGTTGGTCCTGCGGTTGTTCCAGGCATGGGAAGCCCTGTCCACCACGCCATTATACGCCTCCGTTTCCACGATCCTGCCTGAAGTGCGAACGCCTGCTATTTCCGTCACCAAAACCTTACCCAGCAACGCTTTGGCAACTTTTAACACATCTTTATCAGCATAAAATGCCCTTTCCAGTTTAGCCATACTGCAAAATATTACTATTTTACATTCGTTACATCCTGTTCCTTTGTTTATTCCCTCTGCCTGATTGCGTCATTTTAAAAAAGAAAGAAATTTGTTTTCATTAAGAGAAGTACTCGGCGCCATTCAGTCTTACGGCAAAGCGCACCAGTTCATTTCGGCAAACCGCTTGTGGAAGTGGATCATTATACCCGGCCTTATTTACTGCCTCCTGTTCGCGGCGGGCATTTATTTCGTGTGGGAATACTCGGGCGTGTTCGTCGATTATGTGCTGAACCTGCTTACGCTCAAAACCTGGATAGAAGGGGTGCAGAACAGCTGGGTGAATTTCCTGTTCCTGCTCGTGGGGTTCGCCGTGCGGATGGTGTTCCTGCTCATGTATTTTTCCTTCTTCAAATATCTTTTCCTGATAGTCGGCTCACCGCTTTTCGCTTACCTCTCAGAAAAAACGGAGGCCATCATGAAGCGGAAAGATTTCCCGTTCAGCTTTTCCCAGCTGATGGAAGACGTGGCCCGCGGCATCCGCCTGTCGCTACGCAACCTGCTGTACCAAACGGTATTCATGCTCATCATCGCCATACTGGCCTTTATTCCTATCCTGGGATGGCTTACGCCGCTCATCGCGCTGTTCGTGGAGTGTTATTACTTCGGGTTTTCCATGATGGATTACAGCTTCGAACGCCGCCGCTGGACCATGAAGCAGAGCATCGTGTATATCGGTCAGCATAAAGGTATGGCCATCGGCAACGGGCTCGTGTTTTACCTGATGATGTTCATCCCTTTACTGGGCTGGATACTCGCGCCCTGCTACGCCGTAATTGCCGCCACTATTCATTTACAACAACAACGCCTGCCCGATGCCCCAGCCAGGTAAAGTTTTCCTGATACCGACCGTGCTGAGCGCGGACGCACTCTTCAGCCTGCCGCCCTACATTACCGATACGGTGAAACAGCTGGACGTTTTTTTTGTGGAGAATGAAAGAACGACCCGTCGTTTCCTCAAAGCGCTGGATAAATCTATCGATATAGATTCGCTGCAGCTGCACCTGATGAACGAACATAACCCACCGGACCTCGGCATTGCCCGCAAACTATTGCAGGAAGGGCGTTCCATCGGCGTGATCAGCGAAGCGGGCTGCCCTGCCATTGCGGACCCCGGGCAGCTGGTGGTGCAGGCCGCGCACAGTATAAACGCCACCGTAGTACCGCTGGTAGGTCCCAATTCCATGCTGCTGGCACTGATGGCTTCCGGCATGAACGGGCAGAACTTCCAGTTTGTAGGTTACCTTCCGGTGAAGCCGCCCGAGCGCGTCAAAGCGATCAAAGAGCTGGAAGCGGTTTCCGCCAGGAAGGAGCAGACGCAGCTGTTCATTGAGGCGCCTTACCGGAATAACCAGCTACTGAAAGATATACTCGCCAATTGCAGCGACCGCACGCAGCTCTGCGTAGCGGCGGATCTCACGGCGCCCACGGAATACATCCGCACGCAAAGCGTGGCGCAGTGGAAGAAGCAGGCGGATGCGGATTTTCATAAGCGGCCCGCGATATTTTTGCTGTATGCGGGTTAAATGCCACAACCTTGAATTCCATGCAGCTGGCGCAAGCCTGCAACAGTTAACCATTCATCCTTCACTTCCCGCTGTGCTCCCTTGCCAGTTTTTCGCGCCTGGCCATCTCGGCTTTGCTCACGTTGTCCTGCACAAATGAACCCGTTTTAATCTCTCCCTCCGGAACATAGCTCGCCATAATCACGCCGGTGGTCGAAATCGTCGTATCGGTCAGCTTCCATTGAACCGCCTGCGTGCCTTCCTGGAAGAGCTTTTTCCCTTTACCAAAAGTGATGGGGTATATCCAGGTGTACAGCTCGTCTACCAGGCGATTGGCGAGCAATGTTTGTACCAGCCTGCTGCTGCCGTGTACCAGCAGGTCCGGGCCATCCTCCTCTTTTAGTTTCTTCAGTTCGCTTACCACGTCACCTTCGATTAAAATTGAATGCTGCCAGGAAGTATCGACGGGCGTTGTGGCCACCACATACTTCCGGATGCTGTTAAATTTTTCAGCGATCGGATGATTTCCCTGGTATGGCCAGTAGGCCGAAAATATTTCGTATGTGCGCCTGCCGAGCAGCAGGTCAAATGGTTTGGACATGATCTGGCGCATCTTATCGCCCGTCTGCTCGTCCTGGAAATGAAACGTCCAGCCGCCCCATTTGAACTGACCGGAGGGATCTTCTTCCGGACCGCCGGGTGCCTGCAGCACTCCGTCCATAGACATAAAAGTGGTTACAATGATCTTTCTCATGGTATGTCGTATTTGTTACTGCAAAACTACCCGTCTTTCAATTCCCGGAGGTGGTGTGATCAAGTCATTGTGCAGGTGAAATGCGACAAAAAAGCCGGGCTGTACAACAGTCCGGCTTCCCATTCAATCTGGTTATCTTAAAAAGGCACTTTCTTCCCCGTAGCGGGATCGGTTACAGACAGCACGCTGTCCACGATAAAATTGCTGTAACCGCGCCAGGGAAGGGCGCCCAGGTATTCTTTGTAATGCAGCTCCAGCACCTTGCCGCTCGCGGCCATCAGCTGTGCGGCCACCTTTTCGCTGGTCACGGAAAACTGGAATTCGTTGGACTGTACGCCGCCCATGTTCTGTGGTTTAAAGCCGGTCTGGATCAGGCGGCCTTCGTAAGTTTTCCATACATAACCCTTCTGCACAAAAAAGTTCAGCTCGCCGGCCTTGGTGCCGCGGCCGAACACGAAATAATACCGGATCACGAAGAAGACGCCGAAAATGAGCAGCAGCACTGCCACGATAATGAGAATAAATCTTTTCATAGTTATAAACCGTATTTATCTACGAGGTACACCAGCGCGCCCATCCCGATAGCCCCCAGTTCCAGTTCCCGCTTGTTCACGGCTTCAAAAACATCGGAAGCGGCATGGTGAATATCAAAATAACGCTGGGAATCGGGAGAAAGTTCAGCCATGGGGGTACCTAACTGGTTATGCAGGGGGCCGATATCTGCCCCACCGCCCACTTCATCGAAATCATACAGGCCATACGGCAGGAAAAGCGGCGTCCAGCTTTTTATTTTGCTGCGCCGGGCATCGCTCATGTCCATCATAAAACCGCGGGGCGTGAAGCCGCCGGCGTCGCTTTCGAGGGCGAAGAGGTGTTTCTCGTTATTGGCTTTCGCCTGTTCGGCGTATTTGCTGCCACCGCGCAGGCCGTTCTCTTCATTAGCGAAGAGTACCACGCGGATAGTACGTCTGGGGCGGATGCCGAGGGCCTTGTATGCGCGGATGATCTCGATGCTCTGCACACAGCCGGCGCCATCGTCGTGCGCGCCTTCGGTATTGTCCCATGCGTCCAGGTGGCCGCCTACGGTGATGTATTCATCCGGGAATTCGGTTCCGCGCAGCTCGCCGATGACGTTGTGGCCGATGGTATCAGGCAGCATCACGCAGTTGGTGCGCAGGAAGAGTTGCATGGAAGGATCGCCGGTAATGCGTTTGCTCAGCACTTCCGCATCCTTCAATCCAATGGCCACGGCGGCGATCTTCGGGAAAGAATCGTTGTAACGGGTGCCGCCGGTATGCGGGTGATTGTCGGTACTATGACTCATGGAACGCACCACCACAGCCAATGCGCCATATTTGGACGCACGGCTCGGGCCCTGGCTCCTGAAGCGCACGGCGTCGCCATAGGAGCGGAAGGTTTTGATGAATTTTGGGTTAAATTTATAATTGTAGAACACGATCTTCCCCTTCACCTGGTCTTTCTTTTCCTCTAGTTCTTCAAAGGAATTCACTTCGATCACGGGCGCGGTAACGCCTTTTGCGCCGGTGCCCACGGAGTTGCCAAGGGCAATGATATTCAGGGGCGCCACATAGTCGCGGCGGCGGCTAACGATGCGCGCCTGTTCTTTTGCACCGCGTACCCAGTGCGGCACCATACATTCCTGCGTCCAGACCTTATCCGCTCCGGCGGCTTTCAGCGCGGCTTCTCCCCATTTTTCGGCTTTCACCATCTGCGGGCTCCCGGCCAGGCGGCCTCCGATGGTTTTGGTGAGCACACGCAGGTTTTCGTAAGCTTTTCCGTTGGTCAGCACCTCGTCTGCCAGGCGGCGGATGGTTGTAGAGTCGTCCTGCTGCGCAAAGGAGAGCTGGGCGGCGCAACAGGCAAGAAGAACTAAAATTGGCTTTCGCATGAATAGATCCCGATTTGGCTTTAAAGCTAACTAATTTTAAAATATGTACCTTAGCAACTCATAAAAACACCACAGGGATGCGCATTGGAATAGTTTGCTATCCTACTTATGGGGGTAGCGGTGTGTTGGCCACAGAATTAGGGAAAGCGCTGGCGGACAAAGGGCATATGGTACATTTTATCACTTACCAGCAACCCGTCCGCCTCAATGGTTTCCATGCCAACATTTTTTATCATGAAGTACAGGTTCCCACATATCCGCTGTTCGACTTCCCTCCTTATGAGAGCGCGCTCAGCAGCACCATGGTAGATGTGATCCTGAACCAGAAATTAGACCTTTTACATGTACACTATGCTATTCCCCATGCCTCCACGGCATACATGGCGCAGCAGATCGTAGCCAAGCACGGCAGGTACATCCCTTTCATCACCACCCTTCACGGAACGGACATTACGCTGGTAGGCAAGGATAAGACCTATGCCCCGGTGGTTACCTTTTCGATCAACGAGTCCGACGCCATTACCGCGGTGTCGCACAACCTGCGGGAAGAGACCTTCAAGTCGTTCCCCATCGAAAAGGACATTTCAGTGATCTACAACTTCGTGGACACAGCGCGTTTTGCGCGGAAAGACCTTCCGCATTTCCGCCAGGCGGTGGCGCCCAACGGGGAGAAGATATTACTGCACGTGTCCAACTTCCGCAAGGTGAAGCGCGTGCCGGACGTGGTGAAGGTATTCAAGCAGGTGCGCGACGTGATGCCCGCGAAGCTGCTGCTGGTGGGCGACGGCCCAGACAGGCCTTCTATCGAATGCCTCTGCCGCGAGCTGGGCCTCTGCGACGATATCCGTTTTGTAGGCAAGCAGGAGCAGCTGGAAGACGTGATGTCTATCAGCGACCTGTTCATCCTGCCATCCGAATACGAAAGCTTCGGCCTGGCCGCACTGGAAGCCATGGCTTCGCAGGTGCCGGTGCTTAGTTCCAACGCAGGCGGCCTCCCCGAGATCAATATCGACGGGGTGACCGGCTATAGCAGCCCGGTGGGCGATGTGGACCAGATGGCGGCGCATGCCATTGCCATCCTGAAAGACCCCAGCCTGCTGGCACAGCTGCGCAAAGGCGCGCTGGAGCAGGCTTCCCGCTTCCACATCGACAATATCATACCGCAGTACGAAGCTTTGTACGATGCGGTGCTCCAACAGGCACTGGTGAAATAAACTAACTGGCCGGAACAAAAAAGGCGTCCTGTATGGGACGCCTTTTTTAATATCATGGGAACATTACCGCCGGTTGGGTATCCAGACGTTGGTGTTCTGCAATTTGTCCAGCTTATATATCTGCACTTCCACTACGCCTGCGCTTTCTTCTTCATTGTTTTTGGCAGTGCCTATCGTCTGGCCGGTCTTTACTTTCTGCCCGGATTTTACGGCGAAGCTTTGCAAGCCCACATAGTTTGTGAAATACTGGCCATGCTTCACCAGGATAGAATAGCCCCCACCGGGGATCGCCATTACCACTCTCACTTCCCCTTCAAAGATAGCCTTTACGTTGCCGCCTTTGCGGGTGGCGAAAATCATCCCGTCGTTCTCTTCCACGACCCTCTCCATATCCGCATTTTTCTGCTTGCCGAACCAGCCGATGATCATGCCTGATTCCACGGGCCAGGGCAGCTTTCCGCGGTTGTCCTCAAATTTCTCGGACAGGGCGGCAGCTTCGGGTGATGCTTCCAGTACGTTGTATACACGGGTGGATTTTGTTTCAGGGGCGGGAGCGGGCGGCTCCGGAACCGGCTTCGGCGGTGGTGGCGGTGTGGGCTGCGCGGCGGCGGTATTACCGGCCGCATTGTTGGCCGCGGCGGCTTTGGCAGCTTCCCTTGCAGCGGCCAGCTGGCGTTGCCTTTCTTCTTCCCTGCGTTTGCGTTCGGCTTCAGCGGCCTTTTTACGGGCCAGCTCTTCAGCTTCCGCTTTTTTGCGCGCGGCTTCTATTTCTTTCCGGATCACGGCGCGGATCAGGTCCTGTATCTTTCTCTGGTCTTTCTGTTTCTGGCTGATGTCCGCCAGCAGTTCCTTCTCGCGGCCTTTCAGCTTGGCCACCACTTCATCTTTCTCCTTGCGGTCCTTTTCCAGGGTGGCGCGTTCCTCCTGCTCTGTTTTTAAAGTGGCGGAACGTTTCACCCGCTGGTCCTGCAGGTTCTTCACCTTCTGCTGCAGCTGCGCCTGCGTTTCGATGATATTATCTGCCTGGCGGCGGCGGAAGTCGCGGTATTGTTTGAGGTATTGGTACCGTTTGATGGCTTCATTGAAGCTTTCGGCCGAAAAGATGAAGTTCATCAGCGCGTAGGAGCTCCGGTTCTTATAAGCGGCCACTATCAGCTGGGCATATTGCTGCTTGAGGGTATCGAGGTCGTTCTGCAGGGTCTTTACATCACGGAGCGCATTGTTGATGTCGCCATTGATGAAGTTGATCTCTTCGTTGATGTTGCGGATCATGCGGCTGCGTACGTCAATTTTATTGCGGAGCGCGCGCAGCTGGCCTAAACTTTCCTTGCTGTTCTTTTTCGTTTCTCTCAAAATAGCCTGCGCTTCCTCCATTTCCTTTTGCAGCTCGCGCTTCCTCTTCTCCAGTTCTTCCCTTGAAGGCTGGTTACTTTGCGCATGCAGCATAACGGGCATGAGGGCCAGCGCCAACAACAAAACAGGGATAAACTTTTTCAATTGCACCATATTGCTATTTAGTGATGATTTATAACGTTAAATATACAACGAAATTGTTTACTCGCGGGTGTAGCTTGGAGGAATGGTAAAGGGATACGTGAGCGGTTTGTTCAGCTCCATCTTCTTGAAATCCAGCGCTACTTTCACCACGTTCTTTTCTTCCACGTAGATCTTCCGCTGGAAGGCCATCTTTTTGTTTTCCACCGGCTTATGATCGCCATAGGTAAGCTCCACCACGCGCGGATCCGCCTTGGTACTGTCTTTTTCAGTGATCTTGCATTGCTGTATCACGAAGTCGTCAGCAAAGATATTGAACATGCTCACCAGCTCGGACTGTAAAGAAGTAAAGGAAATGATGGACGGCGTGGTGACGATATTGCTGATGGAATCGGAAAGGAACACGGGGTTGCCCACGATAAGGTCCTGCAGCGCGGAAAGGCTGAGGTCCATTTTCAGCAGTTCTTTACCCTGGCTCACACTGCGGAGGGTAACGGTGCCTTCCATTTTATTGATGATCTTGATGCTGTCCCTGGTAACGAGGATGCGGGCGCCCTCCACGTTCAGCGGGCCGGACACGCGGATCCAGATGACGCTGTCGTAGTGCATGCGGATGTTCACGCCAAGGTTGTTCATTTTCTTCCCCTTGTCATCCTCGTAATCCATTTTCATTTCAGCGGAAAAGGTCGTGTATTCCAAACGGTTGGCATTCACTTTTTCATGGATGCTGCGCGCCAGGGCCAGCTCTTTTTCCCGGTCGGGTGAATCGGCGGTATTACGCGGCGCGGAAGTATCTGAAGGGAAAGTGGCGCGCGTGATCTTTGTAGAGCGGCAGCTGAATAAAGCCAGGCTGACCAGACATGTAACAAGCTGTAGTACTGCTTTTTGCTTCATTGTGCGTGTAATAGTTTTATGATTCACCGGTGAATGCGTGCACTCAGCGGTCCATGTTCCTGATGTAGCGTTTCTCTGCTATTTTCCTGGCCAGGCCATGGGAATTGGCGCCCTTGGCCTTGGCCAGCTGCCAGTACTGAACGGCTTTTTCTTTTTCGTTCAGGTTAAAAAGAATATCCCCGTAGTGCTCCAGCACATCCGGGTCCTGCCGGGCCTCCGGGTTTTCCAGCGCTTTCTCGATCCATTCTTTTGCTTCTTTATAACGGCCCAGGCGGAAAAGTATCCAGGCGTAAGTGTCCATGTAGGTGGGGCTTTCAGGCTGCAGTTCCAGCGAACGGCGGCTGAGCTGCTCGGCTTTTTCCAGCTTGTCGCCCCGCATAGACAGGTAGTAGCTGTAATTGTTCATCACGATATGATCCTTCGGGCGCATGCTCAGCACCATGTCGTAACAGCTGTCGCTGCGGGCATGCATGCCGCTGGCGTGATAGGTGTCTCCCAGCAGGGCGTATACGTCGCCCACGAACCGTTTTTCCCCGCCAATAACGAGGGCGGTGTTGAGGGAACGCGCGGCGGCATCGTGGCGCTGCTTGAAATAATTGGCAAGGCCGTTGAAATAATAGCCCATGAACTCTTTCGGGAACTGCCGGATAACGTGATCGCTTACACGCAGCAGGGAATCCGGCTGGTCCGCCCGGGAATACATCCACATCAGCTGGTACCAAACGCTGAAGCGCGTACTGTCCAGCGAAAGGGCCTTGTTGTAATTCACGATGGCGCTGTCTGCCTCGTTTGCCTGCGAGAACATGTCTGCGCGGAGTGCGTATGCTTTCGCTTCGTTGGGATGTGCGTCCACAACGAGCTTCGTGAGCAGGATGCCTTCGTCGCGCTTGCTGGTGTCTGTTTCCAGCATTTGCAGGTACGGGTATACGAAAGACACTTTTTCGTCTATGCTGTAGCCCGGGTTGCTGAATGCCTTCATGAGGTATGCGCGGTATTGCGGTTCGTTGCCGTTCTTCTTTTCAAAGTTCGCAATGGCGATCAGCGCGCGCGGGTGCTGGGGGTCTATGCTGAGGATGGTATCATACACGGCCCTCGCGTCTTTCGTGCGCTCCACGGATTCGTATATCTCCGCCAACAGGCCCCAGTAGCGGAGCTCGCCGGGTTCCTGCGCTATCAGCCGCCGCACTTCGGCGGCCGCATTGTCTACCATATTCAGCCGCAGGTAAATGCGCTGCTTCTGGAAAACGATCTCTTCGGCCACGCCTACCTTAGCTTCCAGCGTATCGAACACTTCAAGTGCCTGGGAATAATCCTTGGCTTTGGAAAGGGAAATGCCTTTGTTGAACAGCAGGTCTTCGTCCTGCGGGCTTTGCCTGCTCAGGCGGGTATAAACCATCGACGCGCTGTCGAACATTTCGTTTACGGTGAAAGCATCGGCCAGCGCCATCTGGAACCATTTGTTGGAAGTGTCCATCGCGGCGGCGCGGCGGGCGAAGCCCAGCGCGTACTGCGGGTTGCGTACTTCCAGGAACAGGCGGCTCAGTTCGTAATAAACAGTGGGATTGTTGCGGTTGAGGCGGACGTAATCGGAATATTGGGTAATGGCCGTTTTATAATCGCCGAGCATTTTGGAACGCTGGGCGGCGTAAAACAGGCTGTCTGCCCGTGCAGACATCACCTCCTGTTGCAGGGGGCCGGGTGCGGAAACAATCTTTTTATTGCTCCCACAGGCTGCGGCAACGATGCACGCGGTGACAGTGATGAATATTCCGGTTAAACGCATGCTCAGGATTTTCCGGTATGGCCAAACCCGCCGGTTCCTCTTTCTGTGTCCGACAATTCGGGTACTTCTGCCAGGGCAGCCTGCACAAAAGGCGCGATCACCATTTGTGCAATGCGGTCCCCATGCTGGATGGTTTGCGGTTCGGTGGAGAGGTTGATCATGATGATCTTGATCTCTCCCCTGTAATCTGCATCTATCGTGCCAGGCGTATTGAGCAGGGTAAGGCCCTGCTTGATGGCGAGGCCGCTGCGCGGGCGCACCTGTGCTTCAAAACCCGCCGGCAGTTCCATGAAAAGGCCGGTAGGTACCAGGGTGCGTTCCATCGGCTGCAAGGTGATGGCAGCTTCCAGGTTGGCGCGCAGGTCCATGCCGGCGGCGTCTGCCGTGGCATATGAAGGCAAAGGGTTTGCCGAGCGATTGATGATCTTTACTTGAATATCAGCCATTGAACAAAGGTAAACAGTTATCTATAAATCAGTTATTGCTTTTCCAGCAGCACGGTGGCATAGGCCACCACGCCTTCTTCACGCCCCACGAAGCCGAGCTTTTCGGTAGTGGTGGCTTTGATGGACACTTCTTCCACGGTCACGCCCAGGTGCCGCGCGATCACTTCCTGCATGGCGGGAACATATGGTTTGATCTTGGGCGCCTGCAGGCAAAGGGACGCATCCACGTTCACCACGCTGTAGCCTTTTTGTGCGATCAGCTCCACTGTGCGGGCCAGTAATATTTTGCTGTCGATATTCTTATAGGTCTGATCCGTATCCGGGAAATGCACCCCGATATCTCCGAGGCTGGCAGCGCCCAGCATCGCGTCGCAGATGGCATGCAGCAGCACGTCCGCATCGCTGTGGCCCAGCGCGCCTTTGGTGTGCGGCACCAATACGCCGCCCAGCCAGAAATCCCTGTCCGGCACCAGTTGATGAAAATCCACGCCTAATCCGATCCTTAACTTGCTCATATTCGTTTATTTAGCAGACCCGTAAAATAATAAATCCCCCATTGCTTCGGAGGATTTATTTAACTATCAGTTATGGCAAAGATACGTTCTATTCTTCATTGGAACCGATGTCGAAGCTGAGCGTGAAGCGCAGCGTGTTAGACAGCGGGTTGCGCTGGATCCCCGTACCGGAGGGCACCAGGTAGGAGAAGTTGAGCCCGAAGATGTTGTATTTGACGCCGATGCCGGCAGTAAAGTATTTGCGGTTGCCTTTGGTGGCATGCTCGTTGTAATAACCCGCGCGCACTGCAAACAGGTCGTTGTACCAGTATTCGCCGCCTATTGAATACATCAGCTCATGCAGCTCTTCCTTCATTCCGCCCGGCGCATCGCCGAAGGAGGAAAACATGCCTTCCAGCACGCTTTTGTCAGGATACACCAGCATGGTATCGCCCTGGTACTGCGGTGTGGGCACCATCAGCTTGTTCACGTCCAGCATGAAGGTCACCTTGTTGTATTCGTCGAGGCCGATCGTGTATGCCGCGCCGATACCAAGGTTGGTGGGCAGAAAGTCTTTTTGCGCGGATTGCGTGTAGGAAATCTTCTGGCCGATATTAGTGAGGGCAAAACCGAAGCTGAAATTGTTATTTCCCCCGTTGTTGTTTTCAAAATCCTTGGTATAAAAACCGGAAAGATCCGCCGCCACGGAGCGCCCGGGCCTGATAGGCTGGTTGTCTATCGTACCGGAAGCAAGGCTGGAGTGGATATAACGGAGCGCTACCGCGAGGCTCCAGTTATCGCTGAGCTTGCGGGCATAACCGGCATCGAACGCCCATTCACGGGGGCGGAAGTTACCGTCGAACTGGCCATTGCTGTTCCTGAACTCGATGTCGCCCAGGGAAAAGTAACGGAGAGAACCGCCGATGGTCTGCAATTCGTCTATCTGCGTATAACCCGCCACCTGCGCCAGGAACACATCACTCACCAGCTCTTTCAGCCAGGGCGTGTAGGTTACGGCAACGGCCGATTTCTGTTTGGCGAAGGGAAGTTTGGAAAAGTTCCAGTATACGGAATTGGCATCTGGCGACATGGCAATGCCCGCGTCGCCAAGTGCGCCGCTGCGGGCATCCGGGGATATTCTTAAAAAAGGAACAGCCGTGCTGATTACATTCTGCCTGCCGTCAACGGGAACCGATGGATCTATTTGAGCGTAAGTACGCTGGCATAGGAACAGGGAGAAAATGCAAATAACAACTGTCGTTATCCTGGAAAACATGCAATACTTTATTTAGTTAGCTTAAACGTAAAAATAATGTCTAATTTATTAAATCCAAGTAAAGGGCGAGCAACGTATAATATTATTTTTTCAAATATAGTCAATTTTTAATCTATACATTATAATAATATAAGTTGTCCTCCGAATACTTTTTGAGTATTATCCTTAGCCCTTACAACGATTTGGTAAAAGTAGATGCCAGGGGTCACTCTCGATCCTGCGTCGGCCGTGCCATTCCACGAGACGCCATCATAACGGCCATTTGCCGTATTTATTGTACGCCGGATAGTGCTCACGATCTGGCCGGCGGCTGTAAAGATACGTATAACAACATCAACATCAGCGCCTTGTTGGTTATGATAGAATATAAAGCGCGTCTGCCCCCGGAACGGATTGGGAAAATTGCCCACTTTCTCCACTGCCAGCGAGGATTTGGGAATTACTGTGAACCGGATGTTAATGGTGGTGGAATTGTTGAAGCTATCCCAGGCGCGGATGGTAAGGGTATGTTCCCCCGGCGCCAGCCCTGCCATGGGAAAACGGATGTTCCCCTCCCGGAAATCGCCGGGCAGGGCTTCATAGAACTCGTTGAGAATGAAGAACTGCGTGCTGTCGTCCAGGATGGCGGTAATATCATGCCCGATGCCGTTGCCGGTGGCGTTGATGCCGCCGGGGTCGCGCAGGTTGATGAGCAGCAGCGGGTTCTCATGGGTGATGTCGCCGCTGGTGAAGCCACGGTCGTTCATCCAGGCGCTGATCACCGGGCCTTCGCGGTCTTCCGGCGCATCGGGCGCGGTACCGTTGGCTGCCAGGCGGTTATAAAAACCACCGCCGTCTTCGGTCGTGTTGCTGGTATAAAAGCTCAGGCGGGCATTGCCGTCTGCCTGGCTCATGTCCTTCGGCACAATGAAAGTGAAGCGGAAACGCCCGTTCTGTACGGTATCGCGGCCACGGAAAAGTATACGGTCCTGCACACTGAAACTTGCCGCGCTGCTGCTCGGGTCGTTGCCGCGGGTATTGCGGGCGGCGGGTTTGTCGTACACGGTCACATCCACCATGCCATTGTAATTGCCCCGGAGATTCCCTGATCCATCCCTCACGCTGCCGGCAATGGTGTATTTCCCCAGCGCCTTTAGCGAATCGGTGGCCTGTATCTCCCTGCCGTTCAGCGAATCGGTGGTCACCCGCCATTTCGGGAAGGCCAGCGGCATTGCTGGGTCGCCCAGCAGCTGGAATTTCCGGTTATTGATCACATCCCCGTTCTGGGCATAGGTATCATTTTTCGCCAGCATGGCGCCCTCGCCCAGCGTGGGCATTATACCGCCCGCACCGGCACTGAAGGCCCGGCGGAAGTAATTGGCGTTCATCACAAGGTTGGAATAGGCAAACACGGCGCGGGTGGTGGTCATCAGCGCAATGGCCCCGCCATTCTCCCGCATCAGCAGCCTCTCGCCCAGTGAATGGAGATCCGGGTTGTCGAAAGGCGCGAAGTCGCAGGTGGCCGTCACCATCAGGGGCAGCCTGCCCGCATTCTGCCAGCCGTCGATGGCGCTTTCTTCCACTATGGCCTCTTCTGCCAGCCGGTTGAAGCTGCCGTGACCAGTGTAATTCCACACCAGGTTGCCGCTGTACATGCGCTGGCGAATGGCCTCATTCACAGCGGGGTAGCGGCTTCCGGCGGTGGTAGACACCTGGGGGAACGCATCCAGGTAAAGCTTGCCGGTATTGAACGGGCTTTCTTCCTGCGTAATGATATTGCTCACGGTCTCGGCGTCTTCAAGGTGCAGGTTGCCGTCCTCATCGTCCGCCACGAAGGTCATTTCCTGCCGCCATGGACCAAAGCCCGCCGGGGTATTGTATTGTATGATCTTATTCACTGCCACGTCCGCCTCCTGCAAGGTTCTGACGGGCAGGCGGCCAACCGCCGCATCCAGCAGGGCGCCGTTGCCGTTGATGTCGTCCTGGTCGCCCAGGAAACCATAAAAGTCGTCGGACACATAACTGTTGATGCCGTGCAGGGAGTTGTCGCTTTGCCAGGCGGGCACGAAGTTCGTATTGTTCCGCACCCGGTTCTTATAGTCGTAAGATGCGCGGCCGAATAACAGCACGTATCTCAGCCCGCCACGGTCGTGCTGCATTTTCAGGAAATCGCGCAGCGCGGCAGGGTCTGCAATGCCGGAGCCGAATTCGTTCCAGACCAGTTCCGTGGGCACCACATGCACCTGCAGGCCATGGGCCTCCCGGTGCCAGGCGGCCAGGCGGGCGGCGGCGGACTGGAAAGCGGAAGGCGTGATAATAAGCATACCGACGGCGGAAAGGCCATGCAGGTCCTGGTTCGGCACAGGGCCTATGTACAGCGGCGCAGGCAGCGCGGCCGGGTTGAAGGCGGCGTATTCGCGGGTAACGGATGCATCCCTCGAAAAACGGAGCGTGCCGCCGGTGAGCGTAGCCTGGAGCTTTACCGGCTGATGCGGCAGGGTCACGTCCCAAACCATCGTTTGCGCGGTACCGTTAGCCAGCCCGAATCCGGCGGTTTGCCCGGTGCCCGTGCTGCGGGAGTCACGGAACAGCAACGCGCCCTGTGCCGGCAGAACAAGCGGGGCGCGGCCTTCCAGGGATATGAAGTCCAGCCAGCCCTGGGCGCTGGAATTGCCGGTGAATTTCAGGGTATAATTCCCGCCACCGGCTGTCGTAAAACGCTCGGTAACCGTGCTGGCGTAGGTGTCAAAAATATTCCCGTTCACGGGCGGCGGCAGGAACGAGCGCAGCGCCGTGCCGTTCAATCCCAGGTCGAACCGGGCCCCGGCCATGCTGCGGGCCGCCAGCCTGATACGCAACCGGGCTTCTGTAAGCCCCGCGGGCGCTTCCAGCGTATAGCTCCTTTCGGTGACGCCGCCGGGAATAGTGCTGAACACCGGCCCGAACCATTGTTTGCCGCTGGAAAGGATATTCACCTCGTCTTTTTCGTGGACCGTTTGAAAATCATAAGCAGTTACGGTCTGCGTGGCCGCGGGCATACCCGGGTCCGAAATTATCCGTTGCCCGCCGGGAGCGATATTCAGGAAGTAACAGGCTGAGTCTGAATAGAGATGGGCGGTATGGTAGTACCCGCTGCCGTCCCGCTGCCAGCGGTGGGGCCCAGGGGCGTAAAATAAAAGGTAGTCGTTGCCGTTAAATAGGCCATCGCCCCCGTCTGCCACCCAAATGGCGTTCTGCAAAAGATCATCTGGCCGGGCGATGGAATTATCTTCCGGGATCATTCCTCCCCCGTTGCCGAAGAGGCGGATGGAACCGGAAGCGAGGTTGGCGGTGGAAATGCCCATGGACTGGAGTTGCGCGGCGTCTATCTTATAGACCCCGGTTTCTTTTACGGCCAGCTTGTACCAGCTGCCGTCTGCCAGTACCGAACGGGCCGCGTAAGTACGCTGGGCCATAACCCGCCCGGCCCCGCAAAGCAGGCAAAGGATAGCGCAAAGGGCAAAGCGGGAACGGTTCATAAAGAATGGCAGGGTTTGTATTCAACACAAACCTAATGTATTACAGGATATTTCGCAACCTGGGGACTGTTCCCGGTAAACTTTTAGGGTTATTACATTACAGATTAATTAATTTTGTTATAAAATAAAAAGAATTACATTTGCGTTTACTTAATTGAATACCTAAATTGTATCGATCAAAAGCTGTTATCGCATGCGCAGATTAACCTCCTTATCCTTGATTGTAGGCACCGGTGTGATGTTGTCCATGTCGGCCTGTAGTAAGAACGGCGGCGGCCTTTTCGGGAAGAAGAAAGAATCCTCTTCCGCTACCGGCTGGAGCTATAATGACCCAAAAATGGGTGGTTTCTCCGTTGCCAAGAGTAAAGACCAATTCACCGGTCCCGGTCTCGTGTTCGTTACGGGCGGCACATTCGCAATGGGCGCCACCGAGCAGGACGTCATGATGGACTGGAACAACATACCCCGCCGTATCACGGTGTCTTCTTTCTATATAGATGAGAATGAAGTATCCAACGTGAACTACCGCGAGTACCTGTACTGGCTCACCCGCATGTACGGCGAATCTTTCCCGGACGTATACCGCGGCGCACTGCCCGATACCCTGGTATGGCGCAGCGAGCTGGCTTACAACGAGCCCCTGGTGGAATATTATTTCCGCCACCCGGCTTACAACGACTACCCGGTGGTGGGCGTTACCTGGAAGCAGGCTACGGATTACGCCAAATGGCGCTCCAACCGTGTGAACGAAAAGCTCCTCATGGACGCCGGTTTGCTGTCTAAAGCAGACATCATGAACCAGGCGGACGATAATACTTTCGACAGCAAATCTTACATGGCGGGCCTTTACGAAGGCACTCCCGGTAAAATGAGCAAAACCGCGAAGAAGCAGTTCAGCAATCCCGACGGCTCTCCCCGCGGTGCCCAGTTCGAAGACGGCATCATGCTGCCTGCCTACCGCCTGCCTACCGAGGCTGAGTGGGAATACGCTGCACTGGGTTACATCGGTCAGAACCCGAGCCCTTCCAAAAAAGAAGGCAAACGCGGTGAAGAGCTGATCCTCAACAAGCAGATCTATTCCTGGGGCACGAACAACAGCGGCCTGCGCGACATCCGCCGCGGCAACTGGCAGGGCCAGTTCCTGGCGAACTTCAAACGCGGCTCCGGCGACAACATGGGTATGGCCGGCGGCCTGAACGACCGTGCATCCATTCCCGCACCTGTACGTTCTTATTTCCCGAACACTTTCGGTATCTATAACATGTCAGGCAACGTGAGCGAGTGGGTGAACGACGTTTACCGCCCGCTGACCACCATCGACGGCGACGACTTCAACTACTTCCGCGGTAACAAATTCCAGACTGTTTACCAGAATGCTGAAAAAGAATTCGAAAAAGACAGCCTGGGCGCCCTGAAAATGCGCGATGTGACCGACGAAGAATCCGCCAGCCGCCTGAACTACCAGAAAGGCGACGTGATCAACTACCTGGATGGTGACAGCCTGTCCCTGGTTGAATACGGCTACGGCGTAACCACGCTGATCAACGACAAATCCCGCGTGGTGAAAGGCGGCAGCTGGAACGACCGTGCTTACTGGCTTTCCCCCGGCAACCGCCGCTACATGCAGGAAGACATGGCTACCAACACAGTGGGCTTCCGCTGCGCGATGGACCGTGTGGGCAGCCCCGAGGGTAACAAGTTCAAGACCGGTAACGTGTTCCGCTCACAACGCCAGAAACGATAACAACAGCGAACTGTTTTACATAAAAAGAGGCCGTCTCATTGGGACGGCCTCTTTTTATTTCGGGACGGTTTGATCCATATGCAGAGATCTGGCTGTGTACTCCGGGTGTAAATTAAAAGCCGCCCCGGGTATTCCGGGACGGCTTCTTTGAATATCTGGTTATCGCTTAGCGTTTCTTCGCTTTTCCTTTTGCGGCGGTTTTAGCTTTCGCCTTCGGAGCCGGCTTCGCTTTTACGGCCTGTTTAGCCTTCGCTTTTGCCTTAGGAGCAACCTTTGCCCTGGCGGCTGTTTTTGCTTTAGCCTTGGGCGCTATTTTGGCCTTTGCCGCGGTCTTAGCTTTCGCCTTCGGAGCAGCTTTGGCTTTAGCGGCTGTTTTTGCTTTCGCTTTGGGAACGGCCTTTTTAGCGGTTACTTTGGCTTTCGCTTTGGTAGCTGCTTTTGCCTTTGCAGCTGTTTTAGCTTTTGCTTTGGGTGCAGTGGCCTTTTTGGCGGCCGCTTTTTTAGCCGGTTTGGCTTTTACAGCGGTCTTAGCTTTGGGCGTAGCGGCTTTTTTGGCCGGCTTGGCTTTCACTGCGGTCTTAGCCTTTGCGGCTGTTTTAGCTTTCGCTTTAGGAGCGGCTTTGGCTGCGGTCTTGGCTTTGGCCTTGGGAGCGACCTTCGCCCCTGCTTTCGCTTTTGCAGCAGCGTTTGCCTTAGGAGCAGCTTTCGCTTTGGCCTTAGGTGCAGCCGGCGTTTTTGCTGCGGTTTTAGCTTTTGCTTTCGGCGCGGTTTTCGCCTTGGGCGCCGGGGTGGGCGCCACGGCGGCGGGTTCATCTGCTTCTACATCGTCATCCTCTTCATCATTTTCATCATCATCATCATCATCGTCTACAATATCCATCTCCACTTCCACGCCGTCTTCCTGGTCGTCCAGTTCATCTGCTTCTTCCGCTTCTTCTTCCACGGGTTCTGCTTCTGTGGATGGATCTTCCGGCCTTACCACCGGTTCCCAGCCTTCTGTATCTCCTTCCCACAGCTCAATGATCTCACGCGCGTGATCGCCATTGTTGGGGGTGTGAATGATGTGTGCGATATTTCCCTCTTCGTCTATCAGGAAAGTAGTGCGGTGCGTACCGTCGTATGTGCGGCCCATAAAGGTCTTTTCGCCCCAAACGCCATAGTCGTTCAGGATGGTATGGCTCTCGTCTACCAGCAGGGGGAAAGGCAGCTCATACTTGTCCGCAAATTTTTTGTGGCTCTTCTGGTCATCTTCACTCACGCCTATCACCGCATAGCCTCTCCTTAACAGTTGCGAGTAGTGATCCCGGAGGTTGCACGACTGGGTGGTACAGCCGGGGGTCATGTCGTGAGGATAGAAGTAAAGGATCACTTTTTTTCCTTTGAAATCGGCCAGCGAAACAGTATTGCCATGCTGGTCCAGGGCGGCAAATGCGGGGGCAATATCCCCTTCTTTGAGGTGCGTCATGGTTTTACTAGCGTTTAAACGGTAAAGTATATGTGGTTTGATTGTTGGCAATGTCGGTAACGGTTAACGTCAGCGTATGGTTACCGGGCGGACAATGCTCATCAAAGTTATAAGAAAGTACATTACTTTTTCGCGATAAACGCAACCATTTTCCATCTAATTCCGCCCTGTAGGATTTGATGCCGCTGGCATCGTTCATGGAAAATGCGATTCTCGTTGCTTTTGAAAGGTTTGCGTTCGGTTTTACGGCGCCGATAACCGCCACGCGCGGCGCGATGGTATCCACTGCCAGGTAAAAATCCCCCAGGTCGCGGAAGGTGCCTTTGAACCAGCCGTTCTCCGGCACTGCGGCTGAAATGCTTTCACCCAGGCCTTTCCGTACGATCACCATCTTGTCGTTCCATTCCGCGGGCACAGGTTTGGTGGGTTTGATGCGCAGCCCGAAATTATAATGCACCGGTACCAACGCGGTATGCAGGCGGTATGTATTGGAAAACGCAGTAGCATTGGGCAATTCCACGAAACGGAAACATATGTCGTCGTACAGGCTGCCTTCTTCAAGGAAAAACTCCACCTGGTTGTTCTCAAAAATATTGCGGCTTTCGGTGTACATACGGTTCGCGCACACCGGCACGGGAGCGGCCCCGCTTTCCTGCTGCAGCGTCAGCTTCACCTCCGACCTGTTGCCATAGGCATCGGTCACCCGCAGGGTTACGGGGTGGGGCTGCCTGTCAGACAGGTCGATGATGCCATCGCCGGCCAGGTCGTGGTATATGTCCAGGCGGTTGCCGGGCAGCGCAAACAACAGCTGCACATAAGGCCCACCGCCTTTTTTCAGCTTGTAATCGATATGGGCGTTGAGGTACCGTGTTTCGTCGTACCCGATATTATCCAGCTGGAAACCGCAATCCACCTGCCCGTCGCGGATCAGCAGGGCTTCGTAGATGCCGTTGGGGTTGGGGGAATTGCTCTGGCGGTCCAAAGCGCTGAGGCCCAGGCCAACCCTGTTGGTGGATACTTTTACCAGCGGCTTCGACGCCACGTAATCGCCCGATTTGGTGCGTTTCACGGGTATGGTCACGGGCGTTTGCTCGTACAGGCTGCGGTTGCGGTCGTACACCACGATGCGCGATATTTCCGGGGCCCGCGTATCGGGTATGCTGAAACCGAAAAGCATGGGGTTCAGCGGTTTCTCGGTTTTGGAATCCCTTATTTCGAAGTGCAGGTGCGGGCCGGCAGAGCCGCCGGTATTGCCGCTCCAGGCCACGAATTCGCCTTTTTTCACGGGGAAAAGGTTGGGGGGTATCACCAGGTCCACCGACCAGTATTCCAGTTCATATTGTTTGCGGGTAACGTATTCGTCCAGCAGGGGATAAAATTTGTTCAGGTGGGCGTAAACGGTCGTGTAACCATTCGGGTGGGTGATGTAAAGCACGTTGCCGAAGCCGAGATGGCTCACGCCAACGCGGCTTACATACCCTTCAGCCGCGGCATGCACGGGAAGGTTCTCCCGCTGCTGGGTCTTGAGGTCGAGCCCGGAATGGAAGTGGTTGGGCCGCAGTTCACCGAAATTCCCCGCCAGCTCTATCGGCACATTCAGCGGGTTCCTGAAATATCCTTTCGGGTAGTGTTTTTCCGGAAGTTCTTGCGCTTTGAGCAGTTGCGGTAACAAAAGCAATAATGCGATCGATCTTTTCATCCTGCAAATGTAATAGTTATGCGGTTTTAGCCGGCCATTTTACCTGATTCACCACGATTTAACATATTTTTTTCGGGCAGGTTATGCGTTTTCGTTAATTTCCGAACTGCTAAAACAATTCTTATGAGCTATCCGATTCAAGAGATCCAGGGGATAGGCCCCAATTACGCAAGCAAGCTGATAGGCATCGGCATCAATACTGTGGCTAAACTGCTGGAAGACGGCGGCACCAAATCCGGCCGCAGCAGGCTGTCTGAATCCACCGGTATACCGGAACCACTGATACTCACCTGGGTGAACCATGCGGACCTCATGCGCATCAACGGCGTGGGTGACCAGTTTGCCGAGCTGCTGGAAGCCGCCGGGGTGGATACGGTGAAGGAACTGCGCAACCGCAACCCCGAGAACCTGCACGCAAAGGTGACCGAGCTGAACGCGCTCAAGAACCTCAGCGGCAGGGTGCCTACCCTTTCTGAAATAACAGGGATGATAGACCAGGCGAGAGACCTGGAGCCTGTGCTTACCTACTAAAATAAGAAAAGCGGGGCCGGAAAATACCGGTCCCGCTTTTCAGCTGATATCAACCTACAACTGTTTTTTAATTTCACTGATCAGCTCCACAAACCTGCGATCTGTGCGAATCTCCGGTTGCCATGCAAGGCCCATTTCGCACAGGTCGTATTCTTTTTTAATGGTAGCCCCAACCTTCCCTTCCTCGTTGCCCAATATCCACACGGTATCCGCCACAGCCGTGGCATTCTCGATGTCGTGGCTTACGATGATGAGGGTGTTGTGCTCGCTCAGGGTAGACACTTTCAGGAGCAGTGCTATCACTTTGTCCACCATCAGGATGTCCAGCCCTGAAAAAGGCTCGTCCAGCAGGATGAATTTATTGCCCGTCAGCACCTGCTGGATGATGCTCGCGCGCTGGCGCTGGCCGCCGCTCAGCTGGGCGGGGTATTTGTTCAGGTGCTCCGTCAGCTCGAAAGTTTCTGCATAGTCGTGGATCACTCGTTTTTTTTCTTCTTCGGTGAGGGTCACGCCTGAATTGTCCAGCCCGATCCTGAGGTTGCGGTAAATGCTGCGATGGTTGAACAGGATGTAGTTCTGCGGCACGATGCCCACCTGGCCTGCTTTTACGGGATGCTGGTCTTCCCCGATCCTCACCACTCCTTCCGTGGGCTGTATGAGGCCGGACAGGGTTTTGAACAGCTGCGTTTTACCGATGCCGCTTCTGCCTATCAGCGCCACTACCTGGCCCTGCTGCACGCCCTCGCGCTGGATGTCGTGGACCTGGAAATTCACGTCCCGCAGGATCTTTTTTTCGCCGTATTGCAGGTGGATGTTCTCGGCGCTCAGCAGCACTTTGTTTTTGCTATATGCGTTCATCAGCGGGTATGCAGTTTAGTGTAAGGGAATAACCAGTGGCGGAAAAGCCCCAGGATAAAATCGAAAAAGATGCCCAATACAAAAATGATCAGCAGGGTGCCGAACACGATATCCAGCTGCACATACTTGTTGGCTTTGATGAGCATTACGCCGAGGCCGCCCTGGCTCATGCTCAGGCCTTCCACGGAGGTGATCATCAGCCATGCGATGGCAAAGTTCTGCCGCATTACTTCAAACACCTGGTCCAGCCGGCCCACGATGATCACTTCCCAGAGGCTCTGCCAGCTGTTCATGCGCAGGGTGGTGCAAAGCTCGAATTCCTGCTTGTTGATGTTCTCTATCACACCCAGCAGCGAGGTTACGAAGAAAGGCACGATACCGAAGATCAGCAGGCTCAGCTTCAGCTGCCCGCCGTTCTGCGTGAGCAGGGTGAACAGGAAAATGAGGCCCGTCAGCGTCAGGTAACGGCATTTGATCACGAACCTGGCAATGGGCTGGAAGAACGGCACGATGGACAGGTAGCTGATAATAAGGGCGATGATGATGGAAATGCCCATGCCTTTTACGGTGAGCGTAATGCTGGCAAACAGGTTGTCAATAAAATCAGGCATTGTGAAGATGGTGCCGATGGCTTTCAACACCTTGTCCGGCGTGGGTATGAGCCCGCCGCCGCTCAATTGCCATACCAGCAGGGCTATCACCGCCTCCGCTACCAGCAGGATGGTCATGGTCCGTTTGTCCAGCATCCGCAGCGGTTCAAATATTGCTTTGAGTTTATTCATGAGCAGGTTTGTAACAATGCCGGCCGCACGAATGCAGCCGGCATTGGAAAAGAAAGATTAGTTACCCAGCACGATCTGCACACGGCGGTTCTTGGCGCGGCCGGCGGCAGTGCTGTTGTCCTCTTCGGGTTTGGTGGCACCAAATCCTTTGGATTCGAGCCTTGCAGCGGCAAGACCTTTACCCTGGAGGTAAGCCTTTACGGACTCGGCGCGTTCGTTGGAGAGCTTCATGTTGGAAGCGTCGTTGCCCACGTTGTCCGTATGCCCGTAGATGCCCAGCTTCAGGCCTTCGGCCACTACGGCGCTTTTCAGGATATCGTCCAGCACGGCGTAAGATTCAGGTTTGATGATGGCGCTGCCGGTCTCAAACTGCACCTGTACTGATTTGGAAGATACTTCCTTGGTGATCTCGGTAGCATATTGCTCCTTGATGGCGGTACCGGTCAGCAGCTCGGGGTGATTGCTCACCACGGAAGCCAGGAAGGATTTGTCCACCACCTTGTTGTACACCGGGTAGGAAGGCACCAGCTCAGGGTACATTTTCACGAGGATGTCGCCGAAGGTGCCGTATACGATCTTGTAACGGTCCAGCTTGTCGTCGCCGAGGCCGAACATGTTCGCAGCGTCAGCCAGGTTGTAGGCCATGGAACCGCCGAGATGGATGTTCACGCCCTGCGCGTCCTTTTCTTCGCCGCCGTTGTAATATTTCAGCCAGTAAGCGCCGTTCTGCTCGTTATACACTTTCGCGGAAACGTCTGCCGCGAACTGCTTGGCGTCGGTGAAGGAGCGCACCTGGTCGCCGGCCTGGGCCAGCGCCATGATCAGGTTCTCGATATCGGTCCTGTGATCGTTCGCGAACTTCTTGATGGTGATCGTGATATTCGGCATCTGCGCGGCATATTCACGCGTGGTGGCGATGTTGATCAGGCCGCCTTTTTTCTGGGCGATGTTCACGTCGCCGGGCGTCCAGGTTGCAACACCGTCTACGCCTACTGTCGTGTCTTTCGCGATCTTCTTGCCGTTCTCAACCAGCTTGCGGCTTTCGGAATAGCCGGCAATGTATTTGTTGGCGGCGTCCAGGAAGTCGTTGGCGGCAATGAGGTTGATGGCGTTCCGGTCAAAGGAGGTCTCATCGGGGTTCACGCGCAGGCCGTTGTCGCCCGCCCATTTCACCAGGATGTTCATGTCGCCGTCGCGCAGTACGCAGGCTACGGTTTTACCGAGGGCGCTCTTCGGGTCCACCTTCCATTCGGCGGGGCCCATCAGCTTGTCCTCACCATAGCTTTTACCCATGCTGTAGAAAGCGATCGGCTGGTATTCTGGGCCGAGGGGCTCCAGTTCCTTGGCCAGCGCGGCAAAGAACATCGGCATACCATCGCCCATGAAGGAGGCGAACACGCCGGTGGTGTTGGGGTTTGCCTTGTAGTCCTGGGCAAATTTCACCATGTCCGCAACGGATTTGTTACAGTCGTCCTGGCGAACCACTTCGATCTGCATATTTGCTTTGTCTACCAGTGAGCCTTTGGTGGTTTTCGGGCCGCCGTTGGCATACATCAGGGGGAACTGTGAGTTCCAGGCCATGATCTTCCAGCTCACTTTGGTACCGCCGTTGGCGGCTTCTTCGGCTGAGGGAAGTTCCAGCTTGGTAGCATTGCCGGTCAGCGACGCTTCAGGCGCGTCGGGCAGGCTTACTTTACCGATTTCGGTGGAAGCTTTTGCTTCCTGGGGGCGTTTGTCCCACCAGAGCACTTTACCGGCGTAGATGCCGCCAAGGATCAGGAGGATACCTAATACTTTACCACCGGGTTTTACTTTGATTGCCATAGTTTGTTTGGTTTACAGGTTGTTTTTGAATGATCGTTTATACGTTCCAGTTATACCGCCGGGCACACCGGTGGCTAACCGCTTTGTTTCTTTGGTTTGGGCTTATCTTATCAATCCAGGAGATTATTGTAATTGTCGGCAGGCACGGTACCGGGCTTGCGGGGGGTGTTGTCAGGCTCCCATTTTTTCACGTCCAGCTTGAAGGTGGTGTCCGGATCGAAGCTTTCCAGCATCTGCAGGCCCTGCAGCTCGTAGGTGGCGTTATCCAGGTCTATGGAGCGCATAAAGTCCGTAGAGTAGTTGATGGCCTTTTTCATGCTGCTGAGCTTGGTGGCGATGTCTTCCTTCAGGAATTCCATGCTTTGCTCCACCATCAGCTTTTTCTCGGGGTCGCCGTTGAATATCTTCAGGGCTGAGCTGAGGGCTTTGTTGCCGGAAGAAACGGATTTATACAGATCCTTTTTCAGCTCCAGCTCGTTGCGGGCGTCTTCGATCATGTAGCCGCTGTTCTTGTGCACCTTGGTGAGGTAGTCGCCGATGCGTGCCAGGTTGTCCCTGATGGGCGTCAGCTGCTGGATGTATTCCTTGATGCGGGCGATGTGGCGCGTGGCGTTGCCCAGCTCGGGCAGCATGTTGTTGGTCTGCGCGGCTTTCGCACGACCCAGCAGCTGCGCCATGTCCTTCTCTTTTTCAGTGATCTTCATGTCGATCTTTTCTTTCTGGGCATCCACGTCGATAGACTGTTTATACAGCTTTTCGCGCTGCTCTTCCATGTCTTCGATGTAATCTTCCGCAATGAGGAAGGGGTCCAGCTCGATCACGACGCCTACGAGCTTTTTCATGAGCCATTCGTAGAGGTAGAACAGGCTCAGGCGCAGCTTGCGGTGGGTAACGCAGTACAGGAATACGCCCAGGCATACGAGCGCGATGCCGAAGTTCAGCGTGTTCCACACCACTTTGGTGAGGACGGGGATCACGTAATACCCGATCAGTACAAGCAGGCCGAGGCCGATGAAGATACCGAACTTGCCGCCGGGGCGGTTCCAGTACGATTTCAGTTTTTGTCCTGACTCAGCAGGGAAGTAATTTGTTTCCATACAGGTTAAATAGAGGTTTGAATTTTCTGAATGTCTGTGGTGATCTTATTGATCATGGCATCGCAGGCAACGTCGTAACCTTGACGGCTGGCCGCGATCTTCTGTTCGTGGGCCGCAGCCTGGTCTTTCAGCACTTTCATGTCCGCCTGCGCTTTGTTGATCGCTGCCGTCAGCTCCTGGATCTTTTTGGAATGCTCCGCAATATCCTTTTCGAACTGGGCGATCTGGTGCACGCGGCCTTCCACTTCTTTGGCGGCTTTATCGTCCGCCGCCTTGTCGAACTCGGCGCGGTCTTTTTCCACCATGGCCTTGTACTGGGCTGCGGTTTGGAGCAGCTTGTCCCGTGTAAGCCCCTGGATGCTGAGTGTGGCGAATACGGCCCCGATACGGGCCTTTTCGTCCGGCACGTGGGCTTCCAGCGTTTCCATCATGCGCCAGAACTCGAAATAATCGGGGCCCGGCAGGTTGCTGCTTTCAAATAGGCGGGTGAAGTGCTGCTCGAATTTATCCAGCTCTTCGTCGCTGAGATTGGCTACGGCGGCTTGTTTAGAGCTGCTTAGGGGGAATTTCTGGGCAAGGCTGTCCCTTGGGGGCGTGCCCGGCTGCTGAGGTTCACTGGGTTCAAATTCCACGAAAAGACCCAATGCCTTCTTAAGAAAGTTAGCCATTGATAGATTGGAAGTTTAGGTAATTGTCGGGTATACAAGCTTACACAGGTATTGTGTAAATATATAACTAAAGGCGGAGCGGAGTATGTGTTTGCCGCGGAGGCAGTGTCTACATCGGAGTAATTATTGTAGGTGTAAAATTACACATTTTCCCATACATGTCAAATTTCAGGCCTGCGTAACGCCCACATTTTAATTGAAAATCAATAATCCAGGGGCCTCCTTAACGAAAATCCATTATCCCGGGGGCCTGCGCATTCGAAATTTTATACCTTGGGGGCGCCGGAATTAGTGGTTAACTATTTTTTTCTTTTAATTTAGACACCGCAAAAAGTACCCATGTCTATAAAGGTTTCGCAGCTTACCAAGCTGTATGGAGAGCAAAAAGCAGTGGACTGCATCTCGTTTGAGTTGCAAAAGGGCGAGATCGTGGGCTTCCTGGGCCCGAACGGCGCGGGAAAATCCACCACCATGAAGATCATTACCGGTTACCTGCCTCCCAGCGAAGGAGAGGCGTCGGTTTGCGGTTTCGACGTGCTCAAAAACACGATGGACGTACGGAAGCGGGTAGGTTACCTTCCTGAGGCCAATCCCCTTTACCCGGATATGTACATCCGGGAATTCCTTGAATTTTCTGCGGGCATGCACAGGCTGGGCGGGCAAAGCAGCCAGCTGATCTCCGATATGATCCGCCGTACCGGGCTTACGCCCGAGCAGCATAAGAAGATCGGCACGCTCAGCAAGGGTTACAAGCAACGCGTAGGGCTGGCCCAGGCACTGCTGCATAATCCGGAGGTGCTCATCCTGGACGAACCCACTTCTGGCCTGGACCCCAACCAGCTGGTGGAGATCCGCAGCCTGGTGCGGGAGCTGGGGCAGAACAAGACCGTGATGCTGAGCACCCATATCATGCAGGAGGTGGAAGCGATGTGCAGCCGGGTGATCATCATCAATAAAGGAAAGATCATTGCGGACGATGCGATCAGCGCCCTGCGGCAGGGCGCCAGCGGTTATATCCAGGTTACTTTTGGCGAAACGGCTACTGCCGGAGAGCTGGAAGCGCTGCCCGGGGTTACCCGCGCAGTGGCCGCGGAAGGGCATGTTTGGCGTTTATACACCCAGGACGCGGAAACAGTACGCAAAAACCTCATGCAATTCGCTTTGATAAATAACCGGAACATCCTTTCTTTGCACAGCAATTCGCAGTCGCTGGAAGATGTGTTCAGGGAATTGACCAATTAGTGGTTGTAAGGCGGGCGGGCGAGACGGCCGGTTGCCGACAGGATTCACTTTTTCTCAAGATTTAACAATAAAAAAATTTACCCATGAGTATCATTTCAGAGATCCATGCCAGACAGATTTTAGACAGCCGCGGCAACCCCACGGTGGAAGTAGACGTAACCACGGAAGACGGCCACGTAGGCAGGGCCGCAGTGCCTTCAGGCGCTTCCACGGGGAAACACGAAGCGGTTGAGCTGCGTGATGGTGACAAAGGTGCATACCTTGGGAAAGGCGTGATCAAAGCAGTGACGAATGTAAACGAAGTGATCGCTGACGAGCTGATCGGCTGGGACATCAGCGACCAGGCTGGTGTGGACAAACTCCTGATTGAACTGGACGGTACCGAAAATAAAGCCAAGCTGGGCGCCAACGCTACCCTGGCCGTATCCATGGCAGTTGCCAAAGCAGCTTCCGAAGCGTTCGGCCTGCCCCTGTTCCGCTACCTGGGCGGCGTAAATGCCACCACCCTTCCCATTCCTTTGATGAACATCGTGAACGGCGGCGCGCATGCGGATAACAAGATCGACTTCCAGGAATTCATGATCGTGCCCGTAGGCGCCGATACTTTCTCCGAAGGCCTCCGCTGGGGCGTGGAAATTTTCCACCACCTGAAATCGGTGCTGAAAAAGAAAGGTTACAGCACCAATGTAGGCGACGAAGGCGGCTTTGCTCCTGAGATCCAGAGCAACGAAGAAGCCATCGAAACCGTACTGCAGGCCATCGAAGCAGCAGGCTACAAAGCCGGCAGCCAGATCGGCATTGCACTCGACGCAGCCAGCAGCGAGATGTATAACGATAAAGACAACACGTACAAATTCTATAAGTCTTCCCAGAAGATTATCTCCAGCGATGAAATGGTGGCTTACTGGACAGAATGGACCAAAAAATACCCCATCCTCTCCATCGAAGACGGTATGGCCGAAGACGACTGGAACGGCTGGAAAAAACTCACCGAATCCATTGGCAGCACCTGCCAGCTGGTGGGCGACGACCTGTTCGTGACCAACGTAAAACGCCTGAAACAAGGTATCGACCAGCAGATCGCGAACAGCATCCTGGTGAAAGTGAACCAGATCGGTACCGTGACCGAAACCATCAACGCGGTATCCATGGCGCATAAAGCAGGTTATACTTCCATCATGAGCCACCGTTCCGGCGAAACTGAAGACACGACCATTGCGGACCTCGCTGTGGCGCTGAACTGCGGCCAGATCAAAACGGGCTCTGCCAGCCGTACCGACCGCATGGCCAAATACAACCAGCTGCTCCGCATCGAAGAGGCACTGGACAGCAGCGCGTTTTATCCGAAAAATTCAATTAAATTTGGTAAGAAATAATATCCGGACTACGGCGTTTATTTTTTAGTGGTCAATACAAAACTTTTCAGGGTACCGTTTATGCGGTACCCTGATCTTAAAAACCCGGCGTAACCATGGAAATGAAGAAGCGATTTAAAGTGCCTGCCTGGCTCCGCAACAAGTACATTGTGGCGGGCATCCTCTTCCTGGCCTGGCTTATTTTCCTGGACCGTCATAATTTCCTTTCCCAATACGAGCTTTACTCCGAAGTGAACCAGCTGGAAAACCAGAAGACGTTTTACAAACAGGAGATAGACCGTGCCCGGCAGGACCAGTACGAACTGCTGTCCAGCCCTGAAAAGCTCGAAAAATTCGCCCGGGAGCAATACCGGATGAAAAAGGACGATGAAGACCTGTTTATCGTACCCGTTCCCCCCAAAGCCGACTAACCTGCTGACTTTCAAGCCTCTCGTATTGTTAAAAGTTTGCGTTTTTTAAAAAAATAGCTTAAATTGACAATACTATCCCGCCATTCTTCGTTATTTAACTGTTATCGTTCGTTAGCAACCTGCGTTGCTGCCCGACATCCATTTTAACTAACAATCAATCGCATGAGCAATTTTACACTCCCTGTCTCTACTCCTAACTGCGCTGTAACTGACCCGGAAGGGAAACTTATGCAAGAGAATTCTGAATTAGCCCGTGAAGAGGAAAAGCTGCATTTGCAGACGATACAAATGTTGAACAAGGTTCAATATTCCCCTCGCCCTTCTACCTTGGTGGCCATCTTCGACTACGCCCAAAGCGTTGAGGAAGAGCGCCGGTTTTAGTATTTTGCAGGCATGACCAAAAAGGAACGTTTCCAGTTTGTGATAGACTGGTTTGAGAAACATGCCCCCAATGCTGAGACCGAACTGATATACGACAATCCCTACCAGCTGCTGGTAGCCGTGATCCTGTCCGCCCAATGCACGGATAAACGGGTAAATATGACCACCCCGGCCATATTTGAAAGGTATCCGGACATCCCCTCCCTCAGCAAAGCCACTTACGACGACCTTTTTTCGCTGATCAAAAGCATCAGCTTCCCCGGCAATAAAACCCGCCACCTGATCGGCATGGCCAATATGGTGCAGGACGACTTCAACGGCGAAATACCCGATAACGTGCCGGACCTGGTGAAGCTGCCCGGCGTAGGCCGCAAAACGGCCAATGTGATCACCAGCGTGATACATCACCAGCCCAATATGGCCGTGGATACACATGTATTTCGTGTAGCCGCGAGGATCGGCCTTACCACCAACGCCAAAACGCCCCTGCAAACAGAGCTGCAGCTCATCAAAATGATCCCGGAAGAAAAGATCCACATCGCTCATCACTGGCTGATACTGCATGGCCGGTACATTTGCGTGGCGCGCAGCCCCAAATGCGGCGAATGCGGCCTGCGGCCCGCTTGCAAGTATTACCAGCACCTTATAAAAGCGTAGGACGATGCAGGGCGGTCGCAATTGCAGCTTTCACGGGATCCGCATTTATTTTTCCCAGCATTGAAAACAAAGCCCAATTTTCACGTTGCAGGCTGAAAGGTTTTTCATTATCTTGAAAAATCTAAACCCTCCACACGTGAATAACAGCACCCGCTTCCAGCTATCCTTCATGATGTTCCTCCAGTACTTCATCTGGTGTGCATGGTATGTTTCCATGAACAGTTATATGGTCGCCAACCTGGGCTCCTCCGGCAAACAGATCACTTATGCCTATGGCGCGCTGGCAGTGGCCACCATGATATCGCCCTTTTTTGTGGGCAGGATCGCAGACCGTTATTTTTCCGCGCAAAAGATCATGGGCGCCCTGCACCTGGCGGGCGCGGCCTTCCTTTTCCTGTCCACCCTTACCAGCTCCAACGTTCTTTTCATCACCTTTATCCTTATCTATTCACTGCTGTATATGCCCACCATTGCGCTCAGCAACAGCGTGGCGTTCCGGCAAATGCAGGACCCTGCGAAGGACTTCCCCGTTGTTCGTATGTTCGGCACCGTAGGATGGATCGTGGGCGGCCTGCTGATTGGCAGCCTGGGAATTGAAAAAACGGCGAACATCTTTTACATCGCGGCAGCGGCGAGCCTTATCATGGGCCTGTTCTGCTTCACCCTGCCCGATACGCCGCCGCAGGGGAGCGCCGCATCCGCCGGCAGCGCCATCGGCACTGAAGCATTCGTGCTGTTCAAAAACCGCTCTTACCTCGTATTCTTCATAGCCGCCGTGCTGATCTGCATCCCGCTGAGCTTCTATTACAGCTTCGCCAACCTCTTCCTGAACGAAGCGGGCATGGAGAACGCGGCCGGGAAAATGATCCTGGGCCAGCTGTCCGAAGCCCTGTTCATCCTCGCCATTCCCCTACTGCTGAAAAGGCTCGGGGTGAAGAAGATGCTGATCCTCGGCATGATCGCCTGGGTGCTGCGGTATATCCTGTTCTCGTATGGCGACAGCGGCTCCGGCCTCTGGATGCTCTACGGCGGCATCATCCTGCATGGCATCTGCTACGATTTCTTTTTCGTGACCGGTTACATGTATACGGAAAGCAGGGCGGGAGAAAAGATCAAAAGTGCCGCGCAGGGGCTGTTCACCTTTGCCACCTACGGGCTGGGCATGGTGATCGGCAACTGGTTCAGCGGTATGGTGGCGGATTTCTATACTATCAATAAAGTGCGCGACTGGCAAGCCATCTGGCTGGTACCGGTATACATCGCCGCGGCTGTGCTGATATATTTCATGGTCGCTTTCAGGGATAAAAAACCAGTATAAAACATATAAAAACACCTAATTATTATGGCTAAAATTGCAATGCTGGGCTCCGGCTTTATCGGGCGCTTTTATGCTGATTCACTTCAGGGGCAACGCAGCAAGGACAAGATCGTGAGCATTTATTCCCGCCGGGAAGAAAGTGCGAAGAAGTTCGCGGAAGATTATAAATGCGATCACTGGACGACCGATATGGAAGAAGCCATCAACCATCCCGATGTGGACATGGTATGCATTTCCCTTCCCAATAACCTGCACGAAGCGGCCGTACTGGCCTGCTGCAAGGCTAAAAAGGCCGTGATGTGCACCAAACCGCTGGGCCGCAATGCCGAAGAAGCCAAAAGGATGATGGATGCCGTTGAAAAGGCCGGCATCTTCAACGGTTACCTGGAAGACCTCGTATACACGCCCAAGTTCCTGAAAGCCCTCGCTTCCGTGAAAAGCGGCGCGCTGGGCCGCATCCTCTGGGCCAAATCCCGCGAAACGCACCCCGGCCCCCATAGCGAATGGTTTTGGGACAAAGAGCAGGCCGGCGGCGGTTGCATACTCGACCTGGGTTGCCATTGTGTGCAGATCGCGCGGAGCTTTATCGGTAAAGACATCAGGCCGGTTGAAGTAATGTGCTGGGCAGATACGCAGGTGAAACCCATCGACGCGGAAGACCATGCCATCGGCCTGGTGAAATATGAGAACGGCGCCATCGGGCAGTTTGAAGTAAGCTGGACCTTCCGCGGCGGGCTCGACCTGCGGGACGAGGTGATGGGCTCCGAAGGCACCATCTGGCTGAACAGCTTCCTGCGTACCGGTTTCGAGATGTTCACCACCGGCAAAGGCGCGGATTACGTGGCCGAAAAAGCGGAAAGCAATACCGGCTGGCTGTTTCCCGTTGGGGACGAGCTGAACGAGCTGGGCTACAACCATATGTTCGCCGATATGTTCAACGCCGTTGAGGCAGGGCGTGCGCCGCAGGAAACATTTTACGACGGTTATGTTGTGAACGCCGTGCTGGATGCGGCTTACCGCTCAGCAGCCTCCAAGCAGTGGGAACCGGTGAAACTGGAAGTATGGCGCGGGAAAGAAGGCGTGGAAAAGGAAAAAACGCTCAACAGCTACAACGACCAGTACTACCTCATCAAAGAAGAAATGACCCACTTCGGCAGCCAGAAGCTGATCCTGAAAGACAAAAAAACAGGGCAGATCGTCGAAAAAGTGATCTGATCATACCATAAAAAAAGGCGCAGATGTTGCGCCTTTTTTTTAGAGCTGGCGCAAGTCCGAAGCGCGGGCCATGTGCGTGAGCCGACTTGTGCCCGCCTGGCCGGTTTACAGGAACCTGTATTCCACAGGATTGTCCGGGCAGGGCATTATGCCGCATTGCAGTAGCGTTGTGAGCACGTTGGCCGCGGCCAATACGATGATGAACCAGAATACGAACTGCTGGAAGCCCGTGAGCGGCAGCACCCGGCTGTCGCGGAACTGGCGATTATACAGCATCAGGCAGGCGATTGTAATGATGGTAAAAAGAAAGATGAGCAGGGCCCAGGTGTACATATGCAGCCCGAAAAGCGGCGTTCCGAAACCTGGGGGCCGGCCTGCCACCGGCACGATGTGCAATAATATCTGCCGGGCGGACGCTGCCGCGCCGAACAGGGCGCTGAGAATGGCCAGCGCATAATGCGGCGCCCTCAGGCCAAAACGCACATTCAACAGCAAGCCGAAAGCCGCGCCCAGCATACCAATACGTTGCAACAGGCATAACGGGCAGGGCAGCTCGTGCAGCACAAACTGGAAGATATAAGCCCCGGTCACTATCGCTCCCAATCCCAAAGCCCCGATGGCGTTGATATTCCGCATGATACCGTCTCTCTTCATAAGTTGATGTTTATGGCGTCAGACATATGGTAGATGAGCCAGATCACGGAAAGTATGAGCAGCAGGAAAAAGCCGCCCATGGCGAAAGTGTAGTTTCCCTTACGGGCGAATAACATGGCGAAAGTCAATATCAGGAACAACAGCACCATCATAAGCGGGTACATTTAATCAGCAGGCGTGCGCTCAGGCGGCGTTTCAGACAGGTGTATATGCATTAAACAACATACCGGGCGGAATGTTGCGGCTATTTGTAATCGATCAGCCTGAACCATGCCTTGCCGAGCTGATGGTTGATCTCCACTTCCACCAGGCGGCCTTTTTCGTAACGGTAGATATTTTTCTTCCCTTCGGGCATCACCAGGGCATACGTTTTATCAGGCAGCTGCTGCAGATCCAGGAAGCGGCCCTGCGTTTCAGAATATACTTTTTTGACGTCGCGGGGCTCGGTAAAATACAGGTCGCTCACGCAGAAAGCGATCTGCAGGTCCGGGAGCAGCTTTCTTTTATCGCGTTTTTCCTTATCGTCTTTGAAATGCACGGCATACCCCTTGTCCGTTTTCTGGGTAATGGTTTCCTGGCCTGTGCTGAGGCGCTTCATCGTGGCTGTGCTGAGAATATTGTGATGATATTCGGAGAGGATGTCCGTTTCCATGCGGTTGAACAATTTGGACTGCACACGGCTGCGGATGGAGATCTTACGGGTATTCCCGGCCGTTTCCTGCTTTACATCCAGCTGGCCCACCGGGTTGTTGCCAAAACGTATCTCATATCTTGAAACCTGCGCGTCCGCCCGGAAGGCGGTCAGCATAGGCAGTATCCCGAAAAAGAACATCAATGGAATTCCTTTCAGGCCATATGTTTTGAGCGTGCATGGCATATGGTTCAAAAACGATTACGTATAGCAATATACGAAAATAGCAATTACCAGCTGCGAACCTGTATGCGCAACTGCTAATTGCTACTCCCGGAGAATTTACAATAATTCGCGGATCTTCGCCACCAGCTCACCTTTCGTGATCGGCACGCCCATGATCTTGTTATAACCCTGGGCGGGGATGAGAAACTCGTCCCGGATGATCCTGATCAATTGGCCATTGTTGATCTCTGGGATCAGCACATGGTCGTAGCTGTGAAGTATCTCAGCCAGGTTTTTCGGGAAGGGGCGCAGGTGGCGCAGGTGCGCATGGGCAACCTGGTGGCCTTCCGCCAGCAGTTCCAGCACGGCGCTTTTGATGGCCCCGAAGGTGGAGCCCCAGCCCAGTACCAGCACTTTCCCTTTGTCCGGCCCGATCTCTATTTTCTGCAAGGGAATATGGTCCGCGATCCGGTCCACCTTTTCCTGGCGGATCTTCACCATCAGCTGGTGATTTTCAGGATCGTAGCTCACATTACCGGTGATATTCTGCTTTTCAAGCCCGCCGATCCTGTGCTCCAGGCCGGGAGTGCCGGGTATGGCCCAGGGGCGCACCAGGTTCTCGTCGCGCTGGTAAGGCAGGTATTGTTCCTCCCCTTCGTCCAGCGCCTTTTTGAATTTTACTTCAATAGCCGGCAGGTCCTCGCTTTTCGGGAATTTCCAGGGCTCGGCGCCATTGGCGATGTAGCCGTCGCTGAGGAAAATAACGGGGGTCATGTGCTTAATGGCGATGCGGAAGGCTTCAAAAATGCCGTCGAAGCAGTCTGAAGGGGTGGATGCGGATACGATCGGCATCGGGCATTCCCCGTTGCGGCCATAATATGCCTGTAAAAGGTCTGATTGTTCTGTTTTGGTGGGCAAACCGGTGGAAGGCCCGCCCCGCTGGATGTCTATGATCAGCAGCGGGATCTCCAGCATCACGGCCAGGCCCATGGCTTCCCCTTTCAGGGCCATCCCGGGGCCGGAAGTGGTGGTTACGCCCATATGGCCGCCGTAGGAGGCGCCAATGGCGGAGGTAATGCCGGCGATCTCGTCTTCCGCCTGGAAGGTACGCACGCCAAAATTCTTATAGCGGCTCAGCTCATGCAGGATGTCTGAGGCCGGGGTAATAGGGTAAGTGCCGAGGAAAATGGGCAGGTCCGCCTTCTGGGAAGCCGCTATCAGGCCGTAAGCCAGGGCGGTGTTGCCCGTGATGCTGCGGTAGGTGCCGGGTTCCATGCGGGCCTTTTCCACTTTATAGCGGGTGGAGAAGGCTTCCACGGTGTCTGCAAAGTTATAGCCGGCCTGGAGCACCTTGAGGTTGGAGTCCAGGATATCGGGCTTTTTGCCGAATTTCTCGGTCAGGAAGTTCACGGTGCTCTGCATATCGCGGTCGTAGAGCCAGTACAGGAACCCGAGCACGAACATGTTCTTGGCGCGGTCCTTTTCTTTCATACCCAGGCTGGATTCCTTGAGGGACTCGCGGGTCATCTTCGTCACATCCATCGTATGAAGCTGAAAATCAACGAGGGAGCCGTCTTCCAGGGGATTCACGCCGTCCGGGTAATTGGCCAGGCGAAGGTTCTTGGAATCGAAACCGTCTGTATTGGCGATGATGATGCCGCCTTTTTTCAGGCCTTTCAGGTTAGCCTTCAGGGCGGCGGCGTTCATGGCCACGAGCACGTCGCAGGCATCGCCGGGGGTGAATATGCGGTTGGAAGAAAAATGAAGCTGGAAGCCGGATACGCCGGGCAAAGTGCCTTGCGGGGCGCGGATCTCCGCCGGAAAATCGGGGAAAGTGCTCAGGTCGTTACCGATCAGGGCGGTGTTGTTGGAGAACTGGGTACCGGTAAGCTGCATCCCGTCCCCGCTGTCTCCCGCGAATTTTATCACTACATCCTCTATCTGTTGTATCGCTTTATTGGACATTGATCTTTTCTTTATGATTATTATATAAGTCTGTAAAATTAGGGAATCAGCCGTAAAGTTCCTCCCCTCTCCATCCCGCAAAAGTACACAAACCCGGTAGACTTTTCTCAAAAATTCCTGTAACGCAATACAGCAGAGGAATAGAGGGCTCCCGGAAGGCTTACTGCTGTTTCTTTGGCAACATATTTGTTGCTACTAACGCCGTGAGAAAAAGTCTTACACCTTCAACTTTGCATATTGCCTCAAACCTTCTTCTGGTAAGGTTTTACCTGATATAACAGGCACGGGTATACGAAAACTACTCATTTAAGTAATCTTCTGAAACCCTGATGGTTAAAGGTTCTTTAAAGAAATGTTAAATGATCTTATCGGGCAGTTGTGGCATGGTAATTGCAAAATTCTGAGAAAAGACAAGGGTTTTAAATCATTCCAAAAATCTATTTATTATCGAGAACATCACTACTTGAACCATTCTTTATTATTTAAACCTTTTAAAAATTGTATGCTATGAAAAAAGCAAAATTAAGCCTGTTAGCAGTTGCGGCCGTAGCTTTCGGCGCATTCGCCTTCAAAGGATTTGATGGCTCTATCTCCGGTAAAGTAGTACCCGCCGACGGTGCAACTGAAGCCTGGGCTGTATCCGGCACAGACACACTGAAAGCTGCCATTGCCGATGGCGCATTCTCCTTCGCTGCTGCTAAAGCAGGTACTTACACCGTAATCGTTGACGCTAAAGAGCCGTTCAAAGACGCAACTATCACCGACGTGAAAGTTGAAGACGGCAAAGCCACTGATCTCGGTGAAATCAAATTAGCGCAATAGTTGGTTTTCATAGGGGTTAATCAAGCCGGTCTCTGACACGCTCAGAGGCCGGCTTATTGTTTTGAGCCCATCTCATTGATTTTCAATTCCAGGGCTTCCCATATTTCCCATAACAGGGCACCTCCGGGGCTTTTTTTAAAGCTTTCTAGGGGTGCCCTTTTCTTTTGCCGTTATGTTAAGGAAGTCCATCATTGTGGCTTACCCCCTAAAACCTTTTAAAATGAAAATAACGGTCAAACGAGAAACGGTTTTCACTTACAGCGGCCTCAGCATAGGCCTTATCCTCCTCATGCTTGTGATATTCGGCATGATCCTCACCGGCTGCGCCCGGGAAAACGTATATGGCTCAGGCCGGATAGTGACTGAAGAAAGGCAGATGGAGCGATTTGACGGGCTGACCATCGAAGGCCCGGTGGAGATACAGGTAAGGCAGGGGCAGCAGCTACCCGTAAAGATCGAGGCCGAAGACAACGTGATGCGCCTCATCGAAACCCATGTGAGCGGCAGCACCCTGCGGGTGAAGATCCGAAACGGTGTGAATCTCAAGCGGATCAAGCCCATCCACGTGTATGTCCAGGGCGAGCAGTATAAAAAGATCATCTTTTCAGGCTCCGGCTCGCTGAAAGGGCCGGATACCATCAGGGCCACCGGTTTCACCTACGAGATCAACGGCAGCGCAGACGCGGACCTGAAGGTGGACGCCAATGAAGTGAGAATGTACGTGAACGGCTCCGGCAATCTCCGGCTGGAAGGGAGATCCAATGCCTGGTACTCGGAGATCAACGGCAGCGGCAACGTGGGCGGGCGTGATTTTCAGACCGCTTCGGCGGATATGAATGTAAACGGCTCGGGAGAGCAGACCATCTGGGTGACAGACCGCCTGGACGCAAGGATCAGCGGTAGCGGCAACATCCGCTACAAAGGCGCACCCGGCACAGTAAACGTGAAGATCGCCGGTTCCGGGAAGGTTATAAAGTTATAGGCCAATATATTGCATGAAAGCTATCGCATTACTGTCACACCCATTACCCGGCATGAATGCCCATTCCGGGAACCAGCATAAAGGTTATTTTTGCACCATGCCCGAAAACGCACGGCTACAAAGCCTTTTGCAGGAAGACGAGCGCCAGTTCATGGAAGCGCTCTTCAAAACATATTTCCCCCTCGTCTGCAAGTCCATTTACCGGCTCATACCGGACATGGCTACTGCGGAAGACCTGGCGCAGGAAGTTTTTATCAAGATATGGAACCGCCGCGACCAGCTGGGCGAGGTGTATTTCAAAGCATACCTCCACCGCGCGGCGGTGAATATGGCCCTGGACCATATAGACAAGAACAAACGCCGCGGCGGCAGCCCCCGGGAAATAAGTCCCGCCGTGGAAGACCTCCAAAGCACCGGCCCTACCGTGCACGTGAAAGAAACGAAACAGCGTATCAGGGAAGCGGTGGACCAGCTGCCGGAGAAATGCCGGGAAATATTTATCCTGAGCCGGTTCGAAGAGATGAGTTATAAAGAAATAGCACAGCATCTGCAGCTTTCCGTGAAAACGGTAGAGAACCAGATGATCACGGCGCTGAAGAAGCTGAGGGTTTCCCTGAGGGAATTCCTGGAATGACCGCCGCCGTTTTATATCAACCAGAAAGAAAGTAGTAAACAGATAACATTCGTAATAGCATCAAGCATGTTGAGCAACGATCATATAGATACACTGATTGCCCGGGAAATCGAGGGAGAGATCACCGCGGAGGAAATGGCGCAGTTACAGTCCTGGCTGGAAGCAGACCCTGCCAACCAGGCTTACTATGAAGTCCTGAAAGATACCTGGGACCTGGCGGCCGGAGCCTACTCCGATATGCCCGAGCCCGACGTGGAGCGTAACTGGCAACGGTTCTCAGAGAACCTGGCAACGCCCGTGCCTCTCCGCGTCGTAACCCGCCGCAACAGCTGGTGGCGCCTGGCTGCCGCCGCCGTTGTGGTAATAGCCGCCGCAGGCCTTACTTTCACCCTTGTCAGGAACAACAGCCACACCACGCTTACCGCGGAAGCCGATAAAAAGACCTTCACCCTGCCCGACGGCAGCCGCGTGTTCCTCAACCGCAACAGCCAGCTGAGCTACAATGGCCGTTTCGGGGACGATAACCGCACCGTGCAGCTGAAAGGCGAAGCTTTCTTTGAAGTAGCGGCAGACGCAGCCAACCCGTTCATCGTAGCGGCGGGCGCCTCACAAACAAAAGTTCTGGGCACTTCTTTCGTGATCAAGGCGTATGAAGACAAGCCTGTGCAGCTGGATGTGGTAACGGGCAAAGTGGCCTTCTCCGGTAAAAAAGGGGAAGACGGCGCGCTGGTGCTCACCGCGGGCAACACGGCCATCCTGCAGCGGGATAAAGAACCGCAGCAGATCAACAATTCCGATCCCAATTTCATGGCCTGGAAAGAAAACCGGCTGTACTTTAACAACGTGCCGCTTTACAAAACGCTCAGCACGATCGAAGACTATTTCGGGGTACGGTTCTCCGTGGCGGACAAGTCGCTGCTAACCCTCAGCTACACCGGCAAGTTCGACAATCCTTCGCTGGCCGAAGTGCTGGATGTGATCTCGAAAACGGCGGAGGTAAAGATCAGCGAAGAAGAAAAAGATGTGTACAGGATCAGCCGGTAGACGCATTTACAGGACCTTCAGCAAATATTTCCTTTCAGTTAACACAACATAAAAAAACAAAATCCGGGCTTTTATACACCCGGATTTTTTTATGTCTGCAACATTCTGTTCAATTTGTATTCCTGCGATACTCCACGATTTGCCGTGTAGCGGAAACGGGCCGGCCAACGCGACCGGCCCGTTTTTTCATGATGCGGGATAAGCAGGTCACTGACCTTTCAGCGTGAAGATCATGCTTTTCAGATTCGAAGCTATCGTGTTCCCATCGGCGGAGAGTATCGTGAAGGGCAGGATGTAATCATACTGCGGATCGATGTTGGCAGGCAGCACGGTGATCGGTATCACAGCCTGTTGTTCCCCAGCAGAGATCGTCGTTTCCAAGGCGCTCACCTGGTAGCAGTTGGCCGGCAGCAAACGGTAAGCCGTGCCCCACTTATTGTTGTATTCATCTACCAACGCATTGTCCAGCGTGAATTTCACCAGCACATTTTTACCCAGCGGCTTTTCGTAGGATACGCGGGCATACAGGTTCAGCCGTGTGGTGCCGGCGGCACTGTCTGTCAAAGGAGCGGCCTGCCCCTTGGGAGGCCAGTTGGCGTTCGGGATGAGCATCAGCGGCTGAATGCCGGTATAATCCAGCGTCACATCGTTCTTCAGGCATCCTGAAAGAACGAGCAATATTAAAAAGAATGGAATGATATGTTTCATGTTGTATAGTATTGATTTGATGATCACGGCATCCACCAGATCTTGCTGGTGAAGATATTGATCGTTCCCTGTGCGTTCACGTTGTTAGCATTCACAATGTATTCGTTCCTGTTGTACAGCAGCCTGAACGGCACAACATTCCCCACACGCTGCGGAGATACGGAAGCCGGAATATCCGGGAAGCGGCCGTTGCGCCGGTAATCCGTCCATGTTTCGAGCGGTTCGATACCGTTGAAGGCCATATATTTCTGGTACATCAGCAGCTTATACTTATCCGGGGCAGCCGCCCAGCTTACTCTGGGATTAGCGATCTGCTGCGCATACCATGTGTCGAAAATCGCATCGGACAATGCGGGCATAGTGGAATTCCCGCCTGCATTCAGCCAGCGGAAAGATTCCTTTACAGCTTCTTTGTACGCCGTTTCCGCATCCCCCGGTATCCATCCGCGCTGCACGGCTTCCGCCTGCAAAAATTTACTTTCGATGCTGGTCATGATCCAATCCGCCATATCGCGGCCTTTGATGATGCCTTTCGCTTCCGGTTTCACGATATCATTGTTGCGCGAGCCGCCTACAGCGGACACATAGGTATTACCCTGGTAAGGGTACGCGGACGCGTTGATAAAATTCCCATACTGGTTGCCCCTGAATTCCTGCGGGCCGGGCTGCGCAAAGGGTTCCGGCGCACCGGCCGGCAGTGGCAGGTCTACCGTGCTGTAGAACAATCCAAGGCGCGGATCGTCATCTCCTTTCAACAGGTTCATCGCGTAAACGTTCGCATGCGCCCAGTCGTATGAGCCTACCTGCAGCAGCGCATCGAAATCGCCGCCGCCATACTGGTTGTGGTTGGAAAAGCAGCCGAAGTAATAAGACAGGTTTTTCCCCAGCATATACCCCGGATTTATAGATGCATCCTTCCCGCTTTCCAGGAAACCGCTGCCTTCGCTCATGATCTTCGCGACCTCCGCGCTGATATACGCCGCGCGGTCGGAACGGTTGGCCTGGTGTACCAGCAACCGCAGCTTGAGCGTGTTGATGAACCTCAGCCAGCTGGGCTGATCGCCGTGGAACATGATATCCGCGATCGTGATCTTGAGGTTGTTGTTCACGTTCGCCTCTTTAATAAGCCGGGATGCGGTATCCAGCTGGCGCATCATCGATTCATAGATCAGCTTCGCATCGTCATACCGCGGCTGCAACACCCTGGCATCAAATGCGTCGGTGTACGGCATGTTGTTCACCACATCTGTGACGCGCTGGAATTGCACTACTTTCAGCGCTTTCGCTATGCCGGCGTAAAATGTCTGCCCCAGCTCCATAGACCTGGCTTCCAGGAAAGGCAGCTCAGGGCTCACCTGCCCGGGAAAGATGCCCATTTCGGCGGCCGGCCGGTTATAGGTTACCAGCGAATGCCCAGCGGGAAACTGGTAATAGCACCAGTAGCCCATCCAGTGTTGCAGGAACCGCGTATTCATAGCGGCAACGCTCCGCTCCATCACCGGCGCGAGCATAAGGTCCGGCGTAACTTCTGTATTGGTAAGGTCGCGGGGGTTATAGTTCACATCCAGCCAGCCTTTTTTGCAGCCGGCTGCCAGCAGCGCCAGGCAAAGCACGTACAGGATTTTTTTATATGAAGAACGCATCATCATCTTTTTAAAATTTAAGTCCTACTGTAAAACCATATAATACCGTTCCGGGTAAAGTCGTGTTATCGGAACTGCCGCCTGACAGATTATTCGGCACCGATGTGAACTGGCGCTGACCGGGGCCTTTGATCAGCCCGGGATCGCCGTTGATGTTGGAAGGAGGATAGATGGAAAAGAGGTCTCTTCCATACAGGCTGCACACCATGTCTTTCAATATTCCTTTTTTGAAAGGAAGCGTATACTGGAACGCAACTTCGCGCAATTTCCAGAAAGCCGCGCTGGTAAGGCCGTGCAGGTTCACCTGTGAAAAGCGGGAATACAGTTCCTGGCTGGTGTTGCTCACTGCCACGTCTTTATTCTCCACATACTTCCCCGTGCCATCGTCATACACGGAATTCGGGAATACGTAACGTTCCCTGCCATTGAGCGTGGTGAGCGTATGCAAGCCCGTCCACAGACCAATGTCTGTGCTGAATTTATGATCATAACCGCCGAGATAATCGAACAGGACGCTGGCAGAGAAATTCTTCCAGTTAAAGTTCAGACCGATAGAGGCTGCATATTTCGGCAAGGTTCTTCCGCGCAGGGAAAACTCTTCATAGCCCTGCGCTTCCGGGAGACCTGTTACTTTATCCACAATCACACGGCCCCGGGGGTCGCGCACCCAGTCGCGGAACGCAAAAGAAAATGCATGTGATCCCTCGCGCGCATAATATTCCTGGTTGGCATCCTGCACCGGGAACAGTCCGTTGTATATTTCCGTGAGATGCAGCACTTTGTTATCGTTGATCGCAAAGCGGCCTTCCACGGTTAACGCCATTTTGTTCGGCAGCTGGAACAGCGGGTCCATTTTCACGTCGATCTCCAAACCGTTGTTACGAAAATTACCGGCGTTATCGATGCTGGGATAACCGCTGAGCCAGGAATTCGATACGTTCAGGATCACCGAGTTATTACGCTGGTAGTAGTAGGTGATATCGGCGGTGAAACGGTCGTTGAGAAAGGAAAAGGCGGCGCCGTATTCCTGGGAGATCACTCTCTCCGGTTTTAGCAAGGGGTTGGGATTATCCGGGTAAAAGGCATATCCAAGCAGGAACTCGCCGGTGCTGTTGTTCACATACGGATACCCGCTCAGCAGGCCAAGCGTGCGCTCCGACTGATAAGGAGTAATGTTCATGTTGGCGGATTGTGCTACGGATGCGCGTAAACGTGCGGTGGTAAGCCATTTCCAGCTCTTCATCACCGGGAAGATGTCCGTCAGCACCGCGGAGGCGTTTGCGCCGAAATACATATCCTGCCCGCGCGCTACCTTCGCCCGTTTGGAATCCCATTCGTTTCGGCCGGTCAGCTCCAGGAAAATACGGTCTTTATACCCCATCGTTACATTCCCGAATAAGGACCATGATCTTGATAACACAGCAATTTCCTCTGCGGGCGTGAGATAGCGGTAGAAAGCGAGGTTGTATACCGGCACTACCAGTTCCGTACCGGCTTTGACCTGCTTATAATAGTTCTCGCGGATGGTATTGCCAATGTTCGTGCGGATGAGAAAATTCCCGGGATGATGAATGGTAGAGATAACAAGGTCATTATTGACAGAGGTGCTCACATTCATGTCCTCCGACACCGATGCAAGCCGGTCGTACATCTTGTTCGGGTCCTGCGCTGCGAAGTCGGAAAAATAAAGCGGCTTTACCGTGCCTTTTCCGAATGCGCCGGTATAGTTGATACCCGGTTGCTCGCGGATGTTCAGCCAGCTGAAGGGTTTTATTTCCAGCACAAGATTGCCGGACACCGCGTTGGTGGTGGATTTGGAGCGGCGATTGTCTATCTGCTCATACGGACTGATCCCGTTCCAGTACCGGTCGTGATGCGACCAGTGATCGTTCAGATAATCTTTGTATCGCAGCAGCGGGATGAAAGTAGGCAATCCCTGCACGTTATCCGCTATGTCCGGCCCGCGGTCGTCCGTAGTGCGGGCGTAATTGACGTTCAACCTTACATCTACCAGGCCGAAGCTGCGGCTGGTGTTCAGCAACACGGTAGACTGCTGCTGCTTGTCTTTCGGCAGCAAACCCGTTTGCAATGCATGGCCAAGGCCGAGATAAAAAGAGGAGCGTGCATCCGATCCGGAGAACGAGAGGTTATTACGCACCATTTGCGCTACCTGCATGAATTTGCGCGCGTCTTTTGTGTCGCGGTAAGGCACCATCTGCGTTTCGCCATTTTCATCGGGATAACCGATCGGCACCAGCGAGCCATCGTACCTGGGGCCCCATCCGTACGTAGACCGTGAGTCGAAAATACCGTTACCGAATTCATCCGTCAGGCCCGAGCCGGTGCCGAAAGTATGTTGCCTCCGCTGGCGGCGGTAATCTACCCGCTGGAAGGAAGTATTGCTGCGGAAATTGATGGAAGGCTTGCCCATCTGGCCTCTCTTCGTAGTGATGATGATCACGCCGTTAATGCCCTCGGGGCCGTACAAAGCTGTACCATTGGCGCCTTTCAGCACGGTGATATTCTCAATGTCCGCGGGGTTGATGTTGTTGATGAAGTACATCACCTGCTGTGCGGCCGTCTGGTCCGTGCCGAAAGAAAGCGGCGCGCCGTTGAGGATGAACATCGGCTGGTTGTTGCTGTTCTGGCCGAAAGAACGGATGCCTCGCACGAGGATGCGCATTTCCGGCGTCATGTCCGAGCTTTGGGTGGTGATGGTCATACCGGAAACTTTACCGATAAGACCTGTGAGCAGGTTGCCGGAATTGGCTTTGTTGATCTCTTCGCCGCTCACTTTAGCGATGGAGTAACCCAGCTCTTTCGTGCGTTTTTCGATGTTGTAGGCGGTTATCTGTACTTCATTCAGCTTGATGTCTGATTTAACAAGCCGGATCACCCAGCTCCCATCGTCGCGCGGTGAAACATCTCCGGTCTTGCCTTTTTTATATGGCTGGCCATTGCGGATGCCGATCTCTGTGGATGTATATCCAATGGCGGAAATGGCTATGGTGGCTCCGTCCGGAACGCCGCTTAATGAAAAGCTTCCGTCGCCCAGGGCGGAGGTTGCCTTTGAAGAGCCGCGTACCGCGATGGTTGCGCCGGGAACGGGCCTTCCTTCCATGTCCAGTATCAGGCCTTTGAGATCGGCTACTACGGGCAGCAGTTCTTTCAGGGTTGAAACGATGTCTGCCTGCCGGAACAGCACGATGGTCTTATTATTGAAGCTGAAGCTGAGCGATTGCTGCTGAAGCACTTTGCCCAGGAAGACGTCCAGCGGCATATCCTGCGCATGGATGGTCACCGGCTTTGCATTTTTCAGCAGGCCGATGTTGTAGAATACGACGTAACCGGTTTGCTCTTCGATAACGGAGAGCACCTTGCGCAGGTCTGCCCGCTGGCCGGAGAAGGTTACGGTCTGCGAGCGGACGGAGGCATGTACGCCGAGGAATGCCGTGAATAGCAGTATGAATGTGAGTTTCATCGCTTTATAAAAAATACTTCCAGCGGTGCGATGGGGGCTCCCGGGGGTCGCGCTCATCGCTTTATAAAAAATACTTCCAGCGGTGCGATGGGGGCTCCCGGGGGTCGCGCTCATCGCTTTTAAAAGGTTGGTCTTTGTGCCGCGCCGCTTCCCGGAGACGCTGCATGGAGCTTCCGGAGCAGGCACAGGCTCGTGCTTACAAAGAGCTGTTTTTTGCATAGCTTTGCATTGGTTGATAAGTAAATAAACAATTGACGTTGAACTTGATTGTTACGATCTGTCAGCCATCCACCGTTCCGGGTCCTAAGCCGGAGCGGTTTTTTTATACTGATTAGAATCTGGTTGTTATACTCATTCGTGCGTTACGATCAGTGTCTTTCCCTCGAGCCTGAAATGCACGCCTGTTTTTTCCAGGATGCTCAGCACCCCGGCCAGTGTGAGATCACGGCCGATCTTTCCACCGAACCCGATATCCGGTACGCCTTTTTCATATACTACGCTGATATCGTACCAGCGGGCCAGCTGCCGCATTACATCGTCCAGCGAAGCACCGTCGAAATTGAAAAGACCTTCTTTCCAGGCTATTGCCTGTGTTGCGTTCTTTGCCTGTATGACGCGGATGCCGTCATCCCCCGTTACTACAGCCTGCTGGCCGGGAGATAATACCGCGCTGCCACCGGCGTTGCTTACGCGCACGGCGCCTTCGAGCAAGGTTGTCTGCATGGCGGGCTCATCCGTATACACATTCACGTTGAAGCTGGTTCCGAGCACTTCGATGCGGTTGCCCTGCCGCAGGGAGACCACGAAAGGCTGCTGTACATCCTGTTCGATCTCAAAATAGGCTTCCCCGGAGACTTCCACCAACCGCTCCTTCCCGGCAAACGCCGTAGGATAGCGGATGGACGAAGCCGCATTCAGCCACACCTTACTGCCATCCGGCAGAATGAGCCTGAATTGACCGCCCCGGGGCGTGCTCAGGGTGTTGTACACGATAACGTTCTCTTTCCCCTGTACATCGTACTGGAGCTGGCCGCCCTGTTGCAGTACGGTGCTCTGCCCCTGTTGCAGGGTTTTACGGCCACTATCCAGCGGCACCACGGAACCGTCATGCAAAGTCAGCGTAGCCCTCGTCGTACCGGGCGTTACGTCCGCCAAAGAAGTTTTAACAGTGGGGGAACTTTGCTGCCAGTAGAAATAACCCGCGATACCGGCGAACAACAGGATCATCGCGGCATATCGCAGCCACAGGGGAATCCGGCGCACGCGAGGTGTGTTCCCGATCCCGCGGTTCACCCGTTCAGTGATGAGGTCGCGCAATGCCAGGTTCTCCTTCTCTTCATAACGGCCCTCCTGCCAGTCCTCTTCCATGGCCTTTTCCAACAGGTGGTCATACTCCCCGCTGTGAAGCATCCGGAGGAACGCTGCTTTGTCGGCAGCAGACAGGTTGCCCGTAACATATAGTTCCAGTAAAGCGATGAACCGCGTTTCATCCATAGCGTAGATATTGGCTTCTACGGATAAAGACGCAGCGAAAACGAGGGAGGGTAGTTCAGCGGAGAATTTTATTTTCTACCAAACATCCCGGCAAACAGCAGGATGACCATCAGTCCGTCGCCGCCATGCTCATGGAGGTAATTGCGGAGGAAATGTAATGCTTTCACGATATGGTCTTTCACCCCATTGCGGGAAATGTTCAGCATGGCTGCAATCTCTTCATAGCTTTTCCCTTCCATCCTGCTTAACGTGAATACTTTTTTACGCGCAGGGGGGAGAGCCTCGATCCCCTTGGCGACGAGCGCGCTGGCTTCTTTGTAGATCAGCGGGTGATCGGGGAGGATCGTATCTTCCTCCCATTCTCCCGGTTCAGCGGATATAATGGGGCGGGCTTTCTTTTTACGGAGCTCGGAAAGTATCCCGTTACGGGCAAGGATGAACAGCCATCCATCAAAATTGACTACGGAAGGGAGTTGCGTGCGGTTTTGCCATACTTTCAAAAAAACGTCCTGCGTAAGCTCCTGGGCGTCTTCCGCAGACCGGAGATAGGTGAGCGCGAGGGTATATACCTTATTCCAGCGGGCATGCAGGAGGCTGTTAAACGCCTGCCTGTTCCCTGCCGCAACAAGAAGCAACATGTCCCTTTCAATCGTCTGATGCTGCATATAAAGCCCCCGGTGATGGTTGATCAGGCGTAAAATAAGAAATAAAAGCAAGTTCCGCCATCCCTGTATTGCAGGGTCTCCCCCGGAGATTATGGGATCAATACCATTGCGGATACCATTGACGACGAGCTACGACCGGGACCATGCGAAATTCAGGGGTGGATAATGGCGTTGCCGGACAACGGCAAAAAAAATTCCGGACCCTTTTACAAGAGTCCGGAATGACTATTTTCCATCGTTCATTCTCAGGCGCCGCCCAGTTTGCATTTCTGCAATACTTCCCATGATTTGCCGTTGTGGCGGAGGAAGTACAGGTTGTTCACTTTGAATGAAGCTTTGTATTCTTTGTTTTCGTACTCGGGCCATGCCTTTTCGAACTGTGCGTCTTCAAGATCTTTGAAGGCAACGGTTACGTGCGGGGTGAAGCCTGTACGTGCCAGCATGGTGCTGAAGCCGAATTCTTTTCTCAGGAAGTTGATCAGCTGGCGGTGCATTGCGCTCATGGTCTCGCTTTTCTCCACGTTAATGAAGAGTACGCGGTTCTGTTTGTTCGGGAATGTACCGAAGCCGTTCAGTGATACTTCGAAAGGCGCCTGTGTTTTGGCGAATTCGGTCAGTTCTTCGCAGAATGCTCTTTCCAGGCTGGGGTCTGCGGTGAAAGGAACCTGCAGAGTGATATGCGGGAGCACTTTCAGGGCGTACATCGGTCCGTATTGTTCTGCAAAATCCTGTTTTATCTTGATTATTTCTTTACCTACTTCAGCTGTGGGCAGAAGGGCGATGAAATAGATCTTGTTATCTGGTTTGGGTGCGCGATTGAAGCCGCCGGGTCTTCCCTGGCTGCGTTGGAAGCCACCGCCTCCGCCGCCGCGGTTGAAGCCGCCGCCACCACCGCCGCGGTTGAAACCACCGCCTCCGCCGCCGCCACGATTGTAGCCGCCGCCACCACCGCCTCGGTTGTAGCCTCCGCCACCGCCGCCGCGATCGTAACCACCACCACCGCCGCCACGGTCATATCCACCGCCGCCGCCGCGATCGTAGCCTCCGCCACCACCGCCTCGGTTGTAGCCGCCACCACCGCCACCGCGGTCGTAACCACCACCACCGCTGCCGCGGTCGTAACCACCACCACCGCCGCCGCGGTCATATCCGCCGCCGCCGCGGTCGTAACCACCGCCGCCGCCGCCACGGTCGTAGCCGCCGCCACCGCGGTTATAGCCACCGTCTCCGCCACGATCACGATTGTAGCCGCCATCGCCGCCACGGTCGCGGTTGTAACCACCGCCGCCGTCGCGGTCGCGGTAACCACCGCCACCGCCTTCGTTGCGCGGGGTGTATCCACCGGTTTCGCGGTTATAGGCGCCTTCACGGTTAAAGTTGGGGCCTTCTCCGCCGCTGTTGTTCATGCCATCGCCACGGGGAGTGTAACCGCCACCGCCGTCATTACGGGGACGGTAGCCGCCTTCACGTGGAGTATAGCCGCCTTCACTGCGCGGAGTGTACGGACGATTTTCGTCTTTGCCAAATTCGGGTTTCTTGGAATTACCGCCTTCCTGGTCTTGGTTGGGTTCTTGCTGATCTCTGTTGTAGCCAGGAGAATACTTTCGGGGGCGTTCGTTTCTCTCAAAATTCATCTTACTTGATTAAGCGTGTTTGAAGCAATTTTCAATGATTTCATAAAAATGAAATTCACCTACTTGTTTAGGTTTTATAATAAGGCGCCGGTGAGTCACCCGCATAACGTCGGGATAAATTGATCGTTTTTTTCAATACAAATACCGGCTTCCGTTTAATACGTATTTTTCTCTAACATTTTTTTCGGAACAGCAAAGATAATTTAGCGCCGCTTGCATTACAATTTTTTCGCGGAAATTTTAAAATTATACCTCTCAGCCATCTCGACAGGAAATTTAAGGTAGTTGTTTATGGTTAACCGGAATATCTCCTAAAACCCCTTATAGGTCTACCGTTAATAATGCCCTGGAATTTAATTATGCCTGGGATTCACCTGAAATTTTCAACATGAGTAAGTTTTTCAATCTTATTCATAGCACCAGGATAAATTGTCTTTCATCCGCGCCAGTGTTATTACTGTAGTGGCACCCACACAGTGCCAGCCGCTGTTTCAGACTCTAATATACAAAAAAATCCGGTGTATCTGGTTAAGCCTCCGGGCAATATTAAGACAATAGTAGCAATCTGTTCGTTAATTATTTGCAAAAAATCGATGAATGGCCGACTTTTTTACAAATATACCGGTCTTTCAACGATACGGCACCGCGGGGAGAGCATTCCTGCTCCTCCCCGCTATCTGGCCTTAATTAATTGAAATTCAGCTCCATATCATCAATCTCCATCCAGCAGGTTGCCCAGGCCGCCCAGTATGCTGCCTTCTTCTTTCCTTGCCCCTGTTCCATACGCCAGCACCCTGCTTGCCAGGCGGCTGATGGGCAGGCTCTGCAACCATACTTTTCCAGGGCCTCTCAGCAAGGCGAAAAACAGGCCTTCGCCGCCAAATACCACGTTCTTCACACCGCGCACGAATTCAATATCGAAATCCACCTGCTGGGTGTAAGCCACCACGCAACCTGTATCCACTTTCAGCACTTCGCCGGGCTGCAGTTCTTTTTCGATCACATAACCGCCTGCGTGTACGAACGCCAGGCCATCGCCTTCCAACTTCTGCATAATAAAGCCCTCGCCACCGAATATACCAGTGCCCAGCTTGCGCTGGAATTCGATGCCCACGTTCACCCCGCGCGCGGCGCAGAGGAAAGCATCTTTCTGGCAGATCACTTTGCCGCCCAGCAAACGCAGGTCCATGGGAATGATCTTGCCGGGATAAGGCGCCGCAAAGCTCACGCGCTTTTTACCCTGGCCAACGTTTGTAAATGCGGTAATGAAGAGGCTTTCCCCGGTGATCAGGCGTTTGCCCGCGCTCATGAGCTTGCCGAAGAAGCCCTGCTGCGCGCCTGAACCGTCTCCAAAAAGGGTTTCCATTTTGATTTCCTGGTCCATCATCATAAAACTGCCGCTTTCCGCTACTGCGCTCTCCTGCGGGTCCAGTTCTATTTCAACTATTTGCATCTCCTCACCGTGGATCCGGTAGTCGATTTCATGATTCTTTAGCATAGGTTTAAATTGCCTTTAAAGATAGCAAGTTACGAATTTGGTCATTTCGCAGGCGCGGATTTTTTCATCAGCTTTTCCAGCAAAGGCAGCATCACTTCGGCCTGGCGCATGAAGCCGAGGTCAGTGAGATGCGTCCCGTCTATCGTCGCTTCATGATCGTGCCCGATCAGGCCTGTGGCCGGCAGGTAATACAGTTGTTTGAAACCTTCGCTCTTCAGTTTCGTATAGACATCACGGATAACATCGTTCTTCTCTTTGACAACTTTTCCAACTTTCAGATCGAAATATCCATGCTCGCGGAATGCTGTTTCTACGAGTAAAACGGGCACTTCCGGCCGTTTGGTGAGCAGGTGTTTGATGAAAGGGTAAGCCCTTTCCCTTATCTCTTCAGCTGAAGGGTTCGGGATGCAGTCCAGCACGAATACTTTCGCAGGCATGGTGGCCAGCAGCTCCGCCACGGGGAATTCCATTTTACCGTTGCCGCTGTAGCCGAGGTTGATGAATTCCCAGCCTGTTCTGCGCTGGAGGATGGCGGGATAGGCCATGCCAGCGCGGCTGGCGGAAGCGCCCTGCAAAATGCTGGAACCATAGATCACCACGCGCCTGGTGGTATCCACCGCGGGTTTTTCAACGCGCGAGATCGATGCGCCGGGCGCCACGCCTATTTCCAGCGATGTAACCTGGTTGTAGATGGGAAGGTACAGGAGGAACTGCTTCATGGCCGTATCCATGTCAGATACAAGGGGGCCCTCGTTCAGCGTATCCTTGTCTCCCGGCCGGCCCACGCCGCACCATTGCCAGCGGCCTTTGTTCAGGCAATACAGGTCCAGCCCGCTGTGCGCGATGGGAGTAATATTGGCGTAGAACAGCCCTTTCGCCAGCTGCCAACGGGCACGGATATACGGCGAGTTGGTCTGGAAAAGCACGGCAATACCGGCGCTGTGGGTGCTGAGATATTTCACGGCCTGGGTCATGGGCCTGGTCTGCACCGTGTCCAGCCGTACGTATACGGGGTCGGTGGGCAGCCCTTTGCCAATGAACTGGAAATTACGGGCATCGGTGTAAACGGGCTTTTCCTGTGCCATGGCGCAGGCGGAGCAGAGCAGCAGTAAGAAGAATAATCGCATGGGAATTGTTTTCAGGTTTCGAAAAATAGTAATTATTCCCGCAGCCACATAAAAAAAACCGTCCCGAGGAATCGGGACGGTACTTGTTAACCTACAACTGTTACACTGTTTGCTCTGATATTAAGAAAAAACAGTCCGTTTAATGCATTACTACTCCTTTGGCGGATTTGGCCTTTTCTTTATCAGGCTCTTCTGCCTGGTGGTTAAAGAAATTATAAGGACGTGGTGAAACATAGTTCAGATCATGCAGCTTGCGCACTGTTTCCTTTTTGGAAAGCAGCTTGAGGATAAGCACCAGGAACGGTACATATTTCAGGCCGCGCGGCAGGCCGTAAACGTCCAGCACATCGATGCTGCGCTTGTTCATGGCGTACATCACCGGCACCAGTACGAGGGTGAGGAATGTGGCGAAGATGAGGCCGAACACCATGGTCCAGGCCAGCGGTCCCCAGAAGGCCACGTTGTCGCCACCAAAGAATATGTGCGGGTTGAATTCGTCGAACAGGGTCCAGAAGTCGATGTTCAGGCCTACTGCCAGCGGAATCAGACCGAGGATGGCGGCGATAGCGGTGAGCAGCACGGGCGTCATACGCGTTCTGCCTGCTTCCACCACGGCTTCGTTCACCGGTACGCCCTGCATGGTGAGCAGGTCGGTGAATTCCACGAGCACGATACCGTTACGGGCAACGATACCCGCGAGGGCCATGATACCCACACCGGTCATTACGATGGAGATGTCCATACCGAAGATGGCAAAGCCCAGGAACACGCCGATGATACTAAAGAGGATTTCCAGGAAAATGATGAATGAACGGCCAACAGAGTTGAACTGGGTCACCATGATGAAGAAGATGAGGCCGACAGCGCCCAGCATCGCAACCACGAGGAAGTTCATGGTCTCTGCCTGGTCTTCCTGCTCCCCGGTCATTTTCACGGTGATGCCGTCCGGCGGGCTGAAATCCAGCACGGCGGCGTTGATGGCGGCCACTACTTCGTTCGCGTTGAAGCCGGTGAGTATGTTGGAATACAGGGTTACCACGCGTTTGTCGTCCTTACGTTTGATGCCAGCATAAGTATTGGAATAACGGATATCAGCTACCGCGCTCAGGGGCACCTGCCTGATAGCCCCGCCCATGTTCATGTCGCGGTAGGTCAGGTTCAGGTTCATGAGGGTGTTGATATTGTTACGCTGGTCTTCCTGGAGGCGCACGATGATGGGATAATCATCTTCCGGGTCGCGGAACTTGGAAATTTCCGTTCCGAACAGCGCGGTACGCAGCGCACCGCCGATCTGGCCGGTGGAGATACCTTCCCGGTTTGCCCTTTCACGGTCTATCGATACCACGATCTCTGGTTTATTGCTCTGGAAGTCGCTTCTCAGCTCTTCCACACCGCCGATCTGGAGGCTGTCCAGGTAACGCTTCAGGCGTTCTGAAGTACCGGCAAGCAGCTCAAAGTCATCGCCGGTGATCTCGATATTGATCGGTTTACCGGTCGGGGGGCCGCCTTGTTCCTGTTCAACGGTAATGTCCGCACCTGGTACGCCTTTCACGGCGGCGCGGATCTCGTCCAGGTACTTCACGGTGCTTTGCCCGTTACGTTTGGCGAATTCTACGAATGCTACCGTCACTTTACCCTTATGCGGCTGCACGCTCATATCCATCTGGCTGGGATCGCCCGCGCCAACGGCTACGTTGGAGATGATGGATTTCACCAGCGGGTTCTTGGTGCCGCCCACTACTTTGGTCACTCTTTGCTCGATGACATTGGTAATGGAGTCCGTCACTTTCTGATCTGTACCGATCGGCAATTCGATGTATGCGTAAATAAAGTTAGGATCTGCCTGCGGGAAGAACACCACTTTCGGGCTGCGGATGGCGGTGAGCATGATGCTGAACACCAGCAGGCCGAAGGTGCCGAGGAGGATAAATACCGGGCGCCATCCTATAATGGCCCAGCTGAGCACTCTCCTGTAGCGGTTCTGCACACGGGGCCAAATGTTGGTCTGGAATTTCCTTGCAACGCCGCCGAGCCAGAAACGCTCCAGTACTACCAGCAGGTAAATGAAAAATACGATATTGCCAGCACCGAAGCTGATGCCGTAGCTGATGAGCGCTATAAGGGCAAACACAACGGTAACGATGGTGAACTTCCTGTCGAAGCGGGGTTTGGGATGATCATCCCCTTCATGGCGGTCCATGAAGTCTACCGCGAACACGGGGTTGATGATATAGGCCACCACCAGCGAAGCCAGCAGCGTTACGATCAGCGTGACCGGCAGGAATTTCATAAAGCTGCCGATAATACCCGGCCAGAACAGCAGCGGGAAGAATGGCGCCAGTACGGTGAGCGTACCCGAGAATACGGGCAGGAACACTTCTCCCGCCGCTATTTTCGCGGCTTTTACGATACCAAGGTCCCGCCGCTCATAGAATATACGGTGTACGTTCTCGATCACCACGATCGCATCGTCTACCACGATACCTAAGGCCAGCAGGAAGGAGAACAGCACCATCATGTTGAGGGTGTAGTCCATCATATTCAGCACCACGAAGGCGATGAACATGGAGATGGGCACGGAAGCCGCAACAAATATGGCGTTCACGGCGCCCATGAAGAACATGAGCACGAGGGTCACGAGTATGAAGCCGATGATGATGGTATTGATCAGGTCGTGCAGGGTTACGCGGGTGGATTCACTCTGGTCTGCAGTGATGGTCACATCCAGGCCTTTAGGCAGGTAGCCGCCCTTCATCTCTTCCACGATCTTCGCAATCTTGTCGGATGCGTCGATCAGGTTCTGGCCGCTTCTTTTGATCACGTTCAGCGTGATTACGCTTTTGCCGTTCAGGCGGGCATAAGATTCCTGCTCTTTAAAATCATCCTTCACATCGGCAATGTCGCGCAGGTACACTACAGCGCCCGATGCGCCGCGTATCACGATGTTCCTGATCAGGGTGGGGTCTTTGTATTCACCCTTCACTGCAAGACTGCGCTTTTGCCCGTCCATGCTCACCTGTCCGCCGGAAATCGTCCTGTTTTCAGCGGCAACCGCGGCAGCTACGTCGTCAAAGCTGATGCGGGCCGCATCCATTTTGTATTTATCCAGGTCGATATGGATCTCCCTGTCCAGCGCGCCCACAATGTCCACGCGGGTGATCTCTTTCAGGCTTTCGATCCTGTCCTGCATTTCATCCGCATATTTCTTCAGCGTTTGCAGGTCGAAATCACCGCTCATGTTCACGTTCATGATCGGTATCTGCGACACATCTATCTGGATCACCTGCGGTTCCTGCCCGTCTTCCGAAAGGTTGGTGGGCAGGTCAGGCTTTGCTTCGTCTATTTTTTCCCTCACCTTGTTGGCGGCCGCTTCAAGATCTTCATCGGGATTGAATTCGATGGTGATGGCGGAGTAGTCCTGGATGGAGGTACTGGTGATCTTTTTTACCCCGGAAATGGATTTGAGTTTTTTCTCAATCGGTTTTGTAACCAGGGTTTCCATGTCTTCCGGTGATGTACCGAAATAGATGGTGGATATATAGAACTGCGGGAACACTACCTCGGGGAATTGTTCCTTGGGCATGCTATTGTAAGCCAGGAAACCGGCGATCGTAATAATAAGGGTGGCCACATAAATGCTCACCTTATTATCGATCGCCCAGCTGGTGGGCTTAAACTCTTTTTCTAAGTCCTTCATCGGTTAAATTTTAAAGATGGCAAACCTGGTTACAATTTGATAAAGTCGTTATCATTCAGGCCCTGGAAGCCGGTGGTAATGATCCTGTCCCCGTCTTTCAGGCCGGACCTGATCTCAGCTTTGTCGTTATAAGTACGGCCCAGCTCAATGTTCGTGCGTACGGCCTGCAGTTTATTGCCTTCGCCTTTCACAGTCATTACATATGGTTTACCGAGTGAATACTGGATCACGTTTACGGGTACAACGATCGCGTCTTTTGCACGGTAGTCCACGATGCGCAGCTGTGCGATCATGTTGGGGTGCAGGTCTGCCGAGGGTTTCAGCGGGATTTCCACGTTAATGGTGCGGCTCAGCGGGTCGATCACCTTGGAAGCGAAGCCGATGCGGGTGCGGATCTCTTTCTGGATATCCGGCAGGGTCACGATCACTTCGTCGCCGGTTTTTACGCGGCCTGCAAATGATTCAGCGATGCTGGCCACCACACGGAGGTTGCTGCTGTTCACCACGCGGAAGGCGGGCTGGCCGGGGGCGGCGTTGTCGCCTATTTTAGCGATCACCGCATCTACCGTACCGTTGATGGGAGATATGATGCGGGTGAGGGCCTGCTGTTCTTTCAGTGTGCTCAGCCTTCTTTCCAGGCTTTCCACGTTCGATTTGGCATTCAGGTATTGTACTTCGGAACCGATCTTTTGTTTCCAGAGATTTTCCTGCTTGGTGTACAACGTTCTGGCAAGGTCCAGCTGGGTCTGCAATTCGGCAATACCGGCGCGTGCTACCTGGTCGTCCACCTGTGCCAGTGCCTGACCTTTGGCAACCCGCTGGCCTTCTCTCACGTAAATGGCTTTGATGATACCACCGCTTTGCGCGCCTACGTTCACATTCTCGCGGGCATCCACATTACCCTGGATATCGATGAAATGTTCGAATACCGTGTCCTGTATGCTGGCAATGGTTACGGTCTTGGTTTTCACGGAAGAATCGCCGGCTTTCAGCTCTTTTTCGAGGGTGGAGATCTCCAGGTCCAGTTTGGCCTTTTGCTGTTTCAGCTGCTGGAGTTTCTCGGTTTTGTTCACCTCTCCGCCGCCGCAGGCAGCCAGGATGAGGGTAGCAAGGGGGAGAATCAAATATCTTTTGGTCATTGTATGATAGATTTAAGGCGGATGTTAAATAGGTTGAAGATTAGAGTTTACCGTATGCTTTCAGGTAATCGATGCGTGCCACAATTACTTCGTACAAAGTATTAAAGTAAGCGTTCTGCGCCGTAAGCAATGCGGTTTCAGCATTGATCACTTCCAGGCTCTCGCCTACCCCTTCCCTGTATTTAATGACCGTGGTTTCGTATACCTCTTTCGCCAGCTGCATATTCTCCTCCTGGTTTTCCAGGTTGGTAATATTGTTGCGCAGCGTGGTGGTGGAAGAAGTGCGGTCGAGATCTATCGAGTTACGCAGATTTTCCAGATCGAGGTCGGCCCGCTGCACTTCAATCATCGCCTGATCTACCTTACGCCTGCGTTGCATCCCCGTAAAAATGGGCACTTTCAGGTTCACGCCATAAGAAACATACCCGTACCAGCTTTGAGATTTAAAGTAATCAAATTCGTTGCTGGCCCTGGAAGCGCCGCCCTGGCCAAACAGCGACAGGGAAGGCAGCGCCTGGAGCCGGTATCTTTTCAGATCGTATTCATACGCTCTTTTCTGCGTTTCCTTCAATTGGTATTCGATGCGCGTATTGTATACAAACTGTCCGTCTTCCTGGATATCCGCTTTCAGCGCTTCGTTGCTGAGGGTATCCGTCAGCTCCAGCGGTTCTTTCATATTCATGCCCATGGAATATTTAAGCGAGGCGAGACCTACCTCGCGCAGGTTGCGCAGGCGGATCTCCTCTGACTTCAGGTTGTTGAACTGTACCACGAGGCGGTCTACATCCAGCTTCTCAACAAGGCCGTTTTTATAGATCTCCTGTGTTTCAGCCAGCGTTTTACCTAACCGGGCGATATTCTCGTTCATGATGGCAAGCACCTTATCTGTTGCCACCACATTGAAATAGGCTTTGTAAACACTGGCCTTCACTTCTATTTCAGACATCTGAACGCCCTGGCGCGCCAGCTGCTCCAGTGTTTTCCTCGCCTGGAGCGCTACCAGCACACTGGGGTCGAACACTACCTGGTTCACATCCACGGTGCCTACCACGTTGTACGACAGGCCGAAAGCGATGGGAACGGTAGTACCTTTGGGAACGGAAGGATCGAAGTTGCTGACGTCGAACAGTTGTTTCTGCAAGATGGGATTGTGCTGGAAAGTTCCGTTGCCGGATACCTGCGGCAGCGCGAGCCCGCTTACTTCCTTATTAACGGCTAACTGCTTCAGTTCGTCCAGCTTGGCGTTCCGTACCGCGTATTGATGCGAGATGGCATAAGCAACCGCTTCGCTGGCGGAAAAACGCGCGCCCTGCTGCGGCGGGGCCGCCTGCTGTGCGTGAGCGTAGGTGAATAATTGCGTCATCAGGCCGGTGAAGACGATGAGCTTCCATTTAAACTGCATATTACTTAGGATTTATTCGGGTAATCTTTGGATTTATATTTTTCAATTTCCTGGTATCCTTTCAGTGAAGCCACGCCGAACAGGAAGTGCTCCAGCAGCACCCGCTGCACTTTGGACATGTCGTACCCGTTCATCGGGAACAGGTCGGGCTGAAAGCAGAACATGGTGGAGGCGGTCCGGAAATGGCTCAGGATGTCGATATCGAGGTCAGGCCGGTACAACCCTTCCCTGATGCCGCGTTCCAGGTTCTCGCGGATCGTCTGCATCAGGAATACGTTCTTATGTTCTTCAAACAGCTGAAAGGCTTTGGCATGGAACTTCTGCAGGTCCATCATCACCACCGGGTTCATGTTCCGCAGCTTTTCCTCCAGCATTTTCATGACGAGGAACAGCTCTTCCACGGCATCCTTACTGTTGTTCCGGCTTTCGATGCATTGGTCCTGCATGAGCTTCAGGTGACGGCTGATCACATTCACCACCAGGTCGCTCTTATCCGCAAAATGGGCATAAAGGGTCTTTTTGGAAATCCCCATTTTAATGGCGATATCGTCCATGGTTATAGACCTGGTGCCGTATTGCCGGAACAGGTTGAACGCCGTATCTAATATTCGTTCTTGTACTTCCATTGGTTTATCTGGGCAAGGGGTGGTTAATTACACGGGCAAAACTATGGAAACTATTTAAACTGCCAAAGTTTCCATACTAAATTTTCTAACTTTATGACGAATGCATTTGGTCAGCCCGTACCGCAATTTGCCACCATGCCGGGGTTGTCCTGCCCAAATGCAGTAACTTTGCCCTTTCAATACCATATCATCATGTCTCCAAAACTGAGGTTCAGAGTACTGTTTTCCCGCATACTGCGCTATTTTTTCCAGGGTTTGCTGATCCTGGCGCCCATTGGCATTACCGCGTTCACGCTTTACTGGGGGTTTATATCTATAGACAACCTGTTGCCGAAGGACCTGGTGCCGGTGGACCATCCGCTGAATTTCCTGCGATATAAGGGGGTAGGGTTTGCGCTGGTGCTGATCCTGGTGGTGTTCGTGGGGTATCTCAGTTCCTCTTTTATCGTGGGACGGATGATCGATATGTTCGACCATTTGCTGGAGCGTACGCCATTTATCAAGTATATATATTCTTCTGTAAAAGATGTGTTTGATGCATTTGTGGGGGAGAAAAAGAAGTTCGACCACCCGGTGCTGGTGAATGTGTACGGGGAAGATGTGTGGGAGATGGGTTTTATTACGCAGGACGATGTGCGGGCATTGGGGCTGGAGGGGTATCTGGCGGTGTATGTTCCGCATGCGTATGCGATCACGGGCAAGGTGTTCATGGTGCGGAAGGAGAAGGTGAAACAATTGACGAATGTGAGTGCGGGCGAGGCGATGAAGTTCGCGGTGTCCGGCGGGGTGACGCATATTTCGGAACTGCCCGCTGTAGTGCATGAAACCGAGAAAATTAAACCTTCGCACTGATTTACAGGGAGTTAAATCTCCACATACAACAATTCATACATTCAACATTCATTTTCCGGGTATATTCTATTCCAGCCCGGAGATATTATCAGCCCGGAAATTCGCCCCGGGTTGTTTTTCCGTCGATATTGCAGGCACATCAAATCACCACACGATGTTACCATTGTTGAGGCTGGCTTTTATGTCGGCCATGTTAATCCTTCCCTTCACAGCAAGGGGCTGGGGCTTTTTTGCCCATGAGCGCATCAACCGGCTGGCGGTGTTTTCGCTGCCCCCGGAAATGATGGCGCTGTTCAAACCTCACCTGGAATACCTGGTGGCGCAGTCTACGGCGCCGGATAAACGGCGGTACATGGTACCGGCCGAGGGGGCGCGGCATTATATAGACATGGACCGTTACGGCATCCCGCCATTCACCGCGCTGCCGCGGAATTGGCGGGATGCCCTGGAAAAATACCCGGAAGACAGCCTGCAGCAGAACGGCATCCTGCCCTGGCACCTGGAAAGGATGATGTACCGGCTGACGCGTTTTTTCATGGAAGGCAATACCGCCGGCATCCTGAAAGCGGCCGCGGAGCTGGGGCATTATATCGGGGACGCCTATGTGCCGCTGCATGCCTGTTCCAATCATAACGGGCAGTATACGAACCAGCACGGCATACACGGGCTGTGGGAGTCGCGCATACCGGAGTTGTTCGCCGATCAGTCCTTCGATTACTGGGTGGGCAGGGCCGCGTATATACCCGAGCCGAAGGGGCTGTTCTGGCAGATCATTACAGAAAGCGCGCTGGCAGCGGATTCCGTGCTACATATCGAAAAAACATTGAGTATGAATTTTCCGGCAGATCAACGCTATGCATATGAGCCGCGGAACGGGATGCTGGTAAGGAATTACTCTTCCGCCTACACAGCGGCTTATCACGGGCGCTTAAACGGCATGGTGGAAAGGCGGCTGCGGGGCGCGGTGCACAGCGTGGCATCGTGCTGGTACACAGCCTGGGTGAACGCCGGCCAGCCTTCGCTGCCAAAGCAGGCCCAGCCCGGCTTTACAGCCGGGGAACAGGAAGAGTTACGGCAGCTGGACAGCCTCTGGAAGCAGGGTAAAATAATTGGACGGCCCCACTAAGAAATAATCAAAAGAAAGTTTATCTTTGGCCTTCTGATCTTTTAACCTATTCCTACACAAGCCAATCTTCCGGTTCATTTCGCCGTGATTTTTACCTTTCCTTCGAAAAACCATAGACAAGTGGAACAAGAAAACGTATTCAATTTAGATCGCAACATGAAGGTGCACAATTTTAATGCAGGTCCTTCTGTATTACCGAATGAAGTGCTCTACAAAGCCAGCAAAGCGCTGATAGACTTTGAGGGTACGGGAATGTCTATCCTTGAGATAGGTCACCGCACGGAACCGTTTGTAGCCGTTATGGAAGAGGCTCGCAGTCTAACCCGGGAGTTAATGCAACTGGAAGACGACTTTGAAGTGCTTTTCCTTCACGGAGGCGCAACCACCCAATTCATGCAGGTTCCGATGAACCTCCTGGAAAACGGTGAAACCGCCGCCTACATTGATACCGGCGTGTGGTCCAACAAAGCGATCAAGGAAGCCAAACTGTTCGGTTATGTAGAGGTTACCGCCAGCTCCAAAGACAGCAATTACAATCACATCCCCAAGCAGTTTACGGTACCCCAGCAAGCCAAATACCTGCACATCACCACCAATAATACCATTTATGGTACACAGTGGCAGGCAACCCCTGAAACGGATGTTCCCCTGATTGCAGACATGAGTTCAGACATACTGAGCCGCCAGATGGATTTTAACCGTTATTCCCTGATATATGCAGGCGTACAGAAGAACATGGGCGCAGCAGGCGCTACCATGGTGGCCGTACGCAAAAGCATGCTCGGTAAGGTAACCCGCAAGATCCCCAGCATCCTGGATTACAGGCTTCATATCGAGAACGGCTCCATGCTCAATACCCCGCCGGTATTTGCAGTGTACATTTCCATGCTCACGCTCCGCTGGCTCAAAGGGCAGGGTGGCCTGGCCGCTATGGAAAAAGTAAACAATAAAAAAGCCGCGCTCCTGTACGACGAGATCGATCATAACCCCCTCTTCCGCGGGAACGTTGTGAAAGAAGACCGCAGCAAAATGAACGTGACCTTCACCATCGACAAACCGGAGCTGGAAGAAGAATTCGTGAAATTCTGCAAGAAAGAAGATATCGTAGGCATCAAAGGCCACCGCCTGTCCGGAGGTTTCCGCGCTTCCCTCTACAACGCGCTTCCACTCGAAAGCGTTGAAGTAATGGTGGACGCCATGAAGTTCTTCTCCCTGAAGAAAGCTTAACAGCCGGAACACCGCGGGGCTAAAGCTGAAGCACAGGGGAAGGGGAATCTTTGAACGCACAGCGCAGAAAGAAAACACCATCGGTACTGAAGGCACTTTCAATAACCGAAGGCCGCAGGCAGGAAAGGAAAAAGCTTTGACGAAGAGGAAAGCCTCAGCGCAAGAACACAGAAAAGAAACCCATCGACCCGGAGAAAACAGCGCCCTACATTCCTACACCTAAGCATGATAAAATATTATATATACAGACTGCCGCACTAAATGCGGCAGTCTTTTTTATTACTACCCTCCTTTTCTTATTTTTACCGCTCTTAACAGAAAACCAAAGATCATGGCAATTATCAAACCTTTCCGGGCGTTGCGTCCGCAACCCGCGCTGGCTAAAGATGTAGCTGCAAGGCCCTATGACGTGCTCAATTCCAAAGAAGCCGCCGCCGAGGCTGCCGGTAACCCGAATTCCTTCTACCACGTTTCCAAATCGGAAATAGACCTGCCTGAAGGAACAGACATCCACAGTGAAGCCGTTTACCGGAAAGCCGCCGAAAACCTGCAACAGCTCCAGGCCTCCGGCACCCTCTTCCATGAAGAAACACCCTGCTATTATATCTATAAACTCGTGATGGACGGCCGTTCCCAGACAGGCCTGGTATGCGTTTCCTCCATTGCCGACTATAATAACGGCATTATCAAAAAACACGAATTTACCCGTCCTGATAAGGAACTGGACCGCATCAACCACATCACCACCACCCGTGCCCAGACCGGCAACGTATTCCTCGCCTATAACGACGTGCCCGAGCTGAATTCCATTATCGACCACTGGCAGGCACAGCATGCGCCGGTGTACGACTTCACGGCAGACGACGGCATCAGCCACACCATCTGGGTAGTGAACGAAGCCGCTACCGGCGATCAGATCACGGAATTATTTGATACGAAGGTGCCCGCCACCTACATTGCCGACGGCCACCACCGCGCCGCATCCGCCGCGCTTGTACAGAAAGCCTCCGGGGAAGACGTTCATTCAGACGCCAACCTCAACTACTTCCTGACCACCATTTTCCCGGCCAGCCAGCTTGCCATCCTGGACTATAACCGCCTGGTAAAAGACCTGAACGGCCACAGCAAAGAAGATATCATCTCCCGCCTCGAATACGACTTTATCGTGGAAGCCATCGGCCATCACGAGCAAAAACCTTCCGGCCTCCACGAATTCAGCATGTACCTGGACCATACCTGGTACCGCCTGGTGGCCCGCGAAGGCACCTATACGGCAGACCCGATCGGCATCCTGGACGTGACCATCCTCCAGAACAATGTGCTGGACAAGCTGCTGGGGATTAAAGATCCCAGGACAGACAAACGTATCGACTTCGTAGGCGGCATCCGCGGCCTCGGCGAGCTCGTGAAAAGGGTAGACAGCGGGGAAATGGCCGTGGCCTTTGCCCTGTATCCTGTTACCATCCAGCAATTGTTCGACATTGCAGACAGCGGGAACGTAATGCCTCCCAAGTCCACCTGGTTTGAGCCCAAGCTCCGCGACGGGCTGCTTACCCACCTCATCTGATATCTCCCGGAAGCGCCGGCCCCGCCCTGCTGCGGGGTCAGCGCTTTTTTCTTACATTTACATAAAACGAACCGAACGATGGAATGGCAAAAGGCTGCTAAAAAATGGTCCCTTGTGCTGGCGGGTATCCTTTCCGTACAGTGGGCAATTGCACAGGATAACGGCGAACTGCAAAACACCGCGCGCACCTTCCTGCGCAGCGGGGATTATGCGAACGCTATCCTGGTGCTCAACCAGGCCATACAATCCGCCCCTGACGATATTGACCTGAGGAAAGACCTCGCCTTTGCCTATTATCTCAAAGGCGACTACAACAGGGCTTACACGGTCGTTTCACCGCTGGTGGACAAAAAAGACGCGGACATCCATCTCTTCCAGATCGCCGGCAATATCTACCAGGCCAAGCAAGACTGGAAAGGCGCTGAAAAGCTCTACCAGCGCGGATTACGCAAGTTCCCCAACAGCGGCGAGCTGCACAACGACTATGGCGACCTGCTGCAGAACATGAAGAACTTCGACGGGGCTTTGCGTTACTGGGTGAAAGGCATCGAAGTGGACCCGAACTTCCCGGGCAACTACTACCATGCCGCCAGGAGCTACCTCTGGACCAAAGAGCCCATCTGGGCCATCCTTTATGGGGAGACCTTCATCAACCTCGAAAGCTATACCACCCGCACCGCCGAGATCAGGGATATTGTGCTGGAATGCTATAAAAAATTGTTCGACGACCCGGACATTTTCAACAGCGTGCCCGTTGAAAGCTCCGACCGGAAAGGGAAAAAAGCCCCGGACGTCGGTTTCATGGACGCTTATAAAAGCATCATGGCCAAACAGGTGAGCGTGATCGCCACCGGCATAGAGCCGCAATCGCTCGTGATGCTGCGCACACGTTTCCTGCTGGACTGGTATAATTTCTACGCACTCAAATACCCGTACGCCCTCTTCGATTTCCAGCGCAGGCTGCTGAGGGACGGAATGTTCGAAGCATATAACCAATGGCTGTTCGGCCCTTCGGCCAACGCCGCAGACTACAAAGCCTGGACGGCGCTGCACAAAGCGGAGTACGACAACTTCTCCAACTGGCAACGCAACCATCCTTTGAAGCTGAGAGAAGAAGAATTCTACAACACCGGCAAACTGGCAACGATCAAGTAGGGCCCGCCCGCGGGCGGAAGCGGGAAACACAGCATGGCGGGCCGGTTCAATACAACAACAAGAATCTAAACCATAGCACTTATGCTGATCGCAAAACACCAAAACATTATTGACAAAGCGGTAAAAGCCAACCAGGAAAGAACCTTTTATGCGCAGTACCCTGAACACCCCAAGGCTTACGGCGAAGAAGCGCCTCCACAGGGAGAAACTTCGTTCAAAGCATTGCTGAACAATCCTTTTCCACGGTTGAAACAAAAAGTAGTGGAGAGCTGGCACGGAGAAGAAGTGAGTCCTTACACACTTCAGCCCCTCGGCATTACCTATCCGCTCATCTCCACAGAAGAGCTGGTGAAAGCCGGCAAACGCGCGGGCCAGCGCTGGGCGCAGCTTTCCGTGGCAGACAGGGCGGGTATTCTCACTGAGACCCTTGAAAAGATCCAGCATCATTTCTTCGAGATCGCGCATGCCACCATGCACACCACCGGCCAGAGCTTCATGATGAGCTTCCAGGCCAGCGGCCCCCATGCGAACGACCGCGCTCTCGAAGCCATTGCCATGGGATATTCGCAGCTGCAACACTTCCCTGAGCACCAAACCTGGGAAAAGCCAATGGGTAAGATCAGCGTGAAACTGGAAAAAACATTCAGGCCCGTTCCCAAAGGCCTCGGCCTCGTGATCGGCTGTTCTACCTTTCCCGTCTGGAATTCGCTGCCCGGTATGTATGCGGACCTCATCACGGGCAACGCCGTGATCGTAAAACCGCATCCTAAAGCCATACTGCCCATCGCTATCGTGGTAGCGGCCATCCAGCAGGTGTTGGAAGAGAACGGCCAGGATCCTTACACCTGCCAGCTTGCGGCAGACAATTCCGCGGCGCCCATCACCAAAGCCCTTTGTGAGCACCCTGACGTAGCCCTGATCGATTATACCGGCGGCAGCGCCTTCGGTAATTACGTGGAATCGCTCGCTTCGCCGCGCAAAACGGTGTTCACCGAAAAAGCAGGCGTCAACTCAGTGATCCTTGATTCTGTAAAAGATATAGACGCCGTGATGCAGAACCTCGCCTTTTCCGTGAGCCTGTATTCAGGGCAGATGTGCACTGCGCCGCAAAACTTTTTCATCCCTGAAAGCGGCATCGATACGCCTAACGGGAAAATTTCCTACGACGAAGCAGCGCAGAAATTCAAAGCCGCTGTTGAAGGACTGGTGAACAATCCCAAGATGGGCGCGGGAACATTGGGCGCGGTACAGAACGAAGCCACCCTTCAGCGCGTGAAGGCAGCCGGCGAAACCGGCGCGAAAGTGCTGCTGAGCGGTGCGCCCGTTATCAATGAAGAATATGCAGGCGCCAGGACCTATTCGCCCACAGTGCTGGAAGTGAATGCCAGCGATACGAAAATATTTGAGCAGGAACTGTTCGGCCCGGTGGTATTGTTCGTGAAAACAAAAGATACCGCTCAATCCATTGAACTGGCGCGCGGCATGGCAGACAAGCACGGCGCCATCACCTGCGCGGCTTATACCACCAACGATGCCGTGAAAGAAAAGATCGCCGATGCGATGAACAGCGTGTTCACCCCGGTGTCTTTCAACTTCACCGGTTTCATCTGGGTGAACCAGCACGCCGCCTTTTCGGACCTGCACGTTTCCGGCGGCAACCCTGCCGGCAACGCCAGCTTCACCAATCCCGAGTTTATCGTGAAGCGGTTCGTATGGGTGGGAAACAGAACATATGTGGACTAAACGCCCGATAATATGCAAATGAATGCACGGATACTTTCCCTGGTGACCCTGGCGGGATTTGCTGCCTGTCAACAAGCCCCCAAAGCGGATAAAGCGGCCGTTACCGACGCGCAGGCGGTCACCATTCCCGATGGCAGCAAAACCCACCGGCTGGATACCGCTGCCAGTATATTATTCTGGATCGGCACCAAGCCCACCGGCGAGCATAAAGGCTCTTTCCGTTTTTCCGGCGGGGAGCTGTATACCAAAGACAGCTCACTCACCGGCGGTCACTTTTCCATCAATATCAACAGTATAGCCAACCTGGACCTCAGTTCCCAGCCGGACATGAAAAAGAAGCTGGAAGACGAGCTCCGCGGCGAGAATTTCTTTGATGCGGAAAAGTATCCCGTTGCCCGTTTCGAGATCACGGAAGTGAGCCCGTACCACCCTGCGCCAGACGATAACGGCGTATTGCTGAAAGACGCGACCCATATGATCAAGGGCAATCTCAGCATCAAGAATGCCACGAAGAATATCACCTTTCCTGCCAAGGTTGTTTTTACCGGCGGGAAAGTGAAAGGCGAAGCGAATTTCAACATAGACCGCACCCAGTGGGGCATGACCTACCGGGCGGATAAATCCTTACAGGATAAGCTGATCAATTCCGTCGTCAATATTCATTTTGAAATAGTTACCCACTGATAAAATACAGGGGCTGCTCTTCCGGCAGCCCCTTTCCATTACCGATTATTTTCGCTAAATTGGTATAAACAAGTTCCCTTTTTATGGAAACGAATCAACAACGGGACGAACGCCTCTGGCGCATAGCCAAATCCCGGGCACAATTCCGTATCCATCTGATGACCTACCTGATCATCAACGGTTTCCTGTGGGTGATCTGGTTACTGACGGACAGCGAGCACAATGGCCTTCCCTGGCCTGTATGGCCCATGGCCGGCTGGGGGCTCGGGCTTGCGTTTGCCTACTACAATGCTTTCCACAAAGACCCCTTTGGCGATGCTACCCGCGAATACGAGAAGCTGCAGCAGGAAAAGCAGCAGCGAGGCGAATAACCCAAAACTACTATCATGCACCAACTCACCCGGCTTTTTGATGTTATTCCACATCAACTGAAAAACTATTCCAAACAGGATATGCTCGCCGCCAAAGAAGAAGGCGTATGGAAAACCTACAGCACCGAAGAAGTGGCCGGCATCGTTCAACGCTTCAGCTCAGGCCTGTTGCAGCTGGGCATCGGCGGCACCGCGCTCACCCCAGACGCGCAGGACAAGGTCGCCATCATCAGCCACAACCGCCCCGAGTGGATACTGACGGACCTTGCCTGCCAGCAGGTAGGCGCCGTGCTGGTTCCCATTTACCCGACCATCAGCGAGGCAGAGCTTGTGTATGTGCTGAACGACGCGGAAGCCCACATCCTTTTCGTGGACAATATGGATATGTATGAAAAAGTGCAGGCCCACCGTGATAAGTTCCCCACCATCAAAGAAATTTATTCCTTCGAACGTATTACCGGTGTAAAACACTGGATGGACATCCTTGCAGCCGCCTCGACCGCGGACGTGGCGCGGATAGAAGCCATCAAGAACAGCATCACACCCGATACGCTCGTCACCCTCATATACACTTCCGGCACCACCGGCGTTCCCAAAGGCGTGATGCTGGATCATGGCAACATCATGAGCAACGTGGAAGCCTGCATGCCCATTCTGCCCGTCGATGAAAGCGCGCGGGCATTGAGCTTCCTGCCGCTGAACCATATTTTCGAGCGGATGGTGACCTATGTGTACCTCACCGCGGGCGTTTCAGTCTATTATGCCGAAAGCCTGGAAGCTATTTCAGATAATCTCAAGGAAGTGAAGCCCAGTATATTCACTACTGTACCGCGCCTGCTGGAAAAGATCTACGAAAAAGTGATGGCCCGCGGCAGCGCCCTTACCGGCATCCAGCGCGCTATATTCTTTCGCGCCATAGAGCTGGGCCAGCGTTATGAGATCAATAAACAGCAGGGGCCGTGGTACAATCTCCAGCTGGCCATTGCCCGGAAACTGGTATTCAGTAAATGGAAAGAGGCCATGGGCGGCAACCTGGAATGCATCGTGACCGGCGCCGCCGCCGCACAGGTCAGGCTGCTCAGGATATTCACCGCGGCCGGCGTCTCCATCCTGGAAGGGTACGGTCTCACGGAAACCTCGCCGGTAATAGCCGTGAACGGCAAAGACCCGGAAGACCGCATGTTCGGCACCGTAGGACCGGTGATCAACAATGTGCAGGTAAAGCTGGCGGAAGACGGGGAGATACTCGTGAAAGGCCGCAACGTGACCAGGGGGTATTACAAAAATCCCGGTCTTACCGCCGAAACCATCCGGGATGGCTGGTTTCACACGGGAGACATTGGCGTGATGGTAAAGGATAAATTCCTCAAGATCACGGACCGCAAAAAGGAACTGTTCAAAACCTCCGGCGGCAAATTCGTGGCTCCCCAGCCCATCGAAAACAAATTCAAGGAATCGCCTTTTATAGAACAGATCATGGTAGTAGGGGCCGACCGCAAGTTCACCGGCGCCCTTATTGTACCGAACTTCGGCAACCTGAAAGACTGGGCCCGCACGAACGATGTGCCCTTCGCCTCCAGGGAAGAAGCCCTGAAAGATCCGAAAGTGAAAGCCCTGTACCGTAAGGCCGTAGAACAGTTCAACCAGTCGTTCAACCACATCGAGCAGGTGAAAAAATTCGAGCTGATGCCGGGGGAATGGTCGGTAGAAGGCGGGGAACTGACGCCCACCATGAAACTGAAGCGGAAAGTGATCGAAACCAAGTACCAGGAGGCGATTGAGCACATTTACGCCTAAAAACGAGGAAATTTGGTAAAAAATATTATTTTTGCGCTCCCGCTATGAAGCGGAATGGCCCGGTAGTTCAATGGATAGAATAGAAGTTTCCTAAACTTTAGATACAAGTTCGATTCTTGTCCGGGCTACTTACAATGAAAAATGCGTCCCGAACGGACGCATTTTTCATTGTAAGCCGCTACTGTATTTGATTCCGATCAAATATGGAAACCTTCCACCACAATGCCGGGGAACATCATTCTTTCAGACTTTCAGTCAAATTTTTAATATTGTTGATTACTGATCTGGGATCGTCCCAGTGTATATAATGTCCTGCATGGGTAAGGTAAATAAGCGCCCCGCCTTTACCTGACGAATATATTAGCTTTTTCCATCGTTCCATGTTTGAGTTATTCTTTATATGAAAAAAGGCTTCCTGATCATAATCTTTACTTCTTTGCGCAAGAGGAACTTCAAATTTTCCACCAACAAAAAAGTAAATCGGCACATTGGGCAATGGGAGCTTCGATATTTCAGAAAAATCCGTTTTTCTCAGATCATTTAAAACCTGCCTTTCACTCCAGGGCCCAAAATTTGCCGAGTCAATTCTGGTCCTTTGTTGGTAAAGACGATTGTATAACATCTCGTCAATTTTCTTTTCCGGAACACCCATTGTTCTAAAAATAGCATTCCAATCGTTTTTGGTTTCTGTAAAATCAGCAGGGTCAATAAATACCAGGCCGGAAATTTCATTGGGGTAAAAACCTGCAAAGCCCCTGATATAAACACCTCCAAGAGAGTGCCCTACTAATATATATGGCGGTGCTATTTTTAAAGTTTTCAAAATATCATGCAGATTTTCAGATACGGATTTTGCGGTAGGCATTGTGAAAACTATATCGCTTTTGCCTATTCCGGCACGGTCATATGCAAAAACAGGAGCAAATGTTGACACCTGATCCAATACTTTCTTCCAATTTCCCAGATCAACCCCCATCCCGTTTTCAAAAATTATAGCTGGTGCATTTGCCACTCTGTTTTCAAATCCTTTTACAAAAACATGGTAATTATGGCCATTTACATTCACTGATTTTTCCTGCCCAAAGGAAACGGAGGAAAGCGAAAATAGATATAGAATGAAAATTGTTCTCATTGGAGTTTGGAATTGGTTTGTCTTTAAGATAAGCGAATCATTTTACATCACATCCACATCCATATAAAAAAACATAAAGGGGGAATAGAAGCGGGTGAAAAAGAAGTCGCGCACCTCGTTTAAAGACATGCAGCTTATTGAATATCAAGCCACTAAAGCAGCCAAAAGTTTATCTGCTTGATTTTGAATGTCTTTTTTATTCCTGCGCTTGCTCCTTACTTTGCGTAGCAGTATGATCATTTGGGTTACAAGGTTCTGTTACGTAAATTTATGAGCCGCTTGTAATGCGGCCTGACAGTTCTTAAAAAGTAAATTTAAACAATGGCAAACCTCACTTATGTAGCGCCCTTTTTTATTGTTACGAATTTAAAAACTTCGGTTTCATTCTACGTAGATAAACTCGGATTCGAAATCCGGTATATAGGCCCGGATGACAACCCTTTTTATGCTATGGTCGGTCGGGACAATATTTCTATTATGCTTAAGGCAATTGCTCCTGATGTAAAACCAATTCCAAATCATACACGCCATGAATGGGCTCCTTGGGATGCATACATTTCTACTACAGACCCAGACATGCTGTTTGAAGAATATCGTTCAAAGGGTGTAGCATTTAGCAAGCCTATACATGACAATAGTGATGATTTAAGGGGCTTTGAAATAGAAGATGCTGATGGATATGTTTTGTTCTTCGGTCGTCCCAATTCATAGCAATCAGCTTACAGGTTTAAAGGCTACCCGCCACTGTGCGCCACATTCCATAAATCACCAATTTAATCCCACAAGAATAGTGTATCAAAAGCGGACAGTTTTTGTATCAAAAACGAACAAACTCCCGGACAGGACATAACTACTTCACTGTAAATCAATCATATAGTTATACGGCACAATCTTAGCGCCCAGTTCCCGCAATTTCCCGGCCGTTACATTTAAACGAATTATTGATCTATTATGATTAGAAATTTCTTCAAGGTCATTTACCGGAATACTCTGCGTAATAAAGGAGTTTCGGCCATCAATATCACGGGCCTCGCCGTGGGCATGGCTGCCGCGATACTTATATTGCTGTGGATTCAGGACGAGCATAGCTATGACGAGTTTCACGAAAATAAAGACAGGATATACGAAGTATGGAACCGTGTACCATTTGATGGCAAGCTCTCCTCCTGGAATACCGTATCTGCGCTAACCGCGCCCGCAGTTGAAAAAGACCTGCCTGAAGTAGAGCGTGCAGTTCGGGTAAAATCGGCTGGCAGTTCGCTTCTTTCATCTGGTGATAAAAAAATAATAAAGTCGGGCATTAGGGTTGATACCGGTTTCCTGCAAATGTTCAGCTTCCCTATGCTGAAAGGCAATCCTTCAACCGCGCTGAATGGCACATATTCGGTGGTGCTTACTGAAAAAACAGCCAAAAGCTTATTCGGTGATGAAGATGCAATGGGAAAGATCCTGAAAATTGAGAATAGCGATAATTTTACTGTTACCGGTATTCTAAAAGATCTGCCGGCCAATACAAGATTTAATTTTGAATATTTATTGCCATGGTCATCCATAAAATACAGGGAGGGAGAGGATTTAGGTTGGAACGATAACAGTACTCCTACTTATGTGATGCTGAAACCAAATGTAACCTATGCTTCTGTAGCTCCCAAGATAAAGGAATTGAAACAGAAATACAGTGATGAAGCAAAAATGCTGAAATGGGAGCTTTTTATCTACCCGATTAACCGCTGGCGTTTATATTCAAGCTTCAGCAATGGCGTAGAAGATAATGGGGGGCGTATCATATTTGTAAAAATATTTGGTATCATCGCCGGGTTGATATTATTGATCGCATGCGTCAATTTCATGAACCTGAGTACCGCGCGAAGTGAAAAACGGGCAAAGGAAGTAGGGATACGAAAGGTGGTAGGCGCTCAGAAAAGTTCTCTCATCAGCCAGTTTATCGGGGAATCTGTCTTTGTTGCGCTCCTGGCAGGTATTGCAGCTATCATTATTGTCCAGTTAAGCCTGCCTGCCTACAACCAGCTCACCGATAAAAAACTATTCCTGAATTTTGGCAGTATCCATACCTGGGCCACATTCATCGGGTTTATCCTGTTCACCGGTTTACTGGCGGGCAGCTATCCTGCATTCTTCCTTTCATCTTTCCAACCCGTTAAGGTATTAAAAGGCACCTTTAAAAAAGCAAATGCATTGGTAACGCCGAGAAAAGTGCTGGTTGTACTACAATTCACATGTGCCATCGCCCTTATCATCTGCACTATTATTGTAAAACAACAGATAAATTATGCCCTTAACCGGGAAACAGGATATAACAAGGATAATCTTGTGTATCATTTCATGACCGGTGATATAAATAAGAACTATGCGTTAATAAAAAAAGAATTGCTTGAATCCGGCGTTGCAAAATCAATTACAAAAACAAACTCCCCGCTTACTGAAAGATGGAGCGATGGATGGGGACAGAGCTGGGAAGGAAAGAACGAAGATGATAAAACATCCTTCGACAGGTACCTGTCTGATGAAGGGCTTGGTGCTACCGCAGGGTTACAGTTTATACAAGGCCGTGATTTCAATCTGAAAGAATTCCCTACCGATTCGACCGCACTGATCATCAATGAATCAGCGTTGAAAGTAATGAAGTTTAAAGACCCTATCGGCAAAACAGTCCAGGACCTTGGCATTGAATGGCATATTGTAGGAGTCATTAAGGATTTCATTCTTACCAGCCCTTATGAATCAACAAGGCCAATATTGATTTGCGGCGCAAAAAGTACCTTCATGAGCTTCCAGGTGATGCAAATAAAACTAAATGGAAATAATTCCACCGCCGAAAACCTGGGAAAGGCCGAAGCTATTTTCAAAAAATACAACCCTGAGTATCCGTTTGACTATAAGTTCGTAGACGAAGCCTATGCGCAGAAATTCGATAATGAAAAACGCCAGGGAACTTTATCCGCTTTATTTGCAGGACTTACTATCTTTATTTCATGCCTGGGCTTGTTTGGCCTTGCCACGTATATGGCGGAAAACAGGATAAAGGAAATCGGCGTGCGGAAAGTACTGGGAGCATCTGTAGCGAACATTGCCACCCTGTTATCTAAAGATTTCGTAAAGCTGGTCTTTATTTCATTTGTAGTAGCAGGGCCATTATCATACTGGTGTATGCATAAATGGTTACAGGGTTATGAATATCGCGTCAGTATCCAATGGTGGGTATTCGCTGTTGCCTGTTTCCTATCAGTAACGATTGCCATATTAACGGTCAGCTACGAGGCTATCAAAGCGGCACTAGCGAACCCGGTGAAAAGCCTGGGGAAAGATTAAGTAAAGTTGATCCCGCTATCTATCTAGCATCTGGGAAAAGATTAAGTAAATTTGATCCCGTATGCATACACAATCCTTAAAATTAGAGGTTTCGCCTTCAGCAGGCACCGTTTCAGCCATATATATGTGCCCGGAGAAGCCCCTGTGCATCCTCACCCTGGCACATGGAGCAGGGGCGGGCATGGATCATTCGTTTATGGAAACACTGGCCGGGTCCCTTTCGAAAGCGGGCATCGCCACCCTGCGATTTAATTTTCCTTTTGCCGAACACAAAAAGGGCAGACCCGACACTCCCGCGGTTGCTCACCTTACGATAGAAGCCGCTATCAAAAAAGCACGTGAACTAAATCCCGGCCTCCCGTTGTTTGTTTCCGGAAAATCTTTCGGGGGAAGAATGAGCTCGCAATACCTGGCGGCTAATGCGGATAGTTCCATTAAGGGTATCATCTTCTATGGGTTTCCTTTGCATCCTTCCGGGAAGCCTTCCACCGAGCGGGCAGATCATCTGAAAATGCTGAAAATACCTATGCTATTTCTACAGGGTACAAAAGACACGCTGGCTACGCTGGAACTGGTTGAAACGGTAAGCAAGTCCTTGAAGAAAGCCACCCTCGTAAAATTTGAAGGGGCGGACCACTCTTTTAAGGCCGGCAAAAAAGACGTGCTGTCATTATTAGTGGATGAAACAAGGAAATGGGTGGAGAAGGTACTTAAGTAGTTTGTTGTGAAAATTCATCTTAAATTGCCCTCATGGAAACTTACGAAACCTACCGTGATGGGCTTGCCCGCTCGCTTGCCCCGCTGGCGCCAAGGGAACAATATTTCTTCGGCTGCTGGTGTGTAGAGCAATTGTCCGGCATTTTCAGCGTGGAGGAAGTAAAAAAATTATCCGCGGCAGACCTGGCGCAAATCAATCATGCCATGGAATTTATGTGGAACAGTTATGCCGGTTTCTCCAACATCAACGAACGGGGGCTGTACGACGCCTTTGAGGCTGTTCAACAGCTCGATCAAAAAGATTTCGACCAGGACAAATTCCCTGAATACACCGCCCAGGCACTGCTGGTCGCCCAGCAACTTGTGCTGTCATTCCTGGAAGAACAGGACGTTGAGCTGATCCTGGACACAGCCGAAACATTGATACAGGTAATGGAGTTCTCCATCAGCCACAACTACGCGCACGATACCACCGACCTGTTCAATCATCCCCTGGTACGGAATGAACTTCGGCTTCAGCAGCAGCTGATAGAACGTCTGTCTTCAGGGCCGGCATTAACCACCGCCGATAAATGGCTGTTTCGCGCCAATAAAAAAAATGAATAACATCGAAGAAATATAGCTGCCTGCTATCTTCTTTCCCCGCAGGATTTAAAAATTAAGAAATAATAAGTAATTTAACCCCATATAAACGCATGATCATCCAAACATTCGAGCACCAGTCCTAATGAATTTTTTCTTGAAACAGATCTTCCTGATTGCATCCGCCATTATCCTGCTTGCCTCCGGTTGTTCAAAATCAGACAACAAACCCGGCGGCTCCTATTCGAACGACCGGAATGCCGGCGCTTCCGCCAACGACCTGCTGAGCAACGCACGTTATTCATCACTGAAAATAGAGATCCAGTATATGCCCGGATTTCAACCGGATGCCGCAGCTATCAATCATCTCACCAGCTTCCTGGCCAGCCGTTTAAATAAGCCCGGCGGCATACAGGTAGTGCAGAAACAAATCGCCGCCGCAGGCAGCGCGCTGTCTGCACAGGAAGTACTGAATATCGAAAAACAAAACAGGACCGTCTATACCAACGGCACCGAACTGGGTGTATATTTCCTTTTCACAAACGGCAGCTATACCGAAAATAACGTGCTGGGCATCGCCTACCGGAATACTTCCATGTGCCTGTTCGGGAAAACAATACACGATAATTCAGGCGGCGTGGGCCAGGCCAGCAGAACAAAGCTGGAAGCCACCGTACTGGAACATGAGTTCGGGCATATACTGGGCCTGGTAAACATCGGCAGCGCTATGCAGACCCCTCACCAGGACGCCGGTCATGGCGCGCATTGCAATAACGAAAACTGCCTCATGCACTACGCAGCGGAAACCACTGATGTTCTGGGTTTCCTGTTGACCGGGAACATCCCTTCCCTGGATGCGAACTGTATCAATGACCTGAAGGCCAACGGCGGCAAATAAAAAAGAGCCCCGGCTAAACCGGGACCCTTTACACTAAAACCAATCCTATCTCCAACCTCCTCCCAAATCCCTGTAAACATTCACCACAGCATTCAGCTGCCGCTGTTTGGTTTCTATCAGCTCGAGCTTAGATTCCAATGCATCGCGCTGCGTCATCAGCACTTCCAGGTAATCGGCCCTGGCGGATTTGAAGAGGTCGTTGGAAATATCGATGGAACGGGTGAGCGCATCCACCTGTTGCGACTTCAGGTCGTAGCTCCTGCCCAGGTTGCTGATGTTGGAGAGTTGAGTGGAAACTTCCAGGTAGGCATTTAAAATGGTACGCTCATAATTGTACATAGCCTGCAACTGCCGCGAATTGGCGTTGCTGAATTCGGCTTTGATCGCATTGCGGTTGATCAGCGGGCCGGCCAGGTCGCCCGCCAGCGAATACAGCAGCGACTCCGGCGATTTCACCAGGTAACCGGGTTTGAACGCCTGGAGCCCTATCCCGGCAGAAATGCCGAATGAAGGGTAAAATTCTGCACGGGCCACTTTCACGTCCAGCTTTGCGGCGGTCAATTCCAGCTCCGCCTTTTTGATATCCGGCCTGTTGGCCAGCAACTGGGAAGGGATCCCCGCGCTGACTGCCGGCGATAACCCCAGGAAGTTCCCCTTGTCCCTGGCTATTTCCTGCGGGTAGCGGCCTAACAGGAAGTTGATCCTGTTCTCCGTTTCCCTGATCTTTTGCTTTATCTCGAACTCCAGGCTTTGCGACTTCAATACTTCGGCCTGGAATTTCTGAACGGCCAGCTCGGTGGCCCTCGCGGCTTCCTTCTGCGTTTTCACAATATCCAGCGCGTTCCTTTGCAGGTCTATGTTCTGTTTGACGATCGCAAACTGGTTATCCAGCGCCAGCAGCTCGTAATACGAATTGGCCACTTCTGCCACCAGGTTGGTGAGCACGAAGTTCCTGCCTTCTACCGTTGCCAGGTACCGCGTTACGGCGGCCTTCTTCGCGTTGCGCAGCTTCTTCCAGATATCCACTTCCCAGTTCGCATAAGCCGCCACCGTGTAATCCGCCAGCGGGTCGGGCATTTCTTTGCCTGGCTCGATCTCCGTGGACGCATCGCCGGCGCCCTGGCTGGTGTAGCGCCCTACTTTCTCAACGCCGATGCCGGCCTTTGCGCCAACCGACGGCAGTATCGCGCCTTTGCGGATGCGGACGTCGTTCCTCGCGATCTCGATTTCCTGCAAGGTGATCATCAGCTCCTGGTTGTTCTTCAATGCAGTGTCTATCAGGTTCGCCAGGTCTTTATCCGTAAAAAAGTTTCGCCATGCTATAGCCGGGGCATTGGCCGTATCCTGTCCGTTGCCCCAGGATGCAGGCACAGCCTTGTTCTCGGCCCGCTGCGTAATGGCGGGCACCCCGCAGCTTGCCAGGGCCAGGCAAACGGCCAGTATGCCCACGCAATGATGTATCCTGAATTTATACATTATGATCTATTTCTTCTGTTAGAGGATTTTCTTCTTCGTCTTTTATCAGCATGCGCCTTTCCGCGATCTTCCCGAAGATGTAATACAGCCCGGGGATGATCAGCACGCCGAAAACAGTACCGAAGAGCATGCCGCCCGCAGCGGCGGTACCGATCGTCCTGTTGCCGATCTTACCCGGCCCCGTGGCGAACACCAGCGGGATCAGGCCCGCGATAAAGGCGAACGAGGTCATCAGGATGGGGCGGAACCTCACTTTCGAACCTTCCAGCGCCGCGGCGAGCACCGTAGAGCCGGAGCGGTGTTTCTGCACGGCAAACTCCACGATCAGCACGGCGTTCTTACCCAGCAAACCGATCAGCATCACCATCGCCACCTGCGCATAGATATTGTTTTCCAATCCCAGTAATTCCAGGAACAGGAAGGCCCCGAAAACACCTGCCGGCAGGGAAAGTATCACCGCCAGCGGCAGGATGAAACTTTCATACTGTGCCGCGAGGATCAGGTATACGAAACCAAGACAGATCAGGAAAATATAAATGGCCTGGTTGCCCTGCGCCACTTCGTCCTTCGAAATACCCGCCCAGTCTATCCCGAAGCCCCTCGGCAAAGTCTTCTGCGCCACCTCGTTGATCACCTTGATGGCCTCGCCGCTGCTGTACCCGGGCGCGGCGGAACCGCTCACTTCCGAGGCCGTGTACATATTGTGCCGCGTGATCTCCGAAAGGCCGTATACTTTTTCCATTTTCATGAAAGCGGAAAACGGCACCATCTCATCCTTGTCGTTCTTCACATAGAGCTTCAGGATATCTTCCGGCGAAGCCCGGTACTGCGGCGAAGCCTGCACCATTACCTTGTACTGCCGGCCGTATTTGATGAAGCTGATCTCGTAGTTGCTGCCCACCAGCGTGGATAATGTGTTCATCGCATTTTCGATGCTCACGCCTTTTTGCTGCGCGATATCGTTGTCCACCTTCATCATGTACTGCGGGAAGCTGGCACTGTAAAAACTGAATACGGACGACAGCTCTTTCCGTTTGGTCAGCTCCCTCACAAACTCATTGCTGACCGTTTCCATTTTTTTGTAATCGCCCGAACCCGCTTTGTCCAGCAAACGCAGCTCGAAACCGCCTGCGGCCCCATAGCCGGGGACAGCGGGCGGCAGGAAGAATTCGATGGTAGCGCCGGTGATGCCTTTGGCCTTTTTTTCCAGCTCTTCGATAATTTCCTGGACGGAATGTTCCCGGTCTTCCCAGCTTTTGAGATTGATCAGGCAGGTGCCGGAGTTGGCGCCGGTACCTTCGGTGAGTATCTCGTAACCCGCCAGCGAAGAGACGGATTGCACGCCTTCAACGTCTTCCGCCATCTTTTGCAGCCTTTCCGCGATCTCGTTCGTCCTTTCCAGGGAAGAACCCGGCGGCGTCTGGATGATGGCATAGAACATCCCCTGGTCTTCGTTGGGGATAAAGCCGGAAGGCACGCGGCCGTTCAGGAACCATGTGCCCGCGCAGAAAGCGCCGAGCATCAGGAACGTGACCATCCTCCTGCTGACAATACCGCTCAGCACTTTCTGGTATCTCCCCGAAAGAAGGTTGAACGAGTTGTTGAAGCCACCGATGAATTTGTCCAGCGGGTTTTTCTTTTTGGGTTTCCCATGGCTGTTCTTCAATATCATGGCGCAAAGGGCCGGCGTAAGCGTGAGCGCCACCACGCCCGAAAGAATGATGGCCGTGGCCATGGTGATGGAAAACTGCCGGTAGAATATCCCCACCGGGCCGGACATAAACGCCACGGGAACAAATACCGCCGCCATCAGGAACGTGATGGCGATGATCGCCCCGCTGATCTCATGCATGGCCTTCTTCGTAGCCTTCAGCGCCGAAATATGTTCTTCTTCCATTTTGGCATGCACGGCTTCGATCACCACGATCGCATCGTCTACCACCACACCGATCGCCATTACCAGGGCGAACAGCGTAATAAGGTTGAGCGTGATGCCGAAGAACTGCATGAACATGAACGTGCCGATCAGCGATACGGGCACAGCCATGGCCGGGATGATGGTAGACCGCCAGTCACCCAGGAACAGGAACACTACCAAACCCACCAGTATAAAGGCTTCCACGAGGGTGTGGATCACTTTTTCGATGGAAGCGTCCAGGAATTTGGAAACGTCGTAGCTGATCTCGTAATTCATTCCCTTCGGGAACGAGCTGGCTTTGATCTCCTTCATTTTCGCCTTCACATCCTCGATCACCTGGCTGGCATTGCTGCCGTAGGATTGTTTCAGCACAATGGCCGCGGAGGGTTTACCATTGAGGTTGGAATAGATATCGTACATCGAGCTGCCGAATTCCACGTCCGCTAAGTCTTTCAGCCTGAGTATCTCCCCGTTCGGGCTGGATCGCAGGATCACGTTGCCGTATTCTTCCTTCGTGGTGAACCTGCCGGAGTATTTCAATACGTATTCGAACGCCTGCGAACGTTTGCCCGAGCTTTCGCCGGTTTTGCCGGGAGAGGCTTCCAGGCTTTGTTCGCTCAATGCTTTCATCACTTCTTCGGCGGAGATCTTGTAAGCCAGCATGCGGTCCGGCTTCAGCCAGATCCTCATGGCGTATTCCCTGTTCCCCAGAATATCCGCAACACCCACGCCGTTCACCCTTTTTAGTTCAGACAGGATGTTGATGTCCGCGAAGTTGAAGAGGAATTTCTGATCGGTATGCGGGTCGTCGCTGTAGAGGTTGATGTACATGAGCATGTTGGATTCCTCGCGGGTGATCTTCACGCCTTCGCGCACCACGAGCGGCGGCAGCTTATTCACCACGGAGGCCACACGGTTTTGCACGTTCAGCGAGGCCTGGTTGGGGTCCGTTCCCAGGTTGAACACCACCTGGATGGTCGCTTCGCCGTCGTTTCCCGCGTCGGAGGCAATGTACTTCATCCCGGGAACGCCGTTAATGGCCCTTTCCAGGGGAATGATCACCGATTTGATCATCAATTCGCCGTTCGCGCCGGGATATTCCGCGGTCACATTCACCTTGGGCGGCGAAATGGATGGGAACTGGGTGACGGGCAGCTGGGTAATAGCCAGCACTCCCAGGAACACGATGATAAGCGAAATAACGATCGACAGAACCGGCCGCTGTATAAATTTATTGAACATAGAGCTATGCTGTTAGAGTTGAACTGTTATTCCGCTTTCAACCGCAGATGCGAAAGCACTTCCGCGGGTTTCAGGTATTCATATTCGATCTTGTCATCGTCTTTTACTTTCTGAACACCTTCCAGCAATATTTTTTCGTTTTCGGCAAGGCCGCCTTCAAGCACATACAGGTCCGGCATCTGGCCGGCAACGGTAATGTGTTTGGATTGCACCTTGTTATCCGGGCCGACCACGAACACATAGATCTTGTCCTGTATCTCGTAAGTGGCTTTCTGCGGGATCACCAGCGCGTTCTTCATCGGAACGGTCATCAGCACTTTACCCGTTTCACCATTCCTCAACAGCTTGTCCGGGTTCGGGAATCTCGCCCTGAAAGCGATATTCCCCGTTTCGTTATCAAATTCGCTTTCGATGGTTTCCACATCGCCCTTGTACGGCAGGGGATGGTTGTTGGCCAGCAGCAGGCTGACCTTGCTGCTTCCGCGGCTTTTGGTGTTGGTGGAGTAATCCAGGTATTCCGGCTCCGATACGTTGAAGTAGGCGAACATCTGGCTGTTGTCCGAAAGGCTGGTGAGCAGCTCGCCTTCGTCGATGAGGCTGCCGAGCTTTAGCGGAATGCGGTCGATGGTGCCGTCGAACGGCGCCCTGATCTCCGTGAAGGAGAGGTGGAGTTTGGCGAGCGACATTTCAGCTTTTGCCTGGTCCAGCTTGGCCTGCGCCATGGCCTGCTCGTTTTTGGAAACTACGTTCTTTTCGACGAGGGTGGTGGTGTTCTGCAGCTCTATTTCCGCGGCTTTGGCTTCGGCTTCCGCTTTCAGCAATTCAGCCTCGTATAGTTTCGGCATGATCCTGAACAGCAGCTGGCCCGCTTTCACGAACTGGCCTTCGTCCACATAAATGTTTTGCAGGTAACCCTTTTCCTGGGCCCTGATCTCGATGTTCCGGACAGACCGGATCTGTGAAACATATTCCTTCGTAAAGGAGGTATCAACTCTTAAGGGGCTGGTGACGGTATATTTACCGGTTTCTTCCTTTTCTTCTGCTTTGGTTACACAGCCTGTTTGGTACAGCATGGCGCATAAGCCCGCGAACAAGACGATTCTTTGCATAATATTAAATGGATATTGAGCGAGTAAATGCCTGGAAACAAAGTTCCCAGGGGGCGCGAGGAGGCATCAGGCGCAGGGGCGGGCCGTAACTGTCAGGCAGCGGACTGTATTGCATACATGCATCCGCCCGGCATGCAGGGCATACCTCCGGCAACTGATGGTTGTTGGGATCAGATCCTTAAAGTGCGTTGTACGATATATCTGTCGGAAAGACGGCCCGCGAAAGGCGGAGGGGTTTCAATGCGGTGATGGAGATAACTTAAAACAGCGGGACAGGAAAACACTGAATAAAAACGGGCCAGCAATTTATATTTCCGGGCGAAAGAACTACTGGTGTCCTCATCCTCCACTTTGTCCCTGATAAGCTGCTCCGTTCCTTTTTCCATGTCTGTTTCCCTGACTTTGGTACGGTGCCGGTGGATATCGGGGAACCTGGCGCGCCGGGTGTTATCTATTTTCTGCGCGATGGAGCAGTGCATGCTGCGATGATGCGCGCCTGCAGAGGCGGCGGCATCTTTTCCCAGCAGAAGGGAAAACAAGCACACAAAAAATAAAACTACTCTCATCTGGGGGCCAAAAATAACAAAAGGTTCGAAAGCATAAAAAAATTGACCCGGCCCGATCCGTAAAAAAAAGGTTAAATCTTGGGAATCACCGGTGTTTATTGGGCTCCGGCTTCCTCAACCCTTCGTTTTTTTAATCAGATTTTAATATCTGGTTAAATGCAATTTGTTTGAAGATGCAAAAAAAGTATGGTTATGTGCCGGCAGGAATGAAAAAACGGCGGCTCACGGCCGCCGTCGAAAATCTACAACTTAAAGAAGATCTTTCGCCGGTATAGCCAGTAACAAAGATACCACTCCAACGCCCACACGCAGAACGCGGACATCACCGCCTGCCATGCTTCCGGCATGTTTGCCAGGCCCAGCCCGCCTTTCACGAAGATCCCCACTACCCCGTTCAGGTAACCGATCCCGACCGTTTCGAAGAAAATATAAATGAAGATCGGGTTCATGCCCACCACCACAGCGATCCAGGTGAAACGTTTATGGTCTTTCACATCTATCCACCAGTACAGCGCGGCAAGTATGAGTGTAACGTAGCCGAGGGAAACAAGAATAAAACCGCCCGTGCAGATGCGTTTGATAATGGGCGACAGCCCGCTGGCATCCAAAACATACCCGGCCGCCAGAGCGATCAATCCCGCAACTAAAAGCGCTCTTATCTTTCCCGCCGCCGGCCCTGCGCTCATCAGCAGCTTACCCGCTGTAACGCCCAGTATCGTATGCGCCGCGGTAGGAATACAGTTGATGGCCACCCAGCCGTCTGTATTGATCTTTCCCATCAGCACCATATCCATCCACGCGCCGAAGTTATGCCCCTGCACGAAAGGCTGGTCGAAACCCGGGATCTGCACTGCCCTGTAAAGCGTATCGCTCAGCAATACCAGCAGCAAAGCCGCGCCGATCTGCACTTTGTACGAACGGCCGATGAGGAAATAGGCAACCAGCGTGGTGAAGGATAATTGTGTGAGCACATTCCACAATTCCCACACGAGCTTGCCGGCATACACACAATGCAAACCGGTGCCCAGCAGGAACAGCTTCAGACTTCGGATGGCCACGTGCCTGAGATTCTCTTTCTCCGGCACACCTTTGCTCCGCTTTATTTCCACGGAAATGCACATAGCTGTGCCGGCCATGAACATGAACGCAGGCTGCACCAGGTCCCAGAAACGCAGGCCGTGCCAGGGATGGTGAAAGAATTGTCCGATCAGCCAACCGGGCTGCAGGTGCGCCAGCGAATGGTACACCATGCAGCTTTCGGCAGCGAGCAGGATCATGATGATCCCGCGCATTACATCCAGTGATAAAAGTCTTTCTCCGGGCTTTAAAGTTGGCATAGGCTATTATTCGAAATTGACAAGCAGTGAAGGCTGGCCCTGGTTGGGGATTTTGCCCAGCGTGGCCGACCAGTCGCCCTTGGTGGCGATGATCCCCATTCTGAAAGCAGTGGTAGACGCCATATTTTTCAGCTTGGAGCGTACAAGCCGCATTTCATACTTCAGTACGTTGCCGCTTTCCTCCACATTCCCCACGGAATAAGCTTCTGTAACACCGGCCGGCTCAAAAGAGAAGGCATTCTGCGCGCCTTTGTGGTTGAACACGTCCAGCCAGCCGCCCAGCACGCTGCCTTCCAGCAGTACGTCGTAACCGCCCTGCGGAATGTCCGTGAGCAGGCCTGTGGCAGCGCTGTTGTCGGTATCCAGGTAAAAATCGTAAATGTCCGCGTTCGCCTCTTTGCTGTTCACTTCGATGTAAACATAGATATACTGGGCATCGTAATCCACTTTCATTTTCCGGAAAAAAGTTTCCGGCGCGGCGGAGGTCACTTCGTACTGGGTAACGGTATTCCAGTCGTCGAATGTATTGTCGTTCAGCTTCACGGGCGAGGTCTTGGCGATGTAGATCACCGTCGAGCCTTCGGATACCTTGCCGTCTTTAGTGGTGGCATAGAGCGTCGGCACGTATTTCCCTTTATCAGGATAGGTATGTACCGGGCTTTGTTCGGTGGAAGACGCGCCATCCCCAAAATCCCAGCGGTACGATACGGCGCCGCTGGTTTCGTTGGTAAAGGTCACTGTTTTATCCGCGATGCTCACGGTGTAATAAATATCCGCCGCCGGCGTCACCTCGTCCTTTTTGCAGCCGGCCATCAACGCGGCCAGCGACAGGAAGGAAATTATATATTGAATGCGTTTCATGATCGTTGGTATTAGTTTTCGGGAAAAGATCAGAGATTCTGTACACAAAGCCTGTTGGTCTGTATTTCGTCTATCGGCACGTAATAAATGACCCTTGGCGCATTCCATTTCGTGACGAGATTGGGATAGTTGCGCGGCGCAACAGACAGGTTGATATCAGATTCTTTCAGCCCCGGCAGATGATAACCCCAGTACGTACGGTTCATATCCCGCTTATTGCGGTATACATCGAAGTTGCGGTGGCCTTCAAACGCCAGCTCTATCCTTCTTTCCTTCAATACCACATCCAGCGCGGTTTTGCCCACGGGCAGGGCCCGGTTGTACAATGAATTCTGCAGGCCCCTGTTTTTCCGGATCATATCCACATTATCCAAAGCCCCGGCTGTATTGGCTTTTTTGGCCAAGGCCTCGGCCTTGTTCAGGTACATCTCCGCCAGCCTGAACAGGATGGGAGAGCTCAGCGTAGGACTGCCGCCCTGGAAAGAAAATTTGCTGATATAATAGACCTCGATCCCGTTCTTCTTTTGCAGGTTGCCGCTCCCGTCCTTCAGCGGCTTGATGTAAGACCACCTCACATCCTCCGGGTGGGCGGCCATCGTATCGCGCAGCGATTGCGAAGCGTATTCCTCGCCCCAGCCGGAGTTACCGTCTGAATACAACATGGAAGCAATGGAGCCGGCTTTGCCATAATCATCCGCGGGGGTGAACGCCACGCAGAAAATGGTTTCTTTCCCCGTCAGCGCATTGGCAAACAAGGAAGGGAAGGTAGCGGCGGTTTCGAGCGTAAAGCGGTTGGAGTTGATCACTTTGTCCGCATAGGCAATGGCGTTGTCGTTATCTTCTTTGTAGAGGAAAGCACGTGAAAGCAATGCCCATGCTGCTTCTTTTGAGCCGAACTGCACGCCCCTGGGTTGATTCATCAGCTCCGCGCCTTTCTCCGCATCGGCAATCACCGCGTCGTACACTTCGCCAACGCTCGCCCTGGCCTGCTGCGCGGGGTCGCTGGTGCTCATGCGCAGGATGATGCCGCCGGCCGCAGGGTCCTGTGTAAAAGGTTTCCCGTAAAACCGCACCAGGTTGAAGTGGCACAGCGCTCTCAGGAAATAACACTCGCCGATCAGCTGTTTGATGCTCTCGTCGGGGTTCGCGATCTTTTCGGCAGACTCCAGCACGGTGTTCACATCGTTGATGATCTTGTAAGAAATATACCAGAAGTAGCGGCTGTTGGTCTGCGTGGCCGTATGGTCCAGCGAAAAGCTGTAGAACAGCGGGTCGGTGGTGGTTTGCGCGCAAACGATATCGTCTCCCGCGAAATCGCTCATCTGGAAATACTGGCGCAGGTACATATTGTTCCCGTCTACCGTACCGTTGAACGATACATGGTCTTTGAACAAGGCATAAGCCCCGTTCAGCCCCTGTTGCAGGCCTTCTTTGGTGGCGGTTAAGGAACCGGTGGTCAGCGCGTCGCTGGGCTCAATGTCTTTGAGGCAGCCGGTGCTGAAAATTGATAAGGCAAATATGATGAAATAAGATGCTGTTCTCATGGTCAGATAATTTATTCCTAGAACCGGATGTTAACGTTAAACAGGTATTGGCGGTTGTTCGGGTACTTGAAGTCGGATACGCCGGGCATCACAAAACTGCCGGATGTGATGGTGGTGGCGGGGTCCTGGCCAAGGAAGTCCGTGAAGGTATACACATTGTCCGCCGTTACGGACAGCGTCACGCCGTCCAGCCCGATGCGCTGTATCCATGATTTAGGCAGCTCGTACCACAAAGCGATATTTCTCAGGGCAATGAACCCGCCGTTCTTCAGATAGCGTGTAGACGTTTCCGTTGCATTGGCCGCGTTCTGCGGGCTGGGCTCCGTGGCATTGTCGCCCGGCTTGGTCCAGGTGCTGTAGCCGTCCGGCAGCACGATCTGGTTGTAGTAGGGTTCCATCCCGTCGTTCATCACGAAGCGGAGCGAGTTGCTGAAAACTTTGTTGCCGGAAAGGAAATAAGCGTTCACACGCAGGCCGATGTTCCGGTATTTCCACTCGGAGGTAAGGCCGCCCTGCAGCTTCGGTAAGGCGGAGCCTACTTCCTGGTAGGTAGCCGCGGCATAATCCGAAGTACCGCTGCTGGAGATGACTTTGCCGTCCGCATCTTTCTCCAGCACTTCCCAGAGCGGCGCGCCGGTTTCTTTGTCTACGCCCAGCCAGCGCGGCATGTAGAACTCATACAGGTTGCCGCCGTTGCGGTAGATCTGCGAAATGCTCCATGTGGGCTGTGTGCGCGTGATATCGCTGGGGAGTTTTTGCAGTTTGTTGGAGTTGAAGTTGATGTTAAAGTCGGTCGACCATTCAAAATCCCTCGTTTTGATATTGACGCTGCTGATGCCAAGCTCAAGACCTTTGTTCACGATCTCGCCGGCATTTTCCCAGCGTTGTTCGAAGCCGACGGAAAGCGGCTGGGAAACCTGGAGGAGGAGATTTTTCGTCACGTTGTTATACACATCCAGCGTGAGGTTCACGCGTTTGAAGAGGCCGAGGTCCAGCCCTGCGTTCACCTGGTGCTTGCTTTCCCAGGTAAGGTCGGGGCTGGGCAGCTGCAGGGGAATGGCGGCCGTGCCGCCGTTGTATTGGCTGCTGAGCGAATAAAGGCCCAGGTAACGCGATGAACCAATGTCCTGTGTGCCGGTTACGCCGTAGCTGGCGCGCAGTTTCAGGTTGTCTATCCAGTTGCTTCCTTTCAGGAATGTTTCGTTGCTGATCAGCCAGGCGGCGGAAATGGCCGGGAACGAGCCGTAGCGTTTGCTGGAAGGGAAAGCCGTGGAACCGTCCACGCGGTAAGAACCGGTGAGGAAATATTTTTCTTTATAACCGTAGCTCACCTGCGAAATGAGCGATTGCAGGATCGCCTGGTCGTTGTAGCCGGACACCAATTGGCTGTTAGACACAACGTTCAGCACAGAAAGCCCTGTAGGCAAGCCTTTGCCGGAAGCGCCCACTACTTCCGTTTTGCTGTTCTCTATCGCTACGCCCGCCAGGCCGCTGATGGAATGGTCGCCTTTGTTGAAGCTGAACTTCAGCAGGTCGGTCGAAATGAAGCCATAGCTCAGGGTGCCCAGCTCGTTCAGGAAACCGGTGTTGTGATACAGCCCGGCCACAACGGGGGAATAAAAGTCCGTTCCTTTGTTGTAGTTCACCGCGGCGCGGTTGGTGCTGGAAAACGACAGCCAGTCCGTGATCTGGATATTCAGCCCCAGGTCGTAGTTCATGCTGAAGCTCTTGTACGGGTGGTTGGAATTCCGGATGGTGTGGATAGGATTCGTTTTGTCCCTGGACCACCATTTGCCGGAGGTAGTGCCGTCCACATACACCGGCTGGCCGTTTGCGTCGTAAGGGTTGTCCCAGGGCATGTTCAGGTAGGCGTAGAACACGTCCTCGTAGTTGAAGCTCTTGCCGCTGGCGGCGCTCAGGTTGATGTTGTTCGTTACGCTCACGCTTTTGGAGAAGCGGTGCGTGGAATTGCCGCGCAGGTTGATCCGCTGGAAATTCGTATTGAGGAAAGTGCCTTTTTCGTTGTAGTAGGTGATGCTGGTATAGTAATCGTTCTTTTCGTTGCCGCCGCGCGCGGAAAGATGGATATTCTGCATGGGCGCGGAGGGGAACATGGCAGACAGCCAGTTGTAGTTCTGGTCGCGCAGTTCGCGGGGCCTTTCGCTGTAGAATTTCAGCAGGTCTATTTTGTAGGAATTATCGTCGTTGCCGGGAATGTAGTCGCGGTACAGTTCTTTATGGCGTTCGTACAGCTGGCTGCCGTTCATCATCTTGATCTTGCCGAGGTCCGCCGTGCGGAAGCCTGCCGTCACCCTGGCTTCAAACTTCGTTTTGCCGCCGCTTCCTTTTTTGGTGGTCACGATAATAACCCCCGCATTCGCCTGCGAACCGTACATGGCCGTAGCGCCGGCGTCTTTCAGCACGGTGATGTTCTCCACATCGTTCGGGTCAAAGCTGCCGCCGATAATGCCATCCACCACGTACAGCGGGCTTTGTGAAGCATTCACGGAAGAAACGCCCCTGAGCCTTATTTCCGACGCCGCGCCGGGAACGCCGGAGCTGTTCACCACCTGCAGGCCGGCCACCTTGCCTTGCAGCATAGACCCCACATCGTTGGTGGTCACGTCTTTCAGCTTTTCAGCGGATACAGTGGTAACGGCGCTGGTCAGCTCGCCTTTCTTTTTGGCGCTGTAGCCCACTACCACGATCTCCGCGAAGCTCTTCGTGTCTTCCTGCAGCACGATGGTAAGCGCGCGGCCGTCTGCAGGTGCGGCTACTTCCTGGCTTACGAAACCGATATTGCTGATCACCAGCACTGCGCCCGGGCTTACGCCATTCAGCGAAAATGCGCCGAGGTCGTTGGTTTTGGCGCCTTTGGATGTGCCTTTCACGAGGATCGTGGTGCCGGGAAGCGGCGTATCGCCGGGGCCGGTGACCCTTCCCGTTATATTAATGGTGGTGTCTGCCGGGCCAGGACTCCCGGTGGGTAAAACCGGTACCCTTTTGATCACAAAACTATTCCCTTCCAGCGAATAGGTGATCTGCTGGTTCTTCAGGCAAAGCTCCAGTACTTCCTGCACCGTCATGTTCTTTGCGCGGAATGAAACCGGCCTGGCGCCGGACAATGCTTTTTCAGAATAAACAATTGAAACTCCTGTTTGCGTGATCAGTTCTTCGAAAACCTTTTGCAGCGGCATATCCCTGGCCGTCAACGTGACCTTCTGGGAATAACCGGCTGCACTTACATGCAGGAACGCAGCCAGCAGGAGGAATGCGGTTAGTTTCATAACCCTTTGAATTTTGGTTGACAGCCCGCATACACGGCGGGCTGGTGCATTACAACTGAATTGCATACTTTTGTGGTGTTTGGTAGTTTTTTGGATTGTTTCTAACGCGATACTGAAAATGCCAGATACTTCGCCGGGCTCCGAGTGCAATCGGATCCCGGTTTTTTACGGCCTGCTTATCATTAATTTTTACCCGGTTCAGGCCGGGCGTTTGTTTATACTTTGGTTGATGACGCGCCTGTTAAGGCAATACGATTATTTTTCTTCCTTCTATCCTGAAATGATTGCTGCCGCCGGCTTCCAGCAAGGCCAGCACATTAGACAGGTGCAGGCCGCGGGATAAACCACCGCCGTACTGTTCGGCGCTGGGCGTAGCCTGGTAAACGATCTCCACGTCGTACCAGCGGGCCACCTCGCGCAGGATCGCGGGCAGCGTCATATTATTGAATACGAAAAGTCCATTCTTCCATGCGATCACTTTATTCACATTCGCCGGCTGCACCAGCATCTCGCGGCTGCGGGTATCCAGTACGGCCTGCTGGCCGGGCTTCAAAACCTTTGTGGCCGCTCCTTCCGTGACCTGTACCGCGCCTTCCAGCAGGGTGGTGTTCACCGTGCTTTCATCTTTATAAGCCATCACGTCGAAGTGAGTGCCCAGCACCTGCACCTCCATGCTTTGCACGCGCACCTTAAAAGGCTGCTCCGCATTGGGGGCCACTTCAAAATATCCCTGCCCGTCCAGCTCCACCATACGCTCCCTGCCGGTAAAGGCCAGGGGATAACGGAGAGACGATGCGGAGTTGAGCCATACTTTCGAGCCATCGGGCAACACTACGCGGAACTGGCCGCCACGGGGCGTGGAAAGCGTGTTGTATTGAACGGCGCCGGAAGTTTTGCCGGCATCGTAGAGCAACTGGCCCTGCTGCCGGGTGATGATGGTATTGCCGGCGCTGATCACCTGGTGGCCCGAGCTGTCCAGGGTAACGGTAGTCCCGTCTGCCAGCGTGAGCGTGGCTTTGGTGCCGCCTGGTTGTATATCTTCTTTGGATTGTTGTGCCAGCCCGGGAGAAGGGGCCGTGTTTCTTTGCTGCGTTTGCCAGATAATAGCGGAGCCGGCCAGTACGATGAACACGGCGGCGGCGGCCACTCTTCCGAAGGTAAATATTTTCTTCCGGCGGGCAGGGGTATGTTGAAGGATGTTCCGGTAAACCTGTTCGTAATCCACTTCGGGCAAGGTTTCTTCCGTGCCGGGCCGCTGGTACTGCGCTTCCATAAAAGCATGCAGCGTTTCTTCGGCCGAAGGGTCGCCAACAGCGGCGAACAACTCATCCAGCTCTTCCCTGGTGCAGGATTTCGCGGCATACCGTTCCAATAAATACTTGATTCTGGCTGGATCCTTCGGCATAATGAGACATTTAAAAACGGCCTGTGAGGCCCTCTATAAATAAAGACGGACGAAGGAGAACGAAGGACCGCGGAAAATGGAAAAAATTTTAAAAGAAGTTCATCATGGGACTACAGCCGCTGATGCCAGCAGGCCAGTTGGAACAGCACGGCCAGCAAAAGGGAATGCCGCGCCAGGTATTGCCGCACATGCCGCAGGGTTTCCACCAGCAGGTTCTTCACCCGGCTGCGCGACAGGTGCAGCTGCTGGCTGATCTCCTCATGGCTCAGCCCCCGCTGGCGGCTCAGCCAAAAAATGGTCTGCTTCTGCGGCGACAGCCCCGCCAGGGCATGATCGATCAGCTTCCTGCTCTCCGCCGCATCCAGCTGCTGCTCCAGCTCGTCAGACACTTCGGAGATATTCGCCCACACCTGGTCTACCAGCTTCTGCTGAAGCGAAACCCTCCGCAGGTGATCCACCGTGCGGTTCCGCGCGATCATAAATATATAGTTGTCGAAACGCTCAATGTCCGGCAGCTGCTCCCGGCTGCTCCACAGCTTCAGGAAAGTATCCTGGAGAATATCCTCCGCGTCCACCGCCGAATGCGTAAGATGAAACGCAAATGCCAGCACCTGCCGGTTGTGCCGGGCATATAACTCCCTAAAGGCGGCTTCACTGCCCTCCCTTAATTGTAATAAGAGGTCCTTGTCAGTAGTTCCAGGCATTCCCCGCTTTACCGGATTTTGGTACGTGACAATTTTAAATAATTTCCCCGATTATTTCCCGGAATTTAAATCACTTCATCATTTAAATTGATAATCAATTACTTAATTTATATAGCCCATCGAATCAGCAATATACCACGTTTAACCTAGTAGCATCGGAAGCCGATGTGTATGAAATTAATGTTATCATTGTATCCGATACAACCAGACCGTTCCACGAACCACTAATTTCACGCCCAGTTTTAACAAACTTTTATGAAAAAAATCCTGTTGCTATTATGCTGCCTTGCCGGTCTTTTCAGCCCCCAACTCCGGGCCCAAACCACGCAGGCCTCCGTTTTCGGGGTAGTTTCCGACGACAAAAAACAGCTCATCCCCGGCGCTTCGGTGCTGGTGCGGAATGAGAGCACCGGCTTCACCAGCCGTACCGTTACCAATGCCAAAGGTGAGTACCATTTCCGTGAAATGCCGCTCGGCGGGCCCTACACTGTTATCGTCACTTTTATGGGTTATGCTGAAGAAAAACTGGAAGGGTACTCGCTCAACCAGGGCGACGTTCTCCGTGTGAACGTGGAAATGCAACCATCTTCCGTGACAATGAATGAAGTGAAAGTGGTAGGCAACTCCCTCCGCAACAAACGGGAAAACTTCGGCGCAGCCACCACCGTTACGGCGAGAGACATTGCCAAGCTGCCCGTGAACGGCAGGAACTTCACCAGCCTGATAGACCTGTCTCCCCTCAGCCGGGGCAACAACCTCTCCGGCCAGCTGGCTTCTTCCACCAACTTCACCATCGACGGCACCACCGCCCGCAATCCTACTTCAGGCGGCGGGTCCAACAGCCGCACCGGCGCGCCGTACATCCTTTCCATGGAGGCCATCCGCGAGTTTAAAGTGGTGACCAACCAGTACGACGTAACCTACGGCCGCAGCGGCGGCGGCACTATCAGCTCCGTTACCAAATCAGGCACCAACACCTGGAGCGGCAGCGCGTTTATTTATGGCCGTGCAGACTGGCTGAGCAGCAACTACGACATGCGCGGCGTTAAACGTGTGAACGACTTCTCCACCAATCAATACGGCTTCTCCCTCAGCGGCCCGATCGTAAAAAATAAAGCGCATTTCTTCTTCACCTGGGACCGCCAGGCAGATTCACGCCCGCTGTTCATTGCGGACATTAAAAGTCCGGCGGACGAAGTACGGTACAACCTCTCCCAGGCCACCCTGGACCAGTACATGGGCATTGCCCGCACCAAGTACGGCGTGAGCAACGCTCCCCAGACCGGGTCTTTCGACAAAAAACGCGGTACCGACGCTTTGTTCGCCCGTATCGACTGGCAGCTGAACGAGAAGAACCTGCTCACCATTCGCGACAACTTCATTAACGACCGCAACGAGCTGGGCCGCGACGACAATACCGCCATCAACCTTTACGAATCCTACGGCGACGCCAACACGTTCAACAACAGCCTGCTGGCCACCCTGCGCACCACCATCAGCCCGAAGATCACCAACGAGCTGAAAGTGCAGCACCTGTACACTTTTGAAGAAAGCGTGCCCAATGCGCAGCTTCCCGGCGCAAACATCCCCCGCGCCATCACCGATAAGATCATTTCCAACGTAAACGGTAAAAACGTTCAAACGTCCATCCAGCTGGGCGGTCAGCGTTATTCTCCCGAACACTTCTACAACAACGTCATACAGCTGGTAGATAATATATACCTGAATACAGACAAAGCCAGCTTTACCTTCGGTACAGACATCATGTACAGTCACCTGAATTCCCTTTACGGCAGCGAGCTGAACGGGCGTTTTTATTTCGACAGCCTCTCCAACTTCAATGCGATGCGGCCATGGCGTTATGCCCGTGAAGTATCCGTGGTAGACGATCACAGCGTGAAGCAGAACATCCTGAACGCCGGCCTTTACGCGCAAATGCAAACCCGCCTGGGCAAAGGGCTGGAAATGATCCTGGGCCTGCGCGCCGATTACACGACGTACATGAGCAAAGCCAACTTCAATCAGACCGTATACGACGAGCTGGGGCTGAGCACCGACAACGGGCTGAACACCTTCCAGCTGCAGCCGCGTATCCAGTTCAACTGGGATATCAATGAAAAGCATAAAGATTACCTCCGCTTCGGCGCCGGCATCTTCGCTTCCGATATCAACAACTACGCGATGATCAACAACCAGCTGTTCGACGGCACCAAGATCCTGTCTATCGACATCCAGCAGAACGTTCCTACCCCGAACTTTGTCGGTTACCGCAAGAACCCCGCATCCGCTCCCGGTAAAGAACTGTTCGACCAGCTGGGCCTGCCGCGCATCGGCACCATCAACATGAATGGTAAAGACGCAGGCATCCCCGTGATCTACAAAGCGAACATCTCTTACAACCACTTCTTCTCAGACCGCCTCAAAGCCGGTATCACCGCATTCGCAACCCTCGGGCGGAACAACTACATGTATGTGGACAGGAACATGGTGGACCAGCCGATCTTCACCCTGGCCAACGAAGGCGGCCGCGGCGTATACGTTCCGGCAAACACCATTACTGCCGCCGGCCAGACAGACTGGATGAAAGGCCGCAAGAGCACCAATGTGGGCCGCGTGCTGGAACTGAACAGCGCCGGCAAGGTGAACCAGTTCGCTGTAGTGGCGGATGCAACCTGGCGTTATTTCCGCGATGGCGAAGTAACCCTGAGCTACACATGGAACCAGGCCAAAGACAATACTTCTTACAACGGCGACGTGGCCAACACCGCTACCCTGTCGCTGATGACGCCGCAGGATCCGCGCAACCTGAGCCTGATGAGCTATTCAGACAATCACTTCCGCCACAAGGTAGTGTTCTACGGCACCCTGCCTTCTTTCTATGGCGTGAGCGTGGGCGTGCGTTACTCCGGCCTGGGCGGCACCCGCTACACCCTGGCAGTGAACGGGAACGTGAATGGCGACTTCGTTGCCTCCAACGACCTGCCTTATGTATTCGACATCAACAACCCCAACGTGCCGCAGGCGATACGCAACGGCATCAAAGGCATACTGGATAACCCGAATGCCAGCGAAAGCATGAAAGATTATATCCGCGAAAGCATGGGTAAGATCGCTGAACGAAATGGCGGAGAGAACAAGTTCTTCGGCGTGTGGGACCTCCGCGTGGCCAAGAAGTTCAACCTCTTCAAGTCCCACAGCCTGGAGCTGTCCGGCGACATCTTCAACGTTGCCAACCTGCTGAACAAGGAATGGGGCGCATCCAAAACGCTGGGTAAAACAAACCTGCTGAACCTGAACGGTTTCAACCAGGCCACCCAGACCTACAGCTACAACGTGAATGCCAACGCCGGTGTGATCACACCTTCCGGCAACCCCTGGCAGATACAGCTGGGCGTACGTTACGCATTCTAAGGTCATCACCAGATCTTTATAACCGGGGCGCTCCTTCACAGGGGCGCCCTTTTTGCATCCGGAATATGCGTAACTTAGCCATGCCTTGTATGAAACTCGAAAGATTCATTCCTTCCGCAGCATTAATGCCTTTTGTAAAGGAGTACCTGGTCATTGAAACCGGCCAGGGCATGGAAAGCCGCACTATTCCTGATACTTCGCTCGTATTGGCCTTTCGTTACAAAGGCTCCGTGAGCAACGCGACGGAAGGCACGGCGGAAGTTATTCCGCCGGCGGTGATCTCCGGCCTGCGGAAAAACGCGCGGGTGTTTCAATATGCAAAGTCTACCGCCAACCTGCTCGTGATCCTCCGTGAATGCGGCATAGCGGCGTTTACCGACCTGCCTGCGCACGAGCTGTTTGGCCTGAGTGTTACTTCAGACAATGTTTTTAAAGGGGCCGCGCTGCGCGAGATACTGGAACGCCTTGCGGAAGCGCCTCACAACCGGGCGAGGGTCATGCTGGTGGAAGATTTCCTGCAAAAAGAACTGAACGCCCGCAAACCGCTCCCCGCCATTGGCGACGCCGTCCGCATCATCAAACAGCACAATGGCGTTGTACGGGTAAAGGAGCTGGCTGCTTCCCTGCACATCAGCCAGGATGCTTTTGAAAAACGTTTCCGCGCCCTCATCGGCTCCACCCCCAAACAATATGCGTCTATCATCCGGCTGAGAAATCTTATCACGAAATATCCCGGCTACGCCTCGCTGACGGAAGCCACTTACCAGGCCGGTTACTTCGACCAGTCGCATTTCATCAAAGATTTCCGGGCTTTCACCGGGCATGCGCCAAAAGAGTTTTTCAATACCGCACGTTTCTGGTAATTAACCGTTCCGCATTTCTATCTCCTTCCGCAGATCAATGATTTTTTACAATTCCCGCTCCCGGCGCGGCGGTAGTTTTGTAAAAAATCACGCAATGAGAACCGTACACAACCGCCTCCTTTCCATCATGACCGTCCTGCTGATGCCTGCCGCAATGTTTGCGCAGGGAGGCCATTCCGTTTCATCACCGAGCAAAAACAAAGACCATATGAATATAGCGCACAACAAAGAAGTGATCCGCCGGCTGTATGAAGAATCGCTCAACAAGGCCAAACTGGATATTTTACATGAATTCGTTTCCGAAGACTATACCGGGCCGCGCGGTGAAAAAGGCCCTGCCGGTTTTGCATCGAACATAGCACCGCTGATCAAGGCTTTCCCGGGTATCAAATGGACGATCACAGAACTGGTGGGCGAGGGAGATAAAGTAATGATCAACTGGAAGTGGGAGGGTACGCACCAGGAGCAATACCTTCATATTCCCGCCACGCACATCAAAGTGGTCAATACCGCGCTGGCGGTATATGACCTGAAGGACGGGAAGATCATCGGCGCGCGCCTGCAAACAGACCGCCTGGGTTTCCTCCAGCAACTGAACATGCTGCCGCAGGACGTCACCCGGATCCCGGCGAAAGAAACCCGCCAGGCGCAGGTCCGCTTCATCGACAAATTCGTGATCCCCACCGCGGCCAGGGAGGAATTCATGAAAAGAACACAGATCAACCGGGAATTCATCAAAAAACTGCCCGGCTTTATTGAAGATGAGATGTACATCTCCACGGACGCGGACGGCAACACGCACTGCGTTACCGTTGCGGTATGGGAAAACGAAGAAGCGCTGCAAAAAGCAAAAGAAAAGGTGCAGGAATTTTACCGGGAAGACGGTTTTAATCCCGCGGAAATGTTAAAACGCCTCCATATTACCATGGACAGGGGCGTCTATTCCAAAATAGAAGAATAAGTCACCAAGCTGGCATAAGTCCGGGGCGTAGGCTTTGCGCGTGAGCTGACTTGTACCAGGGTAATACGCTGCTACGATATTCAAGTGCCGGAAATTATTGTGAAGAACAGGCAGTTGTAAAGGTTACGTTATTGAGGCAGGCGCCTACCCAGGGCACAAGTCCGCCCACCCAAAACCCGTTATTGCGAGCAGGGGCCAGGCGTAAAGGGCGACGAAGCAATCTCCCACGGTGGATTAAGGTGCCCCTGTGCCTGGAGATTGCTTCGTCGCGGCTCTGTACAAAACCCTCCACGCTCCTGATTTTCATAGCCTTCACAGCAGGTTCACCATAATCTGCCGGTTTTTTTTTGTTAAAAAACAGACAGACTTGTCTGTTTAATAAAAAAGTCCTTATCTTTGTGTCATCATGAAAGAGTCAAGCGTAAACGACAGGATACTGGAAACCGCTTCAAGGTTGTTTTACAACCAGGGGTACAACCTCACCGGCATCAACCAGATCATCGAGGAGGCCAGCATCGCGAAGGCTTCCCTATACAGTCATTACAGCTCTAAAACGGAGATCCTGCTGGCTTACCTGGACAGCTGGGCGGAAGATTTCGGCCAGCGGCTGGAATCGCATCTCAGGACCATCAAAGGCCCGAAGAACAAGCTGTTCGGCCTCTTTGAATTCCATATCGAAATGTACCGGCATTCCAACTACACCGGCTGCCCCCTGCTGAAGATCAAGGCGGAAGTGCCGCGCACTGAGACTGCGGTGTGGGAGCGCATTGAAAGGAACAAAAAGAACCTGCGGCAGGTCATCAAAAAGCTGGTGCAGGAAATAGACCACAAATCCGGCCTGTCTGACCAGGCGCTGGCCAACCTGGTCTACTACCTGCTGGAAGGCGCCACCGTAAGCGCCACCATCGCTTCCAGCGCGGACGATATTAAAAGCGCGCTGGATTCCCTTAAAAAGCTGATCTAAAATTTATCGCTGCGAAAGCAGATCAACATATATTTTTAAAAAGACAGACTTGTCTGTATGTTTCACAAAAAATTACACACCTTTTAACACGAAAAAAAATGAAAAAGATCATAGTAACCGGCAGCTCAAGCGGATTTGGCTTACAAACCGTTCAAACCCTGGCTGCAAAAGGGCATACCGTATACGCCACCATGCGTAACGTAAAAACAAAAAATGCAGACACCGCAAAGCAACTGCTGGACTGGGCTAAAGAAAACAAAGCGGACGTGAGAGTACTAGAGCTGGACGTTACCAGCGACCAGTCCGTACAGGAAGCCATCAGTCAGATCGCCGCTGAAACCGGCGGACAGATAGACGTGCTGATCAACAACGCGGGCAACCTGGTGGACGGTTTCATTGAAACGCTCAGCACCAAACAGCTTGAATGGCTCTTCCAGGTGCATGTATTTGGCGTGGACCGTATGAATAAAGCCGTGCTGCCTTACATGCATAAGCGGAACAGCGGTTTGCTGCTGGTGGTAACTTCGGGCCTGAGCCGCCTGCACCTGCCGTACCTGGGCTCTTACAGCGCTGCCAAAGCCGCTGCGGATACCCTGGCTGAAACCCTTCAATACGAATTGCAGGATACCGGCATCGATTCAGTGATCGTACAGCCGGGCGCTTATCCTACTACAGACCTGTTTAAAAACCGCGTGGAAGCGGACAATCCCGGTGCTGAAAAAGCTTACGGTGAATTTGCCGCGAAAGTGAAACAAGGCATTACCAATCTGTTCGCGCCCACCCCTCAAAATTCCGATTCAACAGAAGTAGCCCGGCTGATCGCGGAGATCGTGGATACGCCGGCCAAACAGCGTAAAACCTGGTTCCCCATCGGTTTAGGCGCAGGCCAGCCTGTTGTGGAATCTATTAACGAATCCATCGGCGGCCTCAGCCAGCATCTGCAATCCGCCCTGGGAATGAAGAACTGAGTGTGATAGTTGTGATACATAGATGAACGCCGGTTACGGCAGAAACAAAAAAGGGCCGCCTCTACAGGGCGGCCCTCTCAATAAAGGCCTTACGCTGCAATGGCCTGCAAACCTTTCTTCTGCAAATAGGCCATAGCCGCCACCCAAAGCGCCACACCCGCGGTAAGCAGGCTTCCCAGGCCGGAGATCACGGGAAAAAGAAAGATGAGCGCCACGGCGCTGGCCGCTACCCACAAAGTATCCAGCAGGATCACGAATTTCACCGCGCCGGGGTTCACCGGTTTTCCCTTACTGATCATAAATACCAGTGCGGCAAATAATGCGAGGAATGCGCCGGTAAAAATGAAAGGCGCCGTTTGCGTAACCCCGAATATCCCCGCAACAGGTTTGGCCAGGGCAATGAGCAATACGCCGGTAGCGCCTGAAGAAATAGCGTTGATCTGCATGGTGGTGGTTAAAGGTATCATGGTAATTGGTTTTAGTTTGTGTTTGAATTTGGTTTCATTTGTTGACACAAAACTACTGACCCCTCACCCTTCTGTTATTACCTTTATACGACAACCGGTTGTCATTTTACGACAACTCGGTGATCTGCATTATATCCTGCTTTATCTTTGGAGCATGGAAGATTTTCAGCGACAATTCATACTGGCCCTGCTGGGATATGCCGGCCAAAGGGATATAAAACCGCAGCGGCTTTGCGAGCTTTCCGGTGTTGATCACAAGGCTTTGCAGCGGCAGGGGAAATATCCTTTGAATGCTTTGCAGGTAAACGCTCTCTGGAAAAATGCAGCGTACCTGGCCAACGACCCGCTGTTCGGCCTGCATTTCGGTGAATCCATGCAGCTGGCTGCCTTGGGCGTGGTGGGGCAAATTATCCAGACCAGCAATACCGTAAGCGAGGCGCTTTCCAATGCCGGGGCTTTAACGCCGCTGCTGACGGACATCTTCAGGATGCAGGTGAACCACCACAAAAAGACATTCACGGTACAATTCAATGCGCATGAAAAAAGAGCCGCCTCGTCGCCGCATACCTTTAAGCACATGGCCGATTTCCTGGCAGTGTTCGTAGTGCATGAGCTGAACGGGCTGCTGCTGCAAAAGGTGGAACCGCTGTCCGTCCGGTTTCCCTACAGGGTGGAAGAAACCGCCGAATATGAAAGAGTGCTGCGCGGGTCGCTGAAGAAAAAAGCCGGAGAACTGGCTATAGAGCTGGATAATTCAATGCTGAACCTCTCCATCCTCACCGCTGATTACGAATTGCAAAGCTACCTGTTAAGCAAAGTGAATGGCCTGATGAAAGGCCCGGAAGGAAGCGGCACCCTCGAAACAAGGATCTACAACTATCTTCTTACCAATTCATACCTCTATTCGCTTTCGCTGGAGGCCGTGGCGGCGAATTTTAACATCAGTCCGCGGAACCTCCAGCGGAAGCTGAAAGAGGAAGGCGTTACATTCATCCAGATCGTGGAGGCTGTGCGGAAAACACTGGCGGAACATTACCTGCAATCCGGCTACGCCGTGAAAGACGTTGCGTACATATTGGGGTACAACGAACCGAGCGCATTCCTGAGAGCCTTCAAACGGTGGACGGGCACTACGCCCGCTGCCTACAAGGCGGCTAAGCCCTATTGATAACGCATCGGCGGATAGCCCAGCAGGCGGCGGAACAAGCCCAGCTGGCCAATACAATACGATTCACGGTCCAGGCAAAAAGTAAGCACGTCCAGCAGCTTCATGCCTTCGCTCATCCCGAACGGATCGGGGCCGTTCAGCTGGTCCATGGTGGCGTTGGCCAGTGCATGTCGCAGCAGCGGGGAGATCATGTTCCAGTCCTCGATATAGGAGGCCAGGGGCGGATACGTAACATCGTCCTTGATGCCCGCATAGTCTTTGAAAAGCTCGTTGGCCTGATCCTTTTTTTCCACGCCGAGGATATTCGCGATCTCAAAACGTTCATGCACCAGGCTGCCGGCCAGCCAGGCCGGGTGGTTGGCTTTCGTGCCGAGGCGATTATGCGCGTCTTTGTCTGTAAGACCTTCCAGCACATTGCCGTACAAACGGGTGTGCAGGTCGTACATGGCCAGTTGGGCGTTTAAGGTGCCCTGTTGAACCGGCGTAATGGTAAGCGTTTCCATATGCAATATTTTTTGTTGAACAATTCGGTTTATATCCGTACAAGTTTTGCGTAAGCCCTTGTGCGCATGGCGATCAGCGTGATGATGAGCCCCAGTACACCGGTTACGGAAAACAGTAAAGCAATGCCGCGGTCCATGCCCGTGCCGAACCACCATCCCAGCAGCTCCACGCCTTTACCGGTGGTCATGAACGGGATGAAAATATATTGTGCTATCGGCCCGATCATAAAAGCGGTCAAAGGCGAAGCAGCCTGCTCGATGCTTTGCGCAAACCCGAACACACGCCCCTGCCGGTCCTGCGGGATCACTTTCTGGATCACTGTTTGCTCCGCCGCTTCCACCACGGGTATCAGGCAGAGGAAGATGAACAGTCCGCCGGATAGTAAAAAGATGGAAGAATGGATGGTAAAGAAAATGCAGATCACCCACATGAGGATATTGGCGAGGAAAAGCGTGCGGATGGGGCTTTTGCCCAGCCCCGTCTTAGCTATCGTAAGCCCCCCGATGATGAACCCGAGACTGAGGATCGCCCAGAGCACGCCCCAGACGTGGGCGGACACGAGCGACAGTCCATATGCATCCATCAGCGACATAAATACGCCGCCGAGGAAGTTGTTGAATGTGTTGAAGAATATGAGACCGAAGAGGCCCGGGATCCCTTTGATCACCCGGATGGTGCCTTTGATGTCGATCTTCGTTTTATGCCCTTCCGCATGTACCACCTGTTGCTCCTCCACGCGGATGGTGAGCAGGTGGATGATGGCGATCACCGTAAGCCCAATGCCAAATACGAGCATCCAGAACACGCCCATGAAGCTGATCACGAACCCGCTGGGAATAGAGGCCAGCAGGAAAGCCGTGCCGTTGGCGCTCCCGATGAGCCCGTTCGCTTTATCCCTTGAATCTTCCTCCACCATAAATGTGACCATAGTGGGGAGCGCAATGTTGCGGATGTTGCCTGCCAGTACGCCGAACAGGCACAGCACGATAAACAGCCAGAGCTGAAAACTGTCCGGGTCTTTAAAAACCGCCGGAGGCGTGCTGACGTACACAATCCCTGCCAAAGTAAAAAGCACCAGCGTGAGGATACTCGAAAACAGCATAGCCGTCTTTTTCCGGTAACGGTCCACAATGCTGCCCAGGAAAAAACCGGATGCAGACACGGTGCCGATATAGATACCGGCCATGTAAGACGTGACCATCACCGATCTAGTTTCCAGGTACACCCAGAAGGTTACGGCGAACCAGACGAAGGTATTGGTCACCCCGGCCACAATTGCATTGATCAATATGGAATAGAAACTTTTCACATTACAATTTTACCCCTGAAATTTAACTTTCACGCTGGGGAAACACGACAATGTTTAGGGGTAATTGCGACAGCAGTTCACGTTTTACTTCAACATACGGAACGTAAACTTATCCTTGATGTACTCATTGAAGAACTGCCCTTTCGAAAAGGCTTCCTTCCATTTATAATATATTTCATGCGGAACGGAGAGATATTCATACACTTTCCCCGTTACGAATGTTACTTTCAGTACATGCGTTTGCGGATCGTAGTTAAAATGCCTGATAACAGTAGACGGCATGATCACTTGAATTCTTCCTGCTCACGATATGCCGTCTGGTCTTCCGCGTTCGGGTCATACGGCGGAATATTCCTGTTAATGAGTTTATCCGGCCCCTTGTCTCGGGTTTTGCGGAATTGGTGGAACATCAGGTAGACAAGTCCCAGCGCTACGACCGCAATGATCAGAATAATGAAACCTGAAGTCATAACAACTAACTTTTACCTGTAATACCCGGAATAATTGTGCCAGCCGGTATTCCCGCTTCCAGTACGGTCGTCATGAAAGCCAGTGGGTAATTATTTCCCCGCTTTCCGTAAAATATATTTCCATTTCCGGCGCCTTTCCGGCGCTGGATTGCAAAATGTAGAAAAATCGCGAAAAGCGGATCGGTTCGGGAAATGACGTAAATTAGATAAGCATTGTTAAAAACCTTGAACCATGAATAAATTCTGGAGAGCATTAATTGCCGGTTACGGAGCCAAAAAACTGGGCGGCGGCTGCCTTGGGACCATTGTTGTATTCGTCATCATCTACATGGCGCTCGGCCAGTGCAACTGATCTTCTTTATAGTTTTTCCCCGCAGAATTTACAGAAACGGGCATCCATATCGTGCCCTTCCTTTCCGCAGTTAGGGCAGGCGTTGTTTGCCCGGCCCTTGCTTTTATAGGCCTGCGCCATTTCGGTGGTTACGATGCCTGTAGGCACTGCAATGATGCCGTAGCCCAGCAGCATGATGAAGCTGGCAATGAACTTACCCAGCGGCGTGGCCGGCGCCACATCGCCGTATCCAACGGTGGTGATGGTCACAATGGCCCAGTAAACGGATTGCGGAATGCTGGTGAAGCCCGCGCTGTCGTCTTCCACCAGGTAAATAACCGAGCCCAGGATCACCACGCAGGTAAGCACAAAAAGAATGAAGATGCTGATCTTACGGAGGCTGTTGCCGATCGCGACGGAGAGGAAGCGCATTTCGGAGAGGAAATGCACGAGCCGGAATATCCTGAAAATACGGAGCAGCCGCAGCGCGCGGAGCACCAGCAGCGACTGGGCGCCTACGAAGAACACGCTGAGGTAGCTGGGAATGATGGCCAGCAGGTCTATAACACCAAGAAAGCTGAAGATGTATTTATGCGGCCTTCGGATACTGATGAGCCGCAGGATGTATTCAACTGTAAAAATGCCGGTGAAAACCCATTCCAGGATAAAGAAGATCCTGCCGAAGCGGGCGTTCAGCCCGTCCACACTGTCCAGCATCACCACCACGATGCTGGCCAGGATGAAGAACAGCAGCGCTACGTCGAAGGCTTTGCCTGCTTTGGTCTCGGATTCGTAGATGACGCTGTGCAGCTTTACCTGCCAGTCTTTCGCGCCGGTTTCTTTTGCCATGGCCGGGTTTGTAGGGGTGATGAAAAGCTGTTTCGGGGATTGTTCCGGATGCGGTTACACGAAACACCGCAGCAGTGAGCAATGCAGGGAGAAGCGACCCCTGGAATGCTTCTGCTATGCAGGTTCCCGGCTTATGTAGCATACAAACGCCCGGCAGTTCCGGGATTCAGGAATTATTCCTCCTCATCGTCGTCCTCTTCGTCCAGCCATTCCATGTAAGCGTAGTACCAGTCTTCCAGCTGATCCAGCAGCTCCTGCTTTTTTTCGGGCTCGCCATGAAAATATTCCTCCACATTATCGATCTCTTCCACGATATCGATATACGCCACCTCTTCATCTTCTTCTACGCGCTTCGCAAAAAAGCGGGGTCTTTCCGTATGAAAGATATATTCATTATCCGGGTCCGTTACGGGATCATCTGCAATCATGAACTTGGGTAGTGCCATTGGATAATATTTTTTTAATCAAACAACTAAATGGAAGTACAAAAGTATGGATTATCAGGATGCCAATTGCATACATTATCATAACAAATAATGTATTTGAAAAGCCGGAATTTATTACCTTTACAAACATCTGATGATATGATGACTACCAATATCACACCTCTGAAACGAAGGAACCTGGCAGATGAAGTGGCCGCCCGCCTGCAGGACCTGATCTGCTCCGGCCGGTATGAAATAGGCCAGCAGCTGCCTCCGGAACCCGAGCTCATGCAGCAGTTCGGCGTAGGCCGCTCCACCATCCGGGAGGCAGTGCGCCTGCTGGTGAATGGCGGCCTGGTGCGCGTGCAGCAGGGCCTGGGCACCTTCATCATGTCTAAACAGCCCATCGCGGAGCCGTTGTCTAAACGGCTGCACCGGGCTCAGTACCAGGATCTGAATGAAGTGCGGCTGTTGCTGGAAGTAAAGATCGCGGAGAAAGCGGCCATGCACAGAACGAAGGAAGATATCGCGCAGATGAAGGACTTCCTGAAGCAAAGGCATATGCACGCCAAAGCAAATAACGTGGAAGCCTGCATGCAGGCGGATATCAACTTCCACACCAGCATTGCGGTGGCGTCGCAGAACGAGATCATGGTGGACCTGTACAAGACAATTTCCACCCATCTCCTGCAGTCGTTTATGGACCGGTTTGAGGATACCAAAGCATTCCTCGACTCCCAGGGTCTCCACAAGTCGCTGCTGGAAGCGATCATAGACAAAAACCCGTCGCAGGCGCTGCTCTGGGCCACCCGGATCAGCACCCACAGTAAATAATTTTTTTGACCGTAAACATCTGATGATCTGACAACAATGGAAACTGTACTGGAAGGAGAAGAAAAAAAAACAGCGCAGCAGGTAGCTGAAAAGACCGTATTCTCCGTATTGATCGCCCTGAGCTTCACACACCTGCTGAACGACACCATCCAATCGCTGATACCGGCTATTTACCCGATGGTGAAGGATTCCCTGCACCTCAGCTTTTCGCAGGTAGGCCTTATTACATTAACCTTCCAGCTGTCTGCCTCTATTTTGCAGCCGCTGGTAGGCTTGTATACGGACAAAAAGCCGCAGCCCTATTCCCTGGCCATCGGCATGGGCTTCACTTTGCTGGGGCTGGTCTGCCTGGCCTTTGCGCACAGCTTTGCCATCGTACTGGTGTCTGTAGGGCTGGTGGGCGTTGGTTCCGCCGTATTCCATCCCGAAGCTTCCCGCCTGGCTTATATGGCTTCCGGCGGCAGGCATGGCATGGCGCAATCGCTCTTCCAGGTGGGCGGCAATACGGGCAGCTCGCTGGGACCTTTGCTGGCAGCGGCCATCATCGTGCCTTTCGGACAATATTCCATCGCATGGTTCAGCGTGATCGCATTGCTGGCCATTGTTGTAATGCTCCGCATCAGCCGCTGGTACCTGGGCAACACGCACCGCATTAAACCGAAGAAACAGGCGGTGCAGCGGGAAACGATCAGGCTGTCGAAAGGCAAAGTGACCTTTGCGCTGTTCATCCTCATGGTGCTGATCTTTTCCAAGTACTTCTACATGGCCAGCCTTACCAGCTATTATACTTTTTACCTGATGGATAAATTCCAGGTGTCTGTGCAGAACGCGCAGGTATACCTGTTCATCTTCCTGTTCGCCATCGCGGCCGGTACGTTCATCGGCGGGCCGGTGGGCGACCGCATCGGCAGGAAATACGTGATCTGGATCTCGATCCTCGGCGTGGCGCCCTTCGCGCTGCTGATGCCGCACGTAAACCTGTTCTGGACGGTGATCCTGAGCGTGTTCATCGGCGTGATACTTTCCTCGGCCTTTTCCGCTATTCTCGTGTATGCGCAGGAACTGGTACCGGGAAAAGTGGGGATGATCGCCGGGCTGTTCTTCGGTTTCGCGTTTGGTATGGCCGGCGTCGGCTCTGCGTTGCTGGGCGAGCTGGCAGACAGGACGAGCATCAACTACGTTTACCAGGTTTGCGCTTACCTGCCGCTGATCGGGTTGTTAACAGGGTTGCTGCCGAATATTGAAGGGAAGAAAAAACAAGCTGCGTAATAGAGATTAGTGTCCAGGAGCCGCGACGAAGCAATCTCCCGATGCAGGAGTACATCACTGCAATGAAGAGATTGCTTCGTCACCCCTCCCGCTTTAGCCGCGCTGTTCCTCGCAATGACGGGCTTCGCCGGTCGGCGGTTTCTTCCTGTTCACAGCTTTACAACCGCAGATAAGCCGCCAGCTGCAAAACATGCGCGTTGATAAAATTATCGTTGCGCTGGGTCACATATTGATTAAGATACCCTGCTTCAAGATCGAACCTGGGGCTGAAGCGGTACCCCATGGCAACGTACGCCCTGTTCTGGTCGAAGGTTTTGCCATTTACTGCGCTCTTATCCCCGAAATTGAGGAAAACTTCGTTCTGCACTGCCCCGAACATTCCTTTTGAGAAAGATTTTTGTCCGCTGAACGGGATGATGCCGCGCAGGAAATAGCGGAAACGCTGAGCGCTGTTATGCCCGTCTTTTGCCCATTTGTCCGCCGCGGGATCGTACACTATATTGCCGAGGAAACGCTGCTCCACCCTGAAGCGGTGCTGCAGGGGAACGAACGCCACGGGATGGTTGATAATGAATTGCTCCCAGATGCGGTGCTCCGTGAAATGGCCCACCTGTTGAAAACGGTTGCTCACCATGGCATAACCCGCCGTCAGTATCATATTCTTGCGCACATGGTAGTTAATGCCCGGCCGTACAATGACCGTCTGGATATTTTCCCATTTGTCGCCGGAGCGCGCCTGCACATCCAGGTGGATGCTGAACTTCGAAGAAGGTATTTTGATCGTGTTGAAAGACGCCACCCAACCCGTAAACTGCGGATTTTGCTGGGCTTTCAGCGCTGTTGCCGAAAAAAACAACAGCGTTGCGGTAAAAATTATCTGCCTCATGCGGCTAAAAATAAGACAGGGCAATGATTTATTCAAATCAGCAATTAGGTTAACTTTGTAGTTAAACATATATCTGAACATGCCGGTATCAAAACCAGACTATACAGCGCCCGCTCTTCTCAGGAACCGGCACCTGCTCACGATCTTCCCTTCGCTGTTCAGGAAGATTCAGCCGGCGCGATATACACGTATCCGCATTCCCACGGCAGATAACGATTTCATAGACCTGGACTTCAGCAAAACAGGCAGCAGGAAACTGGTGATCATCCTTCATGGCCTGGAAGGCAATTCCAAAAGGCAATATGTAACCGGCATGGTGCATATTTTCAACGAAGGCGGGTACGACACCGTTTCCATGAACTTCCGCGGATGCAGCGGCGAAATCAACAACGCGCTCCGCTTCTACCACAGCGGCGAGACCGGTGATCTGCAGACAGTGATAGAGTATGTTCAGAAAGATTATGAGAGCCTCCATATCATAGGGTTTTCGCTGGGCGGGAGCGTAACGCTGAAGTACATCGGCGAGCAGGGCGCTTCCATTCCCGCATCTATTAAATCCGCCGTAGGTATTTCGGTGCCGCTGGACCTGAAAGACAGCTCCTCTGAACTGGAGAAACGCCACAATGTCATCTACATGAAACGTTTCATCCGCTCGCTCGGAGAAAAACTGCAGACCAAGGCGCATAAATATCCCGAAAAAATATCGCTGAGCGGGTTCAGCTCCATCCGCAACTTCCGCCAGTTCGACGACCGGTATACCGCTCCCATTCACGGTTTCAAGGATGCGGAGGAATACTGGGCAAAGAACAGTTCCAAACAATTCCTTCCCCGTATCGTTATTCCCACGCTGATCATTAATGCGCTGGACGATCCGTTCCTGGGCGAAGGCAGCTATCCCTACGCCGAAGCGGAAGCCAACCCCAACCTTCATCTCGAAACCCCTGCAACCGGCGGCCACGTTGGCTTTGTGACCTTTTCAGGAAAACATTACTGGTCGGAGCGGAGAGCGTTCCAGTTCATTCACGACCATTCATGACCCCAGCACTTCGTCTACCAGGCCATAGGCCCTGGCTTCCTGGGCGGTCATAAACTTATCCCGCCGGTACATCTCTTCGATCTCCTGCACATCGTGGCCCGAATTATTCCCGATGATCCTGAACACCTGCGTTTGCAGCCTTTCCTGTTCCTGGTAAGCAATGCGCACATCTTCCGTATAACCTTTGGCGCCGCCGCCGGTGGGGTGCATGTGTACGGTTGCATGAGGCAGGGCATAGCGCTGGCCTTTGGTGCCGCAGGTAAGCAGCACCGTGCCCATGCTGCCCGTGAAACCCACAGAAACCGTACTGATGGGTGATTTGCAGATGCGCATCGTGTCGTAAATGGCCATGCCAGCGTATACGCTGCCGCCGGGGCTGTGGATGTAGAGCCTGATCGGGTAATGGTTTTCGCTGTCTAAATATAGCAGCTGCGCCACTACCAGGTTGGCGAGGTGCTCGTCTATGGCTGTGCCGATGAAAATGATCCTTTCCTTCAGCAACAGGCTGTAAATATCGTACGCGCTCCGCGTGGAGCCGTCCAGAACGGTGGGTATGAGCGTCATGTCAGTAAAAAATGGAGTGGATGGTTTTGGCGAAGGAGGGATCCTGCACCAGTTGCTCGTATATAGCGGAGAGTTTTTCCCGCTGCCGGTCGCGCGCAGCCTGGCGGACGAGGCGCAGGGCCTGCCGCTGCTCTTCCACGGCGGCCTGGAGCGCAGGACTGGCCAGCATCCTGGCTTCGAAGAAGCGTTTTTCCTGCGCCGGCATTTCCTTCAGCAGGTAACGTTCGGCCTCCTGAATGTCAAGCAAAGGTTTCCGCATGGCTGGTGGTTTTTGAGAAGGATCTGCGCACTTTTTCCAGGCATTTGTATTTCTGCACGGTGGCGGAATGCGGGCTGCTGTATTCGAATGTTTCCGCTATTTCCTGCATGTTCATGTTATCATAATAAAACGCCTGGAGCAGCTGCAGGCATTTCGCCCCCGCGATCTTCAGCTGTTCCAGCAGTGGCGCTTCTTCCGGTTGAGTGTAAAAATCTTCAGGGATGGACATATAATGCGCCAGGTAATCCAGCGTTTCAGTTTTCCCCTGCTGCCGGTTGCCTTTGAGCCACAATATCTTCGTAATGCCCACCAGGTAAGCTACAGGAGAGGAATCTACCTGCAAATGCCCACTCCGGCTCTTTTCCAGGTAAATGATCATGGCGTCGTGAAACAGGTCCCTGGCCGTTTCAAGGTCGCCGCCCAGCCGGCGGACGGCCCGCGCGGCATGAGGAAAAGCTTCCCGGTATAATGTTGTAATCTGGTCCATGACGAATGGGTTTTATCATATAGTGCCCCAAAAAGCCGAAATATCACCCTTGCCTTCAAAAATTAATCAAAAAAACCGTGAATTTTGCTTTCCGCCCTTCTTCGTAAATTTGAGTATATGGAAAAGATACAGTCCCTTGAAGAATTCTACCGTGCCAAACAACTCACCATGCCTGCGGACATCGGTAAGGAAGTTGGCCATTTCAACGTGTTCAACGCGGAAGAATTTGTGGGCCACCATGCCAAACCCCTGCCTTACAGCCGTAAGGATTTTTATAAAGTGGCCCTCGTGAGCGGGCGCAACCGCTACTTTTTCGCCGATAAGACCATCGATGTGGAAGAGCATGCCCTGATGTTCGCCAACCCGCAGGTACCCTACCAGTGCGAGCCTTTGAGTGAAGAACAGTCCGGCTACTTCTGCATTTTCACCGATGCGTTCTTCCACCACTTCAATGCCACAAGGCTCACGGAATTCCCTTTATTCAGGCCCGGCGGCCAGCCCGTCGTGTTCCTGCCGCCTTCGCAGGTGCAGCCGGTAAAGGATCTGTTTGAAAAGATGCTGGGGGAGATCCATTCAGATTACACCTATAAATACGACCTGCTGCGCAACTACACTATGGAGCTGATCCACATGGGCATGAAACTGCAGCCCATCGCCCTGTCTCCCGCGCATTCCAACGCGGCCAACCGCATCTCTTCCCTGTTTTCGGACCTGCTGGAAAGGCAATTCCCGATAGAGTCGCCCATGCAGCAGGTGAATCTGCGGACGGCTATCGATTTTGCCTCGCAATTGTCCGTGCACGTCAATCATCTGAACAAAGCGCTGAAAGACGCCACCGGGAAGTCTACCTCCGAGCTGATCGCAGACCGGCTGGTGCAGGAAGCGAAGGCCCTGCTGAAGCATACGGACTGGAATGTTTCCGAGATCGGTTATTGCCTGGGATTCCAGGAGCCGGCGCATTTCAATAACTTTTTCAAGAAAAAGACGCAGCTTACCCCCCGTACTTTCCGGGCCGCTTGATTTTTACAATTTTTGGTTTGATATCATTAACAGCCGTGGTTCACTGCCGGTGTAGCTTTGTGTCAACAAAACAAACACACACCATGGAACAACAAAAAGTATGGTATATCACAGGCGCCTCACAGGGTTTTGGCCTGGTAATGGTAAAAAAACTCCTGGCTTCCGGCGCCCGTGTGGCAGCCACTTCCCGTAAACTGGATGCATTAAAGGAAGCAGTTGGCAACGATTCCCCGAACTTCCTTCCCCTGGCCGTAAATCTTTCCGATGAGGGTAGCGTGAACAATTCCATCCGCAGCACGATCTCCGCCTTTGGCCGGATAGACGTAGTGGTGAATAATGCAGGATATGGACTGGTAGGCGGTTTGGAAGAACTGAGCGATAAGGAGGTAAGGGATAATTTTGAAGTGAACGTATTCGGCGCGCTGAACGTGATCCGCAACGTGATGCCCGTTTTCCGCAACCAGAAAGAAGGTTTTGTTTTTAACATTTCCTCCATCGGCGGCTTCACTGGCGCGTTTCCCGGCTTCGGCAGCTATTGCGCCACCAAATTTGCGCTGGAAGGGCTTACGGAGTCCCTTTCCGAAGAAGCGAAACCTTTCGGCGTGAAAGCGGTGATCGTTAGCCCGGGTTATTTCCGCACCAACTTCCTTTCCTCCGGTTCATTGGCCGTACCTGCCAACCCCATTGCGGATTACGCCAATATCCGTGAAGTGCAGGCCGCCCACCAGCACAATATAGACGGCAACCAGGCCGGCGATCCTGAAAAGGCGGTAGACGTGATCATTGCCGTAAGCAAGTCAGACAACCCGCCGCTGCATCTTTTCCTGGGCCCCGATGCTTACCAGCTGGCCAAACAAAAGATATCCGCCGTGGAAGAGGATATGCTGGGCTGGCAGGCGCTGGCCACTTCCACCAATTTTAACTGACAAAACTAAGCACGCGGGGCCCGCATCTCCGCCGGCCCCCGCGTGTTTAACCCGTACCTCCCCCGGGTCAAAGCCTACTCAACCCCGTGTATGAAGGCACTTTAATAGTACTTTAATACGTGTCCGTATCACAAGTGATACCGGTATGTATCACAATTGATACCGCATATCACAGGTAATACCGCCATTCCAGGATTTAACGTTTCCCTGTATGTTATTCGCTTGTTTTTCCCTATCTTTGCCCCATTCTTATATCCCCTCTTTGCAGAAAAGGTACATTCCCTCCGCAGTTAGGTTCACTTAAAATGATGTGTGGATATACAATCTAGCCATCCTTCCCTTCTATAAGCCAGGATTGTTAGCATCGTTTTAAACTTAAATCAAAACATATTGTCATTCGAGAATTTAAGTCTCATTGCGCCGATACTGCGTGCGCTTGAAACACAAGGCTATACTACGCCTACACCTATCCAGACCCAGGCAATCCCGGTTGTGCTGGCGCAGAAAGACCTGCTGGCCTGTGCGCAGACCGGCACCGGGAAAACCGCCGCATTTGCCATTCCCATCCTGCAATTATTGTATAAAGAAAAGCAGGCAGCCACTACGCCGGACAGGCATATCAAAACGCTGATCCTGACCCCTACCCGTGAGCTGGCTATCCAGATCGCGGAGAACATCAGGGACTATGGCGCCCATACCGGCATCAAGCACCTCGTGATATTCGGCGGCGTTTCCGCCCATACCCAGATACAGGCGCTGAAGCAGGGTACAGATATCCTGGTGGCCACGCCCGGCAGGCTGCTGGACCTCTGGCAGCAGGGCCACATCAACCTGCGTTACATCCGCCAGTTTGTGCTGGATGAGGCAGACCGTATGCTGGACATGGGTTTTATCCATGATGTAAAAAGGGTTATTACCAAGCTGCCGGAAAAAAGGCAGACGCTGTTCTTCTCGGCCACTATGCCTACGGAGATCGCGGGCCTGGCTAATTCCATCCTTACCAATCCCGAGAAAGTGGCCGTAACACCGGTTTCTTCCACGGCGGAAAAAGTGGAGCAGCAATTATATTACGTGGATAAAGGTTCCAAACGTTCCTTGCTGATCCATGTACTGAGAGATCCTTCCATCGTGAGCGCGCTCGTATTTACCCGCACCAAACACGGGGCGGACAGGGTAGCGAAAGAACTCAGCAAAGCGGGTGTAATGGCCAGCGCCATCCATGGCGATAAGTCACAGAACTCGCGCCAGCGCGCTTTGACAGACTTCAAAGCAGGCCGTGTACGCGTGCTGGTAGCCACCGATATCGCCGCGCGCGGTATTGATGTGGACAACCTGAGCCATGTGATCAACTACGAAATTCCCAATGTGCCGGAAACTTACGTTCACCGCATTGGCCGTACCGGCCGCGGCGGCGCTAGCGGCATTGCCCTTTCTTTCTGTGAAGCGGAAGAAAGGCCGTATGTAAAAGATATCACCAAGCTGATCGGGCAGGCCATACCGGTTGTGAGCGGGCATCCTTTCCCCGCCGGCGAAACGCCGGCAGAGAAACCGACGCCGGTGGTGCAGATGCGCCAGTCTTCCAGCCAGCAGGTGCAGGGCAAGAAGAACAATCACAACAAACGCAAGTGGCACGGCAGGCCGCAGCAGAAGCAAGGCTGATCATAAAATTGAAAAGGGCCGCCGGGGATAATTCCTGGCGGCCCTTTTTTTATGCCTTCGTTTTCTGTCTATGTTTTCTTTTTCCTGTACACCAGCGTATCCGTTACCAGCACAGGCATGTGGTAGCCGCCGGTATCGATGGCGGTTTCGGGCATGGTTTTCTGCAGCTGTGCAAGCCCGGCAGGTGTGACGGCGGTTTTGTAGAGGAAAAGCTCCTTCAGCTCCGCGTTCTTTTGCAGGTACAATATGCCTTTGTCCGTTACTTTGGTGCCCACGAGGTTCAGGTATTTCAGCTGTTTGCAGTTGGCAAGATGCGCCACTCCTGCGTCTGTCACCGGCGTATTTTCGAGGTAGAGGCGTGTAAGCCCGGGCAGCTGGGCAATTACCTGCAGCGCGCTGTCGCCGGTCTGGGTGTTGGATAATTTCAGCCAGACGATCTGCTGCTTCAAAGGCAGCAACAACGCCGCCTCTTTATTGCCAAAGCCGGGAGCGTTCACGGCGCTGACCATCACGAAACCGTTCTCATCCGCCACCGGCATCACTTTCACACCTATTTTGTCCAGCGCGGCCACGTCTTTGACGGACGCTTCCTTCGCTTCTTCCTTCGGCATAAAAGGATGTTCTTCCGAACCGCCGGAAGGTTTCATGCCATCGAACACCAGCTGGATCCTGGGCGTTTGATGGAGCTGCTTCACCGTCGCGTCCGGCGACGCGCCCTGTTCAATCCACCAGTATAAAATTTCAAGCTGCTGCGGAGTGAGCTGGGGCTTGCCTTTGGGAGGCATGCGTTTGTCGTCCGCTTCCGGGAGCACGAGCCTTTTGTAAAGTTCGCTGGCTTCGGGCACACTGTCTTTTATCACCGGCCCGTTTTCGCCGCCTTTGCGGATGTGGTCCATCCCATCCAGGCGGAGGCCGCCTTTCAGCTTGGCTTCGTTGTGGCAGGAATAACATTTCTGTTCCAGGATGGGCCGCACCAGCTGATCGTATACCTTCGCTTCGGCCAGGTTGGTTATGACCGGGGCCGCATCTGCGGCGGATGTGCCGCCGAACGGAAGATGCGCGGTAAGGTAATCTTCCCCGTGGGTGAGGTTACCGCCCAGGTGCCCCGCCGCGGAAAGCAGCACGATCATCACGAAAGACGCCGGCAGCCATGCTTTCCGGTAAAGTGAATATCTTCTTAAGATGCAAAGCAGCACAGACACTACGGCCACGCTGATGCCCAGCCACATGTGCAGGTTAAGCGCGGCTTCTTCGTAACCTCCCGCGGTGGAAAGCAGCCAGCCCGCTATGCAGGCGGCAACCGCAGAAACGGCGCCGAACACGAGCACAGGCAGCACAGCAGCGCCAACAACGGCCAGGCGTCGGTTCTTGCTCATCACTTCGAGCACAAAAGCGATGATCAGCATGCCTATCGGCAAATGCACCAGTAATGGATGGAAACGCCCGATGAACAGGCTCCAGTTCCCCTGCAATAATGTCGTCATCCCCCGTATCTCGCTTTTAGTAAGTTCTTCATGTGTACGTTAATGTCCCATTGGTTGGCCACGGGCTGCCGGGTATAAGGCAAAGCGGGCATATAGTCCGCCGGGCCGAATTCCGTCAGCATCGTCATCACTTCGCCTTTGGCGCGTTTTATTTTCGCCACTTCGTCCCACCACGCAAAATGCGCCTTCACGGTATTCTCCCATTCCGGCGCCCGCGGATCGTTCACCTGCGGGCCTTCGGGGTGGCCTATCCTGGCGTGGACATGGCCGGTCCTTTCCAGCGCCTTGGCCACGGTATCCGCCTGGTCCTGCAGGAGCGATTCGTGCACGTTGCACCAGTGGGAGATATCCAGCGTAAGCCGCAGCTCTGGTTTGGCTTCAATGAATTTCCGCGTGATATGAGCTGCGAACAGCATCCTGGAACGGTGCGTTTCGTGGCACACGGGGATGCCGGTGCTTTTGGAAATACGCACCGTCATATCGATCAGCCTGCTGTTCTCTTCAAATGAAAAATAATCTTTCCCGGAATGGCAGTTGATATACAACGGGCGCTGGCGCTGCTGGCTGGTAGCGGCTGTTACGGCCTTTTCGAATGCGTCGGCGTGCTTCGTATAATCGGCGCCGTTGCCACCGCAGAGAAAACCGACTTCAAGGCCGTGTTTCTTCAGCGCGGCAAACAGTTCGTCCTGCGCTTCGGCGGTAGTGGGCCACCATGTTTCGATGCCATCGTACCCGGCCTCCTTTGTGCGGCGGCAAAGCTCGTCGCGGTTGCCGGCAAACCCCCAGTCCGTTTGCAGCACTACCAGCTTAAAACCGGCGGCAGCAGGCGTTTTGAGAGCGGGCTCCTGCGCTTCGGCGGGTATTCCAGGTATGAGGGATGCAGCGCTGAGGGCTGCGGAGTGTTTTAAAAAATTCCTTCTGTTCAGAGACATAATGATCAGCCTAATATTTCATGAATAACGTGCCCTTCCACATCCGTGAGCCTGAACGGGCGGCCCTGGAACTGGTAGGTCAGTTTCTCATGGTCAAAGCCCAGCTGTTGCAGCATGGTGGCGTGAATATCGTGTACGGCTACTTTGCCTTTCACGGCAGCGAAGCCTATTTCGTCTGTTTCTCCCCAGCTGAACCCTTTACGGATACCGGCGCCGGCCATCCACATGGTGAATGCCTCCACGTGGTGATCGCGGCCGAGGAACGGCATTTCTTTGCCGTCGCGGTTTTCCTGCATGGGCGTTCTGCCGAATTCGCCGCCCCATACAACGAGCGTTTCGTCCAGCAGGCCGCGTTGCTTGAGGTCCAGCAGCAGGGCGCTGATGGGCTTGTCTATCTCGCGGGCCTTGTTGCGCAGGCCGTAGTCGATGGAAAGGTCTTCGCCGGTGCCGTGCGCGTCCCAACCCCAGTCGAACAGCTGCACAAAGCGCACGCCTTTTTCGACCAGCTTGCGGGCCAGCAGGCAGTTGTTGGCAAATGCTTCCTTGCCGGGCTGCGTACCGTATAGCTGGTGGATATATTCCGGTTCGTCGTTGATGTCCATCACCCCGGGTACGGAGATCTGCATTTTGTACGCAAGCTCGTATTGCGAGATGCGGGAAAGTATTTCAGGATCCTGGAAGGTTTCGTATTCCAGCTTATTTACTTCGTTGATGGCATGAATGGATTGATAGCGCATATCGCGGTCCATTCCTTCGGGATCGGTGAGGAACAGCACGGGATCGCCTTTGGAGCGGCACTGCACGCCCTGGTAAACGGAGGGCAGGAAGCCGCTTCCCCACACGCTTTTACCCGCATCGGGCGTTTTTCCGCCTGAAGTGAGCACCACGAATCCGGGCAGGTTGCTGTTCTCGGAACCCAACCCGTAGGTCACCCACGAACCGATGCTGGGCCTGCCCAGGCGGGCGCTGCCCGTGTGCATGAACAGCTGTGCGGGCCCGTGGTTGAACTGGTCTGTCTGCACGGCTTTCAGGAAACTTACATCGTCCACCATCTTCGCGAAATGCGGGAGGTGATCGCTCACCCAGGCACGGCTTTCGCCATGCTGGGCAAACACTGCCTGCGGCCCGAGCATTTTGGGCACGCCGCGGATGAATGCAAATTTTTTCCCTTCGAGGATGGAAGGCGGACAAAGCTGGTTATGCAGTTTCTGTAATTCAGGTTTGTAGTCGAACAGTTCCAGCTGGGAGGGCGCGCCTGCCATGTGCAGGTATATCACGCTCTTGGCCCTTGCCGGGAAGTGCGGCGCGCGCGGCTCAAGCGGGTTGAGGCTTTGAGGCATGGAGGCATTGCTGCCGGAGCCGGAAAAAATATTACATCCTCCCAGCAGGGAACCGAGCGCGGTAGCGCCGATGCCTGTTATGCAATCCTGCAGAAAGTGCCTGCGTGAAAAATATTTCGCCGCTCTTTCATTCGCTTCATGTATGATCTTCTCTGACATATGTATCAGGATTTTGAGAGGAATTCATCCAGGTTCATAATTGCATTGGCCACTACGGTCAGCGCCGCAAGGTGTTCCATGCCTTTCTTTGGTTCGGGGGCCTGCAGGAAAGCCGCTGCCGCTTTGGAGTCCTTCCCGAATTTGGAGAAGGCCTGCGTGTAGAGCTTTTCCAGGACGGCCTGTTTGGCAGGTGTGATGTTCTTATATAACGCCCGTTTGTAGCCCGCCTGTATACAGGCCTTGGCATCTTCCCCGCCGCTTTCCTGCATGCGCAGGGCAAGGTTGCGGGCGGCTTCCACGTACACGGGGTCGTTGAGCGTTACGAGCGCCTGTAATGGCGTATTGGTGCGGATCCTGCGTTGAAGGCACACTTCCCTGCTGCTGCCGTCGAAGGTGATGGCGGAAGGGTAAGGGCTGGTCCGTTTGATATAAGTATATAGCGCGCGCCGGTACTGGTCGCCGTTTTCGGAGGTTTTCCAGTACTCGCCGCTCCATACGGTCTGCCAGATATTGTCCGGCTGATAAGGCATTACGCTGGGGCCGAGCATTTTGTAGCTCAGCAGCCCGCTCACAAGCAGCGCCTGGTCGCGCACCTGCTCTGCCGTCAGCCTGAAACGCGGGCCACGGGCAAGGTAGCGGTTGGCGGGATCTTTTTCCTGCAATTCAGGGGAGCTGCGTGAATCGCGTTTGTATGCGTCTGACAATACTATTTCGCGGAGCAGGCTTTTCACGCTCCAGTTATGCGAGTACATGAACTGGTACGAGAGATAGTCCAGCAGCCCGGGATTGGAAGGCAGGAAGCCCTGCGTGCCGAAGTCCTCCAGCGTTTCAACGAGCCCTATGCCAAACAGCTGTTCCCACAAACGGTTCACCATCACGCGCGCGGTAAGCGGGTTCTTTTTATCGGTGATCCACATGGCCAGCCCGAGCCTGTTGCGCGGTGCATTGGCCGGGAAAGGATTGAGCGAGGCGGGCACATCAGGCTTCACTTCTTTGCCATGCACCATCCAATTGCCCCTTTCGAAAGTAAAGGTGGGCCTGAACAGCTCCTGCGCGTTTTCCACCATCACCGGGTGACTGGGTGGGCTGGCGTCCACCACGGTGTAGTAGGCCTTTTCCACGGATCTGAACCCGGGCTGGTCTTTACCGGGCAGCTCGTTGCGGAAAGCGAACCATTCGATGGTGGTGACCGGTTCCAGCGGCCCCAGCGAGGGATTGCGGAATACAAAATAAAGGTCGCGGCGGCCGGGCAGCGGCTTGATGTCCACCTCCACCACATGCACGCCATTCACAATGGCCGAATGTCCTATCACGGGGCCTTTCAGGCTGTCCACCCGCACTTCCACGGTTCCGCCGTTTTTGGAGGTGCGGCACTGGATGAAGAGTTTGGAACGGTTGTCCAGGAATACATTTTTCAGCCGGCAGCTGCCGCCGTGGCGGCAGGCGGTGAACTTGGTGTCCGCCAGTTCGCCGTTGATATATTTATCGCAATCGTGCGCATGGCGCTTGGGTTCGAGCGTACGGAAGAAACCGGCCGTTTCTTTGGAGGAGGCCTTTGTGCCATAGCGGGCTATCCAGGCGGTCACGGAATCGATGCGTTTGCGGTCCAGGCTGTCGTAGAGGCGGAGCTTGGGATGCTCGCCCCAGGTGTCTTCATCGCGGGTATTGTTGAGGAAGGCCATCAGCTTGTAATAATCCTCGAACCGGAAGGGATCGTAAGGATGGCTGTGGCATTGCACGCAGGCGATGGTGGTACCCTGCCATACTTCCATGGTGGTGTTCACCCGGTCTATGATAGAGGCGGTGCGGAATTCCTCGTCCTCGGTGCCGCCTTCATCGTTGTTCATGGTGTTGCGGTGGAAGGTGGTCGCGATCATCTGGTCGTTGGTCGGGTCCGGCAGGAGGTCTCCTGCCAGCTGTTCCGTGGTGAAGCGGTCGTAGGGCAGGTCCTGGTTGAAAGCATTGATCACCCAGTCGCGGTAGCGCCAGAAATCGCGTTTCACGTCCCTCTCGTACCCTTTGGAATCCGCATAGCGCGCCAGGTCCAGCCACATGGCAGCCCAGCGTTCGCCGTAATGGGGCGAGGCCAGCATGCTGTCCACCATTTTTTCGTAAGCGTTGGGGGAATTATCTGCAAGGAAGGCCTTCATCAGCTGTTCCGAGGGCGGCAGGCCGGTGAGGTCGAGGCTGAGGCGGCGCAGGAGGGTGATCTTGTCCGCCTGCGGGGCTGCCTCCAGTTTTTCTTCTTCCAGTTTAAGGTTGATGTAATGATCCACTCCCCCTTCTTTCGCATTTTCCGCTCCAAATCCGGCCGTAAAACTGCCGGTTGGACTGGGCTTGTCCGGGGGCACATAGGCCCAATGTTCGCCCCATTTGGCCCCCTGGTCCACCCAGCGGGTCAGTATGTCGATCTCTTCTTTGCTTAAGGGAGCGGCTTTATAGGGCATGCGCTCTTTCGGGTCCCTGTTGTGCAGGCGGCGGATGAACTCGCTGTTCTTTGCATCGCCGGGGATGATGGCGGGGTGGCCGCTTTTCGTGTTGCCGAGGGCTTCTTCCCTGAACAATACACTGAAGCCGCCGCTTTGTTTCACGCCTCCGTGGCAGCTGATGCAATGTTTATTGAGGATGGGTTTTACGTCCGCGCTGTAATCCACCGGCCGGCGGCTGTTGCAGCCAATGGCGGTTATGCCCGCTAAGGCAGCGGCACTTAAAAACAATAAGAGCCGGGACGTGGTGAAGTAATGCATGTTACTGTAGTTTGCTTATCCTTTCTGAGTGGTGGGTGGAATCCGGTGAAAAAGTACGAAAAACCGCGCACGTGTGCAACTCAAGGGTAAAATAGGCTCTTTAATAGTTAATATTCGCATAAATTGAAATATTCCATACTTTATATGAACAAATATATTTCAGGATGATAGCGTATAAAGGGTTGATTGTATACATTCGTGACACTACAATCAGCTCCTCTGCAAAAACCGTATAGGCAGCGGGTTCCCTTACCGGGAACCCGCTGTTTTTTTGGGACGGACAGGAAGCGGGAATAAAAAAGGGGCCTTCCGGCCCCCGTCATTCAATCAAACAACAGTATTTTTTTAATGATATGCTTTAAAAAAGAAGGGTGAAAGAATTCACCCTCCGGTATATGCATACATTAGACATGAGACTTATTTGGACAACCGGTTGCAATCGCTCAGCCTGCTATTCGCTTCACGCCGGTAGTTGTTTTTGGCCAGTTGGTTTCCGCAGCGCCTGGCATTCCCGTTTATCCGGGTCCGTAATGGGTACGGGAAACTTGTTCCCTGCTTGCTTATGCAGACGACAAGTCGCCGCCCTTTCCTGCTCCTCACATTCCTGAGCCCACAAGGCGGATAAAAGAAAATGCTGCCTCAAAAGGCTGCACTCATAAGGCTTTGTCCGGGATTGGGGCTTGGACGAATGAAAGGCCGGCCAGCGAGTAATGCACGTACGTTTGATCCAGTAATCCGCCGGACAAGCCTTTACGGGTTTCTCAACTTCCGTAAACCGGATGGAACAACATTACAGGTGCTGTTCTATACTAAAGAGTGGATTTTAATAGGGGAAGGGTGAATCTCCCCAAAAAAATAATTTGAACGAAAATTCACCCTTTCCGCCGTTTTTGGTGTCTTTTCCAAGTAACTCCTTCTTTAATTATGGAATCAATCGCTACCAGACTAAAATGCTTCTTGGAGCATAAAGGCCTCAGTACTACTGCCTTCAGCCGTGCCCTGGATTACAAGAGCTGCGAAAAGATCGCCCGCCTCTTCCGGTCACATGGCGCCAAACCGAGTGTGGACATCGTGGCGGACATTGCCCGGCGTTTCCCTGAATGCAACATCCGCTGGCTGATCAGCGGGCAGGGGGAAATGCTTCATGCAGCCTATCGCGAAACTTCTGCAGGCAGCCTGCTCGAGTTCCTCCCCCAGCGTTCCTTTCCCGCATTCCAGCTGGAAACTGAAGTGGAAGCCATCGGGGAAGAACAGGCGCAGTAATACCCGCCGTGCTCAATAACGGCGCAATTCCGTTCATTCACTTCCGTGCAATGCGGGATTGAACTGCCGTATCGCTGCAGCTATGCAGTACACGGCGTTATGCCCTGCAAAAGCTATTGCAAAAACCAACCAATATTCCCGCGATAACCCTAATTAAAAAGGGCCTGCCTGGAGAGGCGGCCCTTTTACCTAACATCTACTTTTATATATCGCTTTTATCAAAAATAGACACCTGTGAAATCGCTTAATTATAGCCCTGGTTCTGGCCAAGGTTGCCCACCCTTACATCTTCATTGGGGATCGGCAGCAGCTCGTTCTTGTTCGCCCTGAAGCCCAGCGGGCCCAGTTCTGTGGCCGCTTTGCCCCAACGCACGAGGTCCAGGTAACGGAAACCCTCGAACGCCAGCTCCAGGAACCTTTCGTTCACGATCGCGTCGAACAGCGCGGCGCCGGCGGGTTGAATTTCCGGCAGCTTAGCCCTTACCCGTACTTTATTCAGCTCGGTCCTTGCGCGGCCTTCGTTGCCGGAGCGGTAATAGGCCTCGGCGGCCATCAGCAGCACATCCGCATAACGGATCAGCTTGGTATTGGTGCCGTAGTTCAGGTCTGTAACGGCTCCGCCCTCGCTGGTGGTCTGGGTGGCAAATGCGCCGTATTTACGCTGCCAGTATCCTTCAAAATCCCATACATTGGTGGCGTTCCACTGCCCGCCGCCAGCCCTCAGCTCGGTAACGGACAGGATGGTATTCTTCCGGCGCTCCACGTCGCCGGCGGCAATAAAGGCGTCGTATAATTTCTTTTTAGGCAGGTTGAAGCCCCAGCCGCCCAGCAGCGAATCGCCGGGCATGGCCTTGTACGGCTCCTCGCGGGGGCCCATCAGCTTGATGTGGATATTGCTTTCCACCTGCCTGAAACGGTCCCAGGGAAAGTTGTCCCAGTTATATTTTTTAGCGGAAGAGAAGGGCACTTCAAATACGCTTTCAATACCAAACTCCCCCTGTTTTGAGAATGCCGCCGGGAATTTGCCTTCCAGGTTATATTCGCCGGAAACGATCACATCGTTGAACTTTGCAGCGGCATCGGCCCACTTTTGCTGGTAGAGGTATACTTTACCCAGCAGCGCCTGCGCCGTTCCTTTCGAAACCCTGAAGCGCTGCGCCGCAGGTAATGCGCTTTTCACAGGCAGCACGGCAATGGCTTCCAGCAGGTCTTTTTCCAGCTGGGCGTATACTTCGGCCCGGGGCGTACGTTTGGTGGTATTGTATTGTTCCGGTTTCAGCTCGGTCAGTACAAGGGGCACATCGCCCCATAAAGCAGCCAGCTCGAAGTAATAATATGCCCGCAAGGTTTTGCATTCCGCCACCAGTCTCTTTTGCAGGTCGGTTTCACCTTTCACGCGGTTGATCACCTGGTTGGCGCGGTACACGCCAAAGTAGTTCACCCGCCATGTCCACAACACGCCCTGGTTCTGGGCATCGGTGGTAAAATCGTCCAGGCTCTGGTAATGGCTCTGGTCGCCGGGATCGTTGCCTCCCGCATTCCCTTCGTCAGATGGCAGGGTTTTCACCAGCAGCGGGCTGCCCCAGCCCCAGTTGTATTCAGCCTGTAAAAAGTCATAGGCTGCAAAAGTGGCCGCAAGCGCATCGTTATCTGTCTGGTAATACTCCTCGATCGGCGTTCGCCCGGGAATATCCTGGTCCAGGAAATTCTTGCCGCAGCTGCTGCTTATCAGCAGGGCGGCCGTTCCGGCGATGATATATTGAAAGCTGTTTCGTTTCATGATGATTGGAATTGCAGGTTAAAAACTAAATGAGAGGCCGACGATAGCTGTGCGGGGGATCGGGTACACGCCGCGGTCGATGCCCAGACTGTTGTTGTCGTTGCTGCCGGCCTCGGGATCCATTCCCTTGTATTTGGTAAAGGTGAAATAGTTGTCCAGCGAACCGTAGATCCGCGCATTGCGGATGTGCGCCTTTTTGAGCAGGCTGGCCGGAAGTGTATAACCAAGCTGCAGCTGACGGATACGGGTATACGAACCGTCGAACAACATTTTGTCGCTATTGTAGGCATACTTGCTGCCGGAGTTGGGTGCAAACCACGCATTGGTCTTGTTTTCGGGGGTCCAGCGGTCTGTCCAGAAAAATTCCGGGCGGTTGGCCGTAGGCCTGTCTATCCTGTTGAAGCCCATCAGCACATCGTTCCCCTGCTGGCCCTGCACCAGCACCATCAGGTCGAAACCCTTGTACGACATCGTGAGGCGGGCGCCGTATACGAAATCAGGATGCGGGCTGCCGATGTACTGGTAATCCCCGTCGGAGATCACGCCATTGCCGTCCGTATCAACCGGGATAGGATCGCCTACTTTGATGCCCTGGTCTGTGGTGTGGTTCTTCAGGAAATCGTCTACCTGGCTTTGCGTCTGGAAAATACCGTTTGTTTTAAAGCCCCTGAAATACCAGATGGGCTGGCCCTGTTCAAACCAGGATGCCCGCCAGCCGGTGCCTACCTCGCTCCCCGGGATCCTGTCCACGAATTCATTCAGCGAAACTACTTCGTTCTTAATGGTGGTGAGGTTGGCGCCTATCTCGAATTTAAATGCCCTGCTGTTGTCGTTGCGGTAGCTCACTTCAAATTCCCAGCCTTTGTTCCTCACATCACCGCCGTTCACGATGTGCAGCACGTTGCCCACAAAACCGGGCACGGTGCCGGGTGTAAGCAGGCCCTTCGTGAGCTTGTTGTAATAATCCACCACCAGGCTGAGGCGGTTGTTGAAAAAGCCCATGTCCGCGCCAAAATCAAGCTGCTCGCTGGCTTCCCATTTCAGGTAAGGATTTTCCAGCCCCGCGGGCTCGGCGCCCACCAGGAAATTGTCATTGAGATCGGGGAAGCCGATGCCTTCTGTAGTGATGAGCGACTTCCAGTCGCCGATCCTGATATTGGCGATGCTGCCGTTCTTACCCCAGCTGGCGCGCAGTTTCAGGTAATTCATCACGCCGTCAGGGAAGAAGGATTCGTTGCTGGCCACCCAGCCTGCGGACAGTGAGGGGAATGTGCCCCAGGTGTTGGCCGGCGGCAGCAGCGACGATCCGTCCCTTCTGAGGATGGCGTTAAAAAGATATTTGCCCTTGTAATCATACTGGATCCTGCCGTAATAGCTCACCATGGAGGTTTGCGTGGCGAGGCCGTTCAGGCGGTCCTGGTCGTCGGGCACAAAGTCCGGGTAAGAGAACTTATCGTCTTCACGGAACATGCCGGAAGTGGTGCCGTTCAGCCTGTCGTAGCCGCGGCGCAGGGAGCTCATCCCGGCCATCAGGCTAACGTCGTGGTGGCCGAACTTGCGGTTGTAGGTGGCGAAATTTTCCCACTGCCAGTTGTACCAGTTCTCATTGTTGTCTATCGTACCGGCCGCAGTGTTCAGCCGCACGCTGGACCACCAGAAGGTGGGCGTCCAGGCGTGGTTGCGCTGGAATGCGGCATCCAGGCCAAAGCGGCTGGTAATTTTCAGGCCTTTAACAGGCTCCAGCTCTGCGTACACATTGCCTACCACTTTATGCTGGGTGGTGAAATTGTGCGTGATGTCCATTTGCGCGAGCGGGTTGCCGGCTTCGCCCCAAACATAGTCGGACACGCCGTAGTAGCGGCCCTGCGGGTCCCTGATGAGGGAATATCCCGCAGCGATGGCTTCCTGCACGCGTTGCGGTAGCGCGCCGGTGTATACCACGGGCATGGTGGGGTCCAGCAGTATGGCGTTGTTGATCACTGAGCCGAATTCATCGTCTTCCGTTATGCCGTTCGTTTTATGGTAAGCGTAGCTCAGCCTGTTGCCGATGTTCAGCCAGGGCTTCACCTGGTGGTCTGTATTGAGGCGGACGGTGTAACGGTTGAAGCGCGCTTTGTCGCCGCCGATCACGCCGTCCTGCGCGTAGATAGTACCGCCAATGAGGTAGGACGACTTTTCGCTGCCGCCGCTCACGTTGAGCGCATAACGCTGTACGGGCGCGTTCTGCGATATTTCATCGAGCCACATGGTGCCTGTTTTCCCTTTCCAGTCTGCCGGATCGGGCCTGTCTACCGTTACGCCGGCGGCTTCCAGGTATTGACTGTATTGCTCGGCGTTCATCATCTTCATGGGATTTTTGATGCGCTGGCTGCCGTACTGCATACTGAAATCGATGCGCGGGGTGAGATCTTTGTGCCCGGTTTTGGTAGTGATGATCACTACGCCGTTCGCGCCTTCCGCGCCATAGATCGCCGCTGACGCAGCATCTTTCAGCACTTCCACGGATGCGATCTCGGAGGGGTCCAGGTATTCGATGCCGCCTGCCCGCATACCGTCTATGATATACAGCGGCTCTGAAGAACCGTTGGAACCTGTACCGCGGATGCGTACGCGCATGGCGCTGCCGGGCGAGCCGGAAACGGGCAGCACGGTTACACCCGCAGTGCGTCCCTGCAGGGCCTGCTCTATGCGGCTGGAAGAAACGGTGGAGATTTCCGCGGCCTTGATGGAAGAGATCGCGCCGGTCACCAGGCTCTTGCGCTGGCTGCCGTAGCCTACCACCACCACTTCATTCAGGTCGCGGTTGGATACGTCCATCGTGACGTCTACCGTACGGTCGGACGTTACCAGGATCTCTTTGGATTCATACCCCAGCAGCGACAGCTGCAAGGTTTTCCCGGCCAATGTTTCCAGTGAATATTTACCGTCGCCATCCGTCTGGGTGCCCCGCATTTCCCCCTTTACCTGGATGGATACTCCCGGCAGCGGCGTGCCGCTCTCGCCGTCTGTAACCCTGCCGGATATACGTACTTTACGGGCCGTGTCTACCATCGCACCGCTCACCATCATGCTGGTGGCGCCGTTGAGCCTCAGCAACGGCTGGGCAGACTGCTCCTCATCGCTGGCTTCCTGCTTTGCGGGGCCGGGGGACTTTGGGCGCGGAGCCTTATTATCGTTCAGCGGCACAATGGCCCAGGTATTGGGCTGCACAGCCTGCGCCTGCAAACCATGCGGCACCAGCAGGGCACGGAGCATTTCCTCCACGTTGCCGTAAGCGGAAGGCGTGAAGCTCACTTTTACCCTGGGTAGTTTTTTGGCTTCATACAACAGGTCTACCTTATAATCTTTGTGGATCTCTTTCAGCAGCTGCACGAGGGTTTTCTGTTGCATTTTGTCTTCAGCCGGCCGCTGCCATCCCGGTCGTGGTTTGTGGTTCAGGGCCACGTCCTGCCTGGCTTCAGCGTACGACCCGCTGGCAGCGGCTGTGAAGGCCGCAACCAGCATGGCCGTTTTCAGCAAATAGTTAAAGTTCATAAATGGAATTTTTGATGCGGGTAAAACAAATTTTATTTTGGTTGACATTATTCGGGCTTTCAGACCTTTTCCAAAGGCTGTCAGTTCTTTCGTTCCTTGCTATTTTCTGATGGGTATTACTCCGCCGCTATCAGTCCTTCGCGGAAAATACCAGTTGATGATCTTTCTCCTCGATCTCGATGTTCATTGTCAGGGAAAGCGCCCTGCTCAGTTGTTCTATATTCTCGGCATACAGATCGCCGCTGATCCTTTTCTGCGCAATCTCCGGGTCTGCAATAACTACTTCGTACCCGAATTTGGACAGTATCATGGTGGATATATCTGCTATGGATGTATTGTCGAAATGATAACGGTGGTTCCGCCAGTCTGCGATCAGCTCCGTGTTCACGGCTTCTTTCAGCTGCGAAGCGTCTTTGTCCACCAGCACTTCGTCTCCCGGCTTCATCATGATCACTTTCGGGCCCTGGCTGATGGGGGCGTTGGCGGTGAGCTGCACCCTGCCTTCTTTGAGAGACACGGTGGTGCGGGCGCCGAGCATATTCACATTGAATTTGGTGCCGAACACTTCCACGTCTATCTCTTTAGCATGCACGATAAAACGCGCGTTGCCGGCGCCGGGCTTTTTCGTGATCTCGAAATACGCCTCCCCTTCGAGCCATACGGCGCGGCTTTCGGCAGCATTCCATTCTTCAGGGATGCGCAGGGTTGAATTGGCGTTCAGGTAAACGAGGGAGCTGTCCGGCAGGAGCACCTGCCTGATCTCTCCGTAAGCGGTGCGGTACTCCGTCATGCTGCCGGAAACAAGATGGCAGTATATAAAATAGGAAGCATAAGCCAGGAGGGGAAGAGCAACCGCAGCGGCCATGACCCGCAGTATCCTCCGGCGTATAACGCCGGGGCGCTGGCGGCTCAGCCGGGATTCGATATTGCGCCAGCTTTCCTGCGTCTGCTCTTCCGGCACCTGCCGGCGGCGGAAGCGGAAGGGCGCATTCCCGGGGTCCTGCTGTAAAGACGGATCTTCCATAACGTGTTTTCATAGAAGACACGGGCATGCCGCTTTTTATACTCTTTTTTGGGAAACTTTTTTTGAGGGATCAGGTTAACGCTTTGAAAAACAGCCACCAAAGCGGTATCTGGCCCATTAAATTCCTCAGCTGGGCAATGGCTTTATGCGCCAGGTTGATCACGCTCTGGTAATTGACCTTCATGATCTCGGCTATTTCCGGGTAGGGAAGCTCTTCATAAAATCGGAGATAGATCACCTCCTTCTGCCTTTTGGGCAACTGGTTCAGGTATTGGCTGAGCTTCAGCTGCTGCTCCGTTTGCTGCTCGGCGGCGATAATAATTTCTTCGGGGGAAAATTCGATGTCGGGTTCTTCGCCGGGAAGGATCTGCATGGACCTGATGCCGCGCAGCTGGTTGAGCGCCTGCCGCCGGAGCGCAGTGAAAAAGAATGCGCGCACGTTGCGCAGGGGGCCGGTGTCCTTTTTTTTGTACCATACGCGGATGAACACTTCCTGCACTGCGTCTTCCGCAAGACTTTCATCGCCAAGCATGGCGATCGCGTACCGGAACAGTACCGGGTGCAAATGGCTGTGAATGTGCGCATATGCTCGTGTATCTTCCTGCAAAACGGCCTCCCAGTAGCTGGTCAGGTCCTCGCCTTGGTCATAGGTACCCGGCATGAATAATGATGATCCCTGGGTTTTTTGAATGTGGAACCTTCCTGTAAAATAACGAATCTGCGGGAAAAGAATGTTTATCTTTAAAAATAGACAAGGGCGGTATACCGCTGATTCCTGTGCTTAATATCTCTTTACTATGATCGGCGTTTTTTGGATAATGATGGCAGTGGTCTGGGTTTTCATTATTATCGTAGCAGTTAAAAACAGGCGGCGGGGAAATGGGTACGATACGGACCCTGGAGTCCCGGCAGATCACGCGCATTTCAACGCAACACATCACCAGCCGCCCGCGGGGTTCGACGGCCATGACGGCGGCAGCGGAGGCGGTGGCGGCGCAGAAGGCGGATGGAGCGACAGCGGCGGCGATTCCGGCGGCGGAGACAGTGGCGGAGGGGATAGTGGCGGCGGAGACGGCGGCGGCGGCAGCGATTAAAAGAAAAAAGGCACAAGCTGAAGCTCGCGCCCGTTATATTAGCAGCATATTCCTATAAGGCAGTTTAATGTCTTCCGGCGCGGGCCCGGGCATCTATACAGACACCCTGCCTGCACCCGCTATGAAGGTTCCTCAATCTGTTACAATTCAACTTCTCCCGCCTTGCGGCAGGGAATGGCATTATTGTTATGTAAATGGCTGAATGTTTTTTGGGGCCAATACATGGGACGACCTGTTCCCGGTTTCCTTGTGATGCAAATTTAAACAGCCCATACCGCACTTCAACCACATAAACATGTGAAATCGCCGTTTCGCCGCGTCAGCTGTCGGAATAACCGGCCAAACCGTTTAATTTTGCGGGATCAGTTGATTATGCAAGCCTCCAATAAGGATAAGCGCCTCATTACCGCCATGTTGTTTGTGCTCCAGTTCCTCTCCGCACAAGCCATGCCCCAAAGCCACCTGTACACCCGCCTCACAGTGGAAGACGGGCTGCGCAGCAATTATGTGAACGCCGTGTACCAGGACCACAAAGGATTTATGTGGGTGGGCACCGACGGCGGACTGCAGCGCTACGACGGGCGGCAGTTCGAATATTTTCCTTTCACCGGGATACCCGGCATTGCACAGGAAGAGGCCAAATTCATTTTCGAAACCAGGAACAATCTCCTCTGGGTGATGTACAACACCTGCGCCGTTACTTACGATTATATCAAACAGGAAGCGCGCAGGGTGCCCTTGGCCGGCTATGAGAACACCAGCGTCAGCGCCACCCAGTTCTTCCAGGACAGCAAAGGCCGCATCTGGCTCTGCACCGCCGGGCACGGCGCTTATTTGCTGGACGAAAAGGCCCGCGCCTTTGTGCCCTTCTCCCGCCTGTTCAGCAACTGCCACGGCTTCCGTGTGAACAGCATGGCCGAAGACCCGCTCACCCGCCAGTTCTGGCTCGGTACAGACATCGGGCTTTGCCTGCTGGACTTCCCGCAGAGAACCTGCTACACCGCCAGGTACAACCCGCATCATATTCCCGCCCTCAATATCCCGGAACTGCAAAAGAATATTTCCCGTCTTTTCGGCGACAGCCGCCACGGGCTTTTTATCAACACCTGGGCCTACCAGGCCGAGCATCCTGATTTCCATCACTACAACCTGCTCACCGGCAAGCTGAGCGGCGACCTCCTGCATATCGGCGCGCTCACCTACATGATGGAAGACCAGCAGGGAAACGTATGGAGCGCGGGCGACAAGCTCTGGCGTTTTTCCGGCAACGGGCAAACCGCGCAGGAGTTCGCCCGCGACCAGTTTGCACGTTACGGCCTGGATTATACCGATATGTTCTGTCTCGAAGAAGACAATATGCAGAACATGTGGATAGGCACCAGCAACGGTATTTTCATCTTCAACTACAACAAGCAGCAATTCCGCACCACACCCTTCAAACCCAGTACAGACGGCCGACCCGGGCCGCTGCTGGAAGCGACGGACACCTGGCAGCACCCCAATGGCGACGTATGGGTGGCCAGCTGGGGGCAGGGCCTGCTTGTGTACGACAGCACGCTTACCCGGCTCAAAAAACAAATAAAACATCCGTCGGACTTCAAATGCAATATGCTCTGGTGCATACAGCCGCTGCCCGATGGCCGCGTGGTGATCGGCGCGCAGCATGCGCATCTTTTATTCGTGGACCCGCGTACCTGGAAAGTGGAATACCGCAAGCTGGACGAGCTGGACAACCGCACCATCCGAAGCATTGCGCTGGACGCAGACGGGAATCTCTGGCTGGGTACGCAATGGGGCATACTCGCCAAATGGGATTACCGGCGCAAAATCATCCGCACCTGGACGGACAGCCTGTACAAAAATGGCCGGTACCAGTGGCAGCATATACAGGACATTTACCCGGACAAGCACCGCAACATCTGGGTGGGCACGGCAGGCCACGGCCTGCTGAAGATGGACACGGCAGGGCGTATCCTGCAGCGCTTTGCAACGAATGAACCCGGACATGCGCTGCCCGGCAACAATATCCGGAACATCAGTCCCATGGGCGCGGATAAGCTGCTGATAGCCGGCGGCGGCATATCATTACTGAATACCGTTACCGGGAAAGTGCTGAACACGATCACCGAAGATCATGGATTGCCCGTGCATACCGTTACCAATGTGCTGCCCGTGAATAACCAGACCGTGTTCTTTACGACCAACTTCAGCGCGGGGAAAGTGAACCTGGCGAACCGTAAAGTGGTGCATTACGGGCGCAACTACGGCGTGGCGGATGAAACCTTCCAGCTGCCTACCGCCTGCCGGTTAAGGAGCGGCCACGTGGTGTTCGGCTCCACCAAAAGCATCCTCACTTTTTACCCGGACAGCCTGCGCGAGCCGGAAAGGCCGCCGGACGTGCGTATCCACTTCTTCAAAACAGGAGAGGACCTGCAGTCGCCCTACAGCCCCATGGTAGCTGACGGCATTCCCAATATGGTGCTGCACCATAAGAACGGCACCTTTACCATCGGCTATACTTCGTTGGCATACCTGGAACAGGACAATCTCACCTATTACTACCGGCTGGAAGGCATAGACCGTCAATGGGTGAAAGCCAACAAAAGGCAATACGTGACTTACAGTAATCTTTCGCCGGGCACCTACACGTTCCATGTGTATTGCGAAAACGGCGAAGGCCTGGCCACGCGGAACATCACCAGCATGACCATCAACATCCAGAAACCCGTGTGGCAGAAGGGCTGGTTCTACGCAGTGCTGGCGCTGCTCATTGGCGGGGTCATTTACGTGATACACCGCCTGCGCGTAAACCGGCTGCTGGCCACCGAAAAAGTGCGCCGCCGCATTGCGCGCGACCTGCACGACGATATGGGCTCCACCCTCACGTCCATCAACATCATGAGCAGCATGGCGCGGCGCAATGCCGTACAGCAGGATCTCGCTAAGACCCAGGACTTCCTCGTCAAGATCGGGGAAAGCACCACGCGCATGATGGAAAGCATGGACGACATCGTATGGAGCATCAACCCGCTGAACGACAGCACACCCCGCGTAATTGCGCGTATGCGCGAGTTTACCACCAGCATGCTGGAAGCGCGGCAGATCGGTTTTACTTTTTCCATAGACGAAAAGATCTACAGCCGCAGGCTGAAGCTGGAAAGCCGCCACGACTTCTTTATGATCTATAAGGAAACCATTACCAACATTGCCAAGTACGCCCGCTGCACCTTTGTGGACATACGCATCCAGCTGCGGAAGGGCCAGCTGGTGCTGCGTGTGCAGGACGATGGCGTGGGATTTAATGTGAATGAAGCGGGCGAGGGAGACGGGCTGATGAACATGCAGCGCAGAGCCTACCGCATGAACGGGCAGCTGAGCATACAGTCGCAGATAGGAAAAGGCACGGTGATCACGCTGATGTTCCCTACCACATAGGTATGTGATTGGCGGAACGGCGGCTACGGCTTACCTTTATCAGGCACTAACAACACACCTGGATATGATCCGAATCGTGTTATATGAAGATAACACCAAACTGCGGGAGAACTTAACCTTACTGATCGACGGGGCGCCCAACTATGTAGTATGCGGCGCGTTCAAGAACTGCGACCACATTTTACAGCAAACCGGCGAGCTTCTCCCCGACGTTATCCTGATGGACATAGACATGCCGGGAACCAATGGCATAGAGGGCCTCCGCATCGTGCGGAGCCGGCATCCCAACCTGCCTATACTCATGCTCACCGTGTTCGACGACAACCAGCATGTGTTTGAAGCTATCAAAGCGGGTGCAGACGGTTATCTCCTCAAAAAAACGCCCCCGGAAAAGCTGCTGGATCATATCCAGGACGTATACGACGGCGGCGCGCCCATGACCTCCTCCATCGCCCGGCAGGTGTTGCAGCTGTTCGCCCGCCAGCCTTCAGACCGCAAGGAGCTGTACAATCTCTCCGACCGCGAAAAAGAAGTGCTGCAGCTATTGGTGAACGGTTACAGCTACAAGATGATCGCTTCCGAGATATTCATTTCCATAGACACCGTTCGCTCCCACATCAAAAAGATCTACGAAAAACTCCACGTCAATTCCAAATCAGAGGCCGTGGCAAAGGCTTTCCGGGACAAGCTCGTGTAAGGCGGCATCCTGTTCCTTCCGTTCACCTGGCGCATTTGCCGGTCGTCCCCAACCCCGCATCCGTAAACCACATTCTTATGTGGTTGCATGCCAGCCTGAACTTCCTCAATTTTGTATTGTGAAAGGAATAGCGCGGGTAAACGGAAACCATACTTCAATCTATTTCATGCGTGTTAAAACCTCATGCCGGCCGAATGCGCTTTAACGTCATAAAAAGATCCGCTGTTTTGTCTGCCTGCAACAGGTAGCCCCCAAAAATTATTTCCCATAACATCACATTGTTCCCCAAAGGGCACACCGCGCGTGTGCCCATTCTTCATTTACACCCAACACTTTTGGCCGGAAATTTGTTACCTATGCACTAAACATCCAAAAAATGATAAAGCAACTGACCCGCTTTTTAATGGTACCCGTGGCAGCCATGCTGCTGTTCAGCGCCTGTGCTTCACAACAGGGCGCCTCCGCACCAACGGCCAGCGGCATGAAAAAAAATGCGACAGGCAAATGGACCCTGAATAACGTGAGTTACGAAGGCCTTCCGTCCACTGCCAAGATCAAAACGGTATTTTCCAACATCCCTCCGGACTGCCTGCAGGGCAGCAACTGGGTACTCCCCAGCAACGCCTATGGCTCCTACACCCTCAACGCCACCGGCGCGGGATGCCCTACCGGCACCCAGAACATCGTTTGGAGCACCCTCAACCAGGGCGGCCAGATCATGATCCAGTTCAAAGAGCTGGCGGACGGGGTGAAGGCCAAAAACATCACGGACGGCTACCGCGTGGAACTGCAAAGTGCGGACAATGCTTCCATGACATGGCGTGCACCGGTATCTTATGAAGGAAAAACCGCCTACATAATATATTCATTCAGCAGGCAATAAGAATTTATCCTGGTAAACATGTAAAGGAAAAAGCGCGGGCAGATTTTGCCCCGTTTTTTCCTTTTTTCTTATTGTATCTTTGCCCTTCGTTTTTAGAATCATTATGAAAGCATTTAACTTATTTATCAAATACCGCCTGCCCCTGGGCATTGTGCTCCTGATAGGCGGCATTGCCCTGGGCCTGACCTTCGGCTGGTGGGAAGCCGCCATTGTGCTCGTATTGGCCGTGATCTGTATCGTGACGCACTTCCTGTTCGGCCCCATGCGCCTTATCCAGGAAGCAGTGGAAGCCGGCGATGTGGAAACAGCCAACCGCCTGCTGAACCAGATCAAGTTCCCCAAGCTGCTTATTAAGCCCATCCGCAGCGGCTACTACATGATGCAGAGCAACATGGCCATGTACAGCCAGGACCTGGATAAAGCCGAAGCAGCCGTGAAGGCCAGCATCAAATCCGGCAGCCCCATGAAGGAATACGAAGGCATGCAGTACTTCCAGCTGGGCACTATCGCTTACCAGAAAAACGATATGAAAACGGCGGACGCCAACCTGAAAAAATCCATCAGGCTGGGCCTGCCCGATAAAGAAAATACCGCAGCAGCGCTGCTTACCCTCTGCTCCATCGCCATGAGCCGCAGGGATTTTAAAACCGCGAAAGACTATTTCCGCCGTGCAAAAGCGCAGAAGCCCACTACCGACCAGATCGTGAGCCAGATCAAGGAAATGGACAAATATATCAGCCGTATGCCGGGTTGATCATCCGTAAAATTATATAAAAAAGGGGCTGACCGAAATGAACGGTCAGCCCCTTTTTTCATTCAGATAGATATCCTTATACTATTTCAACGCTCTTCTCCGCCAAGTATTCTTCGACTGCCGTTCGGCCACGTCTCCCGGATAAAATATCATCAGAACAACCGATCCCTCAGATCTGCGCCAATGCCTGCGCCAGGTCTGCTTTCAGGAATGCGGGCTCTTCCAGCCCGATGTAGATCCTGACCATCCGGTGCTTCGGCTCACCGGCATTGAAGCCGCCTTCAGGCAGGGCAGCGCAGGCCGGGAAAATGAGGGATTCATGCCCGCCCCAGCTTACCGCCATCAGGAAGTGCTGCAACGCATTGCAGAACCTTTCCACCTGCGCCGCGCTGCCGGCTTTCAGCTGTATGGTGAAGAGGCCCGCAGCCCCTTTCATTTGCTGCTGTGCCAGTTCGTATTGCGGGAAATCAGGATCGAGGGGATAAAATACTTTCTCTACCTGCGGTTGCTTTTTGAGCCACTGGCAAATATCCTGCGCGCTTTCGCGGCTGCGCTTCAGCCTTATTTCCATCGTGCGCAGGCCGCGAAGGAGCAGCCATGCGGAGAAAGGCGCTATCACGCTGCCCACGCTCAGGAATTCGGACACGAATATCTTCCGCAGCAGTTCCCTGCTGCCGGTCAGCACGCCCGCCACCGTATCGCTGTGGCCGCTGATGAACTTAGTGCCCGATTGCAGGCAAAGGTCGATGCCGAGCCCGGCGGGCTGCTGGTAAAGGGGCGTACTGTAGCTGTTATCGAGGATGGTGATGATGCCTTTGGTTTTCGCCAGTTTGGTGATGGCCGCAATATCCTGCAATTCGAAGGTGAAGGAATTGGGCGATTCCAGGTAAATGAGGCGGGTATTGGGTTGGATGGCTTTTTCAAAATTATCTGTGCATGCTCCATCTACAAAAGTGGTTTGCACACCGAAGCGTGGAAGGATATTTTCCATGATCTGGCGGGCCCAGTTGTACGGGTCTTTCACGCAAACCACGTGATCGCCCTGCTGCACCTGCGAAAGCACGGCTACAAAAATAGCCGCCGCCCCGCTGCCGAACACGAGCGCGTCTTCCGCGCCATCCAGCGCCGCCAGCTTTTTCCGGAGGATGTCTACCGTTGGATTATTGCCCCTGCTGTAAAGAAAACCTTTATACTCATCCTGCAACAGCGCCCGCATATCCGCTACGGTATCGAATGCAAAATTGCTCGTTTGCATAATGGGCGGGGCGATGGCGTTGAAATAGAGCTCCCGGTCTTCCCCTAACTGATTGATAATATAAGATAGATCCATAGTTCAGATTATTGCTCTCCAGGGTTCAGGTTTTTTTCCGCACCACATACCGCATAAAAATGTAGATCGGCAGGCCTGCCACAAACCACACCATGCCGCCCAGCGCCTGGCCCAGGTCGTTTATAAAAATATTGACCGTTACGAAAAGATATACCGTAATAAAAAACGCGGGAAGAAAGGGATAGAGCTTCATTTTGTAGATGCCCTGCCCGTCCAGGTGCGCCGTCTTTTTCCTTAACACAAAGATAGTGGCCGCCGCCGAGGCCAGCCCGATAGAATCGAACAGCATGACGTAACGGATGATCGTATCGAAATTGCTGAGGAAATACAGCAAACCGATCACCAATGCGGCGAATACGGTCAATGCCACTTCCTGCACCTGCGTTTTGCTGTTCACCCGCTTGAAGATGCCCGGCAACACGCCGTCTTCCGCCATGGCGTAATACATCCTCGGGTTCGACATCAGGTTCACGTTCGCGTATCCCAGCACGGACATGAACAGCAGCACGCTCGTGACCTTGAATCCATATTCCCCGAAGAACGCACCCGCCATCCGCGCCGCCAGCGCATCGGTGGTTTTCAGCTGCTCGAAGCCGATCACTTTCACATAAGCGTAATTCACCGTGATGTAAAGCAGCAGGATGATCCCGATGCCCAGCATGATGGCTTTCGGCATGTTCTTCGATGGTTCCCTTACATCGCTGCCGAAATTGATGGTTTGCTGGTAACCGCCGTAGGTAAAAAAAACCGGCACCAGCGCGGCGCCGAAGATGTATGCCCAGCCATGCGGCGTAGACACGGACGCCGCCGTTTGCGGCGGCGCCACGTTGTTGCTGAAAGCGGCAAGGCACAGCAGCAATACCAGCGTGATCTTAAACACTGTCAGCACATTCTGCCAGCTGGCGCTCATCCGGATGCCCGACAGGTTGATCAGGTACAGCACCAGCACGGCCCCGATCGCGATGGCCTTGCGGCCGCCTTCGTGCTGGATGGTTTCGGGAAGCAGCACGGGGCCGATATATTCAGCGCCCACGATACAAACGGCCGCGATAGATGCGGCGTTCGATATCAGGAGCGTCCAGTTGATCATAAAGGAATAAGCGGGATGGAAACCGTAAGACAGCACTTTATAGAACCCGCCCGCCACGGGAAAGCGGCTGCCGATCTCCGCATAAGTGAGCGCCCCGCAAAGGGTTACCAGTCCTCCCAGCACCCATACCATAAAGAACAACAAAGGAGTGCCGGTTTCCCGTGCTACGCTCACAGGCGTCCTGAAAATCCCCATCCCTATGACCAGCCCCACTACGATCATAGTGAGGTCGAACGGGCCAAGCTTTGGTTTAATGCTCATAACTACAAGATAACCGATTAACCGATTATTTACATAAAATATCCGTAGGTTTGCCCCCGGTAAACGGTTGCCCCTGATCTTGATCGGGCATTAATAGGGAATCCGGTGTAAATCCGGAGCTATCCCCGTAGCTGTAAACCCGCCGCCTGCATCCCATGCAGCGCGATGTTTTCCGGAAATCCTCCAACCACTGTTCCGACAAAGGAGCGGGAAGGTACCTCCGGGAAGCGGGTGAGCCAGAAGACCTGCCGCATACCTTCCATTCCCTGCTTCGGGTGAAAGCAGAGAGCATGTTGCACTTATTCAATTTATAGACGTACATGAAAAAGAAAAGCTCAGTGCTTACTTTCGGCTTGCTGGCTATATGCTATGCAGCTTCCGCGCAAGATTCCGCGCAGGTTTCCCAGCTCAACACTTTTGTGGTGACTGCCACCAAATTCGCTAAAAAACAAAGCGAAACCGGTAAAGTGCTCACCGTGATCACCAGCCAGCAGCTTTCCCGGAGCGCAGGCCGCACGGTAGCCGACGTATTGAACGAACAGGCCGGCATCGTGATCAACGGTGTGGGCTCCAACCCCGGCAAGAACAGGGAGTTGTATTTCCGCGGCGCCACCAGCCAATACACCCCCATCCTCATGGACGGTATTCCCGTGGCGGACGCCACCGGCCTTACCGGCAGCGCCATCGACCTCCGTCTGCTGCCTGTGGACCAGGTAGAGCGCATCGAGATACTGCGCGGCACGCAAAGCACCCTGTATGGGGCGGATGCGATCGCCGGCGTGGTGAACATCATCACCAAAAAAGGCGGGGGCAAACCCGTGAGCGCTTACGGCGACCTCGTATGGGGAAGCAACCGCAGCCTGAAAGGCTCCCTGGGCCTGCGCGGGCAGCAGGATAACGTGGATTACAACGTGAGCTTCACCCATTATGTAACAGACGGTATCTCCGAAGCCGCGCCTTTCGATACCATCAAAGAACCCACCTTCGACCGCGACGGCATCCGGCAGAACGCCTTTATGGCCAGCGTAGGCATACAGGCTACAGAGCAGCTGAAACTGCGCCCATTCCTCTTTTACAGCGACTACAAAAGCCGCTACGACGGCGGCCCTTTCCAGGACGCGCAGGTGAACAACAACCAGTCTGACCTCATCCATACCGGCATCCGCGGTGATTATGACCTCAACGGGAAAGGACAGGTACACGCCAACTTCGCCTACCAGAAAGTAACCCGCCGCGACGAAAGCGCCTGGGGCGTAACCAACCTCGACGGCCGTTCGTACTTCGGCGAGCTGTACGCCAACTATGACATCAACCACTGGCTGCAAGCCCTTGCCGGCGTGGAGTACCGCAAAGCAGAAATGATCGATACCGTGAACTTCCGCAACCCGTACGGCATCCGCGACCAGTACAACACCAGCCCTTACGCCGCGCTGTTCATCAAAAACCTGCACGGTTTCAGCTTCGAGCTGGGCGGACGTTATACGCTGCATTCCAAATACGGCAACAACTTCACCTACACCATCAACCCCTCCTACCTTATTTCCGACAAGCTGAAAATATTCGCCAGCATTGCTTCCGGTTTCAAAGCTCCCACCCTGACAGCGTTGTACAGCATCTGGGGCAGCGAAGACCTGAAGCCGGAACACGCCACCAGCTACGAAGCCGGCGCACAGACCTTCCTATGGAACGGCAAGATCGACCTGCGCGCGGTAGTGTTCAAACGGGATATGAAAGACGTGATCGCGTACATCAACAACAAATACGTGAACTTCAATAAACAGAACGATAAAGGTCTTGAAGTGGAACTGGCCGTACAGCCTGCCAAAGGCCTGAACGTAAAAGTATCTTACGCTTATGTGGACGGAGAGGTGACCACCCAGGCCTCTCCCGGCAAAGACACCACCTACAGCAACCTGGTGCGCCGCCCCAACCATACCGGCACGCTGAATGTAGGTTACCAGGTCACCAAACACCTGTTTGTAAGCAGCACCCTCCGCCACACCGGCAGCCGCTACGACCTGTATTATCCGCCGTTCCCGCAGCCCATGGAAAACAAGCCACTGGAGGCGTACACCCTGCTGGACGCTTATGTTGAATACCGTTTTTCGCCAAAGGCCAACATTTTCTTCAACGCAAATAATATCACCAATAACAAAAAATACTGGGAAATTTATGGCTACTCGGTGTTAGGCTTCAACATGGCCGCCGGGATATCCTTTTCACTGTAATCAATAAATTCACAACAGATGTCAATCAGGAACCTACAGCCCCGCTTCTTCGTTCTGCTGCTGTTCATCATCGTGGCAGGCGTGCTGCGCATCACCGCCGCGGGCAATATCACGCCTTTTTCCAATTTCTCGCCGGTAGGCGCCATGGCGCTGTTTGGCGGGGCATGTTTTGCGGATAAATGGAAAGGATATGTATTTCCCCTGCTCACGCTTTTCCTCAGCGACGTGATCATGATGCAAACGGTATACAAAGCCTATTCCAACGGCTTTATGTTCAGCGGCTGGTACTGGATCTATATCGGTTTTGCCGCCAGCGTGCTGATCGGTCAGCTCGTGATCAAAAAGATCAGCGTGGGCAATATTGTGCTGGCCAGCGTGCTGGCAGCCGTTATCCACTGGCTGTTCGCTGATTTCGGTACGTTCATGAGCGATTTCAATATCGACATTACCACTGGCAAACCGTTTACCCGTGACCTTTCCGGCCTTATCAGGTGTTACACCCTCGGGCTGCCTTTCCTGAAGAACACCCTGCTGAGCAATCTCGTATTCAGCGGCATTTTCTTCGGACTGTTCGCCTGGATGGAAAGAAAGATACCGGCGCTGGCTGTACGTTAAATATCACTAAAGGGCCGGCTGCCTGGCCGGCCTTTCTTTTTATTCATCAAACCGCTTACCATGACCGCTTCTTCTTTCCTTCCCGCCGCCACCCAGATGATCTACGACATGGGCCTCCAGCACCTGCTGCAGGGCATCACCTTCGAATGCCCGCCTGTTGCGCTGGCGGAAAAACAACGCGTGGTGCGGTATGTGCTGGAAGGAAATACTTACAGCAGCGAGGAAATAGACCGCATCTTTTCCGCTTCCAAAGCGCAGGGGAAAAGCCTGTATTACGTGGATGAACCTTTGCTGGAGAGTATTTCCCCGGATATCATCTTCACGCAGGATGTGTGCGAGGTATGCCAGATAGATACCCACTGCACGCAGCAGGCCGTGTACAAGCTCAGCAAGCAGCCGGAACTGGTAAGCCTCAGTCCCAATAATCTTACGGATGTATTCAACTGCGCCATCACTATCGGCAAAGCCCTGGGAGAAGAGGCCACCGCTTACCGCTACCTCGCCGGGCTTCAGCAGCGCCTGGATCATATTACCGACCGCCTCCGCCAGCACCGCTCGCCACTGCGCCGCGTGATGATCATGGAATGGATGGCGCCCGTATACAATTGCGGCCACTGGATCCCTTACCAGGTGGCATACGCAGGCGGCGTAGACATGCTCTCGAATCCCGCCGGCGACTCCATCGTTACCCCCTGGGAAAAAATATTGCGTTACGATCCCGAAGTGCTGGTGATTGCACCCTGCGGCTTCCTCACAGGCCGTTCCGCCGAAGAGCTGCACCTGGTTACGAATGTTCCCGGCTGGAATAACTTACAGGCAGTCCGCAACAACGAAGTATACCTCGCGGACTACGACCTGTTCACCCAACCCAGCGCCAGTACGTTGACAGACGGCGTTGAAGTGCTGGCTCATCTTTTCCACCCGCAGGTGTTTGATGCGCCGGAGAGGTTGAAGGGGAAGTTCAGGGGGTTGGAGTTGCAAAAGGTTTGCGGCTGACGGGGAATATCAGATGCTATCTAGTAACAAATTCCCATCCAAGTTGAAATTAATATGAAGGTTTTTCAAAACTTCTAAATTGGCTTGTTTTTGACCATTAAGAATACCGGAAAGAAATCCTTTTGACACTCCAAGTTCCGCTGCCAGCTGCGATTGGTTATAGCCTTTTGATTCCATGATGTATAAAAGAATCGCTTTCATATCTGGTTGCACAGGCATAGGAATTTTTCTATTTTCCCAGGCTTCTACTGCATCGGTCAATTCATTCAGCCGCTTCTCCTCTTTTGCAGACAACTTATCAAAACCCTTTTCCAAAAAGGATTCCATTTCAGCCATTGCCTCATAATATGCTTTCTTACTTTCTATTTTTATCATCTGCCAGGATTAATTAAAGACGAATTAGCGCTCCTCTTTTATTATCTTCATCATATTCTCTATGTATGAGAATCCCTCTGATATAAATAACCTGAGTCTTAAAATTGATCATACCGACCAACCTGTAATTATTTCCACCTACATTGAATACATACCTGAAATCACCAATATAGTCACACGACCTGAACACATGTTTCAGCTCATTGAAATTATTAAATTGAGCTTGGGTTATTTTCTTATACCAATCATTCAATGGAATTACAGCTCCCGGATGTTTTAGCCCAAAGCTTATTATTACTGGACGCGAAATAACTCTCATCAGTCAATGCTTTTTTGCTGGTTGATTTGAAACGCATAGTAATGATTATTTTGAAACGCCGACAGTAATTTGCCAATTAAATTTTGGGCTTTAAAGAATAAACATATTCAAATATAGGAATTTTTCAAATGAAAAAACGTTTTTCAATAGAAAACCAGTTCTTAGACAAGAACGGGCCTCAATCGAGGCCCGTTCTGCTTTGTATACAACCATACTCCTATTTAATCAGCCACATCTCTCCATTAATATCATCCGTACCGCTGAACTGCCGTTGCAGCGCGGCTTTCACCTGGTCGTTGTTCGTCTGGTATTCGCGTTGGGGATAGAGCCAGCGCTTGGGAATGCGGCCTCCGTTTGAGTTGGCGGGGCCTACATCGAACCGGGGAATGCCGGTCCGGCGGTACTGGTAGTATGCCTGGCGGCCCGAGTTCATGAAAAAGGCCAGGTACTTCTGGATCAGTATCTGCGAAAGGCCCTCCGCATTATTGCCCTTGTACTTCGCTTTTGCCGAAGCGGTGTACCATGTGTTGAACACATCATCCGCAATACCATAAAAATTCATCGACGCTTTGATGCCTTTTTTATACCAGGCCTCCGCATCGCCGGTGGCCCAGCCGCGGTAAATGCCTTCTGCGATGGTAAAGCACAGCTCGGGATAACCCAGCTGGATGCAAGGCTCGCCGCTGCCGGTTGCCCAGTAACGTTTCTCGTTGCCGTAAGAAAGGAAACCTTTGGCATTCTGGGAGCTCAGATCGCTGAGCACATCGCCGGTGCGGCCGCCTTTGTAAGAGCTGAACCTGGTGGCATAGCCGGGAATATTGTTTGCCTTGGCCGTGTCTACCGGTTCTGCCACTTCGAAAGTACGGGGGTCCTGGTAGGCGGTAAGCGAGTCGAGATAAGTGGCGCCCATGTTGTTGCGGCCACGGTCGAACCCGCGGTTGTAGGGCCCGAGCGGGTAGCGGTTCTCCTGGATGTTGCCGTTGAAAACCACGCTGTAGTTGTCGCTGTTGCTTTCCATGATGGGGTACCGCGCAGGATCGCTGAGAATGGCGGCGAATTGCTCCTTAACTTTCAGGTCCGCTTCATCTGCGCGTTTGCTGAGGTTGATCAATACGCGCAGCTTGAAAGTGTTGATGAGCTTGCGCCATTTATTCAGGTCGCCGTCGAGCATAAAGTCGCCGGCGATCTTGTTGCGGACGGCCGCGGCAAGGAAGGCCTGCATTTCAGTGTTGGCCTCGTCCAGCAGCTTCAGGCTTTGTACGAACACTTCTTTCTGGGTATCATATTTCGGGGTGAAATTTTCTGAAGCGGCGTTCATCGCTTCGCTCATCGGCACGTCACCGAATTTCATCGCCATATCTACATAACACCAGGCTTTCAGGAATTTCGCGATGATCAGGTAAGGCTGGTTCTCATCGCCACCCAGGCGGTTCGCTTCTTCTTCCATTTTCTGCACATTGCGCAGCACACCGTAGCGCATGGTCGTGGAGCCCCAGTTATAGCCCTGGCTGGCGTAATAATCGAAATTACTTACCCAGAACTGGTTTTCGCGCTGCTGCTGGTCCCAGGGATTTTCTTTCAGATCGATCAGGATGCCGGTGAGCAGCAGCGTGGGCGGCGAGCTGGTGGGCTTGTTGGGATTGTCTTGCAGGGTATCGAATTTTTTGCAGGCTGGCATGGCGGCGGCCAGGGCCAGGCATAGTAGTATCGTTGGAATGCGTTTCATGTCAAACTGTTTTTTTGGATCAGAATACAAGGTTTACGTTGATGCCGTAGCTTTTCACGGACGGCGTTTGCAGCCCGTTGTTGCCTTCAATGAACTGGTCCAGGTCTATGTTCTTATGCTTGGTGATGTACAGCAGGTTGCGGCCCACCAGGCTCACGTTCGCCGATTTGAAAGGCGTACGCGCCAGCTGTTTGGCCGGGAGGTTGTAAGTGAGGGTCACATCGCGGAGCTTCAGGAAAGTCTGGTCGATGATATTGGAAATGTCCGCTCCCATTAGATTGTAGGCCCAGTCCTGGAACGTGGTCTTGTTGGTATTCGGCGCAAACTCACGCGTATCGGAGATCACGTTACCGTCGCCATCTCTTTTCAGCTCGCCTTTGGTGATCACCACGCCTTCGCCTATCCAATGCGGGATGGGTTTGTTGTTGCCGTCGCGCAGCGCGTCCTTTTCCCTTGCGGCAGGGCCGGCGTCGGGATGGCGGCCGCCTTCCCAGAGTTTTTTGTTCACATAGTTCAGCGTTTTACCGCCATAACGGCCATCCAGCAGGAAAGAGAAACGGAAGTTGCCGTAAGTGAAGGTGTTGGTCAACCCGCCGAACCAGTCCGGCGTATAGAATCCAACGCGTTTGGGCAGCGGGTCGCGGACGGGCAGGCCGTTGGCGCCGTATATGATCCTGCCATCAGGCGAACGCTGGAAATCGGTCGTGTAATAAGCATCGGAACGTTCGCCTACTTTAATGTTGCCCAGCTTCTGCTGGTTGCCGTAGATCTCTTTCAGGATCGATTTGTAGGTAGACCAGTTGGCCATCACATTCCAGCTGAAGCTGCCGCTTTTCAGCGGTGTTGCCCAGAGGGAGATTTCCACGCCTTTGCGTTCATATTTCAGTCCGTTGAGCTTTTTGCTGGTAAAGCCGGAGGCTTCTGAAACGGGGTTATCAAACACCTGCGGACCGTCTATGCTCCTGAACCAGGCCGCGTCTATACCGATACGGTTGTCCAGCACACGAAGATCCGTTCCAACCTCGATGGATGAGCTAAAGGCCGGCTCGATCTCTTCATTGAAGATCTTGTCCGCGAAATAAGCGGAGGGCATATTGTTCCAGCGTGTGCCCAGCGTATAGTTCGCGATATTGCTGTACGGGTCCAGGTCGCCGCCCACACGGGCGTAGGAACCGCGCACTTTCCAGAAGGTGATGGCTTTCGGCAGCGTTATCATTTCTGAGATGATACCGCTCAAAGAAACAGAAGGATAGAAATAAGCATTGTTCTTCAGCGGAAGGGTGGACGATTTGTCCATCCTGCCGGTAAGGCCGAGGTAGAGGTAATCGTTGAAAGACAGGTCCACCGCGCCGTACACGCTGCCTACCTGCTTGGTGGCCGTGTAATTGGTGGGCCGCTTCGGCTCGCTGGTATTCTCGAAATTATACCACATCGGGATGAGCAGGTCCGCCGTTTCACCGTAGATGTTGCGGTTGTTCAGCGTGCGCAGGTTGGCGCCGGCATTTACCGAAAGGGCGAAACGCTGGCTGAGGTCCTTGTCGTAGCTCAGCAGGAAATCTGTATTGTTCTCGAAATTATAAGTATACCATTCGCGGTACTTCCCTTTCCGGTTGGCCTCGTAGGCGCCCGCGGAATAAGGCAGCTTGTTGTTCTCATAAAGATTGTAGGTGGCTATGTGCGTTCTCACCATCAGGTTCAGGTTCTTCATCACCTTGTAGTTGAGGGAGGCGTAACCGTACACATCATCTTTGTAATAACCTCTCAGCCATTCGTTCGCCACAAACCAGGGGTTGTTGTAGCGGAAGTATTCGAAGTTATACTGCTGGATGCCTTCTTTACCAGGCTGCCAGTAATTCTTCAGGTCCCTTACATCAAAGTCCGCGCCGCCCCAGAGGGTGAGGTAATAGATGAAGCTGTTCGGGCCGTAGGTTACGTTGGGATAGTTGGGCGTGTACTGTTTATTGTAGTTCACCGCCACTTCCATGCGCAGCTTGTCGGTGAAATTAATGCCGCCGGTTACGTTGAAGTTGGTGAGGTTGATGTGCGTGTTGGGCACCTGTCCCCGCTGATAGGTATGGGATGCGGAAAAACGGATATCCGTTTTTTCGTTGCGTGAGGATACCGCGATATTGGTAGCGGAAAGGAAGCCGTTCTGCAGGAAGTTCTTCAGGTTATCGGGCCCGCGCCTTAGCCAGGGGGTGGGGATCGGCTTGCCTGTAGCGGGATCGACGGGGCTGTCGAACTGCGGGAGCTCTTTCCAGCCGCTTTTGGTGCTGGGATCTTTAACGTTGAATTTCGGACCCCACTGGTTGTAGTCCACATCGTTCACACCGCCGCCCATGCCGTCGCCAAAGGCGTATTCGCCGTAATCGCCCGGGCCATAATCGTTCTGCGTGGTGGGAATGGCGTTGTAGCCCATTTCCAGCTGGTTGCTGGAGTTGAATTCCACGCGTGTGCCGGTGGTGCCGCGTTTGGTAGTGATCTGGATGGCGCCGTTCACCCCGCGCGAACCATACAATGCGGAAGCCGTGGGGCCTTTCAGCACCGAGTAGGATTCAATGTCGTCCGGGCTGAGGTTCCAGGAATCGGAGCTAATGGGCACGCCATCTACCACGATCAAAGGTTTCACGCCGCGGAGGCGGATGTCCGGATTGCCGAAAAGGCTGGGATTGGAAGCGATGAGCAGGCCGGAAACCTTACCGGATAAGGAATTGATGGCATTCGGCTCGCGGGCTTTCACCAGTTCGGAACCTTTTACTTCCTGCACGGCAAAGCCCAGCGCTTTCTTTTCCTTCTTGATGCCGAGCGCTGTAACCACTACTTCGTTCAACGCTTTTTTGTCCTGCAGCAAAATGACGTTAATAACAGAACGATTTTCCACGGCTACCTCCTGCGGGGTAAAGCCCAGGAAGGTGAATTGCAAAACCGCGTCGGATGCGGCTTTAAGACTGAATTTACCATCAGCGTCGGTAACGGCGCCTGTGTTGCCGCCTTTTATTTTTACCGTGACGCCCGGCAATGGCTGCTGGTCTTCGGAAATTACCCGGCCTGAAAGCTGGGATTGGGCCCAGGCTGCCGAACATAGGAATGTAGCGGCAAGCAGCAGGATGACGGCCCTGAGTTGAGGTTGTAAAATGTGTTGCATATGGTGTTACAGATTAAGCGGAATGGTAGGCAAATGTGCTTATCATGTGTTGCCTAAATGTTAAGTATTACTAAATTAACAGTATAGAAATATTAAAATAATAATTACTTAACACGACAAGTATTTTTAGTAATTATAAACGCCCGACCTTTGGTTCATTCTCCTGGAAATGGCTATAACACTGTATTAATTGGGCTACTCTAAAAAATTTCTGTGGAAAACACTACCAAGTTAAAGAAATTTTTTAATTTACAAATATTAAACAAAAATTAGTCAGCCAGCATTGCAATACTAAACATCAGCCCATGACTATGTTTACCAAAAGGCTTCAAAATCCTAACGGAATCTTCTTTGTGATCTGGTGCCTGACTGCATCGTTCGGAACCTATTTTTGTATGTATGCTTTCCGCAAACCTTTTAATACCGGGTTGTACGCCAACCTCGAATTATTCGGGATCGGTTATAAAACCGTGCTCATCATTGCACAGGTATTAGGCTATATGGTGTCGAAGTTCATTGGCATTAAAGTGATCTCCGAACTGAAAGCTTCCCAACGCATACCGCTGATCGGCGGGCTGATACTCTTTGCAGAGCTGGCTTTGCTGGGTTTCGGGCTGGTGCCGTACCCGTATAATTTTATATTCCTCTTCCTTAACGGCCTTCCTCTGGGCATGGTGTGGGGCGTAATATTCAGTTTCCTGGAGGGCCGCCGGTTCACGGAAATACTCGCCATGGGACTGAGCATCAGCATCATCGCGGCTTCCGGCGTATTAAAGACCATTTACCTGGAGATGCAGGAACTGCTTCCTTTCATCACTGAATTCTGGATGCCGTTCACCATGGGACTGCTGTTCATACCGCTGTTCTTCTTTTTCGTCTGGATGCTGTCTGTGATTCCCGCGCCTACCGAAACGGACAAGCTGCTGCGCGTGGAGCGGCAGCCGATGACGCCGGTGGACAAGGACAATATCGTGCGCGCCTACTGGCCGGGCCTGCTCTGCATCCTGCTGATCTATTGCCTGCTTACCACCATGCGCGATTTCAGGGATAATTTCAGCGTGGAGATATGGAACGAAATTGAAAGCGGCCGCTGGAACCGGAATATACTGGCCCAGACCGAGCTGATCAGCACCGCTATCGTGATCGTGTGCGTGGGCGCGTTGTCTACCTTCAGAAGCAATATCCGCGGGCTGTGGGCTACGATGACCTTAATGGCATGCGGCATACTGATGACCGGCGGCAGTACACTGCTTTTCCATCAGCATATGATCGGCCCTTACAGCTGGATGCTTTCGCTGGGCACCGGTCTTTTTCTCGCTTATATTCCCATACAGGTGGCCGTGTTTGAAAGGCTGATCGGGATGTTCAAAATGAAAGCGAACGCCGGCTTCTTCGTGTATGGCTGCGATGCGCTGGGATACCTGGGCAGCGTGGGTTTGCTGCTGTACCGGGAGTTCTTTATGAAAGACCTGCGCTGGAGCCGGGTGCTGATGCAGTTCAGCTACGTGCTGTGCTTCGCCTGCCTGGCGCTGTTATGTATAGCATTTGTATATTTCAACCGCAAATACGGTATCAGCAGGCTTTGGAGTAAAGAAGAACCTGCGGCCGGGATGCAAAAAATGTCAATACATCTATGAAGAAATTGTTATTCACACCGGGGCCGCTGAGCACTTCCCGCACTGTGAAAGAAGCCGCCATGGAAGATATGGGCTCGAGGGACGAAGCTTTTATCCAGACCATCCGGTTCATCCGCGACGAACTGCTGGCCCTCGGGCATGTAAGTAAAGCGGATGGCTACGAAACGGCGATCATACAAGGCTCCGGCACTTTTGGCGTGGAAAGCGTGGTCAGCAGCGTAATCGGTGAGAACGATCACCTGCTGGTGCTCAGCAACGGCGCATACGGCGAGCGTATTGTGAAGATGGCCATGATCCACCGCCTGCCGCATACCGTCATCCGGTTTGAAGAAGATGAAGCGGTGGACCCTGAAACGGTGAAACATTTCCTCGCGCAACATACCCACGTCACGCATGTGGCATGCATTCACAGCGAAACCACCACCGGCCTGTTCAATCCCATCCGGGAGATCGGCGGGATATGCGCCGCGGCGGGCAAAACTTTCATTGTGGATGCCATGAGCAGCTTCGGCGGTGTGGATATCGATATTAAGGCGGCGCATATACAGTTCCTGGTATCTTCTTCCAATAAATGCATTGAAGGCATTCCCGGTTTTGCATTTGTGATTGCGGAGAAAAATGCATTGCAGACAGCCAAAGGCCGCGCCCGCAGCCTCAGTCTTGATCTTTATGAGCAGTGGCACGGATTGGAAACCAGCGGCCAGTTCCGCTTCACGCCTCCCACGCACAGCATGATGGCTTTCAGGCAGGCGCTGACGGAGCTGCGGGAAGAAGGCGGCATTCCCGCGCGGGAAGCGCGGTACCGGCAGAACAAATCCGTGCTGGACAGCGGGATGGATGCGCTGGGTTTTACGCAATACCTTCGCCCGGAAATCCAGGGGCACATCATTACGTCGTTCCTTTATCCTGAACATCCCGGGTTTCAGTTTGAAGAATTTTACCGCCGCCTCAGCGCGCGCAACTTCGTGATCTATCCCGGCAAGCTCAGCAAAACAAATGCTTTCCGCATCGGCAATATCGGGCAGATACTCCCGGAAAATGTGCAGGCGCTGGTGCGGGCCATCGGCGAGATCATGGAAGAAATGCAGATCACCGCCCAACCCTAGCCCGACTATTTGATGATTTAGGTAAAAACGGGATGCTTTTGCATTCCGTTTTTGTTTAATGACTACCTGTTTTTATGCTGTGCAGGTAAAAGCCCGTCATTGCTTCGTCGCGGCTCCTGCACAAAATCCCCCACGGCTCCTCGCAATGGCGGGCTTTTACCAGGGCAGCGAAAACGTTTTAACATACGTAAAGCATTTCATCGCTTCGATCACCCCTTCCTTAATGCCCAGGCCTGAATCTTTCACACCGCCGAAAGGAGAATTTTCTATGCGGTAACCCGGCACTTCATTGATATTCACTGTGCCCATGCGCAGCTCCTTCACCGCTTTGATCGCCTTTTGCATATCGTTGGTAACGATGCCCGAAGAAAGCCCGAAAGCCGTGCTGTTAGCCAGCTGTATGGCATCATCCAGGTCCCGCACTTTCATGACGGGCGCCAGCGGGCCAAACGATTCCTGCACCACCATCTGCGCATCGCGGGGAACATCCACGATCACCGTGGGCTCCATTTGCGCGCCGTTCCTTCCGCCTCCGGCGAGCACTTTCGCCCCCTGCGCCACGGATTTCTTCACCACTTCTTCGAGGTAAATGGCGGCGGCCTCGTCAATCACAGTACCCACGCGGGTTTCGGGGAGTTCCGGATCGCCGGTGATGTATTCTTTGGTTTTTTCAACCAGCCGTTCTACAAATTCATCATGAATGGATTCCTGCACCAGTATACGTTTCACCGCGGTGCACCGCTGGCCGGAATTGCGGTAGGCGCCTTCCGCAGCGAGCGTAACAGCCAGCTCCATATCCGCGTCTTCCAGTACGATCAGCGGATCGTTGCCGCCCAGCTCGAGGATCACTTTTTTGTATCCTGCGTTTTTAGCGATGTGTTTTCCTACGGCCACGCTGCCGGTGAAAGACACGAGCTCCACCCGCGGATCCGCCACTAATACTTCCGCCACTTCGGCAGTAGGCCCGAGCAATACGCTGAGCATATAATGTGGCAGCCCTGCTTCGTACAGCAGCTCAGCAAGCCTGATGGCAGTAAGCGGCGTTTTTTCCGAAGGTTTTAGTATCACCGGCGTGCCGGTGGCAATGGCCGGCGCGATCTTGTGCGCTACCTGGTTCAGCGGGTGGTTGAACGGTGTGATGGCCACCGCGAGGCTCAGCGGTTCCCTGACGGTAAAGATCTTCCTCGCTTTGCCCTGCGGGGAAATATCGCAGGAAAATATCTGCCCGTCGTCTTTCAGGGATTCCAGCGCCGCAAAATGCAGCACGTCCCTCGCCCTGCCTACTTCGTAGCGCGTTTCACGGATGCACAGCCCCGATTCGGAAGTGATCAGTCGCGCAAATTCTTCCTTTCTTTCTTCCAGCAGCTGCCGGGTTTTGTCCAGGATGGCAAAACGTTCGTAGCGGCTAAGTTTCACGCCTCCTTTCAGCCCGGCTGCTATAGCCGCTTCTGTGTCTTTCCTGCCGGCAAGGGTCACTGTGCCGGCTATACGGCCATCGTACGGACTGCGAACTTCCAGCAGCTGTGCCGAAACAAGGGGCTGGCCGGCAATATAACCGGTGAGTGCGGCCACTTTGCAGGGAGCGGATGTATCTAACATGATGCGGTTAATTATGGGATGTACCGTTCACGGTAAAATCAAAAACGTCGAAATTACGGGGGTCGCCGGCGGCTTTGCTTTTGTAGGCGGCCGTGAGCGGGTGAGAGATAAGCAGCGGCACCATTTCCTCGTACCGGCCGCCGTGCGAGCGAAGACCTGAATCCAGCGCACTGAGGTCGTGATGCGCCGGCGTTCTGCCCACCACTACATCGCGGGCACTAAGCACCACCAGGTCCGCAATACGGTCTTCCGGCTGCTCCAGCAAACGCACGGCCATGGCTTTATTATGCACTTCAGTAATGCCGGGCTGCTGCTGCAGCCAGTCGCTTACCGCCGTTTCGCTTACGCTCTCCGGCACGTGCACGGCCACATACGAGCCGAGTGCGCCATGGTGCTTCACGTAAGGGTCGGTTATCGGGCATATCACCCTGAAACCGTTGCCGAACTGCTCCGTGAGCATGGATTCTATATACAGCACATTCGGGCTGCCATCCGACTTTTGTTTCGCGTTCATCCCATGATCCGCTGTTGCGCCGATTACCGCGCCCAGCGCCAGCAGGCGGCCCAGCTCGCGGTCTATTGCTTCGTAGAAGGCCAGCGATGGCTCGTCTTCCGGGGCATAAGTATGCTGCATATAATCAGTAAGAGACAGATAAAGGAAGTCGCCCAGCCCTTTTTCGATGAGGGCTACGCCCGCGCGCAGTACGAACAGGCTTGCATCAGCGCTGTAAATGGCCGGCGTGGGCAGCCCTAATACGGTTTCCACATTCCCGATGCCGTGCGTGGCTTCCTGTGCCTGGTTGGCCTTTTCCGCGGAAAACGCGATGCCGGTCATTTTATGGCTCAGGATGTCGCGCAGTTTTTCTTTGGCGGTAACTACCGCCACCTTGCGGCCCGCATTGGCGGCGGCGGCTAAAATGGTCTCTGCGCGCAGGTATTCCGCGCTGTTCATCATCACTTCCTCCTTCCGCTGCGTATCGTAAAAAAAATTCCCGCAAATGCCGTGCACCGCGGGCGTTACGCCGGTTACGATGGAGGAATTATTGACATTGGTGAACGACGGCAGCGCGCCCCTTACCATGCCGCGGTAGCCCGCCAGCACCATTTTTTTAAGGTTCGGCATCCGGTCGTGCGCCATGGTGGCGTCCAGGTATTCGTCGGCTGAGCCATCGAGGCAGATCACCACCACCGGACGGGCCGGGGGCGCATAGGTTTTGCCGTTTACCGTGAAGGATCGGGTAGATATTGACATCGGATCGTGTTTATAAATGCTAATAAATTGAGTAGTAAAATTAAACATTTTTACACAAGTCCGCTGTTAATTTTTTATGAAAAGGGGTTAAGATCCGTGGAGAATGAATACCAGCTTACTTTTCGCCGTCCTGGAAGAAATAAACCACCAGCAGCAGGGCGTCATCGTCGCCGATATTGGAGGGTTTGTGGCCGAGGCGGCCGTCGAAGAAGATGGAATCGCCGGTTTCGAGGATATAATTTTCGTTGTTGATGAGGTATTCCACGGTGCCTTTGATGACGTATTTATATTCATAGGCGTCGGTCTTCACCACCTGGCTGCGTTTGGCCCCGGCTTTGAGTTCCAGCAGCACAATATCCGTCGGCCCGCCTTTGATGTTGCGGGTGAGCACCCTTTTGTAGAGAAAACCTTTGGCATTTTCCTTTTCGAAGGCCTGGTATTCGTCCTTCTTTTTGATCACGACCCTGGCGGCCTGCTTATGCTGGTTGATGTCGTTGAAGAATTCATTCATATCCAGGTTCAGCGCGCGGATAATGTTCACCAGCACGAGCAGCGAGGGTACGGTACGGTTATTTTCGATCTGGGAAATGAGGCCTTTGCTCACGTCCGCCTTGTCTGCCAGCTCTTGCACGGTAATCCCTTTGGCCTTGCGCTTTTCCTTGATCTTGTTGCTGATCTGTATGATAATATCTTCTTGCATAGCAGGGTTTTTATGATCGCCTGTGAATCCGGGCTTCCGTTGAAATCCCGGCCAAATTAGATATTTTAGCTCAAATCGGGCGAAAAGAATACCCTACTTTTGCAAAAATTCCATCATATGTTCAGTCTCGACCAGATCATTACCGTAGGCTTTACTTTGTTTGCAGTGATAGACATCCTGGGGTCCATCCCCATCCTCCTGTCTTTAAAGGAAAAGATCGGGGAGATCAATGCCGTGAAGGCTACGCTGGCATCGGGCGTGCTGATGGTGGTGTTCCTGCTGGTGGGGGAAGCTTTCCTGAAGCTGATGAGCGTGGACCTGCAAAGCTTTGCCGTGGCCGGTTCCATCGTGATATTCATTATCGGGCTGGAAATGATCCTGGGCATTGAGTTCTTCAAAAGCGAAGATACCAAAACGGGCAGCCTGGTGCCGATCGCCTTCCCGCTGATAGCGGGGTCCGGCACGTTAACGACCATTATGTCGCTGAAGGCCGATTTCGGGGATTATAACATCCTGGCGGGCATACTGGTGAACCTTATCATCATTTTCGTGGTACTGAAAAGCCTGCGCTGGATAGAGCGCATCCTTGGCAAAGCGGGCCTGATGGTGGTGCGCAAGTTTTTCGGGGTGATCCTGCTGGCCATTGCGGTGAGGATTTTCAAAAGCAATATCGGTACGTTATAAAATTCTTCGGAAAATTCCGAATTTACGTTAGTTTTGCGTTCCTTCGCGGAGCAGGCCTCGTAGTACAATGGATAGTATAAGAGTTTCCGAAGCTCCAGATCCTGGTTCGATTCCAGGCGAGGCTACCATACCGGAAAGGCGTTTTTTACTGACGCTTTTCCGGTTTTTTATTTGGCTAAAATCACCGCTTCTTTTGCCGCCTGCGAAAAAACAACTGGGGCCATCTCTTCTTTTGAGACGGCCCCATGCCTGCATTATCCAGAAAAGTGGTTTATTATGGAATCACGATGGTTTCCGTCCGGGAGTTATTGGTTTCATCCCTTTCAGCAAACCGGTTTATATCATCTACTTTGACCACCACCGAATGCGAACCCGCAACAGCGCTCCAACTGGTGGGCGCGCAGGCTACCGCCGTGAGGGTAACGGAATCGCCGGGGGCCAGGGCGGTAGTGTGGATGTCATTACAGCCTACGCTCATCCCGTTTATCTTGAAGCTGACGCCATTAATGATGCCTGCCGGCGTGGGCGCCGCGCCCTGGTTTTTCACAACGGCGCTGAACGTTACGGCATTGCCGGTTGCCGGACTGGCGGGTGTCCATGTAATGTCGGTCACCACCATATCAGGCATCGGAGGTGTTACGATGACGCTTTCAGTCCTGGTATTATTTGTTTCACTCTTCTCAGAAAACCGGAACTGATCATCTACCGTCGCTGCGATGGAATAGGTACCCAAAGCTGCGGTCCACGTATGTGGCGCACAAGCGGTGGCAGTGAGGGTCCTGGTTTCCCCGGGCGCCATAGAGCTGGTGGAGCTGCCATTGCAGCCTACCCTGACGCCATCCAGTTTAAAGATCACCCCGTGAATAACTCCCGCGCGCGTGGCCGTGTCGCCCTGGTTCATGATTGTAGCGGTAAAGGTCACAATGTCTCCCGGCTCCGGAAAAGCCGGCGTCCAGGTTACATCCATCACTGTCAGGTCAGGTTTCACCGAATCGATGGCCTGCTTTTTATACGCCCAGTTCTGGTACCTGTTTGGGTCCGCTTTCCAGGCATTAAATGCGGTCATATCCGTTTTGCCGGGATACCCCACGAACTTCACGAAACCAAAATTCTCTTCCTCGTAGCTATATCCGCTGGAGCGTTCAGGCTGATCCAGCAGTTCGTGAAAAATAAGGGCTTCCACATAGGGCTCTGTCTGCACTTCGGATGTAACCCGTATGCGCCAGTCGTTGGAGCGGTCTTCATTCCGCTCCTGGGTCATAGTATCCTTCGAGCGTGAATTGGTTTCTGTGTACCAGATGGGGCGCTGATACCGGTTGTACAAATATTGATGGATGTTGCTGATGCCAAGGTTTTTCAGCATTGCACCAGGCATATCTGCATAGAGGTGCCAGGCGCATATGTTGATGGTGGGCGCGGCGGCAAACATTTTATCCATCCAGTAAGTAGGAAAATAACCGCAGGTGTTGACCATGCTTTTAGCGTTTGGAAGAACTGATTTTAATCCGGCTTCCATGCCTTTTACATATTGCTCCGCTCTTGCTACTTTGGCCGTATCATAGTGGCTTTCCAGCCTGCCGTCGCCGGTGGGCTTTTTCAGTTTGTCAAAAAGTTCCCATTCATTGCCCAGCTCAAAATGCGTGAAATATTGCCCGTACAGCGTGGCAAAGCCGGCCATCTGGGTAAAGGCTTCATTATAGGCCTCCTGGGGTGTTCCGGTATAGTCACAACGGTCATAGATCATGGGAAGAATCTTGATGTTCTTTGCGGCGCATTTAGCAATGATGTCCAGCATTTTGGCGTGATTAACCGCCTGCCCGGCCGCATTGGTAGACACATCTATTCTGTACCAGCTCATGCCCATCTGCTGTATCATCGTCGCCTGCGTCTCATAACTGACACCCTGCACAGTTGAAGAGCTGGCATTATAAGCATAAGTATTCAGCGGGTGGCCGTTAATGCCGACAAGCAGGTCGGATCGGAGGGAAAGCAGAGCTGCTGTAGACTTGTGATTGTCCAGCATTTCTTTAGGCAACTGCTTATGGCAGGCTGCCGCCAGGAAAACGAGCGAGACAAGCGCTAGTTTGAGGGTAAACTTTGTTACATGGATTTTTTTGTTCATAACTGTGGATTTATGGTGAAATACTGGATAATGCCGGTTGTCGTGGACCAATGGCGGCTAAGGATGGGTATAAAGTATGCTAAATATAATTTTTCATGATCCCCATACAGTCGTCGTACCGGGCGTTCACCGTGCTGATAGCTTCTTTCACCTTATCAAGGGCCGCCGGATAATTGCGGTAAACGTCCATTAACCTGCCGGATACCTGTTCGCCGGAAGTATTGTCTATCTCAAACACCCAGTCGTTAAACCCGAGATCATAATACATTTGCCCTTTAATGGTATCCGTAGGCTGCCGGAGGTAAAAACAGGGCGTGCCATTTGCCGCCGCAATGATAGGGGAATGACATTCGAAGCTCAGCACTGCGCTTGCCTGCGCATATACGGAAGCAGCTTCGTCGGGTAACCAGTAGTCATGTGTAACGATAAACGGCTTTATCTCCTCCGGCAATGGGTCGATCAGCAGCTCTTTCATGATCTCAACCTGGTAGCTCATTTCCGGGCAAACCAGCACCTTGTTACCGGTTTCCTTCACCCAGGTGATCATTGCCGCCCTCAGCTTGGCATGATCTGCTTCCTTGTACTTTTCATTCACCTCATCCACCTGCTTTATCCGTTCCTCGCTCCAGCCCCCACGGTTCGGTCTTATTTTATAGTAAGGTGTGAATCGCAGGCGCGGAACAGCACAAATAAATTTCCGGGGCGAAAGGTCATGTTTTTTCATAAACTCATCCGCCCGGCCCTTGTCCTGAATATCCATTACGAACGTAGCATCGGGGGCGAAAGCAATATGTTCACCTTGCAGGCCCTTCTTCCGCAATACCTCTATGGACGCGGTTTCCCGGGTAAAGATAAAAGAGGACTTCCCCAGCAATTCCTGTAAAGAAGGCGAAATATCCTGGATGGTTACGCCAAAGATCCCGAAACCTTTGCCGGTTTGTTTGCTCCAGCACCGCAAATGGTCCGCGGCTACAACGGAAGGGCCCGAGCCGTGGATGAAGAAATCAGCATCTTTAAAAGCCTGCAGCACTTCCGGTGACTGTACCGAAAAATCCTTATCAAAGGAACCGTGCACAACTTGTACCTCCGGGTAATGCCGTTGCAGCATATCATCTACTATCTTACTCGCCGCCCTTTTCCAAAGAATGATCCTGACACCTTTTATACGGCTTTTCAGCAGCGCGATCAATCCGGGTGTATGTGCGATATCACCGATGTTCACATCCTGCCATCCTGATACGACCAGCAGTACCGGGCGTTCTTTACCGGTTGCTTTGAGGATATATGGCGCAAGTAATGAACCGGCAGCCGTTAAGGCCGCCCTTTGTAAAAATTCTCTGCGTTTCATCTGTTTCTGAATTTAAGCCTGCCGGGCGTTGAGCCCCGCATGTTTTTAGTTATAATCCGGGTTTTGTTCCAGCTTGGCGCTGTAATTCGCATCAATGGCGGATTGCGGGATAGGGAAAAACAAATGTTTATCCTGTATGCTGCTTCGGGTATCGGGCCGGATGTTGTATTGCCGCACTCTTTCTACAAGATTGCCCATCCGGCACAAAGTCCTTCTCCGCGGTTCTTCCACGGTCAGTTCCCGGGCACGCTCATCGAGGATGTAGTCTATGGTGACCTCCGCAGGCTCTACCGGCTTTGCGTTTGCTCTTGCTCTCACTACATTGATGTCTGCCGCCGCCAGGGCAGGCTCACCCTTCCGCAGGTATGCTTCGGCGCGGAGCAGGTAAGTTTCCGCCAAACGGTACACCATCAGGTCTGTAAAGGTTCTCCCGCGGGAAAGATCTCCTGATTTGGGAGGGTTACCTTCAATTTTACGGATAGTGGGATAAAGGTAAAACATGGTGTCATCGGCCTGCGTCCTTCTTTCCACCGTCTTTCCGAAATAGCTGGAAGCCGGGTTATTGTATACAAAGGTTCTCCGGATATTATACGCTGAATTGCGGATATCGTTCTCCCAATTATCCTTCCAGATGTCGTAGAAAAAATAGTTAGTGGGCCTCATCCAACCCACACTTCTCCCCATGGAATCGGACACAATAAAACCGGCCTTCCCGTCAGGCGCACGAAAACTGCCGCTGGAATAAAAAGGGCCCCAGGCCCTGAGATTATTATTCCCCACGGTGCCGCCCTGGCCTCCTGGCGTTTGATCTTCGATCTGGAGAACATAAATACTTTCCATATTCCCGGAGCTCCTGTTCTGGTTTCCGTCCCGGAAAAGATCGGAAAATACGTCTCCTGGTTTTGACCTTTCAGATCCAAAGCGGGTGGTCATTAAGTTATACAGGCCGGAATTAATGACCCTCGTGGCCGCTGCTATGGATTTATCATATTCGCCCAGGGAAATATATACTTCGGACAATAAATGGTCCGCCGCCGCTTTTACGATCCTGCCTTCTTTGCTGGCGGGCACCGTAGGCGGCAGCCATTGTGATGCAAACTCCAGGTCGCGGGCAGCCAGCTCATACGTCTGTTTACGGGTGGCTCTTACAAAATCAGCTTTGGGAGAGGAGTAGATGGTGTCTACCAGGGGAACGCCGCCATACAGGTTCGCCAGCAGGTTAAAAGTATACGCGCGGAAAAAACGCGCCTCGGCGATAACCGCGTTTCGCTGCGCTTCCGACTTCCAGTAAGCCGCGGCTTCAGGCCTGCCTGCGTATGCAATGACCGTGTTTGCCCGCAGCAGCATGATCCTGTAGGCCCAGTTCCAGTAAAAACCCACTACCACCTGCGAGGGGGTGAGATAGGTTTCATAATTACGGAATGGCGCTATTGTCGGGCTTCCGGTGGTGGCCACATCGGTGCCGAACTGCATGTTGAAATTATGGTTGATGCCGTCAGTATTGGTAAATTCATCGCGGGCGCCCTCGTGCAATGCCGTTATGTAGTTTTCAAACCCTATGGAATCTTTGAGTACGGCGGCATTGCTCAGGTTGGAAATGGGCACTTCTTCCAGCGATTTCCGACAGGCCTGTGCGAGCAGTAACACTGCCAGCAATATTCCGACCGGCAGATTTTTTTGAATATTCAATAACATAAAAAATATCTTTTATCATTCAGGAATATTGTTCAGAAGCTCAGGTTCAACCCCGCCACCACACTGCGCGGCGTGGGATAATAATCGCCTTGTGTATTGCCGCCGCTTTCCGGGTCGGGCCCTATCCAGTCCGTTACTGTATATAGGTTTCTCCCGCTCAGGTAAACCCGCAGCGAATTAAGCCGGGCCTTCGCCAGCATCTTTTTCGGGAACTCATAACTCAGGGAAACATCCTGTAAACGGATGAAGTCGCGGCTGAGATAATACCCGTGCAAATATGGGTTGGTGTATACCAGCGAGGGGCGCGAGTTTGATTTGTTCTCCTCCGTCCACCACCCTGCATCCAGCATATTTACGGCGCGGCCGGGATAGTTATTACCGAGCGAGCTTCCTGTAAAATCCAGCTGGTTAAAACTTCTGATCCAGCCCTGCATGGCGTTCACGAATATGGACAACGAGAAATTCCCATACCTGAAGTTGTTGGTGATGCCCCAGCGGTACTTGGGTTCCAGCTGCCCCAATACTTTCCGGTCGTCTGCATTGATCACTTTATCGCCGTTGATATCTTTGAGCCTTACAAACCCGGGCTTATAGCCGGCGGGCAATTCATCTCCCTCCTGGTATATTCCGTCCTGCTCATAATCGAAGGCTACCGATACAGGATGGCCGATGAACCACCTGTTGCCCAGATCGCTGTCTTCTTTTCCGTCCTGGTCTGTATCGGAATTGTATAAGTGAACGAGTTTGTTTTTGTTGGCGGAGAATACCACATTCGTGTTCCACTCAAAATCTTTTGTTTTGATATTCGCGGCGTTGACCGTTACCTCTATGCCCCGGTTACGTGTTTGCCCCAGGTTTGTCAATATACTGGTGTAGCCGGTCATGATCGGGATAGACCTGCGGACGATCAGGTTCCGGGTATCGATGTTATAAGCCTCAACAGTAGCAGCAAGCCGGCCGTTAAACAGTTCCGCATCCACAGCAAAGTTGGCGGTGGAGGTAGTTTCCCATTTCAGGTTGGGGTTGGCGATGGTAACGGGGTGTATGCCGGTGGAAGTAGGCCCGCCGTCGCCAAATACGTACTGGGTGGTGCCGGATAAACTTAAAGACTGGTAGGGCCCTATTGCCTGGTTGCCCACAGCGCCGTAGGAAGCGCGTAATTTAAGGGAAGTAATGAAGGTGGCAGGCTTCATAAATTCTTCATCGGACATGATCCAGGCAAAGGCCGCTGAAGGGAATGTCGCATATTTATTGTTCTCCGCAAATACCGAACTGCCATCGCGCCTCACGGTGAATGTGAATATATACCTGGAGGCCAGCTCATAGTTCAGCCTGAACATGGAGGAAACACCGTCTGTTTGTTCCGCATCGGAAGTGACGGTCTGTATCTCCCCCAGGGCGAGACCGTTCCATTTCAGGGAAGGATTGGCCAGCGGCGAAGCGCCTGCTCTTGTGTTTTCAAACTGGGTATGGTTCTGCCCGTATAAAAGCGTTACATCAAACGCATGATTGGCGTTGATCCTCTTCTTGTAGGTCAGGATATTTTCAAACACCCAGTCGAAGTTCTCCTGGTTAAACTTGCTGGCGCTGGTAGTGTTCGAATTTAATTTAGGATCCTGCCCGAAAAAATTGTAATCATGCCGCCACCGGTAGTTGGGTGAATAATTAAAACGGTACAACAACCCTTTCACAGCGGGAATATTCAGTAGCGCATAAAAATTGGTGAACAGATTATGATATACCTCATCGTCTTCGGTAAGCAAGGCTGCCCGCATGGGGTTCTGCACCAGCTGTTCCTCCGGCACCGGGAAACGTGTAGGGTCCCCGTCATCGTAATACAGCCGGCCATAAGGGCTGGTCTGATAAGCAGCGGAAATGCTGGCCTCCCTGCCGGTAAGATCTCTCCTGATATAAGTGGAATGCAGGCCCAGCGTAAACCAGTCCGTGATCTTATTTTCTATGTTGGCCCTTAACGAGATCCTTTTCTGGTTGTCGTTATAAATAAGCCCTTTTTCATCGGTATAGGAAGCTGAAATGAAATAGTTAGTTGCCTTTGAGCGTCCTGACACACTCAGGTCGTAAGACCCGATCCTTCCCTGCTGTGAGATCTCGTCCCAGGGATCGATGGTACGGCCGGCACGGTAATTTTCCGCTTCGGAAGCCTGGAGATAATCTTCGATCTTCGCGGGGTCGCTTTCCAGGCCGCTTTGTTTACGCCAGTCCAGCAGCGCCTGGATATACCGTTCAGGGCTCAACAATTTCATCTTTTTGTTCCATTCAGAGAAGCCCTGGTACACATTGGCGCGGATCGTAGGTTTTTCAGACCTGCCTTTTTTGGAAGTGATGAGTATTACGCCGTTGGCTGCCCTGGAACCATAAATTGCGGCGGCGCTGGCGTCTTTTAATATTTCCATGGATTCGATATCGTTTGGGTTGATATCCGCGAGGCTGCTATTAAACTGGATGCCGTCCACGATAACGAGGGGATTATTGCCCCCATTCAGGGACTTGGTGCCCCTGATCAGGATGGAGCCGCCCTGGCCGGGCCTGGCGTTGTCAACGAACTGCACGCCTGCTACCCGGCCTCTGAGCGCCTGGCTAACGTTAGTGGCGGGAAGGTTCTCCATTTGTTTCATATCCACTTTGGAAATGGCTCCCGTTACATTTCTTTTGTTCTGCGCGCCATAACCCACCACTACTACCTCTCCCATGCTGGTATTTGACAAAGCCAACGTCACCTGCAGGGAAGCCTGGTTGTTGACAGGCACCTCCTGCGTTGTGTAACCAAGGATGGAGAACACCAGGATGGCGCTGCCGCCGGAAACGGTGATTGAAAAACTGCCCTGGTCGTTCGAAATAGCGCCATTCCGGGTGCCTTTTTCCGCAATGCTCACGCCAGAAAGCGTTTCCCCGTTCTCCCCTTTTACCGTGCCGCTTACTGCCATCCCGGTGTTTTCCGGTTGCGCAGGCATGTCAGGGATATCTGCCGCGGAATCCCCGGCGCTTTGCACCTTTTTCAGGATCACGATAGTATTGTTCTTTACCACGTATTTCAGCGTGGTGTGCTGCAATAAAAGCGACAGTGTGGCGGCGAGCGGGCGCTTTGCCCGCGGCACTATCAGCCTGTCATAGACGCCTATCTGGGCTTCAACATATGCAAATTTGTAAATGGTCTGTTCCTCGATCTGTTTCAGCGCATGCCGCAAAGGTTCGCCGTTAAGCGCCACGGTAACCTTCACACCGTTTATGCCCTGCGCATTGCCGGGGGCGGCAATCAGCAGCTGCAGGCTGAATAGTACGGTGACGGTGGTAAGGCAGCTTAATCTCATAAGTGTACCCCATTTTTTAGGAATAATAACGTAGGGGGGCGGAAGGAAGCGCCTCCACCAATCAAAAAGTTTCATAACTTTGGAATGTTTTAAATGTTTTCGCAGATATTTAAACGCATGGCTGCCCTGATGCCACTCAGAGCAGCCAATTTTTTTGTTGATCAGTTATTGCATCCTTTTCCATAGATCCTGATAATAGTACTGTCTTCTCTTTCCCAGCCTGTGGCCGTCAGGATAGTGATCACATCCAGTACCTGTTTGATGCTGGCGTCCTTTCCTGTAAACCTCGCGGTGAACCTGCATTTGCCCAGCAATTCGTTCTCAAGCTTTATCTCCACGTTAAAATGCCGGCCGATCACTTCGACTGCTTCCTCTACCGTCATATTATCAAAATACAGGTCCGGCGTTTTCCAAACCCCGATATCCGCCACGTCAACCCTGGCTATAGCGGCGTTCTCCTTTTTCCTGTCAATAATGAGCTGATCTCCTGCTGTCAATAAACCCAGCACTGTTTTATCTTTTTTCTGCACCTGCACTTTACCGGTCGATACCGCCACTGCAATATCATTTTCATCGCCGTAAGCTTTTATATTAAAAGAAGTGCCCAGTACGCGGGTGGTAATATTGCCGGTATGTACCAGAAATGGCCTGGAGGGGTCGTGCTGTACCTCAAAAAAAGCTTCCCCGTACAGGTATACTTCCCTTGCTTTATCAATAAAATCGGCCGGGTATTCCAATCTGCTTTGCTGGTTGAGGGTAACCACCGTACCGTCTGGCAGGCGTAACACCTGGAACTGATGCGCATGCTGGCTGGTAGCCACCTGCAGGCCCTCTTTCCGGCCTGTATTCAGGAAATACACAAACGTTCCGGCGGCTATGAGGACCAACAATGAAGCAGCCCACGCGAGCCGCTTCCATTTTACCGATTTCCGGGTGATGATCCGGTTGTAATCCAGCGTGCTATTGTCCATCTCCTGGTGTAGCCGGTTATATACACTTTCCCAGTTCACATCATTTTCGGTGTGCAAAGACGGATCATTCCACAACTTGTCTGCCCCAAGCTCCGCAAGCTGTTCTTCCGAAAGGCCGGACAGCAGCCGCCAGAATTCCCGGAGCTCTTCACCGGTGATAGCTTTCCGGAAATACTGGCTGAGGAGGTACTTTACTCTTTGTGTATCAGATGACATAACATACGCTTACCTCTATAAGACGCTCCTGCTGAAAGCCAGGTACTATCAGGGACTAAAAAATTATGAAAACAGGACGCAGAGGCTGATGAAGACGTTAAAATCGTGGTCCCTCAGGTATTGACGCACGGCTTTAAGCGCCTCCACCACGGTATTCCTCACAGTGTTACGGGACAGGTTAAGTTTGTTGGCAATTTCTTCATGGGAAAGGCCCTGATTGCGGCTCAGGGAGAAGATCAGCCGTCTTTGGGGAGAAAGTTGCTCCAGGGCTTTATGAAGGATGTCCTGGCATTCGAATTCCAGCGCGGTATGGTCTGCCAGGGAGGCCTGACCGGAGATCAGCTCCCTGCTGATCAGTTCTTGTAACCTTTTATGCCGGGAGGCTATTCGCAGGAAATCCAGGGCTTTATTGCAGGCCACTTTCTGGATAAAACCCTCAAAATTCCTAATTTCGGTGATGAGGTCTCGCCCTATCCATATTTTGAGGAAAACGTCAATGACGATCTCCTCCGATATCTCCTTTGACCTGGTTATACTGAAAATATAGTTATACAGTTTGTCTTTATGCCTTTCAAATAGTGTACGAAAGGCAAGTTCATTACCCTGAGCTATTTCATGAAGCAAAAGCGTTTCATTACTCATGGAAAGGTGATTAATAACGTGGATACCGGGCGAAAATAATAATTTCTTTCTTTTCATAACCCATTTTTTTGGCTGATACGGCCCCACTCCTGACATAAGGTTGTCACAGTCCAATTCTAGCTTTACGCCATCATGGATAAATCATTCAACATGGACAAACTTGATCTGGCAAAAAAGTATAAGCCATATTTCACGGCCAAAACAAAACCGGAACTGGTAGAAATTGAACCCGCCCGATTCATATCCATCTGCGGCAAAGGCGATCCTTCAGAACAACCATTTGCTGACAGGATTGAAGCGCTTTACCCGGTAGCCTACGCTTTAAAATTTATGTACAAAGCAAAGGATAAAGATTTCGTTGTTTCAAAACTGGAAGGACTTTGGTGGTTTGACGAAAAAAAATTTCCTGGCAAGACGATGAATACCTCCGTCGAGGTCCCCAGGAGCGAATGGGAATATCGCCTGCTTATCAGGCTGCCGGACTTTGTTTCCAAACACGACCTTGAAAAGGCAAAAGAAGTCATTATTGAAAAAAAGAAATCAGCGCTCGCTGATCAGCTTGAATACTTTACGATGAACGAAGGGAAGTCCGTGCAAATGCTGCACGTCGGGCCCTTTTCCACAGAGATTCAATCGCTTCAGCAGATCGGGATTTTTATGGAGAAAAACAAGTTGACCAGGAACGGACTTCATCATGAAATTTATTTATCAGATTTCAGGAAAACCGATCCCCATAAATTAAAAACTATTTTAAGGGAACCGGTAAAATAAGCTGCCGTAAATGCCGGGAAAGTTCATTTTCTGCTGCTTTCCCGTTTTTTTAGCCGCTCCGGCCGCTCGATTTCACACCACCCGCCTTTGGAATTCCCAATTTTATTACATTTATAGCAAATGGGGGATTCCACGATCACTGAAGCAGAATGCCTGGAGCGGCTCCGGAGGGGCGATGTAGACGCTTATATGCAGCTGTACGACCGGTACAGCGCGCACGTCTATGGATGGGTGCTGCGTTTTGTTAAAGTGCCGGCCTATGCGGAAGACATTGTGCAGGACGTGTTCCTGAAAATATGGGAAGTCCGCGCCCGGCTCGATCCCGCGCAGTCGTTCCCCGCTTACCTCTATAAGATCAGCCGCAACAAAACCTTTACTTTCCTCAAAAAGAACGCCTCCGACGAAGCCACGCGCCTCCGGATCATGGAGCGCATCGGCGAAATAACGGAATCGCCCTATCACCAGGCGCTGTGGGCGCAATACCAGCAAATGCTCAACAACGCCATCACACAACTGCCCTACCAGCGCCAAAGGGTGTTTACACTGTGCCGGCAGGAAGGGAAGAGCTACGATGAGGCCGCAAAAGAGCTGGGCATTTCGCGCAATACCGTGAAAGAACACATGGTGATGGCCCTCAAGGATATCAAAGCGTATTTCTACCGGCACGGCGATCTCTCCCTCGCCATCCTGCTTTTCATGCACCGGTTCTAACCCGGGGTAGACCACATATAACAATGAAATTTATTTGTCGGTACACCCACCCTCTTTTCTCCGGCTGCGGTATATATTAAAAGCAGGTCCACGTACCGCGTACAAAACTGATACATGCCACAGGATAAAGATCATTACCAGCAGCTGCTGCAACGTTTTCTTGATAACAACTGCACTCCCGCGGAAACCGAGGAGCTGATGGACTTCCTGCAGCAGGACGCCTCCAACCGCCCGCTGCTGGAAGAAATGAACGCCTCCTTCAACTCGCCCGCACAGGAGCATCCCGGCCCATGGCGCGAGCGCGTGAGAGAAAACCTCCTGCTTGCCGCCCAACCCGCAAAAGTAGTCCCCTTCTATAAAAAATGGCTGCCCAAAGTGGCCGCAGCTGCGCTGCTGCTGGCAATCGCCGCTATCGGGCGGGAGTATTTCCGCGGCACGAAAAATGATGTGCCTGCTGCTGCCGTGGCCGGCACCCGGCCTGATCCCCTCCCTGGCGGCAGCAAAGCGACGCTTACCCTGGCCAATGGCGCCACGGTGGTGCTCGACAGCGCCGGTAATGATGCCATTCCCAGCCAGGGAGCCACCAAAGTCACCAAAGTAAACGGGCAGTTAAAATATGAAGCAGGCCAGGCGGAAACCGCCGCCGTAGTATATAACACCCTCGCCACACCACGGGGCGGCCAGTACAAAATACAGCTGCCGGACGGCACGCTTGTATGGCTCAACGCGGCGTCATCCCTTCGTTTCCCGACTGCTTTCACCGGCGGGGAACGCATCGTGGCGCTCGACGGCGAAGGTTATTTCGAAGTGGCGCACCAGGCCGCTATGCCGTTTAAAGTACAGCTGGGCAGCGGCGTGGTGGAAGTGCTGGGCACACGTTTTAACGTGATGGCCTACCAGAACGAAACAAAGGTCAGAACCACCCTGTTGCAGGGCGCGGTGAAGGTGACCCACAACGACCATACGGCCCGCCTCGTTCCGGGGCAGCAGGCCAGCTGGACGGCAGGCGGCAGCAATATCACCGTAGGCCCCGCTGATGCGGATGAAGCCGTTTCCTGGAAAGAAGGCTACTTCCAGTTCAACAGGGCGCCGCTGACCGACGTGATGCGGCAGCTGCAGCGCTGGTACAGCGTGGAAGTACGTTATGAAGGAAGCAGCGGCAAAAGGGAATTCTGGGGCAAGATACCGAGGAACGTGCGGCTGAGCGAGGCGCTCAGGATACTGGAACTCAGCAGCATTCAATATTCCATGAAAGGCGATACAATTATTATTCACCAATAAAAAACAACCAACATCGTCCACTTATGAAATGACAGTAAGGGTAATATAACCAAAAACGGAAGTGTCGTTACCACCTCCGTTGTGCTCAGGTTATCATTACAATAATTCCGTGTATGAAAGATTGATTGACTCACCTAAACAAATCGAATTTATGCAATTATCAGGTCTCTTCAAAAACCTGAGCGAGAAACGTTTTCCTGTTACCAGGCGCTTCAGCCTCTTACCGGGCAGAAAAATCAGGCTCATTATGAAACTGACATACTTTCTTCTGATGGCATGTTTTTGCCAGGTCCACGCCAGCAGCTACGCACAGAAGGTCACGCTTCACGAAAAGAACGCATCCCTCGAAAACCTGATCAGGAACATCGAACGGCAGTCCGGCTACGTGTTTTTCCTGGACTACGCACTGCTGGATCCGGCGAAAAAGGTCAGCGTCGATATTAAGGAGGGTACGTTGCAGGAAGCGATAGACCTTTGCTTCCGGCCATTTTCGCTGACTTACATCATCGTGGGCAAAACCATCGTGGTCAAACAAAAAACGCCGGAACAGGCCGCTCCCGCCATGGAGGTCCGCGGCAAAGTGACGGATGCGGAAGGCAGGCCGCTCCCGGGCGTGTCCGTTTCGGTGCAGGGTACCAAACAAGGCACCATCACGAACGACAGCGGCGACTTTGTATTATCGGTACCGCCTACGGCCACGTTGCATTTCAGCATGCTCGGCTACAAGCCGGCGGATGTGGCGGTGAATGGGCGCAAGGCCTTTACGGTAACGCTCTCGCTGCAAAACACGGCGGTGAGCGAGCTGATCGTGGTAGGTTATGGTACGCAACGCAGGGGCGACGTAACCGGCGCCATCGCTTCGGTAAACACCCAAACGCTGGAAGGAACGCCTATCCGTTCTGTGGATCAGGCATTGCAGGGCAGGGTAGCAGGCGTTACGTTTGTGCAGAACTCAGGCATGCCCGGCGCGGGATCTTCCATCCGCGTGCGCGGCGGCAATTCTATCAACGGCAGCAATGAACCGCTGTATGTGATAGACGGCGTGCCGGTATTTGCGGACCAGGGAAGCGACGGCACTTCGCTCAACCCGCTGAACAGCATCAGTCCTACCGATATAGCCTCCATCGAAATATTGAAAGACGCCTCGGCAACGGCGATCTATGGCTCGCGCGGCGGCAACGGCGTAGTGCTCATCACCACCCACCGCGGGCGGCGGGGCGATGCACGCGTCACTTTTGATTCTTACTACGGCACGCAGCAGATCCTTAAAAAATATTCGCTGCTGAATGCGGCGCAGTTCGAGCAGCTGGCCAATGAAGCCAGCCTCGCTGAAAACGGGCCCGAACTGTACGATCTCAGCAAAACCCCCGCTACCACCGACTGGCAGGATGCCATCTTCAGAACAGCTCCTATACAGAGCTATTCCCTGTCTTTCTCCGGCGGCGATCCCAAGACCCGCTTCCTCGTAACCGCCAATTACTTCGATCAGCAGGGCATTGCACGGGGGTCCGACCTGAAACGGTATTCGCTGCGCGCCAATCTCGATAAAGATATCAGGGATAACATCAAGCTCGGCAGCAGCCTCACCATCAGCAACGTACGCACCAACAGGGTAAACAGCGGGTCCTTGTTCGCAATGGCCACTACCGCGCCAAACCTGCCCATCTGGCAACCGGACGGCAGCTATACCGAAACGAACAACCAGGACGCGCCTTTCGATAACCCGGTTGCACTGATCGATCATTATAAGAACTTCAACAACGTTTACCGTACGCTCGGAAACGTATACGCCAGCATCGACATCGTCAAAGGTCTTACCTTCAAAACGCTCTGGGGCGCTGATGTTACTTTCGGACGCAACGACATTTACCTTCCACAAGCGGTGTACACCGGCGCCCAGCTGGGCGGAAACGCCAATGTATCCACCAACCAGACCTTTACCTGGCTGAATGAAAATACACTCAACTATACCATGAACCGCGACGGGCACCAGCTCAACCTGCTCGGCGGCTTCACCCAGCAAAGCTCTGCTTATCAATCGCTCGGCGCCGAAGCGCAGGGTTTCCTGAACGATAACCTCGGCACCAACGCACTGGGTAATGCGGCCTCGGTACAGCCCTCTTCGTCCAGCATCGCGAGGTGGGCTTTGCTCAGCTTCCTCGGCAGGGCCAACTATAGCTTTAAGAATAAATACCTGCTCACGCTTACGGGCCGGTACGACGGCTCTTCCCGCTTCGGGAAAAATAACCGCTTCGGGTTTTTCCCTTCAGTAGCAGTGGGCTGGAAGCTGGACCAGGAGCAGTTCATAAGCGATCTGCATGTTTTCAGCAACCTGAAATTAAGGGTCAGCCATGGCCTCACCGGCAACCAGGACGGCATCGGCAATTACCCTTCGCTCGACCTGATGGGCAAAGCCAACTATTCCATCGGCGGCGCCAACGTGATAGGGCTGATGCCTTCACAGGTAGGGAACCCCGATCTGCGCTGGGAATCCACCGCACAAACGGATATCGGCCTCGAGCTTGGATTTTTTGACAACAGGCTGAACTTTATCACGGACGTGTACTACAAAAAAACAAGCGACCTGCTGCTGTATGTGAAGATCCCCACCACCTCGGGCTTTTCCACTTCCCTGCAAAACCGCGGGCAGGTAGAGAACAAAGGCATAGAGCTCACCATCAACGCCACTCCCCTGGAAAAAGGGCTGCGCTGGGAAACGGGTTTCAATATTTCTTTCAACAGGAACAAAGTGCTGAACCTCGCCGGCGCCGACCGCCTCTTTGCGGGCCAGGGGCCTAACCAGTCCACCGTTGTGCAGGTAGGCCAGCCATTAGGCACCTTCTTCGGTTTTGAGACTGAGGGCATTTTCAAAACAGCGGACGAAGTGACCGGTTCCGCCCAAAAAACCGCCAAACCCGGCGACATCCGGTTCAAAGACGTGAACGGCGATAAAAAGATCAACGACGACGACCGCGTATTGCTGGGCAATGCCCAGCCGAAGTTCTCCTTCGGGTTCAGCAATACCTTCTCGCTGAAAGGATTCGACCTGATGGTGCTGCTACAGGGTGTTTACGGCAACAAGCTCTATAACGTCAATACCAATACGCTGGAAAACCTCACCGGCCTGCAAAACCAGAGCACCAGCACCCTTAACCGCTGGACGCCGGAAAACACCAATACGAATATCCCGCGCGCCACCACGGTGAAACCAACAGCGCGTTCGTGGGACCGGCTGGTGGAAGACGGTTCTTATCTCAGGGGAAAAACGGTGCAGCTGGGATACAACGTGCCGCAGGCAAGCCTGCAACGCATGAAACTCGCCTCACTGAAGGTATATGTGAATGTACAGAACCTGTTCACCATCACGAACTATTCAGGGCTCGACCCGGAAGTAAGCCGCTACGGGTCAGACAATGTGAGCCCGGGCTTCGACTCCGGCGCTTACCCGAACGCACGCACGGTTACTTTTGGCATCAATGCCAGCTTCTAATCAAAAACATTCGTCATGAGATCTGCATTTTATTTCATCATCATATTCTTTACGCTCGCGGCAGCGGGCTGCGCCAAGCTCGACGGCGTTCCTGAAGGCACTTACACCACGGGCAATTTCTACAGGACGGAAGCAGACGCCATCTCTGCCGTCAACGCCGTGTATTCAGGCCTGACAAGTTCCTATCTCTACAACCAGTTCATGGAAGTGATACAGTCGCAGGGCACAGACGACTGTGAATGGGGATTCGGCCGCAATACCAGCAATACCGATAAAACCGCGCTGGATAAATTCACTTTCGATCCCGGCACCAACCTGTTTTACCAGTTCTGGAGCACCAGCTACCAGGTGATCAACCGCGCCAACGCAGCGGTGGAAGGTATCGGGGCAATGACCGCCATTAAAGACGATAAAAAGAAACGCCTGCAGGCGGAAGCCCGTTTCGTAAGGGGACTGATGTATTTCAACCTCGTGCGCCTTTTCGGGGGCGTGCCGTTGCAGCTTGCGCCTACCGCCTCTCTCAACAACCTTGCAGTTAAAAGGGCTGCCGCAGAAGAAGTATATGCACAGGTTATTGCCGACTTCCAGTACGGCGCCGAAAATCTCCCGCCAGCTTACGATGCGGCCAACGTAGGAAGGGCTACCAGCGGCGCTGCCATGGCCATGCTTGTAAAAACCTACCTTACGCAGAAGGACTATACGAAGGCTGTGGAAGAAGCGAGAAAAGTGATGGCGCCTGGCCGTTATTCGCTCTGGCCTTCTTACCAGGATGTATTCCTGATCGCTAATGAAAACAAAAACGAATCGATCTTCGAAGTGCAGTTCCTCAGCGGTTCCGGTAATATTCCAAGCAGCTACGCGGGTTTTTACCGCCCTTCGTTCGATAAACGCCCCGGCTTCGGCGGCAATGGCGATAATCCTGTTACTAAAAACCACTACGACGCTTATCCTGAAGGCGATCTCCGGAAAGACGTGAATGTCATTAAATATCCCTATACCGGTGATCCTAAAGCGCCCGCCACGATCAAGAACCCTTATTACGTGGCCAAATTCAAAGACCCTGCGGCGCTGAATGTGAACGACGGCGGCAATAACTATTACATCGTCCGTTATGCGGATGTGCTGCTGATGTTCGCGGAAGCGCTGTACCTGTCCAGCCCCGGCAGCACCGAAGCGCTGGAAGCCTTTAACCAGGTGAGGCGCCGCGCACATGGCCTGCCCCTGAACGCACCGTCTGCCATAGACCTGGCGGGCGGCCTGGGCGCTTCGGCATTCCAGGATTCCGTGCTGAAAGAAAGAAGGTTGGAATTCGCTTTCGAAGGGCATCGGCGCTTCGACCTGCTGCGCACCGGCAAGCTGAAACAGGCTGTCAACGCACAGGATCCCGCTATCATCGTGAGGGATTCCGACACACTTTTCCCCATCCCGTCGCAGGAAATGGATACCAATCCACTACTGAAGCAGAACCCGGGATACTGATCAGGTAAATAATTCCGGCTGGCACGAACAGGGCTGCACCTGTTCGTGCAGCTATACTCATGTTTAAATATTGACAAAAGATGAAGACTTCAATTATCCGCGGCCTGGTAGTAATGATCGTTTTACTGAGCGGCAACCGGCTGTGCGCCCAAAAACGCTGGGATGTATGTGTGTATGGAGAAACGCCCGCGGGCATTATGGCGGCCATACAGGCGGCAAAAATGAATAAAACGGTGCTGCTGATCAGCAATACAGCGCACCTGGGCGGCGTGGCCACTTCGGGCCTCACGGCCACAGACCTGAATAATTTCAGGAGCGCCGGCGGGCTTACGCGCGAATTCTACCAGCGCCTGTATGCTTACTACAGCGACAGCAGCGCATGGCGCAGTGAATCGAGAGACGTATTTTTCGAGCGCTCCAAAAAACGCACGTTCTCCGGCAAGAACGATTCCCTGAAAATGCAGTGGGTATACGAATCCCGTGTGGGCGAAGGCATCCTGAAAAAAATGCTGGAAGAAGCCGGCGTGGAAGTGCTGTACAATGAAAGGCTGCAGCTGAAAAAAGGCGTGGAGAAAAAAGACGCCGGAATTGTGGCCATACGCATGGAGAACGGCCATCGTTATCATGCTAAAATATTCATAGACGCCACCTACGAAGGAGACCTGATGGCAAAGGCCGGCGTTTCCTACATCGTAGGCAGGGAAGCGAACAGCGTTTATAACGAAACGCTGAATGGCATCAAGCTCAACGAAATCATCGGCAAAGACGGCATTTCTATTGATCCCTATATAAAAAAAGGCGTGCCTTCTTCCGGTGTGTTGCCTTTCCTGGAACCCCGCATCCCGGGGCCGGACGGGCAGGGCGACCACCGCACGCAATCTTTCTGTTACCGTACGACGCTGACCGACGACCCGGCCAACCGGATCGACATCGTAAAACCGGCAGGCTACCAGCCGCTCTGGTACGAGTTCCTGGCGCGTTTCCTGGAATTGAATCCCGGCCACCTGTTAAAAAATATCATCTCCTTCACGCCCATGCCCAACAAAAAAACGGATACCAACCAGGCCGATTTTGTTGGCGCTAATTACGGCTGGCCGGAAGGCAATTATGCGGACCGCGATAAGATCGCTCAAATGCATAAAGACTATGTGCTGGGCCTGCTCTGGTTCCTGGGCAATGATCCGCGGGTGCCCGATTCCCTGCGCACGGAGATGAAACGCTGGGGTTTACCGAAAGACGAGTTCACCGATAACGGCAACTTCCCCCACCAGCTGTATGTCAGGGAAGCCCGCAGGATGGTGAGCGATTACGTGATGACCGAAAAGAACTGCAACGGCCAAGAGCCCGTACAGGACGCTGTGGCGGTAGCCACCTACCCGCTCGACTGCCATTACGTTTCCCGCGTGGTGGACGGTCAGGGAAGAGTACATGCGGAAGGCAGCTACGGCAAGCAGAAGAACACTTATTACACGATCAGCTACCGTTCCCTGAGGCCGAAATCTTCAGAAGCCCGCAACCTGCTGGTGCCGGTATGCCTCTCGGCATCGCATGTGGCTTACAGCTCTATCCGCATGGAACCCGTGTTCATGGTGCTTGGGCAATCCGCGGGTACCGCCGCGGCGCTCGCGCTCGACCGTAATATCACCGTACAGGAATTGCCTTATGAAGTTTTGCAGCCGGTGTTGCTGAAAGACGGGCAAGTACTTTCATTGGACAGGAATAAGCAATAGCAGATGACAAATATGAAACAGTCAAACAAGGGCGTTCTTGCCGCAGTGATAGTGGCCTCTCTCGGGTATTTTGTAGACATCTACGACCTGCTGCTCTTCAGCATCGTCCGCGTTCCCAGTCTTGAATCGATCGGGCTGCGCGGGCAGGATGTGACGGACAAAGGTATTTTACTGCTCAATGTACAGATGACCGGCATGTTGCTGGGCGGCATTCTCTGGGGTGTGCTGGGCGACAGGAAAGGACGGCTCTCCGTGCTTTTCGGGTCCATTTTCCTTTATTCCGCCGCCAACATCGCCAATGGTTTTGTGGACAGCGTATGGAGTTATGCGATGTGGCGTTTTATAGCCGGCCTTGGGCTGGCTGGCGAGCTTGGCGCCGGCATCACGTTGGTGGCGGAATTGATGCCGAAAGAAAAAAGAGGTTATGCAACAACCATCGTTGCGGCGGTGGGTATCAGCGGCGCCGTGGCGGCTTATTTTGTCGCACAGTATTTCAGCTGGAGGGTCAGCTTTTTTATCGGCGGCGGCCTGGGGCTTTTATTGCTGCTGCTGCGCATCGGCGTGGTGGAATCAGGCATGTTCGGCGCGGCGAAGCGGTCGGAGAACAGGGGGAACTTCCTCGCGCTTTTCACGAACAGGAACAGGTTCCTCAAATACCTGCGCTGCATCCTGATCGGCGTGCCACTCTGGTTTGTTGTAGGCGTGCTGATCACCCTCTCCCCGGAATTCGGCAAGGTGCTGCATATCCAGGGCGAGGTGAATGCCGGCGCGGCAGTAGCCTGGTGTTATGGCGGCCTGGTGGTGGGCGATATTTTCAGCGGCGCCCTTAGCCAGCTGTTAAAAAGCCGGATCAGGGTGGTATATGTCTACCTGTTCTGCTGCATAGCCGCCGTAAGCATTTATTTCCTGGCCACCGGCATCAGCCTCCAGCTCTTTTACTGGATATGCGGCCTGCTTGGATTCTCCGTCGGTTATTGGGTAGTGTTTATGACGATCGCCACGGAACAGTTCGGCACCAATATCCGCGCAACGGTCACCACTACCGTTCCCAACTTTGTGCGTGGCGCGGTGGTACCGCTCACGTTTCTTTTTCAGTCCATACAGCTGCTCTTTAACGGCTCTATTGTATACGCCGGTATCGGCGTTGGCGTGATATGCCTGGCGCTGGCCTTCTGGTCGCTGGCCGGCATGCAGGAAACATTTCATAAAGACCTGGATTACCTGGAGGAATGGTAGAGGAATGGCAGATATACACACCTTTTAAAAACCACGTTCCACACATGAAAAAACTGATACTTATGCTGACGATGCTTGTGATCGCGGACAGCGCTATCGCACAGGCCGTCAAAACCACGCTGGTAGAATCCGCTGGCGTATATACGCTGCATCGCGGCGGTGTTCCGTATTACATCAAAGGCGCCGCCGCCAATAACTTTCATGTGCAAGTGGCCGCCTACGGAGGCAACACCATCCGCACTTACAGCATCAACGATTCCACCGGCAGGTGGCTGGACAGTGCGGATGAGCATGGCATCACCGTCTGCCTGGGATTGGGCGTCAAAAAGCTGCAGGAGATGAACTATGCGGATACTGCCGCGGTGCGGGTACAGTTTGAGAATATGCAGAACCAGGTGCTCGCATTTAAAGACCATCCCGCTGTGCTGATGTGGGCAATCGGTAATGAGACGGATGCGAATTATAACCCGCTGGATACCGCTTACAATATTGCCTATTGGGATGCGCTCAACGACATTGCGGAGATGATCCATGACACAGACACCAACCACCTCACTACCTGCGTGCTCGTAAATTCAGACCTGAAGAAAGTGCTGCTGCTGAAGGAACGGTTTACTGCATTGGATATACTTTCCATTAACAGCTACGCGCCCAACATTCCCGGCGTTTTAGGCAACCTGCAAACCGCCGGCTGGACCAAACCTTATATGATCACTGAATTCGGCCCGAGGGGCACCTGGCAGATGAACCCGGAGCCCAAACGGAAAATGCCCTGGGGAGCCCTGGTGGAACAAACCAGCACAGAAAAGGCCGTGGTGTACCGCCAGGTATACCAGGACCACATCGCGGCCAATGCTTCCAACAACTGCCTTGGCGGTTTTGTGTTCGTATGGGGCTATCAGTCTTCCGGCGACGTAGTAACCTGGTATGGCATGTATAGCCGGCTGGGAGAGGCTTTCGGCGCTACTGAAGAAATGCAGTATACATGGACGGGGCTGTATCCTTCCAACCGCGCCCCGGTGATCCGCACGAGAGATTCGATGCTTTTCAACGGCAAACGCGCGGAAGATACCGTTATCGTGGAAGCGAATTCCCTCAATACCGGATGGGTGCGTGCCAGTGATCCTGATAATGATTCGTTGCGTTACGAATGGTTGATCATTCCTGAAAACAGCAATATGGCCGGCGGGGACGCCACTGCCAGCCTGCCGGCGCTACCGGGCCTGATCGTTTCGCAGGATGCGGACAGCGCCCGCTTTACGGCGCCGGCCGCGGCGGGTAACTACCGGCTGTATGTGTATGTGCACGATTACCGCGGAAAGATCGCCAATGCGTGCATTCCCTTTAAAGTAACACCTTCGACGACCGGAAGGCTGATCAGATCTGCTTCCACCGGTGGCAGCTGGTCGCTGCCCACCAGTTGGCAGGGCGGCGTGGTACCCGCGGATGCGGACACGGCGGTGATCACTGCCGGCAGCACTATCACTATCAATACGCCGGTGAAAGTAACGCGCACCGAAATAGCAGGCACGCTCGGGTTCAATACTACCACCACTCACACTTTCAGCACCGGCGACCTGGTAGTGGAAAGCACCGGCACATTCTATGCCCGCAACGGCACCACCGGCAGAACGGTCACCGTCAACGGCAACCTGCTGAACAATGGTACAGCCGATCTCTCAAAAGCAAATACGATCCTGATCATGGGGCCGGCGGCAGACAGCACCGTGCTCGGCGGAACAGGAACCTATACCGGCGGGATCATCCGCAGCCTTACGATCAATAACCCTGCTGGTGTTTCATTGCAAACGCCCGTAAGCATTCCGTCCATACTGACGCTTGCAGACGGCGTGTTTTATAACGGCAGTAATCTCACGATGGACAATACCAAGGTGGGCGGCAGCGCCAGTTCCGTCAACTGCCAGATCAGGCGTTCGCAGCATGCGTCGCTCGCCAATGCTTATACGCTGGGAAGCACGGCTGCCTTGTACGTAGTGTATAATCACGATGCGAACGCGCCGGCACAATTCATGACGGAAGGCCATGAGATACCCCTGTCCCGCTCGCTGCACAACATTACCGTCAACAACCCTGATGGCGTAATGATCAGCGACAGCCTCCACCTGAAATCGAGCAATGCGGCCATTACGTTGACAGACGGCATCATTTACCTGCCCGCAGGAAAAGCGCTGATCTGCACCAATACATCATACAATGGTGCACCAGGCAGCAGCAGCAGTTTCGTGAATGGCGCCGTGGCGTTCACTGCGGGCGCAGCGCCTGTTACCAAAACTTTCCCGACCGGATCTGCCGGGCAACACAGGAAGGTGGTACTAACGGGACTCTCATCCGTTGCCGGCGCGGTAACCGTGCAGATGTCCATCGACACCGCGGCCGGTACGCCGGGCACAGGCATGAGCAGCTTGTCTGCCGCAAGGCGCTGGCATTGCGGCGTGCGCAGCGGCAGTCTTGCCGGTTTTACGGGCATCAGTATCAGCTATGGGGCAGACGATGGGGCAACGCAAAACAGGCTGGCATTTTCTGGTACATACACCGGTTCGTACGATGTAATACCCACCGACACCAGTACAGCCGATGCTGTTACCAGTTCAACCGGCAGCTACGGGCCCGGATGGTACACAACGGGGCTGAGCGACACCAATATGTTGCTCGCCAGCAAGCCCGCCGTGGCCGCCGGTGGCCGCCCGCGCGAAGGGGCGGCATTCATCTATCCCAACCCCGCTTCAGAAATTATTTATGTGGTATGCCCCCAGGCATTAAAACAGAAAGTGCAGGCAAGCCTCGTTGATCTGCGGGGTAGTGTAGTGTATTACTGGGTATTATCCCAGGGGCAGGCACGGCAACCGCTTCCGCTCCCCGCCCAAACTGGCAGCGGCATTTACCTGCTGGTGCTGGAAGGTACAGGGTTCCGGCAGACATTTAAAGTGGTGATATTCTGACAAGACCGGAAACTATGAAGAACCAGGCGGCGTTTCATTTGGAGCGCCGCTTTTTTTGTGAAGAGCAGCGCGTCATCTTTTTAATTGTTCATGCCAAAGGCCCGGTTTTTGTGCCGGGAATGGTAAATATTTAACCATGGCAGCAACAACATTGAACTTACTCGTAGATAATGTTCCATATATCGTTACAGCAGAACCATTCGCTTATAATGAAGAGGAACGTTTCAGGATCACCTACAACGGCAGCCCAGCCTATACATTTGCCTGGGACGAGGAACTGCTGCGGTTCGCGGCCCTCGGCGACGAAGCGTCTACCATCCCGGATAACCTGGAGCAGGCTATTGCCCAACAGCTGAAAATACCGGAGGCTAAAAAGGGATAAACAGCAGCATCCATGTGGTTAAAAGCTGTTTATTTTACCAGCTTTGCTGTTTACAGCGCTTTCACTATATAACAACAAAAAAGCGCTCTTGCGAACGCTTCTTTGCTTTTTTAAGACCATATCACGGTTAACTAATAAAAAACTCGTTCACAATAGCGTGGCGGCCAGCCGGCAAAGCTACCGCGCTGTTAACTGTTAAATATTGCCACCGCACTATTTAATTTACACAGCACAGCCAGCCGGCTATCGCTACGTACCAATAAATATAAACATGTAGGAAATTACTGATTATCAGCACGCCGCATTCTACGCGGCATGAAATAAAGGATCGTTGCTAATGAGGTTAATTCCATCAGGCCATCGTTAAAAGCGCCTGGATTCACATACATCGTTTTGGTGCCAGTCTTTAATTTGCTCGGATTTTGGATTGTCCCTCTAAGTTACTTTTATCTGCGTTCATATTTTGTTATCCTATTGTTACTGCGAGAATCAAGCAGATAGGGCCGCGCCGCCCTTTCCAGGTTCCGGCAAGAGGAAAGTGCCAACGCAGAATTTTTATCCTGTCCTTTATTTACCCAATGTGGATGTTATTTTTTGTAGATTCAGCATATAACGCTCATCTATGAAACCGGGAGTATCCGGCAACCTCCCGCTTTTTTCATCCACCACCTCGCTTCTCCCGACAGACAACATCGGGATCGTAGTACTGGTCAATAAATACAACGCATCCATCTTGTAGCCCGCGCAAAAAGAGCACGCGATTGACTTATCCTTTGTCCAATATCTTCAACGCCTCATCATCCTTATACGCTTCGATCTGTTTACGAAGCTCCTCTTTCAGGCCCGCGGTAACCTTTTCCGTTCCTTTGGCGCCATAGATATTCCGCAGCTGCATCGGGTCTTTCATGAGATCGTACAGCTCCCAGCTGTCTGCCGGGCCGTAGAACCTTACCAGCGTATACCGCTCTGTGCGCAGCCCGAAATGCGGGCTCACGTGGTGCGGCTCGGGGAATTCGTAATAGTGATAATACGCCGCCTTGCGCCAGTCCGATTTGTCGGCGCCCGGCTTCACCAGCGGCATGAAAGACCGGCCCTGCATCTCCTCCGGAACCGGCACCCCGGCTATATCCAGGATCGTCGGCGCCCAGTCCACATTCGTCATCAGCTCGTTCACTTTTGTACCCGGCTTTATCACACCTGGGTAACGTACTACAAACGGGGTGCGCAGGGATTCTTCATATATAAACCGCTTATCGAACCAGCCATGTTCGCCCAAATAAAATCCCTGGTCTGAAGCGTACACCACCACGGTGTTTGCAGCCAGCCCGGATTTATCCAGGTAATCCAGCAGCCGGCCGATGTTCCTGTCCAGCGAACGTGCGGTGGAAAGATAGTCTTTCAGGTAACGCTGGTATTTCCATTCGGTAAGCGCTTCGCCGCTGAGTTTTTTATCGTCGAATTCCTTGCTCACTTTGTCGTAGTAAGCTTTGAACTTTGTTTTTTCTTCGGGGGAAAGACGGTTATAAATAAACCGGTTATAGTCTGCATGCACTTTAAGGTCTTCTTTCAGGCGCATCGTTTTTTCGATGCTCATATCCTGGTTTTGTGCGGCCACGCGGTTCTTGTAATCGTCTTTGAAGGATTTGGGAAGAGGGAAATTAACGTCATCGTACGCGCCAAGGTCCTGCAGGTCAGGCAGCCATTCGCGGTGGGTGGCCTTGTGGCCCACCACCAGCATGAAGGGTTTGCTGGTATCACGGTGTTGCAGCCAGTCGATAGATACGTCTGTGACCACATTGGTCACATAACCGGGCACCCGCGCGGTGTCTTTTCCTTTTTCTATGAAATCAGGGTTGTAATAATGGCCCTGGCCGGGAAGAATGCGCCAGTAATCGAAACCTTCCGGCAGGCTGCCGAGGTGCCACTTGCCGATCCAGGCGGTTTGATATTGATGCTGCTGCAATACGCGGGGAAACAGCAGTTGCGTTACATCAAAACGTTTTTCATTGAGGGTATACCCGTTCCGGTGACTGTACTTGCCCGTGAGCAGGGTAGCGCGGCTGGGGCCACAGATAGAATTGGTGACGAGCGCGTTCCTGAAGACAGCCCCTTCGCGGGCAATGCGGTCGATATTAGGCGTTTTCGCCAGCTTGCCTCCATAGGCGCTCACCGCCTGGAAAGCGTGATCATCGGAAAAAATGAAAATGATGTTCGGCCGTTTTGTTTGCGCCTGGCTGGAAATGCCCAGCAGCAGCAGGAAAGCCAGGAATATTCTTTTTGGTAGCATCATGAATGGTTTTATATATGGTTATCGGGTTAGCTTCTTCAACTTATTCATCCAGCGTTTCCGCTTCACGAGCAGGAAATTCACCAGCTTCTGCAGCGGCGTTACCGCAATACTTTTACCCATGAATGTCCCTTCGAAGAGCGCAGTGCCTTTGTAGTATTTGTAATATATCCCCCTTTCCAGCTCCCAGTAGCCATACTTCAGCATATCGTCTCCCGCAGGCAGCGGCTGCAAGTCCTGCTGCAGGAGCGCTACGGCCTCTTCATGTGTTTTGGGAAGATAAAAACCCTGCAACCGGTCGTAGAACGAATGTCCTAGCAATACCACGGGCTTCCCCCAGAAAGCGGCTTCCACGCCCATCGTGGAACCGAATACCACAACGATGTCCGCGGCGTCCATCAAAGCATAAGTATCTATCATTTCTTCCGCCCTGATCAGCGTAAGATTCTTAAATCTTGCGGCCATCTCTTCCAGCTCGCGCACCTGGGTGTTCTGCAAACCTTTCAGGTTGGGATGCACACGCAGGTAGAAATGCGTGTCGCTGCTGAGCTCAAATGCTTCCAACAGCTTTGTGATGCCAATATTGTCCGCGGGATATATCTTGCCTGAGATGCCGGCAATCCCTTCGTATTCATCCAGTGAAGAATTGTACAGCACGACATTTTTTCTGTTCCGGTCGAAATCTGCCGGCAGGCTGCCTCTTTCCTGGTCTGCCGTAAACACGATCCACGATTGCATGATCCTGTTCCGCCTGTCCACAAAAAACCTCCGCCCGGTTTCGGCGCGGTCCGGGCCGGCAGCATTCCAGCCATCTTCTATTTCGCGGGCGAGGTTTTCCAGGGAATGGGGGGTGCTGTTATCGCAGAGTATATATTTTTCGATGGTGCCGCCGCGTTCGTGCGTCTGGAAATGAATGCCTCTTTCCTCGCAAAGGCGCATCATTGGCCGGATCTCCAGGTACCTGCCGTTGAAGAAGATCACCAGGTCCGGCTTCAGTTCGTCCAGCATCTTTTTTGCATTCTCATGCACGTACAACGATGTCCATATGCCCTCGCGGATATCTTTCCTGAATGCCTCAGTATCCAGCCGGTGGTCGCGGTAGGCGGAAACGAAGGAGGAGACAACGCCCATGCCTATATCGGAACCTTCGTAGGTAAAGGCTTTCAGCTCGTCTATGGAAGCGAATTTTTCAGGAATGATCTTTTCATCCGGCGCAACGTCGCTGAAATAAAGGATCTTCTCCGGCGGAAGACCGAGAATGTTGAATGAATTTTCCTGACGGCTCCGGCAATCACGGCAGATCCATTCCGCATGGGTAAAGTTGATATTGCAGAAATGCAGTTCCCCGCGGCATTGCACAAAATATACATCGTGGCCATCTTTCACCAGGTCTGCCGCAATCTCCATTTCTGTTTCGATATGCGGGGTGATGTTGATGCCATTAAAAAACAAAACTTTCATGCTTCCCTGTCTGCGCTGTTAAAATGCTTTTGTGCTCCCGGATATGGCTTCGGCAATTTCAAAAGGTACACCTTGCAAGGCTGCCCCTGGATAATATCCTCTTTATGTATCAAAAAATTAAGCTGTTCAAATACCAGCATGGAGGGCTGGTTGGTGATCTTTACAATCGCCTTTATCTCATTGATGTCCGGCCGGGACGCGTGCAATGCGGCAATGCCGAGCCTGACCACCGCGGTTCCCAACCCCCTGCCCCTGTATGCAGCATCCACTGAATACCCGATAGAGGCCTGTGAGTTGATGATGTCAATATCGAAACGTATCTGGCCTGCAGGTTTTCCTTCCAGTTCTACGATATACATCCTTGCATCCGGGGCCGTGATCTTCCGCGTGAACCAGGCCTCATGTTCCTCGGGTTTGATCTCCGCCTGGTTCAGGGAATGCTGGCGTACTGCCTGCTCGTTGGCCCAGGCGAAGATCCGGCTGCTGTCTTCCGCTGTTACTTTACGGATAACAAGCTGCTGTTCCAGGTCCAGCTGCCTGAATATCTTCAACAGCCGTTGCGGGGACTGCCGGTCGAAATACCGCTGCTGCCGGTCAGAGGATAACTCCAGCCTGGCGCCATCTGTTACGAACATATCTTCCAGCGGGAAGGCAAGATCTTCTGCTGTGAAGAACCTGTAAATATCCTGTTGGTTATCCGCGATCATCCTCAGGTACAATTCCCCGCGAATGCTCAGGTATTCGTAAGATACGGTGCTGGGCGGACACACAGCCCGTTTGCATTTCCGCATCAACGCCGCAATTGCCTTTTCATCCAGGTTCTGGAATAATTCCACATTCAGGCCGTTTTCACGGATATATGCTTCCAACGCTTCCCGGTGCAGGTATGCACTGCCGGTCACTACCAGACATTTCTGCCGGATGCCTTTCTGCCGGAGCATTTCCAGCACGCTGAGCGTATCGTTATTCGGATCTGCCCCGCCCAGGGAAATAAAGATGGCATCCTCCCGGTCCGCGTTGTTGTCATTTTCCAGGAATGCGGGCCTCAGCAGGGCGTAGGCGGTGCCAAGGTAAGCCCGCGTGAGCGGCGCCAGCGAATAATCCTGCATGGCTACTCCGCCTGCGTGATTGATAACGGCATCTGCGAGAAAGTGGTAGGCATGTATGTCGTCTATGCAAACAAGCTTGTTCCCTTTTGCCTTCAGATGCTGTTGATAAGCTGTATTGAAGGCATATCCATCGAGTACGATTATTTCGCTGCCATCCAGCTGTGCGGCCCAGGTTGCAGCTTCCATGCCGTAGTCTCCGTCAGGAAGAACGGTGAGGGCAAAACCCGCCGCACCAATATAATCCGCGAGTGACGGCGCGGGATTGCGGATGAAAAAGCTGCAGTTGAATTCTTCCTTCAGCATTGTTGCAAGGGCACAGCTGCGGATCACATGCCCCAATCCCATTTTCGGGCCTCCGTCGCAACGAAACAGTATCTTGGTTTTTCCCGGCATTATAGATATTTTCTGAAAACCGCCTTGGCGGGCTCTCCTTTAAGATGTTGCTGATAACCGTCCTCCAAAGCCCTGGAATAAACATCCAGCGTTTGACCGAAAGCCTCCGCGAAATGTTCAATGTCTTTGCTTGTATGTGAAAAACAAGGTACGAACACTCCCTGGAATAAGACGCCGCGCCGGATCATTTCCTGCATGGCAAGCGTGCGCATGCCCGGGCATATTTCTTTGGCGCTGTTCCTGAAAATGAACACAGGCATCCAGTTGCAGGGAGCAACAGTGATGTATTCATTCAGGCCTTTTGCGGCTACCAGTTTTTCGCAGGCGGCGATAAGCATATCGCCAGTCCTGTGGTTATGCCCGATCACGTCGTTTTGCTCAAAAACGTCGATCGTGGCTATTGCCGCGCCGATATTATGTGTTTCCCCTCCATGGGTGGTGGAGATGAGAAATACTTTTTCTTTCCCGGTTTCACGTATGCCGCCCAGTTCCATCACTTCTTTTGTACCGGTAAGCGCACAGAAAGAAAAACCGTTGGCAATGCCCTTGCCCCAGGTAGCCATATCCGGTTTTACCTTATACTTGGTGAACGAGCCGGGAAAAGCAGTTTTGTAGCCGGTGATCATTTCGTCAACGATATACAGCGCACCATGCTGATGAGCAAGATCTATGGCCTGGGAGAGATAACCCTCGGGCAGACCGAAATTCTTTTCCGGCTCAGAGATCACGCAGGCGATCTGGTCCGGATACTTGTCAAACAGTGCCCGGAGGGAATTGATGTCATCGGATTTATAGGTGACGGAAAGTGCCGCGGTTTCTTCGGGAATTCCCCTGTTGCAGGGAGTCTGGCTGATGAACCAATCGTCGTAAGAATAGAAAGGATGGTCGCCGGGAAAAGCGATAAGCTTTCTGCCGGTATGAGCGCGGGCCAGCTTTGTCGCCGCGGTGGTAACGGAAGAACCGTTTTTTGCGAATTTGATCATGTCGTGACCGGGAATATTCGCAAGGAAACGTTCAGCCATCTCCCTTTCGATATAAGACGGGCGCTGGAAATTCACTCCTTTCTCCAACTCTTCCCTGACACGTTTCAATACAGGCTCGTAAGCATGACCCAGAATTACAGAAGTGAGGCCCATAGAGCAATCCAGGTATTGATTCCCGTCAATGTCCCATACCTGCGAACCTTTGCCATGACTGATGGCCGCCGGCGAAAGCAGGGGAAACTGATCGTCGCCCTTTGAATAAGTGTGCGCCCCGCCCGGGATCAGGTCGTGTATCGACGCCCGGTAATCATCAGATTTCCTGAAGTTATTGATCATTATTTAAAGATTTTTGATAGCCTTCATTCCTTTTGATGTCCCTGTTCAGAGAATGCACAAGCGGGTTGGTCTGAAGGAATTCCGCGTAAGCTTCCATGCTGGCGCCGGTGCCCAGCTCCTCGATCAGCTGGGCGATCACCTTCAGGTCCTGCGGCTCATCCACTGTCATGCGAAGGCTACCCAATTGTACGCCGTCATTGAAGTTGCCTGCCTTAAACATATTGCCGCCGCACACATCGCTGTTTTTCCGGATAAACGGCGTCACATGCTCCCGGTCTGAAGGCAGGGTGGCTTCCTGCCAGGCCTTCTCCAACGCCGAAAAACGGAACACCTCAGTATCCTGCCCGTCAGGATAGTTCTCCTCCAGGGTGTTGCTGCAGTAGTCCAGCTGATGGTCCAGGGTGTATTGCACCACCTTGTCGATCAGTCTCGGGTCTATCAGCGGACAGTCTGCGGTAAACCGTACAACGTAGTCAGGACGAATGTCTTTTACCGCCTGGTAGAACCTGTCCAGAACATCGTCCATACTGCCCTGAAAATATTCCGTGCCGGTCTTTTCCAGTATCCGCAGCACCGGATCGATGCTGGGTTCCTGCGTGGTAGCCACAATCAGCCTGTTTATTGTCTTTGCGGCCTTAATCCGCTGTACATGTATCTCAAGCAGGCTCTGGCCCTGAATAGTGCGAAGTATCTTTCCCGGCAGCCGGGAAGAATCGATACGCGCCTGAGTAACTGCCACTATCTGCATATCGCCGGTCGTAGTTTTATTGGTTGTAGGCTGCATAGATATCTTTCTTCAGCAGGCTTATGCTGCATTTGTTGTAATAGTCATCGCTGGAATCCAAATCCCCTGTGCTGTGATCAAATGAGCCCTTGAATAACAGGTGATAAAGTGCTGTTTCAGTAAATAACCGGTCATAATTCTGTTTATAGCTGTATGCCTGGAATTCAGTGATATGCTGGTAGTGGTTCTTAATGGTCCTTTCAGAAAAGAAATCGACAATGACCAGCACCCCCTTATCCGCCAGCACCCGGTCTATCTCCGCAATCACCTGTAGCAGCAGCGGCCTGTCTATCACATAAAACACGAAACCCACGATCACAAGGTCGAACTGTCCATCCGCAAACATCTTCATTTGATCCGCTGTGCCTGCCGTAAGCTCCACCCCCGGATAAATGCCGGCGCCATAACTTACTGCCTGCTGCGACGGGTCAATGCCACACACCGTTGCACCGGGAAACAGCTTTTTCAGGCTGTTCAGCCGGTGGCCGGCGGAACAGCCTATCTCGAGGATATTCTCCGGGTGAAGCTTATAATTCTGGACAGTGTTGAGCACGATATCATGTCTTGCATCGTAATTGTCCAGGTAAGATTTGTTGCGCAGGAACCACTGATCTGCTTCGTATTCCTGGAAGGCTTTCTTTTGTTCAGGCATATTTTTAGTATGGTTTGATCTATTTGTGCCTTTTAGATTTTTATCTGTCGTTAGGTTGCCCTTACAGAATGGAAATGCTCCTTTCTGAAGGATGATCTACAAAACTAATGTTTATCACTGGCAAAGAAAACCTAATATTATCGCCCAGACTTCATTGAAACGGCAGAAACGGCCGGAAGTTACAATAAAGCAGGATTATCTGCCCGCCGGACCGCCTTCTGCACGCTACTGATAAGCAAAATATTATAAATTGCGGTTTATGATCAAATTCACCGCTGTATTGAAAAAATTTGGCGACCAGGGTGAAAAGACCGGCTGGACATACGTTGAAATCCCGGCGGAACTGGCTGAAAAGCTGAATCCCGGCGTAAAAAAATCTTACCGCGTAAAAGGGAAGCTGGATGAGCACGCCATTAAACAGGTAGCCCTGGTGCCGATGGGCGAAGGCAATTTTATAATTGCGGTGAATGCCGCCATGCGCAAGGGCATTGGCAAACGGCAGGGCGCACCGGTTAAGGTGCAGCTGGAAATGGACGCCGCCGAATGGAAAATGAACGGGGACTTCCTGGCCTGCCTGGAAGACGAGCCGCGCGCCATGAGCTTTTTCAAATCGCTGGCGCCCGGCCACCAGCGGTATTTTTCCAACTGGATAGACAGCGCAAAAACAGAAGAGACCCGCGCCAAACGCATTGCCGCCACCCTCAATGCCATGCTGAAAAGCATGAAATACAGCGAAATGATCCGCGCCATGAAGGCTGATAAAGACAAATTCTGATCTCCGCTTTTTAACTTTTCATTAGAACCGGATACAATAACTTGTTACCGGTCCCATGCAAAAGATACTCCTGCTCATAGGCCTCTTCAGCTGCACCGCGTTTTCCGCGGCGGCACAGTCTGCGGTAACCGGAACGGTATCCGGCAGGGATTCCCTGCCATTGCCGGGCGTATCCGTGCGCAACATCCGCACCAACAGCATGACCATCTCCAACGGCAACGGCGCGTATTCCATTGCCGCCGGACCAGGCGATACTTTGTTCTTCAGCGCCATGGGCTATTTATCCGTCGGCATGCGGGCGGAACTGGTGCCTGCCGAACTTCGCCTGCGCACGCTGGTCACTTCGCTGCCCGGGGTGGAGGTCGTGCAAAAAACGCGCAGGCGCGATTCGCTGGAAACGAGGGAGGAGTTCAGGGCCGCGTTCAATTTCCGGCGGCCGAAGGTCCATGAAGTGGTGATGATCACGCCGGTGGGCATCGGGGTGAATATCCATAAGCTCTACAAAGCACTGTCTTTTGCGAACAACAAACGCGCTGAAACATTCAAACGCCGGCTGATCACGCATGAGCAGGACCAGTTCATAGACGAAAGGTTCTCCCGCGAGCTGGTGGCAGCGCGCACAGGGCTTTCCGGCGACAGTCTTACGCGGTTCATGAACAGCTTCCGGCCTGATTATAAATTTACGGTGGAGGCGCCTGACTATGATTTTATCCTTTACATTATTACCGCCTGCGGGAAATTCCGGCGGGGGCAACCGGCAACACCATAACCTCAGCTTCCGCTGATCCGCTGCCAGAGCTCTTTCCAGGCTGCGCGCATGAACCCGAGCCGGCGGAGGCTCAGGGTGAGCAATATTTCCTCTCTCACGCTGCTCACATTGTCGAAGAACCGGAATATCCTGGGAGCGGGGTTGCGGGTGAACATCCTTGAGAAGAGCGCCGCGCCCTGGGCGCTTTTTTCACTGAGCATACGCAGCAGTATACCGTCATAAAAATGAAAGCGCTTCCAGCCGGTGCGCCTGCCCAGGTAAGGGTGGCCGTTGCCCGCCAGCTGATCGGTGAGCCGCCGGGAATGCTGCTGGATGAACCGGAAAGTGTAGCCCGTAGTAGGTTTCGTTTGCCCGCCGGCGGTACCGATAAAAACGATGCGGCCTTCATGCGGGGGAAAGCGGTGGTTGGTCATGGGGATAACACCGCCTGTTTCTTCCGTTATTTTGAAAGCCGTGCCGGGGAAATGTTTTGTCATGTGCTCCTCCAGTCCTTTTTCGTACACTTCCCGCGGTTGCGGACTTTCGGAGAACAGCGTGTATTCCACCATAGCTTCGCGGGCGGACAGGGGGAGGGTGTAAATAAATGCGACGCCCTGGTGCTGCATCGCCCGGAAATCCATCAGGGTGGCGGCTTCCGCGTCAAAAACATTTTCAGCGGCCTGCACCGTCCAGCTGCGGAAATGCTGTACCAGGTAGTGTTTGCCCTTTTGTTTTTCGGATGGGGAAACAGGAATGCTGCTGAAAATATAATCTGCCGCAATGATCTCTTTGCCGGCCTGGATGAAGGCACGGTCTTTATCGGACCACATCTTTTCTATATTCAGCTGCCTGACGGTGAAATTGGAGCGGCGCCGGATCACGCCCCTGGCATGGCGGTAAAAATCCGCTGCCCGGATCATTTTGTAGGTATAGGGCCGTATATCCAGCAGGGAAGAAGCGCCGCTGACGCTGTGGAACCAGACTTTTTCCCAACGGCGGTGAACCGTTTTTTCGAAAAGGCCCGGCGCGGTTTCCCAGAAGCACCAGGTGCGGTCGTTCTCTTCTTTTGCATCTTTATCTATCACCAGCACCTTTTTACCGTGCAGGCGCGCGCAGTCCGCCATGTGCACGGCCAGGCTCAGGCCTGCACAGCCCGCCCCTGCGATGATATAGTGGTAATGCTTCAAAGATGCAAGGCAGATTTAACATGATTCTTCGTTTAGCCGGCCTGTCGGTCATTTGTATGTTGCTTCTCCAGGTATTCAACGATCTTAGGGAAGGCCAGGTGAAACCAGTGTGTGAAGGTATCCGGCTCTTCATGCAGCAGCGCCCTGATGCGGTCCAGCGGCAGGTAGCGGTGCGCCTGTACTTCAGCCCGGTCTGGCGCTATGACGCCATCATATGTTCCTATCAGCACGTGATCGAATTCATATTCAGTGAGCCCGTTATCAAAACTGGCCTGGTAGGTAAAGCTGAAAATTTCTTCCAGCGGGCAATCGAAACCCATTTCTTCCACCAGGCGGCGGTGGGAGGCCGCCAGGGTATCTTCCCCGGGAAGAGGATGGCTGCAGCAGGTGTTGGTCCAGAGGCCGCCGGAATGATATTTATCCTGCGCGCGTTGCTGCAGCAGCATTTCACCGGCGGAATTTACGACGAACACCGAAAAGGCGCGGTGGAGCAGGCCTTTCTGGTGAGCTTCCAGTTTTTCCATGGTGCCTACAGGTTCATCCTGTTCATTGACGAGTATAACGGGTGGTAGTAACATTTCGCGCCGGTTAGTCTGTCTATAAATTTAAACAAGTTCGGCGATTTTCGGGCGGGCACGGAAAAAATGATCCTGCCGGGGGGCGGGCGCATCTATGTGCGCAGGGGCAAAGTCCGGCAGCGGCAAGCCTTCCACGATGTGCTGAACGGGCACAGGAGGGCGGTTACGCTGAAAGGCGCAGGCAAATGTTCGCATACGATACCTGGTTCACCGGGGGTTACACGTTACCGGGAAGGGTAAGGCATGAAAGGGATGTTTGTTTGATGGAGCGCTTTCCGTGAGTACGGATGGTTAACTAGGTTAATCAGTAAATCAGTAAATCAGTAACGGGCTACCTGGGCTTTCAACATTTTGCGGGCGAAGTGGATACGGCTCTTGATGGTTCCTAAGGGTTCTTCCAGGATATCGGCGATCTCGAAATACTTAAATCCGTCCAGGTACAAGATGAACGGTTTTTTGAAGATCACGGGGAGGTTATGCACGGAGGTCTGGATGTCTTTGATCCGGAGCCCGCTTTCCGCCTGGTTGCCGATGATCACCTGCTGGGTGTTCAGTAGGAAATCATTGGTGGAATTATCGAAACAGAGGTGCTGCTTTGATTTCCGGCGGTAGTTGTTAATGAAGATGTTCCTCATGATCGTGTAGAGCCAGGCGCGGATATTGGTTCCCGCGAGATACTTCTCCTGGTTGGAGAGTGCCCTGAACATGGTTTCCTGATAAAGATCCTTGGCGGATTCGGCGTCCTTGGTCAACGTGATGGCGAAGGGCTTTAGGAAGTCAGCATTGCTGAGCAATAGGGTGTTAAATTCAGCGGATGACATATTGTTTAATTTTTGTTATACTAATTTAAACAAAATAACACGTTACTCCAAACAATTTCCGCGATTTTTTTTCGTTACAAGCCAAATTGCGATTGAATTAATGATTTCATAATCAGCATTTAGCAAAAGCACAGGGAGTATTATTCACATGTATAATTGATGGTTAACGGGGTTAAATACGTTTAACTATTCATGCATAAAATATTAAACAAATGTAAGGATATGATTATATAACACGAATAGTCCACGTTTCGTATATATACGGACGACCCGGGCGGACGGTTTTACAGAATTTGAAAAAATTTTTACGGTATAATTGAGCGCTGATTTTCAGTCAGCTAACATTTATATGTTATTTTTAATAAATTTGCCGGGCCTTATTGTAAATCCCCATGGGAAAGCCGGTTGAGAAAAAATAGCTAACAAGCTTAAACGCGCCTGCATCGCATAAAGATTTCTATTTTTGTGCGGGTTTGCCGTGACTCATCCGTATACCTTGCCGCCGTGGCGGTTATATGAATACGGCCCTGATTACATAACTCCGAAAACAATTTTTTATAACTCACTTCTAACATCTCACAAAAAATGACAGCCAACGATCATAAAATTGCCGTGATAGGATTAGGCTACGTAGGATTACCCCTTGCCATTGAATTTTCCAGGAAATACCCCGTACTGGGCTTTGATATCAACGCCGCGCGCGTGAAGGAGCTTTCTGCGGGAGACGACCACACCAACGAAGCAGACATCGAAAGCCTGACCGCTATGCTGGCTTTTGGTAAAACAGACACCACAAAAGGGCTGAAGATATCCTCCCATGAAGCGGACCTTCAAACCTGCAATATTTATATTGTCACGGTGCCCACCCCTATCGACCAGTTCAAGGCACCAGACCTGAAACCCTTGCTGAAAGCGTCCGAAATGCTCGGCAGGTACCTGAAGAAAGGGGACATCGTTATTTATGAATCCACTGTATACCCGGGCTGTACGGAAGAAGATTGTGTTCCGGTGCTCGAAAAGACCTCCGGCCTGAAGTTCAACACAGATTTTTATTGCGGTTATTCCCCCGAGAGGATCAACCCGGGCGACAAAGTGAACACGCTTACAAAGATCAAAAAGGTCACTTCCGGTTCCACGCCTGAGATAGCGGATAGAGTGGATGCGCTTTACAGCAGCATCATCACCGCGGGCACCCACAAGGCGCCCAGCATCAAAGTGGCGGAAGCGTCCAAAGCCATCGAAAACGCGCAGCGCGATGTAAATATCAGCTTTGTGAACGAGCTGGCGCTGATATTCGACCGGATAGGCATCGACACTTCCGACGTTATCGAAGCGGCGGGCACCAAGTGGAACTTCCTGAAATATAAACCCGGACTGGTAGGCGGCCATTGCATTGGCGTAGACCCTTATTACCTGGCGCACAAAGCCGAATCTCTGGGATATCACCCCCAGGTGATCCTCTCCGGGCGCAGAGTGAACGATAATATGGGGATGTTCGTAGCCAACAAGGTCGTGAAACTCATGATAAAAAAGGGTCATAAGATAGATGGCGCACGGGCGCTGATACTGGGGGTTACCTTCAAGGAAAATTGCCCGGACGTGCGTAACTCAAGGGTGGTGGACATCTATAAAGAATTGCTGCAGTTCGGTGTTTCCGTGGATGTGTACGATCCGCATGCCTCCCACGAGATCGTGGAGGAGGAATATGGTATAAAATTATGCGACAAGCTGGGCTCCGGCTACGATGCGATCGTGCTGGCCGTATCGCACGCGGAGTTCCTGGAGCTGGACTTTACCAAGATCACGAATGGAAAGAACGGGGTGATATTTGATACGAAATCGTTTTTGGATAGAAGCCTGGTAGACAGCAGGTTGTAAGGATACATCCGGGCAGGCGGAGGTTTCTGAAGATTTTTAACCTCCGCCCGCCATTGCGGTCAATTCTATTGAACCCACCTCTTTCCTGCATCTCCGCAACAGTCATCACAGAGCACCGTACGCATTATATTCGATGTGACCGGGAAAGGGCGCAAGCAACACAGGAATTAATATCCTGCGGAAACATAGCAGGGTCGGCACACGAAATGATAGTATATTGCCCGAAAATTACCTGGCAATAGACATCACCTGATTTTCAATCAGCTAACATTTATATGTTATTTTTAATAAATTTGCCGATCCTTTCCGTACCCTGAAGGTATGGCAGGGGATTTGCGAATAGTGACCCAACATTCACAATCCGAGAAAAGCATATATCTGATTACCACATGAAGAAATTATTTTTGGTTCCGGTTTTCGTGTTCGCAGGGATTTGCGCTTATGCTCAGGTGCCTGTGCCTACCCCAACGCAGGTACAGCAAATGAAAGTCGAGAACCTTTCCGATGAAGAGATCCGCCAGTTGGTAGCAGAAATGAAACGGAATAACGTTTCATTCGATCAGATTGACAGCTATGCGCGGCAAAAGAACATCCCCGCCTCGGAAGCCGTGAAGTTGAAGGACCGCATTCGCACGCTGAACCTGGACAAGGAGTTGAACAGTACCACGCAGGCGCCTACCATCCAGCAGGAACAGGCAGACCGCTCCGTAAGCGATGGCACCGTTACTTCCGCCCGCGACATCCAACCCATGACCGAAGCGGAAAGAAGGAGATCGAAGATTTTCGGCGCGGAGCTTTTCAGCAACAAGAACCTGACCTTCGAACCCAACCTCCGGATGCCGACGCCGCCGAATTACAGGCTGGCCCCCGGCGACGAGATGGTGATCGACGTGTATGGCTATTCAGAGGTCCAGCATAAACTGACTGTTTCTCCCGAAGGGCACATACGCGTTCCCTACCTGGGCCCTGTATATGTGAACGGGCTTACCATGGAAGAAGCGAAAAACCGCATTACCAAACAACTTTCCACGATCTACGGCGGCATCAAATCCGGCAATACGTTCGTACAGGTGTCCTTAGGCAACATCCGGAGTATCCGCGTGCTGCTCATTGGTGAAATAGTGCGCCCGGGGTCTTATACAGTGCCTTCCCTCGCCACAGTAGCGAATGCGCTGTATGTTTCAGGGGGGCCGGATGAAAACGGTTCTTTCCGGGATATACAGGTAATACGCAACGGGGAGACCGTTGCGAGGTTCGACCTGTATGATTTTTTGCGGAAGGGAGACCTGGCCAACAATATCGTATTGCAGGATCAGGACATTGTAAAGGTGAATCCCTACAAAACCAGGGTGGAACTGACCGGGGAGATAAAACGCCCGGCTGTTTTCGAGGTAAAAGAAGGCGAAACCCTGCAGGATGTGATCGACAACGCCGGGGGTTATACAGATATTTCCTTCAAGGATGTGATCAGGGCCTACCGGATCAATAACAAAGAGCGGGAAGTGGTGAACATCTCGGCTAATGAAGTAGCAACTTTCCAGCCCCGCACAGGCGATAAATATTTTGTGGATGCAGTGCTGAACCGCTTCACCAACCGGGTGATGATTTCCGGCGCTGTGTTCCACCCGGGAGAATATGCAATGGAAACCAACATGACCATTGCAGACCTGATCAAAAAGGCCGATGGCGTGAAAGAAGACGCGCTCCTGGGCCGGGCGATCGTTTTCAGGCTGAAAGACGATTATACCCCTTCCGGCATGAGCTTCAACCTGCAGGACGTGCTTTCCGGCAGGCAGACGGTTTCTCTCCGCAGGGAAGACAGCGTTGTGATATATTCGAAGCTGGACCTTCGCGAAGATTACCAGGTGAAGATCAGCGGTGAGGTCAACTCCCCGGGGTATTATAGCTATGCGGATTCCCTTCGTGCGGAAGATCTTATTCTTATGGCCGGCGGTCTCAGGGACGCTGCGTCCCTGAAACGCGTGGAAGTAGCCCGCAGGATCCGCGGAAGAGAATACAATCCTTCCGATTCAACAATTGCCATCGTGGCACAGTTCGACATCACTTCCGATCTCAGCCCGATGGCCGGATTTAACCTCCAGCCCTTTGATGAGATATCGGTGCGCAGATCCCCTTCCTACCACGAACAGGCAATGGTTTCCATCGACGGGGAAGTAGTGTACCCGGGTGAATATATCATCAACTCCAAACGGGAGCGGATCTCCGACATTATAAAAAGAGCCGGCGGTGTGAGGCCCGAAGCATTTCCTGAAGGAGCCGTGCTGCTTCGTAAAACCTTTGTGAATTCTTCCGACAGCGCCCTGCTGGACAGCAAGCTGCAGGTGTACTACAATAAGCTCCAGGACAGTTCGGACGTTTACAAACTGCAGAACACCATTTCGAGAAAGGAACAATTGCTGGGCATCAACCTGGATGATATATTAAAACAGCCCGGCTCCAAATACGACCTGTACCTCGAAGAAGGGGACGTGATCAGGATACCGAAAAAAATGCAGACCGTGCAGCTGTTCGGCGAAATATACTTTCCCAAGAAGATGCGTTATGAGAGAAAGACCACGTTCAGGGATTATGTGCGCGGGGCCGGCGGGTTCACGAACAGCGCGCTGCGAAGGAGAAGCTATGTGGTGTTTGCCAACGGGGAAGTAAAAAGCACCCGCAAAATACTGTTCTTCAACAGCTACCCTAAAGTCAGGCCCGGAGCGGAGATATACATTCCAAAGAAAGGCGACCGCAAGGGGCTTACCAGCCAGGAAGCCGTTGGTATTACCACCGGTATTGCATCCTTAGCATTGATCATCATAACCATATTGGACAGGACCAATTAAATCCCAATAAAAAAATGGTGGAACCGACACAAACCATACCTGCCCAACGTGAAAACGATATTTCACTGAAAGACCTCATCCTGAAAGCCCGGGACTGGGTAAAATACCTGTGGGGGAAAAAGGTACTGATCATCCTGCTGGGGCTGATCGGAGGCGGGTTGGGATTTACCTACGCAATGCTCAAAAAGCCGGTATATGTTGCAGAACTGACCTTTGTACTGGAAGACAGCAGGTCCAGCCCGCTGGGTACTTATGCCGGGCTAGCCAGCCAGTTCGGGATCGACCTCAGCGGTGCTTCCGGGAGCGGCCTTTTCTCCGGCGACAACATACTTGAGTTCTTACGCTCACGGTTAATGGTGGAAAAAACGCTGCTTTCACCAGTAGCAGTTGGCGGCAAACGGCAGAGCCTCGCTGATCTTTATATTGAAATGAATGACCTGAGAGATTCATGGAATAAAAACGCCAGGCTTAAAAACCTGAACTTCCCTGTAAATCCCGATAGGAAAGGATTTTCCCTTCAGCAGGACAGCGTACTGGACGCCATATACAACAGCATTGTAAAGAAAAACCTCGCTGTTAAAAAACCGGACAAAAAATTAAGCTTCATTTCCGTTGAATGCAGGGCGAGAAGCGAAGTTTTCTCTAAAGCTTTTACTGAAAGGCTTGTTAAGGAGGCAACGGATTTTTATGTGCTGACAAAAACCAAACGGTCTAAGGACGCAGTTGATAAACTGCAGGCAAAGGCAGACTCCATAGGCATCCTGTTAAACCGCAAGACTTATTCAGTGGCCGTATCGCAGGATATGAACCTTAACCCCGCCCAAAGCCGGGCAATGGTGGGCACAGAGCTGGAGTCGCGGGATAAAATGATGCTGCAGACGATTTACGCCGAGGTCATCAAGAACCTTGAGGTCACAAAGATGATGATGATGCAGGAAAGCCCTATTATCCAGGTAGTGGATACACCTATCCTGCCGCTGCAGAAAGAACGTTTGGGACGCATAAAAGGCGCGGCTGCCGGAGGCTTTATTGCAGGCCTGCTTGCAATCGTATGGCTTCTTTTCCGGAGACTATACAAAGAGATCATGCGTTAGATCCACCGTCTGCGCCTGTATACAGGTGATTGGCTTGTAAGTGATTATTTTAATTATAAAAATTTCAGATGTTAGACTTAAATAACAAAAGTATTCTGATTACCGGGGGGACCGGTTCTTTTGGTAAAGCCTTTACCAAGATAGCGCTGGAAAGATGGCCTGATATCAAGCGGTTGGTAATATTTTCCCGTGACGAGCAGAAGCAGTTTCAGATGGCGCAGGAGTTCCCGGCCAGCAAGTACCCCATGATCCGCTTTTTTATTGGTGACGTTAGAGATTTTGACAGGGTAAGAAGAGCATTGAAAGGCGTGGAATACGTTATTCATGCCGCTGCCATGAAACATGTGCCCATTGCTGAATACAACCCGATGGAGTGTATCAAGACCAACATCATCGGAGCGGAGAATATCATTAACGCCTGCCTTGAAACCACCGTTGAAAAGGTAGTGGCCCTGTCTACCGATAAGGCCGCGGCGCCTATCAATCTTTACGGAGCTACCAAACTTGCATCTGATAAATTATTTATTGCCGCAAACAATATCCGTGGTTACAACCCCATCAAATTCTCGGTAGTGCGTTATGGAAACGTAATGGGCTCAAACGGTTCCGTGATCCCTTTCTTCCTGAATAAAAGAAAAGAAGGCGTGCTGCCTATCACCGACCCGGCCATGACCCGTTTTAACATTTCTCTTACCGAGGGCGTCGAAATGGTGCTCCATGCCCTTGAAACCGCATGGGGAGGCGAGCTTTTCGTGCCCAAGATACCCTCATACAGGATCACGGATGTGGCACAGGCAGTGGGAGGAGATTGCGAGCAAAAAGTAGTAGGCATCCGCCCCGGTGAAAAGATCCATGAAGAGATGATCACTTCATCCGATTCTTTTACAACCTATGATCTCGGGCGTTACTACGTAATCCTTCCGCAGGTGCCCAGATGGTCCGTGGAAGAATTTGTAAGCCATTTCAAGGCTCAGAGGGTACCGGAAGGTTTCCGTTATAATTCCGGTGAGAATAACGAATGGCTGGACGTACCGATGCTGAGAAAACTTATTACCGAACATGTTGACCCCTCTTTCACCGCATAAAAATGGAAACTAAAAAAGTACATATCCCTTATGGAAAACAGCACATTGATGCCAAAGACATCCAGGCTGTTATTGAGGCGCTGCAAAGCGATTTCCTGACCCAGGGCCCCAGGATCAAAGCGTTTGAAGATGCATTTGCCGCCTATGTAGGCGCCCGGTACGCCGTGGCGGTCTCCAACGGCACCGCGGCCCTCCATCTCGCCGCAATGGCTCTCGGCGTTCAGAAAGGCGACAGGGTCATCACCACTCCCATCACTTTTGCTGCCTCCGCCAATTGTATTGGTTATTGCGGAGGAGAAACCGACTTCGCCGATATCGACCCTTCTACCGGCCTGCTGGACATCAACAAAGTAAGAGCATTGCTGGAAAAAGCGCCCAAAGGCACTTACAAGGGGATTATTCCTGTTGACTTCGCGGGAAAGGCAGTAGACCTCGAAGCGTTCCGGCAACTGGCGGATGAATTCGGCCTCTGGATAATCGAAGACGCCTGCCATGCCCCCGGCGGATATTTCACAGACAGCAAAGGGCAGCGCCAGCTTTGTGGCAACGGCCGGTTCGCCGACCTTTCCGTTTTCTCTTTCCATCCCGTTAAGCATATCGCCTGCGGAGAAGGAGGAATGATAACCACCAACGATCAGGACCTGTACAATAAACTTATCCTGCTCCGCACTCACGGCATTACTAAAAACCCCGCCCTGATGCACGAAAACCATGGTGACTGGTATTATGAAATGCTGGAACTGGGTTACAACTACCGGCTGACGGACTTCCAGGCGGCCCTGGGGCTGACGCAGCTGGAAAAAGCAGATGCGGGCCTGGCCGCCCGGCAAAGGATCGCCCGCCGCTATGATGAAGCATTTGCCGGTACAGGCATCGATAATACCATCGCAAAATTTGATGAAGGGCACGCCTATCATTTGTACGTGATACAGGCAGACGGCAGGAAAAACCTGTATGACAGGCTCAAGGAATCCGGCATCTACACCCAGGTGCATTATATCCCCGTACATACATTGCCTTATTACAAAGAAAAAATGCCGGGCGTAAAATTACCGGCTGCTGAAGGATTATATGCGCGGTGCCTCAGCCTCCCCATGTACCCCACATTAAGCGAAGAGGAACAGGAATATGTGATTGAAAAAATCATGTCCATATTGCAGCATAGAACATGAACAAGTTATCTCTCGGTACAGTGCAGTTCGGCCTGAATTACGGGATCAGCAACAAAACCGGACAGGTTTCCCGGCAGGAAGCGGAAAAGATCCTTTGCCTGGCGCTGGAGCATGGAATAGACAGCCTGGACACTGCGTCCGCATACGGCGAAAGTGAAACGGTGCTCGGACAGGTATTGCCCGTTGTTTATAACCGCCAGGCAGGCCAATTCAGGATAATCTCCAAGTACCTGCCCGGGAGCACAACGGTAACGGAAAGCCTCGATAACAGCTGCCAAAAACTGGGGGTTCAGTTCTTGTACGGCTACCTGCTGCACCAGTTCGACAGGAGTGTTTTTGAAAACACCCAGTGGGACGCTTTCAGGAAAGAAAAAGAAAAAGGCCGCATCGGCAAGATCGGCTTTTCACTATACTATCCGCATGAACTGGACTACCTGCTGGACAAAGACGTTGCATTCGACATCCTGCAATTGCCATTTAATCCCCTCGATCAACGTTTCAGCCCATATTTCACCGAGCTGAAATCGCGGGGAGTGGAAATTCATATCCGGTCCGCATTCCTGCAAGGCCTGCTGTTCCTTTCCCCGGAGCAGCTGCCCGCCTCCCTGGCCGAATTGGGCCCAAGGGTAGACAAAATCCGGCAGCTGGCGGAAGCGCATGATTTGACATTGCCTCATCTCCTGCTTGGATTCGTACATTTGCATGATATAGATAAGATTGTCATCGGTGTTGAGTCATACAGCAATCTTCTTGAAAATATCGGCTACACCGGCCGGCTGGACACGGTTCAGCGGGCCATAAATGATATCAGCGCCATGGCTTCAAATGATGAAACGTTGATTTTACCCAGTAAATGGAACGTCAAATGAGTAGTTTGTTCGATTTAAGCGGGAAGATCGTTGCTGTGACCGGCGGTTACGGTTACCTGGGAAAAGCCATATGTGAAGGGCTTGCCGAGCACAAAGCGACCGTATATGTCTGTGGAAAGGATGAAGATAAATTTGATCTGGCTTTCCCTGCCGGCAATATGATCCATTTTAACAAATGCGACGTTGCGGACACTGCGAGCATCCGTGCCTCGCTTGCCGCTATAGACGCTGAGCATGGCAGGATTGACGTCCTGATCAACAATGCTTTTTATTGCAAGGGAAGCGACCCGCTGGGTATCACTGACGAAGACTGGGCTTATTCCATTGACGGCACTATCAACAGCGCTTACCGTTGCATCCGGGAAGCAGTGCCGTACCTCGCAAAGTCGCCCACGGGGAAAATCATCAACGTGGCGTCCATGTATGGAGTGGTGGCGCCCGATTTCAGCCTCTACGAAGATGCGCCCGCGTCACTGAACCCTCCCCACTACGGGATAGCCAAAGCCGGTATCATACAGCTTACGAAATACTTCGCATCTTACCTTGGCTCAAGAGGCATCCTGGTAAACACAGTCACGCCCGGCCCCTTCCCGAGCCCGCAGGTACAATTGCAGGAAAAATTTATCCGGGGGCTGAAAGAAAGAACCGTACTGGGAAGGATCGGTCAGCCCGATGATCTGAAAGGGGCGTTTGTGTTCCTCGCCTCTGACGCTTCGGCGTTCATTACAGGCCAGAATATCGTGGTGGATGGCGGATGGACCATCAAATAAAAGAATCTGAGATGTCACAAAAGAAGATCAGCGCAGTCATACAGGCGAGGTTCGCTTCAACACGGCTTAGGGGAAAAGTCCTGATGCCGCTGCCTTACAGCTCCGACCAGGCTGTGCTGGACCAGATCGTTCGCCGTCTTTCGCATTCCCGGTTCCAGCCCTTGATTGTATTGGCTACATCCACCAATCCCGCAGACGATATACTCGAAACCTGGGCACGCCGTCAAAATATCCACTGTCTTCGCGGAGATGAGCGGAATGTATTGTCCCGGTTCCAGGAAGCGGGCCTCCGCTACCAACCGGATACTATCATCCGGATCACGGCGGACAACCCGTTCATCGACCCGGCCCTGATGGACGAGGTGGTTGAAAAGCACCTTGATTCCGGCCACGCATATACGTATTCATCCGGCCTGCCGGTCGGGATGAATATTGAAGTCGTGGAAACGGAAGCCCTGCTGCAACTACGGACATTAGATCTCCTTCCTGAAGAAGAAGAGCATGTTACCCTCGCCATACGCAAACGGCCTGAAAGGTTTAAGGTGAATACCATCCATATGGATATACCCCCGGGCGGAGAGCTGCGGCTTACGGTGGACAATGACCTGGACTATGTGCTGGCTTGCTGCATCTACGACGAACTATACCCGGACGACCCTTTATTTGGGCTGGACAAAATAGCATCACTTATTGCGCGCCGGCCATGGATAGCCATGATCAATGCCGGTTCTGTTCAAAAAACATCAGGGCAAACGCTGGAGGAAGAATTGCAGGCCGCAACCCGGTTGCTGGAGCAGCAGGAACTTTTTAAAGCGGCCGGAGTGTTGCGGCAGCATAAGCCGTAAATTCCCGTTCCATATCTTTTGAGTACCTTGAGGCAAACTTTGCTGGAGGACACGGCATAACAAATTAGGATAAAACAAATTATTATATACATCAGATGAAAGATTTCAAGATAGGTGACGCGCAAATCGGTTTGAATCACAAACCATTCATTATCGCTGAAATGAGCGGCAACCACAACCGTTCGCTGGAAAGGGCCATGACAATCGTGAAAGCGGCGAAAGATGCGGGTGCTGATGCCATCAAGCTGCAGACATACACACCCGATTCATTGACAATTGATCATTCCGGCGGCCTCTTTACTATTACTGATGAAAAATCCCTCTGGAAGGGCAGGAATCTTTACGAGCTTTACCAGGAGGCTATGACGCCTTATGAATGGCACAAACCCATTTTTGATTACGCGAAGGAGCTGGGTATTATCTGTTTCTCGACACCTTTCGACGAGGAAGCAGTGGATATGCTGGAAGAACTTGGAGCGCCCTGCCATAAGGTCGCTTCATTCGAGAACAACCATCATCCCCTGCTGAAAAAAGTGGCGCTCACGGGCAAGCCCGTTATCATGTCTACCGGCGTTTCCACGCTTGCGAACACGGACGAGAGCGTGGGCGTGCTGAGACAGAACGGATGCAAGGACCTGGTGCTGCTGAAATGCACCAGCACCTACCCCGCAACCCCGGAAAATACCAACCTCAGGACAATACCACATCTCCGCGAGCTCTTCCATTGCGAAACCGGGCTGTCCGACCACACCATGGGGGTTGGCGCCGCGGTGGGGGCTGTTGCGCTGGGAGCCACCGTGATCGAGAAACATTTTTGCCTCAGCCGGGCAGAAGGCGGCGTGGACAGCGCGTTTTCACTGGAGCCTGATGAATTCAGGATGCTCGTCATAGAAACGGAAAGGGCCCACCAGGCGCTTGGATACGTTCAATATGGCATCCAGGACGCAGAGAAAAAAAGCCTTAATTTCAAGAGATCTGTATATGTAGTGGAAGACATTCCTGCCGGAGGGGTGTTCACAGAAAAAAACATCCGTATTATCCGGCCGGGCGATGGGCTTCATCCGCGATATTTCAGCATGATACTGGGCAAACCCGCTCACCGGGCGTTGAAACGAGGCACTCCGCTGTCTATGGACGACCTGTTAAGCTGAATAGTCATTTTAAATAAATTTGCATATGCAAGAGAGGGTTTTGTTCTTTGCGCGAGAATACCAGTCTGATTTTTTCCCGCTGTTAAACAGCTTAAAATACGAATCGATATATGTAACGCTGACGCTCGACGAAAAAAAAAGGGTGGAAGCAAAGGGCAAAAGCGTGCTGTTATGTTTTGAAGAGGAATATGACAGGCTCGTGCCGGCAGATGTACCGGATGATTATTTCGAGACTTCTTTTGGCTCTGACCGTTACCTGGGACCACTGTCGCTACGGCAACGGCGGGAGATACTGGGCAAAGAGATCTCTTTCTGGCGGCAGGCCCTCCAAACCAGCGGGGCCACAGCCGTTGTCAATGAAATTGTCGCAATTGAGATATCTGAGGTGCTTCACCTGGAATGCCGGAAACGTGGTATCCGGTACTTGTCCTGGCTAAGCTTCGCCGCCCCGAACACCTTCTATTTCCAGCATACTCCCATGCACAATCAGCTGGATAACAGCATCCAGTTGTTGCAACCCACTGCGGCGGACGTCGCCAAGGCGGAAGCTTATATTGAAAAGGTGCTCGCAGGCAGCGGGCAGCCGTTCTACGCACAAAATATCAAGAAACGGGGCAACCCGGTCATGCTGCTGAAGTCCATCAAAAGATGGATGCTGACAAAAATCAGCGCGTCCAGGTACCCGAAAGCCAAATCCCTCGCGATCTTCGGCAATCCGCAATATGTTTTTGCGACAAGCATAAAGCTGTATTTTTTATCTCTTTTCAGGAAATATAAAAAGCTGGACGACTTCAGGGAATTTGATCTCGTCTTTTATCCCCTTCATTTTGAGCCGGAAGCCACATTGAAATACATGTCGGAGTTTTTTTCCAACCAGGCTTCCACCATTGAGTATATTTCCAAATGCCTTAAGACCAACCAGGTGCTGGTGGTGAAAGAACATCCGCAGCAACCCGGCATGCTGCTGACGGACACCTTCAGGGAACTGCAACGCAATTACTCCAACATTCTCCTGCTCCCCTCGGAGATACCGACAGCGCACCTGATCAGGGAATGCAAAGCGATCGTGACCCTCACAAGCACAGCCGGCTTCGAGGGACTGATAGCCGGGAAACCTGTTTTTGTCCTGGGCAAGATCTTCTATAACCAATGCCCGGGGGTACATAAGATCGAGTCGTACGAAGACCTTCGCCAAAAACTGCGGTTGCCGGAATATGCAAAACCCTCGCCGGAGCAGGTGAAACATTTTATTTCACAAATGGTGCATTACACGCATGTTGGCAATCCATACCAGCATGCCAGCCTATATACGAACGAAAACATTACCGATATAACGCGTGCAATCGAGGAGGAATTGAAAAATTAAATGGACTGTTATGATGGGAAAATACAAGCTTCGGCCAACCGAAATATCCATTTCTAACTGGAATTGCTTCCATCGAGTTAGTTAATCATGAAAATCAACGTTAAGGAATTATACAGCAATCCGAGGATAGTCTACGTATTACTAAACATATCTCTAAGCGGGCTATCGTTTGTGCGTTCCTTTATCAGTATTAAATATCTCGATTTTTATGAACTGGGGCTTCTTGGCATCGTACAGATTCTAATAATGGTCATGGCCATGCTTCAATTAGGTATGGTCACCGGTGGCTATAAGGCTTATTCTATCACTCCGGACAGCCGGGAAATCAACAATACCATCACTTCGTACATTATTGTTATGCTGGGCATTTCGCTGCCTGTCATCACAATGGCCGTTCATTCCGGCGACGCGGCCGTCCATATTACAATACTTGGTATTTTGATAGGCGCCATCGGACTTTATAACAATTGGCTTACCTGCATGATGCTTGCCAGGGGGGACATCAAGTCTTTAAATGCAATTAATCTGGTCTCGGCACTGGCATCCTTTTTAACCCTGCCCACAATCATTTTCCTGAAGTTATACGGCGCCCTCCTGGGAACTGCTACCGCATCAACAGCGTTTTGTTTGATCGCCTTAATCAAAGTCCCGTATCTGCGCCCATTCCGATTCACCATGAACCGGGATATGATCAGGAGATTACTCTATTATGGGTTTGTACCTTATCTTACTACAACTTTTTTCAACATCAACGTACAAATTGAAAGGTGGGCCATTGTAAGGGGCCTCGGAATTGAGGAATTAGGCCGGCTTTCCCTGTGTGTCATCATTTCAGCAGCCTTTATGATCGTTCCTTCCTCGATCAGTAACCTGTATTTCCCATCTGCCGTGAGGTCGTTTGCCGAGAGTAACTACACGCTGTTCAGGAAGGTAATGAAAAATTATATATTGATCGTTGTCAGCTACAGCACGGCGTTTGTAGTCGCTACCGTCTTATTGGTGCATTTGCTGGTCCCTTTTTTCTTCCCAAAACATATACCGCAGATACATCTTGTCTATTGGATGCTTCCATCACTGTTCTTTACCGGTGTCAATACCGTTCTGACAATCATTTTTAATGCTGCTTTCAAGTACCGCGCTATCATTACGGTGAATGTGATCGGGCTCCTTTGTATGCTGGGTGGCGTTATTGGCATCCTGCAGCTGCAGCATGTGCAATTACACTATTTTGTTGCTGTGGAATCTGCTGTTGCCTTTATTTCGTTCATGGCCGCACTTGCTGTTTACCTGAAGATCAGGAAACAGCTATACAAGTCAAAAGAAAATCGGAACCAGGTAGATGTAATGGAGGATGCAGCAAATATGTCTGATATTTAACAATAATTGAACTGATGTATGGAAGTATTGAAAAATAAAAAGATACTATTTATCGGCCCGGTATTCTACGACTACCATCTCAGGATCTCCAATGTGCTCAATGCCTATGGAGCGGAAGTGCATTTCATACCGGAACGGGAATACGGCCGTCTTTACAGGGCTTTCGGATATATCAATAAAAATATTGCATACGCATATTCAAACATTTACCTGTCAAAAAATATACAGGCTGTAGCAGACGGCGCTTCGTTCGATTTTGTTTTTGTCATTCATGGCGAAACCATCACGGAAAAGATGCTTGCCGGCATGAAAAAGCAGTTCCCGAACGCCCGGTTCATCAATTATCACTGGGACTCGCTGAAGTTCAACCCCAGGGCCGCTTTGCTGCTTGACCAGTATGACGCCGCCTATTCTTTTGACCGGGAAGACGTAAATACCTTCCCGTTCGTTCATTATAAGCCGCTCTTCCACAACAACGAATCTCCCATCGTGCCGGTCCCGCAAAAATATGACATGTTGTTTATCGGCGTCGAATATAGCGACCGTTACTCCCTTATCAGGAAGTTGGAAAAGGAGGCATCGCGGCTCGGGCTCGCTTGCAGAGCCATGCTTATTACCAGCAAGTTTTCTTTTTACCGGAAAAAACTGCTGCACTCCAAAATATATAAGGACGCCCGTGCCAGCGACTTCGTTTATGAGAAAATTCCATACGCCACTTTCCTTCAGCTGACCAACGAATCTTCCGCGATCATAGATATCAATTTTGAAGGGCAGGCTGGATTAACCATGCGTACCATAGAAGTGCTTGCGATGGGCAAAAAACTCATTACCACTAACTTTCAGATCATGAAAGAGCCGTTCTACTCAGCGGATAATGTGCTGGTCATAGACCGGCATCAACCTGTCGTCGATCCGCAGTTTTTCAAACGGGAGGCAAAACCGGTGGACATGTCTGCCTTGTTATTAAAGAACTGGGTGCTGGAATTCTTTATAAAACGGTAACGCGAAATGCAAAAGCAAAAGAAAATACTTTTTATTTCGGCATTCCCGCCCGGCGACAAAACGGCGGGGCAGAACTATACCCGCCTGCTCCTGGAAGACCTGGCAGGTCACGGGCATAAAATAGATGTGTGTGTGTTTAAATATGCCGATCACCAGTATGCGCCGCAGCACTCCAATATAAACGTCCTGATGGTCCGTCCTCTCGGAACAAAAAGGAAACTGCTCAATATCGTCAAGCTGCCAATGCTGCATCCATTCTTCACTTCACGCCTGTCGCTCCGCCTTATATGGTTCATAAGCCGCAACAGCAGCCGGTACGACCTGGTATACCTTGATTTCTCACAGGTGTTCCTGTACGGTCTGTTCATTCCCCGTTCCCGGCAGTACCTGATGCTTCACGATGTTATTTACCAGAAATATGCCCGGAAGACCGGTGCGCTACAATCGGCGGCTTCAAAATGGATCTTCCGTTCGGAGAAGCTGCTGCTTTCCGGCAAAAGAAAAACGCTGCTTACTTTCAGTGAAAAGGACAGGGAACTGATAAAGACCTGGTATGGAAAAGATGCAAAAGTAGTAAGCCCGTTCCTCGATCCCATGATCCTGGACCTGGAAGAAGCAGACTTCACCGAATCGGACTATTTCTGTTTTTATGGTGCATGGAACCGCAGTGAGAATACAGAAGGGCTGCACTGGTTCTTCGAGCATGTTTACCCGGGCCTTCAGTCGCGTATCCGCATCAAGGTGATCGGGGGTGGCATGAGCGCGAAAGATAAAGCGGTGTTCTCAACAATACCGGGGGTGGAACTGTTAGGTTTTGTAGAAAATCCTTATCCGGTTCTCGCGGGAGCCAGGGCGTTGATCGCTCCTCTGTTCCAGGGAGCCGGTGTAAAATTCAAGGTACTGGAGGCCCTGGCCTGCGGAACAACCGTGGTAGGCACGGAAATTGCCCTGGAAGGAATAGCTGCCGACCTGGGTGAAGAATTGATCAGATGTACTACCGGACAGGACTTTATCACGGAAATCAATAAGCAGGCAGCAGCTTCCCGTACTGCTGAAGAGAAGATCGCCTTGCATAGGAAGACCATTTCCATATATACCCGCGACCGCTTCTCTGAAATGCTGGGATAGAACTATATAAATTAATACTATGGTAAGCCAGGCATTTAAATTTTCTTTTTTGCTGCTGGTAGCGTTCAGCTGCCAATGCTGCCTCGGGCAGTCGCTGAAGTTGGCTGATAACGGTCAATCATCCTACTACATCGTGATCCCCGGGAATGCTTCCGGCATGGAAAAAAAATCCGCGACGGTATTGCAAAACTACTTTCAAAAAGTGACCGGCGCGAAACTGGATATCAGGGAAGAAAGCAGCCGCGATGCTGCTGTGATCGCCATCGGCAATACGAAATTTGCGGCGGCGGCTGTCAAGACCGACAGGCTCAAAGAAGACGGCTATGCAATCGTTAATCAGGGGAAAAACCTGGTCATTGCAGGAAAAGGCGCTAAGGGTACCTTATATGCCGTATACACGTTTGTTGAAAAGTACCTGGGTTGTCGTAAATGGTACACAGGCGCCGCACAGGCCCCCCGGATGAAAACGCTTTCCATGCCCGCAGGCCTTGCCCTTTACGAAAACCCCGCCTTCGAATACCGTGAATCATATTTCCCGGGCATTTTTGATCCGGAATATGCGGACTGGCACAAGCTGCACCGGTTTACCGAACAATGGGGCCTATACGGCGATACTTACGAAAAGCTGGTGCCTGCAGCCGTTTATTATAAAAGCCATCCGGAATATTTTGGCATGATAAAAGGCAAACGTTTACCCAACCAGTTATGCACCAGCAACGATGAAGTTGTGAGGATCATTGCTGATTCGATACGCAGGAAAATGCAGCGCAACCCCAATGCGATATATTGGTCCATCAGCCCTAATGCGGGGCCGGGTTACTGTGAATGCAACCTCTGCGCACCGGTCACCAAACGCGAAGGATCAGTTGCAGGTAACCTCGTACTGATGGTCAATAAGGTTGCCGCCCAATTCCCCGACACCAAGTTTACTATCCTGGCTCACGGCTATACGCAGCTGCCGCCGAAATACGCCAGGCCAGCGTCCAACGTAATTGTGCAGCTCACCAGCCTGAATGTAGACCGCCTGCTGCCATTCACCCAATCTCCATCCGGCAAAAAATTCACGGCGGACCTCGCCGGCTGGAAAAAGCTTACCAGTAACATTTACATCTGGGACTATTGCGCCCAGTTTACAGCCTTCCTTGCACCTTTCCCGGTGCTTCCCGTCTATCAGCCCAACCTGCGGCTTCTGAAACAAAACATGGTGAAAGGCGTACTGGAGCAGGGCAGTGGCCCGGGCTACAGCGATATGGCGGAACTGAAAGGATATGTGCTTGCAAAGTTGTTATGGAACCCGGACATTAATGTGGAACAACTGGTGCAGGAATTCACAGAAGGATATTACGGCCCCGCGGGCCAGTATGTGCGGGCCTATCTGACCGCAACCAGGAATGCGGCGGTAAAAACGCACGCCACATTGGATATCTTCGGCAACGTGGCCGATGGGGCCAATACATTCCTTTCCCCGGCTTATCTGGACCAGTACAATGAGCTGCTCGCCAAGGCGAAAAAAGCGGCAGGGGCGAATACCGGCTTACTGCAGCGGGTGGGCTCCATCCAGCTTGTGCAGGATTATACCTTTCTCCACCAGGCCCGTTATTATGGCAGGGGAAAACGGGGCATATATGGAAATGGGAATCCCGCCGCCAGCCAGCGGAGCGCAACACCAGGCGCAACACCAGATACCCTGCAATCCGTATTAAAAAGATTCCTCGACAACGGCGTAAAAGTCGGGGCTGTGCAGGTCGCCGAATTCGGCCTGTCCCCCGGAGCATATGCTGCGGAGGTGAAGCATATCCTTACCACGCCCGTCAAGCAGAATCTGGCGATAAATGCAAAGGTTTCACTGCAATACCCTTATGTAAAGCGGTACGAAGGAAAAGGCGCCGCAATGCTAACTGACGGGGTGGCGGGATTGGGTGATTTCTCCTATAACTGGCTGCAATTCAGCCGCAACCCGATGGTAGCGACCCTTGACTTAGGTAAGCCGCTGAAAGCAGATTCCATCCAAACGACGTTCATTTACAGCCCGGATTTTAATATGTTCCTTCCTTCTGTTATTAAAGCAGAAGTCTCTATGAACGGCCGGGACTATACTCCCCTGCAAACGATCAAGGTGCCCCCGCCGGCAATGCTGGACCGGAAAATCCGACCTGTTCCATTCAAAATGGCAACAGGCCGTAATAACCAGTTCCGGTTTCTCCGGCTAACCGCTGAGCCGCCGGCCAGTTTCCCGGACTGGGCCAAGGCTCCGTCAAAATACCCGGTGATCGGGTGCGACGAAATCTGGGTATACTGAAAACTGTTTTGTTGATCCGGTTTTTGTTTTGTTTCTGTAACTTGTGCCCTGAATATGAGGGATAACATCTGTATATATATTAATTTGATCCTAAATGAGCGTAATGCATTAGCCCGGGCTTTTTTTGGGATTTTACCAGGGCAACTAAGTGTACAATGCTGAGATCTTTACTGTACAGCCTGGACGCCCGGCTAAATTACTGGGCGGGCAAACGAAAGTTCAGACATATTGGCCGTAAGGTCCGTATCATATGCCCGCTGCGCATTACCGGCCACGGCAACATCTCGCTGGGCCATGAGGTGATCATCAACTATAAAACCTGGCTGGCTGCCCACCCCCTGACGGGCATGCCGGATTGCCTGCTGGAAATAGGCGATGGCTCTGTGATCGGCAACTTCAACCATATTTATGCCACGCACTCCGTCAGGATCGGCAAAAACGTATTGACCGCAGACAAAGTTTATATTTCCGACAACCTCCACCAGTACAGGGATATCCAGGTACCGGTAATGCACCAGCCCGTAGTGCAGAATAAGGCCGTTTCCATCGGCGATGGCTCCTGGCTGGGGGAAAACGTCTGCATACTCGGCGCCAGGATCGGGAAACAATGCGTCATCGGCGCCAATTCGGTGGTGATGAGCGATATACCGGATTATTGCGTAGCAGTGGGCTCTCCGGCCAGGATCGTAAAAAGATATTGCCTGGAAGATAACACCTGGAAAAAAACCACGCCGGACGGCGCCTTTATTGAATAACCCGCGCCGGCAAAAAACTTCAAAATCAGAAAACATCATGAATAAAATTCTTATTACAGGCGGTGCGGGATTTATCGGTTCCAACCTGGCAGTGAAACTCCTCTCAAAAGGTTACCAGGTGACGATCCTGGACAATCTCTCCCCACAGATCCATGGCCAGTCCCCGGAAACCGCCTCCCCCCTGTATTTATCCATCCGCGATAAAGTGACCCGGTTCATCAAAGGAGATGTTTGCGATCCTGAAACCGTTAAGGAAGCGCTTGCAGGCCAGGACGCGGTCATTCACCTGGCTGCGGAGACCGGCACCGGCCAGTCCATGTACCAGATCGAAAAATATACACAGGTAAACATAGGCGCCACCGCGCTGATACTGGATAATCTTACCAACCACCCGCACTCCGTAAAAAAAATGATCATCGCGTCGTCACGGGCCATATACGGTGAAGGGAAATACCTGAGCGAAGAACTGGGGCCCGTTTACCCGGAAGCCAGGCCCGCGGAAGAACTGGCGAAAGGTAAGTTTGAAGTGCAATACCCGGGGTGCAGCAAGCCGCTGCAGCTGGTGGCAACGGACGAAGATTCCAAAATACACCCCACATCCGTTTATGGGATCACAAAGCAGAACCAGGAGCAGATGGTGATGACCGTTTGCAAGGCCATCGGCATTGCCCCTGTAGCATTGCGCTACCAGAACGTATACGGGCCGGGGCAGTCCCTCTCCAATCCTTACACCGGCATTCTTTCCATCTTCTCCAATTTGATCAAGCACAACAAAGAGATCAATATTTTTGAGGACGGCGAAGAAAGCCGCGACTTCGTGTACATCGACGATGTGGTGGATGCCACCATCCTTGCGCTGGAAAAAAAGGAAGCGGACGGCGAAGTGTTCAACGTAGGCTCGGGCGTGCCCACCAGCGTTATCCAGATCACCGAGCAGCTGCTGAAAGAATATAATTCCAGCTCCACTTACAGGATCAGCGGGAACTTCAGGATCGGCGACATCCGCCACAACTACGCCGATCTTACCAGGATCAGCCGCTCACTGGGATTCTCCCCGCAAGTGACCGTCCAGGAAGGAATCCACCGCTTTGCAAGCTGGGTGAAAGGCCAGCCTGTGCAGGAGGACAATTACAGTAAATCATTGAAGGAAATGGAGCAAAAAGGTTTATACAAATAGAAGCCGGCCGGCATGAAGAAAGCACTGTTATATATTACGCTGTTCCTGCTGATCCTCTCCTCCGGGGGAGTGATCCCCATTATGCTCGGCGGCGTGGTGTTTTTCCTGCTGATGCTGGCGTTATTAGCCGTCACTTTCATTGCTATCAACAGTTATGATGCCGGCGTGCTGAAACATGCCGGCACTTTCCTCTGCATTTCCTTACCATTACTGGTATTCCTGCAATTTTTGAATACGAGAGTGCTGATAGATGGAGAATTCCCTCATTTCCTGTTCCGTTTTTTTATTTCCTGGCTTGCGGTAATGTGCTTCAGCCTTTCCAGGCTCAACGCCCAGCACATGCTGTACCGTGTGCTCCAGGTGGTGGGCCTGCACGCGCTCGCATGTTTCTTTTTGCAGTTTGTGGTAACGCCGTTCCTTGTTCAGATCGAACTTAAAGATATCCTGAAGATCCACACCTTCCTCAACATCTTCTTTTACGAATCCACCCACGAGCTGGGCGGGCTGGAGCTGTTCAGGAACCAGGGATTGTTCTGGGAGCCGGGGGTACTGACTATCTATATGAACCTCCTGTTCTACATGAGCAGCTTTATCAAAAAAAATAAAATCACCTCCGTCGTTTCTGGCTTCCTGGTGCTGACCACTTTTTCCACAACAGGTATCATTCTGCTGGTGATGCAGATGCTCGTCCTCTATAAATCGATCATCCGGAAAAATTTCGTCTACATCCTTCCCCTCACGCTGATCAGCATCCCGCTGATACCGCTTATCGTGGACAATATCACTTCAAAGTTCCAGGAAGACAATGGGTCTTTTATCGTGAGGAGTTACGACTATCTCATTTCCTTATCGATCATCAGGGATCACTGGCTGACGGGGATCGGGTTTGGCACCGAGGTTTATGAGCAGGTGCAAAAAGCCAGCAGCATTTTCCAATCCTTGTCTATTATCGATACAAGGAGGAACTCCAACTCCATAACGGCTTTGTTCGTGGCATTCGGCATACCGTTAAGCCTCCTGGCGCTCCGTTTTTTATTCCGGCAGCAATTGCTATCCGGAAACCGCTGGCTGGTTTTTCTTATTCTGTTCCTGGGGTTGAACTCCGAACCACTTATCTTTACCGGGTTCTTCATGTTCCTGATCGTTTCAGGTGCAATCGGAGTGCGGGCCCGGCAAGCAGCACCAACCCTGCCCGCCCTCCATGGCACCATAGCCCAGGGCCGGTGATCAGCCCTTCAAAGCGATCACCACCGCGTTATTGGAAACTCTTTCTTTTCGCGAATTGTATCTTTCGATGGAAGCGGAAAATCCCACACTGTTCAATCTGTCCACAATATCTGCTCCATAGGTACGGAACGCCAGTACACCGTTGCTTCCCCTGATGCGGTCTCCGTGATACTCCGGCGGAAGCAGGTGCTCGATGCTTCCATCTTCTTTTAAAACAGCCCGTTCAACAGTTTTGTCTGTATCCGCCAGGGGCACCGTAAATACCAAATGCCCACCGGGTTTCAAAACCCTGTAAACTTCCCTGTATCCTTTAATATCATCAGGAACGTGCTCGAACACTTCTGTGCTCGTAACAACGTCAAAAGACGCATCCCCAAAAGTCAGGCGCTGCACGTCCTGGCACTGGACGCCTGCTTTATAAGCCCCGGGCTCTACGTCGTCGTAATACTCCGAATATTGCAGGTTCTTGTATTGTTTGCTGAGGTAATTAAAAAATGCCCCGCGCGACGACATCTCATAAACAGCGGCATCCGCTGGAAGCGCGCCACGCCCCCTTATATCGGCAAACGCCAGGCCCAGCGCCCGGTGAATCGGCGTCGATCTGCAAAAGATACACCTTTGCCCAAATTGAGTAGAGTTGATCTTAATAATAGGCCCATTACATAAATTGCATTTGCCGGAAATGAACATAGTACAGAATATATGATTAAAGTTTAAAATCTTACCTTGCGCTAAAAATTTAGCGGAAAATTATTGAAAATAACAAGAATTCCTGCAAATGTTTTCAAATCCTTCCATGTAATTATGAATTAATAAATTTGCACAATTATTTTTGAGACCATATGCCACAACTAGCATGTTCGATAGTGCTTTACAGAAATGATGAATCGATCAGACTTCTTTTTAACAAGCTGCTGAGCACAAACCTGGATATACAGATCTACCTGGTAGATAACTCACCCACCGATGCGTTAAAAGGCATGTTCTCAGGGGAAAATGTCGAATATATATTTAACAATGCTAATATCGGTTACGGCAGCGGCCATAACATCGCCATCAATAAATCCAGGGCGGCCGGCATACCATATCACCTGGTGGTGAACCCTGATATTTCATTTGAGAACGGCACGCTTGAACATATCCATGCGTTTATGGAACAAAACCCTGATACCGGGCTGGTGATGCCAAAAGTATTTTATGAGAACGGCGAAATACAGCGGCTGTGCAAACTGCTGCCCACGCCGGCGGACCTGTTCTTCCGGCGATTTCTTGCCAAAACAAAATGGGGGATAAAGATCAACGAAAGATATGAGCTGCACGATTTCAATTACGATTCCATTTTAAATACACCCTGCCTTTCCGGCTGCTTCATGTTCATCCGCACACAGGTGCTGGAGAAGTCCGGGATGTTCGACCCCAGGTATTTTATGTATCTCGAGGACTACGATCTCGTAAGACGGATACACCGGCATGCAAAGACCGTATTCCTGCCCGACGTTTCCATCACCCACGGTTTCCAGAAAGAATCCTTTGTCAACAAAAAATTGCTGAGGATCCATATTCAGTCGGCCATCAAATACTTCAACAAATGGGGCTGGATCTGGGACGTTGAACGGAAAAGGTTCAACAAAGAAGTGCTCAGACAGGCAGGCGCCGGAAAAAAGACGTATAATCCGTAATAAGCTGCGCTTCCCTAGATGTTTATATATTTGCATATCCTTTAAAGGCATAGTTTTTGCCTTTTCAAAACCAAATTTCTCTTGAATGAAGCATTTCCATTGGATAACGGCATTCATTATGCTGGCTGTTCCTGCCATGGCTCAGGAAAAATTACCCGTCATAACCCCTTACCACTCCCAAAACATACGGGAGTTGTACCTCGACTCCGTCAATCATCATACCGCGCTCAAAACTATTCTTCACGAAGATAGCAGCGCGCTTTACACACAAACCGACAGCGTGAAAAGAAGCTGGTTCCACCGCAAGCTTTTCAAAGAACACCTCTTTGAATTCCGTGAACCCGACTTCAATGTATTTATCGACTTCCTGCCCGATTTCCAGGTAGGCCGCAGCAACCAGGACAAAACACTCTGGCTGAACACCCGCGGCGCCACCGTATTCGGCAACATCGGCAAGAAGTTCTACTTCGAATCTTCCTTTTATGAGAACCAGGGCGTGTTCCCTGTTTACCTGGACAGTTTCGTAGCTAAAAGGAGAGTGATCCCAGGCCAGGGGCTGATCAAATACAATGATGTGATCGGTAAAAGTTATGACTTCTCTTATGTGAATGCCCTCATTTCCTATACGCCCAGCAAATACGTGAATTTCACGCTTGGCTACGGCAACAATTCTTATGGGGACGGCTATCGTTCCATGATCCTCTCAGACATCGGGTTTAGTTATCCTTATCTGAAAATAACCGCCAACCTTGGCCAGTTTCAATATACGTCCATGTGGGCACAGTTCATGGATGTTTCCAGCAGATCGTTCAATCAGGCTTACGAAGACCTGGGATATCCCAAAAAATGGGGAGTATTTCACTTTCTCGACTGGAACGCCACCAAAAAGCTCACCATCGGCCTGTTTGATGCAGTGATCTGGGCAGACAGCGATTCGCTTGGACGTAAAAGAGGCTTTGACTGGACCTATCTCAATCCCATTATATTCCTGCGCCCTGCCGAATATTCCGGCGGCTCGTCAGACAATGCGATGGTAGGCATGAACATCAAGTATAAGCTATTCCCCAAAGTAACTGCCTATGGCCAGCTGGTGCTGGATGAGTTCAAACTGAAGGAATTCTTTGGCGGCGACGGATGGTGGGGCAACAAATGGTCTGCCCAACTCGGCTTCCGCTCCTTCGATCTTTTCAAAGTCAATAAACTGGACCTGCAGGGCGAACTGAACGTTTCGCGGCCATATACATACACCTTCCGCAACGGGCAGGGTAACTACGCGCATTACAACCAGTCTCTCGCACACCCGATGGGCGCCAATTTCCTGGAAACACTTGGCATTGCTTCCTATACTTTCAAACGCTGGTATTTCCGCGGGCAGGTACAATATGCACAGTATGGGCTCGACTATACGAAAGCCATCAGCATGGGCCAGGATATCTTCAAATCATATGACCTGAGAACCAGCGACTACGGCAACAAGATGTTCCAGGGTCTCAAAACGGATTTCCTTTACGGCCAGGGCACCATCGCATTTGTGCTGAACCCGAAATACAACCTCCGCCTGGAAGCTTCCGTTGCCGGCCGGCAGGAAAAAAACAATCTGTATACCAATCGTGAGCTGATCTTCTCCTTTGGTCTCCGCAGCACTTTCCGTCAATTCTATTACGATTTTTGATCATAACTAGCACTATTCGTCCATGCCGGTGTTAAAACAGCATTAGAAAAATCACACAAAAGGAAGATAGCACAATCAAAAAAGTTTGCCTTATTTAGCATCAAGACGCTTTAAAGTCTTTCGCCATGATTGGTATTCTGCTCAACGCCCTCTGCATGGTAATTCTTATCCTAACTTGTACGTCATTAGCATGGGTGATGAAAAAATTTGGTAAATCAAACTAGATTGGGGTAAAACTTACTTTCCACGTCCCGCTCAGCTGAGCGGGATTTTTTTATTTCCGGGAACTGATCTGAATAAGGCAATAACTATAAAAACCAAACGCCCCCCGGAATCTCCGGGAGGCGTTTTTATCTTTTAAACCAGGGGGAACCAAACAAAAGATACTTAACTGATGGATAAAGGCCGTGCAAATGGGGCAAATCATGGGATGAAATACCTCCCCGCTCTCAGCACCGTTCTCCGCACAGGAAAGCACACACGCAATTATCTCAATTACGTCAGTTTCTTTTTCAATAAATTCAAATGATTATTGGACAGGTTCTCAATTCCCCGGGTATTCATAGTTTTTACTGGTGTAACATTTTCCTTTATGAATATACGAAATAAATACTGAAAAAAACCAATTTTAACAAAACAGGTTACCTTCGCACCATGCATTATGTTACAGTGGAAGGGCTTGCCAAATCGTACGGCATTACCCCCCTTTTTGAAAATATCTCCTTTCATATAGAAGAAGGCGACAAGATCGCCCTGGTGGCCCTCAACGGCACCGGTAAATCCACCCTCCTGAAGATACTCTGCGGCAAAGAAACCGCGGACGAGGGCAAGGTCTGGGTCCATAAAGACGTTACGGTTGTTATGCTGGAGCAATCCTCCAACTTCAAGGCACACCAGTCCGTTCTCGAAAACATCTTCGACCACGACCATCCCATCCTCAATGCCATCAAGGAATATGAGCACCTGACAGACAATGATGCCGAGCCGGACGCCGCCGCCCTCAATGCCGCCATCACCAAAATGGACGAGCTGAACGCCTGGCACTTCGACAGCAAGGTGAAACAGATCCTCGGCAAGCTCAATATCCACCACCTGGAGCAGCCCGTCGGCACGCTTTCCGGCGGCCAGCAGAAACGCGTTGCGTTGGCTAAAGTATTGATAGACATTGGTTTTGAGCATACACATACGCTCCTGATCATGGACGAACCAACCAATCACCTGGACGTTAGCATGATCGAATGGCTGGAAAACTACCTGGACCAGGAGAATGTAACGCTGCTGCTCGTTACCCACGACCGTTATTTCCTGGACAGCGTGTGCAACGAGATCATGGAGCTGGACAACTCCCAGCTCTACATCTACAAAGGCGATTACGAGAACTACCTCGAAAAAAAGGCCGCCCGGGAGGAATCAGACCGGTCCAGCACGGAAAAGGCCCGCAACGTTTACCGTAAAGAGCTGGAATGGATGCGCAAGCAGCCCAAGGCCCGCACCACCAAGTCCAAATCCCGGCAGGACGCTTTTTATGAAGTTAAAGAGCGCGCCGCCAAACGCATCGAGCAGCAGCAGCTGGAGCTGAACGTGAAAATGACCCGGCTGGGCGGCAAGATCCTGGAATTGAAGAAAGTTTACAAAGCCTATGGTAACCTCCAGATATTAAAAGGCTTCGATTATACCTTCAAAAAAGGCGAGCGCATAGGCGTGGTGGGTAAGAACGGCGTGGGTAAATCCACCTTCCTGAACATGCTCATGGGCACCGAAGCGGCCGATTCCGGGAAGATCAACGTTGGTGACACCGTCGTGTTCGGCAACTATTCACAACAGGGCCTGATCGTAAAAGAAGACATGCGGGTGATCGAATTCGTGAAGAACATCGCGGAGAACTTCCCCCTGGCAGACGGCACCAAGGTGAGCGCCGCCCAGTTCCTGCAACTCTTCCTTTTCAGCCCCGAAAAACAATACACTTACATCTCCAAGCTCAGCGGCGGGGAAAAACGCAGGCTTCACCTGCTGTCCATCCTCTTCCGCAACCCGAACTTCCTCATACTGGATGAACCGACCAACGACCTGGACCTGCCCACCCTCAGCATCCTGGAGGATTTCCTGCAAAGCTACCAGGGCTGCATCGTGATCGTAAGCCACGACCGGTATTTTATGGATAAGCTGGTAGACCACCTGTTCGTGTTCGAAGGAGACGGCGAAGTGCGCGACTTCCCGGGCAACTATACCCAGTACCGCGAATGGGAAAAAGACCAGGAAAAGCTGAAAACGCTTCCCGAGCCTGCCGCCGCACCTAAACCATCGGAAACGGACGCTCCCGCAGCCGCAAAAGGCCGCAAAATGTCTTTCAAGGAGAAACGGGAGCTGGAACTGCTGGAGAAGGAAATAGAGGCCCTGGAAGCTGAAAAAAAGCAGCTCAACGAACAGCTGGCTGCGGGCGTTCTCCCTTACGACCAGCTGCAAAAAGCTTCCAACCGCATCGGCGAGGTCATGGCGCTGCTGGATGAGAAAGGTATGCGCTGGCTGGAGCTCAGCGAGCTTTCCGCCTGACCCCCCAAGGAGTTTATCTTCTCCTGATCCAGAAAGAACCCGGCTCTCTGCCTGCCTGCTTTGCGAAAACGGGGCAGGCGGCGGCCATTTCATTCCTGTAATTGTGCCGCAGGTAATTCAGCGCCCCTATCACCTCGAATTTGTCATTCATGGAAAGGAAGGCTTCAAGGATGTATTGTTCATTCCACATAAAATGGTTTTCATACACCCATTTGTCAAGGTAATCCCTGGGACTGAAAATATCATGGATATGGACGATCACACCGCTATTTAACAGCGGCAACAGCGTAAGGTACTCGAACAATACATCTCCCTGCGGACGGATGATATGCGACGAATCGATGAACAGGATATCGCCCGCCTGCAATTGATTGAAAAAAACAGGATCGATATCCTCCACTTTTTTCCTGATGATCTTTGAGCTGAGCTTTTCAAGCCACGGCTGCTCGTAAGGTTCGATGCAGATATGCTCACATGCATAGCCGGCGTTTTCCGCCTTATTCTTTTGAATAGCGGCATATGCCATGAGGGTAGAGTTGCCGCTGCCGATCTCAATAAGCCGGGCCGGCCTGAAATGCCGGATGATATTATAAAGAATTTCAGAATCCCCGCTGCCAAATGTATGATTATCATAATAATACTCCAGTTCGCTCCTTCTCTCCTGCGGGAACTGATTCAATTCCTCGTTATACCGGAACTCCTTTAATAACTGAAGCTGTCCGGCTACATTAAAATCAATGCCAGGCAGCATCCTGTCTTCCCTTAGTGAAAAACGAAGGTGCTTACGCGGGTTGATCAACGGCTCATAATAGTGATCCCTTACCGGAAGCACCCCGACGCTCATGAAGATCTTTTCGCTGACGGGCGCATGTCCAAGCCCTATCCTGCAAATGAATTTGAACCACACGGCTGTGAGGTACGTAATGGGAGCCAATAAAATCTCAAATAGTCTGAAAAGAGGTTGTACTAATTTTCGCATATGGGGCCAGATTGTTAATCAAACAAATGTATTTAAAATATCTATATTATTTTCTACTATTGCTTACCTTGTCATAACTGGTTTATTCCCGGTTTCAGCCCTTCATCAGCCTTGTTTGAGCAAGCCGGGCAGGGCGAGCTTTCCGCTTGATTTTTAAATATTACTTTTGCCGGAATAATAAATATCCCATTCAATGAAAAAAGCATTAATCACAGGTATCACCGGGCAGGACGGTGCGTATTTAACCGAATTATTGCTGAAGAAAAATTACGAAGTGCACGGCATCAAGCGCCGCACCTCGCTTTTTAATACAGACAGGATAGACCACCTCTACCAGGATCCGCATGAGCAGAACGTGCACCTCAAGCTGCACTACGGCGACCTGTCGGATTCCACCAATATCATCCGCATTATCCAGGAAGTGCAGCCCGATGAAATATACAACCTCGGCGCCATGAGCCATGTGCAGGTGAGCTTCGAAACGCCGGAATACACGGCAGACGTGGATGGCGTGGGCACCCTCCGCATCCTGGAAGCCGTGCGCCTGCTGGGGCTTGCGCAGAAAACGAGGATCTACCAGGCTTCCACCTCGGAGCTGTACGGCCTGGTGCAGGAAGTGCCGCAGTCCGAAAAAACGCCCTTCTACCCGCGTTCTCCCTATGCCGTGGCCAAGATGTACGCTTACTGGATCACCGTGAACTACCGGGAAGCATATGATATGTTCGCCTGCAACGGCATCCTCTTCAACCACGAAAGCCCGCTGCGCGGCGAAACCTTCGTTACCCGCAAGATCACCCGCGGCGTGGCCAAAATAGCGCTCGGTATGCAGGATAAGCTTTTCATGGGCAACCTGGACGCCAAACGTGACTGGGGCCATGCAAAAGATTATGTAAAGGCCATGTGGCTTATCCTTCAGCAGAACAAGCCCGAAGACTATGTGATTGCCACCGGCATCACCAATACAGTACGCGATTTTATCCGTCTCAGCTTTGCCGAAGTAGGCGTGGAGCTTAGCTTTACCGGCAGCGGCGCAGATGAAAAAGGCATCGTCAAAACCAGCAACAACCCGGATTTCCCGTTGAAGCCCGGCCAGGAAGTAGTTGCGGTCGATCCGCGGTATTTCAGGCCGACGGAAGTAGACCTGCTCATTGGCGACCCCACTAAAGCGCAAACGCAGCTGCAATGGAAGCCCGAGTACGATCTGGCATCGCTCGTAAAAGAAATGGTAGCGGCCGATGTGGAGCTGTTCCGCCGCGAAAAGCTGCTGAAAGACGCGGGGTACAAAGTGTTAAACCAGTTTGAATAATTGACATATGCAGGTACAGGACAGGATATATATCGCAGGGCATCGCGGCATGGTAGGCTCGGCTATTAAAAGAAGGCTGGAGAAAGAAGGGTTCAACAACTTCATCACCCGCACCTCTTCGGAGCTGGATCTCCGCAACCAGGCCGCCGTGGAAGCTTTTTTCAAAGAAGAAAAGCCCGACCATGTATTTCTCGCCGCGGCAAAAGTGGGCGGCATTGTGGCGAACAACACCTACCGCGCCGAGTTCATCTACGATAACATGATGATCCAGAACAACGTGATCCACCACGCGTATGTGAACGGCGTTAAAAAACTGATGTTCCTCGGTTCTTCCTGCATCTATCCCAAGCTGGCGCCGCAGCCGCTGAAAGAAGAATACCTGCTCACCGGCCTGCTGGAACCCACCAACGAACCTTACGCGATCGCCAAGATAGCCGGCATCAAGCTGTGCGATGCATACCGCAGCCAGTACGGTGCAGACTTCATTTCCGTAATGCCCACCAACCTCTACGGCCCCAACGACAACTACGACCTGCAAACCTCTCATGTGCTGCCCGCCCTGCTGCGGAAGTTCCATGAGGCGAAAATAAACAAGGCCCCTGAAGTGACCATCTGGGGCTCCGGCACACCCCTCCGCGAGTTCCTGCATGCGGACGATATGGCGGATGCCTGCTATTTCCTCATGCAACGCTACAACGAACCCGGCCCGATCAATATCGGCGTGGGAGAAGACATCAGCATTGCAGACCTCGCCCGCCTCATTCAAAAGATCACCGGCTACGAAGGCAAGCTTTCTTTTGATGCTTCCAAGCCGGATGGTACGCCCCGCAAACTGATGGACGTGGGCAAACTGACCGCCCTGGGCTGGAAAGCCAGCATCCCGCTGGAAGAAGGCATCCGGAAAGTGTATGAGGAAAAATTCAGCTGATTTACCGCTCCAGCCTGAGCCCATAGCGGGTTCCTGGGTTTATCATCCCGTAAAAATTCCCCGCGATTGAATTTTTATAGTAGATTTAATGATAAACCTTGACCTTACTATATGAACCAAAATCAACGTTTTCTCTCCCTCGATGTGTTTCGCGGGCTCACAGTGGCTTGTATGATCCTGGTAAATACGCCAGGTAGCTGGAGCTACGTATACGAGCCTTTACGGCATGCCAAATGGCATGGCTGTACGCCCACCGATCTGGTATTCCCATTTTTCCTGTTTGCCGTAGGCAACGCCATGAGCTTTGCCATGAAGAAGTTCAGCACCATGAGCAATGCGCAGGTGCTGGGAAAGATATTCAAACGCACGGCGCTCATTTTCATCATCGGCCTGCTGCTGAACCTGTTCCCCTTCGTGAAATATGATGGCGACGGCAACATGGTCATGAAAGGTCTTGATACCCTCCGCATATTAGGCGTGCTGCAGCGCATAGCGCTCTGCTACGGCATCGGCGCGCTGCTGATCCATTACCTGAAACCAAGGGGCGCCTTTATTGCCACCTGTGCCCTGCTGCTCGGCTACTGGGCTGTGCTGTGGTTCTTCGGCGGCAGCGACCCCTACAGCCTCGAAGGGCATGTGGGATTGCAGGTAGACAAAGCCATCCTCGGTGAAAAACATATGTACCACGGCGAAGGCATTGCCTTTGATCCCGAAGGCCTGCTCAGCACCCTGCCCGCCGTCGGCAACGTGGTGTTCGGTTACCTGGTGGGCCGCTTTGTGCAGCAGAACCGCCAGAGCCGCAACATGCTATTGAAGCTGGTGCTGGCCGGTACGGCCATGGTGGCGACAGCGCTCCTCTGGAACGAAGTGTTCCCGATCAACAAAAAGATATGGACCAGCTCTTACGTGCTGTACACCGTGGGCATCGCCACCTTGCTCCTGTCTATTTTCATCTGGCTGATCGAGCTGAAAGGCATGCGTGCAGGTACTTATTTCTTTGAAGTGTTTGGTAAGAACCCCTTGTTCATTTACGTCATGAGCGGCGTGATCGTGAAGCTGTATTTCCTTTTCCGCATCGGCCCTGAGAATGAGAATTTGTACAGCTGGTTGTACAGTCATGTGTTCCAGCCTGCTTTCGGGGATTATCCCGGCTCTTTGCTGTTCGGGATCTTCCATGTGCTGATCCTCTGGCTGCTGGGCTGGTGGATGGACAGGCGGAAGATCTATATACGGGTGTAGATATAAAAATATTTTGAAAAGGCCGCTCATGGTGAGCGGCCTTTTTTTTGATGCTGAAACATACTTTCACAAAAGAAGCCGGCATCTGCATGCCGGCTTCTTGCTATAAAAATCCAAATCAGGCTTAATCCTCCGCAGGGCCGCCGTCTGCCATCCGTACGATCTTCGGGTGAAAAGTACCGATCACATCCACGAGCGCCGTTTGCGCAGCCATCACATCCGCGATGTTCTTATACGCGCCGGGCGCTTCGTCCAGCCCGCCGCCGATCAGGTGTACTTTGTGATCGGCCAGGATCTTCGTCAGCTCATGGCGGGTGAAGCTCTGGGTAGCTTTGCTCCGGCTCATCTGCCGCCCCGCTCCATGCGAAGCGGAATCCAGGGAAGCGCTTTCGCCGCGGCCGCGCACGATATAGCCGGGTGCGGTCATGGAGCCAGGGATAACCCCTAAAACTCCTTTCCCGGCGGGTGTAGCGCCTTTCCGGTGCACGATCAGCTCTTCACCATTATGAATCTCCTTCCAGGCGAAATTGTGATGGTTCTCCACTCTTGCCAGCAACGTGGCGCCCACAGCCCTGATCAGCCTCCGGTGTATCTGGTGATGGCAGGCGGATGCATAATCGCCCGCAAGGTTCATCGCCGTCCAGTATTCCTGCCCTTCTTCGGTATCCAGGCCCAGCCAGGCAAGGTGCTGTACTTCCCGCGGCAGCTGGCAGATCTCACGCGCCAGCTTGGTATAATGCCCCGCGATCTGCGCGCCCAGCCCACGCGAGCCGGAGTGCGACAGCAAACCCAGGTAGGTGCCGGGTTCCAGCCCAAATTCGTTGGCCGCATCTGTGATCTCCACCAGGCCCCATTCCACGAAGTGGTTGCCGGAACCGGATGTGCTCAGCTGCGCCGCGGCTTTGGCATGCAGGTGCTTCAGCAGCCCGATCTCGCCAAAGGCCGGGTGTTCCAGCACCTCATCGTCGATCCGCGGCTTCCATTCTTCCCCGGCACCAAAAACGGTACCGGCCTTCAGTTCCCTTTTGAATACTGAAGCCTGCTTTTCCAGCTGCAGGGGCGGAATGTCCAGGATGCTCAGGCACATCCTGCAGCCAATGTCTACTCCCACGCCATATGGGATCACAGCGTTCTTCACCGCCAGCACTCCGCCGATGGGCAGGCCGTAGCCCTGGTGCGCGTCCGGCATCAGCGCGCCGGCGGCGGTCACGGGCAGCCTCATGGCGTAGTCCATTTGCCTGATAGCGCCATCTTCAATGAACTGTTTACCATATACCGTATAAGGCATGGCTTCGGGATTGATGGCGATCTCAGTGGGCTCTTCCACGATCAGCTTATCCGCGATCTTCGAAAGCTGCTCTTCCTGCGTGAAGGAAGCCGGCGCTTCCAGCACCTGCCGGAGCAGCGCCAGTGCGGCTTCCTGTGTATAATGTTTATAATGTTGTTCCATGACGGTAATCGCCACGCTGATCACCGGCCCTTCCGGGTAACCGATGTTCCGCAGGTCTTTACCCCTTAATTTTAGCTTTGCCATGCTGTTAAGATTGCAGCGCAGCCCGGAAACCGATCTGCACTTTTGTTACTTCAAATGTCCTTTCGTGCTGATTGGTGATCTCAGCAATGCTCATGGGCCGGTTGACGACGGTGTCGAAGCCGAGGTGAGCGCTCAGGCGCTGTGCCTTTTGCACAGACAGTTCCCTGAACTCATACTGGGCTATCAGCCTGCCTTTACGCAGCAATGCGCCGTCTATTTTGGAGAGGGCGCTGTTAAAGGTACAGATAACCTGTACGTTCAAACAGTCTGCCAATAATCCGTCGGACAGGTTGAGCAGGTTGGAAACGGAGGAATTTTCCGTCTGCCCCCTGTCTGCCAGGATATTCTCCGCGTCTTCGATCACGAGCACGCTGTTGGGGTAACTCATCAGCAATTCAATGAATGAAGGGCCGGTTATCTCCTGTGCCACTACAGGCGGAAGAAAAAGCACGCGCTTTTTCAGCTTGCCCGTGAGGTGGCGCAGGTAGGTGGTCTTGCCCGTACCGGGCTTTCCGTGCAGCAACACCAGGCCCTTATCCTTACTGGTGTTGAGGCGTTTAAGGATGAGCCTGTCAATGTCCCCGAAATCGGATTCATAATACAGGTCCAGGTCCAGTTTGGTGCGTTTGATCTCCATACTACGCAGGGCCATGCTGCCACGGTCCTGCACTACTAGGTTGATCTCATGCGCTTTCCGTTTTTGTCTTTGCCGGAAAGCCTTCATGTTCTCTGTCAGTTCTTCCACCAGCGCCAGGTCGTTTTCGCTGTGCAGCATCTCCACGAAATTCGCGGCGAACACGAGGATCACCGGCGCGTCTTTCAGGATGATGATGATGCGGTCGTATTCGTACTGTTTATCGGAACGGTCGTAGTCCCGGTACGTATAGATATCCTCGATCCATGCGGCGCGGTTTTCTTTCATCCAAAGAAAAGCTTTCCTGAAATCCAGCTGGTAGATAGAGCTTACGCTCGGCATCTTCCGGTAGGTTTGCAGGTAAAGGGCTTGTGCGTCTATATAATAATCGTCGCACAGGTTAGCGTGCGCTACGATCTTTTGTAATTGTTTTTCCATCGTTTGGAATTTTCAGGCGCGCGGTGAACAACCCCATTCAAGGGTGTTCTTTCGCTCCTCGTTCTTTAATTGCATTTGCTGCTGCCGGGTGGGCGCACAAAATTTCTCCCGCGCCCGCGCAGGCGTCTCAGCGTGTTCCGGGATCGTGGTACGTGAAATGATTGCCTGCCCACGCCTCATGTATTTCCGGCACAATGCGCTGGCGGCCCGTCGGCCCGCAACAGGAAGTTCCGCTTCCAGCCACGCATGACTGGAGGGTGCAGGGGTACATAATTCATGTTATGTTGGAGTGCGGAAATTTTGTGCGGTTCCCGTTCAGGCTCCGGCAGCAGTTTCTCCCTGTCTTCCCGCAGCGCGCGTTTTTTTGCCCGCGGGGACCGTATGCGCAAGGATAGCCAGTAGTCCTTTTCCTGCGCCGTTGTCCAATAATCCATCATACCTGATGTTGTAGTGAGCGGATAACACCGCCAGGCGGTGATTTCTGTCCTGTTGGTATATGGATGTCAAACTCTTTTTCATGGTTGCTTCTTTAAAATAAGAGATAAAAAAAGCTCTCCCGCAGGGCGGGAGAGCCGGGTTGACTCTTTACCTCTTGCGTATCAAAAATTTATATCGCCACGGCGCGCTCCTCGAATTGGTCCTTCAATTCCCTCATCTGTGCGAGGTGGCGTTCTATGTGCCGGGTGAGGAAAAAGATATATTGGTATATATCCAGTTTCCCCAGGTTATTGACGGTCATCTCGGTTTTTACCAGCCTGCCTTCGCCGTTCTTCAGCAGGCTCAGGTTGTACATGCTCTGTGCGAACTGTTGCTTCAGGACGGACCTTACTTCATCCGGGCTCCTTTTGCCTGTGGGCTCCAGATGCGCGGGGTTTACCCATCCGAATGATTTGCTGCTCACGATCTCTATCTGCCGGAATTTTTCCTCGTAATCATGCGGCGGCATGATGATAAGTCCGTCCAGCTTACGTTCCAGCGCCCTGCGGGTGCTTTTATTAATGGTGAGTAACAAAAAATAATTGGTAAGGCTGATATGTTCCAGTACTTCACGGATGCTCCATTCATCCCGCCCGGGTTTAAAATGAAGCAGTACATTATCTTCTTTGAACCATTGGTCCAGTTCCCGGAAATTGTTTATCAGGGCCTCTCTTACAAATTGTACTACGTTTCTCATCGCTCTGTGTTTTTGGGGCAATCACTTTTACATAAAAGCCATTACCAGGTTATATAGATGTTCGGTTTATTTTCATTCCATTTTTTACAAAGATGTCCGGTTCATTCTTTTTCCACATCCGGCACTAAAAAAGCCCGGCCTGCTTTGCGTAGCGGACCGGGCTATATTCCTGATTTCAAACGTTTTTTCGTTTACATCAAAACATACCTTCTCCGCCGGGACCGTACCTTATAGCACTCCCCTGACGCTTTTGCCATGCATCGCTCTACAGACACTTTAATTATCAGTTCTTTATTCATCAGCACCATAAAAAAAGGGCCCCGCTTTGTCTGCGGGACCCTTCTGTTATATCTTTGGATAACTTTTGTCTTGTTAATACCAGTTATAACCTGCCCGCATGAGCTCAACCGCCTGCTTTTGCATGCGCTTTGAGACCTTCATCTTATATGTACAATTGCGTGACACTGATACTACTGTTTGTTTACGCAACAAAGGTAATTTTAATTTTTTTTCTTGCATAATTTTTCTCATTAAAAAATTGTTTCCTGCACAATTTTTTTTGATCAGGCCTTCTTCAACAGGATCTTCTGCTGCTGGAATGCTTCAGCCGCGTCTACCATTTCCAGCAACTGTGGCCACTTTGCGGCCGGAGCGAAGGCATTTTTATAGACCTTTTTCACGGTCAGGGTCAGCTTGCCTTCGGCCTGCCTGGCCGTCACGATGAAGCTGCCGCATTCATTGTCAATGTTCCGCTCCAGCTTGTCAGCCCCTTCCAGCGTGTATCCGGCGGGCACCAGGAACTCCAGGTTGTACTCGAAGGAACGGGCGAAAGGCATATAAATATCCGCCTTCCGCTCCCGCTGGGAGGGCTTGATGCTCATCTGCGGCCCGATCAGCCGGCCCGCATCTATAATATAATTGCTGCCGGCCTTTTTAATATACCCGTTCATGGTAAAGGCGGTATTGTAGGATATCTCGGGTTCGTTATGCCGCAGGCCCATTTTTAATACTTTGAACTTCTCCAGTTTCTCAGGCTCATTGTCGAACTGGTCCTTCACTTCTTCCAGGAACGATTCGCGTACGTCTTTCCTCGCTTTGTCGAAGGCATTGCGGTATTCGTCTGCCAGGGAGCGGTTCCTTTTGCTGTCCGCAAACTCTTCCATAAAGGATTGTTTGATGCCCAGGGCCTGGCGCTCCGCGTCATAATAGTCTTCGTACAATAGCAGCTTTTGTTGCAGGGGCAGCTTGAAATGCCCGCTGGCGCTGGATGTGCGGTCTATTTTCAGTTGTTGCAGGTCGCTGTCGCTGAAGCTGATCCGCATGTTCTCCACCTGGCGGTTCTGCCCGGGAGCGCTGTAGGGAATCTCTACATTGCCTTTAATGCTTTCGTCCCGCGGGCCGCCGCTCACCAGAGGGGCCTTCTGGCCCTCAAATTCACTGGGGATGTATTCAGTATTGGAAAAAATGCCCTCTGCGCTCATGTAAACCGGCTTTTTGCCCACGGTCTTCAGCATCACCCGGAAGTCGTCTGTTTCAAACACCTCGTTCTGGCCCGGACCATAGCGGGGAGTGGCCAGCACAAAATCCGCGTCTATGTCGTTCTTCACCAGCATATAATTTACGTAACGCAGAAAATTGCGCTCGCTGAGGCCGGCCCAGTTGCGCCGCTGGTCCACCACGATCTCGTCCTGCGGGTTCACGCGGTAAAGCCCCATGTAACGGATCAGGTAATAGATATAATGGGTCAGCTCTTCGTCGCTGGCGTTTTTGTTTTCTTTTTTGAAACGTTTCACATTGTCCCACACCACATCCAGGAAGGGCAGCGTAGACTTGGAGGTTTCATTGCGCATGTATACCAGTTCGGCTACAGCTTCGTCGCGGGTTTTGAGGGCATTGGGATTGCTGTAAATGGTGCCTTCCTTGCGGCGCCCCAGCTTTTCCCTTCTTGCCCCCACGCGGAGGTGCAGGCGCACCATGGGTATCTGCCTGAAAGGGTTCATCCAGAGCTTTACCGGCTGCGGCGGCACGTTTTTCACAAGCATGTCCAGCTGCATCATATGGTCCGCGATCTTCTGCTTGAAGTTGGGAGCGCCGTTCATGGTCCGGTATTCGAGGGCGAACACTTCTTCCCAGGCGGATACGTGCACGGAATATTCCAGCACCGGCTCTTCGTCCCCGAGCACAAACAGCTCCTCCGTATAAGCATTGGCATGGTTGATGAACCTTTCTTCCCGCACAAAATACTCGATCAGGTCGCCCACCTGCAGGTCAGGAATGGCCAGCTTGCGGGTTTTATGGCTCCGGCGGTTCACTTCCGTCACCACGGCCTCGTCTGAATATATTTCGCGGGTGCCGCCGGCTTTTTTAAAGATGCGCGCGCCCATGTAGGTCACTTTGGTCATTTTATCGAAAGGCTCCAGCGGGTACCAGCTGCTCAGGGATTCATATTGTTTGAAGGAGAATTCGGAATACTCTTCCAGTGCCGCTTTGTCGTTGATGGCTACCAGCACGCGGATGGTGCGGTGCAGCTCGCGGTCCTTGTCCGGCGTGGTCAGCTCAATGTGCTTGGCCAGCACCACCGCGGATTCTTTGGCGTATTCGGCAGGCACGGTCCGGTTCTTAAAACCAGCCTGCTTCCAGCCCCATATCTCTTCCTTTACTTCTGAAAGGCGTTTTTTGTATTTCACTTCAGCCCTGGCATCCCAGGCTTCCACTTTCCGTTCCTGCGCCATCATGCCTGTTATCAGCAACAGCAGGCAGATCAGTATGGCGATATACTTTTTCATAGGTGCTTTATTTTTTTGTAAGGGTTACTTGTTCGAGGTAGGACTGGCGCAGCTTTTTGATGTCGTTGTTCCAGCCGGAAAATTCCTTTTTCTCCAGGTGGGTGTTTTTGATGGTAAGCTCCTTCCGGTAGATCACCTTGTCCGCCTGCTGCTCGTAACCGGCTTTAAAAGCGTACTTCGGATGATCGATGCTGATGGCGGGCGGGAGCGATTTCACTTTATAGCCGGCGGGTATGGCCAGCGTGGTTTCCTGCACCAGCTGCCGTTTGAAGCTGAGCCAGAGGTCATGCTCGCGCAGCGTGGTGTCTATGTCGCCGTCTGCCATTTCCTTCCGGAAGTCCAGCTCTATGTACAGTTCGTCGCCGAAGTTGTTCACGGCGTCCTTATGCTGAAGATCATACTGGATGGTCATGTCTTTACTCCAGTCGTGCAGGTCGGAGGTTTTAACTGCTGAAACGGCATAGAGGCGGTTTTCTTTGGTGAGGAATTCCTGGAGGGCCTCTTCAAGCTTACCCTTCCTGATCTGGTGTGCCTGGGTGAGCATGTATTCGGTGCATTCGCCGGTATAACGATGGTCTACGGTTCCCACAAGGTTATTGCCTTCCACACGTAGCGTTCGTTTTTCCACCTGGCGGTTCTGCTCGAAGGTACGGGCGGGTATTTTGGAAAGGGTGTACTGGTCGCCGTTCTCGATCAGCACCTGCCGGCCCTGGATGCGCTCGGCGTATTGATCGAACCCGATATAGGTTTCGGTGGCGTCCAGGAAGTATTGTTTGCCTTTGAGGTTCACGGCGCAGATCATGTGGTTGTCTACTGAAAGCGTGGGCGTGGAGTAGTCGTATGCGATGTGCCTTGTGCCGATCCAGCAGAGGCGTGCGTCGAGACCGAGGGCTGTGAGCATTTCCCTGGTGAGGTTAGCCATGCCTTTGCAGTCGCCGTATTTTTTTTGCAGCACGTCCTGCGCTTTGGCGGGGCGGAAGCCTGCAATACCGTCTTCAAACGCGATGTAGCGGATGTTTTCCTGCACCCAGGTGTAGATGGCTTTTATTTTTTCGAGGTCGTCCGTTTTGTCTTTCGTGATACTGAGCGCGGTGGTTTTGATGGCGGCGGGATCGTTGCCGATGTCTTTCACCAGGCTGCGGTACCAGGCGTACAGGTCGTTTACGCTGCCGAAATAGGTCACTTTACCGGCGGGCGTTTCAGCGGCATGACTTACCACGAGCAGATGCGGGTAAATATAGCTGGGGCCAGGGGCGTTGGGCTCGGGTTTGGAAGGTTTAACAGCTTTGGCCGTATACGTATATATGTCAGCGTTACTCTTTTCGTCAAAGGTTTTGGCAGACTTCACGCCTTGGTTGCCGAAGTTCATTTCTTTGATCTCCAGCTTCATCCAGCGGGGCACTACGAGCGTTACTTCTTTTTGTTCCTGGAAGAATTCTTCCTGGAAGAACACGGTAGTGAAATAACGCGGGTCCAGCACGGTCTTTTCCAGCTCCACTTTGCTCTCGGTCCCTTTTTTTTCCAGCGGGAGCATGAAGCCGCAGATACGGGCGTCGGAATAAAAGAAACCTTCAATGGAGTGATAGCCGTGTTCCACCTTCACTTTCATGCGATCGCCGTTCACATAGGCTTTCACTTCATCCACGCGGCTGTAGTCGTCGTAAAATTCCACGATGGGAATGGAGCCGCGGTATTCGTCGCAGCGGTAAAAAGTAGTGAAGGATTGTTTCACCCATACCGGGTGTTTCTCATCGCCTTTAACGAACTCGTAGCGTTCTTTCCTCTCGCGGATAACGATGTTCTTGTTTTCTTCGAAGGCGGTGGCATTCACCAGGTTTCCCGTAATAACACGCTTATCCTCAGCCTTTCCCGGAGGCAGTGTAGCCCCAGAAGCCAGGGCAGACAGGGATAATCCACAAAGTATTACATTGAGACACAGGCACTTACGACTGTATTGCATAGATCAATAGGTATAAGGAACATAAAGATACAAATATATACCATATGTTATGCCCTCATGTCCACCTAAAAAATCATGCTTTTTTATTTTTCCTAAAACAGTCTCAGCTGGCTGTTCGGTCTTTGAAACAACCCGGTATTAAACTCGAATTTTTCCTGGTTCATTCCTAACCGCTTGGTCTGCAACCTGAACTGCTGGCGGATCAGCTCCGCAATATTCCCTTCCCCGCGCATCCTCCTGCCGAAATCGCTGTCGTTCACCTTGCCGCCATGCATGCTTTCCACCAAATGCCAGACCTTATCAGCCCTGTCAGGGAAGTTCTTATATAACCAGTCGTTGAAAATGATCTTCACCGCATCATTCAATCTCACCACGGTATACCCCGCGAACTTTGCCCCGTTCGCCGAAGCCTGTTCCAGCAGCCGCGGTATCTCATGATCGTTCAGGCCGGGTATGATGGGCGCCGTCATCACCCCTACTGGAATACCCAGTTCCGACAATTCCCGCACCACTTTCAGGCGCTGCAACCCTGTAGCCGTACGTGGCTCCATCTTCTGCCGCAGGTCTTCCTGCAGGGTGGTAAGCGATACATACACGCACACCAGGTTATGCTCCGCCATTTTTTGCAGGATGTACTTATCCCGCAGCACAAGGGAATTCTTGGTGATGATGCCCACCGGCTGGCGGTATTCCCAGGCCACTTCCAGCAGCTGCCGCGTTAGCCACATCTTTCTTTCCAGCGGCTGGTAACAATCCGTATTACCGGAAAGGGAGATCGGTTTGGGAACCCAGTTCTTGTTGTTGAGGAATTTTTTGAGCAGCTCCGGCGCATTGCTCTTCGCAATGATCTTCCGTTCAAAATCAAGCCCGGCGCTGAAACCCCAATACTGGTGAGTGTTGCGCGCATAACAGTAAATGCAGCCGTGCTCGCATCCCTGGTAAGGATTCATCGAGTACCACATGCCGACATCCGGGCTATCCACCTTGTTCACAATATTCTTCGCATGCTCCTCGAAGATCTGCGTGGGAACATCAGCCTGCCACCATTCGTCGATGCCCTCGGGATGCTCCTTGGCATACTCTTCGGCCAGGTACTTGTTCTTCGGATTGACCTGTGCGCCGCGACCTTTATAGTAAGGGTTTCCAGATGCGTTGTCGCTAAAAGGGAGCGTCATTTGCACTAATTATTTTAGTAAAAATACTAAATAAATTAGTACTGACAAATTTTAAATGATCTCCATCTGCTTCATCAGGAAAGTCGCGTTTTTGTTGCGGGCCACGCCGGGGCGCATACGGTAGTCGAAGTGGAGTTGGCCATTGTCCAGGCTGCTTTCGAAGCAGTAATTACGGATCTGCTGCGGGTATTCCTGCTCCAGCCCGCCCAGCTCAAGGTCGTGCGTCGCGATCATGCCCAGGCAGCGGTATTGCAGGAAATGACGGATCAGCTCGCGGGAGCCCGCCAGCTTATCTTCCGAATTGGTGCCTTTTAGTATCTCGTCCAGGATAATAAACACCTGCTGCCCGCTCTTCAGCACCTGGATGATATGCTGCAGCCGCAGCAGCTCCGCCTGGAAATAGGAAGTATGCCGCGCAATAGAATCCTTGATCCGCATAGAAGTCATGATCCGCAAAGGGTTGCAGGTAAAGGACGCCGCGCACACCGGCGCGCCCGCCATCGCCAGCAGCCAGTTCACCCCCACGCTCCGCAGAAAAGTGCTTTTGCCGGACATATTGGAGCCGGTAATGATGTGAAACTGCTCCCCGTTCCCGATGCTGCAGTCATTCACCACGCATTCCCCTTCAGGAATCAGCGGATGGCCTACCGCTTTCCCGGAAACACCCGGCTGCTCGCTGATCTCGGGATAAGTATAGTTAGGATGATTGAAGGCAAACGTGGCCAGGCTGTTCGCCGTTTCCACCTGCGCAATCACTTCCAGCCATTCTTCCACATCCAGCCTGTGCTCCGATTTCCAGCGCTCCAGGCGGAATATGCAATGGATCTCGTACAGGATGAGGGAGTTGAGCGCCAGCCCCACCAGCAGGTTCAGCCGTTGGTCCAGCATGTTGCTGATGGCCGCCAGTTTGTGCAGCGACTTATCCGCCTCGGCGGCGGTTTGCTGCCGCGCTTCCAGCCAGGCCGCGCCTTTCCAATCCTCCTGCCTGATCATCCGCAACAGCACGGCGAACTTCTTCAGCAATTGTTCTTTATTAGACAGCAGCTGGTGCTGCGCATTCACTTTTTTTACATTGCCGAGCAGGATCATCCAGTTCACAAACATACCCAGCAGCATGGGGACATAATTGCCGCTGTAAATGTAAAACCCGATGGCAAGGATCACCAGCGCCGGCATCACGTACGCCGCTATGCGCAAGGTATTCCGGTGAAGGAACTCCAGCGGCGCCTCTTTCCACAAACGTATCTCTTTCACATCATCCGCGCCTTCTTTCGCCAGCCGGGCATGGGCCGTGTACAGCTGCCGGAACTCAAGGCTCCCGCTCAGCTTGCGCACGGCTTCCTGCATGGCCTTTATCTCTGCGCTGCTTTGCAATGGCTTCTGCAGCCAGCCCGCCAGGAAATGTTTCCCGGTAAGGGTGCCGGTCCTGTTCAGGTATTGAAAAAGAGAGGAGCGGCCAAACACATCCAGGTCGCCGGTATAATCGTGCTGATCGTTGATGAACTCTTCGCCGTTCTCAAAATCCGCCACATGATCGGTCACTACGCGCAACTCTTTTTGGTTGAGCATCAGCAGCGCCTGCAACAGCGCTTGCTGGTCTTTACTGCGCTGATACAGCACCAGGCTCCGTACAAAACCCGCTATCAGCACAAAACAGGCCAGCAGCCATGCCGCCTGGAAATCCTGCAGGAAGTACTGGATCCCGGAAAACAGGATGCCAAGAAAAAAGAGAAGCCTGGCCAGGCTGAGCAGTTTCAGGCGGCTGTCCGTCTGCGAAAGCTGCCGGGAAAGATCGTCTATCCTTTGCTGGTAAATGGTTGCCGTTTGCATTCCGGCAAGATACGCGAAATGGAAAAACAGCCGCGTCATTTTTCACAGGCATGAGAAAAAAAGGGCCGGCCACACGGGCCAGCCCTTCTTATCATGAATGCTGTTTTACATATTCCTGCGGTACTGCCCGCCCACTTCGTACAGGGCGTGCGTGATCTGCCCGAGACTGCAATACTTCACGGTTTCCATCAATTCTTCAAACAGGTTTCCGTTCCGCACAGCCACGGCCTGCAAGGCTTTCAGCTTCTCCGCCCCATGGTCCGAATGCCTTTCCTGGAACGCCTGGAGCGTGGTGATCTGGAATTCTTTTTCCTCTTTGGTGGAACGGATCACTTCCGCCGGGATGATGGTGGGGGATCCGTTCTTATTGAGGAAAGTATTCACCCCGATGATGGGAAACTCTCCCGAATGTTTCAGCGATTCGTAGTACAGGCTTTCTTCCTGGATCTTATTGCGCTGGTACATCCTTTCCATAGCGCCCAGCACTCCGCCGCGTTCGGTGATGCGGTTGAACTCCGCCAGCACGGCTTCTTCCACCAGGTCCGTCAGTTCTTCGATGAAGAAGCTGCCCTGGTTGGGATTCTCGTTCTTCGCGGTGCCCAGCTCCCGGTTGATGATCAGCTGGATGGCCATGGCCCTGCGCACGCTTTCTTCGGTGGGCGTGGTAATGGCCTCGTCGTATGCATTGGTGTGAAGGGAGTTGCAGTTGTCGTAAATGGCGTACAGCGCCTGCAGGGTGGTGCGGATGTCGTTAAAGTCGATCTCCTGCGCGTGCAGGCTCCGCCCCGAGGTCTGGATATGATATTTCAGTTTCTGCGAACGGTCGTTGCCTTTGTATTTGTTCCTGATCGCCTTTGCCCAGATCCTTCTCGCCACGCGGCCTATCACGGCATATTCCGGGTCCATGCCGTTGCTGAAGAAGAAAGAAAGGTTCGGCGCAAAGTCGTCTATATGCATGCCTCGGCTCAGGTAATATTCCACGTAAGTGAAACCGTTCGCCAGGGTAAACGCAAGCTGGGTGATGGGATTGGCGCCCGCTTCGGCGATATGGTAACCTGAAATGCTGACGGAATAAAAGTTCCGCACCTTACGGTGGATGAAATATTCCTGCACGTCGCCCATCAGTTTCAGGGCGAACTCGGTGGAGAAGATGCAGGTGTTCTGCGCCTGGTCTTCTTTCAGGATATCCGCCTGCACGGTGCCGCGCACGGTGCTCAACGCATGCGCTTTTATTTTTTCATACACTCCGGGCTCCAGCACATCGCTGCCTGAAACGCCCAGCAGGCGCAGGCCCAGGCCATTGTTGCCATGTGGCAGGCCGCCGCTGTAATGCGGCAGGGGATGATCTTTGAATTTCTTTTTGATGATAGCGTCCACCTTTTCTTCGAGCCCGTGCTGCGCGATGTATTTCTCACATTCCTGGTCGATGGCGGCGTTCATGAAAAACGCCAGCAGGATCGGCGCCGGACCGTTGATGGTCATAGACACGGAGGTCTTCGGATCGCAAAGGTCGAAACCGCTGTAGAGCTTTTTCGCATCGTCTACCGTGGCAATGCTCACGCCGGAGTTGCCGATCTTCCCGTAGATGTCGGGGCGGTAAGCAGGGTCTTCACCATAAAGCGTCACACTGTCGAATGCCGTGGAAAGCCGCTTTGCCGGCTGGTCTACAGACACGTAGTGGAAACGTTTATTGGTGCGCTCCGGCCCTCCTTCTCCCGCGAACATGCGCGTGGGGTCTTCGCCTTCGCGCTTCAGCGGGAACACGCCAGCGGCGTAGGGGAATTCTCCCGGCAGGTTTTCCATGAGCTGCCAGCGCAGGATGTCGCCCCAGTCTTTGAACTGCGGCAGGGACACCTTCGGGATGCGGGTATGGGAAAGGCTTTCGGAATACAGCGGCAGCTTGATGGTTTTATCTCTTACCTGGAAAGCGTAATGATCTGCTTTGTACTTCTCCAGCAACGCCGGCCAGCCGGTGATCAGCGCTTTATTTTCAGGCGTGAGCTGCGTTTGCAGGTGCTGGCTGATATTTTTCAGCTCGTCCGCATGCTGGAGGCCGGGCACCTGCAGCACGCCTTCCACCTGGTACCATTGGGTGGCGATCGCGCATTGCTCATTCACCCAGGCGCGGTATTCTTCAATGCCGGCGGCTATTTCAGACAGGTATCGCACACGGGCGGGCGGAATGATGAGCGATTTGGTGGAAGTGGCGGTAACGGGCTTATCCGGTTTATCGTCCCCGAAATGCACATCCGTTTTTTCGGCAATGCGGTGCATGAGGCGGCCAAACAGCTGGTTCACACCGGGATCGTTGAACTGCGAAGCGATGGTGCCCACCACCGGCAGGTCGTCATCTTTCGCCTCCCAGAGGCCGTTGTTGCGTTTGTATTGTTTGCGCACATCATGCAGGGCATCGAGCGCGCCGGCTTTGTCAAATTTATTGATGGCGATCAGGTCCGCATAATCGAGCATATTGATCTTTTCCAGCTGCGATGCGGCGCCGTATTCGGGCGTCATCACGTAGAGCGACACATCGCAGTAATCCACGATGGCGGTATCGCTCTGGCCGATGCCGGAGGTTTCGAGGATGATGAAATCGAACTTCGCGGCTTTGCAGATGTCGATGGCTTCCTGGATGTGCAGGCTGATGGCTTTATCGCTTTCGCGGGTGGCCAGCGAGCGCATGTAGGCGCGCGGGTGGTGGATGCTGTTCATGCGGATGCGGTCTCCCAGCAGGGCGCCGCCCGTTTTTTTCTTGGAAGGGTCCACGGAAATGACGGCCACGGTGCGGTTGTCATATTCATGGAGGAAACGGCGTACCAGCTCATCCGTCACGCTGCTCTTACCGGCGCCGCCGGTGCCGGTGATGCCGAGCACCGGGCTCTTGCGGGAAGCAAGTATCTTCAGGTCTTCCAGCTGCCCGTTCATGGCGAAGTTCTCCGCGTATGTGATGGCCCTGGCTATTTCGGGCGTATCATCCTTGGTCAGTTTTTCAGGGCTCAGTTTCCATTCGCCCTGCTTCACGGTCTCAAAATCACATTGCCTGATCACGTCTTCTATCATGCCACCGAGGCCAAACTTCCGCCCGTCGTCAGGCGAATAGATGCGTGTGATACCGTAAGCATGCAGCTCTTCTATTTCGGAAGGGAGGATGGTGCCGCCCCCGCCGCCGAAGATGCGGATGTGGCCGCAGCCCCGTTCCTTCAGCAGGTCGTACATGTACTTGAAAAATTCGATGTGGCCGCCCTGGTAGGAGGTGACGGCAATGCCCTGCGCATCTTCCTGTACGGCACAGTCCACGATCTCGGCCGCTGAACGGTTATGCCCGAGATGGATCACTTCGGCGCCGGTGCTCTGCATAATGCGGCGCATAATGTTGATGGCCGCGTCGTGACCGTCGAAAAGGGCGGCCGCGGTTACTATTCGTACTTTGTGTTGTGGTGTATAAGACATTGGTTTGAGCTGCTTTTTTCCGGATGCCTGCATATGGCGGGCAAGCATGCAAGATACGAAAATAGCGCTGCTGGCGGCGGGCGGGACGATATTTGAATCGGTGCAAGCAATAAAGTGATTTGTTGGAAATTGTTTAAAGCAACCTCTTCTTTATTGATAATTGAAAAGAAAAATGGGAACGCCCCGGTAGGAACGTTCCCATTAAAGTAAAAGACAGATTGTAGTCCTAGTTCATAACGTGGAATTTGATAAAATGCGATGTATAAAATTATGTGAAGCCATTTTTGGCAAAAATGGCAAATATGTATGCGTATACTGGGTTCTCTGTTCCTTAAAGTTGTTGAATGTTGCGGATTAGATGTCTGGTCTCTGGCTACTAAAAATATACCCTGGAAATGTTAGTGTGTATATCTTACACAATCTTAATTAATATTTTGTTAAAAAACAATTTTTTTCCGCTACTTCCTGAAAATATACTTAAATAAGGAATCCTCTCCTGTATTGAAGATATGACTTCCAAATCGCCTGTAGTAAAGCAGTTGCGCGGTATCCGGCAGGTAACTGCCATGGTTAAAATCCTATCAAAAACCCAGGCTCTTTTTGTGCTGCAGGTTGTATTTATCCTGGTTGAACTTATATAACCGGGCAGGGCGGTGCCGCACATCCTGCTCTTCTTCATTCAGGTCGATGAGGTAGTCCATTGCGAAGAACTTCTTTCGGAAGTTCCGCCGGTCCAGCTTCACGTCGAGGATGGCCTCGTAAAGGTTCTGCAGGTCGCGGAGGGAAAATTTCTTGGGCAGCAGGTTGAAGCCCACCGGCTGGTCGAGCACCTTATGCTGCAGGCGCTGGTAGCAGGTGGCCAGGATGTCTTTATGATCAAAGGCCATATGCCGGATGTCCCTCACGGCATGCCAGTGCAGCTCGTTGTGATGGGTCTTCAGCTCGGCATGCTGGATGTTGACGAGGGAATAATAGGCAATGGTGACCACCCTGCCGGCAGGATGGCGGTTGAGCGCGCCGAAAGCCTGCACCTGTTCCATGAACACGTCCTCCAGGCCGGTGCGTTCCCGCAACACCCGGTAGGCGGCGGTCTCCAGGTCCTCGTCCGGGTGAACGATGTCGCCCAGCAACGACCACTTCCCTTTGTATTCTTTCAGATCCGATTCTATCAGCAATACCTTCAGCTCGTTTTCATCGAACCCGAAAATGACACAGTCTACGGAAATAGCCGCTTTAAAATAATCTTTGATCTCGGTGAGATGGGTGTTGATGTTTTTGGTGTACAACATACTTGCATATCGTGGAATGTCAGGAAAAAAGGCCGCTGCTGTCCGCGCTAAAATCCTGCCCTGTGGAGCGCCTGTCCGTAAATATAAGTTGCTAATACTTTAGTAGCCAAAATTTTCTCTGCCGGCACCTTCATAATGTCCTGGCTCAGTACCACAAAATCAGCCACCTTCCCCGGTTCCAGGCTGCCTTTCCTGTTTTCTTCGAACGAGGCCCGGGCCGCCCAGATGGTCATCCCTTTCAGCGCATCTTCCCGGCTAAGGGCGTTTTCAGGCTGAAACCCGCCTGCGGGAAAACCTGCCTGGTCCATCCTTGCCACGGCGGCATAAAACGTCCGCAGGGGATCGATATGCTCCACCGGGAAGTCGGTACCCAGGGGCAGCCAACCGTTTTCCTGCAACAGCCGGTTAAACGCATAGGCGTGCCGCAGGCGCTGCGGGCCCAGGCGGTCTTTGGCCCAGTACATGTCAGACGTGGCATGCGTAGGCTGCACGGAAGGCACGATATTGTTCTCCCCGAACCAGTGGAAATCGATGGAATCCACTACCTGCGCATGTTCTATCCGCCAACGTTTGTCGTTCTTCCCTTTCAGCACCTGCGCGTAAATTTTCAGGATCGCGCTGTTGGCGGAATCGCCAATGGCATGCGTGCACATCTGGATATCCGTTTGCGCCAGCCGGGCAGCCTTTTGGGCGAAGTAAGCGGCGTCTTTCAGCAAAAAACCTTTCCATCCCGGCCGGTCCGTATAATCCTGTTTCAGGCAGGCGCCGCGGGAACCCAGCGCCCCGTCTCCATAGAACTTCACGCTGCGCACCAGCAGGCGGTCCTTTTCATAAATACCGTTTTGCAGCAGCCAGCTGATATTCTCCTCATTGTCGCTGAGCATTACGTTAAGGCGCAGGTGCAGCTTCCGCTGCGCGAAAAGGGTGTCGAACAGGCGCACTTCGGAAAGGTCAAGGCCACAGTCTGTAATGCTGGTAATGCCCGCTGCGATACAATTTCGTTCAGCCGCTTCCAGTGAGGCGATGATCTCTTCCGGCGGCGCACCGGGTATTTTGGAGGACACCAGTTCGTCCGCATTATCGACCAGTATGCCGGTGAGCCGGCCATTCTTTGTTTCCACCGTTCCGCCGGTAAGGGTCTGCCCGGCCTTCACGCCCGCTGCATCCAGCGCGGCCTGGTTGGCAATGGAAGCATGCCCGTCCACCCGTTCCAGCAACACAGGCGTGTTGGGAAACAGGCTGTCCAGCTTCGATTTATCAGGAAAGGCCTTCACCTCCCAATCGTTCTGATCCCAGCCGCGGCCCAGTATCCATGCGGAAGGATGTTTGGCCGCAAAGTCCTGCACGCGGGCCACTGCTTCATCCCAGCTTTTAGCGCCCACCAGGTCTACCCGGCGGAGCGAATTCGCATAGCCGAAGAAGTGGGCATGCGCGTCGTTGAAGCCGGGAAAAACAGCCGCGCCTTTAGCGTCTATCACAGAATCCGCTTCAAACTTCCCCTGCACCAGCTCATTGCTGCCAATAGCGATCACCTTCCCATCTTTCACAGCCATGGCTGCGGCTACGGTGTTCATGGAATCGGCGGTATAGATCACGGCATGATGGATCAGCAGGTCTGCTTTTTCTTTCCGGGCACAGGCGGATAACAGCATACCAAAAAGGGCAACATAAAGGCAATGTTTCATAGCAGGAAATTTGTACTTGCGTGACAACTAAAGATTAAATTTACGGCAGATTCATACACGATGTATAATAAAGAGACTGAAAGATCGCTGGCCTCGCTGGCCAAAACATTGCTGGCCGGCAAAACTCCGGGCACATCTGAAGAAACAGTTGCATCGCTGCGGCAGGTGATACGCCACAGCGACTGGCGGTATTACATACAGAACGATCCCGTGCTAAGCGACCAGGAGTACGACCAGCTTTTCTCGCAGCTCAAGAAGCTCGAAGACGCGCACCCGGAGCTTGTTGCGGCGGACTCCCCCACTCAGCGAGTAGCGCAGGGGCTCACGAAAGTATTCCCCACCGTGCAGCACCTGGTGCCCATGCTCAGCCTGGAGAATTCTTATGATGCGGACGACCTGGTGGACTGGGACCGTAAAGCCCGCGAGCAGACCGGCCTTGCAGAGATCGAATATTGCATAGAACCCAAGTTCGACGGCGCCAGCATTTCCCTCATTTACGAAAATGACCTGCTGGCCCGCGGCGCCACCCGTGGTGACGGCGTGCAGGGAGACGAGATCACGACCAATATCCGGCAGATACGTTCTATCCCTTTATCCGCAAGGTTTTCAGACTATGGTATCCAGCAGATAGAATTGCGCGGCGAAGTGCTGATCAACAAAAACACTTTCGCCAAACTGAACGAGCAGCGCGCCGCTGAGAACCTTCCCCCGCTTGCCAACCCGCGCAATGCGGCTTCGGGTTCGCTCCGCATCGTGGACCCGAAGGAAGTGGCCAAACGTGGGCTGGAAGCGTTCCTCTACAACATGAGCTACCACACCATGAACGACGGAGCCACCGAGCCGCCTGCCATACAAACGCATAGCAATACCCTCGACATGCTCTGGCAGCTGGGCTTCCGAAGCCCGGCCCGGGAAATGAAAGTGGTGAAAGGCATACAGGCCGTGATAGACCATTGCCTCGATTACGAAACCAAACGCGACGACCTGCCTTACGAGATAGACGGCATGGTGATAAAAGTGAACGACTACGAATTGCAGGACAGGATGGGCATGACCACGCATCACCCGCGCTGGGCCATTGCCTTCAAGTTCAAAGCCCGCCAGGCCACCAGCATCCTGCGCGACGTGGAGTTCCAGGTGGGGCGCACCGGGTCCATCACCCCCGTGGCCAAGATAGACCCCGTGCCCATCGGCGGCGTAATGGTGGGTTCCGTGAGCCTTTTTAATGAAGACGTGATCAGGGAAAAAGACCTGAAGCTGGGCGACCGCGTGCTGGTGGAAAGGGCCGGCGACGTGATCCCCTACATCGTGAAATCCATTGCAGACCTGCGTACCGGCGAAGAAAGGGATATCGTGTTCCCGAAGAACTGCCCCGTGTGTAAAGACCCGCTGTTCAAGCCCGAAGGCGAAAGCGTATGGCGTTGCGTGAACATCAACTGCGAAGCGCAGGTGGTGGAAAGAATGATCCACTTCGTGAGCAAAGACGCGATGGACATCCGCAGCCTCGGCGAAAGCAACGTGCGCAAGTTCTGGTCGCTCGGCCTGCTGAAAGATGTGCCCGGCATTTACACGCTGGATTTTGAGGCGGTCGGCAAGCTCGAAGGTTTCGGCCCCAAGTCCATATCGAATTTGCAATCTGCCATAGAAGCCTCGCGCAGCCAGCCTTTGCACCGCCTCATCTTCGGTCTGGGCATCCGTTATGTGGGAGAAACCACCGCGAAAACGCTGGCCAATTCCACCGGCCACCTGCTCAACCTTGCGGATTACACGGAAGAACAATTGCTGGCGCTGGAAGACATCGGGCCGAAGGTAGCGGGCTCTGTACGGCAGTTTTTCCTGAACCAGGACAATATCCACATGCTGCAACGCCTGGAGGAACTGGGCCTGAACCTCAAGGGCAATACCGGCTCGCGCTCCGCCGAAGGTACGCTCAGCGGGCAAACCTTCCTGTTCACCGGCACGCTTCACAAGCTCAAGCGCAGCGATGCCGAAGCGCTCGTGGAGCAGCATGGCGGCAAGATACTCAGCGGCGTGAGCAGCAAGCTCAACTACCTGATCGTGGGCGACGATGCCGGCAGCAAGCTCGAAAAAGCGAAAAAGATCAATACCGTCAAGATATTGAGCGAAGATGAATTCATAAACATGGTGCAATAATGAACGATGAGTTTTTCATGCAGCAGGCGCTGAAAGAAGCCCGCAAAGCGCAGGAGAAAGGAGAAGTGCCGATAGGCGCGGTAGTGGTGATGAACGGGCAGGTGATCGGCCGCGGCTTCAACCAGGTGGAAATGCTCACCGATTGCACCGCGCATGCTGAAATGATCGCGCTCACCGCCGCGTTCAACTATCTCGGCTCCAAATACCTGATGGATGCCACCTTGTACGTAACCCTGGAGCCCTGTGTAATGTGCGCCGGAGCGTTGTACTGGAGCAAGATCGGGCGCATCGTGTATGCGGCGGCGGATGAAAAGAACGGGTACAGGAGGGTTACCGGCGCCACTTCCCCCTTTCACCCCAAAACAAAGCTGGAAAGCGGCCTGTGCGAAGCAGAGAGCCTGCAGCTGGTGAAAACATTTTTCCAGGCCAGGAGAAAATAAAAAACCGGCTGTGCTATTGCAGTACAGCCGGTTTCATGTATCATTGCCTGGTTGATCAGGGTTGTTGTTTTTTTACGTCCATCAGCTGGTTCAGGCTCATGAGCTGCTTCATTGTTTTCTCCATTCCGTCCGAAGAGCCGTCCAGGAAAAGCACGTTGCCTTTCGAGTTCTCCGAGAAATGTTTGATGCCTTCCACCCACATGCTGAACAGGATCACAGAGGTATCCAGGTTGGCCTGCTGCATTTCTTTGGCGGCCATCGTCATACCTTTGGCCACTTCTTCGCGGAAGAGCGCAACGCCCTGGCCGCGCAGCTGGGCCGCCTGCCTTTCCGCTTCAGCAGCGATCTTGATGGCATTACCATCCGCTTCTGCGGCTTTGGTTTTGGTGATCAGCAAGGCCTGGCCTTCGTTCTCAGCGGCGGCCTTCAGGTTGTTGGAAGCCACCACCTGCGCCATGGAACGCATAATGGCATCATCGAAAGTAATATCGTTCATCTGGAGATCCTGCAGGTGAAAGCCCCATTGCTCCAGCCCGTTGTCTATCTGTTCTTTCACATGCTCGGTAATGTCCTTGCGGAGGCCCAGCACTTCAGACTGCCTTTTGGTGGCCACAAAGCCCCTGATGGAACCTTCGATGGTGCGGATGAGGGCCTGCATGAAGCTGCGTTCGTCCATGAACTTGAAGGCCACGTTCTTGATGGTCTCTTCCTGCTGGTTGAGCACGGAATAGAGGAGCATGGCCTTGAAATACACATTCGCCTGGTCTACCGTAATAGCCTGGAATTCCAGCTCCACCGAGCGGTTCTGGATGGAGATGCGTTTGAACACCTTTTCGATGAGCGGGATCTTGAAGTTGAGCCCGGGAAACAAAATGCGGTTGTATTTACCGAAGATCGTTGTAACGCCGATAGTGCCCTGCTGCACGGTTACAAAAGAGGAAAGGACTACGAGAAAGAGCAGGCCTAAAATAACATACAAAAAAATGTTATCCATAGTGTAAAGGATTTGAATCATAAATGTAATCAAAATCCTTCACTACAGATATAAATTTGCAGGATCAACGGGTTTCCAAACTGGTGGACGTAAAGACCGGATTGTATCGCTTTGGTGGTTAACAAACAATGGATGAACCGTGCGGGTTAAAACACGATACAATGCATGAAAGACTATACAAAGTGTTATATCTTCTGGCAAGTGCGGAAGTAAATGAATACATCGTCCAGCTCAATCTGTTTCAATTGATAGGCCAATTGGGTTTTCAGGTCCTCCGTCTCTTCTTTGATTTTCTTGTACTGGTCCTTTAATATTTGATACCTGGCAAGTATTTCTTCAGGTGTGGCGGATGGCTCCAACGCCAGGATATCATACGCCTTGTCTTCGGTTATCATAGTGATAAGTATTACCTCTAAAAACTATCGAAATGAACTCCGTTCTTAATTCAGGCTACTAAATTAGTGGAGTTTGGAACGCCGGAAAATACCCAAGCTTGGGTATTTTTCTCCCCGGAATTGCAGATCACACAAGCGTTGTAGCGCTTTTACAAATTATAAATCGGCCTTATGTATCCTGATAATCAACATGCGAAAAAATCCTTATAAATGCTGGTTATTGTAAACCAATCTGTTTGGCAAGGGCTACCAGTTCGGGGGTGTTTCTTACTTTGAGCTTAAGCCTGATGTTCTTCCGGTGGGTTTCAATGGTATACCTGCTGAGGTTGAGTTTCTCTGCGATCTCTTTATTGTTATGGCCTCTTGCGGCCAGTGTGAATATGTCTTTCTCACGCGCGGTGAGTTTATTGAGCACGTCTTCATTCCGCCTGCGCAGCACTACCCGCAGGGCTTCGCTGATCTGGTTGCCCGTGTCTATGGCGTTGGAAAAGTCCATGAACGCGCATATCACATCCACCACATTCCCCTGCTGGTCGAATGAAAACGGTACGCCCAGGCCCACCACCCAGAACCATTCATGGCTGCCCTTCCGGCGCACGCGCATAACGCCGCCGAACATACCTTTTTTATCGCGGAAAGACTGTTGTGAGACGGTGAGGATGTTCAGGTCTTCGGGGTGGGTTACCTGCCTGAAAAATTCAACACCAAGGGTTAAGATCTCTTCCCGGGAATATCCCAGCGTTTCTGTCAAAAGCCTGTTGCACCAGTTGATCGCTTTTTTGGAATTGTTGGACGTATATAACATTGCGGGAACCTTGTCTATAATGGCCTCCAAATGTTCCAGCCGGCTCCTCAATTGCGCATTCTCCGATATCAGCGCATCATGAGAATCGCGGTTTTCTGTGCCCATGTCCTGCATATTAATGTTTTAAACAAACAATAGTGAAAACTAACGATGAATACTATACGAATATAAATAATCGCGAAACAAAGGTTATAACACCTTTATGTAAATATAAAAGAAAAAGCCATATATCCAAACGCCGTTAACACTGGTTTCCCCCTAATAACAACGCGATGGGCAAAGGGTTCGCGAAACTGCAAGAGAAAGGGTTTGACAATTCCCGCATTAGGCAGTAAATTTGGTGCTCTAACTGAAATACAATTCTTAAACCCAATAAAAATTGGATTATGGCTTTCACACTTCCTGCATTGCCGTATGCTTCCGATGCGCTTGAACCGCACTTCGACAAGCTGACAATGGAAATTCACCACGGCAAGCACCACCAGGCTTATGTAGACAATCTGAACAAGGCTATCGCCGGCACAGAGAATGAGAATAAATCCCTGGAAGAGCTGGTTGCAAAAGCCGGCACTATCAGCCCCGCGGTACGCAACAACGGCGGCGGCCACTGGAACCACTCCTTCTTCTGGACCAGCCTGGGCCCCAATGCCGGCGGTGCTCCCTCCGGTAAACTGGCGGATGCCATCAACAGCGCTTTCGGTTCTTTTGATGCATTCAAAGAAAAATTCAACGCTGCCGGCGTTTCCCGTTTCGGTTCAGGCTGGGCCTGGCTGATCGTGAAAGACGGCAAGCTGGAGATCACTTCAACCCCCAACCAGGACAATCCCCTGATGGACGTTGCTGAAGTGAAAGGCACTCCCATCCTGGGCGTGGACGTGTGGGAACACGCCTATTACCTCAAGTATCAAAACCGCCGCGCTGAATACCTCGCCGCTTTCTGGAACGTGGTAAACTGGGACGCCGTTAGCAAAAGGTTCTAACAGCCTTTCAGGCAAAAAATAAAAAGGGCGTGCAGGATCACTGCACGCCCTTTTTTATGACCGTATCTTTCCCTTACAGGGATTTGATCTTCATATTCTTAAACCATATCTCGGCGCCATGATCCTGCACGCAGATGTGGCCTTTCTTCGCGGTGCCGTAGCCTTTGTAATCCTTCCATTTGCCGGTTGCTTTGGCCTTTTCCCACTCGGGCGTCCACATTTGTGTATCCACCACTTTCTCGCCGTTCAGCCAATGCTCAACGTGGCCCTTGTTCACCACGATACGGGTGTGGTTCCACTCACCGACAGGCTTTGCTGCCAGCTTCGAAGGCGGGTTCATGGCGTAGTTGGCGCCTGATTTCTGCCAGTCTTCCAGCTTTTCCGGGAAGTTCTCATCGTCTATAAGCTGGTATTCGGGGCCGCTCTTATAAGGCGCATCAAACTCCTCGGTAACCAGGTAAAGGATGCCGCTATTGCCCTGCGGCGATAGTTTCCAGTCGGTTTCCAGCTCAAAGTTCTCGTACTGGTCGTTCGTGATCAGGTCGCCGCGCATATCACTTTTATCGGTGGGGCTGCCGGTGCAGTGCAGTGTACCATCTACCACGCCCCAGAAATCGGAAGGCTTGTTCTTGTAGATCCGCCACCCGTCAAGGTTCGACCCATTGAACAGGAGTTTCCAGCCGGCTGCCTGTTCTTCGGCGGTCAGCACATTGGCCTGCGGTTCGGTAGCCGTTTTGTTCTCGCTGCCGATGGCCACCGAATCTTTTTTCTCCTCTTTGGGAGCCCCGCCGCCACAGGAAGCGAGCGCGAGGGAAGCCACTGCAAATGCAGGTAATATTAGCTTTTTCATTCGTGCGATTTTTTTAATTACTTATTTACGGTTTTCAGGCTCTTCGGATCCCAGTACATGATCTTGTTCTGGAAATAGCTGTCGTTGCAAAGCAATGCAGGCGCAGCCGCGCGGAAGCCGAACAGTGCGTCTTCACTCACTTTGCCTTTCGTGCGCATGGCGTTGAACAGGTTGTAGAAGTGATCGAAGTGCGCGCCTTTGTAACCCTTGTCAGCCACGTATTCCAGCTTATCGGGCGGCAGCATGTCCGCTCTTTCGTACACGTATTGTTTGCCGGAATCCTGCGCTTTTTTGGTTTGCAGCAGCGGATCGTCTGTAGCCGCGTAAGCCTTGTTGCGATAGAGGGTCACTTTGTCCCACTCCACGGTCATGGAGCCTTCGCTGCCCACCATACGCAGGTAGTTGGTACCGCCGGTACCGTCCACGAAGTTCACACGCAGGGAAAGGTTGAACGCGGGGTGAATGTCGGTCTGCGGGTAATCGAACATACCGAGCATTACATCGGGCACTTCACGGCCGTCTTTCCAGTAACGCAGGCCGCCGGTGGCCATGATCTTTTCAGGACCGATGGAACCGGTCACCAGGTGAAGGCTGGAAAAGAGGTGAACGAAGAGGTCGCCGGAAACGCCGGTACCGTAATCTTTGTAATTCCTCCAGCGGAAGAAACGCAGCGGGTCCCAGGCACGTTTGGTATTGTTGGCCAGGAATGCGTCCCAGCCTACAGTTGAAGGCGATGCATCGGCGGGAATGGGATATTGCCATGCGCCGAAGGGAGACATGCGCGCCCAGAAACCTTCCGCATAGTTCAGCTGGCCAATGGCTCCGTCTTTCAGCAGCTGGCGTGCCTTTTCGTTACCGAGGGAGCTTACTCCCTGGCTGCCTACTTCATATATAACTTTGTTCTTGTTCTGTGCTTCCACTACAGCGTGGCCTTCGGTAACGTCGTGCACCATCGGTTTTTCGCAATACACGCTTTTGCCAGCGTTCATCGCCGCCACGGAAATATCTTTGTGCCAGCTGTCGGGCGTGGCGATGATCACCGCGTCTATGTCTTTACGGGCGAGTATTTCCTTGTAGTCGCGTGTGGTGAAGATGTCGCTGCCGTATTTCTTTTTCGCATCCGCAAGGCGGCCATCGTACAGGTCGCAGGCGGCGATCAGCTTCACGCCGGGCACGGTGATGGCTGTATCCGCATCGGCGTTGCCCATACCGCCGGCGCCTATCAGCGCGATCTGTATGTTATCGTTTGCGCTGTAATGATCTTTCTGCCTGGAAAGCTGTTCCAGGCTGCGTTTCCTGTCTGCTGCCGTAATAATGTTCGGCAACAGGGACGCGCCTACAACCCCTTTTGCGAATTTGGTGATAAAACCGCGGCGGGAGTTGCCATTGGATTGATTACTCATGTGCTGTTAGCTTTTTTATAATGATGATGAACATGGGTTACCTTGAAACTTTAATTTAACGATTAATTTCAGCAAATCCAATCGCCACGCTTATTTGAGGCGCAATACCGCATTTACCGGCAAATGGTCCGACGCGTATTTTTCCTGGATCACGGTATGGCTCACCGTTTCGAACTTACCCGGGGTAAAGGCCACGAAATCTATGCAGCGGCGCGGGTTTTCGACGGGAATGGTAAACCCGCAGTCCGTACAGCTGCGGGAGAAATGCTGATCAAGTGTGTTTATTACACTGCTGTTTTCCGGCGCATTCAGGTCGCCTGCAACAATCACCGGGTATGGCTGTTTGCTCAGGATATCCATTACTTCCCTGATCTGCACCTGGCGGTTGGTATCGCCACGCTGCGCGTCAAGATGGGTGCAGGCCATGAGCACTTTGCGGTTGCCTGGCAGCTGCAGCAGCGCGGTAGCCAGCACGCGGGGCTCTCCGTTGGTGCCGGCAACGGTCGTAAGCGGGTAACGGTTCGTTTCCAGGATAGGGTAACGGCTCAGGATGGCCACGCCATATTCGCCGCCGCCATAATCGATCCCCTTCGCGAAAAATGATTTCATGCCGCTCAGCCTGGCCAGCTCTTCGGCCTGGTGAAGCGTTTTCCCGGACCGGTCCGTATGCACGTCCACTTCCTGCAAAGCAACAATATCAGGTTTGCTGTCCGCTATCACTTTGGCGATGGCGGGTATGTCTATTTTGTCTTTGGTGGAAGGCGGGTTGGCGTGATGGATGTTATAACACAGCACGTTGATATCTGCCTGTTGCGCGCCTGTAACGGCTTTCGGGCCCGAACATGCGGCCAGCGCCGTCAGGGAGAGGGCGGTAGCATAAAGGATTGCTTTCATACGATGAAGTTGAGTAGAACCGTAAAAAAACGAAAAACAATTTACCCATGCAATGTTTATCGCATAGTTAAATTGTTATTTCAATTTAAAAGCAAATCGCAACCAATATCGCGAAGGTCAGGATCAGTTGTTCTTACCCAGCAATTGCTGGTACCTGGCGGGGTCGCCGAGCAAAGCCACTGCTTCTTCCACATCCTTGTCCCAGGCCAGGCTTTTTTCGATGCGGCCCAGCTGGGGATAATAACGGTTCATGATCTCTTCTTCCAGCAGGTGCCTGATCTCGGTCTGGTTCTTCAACAGGTCCTGCTTTTTATCGTGCCTCATTTTCTGCTGCAGCGCTTCAAATTCTTTGGCCAGGCCATCGTAGTATTTTTCGCGGCTGGCGGTGCTGCGGAAGGCTTCCAACGCTTCTTCGCTACGGGTCTTGTAGCTGTAATCCTTCCCGTCCAGGAACTTCACGAAGTCTTCGAAATCCTCGTCGGACAGGGTGAACTGTGAAGGTTCTTTTGCTTCGGGGTGTGCATAATAGTATTGGGTGGCGTAATCGAAAATGTACTGTTTGCGCAGCAGGGTAATGGCCACCTGGCTGAGGATCATGTTGTCCACCTTGGCGTCCGGCTCAATGCCGCCGCCGTCTTTCACCGGTCGGCCGCCCGCGGTCACGAAGGAGCGGCGCAGGGAATCGGGCACATAATCGGCTTCGCCTTCCTCGTTCCGGTGAGAATAATCAATGGCCTGGATACAACGGCCGCTGGGCGTGTAATAGCGCGCGGTGGTCACTTTCAGCTTGGCGTTGTAGGGCAGCGGGCGGGTGGTTTGCACCAGGCCTTTACCATACGAACGCTGGCCTACCACGAGGCCGCGGTCCAGGTCCTGCACGGCGCCGGCCACAATTTCAGCGGCGGAGGCGGAGGAACGGCTGGTGAGCACTACCAGCGGGATGTTCATATCCACGGCGCCCTGGCCGGTGCGGTATTCCCGGTCCCAGCTTTTCACTTTGCCGCGGGTGCTTACGATCAGTTTATTTTTTTCAATGAAAATGTTGGAGAGGGCCACGGCTTCTTCCAGCAGGCCGCCGGGATTACCGCGAAGGTCCAGCACCAGGCCTTTCAGCTGGGGATTGGATTGTTTGAGCCTGGCGAAGGCTTCCTGCACCTGTTCGGCGCTGTTTTCGGTGAACTGGGTCATTTTGATGAAACCCACGTCTTTCTTCACGATACCGGCGAAGCTCACGGGTTTCACATTGATATCTTCGCGAACGATCTTGTAGGTTTTTTCGGCGCTCGTGATGGGATGGCGCAATACGATGGTAAGCGTGGTGCCCGGCGCGCCTTTCAGGTAGCGGCTCACTTCGTCCTGTTCCATGTTCTTCGCGCTCTTGCCGTCCAGCGACACGATGATGTCTCCCGCCTTTACGCCGGCTTTGGCCATGGGGCTGCCTTCGTAAACGTCTGTGATGGAGGTCCATTCCCCTTCTGTATAAATGGAGGTGCCTACGCCGCCATATCGGCCGGTAGCCATAAAGCGAAGCTCGTCCAGCTCTTCTTCGGGCACAAAATCCGTGTAGGGATCGGTTTCTTCGAGCATGGCTTCTATGCCTCTCTGCATAAGCTTTTCAGGCGGCAGCTCTTCCACGTAATAGGTGTTCAGCTCGCGGTAGAACGCGGCAAATATGTCCAGGTTCTTGGCGATCAGGAAATATTTGTCGTTGTTGCGGAACGCTGCGAGCATGAGGCAGAGGCCCAGCAGTGAAAACAGTACGATCTTTTTGGAAATCCGCATGTGGCAAGATTAAAATGTGAGGGATGTATTCAGGGAACCGGGTCGTAGCCGTGGCCGCCCCATGGGTGGCAGCTCAGGATGCGCCTGATGGTGAGCCAGCCGCCTTTGAAGGGGCCGTGTTTTTTAAAAGCTTCCAGGCCGTATTGGGAACAGGTGGGCGTATACCGGCACCGCGATCCCAGCCATGGGCTAATGCACCATTGATAGAACTTGATGAGTATGATGAACGGGATACTGAGTAATTGCATCAATCGCTGCATAATCTTTGGTCTTTCCTGCTTTAGTCTTTCCTGACGGCTTCCCTGGTCAGTTTTTCTAAAATTACCGAAAATTTGCGGCTAAGGGTGTCGAAATCAGCTATTTTTTTGTCAGTATAAATGAAAAAGACGGCCAGCTGGATACCGCTTTCGCGGAGGGCGTCGTAGAGGGGTTGTTTTTGGGTACGGTAAGCCTCGCGGCCCAGCCTTTTGATGCGGTTACGGTCCACCGCATGGGGGAATTTGCGGGACGATACGCTGAAACCGGCCTGAACAGGGTATTTGTCCGTGTGCAGGCTGGCGTGCATATAGATCACGCGGTAGGGGAAAACAGAAAACGCTTTTCCGTCCCGAAAAAGCGTTTCAATCATTTTCCTGCTCTTTAACTTCTCTTCCTTGTTAAAAGAATAAGTTTTTATGGCAATATGAGTTTATAGCGGATTATTTCAGCTTGCTCTCGTCAGATACGGTCAGTTTTTTCCTGCCCTTAGCCCTGCGGGATGCCAATACTTTACGTCCGTTGGCAGTTTCCATTCTCTTTCTGAAACCGTGTACGCTCTTTCTGCGTCTGTTGTGCGGTTGAAAAGTACGTTTCATTTGTAATATTATTTGTTTGCCTTTGTCAAATGGAACCTCGCAAGCTCAGCACCATCTTTTAATTTGTTATTTGCACTTAAACTGAATACCACCCCCGTTTTGGGAGGGCAGACTGCGATCAGCCCCGTTTCAAACGGAAGGCAAAGGTAGCGTAAATAATTAAAAATGAAAAGAGATGCGTCAAAAAAAGTCGTGATCCCCATAAAAAAACCCCGGGAACATCCCCGGGGCATTATATTTCAATTAGTTAGACCTTATTTAGCCGCTGCGGGAGCTGCTGTTGCAGGCACGCCCAGCTTGGTTTTAACAGCCGCCAGGAGGTCGTCGCCGGCAGGGGAAACCAGTAAAGAGCCGCTGGAGCTGTCGATCACGTAAGCATATCCTTTTTCTTTGGCTACGTCTTCGATGGCTTTACGGGCCTTGTCGTACACGGGTTTCAGCAGTTCGTTCTGCTTCTGGCCGATCTTTTCACGGGCAGCGGTTTCGAAGGACTGGATGCGCTGTTGTGCTTCCTGGATCTCCTTTACTTTCACTTCTTTCATGGTCGGGCTGTCGGTAGCGGAGGATTTGTCGAAATCCTGCATCTTCTTGTTATATTCAGCAACCAGGGCGCCACTTTCCTTTTCCAGGCCGGCCGCGAAGGTTTCGATCTCTCCCTGTGCTTTTTTAGTTTCCGGCATGGCCTCGATCAATGCCTGGGCGTTGATATGCGCGATCTTGGCTTGTGCGCTGGCCTTCACACTGCAGAATCCGGAAAACGCTACAATTGCAATAATTACGTACTTCTTCATGATGATGTTGTTCTGAGTTTAAAAGAAATTTTAAAATAGTTATAGGTCAAAGTATAAGGGCTATTTTTTCACCCCCAGGGAAGCCAGTATTTCCTCGCTTTTATCCAGCTTCGGATCGGAGAAGATAACGGTGATGCCGCCGGACTTATCGAGCACAAAGTCGTACATCCTGCTGGCTGCCAGCTTTTGTACGGCGTTGTAGATCTTGTCCTGTATGGGTTTCACCAGTTCTTCCCTTTTCTTGAAAAGGTCGCCTTCGTAGCCGAACCGTTTCTTCTGCAGGTCTTTCGCTTCTTTTTCCCGGGCTATGATCTCGTCTTCACGTTTGCGCTTAAGGTCGTCTGTAAGCATTACCTGCTCTGCCTGGTATGATTTATACATCTTGTCCACTTCCTGGAACTTCACGTCTATTTCCTTCTGCCACTGTTCTGCTACGGCATCCAGTTTCTTCTGAGCATCCTTGTAATCCGGAATGCTCTCCAGGATGTATTTCGTATCGATCACGCAGTAACGCTGGGCCAGGGCTCCAAATACAGTGCCCAACACTAAAGCCGCGGTAATAAATATTTTTTTCATCTGGTAAATATTTTAATCGGTAGATGGAATTCCGCATTCCATCTGGAATAAGGTTCGCAATGCGATCAGGCCTCGCAATATATAATAAATATTTTATTCCGGTTCAAACCCAAGCATGAATGTAAATTTCGCTGCGTCTTTCATACCTCCCCCGGGTCTGATCCTATCCAATCCTATGCCATAGTCGAAACCAAGCAGGCCGAACATTGGCAGGTAGAACCTGGCGCCCACGCCCACAGAGCGTCTCAGCCTGAAAGGATCGTATTCTTTGAAGTCCCTGTAACCGTTCGCCGCTTCCAGGAATATCAGGCCGAAAATTGTCGAGCTCGGGTTGAGGCTGAAAGGATAACGCAGTTCCACCACGTATTTATTGAACATGGTGAAGCCGGCATATCCTGCGGGAGGACCACTGCTTTCAGGATTCAGCTTCGGGTTGGAGGTGTAATACACCGGGTAACCGCGCTGTGAAATGATGTCCCTGTCGTATACCGCGAAGTTGCTCAAACCGTCGCCACCCAGCTCGAACCGGCCGAAAGGCGAAAGCGTAGTGCGGTTGTTGTAGCGGCCGAGGTAACCGAATTTGGCGGCTACTTTCAGCACCAGTGATTTGTGGTCGCTGCCTACGGGACGGCTCAGCGGCACGTACCATTCCGCATTCAGGCGGTATTTCTGGTATTCAATGAATTTGAACTGTTCCTGGATGCTTTCGCTTTTGTAATCCTTGTCGGGGTTCAGCACTGAATACGGCGGTGTGAACTGGCCGTACAGCATGAAGCTGGAACCGCTGCGGGGGAAGATCTGCTGGTCCACGGAGGAGCGCGCAAGCGTCAGCCTTAAGCTAAGGTTGTTGGCCACGCCGTTGTCGAATCCTTCCAGTCCGAAGTAGTTAAAGTCCTTCAGCTTATAACGCTGATAGTTGACGGTGTACATCAGGGAGAAGAAGTCGTCCGGCCACCTCAGCTGTTTACCGAGGGAAACGGAACCGCCCAATACCCTGAAATATGCGCCGGGATTGGGAACCGGCTGGTTATAATATTCTGCGAATGCGTTCGGGTTCTGGTAAGTGCTGTAGAAGCTTACGGAGAACGGGTTCCTTTTCTTACCGCCGAGCCAGGGTTCGGTGAAAGAGAAGTTGTAGGAGCGGTAAGCTTTACCGTTGGAAGAGATCCTTACGCTGAGCTTCTGGCCGTCGCCGGAAGGCAGCGGGTCCCAGGTTTCCTTGCGGAAGATGTTGCGCAGGGAGAAGTTGTTGAACGTTACGCCGAGGGTACCGGTAAGGCCGATGTAGCCGCCCCAGCCTGCTGACAGCTCCAGCTGGTCGTTCGCTCTTTCTTCCACTTTATAGTCGATGTCCACGGTTCCTTCCTGCATGTTGGGCACCGGGTTGATGCCGATGGTTTCAGGATTGAAGAAGCCGAGCTGCGATATTTCACGTTGTGACCTTATCAGGTTCTGGCGGCTGAACCATTCGCCGGGCAGGGTTCTCAGTTCGCGGCGTACCACGTGTTCATTCGTTTTTTCATTACCTGCAATGCGTATATCCTTGATCGTTGCCTGCGGGCCTTCCTGGATGCGGATCTCGTAATCGATGGTATCGCCGCGGATGCCGATCTCAACGGGTTCTACCTGGAAGAAGAGATAACCGTCGTCCATGTAAAGCGAACCGATGTCGCCGCCTTCAGGGCCGGGAGGGTTGCCGAGGCGTTTGTTCAGCAGTTCCAGGTTATATACGTCGCCTTTCTTGATGCCGAGGCCGCGGGAAAGAACGGTATCGTTGTAAATGGTGTTGCCCCTCCAGATGATGTTACCAAAATAATATTTCCGGCCTTCGTCCACCTTCACTTCGATGTTGAGGTTGCCTTTGGCGGAGGGATACAGGGTATCGGCCACGATCTGCATATCGCGGAAGCCCCTGGAGTTGTAGTATGCGATGAGCTTTTCCTTGCCTTCGTCGTATTTCACTTCGTTGAACTTGGAGTTGGCGAAGAAGTTCGGGCGGAAATAAGGATTGAGTTTTTGCAGGGTACGGGTGGCGGAAAGATAACCCATGGATTGCCAGTAATCGTCTGTAGTGGCCATGCTGTCCACCCAGGCGTCCGCCATTTCAGGATACAGCGTCATGCGCGGCGTTTCCTTGGGGTCCTTCATCTTTTTCTTCAGCACATTGTCCGGCACCCAGTAATTGCCTACCATGTGGATGTCGTTCACTTTCACTTTATGCCCCTTGTCTACCCAGAAGATAACGCTGGCGGAGTTGATGGCCGGCGGCGGATCCTTTTTTATTTCCATGCGAACGGTTACGTTGCGGTAACCTTTTTCGGCGAAGTGCCTTTTCACCACGGAGAGGGTATTTTGTTCAAGCGCGTCCGTAACCACGCTTCCTTTGCGGAGGCCGGCCTTGGTCACGAAGTCTTCCGATTCCGTTTTTTTCACACCTTTAAAGGTGAAGCTGGACATGCGTGGTTTTTCCACCAGTTCGATCTCCAGCCAGATCTTGTTGCCTTCTATTTTAGTGATGTAGATAGCGATGTTTGAGAACAGGCGTTGGCCCCAGAGGTTCTGGATAGCTTTGGCGAAGTGGTCTCCGGGGAGCACTACCTTATCGCCAACGGCCAGGCCGGAAAGAGACAGCAGTAATGATTTATCAAGGAATTCAGTGCCTGTTACGGTAATTTCTGCAATTTCGAATTGCTGCGGGCTGCTCAGGGTAAAGGGAGAGATGTCCGTTGCCGGCCTTCCGGGAGGCGGAGGGGGCAAGGTATCCCTTTGCTGGGCGCGCACAGATATACCCGCGCTGCAACATAAAACTACGGCCAGTAGGCTTTTAGGAAACAATTTCTTCATTCTGCTGTATTTGTTCGCTTGTTTTGCCGAATCGACGTTCTCTGGTTTGATAATTTAAGATGGCTTCGTATAGATTCTCTTTGCGGAAATCGGGCCAGCGGGTATTGGTGAAATACAGCTCCGCGTAGGCCAGTTGGTACAATAAGAAATTGCTTATACGGTGTTCGCCGCTGGTCCGGATCATCAGTTCGGGGTCCGGCAGTTTGGCGGTGCATAGGTATTTTTCCCAGATCTCGGGCGTCACTTCATCAGGGTTCAGTTTGCCCGCCAGCGCATCTTTCGCGATGCTGCGCACGGCTTGCAATATCTCCCAGCGGGCGCTGTAACTCAGCGCCATTACCAGGTTCAGGCCTTTATTGGCGGCCGTCATCTCCTTTGCTTCCTCCAGTTCCCTGAAACAATGAGGAGGCAGCATGGTCATATCGCCTATGACATGCAGCCGGATATTATTTTTATTAAGGGTGCCCACTTCGTTCCGGATAGTGGTCACCAGCAGTTCCATAATGCCGTTCACTTCATATACCGGCCGATCCCAGTTCTCGGTAGAAAAGGCGTATAAGGTCAGGTATTCGATGCCCAGTTCGGCACAGCCCTCCACTATATCGCGCACACTTTCCACTCCCTGATGATGCCCGTAAAGCCGGTCCTGCCCCCGTTCCTTGGCCCAACGGCCATTCCCATCCATAATGATGGCAATGTGGCGAGGCAGTCGTTGCAGGTCTAGTTGATCCTTCAAACTCATGACTATTTCAGGCGTGTTAAAACAGTTTTACTAAAAGTGTGCAAAGATACAAAAATAACTTTATGGCCTTTCCGGCAAAGGATGCGGGGCTGTTTTAACGTAGTTTTAACGGGAAAGGCTGCTGGGAGCGCATTTTGGCGGCTCAGAATTTACAGCGGTAGGAGGTGAAGAGGATACCCAGCGTCAGCTCCACAGTGGCGAACTGGTCTTTATCCCGGCTGTTGCCCCGCTGCCTCCCGGCCTCGCCGATCGGCACGGCGCCGGTGGCATAGGAACGGTCCTGCAGCACGGCGGCTACCGTGGCTGAACCGTCTGCTTTGGTCGGGAATGCGGACAGGCCGGCGTAAGTGGTGCTCACATCGTCCAGGTAATCGGTCTGGGCAAAGCGGAACAGTACCTCCAGGCCCAGGTTCAGGCGGCTGGTCAGGCTGTATTTCAGGCCCCCGCCTATCAAAAAAGAATAAGAGTACAGGCTATAAGGCTTGCGCTCCGGGTAAAGGGAAGTGCCCTGCCCCTCGGTATGCATGGGTTGCAGGAAATATTTATTGCCGTCCAGGAAGGCATATGGGTTGAAATGGAAGATGGACGCGCCCAGCGTGAGATAGGGACTGAACCGGTAATCTTCGCTGCCCGGCTCAAAACGGAAGAAGTTAAAATCCCCCTGCAGCGCCAGCTCGAACAGGTCCGTATTAAAGCTCAGGTTGCGCCGCTGCTGGAAGCTGTTGGAGCTGTATACGTCCGTATAGCCCAGCTTCATGTACCTGAACTGGGCCCTCGCGCCTATGTAATCGTTGAAATATTTGCGATAATAGATGCCCACGGTAGGTTTTACGGCCTTCAGGCCGCCATGGGTGTTGAGGTCCCCGAAATAATGGGCGCCTCCTGCGGTGAACCCCAGTTCGCCCACATAACTCAGCTCCTGCTGGGCCACGGCCCTGTTCAGCAGGGAACTGGCCAGCAAAATGCCGGCAACTCCCAGGATCCTAGATTGAATACGCGTAAGCAGCATAAATATCAGTAAGAACGTAATTTAAAGCATTTTCGTATGAAAAAAAGAGGTAATAGCAGCTTATTTCCCGCGGTTGTTCCGGGTGTCTATCCCCCATAATAGTTTGTTTCTCAGGGTATGCAGGAAATTACTTTCGTTCAGGCGGAGCAGGTTGATGGTGAAATCCTCTTTTTTAACGGCCAGCTGCACACGGTTGTCTATTACTTCCATCCGGCTGTCCAGCGTACAGATGAACTGGTCGCTGCGGCCTTCCACTTCGAAGGAGATCACGTTATCGTCCGGCACCACGATGGGGCGTACGTTCAGGTTATGCGGGGCTACGGGGGTGATCACGAAGTTTGCGGCCTCGGGGAACACGATGGGGCCGCCGCAGCTCAGGGAATACCCGGTGGAACCGGTGGGCGTGGCCACGATCAGGCCGTCGGCCCAGTAAGTATTCAGAAACTCCCCGTTCAGGTAGGTATGGATCTTTACCATGGCGGAGGTGTCTTTTTTGTGAATGGTGAATTCGTTCAGGGCATAAGGCACGTCGCCAAAGAGCGGCGAGCTGGCGTCCAGGTGGAGGAGGGTACGTTTGTCCACCACGTAATTGCGGCTCACGAGGGAGTTCACCACTTCATGTATCTCGTCGCGCCCGATGCTGGCAAGAAAGCCGAGGCGGCCGAAGTTCACGCCCATTACGGGGATGTTCTTGTCGCGGATGTAACTCACGGTATCCAGCAGGGTGCCGTCGCCCCCCAGGCTCACCAGGAATTCAATACGGCCATCGAGGTCTTCTGCTTTGGAAAAGGTATCGGTTTCAGCGGGAAAGCGGATATGCTGCCTTATTTCCTTGAAAAAAGGCTCGTACACCACCGGGGTGATCTCCTGGCGGGCCAGCTCGTCCAGCAACAGTTGTATATCTTCCAGGTCTTCTTGAACAAAGCCGCGGCTGTAAAGGGCTACATGCATTTACATATCCAGTTTAGCGTGTAAAAATAGTCCTTTTTCTCCCATTTGGTTGATGCTGTACTCGAAACGGATGCAGGTATCGTAAAAAGAGACCACATCCAGCCCCAGCCCGGCGGTGTACAGCATGCGGTTGTTGAGGCTGCCGTGCAGGCTTTGCCGGCTGTAGCCGTAACCCATGTCCCCATACGCTTTGGCCAGCACGCGGATAGGCAGGTTGCTGAACTTTTTGGGCACGATGGGCAGGTGTACTTTAAAGCTAAGTAATTCCCGGCGCAGGGTGCTTTTCACGATAAAAAAAGCGGTTCCGTCCACCACGTAATATTCCAGCCCACGGAGGTAATCATCGCCATACCCCATGGCCCGAACACCGATATAAGGTTGTTTATCAGGCAGTTTGGCCTGACCCAGTACGCTCACGGCGCCCCAGGTTTTGCGGGCCACCTGCCAGTAGCGGGCGGCTTTCAGGCGCAGCCGTACATAATCGAGGTCGCTGAGGCCCGCCAGGCCTACTTTCGAAAGCTCGCCGAGGAACGACCGGCCTACCAGCGGGTACTGCCAGCTGTCTGCCTGGATAAATTGCAGGCGGTAGCCAAATTCGAGGTATTTGATGTCTGTGCGGCCGCCGCCCAGGTAATCGGGGTTGAGGCGGGCCACGGTATCATTCACGGATTCGTTGTAATAGCCGAGGTACAGCTGGTGTTTGGTGGAAATGGCCTTGCGGTAGGTGTAGGTGGCGCTGGCGGAAAACTGGCGGCGCAGGAAGTCGTCTTCCCGGTAAAACTGCTGCTTATTGTAGTCGGAAACGTAGTTGATCTCGCGGTTGCGGCTGTAGGACACCACGAAACCCACCCCGTGCTGCAATTTTTTGTCGATGTAGGGAAGGTTGTAGCCTACGAGGAACTTCTGGGTATATCCCACGGTCACATCGCCGTATACATCGTCGTTACGGCCGGTCAGGTTGTCCTGGAACACTTTCAGGCCGATGTTCACCCGGTCCAGGCTGTGATTTTTCTCCACCCACCACTGGTTAAAGTTCCGGTCCGCAAGTTTAAAGATAGGGAAGGCGATCAGGTACCAGCGCTCCCAGACTTCAAACGAGAGGTCTGCCTCGTTGCCGTTCCAGGATTTCACATTGGCTACTACATTGAGGAAAAGGGAGGTGTTCAGCAACTGTTTCCGGCTGGTTTCCAGGGTCTGGGCGAGGCTGCGCAGGCGAATGGTGTCTCCCGGCTTAACGCCCAGCTCGCGCAGCACCACAGAGGTGCGGGTGCGTTTGTTGCCGGATACGAGGATGTTGCGCACAACGATGTATGAAGTGTCCTGCACGGCGCCGATCGCCAGCGGCTGAACGGGCTGGGGCACGCTGTCTTTTATCAGCTTCTGCACGGCTTCTTTCAGCGGCTCGGGCACCGTATCGCGCAGGGGAGCCTGCCCGCTTGCAGCCTGCACGGAAAGCAGGCACAGCCATAAGCCGGTGATATAATAAACAGTGCGCAAATAAGACATTTTGGAAATTACATGCTGATGTAATTCATGAGCAGGTCGTAGTTCTTTTTGAGCAGGTCTTCTTCCAGCTCTTCACTGAACATGTATTTGATGGTGTAATTGAATCTCTCGAACGTGGCCACCAGCCCCTGCATGTCCTGCCGGTTGGTTTTCAGCAGCACTTCCAGCTTGGCGGTGCCCGGATTATTGATGGTATTAACGCTGAGGAGGGTTACTTCATTGCTTTCCGCGATGCGGGCTATTTCGCTGAGGCTGTAGTCTCTCGGTTCCACTTCCAGCACCAGCAGGCCCCCGGGTTCCTTTACGCCGTTGTATTGCGCGAGGATGGCCAGCAGGTTGTCTTTGGTGATGAGGCCCAGGTATTCGCCTTCCCGGGTGATCACGGGCAGCACGGAGAGCTTGAGGTCGTAGAAGAGCTTGAGCGCTTCGTAAAAGTGCGCGCCTTCCAGCACGGCGGGCTTCAGTGTGCTGATGGTGGCGGTTTCCAGCAGCAGGTCGGGGTCTTCCCAATCCAGTATCTGGTCTTCCTCCACCAGGCTCAGGTACTTGTTATCCACCACCAGCGGCAGCTGCGTCAAATGAAATTCGTTCATAAGGCGTAATGCTTTTGCACCGGTATCCATGGAGTGGAGTACCGGCACAACGGTAGAGATGAGTTCCTGTGCCAACATATTCGTTCGTGTTTCAGTTACAATAATAGCAAAGAATATTCCAATACCGCCAACAGGGAGTATTAAAAATTACATAAACACGGAGCAATGGCGCAGCAGCCGGGATGAGCGGTTAGCCCGCATTGGCTCCCACAGCCTTGCTGTTGAGCCTTTTCAGGAAGTCGTGCATGATCACATTGAACTCGTCGGGCACTTCCATCATGGGCGCATGGCCGCATTTGTCGATGAAGTGAAGTTCGGAGTTAGGGATAAGACGGTGAAACTCTTCACCAACCATAGGCGGGGTTACGGTATCGTTATTGCCCCAGATGAGCAGGGTGGGCGTTTGAATGGTTTTCAGCTCGTCTCCCAGGTTGTGGCGGATGGCGGACTTGGCGAGGGTGATGATCTTGATCACTTTCAGCCGGTTGCTGGTGATCTCGAACACCTCGTCTACCAGGTCTTTGGTGGCCATGGCCGGGTCGTAGAAGGTAAGCTCGGTCTTTTTACGGATGTAATCATAATCACCGCGTTTGGGATAGGTTTCGCCCATGCCGTTCTCAAACAGGCCGGAGCTGCCGGTCAGGATGAGTGACTTTACATTCTCGGGATGTTTCAGGATGTACACGAGCGCAACATGGCCTCCAAGGGAGTTGCCCATTAGGTGAAAGTCGTTGTAACCGCGGGTCTCAATGAATTTGTGCACGTATTTGGCCAGGCCGCCTACGGAGGTTTCCAGGATATTCAGATCAAACAGGGGAAGCATCGGGATCACCACTTTGTTGTACTGCCTGAAATATTCGAGCAGCCCGCTGAAATTACTCAGGGCGCCGAATAAGCCGTGCAGCAGGATCACTGGTTCTCCTTCTCCTTCTTCGATGTACTTAAATTTGCCCTGTGTTTTGATTTCGTAATTCATTACCTATGCTTGAAGTCAATTTTGCGCTAAAATAATTCTTTTTCTTAATTCAAATACTCCCTAAAAACGAGGCTATTTTACAGGAATTTCCCTGGCAGCGTGCTCAAAAAATTCTTCCAGCTGGGCGAACATGTCCCGGAAAACGGGAATAACGCTGCCGATCCTTTCAATTACCCAGGGGCCCACAGGTTCGATATAAGGATACACGGCAGACCGTAGCTTGGTCTCGGGGCTCAGCCAGTACACCTGGTTGGCCAGCCAGAGCATGACGCTGTACACTACCGTAAAAACAATTACATACAACAGGATGCCTCCCAGGCGGTTCAGCCAGCCCAGCATGGACCACTGCACCACCTTTTCCAGCGCCGCCGCTCCCAGCCTCACCAATATCACCACGCCAAGGAAGATGGCCATAAAACAGAGCACCGGCCACCAGCGGCCCTGCATCCCGTTCTGTTCCAGGTAGGCGGCCAGTACGGCAGACAGCTTCAGGGCCGCCGCCAGGCCTACAATGCTGGCTACCAGGGAAAACACCGCAATGATCAGGCCGCGCGAAAAGCCCCTGTACACGGCAAATGCCATAAGCACCGCGAAAACAACGTCTATGGCCATTTACCGCTTTATTTGGTCAGTAATTCCTTCACGAGGGCGGAGATGATCTTACCATCCGCTTTACCGGCCAGCTGTTTGGTAGCTGCACCCATCACCTTGCCCATATCCGCGGGTGAAGAGGCGCCGGTGGATGCAATGATGCCCTGCAGCGCGGTGCGCAGCTCGGCTTCGTCCATCTGTTTGGGCAGGTAACGTTCTATCACGGCCAGTTCTTCTTCTTCTTTTTTGGCAAGATCTTCACGGTTCTGCTGGCGGAAGATGTCCAGTGAATCCTTCCGCTGTTTGGCCAGCTTTTGCAGCAGCTTCAGCTCGTCTGCTTCGGAAAGCTCACTGGGGGCGCCTTCGGCTGTTTTTGCTACCAGCACCGCCGCCTTGATGGCGCGCAGCGCACGTAGCTCTGCTTCAGCTTTCGCCAGCATGGCGGTTTTGATAGCGCCGTTGATATTTTGTTCCAATGACATATTTCCTGTTATTTAAGTCTTAATGGTTCTGGTTCTGTTCCTGGTTCTTCAGTTTCTCTTCAAATTTCTTGTAAAAGTCGGTGGCAAATGCCCGCAGGTCGTTCGCCTGGTCCGTCCAGGGCGTTGCGCGCTGGTAGGTATCTGCCATGGTCATGAAGGTCTGGTAAAAGAAATCGGCCATTTCATCCACCATCATTTCTTTCGTCCAGAGGTCTATGCGCAGGGCGGTTTTGTCTGCCCCGTCCCAGAAAGCCACCATCATGGCTTTGGCTTTGTTCATCTTGTCCTGTGTGCTGTCGGTCGCTGTCCACTCAATGCTCTCGGGCACTTTATTCTCGTCCAGCCCCACCTGGATCGTTATGGTAGATTTCTTTAACATACGTCGTTTTGATTAGAAGATGCAAAAATAAGCATTTCAGGCTTAGGCGGTGACGATCTGCCCCAGCTCTCCCGCGGCATCGTCCCAGCTGGGTACGCGGCTGATGTGGTCCAGCAGGCGGCTGCGCAGCAGCTCGTCCTTATAAAGGGCGCTCATTTTTTCCGACAGGTCCGTCACATCCCCCGGCACCGCATTAAGGGCTGCATCTTTCCCCGCTTCGGTGGAAGCGCCCGCGTATACCACCACGGCGGGCACCTGGCAGCGTTGCGCCTGCAATACGGGCACAGCAAGACCATCGGCGCCGGCGGTATGCACCAGGGCGTAAGCCCCGCCGATCAGCCTCGCCAGGTCTTCTTCTCCCGCCTGCTGCATCCAGATCACGTCTTCCCTGAACTTATACGTTTGCAGAGCCTGCGCAATGTCTTCCCCCTCCGGCGTAAGGTCGCCCGCCAGCACCAGCTTGATGCCCGAGCGCAGCCGCTTCTTGAGCATGGAAAAGGCTTTCAGCAGCGGGATGATGTTATTATCCGGGTGAATGGCGCCTACGGCGATAAAATATTCCATGCCGCCCGCGAATTCCTGTTTCACCTGTTCGCGCTCTTCCCAGTTGAGCGGAATGAATGTTTCCGAAACGCCGGGGGTAAGCAGGACGAATTTATTCTCCAGCCCGCCATAACGGCCGCCAACCTGTTCTTTCATGAATTCGGAGAACACGGCGATGGACCTGAATTGCCGGATATATTCCGAGGTGGAAGGCCTGTCCGCCAAAACCGCTTTTCGTGTAAGCAGCAGGTGGGCCTTCACTTCCGGCGGGAAAGGCAGCACATCGTTGATACATAGCAGCCGGTCTGTCTTATATTTTTTCAGCAACCTGTTCCACTGGAAGCGACGCCAGAAATATTGTCCGAGCTTGCCGCCGGTAAAGGGTTTCAGCACGGCTACCTCGCAGTTGCGGGGAAGCGCGGGCACGGGCGTCCAGGGCCTGTCTGTAATAAAAATAAACTCCGCATCCGGGTGCAGGCCGCACAACCGGCTCATCAGTTCAGTAGGCACATTCCCTGTGTTTGCAGCATTATCCTGCATCAACGGGAGCGCATTTACGGCTATTCGCATGATTCTGTTCTGTTCCAACAATGCACAAACCTAAATAAAAAAAGGGTGTTCGGCTTTGAATCACCCTTTTTATATCAAAGAATGCATTTCTCAGGGAGCTTTGTTCAACACCCCGAAACGGAAGGTCTTGGTGTTGGTGGGATCGTTCTTGGAAGTAACGGTGACCACGATGCTGGCCACTTTCAGGCTGGGCAGGTTGATCAGCGTGAGGTTGAGCGTATTGCCTGTGGCGGTTACGGGCGCATTCTGCGGGATAGGCTGGTCCGCCGGATCGAGCGCTGTAACGGTGATGGTCACCCCGTCTTTCGGCAAAGGTGTGGAGGTGATATTGACTTTTACATTGAGCGTTGCGCCGGGTGCGGCATTGTCGTCCCTGTTCAGCTTGATGTCAGGCATTTCCACCACCAGTTCCGCTTCTTTAGGCGGCGGCGGTACGGGGTCTCCATCCCCATCGCCTTTTTTCTTCTTTTTACAGGCAACGGCGGCCAGGGTAAAAACGCAGAGGAGAATGACCAGGTATTTCTTGTAGGGCATAGCAGATGTGGTTAAAACAATTAAAATTAGAAATAATTCTAATGCTATTCAAATTTTTCCTTTCACGTCCATCGCATCGCGCAGGCCGTTGCCTAACAGGTTGAAAGCCAACACCAGCAACATGATCGCAAAACCCGGCGCCAGGGCCAGGAGGGGGTTATGGGTGATGATGAAATTATAATTCTCCTTGATCATAAGCCCCCACGAAGGCTGCGGCGGCTGCACGCCCACGCCCAGGAAGCTGAGGCCCGCCTCCACCACGATGGCCGTGGCGAAATTGCTGGCCGCCACCACCATCACCGGGCCGAGGATATTCGGTAAAATATGTTTCGCCACGGTGCGCACGTGCCCGTAACCCAGGGCCCGCGTGGCTTCCACGAACTGCAGCTCGCGCAGGCCCATCACCTGCCCGCGGATGATCCTCGCCACGCTCACCCACATGGTGAGCCCCACGGCAATGAACACCTGCCAGAAACCCTTGCCCAGCGCCAGCGTGATGGCAAACACCAGCAGCAGCGTAGGCACGCTCCAGATAACGTTGATCAGCCACATCACCGCCTCGTCTGTCGCCCCGCGGAAATAACCCGCTACCGCGCCGAGGAAAATACCGATGGTGAGCGAAATAAGCACGGCAATGCAACCCACGCTGAGGCTTACGCGCGTGCCCACCAGCAGCCTGCTCAGGATGTCGCGTCCGAACTTATCGGTGCCCAGCCGGAAGTGCCGCAGCACGATATGTTCTTTCTCCACCTGCCGCTGCGCTGCTTTTATATCCGTGAGCGCCGAATCTTTCCCATACAGCACCTGCGCCAGCGGCCAGGTTTTCCCGGCAGTAGTGGCCTCGTCCACATACTGCTCCGCATACACCGAATCGCCTTTGAAATGCCAGCCGGTAACCGGCACCCAGGCGGCGGCAGACTCCTGCCCGTACACCAGCCTGTGCAGCCAGCTCCGCTGCGGGGGCGGCGTGGCGGAAGGAATGGTGAGCATGTGTATGCTGAACCCCGGTTTTTGCCCGCTGATCTCGAGTATCATCCGGTTGGCATAGGGGGTATGGTCAGGACTGAGGAAGTACGCGAAGATGCCCGCCAGCAAAGCCAGCGCGATCACCGCCATACCGGCCATGGCGCCTTTGTTGCGCTTCAGCCGCTTCCATGCCTGTCGGGAAAATGATGCCATAGGGGCCAAGTTAAAGCAAAGCGGGGATTATTTCACCAACACACCTAAGCAATTATTTTCATTTATACATAACCGTTATATGTAAGCACTTACTTTTTATTCACTGCTGAGGCATCACACGAAATTCAACGGGCGTAAATCCAATACACGCTTTTACGCAGCCAAAAAAGGCTTAAATTTTAATCAGATGAAGGTCAAGTTTAAGACAAGTTTATGATCGTTATCCCGTTTAAGTCTAAAATGCCCAGGGGGTTTAAGACAAAAGCCTATTCGAAATTTAGCCAAGACGCAGTACCTGAAATGTTCAGTTTAAGACAAGTCCGACAGCACCCGTATTGTTCAGTTTAAGACACAGGGGATCATATCCCGTTTTTACGGCGCAGCACGTGCCGCAAGCGACCAATTTATGCGCATTCAGTAACCATTATTAATAATAATCATTAAACAGACGCATTATGCTTACACTCCAATTGCCGCAGATCTTCTGCCCGTTCCCTTCTATGCTCAATCCTTTCGCAAAAGAAGCCGAAAAACACACCGCCGAATGGGTGAGCCGCTTTGGCCTGGTGAAGTCCGAAAAGGCCTGGGAACGTTTCCGCAGGGCCAAGTTCGCCATGCTTTCCTCGCGCGCGTTCCCGACCGCGGGGCGGTATGAACTTTGTATCGCCGCGGAGTTCAACACCTGGTTGTTTTTGCTGGACGACAAGAACGACGAGTCCATGTTCGGCAAGCTCGACTTTTTACAGATGGTGCATTCATTCGTAGGGATGATCCTTCAGAACAACCGCGTGGTGGCGCCTGACGAGGGCATGCCGCTGGCGCTCAGTTTCGAGGATCTCTGGAAACGGATGAAACGTATCAGCAGCGCGGCCTGGCAAAAACGTTTCGTGCAGAGCATGACCGATTATCTGGACGCATGCCTCTGGGAAGTGGAGAACCGCATCCGCCACGAAGCGCCTACTGTAGCGGATTACATCGAGAAGCGCCCTTATACCGGCGCGTTGTATGCAGACATTGAGCTGATCGAAGTGCTGGAAAACATTTACCTGCCCGACGAAGTGCGGCAGCACGAAATGGTGAAGCAGCTTTCCCTCGCCTGCAACAACGTGGTATGCTGGGCCAACGATCTTTTCTCTTTCGACAAGGAACGCCGCCAGGGCGATGTGCACAACCTGGTAGTGGTATTGAAGGAAGAACGCAACCTGAGCCTTGAAGACGCCGTTGCGGAAGCCGCGCGCATGCACGATGCGGAAGTGCGCCGTTTTATTTCACTGAGCGAATCGCTGCCGTCTTTCGGCGCGGAAGTGAATGAAGAACTGCAACGTTACGTGACCGTGCTGATGGCATGGATGCGCGCGAACCTCGACTGGAGCTTTGGCGACACCGCGCGTTACCGGATGAACATCACGGAAACGGCCAGCGGAAACTGGCTCATCTCCCGTTTATAACCAGGGAACCGGTTATACAAACAAGGAAGGGGCGGCTATTTCACCTGCCGCCCTTTCCATTCGTATGTGCCGAACTTGCCCAGCCAGCCGGCCAATACGACGTATATGATATGAAACGGCTGCCCCGGGATGAACCATGGCAGCAGTGAACGCTTCCTGAAAAAACCCGCCACCGGCACTAAGAATATCAGCTCCACCACGATCTTGTACACCATCAGCCAGCCTAGCCAGGGCCATATCTGTGGGCTGAAAACAGCCACGATGGCCATCAGCAAAAGCAGCACGTTCCAGACATAGACGAGCACCAGCACGCGGGTGATACGTTTGTCCTCATACTTATCTGCCTTGGACGACCAGCGGATGCGCTGGTTCATAAACCCTTTCACTGTTTCTACCGGCAGCGTGCGCACAACGGCGTCGCGGCTTTTGAGGTAACGCACGCCATCGGGATAAGCGTGGAAGATCTTGTACATGAGCAGCATATCGTCGCCGGAAGCGATCATGTCTATGCCGGTGAAGCCGCCCACTTCATCAAAAGCGGTTTTCTCATACGCAAGGTTCGCCCCGTTGCACATGGTGCCCGTTTGCAGGTAGGCCACCGCGCCGGTGATGCCCTGCATGGTCATGAAGTCCAGCGACTGGAGCTGCTGGAAAAAGCCGTCTTCCCTGTGATACGCTACCGGTGCGGCGATGAACTGCGGACGGTAGGTTTCGTAGAACTTAACGATAGACTCCAGCCATTTAGGCCCCATGATGCAATCCGCATCGGTGGTAACGATGAGGTGGCCGGTGGCTTCGCCGATGGCAAGCTCTATTGCTTTTTTCTTGTAGGAATTGAGGCGCTGGTGATGGCTGATGCGGTCGCTCATGCGGATGAGCTTCACGTTGGACGCCGGGAAATACCGTACTGCGTCGGCAGTGCCGTCGCTGGAAAAATCATCCACCACGATCACTTCGAACAGGTTTGCCGGGTAGCTTTGCTGTTGCAATGCTTCCAGCAGCGCCGGGAGATTTTTTTCTTCATCCCTGGCGGGAATGATAACAGAAACTTTCGTATTGAAGGTATATGCGTGAGCAGCAGGATCAAATATTCTTAATCTGCACCAGCCGTAGGTATACGACAGCATTAATATCCCATACAAAAATGCGAGGCCGAGAGTGACGATCAATAAAGCGTTCATGCTTACTAGCTAGTGATATTTTTTCCAATGATGAATCCTAATTCTTCCGAAAGCAGCTGGTGGCCTTTGTCCAGCACCAGCATCCTGCAGGGAAAAGTACCGTCCGCGAACCGCTCTCCGAATGCCGGGGGGATCACACGGTCGTACCGCCCGAAAATTAACAGCGTGTCTATGTTGTAACGGGCCATCAGGCGTTTGCAGCGTTTCCGCGACGGCATGAGCTTTCTCATAACGGTCCATACATCATAAACCAGCCGGCGTTTCTCTGCTTTGTCCATACTGTAAAACGCGAACTTATAGACGCTTTCATTCAGCAGGCCCCAACGCCGCCAGAGTGTGAGCAGCCGGAAGAACAGGGCCGGTTGATGTGTGTTGTACAAAAAGATACGGTTGCCCACTTTGGTTTGCGTGGCGAAAAGATGCCACGGGTTGTTTTTTAATCCGTCCGGGGCGACCATCACGAGATGCATGATCCTGGCCGCCATTTCTTCCACCAGGCACAGCGCCAGCCGCCCGCCCATACTATAACCCATAAGGGAGAACGTTTGTTTGCCGAACTTTCCCAATATTTTTTCCACCAGGGCCGCAAGGTCCTCCTTTTGGACAGGCCGGCCCTCGTTCCATATTGTTTTGCCGTGAAAGGGCATATCTAACGCGACGATAGTGAATATATTGCCCAATGCAGGTTCCATCACACGAAAGTGCGATCCGCTTTCACCGAAACCGTGAAAGCAGATCAGCAGGTTGGCGCCCGTGCCGGTCACCATGCCGGAAAATTCGCTGTTGAGATATGTCAGGCTGAAGTCCACTTTGTTTTTCAATACGAATGGCGAATTTAAAACTAATTGCCCCGGAATCATAATTTGCCAATTGCTATAAACTCGGTAAATTACGAGTAGACTAAAAAAATCATGCACGATGGATACCTCGGTTAACAGTAAAGCAGCCCTCAAAGGGGCGGAGTTCCTGGTGAAAGAGACTACACCCGCCGGGATTTTTATACCCGAAGATTTTTCAGAAGAGCAGCTTATGATCAGGGAGATGGCCGAGCAATTCGTGGCCAAGGAAGTAACGCCGGTGCTGGAGCGCCTGGATAAGCTGGAAGAGGGCCTCATGCCTTCCCTGCTGGACAAGGCCGGCGAACAGGGCCTGCTGGGCGCCGCTTTCCCCGAAGAGTTCGGCGGCCTCGGTAAAGATTTCATCACCGCTACCCTCATCAACGAAGCCCTTGGCGCCGGCCATTCCTTTTCCGTGGCCATGGCCGCGCATACCGGTATCGGCTCGCTCCCCATACTTTATTTCGGCACCGAAGCGCAAAAACAGAAATATATTCCCAAGCTGGCCTCCGGCGAAATGAAAGGCGCTTACGCCCTCACCGAGCCCAACTCCGGCTCCGACGCGCTCAGCGCCAAAACCTCCGCCAAACTTACCGGGGACGGTAAACACTACCTGCTCAACGGCCAGAAGATCTGGATCACCAATTCCGGCTTCGCCGATGTGTTTACCGTATTTGCCAAGATAGACGGCGATAAGTTCACCGCCTTCATTGTAGATAAAGGTACGCCCGGCTTCTCGCTCGGCCCCGAAGAGCATAAGATGGGCATCAAAGGTTCTTCCACCCGCCAGATCTATTTCCAGGACGCAAAAGTGCCCGTGGAAAATGTGCTGGGCGAGATCGGCAAAGGCCACCTCATCGCTTTCAACATTCTCAACATCGGCCGCCTGAAGCTTTGCGCAGCCGCGCTGGGCGGCGCCAAAGGCAGTATGGACATCACCATCCAATACGCCAATACCCGCGAACAATTCAAACAACCCATTTCCAACTTCGGCGCCATCAAACATAAGCTCGCCGAAATGGCCACCCGCATCTGGGTATGCGAATCGGCGCTGTACCGCACTGCGCAGCTGATAGACCAGAAAGAGCACGAGCTGCTGGCGGAAGGAAAAGCCTTCAACGAAGCCCTGCTGGGCGCTGCCGAAGAATACGCCGTGGAATGCGCCATGCTGAAAGTGAACGGCTCCGAAGTGCTGGACTACGTGGTGGACGAAGGCGTGCAGATACACGGCGGCAACGGCTTCAGCGACGAATACGTGATCTCCAAAGCCTACCGCGACAGCCGCATCAACCGCATCTTTGAAGGCACCAACGAAATAAACCGCCTCCTCACGCTGGACATGACGCTGAAGCGCGCCATGAAAGGCAAGATAGACCTTATGACCCCGGCCATGAACGTGATGAAAGAGCTGATGAGCATCCCCGATTTTGGCAGCGAAGACGAAGGCATTTTCGCCAAAGAAAAGAAACAGGTGGCCAATATGAAAAAAGCCATCCTCATGGCGGCGGGCGCTGCCGCGCAGAAGCTCATGATGAAGCTGGAATCCGAACAGGAGATACTCATGAACATTGCCGACATGGCCATTGAAACATTCGTAAGCGAAAGCGCGCTGCTGCGCATCATCAAGCTTACCGAACTGAAAGGCGAAGCGGCCGTAGCCCTGCAGGCAGACATGGTGCGCACGTACCTTACCGACGCTGCGGACCGTGTGAACAAATCCGGGAAAGACGCCATCAACGGGTTTGCCGAAGGAGACGAGCAGCGCATGATGCTGCTGGGCCTGAAACGTTTCACCAAAACCGAACCCTTCAACACCAAAGAAGCGCGCCGCCGCATTGCCGACAAGCTGATTGCTGATAACGGCTATACGTTCTGATCTTTTAACGCTAATAGATACCTTTGCAGGGAACAAGGCACAATCCTTGTTCCCTTGTTTTATTTCAGAAGGAAATACCAGAGTCATGATCAAACCGAGCGAAAGGATGAAAAGGTTAGGAGGATGCCTGCTGCTGGCAGTATTGTTTGTATCGCAGGCGCAGGCGCAGGAAAAAAGTTTTTTACGCCTCACGCAACCGGGCAGGCAGATCAATGCAGTGACCGCCACGCGCCAGTACCTCGTAGGCAGCACCTGCAAATCGTGCCAGGTGTTTGTGAACGATGAGCCGCAAAAAGTTTATCCCACCGGCGCTTTCGCCATAGAAGTGGAGCTGGAGGAAGGCAGCAACGAATTCTTGATCAAATCGCTCGGCCCGGAAGGAGATTCCATCGCGCGCACCGTATATTTCACTTACAACATTCCCGAGGCGCCACAACCTGTTACCGCTGTAAATATTGCTTACGTGCAGACCTTCCCTGAAGGCAACCTGCTGGTAGCTCCCGGCGATCTCATCCGATTCCGGGTGAAGGCCATCCCCGGCGGCACCGTGACCGTAGGCGGCCAGCTTCAGCTCATGGAACTGCCGCTGAGCGGCAGGCAGACCATGCCCGGCATTTACCAGGGCACTTACACCGTGCAATGCAACGACCCGCTCATCACCGGCCGCGGCATCCCCGTTGTGCTGGAAAGTGAAGGCACCGAAGTGCGCCGCAACACACCGTACACCTTCACCCTCACCGACCCGCAAACGCAGCCCATGGTCGGCAAAACCACCGGCGACAATCCCTTCCTGAAATACGGCCTCGGCGACGACCGCCTGGGCGGCGCGCGCATGGGCTCGCTCGATACCGCGGTTTACCTTCACATCACCGGCAAGGTGGGTTCAGACTACCGGGTGAAGCTTTCCAAGACCCTCACCGCCTACATCCCGCAGGAACAGGTGGTGATGCAGGCGCCCGGCACCTTCCCCCCTTCGTCTCTCAGCAACAGCTGGCGCGTTTGGGGCGACGATCAGTTCGACTACCTCACCGTGGCCTTCAGCCAAAAGCTGCCTTACCGCACCACCCAGCAAACCGATCCGTCGCGCATTGTGCTGGACATTTTCGGCGCCACCGCCAATACCAACTGGATCACCCAGCTGGAGAACAGCCAGGAAATCAAAAACGCTTATTATGAACAGGTGGAAGACGACATCCTGCGTGTGACCATAGAACTGAAACACAAACAACACTGGGGCCACCAGGTATATTACAACGGCGGCACGCTCACCGTGAAAGTGAAAAGGCCGCCCGCCCAGCCCGGTCTCGGCAACCTCACCATTGCAGTGGATGCCGGCCATGGCGGCAGGAACACCGGTGCACAGGGGCCTACAGGCGTATATGAAAAAGAAATGGCCCTCGCCGTGGCCACCTCCCTCCAGCAGGCTTTGCAGGCGGAAGGCGCCCGTGTGCTGATGACGCGCGTGAATGATTCTTATGTGGACAATAACTACCGCGTTACATCCTACCGCGACAAAGACCCTGACCTGCTGGTGAGCATTCATCTTAATTCCTCTTCAGACCCGATCCGCATACAGGGCACCAGCACTTATTACAAGCACATCGGGTTCAGGCCGCTGAGCCAGCATATTTACAAACATCTGCTGGAACTGGGTTTGAAAGAATTCGGCAACATCGGCAGCTTCAACTTTGCGCTGAACAGTCCTACCGAATACCCGAACGTGCTGGTGGAAACCCTGTTCCTCAGCAATCCTGAAGACGAAATGAAAATCCTGGACCCTGACTTCCGCCATCAGATGGCGGATAAGATCGTGATGGGCATCAAGGATTTTGTGGCGGAAGGGTATACGGGCGCGGAAGAACAACAGTAAAAGAAATGGCCCCCGCAGAGGGGGCCATGTGAAGACCGCGATCTAATATTATTCACGGTATTTCCATATCCAGAACGACACTTTATGGAACGGGCAACCAGCCGTTGAATAAGCGGCCATCCGGTTCCAAAGAAGGTTTATATCTTTTTATCATGATCAAAATGGAGAAGCAGCCCAGGCGGTTATGCTGTGCGTGCGTTGCTCTCGTCGTCTAATGTCCAATGTCGCATCGGGCCCTTTAAAGCCCCGGGTTACGTACATAACACAAAAATGGAACATCTGTTTCAGCCCTGCAATACTTAGAACTAAGTATTTTTCCTTTCAAGATACCCCCTGCCTTTTCGCGCACAATATCCTACCATCTTAGTAGATTAATAACTATCTTTGCCCCGCTGCAACAGCCGTATATTTTGTACCTTTAACGTTACACATTGATAAATACACGATTATGGGCCAGTTAGTGAAAGAATTCGACGAGTACCGGTCGAAGATGAACGAGGTGATCCTGGGCAAGCAGAACCTGGTGCTCAACCGCCTGTTCAACCTGGATACCAACACCTACGCCGAGGGCGCCCTCAGCACCAAAACAAAGGAAATGCTCGGCCTTGTGGCTTCCATGGTATTGCGCTGCGACGATTGCATCAAATACCACCTGGGCAAGTGCCATGAGCAGGGCATTACCACCGCCGAGATGTACGAGATATTTGCCGTAGCCAATATCGTAGGCGGCACCATCGTTATACCTCATACCCGCAGAGCCGCGGAATATTGGGAAGAGCTTTTGAATTCGTAACTTTACACCAAACCGATATATACAAAATGTCAACTACTATCATCCCTCCGCAGCCCTTAACGGCCAAGGACTTTGCAACGGACCAGGAAGTACGCTGGTGCCCGGGTTGCGGGGATTATTCCATATTAAAACAGGTTCAGACCATCATGCCGGGCTTAGGTATCCCGCGCGAGAATATAGTGATCGTATCCGGTATCGGGTGTTCATCCCGCTTCCCTTACTATATGAACACTTACGGCATGCACTCGATCCACGGCCGCGCCACGGCTATTGCCTCCGGCCTTAAAGCCACCAGGCCCGAGCTGAGCGTGTGGATCGTTACGGGAGACGGCGACGGGCTGTCCATCGGCGGCAATCACACCATCCACCTGCTGCGCCGCAATTTCGATGTGAACATCATGCTGTTCAACAACCAGATCTACGGCCTTACCAAAGGCCAGTACTCCCCGACCTCCGAGGAGAACAAGGTCACTAAAAGCACGCCTTTCGGCAGCATCGACCATCCTTTTAACCCCATGGCACTGGCACTGGGAGCGGATGCTACGTTCATCGCCCGTTCTATGGACCGAGACCCGAAGCATCTGCAGGAAATGCTGAAACGCAGCCATGCCCACAAAGGCGCTTCCTTCCTGGAGATCTACCAGAACTGCAACATCTTCAACGACGGCGCTTTCGAGGTGTTCACCGAAAAATCCAGCAAGGCAGACGAAGCCATTTTCGTAGAGCAGGGCCAGCCGCTGCTATTCGGCGCGCAGAAAAACAAGGGCATCCGCCTGGACGGCCTGAAACCTGTGGCGGTAGACCTGACCACCGGCGAGTACAGCGCTTCCGACCTCTGGATCCACGACGAGCAGGACTTCGGGAAAGCCCAGCTGCTCACCCGTATGTTCGACGATGCGCGCATCGAAGGCCACCTGCCCAGGCCCTTCGGCGTATTCTACCAGATATTCAGACCTACCTACGACGATATCATGGCAGCCCAGCTGCAGGAAGCCACCGCCAAACGCGGCCCCGGCAACCTGGACAAGCTGCTGGCAGGCAACGAAACCTGGACCATCCTGTAAGCCCCGGCTTACGATCTTATTATATCAGAGAGGCCATCCCCCGAACCGGGATGGCCTCTCTGCTTTTCAGAAACAAAAAGAGAAGGCCTTTGCCTTCTCTTTCCTGCAATTAAATATACGGTTCTGGTTATAAGCTTTTTAATGCCCGAACTCCCCAGCGCCGAACCATACCTGGTACAACAGCGCAAGCCCGAAAACGATCATACAAACGCCCGCTATCCTGTTCAGCCAGATCACGTTCGTGAGCGTAAGCTTATGCCTGATCTTGTCCGACACAAAAACTTTCAGGATATCCGCCGACAGTACGAACAGCAGGCATATGCTGTACATGATCACCCGGTGGGAAATGGACGTGGGCGCGTTGGCCACGCAAACGCCCAGCCAGAAAATGATCACCCCGGGGTTGAGGGTATTCATCAGGAAGCCGCCCAGCCAGATCTTCGCATAGTCGCGGGTGCTGAACATTTCAGGCCGTTCATCCCCTGTTACGATCTTTACCTGTTTGAAGAGCAGGCCATATACCCCCATCACGATCAGCAGAACGCCGCCTACGATGCCGATGATAGTGGTATGCTCGCTGAGATTGCTGATAAAGGAAGTGGCGAGGTTGCCGAGAAGCACAAACATGATATCGCTGCCGGATACACCCATGGCAAAGCTGATGCCGGCCCTGAAACCGTTACTGATGCTATATTTGATGATAGCAAAAATAACCGGGCCTACAGAAACAGACAAGAACATTCCCAGCAATAAACCTGCGATAATGGCGGCCGTCATGTATTCAAATCGTGGTTAGGCTTTTACGCCTGCTTTGGTGGTGAGAAATTGTTCCCAATCCTTCAGCTTCTCGCCTTTCAGCACACGGGGGAACTTGTTCATGGCTCCTTCTTTGCCTTTGCAACGCAGGTAATCCAGGAAAACCTGGTTCGGCAATATTTCAACAAAAATTTCTTTCAGTGCGGAGGTGCGCTCCACGGCGTAGTCGTCGTTCACCTCGCTGAGCGTCTGGTCGATGATCTCGCGCACGCGGGCTGCGTCCACATTGGGCGCTTCCGTGCCGATGTACCAGCGGTGGGCAAACAGGTTCTCGTACGAGAAACCGGCCACGGTAAACTCCCGGACGTTGATGCCCAGCTTCTTCTGCACGTTATCGATCGCCTTGTTCATATTATCCACGCTCATGTGCTCGCCCGCCAGGCTCAGGAACTGTTTGGTGCGGCCCACGATGGTGATCTCGTGTTCCTTCACGGAGGTGAACTTCACCACGTCGCCGATCAGGTAACGCCAGGCGCCGGCACAGGTACTCAGCATCACGGCGTATTCCACATCTTCCACCACTTCATGGATCATGTACGATTTCGGGTTGGGCTTCACTTCGCCGTCCGCATCAAAGTTCTCCTCGTTGAAAGGAATGAACTCGTAGAAGATACCCGCGTTCAGCACCAGCTTGATGCCTTTTACACCCGGCCTGGCCTGGAACCCGAAGGAACCTTCGGAGGCCATGTAGGTTTCGATGAAAGTGATGGGCTTGCCCAGCAGCTTCTGGAAACTTTCCCGGTAAGGCTCGAAGCTTACGCCGCCATGGATGTAGATGGCCAGGTTAGGCCATATTTCATGGATATTCTTAACGTTATGGTATTTGATGATCTCTTCCAGCACGATCTGCACCCAGGCGGGCACGCCGCAAACGGTGCCTACGTCCCACTGCGGGGCCTTGCGCACGATGAGCTTGATGCGCTGCTCCCAGTTGGGTTTCCTGGAAATGTTGCCGCCGGGCTTGTAGAAGCGGCGGAACCATTTGGGAATGTTCTTGGCCTGGATACCGCTCATATCCCCTTCGTAATAGTCGCCTTTTTCGAAGAGGGAGGTGGTGCCGCCGAGCATCAGGATGCCTTTGGTGAAGGATTTGGGGGGAACATTGAAGTTCGCCATGGAATACAGCTGCTTCACGCCCACCTTTTTCACGTTACGGAGCATGTCCCTCGTAACGGGGATGTGCTTGCTGGCGGATTCGGAGGTGCCCGAGCTGAGGGCAAAATACTTGATCTTTTCGGGCCAGCTCACGTTGGGAGTGCCTTCCAGGCATTTGTACCACCATTCCTTGTGCATCTTATTGTAGTTATGCACAGGCACCTTCTGCCGGAACTGGGCAACCCAGTTGGGGGAGTTCAGTATCTGTTCATACCCGTAATGCTCGCCAAACTGGGTGTGTTTGGCTTTCTCCATCAGCCGCCTCAATACCTGTAACTGGTACTGGCGCGGTGTTCCCAGCTTGAACGTGAACTGTTTCCGGATTCGAAGGGATCTGGATATCAGATTACCTATTATGGCCATTAACTGCGATTCTAGTTATAAAAAGCAAAAATACTTAATTCGTGCGTAAATCTGGGGAAGTTGCGCTCACTTCGTACCTTTGCGCCATGTTAAAATCAACGTTACTCAAAGCTACGCAAGCCGGTGCAAAAGTTTTACAGGAATATTTTAACGGTACTTTCACAATTTCCCATAAAAGTACGGTGAACGACCTGGTAACGGAAGCGGATAAAAAAGCGGAAACGGCCATTATCTCCATCATCCAGGCCGATTACCCGGACCACCAGATCCTCAGCGAGGAGATCGGCTCCATCACCTCCGGTTCTTCCATCAAATGGATCATAGACCCGATAGACGGCACGGTGAACTTCGCCCACGGCATCCCCATCTGCTGTGTGAGCATCGGGGTGGAGCAGGACGGTGAAATGATCCTCGGGGCCGTGTACAACCCGTTGATGAATGAGCTGTTCTTTGCCCAGAAAGGCTTCGGCGCTACGTTGAACGACAGGAGGATCAGCGTTTCCTCCAAGACCAATATGGCCAATGCCTGCCTGGTAACCGGTTTTGCTTACCAGTACGACCAGCCGGAACTGAATCCCCTGGCTGTGCTCCAGCGTTTTATCCAGCAGGGCCTGCCGGTGCGCCGCCTCGGCTCCGCCGCCATTGACCTCTGCTGGGTGGCCTGCGGCCGGTTCGACGGGTTCTGGGAAGGCCACCTCAACGCCTGGGATTCCGCCGCCGGGTACCTTATTGTACAGGAAGCGGGCGGAAAAGTGACCGATTTTTCCGGCAACGCCTATTCACCCTACCAGAAACAGATACTGGCCACCAACGGCCATATTCATAATGACCTGCTGAAGGAGATCAACAGTATTTAACCATATATGGAAGAGAGAACAGAAATAGAGAACCTCGGGGAATTCGGCCTGATCGATTACCTGACCCGCAATATAGAGATCCAGAACGCCGGGACGATCCTGGGCGTGGGAGACGACGCCGCCGTGATCGATCATTTCGGCAAACAAACAGTGATCACCACAGATATGCTCGTGGAAGGCATTCACTTCGACCTGATGTATACCCCGCTTAAACATCTCGGGTACAAATCGGTGGTGGTGAACCTGTCAGACATCCTCGCCATGAACGCCGTGCCCACGCATATCACCATGAGCCTGGCATTTTCCAACCGCTTCTCCCTGGAAGCCCTCAACGAATTCTACGAAGGCGTATACGCAGCCTGCGAACGGTATAAAGTGGACCTTATCGGCGGCGATACCTCCTCCAGCAAAAAAGGTTTCGTGATCAGCGTAACCGCCATCGGCGAAGTAGCGCCGGACCAGTACGTGAAACGCTCCACCGCCCAAAAAGGCGATCTGCTCTGCGTTTCCGGCGATCTTGGAGCCGCTTACCTCGGCCTCACGCTGCTGGAAAGAGAAAAACAGATCTTCCTCGAAAACCCGCAGATACAGCCTGACCTGGAGAACCAGACCTATATCATCGGCCGCCAGCTGAAACCGGAGGCCCGGCAGGACATCATCGCTTTCCTGGCCGAAAAAGAGATCCGCCCCACTTCCATGATGGACGTGAGCGACGGGCTCAGCTCCGAGATACTGCACATCTGCAAACAAAGCAACGTAGGCTGCGTGCTGTACGAAGAGAAAATTCCCATTCACGACCAGAGCCGCAGCATGGCCATGCAGTTCGGGCTCGACCCCACGGCCTGCGCGCTCAGCGGCGGGGAAGACTACGAGCTGCTGTTCACCATGAAGCAGGAAGATTATGACAAGATCACTTTGAACGAAGAAATTGCCGTGATCGGTTATATCACCGAAGCCGAACAGGGCGCGCACATCATTACCAAAGGCGGCAGCAAACACAAGATCACCGCCCAGGGATGGAACGCGTTCAAATAAAAAATACTTTTCGAAAAAGAGACCGTCTCCCGAAAGAGGCGGTCTTTTTTTATGCATATCAAAGCCCCCGCATCGTATCCCCGTTCCCGTTATTTTCATTTTTCCCGATTGGATAAATCAAATTCCGGATTTGATTCCCTTGCCCCGATCCGGCCAGCTACCTTTGCATCAGCAATACAATGCTTCTCCATTGTTACTTTCCCGCTATTCTCCTAAACCTTAAAAACTGACCATGAGAGTTATTGCATTTGCAATGGCCTGCCTGTTCCTTGTACTGTGGAACAATACTGCCAACGCACAGAACGCTGCGCACGGCATCATTAAAGGCCGCGTAACCGCAGAAGACGGCACACTGGTACCCGGTGTGGGCGTTCGCCTGAAAGATTCCCGCAAACAAACCACCAGCAACGAAAGCGGAATATATACCCTCCGCAACATCGCCCCCGGAACATATACAGTGGAAGCATTTGTGGCCGGCCACGAAGTGATCAGCCGCCCCGTGACCGTGGTAGCCGGGCAAACCGTGGAAGCCGACTTCCAGCTGACCGCTTCCAGACAAACCCTTCAGGAAGTGATCGTTGCGGGCGGCCGTAACAAATTCGCGAAAAAAGAAACAGATTTCGTAGCCCGCATGCCGCTGAAGAACCTGGAAAACCCGCAGGTGTACAGCATTGTAGGGGCCGAGCTGATGCAGGAGCAGGTGATCCTGGATTACAAAGACGCGATCAAGAATGTAGCCGGCGTGAACTCCACCGAAACCGTGGGCAATGGCCGCACCTCCACTATTATCCGCGGTTTCCGCACGGGCAACTTCATCCGCAATGGCATGACGGCCAACCAGCTGGTAACGGTAGATGTTTCCAACCTGGAAAGGATCGAAGTGATCAAAGGCCCATCCGGCACACTGTTCGGCACCGGCGCGATATCCTACGGCGGGTTGGTGAACCGTGTGACCAAAAAACCTTTTGAGACTTTCAAAACAGACATCAGCCTGACTGCCGGCAGCTACAGCCTGAACCGCATCGCCATAGACCTGAATGCCCCGCTGAACGACGAAAAAACAGCCCTGCTGCGCGTGAACTTTGGCCGGCATGCCATGGAAAGCTTCCAGGAAGCGGGTTTCAAAAGAAATTATTTCCTGTCTGCCGCCTTCTCCTACAAAGCCAGCGAGCGCCTGAGCTTCCTGGTGGATCTGGAGATGTTCCGCAACCATGGCACGCCTTCCATTGCCTACCTCAACCCCGCAGCCGGCGTTACTGATTACAAGGAAGCCATGGGCAAATACTATAAACGGACTTATTATACTAACGACCTGGTATCCACTTTCCCCGGCTATAATGTGTTCGCGCAGATGAACTACAAGATCAGCAGCAACTGGAACACCACCACCGTATTTTCCACCGGCGGCGTGAACGCCCGCAACCAGTTCCAGTTCACCGGCACCTGGCGGCCCGGTAAGGACAGCCTCACGCGCACGCTTCAGAAGTACAGCCACAACTACAATACCATCCAGCTGCAGCAGAACCTGAACGGTACGTTCCATACCGGTTCTATCAAACACCGCGTGCTGGTGGGAGTGGATTACCTGGCAGACATCACGCAGCCTACCTATACTTCCCGCTTGCTCCTCGATACCGTGAGCGCTTCAGCGCCCACCCGCTTCCTGATGATGGAAAAGATCTATTCCATGTTCCCCGCGCCCACCGTGCAGGGCAACAATTACTATAAAAGCCACCTGGACCGCTACGGCATCTACGCTTCCGATGTGATCAATTTTACAGAGCGCCTGCTGCTTATGCTGAGCCTGCGCTGGGACAGGGTGGACAACCTGGGCACCACCTACCTGCTGAGCGGCAACGTGACCGGCCGTTTCAGCAAATCCTCCTTCTCACCCAAGTTCGGCGCCGTATACCAGGTGATCAAAGACCAGCTGTCTGTTTTCGCCAACTACCAGAACGGTTTTACGTATAGCGCGCAAACGGATAAGCAGGGCAACCTTTTCAAACCGGAACAGGCCAACCAGTGGGAAGGCGGCGTGAAAGCCGAGCTGTTCCAGAGCAAGCTGAACGTTACGCTCAGCGCTTACGACATCAGCGTGACGGACAAGCTGCGCTCGGATCCCGAAGACCCGGCTTTTATGATACAGGACGGAACGCAGAAGAGCAAAGGCTTTGAAGCCGAAGTGATCGCTAATCCTTTCCCCGGCCTCAACATTACCGCAGGTTATGGGTTCAATGAAAGCGAGATCACCAAAGCCAGCGCCAACGTAGGCAAACGCCCGGCGCGCTCCGGCGGCAAACATATGGGCAACGCCTGGATCAGCTACCGCCTTGTGAGAGGGAAAGTACAGGGCCTGGGCATCGGCGGCGGCTTGTTCTACAACAGCGAAACCGCTTTCGATGACGCCAATACTTTGTTCTTCCCGTCCTATGCGCTCGTGAACGGCACCGTGTTCTACGACCGGCCCGGTTACCGCATCGGCGTGAAGCTGGATAATATTTCGAATACCATGTACTGGGGCCCGTGGGGCGAGCCGCAGCCGCTGCGCAATTACGCGGTGAACCTCGTCATCAAATTATAACGCTCCAGCCATTAATACATCCATGAAGGCACGGTTCGCTGTGCCTTCATCTTATATTTTAACACATGCGCATCAAAAAGATCTTCGGTTGGCTGCACCTTTGGCTGGGATATATTTCCGGGCTGATCGTATTCATCATTTCCATTACCGGCGCTATTTACTCCTGGGAACCGGAACTGTCTGAATACACACAGCCCTACCGCCATGTAACCCCGCAGGACCGGCCCTTCCAGCCGGTAACCGCCATCCGTGCGGCAGGGGAAGCCAGCATGGGCGGCGAAAAGGCGTTCCGCATCCTCTATGAAGGAAGAGATAAAGCGGCTGTGGTGCAGTTCTACAGGAAGAAACCGTATCACTATTACAATGTATACGTGAACCCTTATACGGCCAAAGTGCAGAAAGTGCTCAACCGCAACGATGAATTCTTTCATATCATCCTGAACGGGCACATGTACCTGTGGCTGCCGCATGAGATCGGCGAGATCATCGTCGGCTACGGCACGCTGATCTTCTTCTTCGTGCTGGTGAGCGGCATTGTGCTGTGGTGGCCGCGCAACAAGGCGCGCCGCAAAAGCAGCTTCCGCATCAAGCTGGATGCTTCGCCCAAAAGACTGAACTACGACCTGCATAACGTACTGGGCTTTTACGCCTGCTGGATCGTGGTGTTCGCCGCGTTTACGGGACTGGTTTGGAGTTTCACCTGGATGGCGCAGGCAGAGTTCTGGGTGTTCAGCGGTGGAAAGAAAAGGCCTGCGGCCGTGCCGGTGAAGTCGGACAAACATGCTCCTGTGAAAGACAGCGCCAGCATCAACGGGGTATTTGAAGCGTTCATTGTCCGTTACCCACAGGCTGCGGGTTACAGCCTTTCCCTGCCCGCAAACGATTCAGCCGCCATCATTGCCAGGGCCTATCCCAGCGAGAACCAGTTCTATAATGCGGATTACCTGTATTTCGATCAGCATACCGGCAAGGAGATCGCCGCGCCTTATCTCGGTAAATACAAAGACGCCACCGTGGCCGAAAAAGCCGTGCGCATGAACTACGACATCCATGTGGGCAGCATCGCGGGGTTCCCGGGGCGGCTCCTGATGTTCTTCGCAGCCCTGGTATCCGCGTCGTTGCCCATTACCGGCTGGCTGATCTGGTGGGGGAAAAAGAAAAAGAAGAAAAAACCGGCGCCAAAACGCGCCATCAAAAAAGAGGATGCATTGGTATAATGCATCCTCTTTTTTTATTGTCAGAATTCAACATTCAGTTTTATGACCTGGCTGTTGTGGGTCATGAAAGACAGCGGATTGGGCGGGGCAGAGATGCCGGCCTTCAGCTTGTACTCACCTTGTTTCTCCGGCATATAGATCGTTATATCCACGCTGTCTTTTGTCAATACATCTTCCAGCTTCAGCTGGTAAACGATCTGCTTGTAATCGTCCTTGTTCCAGATGGCATATCCTACAGCAGGCGGCATTGCAGCTGGAAATTTAACAGGAGAACCATACCCGTTCTTCACGCCAAAACGGATAGTTACCGGTTCATTTCTTTTTGCTGTAATCGTTTTTTCCGCAGCCTCAAACTGGATAAGGGAATACGAATAATACGCGGGTTCCATGCGGTTGAAGAAATCCCCCTGCGGGCTCCCAAGACTGTCAACATTATCCAATCCTTCAAAATAATACGCATCCGGCGCGCTCATCAGCACTTCTTTTCCCCAGAGGTCTTCTTCCGTATGCCAGAAATTATACTGGCTCCGCCGCGAGGGGATGGTGTTGAGGCTGTAAGATTCACCCCCGGTATAGAACATGTATTTGGATGGCCGCTGGTAGCTGTTGAAGAACACAACCGGCTTTCCGTCTGCCTTTTCAGCGATGGCGGAAGTCCATTCCCGGTTGTGATGGATCTCCGGCCGCACGCGCACGCCCGGTAAAAAGTCCCACACCATATACACACGCGTTACGCACACCAGCAACAAAGAGACCATCCAGGTGTATTGAAATATTTTCGCGGAGTAGCCCTGCCGCACGATCCCCTGGTGCGCAAGTATGAACATCGGCGTGAAGATCATCACGGTCCAGTTGGCTTCCACACGGCCTTTGAAGGTGCTGAACAGGAAGAACACCAGCACGCCCACGAGACTGAACTTCAAAGCCCGCTCGAATGCGCTCACCACCGGCGTGCGGAAAGCGTAATACAGTATCAGCCAGCCCACCAGCGGGCCGAACAGCAGCACCTGCCCCAATACATAATCCAGCGTGTGGCTGTAATGGTAACGGTTGGAATTGCGCTCCACCAAATGGTATTGCAATGAAGGGAAGCCATGCGTGTACTGCCAGTAGAAGTGCGGGAAGAACAGCGCCGTGGTGATGAACACCGCGATCCAGAAACGGTAAAGCCGCAGCAGTGAAAGGTTGCTGAGCACGGTGAAGAGCACCAGTAAAATGCCGTGGTATTTGCTGTAGAACATCAACGCCATGCTGAGGCCCAGCAGCAACGTGTTCTTCCAGCTCTGCGATTCCAGGAAGCCACGGTAGATATAAAAATACAGCGCGGCAAAAAAGATCAGCGGCAGGTCGGGCACGGCAAGCATACCGCCCAGCTGCATGGCGCCCATGCCGGCGAGAATGAGGTAAAACACGCGGTTGTCCTTCTGCGGTATCAGCCTGTCTGTAAGCACCAGCGTGCCTACGTTCAGGGCCACCATGCCCAGGCGCACGCCCAGCTCGTTGTGGAACAGCGCGTATCCTGCCTTGATCAGCAGCGCGATCATGGGCGGATGGTCGAAATACCCCCAGTCCAGGTGGCGGGAGTATACCCAATAGTACGCTTCATCGTCCATCAGCTCGGTGAACCCGGCCTGGAACAACGCCAGTACGGCCCAGAGAAGCAGTACCCCGTTCTTATATTGATCTTTGGTAAAAAAGCGGATCATAGTCCGCGAAGTTAGGTAAGTTCCTGTTTAAATTACAGGATCATAAACCGGTCCGCATCCTTCATAAAGGGGAAGCGTGCACGCAGTTCGTCCAGGTGCTGGCGGGAAAGCGTGTAGGTGAACACATCCTCGTCGTGCGCCTTTTGGTAAATGATCTCGCCAACGGGGTCTATCAGGCTGCTGTCGCCGCTGTGATAGATGTCGTTGCCGTCGTTGCCCACGCGGTTCACTCCGATCATGTAACACTGGTTCTCGACCGCTCTTGCCTGCAATAAGGCCTTCCAGGGTGTGTTGCGGCGCTCGGGCCAGTTGGCCACGTTGACGAGCACGTCGTAGGCCGGTTCGCCGTTTTCCTGTATAGTGTTGCGGTTCCACACGGGGAAGCGCAGGTCGTAGCAGATAGTGAGGTTTATTTTCCAGCCTTTTACCTGGGCAATGAGCCGCTTGTCGCCGGCGGAGTAGTGATTGTCTTCTCCAGCAAACCCGAAGCAGTGGCGTTTGTCGTAGGTGCCGAATTGCCCGTTGGGAAGCATCCAGAGAAGGCGGTTGAAATATTCGCCGTTCTCCTCGATGATGAGGCTGCCGGTGATAATGACGTTCTTTTGTTTCGCTTTCGCTTTCATCCACTGTACGGCGCTTCCGTCCATGGTTTCGGCGAGGCGTTCGCTTTGCATGCTGAAGCCGGTGCTGAACATTTCAGGCAATATGATCACTTCCGTCCTTTCCTTGATGGAATCGATCTTTTGATCGAACATGGCCAGGTTGGCCGCTTTATCTTCCCAATGCAAATTCGCCTGTATGAGCGAAACCGTTAAATCAGACATATTTTCCAGATTACTACAAAACGACTCCAAATTTACGGCGCTGCGGCTTAGAAAGTTTTAAATATTTCCCTGATTAATCCTCTTTTTTTGCGATTTGTTCAATCGCATCCTGTGCCAGCTCGTGTTCGTAGCCTTTTTGCAGCAGGTATTGCAGGGTTTTGTAGCGGCGTTTCAGGTATTGTTCGCTGCGCAGGGACGCATATTTCCTTTCCGCCAGGTTCATCAGCGTTTGTTCGTATGCATCGGGGTCAATCTCCGCAAGCCCTTTGCGGATGCAGTAATCGGAGATCTGTTTTTGTTTGAGGGCCTGGCTGATCTTTTTCCTTCCCCATTGCTGCATCCTGAACTTGCCGCCGGCAAAGGCCCTGGCGTAGCGCTCCTCGTTCACGAAACCTTCTTCCACCAGGTGTGCAATGGCGGCTTCGGCTTCTTCGCCATACAGCTTCAGCTCCCGGCATTTCTCCCGCACTTCCATATGGCAGCGCTCCTGGTAGGCGCAGTAGTGGCGGAGTTTCAGTATATCGCTGCTGCTCATCGTGGTGAATATAAAAGGGGCTGACCAAATGTTACTTCAGTCAGCCCCCGTGAATAGTTTATTTTATTGTTGCCTTACGATCATCAGCTTGGCATAGTTGAGCATGATCTTCTTTTCGCCGCCGCCTTTCGGGAACAGCACGGTGGCAATGCGGTTGTTGGGTGCGCCTTCCATGCTGAGTATCTTACCAAACCCGAACTTCTGGTGCTCCACGTCCATACCGGGCTCCATTTCCGCCGGGTTGTCCGCCGTGAAACCGGGCGAGGGCGTGTGATTGCTGGCAATACTCGACGCGGGCCTGGGGGCTGTTCTTGCCGGAGAGGGCCCCTGCGAAGGAGCAGCCGTTCTCTTTTTCTCGAACATATTGCCCCATGAAGCGCCGCCGCCAAGGTTGCCGCTGTTGCGGAGGCCGCCGCCCGCATAGCTGCGGTCCAGGAACTGCTCGGGCACTTCGTCCAGGAAGCGGCTCGGCTCGTTCTGCTGCAGCTGGCCAAAACGGTAACGGCTGTTGGCATACGTAAGGAAAAGGCGTGACTTGGCGCGGGTAACGGCCACGTAGAACAAACGTCTTTCCTCTTCCAGCTCCTCGCGGGAGTTGATGGACATACCGCTGGGGAAAAGACTTTCTTCCATCCCTACGGTGAACACCACCGGGAACTCCAGCCCTTTCGCAGCGTGGATGGTCATCAGTTTCACCACATCGCTGTTCTCGTCGTTGGTATTGTCCGCATCGGTGAGCAGGGTGATCTGCTGCAGGTATATGCCCAGGGATTTGTTGTCTTCCAGCTCACCGTCCTCGTTGGGGGTTTCGGTGAATTCCTTGATGGAGTTCAGCAATTCCTGGATGTTTTCATAACGGGCAAGGCCTTCCGTGGTCTTGTCGTTGAACAGTTCCTTCACGATATTGGTGCTTTTACCTACCTGCACCGCTATTTCGTACGCGTTGTGTTTGTCCTGCATAATGCGGAAGCTCTGGATCATGGTCACAAAGCCGTCTATCGCTTCCAGCGTGCCTGCCTTGAAACCGAACTCCTTCGCTCTTTCCAGCACTTCCCAGAAGGTGATGTTCTGGTCGTTCGCATAGATGGAAACCTTTTCGATGGTGGTTTTACCGATGCCGCGAACGGGATAGTTGATGATACGTTTGATCGCTTCCTCGTCGCGGGAGTTCATGATCACGCGCAGGTAAGCGATGAAGTCCTTGATCTCTTTCCTTTGGTAGAAAGAAAGGCCGCCGTAGATCCTGTACGGGATAGCCATCCTGCGAAGGCTTTCCTCGAATGCGCGGCTCTGTGCGTTGGTGCGGTAAAGGATGCAGAAGTCGCGGTTGCCGTAGTGGTTGCGCAGCTTTTGCTCCGCGATGGTATCCGCTACCAGCTTGCCTTCCTCGTTATCGGTATTGGTGCGCACAAGTTTGATCTTTTCACCTTCAACATTGTCTGTCCAGAGGTTCTTTTCGATCTGCCCCTTGTTCTTCGCGATCACCTCGTTGGCCACGTTCAGGATGCTTTTGGTGGAACGGTAGTTCTGCTCCAGCTTCACCACTTTCACATCGTCGTAATCCTTTTCGAATTGCAGGATGTTCTGGATGGTGGCGCCGCGGAAGGAATAGATGCTCTGCGCATCGTCGCCCACCACGCAGATGTTCTCATGCACGGCTCCCAGCAGCTTCACGATCTCGTACTGTGCCGGGTTGGTATCCTGGTACTCGTCGATCATGATGTACTTGAACTTGTGCTGGTATTTGGCCAGCACGTCCGGGAAACTCTTCAGCAGCACGTACATTTTGAACAGCAGGTCGTCGAAGTCCATAGCGCCGTTCTTGAAGCAGCGTTTGGCGTACATGTCGTAGATCTTGCCGGTCAGCGGGCGGCTGGCGCGCTGGTCTTCCTGCTGGATGTAATAATCCTGCATATAGGCTTCCGGCCCCATCAGGCTGTTTTTGGCAGCGGAGATGCGGTTGTATACGAGGTTGGGCTTGTAATGTTTATCGTCCAGGTTCAGCTCGTTCACGATGGTTTTCACCACGCTCTTGGCATCGTCGGAATCATAAATGGTGAAATCGCTGGGATAGCCCAGCTTGGGCGCATCGCTGCGCAGCAGGCGGGCAAATACGGAGTGGAAAGTGCCGATGTAAAGATTGCGGGCTTCGTTGCCGCCGAGGATCTTTTCCACCCTCTCTTTCATTTCCTTCGCCGCCTTATTGGTAAAAGTAAGTGCCAATATATTAAAAGCATCCACCCCGTTGCGCATGAGATGGGCTATCCTGGTCGTCAGTACCTTGGTTTTCCCTGAACCCGCGCCCGCAATGATCATTAATGGCCCTTGCAGGGAGATGACAGCTTCCCGCTGCCGCTCATTCAGATCGTCTAAATAGTTTGCCTTCATTAATGGATTTTTTGCAGGCTGTAAAAGTACGATTTGCGCGGCGGACTGCGAAATTAGGTGGATAACTCAGTGCCTGCTCTCATAAAAAAAGGGAGACTTTCCAGTCCCCCTTTTCAATGATCTTATTTCTCATTCCGGTCCACCTTCGGGCGTTCGCTCCTGTTGGCGATGTCCCAGGCGGTGTAGAACACCAGCTGGGCGCGCTTAGCCAGCAGGCCGTAGCTGATCTTGTGCGGCTCGTCGCCTTCACCGTGATAGTCCGGGTGCACGCCGTTGAAGTAGAAGATGATGGGGATCTTATGCTGTGCGAACATGTAGTGGTCGGAGCGGTAGTAGAACCGGTTCGGGTCGTTGGGATCGTTGTACCGGTAATCCAGGTCCAGTTTGGTTTGCCGGTTGGCGGCTTCGCTGATGGGCCGCAGGTCGGAGCTGAGCTTGTCATCGCCGATGATGTACACGTAATTGCTGTCTTTCGCATGGTCCGCGTCAATACGGCCGATCATGTCGATGTTCAGGTCTGCCACGGTTTCGCTGAGCGGGTAGATGGGATTGTCCGTATAATAACGGGAACCGAGCAGGCCTTTTTCTTCACCGGATACGGTCATGAACACGATGCTGCGGCGCGGGCCTTTACCTGCTTTTTTTGCTTTCATGAAAGCCTCTGCCATGGCTATTACAGACACGGTGCCGGAACCATCGTCGTCCGCGCCGTTATGCACTTTACCGTTGATCACGCCGATGTGGTCGTAGTGCGCGGTAACGAAAAGGTATTCGTTCTTTTTATCCGTACCCGGAAGGATGCCGAGCACGTTGCTGGATTTGATCTCATTTTTCCCTTTTTCAAACACCAGTTCCGCCTGCCCGGTAACTGCTTCCGGCTTACCGGCTTTGAGGCCGGCGGCCAGTTCGGCCCAGGGCTTGCCCAGTATGGCGGTGGCCACTTCCGGCGAAATGAAATAGGCATTGGGAATAAATTCCATGGTGGTCATCATCGGGAAATACAAGCCGGTACGGCGCAGCCTGTCTCCGGCGCGGCCCATGGCGGGCACCCGGTCAGACACTAAAAATACCGCCCTGGCGCCTTTATTTGCGGCGGCGCGCAGCTTGTCTTTCAGCTGTGTAGCCGCGGGCGCGCCCTCCTGGCGGGGGATCAGCGGCTTGCCTTCTGCGTTCATCGGCTCACCGTCTGCAACGAGGGCGATCTTGTCGTTCAGGTCAAGATCTTTATAGCTGTCGTATTGCTCGTGGGTAATGCCGTAGCCGGCGAATACCACGGGCGTTTGTCCCAGCGTCTGGTTCACGGTTTCGCGTACGGAGCTGTAGAAGCCGTTGCCGAACTCATAGGTTTTACCGCCGGCGGTAATGGTGCTGCGCGTCAGCGTATCCTGGAAAAGGCTGAAAGGCTGTTCCCATTGCCCGTTGGCGCCGGGCTGCAGGCCTACGCGTTTGAACTGGTCTGCGATGTATTTGGCGGCTTTGTATTGGCCGGGGGTACCGGTTTCGCGGCCTTCCATTTCATCGCTTGCAATAATGTAGAGGTGTTTTTTAAGGTCCGCCGCGGTAATGCCTTTTGCAAATGCAGCGGCCGGCACCGGTTTCACCGGTTTTTTGGCCGTCTGTGCGCAGGCTACGGTTCCTACGGCCAGCAGCGACGCCAGAAGCGGGAGTTTTTTCATTGGTTGTGTTTATCTCTAAAATTAAGGTTTACTGTTGTTGTAACCGCTACCACTCATCAAAAGCGGGGCCGCTGTTGCACCGCAACTGAACGGATCATTTCAGCGGCCGGGGGCCCGCAGCCGCAAAGCCATGATCCTGGCTGATTTCCCGGCATGTATAAAAAAGGCTGCTCCTTTCCGGAACAGCCTTCGTGTTTTAATTTCTTCGTTTATGCGCAGGCGATCTTTTTCACCCTGCTCTCGTGGCGGCCGCCTTCGAAGGGCGTTTCCACGAAAATGTCCACCATTTCCTGCGCCGTGGCCTGGCTTACAAACCTGGCGGGGATGCAGAGCACGTTGGCATTGTTGTGGCTGCGGGCCAGGCGGGCAAGTTCATCGCCCCAGCAGATGGCCGCGCGGATGCCCTGGTGTTTGTTCGCCGTAATGGCTACGCCGTTGGCGCTGCCGCAGATCAGGATACCGAAAGCATGAGTGCCGGCTTCCACCGCCTCTGCCACGGGATGCGCAAAGTCCGGGTAGTCCACGGAGTCAGGCGAATGGGTGCCGAAATCCTTTATCTGAACGCCTTTGCCTTCGAGATAGGAGATCACTTCTTCCTTATATTCAAACCCCGCGTGGTCTGATCCGATCGCAACGGGCAATGTTAGATTAAATGTCAGTTGTTCCATAACCTGCTTTTTTTGTTCATGCTTTTTGCTGTTATCAGCTCCACTCTTCTGCTTCGGCTTTTTCCATCTTCCGGTACGTTCTCGCTGAAATGGCGATGCTCACTTCATACAGCAGGTATAAAGGTACGAAAACCAGCAATTGGTCTAAAATATCCGGCGGGGTAATGATGGCGGCAAGGATAAGTATCACCACCACGGCATGGCGGCGGTAGGTGCGCATAAAATCGGGAGTAAGCAGGCCGAGCTTGGTGAGGAAATACACCAGGATGGGCATTTCGAAAAGCACGCCCATACCCAGTATGATCTGCGTCATCAGGGCGAAATAATCGTCGATGAAGAACTCGTTCTTGATCACGTCTGACACGGTGTAGCTGGCCAGGAAGTTGATCATGAAAGGCGCGATGAGGAAATAGCTGAAGGCGATACCCATGAGGAATTGCAGGCTCACCCAGAAAATAACGCCCCTGGAACCCTGGGCTTCATTATCCTTGAGGGCCGGCCGCACAAAACGCCAGAACTCCCAGCAGATGTAAGGGAAAGCGCCGATAAGGCCGAGAATGAATGCCAGCTTGAACTGCAATGTGAGCTGCCCGGCAAGCTTCGGGTTCTGGAATATTATCTTGGGAGGCGTGATGCACATCTTGTCTCCCAGCCCCACGGCATGACTGGCTTTGCAAAGCCACTGGTAGGTGGGGAAAGAGGCCTGAGTAGGCCCGAAGATCACATTGGTGAGTATCCAGTCCGTAAACACAAAACCGAAAATGCTCAGTAACACGATGGCTGCGGCAGAGCGTACCAAATGCCACCGGAGCTCTTCCAGGTGGTCAAAAAACGACATCTCTGCCTTATCCTCATTATTCGAAAATAGCTTCTTTAACATGTACGTTTTATAAAATCAGGAGCACAAATATAACGTGTGCCAGGTGAATAGTCTAGCTTAAAAACGGGACAAGTTAAGAATTAAAAGAGAAGGAAAAGTAAGAAGAAGGAGAAGAGGGGCTTAAATTATCCTTAAAAAAAAGAGCCAGCCCGAGAAGAATCAAGAGCCGGCCTTTCATCCATTGTTTGTTAACCCCAAAAAAGTTGAATTCGAGAATGTCTTTATTCGCTTCTGCTAAGTAATAACTCATTCCTTTATGGCAAGCTATCAGATATAAGTTATAACCGATACAGAGCTTTTAAATTTCTAAAACAAAAATAGAAAGAAATATCGTATTATCAATGTTACAACAAAGTTTTTTACAACCTTTTAACAAAAATCAAATTATTGTGTTACGTATCAGCACCTATGTTAATTCAATTCGTGTTAATTTACTACTACTCCCTTAAAAAACGATTTAGCAAGAATATTCAGCAGTAACATTACACAAAAAAATAATTTTTAAATAGCTATTTTCTTAAAATGCTGTTTACCAGGCTGTAAACGGTCAATTGGGATTTTTATTGCTCCGGTAACTTTTTTACGTCAACAATTAGCTTCCAACTCACCTTACAATATGCAGCAATTTTCGCGCCGGATTCGTCAATTCAGGATCTTCATTTTCACCATTTCTATCCGCGTATCGGTAACGTTGAGTATGTCGAACTCATAATCGTCGATGATGATGCGCTCTTTCAGCCGAGGGATCGTTTCGTAATGGGAGATGATATAACCGGATAAGGTCTCGCTCTCATCTTCCGGGAAATCGAAGCCGTAGCGCTCGTTGAGATAGTCCAGCTCCAGCCTGCCGGAAAAGATATACTCTTTTTCCGCGATCTGCTTCTCCACGAATTCCTCTACATCATGCTCGTCCTTGATATCGCCGAAGATTTCTTCCAGTACGTCTTCGATGGTCACGATGCCGGCGGTGCCGCCAAATTCGTCCACCACCCAGGCGATGCTGCGGCGTTCTTTGTTGAACTTGCTCAGCAGGTCTATGGCGCTCATGGTTTCGGGCACGGCCAGGATGGGATGGATCACCGAACGGATCTCCGCCGGGTTCTTGAACATGTCAAGCTGGTGCACATATCCGAGAATATTGTCAATATTATTTTCGAAAATGATGACCTTGGAGAGTTTTGTATCAATGAATTTCTTCCTGGCTTCGGCGATACTGCTGTTAATGTCCAGCGCTTCGATCTCTTTGCGGGGAATGAGGCAGCCCCTGATCTTTACATGCACAAGGCTCAGCGCGTTCTCGAACAGCTCGGTGTTCAGTTCCTGGCCCTCGCCCATGTGCTGCTGGCTCTGGCGGATGAAATACTCCACGTCCACCCGGGCGAAGGAACTTTTGTTTTCCGTAATGCGCACGTTGAACAGGTATTTCAGTATCCATTCGGAAATGGACACCAGCATATTGCCAATGATGTACAGCGGCTTGGAAAGCACGGAAATAGGCAGGGCGAAAAAGCCGAGCAGGGCTTCGGGGCGCGAGCGGAAGATGCTCCGGGGAATGAAGAATCCGAAGAACAGGATCAGCAGGGTGGCCACCAGTATTTCCACCAGCAGGGTCATCACCACGTACTGCACCATTTCATTCTCGGAGAATATCAGCGCCCAGAGGGAATCCAGCCAGCCGGCCACCAGCATGCTGTAAACAACAATGCTGATCGTGAGGCCAATGAGGCTGGTGGCCAGGAAACGCGCGGGATGCTCGTTGAAGCCGGAAAGGATCTTCCCCGTGGCGCGGCCCTGCTTTTTCTTCAGTTCGATACTCAGCCTGTTCACGTTGGCGAAAGCGGTTTCCATGCCGGCAAAGAAGCCGGTGATGAGGATCACTATTACCAGTAAAACAATCGTATAAATATCCATCCAAACAAAGATATGAAATTAGCAATAAGCCCGCGCAGCTCAACTGATCAATGCCGGTCGTCAGCTCAAAAAGTTCTCCACAAGGGACTTTACCTCCTGGTATGCTTTTTCAAGGTCCTCATTCACCACGATATGGTCGAACTCACGGGCGAAGGAAAGCTCGTACCGGGCCTTCCCCAGCCTTTCATCCAGCGAAGCTTCCGTTTCGGTGCCCCGTTCGCTCAGGCGGGCGCGGAGCGCGTCCAGCGAAGGGGGTTGTATAAAGATGGTGAGGGCGGCGCCGTGGTATTTCTCCCGGATGCTCAGCGCCCCTTTAACGTCTATATCCACCATGGGATACTTCCCGTTCGCCCAGATGCGCTCCAGCTCGCTTTTCAGCGTGCCGTAGTACTTCCCGGCATACACCATTTCGTATTCGGCAAAGTCGTTCTGCTCAATATGCTGCTGAAATTCGTCGGGCGTCATGAAATAATAGTCCCGGCCATGCACCTCGCACTCCCTGGGGGAGCGGGTGGCGGCGGAAATAGAAAAGGCCAGCGTGGGCATTTCCCCCAGCAGCCGTTTCACAATGGTTGTTTTACCTGCCCCTGAAGGCGCGGTAATAATAATGATCTTGTGTGATGACATGATATGGTTTACACGCGCTTGATGTCTGCTCCCAGGTTCCGCAGGCGCTCATCAATGTACTGGTAGCCGCGGTCTATCTGGTCGATGTTATGGATCGTGCTCTTGCCTTCCGCGCTGAGCGCTGCGATCAGCAAAGCTACCCCCGCCCTGATGTCGGGGCTGCTCATGGTGATCCCCCTGAGCTTGTGCTGCCTTCCGAGGCCGATCACTGCGGCACGGTGCGGATCGCAGAGGATGATCTGCGCGCCCATGTCTATCAGCTTGTCCACGAAAAACAGCCTGCTTTCGAACATTTTCTGGTGGATCAGCACGCTGCCTTTGGCCTGTGTGGCTACTACCAGCACAATGCTCAGCAGGTCGGGCGTGAAGCCGGGCCAGGGATTATCGTATATCGTTAAAATGGAGCCGTCTATAAATGTCTGTATCTCGTAGCTGTCCTGCGCGGGGATGTAGATATCATCGCCTTTGATCTCCATCTGGATGCCCAGCTGGCGGAACTTGTCAGGAATTACGCCCAGGTGCTGGATGCCGGCGTTCTTGATGGTGATCTCGCTCTGCGTCATGGCGGCGAGGCCAATGAAGGAGCCGATCTCGATCATATCGGGCAGCATGGCGTGGCTGCAGCCTTTCAGGCTGGCAACGCCTTCGATGTTGAGCATGTTGGAGCCCACGCCGCTGATCTTTGCGCCCATGCTGTTGAGCATCTTGCAAAGCTGCTGCAGGTAAGGTTCGCAGGCGGCGTTATAAATGGTGGTGGTGCCCTGCGCCAGTACCGCTGCCATCACGACGTTGGCGGTGCCGGTCACGGAAGGCTCGTCCAGCAGCATATAAGTGCCTTTCAGGCCGGTTTTGGCCTCCAGGCGGAAATAGTTGTCGTCTGTATCGTACACGAAGGCCGCGCCCAGCTTCTCAAAGCCGATCACGTGCGTATCCAGCCTGCGGCGGCCTATCTTGTCGCCACCGGGCTTGGGGATGTATGCCTTGCCGAACCGTGCCAGCAGGGGGCCTGCCATCATCACGGAGCCGCGCAGGCGGCCGGATTTCTTTTTGAATTCGGGGCTTTCGAGGTATACGAAATCAATATCGTCTGCCTGGAACTCGCAGGTGGCGCGGTTTACGCGGTTCACCTTTACACCGATGTCCCCCAGCAGCTCGATCAGCAGGTTCACGTCCAGGATGTCCGGAATATTGCTGATGGTTACTTTTTCGGGTGTTAAGAGTACCGCGCTGATGATCTGTAATGCTTCGTTCTTTGCTCCCTGCGGTATAATATCTCCTTTCAGACGGTTGCCGCCTCTTACTTCGAAAGCGCTGCTCACTTGTTCCTGTTTTTGTTGTGTTTGTTGTGTTTATTGCTTTTTCCTGAATTCTGCTTGAATTTGTTCTGCTGGTAAGCTTTGCGCTTCTGGCTGCCGCCCTGGGAACTGCCGCCGCCGGAACGGAACTGTTGCTCGCCGGGCCCGTAGTTGTTGAACGAGGGCTGGTTGGTCTGCACATTGGCGCTGCTGCCGCCCGGGCCGGGCTGGTATTGCAGCCTGCCGCCGGTAATGGCTCCCAGCTCGCCTTTGATCGCGTCGTCGTGCACGCTTTCTTTATGCCAGTTGCTATAGGCCAGCTTCATGTAGTTGCCGATCACCTGGGTGAACCCTTCTTTCATTTCGGGATTCTCCTCAGCCAGCGCCTTGTCTATCACCATTTCCAGGTTCTTGCCGAAGTGGCGGTTGCGGGGATATTTTTTCGGGTAAGGCAGGCGGTCCGGCTTGGCGCGCAGGGTTTCGCGGGTGGGGATCGGGTAGGGCGAATCCACGTCCAGCTTAAAGTCGGACACCAGGAACAGGTGGTCCCACAGCTTATGCCTGAAATCCTCCACGTTGCGCAGGTGCGGCTGGAGGGTGCCCATCAGCTCTATCACTGCCATTACCTGCTGCTGGCGGTGCTGGCGGTCCTTAATGGTAAGGATATGTTCGATCATCCGCTGTACATTTCTTCCATACTCGCGCATGATGAGATGGTTGCGGGCAGTATTATATTCCATTGCTGTAATTTAAAATTTCCGTAAAAAGTGATTGATTACCAGCCGTTCATTCGCGAAGTAACAAAAAATATACCTGGGTGCGGAACGGCTATGCGTGCAGTCAAGCTCATGCAAACTTAATGAAAAATATTTATGCTGCATCCCGGCAGCCTGCGATTCCTTATTTTTACGCCATGAATCTTTCGCTGACAGGTAAAACCGCCGTGATATGCGGGGCATCCCAGGGCCTGGGGCTGGCTTCCGCCAGGGAACTGGCCTTGCTGGGCGCCTCCTGCATCCTGCTGGCCCGCAACGAGCAAAGCCTCACGGCCGCTGTAGCCTCGCTGGATACTTCCCAGGGGCAGCAGCACAATTACTTCGTCGCAGACTTCAACAAACCGGAAAAAGTAAGGGCTACGATCAGCGCCATTACCAACGAGCAGATCGTGCACATCCTCGTCAACAATACGGGCGGCCCGAGCGGCGGCCCCATCCTGGCGGCGGAAGGCGGCGCTTTCCTGCAGGCCTTCGAAATGCACGTGGTATGCAACCAGATCCTGGCGCAGGCCGTGGTGCCCGGCATGAAAGCCAACGGCTACGGCCGTATCATCCAGGTGATCTCCACTTCGGTAAAAACACCGCTCAAAAACCTCGGCGTGTCCAACACCATCCGCGCCGCCGTGGCCAACTGGGCGAAGTCGCTGGCCAATGAGCTGGCGCCTTTCGGCATTACGGTCAACAATGTGCTGCCCGGCTCCATGACCACGGACCGGCTGAAAAGCATTTTCAAGACCAGCGCAGACATGCGGGGCATTCCCGTGGAGACCGTTGCCGAAGAATGGCGGCTGGAAATTCCCATGCAGCGTTTTGGCGACCCGGCGGAATTCGGCGCCGCGGTAGCTTTCCTCGCTTCGCCGGCCGCTTCTTACATCACAGGCATCAACCTGCCGGTAGACGGCGGCAAAACCCCCTCTCTTTAAATCTCACCCGCCACATGAATATCTGGAAGAATATCATCAAAAGTCCAACCTGAGCACATTCCCGCCCGTTATTACCTGTAACGGCCCGCGAGGGCCCATTGTATTACTTTATCCTTTACTCAGATCCACATGACGAACACAAATGTGCAATACGGCGATTACCTGCAATTAGAGAATATACTGAACGCCCAGTTCCCGGAAAGCGACAAACACCAGCTGCCCGCCCACGACGAAATGCTTTTTATTATCATCCACCAGGCGTACGAGCTGTGGTTCAAGCAGCTGTTGTATGAAGTGGACTCCGTGGCGGACATCATGAACAAACCGGCGGTGAACGACAATTCGCCGGAGCTGCAAACCGTGGTGCACCGCCTGCAGCGCATGGTTACCATCCTGAAGCTGCTGGTGCACCAGATAGACGTGATGGAAACCATGACGCCGATGGACTTCCTCGATTTCCGCGATATGCTCCGCCCTGCGTCCGGATTCCAGAGCTGGCAGTTCAAAGCGCTGGAAGCCAGGCTGGGCCTGCAATACAAGCAGCGCTTCGGGCAGGAGTATTACATTTCCCAGCTCAAGCAGGACAAGATCGACATTATCCGCAAAGCGGAAAACGAAAAAAGTATTCTCACCCTGCTGAACGAATGGCTCGAAAGAATGCCTTTTTTTGAAGAACCCGGCAACTGGACGAACTACCAAGCTGTAACACCCGTGGAAGCAGGGCCGGAGCATATCTTCTGGCAGGATTACCGGCAGCTGTACAGCGGCGGCCTTGCCGAAGCCGAACAAAACAACCGTGAATATTTCAACACCGTGTTTGCCGACGCCAACGCCGGCGGCGAAAGAAACCTTTCACCCAAAGCCTGCCGCGCGGCACTGTTCATTATGCTGTACCGCGGCTATCCTTTGCTCCAGCTTCCTTTCCAGCTGCTCAGCAGTTTACTGGAAATAGACGAGCAGCTCAGCACCTGGCGTTACCGCCACATGAGCATGGTGCACAGGATGATCGGCTCGCGTATCGGAACGGGAGGCAGCACGGGAAAAGATTACCTGAAAGGCGCGCTGGACAAGCATTTCATATTTGCGGAAATTGCGAGGCTCACCAGCTTCCTGATAGAGCGGCGGAAGCTGCCTGCGCTCAGCCATGAAATGGGGCAGCGGCTCGGTTTTCAATAGCCGTATGCGCTGCTGCAAATAGTCAGGCTTAAAAATGGCAAAAAGGGTGGCGGCAGCCGCCATCCTTTTTGCCATTGCTCATAACCGTGGAAACTGATGCCTACTCTACGACGTTGATGGTGCGCGTAAAACTTTCTTCAAGCGAAATGAATGTTTCGGTGCGTTCAATCCCTTTGATCTTCTGCAATTCGTCGTGCAGCACGCGGCGCAGCGACGAGATGTCTTTACAGATAATTTCGGCGAACATGCTCCAGCCACCGGTGGTGTAGTTCAGCCGCACTATCTCGGGCATTTTCCGCAGTTCCTTGGCCACGGTGTCGTACATGGAGCTTTTCTCCAGGAAAATGCCGATAAAGGCAATTACATCGTAGCCGATCATTTTTAAATCTACGTGTAATCTTGTACCTTTAACTATACCCAGTTCCTGCAATTTTTTCATGCGAACATGGATGGTACCCCCGGAAACAAACAGTTTCTTACCAAGGTCTGCATAGGAGATTTCGGCGTTAGACATCATCTCGCTGATGATCTGTAGGTCCAGTTTGTCAATATTCAAATTGTGGCTCATTTTGACAAATTGTTTTTGAATGTTTTAAACTTACATGCAAATATTTAAAAAATATCGAAATTTCCAAAATTTCTATTAAAATATTTGCAAAAAATGCCCTCTCTCTTTAGATTTGCATCATAATCATTGAAAACAACCATTCCATTCCGGGTGGAAAGCAGCTTAAAAGAGGTTTAATCTGCCTGGAGGAATTCCAACTTTGTGGGGTGATGGAATTGGCAGACATGCCCTCTCGTCTCGGGGGTGAGGATCACGGGATAAACGTAGCGTAATGGGTTGACCACTAATCTTATTTGTGCTATGGCTAACTGCCTCGTGTAGGTTCGAATCCTACTCCTACAGCAAAAGAAGCGTATAAGTTTGATACTTGTACGCTTTTTTTTATGCCCGGACCGTATTTTTCCCTTCCTGCCGGCCCCTTACCCGCCACTAATCTCAATTTCATTACTTTTGCGCCTTCATGGGACACAAAAAACTTATCAGATTCGCCGAGATCGAGACATTCCCCAACGTGCTGATCTACCCGAAAGACATGCAGGGGGCCTGGGGCAAACATTTTGCCAATACCCATCCGCTTACCCTGGAGCTGGCCTGCGGCAAGGGGGATTATACCCTGGGCCTGGCCCGGATGTTTCCCGGGGAGAACTTTATGGGGGTAGACCTCAAGGGAAACCGCATCTGGAAAGGCGCAAAGACCGCCCTGGACGAGAACCTGGCCAACGTGGCCTTTCTCCGCACCCAGATCGAAGCCCTCACGGATTATTTCGCGCCGGGGGAAATAAAAGACATCTGGATCACCTTCCCCGACCCGTTCCTGCGGCAGTCCAAAGCCAAAAAACGCCTCACGCACCCGCGTTTCCTGGCCCTCTACCAGCAGATACTGGCCCCGGGCGGCACCATCAACCTGAAAACAGACTCTACCGAACTATACGACTTCACCCGCATGGTGATCGCCAAAACCGGCTGCCGCAAACTCATGGATGTTCCGGACGTGTACGCCCAGGCCGACATTTCGCCGTTGCTGCGCATACAGACCTATTACGAAGGCATGCACCTGGCCGATGGCAGAACCATCCGGTTCCTTAAATTTGCATTGCCCGCGCAAGCCATCGACTGGAAAGCGGTAAACCTGGACACGGATGAAGAAGCAGCTGGAAGAGAATATTGATTATTATTACAACGAGCAGGGGTATGTAGTGCTCACGGAAAAATACCATCGTGAGCGGGGTTATTGTTGCGGAAATGGCTGCCTGCATTGTCCTTTTGATTATGAAAACGTCGCCGAAGATAAAAAAAACCAGCTCCTCGCCGCCCGCAAAGCCCAAAAAGGAGCCTAACTTCCTGGATACGGTGTATGCCATTGTAAGACGCATCCCCAAAGGGCGCGTAACCAGCTACGGCGCTATTGCCGAGAGGGCCGGCATCCGGCTTTCCGCCCGCATGGTAGGCTGGGCTATGAACGCCGCGGGCTCCGCCGCCAAACCCGTGCCCGCGCACCGCGTGGTGAACAGCAAAGGCCTGCTCACCGGCAAGCACCACTTCGCCACGCCCACCCTCATGCAGGAGCTGCTGGAAGCCGAAGGCATCGAGGTGAAGAACGACCAGGTGCAGCATTTCGACAAAGTGTTCTGGAACCCGCCGCTTCCCAAAAAGAAACAGTAACGCTTTATTTACTTTCAATACCTTTACATCATTACAGGTCCCGTTTACTTTTAAATATGTCCGTACTTAAACTCAAGCTGGATCAGGAGCAATTGGTGGAAGATTTTTTCGAGGATACCTGGCTGGCAGGGATCATTTCCCAGGCCCGCGATTACCAGGTGTGCTGGCAGATCAACAAACAGCTGGGGTTTGACCTCAGGGTGAACAATTCCCTGGAGATCAATCTCACCAAAAACCGGCGTTCCTATTTCTTTACAGTGTTCGAATACCAGGAGCTGACCAAATCGGCTGCCCATTATTTCTACAACAATCACTGTAAAGCGGAATTCCTGTTACCCGAACTGAAACACGTGGATTATATCTGGCTCATCAAAGGGAATTATTACCAGGCCCCCGACGTCAAGTTGCTGACGGAGCAGTGCAGGAAGGTGGAAACGGTGCAGCTGGTAACCCTGCTGGATATGAAAGACATCAAAAACAAGATCAACCTGATCTTCTAGTACTTGTTTTAAACACGTTATGATCTAAAAATTCAATCATATGTGGCAGGAAACAGATCAACATCTTTATCGCGCATTTAAATTCGCAGATTTCCGTGAAGCATTCGCATTTATGACCAAAGTGGCGCTCACCGCGGAAAAGATGGACCATCACCCCACCTGGAGCAATACGTACAACAAAGTGGAGATCTGGCTGAATACACACAGCGCGGGGAATACGGTAACAGATAAGGACCGCGCCCTTGCAGAAGCGGTCGACCAATTGTATACATCATCCTAATACCAGTACGTGAAGCGGTTTGTAATTTTCGGCCTGTTGTTTTGTTGCTCCTTTATTCCCCTATCCAGAGCGGCCTCACAGGACACACTCTCCATCGATTTTTCCCATCCCGTCAATGGGCTGGACATCCGTTCGCATACCTGGGCCAGCCCCGCGCCTTCCGGCAACCTCACCCCCGGTGATGCGGCCCGCCTTCCTTTCAGGGCAGACAGCGCTTTGTTCCACTCCCGTAAAAAAGCTCTTCACCGCGTCAATAATGTATGGCTCCGCATCAACCTGCGCAATTCAGGCGCAGTGGATTCGCTGCTTTATCTTTTTACCGGCTGGCACGACGATATAAGCTTTTATGCCGCCAACGCGGCCGGCAAACCCGTTCTCCTGATGCATACCGGGCAGATGGTAGACCGCGGTGACGTGGAGCGCTGGAATCATTATGCTTTCCCGCTGCATGTACGCGCCGGGGAAACCCGCACTTTTTACCTGCATATCCGCAACGGCTTTTACCGGGAAAATGCGTTCCTCCCCGTACTGTACGACCCGATCCACTACGCGGAGTTCCGCCACCTGCAAACAGACGAGAACAAAGGCGAAGTGCTCGTGATACAGATGCTCATCGGCATGCTGCTGGTGCTGCTCAGCATTACCATCATCAATTATGCCCAGCTGCCGGACCGTTCGTCGCTCTACTTCGCGGCTTACCTGCTCGGCCTGATCGTGTTCTTCACCCTGCGGCTCGAAACAAAGCCTTTCCAGCTTTCGTTCTTCCATTTCTGCCCGATGTTCAAATATTACTGGGACATCCCGGCGTTGCTGTTCTGCTTCTACTTCATGTACATGCTCTTCGGCAACATGTTCCTCAGCCTCCGCGAGCGTTACCCCATCATGGAAAGGGTGTACCGCTATGGCGCCATCATCACCGGCATCCTCATCGTGGCCTGCATCGCGCTCATTGCCATGGGCAATTTCCAGGCGCCGGCCGCGATCTATACCTGGACCTACTTCTTAACCCTGATACCTTTCGGCATCTCGTTCATAGCCCTGGCCCGCAGAACGCGGCATCACCCGCTGATCCGCTTTTTCCTGTTCGGCTCCATCAGCCTTTACCTGCTTACCATCTGGGCCTTCCTCAACAACGCCGAGCCCGTGGCCTTCACGCCGTTGCCGGAGCTGGTAGGGCCCTACAATTTACTGGTGCTGGGCGTGCTGCTGCAGGCCCTGTTCTTCGCTGCCGGCCTCAGTTACCGCAACAAGCTGGTGCACCAGGAAAAAACGAAAACGCAGGAAATGCTCATCAAGCAGCTGAACAAGAACAAAGAGCTGCAACGAAAGCTGAACGAGCAGCTGGAAGAACTTGTGAAAGAGCAGACCACCGAGATCCTGCGTAAAAAAATGGAGCTGGAAGAGCAGCGTAAGCTCCAGCTGGAAATAGAATACAGCAAAAAACTGGCGGAAATAGAACTGAAGGCCATCCGGGCGCAAATCAATCCCCACTTCATTTTCAACTGCCTCAACTCCATCCAGCTGTTCGTGATGCAAAGAGATTACGAGCACGCCCAGCGGTACCTCTCAGATTTCTCGTACCTCATCCGCAAAACGCTGGATTTCTCCCGCCGCAATTTTATCACCCTGGCCGACGAAATAACTTACTTAAATACTTATCTTGGACTGGAGAAAATGCGTTTTGAGCAGAAGATGAGCTATGAGATCATGACAGATCCCGCGATAGCCACCGCCGAGCTGGAAGTGCCTGCCATGCTGCTGCAGCCATATGTGGAGAATGCCGTGAAGCACGGGATGAACAACGAAGGCCATTCTTCAGGCCAGCTCCTGATACGGTTCAACATGCTGGCCGGGGACATGCTGGAATGCGTGATCGAAGACAATGGCATCGGCATAGAACGCTCCCGCGCTTTGCGCACCCTGCCCGGGCATCATCAGAGCCAGGGCATGGAGATCAGCCTGAACAGGGCCGAGCTGCTGAACAAAATGTACAACACTGGTATCCAGATTGAGATCATCGATAAATCAAAAAAACAGGCCAACGACAGCGGTACCGTTATCCGGGTGCTGATACCCCAGCTTTAGCTGACTTGTGCCACCAACTAAAACATGCTATGATCCGCGCAGTAATTATAGATGACGAACGGAACAGCAGGGATATCATTTCACTGATGCTGAACAAGTATTGCCCTGAGATCGAAGCAGTGTCTTCCGCCGCCAATTGCAAAGAAGGTATCGAGCAGATCCGCCTGCACAAACCCCAGCTGGTATTTCTTGACCTTGAAATGCCCGACGGCACCGGGTTCGACGTGCTGGCCGGCGCATACGACGCTTCTTTTGAAGCCATTTTCGTGACGGCCTTCGAAAAGCGTTTCCTGCATACCATCCGCCTCAGCGAGGTGGAGCTGATCCTGAAGCCCATTGACAAAGAAAGCCTGTTGCAGGCCGTGGGCGCGGTGAGCGCGCGCATCATGCGGCCGCGCCGCCATGAGCGGTACGACGTGCTGCTGCGAAACTTCGGAAAACCAGCCGGAGAAATGCGCCAGCTGGTGCTGCCCGCCGGCGAAGGAGAAGAGAACGTGGTAAGCGTGGAAAACATCTGCTACCTGGAAGGTCTCACCGAAAAGACCGTGTTCTACCTCGAAGACGGAACAGCCCTTCACAGCCCGCGCCCGTTCAGGTATTACACAGAACTCTTTGCCGCCATGCGGTTCTTCCAGGTGAACAACCACCAGATGGTGCAGGTGCCCCACATCCACAAAATAGACCAGGACGAACACCGCATCTGGCTAAAGAATAAAACGATGCTTGAAGTAACGGAGCGGCGCAAAAAAGAGCTGACCGTGATCTGGAAACAGAGCTAAAGCAGCCAGCCCGCCAGCAGGCAGGCGATAACGATGAAGGGAGACGGAAGCCGGGAAAAATACAGCAGGGCCAGCGTGCCGAGCATGATCACCCAGTTGTACCAGGTGCCGTCTATAGAAGTGAAGAGGATAAACGTAGCCGCCCACATAATGCCCACCACCACCGCATTGATGCCTTCCAGCGCGCGGTAGATGATCACATGTTTTTTGAGGTTGTTCCAGATCGGGAAGAAAAACAATACCAGCAGCATGCTCGGTAAAAAGATCGCAATGGGCGCCAGCAGGCAGCCCAGGAACTGGTAACCCGGCCCGAGGCTGCGCATCACCATGCCGCCCACATACGCGGACAGGGAAAAGGTAGGCCCCGGCATGGCGCGCATAATGCCCGCGCCGGTAAGCAGCTCTTCCGCCGTCATGAACATGGACTTCGTACGCTGCACATACTGCTCCAGCATCATCGCAATAAGGATGTCGCCGCCGCCGAACACGAGGCTGCCGAAACGGTAGAAGTTCTCGAACAGGTTAAAGGGCCGGCGGGTGATCCAGTTATTGGTACGCGCCAATTCCGACAGGAAACCGGCCAAAACGAAGATCAAAGCAAAAAGCCAGAGGTTGCCCCACTGGATCTTCTTTTTGGGCTCATTCAGGTCGGGAATGCGTTTATCGCTGAAGTTGGAGATGACTCCCCCGAGGATAATGAGCGCGGGGAACAGCCAGGGCGATTTGATGAACACGGCAGCCAGCAGGGCCACGACCATGATGGCCAGGGTAGCCATGCTGCGGATGCTGATCTCGTAGGCCCGCAGCCCCCCGAATGCCAGGAATCCCACCGCCATGGGCTGCACATACTTGAAGATGTCCACATTCAGCGCCCGCTTGTCCATAAACTGCAGCAGGAAGCTCAGCGAGCCCATCAGCAGACAGGCAGGCGCGATCCATATCATGAGGGTGACCACCGCCAGGGGGATGCCCCCGCGTTTATAGCCGATCAGGGTAAGCGTTTGCGAAGAGGAAGCGCCCGGCAGCAGCTGGCAGAACGCGTTGTATTCCATCAGTTCCTTTTCCGTCACATCCCGGCGTTGCTGCACAAAGGTTTTCATCATCATCGCCAGGTGGCCCTGCGGCCCCCCGAAAGCGGTAATGCTGTGCATGAAAACTGCCTTTAGGAATGAGATATGACGTAAAAACACGGTATAAGATTCAGCGCCCGGCATGAAAAATAACAAAAAAATCAATCCCGGGCTGCGCGAAGGTACTGATTACCGGGAACATAGGTATCCGGGACCCTGTTTCGCCCACGTATACCGGCAGGCATAAAACTTGCAAAGGTTCTTATAAGCAGAACAAATGCCTTCGTTTAGGCGTTAAAGAAAAGACAGCTCAATTGTAGTTTATGAAACGATTTTTGATAGCTTTTTTCCTCATTGTCAATATCGTAACAGCCCGGGCGCAGTTAACCTCTTACAATAGCAATGAGTCCTGGTCCCGGTTCGCCCTTCAGCCGGAAACGTTTAAACCACTACTCAACAGCGATACCGCCCTGGTATTTGTAACCAACCGGTACATTCATGCAGACAGCCTCCGTTTCGTGGACGAATTCCTGGACACCACTTCCCTCAAATATTTTTTCCTTGAAAAGCTCGACGGGAAGTGGAACGTATATAAGGAGAACACGCTGAAAGAGGCCATGGAACACCTTCCCAAGAAGAAAGATATCGTGGTGTACGCGGAAGGCATGGGTAAGATATTCACTTCAAATGTTGAACGCGCGCAGCTCATGAGCAGTCAATATAACGTGAATGTAGTGATGTTCGACTACGCCAGCATCAACACCAGCTATAAGCCATCCAAGAACTTCAAATTCGCCCGCAACAACGCCAGGCTCTCCGCCCGGCAATATCTCTCGCTGCTGCAGGAGTTTAAAGACGCGAAACAACGGCAGGAAGAATGGATCGCGGGGGCGAAACTCACTACTTTTTACCACAGTATGGGTAATATTATCCTCGAACAGATGATACGGCATCACGACATCAGTGGCATCAACCAGGAACCGTTCGTGGACAACCTCGTGATCAACGCCGCCTGTGTGCCGTCAAAGCACCATGCGGAATGGGTGGAACAAATAAAGTTCGCCCGGCAGGTATATGTGCACTACAACCGCCGCGACCTACAGCTGAAGGGCGCGCACCTGCTCACCCTGCGCAAACAGCTTGGTGAAAGGACAAGGAAAAAGGATCACGCGGATAATGCCGTTTATATCAACTTCCATGACATGGTGGGCTGGCAGCACAGTTATTTCATGAACTTCCCGTATAACGAATTCAAGCTCTCACCTGCCATGGTGGCTTATTTCTCCCGTCTCTTCAACGGGCAGGGCATTTCGTCCAACGAGGCTTCCAGCCTGCTGGCCACACAAAAACAATCGAACGTCGTCAGGATGTAGACTGAGACTGCGGCGGACGCTCTTTCTTTTTACGCTCTTCCTCCGCTTCGGCCATCGCCCCGGCAATGTCCGGCGATTCGTCGAACTTGACAGGCGGAAGCGTGGGGAGGTTGGTAGCGGCATCGGGCGCAATCCCACCCGTAATGATTCTCATGTCTGCAACGGACAGCTCCGTAAGAAAAGTTGGTAACATGCCTGCAAATTAAGGCCTGCGCTTCATCCGGCGGCCGTTCAGTTTATTCATTTCCTGTTTCCTGCATACAGCCTGTTCATTCTGCATAAAAAAACCGGGGTGTTGCCCCGGAAAAACCGTCATAGCGAGGAGCAGCGGAGGATTTTGTGCAAGAGCCGCGACGAAGCAATCTTCTATATATTGCGGCATCTCCATTCAATGCAGGAGATTGCTTCGTCGCCCCGCCCGCTTTGGCTCTGCTGCTCCTCGCAATGACGGGCTTGCCTGTATCGGTATAAACAAGCGGATAATCTTTTTACTTTTTTAGCCCGATCTCCTTTAACCGTTCATCCAGGTATTCTCCCGCCGTAATCGGCGCAAACTCGGCAGGGTGCTTCTCGTCCACGCATCCTTCCAGGCAGGTAAGATCCATGTTCGACTTGGGATGCAAAAAAAAGGGAATGGAATATCTTGAAGTGTTCCACATTTCGCGCGGCGGGTTCACAACGCGGTGGGTAGTGGATTTCAAGCGGTTGTTGGTAAGCCGCTGCAGCATGTCGCCCACGTTCACCACGATCTGTTCTGGCAAAGACGTCACAGGCACCCATTCGCCTTTTTTGTCCAGTATCTGCAAACCATCCGCGGATGCGCCAACCAGCAGGGTAATGAGGTTGATGTCCTCATGTTGTTCCGCCCGTATGGCCGATTTCGGCTCCTGTGTAATGGGCGGGTAGTGGATGGCGCGGAGAATGGAATTACCGTTATGTATCTTGTCGTCAAAATAACGCTCGTCCAGGCCGAGGTAAATGGCAATGGCCTGCAACAGCGATGTGCCGGACTTTTCAAAGGCCCTGTAAGCTTTAAAGAACGTGGGTGTGAACTGCGGCAGTTCTTTCACCTGCACATTCTCCGGGTATTCTGATCTGATGGGATCGCCGTCTTCCACGCTTTGCCCGAACTGGAAGAATTCTTTCAGGTCCGGTGCGTCAAAACCTTTTGCATGCTCTTTCCCGAAGGATGTATAACCGCGCTGGCCGGCCAGCTCAGGTATCTCGTAGTTCCTTTTAATGTCAGAAGGCTGTGCGAAGAATTCCTGCACGTACCTGTACAGGTCCGCGATCAGGTCCGCCGGGATACCGTGATTCCTGACGGCCACAAAGCCCACTTCTTCGTATGCTTTGCCTAATTGTTCAACAAATGCGGCTTTGCGCGCAGGGTCTCCGGAGGTGAAATCTGCCAGGTCAACAGATGGGATGGAATTAACGGTTGCCATATAGTATTGTTTTGGAATACTAAGGTAAGGGAAATTCACCTTCGCGCATGCGCTTATTCGGCCAACATTTTTGTCTCTTCTTCCGTTATGTCCACCACCGCGTAACGGGCCACCCGGTTGATCTTCATTTCATCCAGCGCGTCCACCATATTGCGGTAGCTGCCGCCTTCCGCCACTTTGATCATCACTACCAGCGCGTCCGCGCTGCCGTAGGCCCTGGCCACACGCCGCTGTTTGTCCCGTATCACATTGCCGATGCCGGTTTGCACGGAAAAGTTGCTGCGGTTCAGTTTTACCTGCTGCCCGTCCTGCATTATCAGGCCTTCGTACCAGGCCACGCTGTTGTTGTTTTCTACCAGCAGGGTCAGCGATTTGCTTTCGGGAACGGGCGTGTACTCGCCATCCGCAGGCATGATCAGCGGCAATGCTTTGGGTTTGGCCATGGTGGTGGTGAGCATAAAGAAAGTGATGAGGAGGAAGCCAAGGTCTACCATAGGCGTCATATCCACGCGGGTGGATAATTTTTTGCTGCGCCTGCCGCCGCGGCCGCTTTCCGGTGAAGTGTTCATCTCAGCCATGTTGCATAAGGTTTTAGGGTGAAAGGTTTTTTACCGGCGGCGGGTGCGACAACCCGCCGCCGGTAATTACACACACTGTATTGGTTTTGCTCAATTACCCATTAGATGCGTGGAATAGAACTTTCCATAAAGCCGCGGGCGGTATTACTTTTGATACAGGCTCCGCGTTATACCTGTATCACTTCTGTACCCCCCTGTATCGGAAGTGATACCGACACGTATTAAAGTCGCTTTATCCATGCCTTATCCACGGGTTTAAGTGGGGGATGATGCCGGTTGAAGGGGGCGTTGCAGCGGGAAAGAATATACCCGGTGAGCAAATAAAAAAAGGCCGGCAAATTGCCGGCCCTCCGTATATCCTTACCTGTGATATTTAAAATTCCGCGCTCTTGGGCGTACGCGGAAAGGGGATCACGTCGCGGATGTTGGTCATGCCCGTTACGAACAATACCAGGCGTTCGAAACCCAGCCCGAAACCCGCGTGCGGTGCGGTGCCGAAGCGGCGGGTATCCAGGTACCAGTATAATTCTTCCACGGGGATGTGCAGCTCTTCCATTCTTTTCACCAGCTTATCGTAGTTCTCTTCACGCTGGCTGCCACCCACTATTTCGCCGATGCCGGGGAACAGGATGTCCATGGCGCGAACGGTTTTGCCGTCGTCGTTCTGCTTCATGTAAAAGCTCTTGATGGCCGCAGGGTAATCCGTCAGGATCACGGGTTTCTGGAAATGTTTTTCCACCAGGTAACGCTCGTGCTCGCTCTGCAGGTCAGTGCCCCACTCGTCTACAGGGAACTGGAACTTCTTGTTCTTATTGGGTTTGCTGTTCTTCAGGATGTCGATCGCTTCGGTGTAGGTGATGCGCACGAATTCGTTGTTCAGCACAAACTCCAGTTTTTCGATCAGGCCCATCGGGCTGCGGTCTGCCTGCGGTTTCTGCTTTTCTTCGTCCAGGAGGCGTGTGGCCAGGAACTCCAGGTCTTCACGGTTATTTTCCAGCGCGTAGCGGATCACGTATTTGATGAATTCCTCGGCCAGGTCCATGTTATCTTTCAGCTCATAGAACGCCATTTCGGGCTCTATCATCCAGAACTCCGCGAGATGGCGCGCGGTGTTGGAATTCTCAGCCCTGAAAGTGGGGCCGAAGGTGTAGATGTCCCCGAAGGCCATTGCTCCCAGCTCGCCTTCCAGCTGGCCGGATACGGTGAGGTTGGTGGCACGGCCGAAGAAGTCTTCCTTATAATCGATCTCGCCTTTTTCGTTGAGCGGCGGGTTCTTCATATCCAGCGTGGTAACACGGAACATTTCGCCGGCGCCTTCCGCGTCTGACGCAGTAACGATGGGCGTATGCAGGTATACGAAACCCTTGCTGTTGAAGAACTGGTGTACGGCAAACGCCAGGGAATGGCGTATCCGGAACACGGCTCCGAAGGTATTGGTGCGAAAGCGCAGGTGCGCGATCTCGCGGAGGAATTCAAGGCTTTGTTTCTGCGGCTGGATGGGATATACTTCCGCGTCGCAGTCGCCAAGTATCTCCAGGGTGGCCGTTTTCAGCTCCACTTTCTGGCCCTTGCCGAGGGAAGGGATGATCTCGCCGGTAACGGCAATGGCCGCCCCGCGGGTAATGCGGCGGAAAGTGGCGGGATCCATTTCCGCTTCATTTACTACTACCTGGAGATTATTATTGGTAGAGCCGTCGTTCAGAGCTATAAACTGGTTATTGCGGAAGGTGCGCACCCATCCTTTAACCGTTACTTCATAGTTTGTTCTGTCGCTAAGCAAAATCTGCTTGATCTTTACTCTTTGGCTCATGATAAATGATAATTTTTTTATGAGCAGCAAAAATAGATAAACCGTAGCATATTTGGCCGGGAATTTGCGCTGGTGAAGGGGAAGACGGCTGGCAGAAGCGGGTTACAGGCTTGACATTTTTTTGCTATACATTAAACAGGGTGCTTCAACATTTTTTTGGAGAATAGCAAAACTTGTTTTAATCTTGTACTTACATTCTGCCTGATAAGTTTCTTTTTTGCCATCTTCATCAGCAGTCCTTAACTCAAATCGATCCCTATCAATTTAACGATCAAAGCTTTATTATTGACTTAAAACAATTATTTGTTAATTGGTGATGTTGGTATGCAGTGGTACCCACCTTTCGACACTTTCTAAAATTTGACAAACGCAGATGATGTACGACATCTTACAACTGAACGACATGCTCGTTCCTGAACTGCTTGATATTGCAGAAAAGCTGGACATTCCCAACTCAAAAAAACTGGACAAGCAAGCACTAATTTATAAAATACTCGATAAACAAGCGGTGATAGCTTCGGAGGATCAGCAAGGAAACGGAGACGAAAAGAAAGGACGAAAACGAAAGCCTGTCTCGAAAAAAGAAGAATCCGCACCAGCCCCAGCCGCATCTGAAGAACCTACCTCCCCTGAAGACAAACCCGCAGCAAAAAGAGGACGCAAACCCGCCGCAGCCGCCGCAAAAGTTTCCAAACCAGAAGAAGAAGTTCAGGCACCTCCGCAACAGCCCAAGCGCAAGATCGATATCGACCTCGATATACCTTCACTCACGTTTGATGATGATGATGATATTGTGCTGCCCGCTTTAACAGAAGAGGAAGAAGAGATCGCGCTGCCTGAAGAAGAGGATGCGGACGACGAGGATGATTTTGTGACCGTGCCCGAAGAGCCCATTACACAGCCTAAGGCCGTGCAGGGCGGGCATAAATATCCCAAGCAGAAAGAACCCGTGTTCAATATAGAGTTCGACGGTGTGATCGTAAGCGAAGGCGTGCTGGAAATGATGCCCGACGGCTATGGTTTTCTCCGTTCTTCCGACTACAACTACCTCAGCTCACCCGATGATATTTACGTATCCCCTTCGCAGATCAAACTGTTCGGCCTTAAGACCGGCGATACCGTACGCGGTTCCGTTCGCCCGCCGAAAGAAGGTGAAAAGTATTTCGCACTGCTGAAAGTGGAAAGCATCAACGGTAAGTCTCCCGAAGAAGTGCGCGACCGCGTGCCTTTCGATTACCTGACGCCGCTGTTCCCTTTCGAAAAGCTGACGCTGACCACCACTTCCAACAACTATTCCACCCGCATCATGGATATGTTCACGCCCATCGGTAAAGGCCAGCGCGGCCTGATCGTGGCGCAGCCGAAAGTGGGTAAAACCATGCTGCTGAAGGAAGTTGCCAACGCCATCGCCACCAACCACCCCGAGATCTATCTCATGGTAGTGCTGATCGATGAGCGCCCTGAAGAGGTGACGGATATGGAGCGTTCAGTGAAAGCGGAAGTAATTGCCTCCACTTTCGACGAACCGGCTGAAAAGCACGTGAAAGTTTCCGCCATCGCTTTGCAGAAAGCCAAGCGCCTGGTAGAATGCGGTCACGACGTAGTGATACTGCTCGATTCCATTACCCGCCTGGCCCGCGCGCATAACACCGTGGCGCCTGCATCCGGCAAGGTATTGAGCGGTGGTGTGGAAGCCAACGCCATGCAGAAGCCCAAGCAGTTCTTCGGCGCCGCCCGTAAGATCGAGAACGGCGGTTCCCTCACCATCCTGGCAACCGCGCTGATAGACACCGGCTCCAAAATGGACGAGGTGATCTTTGAAGAATTCAAAGGTACCGGCAACATGGAACTGGCGCTGGACCGCAGGCTGGCCAACCGCCGCATTTTCCCGGCCATCGACGTTACGGCGTCTTCTACCCGCCGCGACGATCTGCTGCTGGAAAAAGAATTGCTGCAGCGTATCTACATCCTGCGCAATCACCTGGCAGACATGAATACGGAGGAAACGATGAACTTCATGCTCCAGCACATGCGCGGCACCCGCAACAACGAAGAATTCCTGATCACGATGAACAGGTAAGCATATTGAGATGTATATGTAGAAAACGAAAAGGCCTCGGAGTTCCGGGGCCTTTTTCATTTTACATCTGTTTGCATAAAAGAGAAAACCCCGTTTCCGGGGCTCTCTTTTTTAAGTGCTATCTGTGAGGGTATGCTATGGTAATGTCTTTGAGCTGCTCCTCCTGCACTGCTGCCATCGGGCCGTGCGGCGGCCGCGGCGGAGTGGGTGGCTTAGGCGGCGCTCCTCCCGGCGGTCGCGGCGGGGCCGGTGGCCGGGGCACTGCGCAGCTCATTGCAAAAATCATGATAGCTGCCGCACTTCTTAAGATCCATGCCTTTTTCATATCTCACTGTTTTATGTTCCTTAATGTCGTTTTTTCTGCTGCCCCGGCGCAAAGGGTTTGGCAGATTTAGTGCCATACATCTTCTTGGCCTGGCCCGGCGGTATCCTGTGGCCGTCTGCATCGTGATATACGGTACAGCTGCCTAAAATTACCGTTAAAGCAAGTGCCCATAGAAGGTGTATCCGGTTGTTTTTCATCATCAGGTTAATTTATCTGTATACTCTTAGCCAAAAACTCTGCCAAACTTGGTTAAAAAGAAGAAGGGCATTGTCTTTCAACGACAATGCCCTTACATAAAAAACTAATATCAGACTAGAACAGGAAAGAAACGCCTACGCTGAATTCTTTTGTAAAGTCGAAGCTAAAAGTGCTGTTGGTTGTTTCATTACCGTCAACAACACGTTCACTTTTGGCGTTCGTATAGTTGATACCGCCAAATACACCTTCCAGAACAATACGTTTATTCACGAAGTAGCTGATACCCGGAACGATGTTCGCCTGAATTTCATTGTTTTCATAAACTTTGGTATCATTCTGTTTAGCAGAGCCAAAGCCGTAGGAAACGTTTGCTTCACCAAACAGCGCTACTTTTTCGCCCAGCATGTGGTAGTTACGCACAAATACGCCTGGTGCGATCATGTTGTTTTTAGACTCGGTATCAGGCTCGGTCAATTCGTCTTTATATGTGGAAAACGTTGTTCCCACAAATACACCTACCATCCATTTATCGCTCAGGGCATAACCAGCTTTCGGGCTGATGTTAAAAGCAGTGTTGGTCCGCTTTCCGGCAGCACCGTCCTGTTCAACGGTATTAGTGCTGAAACCAACGTTTCCGCCAACCAGCACGTTACCTTTTTTTACCTGTGCATTCGCAAACTGAGTTCCGAAAAGGCCCAATACGGCCACAACGATCATCTTTTTCATCTGTCGTACAATTTTTAGGTTTAATATGTCAATAATTGATGAGCTACAAATTCGTGCTTTTACATACAGTTGTAAGCAACAAGGGGGAAGTAAATATTGGCTGATGATGGAGTTATCGTAAACCCTGGAAGAATATGGTCAGTACCATCCTTTCCCGGTTCATGAATTCTTTGATATTATCCGTTTGCTGAAGTTCGAAACCCGCGGCCTGCCATTTGCACCAGATCACCCACAAACCAAACAACACGTGCGTCAGCAGGTCGGCCGTCTGCTCGGGATCATGTTTCTCCGCGATCTCGCCAAGGGCTTTCCCCTTGCGGATAAACTGCGACAAAAACCTGATCTCCGACTGGTGCACCAGTTCTCCCACCTGCCGGTTAAGACTGCTGGGCTTATCCGTCACCCACTCGTGAATGCCGAATAAAAAATGGTAATCCAGTAATATTCTTTCCTTTACTGACAGGTACCGGTCTATCACCTCCTTTACAGAAACCGCCTGCTCAAGGCTGCTGCTGATGTCGGTAAAACACCGCGATACGATCTTTTCCACAACTCCCACATAGATCCTATCTTTGTCAGGGAAATAATAATATAAAGAGCCTTTGGAAATCTCCAGGTCCTTTGCAATTTCTTCCATGGTGGTCTTTGCCAGGCCAAAACGCTTGAAACGCTTCAGCGCAGCCTCCAGTATCACTTCCCTTTTCTGATCCTGTTCAGCCATTTCTGAAAATGCAAAATCGCTATTGACTTTTTGACTTTGCGGGTCAAATGTACGAGTAATTTTGATTCAGCAAAAAGATTTTCTCCGGTCGTTACAAAGAACTTAAATTATTAGATGCGTAATTCAATTGTAATGCAAACATAAAGAAATATTCAATATTCACAATATGTAAATGGGCAAAGAAATGTTAAAACAGCAGCAGCAAGGAAAAGCGGGTATTAAACTAAAGAAATTCGAGGTTGATAAGAAGAATAAGTGGTTGGGGCAGACGGATTTAGAATACAGGAAAAGAATAGCAAGATCTGCAAGACCATTTCAAAAAACTTTAAAAAAAGGCCGGAAATCGCTTGCGAATGCGTTGCAGGAAGAACGTCCGGCAAGAAAAAAGGCCATCCCCATGGAGCCCGGGAATGGCCTTTCTATGCATAATAATAAGATAATTACCAACCCAGCAGGTAAGCGAAGATCAGCGGCGCAACGATCGTAGCGTCTGATTCTATCACGAACTTCGGCGTATGGATATCCAGCTTGCCCCAGGTGATCTTTTCGTTGGGCACAGCGCCGGAATAAGAACCGTAGGAGGTGGTGGAATCGGAGATCTGGCAGAAGTAGCTCCAGAACGGAACGTCCGTCCATTCCAGGTCCTGGTACATCATAGGCACCACGCAAATCGGAAAATCGCCCGCGATACCGCCGCCGATCTGGAAAAAGCCCACGCCTTTACCAGCGGAGTTCTTGCGGTACCAATCGCTCAGCTCCACCATATATTCGATACCGCTCTTCATGGTAGAAGCTTTCAGCTCCCCTTTGATCACGTATGAAGCGAAAATGTTGCCCATGGTGCTGTCTTCCCAGCCGGGAACAACAATGGGAATATTCCTTTCCGCGGCAGCGATCATCCAGCTGTTCTTCGGATCGATCTCGTAATGTTCTTTCATGACGCCGCTCAGCAGCAGCTTATACATGTATTCGTGCGGGAAATAACGCTCACCATTTGCTTCAGCGTCTTTCCAGATCTTCACGATATGCTGCTGGATGCGGCGGAAAGCCTCTTCCTCGGGAATACAGGTATCTGTAACGCGGTTGAAGCCGCCTTCCAGCAGTTCCCACTCATCCTGGGGGCTGAGGTCGCGGTAATGGGGCACGCGTTTGTAATGCGTGTGCGCTACGAGGTTCATGATATCTTCTTCCAGGTTAGCGCCCGTACAGGAGATAATATCCACCTTGCCGGCACGGATCATTTCTGCGAAGGAAATACCCAGTTCCGCGGTGCTCATGGCCCCTGCCAGGGTCACCATCATTTTGCCGCCTTCCAGCAGATGTGTTTCATATCCTTTGGCCGCATCTACCAGTGCCGCCGCGTTGAAGTGACGGTAATGATGCTGGATGAATTGAGAAATCGGTCCTTTGTTCATATCAGTACAATATTTTGCTTGTGTACAAGCCGCAAAAATACAATAAACAGGGGTTACCGCATAAAAAAACCGTTCCGTGGGAAACGGAACGGCTATACTGACTAAAACTAAAACTAAAACTCGGTTATGCTTTCTGTAACTTTTTCAGTTTGGTAAGGTTACCGTTCGATTCAGCTTTCAGAACGGTCCAGTGGGTGTCGCTTTCCAGCGTGATCACGTAAGTGGTGTTGCCTTCTGCGTCATATTCCACTACGCTGTGGATCTTCTGGTCGGGATACTTCTTCATCATCCGTGTAATTACATTCAGCGGCAGTTCGGCGTCTGTAATATAACGGGAAGTGGCAAGCAGGTTCCCTTCCCTGTCGAAATGCGCGGTCACTTTGGAAGCTTTCATGGTAAATTTAGCCACGTATTTGTCGGCTGTGTGATACCAGGAAACATCGGCGGCGCCTACGAATTCCTTGTTAAATGATTCCATCACTTTTTTGTTGTCGATGGTGGAGCCGTCCAGGGCAAATGCTGCGCTGCTGGTGATTACGGCCGCTAAGGTCAAAATGGCGATAAGTTTTTTCATGGCGGAAAAATTTTATCCTGATTTTTAAATTGATGACTAAATAAAGAACTTGTTTGTTGGTAACGATGTAAAATTACATTCACAACGACAGGCGGACAAGCGGATTGGTATGATTGGTTTACAGACATTAACGGAATGTTATGGATGTTATGACGTATATATAAATCCCCTTTGAAACATCCCCTGAAACCCTTGCCAATACAGGGGTTGCGCGGAAAAGTCAAATGTTGCAGCAAGCCGGGTTAAGAGTTTGTTAAAGTGATGGTACGGTGACAGCCGGTATATGCCATCGCCCTGTTTGCAAAAGCGGACATTAAAGCCCGTTACCGGACAGCGTTGGCGGATTATAACTATCTTCGGGACACGGAAAAACCGCGTTTAACGGCCATCCGCCGCTTATTGACCATCAATGCCGCTCAACAGCCCATGAACTATCTCGCCCACGCATACTTATCTTTCCATGATCCGGCAGTGACCACCGGGCAGATGATCGCGGACTTCGTGAAAGGAAAACAACTCTATAATTATCCTGAAGAGATACGCCGCGGCATCCGCCTCCACCGCGCCCTGGACGGGTTTACGGACCAGCACCCGGCCACGAAGGCGGCCAAAGACATTTTCCGCCCAACCTGCGGGTTGTATGGCGGCGTGTTTATGGACATTGTGTACGACCATTTCCTGGCCAACGATAAAGAACGGTTCACATTATTGTCGCTGGCGGCTTTCGCGGAATCTACCTACGCCATTATCCAGGCCCGGCACGATGAGCTGCCGCCTGTTTTCCGGGAGGTGTTCCATTATATGAAAAGCCACAACTGGCTGTACAACTACCGGCAGCGGGACGGTGTGCTGAAGAGCTTCACCGGCATGGTGCGCCGCTCCAAATACTTCCCTCACCCGGTGGAAGTGCCTTTCGGCGTGTTCGAAGATAATTACGCCGCATTGCAGGAATGTTATGACGGCTTCTTCCCGGATGCTGTTGCTTTTATGCAGCTTGAAGGGCTGAAACCCTGAAACCGCTTATGCCTGAGATTTCCCGCATTTGCCATTTACCGGGCAGGAGCGCTTTTCAGTCCGCTGCGGGCTGCAATCGAATGATGGGAAGTGGTACCAGAGGGGGAAAACCGGCTGGCCGTCAATAATTACCACCTGCCATTTCACTTTTTCGGGAATTTCGGGAAAACACGTAGGTTTGGGGCCTGTTTTAAAAAGAACCATCATTATGAATACGCTCAGATCATTACTGGTGATTGCCGGTATCACCATTGCATCATTGGCCGCAGCCCAGGAAAAGAAAATGCCGCCGGTAGACCCCAGCCCGATGGACATGGCTTATTACCCCGTAATGTACCCTTATGTATGCAAGGTGAAAGGAGAGCCCGGGGCGCTGGTGGCCCGCGCCATCTTCAGCCGGCCGCAGAAAAAGGGCCGTCCCATCTTCGGCAACCTCGTAGAATATGGGAAAGTATGGCGACTGGGAGCGAACGAAGCCACCGAAGTGGAATTCTACCGCCCCGTAACCATCGGTAACAAGCTGATACCCAAAGGCAGGTATACCCTTTACGCCATTCCTTCCGAAAACAAATGGACGGTGATCCTGAACAAACAGACAGATATCTGGGGCGCCTATAAATATGAAGCTTCCATGGACGTGGTTCGTACAGACGTGCCCGTTTCCACGCCGAACGACGAGCTGGAAGCCTTCAGCATGGTGTTCGAAAAGGCTCCCTATGGCGCCAATCTGCTGATGGGATGGGACAAAACGCAGGTGAGCGTGCCCATCCGCTGGTCCGAATCCAAAACTGTAGCGGCTAACACACCGGCCAAACCGGCTAAGAAGAAGTAACAGTCACAGGCTGAATAACATAGAAAAAGGTCCCGGCTAAGCCAGGACCTTTTTTTATTTGGAAAGTGAAAGAAAAGCGTAAAAAAAAAGCGGTAAGAATACCGCCTTCAGAAATTTTAACCATATCCTATGAAAAACCTACGGTAAAATTAGCCGATAAAAGGATACGGGAAAACGCGTTTCTGGTGAATGCATCGATTTATCTCGTAAGTGCGGGGATATGATCCGTATGGTTGTTCCGACTGCGAAAAAAACGCTGAAAGGCCCGTAGAAAAAGGGGTTCGGCCCATTGCGCATACTACGTATGTGTTATAGTATAAGTACGTATATGGTCATGCCGACGCCTGTAAATTCCTTACCTTTGGTTCTCTCATAAAATATAGCAAACCATGAAGTTAGGAACCAAGCTCATACATGCAGGCGTAGAACCCGACCCTTCCACCGGCGCGATCATGACGCCCATCTTCCAGACCTCCACCTATGTGCAGGCCGCCCCGGGCGATCATAAGGGCTACGAGTACGCGCGTACGCAGAACCCCACGCGCGACGCACTGCAGAAAGCACTGGCAGCCATAGAGAACGGAACGCACGGCATCTGCTTCGGCAGCGGGCTTGCGGCTACCGACGCTGTGCTGAAGCTGCTGGCGCCAGGCGATGAAGTAGTGGCTTCCAGCGACTTATATGGGGGCACCTTCCGCATTTTCACGAAAGTGTTCGCCAAATACGGCATCAACTTCCATTTCACCGACCTCCGCGACGCGGAAGCCGTGCGTACCCACCTCAACGACCGCACGAAAATGATCTGGATAGAAACGCCCACCAATCCCATGCTCAACATCATTGATATAGCGGCCGTCGCGGCCATCGCGCAGGAAAAGAACATCCTGCTGGCGGTGGACAATACTTTCGCATCACCTTATCTCCAGAACCCGCTGGACCTTGGGGCGCAGATCGTGGTGCATTCCGCCACCAAATACCTGGGCGGCCACAGCGACGTGGTGCATGGCGCCGTGATCGTGAAAGACGAAGCCCTGGCACAGCAGCTCTATTTTATACAGAACAGCTGCGGCGCGGTGCCCGGCCCGCAGGACTGCTTCCTGGTGCTGCGCGGCCTCAAAACGCTGCACGTGCGCATGCAGCGCCATTGCGAGAACGGCGAAACCGTGGCACGCTTCCTGCGGGAGCATCCTAAAGTGGACAAAGTATACTGGTGCGGCTTCGAAGACCATCCCAACCATGCCATCGCCAAAAAGCAGATGCGCGGGTTCGGGGGCATGATCTCCTTCACGCTGAAAGACGACAGCATGGAGGCCGCGCTGAAAGTGCTCAGTGGCACGAAACTCTTTTCCCTGGCGGAATCGCTGGGCGGCGTGGAGTCGCTGATCGGGCACCCGGCGAGCATGACGCACGCGTCCATTCCGCGGGAAGAACGCCTGAAAAACGGGCTTACCGATTCGCTGATAAGGCTGAGCGTGGGCATAGAAGATGCGGCTGACCTGACGGATGACCTGAAAAAAGCCATCAGCTAGATTTTAAAAGCTGGGATAAACTGTTTACTTTTAGCGCTATACACCTACGCCTCCCCGCCATAGCCGGGAGGTTTCCATATACCATAACCGATGAAGTCCCAACAATTAAAGGAATTTTTAGACGCCAAGGCAGCTTATTACGATCAGCCGGCATTTGTACCGGGGGACCCTGTCAGTATCCCTCACCGCTATACACAGTTGCAGGACATTGAGATTGCCGGGCTGTTTGCTGCCATCCTGGCATGGGGCAACCGCACCACCATCATCAATAAATGCACAGAACTGATGGCGCTCTTTGATAATGCACCCTACGATTTCGTGCGCAACCACCAGGCACGGGACAGGATGCGCCTCATGGGCTTCAAGCACCGTACGTTCAACGGGCTGGACCTGCTCTACTTCGTAGAGTTCCTCCAGCACTATTATGTGAACATCACGTCCCTGGAGTTCGCGTTCAGCGGGCATATCACCAGCAACGACGAGGATGTGCGCAAGGCCCTTACCGGCTTTCACAAGATGTTCTTTTCGCTGGAGCATCCCGAGAGAACGAGGAAACACGTGAGCACGCCCGACCGCAATTCGGCCTGCAAGCGATTGAACATGTTCCTCCGCTGGATGGTGCGCGATAGCAAAAATGGCGTGGATTTTGGACTGTGGACGCATATTTCCCCTTCCCAGCTGATATGCCCTGTAGATGTGCATGTGAGCCGGGTGGCCGCCAGGCTGGGATTGATCCCTAAAGCCGAAGCCAACTGGAAAACCGCTGTAGAACTGACGGAACAACTACGCCTCCTGGATCCGAAAGACCCGGTCAAATACGATTTTGCACTGTTCGGCCTGGGGGTGATCGAAAAATATGTTTGATCAACACAGAGATAGAAAATGAAGAAAATTACCGGACTGGTGGCTTTATGCTGCTTTGCATTGACGCTCTCCGCGCAGGATTATGTGGAGCTGGATTATACCTTTAAACAAGGTGACGGGTTTGAACTGTCGCAGGAAAGCCGCAGCGAAACCTACATTACGGTAAACGAAGTGATCCAGCGTACCACGCGCGACTATAACAACAAAATGACCATCAAGGTGGCAGAAGCCACCACAGGACGGTTTCTCCTTACCTGGGCCTACACGGACATCAAATTCAACTTCAACGCCAAGAACCAGAATATTTTTGTGGACGCCAAGGTGCCCAACCCCGCGGAGCCCTTGCAGGACGCGCTGAAACTTATGCTGGAGCAGCCTTTTACCGTGGAAATACAATCCAACGGCCTCATCGTGAAGGTGGAGCAGCTGGATGCCGTGCTGGACAAAGCTTCCGCCGCCTTCTCCAAGCTTAAGAGCGACGAGCAGGAAGCCTACAAAAAACTGCTGAAAGACCAGTTCGGCACAGACGCCTTCCGCGGCTGGCTGGAGCAGCTGCTGGTGGTATATCCCGTTCACGGTATCAAAAACGGCACCCAATGGGAAGAAAGCGTGCCCATCCGAACCGGGCTGAAGGGCCGGGTAGACCTTTACTGGAACCTCCAGCACTGGGACGGCCAGACGGCCAAGGTAAACGGCACCGGCAACATCAAGACCGATAAGGTTGAGACGTTCACGGTGGAGGAAGGCATACAGGCCACCGCCGCCATAGACGGAAAGCTCACCGCCAACTACCTCATCAACCGTGAAAGCGGGTTTCCGAGCATTTGCGTACAGAATACGGAAATGACCGGGGAGTACGTTTACCTCGCCAACCGCAAGAAACAACTCAAAAAAGACCTGACGGTGCCCGTAAAGATCGTTACCAACGCATCTTACAAGATCAAGCAGGTAAAATAATAGATGGAAGACCGTTATTTACAGGAAACAGGCGCCTGGCTGCAGGAAAATGCCGGCATCCGGTTACCTTCGGTAATCAGGCTGGAAGACCTGGAGCAGGTGCTGGCCGACAAGCTGGAGATACTGGTGGAGCGGGATTTTCAACAATTCGTGCTGCTGCTCTACCAGGTAGACGTGTCTGAAAAAAAAGTGAAAGAGATCCTTTCCTCCCAAAACTACCCGGACGTATACCGGAGCGTTGCCCGCCTGATCATAGAAAGGCAGGCCGAAAAGATCAAAAGCCGGGAGATCTACCGGCAGCCCCCGGAAAGCTTTAACAACGACGAAGAAAAATGGTAAGTTGTGATTTGCTTTCCTATCTAAGTCGTTCCGTATGAAATAAAAAAGGGCTCCCGCGGGAGCCCTTTTGCAAATCACAACTTACTTATCGAACATCAGCGATTTTACTTTTTCCTTGTCATCTTTCTCCTTATCCAGGTCGAAGAAGGTGCCGAACACCCTGTCCCAGAAAGAGGAGCTTACCCCAAAACCCTTGTCATCGCTCTTGTAGTGATGCAGGTGATGGTTGCGCCATAAGGGCTTCAGGAACCTGAACGGAGGGTTCCAGGCATGGATGGCGTAGTGCATGGTGCCGTAGATCAGGTAGCCGAGAATGAAGCCGGGGAAGAACATGAAGGCCATGCTCTGCATGATGGCGTACATAATGGCGAAAATGACAGACGACAGGATGAGGCTGGGCACCGGCGGCATGAAAAGCCTTTGTTTGTCCCTGGGATACTCGTGGTGATTACCATGCAGCACATAAATGATCCTGATCCACATGGGGCTTTCAGACACCAGGTGGAAGAGAAAACGGTGCATGATGTATTCAAAGAAAGTCCAGAAGAAGAGGGCGCCTGCAAACACAAGGCCGATCCTTCCCAGGCTGTTGCCTAAAGTATCGTGGCTGTAATACAACATGTAGCCCATGATCGGGATATACATCCCCCAGATGATCAATGGGTGCGTTTTGGTCAGCATTTCGAGATAGCGGCTTTCAAATAGTCTAGCCTGTCCTTTATTCTTGATCTTCTCAAATTTCATGACTCCTTTTTTTTAGATTTAAACCATTTTGTAAACAGCAAACAGGAGTAGGGAAACCAATCGTTATTGCTTGGACAATAACCGGGGTATGGTCACAAATGCGTAATCTTTACCCTGCAAATATCGTATCAATTTACGCAATTGAAAATAAAATTTATCTATACGCCTCGGATCAGTACCGATATGCAAGAGCAGGATATAGCCGTTAAGCCCCGCAGGGCGCTGATTTTCAAAGGCAGTAACGGACTCCAGTATATTTTCGCTGTCCCGGTAATTTTTCCCCATTTCAGGATAAGTATAATCCGCCGTGCTGCGGGTGCCGGGGCTGAAATTGACCAGCTGAAGCCCCAGGCTGGCCGTCCAGTGCACAATTGAATCGTTGTACCACTCATACGGCGGCAGGAAGTAATGGGCAGCCGGTATCCCGAACCGGTCCATTGCCCTGTAATTCAGCGCAAGGTCTTCTTCGAACTGCCGCCGGGTGACCAGCAAACTGTCTCTTTTCCCCCAATCGCAGTACAGCAGGTGCCTCCCGGAATGGGCGGCCAGGTAATGCCCGTCCCGCTTCAGCCGGTTAATAACGGGCGCGAAGGCGGGCGTTTCATAAAAGGTACCGGTCAGGAAAAAAGAAGCGGGCACCCGGTGTTTCTTCAGCACCTCCGCTATATACATGCCCCCGTCCGCAAACTCATGGCCGGTGAACACCAGCGCCAGCTGCTTTTTGGTGGTATCGCCCCGGGTAATGGCCTTTGGCGCCTCGCCCAGGCCCGCAACGGCCTCTTCGAACAGCCCGAGATCCGGCGCGTGGGGGCGTTTCCGTTGGAGCTCGTAATTGTAAATGATATCCCCTACTTCCTTAAAAAACGGATACCCCTCTTCCTCGTATTCGTATTTGTTGTCGTTCAGCACCCCGTCGCGGTTCACATAAATGCTTCCGCTGATCATGAACTCGGTCCTGTTCCTGAAATCTGCGTGATAGGCCACATCCGTCAGGAAGCCGTAGCTCCAGCCGGTTTTGTTGAACACGCGGATGTAAGGCGGAATTTTACCCCTGCCGCCCTTGAACCGGAAGAACTTCGTGTAGCTGTCAAAAAATTCGGTGGTGTCGTAGCCCGGCTTCCTGCTTTCATGCGGCAGGGCCGCCATGTAACGGTACAGGAAACGGTAATCGTCGTTCGTGAGGCGGAAGCGTTTGTTTTCCGGTACGGACTCCGGGAATAATACAGATTGCAGCATCTGCTGAAGATCCGCCAGCGGCGCGTTGTTGTGGCGGGTGAAGTCCATAGGCGCGTTCACCAGCTGCTCATCTTTGTCCATATGCCCCCGCCCTACAAGCAATGCGCGGCTGTAGTCGAATTGCAGGGTGCTTACGGCCGCGGGCTGGCTGTATACCAGCTTGCCGTCCTGCATAAACCGGATGGGATTGGTATGCCGGTTCTGGTCTTCATTCATGGCCACAAAGCGCCTCACGATGCGCATTTCAGGGTATCCCCTGGCCCAGAGCTTCTCATGGATCGTTTGCTGGCCAATGAATTCGTAGAGCCGGTTGTAAGCATCGTTGTCGCTGACGAGGAATATTTTTTTGATGTAATTGGCTACCGAAGGAAGGCCGTTGGCCGAGGAAGTATCCGCCCACACGCGGGTTTGCGCCGCATAACCGCTGTCCGTCAGCATCGGCGTGTATTTGTCGATCCCCAGCCCGTTCAGCTTCTCCAGCGCCAGAAATGCCAGCGGCATTTTGACGGTAGATGCGGGATTGAAATATTTTTTGTTGTCAACCTGGTAGTAGTAATGTTTGAATGCGGGCCGGTTCTGCGCATCCCGGTTGATCTGCGTGTAGATCAGCTGCACCTGGAAAGAATCCGGATGCTGAAGGATATGCTTCAGTTGCGGTGAAGCATGCTCCAGCAAAAGCTTTTCCAGGAATTTGTCCGTGCGCTGCTGCGCCGCCGCGGTAACACAGCACAACAGGCAAAGGAAAGCGGCATATATTCGGTGCATACCTTAAAGCTATAAAAATCCAATATATTTGGCGAAAGAAAAACACCAGAACAACACCATGAAACTTGTTACTTATATCCGGGAAGATGTGGACCAGCTGGCCCTTCTCGTAAACGGCCAGCTTTACAACATGCAGGATCTGCATCCCGGTCTTCCTTCTACCATGAACATGTTCCTCCAGTGGTGGGAAGATGTGATAGGCATTGCGCAGGCTATCGACGAGCAGCTGAAGTCCGGCAAAAGCCCGCGCGCCAATGTTCATGGCGTGCCTTATGAGGCGGTGCAGCTGCTGGCTCCCGTGCCTTTCCCCTCAAGCTGCCGCGACGGTTACGCATTCCGCCAGCACGTGGCGGCCGCGCGCAGGAACCGTAAGGTGGATATGATCCCTGAATTTGACCAGTACCCGATATTTTATTTCACCAACCATAACGCCATCCAGGGCCCCGGCGATATTATGTGCATGCCGGATCATTTCCAGAACCTGGACTTTGAGCTGGAAGCCGCCGTGGTGATCTGCAAGCGCGGCAGGAACATTACCGCGGCCGAAGCGGATGAATATATCGGCGGGTATATGATCATGAACGACATGAGCGCCCGCCTGCTGCAAATGGAAGAAATGAAGCTCAACCTCGGCCCCGCCAAAGGAAAAGACTTCTCTACCGTGATAGGCCCCATGCTCGTAACGCCCGACGAGCTGGAGCCTTACCGCATCCCCGCGAAGGAAGGCCATACCGGTAACAATTATAACCTGAGCATGAAGTGCTGGGTGAACGGCACGCAGGTGAGCGAGGGCAATATGGGCGATATGGACTGGACCTTTGCCGAGATCGTAGAACGTTGCGCTTACGGGGCGGACATCCTGCCCGGAGACGTCATCGGCAGCGGCACGGTTGGCACCGGCTGCTTCCTGGAGCTGAACGGCACCGGCAAGCTGAACGATCCCAACTACACCCCTCAATGGCTGCAGGCAGGCGACCTGGTGGAAATGGAAATTGAAGGGCTGGGCAGGCTGGTAAACAGGATCGTTGCGGAAGATTCGGATTTCTCTATACTCGCCCAGAAAAAGAACGTATGATAAAAGTGACACCCGGCGAAGTGAAAACCGCGCAGCTGCATGCATACCTGCTGGGTGCGGTGGCGCCGCGCCCGATCTGTTTTGCCAGCACCATGGATGCGGAAGGCCAGCCCAACCTGAGCCCTTTCAGCTTCTTCAACGTATTCGGTTCCAACCCGCCCACGCTGGTGTTTTCGCCCTCCCGGCGCGTGCGCGACAATACCATCAAACACACGCTCGAAAATATTTACGCCACCCGTGAAGTGGTGATCAACGTGGTGAGCTACGCTATGGTGCAGCAGGCCTCGCTTTCCAGCTGCGAGTTCCCGAAAGGCGTGAGTGAATTTGAGAAGTCGGGCTTTACGCCGGTGGCTTCCGAAAAAATAAAACCTTTCCGGGTACAGGAAAGCCCCGTGCAGATGGAATGCGTGGTAAGGGATATCATTGAAACCGGCCAGGGCGGCGGCGCGGGTAACCTCGTGATATGCGAGCCTGTATTACTCCACATCAACGAAAATATCCTCGACGCCAGCGGGAAGATAGACCCGCAGAAAATAGACCTCGTGGCAAGGATGGGCGCCGACTATTATTGCCGCGCCTCCGGCGATGCCGTATTTGAAGTGGAGAAACCCAACCTGAAGATCGGCATAGGCGTAGACGCGTTGCCCCCGGGCATCCGCAACAGCCACATCCTTACCGGCAACAACCTGGGCCAACTGGGCAACGTGAGCGAGCTGCCGGCGATAGACGCCACATTCAACGATGATCATCTGAAGAATATCATTCAATATTACAGCATCAATCCTGATGAAATGGAGAAAGAATTGCACAGCTACGCAAAGCAGCTGCTGGCGCAGAATAAAGTGAGCGAAGCCTGGCAGGTGCTGCTGGCGGGGAACTAAGCGTTGGCGTGGGCTTTCAGCCTGAAACAAACGATCGCCTGCGCAAGGTTCCAGCTGCTGACGGAGAGAAATGCAAGATTGAACCGATGCGCGGGTGTGTTATACGGCAACACTACCAGTGTGGGAGTATACCCCCCCACGCCACGTTGATACATCAGGCAGGCGTCTTCCACCTCTTTCCACGGAAAATGCTGCCCCTTCGCCGTGATGCCAGTTTCATCGATACGCAGGGTGAAGTTCAGGCGCTTGCTGAAAAGGTAATATCCTATCCCGGTAATGACGATCGGCGACAGTATCAAAGCCGGCATCAATGCTTTTATCAGGGTAGCGCCGCAGAGCAATAAGATCATCGGAACCAACAGCCAGCCTGTGATCAGCGCTGCTGTCCACATAATACTTTTGTAGCGGGAGTTGAGTATGACCGGCGCATCACATTCCCAGGTGACCATCTTATGCAGAAAATAATCCAGTGTAAAGATGCGGGGAACGTTGCCGTTCAGCCGGTCCCACCAGCCGGTACGGGCTTTTTCCTCTGCCGTGAATATTTCTATGCGTGTCATGTGAGGATATTCGTTCAATTTACGACAAAAAAAGGCCGCTCCCGGTGGGAAGCAGCCTATAATCAGTGATAAATTCCATATTGATCAGCTCTTTCCGCCGAACACTTTCTTCAGCAGCTCCGTCGTTCTCGCGCCGGGGTTCTGGCGGATGGCCAGCTCTTCCTTCGCGATCTGGTCGAACAGGGCTTTGACCGCCTTTTCGGTCACATACCCTTTCAGGTCGGGGTTCACTTTGTTGAAAGCGATGGGCAGCTCGTTGTATTTTGTTACGATAGAGCTGTAATATTTCGTAGCGGAGGTCCGGTTCAGCGCACTGTCTATCACCGGCGAAAATGCAGCCGTAAGCGATTCCGTGGTTTTGGACTGGAAATAATCCGTGGCGGAACGCTGGCCGCCCCTCAGCAGGTTGAGCGCATCAGTGATGGTCATCTGCTTGATCGCATTTACAAAGATCGGCTTGGCAAAACCAACGGCTTCCTCGGCCGCGCGGTTGATCTGCAGGATGGCTTTGTCCACCTCGCCGCCCAGGCCAATGCTGCGTAGCGTTTTTTCCGCCTTCAGCGCATCCGGCGGCAACAGCACTTTGTAGAGATCGTTGCCAAAAAAGCCGTTCTCTTTGTTGAGCAGTGAAATGCCCGCGCTCACGCCTTTCTCCAGCGCTTCCTTAATACCCATGCCGGCTTCCCCTTCGGTTACAGAGCCCGTGCTGGTACCGGTACTGCCGGACTTTAAAATACCGGAGGCTTTTTTAAGTATCTGCGCCTCTGATGAAATACTAAGGCACAATACGCCCGCCGCCAATAGCAATGTTCTTTTTAGCATAGCTTCTAAATTGATATAGGTGTTATTCGTGAATGGAAAGCAAAGGCACATTCGTCTGGAACGCGATCCTGGATGTATGCCCCCGTTTGAATATGCTGTCAAATAAACCATGCTTTTTCGGGATGATCAGCAACAGGTCCGCATACTGTTCTTCCGCAAACTCCGTCACCGCGTCCGCGATGTTGGGCCGGTCTATAAAATGATACTGCGGGTTGTAATTATGCAGCATGTTATCCAGCTCCTGGTTCTCTTCAGGGTGGATATGTTCTTTCCCTTCTTTCTGGATGTTCACCACGTGCAGTTCCGGCTTGAATTCATCCAGTATCCTGAACAGCGGCTCCTTGCGGGTGGTTTTGGCCACTTTGCGGAGGTCGCAGGCGAACACGATCTTGCGGATAGGCCTGAAGCTGGCCCCGGTGGGCACTACGATCACGGGGTAGGCGGAGGTTTTCACCACGTCTACCGTGTTGGAACCTACCAGTATCTCTTCCAGCTGGCTTCCGCCGGTGATGCCCATCACGATGATGTCCGCCAGTTCTTCGCGGCATACCTGGTCTATATTCGCCGCGAGAAGATGGTTATCGGCCCGCACATCCAGCCGGACACCGCTGGGCACCAGGGGCGCCAGCTCTGTTTGCATCCTGCGGAGGCCTTCCAGGCTTGAATCCCGGAGGTCTTCCATATTCACCATAGGCACGGCGGTAGGGAGGTCGGGGATGGGAACGATGAGCTCGTAAGCATGATAAAGGATCACCCTGGTTGCGCCCGTATGCCCTGCCAGCCCGATGGCATAACGGGCGGCGTTGTATGCTGTTTCAGAAAAATCCGTTGGTACGATGATGGTTTTCATGCCGGGAGGTTTTATAATCCTAAAGTTACGCAATAACCGCACCAATCGTTGTTAGAAAGTCATAAATAAATTATAAAAACAAGCCATACGCTGTGTTGCAGCCCACATGAGCAAATCCGCCCGAAAACCTCTATTTTTGCGTTCCAATATACGGGGAGTGTATGCATTCCCTTTAAAACCAGTATTTATCACGAAAATGAGCGTAACTACCCAACAACAGCTCTCGGAGCAGGAGATCATCCGCCGGGAAAAGCTGAAAGAACTGCAAAGCCTGGGCATAGACCCGTACCCGGCGCCTGAATATCCCGTGAATGCATATTCAACGGATATCAAGGCCGGCTACTCAGAAGAAACGAAAGACCAGTACCAGGACGTATGCCTGGCAGGCCGTATCATGAGCACCAGAGACATGGGCAAGGCTAACTTTGCCGTATTGCAGGACAGTAAGGGTAGGATCCAGCTTTATATAAAACGGGACGACATCTGCCCCGGCGAGGATAAGACCCTCTACGACCAGGTGTGGAAAAAGCTGACGGACATCGGCGATTTCATCGGCGTGAAAGGATTTGCTTTCATTACCAAAACCGGCGAAACCTCCGTTCACGTTAAAGAACTCACTATTCTTGCCAAAGCGCTCCGCCCCCTGCCGGTGGTAAAGGAAAAAGAAGGCGAGACCTTCGACGCCGTGACCGATCCTGAGTTCAAGTACCGCCAGCGGTATGCGGACCTGGTGATCAACCCGCAGCTAAAAGAAGTATTCATCAAACGCACCCGCCTGATGCAGACCATGCGGGACTTTTATAATGGCCTGGGATACCTGGAGGTGGAAACGCCCATCCTGCAGGCCATTCCCGGCGGAGCCGCCGCGCGCCCGTTCATCACGCATCACAATGCGCTGGACATGCCGCTGTACCTCCGCATCGCCAACGAGCTGTACCTGAAAAGGCTGATCGTAGGCGGGTTTGAAGGCGTGTACGAATTCGCGAAAGACTTCCGTAACGAGGGCATGGACCGTACCCACAACCCTGAGTTCACCGTGATGGAAATGTACGCCGCCTACAAGGACTATAACTGGATGATGGATACCACCGAAGCCCTGCTCGAAAAAGTGGCCATCAACGTAAACGGTTCCACCAAGGTGACCGCGGGCGACAAAGAGATCGATTTCAAAGCGCCGTACCGCCGCGTGAGCATGTTCGACGCCATTAAGGAACATACCGGCTTCGACATTTCCGGAATGGACGAAGCCGCGCTGCGCGATGTATGCAAGCAGCTGAACATTCACGTGGAAGCCAGCTCCGGCAAGGGTAAGCTGATAGACGAGATATTCGGTGAAAAGTGCGAGCATCATTACGTGCAACCCACTTTCATCATCGATTACCCCGTGGAAATGAGCCCGCTGACCAAAAAACACCGCAGCAAAACCGGCGTGGTAGAGCGTTTTGAGCTGATCGTGAACGGCAAGGAGATCGCGAACGCTTATTCAGAGCTGAACGATCCCATCGACCAGCGGCAGCGGTTTGAAGACCAGGTGGAGCTGATGGCCCGCGGCGACGACGAGGCCATGTACATCGACCAGGACTTCCTGCGGGCGCTGGAATATGGCATGCCGCCCACTTCCGGTATTGGTATCGGGATAGACCGGCTCACCATGCTGATGACGAACCAGCCGAGCATCCAGGACGTGCTTTTCTTCCCGCAGATGCGGCCGGAAAAGCCGGTGATAGCGGATTAACCGGCTTACAATCAATATTTTCAGAGAGGCGTTCCGGGTACCGGGGCGCCTTTTTTTATGGGCCGGGCGGGTTTACCTTTTGTGTATCTGTACGCAGCGTTTTAGTATGGCTCTGGTAGTGTTCCAGTAGTGTTCTGGTAGTAATACCGTAGTAGAACCGTAGTAAACCAATTTTAACATCCCGGAAGGCTGGGGCTGGCGGGATATTATCGCAGGCAATTTTAGGGCCGTATAAAAACAATCGGGGCAGTGAAAGAATTCACCGCCCCCTTTAATTTCGACCATATCCTATGAAAAACCAATCCGAATGTAATACCCTTTTAAGTCGCCCGCACACTGCATTTCACGGAACGCGGCTTTTGGCGTATAACCGGCATATTCCTTCGTGTATCCGGTAAAACCTTTGCCGCTGGTATATTTCATTGGCGAATTTGATATTTGATCTTTATTTTCGTTGCCCTGCGGCCGCAATACCCGCATATCATCAACCTGTTAATTATGAGAAGCATGTACAAATCTTTGCCGGTATGGATTACCGGGCTATCCCTGCTGGCCGCCATGCCGGCCGGGGCACAGGAAAAGAAGGAGCTGACCTTCGACCAGATCTTCACCCGTCCCGTATCTATCACAGAACCATTGCCGGTCGTAAAAGGCTGGGCCAACAAGGACCATTACATCGAATCCCGCAACGGGCAGGCATTGTCTGTAGACGTAAAGACCGGCAAAACCACATCCTATACGCCACCACCGGCCACCGGCGCCACCGTGAGCGTTAAAGGGAATGACGTGTATGTTCAGTATCCGGACGGGACAGAAGTGCGGGTTACCAGCGACGATGCCGTGGAAAAGAACCCCACCCTTTCGCCCGATGAAAAATATGTGGCCTTTACCCGCAACAACAACCTGTTTGCCGTGGAAGTGGCTACCAAAAAAGAGATCCAATATACTACCGACGGGTCGGACGTGATCTACAACGGCTGGGCTTCCTGGGTGTATTACGAGGAGATCCTCGGCCGCCCGAGCCGCTACCGCGCTTTCTGGTGGAGCCCGGACAGCAGGAAGATCGCTTTCATGCGCTTTGATGATACCAAAGTACCCGTGTTCCCGATCTACAGCGAAGTGGGCCAGCATGGCTTCCTCGAAAACACGCGTTACCCCAAGGCCGGCGACACCAATCCCGAAGTAAAACTGGCTGTAGTGCCCGTTACAGGCGGAAAGATCACCTGGGCAGACTTCAATGAAAAAGACGACCAGTATTTCGGCCAGCCCTTCTGGAGCCCCGATGGCAGCGCCCTTTGGGCCCAATGGATGCCGCGCGAGCAGAACAATCTCATCATCTATGCCATAGACCCGCAAACCGGCGCCAAAAAAGCGCTGTACAACGAAAAACAGAAAACATGGATAGACTGGTTCGCCGATATCTACTTCCTGCAGGGCAATAAAGGCTTTATCGTGAAAAGCGATATTTCCGGCTGGGACCATCTTTACCTGCACAATATGGACGGCAGCCTGAAGCAGCAGCTTACCACCGGCAACTGGCGCGTGCGTGAAATACTCCTGATCGATGAAAAGAAACAGGCCGTGTATTTCACCGCCCGCAAAGAGGCCACTACCCGCTTCGACCTGTATAAGGCAGACCTGAAAGGCGGCCAGCCGCAGCGCCTCACTTTCGGCGAATTTTCGCACGATGTGAAGCTGAGCCCCGGAGGTGATTATTTCATCACCACCTATAGCAACCTGAACACGCCTCCCCGCATGGCCCTGCTAAACGAAAAAGGCAAAGTGATCCGCGAGCTGGGCAACGCGCGCGGTGCTAACTTCGACAGCTACAAGCTGGCGCCCACCGAACTGAAAACCTACACCACCCGCGACGGGCTTACGCTGCCCCTTACCATCATCTGGCCGCTGAACATGGAGCCCGGCAAAAAATATCCTGTGCTGGTGAGCATCTACGGCGGACCGGACGCAGGCACCGTATACGATACCTGGCGGGGCAACCTGCCGTCGCAATGGTATGCGAAAGAAGGGCTCATCCAGGTGGCGATAGACAACCGCGCCGCCGGCCACCTTGGCAAAGCGGGCATGAACTACATCCACCGCCAGCTGGGCAAATATGAAATAGAAGATTATATGGACGCCGCCAAATGGCTGGGCACACAACCTGGTGTGGACGCCAGCCGCATGGGCATTACCGGCGGCAGCTTCGGCGGGTATATGAGCTGCATGGCGCTTACCTATGGCGCCAGCGTTTTCACCCACGGCCTCGCCAACTTTTCAGTAACGGACTGGCAGCTGTACGACAGCCACTACACCGAACGTTTTATGGACCTGCCGAAAGACAACGTGGAAGGATACAAGGTAACCTCCGTGCTTACCCATGCCAAACAATACAAAGGCCTGCTGCGCATCGTGCACGGCACTATGGACGACAACGTACACCTGCAGAACACTATCCAGCTGGTGAACCTTTTCCAGGACCTGGGCAAACACTTCGAGCTGATGGTATATCCCGGTGAGCGGCATGGCTGGGGCGGCGCCAAAGGAGCGCATTCCCGCAACGAAACCTACCGTTTCGTGTATACCAACCTGTTACAGAAACCTTTACCCCGGCTTTTCCAGGGCAGCAACTGATAAGCCTGTATACGGCAACAAAAAAGCCCCGGATCGGATCCGGGGCTTTTTTTTATAAGCAGTTTGATGACTTAGGGGCAAAAAAACAGGGCTGCAAGAATACAGCCCCGAAAAATTTTAACCATATCTTTATTGAAAAACCTGTTACAAATTTCCATAATTTAGAAGTATCCCCAATATCCAAACTAGCGAACGCTATATTTTTTCCTGTTAACGTATAGAAAACTGCTTTAAACGATCCGCGCAAGACCCGTTTCCCGCAAAGCCCGTGCTGGCACTGCGTATCATCCAACAGAAAATTATAATATGGAGAATATCGGGGAAGTAACGGCTGTAGGAGGTAAAGGGAATTAAAAAAGGCGGTAAGAATACCGCCTTTGTAATAATTTTAACCATATCCTATGAAAAACCTAAGTCAAAGATAAGGCGGGATATTTCCTTTGCAAGTCCATTTCCGTGAACGTAGCGTTTTAGTTCGTGAAGACCTGAAAAAGGTCTTTTTGCAAACGCATTAAGATTAAATTTAAATTAAATTATTTGCCACTATGCAATCCTATGGCCGTTTTTCACGGGGCGGTCCGGCTGCAGCAGCACTATTTCCTTATCGTCGCCTACAACACCCAGTACCAGGCATTCGGAGAAAAAATTGGCGATCTGTTTGACGGGGAAGTTCACCACTGCCACCACCTGCCTGCCGGCAAGCTCTTCAGGCCGATACAGGCGCGTGATCTGGGCGGACGAGCGTTTGATGCCCAGTTCCGGGCCAAAGTCTATTTTGAGCTGGTAAGCGGGATTGCGGGCCTTTTCAAAAGGGGCTGCTTCCAGGATGGTGCCTACCCTTATCTGCACCTTTTCGAAATCGTTCCAGGTGATTGTTTCCATGCTGATGATTTTAGGAAACGGAAATTAATGCGTTTGGGGAGAAAGTTACCGGGAAAAGGAGGAAAGCGGGATGTGGAAGGATGAATTCAAAATAAATGGCGGCGGGGAGAAAAAATATAGGGCGGTAAGAATACCGCCCTCAAATATTTTTAACCATATCCTATGAAAAACCAATGCAAAGATAGATGTGTGACTCATACCTGAAAATGGCTTTTCGTAAAAGAACGGTTTTGTCTCGTAAACGCATTAAATGAAGTACTGTTAACAACAAATTAACCACCCGCGCTTCACCCTGTTCCCATTTCTAATGAACGGGCACCCTGGGTGCGGTTCCCATGATCGTGTCTATTTCGTGCATCACTTCTTTTGTGAGTTTCGGGTACACTTCCAGGGCTTTCAGGTTCTCTTTCAGCTGCTCTTCTTTGGTAGCTCCCAGGATGGCGCTGCTTACGTTCGGATTGGCAATGCACCAGGCGATGCTCAATGTAGCCAGGCTGGTACCCAGCTGGTCCGCCACTGTTTGCAGGATGGCTACCCTTGCCAGGTTGTCTTCCAGCAGGTTGCGGTTGCGCAGCCATTCGTAGCCTTCCAGGCTCAGGCGGGAACCTTCGGGAACGCCTTTGTTGTATTTACCGGTAAGTATGCCGGAAGCCAGCGGGCTGAAAATGGTAGTGCCCAGGCCTTCGTTCCTGTAGATCTGCGCGTATTCCACTTCCACCTTTTCGCGGCGGAAGAGGTTGTATTCGGGCTGCTCTACCACGGGGCCGATCAGGTTGTATTGCCGGGCGATCATATGCGCGTGCATGATCTCGGCCGCCGTCCATTCGGATGTGCCCCAGTACAATATCTTCCCCTGCTGGATCAGGTTGGTCATGGTCCACACCACTTCTTCGATGGGCACATTCCTGTCCGGCCGGTGGCAATAGAAAAGGTCCAGGTAATCGAGCTGCATGCGCTGCAGGGCTTCGTGGCATGCCTCCACGAGATGTTTGCGGCTCAGGCCGGTCTGATTGGGTTTGTTATCGGCGCCTCTCCACCCGAAATAAGCTTTGCTGGATACGGTGTAGGAGGTACGGTCCCAGTTCTTCCGTTTCAAAACCCTTCCCATCATCTTCTCCGATTCGCCCAGCGCATATATTTCCGCGTTGTCAAAAAAGTTGATGCCGCTGTCGTACGCGAGGCCCATCAGCCGGTCGGACAGCGAGTCGTCTACCTGCCCGTGAAAGGTGACCCAGCTGCCGAACGACAGCACGCTGAGCTGTAAGCCTGATTTCCCTAATCTTCTGTATTCCATGATCATGTATTTAAAAGTGATGCATAAAAATAATAATACTTTGGCATGGTTGTTGACAAATATGAAGCAGGAAATTTTAGGTTAAAAAATAGGTTAAAGCAAAAGTAACCCGGTCAATAGACCGGGTTCTTTTGTTATAGCAAGTAGTGTTCTTTGTAATTAAAAAGAAAGGGTACTGTCAGGCGGGGCGAAGCTGCCGTAGCTGTTGACGAACTCGCTCCAGGAGAAATCCTGGTTGGCCCTGAAGCCCTGCCCGTAAAGGGTATCCCCCGTAGTCGACGAAAGCCGGCAAAAGCGGTCTGTGACGAACAGGTTGATCTTGGAATCCCAGCGAAGGTCTTTACAATCCAGCCGTTGCCCGGTACCGAAGCTGATGAACACCACGCTGTCGCGCAGGTAGATGTCGCTGGTACCGTTTGGATTTTCCAGCATCTGGCCGAAGTTGGAGGTGAGGATGCTTTCCTTGGTGAGGGAATCGGTGTAGAAGATCACCTGGAGGCCCTTCGGGAAGTCCGTATGCGGCGGGCTGCTGAGATGCCTTTCCATGTATGGCGCAGTGAGCACGCCTTTTACATGTGCCGTCTGGCTCATGATGGTCTCGATATCATATGCCTGCTCCACTTCCGCTTTACTGGCGTCGAATGCGCGCACGGCGTTGACGTCGTTTTCGCAGCTAATGAACACAAGGGCGGAAGCCAGGTATATAAAAAATCGTTTCAAGCGGTTGAATTAGTCGTATTTGGTTTTAATGAACCAACGGTCGCTGAGGGTGAAGCCAACGGTAACCCTGTAATAGGTCTCTTTCAGGCGCTCCTGGTTGCCGCGGGAGCCCACTTCAAAGGCGGCATTGATCAGCGTGAACTGGTTCACGGCCGGCATGATCCTCTTAACGGGGAAGCCCGCTCCGATGGAGAAGCCCCAGATGTTCATGTCTGCCGCACCCAATTTTACATAATCTTTTCCGAAAAAGCCGCCCATACGATAGGAAACCTTGTTCCAGTAACCGGTAAATGACTGTGCATTGGGCACAAACTGGCCGCCGATGTTAACCCTCCAGCTGTCCTGCGTGCTGTCTGGCGCGTCGTAGTTCCTGAAATTGCTCCATTTGGAAGTATTGTAGTCTATTCCGAAGGAAAACTTGTCTGCTTTCATGAACATGATACCCGCGCCGATGTTTTGCGGGTAGATCACGTTGCCCTTGTCGCCGCTGGTGTATTCGATGGTATCGCGGGTATCGTATTCGTCGGAGGAAGCGTCGTAGAAGAGGGTTTCTTTCATGGTTTCCCTGCGGGCGGTGAGCTTTTGCTCCAGGCTTCCGCTGAGGCCGAATGAAAGGCTGTAGTCTTTACCCAGCGGCACTACCTGCTGCAGGCCCACGTTGTAGAAGAAGCTGCCGTAGCTGGTCCTCCTGCTGCTGCGCGAGGGCAGGATGGTGGTTTCCGAAGGGTAGAGCACCTTGGTGCTGTTGGTCACATTGCCGAAGAGGTACCCGAAGTTCGCGCCGATGCTGAAGTTGCCGAAAGCGATACCGGTGCCTACATAGGCCTGGTAGATGCCGCCGTTGCCTTCAAACTGGTTTACGAGGGGAACTTTAAGGGTATCGAAGAAAGTTCTTTCCTCACTTTCTGCGATATTGTACGCTACGCGGGTCAGCGGCCGGAGGCCGATATTGAGGCCCCATTTTTTGCCCAGGGGCATCCCCAGCTGAAGATAAGCGAGGGTGCCGAAGCCGGACTGGGAGCTTGCGTCGGCAGTTGTCAGGCGGCGGACGCCGCCGTTCACGCCCACGTCGAAGGTTACCAGCTGCAGCCTCGAATAGCTGGCAGGGTTTACGTAGTTGACTGCCTGGGGACTGGCAAAAGCCTGGGCTACGCCTCCCATTCCAAGATTAACGGCGTTTTCCGAGCGGGAAAGCTCGCCTAATCCGAAGCGGGAGTAAGGTGTGTTATCCTGCGCGGCGGCGTTCCTTGCGGAAAGCACACAAATGCCAAGCAGGCAAAAGAAACTAGCTTTTGTCCAATACATTGAGTTCTACGATTGAATTTAAACCTTTATACATTAAATACGGGCTTGCAAATATCTTACTTTTAAGGCGGGAAGCAAAAAATTCCAAATTACCCCCTGTTAAAAGCACGTTAAAGTTCCGGTACCTGGCGGCATACGCGGCAATCATGCCGTCCACTTCAGCCAGGGCGCCCTGTTGCACGCCGCTGAGTATGCTCTGGCGGGTGTTGTAGCCGATAAAGGAATATTGCGTGCTGCCTTTCACCAGCGGCAGCTTGTCCGTGAACTCATGCAGGGCCCTGAAGCGCATGTCTATCCCGGGGCTGATGCCCCCGCCCAGGAATAACCCTGTTTTATGCACAAAATTGTAAGTAATAGCGCTGCCCGTGCCGATAATGAGGCTGTGCCTGCCCGGGAAGGTGGCCCAGGCGCCAGAGGCCAGCGCCATCCGGTCTACCCCCAGGGTCTCCGGCTTGTCGTATGCCAGCGTAACGGGCAAAGGGGTGGTATGCTGCAGCCTGATGAAAGGGCCATGCGCTTCCAGCAAGGCTTCGAGGGCGGGCGGATGGTCTACCACCGAAGAAAGGATGGAAGCGGCGGGAGCGTATTGCGCCAGCGCTGCCTTCACTTCACTCACCAGGCCTGATTCGGAAAAAAATAATTCCTGCTGCAACTCCCCGTTCTGCATAATGCCGCATTTCAGGCGGGAATTGCCCAGGTCCATACAAAAAATTGAACCGGTCATGGCGCCAAGTTAAAAATTATCCACGGATAAATTTTTGAAGTGCCCGTTGAGCTTCACGCGGTCTTTGAGGCGTTCCATTTCGTGCATGACGGGTATCACCTTCAGCAGGTGGCGTTTGAGGTATTCCAGGCGCTGCAGTTCCTGGAAAAGGTGGAGCATTTCATATTCTTCCTGGAGGGACAGCCCGGCATGATGGGCCAGGTCGTAGGAGCGCAGCACATCGTCTGCCTGCGGGAAACTTTTGCTGACCTGCAATATCTGGTGCAGCTCGCGGACCGCTCCCAGCACCTGTTTCTGGAGTTTGACGTTGCTGCGTTCCTGGTTGTCCGGGTAGGTCACGATGGCGCCGGCATAAAGTTTTTCGGGCACTTCGCGGATGATCTCCAGGATGCGGAACACTTTCAGCCCTTTTGTCCTGATGTCCAGCTCGCCGGTATCATACATTTTTTCCACGCGGGAAATTTCCACGAGGGTACCGTATTCATTCACTTTTTTATCGATCACCGCCGGTATGCCGAAAGGTTTGTTGTCCCGGATGCATTCGCTCACCAGTTGCTTGTACCTGGGTTCGAAAATGTGGAGGTTAAGATGTTCGCCCGGGTACACTACAATGCCTAAAGGAAAAATCGGGATGAAATTCGTCATAGTGCTAAAATACGTTATTTGGAAAAAAATTCCCGCTGCTGTTGGCGGGCGGGAGCGCTAAATTATTTTGTAGTTCCGGTAGTCCCAGAGCCTTACGCCGAAGCGTTTTTCCACCCAGTAGAGCAGCCTGCGTTTGACGTTCTTGAACTGTTTACGGCTGATGTCGTGCTCGAACTGCCAGTTCTTGCGGTTGATGCGGTCCTGCATCACCATGGGATGACCGCCGGTGAAACGTTCCAGGGAATCCACTTCTGAATAGTCGAACACCTCGGTGGAAGAGATGCGGGTCATAAGATGCTGGTTGTTGCCATGATAGAGGGAAGTGGAATTGATCCACTTGCGGGCCTGTTCTTCGGGGTTTTTCACCCAGCCGTAATGGTACATGTAAGCCTCTACGGGTTTCACGCGCAGCTTGCGGTTATTCAGCCGGAAGCCCTGCGCATCGCGGTAGGAGCGGATGCCGGGGTTATAGCGGATCACTCTTATCTCATGATTGTACCAGATCCGGGAATCGCCCACATAATCATAGCTGCCGTAAAAATGATGGTACCTGAACAGCAGGCCCTCCACCCTGGCATCGCCGGCGTAACGTTCCATGGCGGCGCGGATGGCGGGGATATCGGATTCGTGCACTACCTCGTCAGCCTGTATGTAAAAAGCCCAGGTAGTGTCGCGGCTGATGTGTTGCAGCGCCTTATCTGTTTCTATCGCCAACACCCGCCCGCCGGCCCTGATGCTGTCGTCCCACTCGGAAAAAAAAATGCGGATCTTGGGGGAGCCGATGGATTGGATCAGTTCAAGCGTACCGTCGTTGCAGTTACCTACGCTTACGACCACTTCGTCGCACAGCGGAAGAATGGAACGTATAGCCTCCGTTACGGGATAATCGAACCTGACTGCATTTCGAACAAAAGTAAATCCGGTAACTTTCATGAACAGATAATAAGGTGCTGCAAAGATGTGAAAAATCATCGATACATTTGCCCTATGTCTGCGCCGTTACTAGAACGCCTGCTGAAAGGCGATACCAGGGCCCTGGCACGTTGCATCTCACTGGTGGAGAATGAAGCGCCGGGTTATGAGCAGTTGCTGGAATCGCTGCCTGCAAACGGCCACACCCGCGTTACCGGCATCACCGGCCCTCCCGGCGCCGGCAAAAGCACCCTCGTGAATGCCCTCATTACTGAATTGTTAAACCGCGATCAGCGGATCGCCATCATCGCAGTAGATCCTTCGTCTCCATTCAATTTCGGCGCTTTGCTGGGCGACCGCATCCGCATGAGCGAACATTTTTCAGACCCGCGCGTGTTCATCCGCTCCATGGCCAGCCGCGGCGCCCTGGGCGGCCTCAGCCCGAAGATCATGGAAGTGAGCGACCTCATCAGGGCGGCCGGTTTCGATTACCTGTTCATCGAAACAGTGGGCGTGGGGCAGAGCGAAGTGGAGATCGCGGGCATCGCCGATACCACCGTGGTGGTGGTAGTGCCTGAGGCCGGCGATGAAATACAGACCATGAAAGCGGGCCTGATGGAAATTGCGGACATCTTCGCGGTGAATAAAGCAGACCGCCCGAAGGCGGATGAATTTGTTCGCAACCTGCGGCTGCTGGCCCATTCCAAACGCAGCGACCAATGGGAAACCCCGGTGATCAAAACCGTCGCCATCAAACAGGAAGGCATCAGCGAACTGATCGCAGCGCTGGATGCGCACCGCAACCAGGTGCAGGGCAACCATCAACGCAGAGCGCTTTTGCTGGCTGAGAAGGCCTACCAGCTCATCCAGCACCGGCGTATGCAGCAGCTGAACAGGCAGGCCCTGCTGGCCGATGTGCAGCGGCAGATGAACGATCCGCAGTTCAACCTCTACCGTATCGTTCAGCAGTATAGCTGACAAATCCGTATCTTTGCCCGTCTAAACAAAAAGCCGCAGGAATGGTTACTATTACAAGAGTATTCCGTCTGTTCTTCACTTACGCCGTGTTCAATTACGGCGGCTGATCCTGCGCGCGCGATCCCGCACATTTTTATTGCATCATATTTTCTTTTACACTGAACAAATCATTTTGTTATGGCCTGGTTATTTTTAGTATTGGGCGGTCTTTTCGAGATCGGGTTCACTATTTCGCTGAAGTATTCGGAAAATTTCTCGAAGCTCTGGCCTTCCCTGAGTTTCGTGGTGTGCATTTCGCTGAGCTTTTTTTTGCTGAATAAAGCGATCAACCACGGATTGCCGATCGGTACCGCTTACGCGGTGTGGACGGGCATTGGCGCGGCAGGTACGGCCATTGCGGGGATCATTTTCTTCAAGGAGCCCGCGGCGGCCTGGCGCATTTTTTTCCTGGTGATGCTGATCGGTTCCATCATCGGGTTGAAATTTGTTTCGGAAGGGCATTAAGAGACGCAAACAGGCCCGGAACATATTTGTCCGGGCCTGTTACTGTATTTTTGAAAAAGGCGTTCTTTAAGCCTTGTATGCGATGATATTTTCTGTTTGCCCCACCTTCGGCATGTCTTCCTTCGTGCTCACCGGCCTTGTTACCATCGGTTTGTCTGTTTCCAGCAGGCCTGCGTTCAGCAGCGTGTAACCGTGTTTCTTCAGCAGGTCGAAAATGTCGTTGCGCATGCTCACCGGTATTTCCAGGAATATCTCGGCGATGATCACGGGATGATATTTTTCCAGTATCCTTTCCAGGGTGGTGAGCACGAAATAATCCAGCCCTTCCGTGTCTATCTTGATCAGGGAAAGTTTCGGCAGCCAGTCCTGGTACTCCTGTTCCAGGAAATTACCGAGATGCTTTCCTTTGATGGGTTCTTTCAGCTTGTATTTACCGTGTCGGTTATCGCTGAGGTCGGTGATGAGCCCGCCGTTGCTCATGGAAGCTTCCGAAGAGGCGTAGTAGAAATTCATATCCTTGTCTGCCGCGGCAAACTGCAGGGGAATGATGTTGGCTTTGCCTTTATTGAGCTTTGCATTTTCCTGCAATACGCTGAACACGTGCGGGTTGGGATCCAGCGCGAGCACTTTGCCGGTGCCGCCTGCGGCAATGGCCATAGCTACGGTGAGGTCCCCGATGTTCGCCCCGATGTCTATCGCCATGGAGCCTTCAGGGATATATTTTCGAAAAAAGTCCACTTCATGCTGGGTGATCACTTTGGGTTTCAGCAAGGGGTTCAGCCAGTTGGCAAACTCGATCTTTTCGTTGTTAGCCAGCTGAAAAGTATCGATCCGGGTACCGTATTGCTGAAACACGCGCCGTGCTTTCTTTCGCGCGAACGACGCTTTGAAATAGGATAAGATGGACATATGAACCTGGTTATTGTGCGCCAATATACTCTCATTTTGCAGAATTCTTACAACCGCCGGAGAAAAACGGCGGACAGCGCGTAAGACGCCAGCGTTGCCAACAGTATGGGAACGATGGCGGTGGGTTGACGTGAAATTTCAAGGGCAAATATCATCGCCATCAACGGCAGACGGGTAACTCCTCCCAGCAACGCCGCCACGCCCACTACCGCCGCCATCCGCGGATCCAGCGGGGTATCGCTGAAAATGGATTGCAGCCATAAGGCCGTGAGCAGCCCGTTTGCCGCGCCCGCCGCCATCAGCGGCGTGATGATACCGCCGGGAATACGCGCGCCCGCGGCGGCTATTACCGTGATCAGCTTATACAATCCAACATTCATCAGCAGCAACAGCGTTACATCTTTCATGAGCAGCACCTGTTGTGCAACACCCATGCCCGGCCCGAACAGCACGGGTTTGAGCCACACCATCACCCCGACCGTTATTGCGGCCGCAACGGAGAGAAAGCCGCCGCTTACCGCATTCAGCGCCTGCACTGCGCGTACCATCACCGCGGACATGATCCCCAGCAGCAAACCGAGTAAAGTATACACACCTGTGGCTTCGGGGCCGGGCCATTTCAACGGGCTGTATACCGGCATGCCGAACCATGCGTAATGCAGCGCGGCGCCTGTTAACGCGGCTGCCAGCACATAGCCTGACCTTCGCCGCGTGATCACGAAATATACCAGCGCAACAGCGGCCAGCGGCGTGCCGAACCAGGCTGCAATGCCCGACGCCAGGACGCTTACCATCACCACATCTTTTTCTGCTTCGGAGAAACTGCGGGGCAGCCGCAGTAATGCCGCCATTTTCAACAACGCGCCTTCCACGCCCAAAGGCATGCCTGTGATGCTGTAAACCAGTTGTGCAGCGAGTTTCGCCAGGAGGCCTTTTTTCCAAAGCTGCCATGCGGCGAAGGCGCCCGCCAATACAAGCGGCAGCAGCCAAATACCCGGAACAATATTTGTTGCAAACTTCTCCAGCATCAGAAATCCCTGCAAAAGCAAAAGTGCCGCAATACCAATGACCGCTGCCCAGAGTATTACATAGCACCACAGCACCCAAACTCGTTTGAGCGGCTGGTGGATATGCGCCGGGAAAGGCAGGTGATCTGCTACCGGCAAACCTTCACGATGAGCAAAAAATGCTGGCAGTTTCAAGAGGATGTTGTTTAGATTTTTATCCGTTAACGTGATAAATATAGCAAATAAAAAATATGCCAACCAGATTGTGTAAAAGGCTTAAGACTAACAGAAGAAAATACGCTGAAATGCTTGTACTAAAACAATTTTGCCGGTGCTGACCCGTTTGCAGTAAACACCATGAATGTGCTATGCATGCACGTCAAAAGTTTTGTACATTCGGCCCTTCCCGTGAAGACCTGTATTAGATAAAAACAAAAAAGGCATAAAAGGAACCATACTAAAACGATACAGTACTACTAAAAATGGCAAAGGAATCCACCTTTAATCCTGAGCATCAGGCCACCAATACAACCAGTAAAGTGGTGGCAGCGCTGGAAAGGCTGTCTGAAGCTTTCCGCGTGTTGCTCTGGCAGGAAGCCAAACAATACGGGATCAGTCCTATCCAGGTACAGATACTTACCTACCTCTTGCATTATCCGGAAAAACTGAAAACGGTAACCCACCTGGCTGCACATTTCAACATGACCAAAGCGACGGTGAGCGATGCGATCAAATCCATTGCCGCGAAGGGTTTTGTGAAAAGAAAAGACGACCTGGAAGACAGTCGCAGCCACTCGCTGCATCTTACGCGCGAAGGCAAAACCCTGGCCCGCAAAGTGGAGCTTTTCGCGGAGCCGATGGAAGCCGCCGTGCAAACTATTCCTCCCGAAAAGCAGGCCAACCTGCTGGAGCAATTGCTGGGCCTTATCCAGGAGCTGAACCAGCAACTGGTGATCACTCCGCAGCGGATGTGCTTCAACTGCCGGTTCTACGATAAAAAAGGGAAGCTGCATTACTGCAACCTGGTAAATGCTTTTCTGAAAGCGGGGGATCTGAGGGTGGATTGCCCGGAGTTCACTGCTCCGGCGGGAAGCTGACGCTTAATTCTCTTCCGTCACGCGCTGGCTTCTCCACCAGCGGTAACCCAGGAAAGCGCCGAGCGCCAGCGGTGTGAACGCCAGCATGAGGATACCGTTGTTCAGCCCTTTCGCGGGGCCTTCGCCCAGCTGTTGCGCAGTTTTGGTGCACAGCGAGCACTGGGCCAGCAGATCGCTGCCGGGAACCAGCAGCGCAACGATCATCAAGAGGAGAAATATCTTTTTCACAAACCGAAATTACAAGTTTTCCGTATTACGGCCACTGATCTATATCAGTTCCGCTCAATAATAGGGCTGGATCATGATGTACACGATCACGCCGGTAATAGCCACATAGAACCAGATCGGCCAGGTGATGCGGGCTATTTTGCGGTGGCGGGCGTTATCGTCCTGGAAGGCGCGCAGCAGGGAAAACAGTACCATGGGCACGATCACCACGGCCAGCACAATGTGCGTGAGCAGCAGGAAATAATACATATACCGGATGCCGCCAACAGCCGCTACCTCGGTAGCATCCACGATGCCGTTATGATCCATGTCGCCAAACTTCGTGCTTTCCGTCAGGAAGTGATAGGTAACGTAGGAAAGCAGGAAGATCACGGAGAGGCCCACGGCGGTAAGGTTGGCCCATTTGTGGGCTTTCCGGTGGCCGTTCTTGATAAAATACAGGCTGGCTACCAGCAGCACGGCGGTGGCAGAGTTGAGCACCGCGTGGAAAAAAGGCATCAGCTTCACATCAAATCCCACTTCCAGGTCCGGCTTGGGCAGCACAAAAAGAATGGCCACGGCCAGGGGTATTGCGATGGAAATAATGGCGATGGGTAAGTTCAGGTTCCTGTTCTTCAGATTCATCATTCACATTTTTAGTTGCCGGACGAAAACAGGCGTTTCAGCAATCCGGGCTTCTTTTTGTCTTTTGCTATATGCAATACGGCAATGTCGTTCACCATGCGGCGTACTTCGTTGCTGTCGAGGCCGTTGTAGTACCCGCGGATGTAGCGGTCTTTGTCTATCACCACGAACTTCTCCGTGTGAATAAAATCATCCGGCCCGCCGGTGCCTTCCAGCGCGTTCACAAAAAATTCGTGGCGGGCGAGGTCGTATATCTCTTTTTTACCGCCGGTAAGCAGCCACCAGTTCTTCGGATCGATGTTATGCTTGTCCGCGTATTTCTTCAGCGTCTGCACGGTATCGCGCGCGGGGTCTACCGTGAGGGAGATGATCTGGATGAGCGTATCGTTCTTGTTATACGTATCCTGCACGCGTTTTAGGTTCTTTATCAGGTTGGGGCAGATCACGGGGCAGCTGGTGAAAAAGAAGTTCACGATCAGTATCCTGTTTTCCGCGTTCTTAAGGTTCACCTGTTCGCCCAGCTGGTTGGTGAGGGTGAAGTTCTGCACCTGGTGAAATACGGTGTCGTAGGTGGTTTTCCCGTCTTTTACCACGGTATCCACTCTTTCTGCGATGAGGTAAGGCGGTACGTGCACCACGTTCTTACCGTAATGATCCACGATCAGGTACCCTGTTAAAGGCACCAGTATGGCCAATGCTACTCCGAGTAATGCTTTTCTGGAAATGGCGGTAAGTTTTAAGACGTTTTATAAAAGCAAAAATGTAAAAGTGATGCTACCGGCGTGGATGGAATCACTTTTACATTCTGCGTTTTAGTTATGCTAACCTGTTAATGATGCGCAGGTGCGTGTGCGGGCGCTTCCTTTTTCACCGGTGTGCCGGGGGAAAGGTCTTTCCGCATGTTCTTCCAGCTGTCGCCGTCCGCGAGGAACGCGATGATAAACCAAACGAACAGCAGGAGCGGGAACAGGATGGTCATGATCAGGTTCCTTACTTCATGGCCAAGGTGCATAAATTCGGCAACAATGAAAAATGCTTTCACGATGGTGAGGCCGATGAAGATGGAGTTCAGCAGCAGCTTGCCGGGGAAGCCGGTATACAGGTGCAGGAACGCCAGCCCTACTTCCACCATGGTTACAATCAGCAGGATCCAGAATGTTTTCCAGATGGATTTGATGGCTGCCTGCCTGTCGTTTGCGTTAGATGTATGCGCCATGTTTTCAGAATACTTTTCTCTTTATAAAAATTCGTTCAGTTCAAAATTTAAGCGAGCTTACAGCAGGTAGAAGCAGGTGAATACGAATACCCAAACCAGGTCTACAAAGTGCCAGTAAAGCCCTACTTTCTCCACCATTTCGTAGTGGCCGCGGTGTTCGTAGGTTCCTTTGATCACGTTAGCCAGTACAATAATATTCAGTACCACACCGGAGGTTACGTGCAGGCCGTGGAAGCCGGTAATGGTGAAGAAGAAGTCTGTAAAGTTAGTGGAAAGCGGCGCGGACCCGTCGGCATTCAGGAAGGGATTGCGGCCCCACCATGCGCCTACTTCGTGCAGGTGCGTCCATTCCCATGCCTGGCAGCCCAGGAACATGATACCGCCTACGATGGTCAGGCTCAGCCATTTGATCACGGACTTACGGTCCATGTAATGCCCGGCGTTTACGGCCAGTACCATGGTAACGGAGCTCATGATCAGGATGAAGGTCATCAGGCTCACGAACACCAGCGGCAGGTTGGCATGCCCCATGAACGGGAATGAGTGGAACACCACGTTCGGGTCGGGCCATGCTTCAGCCATGAAACGCTGTGTGCCGTATGCGATCAGCAATGCGCCGAACGTGAAGGCATCCGAGATCAGGAAATACCACATCATCAACTTCCCGTAGCTCACGCTAAAGGGCGAATGCCCTCCGTTCCACCATTTTTTCTTCGCTGTTACTGCGTTATCCATTGTACTAATTATGAATTTTATTGGTTCTAAACAGTATCTTATTCTTCTTTGTTCTTACCGGGCCAGGCTGAAAAATATCAGCAGGTATAACCAGAGCCCGTCTACAAAATGCCAGTATGTGGATGCCACTTCGATGGGCACCGCGCTGTATGTTCTTATCCGCGTGCGGAACGCTCTTACGAAAAGCACCATCAGCACTACCACCCCGCCCAGCACGTGCAGCACGTGCGTGCCTACGATCACGTAGATGAAGCTGGCAGACACGGTGCTGTTCAAAGGCAGGCCGTGGTTTTTCATGTCAGCGAAACCTATTACCTGGCAAACCGCAAAAGCAATGCCCAACAATGCCGTCACGGAGATCAGCTGTTTGTAGGCGCTCATGTTCCTCGCCTTAAACTGGCGCTGGGCCAGGTAAATGGTGAGGCTGCTCAGCAGTATCAGCACGGTAGACACATAGAACACCTGCGGCAGCTCGAAGCTCAGCCAGTTGGCCTGCGCCCGCTTTACCACGTATGCGCTGGTGAAACCTATGAACATCATCGTGATGCTGGCCATAGCGATCCACATGGAATACTTGTGCGGATGTATTTTGTTCTTTTGAGCGTTCATTGTCAACATTTCCTCACAGTTTAATTTTATCAAACAACAGTGCCAGTAAAATCACCGCCAGGTAAATATATGATCCGAACATCAGTTTCCTGGCAGAAGGCACATCACATTTCCGGTACAACTCTATAGCCCTGTACAGGTAAAAACCGCCTATCAGTATGGCCACCACCGCCGAAACGGCGCCGGTCATGCCCAGCAGGTAAGGCGCTACGCCGGCAGGGATCAGCAGCATGGTATACATAGCCGCCTGCAGCGCGATCATCTTGCCCGGCCCGCGGTCCGTGGGCATCAGCTTGAAGCCCGCCCTGGTATAGTCCGTATGCGCTACCCAGGCTATGGCCCAGAAGTGCGGGAACTGCCAGAGGAACTGTATGGCGAACAGCGCCCAGCCCCCTTCGGAGAAGGTGCCTGCGCCGGCCACCCAGCCGATCAATGGCGGCAAAGCTCCGGGAACGGCGCCCACCAGCACGGCCAGCGAGTTCCATTTTTTCCAGGGCGTGTACACGAAACCGTACAGCACCAGGGAAACGAGGCTTACCATCGCGCTCAGCCAGTTGAACCCGAAACCGAGGATCAGGATACCGGCCAGGCCGGTCACTGCCGAAACCACGGCGGCTTCCCCTGCGGAAAGGCGCCCTGCGGGCAGCGGCCTCGGGGCCGTACGTGCCATCAGCTTGTCCGTTTCCTTTTCCAGTATCTGGTTAATGATATTGGCGGAGCCGGAAACCAGGATGCCACCTGCAAATAATAAAAGAACTTTAACAAGGTCAAATTCCACGCCCGGTACCAGCAAATAGGCCACCACACAGGAGAAAACCACCATGAATGTGAGGGTGAACTTCATCATCATGAAATAATCCTTCACCCTGCTAGCAATGGCGTATGATACAGACAACTTTATGGAATTTTCTTGCAACATTTTATTTCTTCACTATGCTGTTCCACAATTCTCCCGCACGCAGGCTCGCCCTGCATGCGCATTAGTGCTTGGACTCATCGGGCGATACCGGCACGGTTTGCGGGATAAAGTCTTTCCCGTCCTTGCTGTAATCGTAAGCCCAGCGGTGAACTTCGGGGATCTCACCAGGCCAGTTACCGTGACCCGGGTTGATCGGCGTTGTCCATTCAAGGGTGGTAGCATCCCACGGGTTAGGCGTGGCAAGCTTACGGCCTTTGAAAATGCTATAGAAGAAGTTGAATACAAATAACAATTGTGTCGCGAATACGATGATCACCACGAAGCTGATGAACTGGTTGAGCCCGCCGAACTGGTTGAAGGACGCCCAGTTGCTGTAATCGAAGTAACGGCGGGGCATGCCTGCCATACCTTCGTAGTGCATCGGCCAGAAGATCAGGTAAGCGCCCACCAGGGTGATCCAGAAGTGGATGAAGCCCAGCGTCTGGTTCATATAGCGGCCGTACATTTTCGGGAACCAGTGGTAGATGCCGGCGAACATACCGAAGAATGCGGATACGCCCATTACGATATGGAAGTGCGCAATTACGAAGTATGTATCATGCAGGTGAATGTCTATCGCAGAGTTACCGAGCCAGATACCTGTAAGACCACCGGAGATGAAGGTGCTCACGAAGCCGATGGAGAACAGGGAAGCCGGTGTGAAGCGGATGTTGCCGCGCCAGATGGTGGTGATCCAGTTGAACACCTTGATGGCGGACGGTACCGCGATCAGCAGCGTCAATAATACGAAGAACGCTCCGAGGAAGGGGTTCAGGCCGGTCACGAACATATGGTGCGCCCATACAAGGAAGGCCAGGATCGTGATGGCGAAGATAGAACCCACCATGGCGAGGTAACCGAAGATCGGCTTGCGGGAACTTACCGCGAGTATCTCTGAAACCATACCCATCGCAGGGAGGATGATGATGTACACCTCGGGGTGACCCAGGAACCAGAACAAGTGCTGGTAGAGGATCGCGGAGCCGCCTTCGTTGGGCAGCACTTTACCCTGTACGAACAGTTCGCTCAGGTAGAAGCTGGTGCCGCCATGACGGTCGAACAGGAGGAGTACGAAACCGCTCAGCAGTACGGGGAAAGACAGCACGCCGAGCACGGCGGTGAAGAAGAACGCCCAGATGGTGAGCGGCATCTTCGTCATGCTCATGCCTTTCGTACGCATGTTGAGGATGGTGGAAATATAGTTGAGGGAACCGAGGAGCGAAGACACAACGAAGATCGCCATGCTCACGAGCCAGAGGTCCATACCGATCTTGGAACCGATAGAAGCGTCGCCCAGTGCGCTCAGGGGAGGATAGCTCGTCCAGCCGCCGGAAGCGGGGCCGGTCTGTACGAACAGGGAGCTCATCATTACTACGCTGGCCAGGAAGAAGAACCAGTAGCTGAGCATGTTCATGAAGGGGGAAGCCATGTCTCTCGCGCCTACCTGCAGGGGAATGAGGAGGTTGGAGAAAGTACCGCTCAAACCGGCGGTCAATACAAAGAACACGAGGATGGTACCGTGCATGGTAACCAGCGCGTAATACGCTTCGGCAGTGATCCTGCCGCCTTCAGCCCAGTGACCCAGGATGCTTTCCAGCCAGGGAAAAGTAGCGTCCGGGTAACCCAGTTGCAAACGGAACAATACAGAGAAGAATGCACCAATGATGGCCCAGATGATACCGGTAATGAGGAATTGCTTCGCAATCATCTTATGGTCCATGCTGAACACATACTTCGATATGAAGGTTTCGTGGTGATGGTCATGTCCATCATGGCCATTACCATGCCCATGCTCCACATGGCCGTGATGCGCTAAATCCTGATTGTGCAATGTTGCTTCGTTACTCATAATAAGTTCTGTTTATGATCAGCCGTCAAACGGGGCAGGCTCTCCGGCTTTTTCTTAAATTTTTTACGCTCCTAAAATCTCTTCAGCTTAAATGATCAGTGCTTTGCAGCGGTTCCGGCCTGTGCCACTTTTATGCTTGCAGAATCTGCAGGCGCAGCGGCGGTTGCCGTGGTGTCTTTTGCAGGCGCTCCGCCCGGTGCTTTGTTATCAGCGGGGTGTGCCTGTGCATACTGCGTGGGCTGGGATGCTAACCATTTGTCATATTCTTCCTGTGTTTCCACAATGATGTTCGCTTTCATAGAGTAGTGACCGCTGCCGCACATCTGGTCGCAGGAAAGCTCATACACGAAATCCGGGTTGCCGGTACGTTTCTTCATTTCCGCGGTGGTGAATTTCGGCGTGAACCACAGGGTGGTCGGGATGCCGGGCACTGCGTCCATTTTCAGGCGGAAGTGGGGCAAACCTACGTCATGCACCACGTCGCGGCTGCCGATGATCAGCTTCACGTTCTTGCCTACCACTACGTGCAGATCGGGGGCGATCACGTCGTCGTGGTTCAGGACATCTGTCCAGTCCTGGCCTACAGGATTGTCTTCGTTGTTTGTATTCCTGAAGTTCCTGCGGCCCAGCTGACCGTCTTTACCGGGGTAACGAACGATCCAGTTGAACTGTTTGCCGGTCACTTCCACGATCATCGCGTCTTTCGGCGCTTCAGAAGTGATGCGGAGCCAGTGGCGGATACCGAAGGCAACCAGTACGGTGAGCACGATAGCGGGGATCACCGTCCAGATCACTTCGAGCTTATTGTTGTGCGGGAAATAAAAGGCGGTTGTGCCTTCTTTTTCCTGGTATTTGAAAGCGAACCAGAACAACAGAATCTGGGTGATCACGAAAACGATCATCGTAATGATGAAGGTAACCCGGATAAGCTGGTCGATACCATCGCCCTGTACGGAGGCGGATTCGCCGAGCATCCTGCCTTCCAGCAGGTCGTGGCACCACCATACGCCGATCAATCCCAATACCAGGAATACGATCATCAGGAAACCGTTGATACGGTTGGATTGCTCCCGCGATTTCTTTTCACCTTTCAGAATGGACACATATTCGCTTGCCTTCGCGATCTGGAAGATCACGACGAATATGAGAACAACTACAAAAACTGCTAAATATCCTGACATTGCTAATGAATAATAATTAAGTTATCTAATGCTAAACGTTGTTTCTTGCCCTATGCCACGCATCAGGTGTGGTGGATAATGCTTTCTTTCAGGTAAGGATGATTCTTCGGCGTGAGCGGCGCTTTTGCCAGCTGGTTGGCCGTCAGGTAAATTACCAGTCCCACAAAACCCAAACCAATACCCAGTTCGTACCAGGGGAAGTAAAGGTGTTTCACGGTGCCGGGTGCTACCATCTGGAAGAAATCCAGCCAGTGGCCGAAGATGATCAGTCCTGCCATGAATGCAACGAGTGTATAGTTACGCTTGGAAGCGCGTTTCATCAGTATTAACAGCGGTGCGATGAAGTTGATCACCAGGTTCAGGAAGAACACCGGGCGGAACTCGCCCCAAACGCGCGGCTGGAAGTAAACAGTTTCTTCGGGCATGTTGGCGTACCAGATCAGCATGTACTGGCTGAACCAGAGGTATGTCCAGAAGATGCTGAACGCGAACATGAACTTGCCGAGGTCGTGCAGGTGCTCGTCGTTCACAAAGGGAAGGTAACCTTTGCTTTTCAGGTAAACCACGAACAGCGCAATGAGGCTCAGGCCGGATACCCAGGTGCTGGCGAAGGTGTACCAGCTGTACATGGTGCTGAACCAGTGTGCGTCTATGCTCATCAGCCAGATCCAGGGGGTGGTGGAGCCCATGCTCAGTGCATATACAACAGCGAAAACGCCGCACCAAACGGTACCTTTCCAGATCAGGCTTTTACGGCCTTCCGCGTCCAGCTGCATTTTGTCTTCAGCGAGAGACATGCTGCGGAGCTTCACCGTCAGCCAGCTCCACAGTCCTACCGTGATCACGGAGGCAATGGAAACGAAACCGGCGTTCAGGAAAGGCGATTTGAATTCCAGGATGCGGTCGCCATGCGGGTGCAGCCAGTGGTAGATGTGGCCTTTGTTCCCGAAGATCAGGAACGCGAGCACTACCAGCACAATGCCGCTCAGCACGGGCACTGCCATGGAGATTGCCTCAGGCACCCTGCGGAAAGCGATCTGCCAGCCGCCGTGCGCCAGCGTCGTCACCGCGATGAAAAAGGTGCTGGCCAGCACCACCATCAGGAAGAACGTACTGTTTTGCAGTAATCCTGCCCAGAAGCGGGTTGAACCGTGCTCATCCGAGAATGCAAATAATCCGATCAATAAAGTCAGCAAGCCAATACCCAAAAGCACGAAGCTGGTCGTTTTTAATCTTGCTGGTACTACAAATTGGTCCTTCATTACTGTTGTATATTAAAATACTAAGTTCGAAATGCGTTTTAAACAAATTAGTGCGCTGCCGCTACAGCCGGCGCAGGTGTTGCCGCGGTGGCTGCTGAATCGGCAGCGGGTGCGGCGGGTGCAGTTTCGGGGGCTTTGCCGCCGTTCTGCATGCTCTTGATATATCCAACCACTTTCCAGCGCTGCTCAATGTCCAGCTGGCTGGCGTAGCTGCCCATCACGTTGTACCCGTAGGTGATAACGTGGAAGATGCGGCCCTCGGTATAACCCAGCACCTTGCCCGCGAGCATGGATGCCGGCGCAGCAGGGTACGGACCGTCGCCGCCTTTGTAGAGGGGACCGTTACCATCCAGCTTCTGCCCATGGCAAACGCCGCAATATATATCGTAATATTTTTTCCCTTCTTTCAGTGCGGCGGCATCCAACACGAGGGGATTTTTCACCCCGTTAGCCTGCGCAGTATCTTCCGCTTTCAGGTGATAAGGCAGCATCGCTCCCCTCTTCACCGTACCTTCCACGGGTTTCAGGCTCGCCAGGCGGGGATTGTAAAACTCGTATGCACGGGATTCGTACATGTCAGGTACATAGATTTTACCGGGCTTTCTGTGGTGCGCACCCTTGTTTCCGCAGGAAGCCAGAAAGGCTCCGCCAGCCAAAGCCGCTACAATCAGTATGTTGGAAGTCCTTTTCATCCGTAGTCGAATTATTTTCGTTGTTTATCAACTGTAGAAGTCTAAATGGCTTCTTGTTGACGTCTCTTTTGATCTTTCTTTAATTACGCATTTACCGCCGGGGCAGGTTTGATAAACAGTTTGTCTTCCCTGTCAAAGCGGCCCAGCCACCATCCGGCTTCAACGGTCTGTTCGTTGATCTCTTTCGCTCCCACGCTGTCCAGGAATGCTTTCACATCCGTGGCAGGCGTTTTATCGGTAAGCTCGATCGCCATTACAAACAGGTCGTCCGTCTGTCGCGGGTGGAAGATATGCTTCTTCACGAAAGGCGCCATCTGGCAGAGATACATAAAGGTCATCACCATGCCCACCGCCGCAAACAGCACGGTCAGCTCGAAAGTGATGGGAATGAACGCCGGTAAGGGGAAATGCGGTTTACCGCCGATGTTCATCGGCCAATCTGTTGTAAATACCCAGCTCATAAAAGACAATGCGGTAGTGGTACCGGTAATGCCGTATATGAACCCCGCGGTGTGCAGGCTGGTCTCTCTCAGGCCCAGCGCATGGTCCAGCCCATGCACGGGAAAAGGCGTATACACGTCGTGGATCTTGTAGCCGGCAGCGCGTACTTTCTTAACCGCCGGGAACAATACCGCCTCGTCATCAAAACTGCCTACAACAAATTTTTTAACAGCCATATGGATTATTATTCTGTAATTCTGTTAATCTAAATTCAATTCTTAGTGGTGCGTCTGGTCGTGCGCAAATTTTTCTGCATCCTGGTCTTCGTATACCACCATTTTCTCCTTAAAGTTCTGTCCGGATGTTTTCAGGATGGATTTGATCTCCGCTACTGCAATAACCGGGAAGTATTTGGCGAACAGGAAATAACAGGTGAAGAACAGGCCGAAAGTACCGAGGTAAAAACCAACCTCGGGCCAGGAGGGGCGGTAGTAGCTCCAGCTGGAAGGCAGGTAGTCGCGGTACAGCGATGTACAGATGATCACGAAACGTTCGAACCACATACCGATGTTCACGATGATGGACATGATGAACGTCACCATGATGTTCCTTCTCATTTTACGGAACCAGAACACCTGCGGGCTGATCACGTTGCAGGTCATCATGATCCAGTAGCTCCAGCCCAGGGGACCTGCGGCGCGGAACTTGTAGAAGGTGTCGAATTCATATTGAACGCCGGAGTACCATGCCATGAACAGCTCGGTGAGGTAAGCCACCCCTACGATGGAACCGGTGAGTACAATTACTTTGTTCATCGCCTCGATGTGGCCGAGGGTGATGTAATCTTCCAGGCCCAGGATCTTACGGGTGATGATCAGCAGGGTTTGCACCATGGCGAAACCGGAGAAGATCGCACCTGCTACGAAGTACGGGGGGAAGATGGTGGTGTGCCAGCCGGGAATTACGGAAGTGGCAAAGTCGAAAGATACGATGGTGTGTACGGAAAGTACGAGGGGGGTGGAAAGACCCGCCAGCACCAGCGAGAGTGACTCATGGCGCTGCCAGTGCTTGGTGGAACCGGTCCAGCCGAAGGAGGCAACTCCATACAGGTATTTACGCAGTTTGGTTTTGGCCCTGTCGCGCACGGTAGCGAAGTCAGGCAGCAGGCCTGAGTACCAGAACAGCAGGGAAACCGTAAAGTAAGTAGAGATCGCGAACACGTCCCACAGCAGCGGGGAGTTGAAGTTCACCCACAGCGGGCCGCGGGTGTTGGGGTAAGGCATTACAAAGAAGGCCATCCATACACGGCCCATGTGCCAGATCGGAAACTGGCCCGCGCACATTACCGCGAAGATGGTCATCGCTTCAGCCGCGCGGTTCACCCCTGTACGCCAGCCCTGGCGGAACAGCAGGAGGATGGCGGAAATCAGCGTACCGGCGTGACCGATACCTACCCACCATACGAAGTTGGTGATGTCCCAGCCCCAGCCGATAGTTTTGTTCAGGTTCCACACCCCTGTACCCCAGTATACTTCCCAGGTTACGGAGAAAGCGCCGAACAGCAGCAGCAGGACAGAGATAGATAACCCAATGTACCACAGCTTTCCGGGCTTGGCCTCAATGGGACTAATGATATCTTCCGTTACCTGGTGATAATCCTTAACCCCGTCTATTAAAGGTTCTCTCAGTGTGGATTCGTACTTCAAATGCATAGTATTTTGAGCTTTGCTCATCCCGGTTTAGCCGAGACTACGTTGTTTCAAAACTTAAAACTGTTTCTTTACTTGTTCTAATTCTAGTGGTGCGCTTCCTCTTTTTTGTGCTCGGCGCCGTGCGCTGCTGCTACCGGGGCTGCATCCTTGTTACGGATCTTCGCCAGGTAGTTGATGGAAGGCAGCACGTGTGTTTCTTCCAGCACATAATAGAGGCGGTCTGCCTGCTCTTCGTTACGAACCTTGTAAATACGGCTTTCTTTATCGTTGATGTTACCGAACACGATCGCATCGGTAGCGCAAGCCTGCTGGCAAGCGGTACGGGCTTCGCCGTCTTTCATCGGGCGGCCTGCTTTTTTCGCGGTCAGTTTTGCATCCTGGAGGCGCTGTACGCAGAAAGAACATTTTTCCATCGTACCGCGGCTGCGTACCACCACATCAGGGTTCAGCACCATGCGGGTGAGCGCATCGTTCATATCGGCCGTGTCGTGCAGGTTGCCTTCAAAGCTGTCCGCACCGTTCCAGTCCCTCCAGTTGAAGCGGCGAACTTTATACGGGCAGTTGTTTGCGCAATAGCGGGTACCGATACAACGGTTATAAGCCATCTGGTTAATACCTTCGGAAGAGTGGTTGGTAGCAGCTACCGGGCAAACGTTCTCACAGGGAGCATTGTCGCAGTGCTGGCACAGCATCGGCTGGAATACCACCTCAGGGTTGTTCTCGTCGCCGGCAAAGTAGCGGTCGATGCGCAGCCAGTGCATTTCGTGCGCTTTGATCACCTGCTCCTTACCTACCACTGATACGTTATTTTCAGCTGTACAAGCCACCACGCAGGCGCCGCAACCGAAACAGGTGTTCAGGTCGATGCTCATGCCCCATTTGATGCCGGGATACTGGTGCTCGTGGTACAAGGTACCATCGGCGGCGAAATTTTCGCCATACTGGGCCAGGTGCTCACGGTCGTGGTTCACTTCTTTCGGGTTCTTGATGAACTCTTCCAGCGTGGTTTCTTTGATGATCGGGCGGCCCTCATAGCTGTTATGCGTCTGGGTCAGGCCGATCTCGTATGTTGCGCCTGTTGCCTCAACTTTGGCTTCAGGTACAAAGTAATCGAAAGTGGTGCCGTTGAAGGAAACGAAAGGATAAGCGTTCTTACCTACTTCACCGGCAGCTTTGCCGATGTATTCCTTCTTGCCGCGGCCGTAACCTACTGCTATAGCGATCGTGTTGGGATGAATACCCGGCACGATCAGCAGGGGCAGCTCAACGGTCTTGCCTTTGGCGGTGATCTTCAGTACCTTCTTCTCGGCGTTGATCTCGTAATCGTCGCCCAGTTCGGTCTTGAAGGTTTTGGCTACTGAATTGGCCACACAGGCGTAGTTGTCCCATGTGGAGCGCGTGATAGGATCGGGCATTTCCTGCAGCCAGGGGTTGTTTGCTTCTTTACCGTTACCGATCGCTACTTTTTCGTACAGCGCCAGTTCGAAACCGCTTGTTTTGGGAGCGGAGATCCTGGCAGCGGCAGTAGCAACGTCGCCGGTGAAGGCAGTGCCGGCCAGCGCAGCGCCAGCGGCGGGTTCGATCACGCCGTCCTGCAGGGTTTTGTCCCATGCTTCCTGGGATCCCAGTTTCGCGATCCATTCTCCTTTCAGGTAATCTTCCCAGGCGGTGGTGTTGCCGCTCCAGTTGAGGAGTGAAGACTGGAAAGCGCGGGTCTTGAACAGCGGCGCGATAGTGGGTTGCACGAACGCGAAGTAGCCGCTGCGGCCTTCTGCATCACCCCAGCTTTCGAGGTAGTGATGGTCGGGCACGATGTATCTGCAAAGCTCGGTGGTTTCGTCGTAACGGTCGTTGAAAGACACTGTCACGCCTACTTTCTTGATACCTGCCTTGAATTTCTCAGCATCGAAATAATCGTAAGCGGGGTTAACGCCGTAAACGAGGAGCGCGCCTACGCTGCCTGCGTTCATGTCGTTCACCAGCTGTACCATATCCGCGTCAATACCCTGGCGGTAGTTGCTGGTCACTGCCCAGTCGATGGTAGTGCCGTTGGAACCTGCGAGGTTGTTGATCGCGTTTACGAGGATCTGTACGTTCTGGTCGTTGCTGCCGGAAACCACCAGTGTTTTACCGGGGTTTGCCTGGATGGCTTTCGCCGCTTTGGCGATACCTTCTTTCAGGCGCGCGTCAGCAATGTTCGGAGCGGAAACGCCGCCGCCCAGGGCCGCCAGTAAAGCCTGCGCTACTACGCCTGCTTCGGAAGGGCGGTGGGTGAACCTTTCGTCAGCATTGGCGCCGGTGAGGCTCATGATGCTTTCGAAATGGAAATGTTTGCTCATTTCCGGGTTCTTCGCGTTGATCTTACGGGTTGCACCGTATTGGCGGGAATATTCTGAAGGGTTCAGCCAGGTACCGAGGAAGTCGGCGCCAAGGCTTACCACTACTTTCGCATTTTCAAAATGGTAGGTAGGCAGCGCTCTTTTACCATAAGATGCTTCGTTTGCCAGCAGCATGCCGGAGTAAGAAACCGCATCGTAAGTAACATGACGGCTTCCGGGATATTTGGCCAGGAATTCGCCGATCAGTTTTTTGGTAGTGGGGCTGAGGATCGTGGAAGAAAGCAGCACAACAGGCTTGCCGGCAATCGCTGCGGCTACCTGTTTGTCCAGTTCCGCATAGGTCAATTCCTTAATGCGGTCTTCCAGCTTTGTTTTATCAGGACCATTATTGATACCGGGATAACGGAGACGGGCAACGTCATACAGCGCCAGTACGGAAGCCTGCACGCGTGCAGTAGTGGAACCTCCGGTGATGGATGACATTTCATTTCCCTCTACTTTGATGGGGCGGCCCTCACGGGTCTTTACCACCAGGGGAACGTACTCACCGTCTACAGTATAGGCAGAAGCATAATAGTTGGGAACGCCGGGCGTAATGTCCTGCGGTTTGTTCACGTAAGGGATGGCCTTCTTTACAGGGATGTCACAGCTGGCTGCAATGGTAGCGGCCGCGGTGGTGAAACCCAGGTATTTCAGGAAATCCCGGCGGGGGGTGGTTGCTCCCAGGAAAGTATCACTCTCTTCAAACGGCAGGTCTTCCCTGAATTCGTTCTTCACTACTTCCTGATGCGCAGCGGTATTGTGCAACTCCTCCAAGCCTTTCCAATACTTTTTTTGCTCCATGTGATTATATCGAGTTACGATTTGAAAAATTAGTCTCTTCCTTATTAGATATAGATATTAATAGTGGCATTTCTGACATTCTGTACCACCCACCATTTCAACGGTTACACTGTCAACCTTGCCATTCTTCATGTCGTTGTGTAATTTTTCGAAAATGCTGTAGTAGTTGTTGTCTGCAAACTGCACTTTAGTCGTCCTGTGGCAGTTTACGCACCATCCCATGCTCAGGTCAGCGAACTGCTTCACTTCATCCATGTTCTGGATTTCGCCGTGGCAGGTCTGGCACTGTACTTTGCCCGCGTTTACGTGCTGGGAGTGGTTGAAGTATACGTGATCGGGCAGGCTGTGGATCTTGGTCCATTCGATCGGGGTGGCGGGCTTGGTGTAGCGTTGCGCTTCCTTGTCCCAGCCGATGTGATCGTATAATTTCTGGATCTCAGCGGTACCGTTCACTTTTTTACCTTCCGCGGTGAACAGGTCCGGCCCGGTGTATTCCGTAATGGCCTTGTGACAGTTCATACAAACGTTCTCGGAAGGGATCATGGCATGTTTGCTCTTCTCTGCGGAAGAGTGGCAGTACAGACAGTTGATCTGGTTGATGCCCGCATGCACTTTATGGGAGTAGAAGATGGGTTGCTCAGGCATATAGTCCTGCTGGCGGCCCAGGCCGATAGCGCCCTGGATGGTGAAGTAACCGCCCACTACGAAGAGGAGAACGATGCAGAGCGCGATGTAAGCTTTGTTCTTATAGAAAGGAACCGGCTCCAGTTGCTCGTGGCCTTCTTTTTCAGCAGCCAGCTTGTTCAGGTTGCTGTTGATCTGCATCAGGATGATGGCAACGATAGCGAGAATAAGGGTGATAATGCCGAAAAGAAGGCTGTTGCCACCTTCTTCTTTACCATCCGCACCGGCCGTTGCACCGGCAGCACCCTTGTCGCCACCCACAGGCTTCGCGCCTTCAGCGCTGATATAAGCCAGGATGTCATCAATATTAGCATCCGTGAGCGCAGGGAAAGCGGTCATCGGCAGCTTGTTATACTGATTAAAGAGATCATTGGCGTACTTGTCGCCGGTCTTCAGAACCGCTGCAGAGTTGCGGATCCAGGAGTGGAGCAGCTTCTTATCAGCCCACCGGTCTTCCACCCCCACAAGGGCAGGACCGGTCAATTTTTTGTGCACATTGTGACAAGAGGCACAATTCTGCTGAAATAGCGCCTTACCAGCAGCAGGATCTGCAGCCCGGGCAACGGAAAAAGAACTAACCAGTCCCGCGCATAGGATAAGAACACTCACAAATTGCTTACGCAAACGAATGGAAACACGACGATACACAGCCTATTTAGTTTAGATTTGACCTAAGGTTTCTTAAAAGTGCCAGCAAAAATAAGACAGAATGTTGACAATTTACCAACAAAGAAAAAAAATTTGTCCTTGTTTTCGAAGCACATTTTATCTATCATCCGCGAGACGTTAATCGGCGGAAATGCTTTACCGTAGCTGATTGTAACTAGATGCCGGAGGTATGCCTCCCGCACCTCATTATAAATTCCTGATAAAAATCATATTTCCTCTATGAAGGGATAGGACGCAGTTCAATGATACTATTTTGGCATGAGGAAAAAACGGCCGGGCGATTATCAAGTTCCTGACTGGTGAATGATAGCCATGCTTTGCGAAAGCTAACAATCCTTAACAAGATAGAATAATAAAGGTTGAGTTCACCTGATTTTAGTCATTCACACAGGATGATAATCATCAACTTGCACACAAATAGGATAGCCCGTTCCCTAAATTTATGAAAAAAGAGCTGATCCATAAAGTCTTATTCTGCCTTATTTTTGCAGCTCATTCAAACAGACCAGCTTGAAAAACATCGCCATCTTTGCTTCCGGGGCAGGCACCAACGCCCAAAAGATCATCAACCATTTCAAAGGCTCTTCCCTGGCGCGGGTTTCACTGATCGTGTCCAACAAAGCGGAAGCCGGCATCTTTAAAATAGCAGAAAGAGAACAGATACCCGCAGTGCTGATAGACAAGGAACAGTTCTTCCGGGGCGATAACTACGTAAAGCTGTTGCAGGAAAGTAATATTGACCTGGTCGTACTGGCCGGTTTCCTTTGGAAAGTGCCTGCCAATATCGTACAGGCATTCCCCGGCCGCATCATCAACATCCACCCCGCCCTGCTGCCTAAGTACGGCGGCAAAGGCATGTACGGCCACTTCGTGCACGAAGCAGTGCTCGCCGCAGGCGATACCGAAAGCGGCATCACTATTCACTATGTGAACGAACAATACGACGACGGCGGGGTCATCATCCAGGAACGCTGCGCCGTTTCGCCGGACGATACGCCCGAAACCCTCGCAAAGAAAGTACAGGCACTGGAACACCACTGGTTTCCCCTGATTGTGGAACGATTATTGTCATAGTTGTACCGGCTGTTAAAGGTAAAACTGTCCGCCTTTTTAGCCTCAACCTACCGCTGTATGAAAAGAACATTACCCTTTTTTTTCCTGTTTGTGTCAGCAGGCCTTACCGCAGCCGCCCAGCAAAACGATGCTCCCTTCATTAAAGGAACCTACCTTAAAGTAAACCCGACCACCATTATTAATGAGCTGGATATTTACCTTGAGCAGGACCTCTCCGAGAAACTGAGCCTCGAACTGGGCATCAGCGGTATTTATACAGACTACCCGGACTACGTTTTCTTCAAACGGATAGACATCGGGCAACGGAAACCCGGCATCAGTACGGAACAATTCGTGGAAGGCCGCGGCCTCGGGTTCAGGGCCGGCCTCAAATGGTACCTCTTCCGCCGTCAGTCCGCCTCCAACGCACAAGGCACTTATTTTCAACCCGTACTGTTCTATAAAAGGGTCTTTTACCCTGACGCGGATGTGAACTTCGAGAACACCGTGTATGTGAACAGCGCCGATAAACATGTATACGGCATCCAGTTCCTGCTCGGCCGCCAGATCAAGCGCAACAAGTACATCCTGGACCCGTACCTCGGCATAGGCATCCGCGGGAAACAATACAAGTACACGAACCATACAATAAACGGCACCTCCATCACGGCCGAACACAACGACCTCTGGAACATCCTTCCCAGCGTTCATTTAGGCATAAAAATAGGCCTGAGCCTTTAATAGCCGTTTTACACAAATTAAATAACCGGCTGCTATTCAAACTGATAGCACAAAGCCTGCGATCATAACTAAAATGCAGCGTCCATTATAATATGGCGCTGCATTTTTTGTACCGGATATCTGGCTTCAGATCATTGACGGGTAAACCTGAGCCCAAGGAAACCCCTGATGCCCTGGTTCGGGGCAAAAACATAGGTCGGGTCGAAGAGAAGGTTGTAAGGGTCCACCGATCCGTCCGCATTGTAACCCGTCCTTTTATCGAAGGGGTCATGCGCATGGGCGATGGAATTTTTCGGCGGCAGGAAATTCAGCAGGTTCTTCACCCCGCCATACAGTTCCCACTCTTTGCCCAGCTTTTTCGTGAGCTGTATATTCTGGATGCTCCACACTGGCGATTCGCCCGGCCTGGGATCTTTCGGTTGCAGCGGCAGCAGCATGGGACCGTAAATGTTGCCGGTATAATCCACCGTGAGCCCCAGCCGGCTGAAGGCGTAGGAAACGGACCAGGTGCCGGAGAAACGCTCCGTCAACATCTGCCGGGTTTTCACCCCGCCTTCTTCCTGGTACACGTCCATCAGGGTGGCGCCGGCCATCACCTTCAGCGGGAAGGCGAACATCACATCCGCGTTCAGGCTGATGCCCTTGGAAATGGAATGGCCCCGGAGATTATCATATAATATGGTGTCCTGCTTCGAGTAGTCGGGCATGATGCGGTTGGTGAAATAAGTGTAGAAGGCCGTGGCATCCAGGTTGAGGAAAGCGTTGTTGAACGGGATCTTTTTCGTGTAGTTCAGGTTCGCGTTCCAGCTGCGCTCCGGCTTCAGCTCCGATTGTATCACCACGGTGCGGGCCCCGCTCAGGGCCGCATGATCTTCCGTGAAGAGGGACACCACCCTGTAACCCGTACCCGCATTCAGCCGCAGCACGTTACGATAGTTCGGCGCCCACTTGTAAGCCAGGCGGGGCGTAAAAATGTTGCCGTGCAGGGAGTTGTAGTCGTAACGCGCCCCCAGCAGCAGGTTGTGCCCGGTAGCCAGCTTGATCTCATCCTGCACAAAAACGCCGGGCAGGAAAGTCCTGTCCGCTTTGTTCTCGCCTTTTTCTGCCGTAGCCACGGTATTGTCGTCATAAAATGTATACCTGAAAGGCACGCCGGCCAGCAGGTTATGTTTCCCGACCTGCTTGTCCCAGGTGAGCTGCGCAAATGCAATGGTCTGTTTGGCCAGGAATACCGTTGTGCCATACACGGAGTTCTGGTCGTGGTAGTTAAACGAGGTCTGGAACATGATATGCTCCTTCGTGGGCAGCTGGTATTGGCCTAAAACCTCCACGCGGCTGGTGAAGATGCTTTCTCCGTACACGCTGTCCGTTCCACGCCACGATTTGTTCCATTGGGTTTGCCCGCCCCAGCGGTCTTCATAGAAGTATCTTGCCGCGATAGATGCCACCCTGTCGTGCTTACGGGTAAAGTTCCATTTATTGAATACGGACACGCGGTGCTGGAGGGTCACGTCCGTAAAGCCGTCGCCATTGTTATCGATCGGGTCCTGGTAGTTGAAATAATTCACGCCCAGTAACGATTGCGCCCTGTCGCCCGCGTTGAAGCGCCAGCCGAGGTCTGCGCTGTATTCCCGCCAGCTGGTGGCCATCACGTCTGCGGTGAATTTCGGGGCGGTGGCGGGCGATTTGGTAATGATGTTGATGAGGCCGGCCACCGCTTCGGAGCCGTAAAGCGTGGAAGCCGGCCCTTTTACGATCTCCACCCTGTCTACCAGGCTGTTCGGTATCCCGGAAAGACCGTACACGGTTGAAAGCGCGCTGACGATCGGCATCCCGTCTATCATCACCATAGTATAAGGGCCTTCCAGGCCGTTGATGTGAATGTCTCCCGTGTTGCACACATTACAGTTCAGCTGCGGCCTTACGCCGTTCACGTTCTGCAATGCGTCGAAAATGCTCGGGGTGGGATTCCTTTTGAAGAACACCGGGGAATATACTTCCACCGGCACCGGGCTCTCCATTTTGGTCACGGGGCGTAAAGTGCCGCTTACCACCACTTCGTTGAGGTTGGAGGAAGTGGGCTGTAAAATTATGTTGAAAGTGGTGATGCCGGCGGGTTTCACTGTTACCGTCTGCACGGAGGTGACGTATCCCACGGCGCTCACCTGCAAAGTTCTTTTCCCCGCGGGCACATCTTTCAGGTCGAAAGTGCCTTTTTCGTCGGTTACCACGCCGGTTTTCAGGTCTTTAAAACCAACAGTGGCAAAGGGCACCGGCTGCTGGCCGGCGGTCACTGTGCCTTTTAACCGGCCCTGTGCTTCTGCATCCAGGGCCGGTGTGAGGAACAAACATATAGTCAGGCTATGTAAAAATCTGGGGAGCATTTGAATATTTTATGAGACAAATTTAAAATCGAAAATGATACGAATCTAAATTTATTTTTAGACTAGCCTAAATTATAGCACTGGGAACGGGTCTTCAAACACCGCGCCGTCCAGCCAGTCGTTCACTTCCCCATCATCGCAAACGCAGCTGTCCAGCGCCGCGGTGATCCGCCGCACGTCCATCTCCTGACCGATAATAACAATTTCGTTGTACCGGTCTGCAAACAGCGGGTGCCACCTGTCGCGGATGATCTTTGCAGTCGCTTTATCCTGGTACCGTTCTTCCGGGGGAATGGTGCACCACCACACCCCGGCGCGGTCCGCCATCAGCGAGGCACCGGCCTGGCTCCAGCTCAAAGCCACGTCCGGGCGGCTGGCCAGCCAGCAGAGACCTTTGGAGCGGAGGATATTGGCAGGCCAATCTTTTTGAATGAACTGCCAGAAGCGGGCCGGGTGGAAGGGCGCGCGGCTGCGGTATACAAAAGATGAAATGCCGTATTCTTCCGTTTCAGGGGTATGTTCTTTTTCCAGTTCTGCGATCCAGCCGGCGCTTTGGGAAGTTTTGTCGAAGTCGAAACTTTTGGTGTGGAGGATCTCGCCGAGCGGCACCTGCCCGTGCTCCGCTTCCACGATGCGGGCATCGGTATTCAGCTTGCGGATCATGGCTTTCAGGGTGTTCCGTTCGGGCTCGCTCACGAGATCGCATTTATTCAGCACGATCACATTGGCAAACTCGATCTGGTCCGTAAGCAGGTTCACGATGCTGCGCTGGTCAGCCGTGTCTTCCGTCAGGCCTTCGTCCTGCAAAAGATTACGGCTGCTGAAGTGTTGACGGAAATTAAAAGCATCCACCACGGTCACCAGTGTATCCAGCGTGCTGAATGCGCCGAGGTCGATGCCAAGGTTTTCATCTTTGTAGGTGAAAGTTTGCGCCACTGGCAAAGGTTCCGAAATGCCGCTGGATTCTATCAGCAGGTAATCGAACCGCTGTTCTTCCGCCAGGCGCTGTACTTCATGCAGCAGGTCTTCGCGGAGGGTGCAGCAGATGCAGCCGTTGCTGAGCTCAACGAGCTTTTCCTCCGTATGATGGAGCGTGCCGGTGTTGCGCACCATCTGCGCATCTATGTTCACTTCACTCATATCGTTCACGATAACGGCTACACGAAGATTTTCCCGGTTGTGCAGCACATGGCGAAGGAGCGTTGTTTTCCCCGCGCCCAGGAAGCCGCTGAGCACGGTCACCGGCAGCCTGGGCGGGAATTTGCGGAACATGCGGGGCGTAAGTTGCAATGTATTGGGCATAGTTATGTGAATTGATCTGGTGATTGAAATGAATGACCGGGTAAATGAGTCCTTGGTTTTCCCGGCTTGTCCTTCGGTTATCTGAAGGTCCGGGCAGGCAAATGCCAGGTATTAATCTGCTGCCTGCGGCATCACAAGCGGGCATGGCATCCGGCACGAAACTGTGGGTGAAGGGGTATACACCGGTCTAAAACCAGCTACATCGAACAAGTACGGCACCTGTCACGAAGTTGCGCGGGCGAGGCGTATACACTGGCTTAAGTGCAGGCGTCGTCAAAAAACATGCATGGCATTCGTTGCGAGGTGTACACACCGGCCTAAACTTAGGCCGCATTGTTCATTTCCGCCCCGCCTTTATCCAATCCACTTTTGCGCTCCGCCCGGCAACGCCTGCATCCGCGCAGGTTCAGCATGTGCGCGAGAATGATCAGCAGCGCGCCGGTGGTAATGATCAGGGGTTCCAGGCCTTCAGGAGCGAGGAAGTGGCCCGCCAGAAGCCCCGCAAAGCCCAGCGTGAACCATATCAACGGCCATACATGACGGTGATGATGCCGGTAACCTCTTATCAGGGCCGTATAACCCACCGCGAACGAAACCGCCAGCAGCGCGTATTCCAGCCGGTCGTTCTCAAACATTTCCAGGCCCAGCAAGGGCAAGGCCGTGATCAGCAGCGGCAGCAGCGCGCAATGCACCGCGCAGGCGAGAGACGCGCCAATGCCCAGCGCGTCAAGATTCCATTTAAAAAGATTCATCCGCATGGTCAGGAATTAATTTTGTGAGGGAACAAATCTAGCATACTTTTGCAACATAGTTGCAAATTAATTTAATTTTAATAAAATTTCTCAGCAGGGAGGGCTATCTTAGCCATCCTTAAAGGAGTGAATGCAACATCGTTGCTTTTCAAGAACAGGACGAGATATGATCTACACCGAAAATCTTGCATATGCCCATCCCAACGGGCGTTTGCTGCAGTTCCCGGACCTTGCCTGCGAAGGCGGCCAGGCGCTGCTCATCACGGGGCCTTCCGGCACCGGGAAAACCACGCTTTTGCACCTGCTGGCGGGCCTGCTCAGGCCGGCTTCCGGCGACGTGCGGGTGGGAAACACCTCCCTGCCCCGGCTCAAATCCGCTGCCATGGACGCTTTCAGGGGAAAGAATATCGGGCTGGTTTTCCAGCAGCCGCATTTTATCGCTTCGCTGAGCATCCGCGAAAACCTTTTGCTGGCGCCTACCCTCGCGAAGGAACCTGCTTCGAAGGAGCGTTTGCAGCAGCTGGTGGATACGCTGCGTATCGGCGGGCTGCTGCATAAAAAACCCGCGCACCTCAGCCAGGGTGAGCAACAGCGCGCTTCCATCGCACGGGCGCTTATGCAAAGCCCGCAGGTGCTGCTGGCAGACGAGCCCACCGCCAGCCTGGATGATCAGAACTGTGCATCCGTGGCGCAATTGCTGGCCGCGCAGGCACAGCAGCAGCATGCCGCCCTGCTGATCGTTACGCACGACAACCGGCTGAAACAACTTTTCCGGGACCATATCCAACTCTCATGATCATCCGCATCGCTTTTAAAAATCTTCTCCATAAACCGCTCTATGCCGTGCTTTGCTGGTTGCTGCTGGCCTGCAGTACGGCCGTGTTGCTGGTGCTTATTTCGTTGAACCGCCAGTCGCGCGAGCAGCTGGAAAAACAAATAGACGGCATAGACATGGTGCTGGGCGCAAAAGGCAGCCCGCTGCAGCTGATCCTCAGCAGCGTCTACAACCTGGACGCGCCCACCGGCAATATTTCACTCGCGGAGGCCGGCCGTTTCATGCGGCATCCTTTGGTGGAATCGGCCATTCCCCTTTCCCTCGGCGACTCTTATCATGGCTACCGCATCGTTGGCACCACGCCGGCTTACCTTGAAAAATACCAGGTGAAGCCCGCTTCCGGCAAAGCGTTTTCCAAATCCATGGAAGTAGTGATAGGTGCTGCAGTTGCCAGGCGCACGGGGCTGGCCCTCGGGCACACCTTCGCGGGTACGCACGGCCTGGGCGAAAAGGGGCATGTGCATGAAGAGCATGCGTACGTGGTGACGGGCATCCTTCCCGTTACCGGCCTTTCGCTGGACCAGCTGATACTCACTCCGCTGGAAAGCGTGTGGACCATCCACGAAACCGCGAAACGCCATCACGGGGAGCACGATCATGAAGAAGGGGAAAAAGAGGATGAGCACGATCATGAAAAAGAAGCGGCAGCGGGCGTAACTTCGCAGAGCGGGCACCATCACCGGGAAACCGGTGGATCAGCACTACCTGAAGAACGTCATGACGAACAACAGGCGCAATCCCCGGCAAGCGGGGATCCCGGGCAGCAGATCACCGCGGTGCTTATCAAGTTCAGGAGCCCGCTGGCGCAATTGCAGCTGCCGCGGATGATCAACGAAAACACCAATATGCAGGCTGCTGTGCCCGCTATAGAAGTGAACCGCCTGCAATCGTTGCTGGGCGCAGGCACGGAGATACTCCGCATCCTGGGCTGGCTGTTGGCCGCGCTGGCCGCCTGCAGCATCTTTGTAATGCTGGTGCAGGGAACGCATGAACGGCGCTACGAACTCGCCCTGATGCGCAGCATGGGCTGCGGCAGGCTGAAGCTGCTGGGCCTCGTGCTTTCAGAAGCGGCCATGCTGGCTTTGGCCGGCATCATCGGCGGATTTTTGCTGAGCCGCGCTGCTTTGTTCGTGCTGCAACAGGAGATATTCACGCATTATCACCTCGATTTTTCCAAGGCCTGGAAAATTGCCGGTGCAGACCTGTACACCGCGGCCGCCATCCTGGCCGCCTGCCTGCTGGCTGCGCTGTTCCCTGCTGTAAGGGCTTTCAGGCTCAATATTTCTAAAACACTCGCCAATGCATAAAACAGAAAAGATATTAGTGGGCCTGATGGCTTTTTTCCTGGTTTCCTGTTCCAATATTTCCCAGTACTGCAAGCACGGCGTCAACGCCGGTTACCTGGGCCGGGTGCTCCGCCTGCAACAGCAGGCCGGCGATAACGTACCGGTATCTACCGTGGAAGTCCCGGAAACACGCGTCTGGGCAGACACTGCGGCGGTGAACGTTACCTGGAAACAGTTGTCGGACGTGATCTTCGATCGCAAGTGGGACGAAAAGATGCAGATGCCCATGTTATATCCTTCCTTCTCCCGCAACATCAAAGCCATGAACGGAAAGACCATCGCGATCAGCGGGTACGTGATACCGGTAGACGTGAAAGGCGGCATGTACGTGCTTTCCGCCAACCCCAACAGCTCCTGCTTCTTTTGCGGCGGCGCGGGACCGGAAACGATCATGAACCTGAAATTCAGATCCGGCAAACCAGAATTTGAAACGGATGACTATGTGAAGTTCAAAGGAAGACTAAGGCTCAACGAGAAAAACATTTACGAATTATATTATAACCTGGAAGATGCGGTGCTGATCGGCAAATAGCAAATAGTCGTAACTTTACAGGTCAGATTTTAAGCGCAAACGATATGTCAAAAAAAGCGGTCTTCTATATCATCTTTTTCGTAGTGCTGAGCGTTGGTTTCATGGTGTTTTCCGGCCTGATGATCAAAGAAGGTACGGGTGAGTTCTTCGGGAAAGAAAAACTGCCGTTGCTGGGCACGCCCGGCCATAAGGTGCAGGGTTTTTCTTTTACGGACCAGGAAGGGAAAACCGTCACGCAGGACCATGTGAAAGGGAAGATCTATGTGGCGGAATATTTTTTCACCACCTGCACCAACATCTGCCCGGTGATGAACAAGAACATGGAAAAGGTATATGCCATCTATAAATCCAACCCGAACTTCATGATCCTGTCCCACACTTCAGACCCGGATTATGATTCCATTCCTGTTTTGAAAGCCTATGCCGAAAAACATGGCGCGGATGCGAAGAACTGGCACTTCCTTACCGGCAACAAACGCGAGCTGTATAAAATGGCCCGTGAAAGTTACCTGGTAGATGATGGCCATTTTACTGGGGAAGATGATTTTATCCACACCCAATGGTTCGCGCTGGTAGACGGGGACGGGCAGATACGCGGGCTGTACGAGGGAACGAAAAATAAAGATATCGACAAGCTGATCAAGGACATTGACCGCCTTGTACATGAATAAAAAGTTTTAACATGCCTTCAAAGAACAAAGAGCTCATTGTAGAGTTATTGAAGTCCAGTAAGCTGAGCATTACGGAAACGCGGGTTAAAATACTGGAGTTGTTTCTGAAAAGCAACGGTGCGCTGGAACATGCGGATTTTGAAAAATTAAGCGGGAAATCTTTTGACAGGGTGACCATTTACCGCACCCTCCAAACTTTCCTGGACAAAGGTATCGTGCACAAGATCCCGACTACAGACACTTCCGTGCGGTACGCCATCTGCCGGTCCGAATGCCGGGAGCATGAGCATCACGATCACCATGTGCATTTCCGCTGCGAAGAATGCGGCGCTACGCAGTGCCTCGACGAAACGGATATCCCCGTCATCTCCTTACCGAAAGGATATGATGTGCACAACGTGGAAGTGGTGGTGAGCGGGGTTTGCAAGGCTTGCCACTGATCCCCAGTATTACAATATTAAAAAGAGCGTTCTGCCGGCAGAACGCTCTTTTTTTATGTTATGCTTTAAAGTTCAGTTTACACGATCTTATCGATCTCCTGCTGCACAAAACCTGCCAGCTCTTTTACATACCCGGGTGAAAAGTCGAAGCGGATGCCGGCGGTGGTGTACAGTTCACGCAGCGTTTTGGTGTAGCCCAGGCTGAGCGCTTTTTCGTAGTTATCGAGCGCCTGCTTTGGATTTTCCTTGTATTGTTTCCACATGGCGATGGCGCCCAGTTGCGCAATGCCGTATTCGATGTAATAGAACGGCACTTCAAACAGGTGAAGCTGGCGCTGCCAGCTGCTGGCGCGGAAGTGCTCAAAGCCTTCCCAGTTCACGTTGCCGGGAGAAAATTCATCCAGGATGCGCGTCCAGGCGGCGGTACGTTCTTCCACGGAATGCTGCGGGTGCTCGTATACCCAGTGCTGGAATTTATCGATCGTAGCGATCCAGGGGAAAATGGTGATGGCCCTCTCCAGCTGCTGCAATTTTGCGCGGCGCAGCTCCTCCGGGCTGTCGAAGAAAATATGCCAGTGGTCCATGGTGAAAAGTTCCATGCTCATGCTGGCCACTTCCGCGATCTCCATGGGATATTCCTTGAATGCGCTCAGTTTCAGCGGGTGGCTCAGGAAGGAATGAATGGCGTGGCCGCCTTCGTGCACCATCGTAGTAAGGTCTTTCATTTGGCCAGCGGCATTCATAAAAATGAAAGGCACACCGGTTTCCGCAAGCGGGCAATTATACCCGCCGGGCGCTTTGTTCTTGCGGCTGTCCAGGTCCAGGCGGCCCATTTCTTTCATCACGGTAAGGCATTCCCCGAAAAACGGGCGCAGCTCGTTAAAACATTGGATGGACTTATTGATCATTTCCTCCCCGCTTTTGAACGGCTCCAGCGGCAGCGTGCCTTCGGGCTCCGCATCGCTGTCCCATGGCCTCAGTTCATCCAGTCCCAGCTTCACGCGCTGGCGTTCCAGCGATTGCCGCACCAGCGGCAGGATGTGCTCCTTGATGGCGGTATGGAACTGGAAACAATCTTCCTTGCTGTATTCGAACCTGCCGAGCTCCACGAACTTATAATCGCGGTAATTCTCGTAGCCCGCGTTCAGCGCCACCTGGTGGCGTTTTGCAACGAGGGTGGAATAAAGCTCGTCCAGCTTGTCCTTGTCCTGCAGGCGGCGGGTATTGGTTTTGGTGAACACCTCTTGGCGCAGGCTGCGGTCCGGGCTTTCCAGGAATTTGGCGGCTTGCTGCAGCGTGTATTCCTGCCCGTTCACGTTGATGGTCATGGCGCCGGAGATCACACCGAACTGCTGCGCCATCACGCTCAGTTCCGCCTGGATGGGGATGTTCTGTTCGTTGAAAAGCTGTATCTGTTTTTGGACGTTTCGGAGGTAAGTGAAGTACAGTTGCTGGTCCAGCTCGTCTTTGTACCCGCTGGCCATCAGCTTGCGGTTCAACGCATCGGCATAGGGCTGCAGCTTCGGCTGGATCTCCATGCAAAAGTAAGTGAATGCTTCTTCGTAGGATTTGTCGGCCGTGTCGCGCGTCATGCGGATCTGGCGCCAGCAGGCGTCTTCACTGATCACAGCTTCCAGCTCGCTGAGGTCGGCCAGCCATTGTTCGATGTCTGCCTTGCTGTTGATCTCCCTGTTCTGCAGCGTTTCAAAATAAGGTTGCAATGCATCCCAGGTGGTTACGGTAAAGTCTTTCGGTAAAAATTGCCTTGGCGGCGCCGTTATATGTGCATTTTGCATGATGTTAAAATTAAGGTCAGTAAAAATAAAGAAAATGATGATGTTGACCAGCAGACCCGTCATTGCACATCGAAAGCCTGAATAGAAAAGGGCTGTACCGGATTCAAGGTACAGCCCAACTCTAAATATCGGCTTTCGAAACTATTCTTCTGATTTCTTCTTACGGGTGGTCTTCGGTTTCTTTTCCTCTCCTTCTGCGGGTTCCGCGTCTGCAGCTGCTTTTTTAGCGGCGGCTTTCTTTTTCGGAGCCGGTTTCTCTTCCGCGGGCGCTTCTTCGCCTGCAGCTTCTTCTTTCTTCGCTTTTGCCTTGGCTTTGGGTTTGGCTTCCTCTGCCTGTTCAGCAGGGGCGGCTTCTTCCGCTACCGTTTCTTCAGTTTCTTCCTCAAATTTGAGCAGGTCGTTCTTTTTGAGGATAGTGAACCATTTCACCATTTTCTTCATATCGCTTACATATACGCGCTCCTCGTCAAATTCGGGGAACACGTTCTTAAAGTAAGCTTTGATAGCGTTATTGTCCGCCTTGGCGTCAGCCGGGGCGAATTGCGCCTCTTTTTCCTGCATTGCTTTGAAAACCGCTGTCAGGTTCACGTTATCGCCCGTTGTAAATACTTCAATGCTTTCCAATGGGGTAAAATTATGTACCCGGGAAGATACGAAGCGGGTGCTTTTATCCTCCAGCGATCTTACAATAGCGCCATCCTGTTTGCTGGCCAGCAATTGGAATAAACCGCCTAATCCGGTTACTGCAACAATTTCTCTGTACTGCATGAATTCATTTTTAAGAACGGCAAATATAAAAAATTAGCAATAGATATAGCGCTGACAAATTTTCACCCCTGCCCCCAGGAGCTCCGGAGCAGGCCTCCATTCGGCCATGGAAGCGGGTTTCGGCGGGAAATGTTAATCTCTCAGCGGCAGGCCGGTATATGGTTGTTTCAGGGTAAATGCCCTGTTTACGGTGGATTTTACTTCCTCTTCAACGCCACTGCATGTTTCCAGGCCTTTACCTTCCCGCTCCCGTCGAACGCCCTGATGAATATGATATAAACGCCCGGTAATGCGGCCATTCCGCCTTCCCGCCGGCCATCCCAGCTGATGCTGCCGGTGTTTCCCGCCAAAAGGTTCCTGGCCAGCTGGCGAACGGTGCGGCCATCCGCATCATACACCGTGATATTGACGGTGAAGCCCGCCCCTGGAAGATTCCAGCTGATGTACGCCAGGTCCTCCATACCATCGTTATCCGGGCTAAAAACTGCCGGCGTCACACTGAACCATTCCGCGCCCGGCATTTCAGGCGCATGCTGCGAATTGCGGTAGCCAGGCGTGGCATAACCCGCCGCAGAAGCCGCGGAATGCCAGTTTCCCGGCTCCTGCGCAGGCTGCTCCATCATCAGCCTTTCGAGGGACACACCTCTGGTATCGTGTAAAATACCGGCATGCATGTTTTTATGATAGCTGAATTCGTCCAGCACCAGCCCGTCCGCCTTCAATAACACGATGGTTCCCGCATCCTGCGGCATTGAAGGCAATGCCGGGATCGTTTCCACACGGCCGGGGCAGGCATAATACCGGCAAAGCGCGGGTACATCTTCCGTAAAAGCAATATGTTCGCCCGGCATCAGCAGGTAAGGCATGCGCAGCAGGGGCAGCGGCGTTTTGAGCACACCCAGCTCATCGCGCTGTGCGAGATAAAGGCCGTTGAGGTCGATGGCCTTTGCGCTGCGGTTATACAGCTCCACAAAATCCTGCACACCCTGCGGCGGGTCAAACAAAAGTTCGCTGAGCACCAGGTCTTCCGCCGTTATTTCCTGCGGAAGGGCATAGGATGCAGCAGCAGCGGGCAACTCGCGGCCATTGCAGTCCTTCAGCCCCTGCGGGCTCATGTTGTAGATCTTCCCTGGAAGCATGGCTCCGGGCAGGCGCACCATCAGTGTCGTAAATAAAGGCGCTTCGGCAATGCCCATGTGCGAGGCCGAGGCACTGTCGAGCCCGGCGGTGTAATGCAGGCGCAGGTGCAGGGAATCGATGACGGAAATACGTGACAATTGGGGCAGCCCGGGAGCGGTAATGTTTCCTTCAATAGTATTCTTCCTGCCTGGCGATCCGCCAGCGCCAAAGTTTTCCCCGCCCGCGCAGGGCCATTTCACATCCTTCATTTCCAAGCTCCAGCCGCCCTGCGCCCTGATGCCGCCGCCATACCATTCCGTACGGTAATCTATTGCATGGATCACCCGTCCTTTACTATCATACAAGGCCAGCAACTCGCCTTCATTCGACAGGGAAAACGAACTTCCCCCGCCGAGAGAAGGCCGGAACAAGGAAGTATTGGATGAAGACGCGACCACCACTACACTGTCCGGCAACAATTTGTACGCCGGAAGCACCGCGTGTATGCTACGCCCTTTCAGCAGCCAGCCGCCGAGATTGATCTCCCCGCCGCTCACATTGCGCAGCTCGATGTATTCGGCGTCCGGCAAATTTGCAGGCGGAGAAGGGTCCGCCATGATCTCATGTATCAATACATCATAACGTTTCGCCACATATGGCGGCGTAAGGTCCAGCTCTTTAATAATGATGTCATCAAAAAAGTGTTTGCCGAAAAAAGATGCGGTAGACTGGCGTATCTGGATACCGAACCAGCCAGACGACATATAAGCAACATCCCTGACCTTGCCTTCTTCCACGCCATCGGTGTATAATCCCCATTCGCCAGCAGCCGTGCGGGTAACGCGCACCTGCAAAACATGGTCCGCAACACCGTCCTGCCCGTCTATAAGCCGGGTGACCTGGCCTTTGCCATCATTGTAATAAAGGCTTACATCGTCCGCGGAATGCCCGATGCGCACGAAATACCCGGCGCTGAGCTGCGGTGTTTGCGCAGCGAGATACACATCCGCGTAGTTCAGCCCGGAAGGATTGAGATCGAGATGTGCCTGGAATTCCCACTGCACATTCAGCGCAGCGGCAGAAGCCGTGGAAAGATAAAACGTGCTGTTGGGCTGGGAATGCCGGCTCCGGAGCTTTCCGTCCTTCACTTCGAACGACGAATCCATTCCCTGCCATGGCGGGTTCTGCGTGAAATTTCCATCCGTAAATGATTCTGAAAGCTGCGCCTGTGCAGCAAAGGGTAACAGGGCCAGTAACAGGCCGCAAACAATGGGTTGCATGATAGCAATATTTAATAGGTTAACAAACTCACCGAATATAATAAAATCTTCTTTTTCTGTATTAATTTTGGGTCCTCATTTTATTAATTAAATAACACAATGAAAGTAGCCGTAGTAGGAGCTACCGGACTGGTAGGCTCTAAAATGTTGCAAGTACTCGCGGAAAGGAATTTCCCTGTAACGGAACTGATACCCGTAGCTTCCGAGAAATCTGTTGGCAAGGAAGTGGTATTTAAGGGTAAGCCGTACAAGGTAGTGAACGCAGAGACGGCTATTTCCATGAAACCGAACGTGGCCATCTTTTCCGCAGGCGGCAGCACATCGCTGGAATGGGCGCCCAAATTTGCGGCAGCCGGTATTACCGTGATCGACAATTCTTCCGCCTGGCGCATGGACCCTGCTAAAAAGCTGGTGGTGCCCGAGGTGAACGCGCATGCGTTAACGCCTGAAGACAAGATCATTGCAAATCCCAACTGTTCCACCATCCAAATGGTGCTGGTGCTGGAGCCCCTGCATAAGAAGTATGGCATTCAGCGCGTTGTGGTTTCCACCTATCAATCCGTTACAGGTACCGGCGTAAAAGCCGTTGACCAGCTGATGAATGAACGCAAAGGCGTGGACGGCCCGAGAGCTTACGCGCACCAGATAGACCTGAACGTGATCCCCCAGATCGATGTGTTCCTGGACAATGGTTATACCAAGGAAGAGATGAAGATGGTGAAAGAAACGGTGAAGATCATGGGCGACGAAAGCGTGAAAGTAACGGCAACGACTGTACGAATTCCTGTAATGGGCGGTCACAGCGAAAGCGTGAACATACAGTTTGCGAAAGACTTCGACCTGGCTGAAGTGCGCAGCATCCTGGCTGCTGCTCCGGGAATTGTGGTAACAGATGATCCGGCGAATGCCGTATACCCGATGCCGAAAGATGCGCATGATAAAGATGATGTTTTTGTGGGCCGTATCCGAAGGGATGAATCGCAGGCTAACACGTTAAATTTATGGATCGTGGCAGACAACTTACGCAAAGGCGCGGCAACAAATGCTGTGCAGATCGCCGAATATCTCAATCAAAAGAACTGGTTATAAACCCGTTAAAAAATAAATTTCAGGAGGCCGGAAAATGTTGCAACATTTTCCGGCCTTTTTTCTTTAATTCGTTATAGGGCTGCTGCTCAATCACTTACCCCTAGCTAATTTCAACCGATTATCAAATAGTTTGATCTGTTCGTTTCCATAAAGCTGTTATCCTTCCTTTAGTGTCAAGGAATTATACAATTCAACATTTGGAATTTGTAAAATTTTAATGTAATTTCATTTCCCCGTCAAAAAATACGATAAGGGGTATACGAAAAATCTGTCCTTGAGTGCACTGAGAGGGTGCCACCTGTCCAACTATTATTTCTTCGTTCATTTTTTGTTAATGCTAGACATGTAAAAACTACACAGAAGTAGTATTGATTTGTGCGGGATAAAGTCCAACTTTGATATTACAATCCTATGCTAATAAATTCTTTATCTGAAATTTCCATGAAAACTAAACAATCAAACTAAACACCCTTTATCCTATGAAAACCAACACGAACCGTGAACTTTTGTTAATGCACAAGTTTACCGAAGAGTGGAGCACTAATTTTTCCTCGCAAGTCTCCCGCATCATGAACATCGTAGATCAGAAAGATACGCTCGACGGTATCATCCCGATCATCGAAGTTGCCAATGTCTACAATCAGAAATTTGCACAAACCAGAGTTGACAAAGAAAATTTATTGAAGAACCGTAAATCCCGCCCGTTTGAGTTTTTGATACACAAGAATTGATTTACTGTTTTCCTCAGCATGTTTCCGTCCTGTTACATGTACGAAATTTTACACTAGTTGCCGGGAGAACTTACGACGAGTTTTTCTCCGGTAACTAGTATAATAAGTGGTGTTAGTTTTTATTCTTCCTGTGCGTGGTTCAGAAAATTAATAAAGGGTTGCATGACGGTGAATTTCTTCAGCAGTTCCCGTACAAGTGTGGGTTGGATCGTTTCTTCATCAGTGATGCCGGCGTTCACCACCAGGCTTTTGAGTTTGATATAAGCAATAGCGGGATTGTCTTCATGATATCCCTGGGGCGCGGTCTTTAATGAATCGCCGTTCACCTTTCCGAATACGCGTATAAAATCTTTCTGCCCGACGATCCCCTGGAATTCCCCGAAATTATAATCTATTTCCTGGCGTACTTTTTTTAGCATGGGCGCTTCCGGCATCCACAGGCCGCCGGCTACAAAGCTATTCCCTCCCGGCTCCAGCTGGAAATAGTAACCGGCATACGGGCTTTTTTTGCCGCCTTTGGCAAAGTAGGCGCCCATATTGGTTTTGTAAGGCGTTTTATCTTTGGAGAACCGCACGTCTTTATAGATGCGGAACACGCAATCTTTGACCTTCAGCGCTTCCATTGCCGGGTCCATCCGGGCCAAACCATCTATCAGCTGCTGTGTGAGACTTTCAAAGTCCTCCTTGGCCTGCTGATATTGGGTCTTATTTTCATCAAACCAGGGTTTATTGTTGTTTTGCCTGAGGTCTTTCAGAAATTTCAATGTGGAACGTTGTAGCATATAATATAGCCCCCTTTTGGAGGCCATAAGATACAAAAACTCCTGTTTGCCAAGTGGAAATTTTCCGCCTGGCAAACAGGAGCCTGGTAAAGGGCCGGCTAAAATAACCGGCCCTGTGCAATAATGGTTCGGTTAAACCTTTTTATATGAGCCTGTGATTAAGATCAGAATTTATAGATCGCCGCCAGCAACAGGTTGGCGGAAGAACTCTTGGGCGTATTGTCCTTTTCGTAGAACACGTCTTTAGACCCGCTGTCGAACCGTACTTCAGGGATCAGCGTGAAACCGCCGATCTTGTACTGCGCGGAAAGCGTGAGGGCAAAGATGTTGCCGCCTTCAGGATATTCTGTTTTATCGGTGTATACTTTCAGGTTGTCCTTATCGCCGAAGTATTCGCCGCGCAGCGTCAGGCCGAAGCTTTCAACGGGGTCGTAGCTCAGGTACAGCGCTGAACCGTACCAGTTGGTGTTTACGCCGTTCTTGTACATGGAGTAGGTACCGTTGTAACCGATCCCGAATTTGGGGGCTACCTGGTAAGTGATCACCGCATCCAGCTGGTCGTTGCGGGTCTGGAAAGTATCCCTGCCGCCGATGTAGTTCAGGTAAAACTTAAGGGGAACGCTCGCCGGCGCAAAACCATACTGGGCGCCGATGAACTTGATCCCACCCCAGGTGGCAGACTTGAAATCAGTCGGGTTAAACACTCCGACCATAAAGCTGTGCGACCCGAATGTCAGATCTGCCTTAACCCCGGTGTGGAAGAAGGGTCCGTAGGAAAACATATATGACATGCTGTAGTTCCTGTTGGCGTAAGCGTCCACCAGTTCGTAACCTACGTGGGTGGCATAGCTACCCATGGTGAATTTCAGCCAGGAAGCCGGAGCATAGGAAATATAAAGTTGTTTGATGGCCAGGCGGGTCTTCTCGTCGTTGTAAGAGAAATCTTCCGCCCTTTTACCGAAACCGATATCGGCTACCATGCCCACATTTTTGAAAGAGCTTTCCAGTTTAAGGGATATCATATTCAACTCAAATGAGTTGTGCGTATTGGTAAAGCTGGTCTTACCGTCTGTGCTCTCATTGAAATTGTATTTATAATAGACATCAGCGGAGCCGGAGATCTTGAAGCCGGGGGGCAGCAGGCGTAATGAGTCCTGGGCATGGGCAGACATAGCAAATAATACAGCCAGGATTGCAAATAAACTTTTTCTCATCATGGGAATTTGAAGTTTGGTTAATAAAATGATACACAGGTTTGGCTGCTGATTTTACGTTGAGGTGCTGATTAGGCCGGGGCAAAGCGATCCCGGATCGCTCGCCGCCACGGCGCTTCAGGCTACCGTGGCGACAAACAATATATCCGGATCAAACAAAAGGAACTAACTATAGTGGTTGATAAAAATTGTAAGGGATGTAAGGACTAGTGATGCTGAACACCCAGTTCTTCTTCGGCAATTTTGCCGTGACCGTTGATGCTCATCATGTTCGGATGATAGATCTCGTTGTGCTGGGTAACGTCCAGGCCGAGCTCTTCTTCTTCTTCAGTTACACGCAGCGGGTGGATCAGGTTGATCACTTTGAAGATCAGCCAGGATACGGTGAAGCTGTAAGCAACTACCAGCAGCAGGCCGAGCACTTGTTTATAGAACAGGCTGAAGTTTCCGTAAGCCCAACCGTCTGCAGCAGCAGGGTTGATAGCGGTGGAAGCAAATACGCCCGTGAAAAGCATGCCGGTCATACCGCCTACACCGTGGCAGGGGAATACATCCAGCGTATCGTCGATGGAAGATTTGTTTTTGAAGTGCACCACCAGGTTGGAAACGATCGCTGCAATGAAGCCGATGAACAGGCTCTGCGGAACGCCTACGTAACCGGCGGCGGGCGTGATGGCAACCATGCCAACTACTGCGCCTATACAGAAACCGAGCACTGAAGGTTTGCGGCCACGGATCACATCAAAGAAGATCCAGGAAAGACCGGCAGCAGCGGTAGCGGTGTTGGTAGCGGCGAAGGCGGAAACAGCCAGGCCATTGGCAGCCAGGGAAGAACCGGCGTTGAAACCGAACCAGCCGAACCAGAGGAGGCCGGTACCGATCAGTACGAAAGGAATATTGGCGGGTTGCAGTTCTTTCTTCTGAATATGGTCTTTACGGCGTTTCAGCACCAGGGCGCCTGCGAGGGCAGCGCAACCGGCGGAAATGTGCACCACGGTGCCACCTGCAAAGTCCAGAACCCCGAGCTTGAACAGGATACCGTCTGCATGCCAGGTCCAGTGTGCAATAGGCGCATACACCAGGAGGCTGAACAGTACCATGAACAGTACATAAGAAGTGAAGCGGATACGCTCAGCTACCGCACCTACCACGAGGGCGGGGGTGATCACCGCGAATTTCAGCTGGAACAGCGCGAACAATAATAAGGGAATAGTACCCCATGGCTGTCCGGAACCTACGTTATTAAAGAAGAAGTAGGTGGAAGGGCTGCCGATCAGCCCGCCCTGAGACTCTCCGAATGCAAGGCTGAAGCCAACCACCACCCAGATAATGCTGATGAGGCCGGTTGCGATAAAGCTTTGCATCATGGTAGAGATCACATTCTTTTTGTTCACCATGCCTCCGTAAAAGAAGGACAAACCAGGTGTCATTAAGAATACCAGGGTAGTTGCCACCAGAATCCAGGCAACATCTGCAGCATTGTACTTGCTTGCATCAGAAAAAGTAGGCACAGTTGGGAAAAAAATGCCAATTACTGCAAGCGCAGTTAAAAATATGAATGGCAGATAATCCTGAAATGAAATTTTCTTCATAGCGTTTCATTTTAAATTTCGTAATAAAAGTAGGTAGCGGCTTTAAAACTTCAAATAGAAGGGCCGAAAATTGGAAAACTTTGAAAATAAGGGGAAATACGGGGGCCGGACAGCAATCATATATTATTTAGTAATAATATAAATTACATTTTTGGGTGTTATGATAACGTTAAGGGAATGCTAAAATAGGGTATAACAAATTGATTATAACGATGTTAAAGGGAAAACAACGCGTCGATTACAAAAATCTAATCCGCCGGTACTAATGTGCTACTGCAAAATTCGATAATACGCTTGAAACACTTGACCGTAAAGACTTTAAATATTAAAAGGGATAATACTGTTTTTCCGAAAACCGCATTATCCCTTCGTTCATATTATAAATATTTCTATTCGATGTTTGTTGTTTCAGCAACTATTTCCGCTTCATATTTTCCAATTCCTGCTGCATGGCAAACATCTGGTCGCGCAAACGCGCCGCTTCCATAAAATCCAGGTCTTTGGCCGCCTTTTCCATCTCCTTCCGCACCCGCAGGATCGATTTCTCCATCTGCGGAATGCTCTGCACGGTATTCCGGTTGAAAACAACGCCCTCATCGGCCACCATAGCCATTTCGTCATGTACGGCGTAGGGACTGCTCTCGTCAAAGTTGCGGATAGACAGTACGGACGTCTGCCCCATGATCTGCTCCTTCGATTTCAGCACGGTCTTCGGCGTAATGCCATGTTCCTCATTGTATTTACGCTGTTTTTCGCGCCTGCGGTCCGTTTCGTCGATGGTCCGCTGCATGCTCTCGGTGATCTTGTCCGCATAAAATATAACCAGCCCGTCCACGTTCCTTGCCGCACGGCCCGCCGTTTGGGTCAGGGAGCGCTCGTCTCGCAGGAAACCTTCTTTATCCGCATCCAGGATGGCCACCAGCGACACTTCCGGAAGGTCCAGCCCTTCCCTCAGCAGGTTCACCCCCACCAATACATCTATATTGCCCAGGCGCAGGTCTCGGAGGATCTCCACCCGTTCCAGGGTATCCACCTCGGAGTGGATGTAGCGGCTCTTTATATTAATACGGTGCAGGTATTTGTCCATTTCCTCGGCCATCCGCTTGGTGAGCGTGGTTACCAGCACGCGGTCGCCCTTCAGCACACGTTTGTCGATCTCGTCCAGCAGGTCGTCTACCTGGTTCTTGCTGGGCCGCACCTCTATGGGCGGGTCCAGCAGGCCGGTGGGCCTTACCACCTGTTCCACCACGATGCCCTCGGTTTGCTTCAGCTCGTATTCGCCGGGGGTAGCGCTCACAAAAATGGTCTGGTTCAGCAGGTTCTCGAACTCATGGAAGTTCAGCGGCCGGTTGTCCAGCGCGCTGGGCAGGCGGAAGCCATAGTCCACCAGCGTGAGCTTGCGCGAGCGGTCGCCGCCGTACATGCCGCTCACCTGCGGGATGGTTACGTGGCTTTCGTCTATCACCAGCAAAAAGTCTTTCGGGAAATAATCCAGCAGGCAGAAGGGGCGTGTACCGGGCCTCCGCCTGTCCAGGAACCGCGAATAGTTCTCAATGCCGCTGCAGTAACCCAGCTCGCGGATCATTTCTATATCATAATTAACGCGCTCGGATAAACGCTGTGCTTCTATGAGCTTGCCTTCGGCCTTAAAATATTCCACCTGCGCGGCCATCTCATCCTGTATTTCATGGAGGATCTGCACCATCTGGTCTTTAGGAGCGATGTACAGGTTGGCCGGGAAAATGGCGGCCGTATCCATTGTTCCGATGCGTTTGCCGTTGCTTACGTCAAAACTTTCGATCTCTTCAATTTCATCGCCGAAGAAGGTGATGCGGTAGCCGTAGTCTACATAAGGCAGGTTAATATCCACGGTATCGCCCTGCACCCTGAAGTTGCCGCGGTTGAAATCGCCGGTGGTGCGGGAATACAGCGCATTCACCAACCCGTGCAGCAGCGTGTTGCGGCCGATGGTGAGCCCTTTGTGGATGCGGATGATCCCGTTCTCGAAATCGGTGGGGTTACCCATACCGTAAATGCAGGAAACGCTGGCCACCACGATAATGTCCCGCCTGCCGGACAGCAGGTTGGACGTGGCGCGGAGCCTGAGCTTGTCCAGCTCTTCGTTGATCGCGAGATCCTTTTCGATATAGGTATCGCTTACCGGCATATAGGCTTCCGGCTGGTAATAGTCGTAATAGCTCACAAAATATTCCACCGCGTTTTCCGGGAAGAACTGCCTGAACTCACCGTAAAGCTGGGCCACAAGGGTTTTGTTGTGGGTCAGCACCAGGGTGGGCTTTTGTGTGTTCTGGATCACGTTGGCAACGGTAAAGGTCTTGCCTGAGCCGGTAACGCCCAGCAGCGTCTGTGCCAGTTCTCCGTCCTGTATGCCTTCCGTCAGTTGGCGGATGGCCTCAGGCTGGTCGCCGGCGGGTTTATATGGAGCATGGAGCTTAAAGGGCATAATTTTACTGATTTGTATCTGGGATCACGAATTTCGGATTTTATGAGGGAACAAACTTGTTAAAGTTTTCTCCGCTCAATTCAGAATTCCAACCGAAATTCGGGTACAAAATTCGACAAACCGCTTTACATGAAGAAGTACTTTTTTAGCTTGGCATTCACTGCCCTGATACTGACCGGCGGCCTTCAGACCCGCGCCTGGGGCCCCACAGGGCACAGGGTTACGGCAGAGATCGCCTCCTTTTACCTCAGCCCCAAAGCCAAACTGGCCATCAGCAAGATCATCGGCAGGGAAAGCCTTGCTATGATCGCCAACTGGCCCGATTTCATTAAATCGGACACTACCGGCGCCTATAACCACACGTCTCCCTGGCATTACCTGGACTTCCCCGGCCATATTTCCCGGCAGGAATTCGACCGCCTGCTGGCGGAAGCCAAGGGCGAAAACCTTTACAGCCAGACGCTGGCCATGATCAAAGAGCTGAAATCCCCGTCCACCAAGCCCGAACGCAGACGTTTCGCGCTGGCATTCCTCGTGCATATGATCGGCGATATGCACCAGCCCCTGCACGTAGGCCGCGATGAGGACATGGGCGGCAATAAAATACAGGTCAGCTGGTTCGACAGGCCCACGAACCTCCACAAAGTATGGGATGAATACCTGATCGATTTCCAGCAGTACAGCTACACGGAATACTCCGGCATCCTGAACCGGGTGGTGACCGCTTCCGCCGCAAAGACCATGCAGGCCGGCAGCATCCAGGACTGGATGTGGCAGTCGCATGTATTGTCCGACAAGATCTACGACCGCACCAACAACGGCGACAAGCTGAGCTACCGGTATAATTTCCTGTTCGTGGAAGACCTGAACAGCCAGCTGCTGAAAGGCGGGCTGAGGCTGGCGCAGGTGTTAAATGAAACGTTTAAATAGATTTAAGATACGCCGGCATTGACCGGCAAAGGCTGTCATTGCAAACACAAATCGTCATTGCGAGGAGCAGCGGGGAGGTGCGGAGCCGCGACGAAGCAATCTCCTCCTGGTATTGGGGCATCTCGATTCAACGCAGGAGATTGCTTCGTCGCCCTTCCCGCTTTAGCGCTGCCGCTCCTCGCAATGACGACCATCAACAAAAAAGAGCGTGCAGGCCTGCACGCTCTTTTTCTTTATAAGAAGTTCAATTCAATACTATACCAGGTCGATATCGAAATTCACGAGCTGAACGAACTGTTCCAGCCTGGCGCTGATATCTTCTTTGGTGATCTCCCTCAGCTTCTGCGCGCCGAATTTCTCCACGCAAAAAGAAGCCATGGCAGAACCTACGATGATCGCGGTTTTCATGTTCTCGAACGAAATATCCTTGGTTTTGGCGAGGTGGCCTACGAAGCCGCCTGCAAAGGTATCTCCCGCGCCGGTGGGGTCGAATACTTCGTCCAGCGGCAGGGCGGGCGCGAAGAATACGTGATTGCCATGGAAAAGCAGGGCGCCGTGCTCGCCTTTCTTGATGATCAGGTATTTGGGACCCATGGTGAGTATCTTTTTCGCCGCCTTTACGATAGAATATTCACCGGTCAGCTGGCGGGCTTCGCTGTCGTTCACCATCAGCACATCCACCATTTTAAGGGTTTTGAGCAGGTCTTCCAGCGCAACGTCCATCCAGAAGTTCATGGTGTCCATCACGATCAGCTTGGGGCGCGGGTTCATCTGGTTGATCACGCTCATCTGCACCTGCGGGGTGAGGTTGCCGAGTATCAGGAATTCGCTGCCCTGGTAAGACGGCGGGATCACCGGCTGGAAATCAGCCAGCACATTCAGTTCCGTAACCAGCGTATCGCGGGAGTTCATATCCAGGTGGTAGCGGCCGGCCCAGTAGAAGGACTTTTCATCTTTTTTCACCTGCACCCCTTCCAGGGCAACACCGCGGTTGGCAAGAGCCGCCAGTTCTTCCTCGGGAAAGTCTCCGCCGATAACAGACACCTGGTTCACAGGCTGAACAAAGTTTGAAGCAGCCCAGGCAATGTATGCCGCGGATCCGCCAACGATCTTATCAGATTTACCAAAAGGCGTCTCGATATCGTCAAACGCCATGGTACCAACTACGGTAAGAGACATGTATAGAAAGGATTAGAGGTTTAAAAACGCAGCAAATGTAACAAATTCGCTACTAAACCTTTACTTTCTTCCAGTTTCCTCTCCTGAATATGACAATGGCAATCACCGCGATGGCTGATTCCGCGATCACGATCGCCCAGAACACGCCCGTAGGGCCCCATTTGAATACGATTGCCAGCAGGTAGGCCAGCGGTATCTGTAATACCCAGAACCCGAACAGGTTGATATACGTAGGCGTTTTAGTGTCCCCGGCGCCGTTAAACGACTGGGCCATCACCATGCCGAAGGCATAAAACACATACCCGATGCTGATCAGGCGCAGCCCTTCGATGCCGTAGGCCAGCACCCCGGGGTCCTGGGAAAATATGCGAAGGATATTGGGAGCGAACACCATAAAAATAATGGAGATGCTTCCCAGGAAAAACATGTTCAGGTAAGCCGCCTTCCAGACGCTCTTTTCAGCCCGTTCCGGCTCTCCCGCGCCCAGGTTCTGCCCCACCAGCGTGGCCGCCGCATTGGCAAGGCCCCAGGCCGGCAGGATCGCGAATACGATGATGCGGATAGCATATGTATACCCGGCCATCGCATCTTCCCCGAACTGGGAAATGATGCGCATAAGGAATATCCAGCTGGCTGAGCCGATCAGCATCTGTAAAGCGCCACCGGCAGCCAGTTTCACCATTTGCAGGATCACGGAAAGCCTTGGCCGGGCATGCCGCCAGTTTACGGTGATGGTCTTTTTACCGCCCAGCAAGTGGTACAGCTGGTAGATCACCCCGGTGCCGCGGCCCAGCAGGGTGGCAATGGCCGCCCCTTTGAGCCCGAGAGCGGGCAGCGGCCCCCAGCCGTAGATCAGCAGCGGGCAAAGGATAATATTGAGCACATTGGCCAGTATCAGGCTTTTCATGGCAATGCTGGCATCGCCGGCGCCGCGGAAAATACCGTTGATGATGAACAGGAACACGATCACCACGTTACCGCCCATGGCTATCCTGGTGTAACCCTGGCCGTAGTCCGCCATGGCGGCGTCCGCACCCATCAGCAACAAGATGTCGCGGGACCATATCAGTCCCACAATGCTCACCACCAGCGAAAAGCCCAGCGCCAGGTATAAGGCCTGCACCGCGCCTTTGGATGCGCCTTCAGGGTCTTTTTCCCCGATGCGGCGTGCCACCAGCGCAGTGGCAGCCATGCTGATGCCGAACGCCAAAGCATAAATAAGGCTCAGCACAGATTCCGTGAGGCCAACGGTGGCAATGGCGGCCTTGCCGAGGTGACCTACAAAATAGGCATCCACCAAAGCGAACAGCGATTCCATGCTCATCTCCAGCACCATGGGTATAGCCAGCAGGATGAGCGCCCGGTTGATGCTGCCCTCGGTATATATTCTTTCTTCGCCTTTAAGGGCTTCTTTAATGAGCGTGAATAGTCTTTTCGTACGCGAAATAACGTGCGCCATGTGTCAACATACTTTACAGAAATAAATAATCAGGTGGAAACGTTTCAGCAGAAACGCGAGGTTTTTTGAGCGAGGTTCGCCAGCATAGCGGCCGACACGTTTAGAATTTCATATGCGTAAGATTGAAGGCTACAAAGGTAGGGGAATAGTTGGTTCAGCCTAAGGCTTTTTTATGAATCCGGCTCGTCCGGTGGCGGGGCCGGATGAAAAGGATATGTCCCGGAATTGCATATGGTAAAGGGATTGCGCGATATAAGCCCATAATTTTCAAATATTTCTGCCCCGCCCTGTAACTTTTAAATCCCTTCCCCGTTTTACCCCCAGTATCACAACCGGAAACATAGACTGAAGAACAAACTTTTTGACGGAAACCATGCTTCAATGCCATGCCCTTGCAAACCGGAACGGTAGCCGCTGAGATGTGACCATCACGTGTGCTCCTGTTCCGGGAGGGTTGTGGATCTTTTACAATCCCCTTTATTTATTCGTACAATTTTTAGTTGATAGATGGATTCAGCTGTCCTGTTTTATTGCAGGGCAGCTTTTTTTTATTCCCGGGGTAAAAGCAAAGTAGCCGGGCTTCTCCCGGCTACAGATTGTATATGAATAGGATATGGTTCATCGTGGGAAAGAATTCCCGGTAAGAACGATTTTACTGCTTCGCATTAATTCCTTAATACTTTGAATTCGGTCCGCCGGTTCAGCTGACGGCCGTCAGGATTGTCCTTACCGTTAGGCAGGGTGTTAGGCGCTACCGGCCTGGATTCGCCGTAGCCTTTGCTGACCACCCTGCCGGCGGGAATACCTTTTCCGATCAGGTAATCCACGCAGGATTTAGCCCTGGCATTGGAAAGTTTCAGGTTATAGGCGTCCGTGCCTTTGCTGTCCGTATGCGCACCCAGCTCGATCTCCATTTTCGGGTTATCCAGCAGCAGGTAATACAGGCTGTCCAGGATCACCTTCGATTCGGGGCGCAGGGTAGATTTGTTGTAATCGTAGAAGATATCGTTGATCACGATGGGTTTGTCTATCTCGAAACGTTTCAGGCATACCGTGGGGTTCATCATGGAATCTACCATGGACAGCTGTTCGGTATTGAAAGTGTAGTTCTTCGAAAAATAATTATCCTTTTCGATCACCACCCGGTATTTTTTATTCATTTCCACTTCGAACATGTAATTGCCTGCAATGCCGGACTGCTGTACTTCCACGGCTTTCTGCATGCTGTCCAGCAGGGTGATCTTCGCGCCCTGGAGCGGTTTGTTCGTTTCGCAGTCCAGCACCATGCCGCCTGCCATCTTCACCCTTCTTTTAAAAGCAAAGATCTCCAGGCAGCAGATGGATTCACGGTCGGAACTGATGAAGCCTTTCTGCATGGCGCTGGCCGGGGTAAGGCCGGCGTAGTACTGGTCGTCTTTTGCGGAGTTGATGGGGTAACCCATGTTTTCCGGTGTGGACCATGCGCTGCTGAAATCGCCTTTGCTCGAAAAGAAGTCCTGCCCGCCGAATCCCACGCGACCGTTGGAACTGAAGATCAGTACCTGTTTTGCGGGATCGAAGAAAGGCGCGCTTTCGTCTCCCGGGGAGTTGAGCGTTTTGCCCATGTTGCTGGGTTCGCTGAGGCTGCCGCCGTTGATGGACGACACCCAGAGATCGAACTTGCCGGCACTGCCCGGGCGGTCTGAAGCAAAGAGCAGGTACTTGCCGTCTGCCGTTACGAACGGTTCTTTATCGTTGTATTCCGCGGCTTTGAAGAGCAGCTGCGGTTCCGTCCAGCCATTGCCGGAACGCGTGCTGCGGTAGATGGATGATTTTTTCTGACCGTCCTTCACCGTCCAGCGGGTTACGTAGAGTGTGTTACCGTCCGGCGCCATGGATGCTACGCCTTGTTCCACACCTTTCTCCATGGGAATGGGCACTTTTTCGTTGCTGTTGAAATTGCCCTGGTCGCCCGTTGCAACGTAAAGGGTATTGATGAATGGGTTTGTTTTTTTATTGACAAGCGAAGAGTCCGGGCGGGAGGAAGTGAAGTAGAAGGTCCGGTCGTTCACAGGCACCGGCGCATAGTTGGCGCCGCCCTGGTTGATGTTGCCGGTAACCTTTGCCACTTCGTACCGCGGCGGGTATTGCATTTCTTCGATCGCGAATTCGCAGTTCTTTATTTCCAGGTCCGCATTCTTCGAATGATCGTCGAATGTTTTATAGCCTGCTTTGAATTGTTTGAACTGCGCCAGCGCTTTTTCATAATCAGCCGGGGTTTTTGCATTGGCTCTTACACAAAACGCGAACCAGTAGCGGGACAGCGGGAACTGCACCGGGTCGAAGTTGGTGGCTTCCTCGTAATATTTCGCGGCATTCCCGAAGTCGTTATACATGCGGTACGACTCCGCGAGGCGGTATACTACCTGTTCGTAATCTTTCAGTTTCTTCTGCTTGCTCTTGCCGTCTTTATCCAACTGGTAGGGCCTGTATTCGCCTGGTTTCACGGAAAAGGTGCCAAGGGCTTTGCTGTAATACTGGGCGGCGGAGTAGAAGTCCTTCTGCTCGAAGTATACGTCTGCCGTGCGTTTGAAGTCCTGTACGTACTGGGCTTCCAGGGAGCTGAAGAGCCCTGCCAGCGCCAGTATGCATATGAGTGTAAATCTTTTCATAAGGTTCATCATTTGATGTTACTGGGGCGGTAATTATAACCTGGGACAAATGAAATATTCCGGCTGCATGATCCTGCGTTTGCGGCCGATGAAAGACAACGATACTTCGAATGCGTTGCTGCCTTTGGTGAGCCTGCGCAGGTTGGAAGTATTGGCATCGTAGCTGAGGCCGAGCGTGAAGTTTTTGTAATGGAACCCTGCAAATGGCGACACGGCGTCGTTGATGCGGTAATTGGCGCCCAGCAGCAGATCAAATTCCAGGTTCACCCTGATCTGCGAATAAACGCCTGCAACGATCTCCTCTGCATTTCCCTGGCGCATATAAAGGCCGTGCGGCGTGATGCCCACCATATCAGTAAGCCGGATGCGCGAACCGCCGTGCACGGTATAACGTATGGGCAGCGACCTGCTTTCCTGGTCTTCCGCCACAAACGGATCTTCCGGCTGGGTAAGATGCGCGCCCGCTACACCGATGAAAGGGTTGAAGCGGTGATTGGGGTTACCGTCAAACAGGAGAAGGCCGGCATTGGCGTCAAACACGGTGGAAGAAGTGGCGCGCAGCGTTTCCCCTGAAGGAATGCTCGGATCGAAGCCCATCACGGGGTTGTACTGGCTGCCCAGCTGGAACTTCGACTGGTCCACCCGGCGGTTGATCACCCCTGCCTGGATGCCTGCTATCAGCTGCGTGGTACCGTTCTTACCCATTTTAACACCGCTGTAGGAAACAGTGGCCATGGCATTGAAGTAATTGTACCCTGCATCGCCGGCAGACATATTCAGCGCTGTGATGCCCAGGCCGAGGTTCTTTTTGGTGGGCGCGTCGAACGAAACGCCGGCGGTGGAGTAAGGGTTGCCGAAATTGGCCCATTGGTTACGGTAATTCCCGGTAAGCCTGTAATCCCCGTCTATCACACCTGCCAGGGCAGGATTCAGCCATAAAGGATAAGCATAATACTGGGAGAAATGAGGGTCTACCTGTGCGCTTGCGTTGCTTGCAAATAATGCGCAGAAGAACATCGCAGTGATTAATATTTTATTCTTCATAGGAACATATTTTTTTGTGTTTGTTTAGCCGGAATGAAGCAGGGTGCTTCATTCCGGCAGATTTGTGTTTTGTGCTTGCCAATTGCTACTACCTGATAATGGTGATGGTTCCGCGTTTCTGTACGGTTGTGCCATCCTGCAGGGTAGCGCGGAGTGCGTAGTTGTATACGCCCACCGGCTGTTTCTTGCCGCTCATGGTGCCATCCCATCCGCGGCCTTTGTCTTTCGTTTCAAATACCTGCTGGCCCCACTGGTTGTATATCCTCATTTCAAGCGTTGCAATGGTGGTACCGTATACATACAGGATGTCGTTGGTACCGTCATTATTAGGCGTGAATGCGTTGGGCACGAAGATGAGGTTGCCCGCAGGATTATCCGTGCTGCCGCCGCCCTGGAACCACGCGCTGTTTGCACAGGCGCTGGCGCCTACAGACATCACCTGGAGGGTGACAACCTGGTTGGGCTGGAGGTTGGTAACCGTATGGGTAGTGCCTGTGAGGCCAGAGCTCGGTTGCGTGAAGGTTACGCCGCCGTCGGTAGATACCCTGTAGCCGAGTGCCCCTGCTATCGCATTCCATGTGAAGGTTACGGAATTGGCCGTTCTGCTGGCCAGCGCTACCGTTGGTGCAGGCAGCACTGTGTATACATTCACGGTCACCGGTGTGCGCGTTGCGCTTACACATCCGCCGTTGTAGCCGGCTGCTACGTAGTAGGTGGCTGCTGCGGTGAGAGCCGGCGTGGTGAACACGGGCCCGGTGAATATCGCGTTGCCGCCTGTTGCGGATGTGTACCAGCTGAAGGTTACGCCTGCGTTGGTAGATGTTGCTCTCAGCGTTGCAGTGCTGTCCGGGCAAACGGTGCCGGCGTCCGCAGTTACAACCGGCGCAACTGGTATGTTGCCTACGGTTGCGGACGCTTTGGCCCTGCCGGCGCTGGCGCAGCCGCCGCCTATCACTGCTTCAACATACACATCGAGATTGGCGGTGAGCGCCGGTGTAGTGAAGGTCGGGCTTGCGCTGTTCTGCAGGAGATTGCCGTTCATGGCTGCGTCGTACCAGCGGTAAGTGGTGTTCGGCAGCGGGTTCTGCACCGTGAAGGTGGCTGTTGAGCCGGTGCAAACCGCCACTGTACCGCCGTTCACCAGTGTTGGTGTGGACGGCGCATCCGCGGCGATGAGTATCACCTGGCTGCGGCCATTGCTGGCGCAGGTTCCGCCGGCTACTACCGCTTCAACATACACGGTATCCCTGGTAGTGAGCGGGCTGGCAGTAGTATACATTGTGCCGGTGAACAGCAGGTTGCCTCCGATCGGCGCGTCGTACCAGCGGTATTGCAGGTCCGTGCGCGGGTTAACGATGCTGGAGGTAGCCCTGTTGCCGCGGCATACGGTTACCGTTCCGGCGGATACTGCAGGTATTGCAGGACCGCTGGTGATGGTTACGCTCACTCTTGTACGTGTCGCGCTGGCGCAATTGGTGGAATTCAGGGCTTCGACGTAGAAGTCTTTATTCGCCGTGATCGGGCCGGTGATGTAAGTTGTGTTAGTAGACAATACTGTACCGCCCGTCGGTACATCGTACCAGCGGTAAGCAAGGCTTGGCTGCGCGTTGGTTACATGCAGGCTTGCGGTATTGCCGGCACATACGGCCTTGGTAGTTGCGTCTACCGTTACGGCAGGCGGAACAGGGTTCACCGTTACGGTTACCGTGGTTCTGCCGGCGCTGGTGCAGGTACCGCTTGCAGCTTCCACGTAGTAAGTGGTGGTAGCTGTTACACCGGAGGGCGCGAACGTTGTGCCCTGTGCCAGTCGCGTGCCGCCCGTCGCGGCGCTATACCAGCTGTAAGTAAGCGCTGGCAGCGGGTTGGTAATGGTGAGGCTTACAGGCGCGCCAAGACAAATGGTAGTGCTGCCGCCTACAACCGGTAAGGCCGGTGGTTCTGTAACGGTCACGTCCACTTTTGTAAGGGTTGCGCTGCCGCATCCGCCTGCGCTTTCAGCTGCCACATAGTAGTCAGCCGGGCCGGTAATCGCTGTGGTGGTATATACGGTGCCGGTGAACAGCAGGGCGCCGCCCGGTGTATCGTACCATTTGTAAGTGATGCCTGCTACCGCGTTCGTTACGCGCAGGGTGGCCGGCGCATTGCGGCAAACTGCCACGCTGGCGGATTCAACCGTCGGTGCGACAGGTCCTGCCGCTATGGTCACGGTCACTTTGGTTCTCGTGGTGCTGGTGCAATTGCTGGCATTCACTGCTTCAACATAGAAATCTTTATTGGCGGTGAGCGCAGCAGTCACGTAGTCCGGCGTAGCGGCCAGCACTGTACCGCCTGTCGGTACGTCGTACCAGCGGTAAGTGATGCCCGGTTGCGGGTTGGTTACATGCAGGTCCGCGCTGTTGCCTGTGCAGACTGTTTTCGCAGTGGCGTCCACGGTTACAGCCGGCGGAGCCGGGTTCACTGTAACTGTCACAGACGTTCTGCCGGCGCTGGTGCAGGTCCCACTTGCAGCTTCCACGTAATAGGTAGTGGTGGTGGTTACACCTGCCGGCGCGAATGTAACGCCCTGTGCAAGGCGTGTTCCGCCCGATGCTGCGCTGTACCAGCTATAGGTAAGCGCGGGCAGCGGGTTCTGGATGCTCAGGCTGATCGGGCTGCCCTGGCATACTGTTGTGTTGCCAGTGATCACCGGCAATGCAGGTGCGTCGGTTGCGGTCACATTTACCTGCGTGAGGCCTGTGCTGCTACAACCGCCTGCGCCTACTGCTTCAACATGGTAGGTGGCGTTGGCCACTACCACACCGGTGGTGTAAGCCGCGCCGGAGAAGAGCAGGTTGCCGCCCGGAGCGTCGTACCAGTTATAGGTAACGCCCGCCTGCGGGTTGCTTACGCGCAGGATCGCCTGCGAGCCGCGGCATACCGCAACATTGGCGGATTCAACTGTTGGCGGCGGCAGTACTGCCACTACGCTTACAGCTGCTGTTGCACGGCTGGCGCTGGCGCAATTGCCTGTACCTACAGCTTCTACAAAGAAGGTAGCCGTATCGGTCAACGCATTGGTGGTAATGCTGGCCCCGGTGAAGAGGATCGTACCACCGGTGGCTGCGCTGTACCAGTTGTAGGTCACGCCCGGTTGCGGATTGCTCACGGAAAGTGTGGCCTGCTGGTTGCGGCAGACGGTGGTTACGGGGCTTGCCAGTACCGGAACAGCCGGTGTGGAGTTCACATTCACGGTCACCTGCAACCTGCCGCCCGCGTTGATGCAACCGCCGGTGTTATTTACAGCTTCCACGTAATAGATCGTGGTGGCTGCCAGGTTCGGTGTGTTGAAGGTGGCTCCCGTTGCTATCGGTGTGCCGCCGGATTGTACGGCGTACCAGCGGATCGTGAGCCCTGCTGTTGTAGAGGTCACTTTCAGGATGGCCGGACTACCGGAGCAAATGGTAAGATTATTGGATTCAAGAACAGGATCTGCCGGAGCCGTGCCTACGCTTACGGTTACAGGTACCCTGGTAAGATTGCCGCATGTACCATTGTATGCTTCTGCATAGTAAGTGGCGTTGGCGGTAAGCGCCGGGGTGGTGAACACGCTGTCCAGCGACAGTGGCGCGCCACCGGAAGCGGCGGCAAACCAGCGGATGCTGTGCGCCGGGTTCACTGTTCTTGCCTGCAGGATAGCCGTATTGCCGGAGCAGATGGAAGTATCCCCGCTCACGATCACCGGCGCATCCGGAACCGGCAGCACGCTGATGGTTACCGGCGTGCGGATCGGGTTCACGCAATTGGTGGATGCGCGGTAGCTTTCTGCATAATACGTAGTATTGGCCGTGAGCGCGCCGGTCGTAAACACTTTACCGGTGAATACGGGCGTGCCGCCGATCGCTTGGGTATACCAGCGCACCGTTGCGCTGTCTGAGGCGGTTGCCGTCAATGTAGCCTGGCCGCCTGCGCAGAGCGTTGTGCTGTTGGCCGTTACTGTCGGCGATGCCAGCACGCGGTTCGCATAATAAATGTTCATGTTCAGCAATGCACCCACCAGGCTCCTGAGCCTGATCTCCACTCTCGTGTATGGCGCGCCCGGTGCGAACAGAACCGCCTGTTGATTAGCGCCACCCAACAATACCACGCTTAATGCGCTGCTGCTGAGTGTACGGGTATCGTTGTTGGAAGTGGCGCCATTGTAAGATGTCACCTCTATGTTGGACAATGCCGCTGCATCCAGCAGACCCGCCGGGGTGGAGAACCTGATCTTCACAGTGTCCCCTGCTGCCGCAAGCCCACCGAAATCGAAGGTGTAAGCCACGTTCGCAGCGAGGCCAACCGGCACCTGGATGTTCGCGAAGTTGGCGGTATCGGTATCTACTGCGTTGTCCGGATTGGTCACCGCGCAAAGCAGACAGATCCCGTTCACCGTATTGGTTTGCGCGTTCGCAAAGTCGCAACCCGGGTTGAAGTTGCGGTTCACATTCACGGTAACGGCTGTGCGGGTGGCACTGGCGCAACCGGAAGGCGCAACGGTTTCCACGAAGTACTTAGTGGTATTGGCGAGCTGCGGCGTTACATACTGTGCTCCTGTGAACACCGGCGCTGTGCCCAGTGAATCCAGGAACCAGCGGTAAGTGGCGCCGGCAGTGGCCGATGATGCGGTAAGCGTTGCCGTCTGCCCGTATTCTATCGTGCCTGACGCAGGCTGTATGCTTACGGTCGGATTCGCGGGCGCAGCATTCACCTGTATGGTCACAGACCGCGGTGTTGCGCTTATGCACTGGCCGTTGGCCGCAGCTACGAAATAAGTAGTGGTGGCATTCAGCGCCGGCGTGGTGAATACCGGTCCGCTGAAGATAACGCTGTCCAGCGCCGCGCTGGCGTACCAGTTGAAGGTAACGCCCGGCGTTACAGAGCTGGCCGTGAGCGTAGCCATGCCGCCGGCGCAGATGGAGGTACCGTTCGGCGTTACGTCCGGCGTACCCGGACGAACGGATATGTTAACCTGTACCGCTGTCCGTGAAGTGCTTGCGCAACCTCCGGAAGACGCGGTTTCCGCATAGTATACCACGGAGCTGTCCAGCACCGGCGTGGTAAAGGTTGCACCGGTGAATATGGCCGTGCCGCCGCTTTGCTGTGAATACCAGCGGAAGGTGGCCCCTGCCGGGCCTGTTGCCCTGAGCACAGCGCTGCTGCCGCTGCAGGTGGTAACGGTGGTGGCTTCAAGCGTCGGCGCAGCCGGAACGCTGTCGATATTCACCACACCGCGGGTACGTACCGGGTTCGCGCAGTTGGTGGAAGTTTTCACAGCTTCCACATAGAAGGCTGTATCGGTCGTAACTGGGCCGGATTCGAATGTAGTGCCGGTGAACAGCGGCGTGCCGCCGGTGGGCGTACTGTACCAGCGGAATATGGTATTGGGCCTCGGCGTAACGCTCAGTGTTGCCGTGCTGCCCGGACAGGTGGCTACAGTGTCTGCCTGCAGAACCGGCACGGGAACGAGCCGTTGAGCGTAATGTACGCTCACTGCGCTCAGCGCGGTTGCAATGCCAGCGTTCATGCGTAGTTCCACCCTGTCGAATACAGCGGCGGGCGCAAAGGTCACAAGGGCCTGCGTATTGCCGGGCAACAGGCGGAGCGTAAGCAATCCGCCATTCAGCGTGGTGCGGTCGTTGTTGAAGGTGGCGCCGTTATAAGTAGCGAGCTGCAAGGTACCCAGCAGTCCCACATCCGCAATGGATGCCGGGAAGGAGATCAGCAGCCTTACGCTGTCTCCCGCGTCGCTTGCGGCAGGGAAGATGAGCGTTTGCTGTACATAACCTCCCAGTAATCCCGCTACCACATGCAGCGTGGAGAATGTCTGGGTGCTGGCGTCCACGGCCGAGCCCTGGTTGTCCACATAACATCCCAGGCAGATGCCGTTGGCATTGCTGATCTGCGTGGTGGCAATATCGCAGGGAGCATCGGGATCGGTGATCACAACATTTGCGGTCACAGGGATGCGTTGCGCGCTCACACAACCGCTGTCGTTGCTGGCTTCCACATAGAATGTAGTGGTAGCGTTCAGCGCAGGGGTAGTAAAGCTCGGGCCGGTGAACAGCGGCGTGCCGCCGGTTGGCACATTGTACCAATTGTAGGTCAGCGTGCTGTCCGGCGTATTGACGTTAAAGGTGGCGGTGCCGCCTTGTGGAATGGTGACTGAATTAGCGGTTACGGAAACCGTCGGCAGGCCGACCTTCACGAATACCGGGCTGCGCACTTCGCTCGGGCAGGTAGAGCCCGCGGATACTGCTTCCACGTAATACACCGCATCGGCGGTAATTTCGGGAGTGGTGAAAGTGGCGCCGGTAAATAGCGGCGTGCCGCCGGATGGCGCATCATACCAGCGGAAAGTAGCGCCGGCAGGGCCATTGGCGTTCAGCACGGCGGTTGAGCCGCTGCACACGTTCACGGTATCTGATGCCAGCGTTGCACGCGGTGTTATTTGTTGTACGTAGAACACGTTGATCTCGGTAAGCGCCGATGCAACACCCGCAATTCTTACTTCCACTTCATCGAACACAGCGGAAGGCGCAAATGAAACCACCTGCTGCGTGCCACCATTCAGTAACTGAACGTTAAGCAGGCCGTTGTTCAGCGGTCTTACATCGGCCGCGTTTTCAACACCATTGTTGCGCGGGCGGATGGTGACGTTGCCCAGCAGCTGCAGGTCCAGCAGGCCCGTGGTAGAACCTACCACTATGCGCAGGCTGTCGCCCGGGAAACTTTGATTGCCGAACTGGAAACGCTGGTAAGCGCCGGCGCCCAGCAGGCCCACAGGCACGTGGATAGACGAAGAGGTTTGCGGATTGTCGTCCACCGCCAGGGCGGCGTCCTGAACAGAACACAACAGGCATAGCCCAAAGGTGGAGTTGGTTTGCGTAATGCCGCGGCCGCAAGAAAGGTTGGGACTGGCCGGGCCAACGGTTACGGTGATGGGTACCGCGGTACGGATATAGCTCTTCAGGCCATCGGGCGTGGAAGCTTCCACGTAGAATGTTTTATCCGCGATCAGCACCGGCGTGTTAAAGGTGGGCCCTGTAAACAGCGGTGTGCCGCCTGTGGGCGTATCGTACCAGCTGAAGGTGGCGCCCGGCAGCCTGATGGATGCGGTGATGGTGGTATCGTTGCCGAATGGAACGGTTAAGGACGGCGGGGTTACAGTTACCGGTATGAAGGCGGCAGCCTCGTAGATATTCAAATTGCTGAGCCCTGAAACAAGCCCGGTAAGGTCTACCTGCGCACCGTCAAAAACGGCATTCACGGGAATGGTTACACGGAATTTGCTCACATTGCCGGTCACGTCCAGGCCGAGCGCCTGGAGATTCGCCAGGTCGTTATCCAGCATAACCGCGTCGTTGTTGGGGGTGGCGCCGTTGAAGGTTTGTACCCTGATGCCGCCGAGCAGCTCGGCGCTGAGGAACTGGCCGGGCACGCCAAGGGTGAAGGAGATGCTGTCTCCCGCCTGGTAGGTGCCGGGGAATTGGATCAACTGGCCTACGGAGCCGAGCGCGCCAACGGTTATAGTAGCCTGTGAAGCGGTAGTGGTATCGCCATCCACCGCCAGCGCCGGGTTCTGCACTACACAGCCCAGGCAAATGCCGCCAACGATTGGGCTTTGCTCGTTATCGCCGTATGTCCACAGCGGGCCGGGACCGCCGCCCACGGTAACGGGAACGGCTGTACGGGTAAAGCTTTTCTTGCCATCCGGCGTGGAGGCTTCCACATAATATTCTGTGCTGCGGGTAAGCGGCGGGGTGGTAAAGCTGGCGCTGGTGCCCAGCGGCGTGCCCCCGGTGGGGGAACTGTACCAGGCATATGTTGCGCCCGGCGCTCTCACGCTGGCAGTCATGGTGGCGGTGGTACCGGAAGGGATCACCGGGGCCGGCGGCGTAACATCCACCGGCATGAAGGCTACTGCTTCATATACACGCAGGTTGCTTAACGCGGAAAGCGCGGAAGATGTGCCGATGCTCACGCCGTCGAACGCTGCATTCACGGGAACGGTTACACGGAATTTACCGGTCGAGCCAACACCCACACCAAGGGGTTCAAGCCTCACCAGGTTATTATCAAGCGTAATGGCATCGCCATTGGGTGTATTGTCATTGTAGGACTGAACGGTAAGGCCGCCCAGCGCTGCGAGACTGAACAACTGGTCTGGTAGTTCCAGGATGAAGGCCACACTGTCTCCCGCTTCGTAGGTGCCGGGGAAATGGATCAGCTGCGAAACAGCGCCCAGTGCGCCTACGGTGGTATTGATCAGCGAAGAGGTAGTGGTATCTCCATCCGCCGCATTGTCGCCATCGGCAACGGTACAGCCTACACAGATGCCTGTGATCACTGCCCCGTCCTGCCGGTCGCCATACGTCCACAGCGGGCCCGGGCCGCCGCCTACATTCACTATGGCTGCAGTGCGGCTGAAGCTGGTTTTGCCGTCAGGCGTGGCTGCTTCCACGTAATAAGTGGTGCGGCGGCTCATGGGCGGCGTAACGAAAGCCGGACCTGAACCAACGGGAGTGCCGCCGCTGGGGGATGTATACCAGTTGAATGTTGCATTGGTGAGCCTGTTGGCCGCATTGATGGTAGCGGTTGTTCCGGCAGGCACCGTTTGCTCTGCGGGCGTTACCGTTACAGGTATCATGGCGGTGGCTTCAAACACCTGCAGGTTGGCGAGGCCGCCTGCCACCGGTGCAAGAGAGATCTGCACAGCGTCGAACGGGGCGGTGGCAGGCAGGGTAACCCTGAATTTGCCGGTGGGACCTACCGGGATACCCAGCAGCTGCGCATTCCCGAGAGCCGTGCTGAAAGCAGCGGCGTCGTTGTTGGAAACGGCGCCGTTAAAGGTTTCCACCCTGATGCCTGAAAGCAGCTGCGCGCTCAGCAACTGCCCGGCGGGAATGGCCAGGTCGAGGATAATGCTGTCCTGTGCCTGGTAATTGCCCGGGAAGCGGATGAGCTGGCCGGCGGAACTTAATACGCCCAGGGGTATGCTGATGTTGGACGCAGTGGTCGTATCATGATCTATCGCGAGTTCGGGGTTCTGCACGGAACATCCAATGCAAACACCACTCAGCTGTGGGCTTTGCTCGGTATCGCCGTAGCTCCACAGCGGACCGTCCGCGCCGCCGAGTGTTACCGGCACCGCGGTGCGCAGGTAGCTGCTCAGGCCATCGGGAGTGGCGGCGTCCACATAATAAGTGGTGCTGCGGGTGAGCTGGGGAGTGGTGAAGGATGTGCCGGTATGAATGGCCGAACCGCCGGTGGGCGTGGTGTACCAGTTGAGGGTAGCGCCAGCCGGGCGGACAGTTCCATTTAACGTTGCGGTAGTATTGTAAGGTATACGTGCGGGTGAAGGGGTGACCGCTACAGGAATCATCGCGGCAGCTTCATAAATGCGCAGGGCGGCCAGTTCGGCCAGTACCGCGTTCAGCTTCACTTCCACGCCGTCGAACGGCGCGGTGGCGGGTATGCTCACCCTGAATTTATTGGTGCCGCCAATACCTATACCCAGCAGCTGCACGTTGATCAGGTCTGTGCCTAAGTTCGTGGCAGCGCCGGCAGTAGCGGCGCCGAGGTAAGGCTGTATGGCGATATTGGTCAGTATCGATTTGGTGTATAATTGCCCGGGCAGTTCCAGGTCGAGAATGATGGAGTCGCCGGGCTGATAGATACCGGGGAACTGGATGAGCTGGCCTACGCTGCTGAGCGCACCCACAGGGGCAGACAGCAGGGAGGAGGTACTGGGATTCGCATCTACGGCATTCATCGGATCGGTGACGGTGCAGAGCGCGCAAATGCCGGCAAGCCGCGGGCTAACTTCCTGGTCGCCGTAGGTCCACAACAGGCCGGGGCCGCCGCCTACATCAACGGTAACGGCTGTACGAATATAACTTTCGCGGCCGTCTGCCGTGGTGGTAGCGGCTACGTAATAAGTATGCACGCCGCGGGTGAGCACGGGCGAGGTAAAGGCGGGGCCGCTGCCGAGCAGGTTGCCGCCCACCGGCGCATCGTACCAGTTGAAGGTAGCGGCGCCCAGGCGCATGGATGCGTTGAGCGTTGCGGCGGCGCCTGCCGGGGAGATCACCGGTCGCGCGCTGGGCGTAACAGTAACAGGCACCATGGCGGTCACTTCGTATATGAGCAGGCTGCTAAGTGTGTTGAGCACTGCGCCGATGGTTACTTCCACACGGTCGAACTGGCCGGGAATGGCCACCACAGCCCTTCGTTTGCCTGCTGCGCCTACCCCCAGCGCCTGTACGTTTATAAGCGGGGAGTTGAGCGGCACGTCCAGCAGGGGCGTGGTGGAGGTTCCGTTGAACACGGCGAGGCGGATACCGCCCAGCAGTGCTGCGTCCACTACGGTGGAAGGCACTTCGAAATCTACCACTACGCTGTCTCCCGCTTCGTAAGTACCGGGAAAGATAATACGCTGTCCGGTAGACGAGAGTATGCCCAGCGTGGCGTTCACCTGCGCAGCGGTATTGATGTCGCCGTCGTGGCTGAGCGCGTCGTTGGTGATGGAGCACAGCGGGCAGAGCAGCACGGGGGGCTTGATCTCCTGGTCGCTTGCGCCCGGGCTATAGATAGGGCCCGCGGCAAAGAACGTGTTTGCAGATGCGGCGGCCTGGCTGCCGGCGATCAGCGGAGATCGTCCATACCAGTCTTCCGGCACAGCGGAAGCCATATTGGATGAGGGATACCACCAGTACTGCATAAAGGCTGAAGGAGCGGCTTTTTCAGCAGCATGCGCACCTTTCACCGGCCAACCAAAAAGCCAGGTAAAGGAAAGGGCAATAAAGATGCGCAAAAGGCATGTAGGAGTAACATTAAAACTCATATACAATGGTTTGGGTTATAATGAAGTAATATTTACTACGATATAGGGCCTGAAACGGGGTACCATCCTGCATTTGAGCAGGGGTGATGGTTTCTCACAGGCCAATAGTTATACACATGGGGAATGGTTTGCAAGAATGGTTCTGTCAAAAAAATTCAGGTATCGGAAGCCGGTCTTTTGTTTTTGATAGGATACATTCGGTTGAAACGATTCACGATGATTGATACAGGTATATTCGGAAGCACATGATCTCTGACACCACGAAATTAAAGGGGTTCACACATGAAACGATGTGTCATTCTTGTTCATTTCTATGAACAGGATTGAGTCTGTTCATTATTTGAACGTCTGTTCATTCTGTTCATTTTAAAAAAGAATGAACAAAATCTGTTCAAGAACTGTAACTCGTGTATTCACCAATGAATGTCACATACCCGTAAAATCAATTCTTTTTTATGCATAGCTTTCACTCCTTTCGTCATTTCTATCATCCTTTAAACAAGGATTATCCGGGAAAAAAAATCTCAAAGAATTTTTTACCGCCCTCAGTACCTGTCATTTAATTGATAATCAAATCAAAAAACATGTTTGTTCAATCAACTATTACCTATTCAGTTTATCCATTCCTGAAAAAACAAAATCCAAACATTCATTCGCTTACGTATCTATTCACTCGTACCATTATTCGGGGGTCTCTATAGTCCTAATCCATTAATTGTGTGCCCATATGATCGACCTGTCCTACGACTTCATCATCACTTTACAAAGTGAGGTGCTGCGACAATTCGGGGTGGAAAATCTTCAGCCAAATCAATGTAAACACCTCGCCCAGGCTATTCTTAACCATACCGGAAAACTCGTCAGCGAAACCACACTCAAACGTGTTTTCGGGTTTGCAGTCACGCAACACAGCTTCTCACGCTATACCCTCAACACGCTCGCGCAGTATTGCCGGTACCGCGACTGGGAAGAATTCCAGACCCACTTCTATAAAAAAACATTCCGCCAGCCGCCGGAAGATCACTCCAAATGGGGAGACGTACGCAAACGCGCAGCCGCCGTTTCGCATTACACCATGCTCACCCTCAAGAACCGCTGCGGCATGCCCTTCGAGAACACGGTGCCAAGGCAATACTGCCTCTCCCACATCGAAAGATTCCTGGAAAGCAGCTACGCCGCCACTGTCCTTATCGCACCCTCAGGCTGGGGAAAATCACTCGCATTGGTACACGCAGCAGAACATTACTGGTTCGGAAGAGACCCTGTGTATCAAAATGACATCTGCTGGTTTATCAACGCGCATGCCGCCGGCAGCCTCCTCCTCAAAGGATTTTCCCTCTCCGCCTGGCTGGACAACCAGCTGAGCCTCGGCAACGGCGACAACTTCCGCGAATACTTCTCCACCCACCCCAACGAAAAAGGCGGCCGCCTTGTGCTCATTATAGACGGGTTCGACGAGATCGCCATGGGCGCAGACAAGCTGAAGCTGCTCTACAACAAGCTGGAAGATTTCGTGTATTCGAACGACCAGCACCCATGGGTAAAAGTGATCCTCTCCATCCGCTCCGGCACCTGGGGCGAAGTGTTCCACCAAAGCCACCAGTACCCTTCGTTCCGCAAATACTGGTACCTCGGCCCGGAAATGGATGAAGACACCAATACCAATATCCCCCTGCTCACCGAACAGGAGGTAAAATCCGTGCTGTACAATTTCGATTTCGACCCGGCCACCGTACGACTGTTCTCAGACAGCTTCCTGCAAAAACTTAGGCATCCTTACTACCTGCAACTCTTTTCACAACTCAATACCACGCCGGAGCAGTCGTTCATAGACGAGAACCTCAGCCTGTTCGAAGTGATCAGCCGCTTTGTCCAGAACCGGGTATTCAACTCCACCGCCAATTCCTTCAAAGTGCGCATCATCGATAAAATGCTGCAGCTGCTGGATATGGGGAAAGCGGGACTGTATACGGACAAATGCACGCTGCTGAATAAAAATGCGGACCTCTTCCCCGCGTATAAAGAATTGCTGGCGGATAACATCCTGGTGGAAGAAAACCTGAGCCAGGAGATCATGTTCAATGTGAAAGTGCGTTTTGCGCACAACTTCCTGCTGGAATACTTCACCGCCATGCACTTCCTGGCAGAGCACGAACAAAGCGTGTCTGAGCCCCTGCTGCGGCATGTGCTGGATTATTTCCCGCAAAGCCCATTCCGTATAGCAGTGTTCAAATGGTTATTGCGTTACGCCATCACGGGCAACCAGGTGGAAAGCATCCGCAATTTCTTCAAGCTGCCGCTGGCCACGCTCGAAAAAGCGCACCTGCTGGAATACGTGGTGCTGCATTACCAGCAGGAAGGCTCCCAGCAATTACAGCTGTCCGCCATATTCCCGCCGGGCTGGTTCAGGAAGAACCCTTTCAGCCAGTTCATCAACGACGATTTTATCCATTTCAAAAAAAGGAAAGTGCTCAATACCCTGCTGGGTATGGCAGAGTCGCCGGAAGACAAGCTCAAGATCCGCAGCAATCTTTTTGTGATGGCGCTTATGCAGCTGGATGCGGAACAATGCGAGATAGAATTGTCCAACATCAAAAAGATCTGCGCCGGCGGCGAAATGGCCGGAGAAATGTGGATCAGCCCTTACGAAGCCTTCCTCTTCATTTACGAGTACCTTAAGTTCGGGCAGCTGGACGAGAAGATGAAGGACAAGATCTACCACTACGTGCAGCACTGGAATTTCGCCAACGAAAAAACCTTTACCGTCGGGGAAGAAGCCGTGTACCGCGCGATGTGCTTTATTTTCCTCATGCTGGGCGATTATCACCAGCTGCTGCTTTTCACGCAGCGGCTTTTCCAGCAGCATCCTTCCATCCTTTTCAACCGTACCGATCCTTTCCGGCTGATGCTGCTCTGCTGGAAAGCCCAGGCGCACATCAGCACCGGCGACATCGCCGCCGCGGCAAGGATCAGCCAGCATGTGGAGAACGTGCTGAAGTTCTATTCCTCCGACTTCTTCAACGGCCGCCACCTGGACACCCTGCAGAAGATCATCGCGGCACAGATCTATTACCAGGAAAAAGAGTTCAACAAAGCCATCAGGGCTGCGGAAGCAGCTATGGACACGGCGCAGAAGCTGGACTTCAAGATATTCGCACTCCTCAATTATGGTGTACTTAACCGGATATACCACCACCTGCAAATGGACAAGCAGAAGAAAGACGCCCTGCACAAAATGGAGCTGATCCGGGAAAGCACTTCCTTCAAGCAGACGCTTCCCGCTTTTGAACCCATATAGCCGGGCCGCGGCCCCCCGGGAATGTTGATAGCATTTTAACAATATTTCCGGGGCCGTACCGCGTAATTGGCATAATTTTACGGTACCAGATACCGTAATGCCGATCGATCAAAGCAAATACTCCACTTTCCAGCATTTTTTGCTGAACCTCCTGAGCCTGTTGACCATACTGCCCCTGGCTCCGTATATCAACCGGTTCATGCCGGTGGTGCAGCTGGGGCAATGGCATATCGATCTTTTTCTTTCCATCCTGATCGCCTTCCTGTTCACCCGCCTGCTGCTGTGGGTATTTAAGCCGCTGATCATCCCGGCATTCGTGCTGGTGGCGGGCGTCCTTGTATTCAACCTGTTCACCGGCCGGTATTCCTTTTCCAATGTGCTGAACGACTACCAGGGCATGGTGCAGGGCAACTGGGGCACGCGTGACAACAAGCAGCTGGACATCCTCAGCTTTTACCCCCGCAAGGTGGAGACCTATATGGACAAGACCGTTCGCGGCATCCGGGAGAAGGCCGTTTACAAAGATTCGCTCGTGCGCAACTTTTCTGTTGAACATTCACTGGATTATTATGACGAATACTTTCCAAAGTACGGGAGGGTGGTGCGGTATCTCTCGCTTTTTAAATACATTCGCCATCATTTCAAGTATGTGAACGACAGCCAGCGCGATGAATACTTCGCCACACCCATGGAAACCATCCGGAACGGGCTGGGCGGGGATTGCGATGACCATTCCATCCTGATGGCCAGCTGCATGCAGAGCATAGGCGCCCGAACCAGGATCGTGCTGATCAAGGGGCACGCTTACCCGGAGCTGTATTGCGGCAATAAGGAAGAGTTTGAAACGATGAAGCAGGCAATTGTCCATTTATTCAACAATCCGCCTGTTAAAGAGTTATATTATCATGAAATGAAGGGCGAATACTGGATCAACCTGGATTATTCCGCATGGAATCCCGGAGGGCGTTACCTGAACGATAAAGTATATGCGCTGATAGAATTGTAGATTTTTTACCCAAAACATTATAACCATGAAAGTAAACACCGGAGTTCCCGAGAAACATTTGCAGGCAGTTGCGGATAAATTGCAGGTTTTGCTGGCCGATGAACAAGTGCTGTACACCAAAACCCGCAATTATCACTGGAACGTGGTAGGGGACAATTTTCACGAGATGCACCTGTTCTTTGAAGGACAGTATGGCGAATTGGCAGAGATCATTGACGAAGTTGCAGAGCGCATCCGCATGATCGGGCACTTCAGCACCGGCCGCCTGGTGGATTTCCTGAAGCTCACCCACCTGCTGGAACCCGAGTATACCAGCGACCAGTCACAACAGATCAAAAACCTGCTTGACGACCATGAGACCATCATCCGTTTCCTCCGCGAGCTGATCACCGAGTTTGCCGACAAGGAGAAAGACCTTGGCTCCAGCGATTTCGTGACCGGCCTTCTGCGCCAGCACGAAAAAATGGCCTGGATGCTCCGCTCTTACCTGAGCAAATAATCACCCGGGATACGTGAAAGGCCGGCCCAGTTGAGGGCCGGCCTTTTTTATGACCGCTTGCCGCTGTTGTTAATCCAATCCTTTGTAGATAATGATCTCCACCCGCCGGTTGCGCTGCCTGCCCTCCTGGGAATCGTTCGGCGCCACCGGGTCCGCTTCGCCCAGGCCTGATACATGACGGATATATTTCTCCAGCCCTTTACCCTTCAGGTATTCCGCCACCGCAGCGGCCCGCATGCGGCTGAGATTGAGGTTATAGGCTTCCGTGCCCACATTGTCCGTATACCCGAGGATCTGCAGCTGGATGGTATCGTTGCGCGGGATGCGGGCCACCAGGCTGTCAAGCGAGTTATACAACTTAGCGTTCAGCTCGCTGCTGTTGAAGCGGAAAAGCACATCCGGGATCACCAGCGTATCCGGCGCGGGTGGCGGGGGTGGCGGAGCAACGGCCGGCGGCGGCTTCGGATGGCAGAATTCTATCTCCACGAAATTGTTCTCTTCTTTACCGGCCTCGGTCGCGGTGTCGTAGCGGGGTTCCAGGTTGCCCCTTCCGTATACCTCCACATCGTCCATCGCGAAGCCGTGGCGGTATACCAGCACGTCTTTCAGCTTCTGGGCCTGCACGGTGGACAGTATCTTGTTGTATTCGGCCGTTCCCGGCCTGAAGGCGTAGCCGGTCACGATCACTTTGGTACCGGCGTAGGGGTCGTATACCTTTACTATGGAATCCAGCCTGGCGGCGGCTTCCGGGTATTTTGAACGGCCCTTCGGCGTAAAAATGCTTTCATCCTTCACGATGAGGGTCACGCAATGGCGCTTGTCCTTTTTTATTTCGACTTTCGTTTCCTCGATACGGTATTTACGCGGCACAGTATGGCGGAGATGCGAGGCGTAGAGCGTGTCTTTCACCGCCTGCGCTTCCGGGCAGAGCGGTTGTGTTTCCAGCGGTTCCAGGCCGATGCTGTCGATATACACATATTCCCGCGAAAAGTCCCCGCGTTTGGGCTTATTGAAACTGCCTACAATGATGTGCGTGGCGCCGGCGGGCGCGGTGAACACCTTTTCCATGCGGCTGAATATCCCGTCTTTTTTGTTTTTGGGCAATGCATCGCGGCCGGTGAGCACGATGGTAGGGGGAAGCGTGTCCAGCGGCACGGCGGCCAGGCGGTAGATCCAGGTCGTATCCAGCCGGATGCCGATCTCTACCGTTTCGCGGGTTTCAGAACCCGCCACTACGGTGATCCTGTATTGCCGGCCGGCCACTACCGGGCACAGCAACTTGCTCTGCGCATAGTTGCACATGCCGCGATGCCCGCTGTACATGAGTTTCAGCAGCTGCACGCCTTCCACTGCCGCCGTGGAATACAGGTAATCTATACGCATATGCTCCGGTGACACGCTTACCCAGGCAGAGGGATTGCAGGGTGCGCGGTATTCCGTGCAAATGTTCACATCTTCAAAACTTGGATTGGCAACAAGATTCTGCGCACTGCCGGTTGCAAACTGGCCAAGAACGGGAATTAAAAATAATATATGCCTGTACGTTAGTTTCATAGAGCGGGAACTCTATCATTATAACAGAAAAACACATTAATTATTATGCACTTATGGCAAGGTAACACAAATGTTGGATAGAAAAGTTTAACCCTTTCACCCTCTTTTTGTTAATACTACATTCCCTTTTGCGAATCGTATTCATTACTTATTTAAAACAAATAAATGATGGAACAGTTATTTACCGGGAAAGTGGCATTGGTAACGGGGGCCGGCTCAGGCATCGGCGAGGCCACGGCAAAGCTGTACGCGGCTGAAGGCGCGAAAGTGATCGTGTCTGACGTGAATGAGAAAGGCGGCAACAGCGTCGTGGAAGCCATCCGCAAAGCCGGCGGGGACGCGCAGTTTGAGAAATGCGACGTGAGCAGGCCCGAGGAGTGCGCGCAGCTCGTGAAAGCCACGCTGAAACATTACGGCCGGCTGGACATTGCCTGCAACAACGCGGGTATCGGCGGCGAGCAGAACCTGATCGCCGATATGAGCGTGGAGGGGTTCGACAAGGTGATAGCCGTAAACCTGGCCAGCGTGTTCTATTGCATGAAATACCAGATACCCGTTATGCTTGAAAACGGCGGCGGGGCTATTGTGAATATGGCTTCCATACTCGGGCAGGCGGGCTTTGCCCATTCAGCGGGCTATGTGGCCGCCAAACACGGGGTGGTGGGCCTCACCAAGAATGCCGGGATAGAGTATTCCGCCCGGGGCATCCGCGTAAATGCTGTAGGGCCCGGCTTTATAGACACTCCCCTGCTGGCAGGGGCGCCGCCGGAAATGAAAGCCGCCCTCGTGGCCAAACACCCCATCGGGCGGCTGGGCACCGCGGAGGAAGTAGCCGAGCTGGTGATCTGGCTCAGCTCAGACAAGGCATCTTTTGTAACAGGCGCTTATTACCCGGTTGACGGGGCCTACCTGGCTCCCTGACCGGAATTTGGTCATAATTGGAGAAGGCCCCGGTGTTGTACTGCCGGGGCTTTTTTATGCCCGGGAAGAGCCGCAGGCCGAAAATCCCTTGTTCGCGCCGTTCATCCAGCCAGTTACAGAAAGATCGCCTCATGGGCAAAGATTATTGAAGAATAGAACGTCTTACCTTATGATACCCCCTTCCGTGATTACAGGCAGCGTGTACGTTACCATTTATCCTGCATATCATGCATATGTGTAAATGTTACCCTTGACAAAAAGCGGGATCGTATTTTTCGGACATCAACCTATACGTTAAGAATAGATGAGTATCAAGCGAAACTGCGGCACATCCTTCCTGTGCCTGCTGGGATGTATGTTTTCATTTTTTACGGCACAGGCGCAGCAGCCCCCTTCCAACAAGGATACGGAAACGGGAGCCATCAGCGGGAAAGTTCTTCAGGCCACCAATAAAGAACCCATTCCATTTGCTTCAGTCGCGTTGCTGAATGAAGATGATTCCTCCATCGTGACCGGCGTTGCCGCCGATGAAAAAGGCGGTTTCCTCCTGAAACCTGTGCCCTACGGCAGCTACCTCGTGAAGATCGGCACGCTGGGATACAACCCCTATTTCGTAAGCGTAAAGCTGAGCGCGGAAAGAACCCAGCGCGAGCTGGGCACCATCCTGCTCGAAACCGGCAGCCGCAACCTGAAGGAAGTGACCGTGGTGGGGCAGAAGCAGATGTACACTATGAACAAGGACAGCATCATTTTCACGCCGGATGAGAACTTCCTGCCCGGCGGCACCGGCATGGAGCTGCTGGAATACGTGCCCGGCGTAACCATCGATGCGAATAACAATATCACCATGGAAGGAAAGGACCGGGTGAAATTTTACGTGGACGACAAACCCATTGCCCTTACCGGCATGGACGCCAACAGCTACCTGAACAACCTGCCCTCCTTCATGATAGAACGCATTGAAGTGCTGAAAGCCCCGCCCGACGCGGTGGAGGCAGAACAGGCGCTCGTGGAGGGACGGACCAATATCCGGTACATCAACATCATCACCCGCAAAGTGCAGTTCCGCGGCTATTCCGCAGCGTTCACCGCGGGGGTGGACAGCCGGCGCAACCTGAACGCCAAAATGCGCTACAACCTGAACCTCGCGCCTTTCCAGGTCACTTATTTCAACAACGGCCAGTATAATTCAGACAGCAGTTATGTGAACCGCACCTACTTCCCGAAAACACCGGGCGGCGACAGCTCGTACCTTTCGCAGAAGAACTTCCGCACTTCCTATAACTTCAACCACAACCTGAACGGCCGTTACGAACTGAAGATCACGGAAAAAGAAAGGCTCCGCGGCTCCGTAACCCTCGGCTGGACGGGCGACGGCAGCGACGCGGAAAACAACAGCATCAACAGCAACTACGCGCAGAAGCCTACCATGATCAAAAACCAGGAGAGCCGCAACCGCCGCAACGGTTATCGCGCCGTAACCGACTGGTATTATTTTAAGGAATATGAAGAGAACTCCGAGAAGAAGCTGGAAGCGGGTTTCAACTTCGTGAAAGGCGGTGGCAGCGGGTATGGGAACAACGATTATTTTTATTTGCTTACTGACGATACTTCTTTACAGCGCAACGACCGGAAGAACGGCAACTTCAACCTGCGTTCCAACATCCACTTCCGCCAGCCGCTTTCGGACGGTAAATATTACGACCTGAGCGCCACCGCGGAGCTGAGCAGCGGCATGAACCTCAACAATGCCACGCGCAAGAACGTGAACGACATTGAGCTGCTGCCCGCGCCGCAGCTTTCCACCGACTACAGCGATTTCAACCAGAACTACGCCGCCAACGTATCCGTCGGGAAACGCAGCCGTAAGCTGGGATACAACTTCACGGGGCGCCTGGGCTACATCGGCAACAAATCGGAGGAACTGTATGCAGGCAACCGCTTCAACAACGAAACCTACGAAGTGCGCAGCTCCATGGGCATCAATTACAGTCCCTGGAAAAACCATATGGCCAATTTCCGTTTCAACCCGGGCCTGCAATACTTCAACCAGCTGGCCCTGCTGGATTCATTGAAGAACAGCGTGCCGTTCAAATACACGAACTTCTCGCCCGGCTTCAATTTCCAGTACGATTACAAGCAGCAGCAGCTCACGTTCAACTTCAACCGGAACATGGACCGGCCTTCGCCTGAACAGCTGAACCCCTTCGTGAACACGGCGGATAGCTTCAATATCCGCACCGGCAATCCCAACCTGCGCCCGTCTTTCACGAAAGACTACCGGCTGGAGTACACCGCGCAGATCAAGAGCCACCAGGTGAAAGTGGGTCTCGAAAAACAGGACGCCAGCGACATCATCAGCCGTTATACCCAGGTGGAATACATCAACGACAGCACCATCATCAATACCAGCACTTACGTGAACCTTGCGTCGCGCAGCGACAGGAACGCGTATGTGACGCTCAATTCGCACTTCTTCAAGGCATTGGGCAACAATAAGGGCTCGTTCAACATGAACGTGAGCGGCGGTTTGAGGTATTATGAAACGATTACTGACGGCGGGGAAGAAGGGAAAGAAGCGGTGAGTGAGAAATTCGCGCATGTATCCGGCTGGACCTCCAACCTTACCATCTGGGCGGCTTACCGCATCCGCGTGTTCTCCATTTCGGTGAACGGCCGTTACAACGGCCCGCGCTATTATTCACAGGGCAAGCAGGAGGCACGCTTCAACAGCGGGCTGCGCGGCCAGGTGAATCTTTTCCAGCGCAAGCTGAACGTGGCGTTCACCTGTGAGAACATCTTCGGTTCCAGCGTGAAGAACTTCTACGAGCTGACCAACACTTACGAACAATACTCCAACAACAGGAAGAATGTACGTTTCTTCAGCCTGAACGTTACTTACAACATCCGCAAATTCACGAAGCTGGGCCAGAAGGGGCCGAAAGATTACGAGAAGGAAGAACCGCTGTAGTTAAAGCATCATACGCGATTTCAGCTCAAGGTATTTGTTCACCACGTCTACCGTCAAATGTTCGGGCGTGGTGAGCAGCGACATAATGCCGTACTGCGCCAGCTCCCGCACGATCTGTTTCTTTTCATGCGCAAACTTCTGCGCGATCACCTGGATGTAGATCTGTTCCACATCCTGTACCTGTTTTTCATTCAGCTTTTTGATCTCCGTGTTTTCGAAGAACACGACCAGCAGCAGGTGGTATTTTGCGATCTGGCGCAGGAAAGGGAGCTGCCTTTGCAGGCTGGTTATCGACTCGAAATTGGTGAAGAAGATGAGCAGCGAGCGCTGCGAGAGGGATGCGCGCAGGTGCACGCCCAGCCTTTCCACGTCGCTCTCCGTCCAGGCGGTGGTTTGGGCGTAGAGCTGTTCCAGTATTTTGTTCAGCTGTACTTTTTTACTGCTGGCGGCGAGGATCTCGGTTTGTTTACCGGTGAAGGTCACGAGGCCGGCTTTGTCGCCTTTGCCGAGGGCCACGTTACTGAACACGAGGGTGGCGTTGATGGCGTAATCGAGCAGGGTAAGCCCGTCGAAAGGCATTTTCATGGTGCGGCCTTTGTCTATCACGCAGTACATCTGCTGGGAGCGTTCTTCCATGAAGTTGTTCACCATCAGCGTGCCGCGGCGGGCGGTGGCTTTCCAGTTGAGGGTACGCACATCGTCGCCCCGGGTGTATTCTTTGATGTGATCGAACTCAATGCTGTGGCCTATTACGCGTTTGCGGTGAACCCCCATTTCGCTCAGCTTGTGTTTGATCGAAAATAATTCATAGTTGCGCAGCTGCATGAAAGAGGGATATACTTTCACTGTTTTTTCCAGCGCTTCCGTATACCGCCGGGTAACCAGGCCAAAGGCGCTCCGTACATACAGCTGCACGTTGCCGAACTGGTATTCCCCTCTTTCCACCGGTCGCAGCCGGTATTTGTACTGCTTCTCTTCCCTGGCCTTCAGGCTGCCTTTCAAAGAAAAGTTGCGCAGCTGGAACTGGAAAGGCAGTTCATCCACGATCTCCAGCCGCACGGGAAACGTGTAGCCGTTGCGGACGAGCAGCTCCACTTCGTTCTCGTCGCCGTTGCTGAAGCGGTCGCTCATGCGGCGCTCTGCGCGCAGCGCGCGGCCCGGCAGATACAGCAATGCCATATCCAGCAGCAGCACGGCCGAGCAAACGATCAGCGCGGTGATGGCCGCCTGGAAAAGCACCGGCACAAAAAAGGCGGTCACAAATGTGATAATGATCACGCCCAGCGCCAGGTACAGCCTTGTGCTGAGGAAAAATGAACGGTAGAACCGGGTGAGTATTCCCATATTATTCCTGTTTACCTCGGTACTTCCACCGCTTTGAGGATTTCTGCAATGATCTCGTCTGGTGTGATGCCTTCCATTTCACGTTCGGGTGTGAGCACAATGCGGTGGCGCAGGATGTGCGGAAGGATGTACACGATATCGTCCGGCGTTACAAAATCGCGGTTGTTCATCACAGCCACGGCCTTTGCGCAGTTCATCACCGCAATGGAAGCGCGGGGCGAAGCGCCGAGGTAAATGCTCGGGTTCATGCGCGTTTCGTTCACCAGGCTGGCAATGAATTGCAGCAGCTTTTCTTCCATGAGCACTTCCCGCACTTTCTGCTGCAGGCGGATCACCGTAGCGGCGGTCACAACGGGCCGTACCTGCGCCAGCATCTGGTGCTGCCCGCCCTGCGTGTTGGCGGCCTGGAGAATGGCGATCTCATCCTGGAGCGAAGGGTATTTCACCTCGATCTTGAACAGGAAACGGTCCAGCTGGGCTTCCGGCAGGCGGTAGGTGCCTTCCTGCTCGATGGGGTTCTGCGTGGCCACTACCATAAAAGGCTGGTCCAGCAGGTGGCTTTGCCCGTCGTTGGTGATCTGGCGCTCTTCCATCACTTCAAACAGCGCGGCCTGTGTTTTTGCCGGGGCGCGGTTGATCTCGTCTATGAGAATGATGTTCCCGAAGATGGGGCCTTTTTTGTATTCGAATTCCTTGCTCTGCGGGTTGAAGATGGAGGTGCCGAGCACATCCGCCGGCATCAGGTCAGGCGTGAACTGGATACGTGAGAACTTGGCGTCTATGGCCCCGGCCAGCAGTTTGGCGGCAAGCGTTTTCGCCACGCCGGGCACCCCTTCTATCAGGATGTGGCCGTTGGCCAGCAGGCCCGCCGTGAGCAGGTCCACCATCTGGTGCTGGCCTACGATCACTTTCGCGATCTCTGCTTTGATGGCCGCAATCGCTTCGTGAAGCTCGCTGAGATCCGTGCGGGGCTCAAAGGTGTTTATTTCCATTATTTCGCTTTTAAATAGAATAGATAGATGCTGTTATAATAGTGCTGTAATTGTTCATCGCTGATATTGCCGGCCAGTTTAACTTCCATGACCATGTTCATCAGCTGTTCTATAAATTCCCGCGGCTGGCCCGATTTACGGCTGAGCGCGGTCACGAATTCAGTGGAAATGGCGCTGGTGTTCAGGTAATAATTCTGCCGGATATATTCCAGCAAATGCTGGGTCATTTTATTGGCCAGGTTGCTGTTGTTGTGATGCAGGTAATAAAGCCTCCCGAGGGTTTCCGCAAAATCGAGCGAGGTATTGGCCAGTACGGGTTTGGGCGGTATCAGCCGCTGGCGGCGCTTGCTTTCGAACAAAATGTAGAGCAGCAGCAGCACCAGGGCCAGGATCAGGGCCCAGCGCAGGGAAGGATGTTTCAGCAGCACCTGCCAGTCCGAAAAATCATCGCGCTGCGGGCCGTAGAGGTGTTTGTAAAATTCGTCCCAATACACGTTATGCGGAAACTCGGGCAAATAGGCCATTTGCAGCTCCAGCGCCCTGATGTTGTTTTTCTTCAGCAGGAAATAATTGGTCCAGGTCATGGGGTTCAGCATCACGATCAGCTGCCCGTTACCATGCGGTACGCGGAAGAAGTTCGGCTGATGGCGTTCGTTGGTGCCCAGGATCGTGATGATACCGGAGTCCGGCGATGCGAGGTGGCCGTTGAGCGTTATGCCCCTGGCGGTAAACGTTGTATCTGCCCCGAAATGCGGGTTGGAGAAATGCTGCGTTACAATGGAATCCCTGGAAATTTTGTTGATCAGAACGAGCGGTGCGGGAACCGGCGTTTCTTCTTTCACCTTGAACCCGAAAGTGGATTCCAGCAGCGAGTCTGTTTCTTCTATGGCCAGGAAAAGTTTGTTGCCGTCCTGCACGTAGGAAGACATGGCTTGGGCATCCGCCTCCGTCAGCCACAGGTGTTCCGCTACGATGATGTAGGCGTTGTTCTGCCCTTTCAGGCCCGAAGTGCTGGCGTATGTTTTAGCGAAAGAACGGGTGACGGTTTTCGGTTTGGTGCCCTGGAAAAAATTCTCCATCACCTTAAACGGCACGTAGCTCCCAAAAGGCGCTTTGTCGCGGCTGCTGTAGGTGGCCATTCCCGGGCGGAGGCGACTCTCTTCCGCGCGGCCGCCCCCGCTCCGCGTGTTGGAACCGATGATCATCAGCATGATCAATGCCAGGATAATAACGCAAATGCCTATGATGAAGCCGGTTCTCACGAGAGCTGTTTGATGGATTGGGAAAATGCGGCAAACTGATCGTCCAGCTGGGTGAACTGCCCGTTGCTGAGCGGCAGCTTTCCGTACCAGACATATTCGTAATGCAGCGTTAATGCGGCAAATGGTTTATGGAAAGCGGTGCGGGAAAGCTCGCGCAGGAAATCCATATTCGTTTTATCTTTCCCCGGCGCTATGAGCTGCCGTGCTTCCAGCAATTGCAGCGTGTGCAGGTAACGGAAGCGCACGGCATCCCTCAGCCTGCCTTCCGCGATGGCGGTGCGGGCCAGGCCGTCGTAGTTCTGCGGGCCTTCGTCCATGGCGGATTCCGGGCCATTATAATTTTTGCCGCCGCCGGAAGACCAGCGGAAAGCGATATCGTTCTTTTTAATAAACAGTACCAGCACACCCAGCAATAAAACGCCGAGGGAAATGTAGAAGGCCCAGATGACCGCATCATCGTTCCTCCTCACCCATGCGCCCAGCTCGTACAACCAGCCGCCTTTTTTCTCTTCTATGCCCGGGTTCTCGTCCTTTTCATAGTTCAGCGCTTTCATCTTCCGCAGCTCTTCCATATCGGCCTTCTTCACGGGGCGTATCACCAGGCGCACCTGCGCGCTTTCGTCCCAGTCGCCCACGGGCTGCCGGTCCCAGCGGGAGTAGGGTGTAACGCCGTTCCATATTTTTTGTTCGAGGGTGGAATTGTCGTAGGCTTCTGCTTCCGCATAGGCAGTGTCTGTTTCCTCCGTTACAAGAGTGTCCGCATAAGCGTCATCAATATCCCCTTCCACCACGCTATCCTCGCCGGTGGAGTCTATCACGCGCCACTCGTTCTCATCGAAGTCCTTTTCCTTTTGTTTATTATCCTGCGCCGTTGCCTGGAGCGCACAGCAGAAAAGGACCGGCATTATCCAATATCTTACAGGCTTCATGCTGCGGCTGGTTTTAGAAGTTTGCTGTCCGCATCAAGCCGGTAACCCGTTTTTTCCACCCTGATGGGGTAGATCACGAAGTACCATATGATGAAAGCCGCTGATAATGCGAGGATGCTGATACTAAGCGCCAGGGGCATGCTGGTGTGGCGGGTGACGAAGCTTTCAAGGAAAGCCGCCACGATGAAGATGGGCACCAGCGCCACGATCACCTTCAAACCTTCCATGGCGCCACGTTTCAACGACTCCGTGCGCGTATGCGTACCGGGGAACAGCAGGCTGTTGCCCATGATCATACCCGCCGTGCCGGCGATGATGATGGAAGATATTTCGAGCGTGCCGTGTATCCATATCACGAGCACCGAGGGCCAGCCCAGGCCTTTCGCGAAAAAGAAATACTGGAAAGAACCCAGCATGATGCCGTTCTTGAACAATATCCACAGGGTGCCCGCCGAAAAGGCAATGCCCATTACGAAACAGATCATGCTCACCTGGATGTTGTTGTACGCAATGCGCACCCACATCAGCCATTCATTTTCATTTTTGTATACGCCGAAAGGATCGCCGCTGGCGATGTTCTCCTCCGTCATGTTCACATACCCGTCTCCCAGCACGCCGCGCACAAAGGTTTCGTCGTGCGCCGCCGAAAATGCGCCGATGATGCAGAACAGCAGGAAGTAGCAGAAGGTGAAAAGGAACAGGCGGTGATGTTTGCGGATGAGCAGCGGCAGCAGGTAATAGAAAAAATTCCGGATGCGGCCTTTATCGCCTTTATGGTTGCGGTATATGCGCTGGAATATGCCCGAGGCCATGCCGTTGATGTAGTGGGTTACTTTGCTGTGGCTATAGAAAGTTTTGGCATAAGCAAGGTCATCAAGCAGGGAAGTGAATCGTTCCGCCATCACATCCGGGTCTTCGGTGGGCTCCTCCCGGATCTTCTTCCACCTTTCCAGGTTCCGTTTTATAAATGAAGCTTCTCTCATGCGGTACGGGTCATAAAAATTACTGAGGTGGAAATATAATAAATTTTAAATTTGTTTATGCCTATTATCAAAATACCTACAGTTTTTAACATAGACCTGGAGTTTGAGGCGGCGGACCTGGGGCGCAGGGGCGTGGCTTACCTCATAGACCTGCTGATAAGGGGCGCATATCTTTGGCTGATGAGCTTTTTCCTCAGCAAAGCGGGGCTCAACAGCAATATGGCTGGTATTTTGCTGATCGGGCTGCCGGTTTCGTTTTATTATCTCATTTCCGAGCTGCTCATGAAAGGGCAGAGCCTGGGCAAAAGGGTGATGGACATTAAGGTGGTGAGCCTGATGGGCAATGTGCCCAGCCTGAGCCAGATACTGCTGCGCTGGATGTTCCGGCTCGTGGAATCGCCGATATTCACCCTCATCTTTATTTTTTCGCTGATGGAAGACCAGGATGCATGGGCGGCCCTGCTGTCGCTGGTTTTCGGCGTATTGCCGCTGATCGTGGTGCTGAGAAGCCCGTACAACCAGCGCCTGGGCGACCTGGCGGCGGGCACCATCCTCGTGCGCACCAGGGAGCGGCATACCATCGAGGATACGATCTTCCGGGAAATACACCAGGCGGACTATACCCCGCAGTTCTCGCAGATCCTGCGGCTCAGCGACCGGGACCTGAGCAAGATCAAATCCGTGCTGGACAGCGTTTCCCGCAGCGGCGACACTTCCATGGCGGAGCGCATTGCCTTGAGGATCAAGGAAGTATTGCACATAGAAACCGATATGGACGATGTTCAGTTCCTGGAAACCCTGCTGAATGATTACAATTATCTCGTAACGAGAAGATAATTTTTGTTCCCCGACCCAACCTTCCCTTCCGAAAAGGGCGTCTTGTAAGATAGTCCAGTTGGAACCACAACCTCCATATACACCCGGCGCGGCCGCTGAGCCGGACCACCTTGCATTGTTGCTGGAGGGTTGCCGGAGGCATGACCGTTTGAGCCAGGAGAAGCTGTACATGCATTTTTTCGACAAAATGCTGGCCGTGGTGAAGCGCACCTTCCCGGACCAGGATGCGGCCATCAGCATACTGAACAACGGGTTCCTGCGGGCATTTGCGAAGATCGGGCAATACAGCGGAAGCGGGAGTTTTGAAGGCTGGCTGCGCAGGATCATCCACCATGCGGCGGCCGATTATTTCAGGGAGCACCGGCGGCAGCTGGAAACGGCGCCGTTGCCGCCGCATCTGCCGCTGGCGGACGGGCACGACCAGGCGGCATACAAAGAGCTGCTGCAATTACTGCATTATTTGCCGCCCGCCACGCGGATGGTGATCAATCTTTTTATTATCGAGGGCTATTCCCATAAGGAGGTCGGCGCCATGCTGGGCATCAGCACGGGTACGTCCAAGTGGCATGTATCTGAAGGGAAGCGGCTTTTAAAAGTATTACTCAACCAACAATATGAACGGACAAGAACAGGATATTGAGCGATTGCTGAAAGCTGCGGCCCAACAGGAGCCGGAGCCTGCCGCGCCTGCACTGAAACAGCAGGCCTGGGAGCAGCTGCGTCATATGCTGGACGGGCAGGAAGCTCCCCCGCCGGCCGGCAAGGGCTGGTGGTTCCTGCTGGCTGAGGTGGTTGTGTTGCTGTTAGTTGGTTTGTTGTTTTTGTTCAACAGCGGGAATGGCCCGCAGGCCACGGGTAGCGCGAATGGAGAGGCGGGGGCGCAACCGGAAGCTATTACCCGGATTGAAGGAAATGAAAAGGAAGATAATGATGAACGCGATGAAAAAGTTGCGAGCGCAGTGAAGGATTCCGCTGATAAGCATAAGGGCGCCGAAGAAATCGCAGGTGCTGCGAAAAACGTGAACGATGGCAAAAGGAATGCGGATGCAGAGAATGAAGGAGAAATCAGAGCCGTTAATAAGAATGCAGATGCCGTGAAAGAAGCCCGGGATACGGAAAGTAATGATGAAACGAATTCGGATACAGCGAAAGATACAAACAGTGCCAAAAAGAACCCGAATATTCTGAAACAGGCCAGGGACGAAGAAAAGTCCGGGGCCGAGAGTGACAAAGGCGGCAAAAAAAGTATAGATAATGCAAAAGCTGCCGGGAAGATTGAAAACGAGGGAAAGATAAAAAAGAACGAAAACGTGAAGGAAAAAGCCGCTGGAAATGAAGACCGGGACAATACAAATGTCGAAATACGAAATTCCTCAACAGCTTCCCTTCATCTTCAACCCGTTTATCCCGGCGCCGCAACGGAGAAAAAACTCTCTGCCGCTGACAGGCTGATTCCGCTGAAACCGCATGATTTCCCCATTCCAAAATTCAGCCCGCTCAACCTGAAAGCTGCCATCATGGCTGCGGATCACGGCACCTGGGCTGGGAATTTACAGGCCGGATACAGCTTCGGCCTTTCACCGGGACTCATCATACGGCCTTCAGCGGGATTCACTTATCTCACCGGCGCCAACAATTCTTACGAACATTTTTACCAGGATGTAAAGTCCGATACCGGCACCACCTTCAAAGTGGACACGGCCCGCACTTATTTCACCCTCAAAAGCACACTGCACGCCAACCTCGGCATACAGCTGGTGTATACCGTTGACAAATGGTCTGTGTTCACCGGCATCACCTACCAGTACCAGCTGATGCAGCAGGGAACGGATAGCACGCTCCCGGGCAGCTACAACATCCCGCACGATTCCCTGCCGCGTTACCCGGACCGTTTCAACGCCCATAAACTTCCCGGCAGGAATTTCCTGCAATGGCAGGCCGGTGTGGATTACCGGCTGAGCCCTGCATTGCGCATCGGGCTGCAGTACAACCTGGGCTGGGGCGGCAGCAGCGGCAAAGGATTCGTGAACGACGTCCCCGGTTATCCCAACCGGCAAAGCCTGGAACTGCAGGTACGGTATTATTTCAGGAGAAAAAACTGATCTCACCCAACCTTTTCATATCACACGCCCGTCTTTCATAGTATAAAACAAAACATTCTATGAAAAGAATTTCTTTATTGCCATTGCTTATGCTTGTAACCGCCTGCACGATTTTCAGCTGCAGCCAGGAAGCCGTATTGTCCAAAGAAGACGCCAAATTCAACCTGGCCACCCTGAAAGACAGCATCCCTACCGATTCTATTGATTCCACGGACACAGTGCCGCCCATTGACAGCACTTACTTCCGCATCGAAGGGCTGAACGTTACGCCCTCTTCTGTGAATGACACCGCCGTGCTGCTGGAAATTGAAAGCACCAATACTTTCCCCAGCGAAAACGTATTGCTGGAAACTTACAGCAACAACGTGGATTCCGGCTGGAGCATCAATGTAACAAGGGCTTATGCTGCGTATCCCTACAATCCCGGCCCGTCCGTGGCAAAGCGGAAAGTATGGCATCAGTCATTCACCAACGGCACAAGGCCCTTCAGCATTACGATCGTGGGAGCAACTTACCATGGCCAGCTGACCGCCACCAGCGCCGGTTATACCATCAGCTGGGCGCACGACAACGTGGTTAACATCAACCCGAAGTCGTTTCCCCGCTGATAGCTTCAATAACTGGTGACATAGGACAAAGGGTTGATGTATTCCTGCATCAACTCTTTTTTTATGCCCCGAAAAATTCTCCTTTAATGTAAACGCCACAGGCCTGGAATTGCCCGTCGAAAATGGTTAGGTAAGCAGGCTGGCCCGGCGTGATCAGGCCTCTTTCCGGGTGGCCGATCACCTGCGCGGGATAAGTGGACGCCATGCGCAAAGCTTCTGCGAGGCCAATGCCCGCATGTTTCACGCAATTATCCACCCCTTGCAGCAGCCTGATGGCGGAGCCGGACAAAGTGCCGTCCGTAAGGGTATAACGGTCGCCTTTGAATACGTGGGGATATGCGCCGGTACTGGGTTCCACCGCATCTGTGATCAGGAACAGGCGTTCGCCCATTACTTTTTTCGAAATCGATAATGCTTCGTAATCCACATGAATACCGTCAGGGATAATGCTGGCAAAGGCCTGGCTTTGGTATACCGCGCCCGGCAGCCCGGTATCGCGGTGATGGAAGGGGCTCATGGCGTTGAACAGGTGGGTGGCGGTTTGTATCCCTCTTTTGAAACCTTCGGCGGCTTCGCTGAAAGTGGCATTGCTGTGCCCGGCTGAGAGTATCACGCCGTTGGCAAGCAGGAGCGCTATCACCTCGGGGCTGCACATTTCCGGCGCGATGGTCATCATTTTGATGGCGCCCTGCGCCCTTTCCAGCAAAGCTTTCACTTCACCCAGCTCCGGCCTTTTAATGCAGGAGAGAATATGCGCGCCGCGTTTCACGGGATTGATGTAAGGCCCTTCCAGGTGCAGGCCGGGCACGGCGGGATGCGGGTTGTCCCTCACCGTGTCTATCGCTTTTTCAAAAACGCTCATTTCATTGGTGGCCAGCGTAGGCAAAAAGCCCGTGATACCGGTCTTCACCAGCGCGTCCGCAATGTTCTTCAAAGCAGCGGAGGAGGGGTCGTCTGAAAACAGCTGACCGCCTCCTCCGTAAATCTGCAAATCCAGCAGGCCGGGTGTAATGTACCTGCCGCTCTGTTGAATGATATGGAAATCCGATGGTATGTTCCCCTCTTCCGTCCAGCCCTTCACGATGCCGTTGTCCAGTAATAAAGCTTTTCCTTTGATCTCTTCCTTTCCAGTAAATATAACCGCCTGGGTGAGGGCTGTAAGCATGATGTAAAAAATTTAAATGGAGCCTTACCAGCCTTTGTTCTGCGACAAGGTTACCTTTTTGTCGGAAAACAGTTTGATCTGGTCTTGTGGTATCGGTTCCAAATATACTTTATCGTTGTCATAAATCCGGTCTGCCAGCGAAGAAACCGAGGGAATGATGTATCCTTCCTCCGGGCCTTCCAGCGTAACGTTGTTCAGCCATGAGCCGCCGGGGGGATTGGGTTTCAGCCATTCGCTCCGTTTGATCCAGGCGCCGCGGTTGAGGTCCGTGTGCACGCGGGTGTCCATGTAATCCAGCTTGCGCCAGCGGCGCAGGTCATCGAAGCGGGTGCCTTCCATGGAGAATTCCACGCGGCGTTCGCGGCGGATCTCCCAGATCATGTAGGTCACTTTCGCATCTGCGTCTTTCTTTGGGTCGTGGTACACTGCGCCGTTCACCGCGGGCTCTCCGCCCAGCACCTGCAAGGCAGGCAGCGGCGCGGTATTGCCCACGGTGCGGGCGCGCAGCCTGTTGATGGATTTGTCCAGGTCTTCCTGCGTAAGCCCGCCGAGTTCTGCCGCGGCTTCCGCGTAGTTGAGCATCACTTCTCCGAGGCGGATCACCGGGGCATGGGAAACGTTCAGGCTCGATTCGCCGGTGGGCGCTTCGCGCAGCGCGTCGTTGAGGAACTTCCAGGTGCAATAGCCGGTGGTGCTGATGCCCAGGTTGTTCGTGCGGGTACGCGAACCGTTGGGGCGAAGCTCAGGGTTGAAGGTGTGCAGCATACGGCTGTCGCGGTTAGCCAGCACATTTTCAATGGTCCTGTCTCCCTGGTACAATGGGGAAAGGCCGATGGGCAAGCCGTCCGTACAGAGGTACGTTTCTATCAGGTTCTTGTTGGGCCCGGTTTGCGGTTCTTTATTGTTGTAACTCATCAGCGAATGTGTGAGCATTCCCGGCGCATAGCGGCGGTAAAGGATGATCTCTTTATTGGGTGCGAGGTCCAGCGAGTTGAAGGATTCGCGGTAGCTGTGCGAGAACGAATAGCCGCCTTTGGTGATCACTTCGTTCGCCGCCCACTTGGCGGCTTCCAGGTATTCGCGGCTCTTATCGTTACTCAGCTGGTGGTACTTCTGCCAGGTGCCTTCGAACAGCATGACGCGGCTCATAAAAGCAAGCGCCACCCATTTGGTGACATTCAGCCCTTTCTCGCCGTCTGCATCGCGGATGTTATCGGCCGCGAATCTCAGGTCCAGCAGCACGCTGTCCATTACCAATGTACGGCTGTCGCGGGGCTTGTACAATTGTTGCTCGTCGGCCACTTCCAGCGGTTTGCCGTACCATTGCACGTCGCCATAGGTTTTTACCAGCTTGAAATAGGCCATGGCCCTGAAGAAGCGGGCCACACCCACCCAGTGGTTGCGTGTGGCTTCTTCCAGCATGCCCATGCCGCGCACGCGCTCCAGCATAATGTTGGCTTTGCGCACGTTGGTAAAACTCCAGGCGGTGCCGGTGGCGGACGCGGGAACGGTTTTGGTGAAAGCCACCGGCGCGGTGGGCGCAAAATCATCGTTCAGCGCCTGCCCGGAATAAAAGTATACTTCGAGGTCGAAGAGGCGGCCGTAGCCGGGGAAATAAGTGGGATAAAAACCATACGCGAAAGTGCGCACGTTGTTCTCGTTGGTCCAGTAAGTGGCGTCTTCCATCTGGTCCAGCGGGAGGCGGACGAGAAAATCTTTTTTACAACCTGCTCCCAGCGCCGCCAGCAATACCACGAATAATATTTTCGATTTCATAACCAGTCAGTTTTTCGCTTTAGAAAGTGATTTGAAGGCCAAAAGAGAATTCTTTGCGGTAGGGATATACCCTGCCGAAAGCGGAACGATCCGTTTGTTCGGCGGTGTAATCGATCTCCGGGTCGATGGGCACGGACATGTTATCCCAGGTGAGCAGGTTTTCGCCGCTCACGTACAGCCTGGCTGCTTTGATGTGCGCCCTGCGGCTGATACTGCCGGGAAGGGTGTAGCCCAGCGTCACGTTCTTCAGGCGCAGGTACGACATGTCCAGCAAATAACGGCTCTGGCGGAAAAAATTCTTATTGCTTTCAGCCCGGTCATGATTGGTGGGGCGGGGATAAAATGCGTTGGTGCGCTGCGGCGTCCAGTAGTCCATCTGGTGGGAGTACCAGGCTTCGGCCTCGTTGAAGCCGGGGATGAAAATAGGGCCTGAAGGCCATAACTCTCTTTTGCCAACGCCCTGGAAGAACACGCCCAGGTCTATGCCTTTCCAGTCTGCGCCCAGCCTTACGCCATACTGGTAGCGCGGGGTTGAATTGCCGATCACACGAAGGTCTCCCGGGTCGTCGGTAGTTTCGGAGCCCCAGGTTATTTTGTTGTCGCCGTTGACGTCTGTGTATTTCACATCGCCGGGTGTGTAGTAGAACCACGAGCTGCCCTGCGTGAGCGCGCCCTGGTCGGGGATGCCGGCTTTGGGTTCCCATTTGTCGCCTACCTTGGTGAAGTCGCTTTCCTGGAAAAGCCTGTCTGTCACATATCCCCAGATCTCCCCTATCTTTTTGCCCTGGTAATTGCGGTATACATTGGTGGTGGCGCTGGCAAAGCGGGTGATCTCTTCCTGGAAGTCGGACAGGGTGCCGAGTACGTTTACGCGGATGCCGTTATCGAAGGTATGGGTATAGTCGATGGCCAGCTCCCAGCCGCGCGTCTGCATTTCACCGAAATTCTCCTTGGGCGCGGAACCGCCGAAGGTGGCGGGCATACCTACCGCCTCGCCGATCATGTCCTGCGTGATCCTGTTATACCAGTCGAAGGTGACGCCCAGCCTGTTTTCGAGGAAACGAGCGTCCAGCCCGAAGTCGAGGGTGGAAATGGTTTCCCAGGTGAGTGAGCGCGGCACGAGGTTCGGCGTGCTGAAGGTGATCATGTTGTTGTTGCCGATGAGCCAGTTGGAATTGCTGGACGACATAACGGACAGGAAAGTAACGTCACCCACATTCTGGTTGCCTATGGAACCGTAGCTGCCGCGCAGTTTCAGGAAGGTAAGAACCGGTTTGGCTAGTTCCATGAAATGCTCTTCGGAAATAATGTAACCCGCGGAAACAGAGGGGAAGAAACCGAACTGGTCGTGCTTCGGGAATTTGGACGAACCATCGTAACGGCCGTTCACTTCCAGCAGGAACTTGTTTTTATAATCGTAGTTGATGCGCGCAAAATAACCGTTGGTAGCCCAGTGGCCGCGTTTGCCTGAAACAAACTGGTCGCCTATGGCAAGATTGATCTCTCCGAGGTTGGGATCGAGCATGCCTCTCCTTTCAGATACCTGCGACCAGTTGCGGAAAAGGTCCACGTCCATGCCCACCATGCCTTTCAGGTGATGGTTCTCACCGAGATTTTTGGTGTAGGTGGCAAATGCGCGGCCGGTGTTCATATCATTCCAGCTGGAAGTATATTTTACGCGGTTCCACTCAGGCCCCTGGTAGTTGGGCACGTAGCTGAAGTTGCCGAACCAGAAGTTGATAGCGCCGGTTTCGCCGCCCACGGAGTGGATGTGCTGGTTGGTGCTGGAGTATGTGTAGTCCACATCGATGGTCAGGTCTTTCAACGGCCTCAGCGTGGCGCCTACCTGCACGCGGGTAAAGGTGTTCTTATCCTCGTCCATTTTTCCCTGCTGCGTTTCGGTTACGGCGCTGCGGAAGGGTTTGCCCTGGTAGGTGCCGTAGGGGTACACTTTCGGCCAGCGGTAGAGGTAATACCAGGGGCCCAGCTGCGCGGCGGAGAAGGAGAATGGTGTTTCGAGTTTGGATTGGGAAAGCATCATTTTCCCTCTCACGTCCAGCCAGTCTTTTACGGTGGAGTTTACGCTGAGGGTGGCGTTGTAACGGTCGAAGCGGTCTGTTTTAAATTTAAGCATCCCGGTCTGGTTGAGATAACCCAGGCCAAGGTGGTAGCTGGTCTTATCGCCGCCGCCGGTTACGGAAAGGTCGTGTTTCTGCTGGAAGGCGAACTTCTTCATGTACCGTTCGTTAACGTCCCAGGGGCGGTAGGGATAGAAGTTGCCGTTCCTGATCTCGAAGTCGCGGCCCGGCACCATTTCGTCGCCCAGGTCCTGCCCGGCGTATTTCTCTTGCCACTCTTTCATTTTCTGGATGCCGATATCGTCGAAGTACATGCCGAGTACGCCGAAGGAGTTGATGGCGGGGTTGTTGGTGGAGCGGCGGCGGTTGAGGATCACGGCCTCCGCACCTTCCACGGCGCCGGCTATTTCGGGCACGGCGGTAGGCTGGCTCCAGGAGAAGTTGTTGGTGTAGTTGATGGCGGCGGGCGCTCCTTTGGCGCCGGACTTGGTGGTGATAAGTATCACGCCCCATGCGCCGCGGGTGCCGTAAATGGAAGCGGAAGCGGCGTCTTTTAATACCGATATGGATTCAATGTCTTGCGGGTTGATCATCTGCAGGCTGGGTATCTCCACGTTATCCACCAGGATGAGAGGCTGGGCGCCTGCCGCTCCGGCGTTCAGCGACCCGGTCATGCCGCGCAGCCTGATATTGGGATTGCGCCCGAGGTCGCCGCTGGCCGTTGTAATGGTGAGGCCCGGCACAGAGCCCTGGAGGCCGCGGCCCACGTCGGTGATGGGGCGCGATTCCAGCGTGCGCTTTACGTCTACCGAAGAAACGGCGCCGGTGAGATTAGCCTTGCGCTGCCTGCCGTAACCTACTACCACGATGTCTTCCAGCTTGCGGCTGTCTGTCTTCAGCACGATGCTGATATTGGTAGCATTCCTGACCACATATTCCTGCGGGATAGTGCCCACGGAGGTAAACACCAGCACCTGCCCGCGGCCGGCGGAGAGCGTGAATGCTCCCAGGCCGTCGGTGAACACGCCCCTGGTGGTGCCGTTCACGCGAACGGATACGCCCGGCATGGGGCTGCCGGTTTCGTCCGTCACTTTACCTTTCACTTCAATGGTCGTGTCCGCGGGTTGAAAGGCGGCAGCCACAAAGGGCTCATCCCGCTTGGGAACGATCATAATGGTTTTATCCGTGAGCTGGTAGCCCAGGCCGGTTTGTTTCAGGAGGGCGGCCAGGGTGGCGCTCACGCTGCGGGTAGCCATGTGGAGCTTCACGCGGCTGTAACGCTCCACTTTTTCGGAAGCGTAGGCAATGTGAAACCCGGACAACTTTTCGACCAGCGACAACGCTTTTTCGAGCGTTACGTCAGACGCTTCCATGGTAATCTTTTTATCATCCAGCGCCTGGCCTTTGATGGGCGTCGCCCACAGGAGGTGAATGCTAACCAGCATGCAAATGATGGTGGTGAGGCTCATTCTCATAATGAAACGCATTTGCGTGGAATAAACTGCTGATGTAAGAGCAGGCAATAGCCTGTCTTTAGCAAAAACCGCTGATTTTTGCATAAATTGCAATAGTTTAAAATGATGAAGAATCAGCCCCAGGGCTGTTTAAGTTTTAAGCGAGGCCCCTCCCGACCTACCACAGTACGGAGGGGTTTTTTCATACCCATAGTATCAGGAAGGCGGAGATATTTTCCGGATCATGGCATAAGATTTTGGCAACTGAACATTGTTAGCGTGTGCGTATCGTGTTACTCTTTCATGCAACCTTCCCCATGGATCGTCACTTCATTGTTCCGGACAGTATAAGTGCTGTTCCCTACAGTGCATAAGATATACAGTATTTTATCGAGCGTTTCGGTGCCTTCGAACGTAGCGTGGATGCGGCATTGCCGGAGCGCATCGTTGGAGAAGCCGATCTTTACCTGGTATTGTTCCCCGATCTTCCGCGCAATTTCTTCGAAGGGCACGGAGTTGAAGTTCATTCCTTTTTTCACCCAGGCCATGGTTTCCACGGCTTTCACGGGTTTGGTGGCGGCCGTTTCGTTTTCGTAAACGATCTGCTGGTCGGGTTCGAGGATGCCGAGGAGCTTATTGCTGCCGCCTTCTTCTATCTTCACCTTTCCCCTGGTGACGGTTACGGTCACGGAAGGCTGGCCGGGATATGCTTTGATGTTGAACGCGGTGCCCAGCACGGTGGTGATCAGCTTGCCGGAGCGGATGCGGAAGGGTTTGCCGGGCTGTTCTTTGATGTCGAAATACCCTTCGCCGGTGAGCGTCACTTCACGTGCACCGCCTTTAAAAACGTTGGGATATATGAGGGTGCTGCCCTCACGCAGTACCACGGTACTACTATCAGGCAGCAGGATGAAACGTTTGCTGTCCGGGTTCGCCGGCACTACCGCCAACACCGGCCCGGGAGCCGGTTCTTTCACAGAAGGACGGCTGATCCAGAGCAATGCGCCGATGCCGATGATGGGCAAGGCCACTGCGGCGGCTTTCCACCAGGTATTGCCTGCGCCTGTGCGGAACATGGCCTCTTTGCTGCGGCGCATTTCCCGGAAATCCTGCAACAGTTCCTGCGCCAGTTCTTCGTCGGGCTTCCATTGAACGTGCCCGGCATCAGGATGGCGCCAGGCTTCATACCATTCTTCCAACGCCCGGAGCTCTTCCGGGGTGCAGGTTCCGGCTTTATATTTTTCCAACAGTGCTTTTAGATCGATCAGGCCCATAGGCTGTAATTATACGAATGTTACCCAATAGGACAAACAATTAAACTTAAACCGTTACCACTGTTAAAAAAATATTTCTTTTTGTTTTGACTTTGAAAATAGCCCTTATTTTTCCTTACATTTAACTTACGCTAACAACCAAAGTCTATCCCACACTATACACACCATACGGACGTAGATTTGCTCTCATGCTGGAAAAAGGGCGACCAGGCCGCGTTTGACGCCTTGTACCAACGGTATGCCGTTATGTTGCTCAGGAAAGCATATGAAAAGACGGGCGATAAGGAAATTGCCCGCGAATTTGTACAGGAAGTATTCCTGGAATTGCTGGAACGGAAAGACCGCCTCGATATTCACACTTCTTTCAAAGCCTATATTTTCACCGCGCTCCGCAACCGCGTGCTGAACTACCTGCACCGCCAGTACATCCATCACAAATACGAAGTGTTCCAGGAAACGCGGCCGCCCGCCGCGCTCAACGATGTGGAAACTTACCTCTCCCATAAAGAACTTTCGCTGCAGATGGCGGACGCCATCCAGCAGCTGCCCGACAAATGCCGCCAGGTGTTCTTACTGAGCCGTTCGGAAGAACTGAGCAATAAGGAGATCGCCGAACGTTCCGGTATTTCCGTGAACACGGTAGAGCAGCATATGCGCAAGGCCCTGCGCTTGCTGCGCAACGGGCTGCAGCGCACGACCGTGCTCATTGGTTTTTTGATCAGCTGGTTGTAGATACCGGCTACTTCTTCTTCACCCCTTCATTTTCCTTCAACGCCAGCAGGTAGATCAATGACGCAGTGCCGTCCATCGTCGGTTCGTTCGTACTGTAATCCCCGTAATCGTCGTGGTACACCACGAGGCTGCTTTGAAAAGCTGCGTATTCGTCCGGCTCCGCGAGGCGGATGCCGATAAGACTGTTGTAAATGCTGCCGTACACCGGGCCATCCACCAGGCCGCCGTCTACCGGGTAATTTTTAAGGTGCGTGAAAGCGGAATGCGGGTCCACCGGCGTATCGCCATGCTGCGGCAGCCCATATACCATGGCCGTTCCCCAGGGATTGCAACCGAAAAGCCAGTCCACGTTTGCCTGTGCGAGCGCGGCGTAATCATTCTTCCCGCTCAGCGACTGGTACCAGTAACATTGTATCGCGAAAGCGGCGGTAAGGTTGTTGCTGCACCAGATGAAAGGAACGCCGCGGTAAAATGCATTGCCTTTCGCTTTCTGCCATACCTTTTCAATGCCGGTCTTATAATAGTCCAGCAATTTCTTTTTCGCTGCGCTTTCCGCCAGGCGGGCCATTTCGTAATGCCCGATATTGATGAAAGGATACCATTGGTAATGGTTGGCGGTATCTGCGCCCAGCCAGGGTGTAACGGTTTCTCCGGCGGCGTACCGCATGCCTTCCGCGAGGTAACGTTTATTTTTCGTGATGGCAAACAGGCGCGCGGCGGCCAGTTCCATATCGTCCGTCCAGTTGTCTTCCGCGTAGATGTAGGGAGACAACACCGAGGCGGTTTGCTGCACGCCAGGTTGCTGTACGCCTAATGCGTAAGCAGTGCCGGCCTTTGTTTTCAGTTTCTCAGCATACGCGGGATCTTCATTTTGCAAGATGGAATAGCCCAGTGCGAACGCGCTGGAAAACTTGCCGGCAGTGGAAGCCACGCCGGTGCTTTTGTTCATCTTTTTGTATTTCACGCCCTGCACCTGCGGCTTGCCTGAGCAGAAGTAGACCGGCCTTTCAAAGCCGCGCCCGTAAAAAGAATCCAGCGCGGGAATACGCATGCCGCGATGGTCGCGGTCGTCCGCTACCTGGTTGAACAGCCAGCCGCTTTGCGGATGCATGCGCAGCAGCCAGTCCAGCCCCCAGCGGGCTTCGTCCAGCACATCCGCGGTACGGTTGCTTCCGGGCAGGCCGCTGGCGTTGTGCTGGTCTGCGAATACCCGCGGGAAATCGCGGTAGGCCGCGAGGAGATGGTAAACCGTATTGGCGGAAGTGGTGGAGTATTGAAGGTAATCGCTGGCATCGTGCCAGCCGCCGGTGGCGTCTATCCTTGTACTGTCGGGCATGGGGCCGTAAAGCGTGTAGCCGTCGAAGGTATGGCAGGAATCTTTGAGGAAAGGATTAAAACCGCAGCGCTGCTGCCGCAGGTAACGCAGGCAGAAATCCGCCGCGCCTTTGTATACATCTTTGCCGATGCGGAATACGGGAGAAAGGGTGTTGCCCGCTTTCAGATAATAAATGCCTGGTTTTGAAAATGCGGAAAAATCGAGCCGGTACGATTGCGCGAAGGGGCCGTAGCTGCCGAAAGCCTTGCCTGCCGGTGCGGTGAACACCGCTTTGCCGCTGGCGGAATCTATGAGCTGGAAGGACTGAAGGGAAGCGGGAGAAAGGCTTCCCCAAACCGCAACTTTAACGCCGGAAGGCAGATACCCGAGTTGATTGATTCGGATATACGCTTCCGGCGTTTCTTTTTTTGCAGCTATCAGTAATGGTAAAAAGATCAAAAAGAGTATGCAACGTTTCATCATGGTCCGGATATGTTCAAAAATAAGACAATCCGGGCTTTATGAACCGTTATGCAGCCTGCTGTTGCTGGCGCAGTATTTTGGACGCAGAGAGGTATTTCACATCGGGACTGTACATGAACAGGCAGGTGCCGTTCTGTATCTTGCTGATGATCTTTTTATGCAGCCCCACGGGAACAGCAGGACAGCCGAGGCTTCTGCCGATATAACCCTGCCTGCGGCCGAGCGTTTCATTCACATAATCCGCCGCATGCATCACTATACCTCTTTCCATGGCGTTGTTATTGATGCCTTCCTCTTCGCCTTCGAGCCTGAGCGAATACCCGTGCTGGCCGCGGTAGGTGTTGCCGGTCACGTAAAAACCAAGGCTGCTTTTGAAACTCTCGGGAGAGTTGGAAAAGTCTGTGGCCATGTTCTTACCGGAGTTCCTGCCGTGGCTTACCAGGGAATTAAAGAGCAGCTTGCCCGATGCCATATCTATCACGAACAGCCTCTTCTGTGTGGAAGGCAGGCTGAAATCCACGATAGATAATATATCATCATTGCGCAGCTTTCCTTCTTTCAGGAGACGGTCGTACCCTACAATGGCATATTCGTAAGCCTCGCGGGAAAGCCCGAGGGAATCCAGCGAAAGGTTCTCATACAAAGCAGCCGAGGCGGAAACAACAGGAGCAACAGCTACCGGAGCGATTACACCGCTGTTTTTCTTACCGACCGACGAAACTTTGAGACTAAACAGGGAAGTCAATGCCAGGAAAGGGAGTACATATCTTTTTTTGCTAATGCGTAAATTCATCCACTTCATATCTTTCTTTTAACAAAAACGGTTTTTCAATAATGGTTGTTGTGAGGCACAAAGATACGAAAATTATTACATGGGTATTGTTGTTACATTCATTGAATTGTCTAATTCCAGTCAAAAATGTACCATTGAGTATCAGTTCTTTGTAAACGTCAGAAACTCGGCGCTGCTGGCATTGTCATCGGTAAGTTTGATCTCCCGGTCGGTGAGGGAAATGACCATCCAGTTGTCCGTAAGCTCGCCTAATGGTTTATTGGCATCTGTTTTTGGCCCGAAATCAATGGAAAAGCGGGTGCTGGTGCTGTTCAGCGACCAGCTGCCGGATTTGCCGGCGCCCTGCTTTACGGCTGAAGCGCTGCCGTTGCCCGCAAACGTGAACGTATACCCGGAAAAATCCCCGGTTTCATCATCACCGCGTTCTGAAAAGTGGCTCACGCGCCAGGCGCCGTCGGTTACAGCACGGGGATTGTTATCGCTGCGGGAAGAACAGGCGGTGAAGAACGCCAGGAAGAACAGGCCGGGGAGGATAAGCTGCTTCATAAAGTGGTGGTTAGTTATGGGTTATACGCAAATTATGCAGCGGCGGTTGCCAGATGGGGCTTCCTTATCATTCTCTTGATAAGCCAACGTTGACCAACAAAGCCCGTTGCGAGGAGTAACAAGACACCCTGTTCGACAGGAAGCTCGTCTCGTCATTGCGAGGAGCAGCAGGAGGCTCTTTGCCAGAGGAAGCGCGACGAAGCAATCTCCCGATATTGCGTCTATCAATCCAATGAAGGAGATTGCTTCGTCGCCCCTCCCGCTTTAGCCCTGCTGCTCCTCGCAATGACGGTGTTTTCGCGCAAAGACGGGCTTCTGCCGACATCGGCATAAATAATTGGATAATTTATTGCTTTGAAACTTCCAGCCTCAGGTTCGGCATTCCCATCTCATCATGCGGCGTGAGCGGGTGGGCCAGCTTCCAGCTTACCGGGTAATATTTCCCTTTCTCCATCTGCATTGCAGGCAGGGTTTTGCGGTAATAAACCTGCGGCACGGCATAATCGATATTGAAAGGAAGGGAGCGTTTGAAATGATTGAAAAGCTTTACCACCAGCTGGTTCTTTCCTTCGGAAAGCGGCAACAGCACGTAATGGACGATACTGTCTTTTTTGTAAGGGTTATTCTGGATAAATAAACTCTTCCCGTTCAGGAATACCATTACCGCATCGCCGCTGGTCACTTTCACGAGCAGCTGTTGCCGGCGCGGGGAAGAGATCTCCTGTAAAACATAATAACCCGTCATCAACCCAGCGGGCAGCGTATAGCTTGTACTGTTCTTATATTCCGCATGTTTCACCCAGGGCTTCCCGTTGTTGCCGGGCCAGGGCTTGTCCGGGTCCAGGGTATGCAGATCGCCATGGGTGCCGCCTACACCGGAGAACATCGGGCCTTGCAGGTATAGTCCGCCGAATTTTATACTGTTCACATCGTTATCCAGTTTTATTTCTTCGCCGTTGCTTAGCTCCACTTCGCTGGTGTTTGCGCCCAGCCGCAGGCTTATCTTCTTTCCTTTTTCTTCGGCGGCATAAGTAAGCACCGGCTTGTAAGTACCGCTACTGGCGGGCGCCAGCGTCCAGGCGTTTTGAATGGTGCTGGTGAAGCTGGTATTGTAATCTACCGTTGCGTTGCTGAAATATTTAAAGGCGTTATCGTTGTCCAGCACCAGCGGCTTGTTCAGCGGCTGGATATTCACCGGGGGAACGGTATAACCGCCCGGTATTTCCAGCACGATCACTTTGAACCACTGGCTTACGTCCAGCCCGGCGGGCACCTGCACGGTGATGCCGGCTGCGCTGGCGCTGGTCTTTACAGGCGTTTTATCTTCCAGCAGGTAGGCTTTGGCGATCTTTCCCTTCAGGCCCGGCAGCAGGATCGTGTTATTCTCCGGCCGGGTCATCAGGTGCAGGTAGAGCCTGTTTTCGCGGCTGGTAATGCTTCCCCAGCTGAAGGGCACGTGGAAGGGATCGGGCTGCGTGCCGTAAATGGCGTCGCTGTTCTTTTTGAGCCAGCTGCCGATGGCCAGCAGCGCTTCTTCTTCGAAAGGCACAACGGCTCCATCGCCTTTGGGGCCAATGTTAAGCAGGAAGTTGCCACCGCGGGAAGCCACCCGCACGAGGCTGGTGAGTTTTTCCCTTTCTTTTTTACGGATGTCGCCCCGCTCCTGCCAGGAACGGTAGCCCCAGGTTTCGTGGAAGAACGAAGCAGGGCTTTGCCAGGGAACGCCGATGATATAGTCGGGCTCCTGGTTGTCGCCCATCACGGTGAAGTCGCCCATATTATTACCAATGCGGCTGCCGATGAGGCAATCGGGTTGAAGGCGGTGAACCAGCTCACGCATTTCCTGGCTTTGCGCGAGGGTCATGCTGCCCATGTCGAACCACAGTTCGGACACGGGGCCGTATTTGCTGAGCAGTTCAGTCACCTGGTTCTTATTATAGGTGTGATGATCCGGCGGAATGGAGTCTGAGTTGTGGCCGGAAATTGGCATGGCCGCGGGGAAATGCCAGTCTATGAGCGAAAAGTACAGTCCAAATGCAACACCATGGCGCTTGCAGGCTTCAGACAATTCTTTGAGGATATCTCTTTTATAAGGCGTGGCATCGATAATGTCGAAGGTGGTAAAGGCGCAATCCCAGAGGGCGAAGCCATCGTGGTGCTTGGAAGTGATCACGATGGAGCCCATGCCGGCGTTCTTCGCCAGGATGGCGATGCTGTCCGGGTTCCATTTTTCCGGGTTGAAGGCGGCGGCTACTTCTTCATAGGTGTCGCTGTACAAGCCGGCGGCGTGCGCCCTGATCTGTTCGCTGAGGCCGCGGCTGACGGGTTTGTTCTCCCATACCCCTCCCAGTTTGGAGTACACGCCAAAGTGGATGAACATGGAGTATTTCCGGTCTTTCCATTTCTGCATGGCAGCCGGGCTTATCTGCGCCGAAGCGCCGGAATACGCCAGAAGGCAGGCCGCCATGATATACAATATCCTTTTCATCCGTTCAAGGTATTAAAAGATTTTTAAAATTGCTTATCTTCAGCCTGTATCAACTACAACTGTTCGACTGAGATGATGAGTGTGAATACGCATAACATTGGTCTTACCGTACAGCTTGCAGGGATGCCGGCGCTAAAAATCTATACCACAGCCAGGAAATACGTGCACAACAAATGAAAACGAGCGCCACGCTGCACCCTGCGATTTTAACATTCAATGCCGGCGTTAGCCAGGCAGCCGCATGAAGATTGCTGCATCCTCGGAACCGGAACGGCACAATTTGCCGGGGAGGGTTTCGTTAAAGGTTTGCACTCTATATTGCGCGAAAGAACATCATGATGGGTTATTTTTCAGACAAAGTGGTGTGGATCACAGGCGCATCATCAGGATTAGGAGCAGAACTGGCCAGGCAGCTTTCCCGCGAAGGCGCCAGGCTGATACTCACCGGCAGGAACGCCGCCGCGTTGGAAACAGTGCGGCAGCAATGCGAAACGCCTTGCCAGCTGCTGCCCGCGGACCTCGAAAAGGATGCCACGGCTGAGCTGGCCGCAGCCGCGCTGACGGCTTTCAACCAGGTGGATATCCTGATCAATAACGCAGGCATAACACAACGCGCGCTGGCGGAAGACACGCTGCCGGAAGTGGAGCGCAGGCTGATGGAAATCAATTTTTTTGCGCCGGTAATGCTCACCCGCCAGCTTTTACCGCATTTCCGCGAACGGAAGAGCGGCCAGGTAGTGGTGGTGAGCAGCATGGCCGGCCTGATGGGCTTCCCGCTCAGAACGACCTATGCCGCATCCAAGCACGCGCTGAAAGGTTATTTCGAAACCCTGCAGGTGGAGCACACCATTCCCGGTTTCTATATTACGATCGTAAGCCCGGGGCGTGTGAACACACCCATTTCACTGAACGCAGTGACCGCTTCGGGCGCCGCACATAACCAGATGGACGAAGGACAGGCAAACGGCATCCCGGTAGCAGACTGTGCCGCCAGGATACTGAAAGCGATGAGAAGGAAAGAAAGACACGTGATCATCGCCAGGAGCGAAAGAGTGCTCTGGTGGTTGCGAAAGAACATCAGCCCGCTATACTATACCATTGCCCGGAAAGCCGGGATGAAACAATCATAATCCTTTATTATGGCATATATCACAGGAATACAGCAAATAGGGATCGGCGTGAAGAACGTGCGCGAGTCCATGTTAGGGTATAAGGACCACTTCGGCATGAACGTGCTCATTTTCGACGACACGTCCGAAGCCGCCCTGATGACGCCTTACACAGGAGGCACCGTATATCGCCGCAGGGCAGTGCTTTCCCTGAATATGCAAGGCGGCGGCGGCTTCGAGATATGGCAGTTCCAGGACCGGCAGCCCGCGGAACCTTTACTGAAACCGCAGTACGGCGACCTCGGCATTTATGCCGCCAAGATCAAATGCCGCGATCTTTCCGCCGCGCGCAAGCACCTGCTTCAATACGAAGGCCTGCAGGTGGGCGAACCTTACAAGGACGCCGAAGGTCACATGCGCTTCCTGGTAACGGATGCCAACAATAACCACTTCGAATTCGTGCCCGGCCATCATTGGTTCCACAACAACAGCGGCGTTTGCGGCGGCGTATCCGGCGCGGTGATCGGCGTGCGGGATATGGATAAAGCCATCCGTTTTTACCGCGACATCCTGGGCATCCGCGACATGATCTACGACGAAACCACGCCTTCGTTCCGGAAAGTATTGCTCCGCAAGCATCCCGGCGGCATCGGCGCGTTCAACAAGCTGCTGGGCTCCGCTGAAATAGAGCTGGTGCAGGCGCTGGACCGCGAGCCCGTGAAGATCTACGACAACCGTTTCTGGGGCGACTGCGGTTTCATCCACCTTTGTTTTGACGTGATCAATATGTGCGCGCTGAAAGAACATGCGCTGGCGCATGGTTATACTTTCTCTATCGACAGTGAGGATTCCTTTGCGATGGAAAGCGCGGCGGGCCGCTTCTGTTATATCGAAGACCCGGACGGTACGCTGATAGAGCTGGTGGAAACCCACAAGGTTCCCCTGTTCAAGAAGTGGGGGCTTTACCTGAACCTGAAAAAACGTTCGCTGGAGAAGCCGCTGCCGGACTGGATGATCCGCATGCTGTCACTCAGCCGTGTGAAATAAACGATATTCTTTATAGGCCCATGCGGTGAAAGGCAACAGCGGCAACGCGAGCCAGCCCCATGGGCCTATTGTCAATACCAGCAATAACGTGACCGCCAGTACGAAAATGGGATAGGTCAGCATCAGCAGGCAAAACACCACTGAATCGTAGAACACCGTATTCTTCGTTTTTTTCTTCGCAAAATTCCGCCAGCAAACATAGAACCAGCGCTGCGTGATATACCCCAGCAACGCGGGCAGGGCCAGCAGGATAGAATGGCCTTTCCGTGTGGCGGCAGGCTGCATGCCGGCTTCCAGGCGGTCGTGCAGCAGGTCGTTCAGTTCCCTCACCGTTTTTACATCCCCCTTCCGGATCTGTTCCCCGAATGTTACCTCGATGTGTTTCGGCACGGCGGAGAACGAGCTGTAGTTGATGGATACCGGCTGGATCATGAGATCGTCCAGCCCCGGCTCTTCCCAGGCGCTGAAGCTCAGCCTGGCCGTGCCTTTCTTCAGCGGGCGCACGTTATGCTCATTCACGCAGATACCTTCCGGGAATATGAGGATGCAGCCGTTTTGCCGGAGCACGTTCAGCGAGAGGTTAAAAGTTTCTTCATTGCGCTGGAGGTTCTCTTTCCCTTCGCTCAGCCTGAAGATGGGGATCATGTGCATGGCCTTCAGCACGGAGGCTACGCGCGGTTTGCGGAAAGCGTCGCCGCGGGCGAGGAAGTGCAGGCTGCGCGGCATATGGGATCCCATCACGATGGCGTCCAGGAAAGAATTGGGGTGGGTGCAGGCCAGGATGCAGGGCGCGTTGCCGCCTTTGTAACGGAACGTGATCTTCCCGCAATAACACCATAAAGCCAGCCTGGCCCAGATTTTCAACAATGCATACAACACGTTCGGATCAGATTTTACTGCCAGTTTACCGGCGAAATTCACATGACGCTGACCGGTAAACGAAAATATTTGATTAGTCGGGTTGTAATATCGTTCAATGTTTTGCTGAAAACAAGCCCCGGGGGCTAAATTTGTGCTAAAAAAGGGAAGACCGGGCGGTGCAAATCCGTTAATCCCTGTAATTGCCGAGCAACGGCGTCCAGTCGAAAGGCTGGAAGCGGATCACCTCGAACTCGGGCAGGCCCAGGCTTTGGAGGATGCCGCGGATGCCTTTTTTGCCGCCGAAGTCGCCACGGTACCAGCCCATGAAAGCAGGCAGCAGGATCTTGCCGGGTGATTGCCGGGCTTCTTCTTCCAGGTGGCTTTTCATCGCGATGTTCAGCTGTTCGTCTATCCGCGCATCGTCGTAATAATCGATCGGGGGGCAGCTGCGGGCGCCGTAGTTCAGCGCAAAATGGATACGGTGGTCCAGCCTGCTTACGCGGTTCTCTTTTTCAAACTTACCCGGCACCAGTTTCAGCAGTTCCCCGTTCCTGAACGTGATAGCGCGCCGGCGCAGGATGCCATGCTCGATATCGTCGAGGCTGAGCGGCTCGCCGGCTACGGTGATAAGCTTTTTGCGGAAAAACACGGCCCTGTTCAGGAAAAGGGTGCTGTCGCCCTGCAGCGCGATCTGTGCGGCGGCGTTGTAGACATTGATCCAGAAGGTCTTTTTTAACCGGTCCGAATTCAGCTGCTGCACCAGCTCTTCACGGCTTAGCGTGGAAAGCGCCTGCAGCTGGGTTTCTACGGGGTTGCCGGTGCGGGCGGCAAAAAGCAACTCCTGTGAAAGCGGGATCAGCGCGTCCTGAGCTTCGTGTATGTATTCGTTGCTGCTCAGTACCGTGTAACAAACGAGATATGGTTTGATGAGGTGTTGCATCGTAGTATATACGTATTTAGGGGTGAACCAGATGTTTTTGGGGCGTTTGCATAAAGTTACGTTTTACAAACGCGGCGTCCAACCTGGTGCGTGGATAACTTATCCACCAATTGAAATAAAAGTTGCTGCATGCCGTCCATCCTGTGCATCACCTGCCGCAGGCTTTCTTCTTCTTTGGCCTGGCTGTCGCCTTTGATCAGACTTAGCAGGTCGTCCGGCCTGAATGAATAAAAATTCTCCAGTGTAAGTCCGTAGATAGCCAGTATATCCTCCATCCTGCCCATCGGTATCTTCCTGGTGCGGCCTCTTTCCAGGTCTATGTAAGAAGAAACGGAGATCCCGATCTTCCGTGCGACGTATTCCTGGGTGTATCCGTGCAGTACCCGGATGTAATAAAATTTTTTGCCGGTGCTGTCTCTCATATCAGATTAACGTTTAATTGGTTAACAGATTTAATTTATTGCGCCGAAGTTCCGCCATCCGTTTTTTAATATTTCACAACTGTGAAATATCCAGCGGTGCTTCGCAACACCAAAGTTCTGTTATCTGGTTTTTCCAATATTTCACAAATGTGAAAAAATTCACCGCCGTTCGTTCCGGATCCTGCTCAAGGTTCCGCGGGATATTCCTAAATACGAGGCGATGAAGCTGAGCGGCGCCCGGGCCAACAAATCCGGGTGATTTCTCTCCAGTTTGGCATATTTTTCCTTCGCTTTATCCATACGCAAAGAGAATGCCCGTTCTTCCATCTGGATATAATACTTCTGGGTCAGCTCCCGCCCGACAAAATTGAACTCCGGGAATTTGTGGTAGATCTCCTGCAACGACTGGTAGGTAAGGCCGATGCAAACAGTGTCTTCCAGCGCTTCGATCACCTCCCTGCTGGGTACCTGCTCAAAGAAGCTGTGCACCGCGATGATAATGTCCCCTTCTTTCATGAACCAGGACGTTACGTCCCTGCCGGTTTCCGTAATATAATAGGCCCGGGCCAGCCCGCAGCCTGCAAAGTAACAGTACCTGCATAGCTGGCTGTGTTCAAGGATGATGCTGCCTTTCCTGAACTTCACCACTTCCGATCGCTTCACGATCTCATCTTCCACTTCTTTTCCAATGGGATAAATCTGCCTGAAATACTCGAACATGCCGGCGTATAATATTGCTGATGATTCTTCCGGCGGTAATTTCCATAAAACGGGTTTACTAGCGCTCATTACCTGGGTTAAAAGGTTGATAAAGGATACGGCTGGTTAACGTCGGGTCCGCGCAAATATAAGGAAAGGAGCCCATGACTGAACAGCTCTCATTGTTATTCATACTTGTTTGTGTTATCAGGCATATGCTTTGAATGACGATGGTTGAACCAAAACGATTTACATGATCCAAAGAGACGGCCGTTGCACGAGCCTATGGCAGGACAGCGGCCATTCCTACAAACCGGCTCCTCTCAGGAATGTACAGCAATATGATGTGATCATTGCGGGCGGCGGCATTACCGGCATCAGCACCGCGCTGCTGCTGGCGGAGCGGGGCAAGCGCTGCCTGGTGCTGGAAGCCCGTGAACTGTGCTTCGGCACCACGGGCGGTACCACCGCGCACATCAATACTTTGCTGGATACGCCTTATACAACGATCGCAAAGAACTTTGGGAAAGAAAACGCCAAAGCCGTGGCACAGTCCGTGAAAGAGGCGCTACAGCTGATAAAAAGCAATATCTCCCGCTTAGGGATCGACTGTGGATTTTCCGAAGCAGATGCGTATTTGTTTGCACAAAACGATGCGCAGGATAAAGAACTGGAACAGCTGTTAGCCGCCACCAAAGAAGCTGGTGTTGAGGCGGACCTGGTGAATGACATACCCGTTCCCATTCCTTTCACCACTGCCATGCGCGCAAAAGAACAGGCGAAATTTCATCCGGTGAAATATGTGTTCGGGCTTGCCCGCGCATTTGAAGCGATGGGCGGCGGCATCATCCAGCAAACGCGGGTAACAGGCGTGGAGAACAACGACGATGGCGTGATCGTGGAAACAGACCAGGGCCGCTTTGCCGCCACAGATCTCATTTATGCCACGCACATCCCGCCCGGCGTGAACCTGCTTCACCTGCGCTGCGTGCCTTACCGCAGCTACGCCATGGCGGTGCAGCTGGAAGACGGCGCTTATCCTGAAGACCTGAGCTATGATATGGAAGACCCATATCATTATTACCGCACGCAGATCGTAAAAGGCCAGCCTTACCTGATCGCAGGCGGCAAAGATCATAAAACAGGCGAAGCGGAAAATGCCAACGCGCATTTCCTGCAGCTGGAAAGCCATATCCGCAAATATTTTCCCGTGAAAGAGATCAGCTACAAATGGTCTTCACAATATTTTGAACCGGCAGACGGCATTCCCTACATCGGGCATTTGCCGGGGCAGCAGGAGCATATCTACGTGGCCACCGGCTTTGGCGGCAACGGCATGATATACAGCAGCGTGGCCGCCATCCTTCTCCGCGACCTGGTGTGCACGGGCATTGCGCAATATGAAAAACTGTTTGACCCCAACCGCCTGAAACCGGTAGCAGGGTTTACCAATTTCATCAGTCATAATGCGGACGTAGTGAAGCAGTTCGCTATGAAACTGTTCACCCGCGAAGACCTTGACCTGCTGGCAGAACTGGCTCCGGGAGAAGGAAGGGTAGTGTCATACGAAGGCGACAAGGTCGCGGTGTACAAAGACGAGAACGGCGCCATCCAGGCCGTAAGCCCCACCTGCACGCACCTGCAATGCGATGTGAAGTGGAACAACGCCGAGCTGTCGTGGGACTGCCCCTGCCACGGCGCGCGGTACGACGCATCGGGCAAGGTACTGAACGGGCCTGCGTCTATGAACCTGGAAGAAGTAATGATCAATAAGGGAGTTGAACACTCTAAAAAATAATTATTTTATGAAGGCAGCAGTATTTCACAGGCCCGGCAAGATCCAGGTAGACACGGTGGATGATCCCCGTATTGAAGATATGAGCGACGTGATCCTGAAAGTTACGTCCACCGCCATTTGCGGCTCCGACCTCCACATCCTGCGCGGCTCCGTGCCGCAGGCGCGGGATATGATCATGGGCCATGAGTTCATGGGAACCGTAGTGGAAGCGGGGCACGGCGTCACCAAACTGAAAGTGGGAGACCGGGTGGTGGTGCCCTTCCCCGTGGCCTGCGGGCATTGTTTTTTTTGTGCGCATGGCGCGAGCACTGCATGTGAAAATTCCAACCCGGAGATGTACGGGCCCAATGGAGACCTGCTGAAAGAAAAGGGCGGCGGCCTCTTTGGTTACACCGATCTTTACGGCGGGTATGAAGGCGGGCAGGCGGAATATGTGCGCGTGCCTTACGCGGATTTCGGTCCCCGTAAAGTACCCGATGCGATGAAGGATGAGCAGATGCTGTTCCTGACGGATATTTTCCCGACGGGCTGGTCCGCCATCGACTGGGCGCAGCTGAAAGGCGGCGAGGTAGTGGCCATATTCGGTTCCGGCCCCGTTGGCCTGATGGCGCAGAAAGCAGCCTGGCTGAACGGCGCCAGCCGCGTAATAGCGATAGACCCTTTGAACTACCGGCTGGAACGCGCCAAGATGGTGAATAAAGTGGAAACGGTCAATCCCCATGAACAGGACCCGGTAGAATATCTGCGCAGTATTACCGAAGGCCGGGGCGCGGATGTGTGCGTGGATGCGGTGGGTTATGAGCCCGAAAGGGATGTACTGGACAAATTAAAAGCAGTGGTGAACTTCGAAAAGGGTTCCATGAAAGTGCTGGACGATTGTTTCAGGGCGGTGCGCCGCAATGGCACGGTGACCATTGTAGGCGTGTATGCCAGCCCTTACGACAACTTTCCCCTTCACCGTTTATTCGACAAAGGTATTACCATCCGGCAGGGCCAGGCGCCCGTGCATAAGTACATCGATCAGCTGATCGAGCTGGTAGCCGGCGGGAAAGTGGTGCTGGATGATATTATCAGTCATACGCTGCCGCTTAGCGCCGCGGCGCATGCTTATGATATCTTCCACAAAAAAGAGGACGATTGCGTGAAAGTAGTTTTAAAACCGGAACTATAAATATGGCGGTAACCCGGACAACAAAACAACCAGGGGCGGCGTCTTCCAAAACCGGGAAGGCAGCCGCTATGAAAAAGGTCACAGCTACTGCGATGAAAAGTTCTCGTGCACTGAAAACAGCGCCGGCTGCCGCGAAGAAAGCCGCCGCAAAAAAAGCCGCAACTATTGCGAAGAATAGCCCTGCCGCTGTGACCAAAGCTGCCATGAAAAAAACTGCAACTACCGCGAAGAAAGCAGCCGTGAAAAAAACTGTTGCCTCCACGCAGAAGAAAACCACAGCGGCTTTAACAAAAACAAAATTCACAGCCGCCGTACAAAAGGCTCCCGCAGGCCCGTTCCCGGGAAATGCCCAGCCCATGCTGGCCACGCTGGTAGACAAACCTTTCGACCGCGAAGGCTGGCTGTACGAGATAAAATGGGACGGTTACCGCGCCCTGGCCTTCATGCGCAAAAATGAAACGGAACTCCGTTCGCGGAATAACAAATCCTTCAACGAAAAATTTTATCCCGTGTATGCCGCGGTGGAGAACTGGGGCATACAAGCCGTGGTGGACGGGGAGATCGTGGTGGTGAACGAGCAGGGCACGGCGAACTTTTCCGCGCTCCAGCAATGGCGCAGCGAGGCAGACGGCGAGCTGCTGTATTTTGTATTCGACCTGCTCTGGTACGAAGGCAAGGACCTCCGGGGCCTGCCCTTATCCGACCGCCGGGAGCAGCTGAAAAAGATCGTTCCCGCCAAAGGGCTGATACGGCTGAGCCATGATTTTGAGACCAGCGGCACTGAAATGCTGCGGGTGACGCAGGAGATGGGGCTGGAAGGGATCATTGCCAAGAAGACGGACAGTCTTTACCATAGCGGCGACCGCACGAAGGAATGGCTTAAGATCAAATCCGCCAGGCGGCAGGAAGTAGTGATCGGCGGTTATACGAAGAACGAAGATTCAACAAAACCTTTCAGCGCGCTGCTGGTGGGCGTTTTCGAGAAAGGCAAACTGGAATATACCGGGAAGGTGGGCACCGGCTTCGGCCTTCAGCAGCAAAAGGAAATGCTGCAACAATTTAAACCGCTGCTGGTAAAGAAAAGCCCCTTTACCACTGAGCCGGACATCAACAAACCTTCCCGCTTCAGGCCCAACCCGCCGAAAGCGAAGGCATTCTGGTTGAAGCCGGTGACCGTTGCGGAAGTGAGCTTCGCGGAAATGACGCAGGACGGCGTGATGCGGCATCCTTCCTTTGAAGGGCTGCGCGAAGATAAAAAAGCGGCGGCCGTTGTGCTGGAAGAGCCCGTGCCGGTTACGAAGATCATTAAACCGCCCGCGGGTATCGTTCCCCCGGGAGAAGGTACCCGCAAAACCCTCCTCAATCCCACCGACGAAACGCAGGTGCGGCAAGTGAACGGCCAGCAGCTGAAATTCACCAATCTCAGTAAAATTTACTGGCCGAAAGAAAAGATCACCAAACGCGACCTTATCAATTATTATTACCGCATTGCGCCATTCATATTGCCTTACTTAAAAAACCGCCCGCAGTCGCTGAACCGCCACCCTGACGGCATTGAAGGCGAAAGTTTTTACCAGAAGGATGTAACCGGCAAGGTGCCCGAATGGATTGAAAAATACCCTTATCAAACGGATGACGGCGCGAAGAAAAATTTCATGCTCGCCACCAACGAGGCCAGCCTGCTGTACATGGCCGGTCTTGGCTGTATAGAGCTGAACCCCTGGAGCAGCACCATCCAGAAGCCGGACCATCCTACCTGGTGCATCATTGACCTGGACCCGGCGCAGCAGTCGTTTAACCAGGTGATACAGGCCGCGCAGGTGACCAAAGCCCTGCTGGATGATATGGGAGTGCCCTGTTATTGTAAAACGAGCGGTTCCACCGGCCTGCATATCTACATCCCGCTCGGCGCGAAATACACGTACGAGCAGTCCAAAGAGTTTGCCCGTATCATCGTCACGCTTGTTCAGAAAGAGATCCCGCGCTTCACGAGCATAGAGCGGCAGGTGAATAACCGGAAGGGCAAGATGTACCTGGATTTTTTACAGAACCGTCCACATGCTACGCTGGCCGCCCCATACGCTTTGCGCCCCAAGCCAGGCGCCACGGTTTCCATGCCGCTGGAGTGGGATGAGGTGAAGAAAGGGCTGAAGATGAAAGATTTTAATATTTTCAATGCGGCGAAGCGGGCGGAAAGCATCGGGGATATTTTCAAGCCGGTGCTGGGCGCGGGGATCGCATTGCAGAAAGTCATTTCAAACTACAGGGCAAAAAATGGATAAGATACTTCAGGCAGTAAGAGACTTTGCGGACAAGGCGCATGGCGATCAAACCCGGAAATACTCCCCGGACCGGTATATTGTGCACCCTATCCGCGTGATGGAAACCTGCCGCGAGTATACTTCTGATATTTCAATTCTTGCGGCGGCCCTGCTGCATGATGTGCTGGAAGACACGCCCGTGTCCCAGAAAGAATTATTCCATTTCCTCGAATCCATTATGGACCGGGACCTGATCCGCCGCACGCTTGGTTATGTTGTAGAACTGACGGATGTGTACACCAAAACCGCTTACCCGCAGTGGAACCGGCGGACGCGGAAAGGGAAGGAACTGGAGCGCCTAATCTCAACATCCCCGGAATCACAGACGATCAAATATGCGGATATCCTGGATAACGCGAAGGATGTGGTGGAGCATGATCCTGATTTTGCGAAGGTGTTCCTGATGGAGTACAGGACGATCCTGAGGAAGCTGGATAAGGGGGAGGAGGATTTACGCATCAGGGCGACGGCGTTGGTGGAGGAGGGGTTGAAGATGGGGGATCTGTGAAAACTTGCCCTGTATGAATTATATCCCGTTCAAATACCGGCCCTATTTTCCTCAGGGAACGGAGCCTCTGAAGCGCAGAAAAAAGCGGAGGCAGTTCTTCAAAGCGCATGGCGCTTATACGCAGGATTTGAGGGGGATTTTGTAACATTTGTAACATTTCTAAAAATCAGCGTGTTGTAATTTTGCGAAAAAACCCACGCATGCATTTTTTGTTCCCCCCTGGTTTTACCAACACTGAAATAAAGCCCCCGTATGAGCACGACTTCCTCCTGCCGTATACAAACGCCCGACATGTGGAAGGCCCCTTCGGCAATTTCTTTAGCCAGGCTGTAGTGGAAGACCAGTATCATATTGACTTCCAGGTTGCATTCACCAAAGAACCTGTTACATTTACCATCATTCCCGACTGGCAGTCTGTGATGCTCCTGTATATATTCCAGGGTGATATTGTGCTGGTGCATGCGGGCGGCAGGAAACAAAAGCTGGAAGCATTTGCCTGCTATGGCGCTTATGTGCCGGCGGGGCATTATACCGTTGAACTCGGTGAGGGCGTGCATTGCGTCGTACAGATCCAACTTCCCCGGTTCACGCTTTACCAGCTGACCAAGTATTTGGAGATATTCATGCTTTGGGATCTTTTTGAAGAAGGTTCACATTCCAATGCGCTTCTCTATATAACTGAAATCAGCAACAAGGCTGCTGACACTATCAAAAATTTATTGCACTGCCGGCTGGAAGATGAGGAAAGGGTCCTGTTCCAGCTAGGCCGTATGATGGACCTGGTTCTACTGTTAGCCGAAGACCTGGCCGCCCTGAATAAGGACTCAGCCGGCGCGCTGAAATTTTCGCCTGATGATATTAAAGCTGTGCAGGATGCGCTGGATCTGCAGAACGGTTATGAAAACACTCCTTTAAACCTCCGGGAACTGGCTCGCAAGGTGAATATGCATCCCAAGAAACTCAATGCCGGGTTCAGGCTGCTGAAAGGCAAGACCTCCAGGACGCTGGCCCATGAAGCCAGGATAGAAAAAGCCAAAAAGCTGCTGCGGGAAACGCGTATGCCGGTTTCGGAGATCGCGTATGAAACGGGGTATTGTAACAGTTCGGCATTCATCAAGGCTTTTAAACGCAGTGTGGGTATATCACCTTCGGTTTACCGTAAATGAACACCGGAGCACTAGTACCTCCGGCGTTTTTTTTTACAGCGGGCCCGTTAAAGTTCCAGCTCTTTGACCGCCTGGTTACCCGGCAGGTCGCTGGCCGTTACCTTCGCTTTTGCCGCCGCGGGCTGGGCATTGGCGAGGGTGTAGGTCCAGTTGTCCGCGCTTTCCGTGGAAACCGTTGCCGGGCCTTCTTCGAGGATGGTTCCAGCTTCGTCCATGATCTGCACATGCACGGTCTGGACTTTGAAGTCGTCCGTTGCGTGGATGCGGATCGTGTCGCCGGGGGAGCCGCTGAAGTTTTGGGCTTCGGCGGTTTGGATGGTGGGCGGTTTGAAGTAGTCCACGAATGCCACGTTGTAGGCAGATACGCCTGCTCCTGCTTTGGCGGCATATGCCGCTTTTCCAAGCGGATCAGCAATCACAAACCTGCCATACGCAATGGCTTCCTGGAACCGGGTTCTGAGCCCTAGTTGGATTTCAGTGGGATTGTCTTCCCTGGGCGCGGGCGGGAGGCTAATAACCGTCTTGCCGGCGCGTTGCCTGAAGACGAGTTCATTTCCTAATGCGCCGCTGGCGCCTCTCATGATCGAATTACGATCTTGTTTCATGATAAATGATTTAAAATGTGAAAAAAAATTGTTTACGCTGTAACTGTGGATCCATTGGTTACGAGCACAAAGTTGGGGTGTTGGGCGGCGGGAGGAGTTACCGGATGGGAAAAAAAGTATACCGAATGGGAAAAACTGATTCTCTCGTATTATTTTAACTTATGTGAGGGAGGTAGGATGGAGGGAGGTGAGAGGTTGGTGGAAGGGAGGTGAGAGTAAGGTGAGGGGAGGGTAAAATTGTATTATTGATGTGAAATAGGGATTGCGAAGATTATGGGTGACCAGTCCAAGTGCTTATTCTGAAGGCGGATGATCGGGTGATTAGCGGATCGGGGTAAGGTTTGGTGCATTGTAAAATTTCTGCCAGATAATCGGAAATAATCCGATTTAGCATCCGGAAAATTACAAACCCAGGCATTTACGTGATTATGTACTAACTCACAAATTCTATGTTATGTGCCAAATTGGTTTTTGCCTACAACTTCAATTCGTAATTGAAGGAACTACTGATTTTTCTTCATATTCTCCCAATCCTCGATCGGATTGTATTCTTTCTTATGAATTTTCTTGCTGGTCAAATCAACCTTTACTGTCTCAATAAAGTCTTTGAAATCGCTATTCATAGCCAGTTTGTTGATTGCTTCCCAATCGAGGTTTTTCCTATATCGTGCAGGAATTACAATTTCTGATGAATGCGGATCTTCTACATCTAATTCAATTACACCGATCCCGAATGAAGTCGCCAACCTCGACAATTCATCAAAAAAGTCTTCATTTTCTGAAAGCCGTGCAGCCACCAAGTATGCATTGTTTGCCCAGGATGAATTGGACACACACTGAAAAAAACTTTCTCTCAAATTGCCGAAATTCAGTTCCCTTTTCAATTCAAACGAAAATAAGTCGATTGCTCGAACCCCCAATGCTCCGCTAAAATCGTAGACCTCCTTTTTCCAATCCTCCATTGCAAATTGACAACCGACCATATCTGGATGTACCCATTCACCAAACTCCTTTTTGCTAGATGACGAATGATTTATCGTCTTCGTATAACAATGTAAATGGTAACTAGCATAATGCGTAAGAACTTTATGTAGATCTTTCTCTAAGAAATTGATTTTTGTTCTCAACGGCGAAGGCATATCGTCCGGGATTGATTTATCATTCAAATCAATTTTTCCTTCCATTGATTTTAAATAGAATTTCTTCGGACGGGTATCAGTTCTAACAAACTTTGATTTCGGATTGTCTCTCGAACTAACATACATCTGGGCTCCAAGCGTTGCCCAGGGAGTTTTACCTGTAGAATTTAACTTCTTTTCGTATCCTTTCTTAAGGGCAATATTCCAAATTTCGTTAGCGGTTAATGGTTTTGCCTCTTCCATTAACACATGTTCTGCAAGTTCAAGAAATGTCATGGTGTATAATTATGAAATAGGGATTTACCGTTTTAAGGCGTTAATGATAGCTCGAAAACTTTCCAGTCCCGCTTCCAGGTTTTCGACGATATCCTGTGCCAACTCGTCCGGATCTGGGAGATTATCAAGGTCTGCTAAAGACTTATCCTTGATCCAGGTGATATCCAGCGAAGTTTTATCGCGGGCAATGATTTCTTCATAGGCAAACTTCCGCCAGCGGCCTTCAGGATTGGCTTCGCTCCAGGTTTCTTTGCGCTTATGCCGGTTCCCGGGTTTGTAGCATTGAATGAAATCGTTCAGGTCTTCCAGCTTGAGGGGGTTTTTCTTTAAGGTATGATGGACGTTCATCCGGTAATCATACACCCAGACTTCCTTTGTCCAGGGATTTTTGCTGGCGGGCTTGGCATCCCAGAAAAGGACGTTTGCTTTTACGCCGTTAGCATAGAAAATGCCCGTAGGTAGCCGGAGGATAGTATGCAGATCGGTAGTTTCCAGCAGCTTTTTACGTACAGTTTCACCAGCGCCGCCCTCAAATAGCACATTGTCGGGCAATACAACGGCCGCCTGACCGGTAGTTTTCAGCATGCTTTTGATATGCTGGACGAAGTTTAGCTGCTTGTTGCTCGTGGTTACCCAAAAGTCCTGGCGGTTGTAGGTGAGGTCCTCTTTCTCCTGTTCGCCTTCTTCGTTGGTAAAGGTCATACTGCTTTTTTTGCCGAAAGGCGGGTTAGCGAGCACGTAGTCGTATTGAGTGGAGGGCTGCGCTATCAGAGAGTCGTTTGGCGAAATAAGCGATTCGCCGTCGATGTCGCCGATGTTGTGGAGAAACAGGTTCATCAATGCCAGGCGTCGTGTTCCGGGTACAATCTCGTTACCGGCGAAAGTTTTATGCTTCAGGAATTGCTTTTGCCCTTTATCCAACGAAACGTTATTGGGATCTACCAGCCAGTCATAGGCAGCCAGAAAGAAGCCTCCGGTGCCACACGCGGGGTCCGCGATAGTTTTGTTGGGTTCCGGCCGGATACATTCGACCATGGCCTTGATCAAAGGGCGGGGGGTAAAATACTGACCAGCTCCGCTTTTGGTATCCTCGGCGTTTTTCTCCAGGAGGCCTTCGTAAATGTCGCCCTTGTCTTTAACGCCCATCAGTATCCATTCCTCCGCATTTATGAGCGCGATGAGCTTGTAAAGTTTAGCGGGATCCTGGATTTTGTTCTGGCTTTTGGTAAAGATTTGCCCCAGCATTCCTTTTTCGGTACCCAGTTCGCGAAGGAGTTTGCTGTAATGGGTTTCGAGCTCATCGCCACTTTTGCCAACAAGGCTTTGCCAGTTATACCCCTTTGGAATACGCATGGGGTGGTTATGGGGAGGCTTGCTATATTCGTCCGCCATTTTAAGAAATAGCAGATAGGTGAGTTGTTCCAGGTAGTCTCCATATCCTACGCCATCGTCACGGAGGGTGTTACAGAATGCCCAAATTTTGGAAACTATAGTGGATGTATTTGCGGTGATATTAGCCATTTATCTTATTGTATTTTCCTGCTCCTAGCAAATTTAGACTGGTGCCAGATTAATCTTTGACGCTTTCAATTACTTTTCCGAATCCGGTTGGAACAAAATCAATTCCCTTCATCCATTTGTAAGTTGAGATTATTTCTTCTTTTTGAAATTCTGCGATCTTTTTCGGTGACCAGCTGAAGAAATCAGCTACCAGATGATCAACTTTCACTGTCTTCTTTTGTATAAGCCGGTTATTCCAAACTGCGTAGAGAGTGGCAATCAGTTCGGCTTCATGTGTGGATTTTGCCATTAATTGCTCAATGACAAAGACAATCTGCTTACTCTTGCTGCGGAAATATTTTGCGTACTCTTTTTCCAGTTTCCCGATATTATCTCCGGGTAACAGCCTAGTTTTATTGCCACGCTGTTCTTCCTGAACCCAGTCTTCTTGTTGCATTTCCTGCCTGAAGGCTCTTGTAAAATCTCTGTCGTAGGGGCCCGCAGTTTCTTTAATGTAATGTGTGTCATAGGGGACCTGCGCATGGTTTTCGGCCAGGTAGAAAACCTTCTGGAATTTTGTCAGACCAAAGTTCTTGTCTTTCTCAAACATGTGAATGATCCTGGCTGCGAGGACTTTCCGCTCTTCAGGGATCTCTTTGACCGAGGCTTCGACTGATCCCAACGTCGATGTTTCGGTCAGTCGGCCTTCGAATGCCATTTTGAGGATGCTTTGGCGGAGGGATACGGATTGTTGGATTGCCTGATCTATTAATCCTTCGTTTTTTGAAACAATGCTTAATCTTGTTTCAATTTCCAAAACGACTTGATTTTGCTCGTCAAGAGAAGGAAGTGGAATAGGGAAGTTCTTAATATTATCCAGGCTTAATCCAGCTTTTGTCGCGCCCTTTGTCATCGCATTAAGATGACGATGCCCTCCTGATTTAGAAATAATCCAATACCCCACAAACTTTTTATTGAATCCTGGCTTTGGTCTACATAGTGCAATATGTTGATTTACATACGCATTTTCAAGTTTGGAAGCGATTGCGAACATACCGAGATAACCGGTGATTGAAAACAAGAAATCCCCTTCCTTCACCTTTGTTCTTACACCCTCTGTGTTAACAGGTAATTCGACATACTGTATTTTATTCTCATCCAAATCTAAATCAAGTGAATCAAAGTCTAGATTAGTTATACGTAAGAATATTGAACCTGATTGGGAGTAGTATTTTGCCCAGCCTCTGGATCCACTAGTTACAAATTCAAATAAATCTCCACTCTTTATCCATTGCCAGCCAGGCGGTAACCCTTCCTGAATAGATGCGTCGTTAGTTAATTTTCCTTCAAATGCCCATTTCAAGACCGCTTGCCGATATGTTTTGAGTTGCTGTTGCGCAATCTTCAATTGCTCAATGCCTTTATCTAGCTCGCTGAAGAGTTCTTCTATTTTGGAGACGATAGCTTGCTGAATATGTATTGAAGGAAGAGGTATAGGAATATTTGAGAGGCTTCCTTTCGTTAACTTTAACCTTGTAGTACCATTAACGTAGGGTTTATATTCAATTGAATTTAAATAATATAAAATATAACTATTGATAGAAATATTTTCAATGCCCTGAAGAACATGAGCGTGATTATTCACCCACGTTTTACCATTTATAATATAAGCCTTGTTTTTAGACCGATCTAAAAAAGGAGCGCCGTCTTCACCTATTAACACAAATTCTCCCTCTGTAATAAATCCATCTATCAAACCAACTTGACCTGTCGCACCATAGTAAGGAAAAAGTTCCTTTAAGTTTTTTCCCGCAATTCTATCTTTCCTTTCTTCTGCACTAACCGGTTTTCTTAAGTTGTCCAATATCTTAACTGCAACATGAAGCGGTACAATTTTCCAACCTTTTATATGATTAGTAACACTATTTTTCAAATTCATTGGTAAACAAGTTTATCGCTATCATAGTACTTACTTCGTTTATAATTATCATGCCACTAAAATCTCATTCAACTCATCCAACACCCTCTCATATTCCCCCCCAAACAACTGATAAAACCTCCCCAAACCCCCATTCCTATTAAACGGATCGAGCTCAAAATCATCCTTCTCCACATGAAAACTCCCCGCAATATAGTCCTTTATCATTCTCAACCATTGCATTTGCTCCTCGGTGAACCGGTTATGTTGCCCGGCGTTCTGCCGAAGTATCCATTGTTGGAAGTTTCTGTCCACGGTTTTATCGTACATAGTTAGCTTTTCATCGATGCCGGTGATGTTCCGGATGATGCTTACCAGGGCAACCAGTTCGTTTTTGGCGGATCCCTCCACGAGCTTCAGTTGCTGATAAGCCCTCCATACGTGTTCCGGTGCCAATTGCGGACGCTCAATTTTGATCTTTTCGCAAAGATCTTTGATCATGCTGTACGTCAGTTCCCTGCGTCGATAGGGCTGATTGTAGAATATCTGCAGGGCAGTAATCTCATCTTTGTGTGCCTCTATCCAGGCGGTAAAGTCGCTGATCGTGCCAGCAGCGGCCGATTGTTGATCTTTTACCCATCCCATACCAGTGACTTCGTCCAAATTCACATGGTCCAGAACCTGGTCATACTTTTTCCGTACATCCACGATAAATTCGCGAAAGTCCGGGTTGTTGAACGCAGCTGTAGCCTCGCTGATGATAGACTCATGTTTTTCCTTGAACAGCTGGTCCAATTCCTGCTGCGTTGCATCGGGATGATCGCGCCGTACCTGGCTGCCAATTTGATCTTTTGTGTCCGGATCATGTACATACAGCAATTGCCGAGCAATCTGACTGATGTTTTTCCCACCGGACAGCCGGGTGAACTCCTCCTTTTCCCGCTCATTGATCTGTTTGTCGAGGCGGATAAGCCGGTTTGCCAACGTGGTCAGGATTTCTTCGGATGTATTTCCCATCGCCACATGGTGCAGCACATCTTTTAGGCTCATCCCGGGATTTTTTTCCAACGGGCGGCTATCCGTCTTCTGGCTTTGTTCCACTCCAATGGCATCAATTATCACGAAATGATCCTTCGTGAATTTAGCCGAAGGTGTACCGGAACTCTTTAATTGCTCCAGCGAACAGGTGCGCGTGCCTCTGCCTTTCATCTGCTCGTAGTAACTTTTGCTTTTCACGTCCCGCATGAAAAGCAGGATTTCGAGCGGACGAATATCGGTTCCCGTGGCAATCATATCTACTGTTACCGCTATGCGGGGGTAGTAGCCGTTCCGGAACAGGTTCAGGACCGTTTTTGGATCCTCCTTGCTCTGGTAAGTGATTTTTTTACAGAATTTATTCTCCTCCCCGAATTCTTCCCGGACGATTTCAATAATATCCTCCGCATGGCTGTCCGTCTTGGCAAAAATAAGCATCTTGGGGACTTCAAATTTCCCGTCTTTGTCAAATCTGTCAGGGAACATTCCCGGTAGTTGATCCCTTACTGTCCGGATGATAATCCGGATCTGGCTTTTATTGACAATGTCCCTGTCCAGCTGCTTGCCCCTGTATTCAACCTCTTCGTCGAGGGCTTCCCAGAATTTCCTCCTGGTGAGGCGCTCGCGCTTGTCCACCATTTCCCCCATCTCTATCCTGGCGCCGTTCCGGGTGATTTTCGTTTCGATATTGAATACATTGTAGGGGACCAGTACGCCATCAACAACGGCTTTTTCGTATCCATAGTCGCTTACCAGGTTTTGATTGAAATAGCCGAAAGTACGGTTATCTGGGGTTGCTGTCAGGCCGATCTGGAACACATCAAAATAATCCAGCACCTGTTTCCAGAGATTGTAAATGCTGCGATGGCATTCGTCAACCACGATAAAATCGAAGAACTCGATCGGTATTTTTTCATTGTAGACAACAGGAAGCGGCTCTCTGGCTATGGCATGTTCGTTGGGATTGTCCTCTTCTGCGCTTTCATCCAGCTCGGTTCCTTTCAAGATGGAGTACATCCGCTGGATGGTGGAAATATAGACTTTGTTATCGGATGGAACGTAGCTGCTTTTTAGCCTTGTGACGGGGTAAAGTTCTGTAAACTTGCGGTTGTCATCGTTTGGGAGATATGACATGAACTCCTGTTCTGCCTGTTCGCCAAGGTTCTTGGTATCTACCAGAAACAGAATTCTACCAGCCTTGGCATATTTCAGCAGGCGGTAAATGAAAGTAATTGCCGTGAAAGTCTTACCACTCCCAGTGGCCATTTGGATCAGTGCTTTGGGACGGGCTTGTTTGAAGGAAGACTCCAGGTTGTTGATAGCCGTGATCTGGCAGTCCCGGAGACCATCCGTAGGCAGGACCGGGATATCGTGAAGCCGGGTGCGCAACGAAGTCTCATTCTTTAGCCAGCCCGCGAATGTTTCGGGCCGATGGAAGGTAAATACTGGTCGGGAGCGGGGCTTTTTGTCGCGGTAGTCAGTGAAGCGGGTCAATTCACCGGTGCTTTCGTAGGCAAAATGGATTTTTGCATCACCAACATATTTGAATTTGGCAGAAGCGTAGCCCTCGGTTTGATTTTCATGGGAAGTCAGATGCACAGCCTCTTCTTCACGTTTCGCTTCGATAATGCCCACAGCCGTTTTGTTCACAAACAAAGCATAGTCGGCCGGGCCTACATCGGTCGGGTATTCTCTGATGGCGACGCCGGGTCCAGCGGCCAGATTCAATTTAGCATAGTCCTGGATGATCCAGCCGCTTTCTAGCAGGAGTTGATCTATCCGGTCACGGGCTTTTTGTTCGGGATGCTGATTCATACATGGGGATAAGGTACTTGCGAATATAGATAAAAAGGTGATAATGTGTTTACAACACGCGTGACATATCAGTTTGGAAAATTCTTTAGTAGAGGTAGACAAGCCAAGTTTAAACAGGCATAGCCAAGATTCCAGAAATTATTTAATCTTGTTTGCTGCTCTTCAAACTCCCCATTTCCGCCCACCCCACCCCCCAATCTGTCCACTTCCCCGAAATCCCCTTCCTCCCCCGCTGGTTCCACCCCACCTTCGTATCACCAAACACAATATAACCAGCAAATCATGAACTTAAAAACAACACAAATCATCTACTGGACAGGCGCAATATTAACCTCCTTATGGTTCGGCGCCAGCGGTTTCTTCGAATTAACCAGGAACCCGATCGTATGGGGCATAACCGTGCAACTGGGCTATCCGCCGCATTTCATTTATATCCTCGGCGTGGCCAAGCTTTCGGGCATTATCGTGCTGCTAACGCCACACAGACTGCTCAGGCTGAAGGAGTGGGTATTCGCCGGCATATTCTTCGACATCATCTTCGCCTTCTTCTCAAAACTAAGCGTGCTGGAACCAGTATCTGCGGTAGACGCTGTAGTGGCGTTTGTAATGGTAAGTATTACCTACGCGATGTTCAGACAGCTATACCCTGCGAATTTCAGCCGGGTAGCCTACCAAATGAATAAGAAAGCTCACCCCTTATGCTTCATCCTCCCCCGGAACAAATCTACAAACCCATGAAACACCAACACAAACGGGTTATGGCTTACAAAACCCGTCGTGATACCATACCGTACTTTCTCTGTCTCAGGCTGGTAAGTGCCGAACAGTTGGTCCCACAGCATAAGTACGCCGCCGAAGTTCTTATCGATGTACAGGGGGTTGCAGCCATGATGCACGCGGTGGGCGGAAGGCGTGTCGATAATGCCTTCCAGCTTGCCGAGCTTGCCGATGGCTTCGGTATGCATCAAAAACTGGTACAGGAGATTCAGTCCTACGGACAATGCGATCATCAGCGGCGGAAATCCCAGCAGGGCCATCGGGATATAAAAGAACGGGGTAACGGCGGCCGAGAACCAGTTGAGCCGGTACGAGGTGGTCAGGTTCATCCAGGGGCTGGAATGGTGAATGAGATGAAAGGCCCATAGCGGTTTCCAGGCATGCGAGGCACGGTGGAACCAGTAATAAACGAAATCACTCAGCAGGAAAGTGCCGATGAACAGTACCAAGCCGGGCTCAAAATCGAATAGCCGGTAACGGTAGGCCCAGCTGAGCACGCCCAGCTGCCACCCGGCAAACAGCAGCTTGGACAGCTGGAAACCGGCCATAATACCCAGGTTTGTAAGCGTTTCCTTTACCTGGTAGGCTCTTTTATCGTGCCGCCAGCTCCATATCATTTCCGCGAGGATGAGAATAAACAGCACGCCCGCTATCCATATCTTGTAAGATGATCTTTCCATTTTGCTATTTATAGATCACGGTTTTTCTGAACACTATCCTGGCTGGCGGAAGCACAACCGGCACGGGCCTCACAACTATGGGCCGGACTGCCACCACCGGGCGCGGAGCAATAACCACCCGGGGCGCCACCATAACTGCCCGGCATACGGAACGCTTTACAATTACCGCCTGCGCCTTTGCTGCATAAGCGGGGAAAATCAACGCCGCGGCCAGCGGAATAATTAATCTTTTCATGGTTTTCCTGTTTAAATTTTAAAAGACATTACAGCAAAACTATCACAGCAGGGCATCATAAAAAGGATGCGGCACCATGAAAAGGACAAATCGAATGTTGAAAAACCACGCCCTTTGCCATGCTCATCTGTTTTATTGTCCGCTTCATAAGCGGCTAGGCACACCCTGTCGGATCATTTGGTATTTTCGTACTATGAAGAAATTTTACCCGCTCACCGGACTCGTCATATCGCTTTTTATAGCGTTGCTGGGGTATGCGCTCCGGCTGAACCGGGAAAATATCGGGGCATCGCTGCTCTCGTTCACCATTTCTTTTGTGAACGTATTTTTAAGTTGGCTGCTGGTGCAATACATCCTCCAGTCCAAAAAGCCTGCGAATTACGGCTGGAAAGCCATTGCAGCGGTGGCTGGCTGTATGCTGATCTCTCTTCTCCCCATTACCATCACCAGGAATTTCGCGGAAGTGCGCAACCGCATAGACGCGGTTCCCAAAGGCATGAACGCCGTCAGCGTCCTCCTGCTGACACGCGGATTTGTTATCGGCGGTTTTTTATACTTCATCGCTTACCTGCTTAGGATGTCGGAATTGAAACGTCACTCCGAGCTGGAGAACGAACGGCTGAAACAGGAAAACCTGCAGGCCCGGTTAAGCCTCCTCCAGGAACAGGTAAGCCCGCATTTCCTGTTCAACTCCCTCGGCACCCTGCAGAGCATGGTGCAGGAACAGGCCCCGCGGGAATTTATACAACGGCTGTCTGAAGTTTACCGGTACCTGCTGAGCAACCGCATGGCAGACCTGGTTCCGTTACGGGCGGAACTGGATTTTACCGAAGCCTATCTTTATATTTTAAAAGAACGGTTCGAAGACGCGCTGGTAACCCGGATCGATATTTCCGAAGATGCATGGCAGAAAAAATTGCCGCCGGCCAGCTTGCAGCTGCTGATAGAGAACGCCGTGAAGCACAATGTCGCCACCACCGAAAACCCTCTCTCTATCAGCATCTGTACCAATGAAGATGGATGGCTGACAGTAAGCAATTCCCTGCAAAAGAGGAACCTGGTAAGGAACAGCCTGGGCAGCGGCTTAAGGAATATCATGGAAAGATACCAGCTGCTGGCAGGCCTGAACATCATCGTCGAAGAAACTGGTACCCGTTTCACCGTACGCATTCCATTGATAACATAAAGCCCGGCAACATGAATATCCTGATCATAGAAGACGAAGCCAAAACAGCAAGGGAGCTGAAGAATATGATCCAGCGGCTGGACGACAGGCTGGTAGTATCCGCCATTATTCCGTCCGTAAAAGCAGCGGTAGACTGGTTCAAGAACAACCCCTCGCCCCAGCTGATCTTATCAGACATCCAGCTGGCGGACGGCCTGAGCTTCGAGATCTTCCGGTCCGTAAACATCACCTGCCCCGTTATTTTCTGCACCGCCTTCGATACCTATGCCATCGAAGCTTTCGGCACATATGGTATCGATTACCTGCTGAAGCCGATAGACGAAAACAAGCTGGCCGCCAGCCTCCGGAAATACGAACAGATGAAACAGTGGATGACCCCGAAAAACAACATGGATTACACACAACTGGAAGCAGTGCTGGCAAAGCTGCAACCCGCCTACAAAAGCGGGATCCTGGTGTTCAGCAACGAGAAGATCATCCCGGTAAAAACAGCGGATATCGCTTTTATCCATTCTGTGGGCGGCGTCGTAAAGGTCTGCACCAAAAACAAACAATTCTACCTGATCAACGAAGTGCTGGACGACCTGGAACCCCAGCTGGACCCCGCCAGGTTCTTCAGGGCCAACCGGCAATACCTCGTGAACCGCGACGTAGTGATGATGGCCGAATATTTTTTTAACCGCCGGCTGATCCTGAAACTGAACATAGAAACTCCGGAGCCTGTCATTATCAGCAAAATGAAAGCCCCGGAGTTGATGGCATGGATGCAACGTTGAAACCTATTCCAGCTTATGACGGCTGAAGAACTCCCAGATCAGGTCGTTCGCGTCTATCACCTGCGAAGGCGGATCGGCCCGCTGCCGCGCCCGCTGGCCTCCCGGCCAGGAATGCCCGCCGTCTTTGGTAAGGTAATGCACGATAGACGGTTCTCCGTTTCCATCCATCCACTGAACAAGTTTATACCGCCCGTCGTCAACAATTACCTGCTGCCCGGGGTTGTACCCGTTCCGCAGGCTCCATATCCGCAGCACCGAATCCACCGGCGGGAAATAATAACCCAGCCGGTTGCTGCCGCCGTAATACGGCACAATCTCGTCCAGTATTGAATGCAGATGAAGGATAGGCACCGCGCGCGCCTGCGTGGCCGGCGGGCTGTGCACCATGGTGCTGCTCACCGGTGCAATGGCAGCGATCTTGCCCGGCAATTCCGCGGCGAGACGGTAAGCCATCATACCGCCGTTGGACATCCCCGTTACATACACCCGCTTCGGATCAACGCGGTAGCTGTTGATCATTTTATCGATAAGGGTACTGATAAATTGTACGTCCGCTATGTTTTTCCTCATCGCATAATCGCAGCAGCTGCCCGCATTCCAGGTGCGGATGCTCATTGTACCGTTACCAGTCACCCCATTTGGGTATACCGCGATGAACCCGGCCTCGTCGGCTTTTTGCGAAAACCCGTAATGCTCTTCAAATTGTCTGGCATTGCCGCCGGTACCATGCAGGCCTATGACCAGCGCATACGTGGCCGTATCTTCATGGTATGCAGGCGGAAGGTTCACTATATAATTACGGCGCAGGCCATTCACGTCTATCGTGGCCTCAAAATTCCGCGCCGGTGGCGTGGAGTCCTTTTTACATCCCCCTGCCAGCTGCGAAATGCCCAGCAATAACGTGCCCGATATCACTTTGATGATCGTTTTCATTTGTATGCTTTATTGTTAACTGTGTGCTCAAATCCGGAACTGAAGTCCATCATCCCCTTCTTTTACTTTTCATTTCCTCCTTCATTTCCTGTTGCATTTTTTTGTACGTGTTATATTGGTTCTTATCCAGCACCCCTTTCATTTCCTTATCGTGCTTGTCGCTTATCTTCCGGAAGGCTTTCAGCTTTGCTAGTTTTGATCCCCCGGATTCTTTTATTCCGGCCAGTTCTTCGAAGTATGCAGTATTGATGACCTTCACTTTTTCCTGCTGATCCTCCGTCAGGTTCAGCTGCGTTTTGTAGGTCTCAAACCTTTCCTGCAATTCTTTTTTCTTCTCCTCCGGTAATTTGGATTGGGCGTTTACAAATGCCGGCGAAAGAACAGCCAGCAGCAGAAACATGATTCTGAATAGTGATTTCATGAGTTTGTTTTTTTTCAAAATTCGATCATGCACCGGATCATAAAAACAGGAAACCATATTAACAGGACAAAATAGCCGATCAAAAGACAACAGGCCCCTAATAGCACAATCCGGCATTGCCTAAAACGGCAAGATCCGCGGCAAGCGCGGATCCTGACTATTATTATTTTTCAATGCCTGAGCCGGTCATCACCGCCTGTTCACCACCGGGAACTGCGATATCCTCAGGTTAGTGCAACCATACGGCACGAGAATGATCTCTTCTTCGTCCTTCTCGGACTCGAAACGGTACGTGACGCTGAACGGCAGCGGGCCCGCCATTTCGTTGTACAGCTGCCATGAAGGGATACGCCGTGCTTTGGTCCGGATGCTGACGGGCGCATTCTCCAGGTTCCAGGGGTACTTGCTCACGGTGCCGCTCTTCTCCACTTTGTATTGCTCTTCCATCTTGTCGCGGCCGGTTTGGATAAGACCGTAGTTCCAGGGCGTGGTGGGACGCACTTCGTAGAACGACTCGCCGCCATAGGAGCCGGGAGGGTTCGGATTTTTGACCAGCTTCATTTCCTCGCCGATCTTCAGGCCATAAGTAAGAGGACCCCGCTCGATGGAAATGGAATTCTCCTGCCAGGTGTTCCGGAAAATATGCATCGGCAAGGTCAGCTCCACCACATCGCCGGATGCCCATTCCCGTTCGATCTTCACCACCTGGTCGCCTTCCGCCTGTTTCCAGGTTTCGCCATTGATCTTGATGGATGCGCTTTTGCACCATGCGGGTATTCTCAGGTGAAAAGGAAAGCTCGCTTTGGCGGATCTCTTCGCCATGGTGAGCGTGAATTTAATGTCTTCGCTGAAAGGATAATTCGTTTCTTCTTTGAATGTCACTCCTACACCGCCGGCTACCTCCGCTTTTACTTCGCTGGGGGAATATACCAGCGCGGCAAGGCCGCCGTCCGCCGTGGCGTACCAGAGGTTCTGGGTGAACTTCGGCCAGCCCTGGTGCATGTTGGCCGTGCAGCAGGGGAAGCCGGAAAGGAGGCCATAACAAAGGTCCGTGCCGTCGTGGTTCGTTTCGAAGTTGCGCATCTTGTTCGTGGCCATCACCTGGTTGGCTTGCTGGAAGTACTGGCGGTACATGAAGTCGTCCGTGGCCTGCGCGGGCAACGCGTTGAAGGCCACCTTCTCCAGGTGATCCGCAAAGCCGGGCTGGCCCGTGATCTCAAGCATGTTTTCCAGCGAGAACATCATTTCTACGGCCGAGCAAAATTCAGAACCCTGCGTGGGATTGTTGCCGTGAAGGGTTTCGTCGCCGCCATACAGCCCGTGCGCCATGCCATTGAATTTGCGGATGTCCGCAAAGCCGGTCTTCACTGCATCCAGGTATTTCTGCTCGGGGTGGCGCTGGTAATAGATAAGCGGTTCCTTGATACCCTGCGCCAGGTTCACGCAGTGGATGCTCCCCTGGGTGGTGAGCATATTCCTTTCAAGGAAGGCGGTGGTGTAATCGAAGGTTTGTTTGTGAATAAGCTCTCCCAGCTCCAGCAGGAAAGCATCGCCGGTGATGTTGTAGAGCCAATATACGACCATCAGGTTATCGCCGCCGCGGTATCTCGCCCAGAACGTCCAGTGGTCCAGGGGTTTGGCGGGCAGCTCTTTCAGCTGGTAACGGAAATAATTGGTCATCAGCTGAATGACCCTTTTATCGCCGGTGGCGGAATAATATTGTTTGAGCACTTTCAGCATCACCATCTTCGGCCACCAGTCGCGGCTGTTGTCCCGCTGCACGCCCGGCTCAGGGCCATAATCTTTAGAAGGACCGAAGTACCCGTCCGGCTGCTGGCTGTTGAGCGCCCATTCCACCCAGGGTTTGGTTTTGGCGATGAGTTCCTTGTCGTTAAGGATATAAGCCAGCGGCAGCAGGCCGTCTATCCAGTAGGGGCCGCGCTCCCACTGGTCGCCATCGCCACCCAGCCATCCGTTGCGGTTGCTCATCACCGCGGGGTACAGCTTGTCCAGGTTGCCCGTTGCCCCGCTTTTCTGGCGCAGCAGCATTTCTTTCAGCCAGCCTTCCGCCCTGATGGCGCCGAGCGGCAGTTCCATGTAAGGATTCTGCCGCAAAGGGGCGCGGCTCCTGATCGTTGTGACCGTTCCGTTCTTTTTCTCCTGCGCCGTTGCCTGCAACATCCAGCCGGTACAAACAACAGACAGCATCAATAGTAATCTCATATTCTGCATTTTAGTATACACGCGCCTTAAAAGGCAAACGGGCTGTACGCAACGGTGCGGGCCCGTTTGCCAGAATCGGCTTCACATAAAGTAATAATTTATTACTGAAGTTTAGGATTAGAGTTAACAGCGGACTGCGGGATCATAAACACCGCCCTGCCTGCGCCCTGCGGTTTATGCGAGAGCCAGCTCTTTTTGGTGAACACCCCGAACCGGATGTTGTCCCTGCGGCGCTGCGCCTCCCATGCAAATTCCCAGCCCAGCTCATCCATGAACCCGCCGAATTGTACGGGATCGGTATTGCCGGCGTCCACCATCACGTAATTTTCCACATACCCATACCGGTAGCGGGTATTGGCCAGCAGTGATGCGCCGGTAACGATGGCTTTGGCCGGATCGCTGAAGTTGCGCCTGCGAACGTCCGTCACGATCTGCGCGGCGCCATTGGCGTCACCGGAACGCATCATGCATTCGGCTTTCATCATCAGCACCTGTGAATAGCGGAAGAAGGGAAAATCGTTACTAAGGTCAAAACGGGCGCCCACTTTGATCTCGAACTTGTTCTGCCGGTACCCTTCGGATTCGCCGGTGAACAGGCCGTCAGGCAGGTTCTTGGTAAACACGAGGTTCTGCCCCGCTTTGTCGTAAGAGCCTTTCAAAGGGGTCACCCCGTCCAGCGCGAACTGTGCGCCCATCAGCCAGGTATCGGCCAGGCGCTTGTCTGCCGGGTCGTAAGTGTCTATAAACTGGGATATGCCCATCGCGGAGCCGGAACCCCAGGGCGTTACCTGCATGGCGCGTTTGTCGCGCAGCGCGGCATGCCAGGAGAACATATCCACAAAAAAGCCGCCACCGCGGTTCTCATCGAAAGGAACGGCCAGCACGATCTCCGCGGAATTTTCGTTCTGGGTGGCGAACACATTGCGGTAATTCGTTTCCAGGGAATATTTGTTGCTGCCGATAATATCGTTGCATTCGCGGAGGCAGTCGGCCCATTTCGCTTCGCCGGTGTACACCTGGGCATTGAGGTAAATATTGGCCAGCAAAGCTTTCGCCGCCCACCTGTTGAAACGCCCGTGCACCGGCCTGCCCGTTTCCACGCTCAGGTCCGGCATGGCGGCGGTCAGTTCGGCTACAATAAAATCGTATATCTCTTTGCGCGCGGCCTTATCCGGCAGTTCGGTAGTGGTGGTGGTCACCAGCGGCGCATCGCCGAAATTATCGCAGATCAGCCAGTAGAAAAAAGCCCTGGCAGCTCGCATCTCCGCCACCAGTGATGCGGTGCTCTCACCCGAAGGAGTAGGCACCTTGCCGGATTCCAGCTGCGATATCACCCGGTTGGCATTGGTCACGCCGCGGTACAACACGTTCCACATATTGAGCAGCTGCGGGTTCTCCGAATTCCAGGTATGCAGGTGCATCCTTTTGAAAACCCCGCCATCGTCCCAGCCCGAGGGATTGGCCGGCATCACCAGCTCGTCTGAAGTGGTTTCCTGCACCATGTAAAAATTGGTGTGGCCAAACAGGCTCCTCATATTGGCGTACACGATACCCATGGCGGCGGTGGCGCTTTCGTAGGTGTAATTCTGTTCGGTTACGTCCGAGTACACGATTTCGTCAAGATCATTATTGCAGGCGCCAAGCGTTACCGGGATAACGAGGGCCAGGATGTATTGTTTTATCAGTTTCATGATCGGTGTCAATTATAAGGTGAAAGAAGCGCCCAGTGTAAACGTGGTAGTGGCGGGGTAACGGTTCCTGTCGTCCAGCCCCGGCGTGAGGCCTGTAACGCCTACCTCGGGATCCACGCCGGAATATTTCGTGAAAGTGGCCAGGTTGGAGCCGGAGGCATATACCCGCAACGCTTTGAACGGCGTGCCCTTCAGGCTGATGTTATACCCGACCGTCACGTTGTCTATCTTCCAGTAATCGCCCTGCTCCACGTAATAGCTCAGGTAGTTGAGCGACTGGTCGTCCGCCAGAGGGCGTTTGCCATAGATGTTATCGTAAGCGGACCTGAGCAGGTTACCCCGCGTGAGCATCACCGGCGCGGCGTAGAACATGCGGGGCGTGTTCAGTATCTGGAACCCGAAGGCGCCGCGCATGGTCACGTTCAGGTCGAAATTCCTATAGCTGAGGCTGTTGTTGAAGTTCAGGTAATGTTTGGGCAGGCCGTTGCCGAGCACCTGCTTGTCGTCTGCCTGCTGATCAGCGATGGGTTTGGGCTTGCCGTCTTTCCCCTCGATGATCCAGTAACCCCGGTCGTCGATATCAACGGATCTGAATCCCCAGAAGTTCCCCACCGGCTGCCCGATCTGAATGCGCGCAATGGGCTGCTGGATGGGCTCTTCCGTGGTGCCCGCGTCGAAGAAGCCGGCGGCGAGCTGGAAATTTTTATCGGACAGCGAAAGCAGCTTGTTCCGGTTGGTGGAATAGTTCACAGAGGTGTTCCACTTCAGGTCTTTCTGGTCGATCGCCGCAAAGTTCACCTGGAATTCTATGCCTTTGTTCTCCATGGAAGCCGCGTTCGCGCGGATGGTGTTGTAGAGGTAGGGCGGCGTGGGCACGGAGTAATCCATCAAAAGATCGCGCGTCACGCGCCTGTAGAGGTCCAGCGAACCGGTCAGGCGGTTGTTCCAGAAACCATAATCAATCCCGATATTCGACTCTTCCTTCTTTTCCCAGCGCAGGTCGGGATTCGCATTGGTGGAGGGATTGATCACCTGTACCCATTGCCCGTCGATGAGCATGTAAGTGTCAAAGTTGAGACGGTTCAGCGACATGTAAGGCGTATTGGGCTCGGTGCCGGTGATACCGAAACCGCCGCGCAGCTTCAGCGCGCTAATCACCTTGGAACCTTTCAGGAAGTTTTCGTTACTGATGTTCCATCCCGCGGAGATCGCCGGAAAGTTGCCGTACTTGTTGTTCAGGCCGAATTTTGAAGAACCTTCCCGGCGGATGCTCGCCATCAGCAGGTATTTGTTGTGCAGACTGTAGTTGAGGCGGAAGAAATAACCGACCAGCTTGTTGCTGCTCTGGTAAGAGCTCTGCGGCGCCTCGCCACGGGCCAGCGCAAGGCCGGCGCCCATGTTGTTATAGGAGAAATCATCGGTAGGGAAGTCCCAGTTCTGCATCCAGTAATCCTGGTAATTGGTTTCCCGCCAGCTGTAACCGGCGAGCGCGGTGAAGTCGTGGGCATTGACCGTTTTCTGGTAATTGGCCGTCAGCTCCAGGAGATTTTCTTCCGAGCGGGTAGTGCCGCGCGAAGCGTAGCCGTTCCTGCCATCGCGCAGGGTGGAGTAATGGCGTTTGCTTTCATAATAACCGCGCACGCTGTTGTTAAGGTCGCGCGAACCGAGGATCATCAGGTCCAGGCCTTTGATGGGGGAATACGTAACCGTTCCCAGCGTTCTGAGGTTGCTGTTCTGGTTCTTGCCGTCGGTTTCCATCAGCAGCGACACGGGGTTGGCATAGGCCGTTTTGTCCGTATGCTCGGTCCAGTTACCGTTTGCATCTTTCACCGGGTCGGTGGGATTGTAGGTCATGCCATTGCGGTACACGTCGCCGCGGTAGCTGCCGCCGTCTGTACCGGCGAAGAACGTCTGCTGGTAGCCGCTCAGGTTCGCATTAAGGCGCAGCTTGCCGCCGAACATCCGGTGGTTCACTTCAATGCGGGGGTACAGCATTTTGTTGTCCGACCGCAGCACCAGGCCTTCCATGCTGCGATAGTTCAGGTTGGCGATGTAGCTTGTGTTCTGCGATCCGCCGCGGAGGCTGATATTGTATACCTGTGAAATAGGCGTGCGGGTGATCTCATCCATCCAGTCCGTATCCGCGCCATAATCGAACGCGCCCGGCTTGCCCTGGGCCACGAGCTCACGGTATTCACCGGCACTCATAAAGTCCAGCCTTCTCGTGATCTTTTGCGTGGTAATATAACTGTTCACCTCCAACGTAGCCGGGGTTTCGCCATTCACTTTCCTGGTGGTGATGAGGATAACGCCGTTCGTACCCCTGGTACCATAGATCGCCGCGGCAGAGCCGTCTTTCAGCACATCGATCGATTCGATGTCTTCCGGCGCAACCGTGGTAAGCGTTCCCGGCACACCGTCTATCAGCACCAGCGGCGAAGTGCCGGACGCGAGGGTGGTGATACCGCGGAGGTTGATCTGCGCCGTGCCTGTGGGATTGGCGTCTGGCGTTATCACGTTGAGGCCGGCCACTTTACCGCGCACCAGCTGCGCGGCGTCCTGCACTGCTCCTTTTACAAAGTTTTCAGATTTTACGCTGGCGATGGCCGTTGTTACCCGCTCGCGTTTCTGCGTGCCGTATCCCACTACCACCACGGCATTGAGAGAGGTTTCTTTGGCCACCAGCCGTACGTTCACGGTGGTCCTGCTGCCTACCGCAATTTCCTGCGGTGTGAAGCCGATGTAACTAAAAACGAGTATGACCTGGCCGCCGGGAATATTAATACTGTACCTGCCCGCGGCATCGGTGGCGGCGCCGGTACCGGAGCCTTTCACCCGCACGCCTACGCCGGGCAGCGGCGTGCCTGATTCGTCTGTAACTGTTCCGGAAACATTTACCTGCTGGTAATAGGGACGGGGCGCCGCGCTCCCGGAAAAGGCGGTGGAAACCGGCCTGGCCGTACTTTCAAGGCAGGGAACGGATACAATAGCCAGCTGGAAAAATGTGGCGCCCACAATTTTGATCCAACCGGGCTGGAGAGGTAAGCTTCTTTTCATAACGGTCAGCTATTTGGTGAATAATTGTAAAGTTGAGCAGGACATTCAGCGGCACATTTCACGGTATCTTTCCGTGAAACAGGCGGCGTTTGGACATCTTGCACGACGTGGTATATTTTGGTTGTTTGCTGCGTATTCAGCGGAATGCATCAGGCAGGGTCAAAATAAAGCGATAAAAAAATCGCGGGCTTAACACCGCGTATCAAAATCCTGCCAATTTGTATCACGGTTATTGCTCCATGGTGTTTTGCGGGCGTTTTAGCTATTTTTGATAAGATCATTTACTGTGGCATGAGATATTGTATTATATACACGCTGCTGCTTTGGTGTGCCGGCACGGCCAGCGGGCAGCCCGTCTATTTCCGGCATTACCAGGTGGAAGACGGGCTGTCCAACAACACGGTGTTCTCCGTTTTCCAGGACTCGCGCGGGTTTATGTGGTTCGGCACCAAGGAAGGCCTCAACCGCTTCGACGGCGGCACTTTCAAGGCATTCAATATGAAGCAGGACAACCAGCAGGATGTGAAGGAATTTGTGTACAGCATCGCGGAAGGCCTCCGCCAGACGTTGTGGGTGGGCACGCGGAAAGGGCTTTATGAATTTGATCCGCGCACAGAGGACTTTACATTGCTCAGCCCCACGCGGGACAGCGAGATACTTGATATTCAGCCGGACCGCAAGGGGAAGGTGTGGTTCACGTCGGACCTGCAGCTGTATTGTTACGACGAACAGCAGCGCAGCACGCGTTATTATGATTTTCATCTTCCGCAGTCCCTCAGGATCGCGGCCATCTGCATCAGCAACGATCAAACCGTATGGGTCTGCTCGATAGACGGTTACCTCTTCCGTTATGATCCTGCAAAAGACACGTTCCATTGCGTGAACCTTTCTTCCAAAACCGGCGCGCAAAGGCCGGGCGAAGTGAACAGCATCTGCAGCACACCTTCCGGGCAGATCCTCATCGGCACCATCCGCGGGCTTACCGCCTACGATCCATCCGCTGGCACATACCGCCCGCTGCTGGGACTTCCTGCGCAGCAAAAGCCGGTGTATGTGAGAGACATCCTGGCTTTTTCGGCAGGCGAATACTGGATAGCCTCGGAGTCCGGCATTCACAGCATCGACCTGGAAACGGGGCGCTCCGTGAATATGCGTCAGCAGGATTCCGATCCTTATTCGGTTTCGGACAACGCGGCCTATGCGCTCCATAAGGATACGGAAGGCGGCATCTGGTGCGGCACTTATTTCGGCGGAGTGAATTATTATCACAGCCGCCACAGCTATTTTTCGAAATACTTCCGCAACAGCAGCCCGGGCAGCCTGAGCGGGAACGCGGTGAGGGAATTGTGTGCGGACGGGAATGGTAACCTTTGGGTTGGCACTGAAGACGCGGGCCTGAACAAACTTAACATGCGCACCGGCGAAGTAACACGTTTCACCTCTCCCGCAACGGTTTCATCCACGAATATACACGCCCTGCTGATCGACGGCAACGAGCTGTGGGTGGGCACTTTCCAGCAGGGGCTCGATGTGCTGGACCTCCGTACCGGCAAACGCCTGCGGCATTATAATGCAGACAGGGCCGCCAACGGGCTGTTGTCCAACTTCATTATTTCCGCCTGCAGAACGCGGGCCGGGGAAATGTTGTTCGGCACGAGCCATGGCATTTTCCAATACCAGCGCGGCACCGGGCGTTTTGAGCTGGCCGGCGGGTTCCCGGAAAACAGTTACGTGTTCTGCCTGTTCGAGGACAGTGAAGGCGTTATCTGGGCCGGCACCATCGGCAACGGACTATATTTCTACAATACAAAAACAGGGGAAAAGGGCAATTTCAGTTATGACGCCAGCAACAAGCACAGCCTGAGCAGCAACAGCGTATGCGGTATTTTCCAGGACAGTGGCGGAAACCTCTGGATCTCCACTGAAGGGGGCGGCGTGTGTAAACTGGGTAAGGACCGGCGCAGCTTCACCCGCTTCAACACCGGTTCCGGCCTGCCGAGCAATATGGTGTACAAGGTGCTGGAAGATAAGAACAAACAGCTCTGGATCAGCACTTCGCAGGGACTAGTGCGCTACGATCCGGCAAAGAATAACTGGAAAGTTTATACCAAAGCCCACGGCCTGCTCACCGACCAGTTTAATTACAGTTCAGGTTTCCGGGATTCCAGCGGCGCCCTGTATTTCGGCAGCGTGAAGGGTTTGATCAGTTTTAACCCTGACCTGGTGGCGCAGGACAAGGCCAGTCCGCCCGTATACATCACCAGCTTCCAGGTGAATAACCAGGAGCTGCCGGTCAGCCGTTCCACGATGCCGCGCGCGGTTTCCTTCACCGATACGATCATGCTCGCTTACGATCAGTCATCTTTTGCGATCGGCTTTGCCGCGCTCACGTACATCGCGGCGGACATGACGCAGTACGCTTACCGGCTGGACGGGCTGGATGAAGACTGGACGTACCTGCCCTCCAACCGCAAGGTCTATTTCACCGATCTCTCGCCAGGCGATTACACGTTCCGGATCAGAACAGCCGGTAACGACGACGATTGGGTGAACATGGAAACGCGGCTGCATATCCGTATTTCTCCGCCCTGGTGGCTTAGCCCGCTTGCATATTTTATTTACACAATGATCGCGCTTGGGTTGATCTACATGCTGGTAAGCGCCTACCACCGCCGCCAGAAAGAAAAACACAAACGCAGGCTGGCGCTGTTCGAACAGGAAAAGGAAAAAGAAGTTTACAAGGCGAAGATCGAATTCTTCACCAATGTGGCCCACGAGATCCGCACCCCGCTGACGCTGATCAAAGCGCCGCTGGAAATGGTGATGGACGAAGTTGGGGAGCAGCCGAGGATCAAAAAAAGCCTGAAGAACATTGAAAGGAATACCGAACGGCTTGTGGCATTGACGGACCAGCTGCTTGATTTCCGCAAAACGGAGAACCAGGGTTTTTCGCTCAGCTTCGTGAAGGTGAATCTGCCCAAGCTGGTGCGGGAGAATTTCCAGGCGTTCGCATCCGCGGCGCAGCAACGGTCGCTGTCGTTCAATATTGAACTGCCGGAGAAAAGTTTCCATGCGTTTATCGACATCGAAGCGTTCCACAAGATCATGAGCAACCTTGTTGGCAACGCTGTGAAATATGCCTTGGAAAAAGTGCTGGTGCGGGTGCTGCCTCCATCCGGAGAGCAAGGTACGTTCCGCGTAGAAGTGAGCAACGACGGCGCGTTGATCCCCTGGGCACTGCGGGAAAAGATCTTCGAGCCCTTTTTCCGGATAGACGCCACCGCGCAGCCCGGGTCCGGCCTGGGTCTCCCGCTGGCCCGCGCGCTCACCCAGCTGCACAACGGCATGCTGGAATTACAGCAGGCAGATGGCGGGATGAACACATTTGCGCTCACCCTGCCCATACATCAGAAAATTGAATTCAAGCTCAGCTCCGTACAGAAAAAATCCACGTAAGACATGCAACCGACACTCCTGGTAGTAGACGATAATAAAGAGATACTTGAGCTCGTGGAAGAGATCCTGGGAAAGGAATACCAGGTGATCCGCACGACGAACGCCGCGCAGGCCCTGGAAATGCTGGCCACTACTTCCGTACAGCTGGTGATCAGCGATGTGATGATGCCGGTGATGGACGGGTTTGAGTTCTGTAAAAAGATCAAGTCGAACCTTGAATACTGCCATATCCCGGTCATTCTGCTAACCGCGAAGAACACGCTGATGTCGCGGATCGAAGGGCTGGAACTGGGTGCGGATGCGTATATCGACAAACCTTTCTCGCCCCGGCACCTGAAAGTGCAGATCGCGAACCTGATCGCCAACCGGAATATGATCAGGGAATATTTTGCCAATTCGCCGCTGGTGCATATGAAAACGATGGCCAACGGCAAAGCCGACGAACTTTTCCTGGAACAGCTGAATGACATCATCGTGCAGAACCTGGACAATCCGCAGCTGGACGGTGAATTCCTGGCCGAAACGCTGAACATGAGCCGCCCTACCTTGTACCGGAAAATAAAAGCGATCTCCAATCTCACCATCCATGAACTGATCAACCTGGCCAGGCTGAAGAAGGCGGCGGAACTGCTGGCCGAGGGGACATACCGGATATTCGAGGTATCCAACATAACGGGGTTCAGTTCACCCAATCACTTCAACCGGATTTTCTTCAAACAATTCAACATGACGCCGGGCAGCTTTATGAAGAAGAACGGGCCGGGCGGCGGTAAGGCGGAGGCGGATTAGTTTTTTGCAGCGGTAGTTGCTATCGGGATTTCTTATTCACCTTTAACCCTGGTGTAATTAATTTCTGATCTTTTTATTATTTTATCACCAAGCACCGAATATATCTCGACGGTATACTGGTCATTGCCGGTAATTTTCATTAGACTGCGTATGATCATTTTCATTCCGGGGCGGGCGCCGGTCTCAGCTTCGTAAGTAATGGTCCTGGTTGCCGGGTCGTACACCCCTTCGGATACGGCAATCCCCGTGTTCCAATGGTTTGCGATCATCGCGTTCACAAATTTCTTTTTTTGATTATCGTACGCCTCTATTATCATATCCTGGTAGGCTACTTCTTTTCCATCGGACCAGGGCATTACCAGCTTTCCACCGGTTGTTTCAAAAATAAAATAGCGGCCGTCCATTACAGGTTTCCTTGTTGCCAGGCCTTTGAATGTTACAGGTTCTGCATTAGGCGGGAAATGACTGCCGCTGAAACTCCAGCTTCCCGCCAGGTTTGAAAGCAGCGCATGGTTTTCTCCTGTTTTGGATAATTCAATTCTTTGTTTCATTTGCTCATCCTTATTATCCTGAGCGGTGAGCGGCGTTCCCGAAGTGGCGATTAACGCCAGGATGGTACATGTGGGGATTGACAATATTGCTTTCATATCCGGGGTTTTAGTATTTACGGAGAACTAATATGAAGTGGGGTAGTCCCTCAAATATATGTCATTTTTTATTCCCTTTTAATAAGCAGGAAGAGGCTGTCTCCTGTATTTGCGAACACAGGAAACAGCCCCTTTTTCCAGCTATTAATTTCATTAAGATTTAATAAACTCCAGCAGATCGGCGTTTATGGTTGCCGCTTCAGTAGTGGGCATGCCGTGCGGGAAACCGGGATACGTGATCAGCTTCCCGTTCTTCAGCAATTTTGCTGCCTTTAAAGCCGTAAGCTGGAACGGAACGATCTGATCGTCCTCGCCATGCATCACCAGCACCGGCACATTCACGCTTTTCAGGTCTTCCGTAAAATCCGTTTCAGAGAACGCCTTGATACAGTCATAATGAGCTTTTACTGCGCCCATCATGCCCTGCCGCCACCAGTTGTCCCTGATGCCCTGGGATATTTTCGCCCCTTCACGGTTGTAGCCGTAAAACGGCATCGTAAAATCCTGGAAATATTGCGGGCGGTTGAAGGCGGTACCTTCGCGGATCTCGTCAAATATGGACATCGGGATGCCTTCGGGATTGCCCGCCGTTTGCGCCATGATGGGCGTAACCGCGCTGATCAGCACCGCTTTGGCTACCCTGCCGGCTCCATGTTTTGCCACGTAGCGGATCACTTCGCCGCCGCCGGTTGAATGGCCGACGTGTATGGCGTCTTTCAGATCAAGCGCCTTTGCAAGTTCCGCAACGTCTGCCGCGTAGGTGTCCATGTCATGACCGTCGGCAGCCTGGGACGACCTTCCGTGGCCCCTGCGGTCATGTGCGATCACTCTGAAACCTTTATTGAGGAAAAACATCATCTGGGCGTCCCAATCGTCTCCCGATAAAGGCCATCCGTGGTGGAAAACGATCGGCTGTCCTTTTCCCCAGTCCTTGTAATAGATCTCTGTCCCGTCCTTTACTGTGATCTTGCTCATACGCTGTTTTTTGATGGTTATTGTATGGATTAAAGGTAGGGATTTAACCGGTTGCGGGAGAGGTGAGGTTGATTACGTTTTCGTGGTTTTTTCTGTATTATTTATGGCAGGGAGGAATAAGGACCCGGCGCCAGGATTTTTTTGGCGAATTAAATATTTCACTAATTTTGCAGCCATGAGGATGTCTCCAACACTTTAATACTTCTCCTTCTACATTTTTACGTGTGATAGCTATCACAGGCATTGCTATTGCTATTATTCATCCTCATATCATCTTTATGGAAGAAGTATTGAATTCAATTCAGATAAAACAGTTTATTGAAGAAGGTTTCATTCGCATCGACAATGCGTTTCCCGCGGAGGTCGCCGCCGAGGTCCGAAATATTTTGTGGAAAGATATGGATGCCGACCCTGGCGATCCGTCTACCTGGACAAAACCCGTTATCCGTTTAGGGATGTATTCGCAGCAGCCGTTTGTGCAATCGGCCAATACATCAATATTGCATGCTGCCTTCGATCAATTGGTGGGAAAAGGTAAATGGATACCCTGTATGGCCATGGGCACTTTCCCGGTTCGTTTTCCATCAGCGGAAGATCCAGGCGATACAGGCTGGCATGTTGATGTCAGTTTTGGCGATCATCCAACGAATTTTTTGGAGTGGCGTGCAAACTGGCGCTCGAAGAACAGGGGATTGTTGATGTTATTCCTTTATTCGGATATCGGAGAAAAAGATGCGCCTACAAAAATTAAGGTGGGCTCACACCTGGATATTGCGCGGTTATTAAAACCTCATGGAGAGCAAGGCTTATCACTTCTGGAGATGGCTGCACAATTTCCCTCATTGCCGGAAAGAGCGGAAATAACGGCTACAGGCAAGGCCGGTACCGTATACCTGTGCCATCCTTTTTTAATACATGCAGCACAACCCCACAGAGGAAAAGAACCACGATTTTTGGCGCAGCCTCCGTTATTGCTTAAAAGTGACCTTATGCAGGAAAACGAAACAGGCAATTTTTCTCCTGTTGAAGTGGCTATGCAACTGGGGATAAGCGGGTAAAAAAAATAAAAGAGAGGTGCTTAAAGCATCTCTCTTTTTATGCTGTTTTGTTTGCAATTATCCTTTATATTCCGGGTCAAATTCCACAATCCATTCAATACCGTATTTGTCTCTGAAACAACCAAAATATGAACCCCAGGGACTATCGCCAATGGGTCCTTCTATTTGCCCTCCCACTGAAAGCCCATTAAATAATTTGTCTGCTTCTTCTTTACTTTCCGCACTTATTACAATTTTACTTCTGTTCTCATTTTCGTTTGTTTTTCCCATAATTTCCGGAACATCATTTGCCCTCAACATGTTACTTTTACCGATAGGTAAAGCAATATGCATAATTTTATTTTCTTCTTTTTCTGCTATCGGGAATTCAGGACCTGCAAGGTCTTTGAAACGGATAATCTTTGCAAACTCTCCGCCAAATACTGACTTGTAAAAGGTAAATGCTTCTTCTGCATTTCCGTTGAAATTAACATGAGGATTGATATGTGGCATAATCTTTATTTTTTAGGTTGTTAAATTCGTACTTCCTTATTTGTTTTGACTGCCGTTTTGAAAACGAAAATCATTTTTGCGATAAAGTCGTCAACAGGTTTTCCAGATTATTCATTGACATTTTAAATCCTTCTGTGAAGCCCATTTCAATCATCTTCTCCATACGGGCAAGAGATTCATTATAAATAGTAATACGCACTGTTGTCTTTCCGTTCTGTTCGCTAAAAGTGTAATCCCAATCAGAACCCGGTAATTCAGGGTTTTCATCTTTGTCCGCAAAAGCATTAAACATTTTGAAATTGGTTTTTGGGCTAATTGATGTGTATCTCTGAATTGCCCAACGCTCTTGTCCTTCGGGGCTTACCATCGCATAAAATCTTCGTCCGCCCACCTTGAAGTCCATAAATTTTGTTTTTGCTGTCCAGGGTTTAGGGGCTACCCATTGGTCAAGGATCTCTGCTTTGGTAAATGCATCCCATACCAGCGACAGGTCAGCATCAAATTCCCTCGTTATGAATACCGTTTTCGCCGCTTTGTCAACGGTAAAATCAAATAGTAAGTTCATTTTTTCTTGTTTTTTAAAGTGTACAATACTTCATCGAGTCGTTTGAAACTTTCTTCCATAATCTTCCGGAACTGGTCAAGCCAGGTATCGATCTCTTTCATTTTATCGATTTTCAGTTCATAGAAGATCTCCCTTCCTTCCTGCCTTGGAACCAGGAGGTCGCATTCGGATAGGATGCGCAGGTGTTTGGATATTGATTGCCTTCTGATCTCAAAATGCTCCGCAATGGCATTGGGAGTCATTGCCTGTGCTGCCACCAGCACGAGGATCGCTCGCCGGGTGGGGTCTGCAATTGCTTGAAAAATATCGCGTCTCATGAGTTATAATTATGAAGCCGTTCGGCTGCAAATATATGCGAAGCCGATCAGCTGCACAAATTTTATTTTGCTTCACTGCCAAAAAACGAAAAGGTCGCCTAAGCGACCTTCCGGATGATGATTATTTGTTCTCCTCTGAGCAGTTATCTAACCAGGTATTGCATGATTGAATAAATGACAACTCCCGTAGTGATATTTTTAATTTTGCGCCGGGTATCATCCGGTAGCATTTACAGCAGAAATAAAAAAAGGGTTTCATTTCTGAAACCCTTGGTCGCTCCCCCTGTTGGACTTGAACCAACGACCCTCTGATTAACAGTCAGATGCTCTAACCAACTGAGCTAAGGAGGAATTTTCCCGCTTCACCATTGAATTTCAATCGCAAATTGGGATTGCAAAAATAGACAAAATTTCATTTCTGCAAAATCTATTTCAACTTTTTTTCTAAACACCCCTATTTCTGATATCTTTATAGCAGCCAGAATTAATATGAAGTGGATCCTGTTCACCCTGCTACTGCTTTTAAACGCCAGGGCGCACGCCTTGCACGGTAAAGACAGCCTGCTGCATCAACTCAATATCCTGATCGAAAAAACGTCGGAATTCGATGCGCAAAAATATGCCCAGCTGAACTCGCTCAAAACAGCCTTCCATAACGCACGCCTCCCGGAACAAAAATACACCGCCTGCCTCCGGCTCTACGATGCCTACAAAGCTTTCAACTACGATTCCGCCTTCTCATACGCCCTGCTCCTCGGCTCCCTCGCCGGTAAAATGCAGGACCCCGACCGCATCGCATACGCCAACATCAAGCTGGGCTTCATCCTTCTCTCCTCGGGCATGTTCCGCGAAACAGCCGCTGTGATGGACACCCTCCGCGTGATGCACCTGCCCGATTCCATGAGGGCCGAATATTATGTGCTGATGCGCCGGTATTATTACGACCTGGCCGATTATGTGAACGACCGCCACTATTCCCCCCAATACCTCCGGGAAGCCAACCGCTATACGGACTCCGCCGCCGCCATGTACCCGGAAAACCACTTCGAACGGCTCAGCTGCCTGGGATACAAGTTCTTTAAAATGGGGCAGATGGACTCCGCCCAATATTACCTCAACCGCTCCCTCGCCCTGGACCTTACTTACCACCAGCAGGCCATGATCAAAGCTAACCTCGGCTCCATATGTGTGGCTTTAAAGGAATACGACAAGGCGATCGAACTGCTGGCAGAATCCGCCACGGCAGACATTCGCGGCTCCATCAAGGAAACCACCGCGGCTTTTAACCTGGCCTCCATCCTGTTCCAGACGGGCGACGTGAAACATGCCTCCCATTATATTGAACGCGCCATCGAAGACGCTACCTTCTACGGCGCCCGGCAGCGCAAAGTGCAGGTGAGCGCCATTCTCCCCATTATCGAAGGGGAAAGGTTCAATACCGTGGAAAGCCAGAAAAACCGGCTCTTCGTTTACCTCGGTATCGCCACCTTCCTGCTGCTGGCCTCTATCGTACTGTCGTTCATCATCTTCAAACAGTTCCGCAAACTCAAAACCGCGCAGAACATCATCACCAAAGCCCACCTCCGCCAGCAGGAGATCAACGACAAACTGCTGGAATCCAATAAGATAAAAGAAGAATACATCGGCTACTGCTTCCATATCGCCTCCGCGTTCATAGACAAGATCGAAAAACTGAAAAACCAGGTGGACAGCCGGCTTACGGACCACAAATACGCCGAGATCCGCTACATCGTCAATAATATTAATATCAAACAGGAAAGGGAAGAACTCTTCCACAACTTCGACCGCATCTTCCTCCGCATCTTCCCCAACTTCGTCACGGAATTCAATTCCTTCTTTAAAGAAGAAGACCAGGTTCGCCTCAAAGAGAACGAACTCCTCAATACAGACCTCCGCATCTACGCCCTCATCCGCATCGGCATCAGCGAAAACGAAAAAATAGCCCGCATCCTCGAATACTCAGTGAACACCATTTACGCGTATAAAACCAGGATCAAGAACAAATCAACCGTTCCAAACGACGAATTTGAAGACCGGATCATGCAAATTAAGATATAAAACCACCAATATTACGAATATTTATATATAAATACAACTCCTTATTTTCCAATAGTTTAAGTCGAGCGCAAAGGCAAATTAACTTGATAATTTCTATAATCAGCCCATACTAATTTGCCGCCACTGTTATACCCGTTTACTTTGATACTGTTCAACCAAAACTAGTTCCACGTACAGTACTCCACCCACTGTACTTATCCTAAAAAATCTCTAAATACTACGTTATGACCAAAACGCGACTACTAAAAGCGCTGCTTTTCTGTCCGCTATTATTCCTGGCGGCAGCAGTCCTGGCCCAGACAAAACCAGTTTCCGGAAAGATCACAGACGACAGAGGCGAAGTTATCATCGGCGCCAGCGTCCAGGTGAAGGGAACTACCACCGGTACCGTTACGGACCAGAACGGCCATTTTAAACTCAATGTTCCTGCCTCGGCCACTACTTTGTTAGTGAGCTTTATCGGCTACACCCAGCAGGAAGTGAGCATTGCCAATACCTCACAGGTAAACGTGGTGCTGCAAACCGAAAACACCACGCTCACCGATGTGGTGGTGGTAGGTTACGGCACCGCCCGTAAAAAAGACCTTACCGGCTCTGTGGCCTCCCTCAAAGCCAAAGATTTCAACAAAGGCATTACCAACGCGCCCGACCAGCTCATCCAGGGCAAAGTGGCCGGCCTCATGGTGGTGAACACCAGCGGCGCGCCCGGCGCAGCCACTACGGTGCGCATCCGCGGGGTATCGTCTGTACGCTCCGGCAACCAGCCGCTCTACGTGATAGACGGGGTACCGCTTGACGGCCGTGTGGCACGCCCCGCCATCAATGCGAACGGCCTTGGCGCCACGCCGGACGCTAACCCGCTCAACTTCGTGAACGCCTTCGACATCGCTTCCATGGACGTGCTGAAAGACGCCTCCGCCACAGCCATCTACGGTTCCCGCGGCTCCAACGGCGTGATCATCATTACCACCAAAAGAGGAACGGAAGGTCCTGCCAAGCTCGACTTCAACTACTCCGTGGGCGCATCCACCATCATGAAAAAACTGAAAGTGCTGAACGCCAGCGAATTCCGCACCGTGCTCGATTCCTATAAATTCACCAGCGGCGATGGCGGCGGCGATGAGGACGCCATGAAAGCCATCACCCGCACCGGCATCACCCAGAACTTCAACCTGGGCATCAGCGGCGGTTCCGAAAACGCCCGCTACCGCGCTTCGTTCGGCCTCATGAACCAGGAAGGCATCATCCGTAAATCAGGCCTGAAAAAATATACCGGCAACCTTTCCGGGCAGTTCAAATTCCTGGAAAGTAAAAAGCTCGGTCTCGACTTTAACCTGATGGCCGCCCAGACCATTGAACAAATGGCGCCCGTCACCAACAACGCCGGCTATCGCGGCAGCCTTATCGGCCAGGCCCTTCAGTGGAACCCCACGGTGCCCCTGCACAATGCGGACGGCTCGCTGAACCAGCTGAGCGGCAATGCGGCGGTGAACCCGCTCGCCATGTCTGAAGCCTGGAACGACCAGGCCAACATCTCCTACATCCTCGGCAGCATCAGCCCGTATTTCAAGATCACCGACGACCTGGAATACCGGTTCCTGTTCTCCATCAACCGGCAAACAGGCATCCGCCGCACCGAGCTGAAAAGCTACATCACCCTGCCGGAAGTGGAAGGCTTAGGCCAGGCTTACTACGGCAACGCCGAGCTGACCACCAAGCTGTTCACCCACACCCTGAGCTACAACAAACAGATCTCCACCGCCTTCAACCTGAATGCGATGGTAGGTTACGAATACCAGGATTTCGTGTACAAAGGTGTGGACGTTGGCGCGCTCGGTTTCACCACGGACGCGTTGCCATACACCAGCATCCTCCAGAACGCCCAGCAGACCAATACTTTCATTTCCTCCTTCGTGAACCCGCAGTCTGAGCTGCAATCCATCTTCGGAAGGGTAACGGCCAACCTGCGCGACAAGTACCTGCTTACCGCCACCATGCGGGCAGACGGGTCCAACAAATTCGGGACGAACAACCGTTACGGCTATTTCCCTTCTTTCGCGGCTAAATGGAACATCAGCAGCGAAGAATTCATGAAAGGCGGCACCTTCTTCCAGAACCTCGCCCTGCGCGTTGGATGGGGCATTACCGGCAACCAGGAATTCCCCGCAGGCGCTGCACAGGAACAATATGCGCTGGCCGGCGCTGGCGGCGCATCCCAGCTGAACGTGGCCAACCCGGACCTGAAATGGGAAAAGTCCAACCAGCTGAACGCCGGTGTTGATTTTGCCATCCTGGACAACCGGATCACGGGCAGCGTGGATTATTTCCATAAAAAAACGACGGACCTGCTCTTCAACTACACCGCCATCGTGCCCGGCCCCGCATCCAACCTCTGGATCAATATGCCGGGAGATATCACCAATAAAGGCGTGGAAGTGGCCCTGCGCGGAGACATTATCCGCAACAAGGACCTTACCTGGGGCCTTGGCGTGAACGCCACTTTCATCAGCAACGAATTGCAGAACTACACCGGTCCCGACGTGCTCACCGGCGCCATCAGCGGCCAGGGCGTATCCGGCGCTACGGTACAGCGTTTCGCCAACGGCCAGCCGCTGAACGTGTTCTACGTGCGCAAATACGAAGGCCTGGATAAAGACGGCCTGGCCATGTATGCGGATAACGGGAACACCATGTATTACATGGGCGATCCCAATCCCAAGCAGCTGCTGGGCATTAGCACAGACCTCTCTTACAAAAAATGGTACGTGGCCGTCAACTTCAACGGCGCATTCGGGCAGGACATCTATAACAACACCGCTAACACCGTGTTGCCGGTGAACAACCTTTCTTCCCGCAACATCGCGCGCAGCCTGATGGGCAACAACGAAAACCTCGCGAACCCGATCACCACATCATCCCGTTATCTCGAAAAAGGTGATTTCGTGAAACTGACGAATGCCACCATCAGCTACAGTCTCGGCAACATCGGCAAAGTATTTAAGAACGTAAACATCTCCCTCACCGGGCAGAACCTTTTAGTGTTCACCAACTACAGCGGCTTCGACCCGGAAGTGAATACGGATAAAAGCATCAACGGCGTGAACTCGTTCGGTATCGAATATTCGCCCTACCCAACGGCAAGGAACATCATCCTCGGCGTAAGCGTTTCACTCTGATCCATTATTCACTCAAAAACTACTATCATGAATTTCCATAAAAAACTATCCACGCTTGCGCTTGCCGGCCTCACACTGGCCAGCTGCACCAAGCTCGATGAACAGCTGGGTTCCACCCTCGAAAGAAGCCAGGCCGATTCCGTGATACAGGTAGCCTCATTGCTCAAAACCGCGTACGACGGGCTGCAGCTACCCTACCAGGACCAGAGCAATCTCTGGGCCCTGCAGGAGATGCCGTCTGACGAAGCAGTGGCTCCCACGCGCGGCGGCGACTGGGACGACAACGGCCAGTGGCGTTCCCTCAAGACCCATACCTGGACCGCGGAACATCCCATCATCGGTTCAACTTTCACCAACCTGCTGCTGCTGCAATATTCCGCCACCAACGTGCTGAACTTCCGGCCTTCCAAACAGCAGGCGGCCGAAGCGCGTTTTCTCCGCGCCCTGTCTATTTTCTCCGTGCTGGACGCATTTGGCCAGGTGCCTTTCCGCGAGCCGGGCGAAGACCTTCGCAAGGCGCCCAAGGTGATGACAGGCACAGAAGCCGTGGAATTTATCATTTCGGAGCTTACGGCCATTATCCCCGACCTGCCTGAACGCTCCAACACCGTGCGCGCTTATGTAGCCAATAAAGACGCGGCCCGTACGCTGCTGATCAAAACCTACCTGAACAAAGGCGCGTTCCTGAATCCCGCCCAGCCCACGTTCGACGCGGCGGATATGACGCAGGCCATCACCCTGGCAGACCAGGTGATCAACTCCGGGCGCTACACGCTCGCCAATAATTACTTCGACAACCTGGCTTATAACAACGACGTGATCGGAACGGAGAATATCTTCACCCAGCAGAACGGACCCGGCCTCAGCACCGTGCGGCCGGGTAACGCCGCTTTTTGCCATTGGGCGCCCACCTTGCATTATCATCAAACGCCGGGCGGCTGGAACGGCTTTGCTACTGTTTCCGCCTTTTACGACAAATTTGAAGCGGCAGACACGCGCCGCGGTGGCGCTTACCCCAGCGTAACGCCGCTCACGGGGCTCCATGTAGGTTTCCTCGTAGGTCAACAATTTGACAAGAACGGTACCGCGCTGAAAGACCGCAAAGGCAATATGCTCGCCTTCACCCGCGAGCTGGCCCTGCAGGAAAGCGGCAACGACCTTGAGATCAAAGGCATCCGCGTAGTGAAATACCCGCCGGACATGGTTACAGACGGCGGCTCCAACGGCAACAACGGCAGCAATGACTGGGTATTCTTCCGCCTGGGGGACGTAATGCTCATGAAGGCTGAAGCCCTGCTCCGCTCCGGCAATGCACCCGCAGCGCTCATCGTTGTGAACCAGCTGCGCCTGAAACGCAAAGCCTCAGCGCTCGTTGCCCTCACGCTGGACGTGCTGCTGGACGAACGCGGCCGCGAGCTCTACTGGGAAGGCTGGCGCCGCCAGGACCTGATCAGGTTCAACAAATACCTGCTGCCCTGGCAGCTGAAGCCTGCCGACAATCCCAGGAACCTGTTGTTCCCGATACCCGTAAGCGATCTGGCTGTTAACCCCAACCTCAAACAGAATCCCGGGTACTAATTCCTGAATGCTCAGGAAAACATCCCAGCAAGGGGCGCTATACGCCCCTTGCCGGATTCTTTTTTGCAAAAACCTAACAGAGATGACAGGAAAAATAATCTTATACTGCTGCCTGCTGCTGCCCATGGCATTGGCGGCGCAGCCGGTGAAAACGCCCGGGAAGGTGACCGCTGTGAGCATCAAAGGCCAGGAGGTAAGCATCACCACGCAAAACGGCCATGCCCTGGTAACAGCATACAGCCCCTCCGTGATCCGCGTGAGGATGGACAAACAACCGCTGGCAAAAGATTTCTCTTACGCCGTTATCGCGCAGCCGCAGGCATTTTCGCCGCAGGTAACGCAGAACGGGGAAGAAGTGCGGATAGAAACAGATTCGCTGGTGGCGCGCATCGGCAAAGATCCTTTTTCTATTACTTTTTATACCAAAACCGGCGAAGTGATCAATGCGGATGAGCCGGGGCTGGGCACCAGCTGGATCGGCGAAGAAGTGACCACGTACAAGACCATGCAGGAAGGAGAACGGTTCATCGGCCTCGGCGAAAAAACCGGCAACCTGGACCGCAGAGGCAGCTCCTACACCAACTGGAACACCGATGCATACGGTTATACCGTTACCCAGGACCCGATCTATTCCACCATTCCTTTCTACATCGGCGTGCATCACGGCCTTAGCTACGGGATATTTTTTGACAACACCCACCGCAGCGATTTTAATTTCGGCGCGAGCAACAACCGCTTTTCATCCTTTACCGCAAACGGCGGGGAAATGAATTATTATTTCATTTATCACCCACAGGTTGCAGGCATTGTTTCAGCATACACGCAGCTCACCGGCCGCATGAAGATGCCGCCGCTCTGGAGCCTGGGCTACCAGCAAAACCGCTACAGCTATTATCCTGAGGCGGAAGTACTGCGCATTGCGCAAACGCTGCGTGAAAAGCAGGTACCGGCAGACGGTATTACGCTGGACATCCATTATATGGACGCTTACAAGCTCTTCACCTGGAACAAACAGCGCTTTCCCGATCCCGCGGGCATGAATGCGCAGCTGCAAAAGCTCGGCTTCAGAACCACCGTGATCGTGGACCCGGGCATTAAAGTGGAAAAAGGTTACCACGCTTACGAAAGCGGCCTTAAGGACGATATCTTCATCAAATACAGCGACGGGCAGAATTACACCGGCCAGGTATGGCCCGGCTGGTGCCACTTCCCCGACTTCACCAGTGCCAAAGGCAGAACCTGGTGGAAACAGCAGGTGAAAACCTACACCGGCGCCGGCGTTTCAGGCCTCTGGAACGACATGAACGAAATAGCCACCTGGGGCCAGCGCATGCCGGACAATGTGATCTTCGATTTCGAAGGCAACCCCGTTACCCATCAGCAGGCACACAACGTGTATGGTCTTGCCATGGTGCGCGCCAGCTACGAAGGCGCCAGGGAAGCGGTTCCCAACCAGCGGCCCTTCATCCTCACCCGCGCAGGCTATGCAGGCCTGCAGCGCTATTCCGCCATCTGGACGGGAGACAACCGCGCGGAAGACGATCACATGCTGCTGGGCGTTCGCCTCATGAACAGCCTCGGCCTCAGCGGCGTTGCTTTTACAGGTATGGACATCGGCGGGTTCACCGGCAATGGCGGCCCCGCGCTGTACGCCCGGTGGATACAGATCGGCGCCTTCACGCCGTACTGCAGGAGCCATACGGGCATCAACACCAAGTCCGCCGAGCCCTGGGCCTTTGGCGAAGAAGTGCTGGAGATCTCCCGCAACTATATCAACCTTCGTTATAAGCTGCTGCCTTACATCTATTCCTGCTTCTACAACGCCACGCAAACGGGCCTGCCGCTGATGCGCACGCTGGCGCTCACGGATACGCACGACCCGCTGGTGTACGATACGCGTTTCCAAAATGAATACCAGTTTGGGCCCGCCTTCCTCATTGCGCCGTTTGAAAGCAGGCAGGCATATGCGCCTGTGTACTTCCCGAAAGGCAGCTGGTACAACCTGTACAGCGATGCAAAAGAATCCGGCGGGCAGGAAAAGATGCTCACGCTGGGCATGCACACGCTGCCTGTTTACGTCAAAGAAAGCAGCATCATTCCCATGCAGTCGCTCATACAAACCACGCAGCAAAAACCAACAGACACGCTATTCCTGCATGTATACAAGGGAACCGTCAACAACGATTTCAGGTATTATGAAGACGATGGGGAAACTTTCAGTTATGAGAAAGAAGGATATTTCCAGCGCAACATTTCCTACCGCCCCGCAGAAGGCGCGCTGCTGCTGGAAAAAGCGAGCGGGAAGCTGGCGTCGAAGTTTAAAAATATACAGCTGATCCTGCATGGGTTCGGCAGCGGGGAAAATATTTCAACAGGCGGAAAACCAGTGAATGTGGAGAAAGGTACGGTAGCTTTCATTCAACCTGTATCCCGCTTCGATCCGCAGGGGGAATCCAACCCGGTGGTGAGTTGCGAGGTGCTGAAGTTGGTGGTGCCCAACAGTGCTGATGCGATCAAGATCAGTTTTGGTCAATAACCTGTCGGTGGACTTTTCCACCAACACGGGCCGCTCCGGTGGGGGCGGCCCTTTTTGTTACCAGCTCAGCCAGCTCTTTTCAAGGCCAAGGTACTGGCCGTCTTCCCGTTGCTCCAGCGGGTACGTTTTCAGGTAAAAGCCTTCGCCGCTGCTGTTGTAGCCATTGCGGATGCTGAATTTATACCGGTGCAGCGGGCAAACCACGTTGCCGCGCTCGTCTATGAACCCGTCTGCCATAATGCCGCCCGCATGCGGGCATTTATAGGCAAAGGCATATAACTCGCCCTGGAAGCGGGTGAAGCAGATCTTTTTGCCGTCCACTTCCTGCACGGTAATTACCGCTTCACCCGCCACAGGATCGCCCGCACCGGCAAAGCGGTGCCAGTTGTATTGCTTGGCCATTTAAAAGAAATATTCCGATTTGTAGGGATAACGCTCCCGGTACAACTGTATTACCTTGTCCAGTATGGTTTTCCGCAGCTCTTCGATATTCGTCCGCTCGGTTGCCGAAATGAACACGCAGTTGCCGTTGGAACGGTGCTGCCAGCTTTCTTTCAGCTGGTGGAGGATATCGTTTTTCACATCCTCGGTCAGCCATTCATCGAAGGTCTGCTTTTCGTAGAGGTCCATTTTGTTGAAGATGAGGATGGTAGGCTTATCCATCGATTTCAGCTCGGTCAGCGTGCGGTTCACCACTTCGATCTGGTCTTCGTATTTGGGATGGCTGATATCCACCACGTGCATGAGGATGTCGCTCTCCCGCACTTCGTCCAGCGTGGATTTGAAGCTTTCCACCAGGTGGTGCGGCAGCTTGCGGATGAAACCCACCGTATCGCTCAGCAGGAACGGCGTTTGCTCGAACACGACCTTGCGGGTGGTGGTATCCAGCGTGGCGAAGAGCTTGTTCTCTGCAAACACTTCGCTTTTGCTCAGCAGGTTCATGATGGTGCTTTTCCCCACGTTCGTGTAGCCTACCAGGGCCACGCGGATGTACTCCCCGCGGTCTTTCCGCTGGGTGAGGGACTGCTTGTCAATCTCACCCAGCCGCTTGCGGAGCAGGGAGATCTTATCTTTCACGATACGGCGGTCCGTTTCAATTTCCGTTTCACCGGGGCCTCTCATACCGATACCGCCTTTCTGGCGTTCGAGGTGCGTCCACATGCCGCGGAGGCGCGGCAGGATGTATTGGTACTGCGCCAGTTCCACCTGCACTTTGGCCTGTGCGGTACGGGCGCGGCGCGCGAAGATGTCGAGAATGAGGTCGCTGCGGTCTATGACCTTTATTTTGAGCTCTTTCTGGATGTTGGAGATCTGGGAGCCGGTAAGCTCATCGTCGAAAATAACGAGGCTGACGTCTTTCCCCACCACATATTGCCGTACTTCCTCCAGCTTGCCTTTGCCGATGAACGTAGCCCTGTCCGGATGCGGCAGCCGCTGGGTGAACCGTTTCACGGCCTGCGCGCCTGCTGTTTCCGCCAGAAAGGCCAGCTCATCCAGGTATTCATGCACCTGGGCTTCCGTTTGTTCCTTATGTATCAGGCCTATCAGAACTGCGCGTTCGTCTTCGGCTACTACCTGGTTTTTTTCTATCAAAGTATATTCAGAATTTTTGCAAAGTTAATGAATTACCGCCGCGTGAGGCATGAGACTAAATTTTCCTACATTTATGCCTCACCACAACAAAATCTACACCAATGCGTAAAACATTCCTGTTAGCAGGTATTTTATTCATTCAGCAAAGCATGGCACAACAAAAGATGACCCCTGAGCTGCTCTGGCAATTAGGCAGGGTAAGCGGGGAAACAGTTACGGACGACGGAACGGTCATATTCGGCGTTTCCCGCTACAACCTGCAGGAAAACAAAAGCGAGCGCAACCTCTGGGCCATCCCGGCCGGCGGCGGCGCCGCCAAACAGCTCACCACCTCGCCCGGAGGGGAATCCATAGTGAAGCTGCTGCCCAATGGCCGTATTGTATACAGCTATAAAGGGCAATTGTGGGAAATGGACAAAGACGGCGCAAACGCCGTACAGCGCACCGAAATAGAAGGAGGCATGCAGAATGTGCGCATTTCCCCGGACGGCGCGCATATCCTTTTCTCCAAAGAAGTGAAGCTCGAAAAGATAAGCGGAACAGACCTCTACCCCGATCTTCCCAAATCGAACGTGCAGGTTTACACGAGCCTGAACTACCGCCATTGGGATACCTGGGAAGACGGCAATTACAACCACGTGTTCTACGCCACCTGGGATGCCGCCACCGGCAAGGTGGGCACACCGGTAGACATCATGAAAGATGAAAAGTTCGACTGCCCGCAGATGCCCTTCGGCGGCGGGGAAGACTTTACCTGGAGCCCGGACGGCAAGCAGATCATCTACGTCTGCAAAAAGAAGCACGGTAAGGAATACGCCGTCAGCACCAATACCGACATTTACCGCTATACCCTCGCCACCGGCAACACGGAAAATCTTTCCGAAGGCATGATGGGCTACGATGTGGCGCCCGCCTTCAGCGCGGACGGCAAGCGTATGCTCTGGCTCAGCATGGAGCGCGACGGGTTTGAGGCGGATAAGAACGACATCATTGAATATGATCTGGCTACGGGCAAACGCAGCAATCTAACTGCAAAGTGGGACGGCACCGTTTCCGCGGCCTGCTTCAGCAAAAACGACGGCAGGATCTTTTTCCTGGCCGTTACCAAAGGCACCGAGCAATTATTTGAAGTATCCGCAGGCAACATCCGCCAGCTTACCAAAGGCCAGCACGACCTGAACGGCTTCGTAGGCCAGCACGGCAACAGGATGGTAGTGACCCGCACGGATATGAACCGCGCGGCAGAGCTGTATACCGTGGACCTGAAAACCGGCGCCGTGAAACAGCTTTCCGACGTGAACAACGACATCTACAGCAACCTGCAAAAGAGCAAAGTGGAAGAACGCTGGATCAAAACCACAGACGGGCAGCAGATGCTGGCCTGGGTGATCTATCCGCCGGACTTCGACGCATCCAAAAAATATCCCACCCTGCTGTATTGCCAGGGCGGCCCGCAATCCGCGCTCAGCCAGTTCTATTCCTACCGCTGGAACTTCCAGCTGATGGCGGCGCAGGGCTATATCGTGATTGCGCCCAACCGCCGCGGCATGCCCGGCCACGGCGTGAAATGGAATGCGGATATCAGCAAAGACTGGGGCGGCCAGCCCATCCGGGATTATCTCTCCGCCATAGACGACATCAGTAAAGAACCCTATGTGGACAAAGCCCGCCTGGGCGCTGTGGGCGCGAGCTACGGCGGTTATTCCGTGTTCATGCTGGCCGGCGTTCATAAAAAACGTTTCAAGACCTTCATTGCCCACGACGGCCTGTTTGACCTGCGCAGCTGGTACGGCACCACCGAAGAGCTGTGGTTCGCCAACTGGGACATTGGCGCATATTTCAACAAGGATGACGCGAAATCGTACGACCAGTACAATCCCAGCAACTTCGTCAATAACTGGAACGCGCCGATCATGATCGTGCAGGGCGGCATAGACTTCCGTGTGGGCATCGAGCAGGGGCTGCAGGCCTACCAGGCCGCACAGCTGAAAGGGCTGAAGAGCAAGCTGGTATATTTCCCCGAAGAGAACCACTGGGTGCTGGGCGCGCAGAACGCCATCGCCTGGCAGCGCGAGTTCTTCGGCTGGCTGAAAGAAACTTTATAATCCTTACGGGATGCGGCTTCCCGGCTGCATCCCTTTTTAAAACCATACCATGTATTCCACGCTTAACCTCGACGTCCAAAACAATACCGCCACCATTACACTCAACCGGCCCGACGTTTACAATGCCTTCAACGATGCGCTCAGCTACGAGCTGCAGGACGCGCTGAAACAAACCGAAAAGGACGCCTCCGTGCGCGCCATTGTGCTTACCGGCGCGGGCAAGGCTTTCAGCAGCGGGCAGGACCTGAAGGCCTCCCTGGAATCCACCGGCAAAAGGAACCTGGGCGAATCGCTCCATAAAAGGTACAATCCTATCATCCGGGCTATCCGCAACATGCCCAAACCCGTGATCTGCAAGCTGAACGGGGTGGCGGCAGGCGCCGGCTGCTCCCTGGCCCTGGCCTGCGATGTGATCATCGCATCCGAACAGGCCAGCATGATCGAAATATTCATCAACATCGCGCTTGTGCTCGATTCCGGCTCTTCTTACTTCCTGCCGCGCACCGTAGGTTACCACCGCGCCTTCGAACTGGCTACCAAAGCCACGAAACTCACTGCCGCAGAGGCTTTGCAGATGGGCCTGGTGAATAAAGTGGTAAAACCCGAAGAGCTGGACGCTGCGGTGCAGGCAGAGGCTGAATTTTACGCCAACGCCCCTACGAAAGCTATTGCCCTGATGAAAAAAATGCTCACCAAAGGCATGACAGAAGAGCTGGACGCTGTGCTGGACTACGAGGCTTATTGCCAGGAAATTGCAGGAAATACAGAAGATAATGCGGAAGGGGTTCAGGCTTTCCTTGAAAAGAGAAAACCTGAATTTAAAGGGAAATAACGGCAACAGCTTACTACGGCAGCGCCCTCAGCACATAAAAAGGCCGTCCCGGAATTGATCCGGGACGGCCTTTCTGTTAAAACTTCGTGTATTATAAACCGCTGAGGGCTAAACCGATAGAGTAAGGACGGATGTCCAGGTTCGTGTTGTCCTTGAACAGGGGGTTCAGGTTCACGGTGCCGAAAAGGGCGAAGTTCCCGTACCCTATGCGCGCCGTGCCGGCAAAACGCCAGGGGTTGAAAAAACGCCTGTTCTGTTCCTTGATGATATTCTTTTCGCCGCCCAGTGTATTCTTCCCTTTCGTATGTGCGTTCACGAGCATACCCACCTTGGCGCCGATAGAGGCTTTGAAACCCTTATTGGCATTGTCTGAAACAGCGCGGTAGCGGAGTTCCAGGGGAATCTCAAGGTAGTTGGTGGCCACTTTATACTTTTTGTATTTATCGGCGGAATTGATGAAACGTACCGCGTTGGACTGGCCGTTGGACATATCGATATACTGGTCGTCCAGGAAAATACTGCTGGAGCTGAAGCCAAGCCCGAGCGCCACGCTGAGATGTTCTTTGGTTATAGGCAGGTCGTACATCAGCGCGATGCTGAACCCGCGGCTCAGCCCTTTGGTCTTCACACTGTCCGGAGCAGATGCCCAGCCGTCATAAGAAATACCGATCACCAGGAAGTCCTTTGAAAAGGACACCTTTTCCCGGGCCTTACCCATGGCCGCGCCAGCCTCTTTATCCTGCGCAAATACACCTGCGGAAACCGCGATTAATCCCAGCGTAAAAAGTAATTTTTTCATAATATGTTTAAATGCTTGGCAAAAAGAATATCAGGCAAATTTAATGGAATGCAAATAAATCAAATGGTTAAAATATTGCAAAAATAATGCATGGTAATTACACTGCACCCGGTAAGCAGAATTTAAGTAAATTGTACGGTCGAATACGCTCTAATCCCCTTGTTCCGAAAAAAGCCACACGCAGAGAAGCAGTTCTAATAATTCTATGCATGAAAAAGATCAGCAGCCCCGTTATCATTGTTTTTGTTGCTGCCATCGTGTCCGTTGCCTGGTTTGCCTGGAGTGCCTGGTTTTCAGATGCCGATGCCATTAAGAGGAACGAGCGCATTCATCTCACCAACGACAAGATCCGCCTCCTCGAAAAAGTAGCCTATACCGTTAAAAGTATGGAATCTTCCGTGAGAGCCTATGTGATCACGGGAGACAGCGGTTTTCTTTCCCGGGAGGATTTCACCGAGATCCAGCTGCGCACCCCGGCGGAAAACCTGCAGTTCCTCGCCTCGGGCCCTTTGGAAAAGCGGCAGATGGACTCCCTGCGGGCCTTGGTCTATCAGCGCATCGTGTATTTCAACTACCTCATTACCTCCGCGAAAGAATCGCCGGTGATAGCGGGCGCCATGATCCGTTCCGTACAAACGCCCGTTCCGCCGGACCCGCTCACCGAACTGATCAACCGGCTGCTGAACGATCAATACCGTCACATGGAAGCCCGCCTCAGCAGCGGCATTCCCAACCGCCTCCCGTTCCTGCTCACCCTCGCCGCCAGCGCATTGGCCCTTACCGTGATATGCTGGGGACTGTACAAGCTGGTGAAAGACATGCGCAAGACCAAAGCCAGCGAAACCGCCCTCCGCATCAGCGAGGCCAAATACCGCAGGCTGATAGAAGACGCGGGCGCCACCATGTTCACCACCAACCGCGGCGGTTTTTTCAAATATGTGAACAACAAAGCCCTGGACCTCACCGGGTTTACACCGCAGGAGCTGGTAGACAAACAATACACCATGCTCATAGACCCGCCGGAGCAGAAGAGGATACGCGAGCACTACGAAAAACAAGCCTTCGAAGGCACCAACGAATCCACGCTCCGCTTCCCCATCCGCTGCAAGAACGGGGAAATGAAATGGGTAGAACAGCACGTGGTGCTGCTGAGGCAGAACGGTATCTTCAGCGGCTTCCAGTGCATCGTGAAAGATATTCACGCAAAAAAAATGGCGGACGAGGAGATCGTAAAAACGAAGAACGAGATGAACATCCTGCATTCGCGGCTGCAGTCCATCCTGCTCAATTCCCCGTCCATGATCTTTATCAAGGACCTGAACAGCAAATATGTGCTGATCAATAAACGGTTCGAAGAAGTGTTCGGCATCAACAGCGAGCACATCCTGGGCCGCACCGATAAAGAATTTCCCACCAAGCTCAAACCGGAGAAAAGCATTATGTCCGACAGGGCGGTGCTGTTGCACGAGCGGCCGGTGGAATCGGAAGACAGCATCGAGATCAATGGCAAAACGCATTATTTTTTCATCACCAAATTCCCCCTTCGCGACCATACCAACCGGGTGTACGGCCTTTGCGGCATTGCGACGGACATCACCGAACGCATCCAGCACGAGCATGCGCTGATAGACGAAAGGAAAAAAGCGATAGACGCCCGCCGCGCGCAGGAGTTTTTTATGGCCAATATGAGCCACGAGCTGCGCACGCCGCTGAACGGCATCCTGGGCTTTGCTTACCTGCTGGAACAAACGCCTGCCAACGCTCTGCAAGCCGAATATGTGCGGGAAATACTGGATTCCGCCAACAGCCTGCTGCTGCTGGTGAACGACCTGCTGGACTTTTCACGCATCAAGGCCGGCCGCATGGTGCTGGAACATGCAGCGTTCGACATGCGCGGGCTGCTGCAGCAGAAAATAGAAAAATACCGTCCCAGGGCGGAAGAAAAGGGCCTGCACCTGCTGTGCGATATCCAGGAAGAAATGGAGAGCCGTGTGCTGGGCGACCAGCTGCGGCTGAAACAGGTATTGAACAACCTGATAGACAATGCCATCAAATTCACTGAAAGCGGCAGCATCCATCTTTCCGTGGGCGTGGCGGAGGAAAATGAAAAGCAGGTGAAATATGCGTTTGAGCTGAAAGACACCGGGATCGGCATTCCTGCGCACCTGCATCATGAAATGGGCGAAACCTTTGCGCAGGTACATGGCGGCAACGACCGGAAGCACGGCGGAACGGGCCTGGGCCTTGCGCTGGTGCGCCAGTTGATAGGCCTTCACCAGGGAAGCATTCATATTTGCGACAACCCGGAGGGCGGCACCATTATCCGTTTCACGATACCCTATCTCCGGCAGGTACAGGAGCCTGTAAAACTGCCTTCATCCAGCCGCGAAACCTTGCTGACGCCGCCTTTGCAGGGCAAGAACATCCTGCTGGCGGAAGATAATCTTGTGAACCAGAAACTCGCCATCCGCACGCTGGCCAACGCGGGCGCCGCGGTAGAGCTGGCGGAGAACGGCGTGGAAGCGCTGGAAAAACTGCGCCAGCATAAATACGACTGTGTGCTGATGGACATCCAGATGCCGGAAATGGACGGGCTGGAAGCCACCCGCAAGATACGGGACGGCGGTTCCTCCATTCCCATCATTGCCATGACGGCCTCCGCGCTCAAAGGCGACCGCGAACGCTGCCTGCTGGCCGGTATGAACGATTATATTTCCAAACCTTTCCTGCCCAACGATCTTTTTCAGAAGATACTGGAAGCCCTGGGCGAGCGCGACCCCGTATTCGCCAAATTCACCGGCCCCGATTACGAAGAGCAGAAAGTGCCCGCCTTCGTGGACCTGCATTACCTGCGCAGCGTGGTAGACGACAACCCCGAATATTTACTGGACATCCTGAATACTTTCCTGGAAAGGACCGGCGGCACGCTCACGCACCTGGCCAACAGCGCGCAGCTGGAAGAATGGGATGAAACCAGCCAGTACGCCAGCCTCCTGCGCAGCAGCCTGATGGTGGTGAGGATCCACCCGCTGTCTGAGATCATCCTTGAAATTGAGCAGCAGGCGCGGCACCGGGAGAACCTTCATACCATCCTTCCTAATATTCACCTTGCCATCAAACTCTACCGGGACGCGCAGAGCGTGCTGCAAAAGGAAGTGGATAAACTTTCATGATCAGGCTTTATACAACGGCAGCGCAAACCAGAAGCGGCTGCCCCTGCCCGGCTCGCTTTCCACACCAATAGCGCCGCCCTGCGCCTCGATGAACTCCCTGGCAATGGCCAGGCCCAGCCCGCTGCCCTTCGCATCGTCCGAATCCGGCACCTGGAAGAACCTTTCAAATATTTTGCTCCTGAAAGCAGGGTCTATACCCTTGCCATGATCGCGCACGCTGAAGTGCAGCGCGCCCGTGCCCGCAGCCAGCACGTCCAGTTCCACATCTGCGCCGGGGCTGGAATAACGGATGGCGTTGGTGAGCAGGTTCACCAGCACCCAGGCGCTCTTCTCCGCATCCGCATTGATCTGCACGGGTTCGGGCGGCAGCGTGGCGCGGATGTTCACTTTCCGGCTTTCCGCCTGTTTGCCCACGGCGTCCAGCGCATATTGAACGATCTGCTGGGGCGCTACGGGTTGTATCTGTAATTGTATGTTGCCGCTTTCCACTTTGGAGAAGTCCAGCAGCTCGCTCACCATGCGGATCATGCGCCGGTTATCGTTGCGGATGCTGTCCAGCAGCTCTTTCTGTCCGGGGATGAGCGGGCCGGTGCGCTCATCGTCCAGCAGCTGGAGACTGAAGTCTGTAGCGGCCAGCGGAGTTTTCAGCTCGTGGGAGATAGTAGCGATGAAGTGCGTTTTCGCGAGGTCTTGTTCTTTAAAAGCGGTGATGTTCTTCAAAATGATCACATACCCGATCTTTTCTTTTTCGTGGAAGATGTCCACCGTTTCGCGCAGGAAAAAACTTTCCCGGTTATTCACGACGATCTTGATGGGGCCGCCCTGGCTTTTTTCAAGCAGGAACCGGAAAAGATCATTGCGGCTGGCGGCTTCCGCTGCGGCTCTTCCCACCAGTTCTTTTTCCTGCACATTCAATAGCTGAAGGGCCTCGTTATTGGCGAAGAGAATGGTGTTATGGTTGTCAAGCCCGATGGTGGCGTCTTTCAGGCTGCTGATCACCGCTTCCGCCCGTTGTTTTTCAAACATGATGCGGGCCAGGTTGCTGTGCTCGTATTCATCCAGCTTTTGCGCCATGGTGTTGAAGGCCGCGGCCAGTTCGCCGAACTCGTCGCCGGATTTGAAATACAGCCGCTGTTCATACTTTTTCTCCGCAATTCCCCTGATACCTTCGGTAAGCTCCCGGATAGGGTCCGCAATGTAACCGGGGAAGTTGTACACGAAAGTGATGCCCAGCAAAAAACATACGCCGCTGATAATGGCAATGTACAACAGGGCCTTGTCCGCCGTATCCATCGCCGCTTCGTTCTTGTTCACGATCGCTTTCATGTTCACTTCCATTACGGTGAAAAGCGCTCTTTTGATAGCGGGTATCTGGCTGCTATCCCCTTTCTTCAGCAATTCGTAATGTTCCCGGGCGGATTGGGTGGGTTTGTCTTCGCCGGGTTCGGTGATGTTCCGTTCCTGTTTTTGGAGATTGGATTCAAACTCCGGCTGCGCAGTGCCGGGCGAAAAGCCCCAGGCGTCGAGGGCCCTCAGCATGTTCCGTGAATATTCCACGGACTCGTAGTTGTCTTCCAGGATAGCGCGGGAGCCGCGGTTCACCCGGTCCAGGTAATAATATCCCAGTATGCTTACCAGCAGCAGCATGATGAAGAGGAACAACACCCCTATCGTGATCTTCGACTTTAGCCTTAACCTGGTCATGATAATATTACAAGGTCGATTTCGTGAGAGGATAACGTTTTTAACAACTGGTTGAACACGCTTGTTCGCAGGATGATACCAAAAAGGCTGATATGCGGCTTGCCGATACAGACGGTTGTGATCTCTTTCTGCCGCGCCGTTTCGATGATAGCCTGCGCCACGTTGGCATGCTGCACCCTCAGCACTTCCGCGCCCAGCTCGGTGGCCAGCTTCAGGTTATTGATCAGGTGCCGCTGGTCGGACAGCTTGATGCGGCCCACGCTTTCACGGGGCGTTTGCACATACAGCACGTACCATTCACCATGGTAGTAAGCCGCCAGCCGCGCCGTTTTCCGGATCACTTTCCTGGCAATTTCATCGTTGCTGGAAATGCAGGCCAGGAAACGTTCGTGACGCATTTGCCGGCCCTTCGGTATCTCGATCTCCACTTTGCGTTCCACCTGCGAAGCTACTTCTTTCAGGGCAAGCTCGCGCAGCTGCAGAATTTTATCCGACTGGAAAAAGTTGCGCAGGGCGTTTTCTATTTTGCTCTGATCGTATATTTTGCCTTCTTTCAGGCGGGTGATCAGTTCGTCCGCCGTCAGGTCTATATTCACCACTTCGTCCGCTATCTGCAGCATGCTGTCCGGCACGCGCTCCTGCACTTCCACGCCGGTGATGGCCTTCACCTGGTGGTTGATGCTTTCCATGTGCTGGATGTTCACGGCGGAAATGACATTGATGCCGGCATTCAGCAGGTCCATTACATCCTGCCAGCGTTTTTCGTTCCTGGACCCGGGGATGTTGGAATGAGCCAGCTCGTCCACGATCACCCATTCCGGCGCCAGCAGCAGGATGGCGTTGAGGTCCATTTCGTCCAGCATTTTGCCTTTGTAGAACACCTGCCTGCGGGGGATCAGCGGCAGCCCTTCCAGCAGGGCTTCCGTTTCTTTCCGGCCATGCGTTTCGATATACCCGACCTGCACATTGATGCCTTTGCGCAGCATGGCATGCGCTTCCTGGAGCATGCGGAAGCTCTTGCCCACACCGGCGCTCATGCCGATGTAAATTTTGAATTGCCCGCGGCCGGCTTTATTGGCCAGGTGTAAAAAACGTTGCATCATTTGCAGATCTGTTAAACCACCCCAGCGGAGCGCTTGTGTACAAGGCTCCGCTGTTCAGATGGGATTTTGCTATGGATTTAAAATGAAACTGCCAGTGATGTGGTGATGGCCACATTCGTATTTTTCGGTTCTGAATTTTTGGTAAAGACGTCGTCTTTACTGTTATATAATTTCCCTTCCACACGGAACAGCACATTGCTCACGGGCGCGATATCCAGGTTCAGCGAATAGCCGCTGGTCTTAAAACCATTGGGCGTTCCCGTGCCGATGATCACGCCATTTTCATCGTTATAGTACTCGTACCGGGCCGCCATGGCCACTTTGTCCGTAAAGGCATACCGCGCGATGGCGATCGGGCTGTACCAGCTGTTCATATCGCTTCCGCCTTTCTGTTTTTGTTCGAGGCCATAATCGCAACCGGCTATGAGGCTGAATTTATCCGTGATATTAAAGATACCGTAAACATCATTGAAGTAACGCATCCGGCGCACGGAATCGGGTTTATCGTTGCCGATAAAGGTGCTCCAGTTGAGCGTCACTCTGCTGCCGGGCTTAAAGGTCAGCTGCGTGCCGAAAGCCGGCGTCTGGTTCGCATCCGGGCGTTTGATCCTTTGCCAGCCGTTCAGGTACATGACGGCGACGGTCCATTTTTCATTGGGCGTCCAGGTTACTTTGGCGCCGGCCTCGTAGTAGGGCGTGTTTTCGGCCATGATGCTGCGGGTGAGCGTGTAGCAGTCTTTGGAAACAGCGCTTTCGAACCCGATGTGCGAAGGCATAATGCCCGCGTCTACCCATACGTTCTTACCCACCCTTACGCCTACATTTGCTTCATATACGTATTTCAGCAGCTCCTGTTCTGTGGCCATATTGTATTGCCCGTAGGTGCCCGCCATCAGGGCTACGTTGGCCCTTACGCGGTCGCTGCTGTAATTCGCTTTCAGGAACGCCAGGTTCAGGTTCAGCTCGTTGTGGCGGTTATGGTTGTACAGGAAACCCGGTTTGGTGTGGTTTTCCGGCTCATTGAAATCGAAGGAATAGTAGGCTTCCGCGTAGCCTGAAAAGGTCAGCTTCGGTTCATTTTTTTCAGGCTGGTCCTGCGCCATTGCATGCATGCAAAGGATGGAACCAGCGGCGATCAAAAGTGTTTTCTTCATGTTGTATAGATGGTGTTGTCAATTATTTCAAATTATCCAGCGCAATATTCAATTGCAGCACATTCACCGTAGACGGGCCGAAAATGCCTAGCAGCGGACCTTTCGTGTGCTCTTCCACCAGAACGGCCAGCTTGTTTTCAGGCAGGTTGCGGAGCCTGGCGATCCGTGGCACCTGCAGCAGGGCGGCTGCCGGAGACAAATGCGGATCCAGCCCGCTGCCTGATGCTGTTACCAGTTCCGCAGGAATGTTTTCCTTTTTCACCCCGGGATTATGTGCCAGGAAGGTGTCTATCCGTTCCTGCACCACTTTCAGGTAGTCTTCGTTGGACGGGCCTTTGTTGGAACCGCCTGAGCCCGCGGCGTTATAACCCACGGCGGAAGGGCGGCCCTGGAAATATGTATCGTCTGTAAAATTCTGACCGATGTTGGCATAGCCCACCACCCGGCCTTTGTTTTCCACCGTAACCCCGTTTCCTTTACCAGGAGCGAGTTTCGCCACGCCTGCGATCAGCAGGGGGTAAAGGCCCGCGGTGAGCAATACCAGTACAGCGGTGAGTTTTAATGCGGGAAGAAGATATTTTTTCATGATCATTTCAGATTAAAAGAATAAAGCCACTACGAGGTCGATGAGTTTGATGCCGATGAAGGGCACAATGACGCCGCCGAGGCCGTAGATGAACAGGTTGCGGCGCAGCAGCGCGCTGGCGCCTATCGGTTTGTACGCCACGCCTCTCAGGGCCAGCGGTATCAGCAGGGGGATAATGATGGCGTTGAAGATCACCGCGCTGAGGATGGCCGTTTCAGGGCTGTGCAGCTTCATGATGTTGATGCCCTGTAAAGCGGGGATAGACAGGATGAAGAGCGCCGGCACGATCGCGAAATACTTCGCCACGTCGTTTGCAATGGAAAAAGTGGTGAGCGTGCCGCGCGTCATCAGCAGTTGTTTGCCGATCTCTACAATTTCAATGAGCTTGGTGGGATCATTGTCCAGGTCCACCATATTGCCGGCTTCCTTGGCAGCCTGCGTGCCGCTGTTCATGGCCACACCCACATCCGCCTGCGCAAGGGCGGGCGCATCGTTGGTGCCGTCGCCCATCATGGCTACGAGGCGGCCTTCCTGCTGTTCTTTTTTGATGTAGCTCATTTTATCCTCCGGCTTCGCTTCGGCGATAAAATCGTCCACACCGGCTTTCTCCGCGATGTATTTGGCGGTGAGCGGGTTATCGCCCGTTACCATCACTGTTTTCACGCCCATTTTGCGGAGGCGTTCAAAACGTTCCTGGATGCCGGGTTTGATGATGTCCTGCAATTCTATCACGCCCATGATCCTGCTGTTCACGGCTACCACCAGCGGGGTACCGCCATTGCCGGAAATCTGTTTCACCATCTGGTGGGTCTCCGCAGGAAAGGGCTGGCCTTCGCGTTGCGCCAGGTCCCGGATGGCATCGTAAGCGCCTTTGCGGATGCGGGTGCCGTCCGGCAGGTTGATGCCGCTGCTGCGGGTTTCCGCAGTGAATTTTACCATGGAAGCGCCTTCCAGCGAAAGGCGGCTTACAATTTCTTTACCGGCCAGTTCCACAATGGAGCGGCCTTCGGGCGTATCGTCCGCCAGGGAGCTGAGCGCGCTGATGCGGATGAATTCCGTTTCAGAGAAACCATTGGCCGGGTAAAAGTGCGTGGCCTTACGGTTACCGATAGTAATGGTGCCGGTCTTATCCAGCAGCAGCACGTCCAGGTCTCCCGCTGTTTCTACGGCCTTGCCCGATTTGGTGATCACATTGGCGCGCAACGCACGGTCCATGCCCGCGATGCCGATGGCGGACAGCAAGCCGCCGATGGTTGTGGGAATGAGGCATACGAACAGTGAAATGAACGCAGCAATGGTGATAGGCGTATTAGCGTAGTCCGCAAAAGGCTTCAGCGTGACGCATACGATGATGAACACCAGTGTGAAGCTGGCCAGCAGGATAGTAAGCGCAATTTCGTTGGGCGTTTTCTGGCGGGTGGCACCCTCTACCAGCGCGATCATTTTATCGAGGAACGATTCGCCGGCTTCGGTGGTCACTCTCACCACGATGCGGTCGCTGAGCACTTTGGTACCGCCCACCACGCTGCTCTTGTCTCCGCCCGCTTCGCGGATCACGGGGGCGCTTTCGCCGGTGATGGCGGATTCGTCTATGCTGGCAAGACCTCTCACGATCTCGCCGTCCGCCGCGATGATGTCTCCCGGTTCGCAAACGAACAGGTCACCTTTTTTGAGCTGGGAGGAAGACACTACTTTTATTTCATCGGTGAAGATCTCTCCCACAGCCAGTATTTTTTTGGCCGGGGTTTCTTCTCTTGTTTTACGAAGGCTTTCGGCCTGGGCTTTACCCCTTGCTTCCGCAATGGCTTCCGCGAAGTTGCCGAACAGCACGGTAAGCAGCAGCACGATGAAAATGGTGAGGTTGTACCCGAAGCTGCCCTGCGAAAGGTCCCCGGTGAACAAGGTGTAGAGCGTAACGATCAGCATCACGATGGTGCCAAGCTCTACGGTGAACATCACCGGGTTCTTGATCAGCAGCCGGGGGTTCAGTTTTACGAAGGATTGTTTCAGGCTTTCCTTCACCAGGTCTGCCGGGAACAGTGCATTATCTTTAGTTCTCATGGTCATTCAGCATTTTTCATTAATACAGGGAGAAATATTCCGCAATAGGACCCAGTGCCAGTGAAGGGAAGAATGCCAGCGCGGCAATGATCACGATCACGGCGAAGGTCATGATGCCGAAAGTGCCGGTGTCTGTCCTCAGCGTGCCGGCCGATTCAGGCACATATTTCTTCTGCGCCAGCAGGCCCGCAATGGCCACCGGCCCGATGATGGGAAGGTAGCGGCTCAGGATCAGCACGAAGCCGGTAGTCACGTTCCAGAAAATATTGTTATCTCCTAAACCTTCAAAGCCGGAGCCGTTGTTGGCTGAAGCGGAAGTGTATTCGTACAGCATTTCGGAAAAACCGTGATACCCCGGGTTGTTGAGCCAGTTGCCCGGCTGAACCGCCCAGTTGGCGCCCCAGCCATGCGCTACGGCGAAAGACGAAAGCGCCGTGCCCGCCAGGATCAGGAAGGGATGCAGCAAAGCCACCAGCGCGGCGATCTTCACTTCTCTCGCTTCCACCTTATGGCCCATGAATTCAGGCGTGCGCCCCACCATCAGCCCCGAGATAAACACGGCAATGATGATAAAGATGAAGTAGTTGAGTATGCCCACTCCGCAACCGCCGTAGAAGCAGTTGGTCATCATGGCTACCAGCTGCATCATACCGGTGAGCGGCATGGTGCTGTCGTGGAAACCATTTACAGAACCGGTGGAGATAATTGTTGTAACGGTGCTCCAGTACGCGGTGGCCGTTGGCCCGAACCGCACCTCCTTGCCCTCCATGGCCCCCGTTGGCTGCATGATCCCCATCTTTGTTATGGCCGGGTTACCGCCTGTTTCCTGCATAATGGAAGGGATCAGCAATAGCAGCATGCCCAGCGTCATCACTGCAAATATTACCCTGGCGAATTTGCGGCGCCTGATGAATATGCCAAAGGCGAATATCATGGCGATCGGGATGATCACCTGTACAACAACTTCCGTCATATTGGTGAGGTAGTTCGGGTTTTCCAGCGGGTGGATGGAGTTGGCCCCGAACCAGCCGCCGCCGTTGGTGCCCAGGTGTTTGATGGCGATCATTCCGGCAGCAGGCCCGCGGGACACGCCTACGGTATCGCCCTGCATGGTCACTATGGTATCTTTGCCAGCGTAGCTGGCAGGGGTGCCGTTAAACGCCAGTATCAGCGCTATCACGATACAAAGCGGCAGCAGCAGGCGGGTGTTGATCTTCACCAGGAAATCCCAGAAGTTGCCCAGCTTAGTGGTCGTTTTGTCCCTCAATGCTTTAAATACCACGAGAAGGGCTGCAAGGCCGGTTGCCGCGCTCACGAATTGCAGGAAGGTGATCACAAACAGTTGTGTGAAATAAGTAAGGCCCGATTCTCCTGAGTAGTGCTGCAGGTTACAGTTTACCAGGAAGCTGATGGCCGTGTTAAAGGCCAGGTCCGGCGTTTGCCCGGGGTTGCCGTCCGGATTAAGCGGAAGTTTATCCTGGAAAATAAGCAGGAAAAAGGCATACACAAACCAGAGCATGTTGATGGTAAGCAATGCCTTGAGATGCTGTTTCCAGTTCATTTCCTCTTTTGGATTGATGCCGCATATCCTGTAAATAAATCTTTCCAGCGGCGCCAGGAAGTCCATCCAGGTTCTTTCCCCGGCAAATGTTTTGGCGATGTACCGGCCAAGCGGGATGGCTATGATCAATGTCAGCGCATAGGAGGCTATGACGCCCAGCAGTTCTGTATTCATTGTTTAAAAAGCAGTTAGGGATTCAGAATTTCTCCGGTTTCAGCAGTACATAGATCATGTACACGAAAACCAGGATTGATAAGATGAATAATGCGTTCATCATAAAGCGTCCGGTTTTAAATGTTTTCGAAATAGTCCACAGATTTAAAGAACAGCCAGAAGCAAACGAGGCCCGCGAGGAGCAATAGTGCGATCAACATAGTGCGTTATTTAAGATGATTTGATGACGGATCTTTTTTAATGAACCTGGCAGGTAAGCTTTCAGCGGCGAGTCCAGGAAGGGGGAAATGCTGTACAGGAAAACGGATTCGATGGCGTTCTTAAGGCCGTTGCTGCCGTTTTTGTACAATACGCCGGCCATAGACAGGCATTTCCTGATCTCGGCCGTGCGGCCTTCCCTGATCACTTTTTTGGTGTAGGCTGAAAAAACGCCGATGGATCTGGTGAGCACATTGGCCTGGACGATACCCGAAAGGGCGGGTATCTGCTGGGCGATCAATAACGGTACTTTAGCGTCCGGTAACATGATGATTGAATTTGCACCAGTGTCAGCCAGCGGAGTGCCAGAGGGGAGTAGAAAGAGTTAACTTACTGAAGAACAATTATTTATTTCAACATGACCTGCCGGGCCAACAGCCCGGAACCATGCAGGATCTGAAGGGTGTTTGCAAAAACGGGTTATTGAATGTTGTACTCTTTGATCTTGTTGTAGAGGGTGGTAAGGCCGATCTGCATCACTTCCGCGGCTTTGGTCTTGTTGCCTTTTACGAGCTGAAGGATGCGGATGATGTGGCGCCGTTCCGCGTCGGCAAGGGTAAGGGCATCGTCTGCCGGGCCGTTCATCCTGAAGTCCAGCGGGAGGGCTGAAACATCCAGCTCCGGCGTGTCCGAAAGAATAACGGCCCTTTCTATCACGTTCCGCAGCTCGCGGATATTACCTTTCCAGCTGTGCTCGCGGAGGGCTTTGCTGAAGGCTTCCGTCATCCCCGAGATCTTCCGGCTGTTCTTCGGCGCCAGCTGTTGGATGAAATATTGGGCGAGAAGGGGAATGTCTTTCCTGCGTTCGTTCAGGGAAGGCAGCTTTATCTGGAAAGCGGAAAGGCGGTAATAAAGGTCGGCCCTGAAGTGCCCTTCAGCGATCTCTTTCTCCAGCTCGCGGTTGGTGGCGGCAATGATGCGGATATTCACTTTAATGGGTTTGGAATCGCCCAATTTGTAGAATTCACGCGTCTCCAGCACGCGCAGCAGCTTGGCTTGCAGCTCTATGGCCATTTCGCCGATCTCGTCCAGGAAGATGGTGCCGTTGTGGGCTTCTTCGAGAAACCCTTTTTTATCTTTTATAGCGCTGGTAAAAGCACCGGCTTTGTGGCCGAAGAGCTCGCTTTCAAGTATTTCCCTGCCGAAGGCGCTGCAATTCACGGCTACAAAGGGTTGCGAGCCGCGCTCGCTGGCGCGGTGAATAGCCTGTGCAAATACTTCCTTGCCCGAACCGGTTTCACCCAGCAGCAGCACGGTCACGTCTGTGCCGGCCACCTTGCGGGCAAGGGCGATGGCTTCTTTTATTTCGGCGGATTCGCCGATGATGTTCTCAAAATCATGTTTGCCGCCGATCCTGTCTTCCAGCGCGCGAACGCGGAATTGCAGCCGCGCTTTGTCCATGGCTTTACTTACCAGCGGCAGGATGCGATGATTGTCGTCGCCCTTGGTGATATAATCAAAAGCCCCGTTCTTGATGGCCTGTACGCCGTCTTCGATATTCCCGAAAGCGGTGAGCACGATGATCTCCACATCCGGGTACTTTTGTTTGAGGGATTGGGTCAGCTCCACGCCGTTGCCGTCAGGGAGTTTCACATCTGATAATACCACATGCGCCTCTTCCCGCTCCAGCAGCTTCAGCGCGGCCTTTACGGAACCCGCTTCCAGGATGGTGTAACCTTCCAGCGCCAGCAGCCTGCCCAGCAGCTTGCGGAGCTGTTCTTCATCGTCTATGATCAGTATCGTGCCTTTTGACATGGAAGCAAATGTACTCAGTAATCCACATTAAACGAAAAACCGGGGCAGCCATTCGGCAAACCCCGGTCTGTTCTATATTGATCCGTTTATCCGTTATCTCGCGTCGGTGGTCTTCTGGTTACGCTTCACCGTTACCGCGCCGAGCAATGCGCCCAACCCGCCCAGTACGGCGTTGGTCACGAATACGTTGGTGAGTGTAAATATCCAGTAGCCCTGGCGTTTATATTCGCTGTATTCGCTCATGCGGTTGCCTTCTGAAGGTATGTCGCCCACCGATGAGCCGGCAGGTTCGGTAGCCAGCTGGAATAATATATTGGCGGTGGCTACCATCACGACGGCCACAAAAGCCGCCAGCAGGCCGGAAAGAAAAAGCCGCCCAAGCGAAACCTTGCCGCCGTAGGCTTTGTTGGCATGCATTACAGCAACCATAACCCCGATAAAGATCAGCGTGTTCACAAAATAACCCGTCCATAAGTCAGACATCCAATGAGTGACGTAAAAGAACAGGGTGAATAAAATGCTGATCAATCCTATCAGTATACCATATATCCACGGCAGTTTTCGCGGCGATTGCATTGCTTGTTGCATATTCTTCGGATTTAGTTAATAACAGTCGTTATCACCCCTTAGTCCTTTTTAACCAAGCCAAGAAACGTGCCTATTGTTCTACTGTTTTGAGAATTGTTTTGATATCGTTTTTCTCCTTCAGGATGTTTTCCCACAGGTCTCCGCGCCTTTCCAGGCGTTTGAGCGTATTGCCGATATGGTAATCTTTTACATTGAGCTTTGCGTTCACCTCCTTCCACTCCAGCGGCGTGGCCACGGGCGCGCCGGGCTGCGGCCTGGCGGAATAAGGCGAAGCGATCGTTTGCCCACGGCTGTTTTGCAGGAAGTCGATATACACTTTATTTTTTCTTTTTGCTTTCGCGCGAACGATGCTGGTGGTTTCCGGCAGCCGGGCATGCGCTTCCTGTGCAATATACTCCGCAAACAGGCGGCAGGTTTCGTAAGGGTATTTTGCGCCGGTGGGAATATAAATGTGCAATCCTGTAGCGCCGGATGTTTTGCAGTAGGAAACAATATCGTGCTGCTCCAGTATTTTCCGGATGGTTTGCGCCGTTTCCACCACATGCGTAAAAGCAATGGCTTCCGGGTCCAGGTCCAGTATCACGTAATCGGGGTGCTCCGGCTTTTTGATGCGCGACAGCCAGGGATTGATCTCAATGCAGCCGAGGTTCACCATGTAAGCCAGCGTAGCTTCGTTGTTGCATACCAGGTAGTCGATCATTTTATTGGTGGATTCGGAATGCACCTGCGTGGTCTGTACCCAGTCGGGCGCCTGCTCCAGGTCCAGGTCTTTCTGGTAAAAGCTCTGGCCGGTAATGCCGTTGGGGAAGCGGTGCAGCGACAGTGCGCGGTCTTTCAGATGCGGCAGGATGTAGTCCGCAACGGAGAGATAATAATCGATCAGCTGGCCTTTGGTGATCTTTTCTTTGGGCCAGTAGAATTTCTGTTGATTGGTGAGCTGCACCTCGTGCCTGTTGAGCTGCAGCACGCGGTCTTTCGCCACTTCGGCGGGTTCCTGCATGTTTGTTTTAGACTTTTCCATAGCGGCTGTTTTAGCGGGGGCAGATCTTACGCCGGCCCCGGTGATATGTTTCGCCACTTCGCGTTTCACGGAAGCGGCCGGTTTGTCTTCTCTCAGCGCGACAAAAACGGGTTGCCGCAGATGCCCTCCCTGCGTCCATTCGGAGAATTTCACCTCGCATACCAGCACAGGATCCATCCAGGTAATGGGCATATTCGTTTTTATTTTTTCGTCGAAAGGCGAACTGTTGCGGCGGAATTCCTGGAATTTGCCGAACAGGTCTTTCAGGTTTGCATCGTTGAAACCGCCGCCGCAAAGGCCAATGTACCGCAGTTTTTTTCCTTCATATACGCCCAGCAACAATGCGCCTATGTTCTTGCGGCTTCCGCGGGGTGCGGTGTACCCGCATATCACGGCTTCCTGCCGGTTCAGCACTTTTATCTTCAGCCAGTTGAGCGACCGCACGCCACCGGCATAATTGCTTTCGCCGTTCTTGGCAATGATGCCTTCCCAGCCGGTCTTCGCCGCTTTTTCGAACAATTGCAGGCCCTTGTTCTCCACATGCCCGGAATACTGCACCCTCGGATCATCCAATTGTTTCACGACCTGCTCCAACAATATTTTACGCTCCAAAAGCGGCAGATCATCCAGTTCATGGCCATCCAGGTGCAAGAGGTCAAAGACCTGGTAAACGAGCTTCCCTTTGCCGGTGGAACGGTAGTTCTGCAATGCCTGGAAATCCGATCTTTTATTGGCGCCAAGCACAACGATCTCTCCGTCCAGCACTACATTGTGAGGAATATTCTCTACAGCTTCAACAACAGGCGCGTACGCTTCGTTGAAAGACAGTTTGTTACGGGAATAGATCTCTGCTTTCCCGTTCTTAACCGCAGCGATGGCGCGGTAGCCGTCCCATTTTGTTTCAAATATCCAGCCTTCACGGTCGAAAGGCGCATCCACCAGGGTGGTGAGCATCGGGCTGTAAAATGCTTTCATGGCCGATTTGCGCTCAGTCTCCTTTTTTGCCGCCGGTTTTGTTTTCGCCGTGGAAGCGCTTTTTTTCGCGCGGGGAGCGCCTTTCTTTGCGGTAGCTGTTTTTTTGACGCTTGTTTTCTTCGTTGCCGCGGCCTTGGCCGGGGCCTTTCTTTTGGTTTCTGCGGTCTTGTTGTTGGAAGGGCCTTTCAGCTTCTCAATGATCCGCTTCGGCGTATGCTCTTCGCTGTCGTAAGGTTCGTTCACAGCGTAGCGGTCGCGGTGCTTGATCATCAGCCAGGCGTTTTCTTCGCGGCCTTTCATTTTCACCAGGGCAAATTCGCCTTTCAGCTTTTTGCCTTTCAGCACTACTTTCAGGTTTCCGGATTTCCATTCCTTCAACGCCTCCGCGTCGAACGATTTGCCGTTTTGTTCCAGCAATTCGTAAGTGCCTTTGTCCCATACGTACACGTAACCGGCGCCATAATTTCCCGGCGGGATCTCGCCTTCAAAATCTTTGTAATCGTAAGGATGGTCTTCCACTTCCATGGCCAGCCGCTTATCTTCCGGGTTCAGGCTCGGGCCTTTCGGCACGGCCCAGCTTTTCAGCACGCCGTCCATTTCCAGCCGCACATCATAATGCAGGCGCGTGGCATGGTGCCGCTGTATCACGAAAATGTGCTCCTTGCCTTTCGCGGCCTTGCCGGACTTTGGCTCGGAGGTCTGTTTGAAGTCCCTCTTCTCGTTATATTTCTGCAGGCTCATGATGCTCGTTTTTTACTGCCGGAACCCAGGCTGGCTTTCAGCTGGTCAAACAGGTCGGTGCTCTTCGTGGTCACCACTTTCATCTTCTTCACCTTGGCGCGTTTGCCGCTGGCTTTGGCTTTAATGATGCGCAACAGTTCTTTCCGGTATTCGTCTTTATACTGCGCTATGTCGAAGGGTTCTGAGTATTGCTGTACCAGCTTCACGGCCATATCCAGTTCTTTTTTGGGAATGGTGGTTTTGCCGGGAAGGGAAATGTCCCCCGGCTCGCGCACTTCTTCCGCGAAGCGGAGGCGGTGCAGCATCAGGTAATTGTCTTTGGCGCGTACAATGGCCAGGTGCTCCTGCGAGCGCAGCACGAAGAGCGCCACGCCCACCTTGCCGGTCTTTTCCAGCGTGGCCCGCAGCAGCTCGTAAGCCTTGGCCCCGCTTTTATCGGGTGCAATGAAGTATGGCGACTCGAAATACACGGCGTCTATTTCGTTGGTGGCGGTGAAGGTGGTGATCTCTATGACCTTGCTTTTCTTGGGACTGGCGTCCTCAAAATCATCATCGTCCAATACCACGTATTCGTCGTTGAGGTTATATGCCTTCACGATATTTTCCCAGGCCACTTCCTTACCGGTCTTTTCATTGACCCTTTGGAAGCGGATGCGGGAATGGTCTTTTTTATCCAGCATATCGAGGTCCAGGCGGCTTTCCTGGACGGCGCTGTACAGTTTCACCGGGATGTTCACCAGCCCGAAACCTATGCTGCCTGTCCATATTGATCTCATGGAAGATGGTTTACCCTTTCTACAACAATGATTATACCACGGGGAATAAAAAAATAGGCCGCCCCGGGAACGGAACGGCCGTGTTTTCTTTAATATGCATAACTATTGGGGGGAATACATTCTTTTGAGTAAATATGGTGTTAATAATTTCTGAAAATATCCAGCCAACAATCAGGCCAGATTCTATGGCATAGCTTTTGGCATTTCAACAGTAAACAAACCCGATAATTATGGAAACACCCACACCAAATAAACCCGGCGAAATGACGACCCTTTCACAGATCATGGCAAAGCTCCATTCAAAGGGTTACGACAATGAATTTAAAGTAAGCGATCACGGCAGAATGCAATCTCCTGACGGAGATCAGATCTATAACCCGGAAGATCTCAAGATCATCAAGACCTACCGTTTCGAGGGAGAATCAGACCCATCGGATAACTCCGTATTGTACCTCCTGGAAGACCAGGAAGGCCACAAAGGCTATGTACTGGATGCTTATGGCATGTATTCCTCGCACGACGAAGCAGGCTTCGATGAATTCCTTAAGAAGATACCTGTTGAAGACAGGGAAGAGCAGGTTATCTTCGGCGGACTGTGATGAATGAGGGTATAAAAAGAATAGAGACGCACTTTTACGGCCGTCTCTATTTTTTTTGTGCATTGTCCTTCAGGATACGCAACAGTAGCTTTTCATCCACATCTTTCTGGAGGTATTTCCCCAATTTTTCTTCTTCGTAAAGGGTGAGCAGGCAGGGATGAACGTAGTATTTTTTACACACTGCGCGGGTATTCCCCAGTTTCGCCGCCACATGATCGATCACTTCCACCAGCTGCCGCTTGCATGCCGCCTGCGATTCGAAGGGGCCGCAGGCCGCCAGCAGGTGAAGCGCTTCGAGGGTGCCGGCCCAGGTGCGCAGGTCCTTGCAGGTGAATTCTTCGTTCGTGATGTTCTTCAGGTAATCGTTCAGCTCGCCTGAATCGAGGCTTTTGACTTCGCCGTTTTCATAGTACTGGAACAGTTCCTGGCCGGGAATGTCGCGTACTTTTTTCAGCAGCCTTGCCAGCGATGCATGCCGCAGGGAGATCTTCTGCTCCACGCCTTTTTTTCCTTTGAACCGGAAAAAGGCTTCATTGCCGTTTATTTTCACATGATGATTGTGCAGGGTAGTGAGACCGTAGGAGTGATACTTTTTTTCGTATTCCGCATTGCCCACGCGCATGAGCGTTTCTTCCATAATGCGCAGGGCGATGGCGCACACGCGTAATTTATCCAGCTGTTTCCTGCGAAGGTCTTTTTTGATCTGCGCCCGGATGCGCGGCAGCATTTTACCGAACTGGAGCAGGCGGTTGTATTTGGTCTGGTTGCGCATGGCCGCCCAGCGGGTGTGGTAGCGGTATTGCCTGCGGCCCAGCGCGTCCGTGCCGGTGGCCTGCAGGTGGCCGTTGGCGTAGGGGCATATCCATACGTCTTCCCAGGCGGGCGGCAATACCAGTTTTCGGATACGGTCCAGCGTTTCTTCGTCGGTGATCTTTTTGCCCGAGGTGTCCAGGTAATAAAAGCCGTCGCCGCTGCGAACGCGGGCGTAACCGGGCCTGCCCGGCGAAACGTAGCGCAGGTGCGCTGCCTGGGCCATGGCAGCGGGATCGTTAGCCGTTAACAATTTCTCCTCCATTGGGGTGCAGTATTTGGCCGGTGATGTACGCCGCATCGTCTGATGCCAGGAAAACATAGCTGGTAGCCACTTCCACGGGCTGGCCGGCTCGTTTCAGCGGCACGTCGCTGCCAAATTCGGCCACGTGAGAAGCGGGGAACGTAGCGGGAATAAGCGGGGTCCAGATGGGGCCGGGCGCAACGCCGTTCACCCTGATGCCTTTATCGGCCAGCAAGGAGGAAAGGGAACGGGTGAAGGACACGATGGCGCCTTTGGTGGCGGAATAGTCCACCAGGTGGCCGCTGCCGCGGTAGGCGGTAACAGACGTGGTGTTGATGATGCAGCTGCCTTTCCGCATATGCGGCAGGGCAAACCGCACCAGGTAAAAATGCGCGAAGATGTTCACGGAAAAAGTGCGGAGCAGCTGCTCCGCGGTGATATCTGTAAACTTTTTCTGCGGGAACTGGACGGCGGCGTTGTTCACCAGCACATCCACCCTGCCGAAGCGGTCCACCGTTTTTTTGATGATCCTTTCGCAGTGTTTTTCCCTGCTCACATCTCCCGCCACCAGCAATACATCCCGCCCCAGGGCCTTCACCCGGGCGGCGGTGTCTTCGGCATCCTGGTCTTCGTCGTAATACGCGATCACGATATGCGCGCCTTCGGCGGCAAAGGCCAGGGCCACGGCGCGGCCGATGCCGCTGTCGCCCCCGGTGATCACCGCGATCCTGTCCTGCAATTTCCCGCCTGCGGGTTTGATCTCCTTTTCCGCTACCGGCAGGGGTTGCATCTTCGCTTCTATGCCGGGCTGGCGGTTCTGGTGCTGTGGCGGGCGTATATCTTTTTTCTTGTTCGATTTCTGCATAGTTCCTTTATTAAATGAAAAGAGGCTGGAACGTGTTACCGTTATCAGCCTCTTTCCTGGCAAGGGCGGTTATTCCGCCATTGCTTCTTCGTTCACGGAAGATTCAGCGATCTGCGTGAGCAAAGAGTCTGTTTCCTTTTCCTCGGTCAGCGTCTGCTCGAGGATAGCGGCGGCTTCGGTGTGCCCCATCCTGTTGGCCAGGGTGCGAAGGCTGCCGTATGCGGCGATCTCGTAATGTTCCACCTTCTGGGCGGCGATGATGAGGCCCGCGTCCAGCACGGATGATTCCTCTTCTTCGCTGATCAGTTCCTGCGCTTCGGCCACGAGGCCTTCCATGGCGTCGCATTTTTTGGCAACGGGCCGCGTGCCCATCATTTCAAATATTTCCTCTACCCTGGACACATGTTCTTTCGTTGCGGCCAGGTGATCGGCGAACGCATCCACCAATTCTGCGCTGGTAGCTGCTTTCTGCATTTTAGGCAATGCTTTTACCAGGTGTTTCTCTGCCCAGTAAATGTCTTTCAGCTCATCCATGAAAAGCTGGTGGAATTTTGAATTGGGCATATCCCCGTTCTTCCCGTTGCTTTTCTGTGTGCTGCTTTTACGGGCGGGAGTTGTACTTTTTGTGCTGCGCGTGGTGGCGCTTTTTTTTGTTCCGTTGCGGGAACCTGTGGATTTAGTTGCCATAACATTGAGAAGATTATCTGGTGAATAATTGCATTTATTGACTACTTGTTGGGAAAAGGAAAACGGTCGCGGGAATCTACCAGGCTGCTCTCCTCTTTTTTTGCTTTCCCTTCCTGGTCTGCTGCGTCTTTGCCTACAATGTCCGGGGATTTTTCCTCCACGTCCGTATTTTCTTCGTTTTCAGGAATGTCCTGCTTCGGGCTTTTGTCAGGGCCTTTGTCCGGTATTTGGGGCTTGGGCTCGGCCTCTGGCTCAGACTGCGGGTCGCTGGGCTTGCGCTCTATTTCGCGTTTGGGCACTTCCTGGGGAATGTCGGGCCGTTGCCCGCCTTCTCCTTTATCGAGACCCGGCTTGGGCTGTCCGCCTCCCTGGCCATGGCTTCCCTGGTCACGTTCCCGTTCCTGGTTCCCTTCCCTACCCGGGGGTTGCTGGCTGTTTTGCCCAACCTGGCCCGGTTTGGCCTGGGTGTCCTGATTGGCTTGGCTCTTCATAACTCACAGTTTTAAGGTGTAAAAAAATCGTTGATGCAACACAGCGAAAGTCTCTGTCGTTTCATCTATATCATCCAAACAACATTCCAATACAGGGCATATGTTTTGCTGATAAACGAGCAACAACTGTATAAGCGGCTACACGGATACGTTCCACCTGCTGTTATTTCCGCCGTTTGCACGGCTTTTTGTAAATTCACCGTATTTAATTTCCGGAGGGGGAAATTGTTTGTAGAATTAGGTTTTCATTCTGTAGAAAATCCTTCACATGAATTGAGGGGGCTATAAAACATTCGAATCCATGCACATCAGCGTACATAAGAAGATCAGGATCGGCTTTTTTATCGCATTTACCATCATCGTCATCGCTTCGGTAATCTCGTATGCGATTGCCCGCAACCTGATGCATAATGCAGACAGGCTGAGCCACGCAGTGGAAGTGTCCAAGCGGCTGGATGCCATTACCCGCCAGCTGAAAGACGCGGAAGCGGCCATCCGCGGCTATAACCTTACCCGCGAACCCGCTTTCCTGAACCCCAGCATGGAAGAACGCAGCGTGAAAATAGAATCGGAATACCGCAAGCTGCGCCGGATTATAGACGACACCCTGCAACAACGCAACCTGGATACGCTCAAACGCCTGCTGGACGTGAAATACCTCCAGCTCTCCGCCGGCCAGCAGCAAAGGGCCAACCGGACCACCATACAGGAAGCGGAGATATCTATGGAGCTCATTGATAAAAAAGTGGAACAGATGACCCTGATAGAACAGGCGCAGCTGAATGAAAAGACCCGCATGTTCCATTTTTTCTCCAGCCTTTCCATTCCGATCGTATTTATCATTTCGCTGATCGCCATTCTCATCGGCATATACTCCTACATCATCCTCACCCGGGAATTCCGGCTCCAGCTGCACATCGAGCGGCGCATGAAGAGCTACCAGCGGGAATTGCAGGAAAACATCGTCCTGCTCAACAAAAGCAATAAAGAACTGGAACAGTTCGCCTACGTGGCCTCACACGACCTGCAGGAGCCGCTGCGCAAGATCTCCACGTTCTCGGACCGGCTGATGATGAAACACCGGGGCGAGCTGACAGATGATGCAAGCCAGCTGATAGACCGGATGGTGGCGGCTGTGGGCCGCATGCGGGTGCTCATCAACGACCTGCTCATTTTTTCCCGTGCCGGCCGCATCACACCGGAAAGCCTGGTGCCGATAGACCTCAACGCCATCTTGCAGGACGTGATCGGCGACCTGGAACTGGCCCTCCAGGAAAAGAACGGCACCGTACTGTTCGACCAGCTGCCCGTGATCGAAGGCAGCGACACCGGTTTCCACCAGCTGTTCCAGAACCTGCTGTCCAACTCCATCAAGTTCGCGCACCCCGAAAGGGCGCTGGAGGTCCGCATCAGGCGGGAACTGCTCACCGGCAAGGAAGCCGGCGTGGCCAGCGAACAGAAGTGGGACGATACCTATTGCCGCATTTCCATCCAGGACAACGGCATCGGGTTCGACCAGATGTATGCGGACAGGATATTCCTCATTTTCCAGCGCCTGCACGGCGTCAGCGAATATAAAGGCACGGGCATCGGGCTGGCCATCTGTAAAAAGATCGTGGACTCCCATAACGGTAATATCACTGCCTTTGGCACGGCCGGCGTGGGCTCCACCTTCGTGATCGTGCTGCCTGTGAAACAAACCCGCGAGCAGTGAAACGTTTTGCATGTTTATTGCACTAACAAACTTAACTATTGGGAAAACCATGAAAAATACCAGGAAAAGAATACTGATGGTAGATGATGACGAAGATGATTTCTTCCTCGTGAATACCCTGCTGCAGGACGTAACCGACGACCAATATGTCATAGACTGGGCCCCCACCTACGACAAGGCGATCGAAGCCATCGAGAGGAAGGAACACGAGCTGTACCTTGTAGACTACCGCCTGGGGCGCTACACCGGTCTCGACATCCTCCGGCATTTCCAGGAAATAGGCTATGAGGCCCCCGTGATCATGCTTACCGGTAAAGGCGATTACGCCATAGATAATGAAGCGATGATGGCGGGCGCATCCGACTACCTCGTAAAGGGCGAGATCACAGGCCCCGAGCTGGAACGCGCCATCCGTTACGGCATCATGGAGTTCAAGCACCTGCGTACCATCGCGGAAAATGAGCGCAAGTATTTCGGCGTCTTCGAAAAAAGCCACGACCTGATCATCCTGGCCGATTGTCATAAGAACATCATCGAGGTGAACCCCATCGCGCTGCGAAAAATGAAATACAGCCGCGATGAATTCCTGAGCATGAACCTCAAAGACCTGTTCGTGCACGAAGCCGAGGCCCTGCAGTTCCTGCTGGACATCTGCGAGGACGACGCCATTGTACAGAAAGAATTTTCCTTTAAAAATAAAGACGGGCAGACGCTGGACGTGCTGGTAAACGCCAATAAGCTGGACGAGCAGCTGGGCACTTTCCTTTGCGTGGCGGAAGATATCACCGACAAGAAGAGGGAAGAGCTGGATAAACGGCAGCAGGAAAAATTCGTCATCTCCGGCCGCATTGCCCGCGTAATAGCCCACGAGGTGCGCAACCCGCTCACCAATATCCTGCTGGCGGTAGGCCAGTTCAAGCAGGACGAGGCTCCCGACAACGACGACCGGCAGCTTTACCTGGACATCATAGAGCGCAACTGCACACGCATCAACCAGCTGGTGACCGAGTTGCTGCAATCCACCCGCATGATGGAACTGCATCTCCAGAAATACCATGTGAACACCCTCATGAAAAATGCGCTGGCCCTGGCGGAAGACCGGATCAGGCTGAACGACATACGGCTCAATGAATTTTACACCGAAGAAAACGTGACCGTGCAGGCCGATGACGAAAAGATGAATATTGCCTTGCTGAATATCCTGATCAACGCCGTGGAAGCCATGGTCCCGGGCGAAGGCATCCTTACGGTGAGCACCCATACCGAAAGAGACAAAGCCTACATCCGCATCCGCGACAACGGCGCTGGCATCCCGGAGGAGAACAAAGCCCGTCTTTTTGACCCATTCTTCACTTCCAAAACCAAGGGAACCGGCCTTGGGCTTACTTCTACACAGAATATCATCATCAATCACAAAGGCACTATCAACGTCGAAAGCGCTCCCGCCGAAGGAACGCTTTTCACGATCGTATTACCCAGGAACTAGAAAATTCACAAACAAAACGGGAAAAAGGATTCCTTGCAGTTTCCCTTTTCCCGTTCCTATGGATCGAATTTTTACCCTTGGTTCTTACACGGCCCGGCCGCGGATAATGTTGATCAGTATGGCAATGATCGCCAGTACGAGCAATGCGTGGATAAGCCCGCCTGCGGAGTAAACAAAGAATCCGAGTAACCATCCTATAATAAGGATCACCGCGATCAGATAAAGTAAATTACTCATGGCATATGATGTTTAGTTCATAATTACCAGTAGAAATATTATGCCAATCCTGAAACCCGTGCTGTTAATGCTGTAGCGGCTTTCGGCCCACCCGTTCTGTGGAAGCGCTTCCCCCATCAGTGGCGTTAACTGGTCATCGGAAGGCCTCAGCGTGGCAGTATCCGCATGGCTTCTTTTTTGGAGCAGATAGGTATCTATATCACTTAAAAAATTAACCATCATGGAAAATCATCAGAAAATCACGGCTGTGGTAGAAGACCTGGTCAAGATCAACAATGACCGCATTGAAGGTTACCAGAAAGCTGCGAAACAGACAGACGAAGCAGACCTGAAAGAACTTTTCGACACCATGATCGCAGATAGCAGACATTTTACCGTGGAACTGAACAAGTACCTGCGTAATATGGGCGAAGACAGGGAAAGGGATACCACGCTGGCGGGGAAGATCTACCGTACCTGGATGGACGTAAAGGTGTCTTTCGGGGGCGCAGACCGCCACGCCATCCTGGCCTCCTGCGAATATGGGGAAGATGCCGCCCAGAAATCATACCGCCAGGCCATGGAGCAGAGCTACCTGCCGGAAGACCTCCGGGCTATTATCCGCCAGCAGCAGAACAAACTAAAGGCCTCGCACGACCACATCCGGCATATGCGGGATGTGGAAGCAGTGAACAGGTAATAAAAAGAAGAGTCCCGGAAGTTTCCGGGACTTTCTTTTTTTTGAGCAAAAATCATTGTTGGTTTCGGGCCACTTTGCAGTGGGTAAAAATGGAGGATCAATCTATGACAAGAAGGTTGGGGCTAAATGAACCATGGAGCGTGCCGGGCAACAAAGAACGGATATATCATAAAAACTGTCCCACACCCTATGGTGCAGGACAGTTTGGCAAGCTTTCAGGTTGTAAATATGTTTTGCTTGTGCATTGAACAGTAGTTATCCTGGTTTTGGATACCTGTTGTAATGCTGCTTAACATTTTATAACCATATAAAGCAGCCAATAACTAAAACAACAGCTATGATAAAAGTATAACCGAAAACGGTTATAGCTCGTTGATTAGTTTTTCAACTTCTTCTTTGGACTTACCCAGCTTCGTCTGGAGCTTACCGTAGAGCTCGTCTTCCTTACCCTCGGTGTACATGAGATCATCGTCCGTCAGGTCAGCATATTTCTGTTTCAGCTTTCCTTTGATCTCGTTCCAGGCTCCTTTTAATTGTAGTGAATCCATAACGATAGTATTTATTAAAGAATGTGCAATTTGCATACCACCGTGCCAGGTGCGCAGTTTACGGGGATTTTGTTTGTATTTTATCGCAAAATGGGGAAACAGCAGGAGGAGAACCTGGGGAAATTATTCCCCAATAACTGCTGTTTGAACAGCTAAATTATCCCGGCAGAATGTTTGCAAGGGTATATAATTATAATTAAAGTAGATTTCAACGAATTATTCCAAAACCGGTCAATGAGTGATGAATCCAGGAAAAAATACATGTAGTGGCTCCAGCCTGTCTTCCCGTGATTCCCGTAACCCCGGAAACCAGTTAAAACCCAACGCCATGGGAGATTTGATATTAATAATTGATGACGAGCCGGATATTTGCCAACTTTTGCAGTTAAGTCTGAGTAAACATGGATACAAGGTAAAATATGTGCATGGCCTGAAAGAAGGTATGCAATTCCTTGCCAGGCAGCAGCCTGACGTGCTTTTCCTGGATATTCATTTGCCCGACGGTTCCGGGCTGGATGCTTTGCCAGGCATCAAAACCAAATACCCGAATCTCCCCGTGATCACGATAAGCGCCTATGACAACGGGATGGAGAAACAAAGAGCACTAACAGCAGGAGCGGCCCGCTTTTTGCCGAAACCTTTTAATGTAGGGGAGTTGCAGGAAATCCTGTATGAGGTGACAAGTCAGCATGACTACCCGAATGCATAATTATTTGTAAATTTAGTATCCGTCCAATATTGATCTTATGAAGAGTATCCTCATTATTGATGATGAAATAAACATTTGTACCCTGCTCAGTAAGTTCCTGAGCAAGCATGGCTTTAAGACGGACAGCACTATGACCGGAGCACAGGCCCTCAAAATGATAAAAGAGGAGGCGTATGACCTGGTGCTTTGCGACTACCGCCTGAAAGATACCGACGGCGCCCAGTTGCTGAACGACATCCGGGCGCTCCGCCCGCAGACGGTCGTGATCATCATTACCGGTTATTCCGACGTAAGGATCGCAGTAGAAATGGTGAAGAGCGGCGCATACGACTACATTTCCAAACCGTTGTACCCGGACGAAATACTCGGCCTTGTCAATAAAGCGCTTTCCCAGCCTGCGCCTTCAGCGCTGGGAACGCCCATAGCGCCGCATGCCCATGAAGAAGGCCCCCTACAACCCGGCGAACATGGTAAAAACGGCCGCAGTAAATATGTGTACGGCGAAAGCGAGCCGTCCAAGGCACTTTTCCGGGAGCTGACGCTGGTAGCCCCCACGGATTACAGCGTGATCCTTTTCGGGGAAACCGGTACCGGTAAAGAATCTGTTGCCCATCTTATTCACGATCACAGCAGCCGCAGCAACCAGCCTTTTATTGCGATAGACTGCGGCAGCCTTTCGAAAGAACTGGCGGCCAGCGAATTGTTCGGGCACGAAAAAGGAGCTTTCACGGGCGCCATCAACACCAAAATAGGCGCTTTCGAACAGGCGCACGGCGGTACCATCTTCCTTGATGAAATTGCCAACCTCTCTTACGATATCCAGGTGGCCCTGCTGCGCGTGATCCAGGAAAAACAGATCCGCCGCGTGGGCAGCATGAAAGAAATAGCGGTAGACGTGCGCCTGATCGTGGCTTCCAACGAAAACCTGTTCGAAGCCGTGCAGAAAGGCAAGTTCCGCGAAGATCTTTTCCACCGTTTCAACGAATTCACCATCCATATTCCGCCACTGAGAGTGCGGAACGACGACCTGCCGCTGTTCGTGGATTCATTCCTCAGCCAGGTGAGCAAGGAGCTGAACAAACCCGAGCCGGTGATGACGGAGGAAGTATGGGAATGTTTCCGCCAGTACGACTGGCCGGGCAACATCCGCGAGCTGAAGAACGTGATCCGCCGCGCCAGCCTGCTCACGCCCTCGGGAAAAGAGATCACCATGGCCGCCCTGCCCCTGGAAATGAAAGCCGGCGGTTATTCCCGCCTGGGCGCCGCCGCAGCGGTTCCGGCAGGTGGTCTGGCAGAAGATACAGAATCCATGCCCGACCTGCCTATGCTGGACGAGAACGATCTTAAATCCGTTGCGCTCAAGGCAGAATACAACAAGATCATCAACGTGCTGAAAGCCGTAAAGTACAATAAAACCAAAGCAGCGCAGCTGCTGAACATAGACCGGAAAACCCTGTACAATAAGTTACGCCTGCTGAACATCAATTACTGATACATGGAAAAAAATCCACCGGCACCGGCGAATAACCATCTTAACGGGAACAAAAACAAACCGCCGGTCTTCGAGCGGTTCTCCATCAAAGTGGTCAATGCTACCGGCAGCCCCTGGGCATTTATCATCGCCCTGGCGGTTATCGTGGTATGGGCCGTTACAGGCCCGCTGTTCGGGTTTTCGGACACCTGGCAGCTGGTGATCAATACCGGTACCACGATCGTCACTTTCCTCATGGTGTTCATCATCCAGAAATCACAGAATAAGGATTCCAAATCCATCCAGCTGAAGCTGAACGAACTGATCGCGGCCACCAAAACCGCCAGCAACCGGCTGATAGATGTGGAATCGTTATCGGAAGAAGACCTGAACACACTCCACCGGTTCTATACCAAGCTCGCTTCTGAAATGCAAAAGAACCTGGACCTGAAGCGCTCTCATTCCGTTGAAGAAGCGATGGAAAATACCGAAGGGAAGCTCAAGAGCAGGAAATGATCATTTATCCAGCTCCCGCAAAAGCCCCGAAAGGTTCAGCCGTTCCGTGTACATCGTGAGGTTCCCTTCTTCATCCACAGGCCATTGCTCTTTCGGCCTGTCCCAGTACAATTCCAGCCCGTTCCCGTCCGGATCGTTGAGGTACAGCGCTTCAGACACACCGTGATCCGCAAAGCCGGTAAACTGCACCCCGGCTTCGGTCAGCCTTTTATAGATCGCCGCCAGGTCCTTCCTTTCCGGGTACAGGATGGCCACATGGTACAAGCCCGCCGCATTTACCGGCGCAGGCGGCATGCCCTTGCTGTGCCAGGTGTTCAGGCCGATATGATGGTGGTAACCACCGGCTGAAATAAACGCAGCCTGGTCGCCGTACTTCATCATCAGTTCAAATCCCAGCAGATCGCAATAAAAATCCAGCGAGCGCCGGAGGTCGGAAACTTTAAGATGCACATGCCCGATGCGGGTTTGTGCGGGAACGGTATAGCTCATGAATACAGCTGATTTTTTTGGCAAAGATAGGCGGTTCCCTCCTTCAACCGGTAATATGTATTGTCCGCTGAACCCGGCTGCGCTTGAGAACCGCCCTCGTATCAGCGTATCATCAAAGGACTGATGATACCAACGGAAATGCGGTAATTTTTCGTGTTGGCGAGTATTATCTAACTAACAAAAAAGATATTCACTTTGTTGCTGAGCCGGGTGTATACTACCAGAATAAGCCGGCAAACAGGAACCCCGCCGCTACAGAAATGCCGACGCTTACAAGTCCGGGTACCATAAAACTATGGTTCACGAGATACTTGCCGATATGGGTGCTGCCGGTACGGTCGAAGTTGATGGCGGCCAGCAGCGTGGGATAGCCGGGCAGCACAAAATCCCCGTTGGTAGCGGGAAACATGGCCACCAGGTGAGGCGGTGCAATGCCGAGCAGCACGCCCAGCGGCATCAGCGCTTTGGTGGTGGCCGCCTGGCTGAACAGCAGCATGCTGAGCACGAACAGCGCGATCGCAAAGGTCCAGGGGGCGGCGGTGACCATATCCCCCAGCGCATGCTCTATCGTGGCTTCGTGGGCGGCCATAAAAGTGGCGCTCATCCACACCACGCCGAAAATGGATACCACCGCCTGCGCGCCCGCGGTGAACAGGCTTGCTTTGGCCACTTCCGAAGTGGGGGTCCTGGTGAACAGCAGCATGAGCGCCGCTGCGGCCAGCATTACCAGCTCTATTATTGCAGCCATTTTGATGGTGCCGTTCGCGTTTACGGAAAGATTGGCCACCCCGGGCTCAAACGTAGGCAGCATGCCTTTGAACGCGCCGGCCAGCACGATCACCAGCACCGCAATGGCGAAAATGATCACGGACGTTTTGGCGCCCGGTTTCAGGGGTTTATCATTTGTTTTGCTCTCAGCATCCAGCCCGGCGGCAAACTCGGGGTCTTTCATTTTTTCGAGGAACAGGGGATCTTTCTCCAGCTCTTTCCCTTTTTTCCATACCACCGCTACCCCGGCCAGGATGCCCACCAGGCAGGAAGGAACGCAAACCTTCAGGATATCCGCGGGTTGCAGCCCGCCGGGCAATATGGTGATCATGGCGGCAGTGGCCGCGGAGATCGGGCTGGCGGTAATGCCCAGGTGCGAGGCTATTACGGAAATGCTCAGCGGCCTTTCGGGCCTGATGCGTTTTTTGGTGGCTACTTCGGCAATGATGGGCAGGAGGGAGTAAGTGACATGCGCCGTGCCGGCAAATACGGTAAAACAAAAAGTAACAAGCGGGCCCATGAGGGTGATCATGGAGGGTTTGCTCCGGAGGATCTTTTCGGCCACCCGCACCAGGTAGTCCATTCCGCCTGCCGCCTGCATGGTGGCGGCGGTAGATACTACGGCGAGGATGATCAGCATCACGTCTATCGGCGGTTCGGCGGGCCGCATCCGGAAAAGGAAAACGTACAGGGCAAGCGCTGCCATACCCATTACGCCCAGGCCGATGCCTTTCATACGGGCGCCAATAAGAATGGCCGCTAAAAGAATTGCGAATTGAAGCCAGATCATGCTTTCGGTTTATATTTTACGATGTGGAATTTGATGCTAATATTCGAAAAACATTGCCTGGAACTTCTTCTCCAAGGCAGGGTTGAGGTTTTATTCCCTGCGCTTATCCTTCACCAATGCGTCTGCCGGCGCCGGGTTCATGTTCGAATAATCATACAATATATCCACTTTTGGCAAAGTATTCACCTGGCTGATATCAAATTCTGTTTCAGGGGTAGGCCTGCCCAGCACCTTACTAGCTGTTGATGAATGTGGGGCGGATCATATTCTCGAACGTAAATATCTCGTCCCACTTTTCCTGGGTCACCAGCTTCTTTTCTTTTACTGCGATGTCATGAACGGATTTGCCCGTCTCCAGGGCTTCCCGCGCGATGGCGGCGGATTTTTCATACCCGATGATGGGATTCAGCTGGGTCACGATGCCGATGCTTTGCATCACCATCTGCTGCGTATGGTCCGCGTTGGCGGTAATGCCGTCCACGCATTTTTCGCGGAGCGCGTTGCAGGCATTCGTCATATAAGTGATGGAAGTGAACAGGGCGAAAGAGATCACAGGCTCCATCACGTTCAGCTGCAGCTGTCCCGCTTCTGCCGCCATGGTAAGGGTAAGGTCGGCGCCGATCACGTAGAACGCGGTCTGGTTCACCACTTCAGGGATCACAGGATTTACTTTTCCGGGCATGATGGAAGAGCCGGGCTGCATGGGCGGCAGGTTAATTTCGTTCAGGCCGCACCGTGGGCCGGAAGACAGCAGGCGGAGATCGTTGCATATCTTGGAAACTTTCACAGCTGTGCGTTTCAGCACGCCGGAAAGCTGCACGTAAGCGCCGGTATCGTTGGTGGCTTCAATCAGGTCCGTCGCCAGGCTGAGGTCCAGGCCGGTCACTTCACGGAGATGTTTGGTCACCAGCTCGGGATATTCCTTTGGCGCATTCACGCCGGTGCCGATGGCAGTGGCGCCCATATTGATCTCGGAGATCAGGCGCTTGCTATCTTCTATCCGGGAAAGCTCTTCGCGCAGGTTGGTGGCAAATGCCCTGAACTCGTCGCCCATGCTCATGGGCACGGCATCCTGCAATTGCGTGCGCCCCATTTTGAGCACCTGTTTGAATTCTTCTCCTTTTTTCTCAAAAGATGCGGCCAGCATGGTAAGGCTGGTCTTATAATCATTCAGCTTATTGATGAGCGCTATGCGGAAAGCGGTAGGATACGCGTCGTTGGTGGATTGCGAGCAGTTCACATGATTGTTCGGGTGGCAGAATTCGTAATCGCCTTTTTCTTTCCCCATCATTTCCAGCGCCACATTGGCGATCACTTCATTGGCGTTCATGTTCACGGAAGTGCCCGCTCCGCCCTGTATGAGATCCGTGATGAACTGGTCGTTGAATTCCCCGCTGATCACGCGGTCGCTGGCTTTTACAATATGCTGCGCGATGTTCTTATCGAATACGCCCAGCTCGGAATTAGCCAGGGCAGCGGCTTTTTTCACATATCCAAGCGCCTGTACAAACAGCGGCTCCACTTTCAGCGGAATACCGGTAATATGAAAGTTCTCGATCGCGCGGAGCGTTTGAATACCATAATAAACATCTTTCGGGATCTCGCGTTCCCCCAGGAAATCATGTTCGCGACGTTGTGCCATTAAACTAAATTTTGAAACGGTTTACCAATATATCCAATACAACAGGAAAAACCGGGAATTTGTTTGACGGGGCGGGGTGAACGATTGTTCCGCGAATAGACTTTTTAAGATAAGCCGGTGTTGACCGCCAAGGCCGTCGTTGCAAGGAGCAGCCAGGCTTTTGCGTTACCGCGGAACCTGCTGTAATTCCTGCCTGGCCTTTTCGCGTTCGGTCTGCCGGTCTTCCACCTGGCGGTATTTGAAGTAAAAATAAATAGCCAGGAAAAGGCAGAATTTGAACAGGAGGAACGCCGCAAAGAATATCCACTTCCACACCTTGTGCACGGTGATGAAGTCCGACTGGTTGGGCGCGATATTGATAAAAGTATAGTTCGGTTTCTTTTCTTCACGCCCGGCGCTTGTATCGGCCCAGTCGAAAGGCTGAAGGGCGCGCTGGCGCAGCTCTATGGGGGGAGGATAAGCGTCTTCGAACCAGAGCTTGTGAAAGGTATTTTCCACAAGCCGCAGTTCGGTCTGCAACTCGGGGTGTTGAGGCAACAGGCGTTCCAGCTCCTCCTTTTCTTCGGGAGTAGACAGGCCGAGCACATAGCTTTCAACCATTCCGCTTTCTATATATTCCTCAACGTTCAAGTGTGTCCGGGAAATCTTCTGAGTTCAATTAATGCATCCTTCAGGCAGCCAGGCGCCTGTTCTTCTGTCATGTCTAATTTTTTCGCCGTTCGGTTCTGGAGAGACCTTTGCAATAACACAAAACAAACACCCTCTCGCTTTGTTCGCTTAGGGCATCCATAAATTGCAGCATTCCACTTATGCTGTGAGTAAAATCATTACCAGTTAATCCTTCCTCCGGGAGCATATTAATTGCGGCTACCCGGGCCGTTTTTATCCAATCACGAAAATAAGGATAATCCCCGGCTTTGCTCCTATCCATAAATATTTTTAAAAAAATCAAAAGGCCAGCCTCGCGGCCGACCCCTTGCTCAATTAACCAAAAATGTACTATTTCAATGCGTTATGCAATTCTTTCAGCAGTGCGTTATCGTCTCCGCTGTCGTAATCCGCAGCCCAGAGATAAGCGCCTTTGTAAGCGGAGGTCTTGATGAAATCGCCTTTCTTTTTCACCAGCGGCCTGCCGTTGTAATACACGCCAAACGCATGGTTCACCTGCTCTTTGGTAGCCGCCTGCGGATCGTAGCCGAGGATGGTCCTGTAAGCCACGTAATCGTAGGAGCCCCAGTCGAGGTTATTCCCGTTGCCGTCTATCGCGTTGTAGCGCAGGCCGAATGCGGGAATACCGATCACCAGCTTATCCGCGGGCAGATGGTGGTCTGCCCAGATCCTGGCCGCAGCCAGCATGTAATCGTAAGAGGAGGCCTGGCCACGGGGAGCGGCGGGGCCTACGTGCAGCCCGTCTTCAAACGCGCGCACATTCACCCAGGTGGCGGCGGCCAGGCTGGGGTAATCCCAGTGCTGCCATCCCGCGCCCACGGTAACGGTAATGATGGAACCCGCGGGCAAAGCCGCTTTCAGCTCAGCGATGAACGGCGCAATGGCCGCCACGTTCTGCGCATAGGCGCCGGAGTTGATGTCGCTCATCATAACGTCCACGCCATCCAGCTTGCGGGCGGTTACGTAGTTGTCCACAGCAGCCACCAGCGCAGCGCGTGAGGCGGGTGTGCGGATGGCTTCGCCGAAATCGTTCGCCTCATATAATGCCCAGCCGTCCACCGGGGAAAGGCGGCCCGCCAGGCCCAGCAGCACGGCCCTTCCGGCAATATGGCCGCGGGCTACAAGCTCGTCCATACGCTGATTGGTTTCGCCGGCGGAAAGATCCACGGTACCGTCTGACGCTACCCTGCCCGCGAGGAAAGTTACATGCGTAGCCTGTTCCCAGTTCACGTTCAGCGCGGTGCCTTCAGCGGTGAGGTACGCCATGATCACTTTGGTGTAAGGCAGCGGGGTATAGGTGGCGGGCTTTACAAGCACTTTGGAGGAACGCTGGCTTTTCAGGCCGTTCAGTTCCACTTCCAGCGAGATCGTGTATTCTCCGCCGGCGGCAGGGGTAAAGGAAAAAACAGTGTCTTTGGATTTTTCTTCGCCGTTCACTTTCCAGGAAATATTCACTTTGCCGCCGGGAGAATATACCAGCCCTTTGTAATCGGCCGTCTGCCCCTGTTCCAGGATGCGTACGGGCGATATAAAAGCATTTTGTATGTCGAAGATGCGCGGGTAATCGCCGGGGCCGAACTCAGGATCTTTGATGCGGTCTTTCCCGCAAGCCGCCAACGCGAAAATGCTAACCAGCAGTATATATAGTTTCTTGTGCATGATCATGTTTGTTAATGAGAAAAATGCTTATTCCTTATCCCACCATACGCGGCCGGTCCAATCATCTTTTTTTCCATCCATGTTCTGCACGGCCTTGTTATAATTTTCGGCATTCTGTTCTTTTTCAGAAAGCGGGTATTCGAACCTGCGGGGGATCGTGTTCACGCTGGAATAACCGGGCTTGTAGCCGGGCGTGAGGCGCGGAAAACCGCTGCGGCGCCAGTTGGCGTATGCTTCGGGGCCGTTCATAAAAAGCGCTACCCACAGCTGGTGATTGATCATTTCCAGTTCCTTCCCGGGCGCCACCACATTGTCCGTCTTATATTTCGCAATTGCGGCGTCGGGTATCTGCGGGCCGCCGGGATAAACGCTCAGCTGTTTCATGGCGGCTTCTATGCCGCGGTTGTAATGCGCCTGGTAATCGCCGTTGAGGTTCAGGCCCCAGCGGAAACATGCTTCCGCCAGCAGCAATTCGGTTTCGGCATAGGTAAGATGCAGGAACGGCGCATTGTTGGCAATGAGGAAATTGGCCAGCTGCATCTTCTGCGTGTTGTTGCCCACATCATAGGAACCGATGCCGGGCACCTGGATGGTGAAGGTGTTCTTCCAGTCGTCCCACACAAAATCGCCGTTCTTGCAGCCGGTAATGCCCACAACGGCTTTCACCTGCGGCGTAATGTCCGTCCGCTCCATGAAAGCATAAGGTTTGTCTATATAATATTTGCCGATATGATCCAGGCGCGGGTCGTTGGTGTTGCGCAGCGCGTCCAGGAACACCTGGTTGTAGCGGTAAGGCACCAGCTCGCCCTGGGAGATGGAGGCGGAGAGGCCGTTGCCGCGCACGTCCTGGTAGTTGTTCAGGATGTCTGCATGGGTCATTTTACAGATGTCGTCGTTGCTTTGGAACACGCCGCGGTTAAAGGCCTTTTGGGCTTCGGCGCGCGCCAGCGCGGCATCTCTTTTCACGAGGCGCATGGCCAAACGGAGATGCAGGCTGTTGGCGAATTTTTTCCATTTGGCCACATCGCCGTGGTAGAACTGGTCGTTGCTCACATTGTCGCGGGAAGCGTCCAGCGCGGTGGAAGCTTCGGTAAGCTCTTTGAAGAAATCGGTATAGATATCGGCCTGCCTGTCGTATTCCGGCCGTACAATTTTCTGGGTATATCCCGCTGAAGCCTGGCTGTATGGAATATCGCCGTACAGATCGGTGAGGCGGGCAAAGAGATACACCTTCATGATGCGGAGGATGTTGTAAAGATTGGGCTTCTTGTTATCCTCCTTCGCACGGCTCACCGCGTCCACGATGTTCAGGATGTCGTTGGTGTAGTTCAGCTCCCAGAGGATGCTCATGTATTGCTGCTGCTTCACGTAGAAGCCGCCGTACTGGCAGGCCCAGGCGCCGCCCAGCTGCTGTACCATGGGCATGCACAAAAAGGTGCTCACTCTTTCATTAGATTCGAGGTCGCCGGAGAAGCGCGCCTGCACCTGCACCAGTTGCAGGGCAGGGTCCATCGTGGTGCTTTGCGTGGGATTGGTATTCATGTCCCCGAAATCATCGCAGCCCGTGAACCCCGCCGCCATCAGCAGGCATAGGCAAACCAGGGAATTATAATAACGTTTCATACGGATTCTTTTTTGGTTGTTCATTCGCAACATTTTTAAAGGCGCACATTAAGGTTCAGGCCCCAGCTCCTGCGCGAAGGCAGGGAACCGTATTCCAGGCCCTGGCCGTTCCCGTTGTTGTAATTGGAATCGGGATCCACGTTCGGTACTTTTTTATGCAGGATGAAAGGGTTGCGGCTAACGACAGACACGGTCACTGCGCCGATCCCCGCCTTTCTCAGCATGGCCTGCGGCAGGCTGTACGTCAGCGAAAGCTCACGCAATTTGATGTAGGATGCATCGTAGAGGAAAGGCGTGGTAATGCCTTTGGCATCCGCGTAAAACAGCGACCAGTATTGCCCCGGGTCCATCGCCTGCGTGTTCTGCACATACACGGGCTTGCCGGTATTGTCTACCCCGTTGCGCACCACGCCGCGCGGCACGTAGCCGCTCACGTTGCCGGATGCCTTCCATTCCACGGGCGTTTTATTGGCGGCCATCCTTTCTTCTTCGGAGCGTATCCATTCCTGGCGGCCTTCCAGCGTAATTTCATGGCTGCCCCTCAGCACGGCGAAAAGGTTCGTCATGGAGAAGAGATCGGCGCCCTGTTTCATATCCAGGATGGCGTTGAAGGTGAAATTCTTATAAGATAAGGTGGTGGTCAAACCGCCCGTCCAGTCCCAGGTTCCCTTGCCCATTACCTTGCGTTCGTCAGTAGGTATGGGCGTAAGGGTGATGGAATCGAGGATGATATTGCCCCCGGGATCTTTCTGGTAATCGTAGCCCAGGATCGCGCCATACGGAGCGTTTGGCTGCGCAACCACTGAAACGCCCAGCCAGCGCGCATCAGAGAGGGTCAGGAAAGGTATGCCTTCAGCCAGGCTCTTTACGGTGTTTTTGTTTCGCGCCGCGTTCACGCTGATATCCCAGCGGAAATTTTCGGTGCGCACCGGCGTGGCGGAGAGTGCGATCTCGATGCCTTTATTCTGGATCACACCGGCATTCACCAGCCGCGTGCGGAAGCCCGAAGAAGTGGGGATAGGAACGTAGTTGATCTGGTCACGGGAATCCTGCGTGTACACCGTTACGTCCAGACCGATGTTGTTATTGAAAAATTTCATTTCGGTGCCCAGCTCGTAAGAACGGGTACGCGTGGGCTTCAGCGAATCGGGCGGCAACACCAGCGTGCTGATGCCTCCCGCAGCCGAGCCGTTTATCTTTTGCTGCAACAGCGCGTAGTTGAGGTTCAGCATATGGGGATCGGTATCGCTGCCCACCTCTGCTATGGAAGCGCGGAGCTTACCATAACTCAGCACTTTATTTTTCAGCTTGAAGGCATCGGTGAAAATGAAGCTGCCGGAGAAGGAGGAATATAAATAAGTATTGTTCGTTTCAGGTAGTGTTGAAGATGCATCCCTCCGCAAGGTCACATCCAGGTAAGCCCAGTTTTTATAGGCGCCGCTGAAAAGGCCGTAGAAAGAATTGATCCTTTTGCGGGATTCGGTTTCTGTAGCCACGCGGTCGTTGAAGCTGTTGATGGAAATTTCTTCCAGCTCCATGTCCGTTCCCAGCAGGTTGGTGCCCGGGCGGGAATATTGGGAAAGACTGCTGCCCAATCGCGCTGCGCCGTACCAGTTGGGAGTGAACTGTTTCTGGAGGGTAAGCAGCACATCCGCCTCTGTGGTATGAAATTTCTGGTCTATGCCTTCGTAACGGCCGGTGATGGAGCCGGGCGTGCTGGGCGGACTGTATTTCCGGTATTTGAAATAAGTGATGTCCGTGGAAAAGCGACCCTGTAAACCGATCCAGTCCGCGAACTGGTAGTTGGCAACTATGTTGCCCATGATCCTGTCTTTCTTCGTTTTGTTGCTCATTTCGTTGATCACCCAGTACGGGTTCAGCCGGTATTCGCCGCCGCCCCAGTCCACGTAATCGCCGTTATCGTTTTTATATCCCGTGGAAAAAATGCTCTGGTCCACGTTATTCGCCAACCCAACGAACGCATTGCCGATGTTGCCGGCATCGTCGGCCAGCGCGGGGCGGTTGTTCACCTCCTCGCGCATGTACATCACTTTCGCATCCACGCTCAGGCGCTTGCCGAATTTGGAGTTGCTGGAAAAGTTAGCCGTGTTGCGGCGCATGCTGCTGGTGGGAACGATGTCGTTGTTCTTCAGGTCAGACAGGGAAAGGCGGAAAGCCGTGTTGTCTGTCGCGCTGGTGAGGGAAATGGTATTGGTGAAGGTGGAACCGGTGCGGAAGAAATTTTCGATGTTGTTGCGCACTAGCCCATAGGGGCGTTGCTTGCCGTCGAAGCCGGAGACCATCAGCGTGGGATCCAGCCTGGCGCCGAAGTTGCTGAACAGCGTAGTACGCGCCTGGTCCCTGTCCCGTGGGATGGTGCCGCCGGTTCCCTGCCCGTATTCGTATTGATAATCATCGAAGCGGGTCAGCTGCCTTTCCATTGTGGCGGTGCTGTTGAATTCTATGCCGAGGGCTTTTTTCAGGGTGCCTTTTTTGGTGGTGATGAGGATCACGCCGTGGCCTGCACGGCTGCCGTATAATGCGGAGGCAGACGGGCCTTTCAGCACGCTGATCGTTTCAATATCGTCGGGGTTGATGGCGGAAATGGCATCGCCGAAGTCGAAGCCGGAGGAGTATTTATCGCCGCTCACCTGGCCGTAGTTGGAGTTGTCGATGGGCACGCCGTCTACCACGTACAGCGGCTGGTTGTTGCCGGATATCTGTGTATTGCCGCGGATGATCACGCGGCTGGAACCCGCGGGGCCGCCGGCGGTGCTGTTGATGATCAGGCCGGGCACTTTACCGGCGAGGGAGTTGATCACATTGGTTTCGCGGGCTCGTTTCATATCGTCGCCATTCACTTCGGCATGCGCATAACCCAGCGCGCGGGCTTCGCGGCGGATGCCGAGGGCCGTTACCACTACGGTGCCCAGGTCCGTCACTTTTTCTTTCATGGTAATGTTCAGCAGCGATCCTTCAGGGCCGGCCTGCCGCAGCTGCCGTTCATACCCGATCATGGTGAACTCAACCTGGTCTCCCGGAGCCGCGTCTATGCTATACACGCCGTCAGGCGCGGTATGCACGGCTTTTTTCAAACGCTGGTTGTGCACTGTAACGCCCGGCAGCGGTTCATTCTTTTCATTCACTACTTTGCCATGCAGCCGGTAATCCGCTACAGCCGCGGTTTCCCCGGAGGGCCGCAGCATTACGATATTGTCCGTAATGCGGTAGTTGGAATTGATGGCCTGGCAGAGGCGGGCCACTACTGCATCCAGCCGCTGGCTGTCGATTTTAAGCCGGATGGGCATATCTTCTTTAATGCCCGAGGGGTTGTAGGAAAACCGGACGTTGGCGGCCTGTTCTATCTGCCTGAAAACACTGGAGAGCGCGGTGTTTTCCCAGTTGAACGAATAAACTTTCTGTTGCGCTTTGGTTGCTGTACTGATGGTGAGGCATAGCCATAGCAATGCCGGCATCATACATGAACGTGGTATAGTTCTCTTCATGTATAAAGGATTTAGAATCTTAAAAATTGCGTCTCCTGTCTAAAAGCGGATCACCACCTCATTACGGTCCAGGCGGTAGGTAAAGTTGTTGGTAAAGCTGATGGCGTCCAGTACTACGTTCAATTGCTGGTCATGAAATATGCCGGTAAACATCACCTTGCCGGCGGGGCGTTTTTCTATCCTCACGTTTACGCCGTAATACTCCTTTAATATAGCGGTGATCTGGTCCATATCTGCATTGGCGAATTCTACTTTTCGGCTGATCCAGCGCTGCATTTCCTCCTGCTGAAAGGTGATCTTCTTCAGCGGCGCGCCGTTGTCTACCACGGCTTCTTCCCCGGGCTGCAATTCCATGACGGCAGCGTCCGCCTCCACGCGCACTTTGCCGGAGGCCAGCATCACCTGTGCGTTTTCCCCGTAACAGCGTACTTTAAAAGTTGTGCCCAGCACGGTGGTGGCGGCTTTGCGGGTCACTACGGTGAAAGGCAGGTTGGTGTTGGATTTTACGGTGAAAAAAGCTTCGCCTTCGAGGTATACGTTACGGTCGCCTTTCCCGAAAGCATCGCTGAGCTGGAGGGTGCTGGCGGTGCTGAGCAATACTTCGGAACCATCGGGCAGGGCGAGGGTCTTGCGGTCCTGCAGGCCGGTTTGTGCGAAGGTATTGTAGTGGGTGATGTGTTTTTCGGGCTGCTGCATGAGCAGGTAAGCGGAGGCTGCAATGATGGCAATGCCTGCTGCTGCCATCCAGCGGTATGGAAGCCTGCGCACGCGGGTATGGGTTTGTTCCCGGGCGTCAAGACTTTCTTTCAGACGCTCCAGGGCAGCGGCTTTTAATGAAACGGGCGGGTATCCTTGCATAACATGGAATAATTCGCGGGCACGGTCTGCCTCCGGTTGCTGGGCCGGGTTGTTGCGCAACAATTCCTCCCAATACTGTACATCAGCCGCAGGCGCGCCTTTGCAATAGTGGATAAATGATTCGGTAAGCAGCAGTTCTTCTGCGGTCTGATGCGTGTGATGCATGTGCTGATCTGGTTGATACTATACAAGTGCGGGAAAGCGCACGTTTTTACCAATGAAATGCAAAAAATAATTTATTTTACCTTGGATCAACCAAAAGAACCGTTTCATCGCCTGATGAACCCACATCGCCATGAAAAAATAGAAAAGAACTGGCAATTGCTTGCCGGGGGAGACCGTCAGGGCCTGTATGAATGCTTTGACCTTTTTTATGACGATCTCTTCCGCCTGGGCGTTTCCCTCTACCGCGATGTAGACCTGGTACAGGGCTGCATCAACGATCTGTTCCTGGAACTCTGGAAGATCCGCGAAAAACTTTCCGGGGTGCACAACATCCAGCAATATGTGATCACCATCTTCAAACGCATTCTTTACAAATCCTCCAACGGCAGGAAAGACCTGCCTTTCGACGAGGTCGCGCACACCGGGCTTACACAGTCTTCCTACGAAGAGATACTGATCGGCATACAAACGGATGAAGGCATGAAAGCCCGCCTCCAGCTTGCATTGAAGCAGCTTTCCGGCCGCCAGTTGCAGCTGGTGCAGCTGCGTTATTTTGAAGGAAGGGGCTTTAAGGAAATTGCCGAGGCCACTGGGCTTACCGAGCGCACTGTTTATAACACATTACATAATGCCCTGCAGGTTTTGCGTAAGGAAATGAATTGACTTTTCGTTAATTTCATCAGCATGAAACCGTTTAACCTCCTCCTGGTCCTCTTCATGCTTATCAAAGGGACCGCTTTTCCCCAATCGCATGCGTTGGTATTACAGACAGATTTCGGCTTAAAGGACGGGGCCGTGAGCGCCATGAAAGGCGTGGCTTTCGGTGTATCGCCGGAACTGAGGATCTTCGACCTCACGCATGAAATCCCGGCTTACAATATCTGGGAAGCCGCTTACCGCCTCCAGCAAACGGCGGCTTACTGGCCCAAAGGCACCGTTTTTGTTTCCGTGGTAGACCCCGGCGTGGGTTCCGAACGTAAGTCGGTAGTGCTGAAAACAAAAAGCGGGCATTATTTTGTGAGCCCGGACAATGGCACGCTCACGCTCATCGCGGAAAGCCTGGGCGTTGAAGCCCTTCGCGAAATAGATGAAAAACGGAACCGTCTTCCCGGCTCTTCCGCCTCCTACACCTTCCACGGCCGCGATGTGTACGCCTACACCGGCGCCCGGCTGGCCGCCGGCGTTATCCCTTTCGATTCCGTGGGCAACGGGCTCCCGGCGGCTGTTGTGCGCATCCCTTACCAGCAGGCTGCTTCAAGGAACAATACCGTTTACGGCAATATTCCTATCCTGGACGTGCAGTATGGCAACGTCTGGACCAATATTGATGAAAAAACACTGGCCTCCCTGCAGCTGAAATTCGGGGACAAGCTGCGGGTGAAGATAATGAAGGACAAAAAAGTGATCTATAGCAGCACGCTGCCTTTCGTGGCCACCTTTGCCTCCGTGCCCCAGGGCTCGCCGCTGGCTTATCAGAACAGTCTCATGAACCTTTCATTCGCCGTCAACTACGGCAATTTTGCAGAACAATATAAAGTGGCCAGCGGCCCGGAATGGACCGTGGAGGTGACGAAGGAATAAATACCCAACCAGATGGACAAGGAATCAAGGATACAACAGTCGGAAACCCGGATCTTCAAAGCCGTGTTTCCCAACACCACCAATCATTACGACACCCTTTTCGGCGGCACCGCCATGCAGCTGATGGACGAGGTGGCGTTTATTGCCGCTACCCGTTATGCCCGCAAACGGATGGTGACCGTTTCGTCGGACAAGATCGATTTTAATAAAGCGATCCCCGCGGGTACGATCGTGGAGCTGATCGGCCGGGTAGTGTATACGGGGAACACGAGCTTAAAGGTGCTGGTGGAAATTTTCGTGGAGGAAATGTACTCCGCGGAACGGTATAAGGCCATTACCGGGACCTTCACTTTTGTGGCTATCGACGAATACAAGCGGCCGGTGCCGCTGGAGGCGTAATTGTGATGCTGTCTAGACGAGGCCTTCGCTTTTGGGGTAATCGAAAAAAAGGAAGCGTTTTTTGGCCCGGTCGAACCCCTCCCAGTGCTCCGTATCCGCCTCAATACCAAAAATGCCCGTAGTGGGCACATTGTCGATCCTTATCTCTTCGGTCAGGTAATTGGCAAAGTCGGTAATGCCGGGATTGTGGGCAAAAATGGCCACGGCGTTAAAGTCGTCGTCTATTTTGGTGATCACTTTCAGGAAAGTGGAGGCATAACAGAGATACAGCTCCTCTTCCAGCAAAATTGCCTCTTTGGGATACTTCCATTCTTTGGCCATGATGCGGGCGGTAGCGCGCGCTCGTTTCGCGGGACTGGAGATGATGAGCTCAGGCACGACACCCCGGGAGAGTAGCCTGGTGGCCATTTCCGGGGCATTTAACTTCCCACGCTTGTTAAGCGGGCGGTCAAAATCATCCATCTCCGGATCGTTCCAGCTGGATTTTGCGTGACGGATTAATAATAATGTTTTCATACACATTGGTAAACAATTGAGTATAAACACTATCCTAAAATACGCCTTTTTCCCGGGAGGTGAAAGAATGACCCCGATTTAAAAGAAAATTAACAATGATTGCGAGGATTAGTACCCCCGTTCGTTTTTGCCTTCCATGTAGTTCATGAACGCCTTGTTTACCACGCGGTTACCTCCCGGTGTAGGGTAGTTGCCGGTGAAATACCAGTCGCCGAGGTTGTTCGGGCAGCTGGCATGCAGGCTTTCTATGTTCTGGTAGATCACTTCCACTTTGGCATTGATGCCGGCGGGGGTAATGATCTCGGCAATTTTCGCGGAGATCTCTTCGGGGGTGAAGGGTTTGTAGATGTTCTTCACCACGTTCTGCGCGTTGAGGGTATTGGTTCTTTCGAGTTCTTTGCACAGGCCGTAGGCTTCCTGCAGGATGTATTCCTTGCCCTGCTCGCGCAGCAGCGCGATGGCGGCCTGGAAGGCGACAAACTCGCCCATCTTGCTCATGTCTATACCGTAACAGTCCGGGTAGCGGATCTGCGGGGCGGAACTCATGATGATAATGCGTTTGGGTCCCAGGCGGTCCAGCATTTTGATGATGCTTTCCCGCAGGGTGGTACCGCGAACGATGGAGTCGTCTATCACCACCAGCGTGTCTGTACCAGGTTTCACGGTGCCATAGGTGATGTCGTACACGTGCTGCACCATTTCGTTACGGCTGGAATCTTCCGTGATGAAGGTGCGCATTTTCACGTCCTTGATCGCGATCTTGTCTATCCGCACGCGGCGGTTCACCATTTCGTTGAGCTTCTCTTCGTCAAAATCCTTGCCCCAGCTCATGATCCTTTCCACCTTGATGCGGTTCAGGTAATCTTCCAGCCCTTTAATGAGGCCGTAGAAAGCCACTTCGGCGGTATTGGGGATGAAGGAGAAAATGGTGTTGCGGAGGTCGTTGTCGATGGCTTTGAGCACGGTTTCGGAGAGGTGATAACCAAGCGCTGAGCGTTCTTTGTATATTTTTTCGTCGTTCCCGCGGGAGAAGTAAATGCGCTCGAAGCTGCATGCACGGCGTTCTTTGGCGGGAATGATCTGTTCAATGCTGTATTCTCCGTTCTCTTTCACGATCAGCGCGGTGCCGGGCATCAGCTCCATCACCTCGTTCTCGCCCACGTTAAAAGTGGTGCGGATGGCGGCCCTTTCGGAAGCGGCCACGATCACGTCGTCGTTGACGTAGTAATAAGAAGGGCGGATGCCGTGCGGGTCGCGGATCACGAAGGAATCGCCGGAGCCGATGAGGCCGCAAACGTGGTAACCGCCGTCGAACATGCCGAAAGCCTGTTGCAGGATAGCTTTCACGTCAAGACCGTTCTGCCTCACTTCATCTTCTTTGTTCAGGAAGTGGGCCACTACTTCGAGCATGGCCGCCAGGTCGCTGTTCTTGTGAGTTTCGCCGGGCGATACTTTTACGAAGTTGAACAGTTCCTCCACGTTCACCAGGTTAAAGTTCCCTGCCATGCTCAGGTTGCGGGCGGGGATGGTGTTGTAGCGTACAAAGGGATGGCAGAGCTCCACGTTGTTCTTACCCTGTGTGGCGTAGCGGAGGTGCCCCATGAGCAATTCGCCGAGAAAACGCACGTGGCCTTTCATGAGGCCGGGGTACTTGGTGATCTCGGGCTGGTATTTTTCTATTTCTGCAATTTCGTCGCGGATCTTACCGAACACATCGCCAATGGGTTGAGGCTGGCTGCTGCGGATGCGGTGCATGAAGGGAACACCTGGTTCGGTATGTAATTTTACTGTGGCAACTCCCGCACCGTCCTGGCCGCGGTTGTGCTGCTTTTCCATGAGCAGGTAGAGCTTGTTGAGTCCGTAGAAAACCGTTCCATATTGTTGTTGATAATAAGAGAATGGTTTTCTTAATCTTATGAATGCTAAACCGCATTCATGCTTTATCGCGTCACTCATGCTGTAAAATTGAAGTCGCAAAGTTACGCTTAAATTTCCAAACCACCTCCGCCTTTAGCATTCCGCTAACAGTGATAGGATTTAGGCAGGAACTGGTTTAAAACAGGCATCCCGGGCCTGATCGGACCCGGGATGCAATATCTTTTTAATGTGCTTTCGTCACTTACTGGCCACCGTATTCGAGGCCGTCCACTTCGAGATGTTCTCACACTGCCTGTATTCCGGCTCCACGTGCACGTAGAAGGTCGGGATCTTGTCCTGCAGCCATTTGTTCAGCGCGGAAACCTGCTTTTCCTGCATGGTTCTTTGCTGGATGCGGGAATAGTCGTCTTTCAGGTTCTCGCGGTGGGGCTCGGTGCGGGTTTTCAGGTACACGAGGCGCACCGCCTTGCGGCCCTGCTCGTCTTCGAAGATCAGCGGTTTGGTTACGCCGCCCGGCTTCAGGCTGTCCAGCAGCATCACGATGTCTTTGGTGGAGGGATCGTTCAGCTGGTCGACGGTGATATAGGTGCTGCCCGTGTTCGGGTTCTGCAGCATACCGCCGTTGAACTTGGACATCGGTTCATCGCTGTACTTGGTTACGGCTTCGCCGAAGCTCATCTTACCGGAAATGATATTGGCGCGGATGGTATCCAGCTTGTTGATGGCATTGCTGATGTCTGCAGTCAGTACGTTCGGTTTGATGAGGATGTGCTGTACGGTCACGTTGTCGCCCGCCCTTTTGATCATTTTGATCAGGTGGTAGCCGTACTGTGATTTAACAGGGCTGGAAATATCGCCTTCTTTCAGGCGGAAGGAGGCCTGCATGAAAGCGGGGTCCCAGGATTTGTCGTTACGGTTGAGCACATAGGTGCCGCCATTCTCTTTCACAGCGGGGTCTTCGGAGTAAAGGCTGGCGTAAGTGGAAAACTCGCCTTCTTTCTTCTCAACCTTGCTTTTGAAATCGTTCAGCCTGTCGATGGCGTATTTATCCATTTCGTAGCTGGCTTTGGGCAGCACTACCAGCTGGCCGATCTCCAGTTCTGATTCGTAGAACGGCAGGCTGTCTTTCGGCACCTTTTCGAAATGGTTCTTTACTTCTGTGGGCGTTACTTTTACGGAGTTCACGATCTTGTCGCGCATGGCTTTCGCCAGCATGCTTTCGCGGATCGCGTCGCGGAAACGTTCGCGGAGCTGGTAGATAGTGTAGCCGGTAACCTCGGTCATTTTCTCGCGGCTGCCGTAGCGCTGTTCCGCCCAGCGGATCTGGCTTTCGATACGCCCGTCCACATCGGCTTCGCTGATGGGCAAGCTGTCGCGCTCGGCCTGGAGCACCAGGATCTTTTGCGCGATGATCTGTTCTATGGCCTGGCAGGTGGCGTTGGCCGGCAGGGGCTGGCCTTCGAGGGCCTGCTGCTGCATGTCTACCAGTGCAGATTCAATATCCGATTTCAGGATAATCTTTTCTCCCACTTTGGCAACGATCTTGTCGGCCACCATTTTCTGCTGTTGTGCAAATGCGCCTTGTAAAAGGAGCATGGCGCTGAAGGAGGATATTAAAAATTTTTTCATGGTAACATTACTGTAATCTCAAAGTAACCAATAAAAAATTAGCCGCACAAAGACGGCTAATCTATTTAACAAAAATTTCGGAATTGCGGCGGGCGGTAAAACCCGCCGCAAACCGCTATTAGAGCGTTCTTTTTACTTCTACTTCCTCAAAGCCTTCCACGATGTCTCCCACCTTCAGGTCGCTGTAGTTCTTGATGGAAAGGCCGCATTCCATACCGGATACAACTTCTTTCACGTCGTCTTTATAGCGTTTGAGGCTCTGGAGCTCGCCTGTATGCACCACGATACCGTCGCGAACCAGGTTTATGCGCGAATTGCGGAAGAGTTTGCCATCCAGCACGTAACAGCCTGCCACGGTAGCTTTGTCGAACTTGTAGGTTTCGCGGATCTCCACGTTGGCTGTAACCTTCTTCTCGATCTTGGGTTCCAGCATCCCTTCCATCGCGCTTTTCAGCTCGTCGATGGCGTCGTAGATGATGGAGTAGGTCCTGATCTCGATATTCTCTTTCTCGGCCAGGCGCGATGCGTTCATAGACGGGCGTACCTGGAAGCCGATGATGAGTGCGTCGGAAGCGGTAGCGAGCAGTACGTCGGATTCGGTGATCTGGCCTACGCCTTTCAGCACCACGCTTACCACGATCTCTTCTGTGGAGAGCTTCTGCAGCGAATCGCTCAATGCTTCCACTGAACCGTCCACGTCGCCCTTGATGATGAGGTTCAGCTGCTTGAAGTTTCCAAGTGCAAGACGGCGGCCGATCTCGTCCAGCGTAATGTGCTTCTTGGTACGGATACCTTGTTCACGAACGATCTGGGCTCTGCGGTTGGCAATGTCTTTGGCTTCGGATTCATCTTCATACATCCTGAACTTCTCACCTGCCTGCGGTGCCCCGTTGAGGCCCAGCAGCTGTACAGGCGCGGAAGGACCGGCTTTTTCCACTCTCTGGCCGCGTTCGTTGAACATGGCTTTGATCTTACCGAAGTGCGCGCCGGATACGATGGTGTCGCCCTGTTCGAGCGTACCGTTCTGTACCAGTACGGTGGTAACGTAGCCGCGGCCTTTATCCAGCGTGGCTTCAATTACGGTACCGGTGGCTTCCCTGTCCGGGTTGGCTTTCAGTTCCAGCAATTCTGCTTCCAGCAGGATCTTTTCGAGGAGTACGTCTATGTTCAGGCCGCTTTTCGCTGAGATCTCCTGGCTCTGGTATTTACCGCCCCAGTCTTCTACCAGGAGGTTCATGCCGGCCAGCTGTTCCTTGATCTTTTCAGGATTAGCACCGTCTTTATCGATCTTGTTGATGGCGAATACCATGGGGAGGCCTGCTGCCTGCGAGTGGCTGATGGCCTCACGCGTCTGGGGCATGATGGCGTCGTCTGCGGCCACTACGATCACGGCAATGTCCGCCACCTTGGCGCCACGGGCACGCATCGCGGTAAACGCTTCGTGACCGGGGGTATCGAGGAAGGTCAGCTTTTTGCCGCTGGCAGTGGTTACCTGGTAAGCACCGATGTGCTGGGTGATGCCACCCGCCTCACCGGCTACCACATTGGCGCTGCGGATATAGTCGAGCAAGGAGGTCTTACCATGGTCTACGTGACCCATGATGGTAACGATGGGAGCGCGGGGTTCCAGGTCTTCCGGATCGTCCACGATTTCTTCCTCATCATCCTCCGTTGCATCGTCGATGCCGATGAATTCCACTTCGTATCCGAACTCGCCGGCCACCAGTTCTATCACCTCAGCGTCGAGGCGCTGGTTGATGGATACCATGATGCCGAGGCCCATACATTTCGAGATCACTTCGGCGAAGCTTACGTCCATCAGATTGGCCAGCTCGCTCACGGAAACGAATTCCGTTACCTGGAGCTTGTTGCCGTCTGCGCCGCTTTGTGCTTCGCGTTCAGCCATTTCGTGCCGTTTGTCGCGGCGGCGGCTGGCTTTGGTGCTCTTGCCTCCGCGGGAGTTGCCTCCCAGTTTGGCCATGGTTTCCTTGATCTTATTCTGGATCTCGTTCTTATCGATCTCCTTATCGTCGGCTCTGCGGGGTGCGCCCTGCCCGTATCCGCCACCCTGGCCGGGACGTTGGTCCCTGCGTTGGTGCGGACGGCTGGGTCCGGTGCCTGGAGCGCCCGCGGGCCTGTTGCCGCCCTGGTGACCGCCGCCGGGGCCGCGATTGCCGCCCTGGTGACCTCCACCCGGGCCACGGTTACCGCCCTGGTGACCACCACCCGGGCCGCGGTTGCCACCCTGGTGACCACCACCCGGGCCGCGGTTGCCACCCTGGTGTTGCCCGCCGCCGGGGCCGCGGTTGTCCCTGTTTCCGGGACCTCCCTGGCCGCCTTCTTTGGCGAACTCGCCCGGTTTAATGGGCTCGGGTTTCTTTTCTATAACGATGCGCTTGCGCTTACGTTTTTCGTCTTTGTTGAAATTCTTGTTGTCCCTGCGTTCCTGTGCAACAGGCAGGTCGATCTTACCGATCACTTTCGGGCCGGTGAGCCTGGTGGCCTGTATGTTCTCTACCACGGCCTCGTCGCTTTCAGCGGGAGCTTCCGGCGCAGCCTGGGGAGCGGGAGCGGGTGCTTCCGTTTTGGCAGCGGGTTTCTCAGCTTCGGGCGCTTTGGTTTCCTTAGCGGCAGGGGGAGGCGTAACCTCGACGGGTTTTTCTTCCGCTTTGGGGGCCGGTTTTTCGGCTTTCACCTCTTTGGGTTCTTCTTTTTTAGGCGCTTCTTTTACTTCGGCAGCCGGGGCGGGAGCAGCGGGAGCTTTAGGTTCCGGAGCGGGTTCCTGCTGAGGGGCAGGAGCGGCTTTTTCTTCCGGTTCTTTTTTAGCTGCGGGCTTTTTGCCGCGGTTGGCGGAGTTGAGCGCATCCAGGTCTATGGTGCCCATGACCTTGGGGCCGGCAACGCGGGGAGCTTCAGCTTTGGGCGCTTCTTCCTGCGGGGCAGGGGCGGGCGCTTCCGGGGCTTTGGCCTGGGGCTCGGGGGCGGGTTCCGCCTTAGGCTCAGGTTTCGGCTCGGGCTTTACTTCTGCTGCCGGTGCAGCCGGTTTGGGTTCCGGCTGAGGTTCCGGTTTTTCCGCTTTTACTTCAGGCTTGGGAGCAGGTGCGGGTTTGGGAGCTTCCGGTTCAGGCTGAGGCTCGGTTTTGGCCGGCGCCTCTTCTTTCTTTTTGGTTGCAGCTTCCGCTTCTTCCTTTTTCTTTGCCGCCAGTTCCGCTTCTTCCTTCTCCTTCTTCTTTGCTGCGTCTAACACCGTTCCTTTGGGCAGGGCAATCTGGTCGCTTTTGCGCTTGTTTGCCTTGTCCTGTTGGAACTCCTGCTGCAAGGAATTGTACATCTGGGCCGTGAGTTTGGCGTTGGGAGACCCGAAACCGTCCATATCGAAGCCCTTATTGGTCAGGAATTCGACGAGCGTTTCCTTTCCAATATTGAATTCCTTGGCCGCAGCCAGCAATCGCGGTGTGTTGTTTGTTACTTCAGGCATATCGTATTCTCGTCCTTCCCGTTTAATCCCCACCAACCGGCGGAGTAATTCTTTTAACATTTAACAATAACTCAAATATCTCTGCAATCAAAAAAGCCTACCCCATGGGAAGGTGTAGCGGCCGGCTTATTCTTTTTCAAATTCTTCCTGCAAGATCCTTCTCACCTCATGTACGGTTTCCTCTTCGAGGTCTGAACGGCGTACAAGTTCTTCCGGAGTCAGGTCAAGCACACTGCGGGCGGTATCGCAACCGATTCTTTTCAGTTCGTCTATCACCCAGGCTTCGATCTCGTCTGCAAATTCTTCCAGATCGATGTCGAATTCAGTTTGTTCCTGCTCTTCATCGCGGAATACATCAATTTCCATTCCGGTGAGTTCGCAGGCCAGTTTAATATTAACGCCCTTTTTACCGATGGCCAGTGATACCTGGTCAGGTTTCAGGTAAACGGAAGCGTATTTATTCTCAGTATCCACGTCCATCCGGCTGATCCTAGCGGGCGTGAGCGCGCGCTGGATGAGCAGCTGAATGTTGGCGGTATAGTTGATAATGTCGATGTTTTCGTTCCGGAGCTCACGAACGATGCCGTGGATACGGCTACCTTTCATACCCACGCAGGCGCCCACGGGGTCTATCCGGTCGTCATAGGATTCCACGGCTACTTTGGCTCTTTCGCCCGGCTCACGCACGATCTTTTTGATCACGATCAGCCCGTCGAAGATCTCCGGCACCTCTATTTCAAGGAGTTTGGCCAGGAAGGAGGGATGCGTTCTGGAAAGGATGATCAGCGGGGAGTTGTTCTTCAGCTCCACTTTCTTTACCACGGCCCGTACGTTTTCACCCTTTTTGAAGTAATCTGTCGGTATTTGTTCTGATTTAGGCAATATTAACTCATTCCCTTCATCATCCAATAATAAAACTTCCTTTTTCCACACCTGGTATACTTCCCCGGTTACGATCTCGCCTACACGGTCCGCATACTTTTTCACCAGGATGTTCTTCTTGAGGTCCCCGATACGCGCGGTCAGCGTCTGTTTGGCTGCGAGGATGGCGCGGCGGCCGAAGTCCATGATCTCCACTTCTTCGTAGAGGTCTTCACCCACCTGGTAATCGGGCTCCACCAATATAGCTTCAGAATAGGCGATCTGGGCGTTATCGTCTTCCACGGTGCCGTCTTCCACGATGGTGCGGCGGCGGAGGATCTCCAGGTCACCTTTTTCGGTATTTACAATCACGTCAAAGTTCTCATCTGAGCCATATTTCTTACGCAGCAGGGTCTTGAACACATCTTCCAACACCTTCATCAGCGTGGGGCGGTCGATATTTTCCGCCTCCTTAAATTCGGTGAATGACTCAATCAGGTTAATACTAGCCATGTTCTGTTATAGTTTTTAAAACACGATACACACCTTTGTGTGCTTTATTTCGGATAAATTGATGTTTGTTACGATGATCTCTTTTTTCTTGCCAATGGTTTCTTCCAGCGTCAGTTCCGTATCGGAGGCGCCAAGAAGCTTTCCTTCTTTTACAGTCCCGTCCAGCAGGGTCACTTCTACCTTGCGGCCGGTGTTTTTCACGAATTGCCGTGGAGTTTTCAGCGGTTCATCCAGCCCGGGGGAGGATACTTCCAGGGAAAAGTCATTGTCCGGAAATAACCCCGAGGCTTCCAGCTGAGGGTATAGTTGGCGGTTCAGGGACACGAGTTTGTCTATCGAGGCACCGTTGTCAGCATCCACAAAAACTTTCACATTATTGGTGGGCTTAATCCTGATCTCTACTATAAAATACTCTGGTTTGTCCGCCAGCAGCGCTTCCAGCATTTCCCTTATGCGCGCTATCACTTGTTCGTTTGCCATATGAAATAGAAGAAGGGGACTCTTCGCGTCCCCTTCATTTGAATCATTTTACCGTTACAAAATTAGCATTTATTTTCATTCCAAGAACAATTTCTTCTAAATATAACGCCCACGGAACCCTTATCTACACACATTATCATTTATTGTAATTGGATAGCCGGTCAGATTAGCTTAAATTGAGATGGAAATGATTTCCCGCATCAATATCGAACTGGCAGCCTGGACGCTGGGACTCATCCTCCTGGCATTCCTTGATCCGCATGCAGGCCTCCCCAGCTTCTGTATCTTTAAAGCCGCCGGCCTGGAAGGCTGCCCGGGATGCGGGCTGGGCCGCGCCGTTTCGCATCTTTTGCACGGGGAATGGCAGGAAAGCTGGGAAAGCCACCGGCTGGCTGCGCCCGCACTGCTGATGCTGCTGTTGCGCATCGGCAAGCTCGGCAGGGACCAATATTTAACACTCAGATATGAATGACTTTTATTTCGCCATGTTGCCCGGCATCGACCATGAGGAGATGATCTGGCTGGAAGAGCTTACCAAAAAGTTCGACCCTGAGGCCCGCAAAAAATTCCTCTATCTCTACCAGTCCCGCAGGAAAGACCCGCAGACCATCCTGCTCACCTGCCTGCTGGGATTTGTGGGCGTAAACGGCGTCCACCGCTTTCTGCTGGACCAGGTGCTGTGGGGATTGCTGTTCCTTTTCACCGGCGGTTTCTGCCTCATCGGCACTATCATCGATGCGGTAAATTACAGGAAGCTTACCTGGGAATACAACAAGCAGGTGTCTATGGAAATAGCATCCATGACAGGCAGGGTGTAAAGGCATTTCGTTAAAGAAACCTTAAAATGGATAGTAAAAATGGAGATACCGCTATCTTTGTAGCATTATGTTAAAGCTATTATTCTACATCTTTTTAGGATGGCTCTTATATAAACTGGTATTCGACTTCTTCATTCCCGTTTACAGGGGCACCAAACAAGTTCGCCGCCAGGTGCGCGACATGCAGGACGCGATGCGCCAGCAGCATGAACAGCAACAACAGCAGCAGCGCCAGCAGCAGGCTCCTCCCCGCCCCGCAGAACCTATCAAGCGGGACAAAGGCGATTACATCGACTTTGAAGAGATCAAGAATTAATTTTTCCGGAAAATGTCCAGGATGGTTTTGGGCGCCTGCAGGTGGATCGTCTGTATGCCCAATGCGTTTGCCCCGTCGATATTCGGCAGGGTATCGTCTATAAACAGGGTATGTTCGGGTTTCAGGCCGTTTTCGTCCAGTATCACCAGGTAGGATTCTTTCTCGGGCTTGCGGTAGCCGATGAGGTGGGAATAATAACTCCTGTCGAAGAACGCCGCCAGCGAAGGGATGCCTCTTTCCTTTTCGAGCTGTTTGTTCAGCGCTTCCAGGTGAATGGCGTTGGTATTGCTCAGCAGGAAAAGGTCGTAGTGATTCCTGAGCTGCTGGAGCAGTTGCAGCCTTGCCACGGGAAAGTCCAGCAGCATGGCGTTCCAGGCCTGGATGATCTGTTCTTCCGTAGTGCCTTCGGGCAGGTGCTCCTTGATACGCGCCAGGAATTCCTCCGGGGTCGCGCGGCCGGTTTCGAGGTCCTCGAAAAGGGCGTTGGCGTGGAACTGGTTGTACAGTTCGTCGAAGTTCCGGGCGCCGAGGGCTTTAAAAGCCTGGCTGGTGAGCTGGTAGTTGATGTTGAGGATGACGCCCCCGAGGTCGAAGATGATGTGTTTGATTCCTTGCATGGCAGGGCAAAGTTAGGGCACGGCCGGAAAAATTTGCAAAAGATTCAGCAAATATTTACTTTTGCCCTCCCCCGCGAGAAGGGGCCCAATAAAAGTTCTATATATTTTTGCCTGAAAGGGCACCGGTCCTATAGCTCAGTTGGTTAGAGCATCTGACTCATAATCAGAGGGTCCCTGGTTCAAGCCCAGGTGGGACCACCGGAATTTCAAAAAAGCGCCGCTATAATCGGCGCTTTTTTGTTTCCTGCCGGTTTGGTTGTTCGCATAGTGGTCCATGCCAATAGCACTTAAAAAAGTACTCTTTTCATTTCCATCCTTAATATGATCATTTCTTTTTGCTGAACGCGATTTCCCGTACATGCTGCAACAATTCTGTATGCGCAGTGTTGTATGGAAAATTATCGACCAATTCTAACAAATATGCCTCACTTTTTGCCAGTTCTCCAAAGTCGTAGAAAAGAATTCTCGCCAGCTCGAACGTGGCGGCCACATATAAGTCCGCGACCTTCGTGTTCCTGACATATTTGAGGTGATCTATCACTTCCTTTTTTCGTTCGGTATCCTGGCTGAAGTACAAAATCCTGGCAATCTCGAACCTTGCTTCATAACAATCCGGGTCTATTGAAATCGCTTTATCGAACTGACCGGAAGCTTCAACGGTCCTGTTATTGGCCAGATAGACCATCCCCACAGCGTGGTGTACCATCGCTGGGTTCGTGAGTTGTGTAAACTGGGACATGCTAGTCTGCGACACAAGGTTTAGCGCGGCCTTATGCTCCCCGAAATAATGCAGCAACTGAAGATATTTGACAAACAGCTCACTGTTGTCCGACGCAGTCTTAAACCCCTCCTTTACAATCAGCAATGCATTGGAAGAATCATCTTTGGCCCGATAAATATCATACAACGTAAGATGAAAAGCCGCCACCTGGGGGAAGTTTTTCTTTCCTTGCAGGGCAAAGGTTTTTGCTTTATTAAAATCCTCTTCGCTTTTCGACAGCCTGTATTTCGACATATACGCCATGGCGGCATTATGTAAAATGGAATGATCGATGTATGCTCTTTCCTGTGCCTTTTCTCCGATCCTGATATATTCGTCCGCAACACGCGGGTCTTTCAACGAAGCAAAATGGGCATAATAATCCGAAAGCAGGCGTAACGCTTCAGACGGATGATCATACTGCTCATTAATGAACCCGATCAGTTCCATCGCTTTTTCTTTCGCACCATAATGTATGGCCGAATACGTGTAGGCACATATATGCGAAAGGGTCACCTTGCACAACACCTCTGCTTTTTTGAAACTTTCATAGGCCTTCTGCAGTTCATCCCGATCGTAGTAAATCAGTCCCCGAAGCATGCTGGCATGAACTATAAGATTTTCGCTCCCACAACCCTCCAGTTGAAGCAAAGCCGCATCATACTCATCTTTCAGATAATGCTCTCCTGCTTTGAAAAAAAGCAGCATGTCGCTTCTGCCGAGCGCTTTAAAATTGACCTTTATAAAAGTTCCTATCCCCTCTGCATCTCCCGAGTTCAGCAAATGCAAACCCTGTATCCACAAATCGTTCAGGTTGACAGACTCCGTTCCTTTTATAAGTATTTCTTTCGAAATTCGCTGGTATAAATTGTCGTTATTTTCTTTAGTGCGCAGGGATATAGCATCCGTTTGCCTTGCGTGGGAACGCTCGCTGTGCTCGTCCATGAACGATTTAAGCTCCGCATTTTTTTGCTGGATGCTCTCCTTCAGGTTTTTTATTTCCTGCTGCGCATCCTTCAGCTGTTCCTCTGTTTTAAAACTGGCTTTTTTGCCGGCGTTATTGCCGACTATATAAAAAATTATGCTCAAAACGAGCGCAAGGATCGGGTTGCCGAGAAAAGCCAGTAAACCGGAAAGGATATCTTCCATATTCGAATAGGGATATTAATGTGAAAACAGGCAACATGCCATACCAATCAGGGATACATTACTGTCAAATTAATTTAGGACTAAATTTTTATCCCTCAAAACCGTTAACAAAACTTCATGAATATTTGATGCCCATCACTTTAGCATTTGTTTTAGCACCCCGCCCCCTATAAAATCCCAAAAACATCCCCTAACTTCATCCATATCCTAAAACCTCTACATGACAACAGTAATTCCACGTACCGCCGTTAAAGATTACGGCTATGCCATCCGCGTATCGCTCATTGCGGCGATGGGTGGTTTCTTATTCGGTATGGAAGTGGCCGTTATCTCCGGCGCTGAAAAAACCATCCAGCAATTATGGTCGTTGAGTTCCTTCTGGCAAGGCTTCACCGTGGCATCCAGCCTGATCGGCACAGTGTTCGGGTCGCTGCTGGCGGGCGGGCCGGCGCAACGGTACGGGCGCAAGAAAGTACTGGTCGTTATTGCCCTGATGTACCTGTTATCCGCAGTGGGCTGCGCCCTAAGTTCAGCATGGCTGCTGTTTGTGCTGTTCCGGTTCATCGGCGGGCTGGCGGTGGGAGCTTCTTCCGTAGTGGGACCAATGTATATTTCGGAAATATCGCCGGCGAAGATACGCGGCGCGCTCGCAGGGTCTTTCCAGGTGAATATCGTGGCGGGCATATTGGTGGCTTACCTGGCGAACTTCCTGCTGGCGGATATTGGCAGCGATGCCTGGCGGTACATGCTGGGTGTAATGGCCATCCCGGCGGTGATATTTGCATTGCTGGTAAGAACCATCCCCGAAAGCCCGCGCTGGCTGGTGCTTAACGGGCAGGACGAAGCCGCGGGGCGCATCTTTGCGCGTACAGGCGAAACGGATATCGCGGGGCTCATCAGGGAAGAGCATGCATTGGCCAAACAAGGCATCAAAGAGCGGCTTTTTTCGGGGAAATATAACAAACCTATATTCTACGCTATGCTGCTGGCCATGTTCAACCAGCTGTCCGGCATTAATGCGATCATTTATTATGCGCCGAGGATCTTCGAAATGGCGGGCTTCAACCAGGCCAGCGCATTCCAGCAATCGGTATACATCGGCGCGGCGAACTTCCTTTTCACATTGCTGGCCATGAGCGTGATAGACCGCTTCGGCAGGAAAAAATTACTGCTCACCGGCGCGGCGGGCATGTTCATATTCCTGGCGTTAACCGCCGTGGCGTTCAATAGTCCTGGCGGAGGCGGCAGCAGCGTGATCATTTACCTGATCGGGTTCATTGCCTGCTTTGCTTTTTCGCAGGGAGCGGTGATCTGGGTGTTCATTTCAGAGATATTCCCCAACGCGGTACGCTCACAAGGCGGCTCGCTGGGCAGCTTCACACATTGGATCATGGCTGCCATCATCTCATGGACCTTCCCCATCATCGTGGAAGGCAGCCCCAATGGCGGTTTTTACTCCTTCATTTTTTACAGCGTGATGATGCTGATCTCTTTTGTTTTTATCTGGCGCGTAATGCCGGAAACAAAAGGGCGGTCGCTGGAACAGATACAGCAGGACCTGGGAATAAAATGACTTCCAGGTATAACAAAGGCTGATCCCGGTTTTCCCAGGATCAGCCTTATATTTTTACTGCACGGCTTTTACGCTTCTTCTATCATCGCATCCGCCGCATTTTCTTTCACAGAGTCCTTGCCTTTCTCCCGGCCGCTGTTGCCTTCATACATCTGGCTGGTGCCAATCACTTCCTGGTTGCCGCCTTTAAGCACAAAATACAGCCGTCCGTCTTTCGCGGTCAGGTCTGTATACTGACGGTCTATCGCCGCATTTCGTTTTACAGAAGCAATGCCTTCCAGGCATTTATCTCTCGTCGTATAATGTTCACTGGTGAGGATGGTTTCGCCATTGCCGGCTTTCAGGTTGAAATAGAAAACGCCGGAAGGGCCTCGGGTGATAACAAATTTTCCCATAAGATGATTTTTTAAGGGTCCCGCAAAAAAGGGGCCATCTGAATATACAACAATTCGCTTTGCCCTGCACAGGGCGGATCGGGGCTTAATACTATCTTAACACCTGTCTCCGCCGGTCCATAAACCGTGGCAAATCCTGCACAGGAAAGATGATTATTACAGACGGGATTATTTTAATAAATTAGGCGTCCTATGATAGTCCTGATCCAATCAATAGACCGGGTTGGCCTGGTGGCCGGTATATCAGCCATTATGGCCAAAGAGCGGCTGAACATTGTTTCGCTGAGGGAATTTGTGGATAAGACAGACAACCGTTTTTACATCCGCATCGAAGCCGAGCACGACACAGATCCCGTAGCGCTGGAAAGCGCTATCCGGAAAGTACTGCCGCCCGACGCGTTTGTAAGCATCAACCCAAGGCCGGAGAAAAAGATCGCGGTGATGGTGACCAAAGAATACCATTGCCTGGCGGACATTCTCGTGCGCAACCAGTTCAACACGCTGGGCGCTACCGTTCAATGCGTGATCGGCAACCACCAGGTGCTGGAAAATATCTGCCAGCGCTTCGCCATCCCTTTCCACTATATTTCACATGAGCAGGAAAGCAAAGCGGCCTTCGAAGAAAAAATAGAGCACGTTATTGCCGGGTACAACCCGGATTACATCGTGCTGGCCAAGTTCATGCGGGTGCTCAGCCCAGATTTTGTAGCGAAATACCCGGAACGGATCATCAACATCCACCATTCCTTCCTCCCCGCATTTGCCGGCAGCCAACCTTACCGGCAGGCTTTCGAAAGAGGGGTGAAACTGATCGGGGCCACCTCCCACTTCGTGACCAACGAGCTGGACGAAGGGCCGATCATCGCGCAGCAGGTGATACCCGTGAACCACTCGTTTACCACAACGGACATGATACGGGCGGGCAAGGAGATCGAAGTATCCGTACTGGCCAAGGCGCTCCGCCTGGTTTTCAGCGACAGGGTGTTCGTGTACCGGAACAAGACGGTGGTGTTTGAATAATGGAAACCCGTCATTGCGGGGAGCAGCAGAGCCAAAGCGGGTGGGGCGATGAAACAATCTCCTGCATTGGATTGACATACCCCGTATTCGGAGATTGCTTCGCCGCGCTCCGCACAAATCCCGCCCTGCTCCTCGCAATGACGGGCTTTGCTGCCAACATAAAAAGAAAGCGCACATGGTGCGCTTTCTCTATTCACGGGTGGGATTAATTTCATTGGGCGGCGGAGGCGGGCGCCGTCATTCTTTGTTCCCGGGGAATGAACCCGGTGGCTTAATGTCTTTACCTGGGGTTGTCCTTTTGTTTGGCCGGCTCGTCTTTTTTGATCACGGGCGGCGTAAACTTCACTTCTTCCTTCGCTTTTGCAGGAGCAACCTGCTTCACTGCCGGTTGCGCGAACTTTACTTCTTTTGTTTTTACTGGCGGGTCTTTCCTGATCACGGGCGGCGTAAACCTGGCCTGCGGCTTTGCGTCCTTTTTGATCACCGGCGGCGTGAACTTCACTTCTTTGCCGTTAACGTCTTTTTTTATTGCAGGCGGTAGCGGCGGAGGGGGCGGCATTTTTTTGAGCATCTTCGGCGTTACCTCGGGAACATGTTTCGGAGGCGCCGGTGGCGGAGGGGGCGGTACTTTTTTGTCCTGGTAAATAACTTCTTTGACGGGCGTGGTCTTTTTTTCCTGGGCGGAGAGCGTAGTGCACGCCAGCAGCAGTACGGCAGCCAGGGAGGATAGCTTGAGCATAACATGGGTATTTTATACCTAGATGCCAACCTCTTCCTTTTCCACAAAAAAAAATAAAATTACCGGGGTTCAGCCCATATGCGCCACACCGGCGCCGGGCGCGATCTCGAAGGCGATGTCCACTTTCGTGCCCTGGGCCGCCCCGTCTTCGCTGTAAAGATCTATCACCCTGATGTGGAATGTTGAATTGAACAGCGCCTTGTAAAGTTCCACCCGCTCCATGCACAGGCTCATGCCTTTGGAAGCATGGCCGGAGGGCCGGCGCCGGGTGGACTGCGCACGGCCAATGCCGTTGTCTGTGATCTCGCACAGCAGTTCTTTTTCTTTCGGCCTGCGCCAGTGAATGTTCAGGCTGCGGTCGCCCTCCTTGTTCATCAGCCCGTGCCAGATGGCGTTTTCCAGGAAAGGCTGGATGAGCATGCCCGGCACGAAATATTCATCCTGGTTAATGCCTTCGTCGATAAAAATATTGTATTCGAATGACTTGTCGGTGCGCAGCGCTTCTATTTTAAGATAATGCCCCAGCAGCTCTATTTCCTCGCGGAGCGAAATGAAGTTCTTTTCCGCGTGCATCAGCACCATGCGCAGCAGCCGCGCGAAGTTGGACACGTAATCGCTCGCCTTGTCTATATCCGATGCCAGGATGCAATGGTAGATGCCGTTCAGGCAGTTGAACAGGAAGTGCGGGTTCATCTGGCTCTTAAGCGTTACCAGCCTGAATTCCGCCAGCTGTTTGTGCAGCAGCTGCACTTCCATGGCCTGCCGCCGGGCTTTTTCCTCTATTACCGTGCGCGCTATTTTGGAGGCGCAGATAGCGGCGATCCTTTCCAGCAGCACCAGGTGCTCTCTGGTATAAAAATCACGGCCTGAATGTTCCGAATCAATGACGCCTATTACCTTCCCGCGGTCCATGATGGGTACGGTGATCTCTGACTGTCGGCGTTCATCGTCCACAATATACCGCGGGTCTTTGGAGGTATCCGGGATGATCTCCGGCCTCCCCGTGAGCGCCACGTTGCCCACGATGCCGCGGCCCAGCCTGATCTCTATCGGGTCGCGGATCTCGAAGCGCACCGGGTTCTTGGGGCCGTAGGCGGCTTTTTGCACCAGCAGGCCCTGTTCCTCGTCCAGGAGGTAGATCACGCAGTCTTCCAGGTGAAGGCGCGAAATGCAGTTCTTGGCCACATCCCAGAGGATATCGTCTACCGTGTTTTTGCCGAATAATGAAGTGGTGAAGTAGTTGATCGTGGCTTCTGTTCTGTATTGCCGCCTGTACCGGGCCATCCGGCGGTATAATATGGCCACCAGCAGTACAAGCGCAGCGATTATAGCGATATAAACGGTTATAGGCATTGGATTCCCCAAATTCCCCTCCAATTTACTCTTTTTTCTCCGCAGCACGTTATATTTGCACCCTATGGAGCAGATAGTGCAGCAAATAGAAGCATATAAGCAGGAAATTGCCGCCTTCCAGCCGAAAACGGCGGAAGAACTGGAACAATACCGCATCAGGTTCCTCGGAACCAAGGGATTGGTAAAAGCCCTGTTCGGGGAAATGAAATCCGTGCCCAACGAGCAAAAGAAAGAGTTCGGACAGGTATTGAACAGTTTCAAGCTGCTCGCCGAAGGCAAATATGAAGAGTTCCAGCACCTGAAAGACGGCACTGCGGATGCTTCCGGCCAGCTGGACCTTACCCTTCCCGGCGAACCGCACCGCCTGGGCACCCGCCACCCTATCAGCATCGTGCGCAACAAAGCGATCCGCATCTTCGAACGCCTTGGCTTTACCATCGCGGAAGGCCCGGAGATCGAGAACGACTGGCATAATTTTACAGCACTCAACCTGGACGAGAACCACCCCGCCCGGGATATGCAGGATACCTTTTACGTGCACAACAACCCTGACTGGCTGCTGCGTACGCATACCTCCTCCGTGCAGGTGCGCGTGATGGAAGAAGGCAACCTGCCCATCCGCATCATCTGCCCCGGCCGCGTGTACCGCAACGAAACCATCAGCGCCCGCGCGCACTGCTTCTTTCACCAGATAGAAGGGCTGTACATCGCGGAGAATGTTTCCTTCGCAGACCTCAAACAAACGCTGTATTATTTCGTGCAGGAGTTCTTCGGCGAAAACTTCAAGGTGCGCTTCCGCCCTTCCTTCTTCCCGTTCACCGAGCCCAGCGCTGAAATGGATATTTCCTGTCTCATCTGCGGCGGCGAAGGCTGCAACGTGTGCAAACATACCGGCTGGGTGGAAATACTCGGCTGCGGCATGGTACACCCGCAGGTGCTGGAAAATTGCGGCATCGATTCAACAAAATATACCGGCTTCGCATTCGGTATGGGCATCGAAAGGCTCACCATGCTCAAATACCAGATCAAAGACCTCCGGCTGTTCTCGGAAAACGACCTCCGTTTCCTGAAGCAGTTCCAGGGCGCCATATAATTTTCTCCCGCAAGGCCGGAACCATTCAGTTCCGGCCTTGTTATTTCCACGTGTTCCCCTTAATTCATCGCATATGCAGTCTATCCAGAACATCCAGACCATTGCCGTTTGCGGCGCCGGGACCATGGGCGCAGGCATCGCGCAGGTATGCGCTGCCGCCGGCTTCCATACCCGCCTCTTCGACCTGAATGAAAAAGCCCTGCAGCAGGGGCATGCACAGATCAGCGGCAACCTGCAAAAAGCGGTGGACAAAGGGAAGATGCCGCAGCAGCAGATGACGGACATCCTTGGCCGCATCAAACTCTGCCATGAGCTGCAGGAATGCAAAGCGCAGCTCGTGATAGAAGCCATCGTGGAGAAAGTGGAAGCCAAGGCAGCGCTCTTTAACGACCTGGCCGCCATCAATCATGAAGACACCATCTTTGCTACCAATACCTCTTCCCTTTCCGTGACCGAAATTGCCCGGCAGGTAACGAACCCGCAGCGGGTGGGCGGCCTGCACTTCTTTAACCCCGCCCACCTGATGCAGCTGGTGGAAGTGGTGAAGGGCGAACAAACATCCACCCATACCGCCCACCTCCTGTATGCCCTTGTGCTGGAGATGGGAAAAACGCCCGTTCGTGTAAAAGATGCTCCGGGGTTTATCGTGAACCGGGTTGCGCGGCATTATTATCTTGAAGCGATGGAAGCGGTGCAATCCGGCATTGCGGACATTGCAGCCACAGACCGGCTGCTGGAAGCCGCGGGGTTCAGGATGGGGCCTTTTGCTTTGATGGACCTGATCGGCAATGATGTGAACTATGCAGTGACCGTTTCGTTGTACGAAGCATTCCAACAGGCGCCGCGGTTCAGGCCCGGGGCTATGCAGGCCGCGCTTGTGGCGAAAGGCGAGCTGGGCCGTAAAACCGGGAAAGGTTTTTACAAGTATTGATTTACATTTGTGCCGCAATAATAATCATCCGTCATGATCCTTGTAACCGGGGGAACAGGTTTTTTAGGCAGCTATCTTCTGCGTGCACTTGTGCAGGCCGGCAAACCAGTGCGCGCCTTATACCGCAGCCGCATCCCGGAACAGGTGAACGATATCAAAGACAAAGTGGAATGGTTCCAGGCGGATGTGCTGGATACCGGTGCGCTGGAAGACGCCATGCAGGGCATCACGGAGATCTATCATTGCGCCGCCATGGTTTCCTTCCAGCCTGACCAGCGCGATGAAATGCTGAAAGCCAACATCGAAGGAACGGCCAACGTGGTGAACCTTGCCATTGATGGAGGCATCCGCAAGATCGTGCACGTCAGCTCAGTGGCCGCGCTCGGCAGGGCACGGCAGCAAACGGCCATTACCGAAGACGCCGAGTGGGAAGAAAGCGGCAACAACTCCAACTATGCTATCAGCAAGCACCTCAGCGAAATGGAAATATGGCGCGGCATCGCCGAAGGGCTGGACGCCGTGATCGTGAACCCTTCCATCATCCTCGGCAGCGGCTTCTGGCACGATGGTACCGGGCTGATGCTGAAGAATGCCTGGAAAGAATTTCCTTACTATACCGAAGGCGTGAACGGCTTCGTGGACGTGCGCGATGTGGTGACGGCCATGATCCGTTTGATGGACAGTCCCGTTACCGGCGAAAGGTTCATCCTCAACGGCGGCAACTGGGCATACCGCCAGCTCTTCACCCGCATGGCCGAAGCGATGGGTAAAAAACCGCCTCACATTTCTGCAAAACCATGGATGGCTGCGCTTGTATGGAGAATGGAAAAGCTCCGCAGCCTTTTCACCGGCAAACGCCCCCTCATCACCCGCGAAACTGCCCGCACGGCCCAGCTGAAAGTGTATTACAGCAGCGAAAAGATCGTGCAGTCGCTGCCGGGGTTTAAGTTCCGGCCGCTGGACGAAACAGTGGCGGATGTGAGCAGGGATTACCTGGCCGCGCAGCCCGGCAATTGACCCGTTATTCCCCTTCTCTCTCAGTCACACCTGGTATTAACCTTCATCATGCATCCATACCGGCAAACAGGCAATCTTTCTTTGTTCTTCCCATGAAAAAAGGGCGCCTTGCGGGACGCCCTTGGGAATATTATCTCTCCCCGGTGCAAACAGCTTTGCTGCCGGTTCTTCGTTGCTTCATATAGTTTATGATCTGAACAACAGCCCCAGCATCACCGCGGCAAGCGCTCTCTGCAGGCTGGCGTCCGCTTTTGCATGCAGCCATACCTTCGGCATGTCGCCGGTGAGCACAGCGGCAACCGGCACCCCTTTCAGCTGGAACTCGTAACAGATCTTTTCGGTGCTGTTACGGATGCCGAAGCGGTTGTGCGCGGTGATCCTGATCTCGTCTGTTGAAGAGCGGAGGATGCCCACCGGCTTGTTCTCGTTCAGCTCAAGGAAAACAATGTTCTTTTTCAGCAGCAGTTCCCAGCTTTTCAGCGGATCCTGGGCGGTGCCGCCCACGAACATGTACCAAAGCGGCGCGTCTGCCGGCAATGTGCTGAGGTATGCGGGAAGCGGGCGGCTGGAGAAGGTGATCTTCCCGGTGCTCAGTACCTGCACTGGCAATTCCGCATCCTGGCCTTTAACGGTGAAATGAAAAGCGTCTGAAGTGCTTTTGAATTGTTTGGCCGGCGTATTGGCGGCCACGCCGTTGGTACGGGAAGTGGTGGCATAAGCGCCCAGCGTGATCGTTTTAGCCGTCAGCCAGCCGTCTTTGATCTTAACAGGCTGCTCGTTGGCGGTAATATAAAGGCCGGGATCGGCCGCCGTTTTTTTGACGGTGGCACAGGCTGTAAAAAGCAGGCAAAGGGCAATGGCGGGACCGTAAATCGTTTTTATCATACGTTTTTGTACTAGCTGTTGAGCTTTGACCAGATCTCCGGGATACGTTTGATCCAGGCTAATTCTTTTTTCTTCTCGCGGGCGTCTTCCACGGGTGAGCCGAAGTAGGTTTTACCGCCTGCTATGGAGCTGCTGATGCCGCTCTGCCCGAGCACAACGGCGCCTTTGCCGATGGTCAGGTCTTTATTCACGCCTACCTGCCCCCAGAGTATCACATTGTCTTCGATAATAGCCTTGCCGCCTACGCCAACCTGGGCAGCAAAGAGGCAGTTCCTGCCGATCACCGCGCCGTGACCGATGTGCACCATGTTGTCGAACTTGGTGCCTGCGCCGATGATGGTATCGCCGCTCACGCCTTTATCGATGGTGCAGCCGGCGCCTATCTCCACGTCGTGCCCGATGATCACCCGGCCGCAGCTAAGCAGCTTGTCGTACATCACCTCCCGCTCTGCCCGCTTTTTGAAATAAAAGGCGTCTGCCCCGATAACGGTGCCGGCATGGATGATAACGTTGTCGCCGATAATGGTATGGTCGTAGATGGTAACATTGGGGTGGATGATGCAGTTCTTGCCGATGGTTACATGGTGACCGATAACAACCCCGGGCGATACGACGGTGCCTTCACCTACCACGGCAGTATCGCTGAGGGGAGAAGTGAGGGGCACGAAGGGGCGGTATTTCCTGACGAGGCTCACGTAAGCGCTGAAAGGGTCCGCGGTTACCAGCAACGCTTTGCCCGCGGGCGCTTCCACCTTCTTGTTGATGATGATGATGGTAGCGGCGGATGTAAGGCAGGCGTTGTAGTACTTCTCGAAATCCACGAAGGAGATGTCTCCCTTTTCCACTTTGTGAATCTCGTTGATGCCGGTTGCCATTAGCGAATCATCGCCTGTAAGTTCTGCGCCAATGAGCGCTGCTATTTCTTTTACCGAAATCGGTTTATCAAACTTCATAGTTCATCTTTAAATCAGACAGCAAAGTTAGGGGGCGTTATCCACACTTTTTTTTTGCTTGTGAATAAAATTTCTTGTAAAATTTTTCTTTTGTGATGAAATTCTTTTTAATATTGTGTAGGGAATTTTGTTTCCCTGTACTTACTAACCCATTCACATAACAAGAAAGTCTGATTGTTCTCACGGTCAGACTTTTTTTATTGCCCTTGTAACCCGCGGCAGCAAAGCGTTTCAAAGCATCGCATTTTTTCACGCACATCACCGGCACGAAATAAAACGTCGTCTTCCGATGTTCCGACAAGCCCGGGCACCCAGGTACCCATTTCCCGTTTTTTGATCCGGTTGACCCTTTTAGGCGCTTTTGAAGGCAATTTTTTTTGAAGGAAACGAACTTGCCGGGTTAATCCTGGAGGTTTGCCATCTTAATGAGTTGCTGAAGGCGGAGTATCCTGATCTTTTTACCCGTCAGATCTATCACCTTCTCCTTTTTGAACTCCGACAGCAGGCGTATCGCAGATTCGGTAGCGGTGCCTACAAGATTGGCGATCTCTTCCCTGGAAAGGGTTACGTTGATGGTTTGTTCATCTTCTTCCAGGCCGTAGGTTTCTTTCAGCGTAAGCAGGGTTTCGGCCAGCCGTTCCCTTACCGGCTTCTGCGCAAGATGGGTGATCTTCAGCTCAGCCCTCCTCAGTTCGCTGGTAATGATCTGCATCATCTTCAGGGAAAGCGCGGTATCTGTCTGCAATATCTGGAGGAATATATCGCGGGGGATGAAACACACCGCACTGTCTTCCAGCACGGTAGCCGTTGCGGTATATGGTTCGTTGTCTATGAGCGCTTTATACCCGATGAGGTCTCCGGGTTTCACGAGACGTATGATCTGCTCCCTCCCTTCGTCGCCGCTGTGCGAAAGTTTCACCTTCCCTGTATTGATACAGTAGATGCCATAGGGATGCGCGCCTTCCTGGAAAATCACCTGGCCTTTCTTGTACACTTTGCACTCTTTTGCGTTGGCTATCTCCGCCACGTGTTCAGGCGTGGCTGCGGAAAATATCTCGCCCAGGTATTTGTTGCAGAACCGGCATTCTGTTTGACTGCTTAACATATCATATGCCATAAAACCTCTAAGGATGCGGCAAAATTACTAATTTACAGGCCCTTAACCAAAGTAAGCATTTTGAGCCTGCACTATTTTGCCGTGTACAAGCCGTACGAAGTGTTGACGCGCTTCGGGAAAGAGGGAGACAAAGCCGTCCTGTCCGACTACTTCAACGTACCGCGCGATGTTTACCCTGTCGGCCGGCTGGACTACGACAGCGAAGGGCTGCTGATACTTACCAACGACAAATCGCTCAACCACCGCCTGCTGGATCCCAAACATGGCCATGAAAGGGAATACTGGGTGCAGGTAGACGGCGCGGTGACCAACCAGGCCATCCGGCAATTGCAGGAAGGAGTGACCATCACGGTAGACGGCAAGCCGTTCCGTACCCGGGGCGCCGATGCCGGGATATTCGAGACCGGGCCGGCCGTGCCCGAACGCAACCCGCCCATCCGTTTCCGCAAGCATATACCCGCTCCCTGGATACGGCTCATACTCCGCGAAGGGAAAAACAGGCAGGTTCGCAAGATGACGGCCGCTGTGGGCTTCCCAACGTTGAGGCTCATCCGTTACCGGATCGAAAAGCTCAGCCTCGGCGATATGCAGCCGGGAGATATGAAGGAGCTTTCACAGCAGGAAATGTATAAAGCCCTTTTCCGCTAGCGGGCATCCTGCTCAAAATGAGCGGGTTCCCGAGAAATATGGCTTCATTTGACTAGATTTGTCACATAAACAGATAATATGCTCAAATCCATGACCGGCTTCGGCCGTGCGGAGGTAACCCGGGGAGAAACAACCGTTGTGGCGGAAATAAAGTCGCTGAACGGCAAACAGTTTGAAGTGAACCTGAAGATGTCCCCTCTGTTAAAGCCCTACGAATTCGACATCCGCAACATCCTGCAGCAGGAACTGCAACGCGGTACGCTGGACGCCACCATCAACATCAAACAGAACGGCGCAACCCGCCCCGTTGTGATCAACACCGAGCTGGCCCGTTATTATCATTCCGCGATCTCATCCATGGCCACCGAGCTTTCCCTTCCGCAGGAAGACATGCTCAACGTACTGATGAAACTCCCCGAAGTGGTAACCCCCGCTTCCGAACAAATGGAAGAATCGGAATGGATGGAAGTGGAAAAAGTGATCCGCACCGCCGTGAGCGATATGGACGCCCACCGCATAGACGAAGGCGCCATGCTGGAAAAAGACCTGCTGCTCAGGATAGACAACATCCTGCTGTACACCGAAAAGGTGAAGGAGCTGGACCCTTTGCGCAAGGACAAAGCACGCACGCGCCTGGAAGGGTTGCTGGCGGAATACGTGGGCAAAGAAAATGTAGACGCCAACCGCATGGAGCAGGAACTGATCTTTTACCTGGAAAAGCTGGACATCTCCGAAGAACTGATCCGCCTGCAGAACCATTGCCGGTACTTTAAAGATATACTCGCCGAAGCCGAGCCCGCCAAAGGCAAAAAGCTGGGATTCGTGCTCCAGGAAATAGGCCGCGAGATCAATACGACCGGCTCCAAGGCAAACGACGCCGGCATCCAGCAATGGGTGGTAATGATGAAAGATGAACTGGAAAAAGCCAAAGAGCAGGTACTGAATGTACTATAAGCTGAATAAACTATGACGGTAAAGACGAACCAGGGACTGGCCGCCCTGCTGATCTGCCTGCTGGCCTTCGCCTGCAAGCCTCCAAAGCTGGATACTTTTGAAAAGAACCGGGACATTCCCAATTCCGAATGGGCGGCTGCAAACAGGCCGGTATTCGAACTGGAGCTAAGCCCGGAAGATACCGCCTGGAATTATAACATTTACGTGAACGTGCGGCATACCGATGCATACCCTTACAACAACCTCTGGTTGCTCATAGGCACGCAGCTGCCGGGAGACAGTACGGCGGTTACCCGCCGCGTGGAGCTGCCCCTGGCCGATACTTACGGCAAATGGCTGGGAAGCGGCATGGACGATATCTATGAGCACCGCATCCTCATCCAGCAGAACGCCATCCTGCCGAAGCCGGGCATGTACCGTTTTACATTCGAGCAGAACATGCGCCAAAACCCGCTTCCCGATATGCTGAGCGTGGGGCTGAGAATAGAGAAAGCCGGTTTGCGGAAGTAATAAGTTTTTGAGATGAAAGCGAGCATAATAGAGCTTAACAAACAGGACAAAATGCAAAGTTCCATCCGGCCTTTAAAAAACATTATGAACGGATGAAACAATCCGGCCTGGAAAACAAGAAGCTGATCACCGGCATCTACGTTTTTGTGCTGGTATACACCGTGGTGCAATTACTGTGGTGGGGCGTGCTGCTGCACCAGCAAAGCAAGCAGATAGCGAAGTACGAACAGCTGGAGCTTACCCATAAGGTGCATGAGCTGAACCACCCGGCGGAATTCATGCAGCAAATGCAGCGCCTCCACAAGGAACAGCAGATGCGCACCTTCAAATACATCGGCGAAGGCGTGATATTCCTGGTATTGATACTCGCCGGCGCGGCCATCGTATACCGCGCCGTATGGAAACAGATGAAGCTCAGCCAGCAACAGCAGAACTTTATGATGGCGGTGACCCATGAGCTGAAAAGCCCCATCGCCGTAGCGAAGCTGAACCTGGAAACGCTCCGCCGCCACAGGCTGGATGAAGAAAAACAACGCAAGCTGCTGGATGCCACCATCCGCGAAACCAACCGGCTGGACCAGCTCTGCAACAACATCCTGCTGGCCTCGCAGTTCGAGCACCGCAAGTACCAGCCCTTCCTGGAACACCTGGATTTCTCCAGGCTGCTCAGAGACGCGGTGGAAGAGCTGCAATGCCGCACCGTAAGCCATCATATCGAGGCAGACATCATGCCGGGGGTGGAAATACAGGGAGACAGGTTCATGATCACCCTCATGCTGAACAATCTCGTGGAGAATGCCATCAAATACGCCCCGAAAGGCACCGGCATACAGGTGAGGCTCTTTCAGTCCGGCGATATGCTGAAGCTGGTGGTGAACGACGAAGGGGAAGGCATCCCGCAGGAAGAGCGGAACAAGATCTTCCTGAAGTTCTACCGCATAGGCAACGAAAATACGCGTAAAAGCAAAGGTTCCGGGCTGGGGCTGTACCTCACCCGCAAGATAGTGGAACAGCACGGCGGTAGTATAGCCGTGAAGGATAATACCCCCAAAGGCACGAGCTTTGAGATCACCTGGAACGATTATTCCGTGCAATCTGTATAAAATTAACCGGTTGTACGTAATTTTATAGGCAACCACAATGCATCAAAATGAAGGAAGCGACGAAAGCATCTATCTTGCTGGTAGAAGATGAAGAAAACCTCCAGGAGGCCCTCAAGCTGAACCTGGAGCTGGAAGGTTATGAGGTAACGGCCGTTGACAATGGAACGAGCGCCCTGAAAGCCGTTAAGAACGAGTACTTCGACCTGATCATCCTCGATATCATGCTGCCTGAAATGGACGGCCTGGCCGTATGCGAGAACATCCGCATACAGAACAACGAAGTGCCCATCCTTTTCCTGAGCGCGAAGAACAGCAGCGCAGACCGCGTGCTGGGCCTGAAAAAAGGCGGGGACGACTATATGACCAAGCCCTTCAACCTGGAAGAACTGCTCCTCCGCGTTGAAAAGCTCATCGTCAAAAATAAAAAGATACAGGATAAGGACTCCGTCCCTAACGTATACCGCTTCGGCAACAATATGATAGACTTCGCGGCGCAGGAATGCGTCGGGAAAGACGGCAAACACCACGAGCTTAGCAAAAAGGAAACGATGCTGCTCAAGCTCCTGATCGAAAACAAAGGCGAGGTGGTAACCCGTGAAAAGATACTCCAGGTGGTTTGGGGTTACAATGTTTATCCCACTACCCGCACTATCGACAACTTCATCCTCAATTTCCGCAAGTATTTTGAACAGGACAGTCGCAATTCCCAGTATTTCCACTCCGTTCGCGGCGTAGGTTACAAGTTCACCGACGGCTGACAGCACCCCTTCACCAACTATCCGTGTTCCGCTGCCATTTGTAAGCCTGCCTCCGCCAGCTATTCAATCCCCCTTTTCCGGGCATTGAATGCAGCCTATATTTGAGCGGCACAGGAATCTGATATGTACAGCCCCACAAGTGGATCACAGGAATTATCGCATGCTCTTACGGCGCCGCCGGCATTGAAACTACTGCCTTTACCCGGCGTCTTGATCCTGTTGGCCATGTTCTTTATTGTCGCCGCCGCTACCGGCCTTTTTTTCTGGTGGAGGGAGCGCAGGCTCAGGCGGAATATACAGGAAAAGATAGCTCTCCAGGACAGCCGCGCTTCGCTGGAGCTGCACACCATCCAGAGCCAGATGGACCCTCACTTTATTTTCAACAGCCTCAACGCCATCCATAGTTTTATACTTTCGTCCAGCACGGAGCTGGCGTCTGCCTACCTCACGCGCTTCAGTAAGCTGATGCGCCTCACGCTGGAGAACAGCAGCAAGGAATGGATATCGCTGGAAGAAGAACTGGAATCGCTGGAGCTCTACCTCCAGCTGGAACAGCTGCGCTTCGACGGCCAGTTCGAATACGTGATACACCGCCTGCCCGGCTGCCCCCAGCTTTCCGTGCTGATGCCGCCCTTCGTGGTGCAGCCTCATGTGCAGAACGCCATCTGGCACCGGTTGCTGCACCGCAACCCGGAACAGAAAGGGCTCATCAGCATCGAGATCGGGCGTAAGGACGGGGAGTTTTACATCCGGCTGGAAGACAATGGCGTGGCCCGCCAGAGCGCCTTCCACGGCTACCAGCAGCGTACCCAGGGCACCCGCGTGGCGGCGGAACGGCTGCAGTGGCTGAATATGCGGTATCATACGCATGCCGCCATCACCACCGGCCACCTCTACGATCAGCATCACCAGAAAACAGGCAGCTTCACCGTCATCCGCCTGCCGGACGTAACTGCCGCCTCTCTCCCGGAAGAAGAGCAGATTTTTAAGTAAATTAGCATTGCTGAGGTATATTCCTGTTTATCACCCTAATACAGGGCTTTCATGACTACCATCATTATAGACGATGAGGAACATTGCCGCGATGTACTGCACCTGCTGCTGAGCCGCTATTGCCCGGAACTGCAGGTGGTAGCCGTATGCGCCGGCCCCGAAGAAGGGCTGAAGGCCATCACGAAATTTCAGCCGCAACTGGTTTTCCTGGACGTGGAAATGCCCCGCATGAACGGGTTTGAACTGCTGGAAGAGCTGGGCCGGCCCAACTTCTCCGTGATCTTCACCACAGCTTACGACCAGTACGCCATTAAAGCTATCCGCCACAGCGCGCTGGATTTTCTCCTGAAACCTGTCGATAAAGAAGAGCTGATGGCCAGCGTGAAAAAAGCCGTCAGCCAGCATCATACTTCCGGCCCAAAAACGGAAGCCCTGCTCCAGTTCCTCCACCAGCACATGCAGCCCAACGAAAGGCTTGCCCTGCCTACGGTAGACGGGTTGCGCATGATGCCCGTGCGTGAGATCACCTATTGCGAATCGGAAGGAAGCTATACCCGCGTTTTCATGCAGCAGCACGCCGTTCCCCTGCTCATTTGCCGCTCGCTCAAGGAAGTGGAGGATGTGCTGAAGGACAAAGGTTTTTTCAGGGTGCACAACAGCTACCTGATCAACCTTTCTTACATGTACAAATACATCAAGGGCGATGGCGGCGAGATCATCATGACCGACGGGCGGAGCGTGCCCGTGAGCCGCCACAGGAAACAGGAATTCCTGACGAGGATCGAAAAACTATAACGCTCAGAGTCTTTTCAGTTCATTTACCGCTACCCACCCGCTTTTGCCATCCGCCAGCTGCACTTTGCTGAACTGGCTGGTGCCGTCCAGCACTTTCACCTTTACGCCTTCTTTCAGCTCAAAAAGATCCTTGCTGCCGTCGTCCGGCGCGGATTTGACTTTTACGGCGTTGTGCATCACGATCGCTTCACCGCTGTTGTAAGCTTTGTTGTGCGTCCAGATGGCCATGGAAAAGTAGCCGGTGAACAGCACGGCGGTAACGGTCATGGCCCAGCGGAACAACTGCCGGCGCGGCACGGGAATGAAAAAATATACCGCGGCAAAGGCCAACAGCAGCCAGAACCAAACGATGCTCCACACGGCCCAGCCCGCGTGGGAATGCAGGTGCTGCCATTGCATCCACCACCGTTCGAAGAAAAGCAAAGGAAGCGTTTCGATATTGCTGCCCACGCGCTGGTTGGCCAGCGCCAGGTTCTGCTCGATGTCCTCATCTCCCGGCTTAAGGTGCAGGGCCTTTTCGAAGCTGTACACAGCCATGGCGGTCTGGTTGCTTTTGTAATAAGCATTCCCCGCGTTGAAGTAGAGGTCTGCCACCTGGTAACCGGAATCGATCAGCTGCTGGTATTTCGCGGCGGCCTCTTCATATTTTTTCTGCTGGTAAAGCGCATTGCCTTCGGTGAACAGCGCCGGCGCCTTTTGCCCCTGCGCTGAAACAGCAGCGGCGGTAAGGCAGCAGCACAACAGGATGTGAATGGATTGCTTGAATGAACGCGTCATAATTCAGTTATTTTCCGGCGGCTTTGCTTTTTAATTCATCTTCAATGGCGCTGATCACTTCCACGGCTTCCTGGTAAGCGCCCTGGCGGTGTTCGCTGGAGCTGGCGGGAGCATACAGCGCCATCTCGCAACGGTCCGTGACCTCCAGCAATTTATGCATGGTTGCGCCGCTCACCTGCTGGGCGGCCAGCTTGTCCTGCACTTCCTGCTTGGTGAGCGTGGCCATGGGAATTTTAAGTTTATGGCTGAGGTAGCCCCAGATGGCGCGGGAAGTTTCTTCGTAGAAGGCTTTGTCTTTCCCTTCTTTCAGGTAACGCGCCGCCAGCTCAAGGCGTTTGAGCGCCACGCGGTTCGCATGTTTATGCCGCAACAGCGCGGCGTTGCTGCTGCGGAAGTTCTCGCGCCTGCGGTACCAGGCCAGGCCTGCAATACCCAGCAGCGGCAGCAGTAACAATATCCAGAAAAGAGGCTTGCCGAAGAAGAAAGGACTGCTTTTGCTCCAGTTCTGCGCATTGGAATGGATATTCGCCAGCTCGGTATTCACACCAAAGTCCTCGCGTTCTTTTTTGGTTTGTTTTCCCTGTGTTACGTGAATAGTAAAAGGCGAAGAAGTCAGCGTTTTATAAGCCTGCGCGGCAGGGTCGAAATAGGAGAACTCCACCGGCGGCAGATCGTAGTCACCTTTTTCCTGCGGCATCAGCGCGTACTGGAACTGCCGGCTCCCGCTCAGGGGGTTGCTGTTCTTCTCAATGTTATCGGTAACGGTCGGATCGTATTTTTCGAATGCCGGCGGTATGTTCAGCGGCGGCGCGCTCAGCAGGTTCACGTTGCCCTGCCCGGCGACATTCACCTTGAGGGTGAGCGCATCGTCGGTGCTCAGTTCGTTCTTGTCCAGCTGGGCCGTCATGGTGAATTTACCCACCGCGCCGTTGAAGCTGGCCGGGCGGCCAGCCGTGGGCAAGGGTTTAACGGTCACTTTTACAATGGGGCTCTGTATTTTGTACGGTACTACTTCATACTCGGGCGTGGCGAACGGATCGTCGCTGAAAAAATCGTCGAACGCGCCGCCGCCGAAGGCATCGCGGAAGAGCGGGTCGTTGAAGGGATCGTTCGCCGCGCGTTTTTTACGGGCGCCGAGCTTCACGAAATGCACCTGGTTGTCCACCTCCGCAGGGTCCAGCTCCAGTTCGCCGGATTGCAGGGGGAACAGCAGCGTTTTGCGGATCACAAATACGTTGAAAGGCACGCCGTTCACTATTTCTTCGTTGGCGCGCGGCGGGTTGGGCAGCTCAATGTCTTTCGCGGAAAACCCTTTGAAGGCGGGCACTTTCGTTACATTGGAATTCGTGGGCAGGCGGGTGTACAGCTTATAGGTAGCAGTGATCTGCTCGCCTTCGTAAACGCTGGTCTTGTCCACATCCACTTTCACGAAAATATTTTTACGGAGCTTGTCTTTCACATCTTCGCCTTTCCTGATCACACCGGGATGCGATTCCCCGTACACCTCGCCGCCAAAGCCACGGCGGGGCGGAGGTTGCGGTTGCGCCTGCTGCTGGGGTATTTGCGCGCCGGCGCCGCCTTTCACCACTTCGATATTGATAGGGTTGCTTCTTACCAGCTTGCCGTCCACCCGCGCAGTGGCGCCGGGAATCGTATAATGGCCGGGTGCCTGGGGCTGCAGCACGTAAGAAACAGCGAGATAGTTGGATACTTTGCCGTTCACATAAGAAGTGCTCTGCATCATTTCAGGACCCTGCACTACGGTGAAGCCTTTGAAAACGGGGGTGATCTGGCCGCTGAAGTTCACGGGATTTTCCAGCAGGAACTGCACGCGCACCATTTCGTCCATGGCTATTACGTTGGCGCTGCTATGGGTGGTAAAACGGAACTCCTGCGCTGTGGCAGTAAAGGCTGCACAACACAATATCAGCAGCGTGAATAAACTTTTCTTAAAAATGGCAATATATACCTTCATCCTGGAAACAAATTTAACCAAAGCCGCACCGGCGTACGCGCGCTGTGAGTTAAAAGTAAGTTAAAAAAAGCGTGTAAACAAGCCACAGGAAAGGATTTCGCCCCCGCATAATGCCTTTTACAGGAAGGGCGGAACCTCGCGGTTCGTTCCCCTGTATGTTAAACAGTATGATGCTCGGTTTGATCCTTGCATAATGTCACCCGATATCCCCCAGCATGGGGCGCATCAGGATGTCTTCGATAACAGCCTGCGGGCTGAGGTTATAAGCCGCCCAGATCATATCCGCCACATCGGAGGCTTCCATAAGCCTGTCCGCCGGGGCCTCAAAGCCTTCCCAGCTGGCCGTCCATACCGGGCCGGGACTGATGGAGGTAACTTTCACCCCGAAAGGCTTCATTTCTTGCCGCAGGTTCTTCGAAAAGCCCAGCAAGGCAAATTTCGTGATGCTGTAAGAGCCGCCGTTGGGGTATGCCTTATGGCTGGCGGTAGAGCAAAGGTTGAACACATGGCCTTTGCGCGCCGCTTTCATGGCGGGTATAAAGGCCCTGGTGAGGTGGTAGGCGCTGTAAAGGTTCACGGCCATCATTTGTTCGAGGTGCCCGTCTTCCTCCTCGTGCACCGCGCCCGGCGTGAATATTCCCGCATTATTGACCAGTATCGCCGGCGTATCGCCCAAAGTATCTTTTATTTTTTGCGCAAAAGCAAGCACCGCCTGCTTATCAGCCATGTCTACTATTTCAGCCAGCACCTTCACGCCCTGCCGCTGCTGTTCGATGGATTGTTTGGCGGCTTCGAGCGCAGCCGGGTTGCGTGCGCAGATGACAACGTCAAACCCTTCCGCAGCCAGCTTTTCAGCCGTAGCCTTGCCTATTCCCCTGCTTGCGCCTGTAATGATCGCGTACATATTTTGATTTGCCCTTTTTAAAGCCCTTAAAAATAAGGCAAAAATTACGGAAACGTTAAATCAGGGGTGCTTCCGGCCGATTGTCGTAAATTTGTGCTGAATTACAGCCGCCAACGCTACTGACTATTATGAGATACAAACATATTTTTTTCGACCTGGACCATACATTGTGGGATTTTGAGGCCAACGCCACGGCCACGTTACAGGAACTTTTTGCCGAATATGCACTGGATAAAAAAGGGATTCCCTCTTTTGAAAAATTTTACGCGTCCTATTCCGTGATCAACGAGAAACTCTGGGACCGCTTCCGCAAAGGATATATCAACAGGAACGACCTGCGCACCAAACGTTTCAGCATGACCTTCCTGGATTTCAAGCTTTGCGACGACAAGCTCTGCGAAAGCCTGGGCGCGCGTTTTATTGAAGTGCTGCCTACCAAGACCGCCCTCTTCCCGCATGCCACCGAAGTGCTGGATTACCTGCGCGACAAAAACTACCCGATCCACCTGATTACCAACGGGTTTGAAGAAACCCAGCGGCGGAAAATGAAACATTCCGGCATCAACGATTATTTCACGCATGTGATCACTTCTGAATCCGCCGGCAGCCTGAAGCCCCACCGCGAAATATTCGACTATGCGATGAAGCTCTCCAACTGCTCCGCATCCGAATGCATCATGATCGGTGATACCCTGGATGTGGACATCCTCGGGGCGCAGCAGGCGGGCATAGACCAGGTATATTTTGCGCCGGACAAACAGCCGGAAGGCATTCAGCCTACTTATACCATCAAAAGCCTGCACGAGCTGAAAGAGATATTGTAATTAAAAAAGGGCTGTGTTCCGCGCGGAACACAGCCCTTTTTTAATATCGTCAACTTTGATTATTATCCTTTTGTGGCAGGCTTGGCCTTTTGAGCCACAGCAGCCGGTTTGGCGGCCTTGTTTTTCATGGCGGCGGCAGCTTTGGAAGGCATGGGCATGCAGCAGGATTTGCCTTTGGCGGTCTGCTCTTCTTTGCAGCAGGGCTCACCTTCTTTATTGCAGGCCGCTTCTTTCGTTGCTTTCTTTTTTGCAGCAGGCTTTTCCTGCGCCAGTGCCGGGCCTGCCATCAATGTTACTGCCGCGAGGGCGAAAAATATTCTCTTCATAAAAGGAAAGTTATGCACTCAAAAACAAAATTGAAAACATACATCCCGTTCAGGAACTTCCCGAAACGTTTACGGAATCTTGATATGTTGGTTTGTTTCGTCACGTAATGAAGATAAATCAGTTCATCCTAAAATCATGTAAAAAGACCGATGAATTCGACGATCGCTTCAAGGATGGCCATCACATTTGCCCATCCCTCCATTCTTTCTCTGAACCTGGAGCCGGATTTTCGTTTCAGTTTCATGATGAACGGAAGATAATCCAATCCGTCTTAACTATCTGTTAAAACTCATCCCAGCTTCGCGATCACGGTCTGTCCGCCTCTCACGGTCTGTTCCAGCGCCACGTTCACTTCCGTGCCGATGGGCAGGTAAATGTCCACACGGGAGCCGAATTTGATGAAGCCCATTTCCTGGTTCTGCTTCACCTGCATGCCTGCCTTCAGGTAGTTCACAATGCGGCGGGCCAGCGCTCCGGCGATCTGGCGCACGAGTATCTCGGCTTTGCCGTTGCCGATCACCACGGTGTGGCGTTCGTTTTCGGTGGACGATTTCGGGTGCCAGGCCACCAGGTATTTACCGGCATGGTACTGGCTCAGCTTCACTTCCCCGCTGATGGGATTGCGGTTCACATGCACGTTGGCAGGGCTCATGAAAATGGACACCTGCAGCCTTTTGTCCTTAAAATATTCCGCTTCGAAAGTTTCTTCAATTACCACCACTTTACCGTCTGCCGGGGCGATCACCAGCTGCTCGTCCTGGTTCAGCACCCTGTTGGGGATGCGGAAAAAGGAAATGATGAAAAGGAATAAAACCAGTGAAATACCGGCTACGACGTAGCCGAACACCGGGGCGCCCGGGAGCAGGTAAAATACCGCGCCGTTGATCAGCGCCAGTACCACAAAGGTGATGGCGATGGTAGCCGTTCCCTCACGATGGATAGTCATGTTCAGATTTGTTAATGAAAGATCGCCGGTTTTTTTCCGGCGGTACGAAGGTATGAAGAAAATAAAAATTTATCGCACAAAGAGACTCACGTATATCCATGCAAAAGGCGCCGCTACGAGCAATGAATCGAATCGGTCCAGGAAGCCGCCGTGCCCGGGCATGATCTTCCCCGAATCCTTTACGCCCGCCAGCCTTTTGAGGCGCGATTCCAGCAGGTCGCCCGCGGTACCAAAAACGGCGGCTATCACGGCCAGCGCGATCCAGTGCGGCCAGGCCAGGCCCCAGCGTTCAGCCCCCCAGAAATACCCGAAAACGCCGGCAGCGGCGATAGCCAGTATCATTCCACCCACCGTTCCCTCAATGGTCTTTTTCGGGGAAATGGAGGGAAAGAAAGGCGTGCGGCCGATGAGGGAACCTACAATGTAGGCCATCGTATCATTGATCCAGATAAAAATGATCAGCAATAACGGGATAAGTGCGCCGTTTGATCCGTCGTGCCCGGCCAGGTACCACCCCGTTCCCGTCACCGTGGTATGCCATCCGGGTTCAACGGAAAATGTGGCCGGCAACAATCTCAGATCCACCATCATGCTCAGGGGGGCAGTTACATAAATAAGCCCCAGTATGGAATAGCCGATCGTTTTCAGCGAAAAATTCCTGCTCATCAGTATTTCGCCAAGCGGCAGCAACAGGATGAAAATGAATGCCATCACAAATCCTATCTCGCCAAGCGTTACGCCGCTCCCGCCAAAATGCTGGTCGGTTACCGCCATCATCACCGCGCAACCCGCTATCAGCAGGCCAACGCGGTGCCAGGGCGAAACCTCGTTATAGTCGCTGTCCATCAGGCGCACGAGCTTCACGTACTCCCTCAGGGCGAAAAAGTTGATCAGGAAAAACAGGAGAAAAAAGGACAGTTCGTTCCACAGGATGCCCCCGAGCATGATTGCTACAAAAAAGAGGGCGGTAATGGTGCGCGTGATGAAGGTCTTCATGCTGTGCTCAAAAAAGTTAGATCGGCCGTAAAGCTAAGGATTGTTTTCGATCTTCCCTTCCTGGCTGGCGGCTATCAGCTCTTTCGCTTTTGCTTCGTTGCTGTTGTGCACATACACTTCGTCCATGCCGGGCAGCATGGTTACAAAGGAGGAGTCCTGCCGGTTGATGATCACGGCCTCGATCTCGTTTTCTATCAGCATGCCTTTGATGATCTCTGATTCAAAGGATACATTGCTGGCAAATACTTTTACCCAGTCTTTTTCCATATCAATATTCTTTTTCTTCTGTGATAACTTCCGGTTGGGCCAGCGCTGCGGCGTTGTACCCGTTTTCTTTCGCCCGCCGGTACAGCCGCCAGATCAGCAGCCCGGTGACCACGGCGCTGAGCAGCCCGAAATACAGCGGCACATGCTCGTCTGCCGTGGCGTCGTACTTCGTCATTTTCGCCTGGTACAGGTATATTAACACCACCTGGAGGCCGTTGTTCAGGAAATGCGCGGCGATAGACAGCCAGAGGCTGCCGGTGGCGAAATAGACAGCTCCCAGCAAAAAGCCCAGCAGCACCCTGGGCATGAATCCCAGGAACTGGAAATGGAGCACGCTGAATATCACGGCGGTGATGAGCGCGGCCACCCAGCCGTTCTTAATCATTTGTGTGATAAGCTTTTGCATCACGCCCCTGAAAAGCACCTCCTCCGCGATAGCGGGCGCCAGGGCCACCAGCAGCAGATTGGTGAGCATGGAGGTAAGGTCGGGCATTTTCAGCATCATTTCCGTTTGCACCTTGGCGGACTCTTCAATATCCATCAGCGATTTCGGCAGGGGCCAGCTTTCGTTCCATTCGCTCAGCAATCCTACCATCGGGAAGGCGCAAAGCATAACCAGGATGGCCATTCCCAGGTGTATGAACCCCGCCCGCCGCTCCAGCCCGAGGTAGGCTTCAGGTTTCGGGCTGGCGATCCACGCCAGCAGCAGTCCCGGCACCAGGAATATCATGGTGGTGTACAGGAACTGGAGCATTTTGGCCGCAAACGCAAAAGACGGGCTTCCCCAAACAGCTGTATCGGTTATCTGTTCCAACGTATAGCCGCCGCTGATAGCCGGGAAAAGCACGACCATCAGTATGCCGAATACGAAGTAACAAACGAACATCAGGGCGAAAAGCAATGCCAGCCGGGAAAAAGGAGATGATTTGCGTATTAGGTCCATAAACTATCGCTGTGCTAATTTTGCGTAAATTTACAGCGTGTTTGCCAGTTGACCGACAAAATAAAAACGGGCAAGATTAATATGGTGAAAATCGGAAATATAGAACTGGGTGAATTTCCACTGCTGCTGGCGCCCATGGAAGATGTGAGCGATCCGCCGTTCCGTGCGGTTTGTAAAATAAACGGGGCGGACCTGATGTATTCGGAGTTCATTTCATCCGAAGGCCTCATCCGTGATGCCATCAAAAGCCGCCAGAAGCTGGACATTTTCGATTATGAAAGGCCGGTAGGCATCCAGATCTTCGGCGGAGATGAAGAGCCGATGGCCATGGCGGCGCAGATCGTGGAAGCGGCCAATCCTGACCTGCTGGATATCAATTTTGGCTGCCCGGTGAAAAAAGTGACCTGCAAAGGCGCCGGCGCCGGCATCCTCAAGGATATACCCAAGATGGTAAAGCTCACCGAAGCGGTGGTAAAGGCCACAAAGCTGCCGGTTACGGTCAAAACCCGCCTCGGCTGGGACGATGATACCAAAAACATTGAGGAAGTAGCGCAAAGGCTGCAGGACGTGGGCATCCGGGCGCTCACCATCCATGGCCGCACCCGTACGCAAATGTACAAAGGGCATGCGGACTGGACCCTGATAGGCAAAGTAAAGAACAACCCGCGTATACATATACCCATTTTCGGTAATGGGGACATCTGCACGCCCGAGCAGGCCCTGAATGCCCGGGAAAAATACGGGGTGGACGGAGTGATGATCGGGCGGGCTGCCATTGGCTACCCCTGGATCTTCAACGAGATCAAACACTTCCTGGCAACCGGCAAACACCTGCCGCCACCCACGGTGGAGGAACGGGTAAAAGTGTGCAAGCAGCACCTTCGCCACTCCATCAGCTGGAAGGGAGACGTGGTGGGGATACTCGAAATGCGGAGGCATTATACCAATTACCTGAAAGGTCTGCCGCATATCAAAGAATTCCGTGCACAATTAGTAACTTGCAATACAGCGTCAGCGATAGAATCGGTCCTGGATGCCGTTGCATTACAGTACAAAGATCATATATTTGAGCGGACAATGGCCCCAATGGCTGGCTCGGAAGGAACAGCAATTCAAACAGAAAGAGAACTGGCGTGTGGTATCGCGGATTAACCCCGAATTGAATCACCAAAAAACTGCTTTCACAATGGCCACGGTTAAAAATCTGAAAAATGAGGTCTGGAAAGACTTGCAGATTAAAAACAAATCTGCCCTGCGGAAAAAATACGCAGTGTCCAACATGGGAAGAGTGATCAGTTACCACGAAAGTATCGAAGACGGAAAATTGTTGAACGGCTCTACCGTTGAAGGTTACACGGTGTTAAACATCAAACCGGCGGACACCTACCAGAGCCTCTACCTGCACCGCGAAGTGGCGCGGCTCTTTTCCCCCAAAACCAGCCGGGCGCAGAAATACGTTATCCATCTCGATTTTAATAAAAAGAACAACAAGGTGAGCAACCTCCGCTGGGCTACCAAGGAGGAAATGGAGAAACACCAGCAGAACAGTCCTGCCAAGCTCGCCTACAAGGAACTGCAGCGCCACCGCCTGAAAGGGCTGAAGCTGAATGTGACCAAGGTGAAAAGCATCAAGCGCCTGCTGGATAAACCCGGCAAAAAGACGATGAAGCAGATCGCCGAGCAGTTCTCCATCAGCGAAATGCAGCTCTACCGCATCAAAAGCGGGGAGAACTGGAGCCATGTAACACTGGATTAAAGCCTGAATCTTCAGGAATGATCATATTTTGATGTTGTCTGACAGTGGTCCGGCCTATGCCGGGCCACTGCCTTTTTGACCCCTCCTTGCTTGCTTCCCTGTTTTGCCGTACCTTACTCTTCCAAAATAGTAGACTATGTCAGACAAGAAAATAGCGATCATTGGCGGCGGAAACCTGGGTTCCGCCATAGCGGAAGGACTTTTAAAGAGTGGATTCAGCAAACCGGGAAGCATCACCGTCACCAAGCGCAACACCGCCACCCTGGGCGCTCTGCGCGAAAAAGGCGTACACGTGGAATCCGATAACGCCAAAGCCATCAGCGAATCAGATGTGGTGGTAGTGGCTCTCAAACCATACAACGTAAAAGAAGTGCTCAGCGAGCTGCGCGCCAGCTTCGACGCTAAAAAACAGATCCTCATCAGCGTGGTTACCGGCGTGCTGCTGGACGATCTTGAAAAGATCACCCTGCCCGGCCTGCCCATTTTCCGCGCCATGCCCAATACGGCTATCGCCATCCAGGAATCCATCACCTGCATCTGCGGGCGTAATGTAACGGAGGAGCAGACGGCTTTTGTAAAAGATATGTTCGACCAGCTGGGCGTTACCGTCAGCATCGATGAAAAACTAATGGACGCGGCCACCGTGCTCGGCGCCTGCGGCATCGCCTATGCGCTCCGCTTTATCCGCGCGAGCATACAGGGCGGTATAGAAATTGGATTTGATGCTGCAACGGCTAACCTTATCGCCGCGCAAACCGTGAAAGGCGCGGCCGAGCTGCTCATCAAAGGCAACCGCCATCCCGAAGCGGAAATCGATAAGGTGACTACGCCCAAAGGCTGCACCATTGCGGGCTTGAACGAAATGGAACACCAGGGCTTCAGCTCTTCCCTCATCAAAGGCATCACCGCCAGCTACGATAAGATCCTGAAACCGTAAGGCTTTTCAATATAGGTATACTAAAAAGAAGGCCGGGATAAGATTATCCCGGCCATTTAGTTAAACCTACAACTGTTACACTGTTTGTAACAACTATTATTACTTATGCAAGTATTTTATCAGTTCATCATGGAAGCGGCTTCCATCTCACGGCCCTGCAGCTCCTGCACGGTAGGCGCCACCATCCGCTGGCGGATGTAACGTTTCTTCGAAGTGCGGTTCATGCCGAACCTCGCCATTACCTTATCCACTACCATGTACACCACCGGCACCACGATCAGCGTCAGGAACATGGAGCTGATCAAACCGCCGATAATCACCCAAGCCAGGCCGTTCTTGGTGGAAGCCACACCGCCCGTTGCCAGCGCGATCGGCAGCATGCCTATCACCATCGCGATGGTGGTCATGAGGATCGGGCGGAGGCGTGCCTTGTTCGCATGTATCAGCGCATTATAAGTGCTCTGGCCTTCTTCTTTCATCTGGTTGGTAAAGTCCACCAGGATGATCGCGTTCTTCGCCACCAGGCCTATCAGCATGATCATACCCAGGATGGTGAAGATATTCAGCGTATTGTTCGTCAGCGCCAGCGCCAGCAATGCCCCGATGATAGACAGCGGGATGGAGAACATCACCACCAGCGGGTAAATGTAGTTGTCATACAGCGCCACCATGATGAGGTACACCATGATGATCGAGATGAGCAGCGCCATACCCAGCGTGGAGAAGGAATCGCCCTGGTTTTCGGCATCGCCTCCGAACTTGTAAGATACGCCGGTCGGCTTTTGTAATTTGGCCAATCTGTCGCCGAATTCCTGTGTAACGGTGCCGGAAGGACGGCCCATTACCTGGCTCTGCACATTCACGGAAGTGTTTTTGTCCCGGCGCTCCAGCCTGCTGGGCCCCGAACCTTCGGTTACGGTGGCAAACTGGCTCAGTTTGATCAGCTCGCCTTTATCGTTCTTAAAATCGATCTGCGCAACGTCGTCAATGTTTTTACGGTTGAAGTCGTCGAAGCGGATGTTGATGTCGTATTCGTATTCGCCCTGGCGGAACTTCACCTTCGAATCGTCTGCGGTGCCGCTGAAAGCGGTTTGCATGGTGCCGCCCACGTTTTCCAGGGTGAGGCCGAGGGCGCTCATCTTGTCGCGGTCCACCTGCACGTTGATCTCAGGGTTACCCTCTTCCACGGAAAGTTTCACCTCGCTGGAACCTTCTACTTTCTTCAGCTCGGCCATCGCTACTTTGGCGAAGCCCATTACGCTGTCCAGGTCGTTGCCCATCACCACCAGCTCAACGGGAGCGCGCTGCGCGGTTCCGAGAATGCTCACGGGCGTGGTTTTCACTTTCACGCCGGGCAATTGGGCCGAGAGTTCTTTTTTGACCTTGGATGCGAAGATGTCTGAAGACTCCCGCAGGTGCTGGTCTACCAGCATCACGGTGATCTCTGATTTATAGGCGGTGGATTGCGACGCGCCGAAACCGTCTTCTGACGTTTGCCCCACAGTAGTGATCAGCGAGGTCACGGCGTTTTTCCCGCTCATGATCTGCTCTACTTTCCGCGTGGCCTGGTTGGTCTGTTCCAGCGAAGCGTCTTTCGGCATTTCAAGCATTACGATGAACTGGCCGCGGTCGCCGTTGGGGATAAACTCCCCGCCGATGTATCCCCTGCCCACGAGCTGGAAAGAAGCGATCAGCAGCACGAGGGCGCCTACGATGGTAATGGTTTTATGGCCAAGCGCCCATTTCAGCAGGCCGGTCATCCAGGCGGTGAATTTGTCCAGCTGCTTTTCGAACCAGAGAATGAATTTCTCGAAAATATTTTTACCGGTCAGGTGCGTGAGCTTACCGAAGCGGGAAGCCAGTAAAGGCACGATGGTAAAGGATGCCAGCAAGCTCAGCATGGTGGATATCATTACCACTACGCAGAATTCCCGGACGATCTTACTCACCAGCTCGTTAGTCAGGGAAATGGGAAGGAACACGACCACGATCACCAGCGTAATGGAAGTTACGGTGAACCCGATCTCTTTTACCCCGTCGAATGCGGCGCGCACTTTGTTCTTGCCCATTTCCATATGCCGGTAGATGTTCTCCAGCACCACGATCGCGTCATCCACGAGGATACCTACTACCAGCGAAAGACCGAGCAGGCTCATCAGGTTGAGGGAGAAGCCGAACAGCTTCATGCCGATGAAGGTGGCGATCAGCGAAGCGGGAATGGAGATCATTACGAAGATGGCGTTCCTTAAGCTGTGAAGGAACAGCATCATCACGGCCGCCACGAGGAGGATAGCGATGATCAGGTCATGTATCACGGAGTCCGCCGATTCCAGTGTGAACACGGATGCGTCGTTCGCGATCTTGACCTTCAGGCTGGCGCTGCTGTATTCTTTTTCAATTTCCGCGATCGCTTTCTGCATGGCTTCACTCACGGTTACGGCGTTCGCGTCGGTCTGTTTCTGCACCTGCATGGCAATGGCGCTCTCACCGTCTACACGGGCGAGTTTCTCGGCGTCTTTCTGGCTGTCCTGCACGTCGGCCACATCGCCCAGGCGCACTTGCGTGCCGGTGGGTGTGGTGGTGAGCACGAGGTTGCGGAGCTGGTCCACGTTTTTATATTTACCGGCGAGGCGCACGAGTATCTGCTGGTCCACGGTCTTTACTTTGCCGGTCGGGAAGTCCAGGTTGGCGTTGGTGATGATCTGGCGTACCTGGAGGATGGAAAGGTTATATGCCTCCAGTTTCTTCGGGTCGATATTGATCTTGATCTCTCTTTCCTGGCCGCCGATGAGCGTAATCTGCGCAACGCCCGGCAGGCGGGAAAGCTGCGGCTGGATCTTTTTGTCCACCAGGTCGTAGAACTGGCGGTCGTCCATTTTGGCAGTAGCGGAGAGGGTCATGATGGGAAGGTCGTCCAGCGAGAATTTGTTGAGGCTGGGCGGCTTGGCGTCGCCGGGAAGGTCCGCCAGTACGGCGTTTACCTTACGCTGCGCGTCCTGCAGGGCAATGTCCACATCTGCGTCGTTATTCAGTTCCACCGTTACCATGGAAAGGCTTTCGGAGGAGCGGGAAGTCAGTTTTTTGATCTTTTCCATGGAAGCCACCGCATCCTCTATCTTTTTGGTGACGGTGCTTTCCACTTCCTGCGGCGAGGCGCCGGGGTACACCGTGGCAATGGTCACGATGGGCGAGCTGAACTTGGGCAGCAGCTCGTAGTTCAAAGCCTTGTAGCTGATGAAACCCAGCAGGGTGAGGATCGTGAACAACACGATCACAACGGTAGGCCGCTTTATCGAAATTTCTGTAATCTTCATTTGTCAAAAAAGTTTAAATAAGCGATCCTGTTACTTGCCCTGCACGGCTACTTTGGCGCCGTCTGTCAGGTTGATCTGGCCGCTGGTGATCACGGTTTCGCCTTCGGCGAGCCCTTCACGGATCTCCACTTTGTCGCCAAAGATGCGGCCCGCCGTTACTTTACGGAGCCTGGCGGCATTGCCTTCCATTACGTACACCTGGTTGCCGTTCACACCGCCCACGAATGCGTTGCGGGAAACGAGGATGGCGGGCGCCTGCTGCGGCATGGCGAAGTTCGCGGTGCCGTACATGCCGGCCCTCAGCGGTTTGCCGGCGATGTTGCTCACTTCCATCTCAACGGGATAGCTCAGCGTGGCGTCGCCTTTGGCGGCAATGAAAGTGATCTTGCCGGTATATTTGATTTCGGGGAATACGTTGGTGGTCACCTCTACTTTATCTCCCAGCTTGAGGTGGATCACCTGCTGCTCGGGAACGGTCACTCTCAGCTTCAGATGGCTAACGTCCACGATGTCGAACATTTTGGTGCCGGCGGAAAGGTAGGCGCCCTGTTCTACATATTTGGCGTTGATGGTGCCGGAGATCGGCGCTTTCACATGAGTGTCGCGGATGCGGCGCGATGCAGCTTCGTAGCGGGTTTGCGCGATCTCATACTGGAGGCGTGTGTCGTCCATTTGTTTCTGCGTTACGCCGCCGGTCTTGAAAGCGCTTTCGTAACGTTCTTTATCCACCTTCAGCTGCTCAAGGTTCACTTTGGCGGATTGCAGGTCGGTACCCAGCAATTCGTCGTCTATGCGCGCCATGATCTGGCCTTGTTTTACGAAGGTGCCTTCGTCTACCAGCAGTTTGGTGATGCGGCCTGATGTTTCGCTGAGGAAGGTAAGCTCGCGGGCAGGCTCGAAGTTCCCGTTGGCGGCAAAAGCCTGGTCAAATTCCGTTCTGGTCACTTTTTCGGTCAGCACCGGCACATCGCCGGAGTTGCTTTGTTTTACGAATTCGATCTTTTCCGTGTTGGCTTTTTTGTTCGCATTCAGCTTCCACATGATGGCAGCAAGGGCTGCTATTGTTAAAACGCCGTAGATTAAAACTTTCTTCATGGCTTGCATTAGTTTAAAAGTGATGGCAGGTTACCGTGTGATTTGATGAGGTCGAGTTCTGCTAATTTGTATTGCAGCAGCGCTTCGTTGTAGCTGTTCTGGGCTTCCGCCAGCGAGGTTTCAGCGTTCAGCAGGTCTGTAAGACTGGCCAGGCCCAGGTTATAATTGTTCTGGGTGGAAGCGTACACTTCATCTGCCAGCGATACGTTCTCCTTTTGTGTTTTAATGGTGCTGAGACTGTTCAGCAGCATAAGCCTGCTGTTCTCGAACGCAGTGGTCATTTCCAGCCTGTTGGCTTCCAGCTGCTTGTTCACCTGCGCCAGGGTCACATTCGCCTGGTCCACGCGGGAGCGGCGGGCAAAACCGTCGAAGATGGGGATCTTCAGCGTAAGCCCGATGGAGGCCATGCCGAACCAGTTGCCGGAGGAGCCGCCCTTGAACAGGTCGAACTTGTCGCTCAGGCCGTTGTAGCTGTAGCGGCCGTTGAAGCTCAGGCTGGGAAAGTATTCGGCGATGTAAGCCTTTTTCTGGAAGGTTTGCAGCTCTTCCGTCTTCTTCAGCAGCTTGAATTCCGTTCTGTTGCTGAGGTTGAAGTTGCCGAAGTCCTGCGTCACGGCGGCTTTCTTTTCTATGTCGGACAGTTGCAGGGGCGGCAGCGCGATATCTTCTTCCACGGCCATGCCCATGATCTGTTTCAATTTGTTTTCGTCTACCCGCAGCTGGTTTTGCAGCTGGCTTTTCTGCGTCTGGTAGTTCACGAGGTTCACTTTAATGCGGTCCAGGTCGATGCGTTTGGCCAGGCCGTTGTCCAGCTGGCTTTGCGTGGTTTCTACAAGACGCGTAAGTTTCTCTATGTTTGTCTGGATAACGTTCATTTTTTCCTGTTTCACCAGCAGGGCGTAGTAGAGGCCGGATACGTTGTAGATCACGTTCTCCCTTGTTTGCTGGGTTTGCAGGGTATAATATTCTTCGCCTGATTTGGCGGCTTTCAGGCCGGTGAATACGCTCTGGTTGAAGAGCTGCTGGTTCAGCTCGGCCGTTGCGGTGGCGTTCCAGGTGGTACCCACTTCCACGGCCATGGGCTTGCCGGGTTCTGCCTGGTTAAAAGCGCCGGGCAGCACCATTACCTGTTTCTTAAGATTGTCCGTAAGGTTGCCGCTGCCGGTTACCTGCGGCAGGGCCTGGGCGCGGATCTCTTTGGTCTTGAGCCTGCCGAGGTCTTCTTCCAGGCGGCTTACTGCCAGCGTCTGGTTATGGTCCAGGGCGTAGCGCAGGCATTCCTGGAGGGTGAGTTGTTTCGTTTGTGCGTTCGCGTTGATCGTTCCCGCGGTCGAGAGGAACAGGAACGGTATGATCCATTTTTTCATGTTACAGTTTGTGGCGAATGAGTTATGCTGTTACTTTTTCAGGAAGATATTGTTCCACCACGCGTTGGCCTTCGGCGGTGGCAATTCCGTGTATATAGTGAGCCGTCATTTGTTCCACCACTTCGTGGAGGTCAAATTCTGCGGCGGGATAAAGCAGCGGGTTGAAGAGCGCGTTCAGCTGCAGCATGCGCATATGCACGAGGATGTCCGTATGCAGGGTGCTGCGGTAAAGCCCTTCGCTGATACCACGTTCCAGGTTGGCGCGGATGATGCCGGTCACATGCTGTTCCCGGAAGTCCAGGATCTTTTTCCAGGCGGTAGGATGATATTTCTCCAGTTCGAAGAGCAGCACCGGGTTGGTGCTCCTGGCCAGGTGTTCCGTGTATTTGATGGAAAGGGCCAGCTCTTCGATGGCATTGGCACCGGCCGCCGTGCAGCTGGTAAGCTGCTGGCAGTAGGTTTTGGTCATAAAGGCCACCACTTCGTTGATCAGCTCGGTCTTATCGGCAAAATGTTCGTACACGGTCTTTTTGGACATGCCGCAGTCGCGGGCTATATCCTGCATCGTGATACTTTTGATGCCGAAGGTCCTGCAAAGCCGGAGCGCTGTTTCGAGAATCCTTTCCCGCATGATCAACTTTTTAAGCCTTTGATGAAGATGTCGGCCAATTGCACCTGCCACTGCCGCACTATTTCAAATTCCTCCTCACTGATGTCATCCGTCAGTTCACGGGCGGAAAGGGACAGGCGCAGGCCGATCATGGATTGTATATAAAGGGCAGCTATTTGTTCCGGGTTGTCCGCAACGAGTTCGCCGGAGGCGACGCCTTTCCTGATGATTCCTGCTACGAGTGCTGTTTCTTTTTCCCGGGCCTGGCGGAACGTTTCGTCGGAATGTAATAGCTGCTTGTCTTTCAGAACTTTGAATAATTCCAGGCGGCAAAATCTGCGGGCAAAGTTGTGGCGCACCGGTATCATGTCCAGGAGGGCTTCCTGGGCGGTGGTTGCGGTGGCGGCGCTTTGTTCTATTTCCTGGAAGTACATTTCCCCGGCTTTTTCCAGCACGGCGAGGTGCAGGCTGTGTTTATCGGGGAAGTAATAGTATAGTGAAGCTTTGGAGCAATGCAGGTCGTCGGCAATCTCGTTCATGGTGGTCTTGGACGCACCGTAATGAGTGAACCGTTTCAGAGCCGCCTCAATGATCCGCTCGCGCATTTCGTCTCTGTTTTCTGTGTGCATTAACTTTCTGACTTTTTTAGTTACAAAGTCAAAATTAGAATAAGTTTTGAATATTGGTAAGTACGGTTGACCATTTAACGGATTTTTAACTATTTTTTGACGAAGGGAGGCTTCGGGGTTTTCCGGGTTTTGGAGGTCTGAAAGTCAATTGTTTAATAAATGAGGAAAATTGGCCAGATTATCGATATAGATTGAAATACAATTGATTGTAAGAGAAAACAATATTTTATATGCATTGTACACAAATGAATTCAAAATGAGTTGCGCTCAGAATAAAATGTGTAAAAACATCATTAATATGATTTTAGACCACTCATTGCGTTCACAACTGCTTTTGGAGCAGGGGTATTAGTGAAAAAAGAAAAAGTCTGTATGAGGTTAATAATCAATTGATATTTTTTCCAGGTGTCTCGTAAGATAAGCCGGCGTTGCCTGGAGCAAGCCCGGTCATTGCGAGCAACACACGTCATTACGAGGAGCGTTTTATCCCAATAAAAAAGGCGCTCCTCCCGGAACGCCTCCTTTATATAATATCTCTAAAAAAACTATTGCAGTTTCTCCAGCGCGGCTTTCAGGGCAGCCAGCATCGCCGGGATCTCTTCCTTCACGCAGGTACCCACGCTCAGGCGGTACCAGGGAGAATTTTTGGCGGAGCCGAATGCGTAGAAAGGTACCACCGCCAGTTTCGCCTCGTCCAGGATGTAGGACGTAACGGCGCCCTGGTCTTCCAGTACTTTTCCGTCCGCAGTCTTCTTGCCTGCCAGGTCCAGTTTGATGGTGAGGTAAATGGCTGCCTGGGGCGCAATGGCGTCCACTTTATGACCGGCTTTCTTCAGCGCGTCGAAACCTTCGTAGATCTTTACGAGCCTTTCTTCCACTTCGCCTTTAAAGTGTTTCAGGTATTTATCCACGGCTTCTTTCTGCACCAGGTATTTGGCGGCGGCTTTCTGCTCGGCCATGGGGCTCCATGCGCCCACATGGGAGAGGATAGCCTTCATTTTGGTCATCACGTGCTTGGGGCCCAGCGCCCAGCCCACGCGTACGCCGGTGCCGGCAAACGCTTTACTCATCCCGTCTATGAACACGGTATAATCTTTCATTTCAGGACGGAGGGATACCGGGTTGTAGTGCTGCGTTTCACCGAAGGTGAGCACCCAGTACATCTGGTCGAACAGCACGTAGAGCGGTTTTTCACCTTCGCCGCGGCTTTTGTTCTCGGCCAGCACCATGTCGCAGATATCTTCCAGCTGTTTTTTACCGAAGGTGGTGCCTGTGGGGTTCTGCGGGGAGCAGAGCGCCAGCAGGGTAGCGCCTTTCAGCAGCGGTTTCAGCTCGGCTGCGGTAGGCATGAAGTCGTTTTCCGCTTTGGCTTCCAGCACCACGTGCTCTCCTTCCAGGAAGTGTGTATAGTGGTTGTTGTTCCAGGAAGGCGTAGCGTAGATCACTTTCTCGCCACGGTCTACGATGGTACGGTAGGTTGCATAGATGATGGGACGGCCGCCGCAGGAGATCACGATCTCGCTGGCGGGGTCGAAGGTGAGGCCTTCGCGCTCCGCGATGAACTCGCCCACCGCTTTGCGCAGCTCGGCAATACCGTCTGCGGGCGGATAATTGGTATATTTATCCCTGTACGCCTGGATGATCTCGTTCTCGAACTCAACCGGGATAGGGAAAACCTTGGGGTCAAAGTCACCGATGGTGAAATTGTAGATCTTTTCACCCTTAGCCTGCTTTTCCTTGATCTCTCCTGCAAGTTTGATAATTTCGGAACCTATCAGCGTTTCGGCTAAATGAGACAGTTTCATAACCCCTGTTTTTTGTTTTTAATGAATGGATTGTTTTTGCGCCCGCAAAACTAACCGATTTATTAATAATTTAAAAGAAATGGGGAATGGTTTCCAATTTTTTCAACATTTTGATAAAAAACCGCCGATTCATTCAAAAACAGTGACATTTACTGCATTTTCATCAAGGATTGAGTTTTATGCCGGGGCCTGCTGCTGTTGCATCCTGATGTGGAAAAGCCGATCGGCATCATTCGCAAAACTTTATATCTTTAACCTTACATTTGCAAACAATTAAGTAACCTTATGAAGTTTATCGTTTCTTCCTCTACTTTATTAAAACAATTGCAACAGATCAGCGGTGTGATCAACTCCAACACAGTATTGCCCATCCTTGAGGATTTCCTCTTCATGATCGACAAGAATGAGCTGACTGTAGTGGCCACCGACCTGGAAACCGTTATGAAGGTAAAGCTGGAGGTGGAAGCCAAGGAAACCGGCCGCATCTGTATTCCCGCCAAGATCCTCATGGATTCCCTGAAGAACCTGCCGGAACAGCCGCTTACCTTCAATATAGATCTCAATTCCTTTGCCGTGGAGATCACTTCAGACAACGGTAAGTATAAAGTGATGGGCGAAAACCCGGAGAATTTCCCCAAAGAGCCCGCCGCGGAAGACGCTACCCGGTTCGAAATGCCGGCCTCCGCCCTCATCACCGCCATCAACAAAACGCTCTTCGCTGTCAGCAACGACGATCTGCGCCCGCAAATGACCGGCGTGTATTTCGAGCTGAACCCGGAGAACCTCACCTTCGTGGCCACGGATGCGCACAGGCTGGTGAAATACATCCGCACGGATGTGAAATGCCCGCAGGCAGACAACTTCATCGTGCCTAAAAAACCGTTGAACCTGCTCAAATCCGCCATTCCCGACAACGAAAGCGCCCTGCAGGTGGCCTACAGCCGCAACCACTTTTTTGTTACGCACGACAATGCGCAGATGATCTGCCGCCTGATAGACGCGCGTTTCCCGGATTATAAGGTAGTGATCCCGAAAGAGAATCCTTACCGCCTCACCCTCGTGAAAAACGACTTCCAGAATGCGCTCAAACGCGTAGGCGTGTTTGCCAACAAGAGCACCAACCAGGTGGCCCTCAACATCAGCGGTTCCGAATTGCAGCTCTCCGCGCAGGATGTGGACTTCTCCTTTGAAGGTAACGAACGCATGAGCTGCCAGTACAACGGCGAAGACATGCAGATCGCTTTCAACGCGAAATTCCTGATCGAAATGCTGCACGCTGCCGAAGGAGACGAGATCACCATCGACCTCAGCGCCCCCACTAAAGCCGGCATCCTCCGCCCTGTTGAAAAAACAGATGAAGAAGACCTGCTCATGCTGGTGATGCCGCTGCTGATGAACAACTAATCTTATTACAGAAAAATACAGAAGGCCATCCAGGGGATGGCCTTTTTTATGCCCGGATACTACAGTTATTAAAAACGACTATATATTAAACATTTGAACTATCGGTTCAATAAACCGCCATTTTAAGAAACAGTTAATTCTTTCTTCTTATATAAAGTATTCTATGAATGAATTTCTTCTTTTCCCCGGAAGAAATTATCCCCCGGAAACCCGCCACAATTGGGCAAAATGTCGTAAATTCTAAGTGGATTAATGCAGGATTTCACGTAACTGATATGGCTACACGCCCCAATTCTCAAAACAAATGGTCGAATTCTTTGAACATATTCCCTCTTATTACCGTACCGCTATGCTTGTTGCAGGGCTGGTAATATTATGGATATTGGAAGGGGCTATTCCACGTTTGCGTTTATCCGGCAACAAATACCGCCACGCCGGCACTAATCTCTTTTTTACGCTTACCACGGCTATTGTGAACCTTGGCCTGGCTTTCCTGATCGTAAAAGCGGCGGACTTTACCTCGGCACAACAGTTCGGCCTGTTGTACCTCATCCAGATGCCGCTTTGGCTGCATGCCCTGCTCGCCATCATGATGATGGATTTTATCGGCGCATACCTTGTTCATTTCATACAGCACAAAATAGCCTGGATGTGGCATTTCCATAAAATGCATCATATGGACACCGCGGTAGACGCCACCACCGCGCTGCGGCATCACCCGGTGGAATGCCTGTTCCGCGTAGGCGCGTTGCTGGTAGCCATCCTGCTCACGGGCATCCCCATCTGGATGGTAATGTTCTACCAGAGCATCAGCGCGGTCATGAGCCAGTTCAACCATGCGAACATTCGCCTGCCGTATTGGGCAGACAAAGCGCTGAGCTGGATCATCGTGTCGCCTGACATGCACAAGGTGCACCACAGCCGCCACCAGCCTGAAACGGATTCTAATTATGCGAATATATTTTCTGTCTGGGACCGTTTATTCGGCACCTTCGTAACTGTGAAAGACACGGCCAGCCTGCGTTACGGGCTGGATGAGTACCAGGACGAACGGTACCAGCATATTGGGGCTTTGCTTAAGACGCCATGGGAGGACGTACCTGTACCGGAAAAGCGCGCGGGATTTCAACAACAGTAGGGTTAATTATTTGATAACTATATAATCCAATTAAAATGCACCACCCAACTAGTCTGCCTAAGATTGCAGGATTTGCATCCATCTTCATCGGTGTGATCACTGCCGCCTTTGCATTCATCAGCAAATCTGCCGAAGCAGCCATTTACCTTGGCGCAGCGGGAGTTTTGGCCTGCCTCGTGTCCCTGGTTATCGCACGCAAGAATATCGACGAACTGCAGATGGCTGTAGCTGGCCTGTTCCTTTCTATCGTAGCCACGGGCATCGGTGTTTGGCAGTTGTACAACCTGTAAGCACTTTGTGCGCTCTCAAGTTCCTCCTTTCGGGTGCCGGTGTAATAACCGTACCCAAAATGAATGAACCTCCCGAATCCGGATCGGGGAACTTGTGCTGATCCTATTTCCCTTTCCCCTTGCGCGTGTATTTTTCAAGGTAACCCGGCGCAGCCTTCAGCGGGAATAATACCATGGATGTATCGTCCAGCGACTTAACGAGGAGTGTGTCAATCGCTGAAACAGGATTTTCGACGCCTTCGGAATGGCTCCACAAAAACAACGTATCCTTTACTAAAGACCATTTATCGTACAGCAGCGTATGCATGTTGATGGAAGATGCTTTGCCGTTCTTCCGGATATTAATGCCCTGCGTAAGACTGTCCAGCCCCGGCACCGGCTGCATCCACCGCCCGGTAATGAGCGTGGAATCGATATGCACCGGCGTGTCCGCAGGCAATACCACCGCGGTATCCCCTTCCATCACGGTCGTGTCCGTAAGACTGTCCGCAGCAGCAGCCGCGCTGTCTTCCCCCGTTTCTTTCTGCACCGGCGCCTGGCAGGCAGCCAGGAGCAGCAGGCAAAGCGGCATCATCCAAAATTTATTCATACGGTCGAATTTACAGGTTGTTATCAAAGATAATGCTAAACACCCGCTATTTGGAATTTGGGAATCTTCCGCTTAGATTTGTATCCACTTTAGGGGTGTTCCGGCCTTGAGCCGGAACTGAGATGATACCCTCAGTACCTGATACAGTTCACACTGGCGTAGGGAAAAGTAATACTGAACTCCTTCTCATCACATCCTTAAAGTTTATTGTTTCACCTAAACTCCTGCAATCATGGAAGTGCTTGTAAACAATAAACTTTATGCGGTGCAGCCGGAAACCACGCTTGCTGCGCTCTTACAGTTTATTCAGCTCTCAACCCGCAAGGGCATTGCCGTTGCCGTCAACCAGAAAGTAGTGCCGCGCCTTAGCTGGAGCGTTGTTACCCTGCGCCCGGCGGACGAAGTAACGATCATCCAGGCCACACAGGGCGGTTGATCTTTTTTCCTGTAACCGGCCTCAGGACCCAAACCCGGCATCCGTTGCGTCGCACGCTTCAGCGGCGGGATGCAGGTGGGCGTTTGCGTGTATTCCCGCGCAACAGGCCCTGCTATTCCCATCATTTTTAAAAGACTGCAAAAATGCACACGAACATCACGCGGGCTCCTTTTCCCGCTTCACAAAAGATCTATGTAAAAGGCAGCCTGCACAACATCCAGGTGGCCATGCGCGAAATAACTCTCACGGATACACGCCTGCACGGCCGCAACGGCGCAACCGAGGCGAACGCGCCCGTTACCGTATACGATGCCAGCGGCCCCTACACCGATCCCGCTATCGAGATCGACCTGGCCCGGGGCTTGCCCCGCCTGCGCCAGCCCTGGATCACAGGCCGCGGCGACGTGCAGCCGCTGCATGAATTCTCTTCCGCCTACGGCCGCGCCCGCCTGGCAGATCCCGCGCTGGATCACCTGCGTTTCGAGCACCTGCAATTGCCGCTCCGGGCAAAGCCCGGCAGCAACGTATCGCAGCTGCATTACGCCCGCAAAGGCATCATCACCCCGGAAATGGAATACATCGCCATCCGTGAGAATCAGCGCGCGGAGGAACAGTTCCGGGCCGATAACTCCCTCTGGCAGCAGCACCGCGGCACGGGCAAACACAACGCCTTCATCACGCCTGAATTCGTGCGCAAAGAAGTAGCCGAAGGCCGCGCCATCATCCCTTCCAACATCAATCACCCGGAAAGCGAACCGATGATCATCGGCCGCAATTTCCTCGTGAAAATAAACGCCAACATCGGCAACTCCGCCGTTACCTCCTCCATCGAAGAGGAAGTGGAAAAGGCCGTGTGGGCCTGCCGCTGGGGGGCGGACACCATTATGGACCTCAGCACCGGCAAACACATCCACGAAACCCGCGAGTGGATCATCCGCAACTGTCCCGTGCCCGTAGGCACCGTGCCCATCTACCAGGCGCTCGAAAAAGTGAATGGCAAGGCCGAAGAGCTTACCTGGGAGCTGTTCCGCGACACGCTCATCGAGCAGGCCGAGCAGGGCGTGGATTATTTCACCATCCATGCCGGCGTGCTGCTGCGCTACGTGCCGCTTACCGCACGCCGCATGACGGGCATCGTTTCCCGCGGCGGTTCCATCATGGCCAAATGGTGCCTTGCGCATCACAAAGAGAATTTCCTCTACACGCACTTCTCCGAAATTTGCGAGATCATGAAAACCTACGACGTGGCCTTTTCCCTCGGCGACGGCCTGCGCCCCGGCTCCATTGCGGATGCCAACGACGCCGCGCAGTTCGCGGAGCTGGAAACCCTCGGCGAGCTTACCCATACCGCCTGGAAAGAAGACGTGCAGGTGATGATCGAAGGGCCGGGCCATGTACCCATGCACCTCATCAAAGAAAATATGGACAAGCAGCTGGAACACTGCCACGAAGCGCCTTTTTACACCCTGGGCCCGCTCACCACAGACATTGCTCCCGGCTACGACCACATCACCAGCGCCATCGGGGCTGCCATGATAGGCTGGTTTGGCACGGCCATGCTGTGTTACGTAACGCCCAAAGAACACCTGGGTCTGCCGGACCGTGAGGACGTAAAGCAGGGCGTGATCACCTACAAGCTCGCGGCGCATGCGGCAGATCTTGCGAAAGGCCATCCCGGCGCACAGTACCGCGATAATGCGTTGAGCAAGGCCCGTTTCGAATTCCGCTGGGACGATCAGTTCAACCTCTCCCTCGATCCGGATACAGCGCGGGCTTTCCATGATGAAACCCTGCCTTCGGAGAACGCCAAGGTGGCGCATTTCTGTTCCATGTGCGGCCCGCATTTCTGCTCCATGAAGATCTCCCAGGAGGTGAGGGATTTTGCGGAAGCGCAGGAAGGTATGGCGGAGAAGTCCAAAGCATTTGCGGAACAGGGCGGCGAAATCTATTCCTGATGATCTGGGTGGTAACTGCGCCGGGCGCCGTTCCGGATGAAGCGGCCGTGTTGTACAGCCTGTTTTCCGCGGGCCTGGAAACGCTGCTGCTGCGCAAGCCCGGCTGGAGCGCGGCGCAATACGAATCGCTGTTGCAGGGCGTTCCGCCCGGTTTCCGCAACCGTATTATGCTGGCAGGATATCCTGAGCTGGTGGAACCTTATGGCCTGAAAGGGCTGCATCTCAGCGGGCAGCTCCGCGCGGTGGTGCCTGCCCGGGAAATAACCGGTTTCCGTAATTCGGGATTTTTTGTGAGCACCTCTGTTCATGCCATGGAAGAAGCGCCGGTAAATGGTTCCGGTCCGCGGAGTGAAAAGACGGATGCGTCTTGCAACGCTGTAACCGGCTGCTGGCCTAAAGGCTGGGATTACCTCATCCTCGGTCCCGTGTTCGACAGTATTTCAAAACCCGGCTACACCGCCCGGCAGTTTGATTCCATACCATCCAATGCCATAGGTATCGGCGGCATTCAACCCGCCAATGCCGGCAAAGTAAAACAGATGGGCTTCCGCGGCGCAGCATTGCTGGGAGCCATCTGGCAGGAGCCATCGCTTGCGGTGGAAGTATTTATTCATGCAAAAGGATCATGGAAAGACTGAACTGTACAAATTAAAAAATGAAAACAACACACCGCATATGTCCACTTACGTAATGAGCCTCGCCGGCCTCGATCCCAGCGGTGGCGCGGGTTTGCTGGCAGATATCAAAACCTTTGAAGCGCACCGGCTGCGCGGGCTGGGCGTTTGCACGGCCCTCACCGCGCAAACAGACAGCGAATTCCTGGGCGTGGAATGGCTGCCGGCCGACAAGATCATTGCCCAGGCATTGCCGCTGCTGGAAAAATTCCCGGTCGAGTATTGCAAAGTGGGCATCGTTTCTCATCCCGACGTGCTGGCCGAAGTATTCCAGGCCCTGCGCAAAATAACGCCCGGCCTGCAGTTCATCCTCGACCCGGTACTGAAAGCGTCTGCCGGTTATGTTTTTCATTCCGCTATTTACAGGCAGTGGGAAGCCGTGCTTCCCTACCTGCGCCTGCTCACGCCTAACTACGACGAAGCCGTGGCCATGAGCGGCGAGCCGCATGCGGAAAAGGGCGCGCAGCAGATGTCACGGCACTGCGCCGTGCTGCTGAAAGGCGGTCACCGTACAGAACGCACAGGCTGGGATACGCTGTACGAGGGCGGCACAGCGCTGGAACTTGAGCCGCTCTCCGGCGGGGCATTCCCCAAGCACGGCTCCGGCTGCGTGCTTTCCGCCGCCATCACGGCATCGCTGGCAAAAGGATTGTCGCTGGCGGAAGCCTGCCGGGAAGGCAAGGCCTATACTTACAAATACCTGCAAAGCAGCCCGTCGTTATTGGGCTGGCACGAGATGCAGGCTGTTCAGCATACTTTTTAAAACAAACAAAAATGGAACGACTCTTATACATCTCCCAACAAACACCCGGTGCTTCGCATGCGGAAAATATCCGCGCAGCCTGCGAAGCCGGTTGCCGCTGGATACAATTGCGCGTGAAATCAGGCGATGTATCCGCCATTGCTTTTGAAGCAAAACAGATCTGCGACGCATTCGGCGCCCTGCTTTCCATCAACGACCATCCCACCGTTGCAAGAACTATAGGCGCTTACGGCCTGCATGTTGGCTTACAGGATATGCCGGTGCAGGAAGCGCGCACGATCGTAGGCAGCGGTTGCTGGCTGGGCGGAACGGCCAATACCATCCACGATGCGCGCATGCACGCGGATGCCGGCGCGGATTACATCGGCGCGGGGCCTTTCCGGTTCACTACCACCAAAGAAAAGCTTAGTCCCATCCTTGGCCTGGAAGGATACCGGCAGCTCATGAAAGGCATCGGCAGCAACCTGCCTGTGCTGGCCATCGGCGGCATATTGACGGAAGACATCCCTGCATTGATGGACACCGGCGTGTATGGCATCGCCGTATCCGGGCTCATCACCAACGCGCCTGATAAAAAGGCCGTGGTGGAACAGATCATGCAGCTGTTGCAAAATTGATTCACGCGTAAAAAAATTAAAGATCATGGACCCGCTCATTATAGCAGGACGCACTTTTGAAAGCCGTTTGTTTACCGGCACCGGCAAATTCGGATCGTCAAAAATGATGGAAGAGGCCATACTGGCTTCCGGTTCGGAACTGGTAACCGTGGCGCTTAAGCGCGTGGATACTTCCAACACGCAGCAGGATGGCATGCTGAACGTATTACAATATCCGCACATTCACCTGCTGCCCAACACCTCCGGCGTGCGCACGGCCAGGGAAGCCGTTTACGCCGCACAGCTGGCGCGCGAGGCTTTGGAAACCAACTGGCTCAAGCTGGAGATCCACCCCGATCCCCGGTACCTTTTGCCGGACCCGGTGGAAACGCTGGAAGCCGCGCGCGAGCTGGTGAAGCTGGGCTTCGTGGTGCTGCCGTACATTCATGCGGACCCGGTGCTGTGCAAACGCCTGGAAGATGCAGGCGTGGCGGCGGTTATGCCGCTCGGCTCGCCCATCGGCAGCAATAAAGGGCTGCGCACGCTGGATTTCCTGGAGATCATCATCAGCCAAAGCTCAGTACCGGTGATTGTGGATGCGGGCATCGGCGCGCCTTCGCATGCTGCACAGGCTATGGAGATCGGCGCGGACGCCGTGCTGGTGAATACCGCCATCGCAGTGGCGCAGCAGCCCGCAAAAATGGCGGCTGCCTTCAAACAGGCTGTAGCAGCGGGAAGAGAAGCTTTCCTCGCAGGGCTGGGCGGCGTCAGCACGCAGGCAGTGGCCAGCAGCCCGCTGGTGGCTTTCCTGGACGAGTAATGTCATTATTTGACCATTCAATGTATTGTTATGTCTTTTGAAGATATATTCCGCCGGCACAGCTGGAACGATGTGACGGCGGCCATTTACGCTAAAACGCCGGCCGATGTGGAGCTTGCGCTAAGCCGCCGCCGCCGCACGCCGGAGGATTTTATGGCGCTGGTGTCTCCAGCCGCCGCGCCCTACCTGGAGCAGATGGCACAGCTCAGCAGGCAGCTCACGCAAAAGCGCTTCGGCAGAACCATGCAGCTGTACGCACCCGTTTACCTTTCCAACGAATGCCAGAACATCTGCACCTATTGCGGCTTCAGCTACGACAATCCTCTGCGCCGCCGCACGCTCACCGGCACGGAAATACTCCGCGAAATAGCCGCCGTGCGCGAGCTTGGCTACGAACATGTGCTGTTGGTGACCGGGGAAGCGAACCAGACAGTGGGCATGGATTATTTCCGCAAAGCGCTCCCGTTATTCAGGCAGCATTTCGCCCAGGTGTCTATGGAAGTGCAGCCGATGGAGCAGGAGGATTATGAACAGCTCATCCCGCTCGGCCTCCATTCCGTACTCGTTTACCAGGAAACCTACCATGAAGAAGATTACCGCAAACATCACCCGAAAGGAAAAAAATCACGATTCGGTTACCGGCTTCAAACCCCGGACAGGCTTGGGCTGGCGGGTATTCACAAAATAGGGTTGGGCGTGCTGATCGGCCTCGAAGACTGGCGCACGGACAGCTTCTTCACCGCGCTCCATCTCGATTACCTGCAAAGAACCTATTGGCAAACCCGCTACAGCATTTCCTTCCCCCGGTTACGGCCCTTTTCAGGCGGCCTTGCACCCAAAGTGGATATGAGCGACCGGGAGCTGGTGCAGCTCATCTGCGCCTACCGCCTTTTCAGCGAGGAAGTAGAATTGAGCCTCTCCACCCGTGAAAACCGGCATTTCCGCGACCATCTCGTGCAGCTGGGCATTACCACCATGAGCGCGGGCAGTAAAACAAACCCGGGAGGCTATTCGGTAGACCCTCAATCGCTGGAGCAGTTCGAGATCAGCGACGAAAGAACGGCGGCCGAAGTGGCCGGCATGATCCGTGGGCAGGGGTATGAGCCGGTATGGAAGGACTGGAGCGAGTTTCAGTGACGGGAAGCCTCGGTAGCACAACTGGTCCGGGAACCGCTTTCGTCAGCTGACGAACGGCGGAAGGCCGATTCTGTAAAAATTCGCGCAGGAATTGCAGCCATCCTCCTAACTTTGCAACATGGATCAGTTGACGGGGAAGATGTACACTATGCAGTTCTGGTTGCTGTGCTTCAGCAACCTGTTATTTTCCGCCAGCTTCAACATGATGATCCCAGAACTACCCGCTTACCTTACCAGCCTGGGAGGTGCGGAATACAAAGGATATATCATCGGGTTATTCACCTTAATGGCCGGCCTCAGCCGCCCTTTTTCCGGTAAGCTTACGGATACGATCGGCCGCGTGCCGGTAATGGTGTTTGGTTCTGTTGTTTGCGTGGTCTGCAGCCTCCTGTACCCTTTGATCAGCTCCGTGGGCGCTTTTCTCCTCCTGCGCTTCTTCCACGGGTTCTCCACCGGCTTCAAACCCACGGGCACCTCGGCTTATGTGGCGGACATGGTGCCGTTCAACCGCCGGGCGGAAGCCATGGGCATGGTAGGGCTTTTCAGCACTATCGGGCTTTCGCTGGGGCCTTCCATCGGCGGCTCCATCGCCAATGCCTGGGGTATTACGGTGATGTTCCAGGTTTCAGCGGTATTTGCCCTGCTTTCCGTGGTGATCCTTATCGGGATGAAAGAAACATTGCACAACCGCCAAAGCTTCAGGCCCGCGCTACTGAAGGTTTCCAGGCAGGAAATATTTGAGCCGCTGGTGCTCGCCCCGGCGTTGATCACTTTCCTCACTTATTTCAGCTACGGCGCATTGCTCACCATTATCCCGGATTTCAGCGCGCATCTCGGCCTTCAGAATAAAGGGCTTTTCTTTACCTTCTTCACGGCCAGCTCCATCGGTATACGGCTGCTGGCGGGCAAGGCGTCCGACAAATACGGCCGCGTGCCCCTGCTGAAAATATCCGCCACCCTCATGGCCGTTTCTATGCTGATGATCGCATGGGCGGGGTCGCCCGCGGCCTTGCTGGCCGGCGCACTCGTGTATGGCGTGGCATTGGGCATCAACAGCCCCGCCGTTACCGCCTGGACGATCGACCTCGGCCTGCCCGAACACCGCGGGCGCGCCCTGGGCAGCATGTACATCGCGCTGGAAGCGGGCATCGGGCTGGGGGCTTTCTTTTCCGCACAGTGGTATAACAACGACCCGGCGCACTTTGCACGGGTGTTCTATATCATGGCCATCGTTACCATCCTTGCCACCATTTACCTGATGTTCATTTACCGGAACAAATATGTGAGATATATGCGGAAAGCGATCCGCGCTTATGCCAGCAGGCATTGAGAACCTTAGAATTGTCCTCTCTCAAAACGAAGTTTTCCTAAAAACACCTGCCCGATGGAAGCGGCTTTTACCTTGGCGGTAGAGGCGCGCGGGCCGCGGAACAATTCATCTACCGTAGCATGGAAAAGGGCGATCCACTGGTCGAAGTGGGGTTTATCTATTGGCAGGCTGCGGTGTTTGGCGTAGGGCGCGCCCTGGTATTCCATAATGCCCAGCAGCTGGGCGCCCCAGAAGCGGTACATAGTCTGAAGATGCTTTTCCCATGCCTCAGGAGCGATCTTCTCCGCGAAAACCGGCCCCAATAAAGCATCCTGCTGGATCTTCCCGTAAAACGTATCCACCAGCAGCTGTATATCTTCTATTTGCTCTATGTCGCGCATGCTGCAAAGTTCGGATTTCCTATGTTTCCCGCCGATGATAAAGATCAGTTCCCTGGCTTACGGTGGCGCTCAAAGCCGATCTCATCGCGGGAATTGTTCTCCCATTCGATTATTTCTCCCAGGAATTTCTCGATGTAACGGGTTACGTTCTCCTCTGTAATTTCTTCCGGCTCAATGGTTTCCAGCATGTCGGTCTTCGGCTTTTCCTCCGTCATCCCGTCTATGAACGGGTAGCTGATCCATACGATGATCTGCCCGTTGCGCGTCTGCGAAAAGGAAAGGAAACCGCCGATCTTCATTTTCTGCACCACGCTGAAAGGCGATTGCTCCACGATGCCGCTGGGCTCATGGTCAAAAACGAGGTATACGGCTTCCAGGCCCAGCATCAGATCGTTGGCGCCCGCTTTCCAGTTCAGCTTGTATTGCTCAGTAACACCGTTAAGGAACTGGATCAGGAACGGCTTGGACCGTGCCCGCCAGCATTCGCGGCGCTCCTGTACTTTCTGCAATACGGCTGTATATTGTTGGGTGAGTTCGCTGATATTTTCCATATAGAAAAAATGAAGGCTGCGCCTTCGCGGCGCAGCCTTATGAAAAATTTAAAGTTGTTCGTATAACTTCCGCAAACGGTCGCGGGTCATTTTCTGCTGCCAGTCCTTGCCCAGCGCGTTTTCCCAAAGCGGGGCCAGGCCCATGCTCACGTCGATCATCTTCTCGAAATCATTATCGGTAAGCCCTTTGGTAATGTGCTGCGGTATTTCCACCTGGTGCTTCTCCACCATCTGCTTGAATTCTTTCACGCCGGCGGGATAAAATTCCTCCAGCTTGTCGAACACTATGCAGTTGCCGATGCCGTGTTTGGTGCCCAGCAGGTAGCTGAGGCCGTAGCTCACGGCGTGCGCCACGCCCACCTGCGAATACGCGATGCTCATGCCGCCCGCATAAGAGGCCATCATCAGTTTTTCATCAGCGTCATCGTCCCAGTGGTCTTTCTTCAGGTAAATCTCCTGGCAAAGCTCCAGCGCCTTTTCGCCGTAAGAACGGCTGAAAGCATTGAGGTATGTGCCTTCCAGCGATTCGATGCAATGGATGTAGCAGTCCATGGCGGTGTAGAAGCGCTGGTTCACGGGAGCGTTTTTGATCAGCTCTGGATCCAGCACGATCTGGTCGAAAGGCGTATAGTCGGAGTTCATCCCCAGCTTTTTGGTGGGGCCGGTGAGCACGGTGGTTCTGCTCACTTCGGCGCCGGTGCCGGAAAGGGTGGGAATGCCAACTTTATAAACTGCGGGATTTTTAATAAGGTCCCAGCCCTGGTAATCCGCGGAGGAGCCGGGGTTGGTCATCATGAGCGAAACCGCCTTGGCCATGTCCATCGTGGAGCCGCCGCCGATGCCGATGATGCCGCTTACTTCGCCGAACTCAGCTTTCAGCTCATCTCTCAAGCGGTCCACGTACACGGTTTTAGGCTCGTGGGTCACGTCTATGAACACGATCTTGTCTTTCCCGCGCAAGGGAATGCGGGAAACAAAAGGCTGGTTGCCTTCAAAGAAGTGGTCCACGAAAAATATCATCGGCGCATCGCCTTTGCGGTGGGGGGCAATGATTTCGTCCACCTGGTTGAACGCGCCGCGGCCGAAAATGACGTAACCTACCAGTTTAAAGTTTCTGAATTTCATGTATTCACAAAGTTTGCTGTTCTGTAATTATTTCTCCAGCAGCCTGGAAGCGCGTTCCAGGTCTTCCGGTGTATCAATTTCCACGCCCATGTAATCGGTCACGACCATTTTCATAGGAATGCCGTTTTCCAGGTAACGCAGGCATTCGATCTTTTCAGCGGCTTCCAGCGGGCTCATGGGCGTACGCGTGAATTGCAGCAGGGCATCGCGGCGGAAAGCGTAAATGCCGATGTGCTCGTAATACACGCTGTTCACGTCTTTATCGCGCGGGTAAGGTATCACGGAGCGGGAAAAGAAAAGAGCGTTGAAATCCTTGTCCACAGTCACTTTCACGAAGTTCGGGTCTTCTATGTCCTTCCATTCTTTCAGCACCTGCATCAGCGAAGCCACCTGCACTTTTTTGCCTTCTTCGCCTTCGAAAACCTTCAGCAGTTTTTCCAGCGGTTCTTTCTGCGTGAAGGGTGTGTCGCCCTGCACGTTCACCACTATGTCCACGTCCATATTTTCCACGGCTTCGGCAATACGGTCGGACCCGCTTTCGTGCTCGCGTTTGCTCATCACGGCCTTTCCGCCGTTGCGGGTGATCTCTTCATAGATCACGTCGCTGTCGGTTACGACCATCACTTCGTCGAACACGCCGGTGGCGCGGGTGGATTCGTAAGTGCGCCAGATGACGGTTTTCCCTGCCAGCACGGCCATCATTTTGCCCGGGAACCGCGTGGCGGCATATCTTGCCGGGATCAATGCTATTTTCTTCATGTGCAATGCTTGGAATTATAAAACACTTTTCACCGCGGCGGCCAGTTTGGCGGCACGTTCGCGCAGTTCTTCTTCCGTCCAGGCGAGGCTGATGGGGAAGGAAATGCAGCGGCCGATGATCGCGTCGGAAGCCGGGAATTCTTTGGTTTTATACTGGGCAAGCGCTTCGGCCAGCGGCGCGGCAAAGCGCGTGAGGGACGATACTGCTTTGAGATGGTCCCATTTGCGGAAGTAATGCCAGTTGTTGTCGAACCAGTGGAATGCGGGCAGGCCGGCGGCTTTGATGGCCTTGGTGGCTGCGCGTGCGGTTTCCAGGTCGGGCAGGAAGAAGGTGAGGTGCGTGCAGCTGTCGCCCTCCGGATCGGGGATGCGGCGGAAGGTTATGCCGGGCACTTCTGCCAGCGCGGCTTTCAGTACTTCTTTATTGTTACGGAGGATGGCCAGGAATTTATCCAGCTTTCGGATCTGCGCCAGGCCTACAGCGGCGTGCAGCTCGGAGATGCGGAAGTTGTAGCCCAGGTGAGGGTGCCCGTCCGCGCCACGGTCGGCGCCGCCCAGGTGGTCGTGCCCATGGTCAGAATACGCGTCGCATTTGGTGTAAACGTCTTCGTCGTTCGTGATGATGGCCCCGCCTTCGGCGCAGGTGATGGTCTTCACGAAGTCGAAGGAGAAGGTGCCCGCGTGGCCGATGGAGCCGAGCGCGCGGCCTTTATAGGTAGCGCCGGTGGATTGACAGGCGTCTTCCAGCAGCAGCAGGTTATGTTCTTTACAGATGGCCATCAGCGCATCCAGGTCTGCCATGGAACCGCACATATGCACGGGCATGATGGCTTTTGTTTTGGGCGTGATGGCGGCTTTTACCGCTTCAGGGGCAAGGGTGAGGGTATCGTCCACATCCACCAGCACGGGCGTGGCGCCAACGCTCAGCACGGCTTCGAAGCTGGCAACGAACGTGAAGGTGGGCATGATCACCTCGTCGCCCGCGCCCAGGCCCAGGGACGCCATAGCGGTGGTGAGGGCGGTGGTGCCGCTGGAGGTCAGCTGTGCATACTTAACGTTGAATCTTTCGCAGAGCGCCTGCTCCAGTTCTTTGGCTTTCCAGATGCCTTTGCGGGGGCCATCGAAGCCGTAACGCATGTAAATGCCTGTTTCCAGTACGTCATTTACTTCCTTTTTCTCTTCAGCGCCAAATAGTTCAAATCCGGGCATATTGATTTAATTTTTGTAGTTGTGCAAAGGTAGAACAATCCCGGAATGCGTAAATGATAAAAACTGTTTATCTTTTGCTAAAAATTTACCATGCGTTCGCTCGTCATTATCATTGCCCTTATCTCCATTTCCGCTGTTAATCCGCTCCGGGCGCAGGATCCGGAAGTTACCCGCATTAAAGCGCTGATGGATGCCCAGCTAAAAGCCTGGAACGCCGGAAACCTGGAGGGTTTTATGGATACCTACTGGAAGTCGGACTCCCTGCTTTTTATCGGTAAAAAAGGACTGACGTATGGCTGGCAGGCTACGCTGGACAACTACCGCAAGTCCTATCCCGGCAAAGAAGGCATGGGCACGCTGGCTTTTAACCTGCTGGAATTTAAAAAACTGCCCGGCGATACGTATTTTGTTGTGGGGCAATGGAGCCTGACCCGCACCATCAGCAACCTTTCCGGTCATTTCTCCATTCTCCTGCGCAAGATCAGCGGTGAATGGAAGATCGTGGCGGACCATTCCAGTTAAACAAAACAAACATGACTATGTTCCAGACTTTGGGAGTTACAGAGATCATTTTGATCATATTCATACTGGCCCTCATAATGCTGGCTGGCATCGGCCTTTACTTTCTTCTGCGCAGGAAATAACCGGCCGGTTATTAAAACTGCCCGGCGATATGTATTTTGTGTATACATCTGAACCTGCCATGCACAAACCTTTCACTTTATTCCCGGCGCTCCTGCTGGCCGCTTTCTCCCTGAAGGCGCAAACCAGCGCGGATATTCTCATCAAAAACGCCCGCATCATCGATGGTACAGGCAACAGCTGGTACTACGGGGAAATCGCCGTGAAAGACGGACGCATCCTTCAAACAAGCCGCATGCCGCTGAACATCACCGCCACCCGCACCATAGACGCGGGCGGCAAAGTGGCAGCCCCCGGTTTCATTGACGTGCACACCCATATCGAAGGCGACGAGTTCAAAGTGCCTACCGCGGAAAGTTTTATCCACGACGGCGTAACCACCGTGGTAACGGGCAACTGCGGCTCTTCCAACGTAGATCTCGGTAAATATTTCTACCAGCTGGATAGCATGAAACTCTCCATCAACGCAGCCTCCCTCATCGGCCACAACGATGTGCGGCGCGCGGTGATGGGCAGTACAGACCGTGCGCCCAGCGCGGCAGAGCAGCAGCAGATGGAAGCGCTCGTAGAAAAAGCCATGCAGGCCGGCGCTGTAGGCCTTTCCACCGGGCTCATCTATCTTCCCGGCCTTTATGCGAAAACACCTGAAGTGGTAGGCCTTGCGAAAGTAGCGGCGCGCCACGGCGGCGTATATGCCACGCACATGCGCAACGAAGGCGATGCCGTTGAAGCCGCCATCAGCGAAGCGCTCACCATCGGCAGGGAAGCAAAGATCCCCGTGGAAATATCACACTTCAAGATCGGCGGAAAGCAGAACTGGGGCCGTTCCAACGTAACGCTGGCCATGGTGGAAAAAGCCAGGAAAGAGGGCCTGGAAGTAACGATAGACCAATATCCATATACCGCCAGCAGCACCAGCCTGCGCACGATGTTGCCGGACTGGGCATTGTCCGGCGGGCAGGATTCCATCGTGTATCGCCTGAAAGACCCGCTGCTGCGCAAGCGCATCGCTTCCGAAATGACGGCCACGTACAAACGCCGTAAGCTCAAACACCTGGACTATGCCGTGGTGGCGTATTACAGGCAGGACACCACTTACAACGGGAAAAGCATAACGGAGATCAATAAACTCCGCGGCCGCAAATCCAACCTGGCCAACGAAGTGCAGACCATCCTGGATATTTCTGAAGCGGGAAATGCCGGCATGGTGTTCCATGGCATGAGCGAAGAGGATGTGAAATACATCATGCAATACCCATACAACATGTTCGCGTCCGACGCGAGCATCCGTGAATTCGGCGTGGGCGTGCCGCATCCGAGAGGCTACGGCACCAATGCACGGGTGCTGGGCAAATATGTCCGTGAAGAAAAAGTGATCAGGCTGGAAGAAGCGGTAAGAAGAATGACGTCGCTGCCTGCACAGAAATTCCGCCTGCAGCAAAGAGGCCTGCTGCTGCCGGGTTATGCGGCAGACATCGTGGTGTTCGACCCTGAAACCGTAAAGGATCTTTCAACATTCACCGCGCCCCACCAATATTCTACCGGGTTCCAATACGTGCTGGTAAACGGCATTGTAACCCTGGATAACGGGAAACATAGCGGCGCGCGCGGCGGAGCTGTGCTTAAACTGAATCATTGATCTTATTCGCCTCGCTCCTGCGGGCCGAGGCTTAGCATAATGCCGCTGATGATGGACAGCACCACGCTGAAGATCAGCGCCCACCAGAAGTTGTCCACTTTAAAACCTTTCACGAGGCTGCTGGCCCACATTACGATCAATGCATTGATCACCAGCAGGAAGAGGCCTAGCGTGAAGATAGTCACGGGCAGGGTGAGGATCACCAGCACGGGCTTTACGAGGAGGTTCAGCAAACCCAGTACGATGGCCAGTATCAGCGCTGTTGTAAAATCCTGAAGCTTCACCCCCGGGAGAATATAAGCTGTTAGCAAAGCTGCGAGGGCGGTAACGAGTATACGAATAAGTATCCCCATGATAGAAGGAATTTGGCTATAGAGATTACACAAAAAGCATGCTGAATGTTCAGCCCGGCCGTTATATCACGATGAGCTCGTAGAAGTCTTCCCTGTTGTAATATTGCCGGGCAAGCTGCTGTAGTTCTGCGGCAGTAATGGTTTTGATGGTACGGATGTTATTGTAGAAATAATTTTCGTCGAGATCGTTCAGGATAAGGTTCTTCCACCGCTGTATCACCTGGAAAGCACCGTCCAGGTCGCCCAGGATGGAGCCGATCATAAAATTCCTCACCAGGCTCAGCTCTTCTTCCGGTATTTCCTCTTTCAGCAGGCGATCCATTTCTTTGTAGACCTCTGTTAACGTCGCCTCGCACACATCACGGCCCGCTTCGGTGGAAATGTTGATGCCGCTTACCTGGCGGAAGTTGTAAAGCTGCGAATGAATGCCGTAGGTGTATCCTTTTTCTTCCCTGATATTGCTCATCAACCGTGAACCGAAGTAGCCGCCAAAAATGGTGTTCAGCACCAGCATCTTCGGAAAGTCGGGATGGTAGCGGTTTGGAAAAGGTCTTGCCACACGCACTGCGCCCTGTACGCCGTTCTCATCGTTAAAAATGCGGTATTTCTTTTCTTCGGCGGGCAATATGGGAATTTCGGGGCGTAAGGTCGTCGTCTCCCCGTTCCATTGTGTGCTGCCGAAGTACTGGTTCAGCAGGGGAATGATATTGGCGGGAAGGTTTCCGGCAATGAATATCTTACAGTTGGCGTAGTTGTAATGCCGCTGGTAGAAGGCTTTCAGGCTTTCGGTCTGCAACGCGTCGTACGCTTCCATGCTGCTCACGCGGCCATAAGGGTGAAATTCCCCGAAGAGATATTTATCGATATGGCGGTTGGCCACGAACTCGCATTTTTGCAGGTTCACAGCCAGCTTCTGCTTCATGTTCTGGGAATAAATGGCCAGCTCTTCTTCGGGAAACGCCGGGTCGAGGATCACTTCCTGGAGAATGGGCAGCAGCTCTGGCGTGTGTTTGGTCAAACAGTGAAGGGTATACGTCGCATTCTCGTGGTAACAGTTACGGTTGAGATAAGCGCCGAAATACTCGGCCATTTCATTGATCTGCAAGGCAGAATGTTTGCTGGTGCCGTTCTTCATCAAAAAGTTGGTCGCGGAGGCAACCAGGTTCTCGGTTTCGTACCAGCTGCCTGCCGGGAATACCAGTTCCAGCTGCACCGTTTCCTGCTCTTCCGAGCGCACCACGTACACGGGAATTCCATTGTCCAGCTTGAACAGCTCGTACGGTTTCAGCAATACTTCAAAATCCACTGCGTCTTTTATAGCGGGGGCCTGGCTTCTGTTGATCATATCTTTAATTTCCTGCGTAATAATGAATGGTATTGGAGTTCTTCTCTGAAAAAATAATCTGCGCTTCGTCCTGGATCTCTTTGGCGGTCACCTTTTCGTAGTTGTCGAATTCGCTGTTCATCAACGAAGCGTCGCCAAGCAGTTCGTAGAAGGCAAGATTGTTGGCCCGGCTCAGCAGGCCCATGTCTTCAAACGCCAGCATGCTTTCCACGCGGTTCTTCACCTTTTGCAGCTCCCTTTCCGGGATGGTCTGCTGCTGTACTTTTACCAGCTCTTCCTGGATGGCCTTTTCGGCGTCTTTCATTTTTACGCCTTTCACCAGCTTGCCGTCTATCGCCAGCAGCCCCGCGTCGAGGCTGCCGAAGTGGTAGCAGTCGATGTTGCTGAAGAGTTTCTTTTCTTTCACCAGCACCTGGTGCAGGCGCGAAGAACCGCCGCCGCTGAGGATGTCGCTCAGCAGATCCGCCGTATAATAGCGCTGGTCGTTGCGCGGGTAGATGTGATAGGTTTTGTACAGCGCATCCAGCGGCACTTTGCTTTTTATTTCGAGCATGTGCGCTTCCTGCTGCGGAGGCTCCACGGGCAGATTGCGGACGTATTTTTCACCGCTGGGAATGTCGCCGAACCATTTCTCGGCCAGCGCTTTCACCTGTGCGGTGGTCACTTTACCGGCTACTACGAGGATCGCATTGATGGGGCGGTAGTGCCGGAAGAAAAATGATTTCACATCATCCAGCTTCGCCTGTTCAATATGCGCCAGCTCCCGCCCGATGGTCATCCAGCGATAGGGATGGCGGCTGTAGGCCAGCTCGCGCATCTTATGCCATACGTCGCCGTAAGGTTTGTTGATGTAATGTTCCTTGAATTCTTCGGTAACCACTTTCCGCTGCACTTCCAGGCTTTTTTCTGAAAAGGCCAGGCTCAGCATACGGTCGCTTTCCAGCCAGAAGGCCGTTTCCAGGTTCTCGGCGGGCAGCTCTATGTAATAATTGGTAAGGTCGTTGGTGGTGTAGGCATTGTTCTCTCCCCCGGCCATCTGCAAAGGTTCGTCGTATTCCGGGATGTTGATGGAACCGCCGAACATCAGGTGTTCAAAAAGATGCGCAAAGCCCGTCTGCGCCGGATCTTCGTCTCTTGCGCCCACGTCGTACATCACATTTACCACCGCCATCGGCGTAGTGGAATCTTCGTGTACGATCACCCGTAACCCGTTATCTAAAGTGAATCTGTTAAAATGAACCATATGCTATTGATAATAAAAGCCATTCGGCCGTTAATCTGCCAAAACATACAAATTTACGACAAATGCAGTTAGCTACAATATGCTCCTGATCGGTAGTTTTTTCAGCATCAGCTCCCCGTCGCGCATAATAAGCAGGGTGGGCCGGGTGCCGATGTTCTTCAGGATGTCCCGGTAAACCTGGAGGTTGCTGGTGAAATTGTTGTTGATAGCCAGCACAAAGTCGCCGGGCCTGAAGCCGGCCTTCTCCGCGGGGGAGTTCTTGATCACATCGGTGACCTCTATCCGGTTGTCTATCAGGTAAATAATGAGGCCGGTGTAGGAATAATCGAACTGGTCGCGGAAGTGCGTGTTCGGCATAAGGTGGATCTCCTTTTTCGCGTAATTGAGCGTGAGGTTGAACCGCCGCAGGAGGTCGTTGCCGATCATGCCGGCCAGGGAGGGGTAGGAAGTAATATTGGTAACGTCGTCGAACAGGTAAGTTGGCACGTTCCTGAAATTATACGAGCCCACCCTGAACTCGTTCATGGTAGTGATGTACATCTGCATTTTCCCGCCCAGGCCCTGCGCTTCGGTGGGTATCACCTTGGCCTTGCGCTTCACCAGCAGGGAACTGTCTTTCACGAACTGCGTGCTCAGCAGCAGGCACATGCCGGCGCCGGTATCGAAATAATAGCGGTGGTTCACGTTATGTTTGCCGCTGCGCAGCGCTGAAGTGACCACGGGTATGAAGGTGAGGTTAGGCTTCAGCATATGCCCGCCGCGCGGGTATTTGAAGCGGCCGTGCGACCAGATAAGGATCTCTTCCTTGTCGTAATCCACCTGGAAAATATAACGGCTCAGCAGGCTGTAACCCATGATGCCGTCTATCTGGATACCGTATACCTGGCTGATCAGCTCGTAGTTGTTGACATGGAAATCCAGGCTGTCTACCTGCAAGCCGGGCAGGTGCAGGGTGTTATCGGAGGCGAAGGAAATATTTTTGCTGGCTACCAGGCCCCTCACTACTTTGTCGGACGGGGTGAGCTTAAGGCCGAGGTTGATGCAGGTGGTGGTATCGAGGGAAATGCCGGCGCTGCCGGTATCCAGCAGGAACTGGAGGGTATCCGGGAAGTTGTTGAGCCGGGCTGAGATCACCACTACGCCGCCATAGTATTGTTTGAATGGGAAACGGGTGATCAGCCGGGCTTCCGGCTCGGAGGTGTTCTCGGTATCCTGCGCCAGGGCAGGGATGGTAAACAGCAGGCACAGGACGATAACGTGAAAAATTGCTTTAGCTCCCATAATCGAAAGATGCTATGCATCGGTGTTTACCTAAATTTAACATTTCTGGTCAAACCGCCTTCATCTAATTGGTACAAGCGGCAAATAAATTCTCTGGATACCCTACCTTTGTTTTCAAGATGCAATTACAGGACTTATACAAAAAGGCGCAGGAGTTCGGTTTTCTGACAGCGGAGGAAGGGGTGTTTATGTTCCAGAATGCCCCGCTGGCGGAACTGATGGAGATCGCCAACGAGCTAAGGAAACAACAGGTGCCGCATGGCAAGGTTACCTGGCAGATTGACCGGAATGTGAACACGACCAACGTATGTACGGCCAACTGTAAATTCTGCAATTTTTACCGCATTCCCGGCCATAAAGATGCTTATATCACCGGGATCGAAGAATACAAGGTGAAAATAGACGAGACCCTCAAATACGGCGGGGACCAGCTGCTGCTGCAAGGCGGCCACCATCCTGAGCTGGGGCTCAAATTCTATACAGACCTTTTTTCCGAACTGAAATCGCTCTACCCTGAGCTTCGCCTTCACACCCTCGGCCCCCCGGAAGTGGCGCACATCACCAAGCTCGAAAAAAGCACGCATATCGAAGTGCTGCGCGCTTTGCAGGAAGCGGGTATGGACAGCCTGCCCGGCGCCGGCGCGGAGATCCTCAACGACCGTGTACGCCGCCTCATTTCGAAAGGCAAATGCGGCGCGCAGGAGTGGCTGGATGTGATGAGGGCCGCCCATAAGCTCAACATCGCCTCGTCTGCCACCATGATGTTCGGCCATGTGGAAACCGTGCTCGAAAGATTTGAGCACCTGGTGGCCATCCGCCAGGTACAGAGCGAAAAGCCCGAAGGGCATTATGGCTTCACCGCCTTCATCCCCTGGACCTTCCAGGACGTAGATACCCTGCTGGCGCGCATCCGCGGCGTTCACAACATGACCACCTCGGAGGAGTACATCCGTATGATCGCCATGAGCCGCATCATGCTGCCGAATGTAAAGAACATACAGGCATCCTGGCTCACGGTAGGCAAGTCTGTAGCGCAGCTCTGCCTGCATGCCGGCGCCAACGATTTCGGTTCCATCATGATCGAGGAGAACGTGGTAAGCGCCGCCGGGGCACCGCACCGCTTCACTTACAAAAGCATCCAGGAAGCGATCCGCGAAGCCGGATTTGAGCCGCAGCTGCGTAACCAGCTGTACCAGTTCCGCGAGATCCCGCAGCAGATCGAGGAGCAGGTCATTAATTACTGATTTTTCCCCCTTAACAATAGTGAAAAGGCCGCTTCAAAAGAGCGGTCTTTTTTTACGTACTAAATTAACCGGAAATCCGTTCAAGTTTTGACTAATTAATTGATATTTAACTTCTTATCCGCATCAAGTCCACATTATCTCCGCCTCATCTCCATATTTCCGGTATTATTCCATCAGTTTCCCCCGATCATCTCCCGGCCTAACTTTGGTATTGCCTTGATCTGAGCACCATCATGTCTTCATTCTCAATCCTTTAACAGTTGCCTAAAAGTTCTGTTAAATAGTGTTGCACCATGTATCTTTTGCACCCCGTTTGCCGTCTAAAGAATATAAACACTAGAGCTATGAAGAACAAGATGAGATTTTTAGCCGTTGGGATGCTTTCAGGGTTGGTGTTATTCCTTGCATCCTGTTCAAGTACCAAGGTTACTTCTTCCTGGAAGGAACCTGATGCTTCCATCAACACTAATCAGAAGATCCTCGTTATGGCGCTGGTGAGCGACCGCGAGGGCAGCCTGAGGAACAATATGGAAAAAGAATTCGTGGCCTCGTTGAAACAGAGGGGGTATAACGCGGTTTCGGCTTACGACGAGCTGGGGCCTCATGCGCTCAAAGGCCTCAACGAACAGAAAGCCATGAACAGGATCCGCAAAACCGATGCAGACCAGGTACTGACCATCGTAATGCTGGATAAGTCCAAAGAGAAGAATTACGTGCCGGGCCGGAATTGGTATATGCGCCCGTACCCGATGTACTACGGCCGCTTTTGGCCTTATTACAACTCAATGTACAGCCGGATTTACGAGCCGGGGTATTACACGACCAACACGAAATACTTCCTGGAAAGCAATCTTTATAACCTGAGGGACAAACAGCTGGTATATTCCGTGCAAACGGAAACCTTCGATCCTTCGTCCGCCGCCCGCATGGCCGTGGTTTACAGCCAGCAGGTGATCAAGGACATGACGAAGCAGCAGCTGATCTCCAAACGTTAGTAGTACAGTACCGTCATAATCAACATCCAAAACAGGTAACCTGCTCCGGCGGGTTGCCTGTTGGTGTTTTTAGGAAGATTTTATATGTTTACCGGCCTGCTTTATGCTAGAATTGCCTGTAAACGATACCACTATCCTCCGCCAGCTGCAGCCTGAAAACGCTCCGCAGCTTTTCCTGCTGATCAATCAATGCCGGAAAACCCTGCGTAAATTCCTGCCCTGGGTGGATTACAACACCACCGAAGAACATTCCCTGCGATTTATTGAACTGATGAAAAGGAAAGCGGATGAACAGGACGCCATTGCCTTTGGCATCTGGCACCACGGCGAGCTTTGCGGTGTAATAGACCTTCATGACTGGGACCATCTCCTTTCCAAAGCGGAAATAGGTTACTGGATCGCTACGGAAAAGCAGGGAAAAGGCATTGTTACTGAATCCTGCAAAACCCTTATAGGGTATGCCTTTGCTGCTATACGGCTGAATAAGGTGGAGATCCGGTTCGTGCTGCAGAACGAAAAAAGCGGGCAGATACCCATCAAGCTGGGATTTACCAGGGAAGGCATCCTCCGCCAGAGCGCAAAGCTGCACGGCCAGTATGTGGACATGGTGGTGATGGGCATGCTCCGCAAGGACTGGAAGTATTAGCCCCCGTTACACGTCGCAGATCTGCACGCCCTGTTTCAGGGAAGCCAGTTTATCTTCTCTTTTCGGCACAAACTCCTGGGCCACGAAACCCTTAAAGCCTGTATCCAGCACGGCCTGCATGATGGCGGGGTAAAACAGTTCCTGGGTTTCGTCTATCTCGTTCCTGCCCGGCACGCCGCCCGTGTGGTAGTGGGCGATGTATTGCTGGTTTTCGCGGATGGTGCGGATCACATCGCCTTCCATGATCTGCATATGATAGATGTCGTAGAGTAATTTGAAACTATCGGAGCCTACCGCCTTACAAAGCTCCACGCCCCATGCGGTATGGTCGCACTGGTAATCGGCATGGTCTACCTTGCTGTTGAGCAGCTCCATTACCAGCGTCACTTTTTTCTTTTCGGCGTAGCCGATGATCTTTTTGAGGCCTTCCGCGCAGTTCTCTATACCCTGCTGATCGTCCAGCCCTTCGCGGTTGCCGGAGAAGCAGATCAGGTTGGTGAAGCCGGCGGCAGCTGTGGCGTCTATCATAGGCTTAAAATATTCGATCAGCTGGGCGTGGTGTTCCTTGCGGTTCCAGCCGCGGGTAATGCCCCATTCTTTGCTGTTGGAGGCCACCATGGCGCTCGTGAGATCATATTTTTTGATCACATCGAAGTCTTTCGGGCTCACCAGGTCTATGCTCTGGATGCCGATATTCTGCGCGGCCTTGCACAGGTCTTCCAGGGGAATGCTCCCATAACACCAGGCGCATACGGAATGCCTGATCCGGCCTTTGAGTTTATCGTCCAGCGCCTTTTCGTGCGCGGAAACACGGGATGTTAGTGAGGAAAGGGCTGTGCCTGCCAATGCCATAGTTGCTACTTTTTTGATCGCATCTCTGCGGGAAGAATGGGTTGCCATAACGCGACGGATTTACCGGTGGTGAATTTACTTCAAATCCCGGCGAATTGCAAGCGATCGGAAAACTACGTTTTTTTGATTTTCCGGGTAAATACCTGACCAATGCTGTTCGTACTGAAACCCTTTGCCAGTAAGCGCTTCAACCAATACGAGCGCCGCCTTCCCGGAATGTTTGCCGGAAGCCCGTAACATTTTGGTAGGTTATTTGATTATATATACAAAAGCCAGTGAGTATGGAAAGGAAAATTACTCCCAGTTTAACGATGTGCCTGGTAATGGACCTGATCGGTCTGGCCAGCTATGCGGTGCCGTTACTGGGCGAGGTGAGCGATGTGGTTTGGGCGCCGATCTCGGCCTTCATCTTTTACAGGATGTTCGGCGGGCCGCTCGGCGCATTCGGCGGTGTGTTCAACCTGATAGAGGAGCTGTTTCCCGGGCTGGATTTCATCCCGACATTCACCATCAGCCGTTTCGTGGTGTATATCACCCAGCAATGGTCCGCGCACCAGAAAAAGCGCGTCATCAACGATCTGTAACCCCTGTTAACCTCTTCAGAAGGAAGCCGGCTGGGCATTCACCGCCCTTCCCATGGCGGCGGACTTGCCCCCGAAACGGTTCAGGAAATAAGAGAAGCTCAGCATGAAATAACGCCGCAGCACCATGCTCCGTGTGTCTTCGATATAGTTGTCGCTCACACTGCGGTTTACACTCACATTCTGGTTCAGCAGGTCGAATGCCTGGAGCTTCAGCAGCCCTTGCTTTTTACTGAACACCGTCTTCGAAACAAACCCGTTCAACATCGTAAACTGGTTGTTGTAACCCTCTCCCCGGCCGGTATTGGCCACAAAATCCAGGTCTCCCCCGATCACGAATCCCAAAGGCAGGTTGAGGTTAAAATCCAGCGTGGCGGTGTAAGTAAAATAATTCGCGTTATTGGCGGAGTTCGCCGAAAAACGCGCCCGGTTGTAGTTCATGTTTCCGCCGGCCGCTACGTCAAACAGCTCTTTGTATATCCAGTTCACATTCAGGCCCTGGTTGATATTGAGAGAACTGGTCACATTTTCTTTGCCGTTCACGAAGCTGATGTCGCGGCTGTAAGTTGCCTGGGTGTTGGAATTCAGGAATGTTTTCTGTTGCCGGTTCAGCGCAAATCCGTTTACCAGGTAGCCGTTCAGGTTGTAGGTGCCGTTTACGTTGATGGGTTTGATGACCTGGATACCTTCTTTCGTGATGGTATTGGAATTCACGATCCTGTTGGAGGTAAGGGTGCCGCTCACAGAGGCGAACAGGCTGCGCATCGTGGTGTGGTCGTAATCGTTGAAGGTCAGCATCACGGCATTGTTGAAGGATGGCTTCAGGTCCGGGTTGCCTTCCGTTACCAGCAGCGGGTTGGAAATGTCAGGCACCGGCTGCAGCTGCTCCAGCGTAGGTTGCTGCGTTTGGCCGCGGTATGAGAACGACAGGCGTTTGTTGGCGGAGAAATTATAATTCAGCAGGGCCATCGGCGAAAAATTCCAGGTTTGCTGGCGGATGTTGCTGCCGGTAGAGAGATTGTCGCTGTTCAGGCTGTTCTGCTGGAGGTTGACGCCCAGGGTGTAATTATAGCGCAGCTTCTGCGTCATAAGGCTGAGGCCCGCCTGGTGGTTGCTGTATACGTTTTCGAAGAGGTTCGTAAGACTGTCCACCGCTACATCATACACATTTCCTGTTTTGGATTTATCGTAAGTATACCGGTCGTTGGAACTGAAACTGTAATTGTACGCGTAGTTGATCTCCAGGTACCGGTCGCGGAAAACAGGCTCCGTATAACTCAGCCTGACGCCGGCCTTGCGGCTGGAGCTTTCCTGTATCACTTTCTGGTTCACGGTATCGAGCCGCTGGTTGGCGCCGTCACGGAAGTCGATGTACGACTCGTTGATGGATTCCCTTTCGTTGCTGTTGAAACCGAAGGTGAGGTTGGCGCTCAGCGTGCGGCCTTTTTTATCGAATTTTTTCCTGAAAAGCGCTGATGTATTGAAGTTTGGAGCATTGGAAGTGCTCATGGTACGGTTGCGGCTGCTGTTCACGGTATCCTTTGCATTGTTCAGCGTAGTGCTGTACGATTCGGTGGCGCTGGTGCCGGTTCCGTAAGTGAACATCGGCGTTACCAGCACGGAATGGCTGGAATCTATCTGGTAATCCATGCGCATAAAAACGCGGTGGTTCACCTGGTCCGAGAGCGTATTGTTGAAGTTGTTGACATACGAGGAAGAGTCCGGGCGGAAGATGTTCTCGCGTTCGCTCGCAGTTTCATTCTCGGTTTCTTTTTTGTCCGCAAAATAACTCGCATTGAAGCGCATTCCCTTCATGAATTCGTCGCTGTAATTAAGCCCGCCGTTCCAGCTTTGGGTGAGGCCCGTGCCCTGGCCGCCCCTGACGTCGCCTACCGCAAAGCCCGGCGCGTTCACGTTATTGGTGCTGCCCAGGGCGGAGAGCTGCTGCGTTTCCCGGAAGCGGTTGAATGTGGCCCCGGCCTGGTAGCGGTCGTCCGTTCCATACCCAACGCTTGCCCGCCCGAAGAAGCCTTTTTTCTTGTCCTGCTTCACGGTCAGGTTGAGCGTTTTTTCTATCTCTCCGTCCGAAATACCAGTGAACTGCGACTGCTCGCTTTTCTGATTGATCACCTGTATCTTGTCGATGATATCCGCCGGAAGGTTGCGGGTGGCCATTTTAGGGTCGTTCCCGAAGAACGGCTTCCCGTCTACCAGCACTTTTTTCACCGTTTCGCCATTGGCTTTGATGGTGCCGTCCTTTTCCACCTGCACGCCGGGCAGCTTCTTCAGCAATTCCTCCACCATGGCGTTTTCCCTTGTTTTAAAAGAACCGGCATTGAACTCGATGGTATCTTCTTTGATGCGGATAGGCGGTATCTGGTCTACCACCTCCACCTCGTTCAGGTTGAGGCCGGTGCGGACCATGGCCAGGATGCCCACATCTATGAGCGTCGTGGTGTCTTTCACCTCTATACGCCTAGAAAGCTGTTTGAAACCCATATAGGAAACCACGAGAAAATACTCTCCCGGCTTGGAACCGGAAAATACAAACGCTCCTTTCGCGTCCGCCACCACGGTGGTATACACGGTCGAATCTTTCCGTTCCAGCAAGGCTACCGCAGCATTCGGCAATGCCTCTTTATTGGAATGATCCGCTATTTTGCCTGTGATCTTGTTTTCTTTCTGCTGTGCCCGGGCAATGGTTCCGATGGCTAACAGGGCCACCAGGGTTAAAAGTACACGTTGTTGCATAAGAGGGGGTTGTCCTGTCTATTGTGCTTGCTGCATTTTCTTAAACTGTTCGTTGTGCCACTTTTCCATGATGGACCTTCGTTTTTCTTTCAGTTCATCTGCGGTCAGCTTCTGCGCGGTGGCCGGCAGGCTTACTTCCGATTCCGGAATGGGTTTTAACTCTACTTTTTTTGCGACGTAAGAACGTTTACTGCTTTCGATGGATAGCACCACGCCCTGTTCCGGCAATACGCCGTTCACAGGCGAGAAGCTCACCGGGATCTCCGTGGTATACCACAGCACAAACTGCTCGTCTCCCTGGTTAACGGTGGCGCGTTTGCAGCTGTATCCCGCTATCTTCTTCGTTTTACCGGATGTTTTGAAGTCTGGCGTGGCTTTATAATCTTCTTCGGAATACCAGATGTTTTCCACTACGCTGTCTTTCCGCTCTTCGGTTACGCTCAGGTATTTCCGGTTTGAGAGATCAATATACGTCGTATTGGTGACAGGGGAGCGCAGTGCGCCGGCAGCAGGAGGGCGGCCTCCCTGGGCCGGAGCGAACACCGCATTGCCCCGCCCTGCGTCGCTTACGGTAGTCCCTCGCGCGGAAACGCCGCCCATCGGGCCTCCCATCATCATCATCCGGGGCCCGCCGCCGCCTTCCATTTCCAGCTTGCCTTTTCCACCGGAAAAAGTGAGGGTCTGTTTTGAAGTGACCAGGTTCGGCAGGTCAGGCATGCTTTCCGGCGCTCCTTCGGTTCTGCCGCCACCGGAAGAATAGGTTACGACCCTCATCTGTCCGGGCTCTATGCGCGAGGTAACTTCGTATTCGATCACACCGGATTGCTGGGCGGAAGCCTCCTTCCCTGTTGCCAGCAGGGCCGCCATCATTACAAAGGCTGAAATGGTTTTTTCCATATCTCTGATTTTTTCGTAAAATTCAGGTATCCCGGGCAGGCGGCGGGTTAAGCAATCTTATTTAGTGTTAAATAGTGTTAAGCCTTTCCGCCCGTTGCCGGAGATGCGATAGATTTACACCCGATGCGCAACAGAATCCGCAATATTCTCATCCTGATAACCGTCTGCACAGCCGGTATCTTCGCCCTGCAGGGCTACTGGCTTTACCAGGCCTACCAGATCCGGCTGCAGGAATTCAACCGGGATATCAACGACGCCCTCCGCACGGCCGTTTTTAATAAACAGTTCAACGATGCGGGCAAATTATTGGGTTACGGGCGCACCATGCGCGTGCCTGCCGCTGCCGCCACACGCATTGCCCGGGGCGGGCAGGTGAGCGATGTGGTCATGGATGCCGTACCGGCCGTGCCCAGGTGGGGGCACCGGGGGCGGAACGCTTTTTTCCTCCGCAAAAGTCTCACTATTGACGACAGCACTGCCGCCGAAGGTTTCGAGGAAATAACAGAGAATGGAAACACTATCCGGATCAACCTCTCAACAGATACAAATTACAGGCAGGTGGCCGATTCGCTCTCCCGCAGGATATCCAATATTCTTGTGCTGAACCGCTTTTTCGATTCAACCCTTACCCTCAACCGGCTGGATTCCATGTACACGGAAGAGCTGCTGGCGCGCGGGATACAAACCGGTTTCAAGCTGGATACGATGCGGCTGGAAAGAGACGACTCCATGGTTTTTCTTCCCATGGTCAATAAATTACAGACCGCGCCTATCCCTTTTAACCCGGTGCAGAACCTGCTGGTAACGGCCACCTTCAAAAGCCCGCTGGCGCTTATTCTCGGTAAAATGATCTGGAGCCTGCTCATTTCCGTCGTGCTGATGCTGCTGATGGTGCTGAGCTTCACTTATATGCTCCGGACCATTCTCCGGCAAAAGCGGCTTTCCGAAGTCAGGAACGATTTCATCAACAACATGACCCATGAGCTGAAAACGCCCATCGCTACTGTATCCGCAGCGGTTGAAGCATTGCAGCATTTCAACGCCCTGCAGGACCGGCAGCGCACCGCGCAATACCTCAATATTTCCCGCAACGAGCTGCTCCGGCTGAACGACCTGGTGGAAAAAGTGCTGCACATCGCGGCGGAAGAAAAAGAAGATTTTGAGCTTACGCCCGAACCGACGGACCTCAACGAGCTGATCAGCGGCATCATCACGAACCACCGCCTCAAATCCGCCAAGAAAGTCGATTTCACCTACACCCTGCTGGCCGATGCAGAAGTGAAAGTGGACGGCACACATCTTTCCAATGCGATCAACAACCTGGTAGACAATGCCATTAAATATTCCCCGGAACCCGCCGCCATCACCATCCTGGTTACCCGGCAGCAGAACCGGCTCAAGATCAGCGTGAAAGACAATGGCATTGGCATTCCGCATGCTTACCAGGAAAATATATTCGAGAAATTTTTCCGCGTACCCACCGGCAACCTTCATAATGTAAAGGGTTTCGGGCTGGGGCTCAGCTATGTAAAAAAGATCGTGGAAAAACACGGCGGCTGGGTGCGGGTGAAAAGCGAACCGGATAAAGGCAGCGAATTCCTGCTGGAGATCCCCTTAACCTGATTTTTGATATGAACCCACGCGTATTGCTTATAGAAGATGAATGGCAGCTGGCCCAGATCGTGAAAGACAGCCTGGAAACCCGCGGCTTCAACATGTTCTGCGCCAAAAACGGCCGCGAAGGCCTGGAACTTTACCGGCAACACCGGCCGGACGTGATCGTGCTGGACATCATGATGCCGCAAATGGACGGATTCAGCTTTGCGGAAGAAGTGCGGAAAAGCGATAAAGAAACACCGATCATCTTCCTCACCGCCAAATCGCAAACAGCCGATGTGATCAAAGGTTTTGAGACCGGGGGCAACGACTATCTGAAAAAACCTTTCAGCATGGACGAGCTGATCGTACGGATACGTTCCCTGCTGGGGCGTTTCCAGCAAGCGCCGCCGGGCGGTGAAGACACGGTGCAGATCGGGCAGTATGCATTCAACTATACCAAACAGACCCTCACGCGCAACAACCACGCTGAATTTCTCAGCCACCGCGAAGCGGAAGTGCTCATGCGCCTTTGCAGGAACAGGAACCAGGTGATGGAACGGAAAGCAGTGCTGCAGGAGCTTTGGGGCGACGATAATTTCTTCAACGCGCGCAGCATGGACGTGTTCATTACCAAGCTGAGAAGGTACCTGAAAGAAGACCCGCGGATACAGATCGTCAACATCCGGGGCGTAGGGTATAAGCTGATTAGCTGAAGAGGTAGAGCACGTCTTCTTTGGTGAGTTTTTTGATGAACCCGCTGTCGTCCGCGATGATATCCTTTACCAGCGACTTCTTGCGTTCCTGCAATTCCAGTATTTTTTCTTCCACGGTATCCTTACAGATCATGCGGTAAGCGAAGATGTTCTTCGTTTGGCCGATACGGTGCGTACGGTCAATGGCCTGCTGCTCCACCGCGGGGTTCCACCAGGGATCCACGATATACACATAGTCCGCCGCCGTGAGGTTAAGACCCACGCCCCCGGCCTTGAGAGAAATAAGGAACACGCGGCAGTCGTCGTTCTGCTGGAAGTTCTGGATTGCCTTTTCCCTGTCCATGGTGGAGGTGCTGCCGTCGAAGTATTCGTAAGATATCTTCATGTGCGTCAGCCTGTCGCGGATGAGGCCCAGCATACCCAGGAACTGGCTGAACACAAGCACCTTGTGGTTCCCGATGTTCTCGGAAATTTCGCGGGTCAGCTCATGCAGCTTCACGGAATGGTTGGGATATTTTTCGGTTTCGTTGAGAATCGCGGGTGAATCGCAGATCTGGCGCAGCTTCATGAGGCCCTGCAAAATAGTGAGCTGGCTGCGTTCCATGCCCTGGTCTTCTATCACGCCCAGGATCTTGGAGCGGTAAGTATTGCGGTATGCGTCGTAGATGTGCCTTTGCTCGGGATCCATCTCGCAGAAGATCACCGTTTCGATCTTATCCGGCAGGTCTTTGGCCACCTGCTCCTTGGTGCGGCGCAGGATGAACGGATAGATCAGCTTTTTGAGATGTTCTTTCCTTTCTTCGTCCTGGAACTTGTCTATGGGCGTGGCAAATTCGTTGCGGAAAAAGTCCACGCTGCCCAGCATGCCCGGGTTCAGGAAGTTCATCTGCGCGTATATGTCGAACGTATTATTCTGCATAGGCGTACCGCTCAACGCGATCCGGTTGCGGGTATTGAGCAGCTGTGCGGCTTTGGTGACCTTGCTCTGCGGGTTTTTGATCGCCTGCGATTCATCCAGCACTACGTAATCGAAATCGATCTTCATCAGCAGCTGCACATCGCTGCGCAGGGTGCCGTAGGTGGTGATGATCACGTCGAAAGCCTGCAATTCCTCGGAGATCCTCATCCTGGCCGGGCCGTGGTGGATGTGATAGGAAATGCCGGGCGTGAATTTCTTGATCTCGTTCTCCCAGTTATAGATCAGCGTGGTGGGGCAAACCACCAGCATGGTACATTGTTCGTGTACGTTTTTGTAGTGCTGGATAAAGGTGAGGGCCTGGACTGTTTTACCAAGACCCATATCATCGGCCAGGATGCCGCCCCACTTCACTTCGTCCAGGTAATTCAGCCACTGGAAACCGCTTTCCTGGTACGGCCGCAGGTTTGCGTTGACGTTTTCCGGCAGCGGCACGTTCCTGATCTCGTCGAACTGCAGCAGCTTGCGGCGCTTTTCGTCCAGCTCCACGAGAATGGCGTCGTCGTCAATGAATTCATACAGCTCGTCTATGACGGAGAAATTGTATTTGCTCAGCTTGAGGCCGGCGCCTTTATCTTTTTCCTCGCCTATTTTGAAGAGGAGGGAATATTTTTTCAGCCATTCTTCCGGCAGCAGCCCCAGTGTGCCATCCGCCAGCTGCACGTAGTTTTGTTTGTTGGCCAGCGCGCGTTTGATATCGCGGATACCTACTTTCTGATCACCGTACACCACTTCCACCTGCGCGTCGAACCAGTCGATGCCGGAGCTGATCTGCAGGTTGGTAACGGGTTTTTGCGGGTTGAAACGGAAGTTGCGCAGCTGCTCGAAGCCGAACACGCGCACGTCCATTTCCTTGAGTGCATCAAAAAAGAGGAAGAACCAGTTGTTCTTCAGCGCTTCTTTGGAGCGGAGATAAAAATAATTATAGTTGTTGAGATGTGTAAAGTTGGTGTGCAGGGTGCGCAGCTTGGCCACGAAAGCGTTTTCCGCTTCCTTGTTACGGTGTATCACCAGCACTTTATTGCCTTCCTGTACGGTAATGCGCGGCTCCTCGTTCCATTCCACCTCATGGCCATGATAAGCAAAGCCCGGCTGGATCACGAAGGTTTCGCCCATTTCTTTCAGGTATACGCGGGTTTCCGGCACAATGTCGTCCACTTCGGCCAGCAATGCCGCGTCGAACTGAACGGGATAGTTCTTGCCGAGCGGCAGCATCACATCCTTGAGGAAGTCCTGCCATTCGCTGCCCGGCACTTTCAGCGCGTGCATCTGCTGGTAGCGCATGATGCTGATGCTGTCCTGCGAGTTGGCGAACGTATAGATCACCCCATTGTAGAGGAACAGTATCGGGCTGGCCCACTGGTTGGCGGAAACGTTCACCGGTTCGCCTTCAATATCCACCCAGGCGGTCACTTCCACGTGACCGTCCACCTGGTCCGCTTTAAAATAAGGTTTCAGCGGGTCGCCATCCACCTGAACGAGCTGCAGGTTCTTGGTTTTGAACTGCTGCCCGTCCCTCAGCAGGAAAACCAGGCGGTGTTCCGCCAGCACGGGAAACAGTTTTATGAGCTTCGGGTGCATGTAATCCACGATCAGCTCCATGGTTTCCATGGGCAGGCCGTCTTCATTTTCATGCATGATATTTTCCCAGATACCGGCGAAGGGGGAGTTTTTATTGAGGAACTTGCTCACCTCCGCATGCTGCAATTTCCGGATGGGGGTGATCAGCTCACGGTCTTTTTCCTTGAACTGGTAAAAATCCACGTATTTGGTCAGGTCCAGCTTGCTGACGAGGGACACGAACTCGGATTCGTCCTCGTTGGCGTCGCCGCTCACCAGTTCCGCCTGGAAGTAAGGGAACAGCGTGTCGTTGGCATTCAGCACCACGCCCAGGCGGCGTGTAGCCGTGATCGTTTCCGCCGGTTCCGGCTCAGGCTTGGCGTTGGCCGGGGCCTCCACTTTTTTGATGGTGGGGTCCAGCACACGCAGGAAAGGTTTGCCGTTCAGGTACGAAAAAGCAAATTTCCCGTTCAGGTCGTCGCTGAGGGAATAGCCGTAGGAGGAAAGGAGTTTATTTTTCTCTTTGTCCCAGTTGCGGAGGGTATCAAAATAAAACGGGCCGTGCGCATGCAGCAGTTGCAGGAACAGGGCGGTTTTATGTACGCATATGGGGTGCTCATGCTCGTCGCAGGTGCAATGGGTATCGAAGTTCCGTTCTTCATTCCTTTGGAGGATGAGGGGGTACTTCTTCCCTTCGTGCCGCAGCTCGGCTTCCACCTTCTCGTCTTTGGCAGATTTGATCACGGCCTGCGTTTTGCGCAGGATGCGTTCGGCTTCGGCCATGATGGTGCTGGAAGTGAGCAGCTTGATCGTTTTAAGATCGATGGATTTCATTTTTACCAGCGTATGCTGCTGGTCGTATTGCGTTTCGAAGGATTCAAAATGATTCCGGTCCAGCATTTCCTGGAGCTGGAAGAGGGCGGCCGCTTCGTGCCTGCAAATGTCGCCGAGGTTGTAGGGGCATTGGCAGCGCACGCTCATGGTTGCGGGCTCGTGGTATTTGTTGATGGTAACTTTATAATAATTGGCGTGCGTGTCGCTTTTTACGCGGAAAGAGGCGGAACGCAGCACAGGATCACCTTCCAGCAGTTCCACGCCCCCCGTTGCAAAGATGCGTTTCCCCCTGCGGATCACCTCGTCGGTTCCGTTGTTGTACACATATTTTAGTAAATGGGGCAGCGACATGCTATTCCTGTGATCACCTTTTTTTGCATCAGCCAGGGTTATGTAACAAATTCTTACGCGTCGGTCTGTTGGACTTTTACTGGTCTTTTACTCAGTTTCATCTAAAAAACGGCTCATGAAAAGGCAATCCACAAAAGTAAGCATAAAAATTCAATTAGCGCGTGCGAAAGGGAATAGAATAGCACGTTAGGGGGAAGTCCGCGAGAAAATTGTGCAACGGAAACAAAAAATTATCCATTGAGCCGGGGGGGCATATAACGCTACTTTTGTATAAAAATTTTCTATGGGAAACACACAACTTTTAGACAACGCGAAAACAAGAAACCTGGGATTATTAATTCTCCGTGCAGGAGTCGGCATATTATTTTTCGTTTTCGGATGGCAGAAGATCGCCGGGGGCCAGCAGGTGTGGAACGGTGTAGGCTCCGCCATGCAGTTCGTAGGCATTTCCGCCTGGCCGGTGTTCTGGGGGCTGATGGCCACACTGGCTGAGTTTGCCGGCGGTTTATTGCTCGCCATCGGGCTGTTCACACGCCCGGCCGCCGCTTTCCTGGCCTTCACCATGATCATGGCCACTATCCTGAAAGGAGCTACAGGCACGGGTATCATGGACTGGTACGCTCCGTTCACCATGCTGCTGATCATGATCTTCTTTATCATGAACGGCGGCGGGGTATATTCTCTCGACAGCGTGGTCCGTTCCAGGAAACATTCCGGCAAGCTGGCCGCTTAATATTACAAACGGAACCAATCAAAAAAGGGTGAGTTTCAATAAGAAAGCTCACCCTTTTCCGTTTATATTATTTTTCTTTTATCAGTTCCCCGTTCCGGAGTATAGGCAGCACGTTGGCGGCATCCGGGGTGAGGCAGAAGCGGATGTCCTCTTCCAGCCCGTAGCGGGCCAGGCGCTGGTAGTGGCTGGCTTTTTTCATGAACCCGAAAAGATCGTCTTTTGCACTGTGATACAGCGTTTCGGCGGCAATAGCGGAATCGCAGTTCACGTCAAAATGTTCGCGGATGCGGCTTACCACGGCGCCGGCAAACAAGGTGTCTTCCATATTCACCCGGTCTTTCCAGGCTGCGCAGCCCAGTATCACGTTCTGGCCCTGGGAAATCAGGTATTCGCAAACGGAAGAGATGTTCGGGAAGGAACCGGTGATGATCTGCACAGCGTCCTTGGCCATGTGCAGCAGCTTGGTGCCGTTGGTAGTGGTGAGCACCAGCACTTTCCCGCCGATGAACTCTTCGGGGTACTCGAAAGGGGAATTGCCGTGCAGCAAGCCTTCCGCGATCTTACCGTCCCTTTCCCCGGCGGTAATGGCGTTCAGCTGGCGGCCGATGCTTACGCATTCTTCCACCGTGGCTACCGGTATCACTTTGGCGGCGCCATTGTACAGTGCCGTGCAGATGGTGGACGTAGCCCGCAGCACGTCGATAATTACTACAATGCTGTTCTTTACGTCGTACAGGTGCAAAAGGGCCGGAGATAAACAGACTTCCAGCCTGGGTTTGGTATTCTCGGTCATTCGTTTTTGTTTCTTATTAATCCAGGATCACCCGCCACTTTTCGCTTTCAGCATATTCCTTGATGATCTTATTACGCAGCTGCAACAGCCGTTTCATGTATTTTCTCAGGTATATCTTTTCAAACCACTTGCCAAACCTGCCGTAAGGCGTGCCAAATTCCATAATATCTATCATCACCGTGCCGTTCTCGATCTCGCGGAAAAAGTGCTCGTGCTTCATAAAGGTGAAATCCCCCTTTTCCATCTCGTCCCGGAAATACTGCGGCTTTTGCATCGCGGTGATCCTCACGGTCAGCTCCCGCATTTTCGTGAGGTGCTTCGCCCGCCAGGTAACCGTTTCGTCGTAGTCGATCAAACCACTGGTGCGGCCTTTGACGGCCTCTTCCTGTAAATGTTCCATGCTGCGTTTGTGCAGCGTAATGCTCCGGCTCAGGTCAAAAACCCGGGGCACAGGCGCATGAATAACGGTGGTCAGATGAATAAGCGGCATAGCAGTGATGCTTTAGATATGGTTCTTTGGCAAAAATAGGCTTCAATAACGCTGCTCTTCCGGTAAAATTGTCCTTCCCGGGCTTATCCCAGGAAAGGCACCTTCACAACTTTCGCTTTCAGGAGCTTATCGCGCACTGCAATATATATCTCTGAATCGAGGGTTGCAAAGGCTGTTTTAACATATCCCAGCCCGATGGCCTTTTGAAGGGAGGGAGACTGGGTGCCGGAGGTAACCCTTCCGATGGTATTGCCTGCCGCGTCTTTGATCTCGTAATCGTGGCGGGGAATCCCTTTGTCGATCATCTCAAAGCCTACCAGTTTCTGCTGAATGCCTTCCGCCTTCAGCTTTTCCATGATGGGGCGGGCGGTGAAGTCTTTGGTGAATTTGGTGATCCAGCCAAGACCTGCTTCCAGCGGGCTGGTACGGTCGTCGATGTCGTTGCCGTAGAGGCAGAAGCCCATTTCCAGGCGGAGCGTGTCCCTGGCGCCCAGCCCGATGGGCTTGATGCCTTTGGAAGCGCCCGCGGCAAAAATGGCGTCCCAGATCTTGTCCGCCGCGCCGTCCTTATCTTCAAAATATATCTCGATGCCGCCCGCGCCGGTATAACCCGTGGCGCTGATCAGCACGTTTTCCACCCCGGCAAAGGTGCCTTTTACGAAGGTGTAATATTTCAGGTTCACGATATCTTTATCGGTAAGGCTTTGCAGCGCGCTGGTGGTGTTAGGCCCCTGGATAGCCAGCAGGCAGGTTTTATCCGAAATATCATGCATTTCAGCGCCCTTTGTGTTGAAGCGGCTGATCCAGTTCCAGTCTTTCTCGATATTGCTCGCATTCACCACCAGCATGTACACTTTATTTTCCTCGATACAATATACCAGCAGATCGTCCACAATACCGCCCTCCTCGTTCGGCAGGCTGCTGTACTGGGCCTTACCGGCGGTGAGCTTGGATGCATCGTTGGTGGTTACACGCTGGATGAGGTCCAGGGCGTTTTCGCCTTTGAGAATGAATTCGCCCATATGGCTCACGTCAAACACTCCCACACTGTTCCGCACTGCTGCATGTTCGTCGTTGATACCTGTGTAGGAAATAGGCATGTTGTAGCCCGCAAAAGAGGCCATTTTGGCGCCCAGCGCAATGTGTTTGTGTGTAAACGGCGTGTTTTTCATTGAGTAAAATGTTTCTGTTTTGTTGTAACCTGTTCAGAGTGCGGCAAATTTAGCATATAATTTGAGTATTAAACAAAGAGGGGGGCGGGGACAGACAATCCTGTGATAATTACAGCGTTTGATCACCGATTCCCTATTTTTGTCACCAAATTCCCCTTGCAGTGAAAAAGATCTACCTGTTACTGCCGCTTGTTTCCATTGCGATGGCGGCGTATCCGCAGAAGAAAGCAGACCGCAAAACCATCGGAAACCTGCAAACCCATGTAACGTACCTCTCTTCAGACAAGCTGGAGGGCAGGCGCACCGGCACTCCCGGCGAGCGGCTGGCCGCTACCTATATTGCAGAACAGATGAAGCTTGCCGGCCTCAGCCCGAAAGGGGACGATGGCTACCTGCAAACCTTCACCGTGAGGGAAGGGAAAGAACCCGGGAACGCCACCAAACTGACGATCAATCATAAAGCTTTGCCCGCAGATCAATACCTGCCGCTGCCTTTTTCGGCTACCAAAGCCGCTAAAGGAGAAGTGCTGCCGGGCGTGAACGAGCCGGACAACGTATGGCTCATCAATGTTAAGGCCTCGGAAGACGAGATCAATCCTCACGGCTCCCCGCTTGAATTTTATCAGAAAAAAACCAAAGAAGCCAAACAGAACGGCGCTACCGGCATCGTGTTCTTCAACGGCCCGGAAGATTTCCGCACCGTGAGCCGCTGGCTGGACGGGAAAGAAGAAGCGCCGCTCGCCATCCCCGCCATCTGGGTGGGGCCGGAAGCCAGCAAAACCTTGTCCGCAGACGATGCGAATGGTTTCCAGCTGGACCTCCAGGTGGATTTTAAACCCAGCAAGCGCACCGGTACCAATGTGGTGGGCTATATAGATAACGGCGCCGCCAATACGGTGGTGCTGGGCGCGCACTACGACCACCTGGGATACGGCGAGGACCATAATTCACTGGCTCCAGGCGAAAAGGCCATTCATAACGGGGCTGACGACAATGCGAGCGGTACCGCCGCACTTATTGAGCTGGGCAGGCTCCTGAAAGTGTCGAAGCTGAAAAATAACAATTATTTATTCGTGGCTTTTTCCGGTGAAGAGCTGGGCCTATTCGGCAGCAAATATTTCACCGAACATTCCGCTGTGCCCGCAACCAGCTTTAATTACATGGTGAATATGGATATGGTGGGCCGCCTCACCAAAGAAAAAGGGCTCCAGATAGGCGGCACCGGCACTTCCCCCACCTGGGGCGCCGTGCTGAAATCCGCCGTTCCCCCGGCCCTGAAAGTAAGTTATGATTCCTCCGGCACCGGCCCCTCCGACCATACATCGTTCTACCGTAAAGACGTTCCCGTCCTGTTTTTCTTCACCGGCACCCACACCGATTACCACAAACCCGGCGACGATGCGGACAAGATCAACTACGAAGGCGGCCTTACCGTCGTGAAGCTGGTATACGATATCATAGAAAAAACCAACAACAGCCCCAAACTCGCCTTTACCAAAACCCGCGAGCAGCAAATGGGCAGCAGCGCCCGTTTCTCCGTAACCCTCGGCATTATGCCGGACTACACCTGGACGAAAGGCGGCGTAAAAGTAGATGGCGTAACCGATGGAAAGCCCGCCGGAAAAGCCGGCATCCTCACCGGCGACCTCATCACCCAGCTGGGCGATTACCCCGTTTCTGACATCGAAACGTATATGAACGCGCTGGGAAAATTTAAAGCCGGCGACAAAACCACCGTGAAAGTAAAGCGCGGCGCTGCCGATAAAGTATTTGATATCAGTTTTTAATCGTGGTTTTTATAACTTGCAGCATGCGTTATATCATCTTTACGCTGGCCCTGTTGGCCGCTGCTTCGTGTAACCCTGTCCGTGAAAAGACAGATACCACTAATTATGATGTGATAGATGCGAAATGTTACGTGCTGCGCGAGCATCCCATCCGTACGGACAGTGCCGCGAATGCAAGCCGTGACAGTATTGTGAGCTTCCTGGAAGCGAATGACTATAAAGCGAGGTATATCAGGAAAGACAGCCTGATGTTCCGCCGCGCGAACGGTTTACAGGTTGAAATTGTGCTGCCAGCCCCCGCAGATGCCTGGGAATCCGGAACCATAATTGTTTTTGATCCACAGAAAAATCCGCTCTTCGTGAACCTGCATAAAGGAACATCGCAGGTAAAACAATATGTAAGCGGTCAATGAATCCCTAAAATTTTATCCCTTGCCAGTCCATCAACATATCAGGGTGACGGCAGATGCCGTAGTACTGCGATTTACATCAAAAGAAGGAATGATGGTGCTGCTCAGCAAACGCAGCATCCCGCCGCATATTTTCAAGTGGGGGCTTCCGGGCGGGTTTGTGCAGAACGACGAACCGCTTGAAGAAGCCGTGCACCGCGAGATCCGCGACGAAACCGGGCTGAAGGTAAATTACCTGGAGCAGATGCGCACCTGGGGCCACCCGGACCGCGACCCCCGCGGGCGCATCCTTTGCGTGGCGCACCTGGGGCTGGTGAAGCCTTCCGCGTCCAGGATCATTTTAGGAGCGGGGAACAAGGAAGCCCGCTGGTATCCTGTAAAAGAGCTCCCGGCCACGGCATTCGACCATGCCGAAGTGATTGCAGGCGCCATCGAACACCTGCGCACGCGTTTACGCTCCGAGCCACTGGCGTTTGAGCTGCTGGATCAGAAATTTCCCGTTTCAGAGCTGGAAAAACTCTATGAATGGGTCTATAACCGGCAGATCGACCGGCGGAACTTCCAGAAAAAAATGCATACCCTTGGGTTGCTGGCTGTTCAGCAGGAAAAAATGAAACACCCTTTACAAGGCCGTCCTGCTCAATTATATAGCTTCAACCGGCAAAAATTTGCAGAACTGAAGGAAAAAAGCGGCTATATCGAGATTTTCTCCTAATAAATTGATAATCAGTTTTTGCATGTTTTTTACACAAAAAACATATTTACTTTAAGTAAAATATCAAAAAAATGTGTAAAAAGTACGCGAATAGGGTTATGCATAATGCTAAACGCTTATCCGTATTGAGTTTCATGGTGTTGGCGGGAAAGCGATGCGTATAAGTTCATGTCGAAGCATTAAATTCGTAAAGAACAACCCTCGCTGCATATGGAGAATCTCATTTTACTGGCAGACGCGTACAAATATTCCCATCATAAGCTTTACGTTCCGGGCACTTCACTCATCTATTCCTACCTGGAGAGCAGGGGCGGCCGGTTTGAAGAAACGGTTTTTTACGGCCTGCAATATTTCCTGAAAGCATACCTGGAAGGTCCGGTGATCACCGCGGAAAAGATCCGCGAGGCGGGGGAGATGCTGCCTGAAGTATTTGGCCGCAGCGATGTGTACGATGCTTCCCGGTTTGAATATATCCTTTCGGAACATGGCGGATATTTGCCCGTGAAGATCCGCGCCGTGCCGGAAGGAACGGTAGTGCCGGTGAAAAACGTGCTGATGACCATCGAAAACACGGACCCCGCTTGTTACTGGCTCACCAATTTCCTGGAAACGCTGCTCATGCAGGTGTGGTACCCCTGCACCGTGGCCACGCTGTCGCGGGAGATCAAAAAAGTGGTGACGCAGTATTACCGGGCCACGGCCAGCGAGGCCTCTTTCGCCGGAATCGATTTTGTGCTGAATGATTTTGGTTTTCGCGGGGCCAGTTCCGTGGAGGGCGCGGGCATCGGCGGGAGCGCGCACCTCGTCAATTTCAGCGGCAGCGACACATTGGTGGCATCCACTTTTGCCAAAAGATATTATCATGCCGCCTCCGCGCCGGGGCTGTCCATCCCGGCTACGGAACATTCCATTGTTACGTTGCTGGGGGAAGAAGGCGAAGCGGCTATTTTCAAACATGTGCTGGATACGTTCCCCGAAGGCACGATCGCCTGCGTGTCGGACTCCTACAATATCTTCCGCGCCTGTTCCGAATACTGGGGCACGCAGCTGAAGGAGCAGGTACTGGCGCGGAAGGGTACCCTGGTGATCCGTCCTGATTCCGGCGACCCGGTGCGCACCCTGCTGGAAGTGTTCAGCATCCTGATGGACAAATTCGGCTTCACCCTCAACGAAAAAGGATACAAGGTGCTGCCGCCGCAGGTGCGGGTGATACAGGGAGACGGCATCAGTTATACTTCCATCCCCGAAATATACGAGGCGCTGAAACAGGCAGGCGTAAGCGCGGAGAACCTTGTACTGGGCATGGGCGGCGCGCTGCTGCAGCGCGTAAACCGCGATACGCAGGAATTTGCCCTCAAATGTTCTTACGCGGAAATAAACGGCAAAAGCGTGGACGTATCTAAATCGCCCGTGGAAATGGATGCAGCGGGTAATCTCCGCACTTCCTTTAAAAAGTCGAAAGCCGGGAAACTTAAGCTGGTAAAGGATACGGATGGATTCAAAACCCTGCCGGCCGGGGAAAGGCCCGATGCGGAAGATTTGTTGCAGACCGTGTTTGAGAACGGGAAAGTAGTAAAAGACCAGCGGTTTGAGGAAATCCGTAAATTAGCTGTACTATAAAATCTCCCCCTGTGAAACGATTCTTATCCCGCCCCGACATACAGCTTGTCCTGATCGTATTGTGCTGCCTGGCAGCGGGTGCTGTTGCAAAGCATTACGCGGTAGACGTTCATCTGCACGACACCTATTATGTGCTCAGCCTTTTTTCTCTCGCTGTTATTTTTGCTTTCCTGGTTATGCCGGAGGCCGGTATCTATACGCTCACGGCGAAGTTCAGGCAATGGCGATGGCTGCATATCCTGCATGTGGCTAGTCTGGTTTGGGTAGCCATTTCGTTTGGCTTTTACAGTTATTTCGGCGGCTCTTTTAACACCGAACCAGGTACGCCGCGGATATACTATGACCTGGGCGGCTTTAGCATGCTGCAGGTATCCGGGCCTTTGCTGGTCTTTACTGTATTGGTTTTCCTGGCCGGGCAGGTTGGATTTCTGGTGAACATTATTGCCGGGTTTTACCGGGGCAGGAAAAGCGGGCCCAGGTGAGGATTACATCATTTTCGAAATAAATCTGATATCAAATGAAATACCTCTCCCGACCAGACATCCAGCTGTACCTCATCGCCATCCTGACATTCCTGGTGGGAACGCTTATAGTCTTTAATTCAGCGCAGGTCATTCACACGGGCGATACCTGGACCATCATTGAGGAAATGAAAACACCCCTGGAACTGGGTGCGTTCATCGGGCTGGAAGGTTTTTTATATGCCATCACACGACGGTTCCGGCAGTTGCGCTGGTTGCAGGTACTGCATGTGATCAGCATGGTTTTCCTGCCTGTTATTTTTTTCCTGTACATACAGCCTTCCATGCCCCGCCGCTATGTCGATTATGGCGACAACCAGCTTGACCCGAGCGGGAAACTGTTTGATGTCACAATGCTCATCGCCAGGCTGGTCTTTATCATCGGGCAGTTCGCTTTTATTGCGAACCTGATAACCGGCTTCCGCCGCGGCAGGAAGGGACCTCATCATAGCGAATCATTGGGAAAACCTTCCTCCGTTGCCGCCATCCAGATACTGGCTATCGGATCGGCTTTGCTTGCAGCGGGCATTCTCGACGAACTCTTCGGGGAAAGTCTTTTTCTGAGCGCGTTCAGGCCGGCCGTGGCCGTCAGCCTCCTGTTCATCTTCGAAGCGCTGATTTACGCACTGGCGGCTGATTTCAGGCAATGGCCGGTGTTGCAGCGCATTCATGTTTCCTGCTCCCTGGCGGCAGCCGTTTCAGCATTTTTATTCTATTATTCCTTGTCGCCTGCTTTTGCCAATGAGCTTTCAGTGGTAGTACTCTGGTTATTTCTGATCACATTTTTTGCGGGACAGATCGCTTTTATTGTCAACATTACCGCAGGCTTCATCCGCGGGCGGAAATCACATCTCCCTAACTAATGCTATTTTAACAAACATTTAGGTTAAAAAGCGGTAAACAGCACAATAACGCAGTACATTGCCGGTCGGAATATTTTTCGCATATTGCGCCCCTATGCGGAAAGCTTTATCAGCTCTATCATTGTGCGTGTTGGCAAGCTCTGGTTTAAAGGCGCAGGATTCACTCCTTGCCCATAGAAAAAACAGCTTCTTTCCTTTGCCTGTTCTCGGTTTTTCCCCGGAAAAAGGCCTGGAACTGGGCGTGGCGGCGCTTTACTCCTACTACGGCGACAAAAAGAACCCGTCGCCCTTTACCCGCAACTCCACCGCCAGCCTGCTCGCCACCTTCACCACCAACAAGCAGTTCAAGATAGACCTGCGTACGGACAACTGGACGAGGAACAATGACTGGCATATCAAAACCAATATCCGCTACCACGATTTCCCGGTCTATTTCTACGGCCTGGGCGATACCACGCATTATGCAGACCGTTCCCTCATAGGCAATCAGCGTTATAAATTACTGGCGGAGGCCGAAAGACGTATCACCAGCCACTTTTACGCGGGGCTGTCCGTCACTTACCAGCACGATGTGTTCACGCAGGACGAAAATAAAGGCATTTATCCTACTGAAAACCTCGTGGATAAAGACGGCGGCTATGCCACCTTCCTGGGCGTTACTGCCATTTACGACAACCGCGATAACCAGAACTACTGCACCCTGGGCACTTACGCCCGCCTGACCGTGGCTTACGCCCCGCAGTTCCTGAGCAAACATCCTTTGTGGCGCGTGGAAGCAAAGGCCAGCAAATTTTTTCGCATTTCACAACGCAGCACGCTGGGCCTGAACGGCTACGGGCAGTCGTTGCAGGGAAAAACCCTGCCGTTCTACCTGCTGCCAGAGATGGGCAACGACAATATCATGCGCGGGTACTATACCGGCCGCTACCGTGATCAGAATTACCTCGCCGCCCAGGCGGAATACCGCTATTACTTCGATCCGAAGATGCGTATCAATATGTGGTTCATAGACATGCAGCCCACCTTTGCCCTGGCGGCCTTCGCCGGCACAGGCACCGTATTTGCCAACCGCGATTTTGCGCTGGACCGGCTGAAACCCAACTACGGCCTGGGTGTCCGTTATTTTTACGACAAACATACCCGCCTCACTATAAGGCTGGATTACGGCTGGGGTGAAAAAAGACCGGGAGAGAAGCGGCAGAGCGGGTTTTACCTTTCCGTATCAGAGGCTTTCTAAAAAGTTCAGGGCATAAAAAAAGGCCGTCCCGGCAAAGCCGGACAGCCCGTATCTGGAGTAGGTTTGAATTAACGTTTTACGTACTTCACCATCGCGTAAAGGAACATTGCACCGAAAATGATGATGCAGAACCAGGCGCCGAAATGCCCGATCTTATTGCCGATCTCGTAAGTAGAGTTGAGTAATACATTCAACAGCATGATATACAGTTTTTAAATATTTCAGGGAGCAAGTTAGCGCATTATGCCGAAATAGACAATGAGTTTCCTCATTTCCTTCCCGTTAAAAATTTTCCGCCCCCGTTTCCTGCTGACACACCGCTGTCAATCCCCTGCATGATCTTTGTACCGTCACCCTTTAAACGCACCGATCATGAAAAACAAAGTTTGCTACCTGTTCGTCTTCAACGGCTATTCAGACTGGGAACCAGCCCTGGCGGCCGCTGCCCTGCAACAGTTCTCCCCATATGAAGTACGCCCCTTCTCCATAGACGGCAATGCTGTTATTTCCGCCGCCAACCTGCAGATCATCCCGCAGCTGTCCCTGGAGGAAGTGGAGGCAGACCTTGCAGACATCGTGATACTGCCCGGGGGCGCGGCCTGGGGTGAAGGCAGGAACCGCGAGATCTCCCCGTTCATCGTGGACATCCTCCGCAAAGGCAAGCTGCTGGCCGCGATCTGCGATGCCACACTGTACCTTGCGAGCGAAGGCATCCTGGACGATATTCCCCATACCAGCAACGACCTTGGCTTGCTGAAACAGGCGGTTCCGGAATATAAAGGCGAAGCAAATTATGTTGCCAAACCGGCGGTAACGGCCGGCCAGGTGATCACTGCAAATGGCACCGCCGGTACGGCTTTCGCGCATGCGGTCGTTTCTAAGCTGGGGCTGTTAGAGAACAAAGAATTTGCTTTCTGGTTCGGCTTTTTCCACAAACCGGAATTCCAGCACCTATGGCACGAGTAGCTTTCTGAAAGCACATGAAAAAGGAAGGCGGCAGGCCTTCCTCAGGAAAATTATCTTCAGCGCGGAGCGGATCATTTTGCATTTTCTTTCTGCATCACTTCCACCAGCTTATATTCATAGGCGCCTATGTCCTGGATCTTCGGATCGCGGGGGATGCGGTTTACTTTGAGCTTGTAGATATTCCCCTTTTCGAAAGTAAACCCTTCAATGGGCTCCATCAGCTTGTTCCATGGCTCATTTGCAGGCACCATCATTTTATCGCCGTACTGCACCTGGTAACATTTTGTTTTGCCGAAACCCGGGCCGCGGTCGCATTCTTCTTCTCCTTTCACCCATACGATCAGTTCCTTATTGCCGGGAGCGGGTTTTTCTTTTCTCACCAGCGTAAGCCCGTCCGTACCATAATCGCTGCCGGTATAACGGAGGCTTTCTCCTTCCTGCTGGAAAGTGAGCGTGTCTTTCTCCGGGTTGCCGCTGCCAACGGTTACCAGGGTCATGAATATCCTTCCGCTGTCCTGCAAGGTCCAGTTGCCGATCTGTACTATTTCGGGAGTGGCGTTCATATAATCCGTCGTCATTTCCGCATCGTTGGTGGGGCGCAGGCTGAGCGTGATGTGCCTGCCAGGGCTGGAAGCTGCAGCCAGGCTGGCTTCGTAATAACCTTCCGGCGGCGAGGTTTGCGTTACCTCCGTGCTGTCTGTTGCATTGGCTTTCGGATTATTCCGGCAGGCCGCGAAGGCGAGCGCTCCCGCAAGCATCAGGATATGGTGCTGTTTCATGAGATCGTTTTACAGGATAACAAACGAAAAGCATTTGTGTTGATCCTCCATTATTATTCCCTCATCATTTAAGAAAGACAAAAACAATTGTGTGAGGCTGCCCATTATTGCTCTGTAACCGTTATCAATAAAGGGCTTTCATAAATAACGCCGGGCGAAACCATTTTTTCGTCCAGCGGAATATTATTGCCATAACGTTCTTTCATCGTGGCTTTCACAAGCGGATGGCTGAGATCATATTCGCGCATGGGTTTAAGCTGCCCTACTTCAAGGCCCGTCGTGGAATGATAGATCTTCCATACCAGTTCAGAGCAATATATCCGCTCGTCTGACCATCCAAAGTAGCTGTCATAGTCCTTCCCGAGATATTTTTTTCCTTCTTCCTTCATGCTGGTGATCACGTCCGGCGTTATGAGTGAATCGGCTTTGAGGCGCTTTACTGCGTAGTGCCGGTTGTTGCGCATGGTCCACTCTTCGAAGGTGGTAACGCTCACGGGCTGCACGGCTTCAAACACCATCCAGCGGCCGTTTTCCATGAAGAGCAGGCCGCAGTGGCTGAATTTGGAATGCGTGGCCAGCTCAATGGCCTTGCATTGCGGGGAAATATTGGTCTGGAAAATAATGTCGCCTTCCCGCAGGTCTTTCTTTTGGGAAAAAACCACCGTGCTGATGAGGCTGGCCGCGAATGCGATTAAGTGTTTTAAAGCGGGCATAAAAAATAATTTATAGCACTATGAAATCTATCACGAGGCTGCTTACCGAACCGTCTTCCGCAATGCCCCAGTAAGCAGGGTAAATGCCGTCCCCATACCCGGTGTGGAACATGATCACGTTCAGCTGCGGGTGGGTGGGCAGGTAAAAATTATAACAGAGTTGTTCTTCCCCGCGCGCTTTCCGCGCGAAGGCCCTGGTGAAAAGCGAATCGTAAATATTTCCTCCCGGGTTGTCTTTAAAGAAACGCTCCAGGTAGTTGTTGTAGTGCTTCTGCGTATGCGCATCGCAGATGCAGCCGATGCCCGCGTCCGCCGTGAAGCCGGAGAAGCTGCCGCGCCTGTGTGCCAGGCGGTCGCTTTGGCCGGGGAGCACAGCCAGCTCAAACTTCACCGGCTTCTGGTCTGCAAATTTCACCAGCAGCAAGGCATTGCGCCTGCGGAAGCCGGACCGCGCCAGCAGCATGGTGGCTGGGTATTCGCCGGGCGGCACTTTCCGCGTGAACGGGAATGCGTTGTGCAGGCCCAGCAGCGGATCGCAGGCTACAACAAAACCTCCCGGCAGGTGAAGCTTGCCGATGTACCATTTTTCCAGCGGCATACCGCCTGCCTCATTCATCGCAAAGAACTTGCAAAAGTCGCGGTGGGCGGGCAGCGGCGTTTTTTCGCGGCGCCGGGTCCATATCTTTTTCAGGAACTTCATCCGGCGCGGTTAATGCATGCAGCCCATATACACTTCGGTTTTCATTACCCAGGCGCCCTGGTATTGTTTGCGGATCAGCGCCAACATTGAGTCCGCTCCTCTTTTTTCTGCAAACAGGCCTGCTACAGCCGCTAGCATGCGGGAAGAAGTATCTCTCCGCCGGTAAGCGTCCAGGTATTCGATACTTCCGGCCGGCGTCATTTCGCGGCGGGGAAAATAAGCGCCCGCCCACATCTCATCCGCATCGTCTTCCGGGAGTATCAGGCTGTCTTTCTCCACATTGTAATACCTGCCGAAAGTGTCTATCTCCTGCCCGGTGATGTGTTTCACATCTTCCAATATGCCACGGAGCGTGTAATAATCCGTTCCCGTATCGGCCACCACCAGATAACATTCCTCCCATAAATCCTCTTCTGGGACCTCATTGAGCACGGAGTCTTTTGTTAAGACGAACGTGTCAACCAAAGGTTCCGGCTGTTGCGCGGATACTTTTGCAGGGGCGGACTGCCCGCATGAAGCAATTATTAACAACAACGGGAACAACCATGTGCTCACAGGAAGGACAGTAACAGTTGATTTCATTAATATTGTTTTTAAATAATATAACGGCGAATAAAAATACGACCAATGTTCTGAAGAACGGAATTCCCCTGCCTGAAATCTCTACTTTCGCATGACATATAAATTTTTACATTATATCAATAATTTATATATTTGATTTATTATCAAAAGTCTTATTGCCGGAAGCGGCGATTTTAGCCTATGCCGATTATATCGATTTTACTTCCGGCGCCTGTGAAAACGATTTACAATTCATTAACGTTCAATACGTTAACAGGAATTTTGCATAACGGAAGGAGCAGAATCCGGGATTGGTGAATACCTTTGCAGCGTTCCTGCCATACTTATGATCGCCATTAAAAGATCATCCTGCCCCAGATCCTGATTTTACCCGTAGCCTTCCGAAAGCCGACTTTATTGTTCACGCTTTAATCATTAAAAGACAATGATCTTGCGATTCGTACGTCCCGCAACAGGGGCCGCCGTATGCATATGGCTACTTATGTGCGTAGCCTGCAACAAAGAACCATTAACCGTTTACACAGCGCCTCCGCCTGAACCCATTGGTGATACCACGTTCGTAATGAACAACCCGGTTGATGCCGCCCTGCTGCTATCTCTCGTGAACGACGTGCGGGCCAAAGGCTGCCAGTGCGGAGACACGTTCATGGCCCCGGCGCCGCCCATCCGCTGGAATAAAGCGCTGGAACGCGCCGCATACCTGCACAGCCAGGATATGGACAAAAATAAATACTTCTCCCACAACGACCTCCTGGGCAATACCGCCGGCAAACGCATCAGCCGCATGGGCTATCCCTGGCTGGCCTGGGGTGAGAACATTGCGCTGGGCATACTCACTGAAAAGACCCTGGTTGAAGGCTTCACCAAAAGCGTTGTCCATTGCAAGGTACTGATGAGCAGCAAATTCACTGAAATGGGCGTGGCAAAGGCCGGCAACTTCTGGAGCCAGGAAATGGCCAGTCCAAAACCAGGCCACTAGCCCCGCCTGCATTATTTCCGCAGCAGCATGACAAACGAAGGATCATACTATATTGATCTTTAATTTGTTATTTTCGTTAACATATTTTTTGCAAGCCCCATGCTTGTTTTCGGGGAGTACGCTTTACCTTTGGTTCCAGAATAACTCTTAACCCTTTCCTCTGAAAAAGCCAACGTGCTTTAACCTCCTTCCTATTAAGAACCCAGTACCTATTGTTTTATAATTAACTGGGAAATAATGTCATTAAAATTTGTTCGTTTTGTACCCTTATTAGTAACTATCAGCTTGTTTCTGGCGTCTTGCGGTAAAGAAGACCTCGTGCAGCCTGAAGACAAAGAGGAAGAAATTACTAATCCCGGCTCTGTGGATGTGGTGGAAAATAATGTGAACAAGAACCTGCTGCTGGAACTGGTGAATAATGTACGCGCCAAAGGCTGCAACTGCAATGGCACCTGGATGCCGCCCGTTGCCCCCGTTAAATGGAACGTACTGCTGGAGCTGGCTGCCGTTAAGCACAGCGTGGATATGAAAGCCAAAAAATACTTTGCGCATAACAGTCCTTCAGGCTCCACCCCGCAATCCCGCATCAAAGCGGCCGGGTTCAGTTATTCACTGATGGGAGAGAACATTGCCAGCGGGCCTTCCAAAGAAGAAACGGTGATCAGCGGTTGGCTGGGAAGCGAAGGCCATTGTAAGAATATCATGAACGCAGGCTTCCAGGAAATGGGAGTAGGCCGCGCAGATAACCTGTGGACGCAGGTTTTCGGCACTTCAAAATAAACAATGCTGCTCATGGCGGGGGCATCTTCCTCCGCCATACCCGCCAAAGGAAATAGATGTAAGCCCCGAGGCTCAGCACGAACCAGCCATAAAAAATGGTCATCCTGAGCGGGGTAGATTCCTCAGGAACCCCAAACCCCAGGTATAGTCCAAAGAAAATATTGATCAGCATCCAGAACATGCCGATGAACACGGTGCGGATGATCTTCGTGAAAAACTGCATCAGCTGCCAGTCAAACTGGTCTTTACTTTCGTCCTGGTCTTTCTGTTCGTCCATAGTTAAAGTTACGGAATACAAAGATTCACCAGCTCCGAACTGTCGCCGCGGAACACATTAAAATCAACCGTGGTGCGGATTCCGTTCACCCGGCCGATGTCGCTGTGCTGCCAGAACATCCAGTTGCGGGCGCTCCTCGGCTTGTCTTTCTGGTAATAATGCGCCACCCAGAGCGGGTATTCGTCGAATTCTTTCCCGAGGTAGGTTTCGTAGAAATGAATATTGGTGTAGATGATGGGTTTCACGCCGTAGGCCTTTTCCAGTTCTTCCAGCCAGATGCGGGCGGTGCTGCGGATCACGGCGGGCGGCTGGTTGTTGTGCACTTCAATATCCAGCACCGGCGGCAGGTCGCCGGATTCCAGCTGTACCACGTTCCTGAAGTTGATCGCCTGCTTCAGCGGGTCGCGGGTAGAATAGAAGAAATGATACGCCCCGCGGATAATCCCGGCGGCTTTGGCCTTTTCCCAGTTGCGTTTGAACGTGGCATCCTGTCGGCTGATCCCTTCGGTCGCTTTGATAAAAGCGAAGCTGATCTTGATTTTTTCCACCTGCATTTGCCGCACGGCCATCCAGTTCACATTCCCCTGGAACTTGGAGATGTCTATGCCGTGAATGGAATAATTAACGGGGATATCTATCCCGAATTCCTCGTACCGCACAAATTCAAGCGGCTCCTTATTCCGCAAAAGCCACCATGCACCGGCAATTGCGGCTGCTATCAGCATAAAAAAGAGGAAAATAAGGGGGCGGCGTACGCGTTTGGTTCTTGCCACGGTGGTGTTGAGCTTTTCTGTTCTCCTTAAAAATCAACAGCAAGTATAGGGCAATTTTTTGTGCTGTGCATGAAAGGCCATATTGTTGTCGTAAATTTATGATCCTAAAGAGGCCCGATTTATGCCGAAACCGAACCTGAATGATGCATTGAACTTCCTTTCCAAATTCACGCTGCGCCGCGGCTGGAACGCGGGAAAGGTGCTGGGAAGCTACTACTGGAGCAAATGGCGGAAAAAACCCATTCAATGGGGATTGCCCATTTCCATCTCCTTTGAGCCCACCACATCCTGCAACCTGCGCTGCCCCGAATGCCCGAGCGGGCTGAGGGCGTTCACCAGGCCAACGGGCATGCTGGAGAATGAATTCTTCCGCAAAACCATCGACGAGCTGCATAAAGAGCTGCTGTACCTCATCTTTTATTTCCAGGGCGAGCCTTACCTCAACACCGCTTTCCTGGACATGGTGAAGTACGCTTCCTCCAAGGGCATTTACACCGCCACCTCCACCAACGCCCATTACCTAACGGACGCGAATGCACGTAAAACCGTGGAAAGCGGGCTTGACAGGCTGATCATTTCCATAGACGGCACCACGCAGGACGTGTACACGCAATACCGCGTGGGCGGGCATCTGGACAAAGTGATCGCCGGGGCAAAGAATATCGTGAAATGGAAAAAAGAACTGAATTCAAAGAAACCCTTCGTTTTCTTCCAGTTCCTGGTCGTGAAGCCGAACGAGCACCAGATAGAGGACATCAAAAAGCTGGCAGCGGAGATCGGGGTGGATGAAGTGCGTTTTAAAACTGCGCAGGTATACGATTACGAGGAAGGCAACCGCCTGATACCCACTATCGACAAATATTCCCGTTACCATAAGAACGACGACGGCACTTATTCCATCAAAAACAGGCTCAGCGACCACTGCTGGCGGCTCTGGCATTCACCGGTGATCACCTGGGACGGGCTCGTGGTGCCTTGTTGTTTTGATAAAGATGCTACGCACCGCCTCGGCAACCTGAAGGAATCCAGCTTCAAAACGCTGTGGCATAATGATAACTACGTGCGCTTCCGCTCCCAGATCATCAAGGGGCGCAAGCATATCGATATCTGCGCTAACTGCAGCGAGGGTACGAAAGTGTGGGGATAGGGCTATTCTTCGGGACTTGTTTTCGTTTTATTGGCTTCCGCTTTGCGGCGGTGCCGCTTGTTCTTGATATTATTGAACAGTTTGATGCCGAAGCGCACCGCAACGAATTCCAGCGCGGTGAGCGCGGCCTTGGTGAGCACCGATTTTGCGGAACCGCTCTGCCAGAGGGTTTTGGCCATTCCGCCGAGGAAGCCCATGGCGCCGCTGTTCGCAATGCCCGGCACTACGGAATTGACCGCCATCTTTTTGTAATTCCCTTTAAGATGGTCTATGCGGCTGCCCAGCTGATTTTCCAGCCGGCGGCTTTTTTGCTGGAGCCGCGCGATCTCATGATCCAGCATTGCCAGGTTCTTGACTTTAACTTTCGCCATGTGTAGGAAGGTAAAATTTAGTCATTGGATGCTTTTCTTTTTTCTTCCCTGCGCTCGTCGATCTTTTCTTCCATCTCCTCTATTTCCTCCACCAGCTCGACCGCGAGCATATTCGCCAGCGGGCGCTGGATGAGCCCCTTCCGGAAAAAGATCATCACCAGCAGCAGCACGATAAAGAAACCGGCGGCACAGGAAAACCCGAGGGTCATACTGCCCGTTTGTTCTCCTATCCAGAAACCAAGCACCATGCCGAGGAACACGACCACAAAAAAGAACAGCAGGAAAGCCATGATCAGCGAAAAGAATAAGCCCAACGCTTTCGACAGCTTTCCCGCTGCCTGCAATTTGATAAGGTCCAGCCGGGTTTCCAGGTATTCCCTGGCTACCTTGCCTGTTTCCGTAAAGTAATTGGAAAAGTTATCTTCCATGCATAATGATTTTAAGATGCTGAAATGGATATCAAGTTAATTCATTTTCCATAGCATCTTCGAACTGTTGCTTTTTTGCACGGAACTTATCCTTCAGTTTGTCCGTCTGGAATTTCAGCTTTCCAACCAGCTCTTCCTTTTTGTCGGAATTCAGGAAATAACCCACGGCTACGCCTACAGCGGCTCCTACAATAAAAGATACCACCGCTTTTGAACTTCTGCTCATAATCAAGAGTTTTAATAAAGTGAAAAGAAATCGGGTTTCAGGGAGTACGGGGTGCCCATTCAACTCCACAATTATGGTTACAAACTTTGTTCCACAATTGTTCAACTCCCCGGATAAAACACAAAAACAACATTATTGGCCCTTTTGCTAAATCTGGCAAACTTTGTGATCATCCTAAAATCCTGTAAATTATATTACACCCAGCAACCAAACTATGAGCCATCTCGACAATGAACGTTTAAAGCAGATCATTTTTCTCCTGATCCTGGCCTTCCTGGCCATTATCCTCTTCAAGGAGCTGTATGCCTTTTTACCGGGGTTCCTCGGCGCGGTCACCTTTTATGTGTTGTCCCGCAAATATATGTTCAGGCTGGTGGAGGTCCGCAAATGGCGAAAGAACTGGGCCGCGGCTACCATCATGATCCTGTCTTTCCTCATTATCCTCCTGCCCTTCGGGCTGCTGGTGAATATGCTCACTGCCAAGGTGGCCTACGCCATCAACCATTCTTCGGAGCTGATCAAAGGGCTTGAAAAAATAAACCAGCAGTTGCAGCAAAGCACAGGCTTCAACCTGATGACGGAAGCGCGGCTGCAAAAGATCCAGGAATACATCACCAATGTGCTGCCGGGCTTTGTGGGCGCCACTTTCAACACCCTCACCGCCGTAGCGATCATGTATTTTATACTGTATTTCATGCTGGTGAACGCGCGGGAAATGGAGGAAGCGCTGTATGAATACATCCCGCTGAAAGACGAGAACGTGGAGCTGCTGGGCGCCGAAATGAAGAACATGGTGGTGAGCAACGCCATCGGCATACCGCTCATAGCCCTTATCCAGGGCGTGATATCGCTCGTTGGCTACCTGATATTCGGCGTGCCGGAACCGGTGTTCTGGTTCGTGGTCACTTCTTTTACGGCCATGCTGCCTATTATCGGCGCGGCCGCTGTGTACGTGCCGATGGGCCTGTACATGCTGTCTGCCGGGCAAACCTGGCAGGGCATCGCCGTGCTGGCCTACGGCTTCGGCGTCGTGGGGTCCAGCGACAATATTTTCAGGATGATGCTGGCGCGCAAGATCGGGGACGTGCACCCGCTGATCACCATTTTTGGCGTGATCATCGGCGTGAGCCTGTTCGGCTTTATCGGCCTGATCTTCGGGCCGCTGCTCATATCGCTTTTCATCGTGCTGCTAAAGATCTACTCCAATGAATACCTTGTGAAAAAACGCGAGGTGAAGGTGGTGAAAACCGCTCACACCAAAGAAAAACAGATGAAAAAAACGGGGGAATAACTCCACAGATTGTTGATCAGCCTTTGTAATAATTATTTTCATTGATGTACCTCCAAACGGCATCGGGCACCATGTAGCGGATGCTTTTGCCTTCCTGTATCCATTTGCGGATGTTGCTGGAAGAAATGTCCAGCATGGGTGCGTCCACTATAGTGACCTTTGCCCCGAAAGTGTCCGTTACCGGGTGCTCCGGGCGGTTGTACACGTATATTTCATAGTTGTCCAGCAGCTGGCGGTAGTTCTTCCAGCGGGGAATGTTCTGGAAGCTGTCGCTGCCCATGATCACCACAAATTCCTGCGTGGGAAATTTTTCGGTCAGGTAGGTAAGGGTATCGATGGTGAAGGAAGGGCGGGGGAGGGAAAACTCGATATTGCTCACGCGCAGGCGGGGCTCGTCTTGTATGGCCATTTCGGCCAGGTGCAGGCGGTGATGTTCGTTGAGCAGGCTGGAGGAGGCTTTCAGCGGGTTATGGGGCGAAACCACCAGCCAAACCTTATCGAGGTCGGTATGATAAGCCATAAAATTGGCGATGATCATATGCCCGGTATGGATAGGATTAAATGATCCGAAGTATAAACCGATTTTCATGGTGGCAATATACCTAAAATTGTCCGCTCACTCCAACGGTTTGAAGTGTTCGAACACGTGCCCGCATTCACGGCAGTAGTGGATGGCCCGGCACAGCGTGCTCCCGAAAGGCGAGCGCAGGTAAGTGTTTTCGCTGTTGCAATGCGGGCAGGCGGTGTGCATGAGTATTTCCGCGTAGGCTTCACCGTTATGGATCTGCGGCGGCGCTATCCCGAAGTTCTTCAGCTTTTCTTTCGCGCTTTCCGCCATACGGTTGCTGTTCCAGTTCGCGTTTTTGTCTATTTCCACGGTCACGCTGGCGCCCAGCTCTTTTTCCACCGTGCTGCGGATGTTGTTGCGGATCAGCTCCACGGCGGGGCAGGCGGAAAAAGTGGGGATCATTTTAATGAGCACGGCCCCGTTTCCGGTGATCTCCACGTGGGTGATCATGCCCAGGTCCAGCACGTTCAGCACCGGGATCTCCGGGTCCATCACCTGTTCCAGGGCTTTGTATATCCTGTCTTCCGTTATCGTCATATGCATTGGTTACCAGACCGCTTCCGGGTCCATCCTGAAAACGTATCCCATTTCATCCAGCAGCGGCTGGAGATATTCTGTATGATATCCCTTACGGCCGCCATACGCGGGCGTTACAGCTTTTTCATCGGGCAGGTTCAGGCCGGCTACCGCCAGGATGTTGTAGATCCTGTCCATCCATTGTTCTTTCAGCGCGGCTTCACCGGCGTAAATTTTTTCCGCCATCAGCAATTGTTCCGCTTCCGGGGCAGGCTCAAAAATACCCAGCGCCAGCGGGAAACAGGTATTGAGTGCGCTCTGCATGCGGGCGTAACTTTCTTCCCCCGCCCGGCACAGCTGCGTGATCCAGGCGTTGGCGTGAAGGGTATGGTATTTTATCTCGCCTTTCAGCTTGCGCGCCAGCGGAACCAGCGGCTCAAAGGAGCTTTGCTGCAGCTGTTCCCAGCGGATGGCCTCCGCATGGTCGAACAGGAAATGCCGCATGAGACTGAAATCGTATTCGCCGTTGGGCATTTCCACGAGGTGGCAGCATTTGTATGCTTTCTCCCCCCGGAGAAACGCGAAGCGGTCCGGCTCCGTGCCCTGGAGGTTTTCGTGCAGGATGCGGTAAAGCGCCCAGGCGTGGCCTATTTTGTCCTGCGCCATGGAAGAAAATGCGATGTCTTCTTCCATGATCGGGCCGAGGCCGGTCCATTCCGAGTTGCGGTGACCCTGAACCAGGGCATCGTCTGCCATGGCGGTAAGCAGGTAACCGATGGCTTCATTCCTTGTCATTCGCGGATTTTTTAAACTTGTTGATCTTCTCCATAACCTTAAAGCCGCTGGCGTCGCGGTAAGTTTTTTCGAGGTTGTTGGCGAACATGTCCTCGTCTTCTGTATCGAAAGAAAGGATATCCGCGCTGCGCACTACCCAGAGGTTCACGCATTTTTTGCGGCGGGCAAATTGTTCTTTCGCGAAAACGAGCGCCAGCTGGGCGTTCGGAGCATGCACACAGCCTACGTGTTCGTGATGGGCGCCGCGTTTTTCCTGGTGGAAAACTTCAAAAACATTCCAGTTCTCTCCTTCCTGTACGGTAACGGGCTCCCCGCCGCTATTGAGTTTCAGGCGTTTTACGCGCGGGTCTAATGATTGGTTGTCCATGCTTGTATCTTTATGCAACCGGGGCGGTTGTTTTTTCTGTCGGGTTCATTAAAGCCTTGCGCACCCAGCGGCCGTGCTCTTCCGCCCATTTCCGCACGTCGAGCCTTTCTTTGTTGCAGGGGCCGCCGCCGTTGATGACCTTTTTGAACAGATCCCAGTCCGGGTCGGAATAAGACCATTTGCCGGTGGCCGGGTCTTTTACCAGGTTCTCGTCCGGCAGGGTAAGTCCGAGATCCCAGATCTTGGGCACATAGGTGTCCAGGAACTGGTTGCGCATATCGTCGTTGCTGGCCATTTTCACTTTCCATTGCATCAGCTTTTCGCTGTGCACGGACGCTTTGTCCGGCGGGCCGAAAAAGTGCATAATGGGCTGCCACCAGCGGTTGAGCGCATCCTGCACCATGGCGCGCTGCGCGGGCGTGCCGGTAGCGAGTTCAATAAATGCGTCGTGGCCTTGTTTCAGATGGAAGCTTTCTTCGTAGCAGATCCTTTCCAGGGCGCGGCAGTAGGGGCCGTAGGAGCCTTTGGCATTGGCCACCTGGTTCACTATGGCGGCGGCGTCTATCAGGAAGCCGATCACCGTAACGTCCGCCCAGGTTTCAGCAGGATAATTGAATACGTTGGAATATTTGGATTTACCGCTCAGCAGATCGTTGATCATGGCTTCGCGGCTTTTGCCGAGGGTTTCGGCGGCATTGTAAAGCAGCTGACCGTGGCCGATCTCGTCCTGCACTTTGGCGATAAGGGCGAGCTTACGTTTGAAGCCGGGCGCCCGGGTGATCCAGGTGCCTTCGGGCAGCGCGCCGATAATTTCGGAATGGGCATGCTGTTCTATCAGCCGGATAAGCTGCCTGCGGTATTCAGACGGCATCCAGTCCCCCGGTTCTATCTTTTCTCCCCGGGTAATGCGGGCTTCAAATTCGGCGAGCTTTTCCGGATCATCGTGCAATTGTTCTTCGTTCAACTGCCGTTTGTTCGGCTCGTCAAAGATATATCCACCTCCGTACATGGAATGATTGTTTTGGTAATCCTGTAAATTACTGAATTTTAGCCGTTCGCCCAATTCAGGATTCCTGCACCCACTGCGGATTTTAACAAACTTTTTTGCGGAGCTTGCGGCACATTTCCGATCTTTAATACAGCATGATCACAACTGCCATTGCACTGGTTTGCTGCTGCCTCGCCGGGCCGCTGAACCCGCAGGTAACGGGCGGGGAAAAGGTTTTGCCCATCTTAAAAAACATCCTGCCGGATTATCAAGCATCTTCGCCGCAACCCGGCCCGCCCCTGCGCAAAGAACCTATCATCAAAGTGGTGTTTGTTTCCGAAAACCGGCCGGAAGACCCTTCGTCAGACACCCTTTTTTATCACCAGCGCCACATTATCCCCGGCGATTTCCTCGGCAGAAGCAGCGCTTCGGGCAAGAGCGAGGCCGTCAGCTTCACCAGCTTTGCATTCGATGGAAGCACCCGCCAGTACCGCGACACGCTGGAGATACGGCTGGTTTTACAGGTCTTCTGGGTAAAAAGCTCCTCCTGGAGCCGGAGCATGCCGCCCAGCCGCCATGTGCTGGAGCACGAGCAGCTTCATTTTGATATCACACGCCTCGTTTCCGAACGTTTCCGGCGCAAAGTGCTTGCCATGCCGCTTACTATCGATGATCACGACAGCCGCATCCAATACGAATACCTTGAATCTTTCAGGGAAATGAACCGCATGCAGGAAGACTACGACAATGCCGTGTATGGCCCAAACACAAGCTCACAGCAGGTTTGGGCGCAACGCATCCGCAACGGACTGAAGGAACTGGGCGTGGAGCCGCCCATGCTGCCGCCTACTTATTGAATTCTTTTACCACCTCCAGTACGGCGCCTGCCGCGCGATAGAAGAAGGAAGGGTTGATCTTTTCAAATTCATCCGTCACTTTGTGATAGTCCGCATGATCTTCCACGCCGAAATACAGGAAGGGAATCTTCACTTTATGAAATTCGTAGTGATCGCTTTGCGAGGTCCAGTTCTGGCTGCCGTCCGTGGGTTTGTCGTGCCCGAAGGGCAGGCTCACCCTGCTGCGGACCGCCGCTGCGCTCACAGGCGCTTTCAGCGAGGGATACGGCGTGGTGCCGCAAACGTATAATTCGTTTTTATCGTTGTGGCTTACCATGTCCATATTGATGTTCAGGATGATCTTACCGGCAGGGACAGGCAGGCGGGCAACGAATGCTTTGGCGCCCTGCAGCCCCAGCTCTTCGGCATCAAACGCGGCGAATATGAGCTGGTATTTCGGCGGATGTTCCTTAAAATATTTCGCGATGGCCAGCAGCGTTGCCACGCCGGAAGCGTTATCGTCCGCGCCGTTGAAGATACTGTCCGCGCCTCCCGCGTTTTTGCTGATCCCCACATGATCGTAATGCGCGGAGATCACAATGAAGCTGTCCACCCGCCCGGGAATATACCCGTAAAGATTGGTGCCCATGATCTGCGGCTGCCCGAAATAAAAAGACTGTTCGAAAGTGTTGTTGAACTGGCTGAGCTTCAGCTGCTTCAGCCTGTCGAGCAGGTAGAACTGCGCCATGCGGTTGCCTCTGGTGCCGGTTTTGCGGCCTTCCATTTTGTCTGCGGAAAGGGTTTTCACGTCTTTCATCAGCTGCGCTGAATCTATCTGTGCATGGGCGTTGAGGGAAAACAGGATAGCTAAAATGGGAAGGATGTGTCTCATAATGCCGGGTTATTTTCTCAAAAATACCACTTCCGGGCTGATCGCGATCCACAAAAAAAACCGTTCCGGAAGCTTTCGGAACGGTTCCATATCATTATGCAATAAAGCTATTGAAAAATCTGGAACACGATCCAGCTGCAGACGTAGGCAATCGCGGTCATGTACACGAACTGGATGATGGGATATTTCCAGCTCTTCGTTTCCCGCTTCACGATGGCCAGCGTGCTCATACATTGCATGGCAAAGGCGTAGAATATCATCAGCGACAATCCCGTGGCCAGCGTGTATACCGGCGTTCCATCTATCCGCGTGGCGGAAGCCATTTTTTCACGGAGGGTAGCGTCTGTTTCATCGGCTTCGCCCACGCTGTAAAGCGTGGCCATGGTGCCTACAAACACTTCCCGCGCCGCGAAGGACGTGATCAGCGCAATGCCTATCTTCCAGTCGAAGCCGAGCGGCCTTACGGCGGGCTCTATGGCATGGCCGAGGATACCTGCGTAAGAATTGGCCAGCTTCTCGGACTGGAACTGGTGGTCGAGCTCCGCCAGCTGCGCGCTGTCTGTGGTTTGCGACTGCAGCTGCTCGTATTTCGCATGCACGGTCTGCATGGGTTTGGAGGGCCCGTATGAGGCGAGGAACCAGAGGATGATGGAAATGATCATGATCACCTTCCCTGCGTCCATCACGAATATTTTCGCTTTTTCCACCATGGTGGTACCTACGTTTTTCCAGCGGGGCGCGCGGTAAACGGGCAGTTCCATGATGAAATAACTTTTCTCCCTGATCTTAATAAATAATTTCATGACAGCCGCCACCAGGATGGCCATGAAGAACCCAAGCAGGTAAAGCCCCATCATCACGAGGCCTGGCAGGCTCAGGAAACCCAGCACCGGCTTGTCCGGTATTACCAGCGCGATCATGATCGTGTAAATGGGCAGGCGGGCGGAACAGCTCATGAGGGGCGTGATCATGATGGTGATCAGCCTTTCTTTCCGGTTCTCAATGTTCCTCGCGGCCATGATGGCAGGCACTGCGCAGGCCACACCGCTGATGAGCGGCATCACGGATTTGCCGTTGAGGCCCACCTGGCGCATCAGCCGGTCCGTCAGGAAGCTGATGCGGGCCATGTAGCCGGTATCTTCCAGCACCGTTATGAGCCCGAAAAGGATCATGATCTGCGGGATAAAAACGGCGATACCACCCAAACCGGCTATGACGCCGTTTACCAGCAGGTCGCTGAAGTTATTCTCTGGCAGGATGCCGGATACCCAGCCGCTCAGCGAGCCGAAACCGGCTTCTATGAGATCCATCGGGTAGCTGGCGATCCAGAAAATGCTCTGGAACAGCAGGAAGAGCACTACCAGCAGGATCAGGTAACCCCAGAACCGGTGTAGCAGCAGGTTGTCTATCCGCTCCGTTTGCAGTTGCTGCTGCAGGGGGTCGGTTTCCACCACGGTGCTGTTCATTATATGTTTGATGCGGGCGTAGCGCTGCATGATCTCTTCCGCCTGCACTTTGGTCTTGTTGAAATGATGCTGCTGCTGGAGGGCGCGGATGGATTGCTGGCCGGCTTTGTCAAGGAATTCCAGCTCGTCGTGGTTCACGGCCACGTGCAGGGCGGCGTAATCGCTGATGCCATGGATGCTTTGTTTCACGCCTTCGATCACGGCGGGGGCCAGCTGGTGATTGTCAATGAAATCGCGGGCCGGGGCGCCGAATTTTTCCTGCGCGATCAGCTCAATATTTTTTTTGAGGGCGGGAAGGCCTTTGTTCTTCCTCGGGTTGATAGCCACCACAGGCACGCCCAGCTCACGTTCCAGGCCGGCGAGGTCTATTTCTATGCCTTTCTTTTTCGCCAGGTCCATCATGGTAAGACCAATGATCACTGGCATTTTCAGGTCTATGATCTGGGAGCAGAAAAGGAGGTTGCGTTTGAGGTTGGAAGCATCAGCGATAATGAGGATCATATCCGGCCGGTCTTCCCCATTGGGGTTCAGCAGCACGTCGTAGGTCACGAATTCATCCGCGCTCTTGGGATACAGGCTGTAGGTACCGGGCAGGTCGATGATATTGGCATTCAGCAGGGGAGCAATGCGGGCAATACCGGTCTTTTTATCCACCGTTACCCCCGGGAAATTACTAACCTTCTGGTTTAATCCTGTCAGCGCATTAAAGAGAGAGCTCTTTCCGCTGTTCGGGTTGCCGACCAGCGCAATGTTTATTGGTACCTTCATCCTTATCTGATCCTTCAATTTTTGAATACGCAAAACTAGCAATTAAATAGCGAGGGGAATGATCGGATCGGGAAAAATGGAGGAACGGCGGCATTTTTAACGGAAATACAGGGGAAACGGGCCTCTTAAAGCAAAAAACCGCGGTGGATACCGCGGTTTTATCAGAATATTGTGAAACTAAACTTATTGTGACGAAATTTTGTCAGGTTATCTGGTAAAAGCGTTGCTGAAAACAAGGGTCAGTAGTCCTATTGCCGTGCTCCGCTTATTTTTCACCGCGCCTGAATCTTTTTGTTTGCTGTCTTCCACAGGCGTGGTATTCTCTTTCGGCGCTTCTTTCGCAGGCGCAGCGTTTCCGCGGGGGCCCTGGTAGCGGTAGTTCTGGTATACCGAATCCGTTCCGCGCTGCGCCGGGTCTTCCCTCACTTCAGGCTCCCAGCCGTTCTCGTTCATCTGTATTTCGATCACGCGCTCTTCATTCCAGTCGTAATCGTGGTTCCTCCACCATTTGTGGCCCCAGTCGTTGATGATGCGGCGTACATCGCGGTCCACGGTCACTTTGCGGCCTTTCGGCACATACACGTAGATCTCCACTTCCTGGTTGCGGTAGAGGGAATGGCGGGGGATGGAGAAGCCTCCGGGGACCAGCAGCACGGAATCTTTCTGGTGGATCTTGTAGCTGATCTCATTGGCCAGCATAGCCGCCTGACTGGAAGTCCGGCCATGGGAGGCTTTTTTTACCTCCACAGAGAAGCTATCTGTTGGGCTTTCGCGGAAAAACATCCTGATGTCGCCGATGATGGCGGTATCGTCCACAACCCGGAGACCATCGAAGATGTTCATCTCGTCTATTACCAGCATATCTTCCGCCTTGCGGATCACCAGCCGGCCGCTGGAAGGCTGGGTGATGAACACATCTTCCTTCACATAACGCTTGGCGCCGGTGAAATCTTTTGTGACGGAAACGGTCAGCCATACGGCGAAAACAAGACCCAGGATCCAAAAGAAGCCCAGGGTGTAACCTGCGTATTTATTCGTTTGTTTGATACCAGTCATTTTGCGCACCAGGAACAGTACCAGCGCGAGAATGGGAATGCCGATCAGCAGTGCCACGGCGGGCCAGAAAAGAACAGTCTGCGCGCCTGAGTCGAAAATGAGGTCTTTAACCGGAGCAAGGACCGCGGAAAAGATAGCGGCCATAATGAGGCCCACCACCAATAAGAAGAGCATCACCACGCCGAGGAACAGGAAGAAGCCTTTGGCCATGAAGCCGATGACGTTCAAGATCCCCCGGAAGAACCCTTCTATTGCAGATCCGGCATCTCTACCGAACTGTTTCCCGCGGCCCTCCGAAAAATTTCGGACGTCGTCTCCCATTTTTTCCATGCGGCTGCGGAAGGTGTTCATTTCTTCCTGCACGGTTGCCTTGATATTGTTAAGGTCTACCCGCTCGCCCCGCATTTCCAGTTTTTCCGCGGCTGTTACGGCCTCCGGAGTGGCAAACCAGAGAATGAAGTAGAGCACGATGCCGCCGCCGTACAGGCCAATGGCCATCAGGGCGAAAATGATGCGGAACACGATAGGGTCCACGTTGAAGTAAGCGCCCAGGCCGGAGCATACGCCGCCCAGCACTTTGTTGTCGGTATCGCGGTAGAATCTTTTACGGGGGCGGATGTACGGTGCGAATGAATCGGAGGCGGAAGAAGAGGTGTTGGATTGATTGGTATTCGCACTGCCACCGGCTTCTTCCCCGAACTGTTCGGGCGTGCCCATGGAAGTTTTAATGGCCTGCACATCCTCATCGGTGATGCAATGTGCGCCTTTACGGATCTTGTCCTGGAATATCTCTGCAATGCGGCTCTCGATATCTCCCACTATCTCATCTGCACCCTCTTCCTGCGAGAAGTAACGCTTGAGGCTGTCCAGGTACTGCCGCAGGATCTCGTAGGCACTGTCCTCTATGGGGATCAGGCGGCTGGACAAGTTTATGTTGATGATCTTTTTCATTTTCCAATCTTGTTTTTAGGTTTTAGGTAAACGGATGGGTCGTTTATTGGATGGTGTTAGGTTGAGTGAGTTGCTGCACGGCATTGGCCAGTTCGTTCCAGGTATTTTCCAGGTCCCGGTAAAAGAGCTCTCCTTTATCGGTCATGGAAAAATATTTCCGCGGGGGCCCCGAGCTGCTTTCCACCCAGCGGTAGGTGAGCAGTTCCGCATTTTTAAGGCGTGTTAAAAGCGGGTATAAGGTCCCTTCCAGGATATCCAGCTTCGCTTCTTTCATTTTTTCAATAATGTCTGAAGGGTAAGCCTCGCCTTGCTTGATGATGGAAAGGATGCAGAACTCAAGCACCCCTTTTCTCATCTGTGATTGTGTGTTGTCTATATTCATGGCAAGTGAGCTTTTTTAATGCCAGCCGACCAATATATCAGCTTGACGATACAAAGATAGAAAGAATTTACTACTATGCAATACACAATACCCTAGATTGCAAACTAATTTGCTTTGAACATTACCGGCTGAAATGTGGGAAATCGGCCATGGTGGCTGAGAAATAAGAACGGTGGGAGTTTTTGAGACAGCCGGATTTGTGATGAACGGTTTCAGGAAGGGATAAACAACACGGACTGCTATCAACTGTAAGTGCAAGGTTTATAATCTCTTATCATTTGATTTAACATTTTTTTGACCTTGCGGACTATGTTTTATAGTTTTAGGGGCTTATTTTTGCTTTTGTATAAGAAATCGATGAAAAAGTTACTCAGTATATTTCTCATAAGTCTGATGTGCATTCAGATGCTTCCGATCAAGGAGGTGGGGAAACTGCTGTTTTGTAACCAGATCGTGGAAGAGCATGTGGAAGGGGGCTGTTCCTCTAAAGGGCCCAAGCTCACCGGCGACCTGAACTTTCACCGTTATGCAGAGATGGAAACCGAGCTGAACCCCGAATTGTTTCTAAGCACCCTTAATTATAATTACTACGAAGAGATTCCCGCGAGTCCCATCCAGGAAATACAGACGCCTCCTCCCAACGTGGCGTAAGCTTAGATAACCTCCGCATGCGTGCCTTCACGCCATGCTTTCCCCTTTTTTTAATTGTATCAAGAACAGATCAGGCACCGATCCCGCAACTGCGGCTGATTTGACGGCTTTATGCATACCCGCATACCCGCGGTTTTGCCGCTCCGTCTTTCTGCACGCGGCCTTGCGAACCATTCCTGCACGCATTTCATGACTGCATGCAACAGGAGCGGCTTCAGTGCCAGGTATCTGTATAAACCATTCAAAGATGAGTACGAAGACTTCTATCTTCTCCAATATCAAGGGCGACCTGTCCTCCGGCCTTGTTGTATTCCTTATTGCTATCCCCTTGTGCCTGGGTATAGCCCTGGCTTCGGGCGCTCCCCTGTTTTCCGGCCTTATCGCCGGTATGTTAGGCGGCCTGGTGGTAGGCTTTTTCAGCGGCTCCCAGCTCAGCGTGAGCGGTCCTGCCGCCGGGCTCATTACTATCGTTGCCGCCGCCATCCTCAAACTGGGCTCTTTTGAAGCCTTTTTGATGGCGGTATTTATTGCCGGCGGCCTCCAGCTGATCCTCGGTTTCGTTAAAGCAGGCATCATCGCGAACTACTTTCCGTCGAACGTTATTACCGGTATGCTGACGGCTATCGGCATCAGCATCATCCTTACGCAAATTCCTCATGCCTTCGGGCACGATGAGCAGGCGGAAGGACAGCTTGCTTTCATCCAGGTAAGCGGGGAAAACATTATTTCCTCCGCGCTGAACAGCATCCGGCATATACAATTAGGCGCGGCGGTCATTACGCTGGTTTCTATCTTCATCCTGCTGTATTGGTCTAAAGTGCCTAAGCTGGGAGCTATCCCGGCAGCGCTGGTGGCCGTTCTTGCAGGCGTTGGCCTTAACCAGCTTTTTATCGCGACCGGTTCAAACCTCGCCCTCGAGCAATCGCACCTGGTAACGCTGCCGGTAGCGGAATCCTTCAACGGCTTTGTCAGCCAGTTCTCGCTGCCTGATTTCAGCCAGCTGGTGAACGGGCAGATATGGATCACCGGCGCCACCATAGCGCTGGTAGCTTCTATCGAAACATTGCTGAACCTCGAAGCCACGGACAAGCTGGATCCCCTGAAAAGATATTCCGATCCAAACAAGGAACTGCGCGCGCAGGGTATTGCCAACATGGCCAGCGGCCTGATCGGCGGCCTGCCCATCACTTCCGTGATCGTACGTTCTTCCGCGAACATCAACGCCGGCGGCCGCACCAAGCTGGCTACCATGACCCACGGCCTGCTGCTGCTGGTGTGCGCCGCGCTGATACCGGTGCTGCTGAACCACATCCCGCTGTCTACCCTCGCAGGCGTACTGCTGGTAACCGGCTACAAGCTGTGCAAGCCCACGGTGTTCAAGGCGATGTTCGCCAAAGGCAAATACCAGTGGATCCCCTTCATGGTAACCGTGCTGGTGATCGTGTTCACCAACCTGCTGATGGGCGTGGCCGTAGGCCTCGGCGTAAGCGTGCTGTTCATCATGATCGGCAACATGAAAGCGCCGTACTTCTTCCAAAAAGAGAAATACCGTACCGGCGACCTGTTCAACCTTGAGCTGAGCCAGGAAGTATCTTTCCTCAATAAAGCCAACATCCTGCTTACGCTGGATAAAATGCCGGAAAACTGCACCGTGGTGATAGATGCGAGCAAAACCGTTTATATCGACCAGGATGTGCTGGATATTATCCGGGAATTCACCCAGATCAAGGCTCCGCAGAAAAAGATCAAAGTGGTGCTGAAAGGATTTAAAGACGCATACAAGATCAACAATACCGACCATTTATTCCTGGAGCACCACCAGGAAAAGGAAAAGCCGCCGGTTACCATTACCAACGGTACGCACAAGGACCTTTTAAAAGAGTTATCAGTCAATTGAGTATACAGGCAAGGCCTTTTCAGAGAAATACCAGTAAACGTAAATCAAGAACAGTTAAAACAAAGACAAAAATGAGGACGTTAAATAAAGACATTCAGAACAGCCTTACTCCGGAAACCGCCCTTGAAATACTGCGTAAGGGCAACGAAAGATTCGTTGGCAACCTGCGCGCGCACCGCAACCTGCTGGAGCAAGTGAACGAAACCAAGGAAGGCCAGTGGCCTTTTGCCGCCATCGTGAGCTGTATGGACAGCCGTACCTCCGCCGAACTGATCTTCGATCAGGGGCTGGGAGACATCTTCAGCATTCGTTTAGCCGGCGCCGTTATTTCCGATAACGTGCTGGGCAGCCTGGAATACGCCTGCAAAGTAGCCGGGTCAAAGATCATCGTGGTGCTCAACCACACGCACTGCGGAGCCATCAAAGGCGCCTGCGACGGCGTTGAAATGGGCAACCTCACCGGCCTGCTGGGCAAGATCCGCCCGGCGGTATTCCAGGAAAAAACTTTTAAAGAGAACCGTACTTCCAGGAACCCGGATTTCGTGGATGCAGTAGCGAATATTCACACCGAACGCTCGGTACAAACCATTCTTGAGCAAAGCTCTATTCTCGCGGGCCTGATAGACCGCGGCGAAGTAGGCATCATAGGAGCCATGTATGATGTTGAGACAGGCGTGGTAACCTTCCACGAGCATACCAAGCGGATAGGACAACCGCTGCACGTGGTGGAACAAACAGCCTGAGCCTGAAAAAGCAAAAGCCGGAAGAGCAGTCACTTCCGGCTTTTTTTATGTCTTGTGCGTTCAGCTTACATGTATTTGTCGCCCTTGTGGCGTTTCACTTCCGCCACATACTCCTTGATCTGCTGCTCATTCTCTTTTTTGCAGATCAGCAGCACATCCGTAGTGTCTATCACGATCATATCGTCCAGCCCCTGCAGCAGCACCAGCTTATCGTTCGGCGCTTTCACCATGCATTTCGTGGCGTCTATCACCATCACGTTCTTTCCCTGTACGGCGTTGCCCAGGTAATCCTTTTCCAGGTTCTCATACGCGGAAGCCCAGGTACCAAGGTCGCTCCAGCCAAAGTTGGAAGGGATCACATACACATTGTCCGCCTTTTCCATGATGCCGTAATCGATGGAGAGGTTGGTGCATTGTGAATAGATGCGGTCTATCACATCTTTTTCCTTCGGGGTGTTCAGTACCTCGTGCTCCGCCACGAACAGCTCGTCCATTTCGGGAAGGTATGCGGCAAAGGCCTGCAGGATGGATTTGGAATTCCACACAAAAATGCCGGCGTTCCAAAGGAAATCCCCGCTTTTCAGGAAGGTTTTGGCCAGTTCCAGGTTGGGCTTTTCGGTGAAGGTTTTCACTTTGTACACGTTATCCGCCACCTGCTCTGTTTCGTACTGGATGTAGCCGTAGCCGGTATCCGGCCGGGTGGGCTTGATGCCGAGCGTGAGCAGCGCGTTGTTCTTTTGTGCAAAGAGCAGCGCGTTGAGGCAGGTGCTGGTGAAGTTGGTAGGATCCATGATGAGATGGTCCGCCGGGGCGCAGATGATACTGGCCTTGGGGTCCTTTTTATGGATCTTGTGGGAAATATACGCCACGCAGGGCGCAGTATTTTTCCTGGAGGGCTCGCTCACAATATTGGCTACCGGGAGGTTGGGCAGCTGTTTGCCTACAGTATCTGCATACTGGTGGTGCGTAACCACGTAGATATTTTCTTCAGGAATGAACTGCGTGAACCTGTCGTAGGTCCATTGCAGGAGGGTTTTCCCCGTATTGAGGATATCCAGGAACTGCTTGGGATAGTCCGTGCGGCTATAAGGCCAGAAACGGCTGCCAATACCTCCGGCCATAATGGCCACGTAAAAATGATTGTTCAACGGTGTCATCGCTCAAATAATTCCTTCTCTGATTAAATCGTGTAAATGTATAATTCCATGATACTGATCACCTTTCATGACCAGGAGTTGCGTTATGTCGTATTCCCGCATCAGCTCCAGCGCATTCACCGCCAGCTCGTCGTGCTGGATGGTTTTGGGGTTGCGGCTCATGATGTCCCCGGCTTTTACCCCGGCCGCGTCCATGTTCTTTTCGAGCATACGCCGCAGGTCTCCGTCCGTAATAATGCCCTGAAGGCGGTCTTCCCCGTCCACCACGCCGGTAACGCCCAGCATTTTGGAGGATATTTCCACGATCACTTCGCGGAGGGTGCTTTCCAGCTTTACTTTCGGCACCTGGTGAAGACGGCTGAGGTCTGCTACCCTGAGGTAGAGTTTTTTCCCCAAAGTGCCGCCCGGATGGAACTTCGCGAAGTCTTCCGCCGTGAACCCTTTCATCTCGATCAGGCAAACCGCCAGCGCGTCGCCCATTACCATCTGGGCCGTGGTGCTGGATGTAGGGGCCAGGTTATTGGGGCAGGCCTCCTGTGTAACTGACGTATTGAGCACAAAATGTGCCGATTGCGACAGGTAGGAATCCACTTTCCCTACGATGGCCACCAGGGTATTGCCCAGGTTTTTTACCAGGGGAACCAGTATTTTTATCTCCGGCGATTCCCCGCTTTTGGATATGCACATCACCACATCGTCCGGGGTGATCATCCCCAGATCGCCGTGAATAGCGTCTGCAGCGTGCATAAATAAAGCAGGTGTGCCGGTGGAATTGAGGGTTGCCACTATCTTTTGGGCTATGATAGCGCTTTTGCCGATGCCGGTGATCACCACGCGGCCCTGGCAGCGGGCGATCAGCTCCACTGTTTGTTCAAAGTCATCATCGATAAATTGCTCCAAACTCTCAATGGCAGCAGATTCCAGCCTGATGGTCCTTTTCCCTGTTTCCCGGATATTTACGGTGGTCTTCTGTTTCATGCGACAACTGCAAATTTATCATTTTTTAAGCAAGGGGCCGCGACCATATAATTTATATTGACACAAAGGGGTTTTTTCAGTAATTTCGTGTCCCCCAAAAATACATGTTGAATAATTTTCATCTATCGGCAGGCGGTTTACGCCTGAATTACAAGTAAAACATAAATGTGATGGCTGTTGCAAAGGTAAGTTTGTTGGATGCATTACACGAACATTTTGGGTTCGATTCCTTCAAAGGGAATCAGGAGAAGATTATTAAAAGCATACTTTCCGGAAAAGATACATTCGTGATCATGCCAACAGGTGGCGGTAAATCTTTATGTTACCAGCTGCCAGCACTGATGAGCCCCGGGGTGGCGCTTATCGTGAGCCCGTTGATTGCGCTGATGAAAAACCAGGTAGACCTGATACGTTCATACAGCAGCAAAGACAACGTGGCGCATTTCCTCAATTCCACCCTCACCAAGGCGCAGATCAAAAAAGTGCGCACAGACCTGCAGTCCGGCAAAACCAAAATGCTGTACGTAGCGCCTGAAACCCTTACCAAACAAGAGAATATCGACTTCTTCCGCGAGCTGGAGATATCTTTTATCGCGGTAGACGAAGCGCATTGTATCTCCGAATGGGGGCACGACTTCCGCCCGGAATACCGGCGCCTTAAGGAAATGATAGACCTGATCGGCACCAACCTGCCCGTTATCGCCCTTACGGCTACGGCTACGCCCAAGGTGCAGAGCGACATCGTGAAGAACCTGGAGCTGAGAACGCCCGAGATCTTCATTTCCTCCTTCAACCGCCCCAACCTCTATTACGAGATCAGGCCGAAACGCAAGAAGGATCAGACTATCAAGGAAATTGTCAAGTTTATCCACCTGCATAAAGGCAAAAGCGGCATTATCTATACCCTGAACCGCAAAACCACCGAGGAGCTGGCAGACATGCTGGTGGCCAACGGCATCAAAGCTGTAGCCTACCACGCCGGCCTGGACTCCGGTACCCGTGCCCTGCGCCAGGATATGTTCCTGATGGAGGAAGTGGAGGTGATCGTGGCCACCATCGCCTTCGGCATGGGGATAGACAAGCCTGACGTACGATTCGTTATACATTACAATATTCCGAAAAGCCTGGAGAACTATTACCAGGAAACCGGCCGTGGCGGCCGCGACGGGCTGGAAGGGCTTTGCCTTTGTTTTTATTCCTATAAAGACGTGCAGAAGCTGGAGCACCTGATGCGGGACAAGCCTCTTTCCGAACGGGAAATGGGCGCCCAGCTGATCAACGAAACCGTGGCCTACGCCGAAAGCGCCGTTTGCCGCCGCAAAGTGATCCTGCATTACTTCGGCGAGAAATATGAAACGGAAAACTGCGGCAAATGCGACAACTGCCGCAACCCGAAGGAAAAGATAGAGGTGAAGAACCGCGTGGTGATCGCTTTAAAGGCTATTTCCAGCCTCGAAGAGCGTTTCGGTTCCGATTATGTGATCAATATCATCACCGGCAAATCCAACCCGCAGATCAGCACTTTCCAGCACGATAAGCTGGATGTGTTCGGAGAAGGGAAAGAATTTGACGCGCATTTCTGGAACTCGCTGCTGCGCCAGATGATGCTGGAAGGCCTCATCGAAAAGGATATTGAAGAATACGGCCTGCTCAAGATCACGGACAAGGGTAAGAAATTCATGAAAAAGCCTTTCTCCATCTACGTGGCGCTCAACCACCAGTTTGATGAAGATGGCGGCGACGATGACGAGAACGCAGGCGGCGAAGCCACGCTTTCGGCAGACACTGTGCTGTTCGAAATGCTGAAGGAGCTCCGCAAAAAAGTAGCCAAGGAAAAGAACCTGCCCCCGTTTGTGATCTTCCTCGAAACCTCGCTGGAAGACATGGCGACGCAATACCCCACCACCGTGCAGGAACTGGAAAAGATCCAGGGTGTGAGCAAAGGCAAGGCCATCCGCTACGGTAAAAAGTTCGTGGACGTGATCTCGAAATACGTGGAAGAGAACGACATCGTGAAACCGGACGACTTCGTGATGAAAAGTGTGGTCAACAAAAGCGGCCTGAAAGTTTTCATCATCCAGAACATCGATAAAAAGATGCCGCTGGAAACCATCGCCAAAAACAAAGAATTAAGCATCCCCCAGCTGCTGGACGAAATGGAAACCATCGTAGCCAGCGGTACCAAGCTGAACCTGGATTATTGCATCGATGAGGAGCTGGACGATTATGCGCAGGACGAGATCATCGAATACTTCAAAGGCTGTGAAACATCCAGCCTGCAAGTGGCCAAGGAAGAACTGACGGAAGGGGAATACACGATCGAACAGCTGAAACTGATGCGTATCAAATTCCTCGTGGAATACGGTAACTGACGAGGAATTTTTCCTAACCTATTGGTTTTTTGAAAGATTGTCTTACTTTTGCATTCCCCTTTACAAACGGGATGCCTGGTGTGGTAGCTCAGTTGGTAGAGCAATGGACTGAAAATCCATGTGTCGCCGGTTCGATCCCGGCCCTCACCACGAAAAAAGCGCTCGATGTCCGAGCGCTTTTTTTATGCGGTAAACCCTGTTAAAACTCCTTCCTGCACTTGTTCGCACTTTCATAAAGAAAAGAATATTTATATCTTTAAGGCAATCGATTGCAAACAATGCCTGGAGATGTGTTTTTATAACGGACGAAATATCATCGTTCAAGAAACAACTACCAAAAAACAATGAAAGAGAGTACCGGCCATCCGCATGTTCAAACGTTGTAATTGCGGGTGAAGCGGCTAATTGTCACGCGGTTATTGGTTTCCCCATATGGGATGATTACTTTTAATCACGGCCGCGTTATGAAACTGGGAGCCGCCACGTATTCCACTTTTAATTATTTTCTCTGCATATGACAGGTAAGCGCTTTAACAGACCATTCATTTTACTGGTATTATTTTGTTTCGCCGTATACGGCATGGCCTGCCGCTCCACTGCCGGCACGGCGGAGGTGAACTGGAAAAAGACCCGCGTGCTGGTTTATACCAAAAACGGGAAGGGTTTTGTGCACGACAATATTCCCAGCGCCGTAGCGGCATTTAAAAAGATGGGAACGGATCACGGGTTTGCGGTGGATGTTTCCGAAGACCCTTCGGTGTTTACCGACGAGAACCTCGGCAAATATGACGCGCTCGTTTTCGCCAGTACCAACAACGAAGTTTTTGATACGGATGCACAAAAAGTGGCTTTCATGCGCTATATTCAATCCGGCGGCGGGTTTATGGGGGTTCACTCGGCTATCGGCACGGAGCGTAAGTGGACCTGGTTCAAGATGATGATCGGCGGAACTTTCAGCTGGCATGCGAAATTCCAGCAATTTTCCGTTCAGGTGATAGATCCTAAACACCCGTCTATGGCCAATGTGCCGAAAGTATGGACGCGGGAGGACGAATGTTATTTTTCAAAGGAAATGTATCCCGGCATCAAAACGCTGATGGCGCATGATGTATCCAGCCTGAAGATCGTGAACGACACCATACTCGCCAAAAACCAGGGCTCTTTCGGTAATAATTATCCCGCGGTATGGTACCAGCACTTCGATGGCGGGCATATCTGGTTCACTTCGCTGGGCCATCACATGCGGGACTATGCTGAGCCCGTTTTTGTGAACCACCTGTATGAAGGCCTCCGCTGGGTGGTGAGCCAGAGTGGCCGCCGCGACCTTTCAAAAGCTTATGCCACCAGCCCGGCCACGCCGGTGCGGTATGAATAAACACAAACGCAAACCATGAAATACAACAGCTACATCATGGGAGCAGCCCTCCTGGCAGCGGCCTGCAATCCCCCGGCACCAAAAGAAGAACAACAACAGATGGTACACCTCATCACCCTGGCTCCCGGGCACTTCCATGCCGCCCTTGTCCAGAAAAGCACTACTCCCGGCATCGACAGCGTCGTGAACGTGTACGCACCCGAAGGCCCGGAACTGGAGGCGCACATGAGCCTCATCAACCAATATAACTCCCGGCCGGATAATCCTACTCATTGGAAAGAAGAGGTGTATACCGGACCGGACTTCCTGGAAAAAATGACCGCCGGCCCGAAAGGAAGCGTGGTAGTGATTGCCGGGAATAACCACGACAAAACCAAATACATCAGCACCGCGGTGCAGGCCGGTATGAATGTGCTCGCGGATAAACCAATGGCCATTACCACGGAAGATTTCGAGTCGCTGAAAAATTCTTTCACAGCTGCCGCTGAAAAAAAAGTGCTGCTGTACGACATCATGACCGAACGCTCCGAGATCACCAATATCCTGCAAAAAGAGCTGATCCACCAGCCCGCGGTATTCGGCGAGTTGCAGCCCGGCACGGTAGAGAAGCCCACCATCGAAATTGAAAGCATCCATCATTTTTATAAAATGGTATCCGGTAAGCCGCTCCGCCGGCCGGCCTGGTTCTTCGATCCTTCCCAGCAGGGCGACGCCAACGTGGACGTGAACACTCACCTGGTAGATCTCGCACACTGGATGCTGTTCGACACCACGGCGCTCAGCTACCAGTCAGACATCAAGCTGACCAAAGCAGACAAATGGAGAACACCGCTTACGCTCAGCCAGTTCAGCACCATCACCGGCGCCGCCGCTTTCCCGGACTTCCTGAAATCGTTCGTAAAACAGGATACCATCGTGGAAGTAGCCGCCAACGGTACACTGCATTATGCGGTGAAAGGAATAAACGTACGTGCGTCTGCGTTATGGAACTTCCAGGCGCCTGAAGGCGGTGGAGACTCCCACTACGCCATTGCCCGCGGCACCAGGGCCAACATCGTGATCCGCCAGGGAAAAGAAGAGAACTGGAAACCGGAGATCTATGTTGAGCCGGTTACCACTGAAGCAGGTTACGAACAGGCATTACAGGCCGCCATCCAGCAGCTCGCCGGAAAATACCCCGGCATTACGCTGGAAAAGCAGGATAAGCGCTGGAAAATACAGATCCCGGATAATCTGAAAACCGGCCATGAGGCCCACTTTACAGAAGTGCTGCAACGTTACCTGCAATTCCTGAAAGCAGGCAAGGTGCCCGACTGGGAAGTGATGAATATGATCGCGAAATACTATGTTACTACTGCCGGCCAGGCTATGGCCAAAGAAAAATAGTGAACATGAATGAGTTCAATCTGTCAGGCAAGCTGGTACTTGTTACCGGCGGAGGCTCGGGCCTTGGCCTTTCCATGGCCAGCACCTTTATCCGTTACGGAGCCAGGGTGATCATTGCCGGCCGCAGGGAAAACGTGCTGCAGGATGCGGTGAAAGAACTGGGACCGCAGGCATCGTTTATCACCGCGGATCTTTCTGCGCTGGAAAATATCCCGGCGCTGGTAGAGCGCATCGAAAAAGACTTCGGTCCGATTGACGTACTGGTGAACAACGCCGGCATCCATCTGAAAAAAGATGCGCTGGACGTAACGGACGCGGAATTCGAGAACGTAGTGCGTACTAATCAATCCGCCGTATTTGCGCTCTCCCGCGAAGTGGCGCGCAAGATGATCCCGCGCAGGAAAGGCAGCATCGTAATGGTCAGCTCTATGGCCAGCCGTTACGGCATCCCGAAGGTGATCGCCTACACCGCCGCAAAGTCTGCCATTGAAGGCATGACGAAAGCGCTGGCAGTGGAGTGGTCTCCCGCCGGCATCCGCATCAACTGCATTGCGCCGGGGTTTATTGAAACAGAAATGTCTGCCAAAGCATTGAACAACGACCCGGAGCGCAAAAGCAAAGTGCTGGGCCGCACACCCATGCAAAAGCTGGGCAAGCCCGAAGACGTGGGCCTGGCGGCGGTTTTCCTTGCCTCAGACGCGGCCGGTTTTATTACGGGCGCCAGCCTGGCGGTAGACGGCGGCAATTCCATCGGTTTTTAAAAATCTAAATCCATATTCCACATGCATTCCAAGAAAACTGGCCAGGAATCTTCCCGCAGGAAATTCCTGAAAAATTCCATCAAAGGGGCCGTAGGCACACTGGCGCTTACTAATCTGCCCACCATTGTACCAGCCCATGTAGTGAAAGGCCCGATGGCGCCGAGTAACCGCATCAACATCGGCGCCATCGGCAACGGCCGCATTTCCAGGGAACACGATATGCCCGGCGTTTGGAAATATGACCAGGCCAGGATTCTTGCCGTATGCGACCTGGATAAGAACCGCGTGGAGTCTGCCCGCAAGCTGGTGAATGACTACTACTCTAAAAAAACCGGACAGACCTCCGATGCGGTAAAAGCATATGAAAACTACGAGGAACTGCTTGCAAATAAAGACATCGACGCGGTGATCATCAGCACGCCCGACCACTGGCACGTAATGCCGGCTGTGGCGGCAGTGCGCGCGGGCAAAGACGTGTACATGCAGAAGCCGGCTTCGCTTACCATTGCGGAAGGCCGCTTCCTCAGCAACGAAGTGCATAAAACCGGGCGCATCCTCCAGATCGGCAGCCAGCAACGTTCCATGCCGCAGTTCAAAAGAGCCTGCGAGCTGGTGCGCAACGGCCGCATCGGCAAGCTGCATACCATTTATGTAGGCCTGCCGATCGATAACCCGGCTGAAAGCACGGTGGAGCAAGACATGCCGGTTCCCGCCTCTCTCAATTATGAAAAATGGCTGGGCGAAACACCGATAGTGCCATATACGCTCAAGCGGGTACACCCGCTCAACGACTTTTCAAGACCAGGCTGGCTGCGCTGCGAACAGTTCGGCGCCGGTATGATCACGGGCTGGGGCGCCCACCACTTCGATATTGTGAACTGGGGAATGGGAACGGAATATACCGGCCCAATCGAGATCACGGCATCAGCGGAATTTCCGAAGCCCGGTAATCTCTGGGACGTACATGGCCCGTTCAAATCAGAGAACCTTTATGCCAACGGCGTGAAAGTGCTGGCCAGCAACAGCTACCCCAACGGCGTAAAATTCGTTGGCTCTGAAGGCTGGATCTTCGTTTCCCGCGGCAGCTATTCAGCTACGGCCAACGATCCCACCCAGGCCGCGAAGAACAGCAAGGCCCTCGATGCCAGCGATCCAAAAATCCTCAGCTCCGTAATAGGGGAGAACGAAATAAAACTGGTGGACAGCAAAGACCATCACGGCAACTGGCTGGAATCCATTGTAAGCCGCAATTCACCCATCACCCCGATCGAAGTAGGGCACCGCGCCTGCACCGTTTGCCTGCTGAACCATGCGGGCATGAAACTGAAGCGCAAGCTCTACTGGGATCCCGTGCTGGAGCGGTTCAAAAATGATGATGAAGCAAATCTTATGTTAAGCAGGCCGCAACGCTGGCCTTATATCCTCGCTTAACACTGGCGGAAGGGAACAGGGCGTATCTATACAGGTACGCCCTTTTTATTTCATGATTATTCTTCAGAGCTGGCGCAAGTCTGCGGCGCAGGCCCGCGCGTGAGCCTACTTGTGCTGTATCAGTTTTTACAAGGGAACATACGTTATCCTGATCTCGTTATTCCGTTTCATATCGGTGTTCAGCCCGAAACTTTTTGTTTGCCCTCCGTAGCGGATGCGCAGTTCCGCGGTATTGGGCGGAATGCTCCCAAGGTTGTCTGCCGAAAAAAGCAGGATGTTTTCACCCCGTTTCAGTTCCACGGGTATCTGCGATATTTTCTTTTTCACGGCAAACCCTTTCTGGATAGGCACGCCGTTCAGCAGCAACGTTACACTGTCTCCATCTTCCACCTGCCCGTCCCAGAGTTCGAGGGTGATGTTTTTTTCTTTTACTTCAAATGAACCGAGCGGTTCTGCTTTGCGCGAGGCGATAGTAGTGGTCGTGTCTTTTTTCCCGGGCCTGTATTCGATCTGCGCTACCATAAAAGTAGCAAAGGCATTTGCCCGGTAAGTGAAGTCCAGCGCATATTCCTGCTGGTCTATACCCATGTAGAGCCGGCCGGTATTGGGTGGCAGCCGGCCATAGTTATCGGCGAAAAATGCGAGGGTGTTCATCCCGCTGTCCAGCGTAATATGCTGCCGGCGGTTGTCTTCGTTCACTTCGGCTTTGTTCAGCAGCGGCTTGCCGTTGTGCAGCAGGGTTACGGTGTCTTTATCCAGCGTCTCCTGGTCGTTGATCTGCAGTACCACAGAAGGGTCGTATGAAATGATCCTATCGTAAAGGCCGTAAAAAAGATCCCGGTTTTCAGGATGAAGTATCTCCTGTGTGGCAGTGTCTTTCCAGGGAGTGCTGTTTGTTTTCTGAAAGGAGATGGAATCGCGGTAGAGCAGGTCGCGGAGCGTCACTTTGGTGCTGACGTATATTTCGTCATCGTCGTACAGCCCTTTCATCCAGATGCCGAAATTATCTATCCACATCCTTTTCAGCGAAAGGCTCTTTCCCTGCAGGTCCAGCGTTCCGTTCAGGTACATCAGCCAGATGCCCAGCTTGAAAGGTGTTTCGCTGAAAGGAATTTTATTCCGGCCGATGCCCAGCTGCCCGTTACTTTTTTTCACCAGCAATACTTTGTAGGAACCGGAAAAAACGCTGTACCGGATATTCAGCTTCGCAGGGAACAGTATCCCGTTCTCGGGTTCGCCGATTTCCAGCTCTATAGTGGTGGCCGGAATATGAGGCCATGGTTTTCTGCTCATTTTCCAGGTGCCGGTAAAGGGGTTCTGCTGGGCAGAAGCATTTAAGGAAATGCAGGTCAGCCAGGTACAAACAATTATCAGTTTCCGCATACACTAAAATAAATATTTAATTTCGAAGGGCATGACCATCAACGAAATTCTTCAGCTCCGCCTGGAGCAGCAATTCATTACGCGGCCTTTTACAGGAAGCGCCCCGGAACTGGCCGGCCATCTTTGCGCCATGCAGGCGCAGGACTATGCAGCCGGTAAATGGGCTATGGGACTGCGTTTGCCGGGTTTTACCGATGCGCTGGCGGATGCGGCGTTTACGGATAAGTCGCTCATCAGGACTTACAGCCTGCGCAGCACTTTCCACATCGTACATCCCGCGGACGCGCGGTGGCTTACCGCCCTCGCAAGGGAGCGTTTCATTTCAACCACTGCCAGCCAGCATCGTAAATTGGAGCTTGATGAAAAAACTTTCGCAAAATGCAATGCCATCATTCACGATGCGCTTTCCGGCGGGAAGGAACAAACGCGGGACGAGCTGAAAACCTTGCTCGAAAAGAAAAAGATCAACTGCGAACCGCAACGCATGAATAATATCCTGTACCGCGCGGGGATGGATGGTGTGATCTGCTCCGGGAAACGCCGCGGCAAAGAATTTACTTACGCGCTGCTGGATGATTATGTGCCGCCCGCGAAAAAGCTTCCGGCGGAAGAGGCGCTGAGCTTACTCGCCCTGAGATACATCACCGGCCACGGGCCCGCCACCGCGCAGGACTTTTCCTGGTGGAGCGGCTATCCGGTTACTGCCTGTAAAGCCGCATTGCTTTCGCACGGCAAAACGCTGCATGCCGTAACCGTGCAGGAGCAGGAATACTGGATGCTCCCGGAAACCAAGCCGGGCAAGCCTTCCACAGGCATAAAACTTCTTTCCGGTTTCGATGAATATTACATGGGTTTTAAAGACAAACGCCCCATGCTCGACGAAGCATTTTCCAAACACCTGTCGCCCCCCAATGGCCTGCTGCCGTATATTATCCTGCTGAACGGAAAAGTAGCGGGCACCTGGCGGAGGAATATCAAAAAAAATGCGATCGGGCTGGAATATGCGCCGTTCAAGCCTTTCAGCGGCGCGCAACAGAAAGCCCTGAAAGATGCCGCTAAAACGTATGGCAAATTCATGGAACTGCCGCTGGAATGGGAGGGTTGATTTACTTCAAAACTTTTGACCCTGGCTAAAATCAGCGTTCAGGAAATTCCCACATCTTCCTGAACCTTTCCTGTGCGTAATCAATTTTATCCAGGCCCTCCTTCAGCAAACGTTGCTGGTAATGCTGCAGCTGCTGCATCCTGCGCAGTGCCTTTCGTGTTTGGCCGCAGCGGATCCTGAGTTGGCGGTTAACGGTCGGCTGGTTATTTTTCATAGCCAACGAATATAACTTTTTTTACCGCCCGGCGGCGAAACCTACATGACCGGGAATTATTTATTTTTGAAGGATGACCACTTCCACGATCCCTAAAAAAGCCAGTACCGCCTGGCGGCTGAAAGCCATCTTTACCGGCTCCATCGGCAACCTGGTGGAATGGTACGACTGGTACGCCTATGCCGCTTTCGCCTTGTACTTCGCGCCGGTGTTTTTCCCGAAAGGCAATCCCACCGTGCAGTTGCTGAACACTGCGGCCATTTTCGCCGTTGGTTTTTTGATGCGGCCTATCGGCGGTTGGCTGTTCGGCAGCATTGCGGACAGGCGCGGGCGCAAAACGGCCATGACTTTGTCGGTGATGCTGATGTCTTTCGGTTCATTTATGATCGCGTGCACACCGTCGTACAACAGCATCGGTATTGCGGCGCCTGTATTGCTTTTGCTGGCCCGCCTGCTGCAGGGGCTGAGCGTGGGAGGGGAGTACGGCACTTCCGCCACGTATCTCAGCGAGGTAGCGGATCCCAACCGCCGCGGGTTCTTCTCCAGCTTTCAATATGTAACGCTGATCGGCGGACAGTTGCTGGCATTGGGCATCCAGCTGTTGTTACAGAAAGTTTTCCTGGATAAAACGCAGCTTGCGGAATGGGGCTGGCGCATTCCTTTCGTGATCGGCGCGTTGCTCGCACTGGTGGCTTTATATCTGCGCCGCAACATGCACGAATCGGTGAACGTGGAAACTAAAAAGAAAGAACGCGGTTCTGTAAAAGTGCTCGTCAAAAAACATCCGAAAGCCGTGCTTACCGTTGTGGGACTCACTTTGGGAGGAACGCTCGCTTTTTATACTTACACCACTTACATGCAGAAATTCCTGGTGAACACGGTGAAGCTGACCACTGAGCAATCCACACTCATTACTTTCTGCCTGATGCTGATCTACGCGATGCTGCAACCGCTGTTCGGTCTGTTGTCTGACAAAGTGGGGAGAAAGCCGCTGCTGATGGGCTTCGGTATACTGGGAACTATTTTTACCGTGCCCATTCTGACCGCCATCAGCCATACCACTTCGCCCTGGGCCGCTTTTTTCCTGATCCTTGCAGCATTGCTGATCGTAAGCGGTTATACATCCATCAATGCCGTGGTGAAAGCCGAACTGTTCCCTTCTGAAGTGCGCGCGCTGGGCGTGGGCCTGCCGTATGCGCTCACGGTGGCGCTGTTTGGCGGCACGGCGGAATACCTGGCCCTCTGGTTCAAAAGTATCGGCTATGAGCCCCTGTACTACTGGTATGTCGCATTTTGTATCTTCATTTCCCTGATCGTATATACCACTTCCAAAGACAGCCGGAAAGATTCGTATATGGACAAGGAACAATTATAAACGCAACGCTTATGCAACCCTTTGCCGGCATGCCTTACGGCTACCCGCCCGCGTACTGTTATCCTCTTACAGAACTGTGCATGTACATCCTGTTCGTGCTTTGCCTATACCATGCCTGGAAAAAAGGGCCGGGCCATATGGCTTACCTGCTGGGCGGCCTGGGCTTCGGGCTTTTGCTGGAATACGTGAACGTGAGGGCCAGCGCAGGATATGTGTACGGAAAGTTCTGGGTCATGTTTGGTAATGCCCCGAAAGATATCCCGCTCTGCATTGGTATGGGCTGGGCGGTGATCATGTACACGGCAAGGCTGGTAACGGATGCGCTCAACATGCCCATCTGGGCCGCTGCTGCGGTAGATACGCTGCTGGCCATTAACATCGACCTGAGCATGGATGTGGTGGCTTACCGCCTTCACATGTGGCACTGGGACTGGGAAAACCGGACGGGCGCTGAATTTTCACTCACAGGCCAGTGGTTCGGCATACCGTATGGCAATTTTTACGGCTGGTTGCTGGTGGTGTTCTATTACTCCGTTTTCGCGCGGTGGCTGGAAAAGGTAAAATGGGCGGGCAGTAAAGCCTGGCGTATCGCCACGCCGTTGTTGTCCATCCTTATTTCACAGGTGGCTTTATACATTTCACTTTTCCCCTTGTCCGACTGGCTGCGGACATTTGGCATTACCAGCGCGCACAGGCTGGTGGCGCTTTTCATCATCTTCATCACGCTGGCTGTGCTGGGTTTTATGAGGAAAGGAACGGTGTCGCGCACACGCTTACCAATAGTAACCTGGCTGGTACCCGGATGGTTCCACGTGTATTTTCTTTGCTGGTTCTTCGCCGCCGGCTTTTATCTTGAAAACAGCTGGATGACTTTCTGGTGCATCCTGAATTTCATGATGGGCATCGGCATTCACTGGATCATTTACCGTTCGCTGCACCAGCGCGAGATCCCGGCTGTTTAGAATCATGCAGGCGCTGGTTGATTTTATGTAATTTTGCCGGTATGTATCTCACCATCAAGGCCCTCCATATCATTTTTATCGTTACCTGGTTTGCCGGGCTGTTCTATATCGTACGGCTTTTCGTGTATTACACGGAAGCTGAAAATATGGAAGAACCACGCAAACAAATTTTACAGGAACAATACCGCATTATGATGAAGCGGCTCTGGTTCGGCATCACCTGGCCCTCCGCCATACTCACGCTCATTTTCGGGCCGTGGATGCTGATACTGCTGGGCAGCGTTCCTGTCTGGCTGTGGATAAAACTGGGATTTGTGCTGGGGTTATATGTTTATTTTTTTCTGCTCCACGGCATTTTTAAGGATCTTATGAAAGGCCGTGTGAAACTCACGTCCACGCAGCTGCGCGTATGGAACGAAGTAGCCACGATATTCCTGGTGGCGATCGTATTCCTGGTGGTGCTGAAAAGTTTTCTCAGTATGATCTGGGCAATGGCAGGGCTGGTGATATTTGTGATTGCGCTGATGGTGGCGATCAGGATCTACAAGAACATCCGCGAGAAAAAATCCCGTTAATCTTTTTTCTTTCCCAGTATAGCCTGCACCGTTACCCCGGCGGAATATACTTTCACGCTTCCCTGGCCTACGCCGCTCACGGGAATTTTCACGTAGGGTTGCAGCCCCCACGTCAACCGGCTGCGGGTTTGTTTTTCCCAGGTTACGCCGAGGTTGATGACTGAAAAATAATGCTCGTTCTTGTTTTTGATGATCCAGTCTCTCTTTGTGCCGTTATTGTAAGTGCCGGTGTATTTTTCATTCAGCATAAAATAAGAAGAAGCGCCGGCCATTACGCTCCAGCTGCTTTTCTTTCCTTCCGCGAAAGTGTAATTCACATTCAAAGGCACGTCTATCACATCGCAGTCCGCGTCTATCTTGTAATATGCATTGGGGTAGGACATGGTGTATTCCGAAGGCGAAGCGCCGTATAATTTTTTAGCGTATCCCACACCGGTATTCAGGTACCAGCGGTTATTCACATGGTACCGTACGATCAGTCCGCCGGTAACACCAACGGGCAGGCCTTTAAACGCGGGCGTTACATTCAGGTCCGGGCCTAAGAAGAGCCCGCCGTCGAAACCGCGTTTTTGTTTTTTGCGGGCGGGTTTTTCAGCACTGGCTGAATCGCTGTCCGGTTGCGGCTTTTGAGCCGGGTTATTCACATCAGCAGGTGTGGAAGGGATCGTTCCCGGAAGCGGATTTCCTGTTGCCGGGTTATTCACATTCGCCGGAATGGGCGAAGGCTGTTGAGACGCAGCCGGCGTATTATTCACATTGCCGCCGGATGATGCGTTTGAGGGACGGCCAGGAGGGATCGTATTATTCACGTTGCTGCCGGGGGAAGAAATATTTTTTTCCGTAGCATTTCCCGTCACCGGTTTATTCACATTATTCCCTGCACCGACATTATTCCGGTTAAGCTGAACGGAAGAATTTCCCGCGCTGGCTGACTTGCCAAACGTTTGATCCTGTGCTATGGAGTGCTGCCTGTTCTTTCCAGCCGGGTTATCCACATCGTCGGTCATCACTCCTGGAATATTGGGGGAAGGAGAAACCGGAATTTTATTATTCCCGTTTGTTGTAGTATTCGCTGTGGTGTTTTGTTCGGACTTATTCACATCTGTTGCAGTTGCCGTTTGTTCTTGTTTGGCGGGCGTTGTATCGGCCGGCCTGGTAAACCACCACCAGCCAGCCAGCCCGGCGACCAGCAGCAAACCTCCGGCCCACCACCACCAGAAGAAAGGCCGGCGGCGGTCTGCATTATCCAGCTTGGCTTTCATCTGTTCCCAGGCGGCGGGGTCAAATGAAGGTTCAGCTTCCTGCAGCTTTTTACGGATTATATTTTCAAACTCTTCGCTCATTTTTTAATCGACGCACCGACCGTGCCGGTGCCTGGTATTTTTAGGGATGATAATTCTTCTATCTTTTCCTTCAGTATTTTTTTTGCTTTGAATAAATTCGATTTGGAAGTGCCTTCGGAAATGCCAAGCATAGCCGCGATCTCCTGGTGCTGAAATCCTTCCATCACATATAAATTGAAGACTGTTTTATAAGCCGGGGGAAGATTCTGAACAAGGAGCAGTATCTCATCATAGGATAGTTTGTCTAAAGCTTTATCGTCTGTCACTCCAAGATCATAGGCCTGGGAGATATCTTCCGCAAAAGCAATTTTTTTACGGCTCCGCAGGTGATCGATCGCAGTGTTCGCCATGATCTTGCTGAGCCAGCTTTTAAACGGTCGGGACGTATCGTAAGAATTGATGTGGTAAAAAATTTTCAAGAACCCATCATTTAAAATTTCGATCGCCTCATTCTTGTTATTCGCGTAACGCAAACAGATAGCCATGGCATATCCGAAGAACTGCCGGTAAAGTGCTTCCTGGCTGCTCCGGTTCCATGACCTGCAGCCTGCTATGATTTCAGAAATGTCCTGCACTGTTTTTGGTTACTACCTGTTCTTTATGATTCAACAACCAGGCACAAATATTTTCTATCAGGTACCGATCTGTTTTTTAAAAGTTGTTTTACATTCTACGGGGCTTTATGCTGTTCGGTTGCCTGCTGCCCGGAAAAAATTAACGCAACGTCAAAAAAATGAAGCTCTTTTTGGAGGAAAAATCACTGATTCAAATTTAAGGGGATTTTCAGGCTTTTTATTCGATTTTTCTCTTTTTTGATATCATAACCTTATGCACACCGAGATCTTCGAAATTTGAGGATGTTTTTATTTTGCTGAAAATCAGTGATTTATGTTTTTCCCGTCTTCATAACAAAAAAGAGCATCTTTTGGATGCTCTTCTGCTGAAAAATTATGTTGAAAATTTAACGGCCCATGTAAACCATCAGGATTTGCACATCGCTCGGATTTACTCCGCTGATCCTGCTTGCTTGTCCTAAAGTTCTTGGTTTGATCCGTGTGAATTTCTGACGTGCTTCGTTGGATAAAGAAACGAGTTTGGAATAATCGAACGTATCAGGAATGATCAGGTCTTCCAGCTGGCTCATTTTCTGAACGAGCTCATTTTCTTTTTCGATATATACATCATACTTCACCTGGATCTCTACCTGTTCCAAAACTTCCCGGCTGAAACCTTCCAATGCCTTGGCCAGCTTCGGCAGGTTATTTTTCATGGAGATAATATCCAGTCCCGGGCGGAGCAATATTTGGTGGGCGCGTTGTTTTTGAGTAAGAGGAGCGGAGTTGTTTTCCTGCAACCAGGCATTTGTTTCTTCCGGCTCCAGCGGCAATTCCTTTAAAATGCTTTTCACTTTTTCCACACCGCTTAATTTCTGGCGGGTCTTTTCCATCCTTTCTTCGGTAGCCAACCCCAGTTTATAGCTTCTTTCGGTTAAACGGAGGTCCGCATTATCCTGGCGGAGGAGCGTTCTGAACTCAGCGCGGGAGGTGAACATGCGGTAAGGTTCGTCCGTTCCTTTGTTGATCAGGTCGTCTATCAGCACCCCGATGTAGGCTTCACTGCGTTTCAATACGAGCGGTTCCTGTTCTTTTACCTTGAGATGGGCGTTGATGCCGGCCATTAAACCCTGGCAGGCGGCTTCTTCGTAACCGGTAGTTCCGTTGATCTGGCCGGCAAAAAAGAGGTTGTTCACCTGCTTTGTTTCCAGGGAAAACTTCAGCTGGGTAGGTGGGAAGTAGTCATATTCGATCGCATAACCCGGGCGGAACATCCTTACATTCTCAAAACCGGGTACCATTTTAAGCGCTTTCAGCTGTACATCTTCAGGAAGGGAGGTGGAAAAACCGTTCACATAGATCTCTACGGTATTAAATCCTTCCGGTTCTACGAACAGCTGGTGGCGTTCTCTTTCGGCAAAACGGTTGATCTTGTCTTCGATACTGGGGCAATAACGCGGCCCGATGCCCTGGATCCTACCCTGGAACATGGGGGAACGGTCGAATCCTGTGCGCAGGATCTCGTGTACCTGTTCGGAAGTATAGGTGATCCAGCAGCTGCGTTGTTGTTCCGGTGTGATCTTTTCCACGTCCATATAGGAGAAGCCTACGATCTCATCGTCGCCCTTTTGTTCTTCCATTTTGGAATAATCGAGGGAGCGGCCGTCTATACGGGGAGGGGTACCTGTCTTTAAACGGTCGCTTTCAAACCCCAGGGAAACCAGTTGTTCGGTGATACCGGTGGCAGCTTTTTCTGCTACGCGGCCGCCGCCGAACTGTTTATCCCCGATATGGATCACCCCGTTGAGGAAAGTTCCGTTGGTGAGCACCACTGCTTTGGCGGATATTTCATGGCCGAGGCCGGTAATCACACCCTGGCAGGTGCCGTCTTTAATGAGCAAGCTCTTTACCATATCCTGGTAGAAGTCTACCCGGGAAGTATTTTCGAGCGCTTCCCGCCATTTGGCGGCAAAGAGCATGCGGTCGTTTTGTGTTCTGGGGCTCCACATAGCAGGACCTTTACTGCGGTTCAGCATACGGAATTGTATCATGGACTGGTCCGTCACTATGCCAGAGTACCCGCCGAGGGCGTCAATTTCGCGGACGATCTGGCCTTTGGCTATGCCACCCATGGCAGGGTTGCAGCTCATTTGTGCGATGGTTTGCATGTTCATGGTCACCAGCAGCACCCTCGACCCCATATTAGCGGCAGCGGCGGCGGCTTCACAGCCTGCATGCCCGGCACCCACAACAATAACATCGTAAGAAGGAAACATTACTTGAATTTTGAGAATGCAAAGTTAAGGCAAAAGATTGATGGGAGGGGATTAAAAGGATTGCTCTTACCGGAAGGAGGTTTTAACGGGACCATGTATCCCAAACTTGTCGAAACCTGATATCACCCTTGCCAAAATATTATAAAAGTGCGAACATACCCCTTACCATATGTTTAACCCAATAGCATCTGTATATTTTTAACTCCCCATCTGGGAGTTCTTCCTTTATCCTTCGTTCAAAAGGGAGGATACTAAATAACGAGTAAGATTAAATATCTCCTTATAAAAGCTAATGTTCCACGTGGAACATTGTATTTGTTTCCGAAAAACAACAATGCAACCTCTCCTCAAAAGAGAAAGGGAATGTTCCACGTGGAACATTCCCTTTCTCTTTATATCCTATTTTCTTAAATCTCTATAAAACTGTTGTTCTATTCCTGAAAATATAGCTGTAAATATTCATCTTCCTTTTGACGCATCAGTACTTCGTCCTTCTTTGACTTGTCTTTATAACCACACAAATGTAAAGCTCCATGAAAAATAACCCTGTGCAATTCGTAATTCTCCGTCACTTCATACTTCTCTGCATTCTCTTTTACCCGGTCTATACTGATGTATATCTCTCCTTCGGTAACATCAGGATCATCAGACAATTCAAATGTTACGATATCTGTATAGGTATCATGCTTCAGAAACTCCTCGTTTATCTGCAAAAGGTATTCGTCTGTACAAAAGACGTATTGGAGGTTAGTCAAACCCTGTTCTTCTCTTTCGAATAATTCCGTGATGAACTGCTTTAACCGTGTACGGTGCTTAAGGCCCACTTTCACTTCATGGGCGGAAAAATGTACTGCCATAATGTAAAATTATAGTGAAAATTCCGATACCCAATCTTCATTTTTTGCATATTGCCCTTTGTGCGATACCTTTGCGCTGTAATAGCTGGGGCCTTGGTCGCAGATCGGTTTTAACTCGCTCAACAAATATTTATGATTAAACTCTCATCCCTCACGATTGGCAGAAGTGCAGTAATCCGGGAATTTGAAAAAAGCGACATCCATATAAAGCTCATGGAAATGGGATGTGTTCCGGGAGAAACCGTTAAAGTAGAAAAGGTGGCACCACTGGGAGATCCTATCTGTATCATTGTTGCAGGATATAATCTTTCACTCCGCAAAACCGAAGCAGATCATATCTGGGTAGAAGAGATCGCGGTGTAACAAAAAAGAAAAATATTGAAAAGGGTTGTTCTGGAAAGAGCAACCTTTTTTTATTCCCAGGAATTTAAAAAATTTCTGGTCGTTGAGGGAATTGCATTGGCGCAATTCTGAGCTGAGAGTAAGTGCGTGAGACGACTTGTGTCATAAAAGAACCTGGCTAAGTAATAAAGGTTTTAAAGCTGCTTTGTTCTTCATGAATAATTCCTGACACTGAGGGTAGGCCAAGTTTCCAGATAAGATTTTTGAAAAGACAACGTGAATGGCACAAGTCATCATACGCATACCCGCGCCTCAACTTCCGCCAGCGCAGGGTTAGTACTCAGAAAAAAAGCTTCATCGTCTATGCCTTTTTTTTAACGCATCTGACATAGCCTTTTTTTTATCGAAATTTTCCGGTAGCCGAATAACTCCTTTCAACCTGGCCACCTGGGGAGCATGCTTATGAGGTTCTCTATCTACCGGAACAGTAAGAGCTAGTAAATAACTTCCTACCATGCCGGACAAACTTTGGTTATGAAACCTTGCATACTCTTTAGCACGGATTACGTCGCCCTCTATGGTTAATGTGAGTTTCATTAACATACTATTCTGTTTAGCAGGCCCCTGCTCTTAAAATATCCGTCACAGTAAAACGAGCAGGAGAGCAGTTACTAACAAGTCCCATTAAATGAAATATCCGGTTAAAACATGTCTTATAATATATATAAATTTAAAAATCAGATAAATATATAGTCATTATATTCACAAATAGTCATACAGGGGCTAAAAAAACCGCCATCCCTGGCGGTCCTTCTTTTATCTCTTTCGCAAAAATTATAACCCCGCTTTTGCACTGATATCCAGCATGCGGTCGATCGGCTTCTTCGCAGCTATGCGCAGATCCTCGTTCATCGTGATCTCAGGCTCTTCGTATTCCATGCAGAGGTACAGCTTCTCCAGGGTGTTCAGTTTCATGTGCGGGCAATCATTGCAGGCACAGGCGTTGTTCGGCGGCGCCGGGATAAAAGTCTTGCCCGGGTTCTCCTTCTGCATCTGGTGCAGGATGCCCGTTTCCGTAACCACGATATATTCCTGCGCGGAATCACGCTGCGTGAATTTCAGCAGTCCTGTAGTGGAGCCGATAAAATCCGCCACCGCCAGCACCGGCGCTTCACATTCAGGGTGAGCGATGATCTTTGCGTTCGGGTGATTCACCTTCAGCTTGGTGATCTTTTCGAGGCTGAATATCTCGTGTACCATACATGCTCCGTTCCACAGCACCATATCCCGACCCGTTTTCTTGACCAGATAAGACCCCAGGTTGCGGTCGGGGGCAAATATGATCGGCTGGTCCTTCGGAACGCTTTCGATGATTTTCTCCGCGTTGGAGCTCGTGCAAATGATATCGGAGAGCGCTTTGATACCTGCAGAGCAATTAATGTAGGAGATCACGATATGATCGGGGTATTTCTCGCGGAACTTCGCGAACAGCTCGGGCGGCGCACTGTCTGCAAGAGAACAGCCCGCCTTCAGGTCCGGCAGCAGCACTTTTTTCTGCGGGCTGAGGATCTTCGCGGTTTCCGCCATGAAGTGTACGCCGGCAAACACAATAATATCGGCATCGGTTTTGGCGGCCTGCTGGCTGAGCCCCAGGCTGTCGCCGATGTAATCCGCCACGTCCTGTATGTCAGGCTCCTGGTAATAATGCGCGAGGATGATGGCGTTCTTTTCTTTTTTCAGCCGCTCTATCTCCGCAAACAGATCCAGCTTCACGTCCACCTCCATATCCAGGAATCCTTTTTTCTGCAAATTTTTTTTTGCTTCCGTTAACGCCATAAACATAACTATAGATTTAACTTTCTTTTTAAAAAGAAGAAAAAGCCCACTACTATTAGGGGTGTGAATTTGGGGGAAACTCGTATTTCCCTCCTGATACAAATGTAGTTGTTATTATTTTTTTAGCCGCTATCCACATCAAATTAACACCGGTTTTTCCCGTCCCTGCTGATTTTGGCATGCTTTATCCACAGTGTGAACAGGGAAAATACTGCATAACTTTTCAGGGCTGTGTGTATTAAGAAAATGTTAAAACAAGAGGGTTATCCACTTCCGTAATCCACGAACCAACCCGCGTCATAAAAACAAATTTAGTTTTACCTCCTCCGGACCATGCCTTTTCCCACAAAAAACGGCTTTAACCCCAGGCTTATCAACAGTAATTGTGGAAAAAATACTGCTTCCGGCTAAAATCTCAGGAGCAAAAAAATTTTCTGTTTTTTGCCGGAACTATCCACAAAATGTTGTGGATTATACCGGTTATATGTTTATTTTGTGGATAACCATCTGGCAATTTTTAAGCACGTTATGGCTGGAAATAACCCATGAGCGGAGCAATCAACTAATTTTACGTAACCAATACCTGTGTATCAAAATTTATAAAAATGTGGATAATGTGTGAATGAAGCTAAAAAACAGCTCCTCCCGGTACCGCTCAAACCCTTTGCTGTATTGGCTTTCGGGTCAAAAAAACCGATTTTGCAGTTCCAACTTATTTATTCTATTTTTGCTACCTCTAAAATTTAGACTATATAATATATGTCAGTTATTCAGAAAATCAGGGACAAATATGCCGTAGTGATCATCGTATTGATCTGCGTGGCTATTGTGAGCTTTTTGTTACAGGATGTATTCTTCGGAAGAAACTCCATGTTTTCCCAATCCAATGCCGTTGGTAAAGTGAACGGTACTGAACTGAGCCTTGCTGATTACCAGCAGCGCATCGAGAACGCTCAGCGTATGGCTCAGCAGAACATGGGCGGTTTAACACTCAGCGACGAACAGAACCAGCAGATTCGCGAAGAAGCATGGAACGGTTTTCTGCAGGAACAGATCATGAAAGGTCAATTTGAAGAGCTGGGTATTGAAGTAACCGAAGCCGAGCTGATCGACGTGGTGAACAGCAAAAACCCGCATCCCATTATGATGCGTTATTTCGTTAATCCTGAAACCGGCCAGTTCGACCGCTCGCTGATAGACCGCGTAAGGGAAAACGCCCGCCAGGATCAGACCGACCAGATGGCAGCACAGCTCCAGATGCTGGACCGTGAAATTGAACAGTACCAGGCGAACAATAAATATATTACCCTGATCAACCAGGCTATCAATTATCCCAAATGGATGGCCGATATGCAACAGGCCGACAATGCAAAGAATGCCAACATCGGTTATGTGCATGTTCCTTATGTAACGATTGCAGACAGCACGGTGAAAGTAACCGACGCTGAACTCAATAAATATATACAGGATCATAAAGCAGCTTTCCAGGTTCCTGAAAGCCGCAGGATCGAATACGTTACTTTCGACGTAGTGCCTTCCGCATCCGATTCCGCCGCTGCGCTGGCCGATCTCGAAAAACTGAGAGCGGAACTGGATACTACTCCCGATCCTGCCAACTTTGTAAAACTGAACTCTGAGCTCGGCTTCAACGACGTGTTCATTTCCCGCAACGCCATCCAGGTGCCGGAAAAAGATTCCATCATAGACCTGCCCGTGGGCGCCATGTATGGCCCTTACCGCGATGCCAACTCCATCGTATATGCAAAAATGCTGGCACGCCGCACACAGGCAGACACCGTGAAGTTCAGCCATATATTATTGGTGCCTCAATCGCCCGCCGCTGATACGATCGCCAAAAAACAGGCAGACAGCCTGGCTGGCGTGATCCGCGCCGGTGGCGACATTGCTGCGCTGGCTGCACAATTCTCGCAGGATCCGTATTCCAATAAAACCGGCGGTGAGTACACGCTCTCCGGCTTTGGACAGCTGCCTAACGAATTCGCTCCTGTAAAAGAAGCGGCTTACCTCGGCACTACCGGTGAAGTAAAAGTGATCAAACTGCCGATCGGTTATTCCGTGATGAAGATCACCGCGCAGATCAACCCGGGCCCTGCCGTGAAAGTAGCTTACCTCGCCAAACGCGTGGATGCAAGCTCTACCACCAGCACCGAAGCGCTGAGCGCCGCCAACGAGTTTGCCGGCAAAAACCGCGACAAAAAATCTTTCGATAAAACCATCCAGGAAAAAGGCCTGAACAAAAGACTGGCCAACAACCTCCGCCCGATGGACTTCGTAATACAAGGTTTGGGCAACGCCCGCGAAGTGATCGCCTGGGCATATGAAGCTGATGCCGGAGACGTGAGCCCCGTGTTCTCTCTCGAAGACAGGTTCGTGATAGCCGTGCTGACCGGCGCCCGCGCAGAAGGTACTGCAGCGCTGGAAGACGTTCGCCCGCAGGTAGAAGCCGAAGTGCGGAAGATCAAAAAAGCCGAACAGATCATGGCAAAAATGAAAGAGCCCGCCACCCTCGAAGCTGCCGCTGCTGCTACCAACCAGCCAGTGCTGACTGCCGAAGGCGTGAGCTTTGGTTCCCCTTTCGTAGCCGCGCTCGGTCCTGAGCCGCGTATTGCCGGCGCCGCCTTCAACAAGGCCTGGGGCACTGCAAAAGCATCCGCTCCCATCCAGGGCACCAGCGGTGTATACGTGATCAAAGTGAATAATTATGTGGACGTTCAGCAACCCGCGTACGATTACAAAACACAGCGCGACGCAGTTGAGCGCGACACCCGCCAGATGGTGGACCAGCTGCTGTTCCCGCTGATCCTGAAAAAGAAAAGCGAAGTGAAGGACGACCGCGCGAAATTCTTCCGCGCGAATTGATCTTCATAAAAATATAGTCTGAAGGGCCCGGCGATCGCCGGGCCTTTTTTATGTCCGGGGAGCGTCAAAAAAACGGCTATGGGCCCTGGGCGCCGCTTTACCGCCGTGCTGCCGCAAGGTGGAATTCCGTAAATTTGCAGTATGGAAGAGATCGTAAATAAAGTGGCGCAAAGCGCGCTTACCACTATAGACCTGGAACAATATTACCCGCAGGGGGAAACCGTCGTGTTCGACATGAAGGACCATCTTTTCATGGAGCTGATCCTGAAAGAAAAAGATTTCCGTGCGGCCCTGCTGGCGCTGGATTGGGAAGTTTACCGCGATAAAAATGTAGCCATCACCTGCACAGCGGACGCCATTGTTCCTTTATGGGCGTATATGCTCGTGGCCAGCTACCTGGAGCCTGTGGCGAAATTCTACGCTTTCGGCGATGCCGAGTTTGTACATAAAACACTGTACCTGAAAAATATCGCGGCCATTGATCCCGCGCAGTTCCAGGACCAGCGTATTGTTGTAAAAGGCTGCGGCGATAAAACCGTGAGCGAAGCGGCGTATGTGGAGATCACCCGCGTGCTGAGGCCGGTGGTTAAAAGCATTATGTATGGGGAACCCTGCTCTACCGTGCCGGTGTTTAAAAAGAAATGATCAGAACCAGCCGCGTTTCCTGAAAATAATGATCATGCCGACGAACATCACGAACATGATGCTCAGCACCACGAAGTAGCCGTAAGGCGTTTTCAGCTCAGGCATATGATCGAAGTTCATCCCGTAAATACCCGTGATCACCGTGAGTGGCGCCATGAGTGTGGTTACCACGGCCAGCACCTTCATTACCTCGTTCAGCTTCTGGTTCATCTGTGAGTGATACAGCTCCTGCAAGTTCATCACCAGGTCGCGGTAACTCTCCGCCATGTCTACGGCCTGCACAATATGGTCGTACACGTCCTTGAAATATTTTTCCGTGTTTTCCTCGATCAGCGCGTTTTCTGTTTTCAGTATGCCGCCCAGCAGATCGCGTACCGGCGCAATGCCGCGTTTGAAGAGCAGCAGTTCCTTGCGCAGGAAATTGATGCGGGCCAGCGTGCGGTTGGTAGGTTGACGGGGAATGATCTCCTCCAGCACTTCTATCCTTTCGCCCAGGTTATCCATCACCTGGAAATAATTATCCACGATCACATCGAGCAGGGAATAAAAAAGATAGTCGGCGCCGGACGTACGCAGCTTGGTACCGCCGGTGCGCAGCCTGTCGCGGATGGGGTTGAACACATCGCGGTCGGGATCGTCCTGGAAAGAGATGACCACGTTCTTGCCCAGTACAATGCTTACCTGTTCCTGGTTTACCGTGGAGCTTTCCGGCTGGAAATACATCATGGGCAGCAGGCAAAAAAGATTGTCCCCGATCTCGTCCATCTTTGCGCGCTGGCCTTCGCTGAGAATGTCTTCCATCAGCAGGAAGTGAACGCTGTAATTTTTACAGATGGCCTCCACGTCTTCCCTCCGGATACCATCCACATTGATCCATTTGATGCAGTCGGTTTCGCGGAAGCGGAAGCAGTCGGAAGCTTTTTCCATGACCTCTTCGTGAACCGTGCCGGCGGAATATTCGAATACCGTGATACGCACATGGTCTACAGGTTTCCTGGAGGTAGTGGCGGTTACCGGGTTAAAGTTCATCAGCCGTTGCTTGCGTACCCTGAAAGGATTGATTGCGTCTGGAATCGGCAGTAGTGCGTGTTTGGCCATACCGGGGGTATTTTATGCTAAAATAGAACATTGTATGCGATGAAAAAAGAAACAGCCGCCGAAGTGAGTGACACAACGGCGGCTGAGTAAAGAAAAGAAGCGGGCACCTAATCTCCTTCTTCCAGTTCAAAGATCTGCTCCAGCGGTTTCCCGAATACCCTCGAAATTTTCAGGGCCAGAATGGTGGAAGGCACGTATTTATTGGACTCGATGGTATTGATGGTTTGCCGTGAAACGCCCGTCAGGCGCGCCAATTCGTCCTGCGTGAGATTCTTCCGGGCGCGTTCCACTTTAATGCTGTTTTTCATAAGCGTTCTTGTTGCGGTACAGTAAAAAATTGAAACGGATAATGAAGATCAGCAGGATGGTGAACATGTTGTAGACCATCACGGAGAGGAAGTCCAGCCCGAAAAACGACAGGGCTGCGAGGATCAGTAAAATGTAATTGATGATCACCGCCAGCTGCAGGGATTCCATGCGGAGCCGGCTGATGTATTCGTCTTCCGTTTTTTCCTTGCTGAACGACACCAGCAGCAAACCCAATAGCAGCCCGATCAGGACAATGGTGCCGAGCAGTGGGAATTTGCCTTCCAGACTATCCGCATCATAAGGCAGATTAAAAAGGTCTTCGAGAATGTAAGAATAAATCCCGTACAGGAGAAAAGGGACGGTGATGACCCATCCGATCTTTTTGAAAAGGTGAGGTAAGAGATATTTCGGTTTCATAGCGGTAATTTTTATAAAGGTAGGTTTATTTTACAAAATGTAAAGCATATTTTACATCATGACGTGTTTATTTGACAAAAAAGGCCTGCCGGAGCAGACCTTTTATATTGAAATGAATTGAAGATCAGAATTTAGGCAGCTCTATTTCAGGGGCCTTGCCGAGCGGCGCTCTTTCGAAAATATCGCCCAATTTGGCGTCAGCAGGCACGAAACCGGCCGTCCAGAGGTAGAACATACCGTTTTCCGAACCACCGCCGAAGTCCAGGCGGTCTTTGGCGCGGGCCGTAGCATCGTTGGTGAAGCGGGCTTTGGTCAATTCGATCCATTCGCCTTTGCTCGATTTCACCCAATGATTGCCGTAATATCCTTTGCGGTATTGAAAGCCGTTCCCAAAGCTGAAGTTTTCGAGGAAAGAATACAGGTGGCCCATGTACTTGCCGTCTTTCGGCGCACGGAAGCTCGCGATCATTTTCCATTCTTTATGTTCGGGCACGTAGAAGTATGCCGTGTATTGTGTGGTAGTACCAACAGGCACCGCGTGCATCAGGAATTTATAAGTTTCGCCGGCCTTCCAGTTGTACACCCAATGGCTGTGGCCGCCGGTGCCTTCGCCGCCGAAGCCATGCGCCACCACGCTGTCTCCCTTGCCCAGCAGCGTTACCTGGTCTTCATACCTCACCTTCGCACGGTCGTCAGGCTCTTTGCCGGAATCCCATACGGAAAAGATGATCCTTCTTTCAGTGGGACTGTTTACCTGCATGCCGAAATAACCGCGGTGCCAGCCGCAGGACATAAAATAGGTGCCAAGCTTATCCTGGCCTTCCGGCACTTTGATCTCCCCGTAGAACCATTCCACTTCCGTTCCTTCCGGCGCGGTGTAGTTCAGGTGCACGGAAGCCGAGCGGCGCCAGGTTTTGGGATTGAACTGGATATCCTTTGTGGCGGCGCCTTCCAGCGTTATGCCTTTCACATCCGCATATACGGCACCTTGTTTTTCCAGGCCTTTCAGCGAAATGGTGTAGAAGCCAGGTTGTTTCAGTTTTGTTTGCAAAGCGGGGATGGTGGCGTAATCCGCACCGGCGGGAATGCTGACGATCTTCTCCGTGCCGTTTACGCTCACGCGCACTTTGGCCGGAGCGTCGCTTTTGGCCTGCAGCGCGACTTTCAGCGTGCCGGTGCTGGCGGCATGGAAATAAAAGTTGACGGCATTGGAACTGTCCGTCCAGCTTACAACGCCGCGCCTGCCGGAGATGTCAACGCCTTTTTCTTCGGGAACGGCATATGCCGTAAAGCCGGGCAGCACCACTTCCGTGGCGGGGGATTGCGCCCGCAAAGTATGGCCTGATGCCAGCGCGGCCAGCAGCAGGAAAGAGTAGCTTATCTTATTCATGCTTACAAATAAAACAGACAGGCACCGCAGATGCAAGCGCGGCGGGGAAAAGTGACAATTCACTGAGAGACGGCGGATTTTAGCCGATGAGTTGTACCAGTACGATCTCATTTCCGTAGAGGTCCAGGAAGTGGAGGTACCAGCTGTCCGGCCCATACACCGGCGGGCGGTTGATGGTTACGCCGTTTTTGCGGAGGCGTTCGTGCAGGTTTTCGAATTCGTCTGTATACATCACCAGCGTGGGCTGCTGGTGCGTTTGGTTGCCGATGAGGGATTCCTGCTCAGGACCGTCTGCCGCGAGGAACCAGATGCCCGCGCCGCCGCCGCTGAAGCCGATATGAAGGAAACGCTGGTTGCCCGCGGTGTAGTCCGCGATCTTTTTGGCGCCGAGATTTTTTTCGTAGAAAAGCAATGCGGCATCGTAGTCTTCCACGAGGATGACCACCCTGCCGAGGGAGATGTTCATGAGATCAGGGTGTTAGGATGTTACAGTTACACCAATGTACGTAAATCAGGGAGAAGTTCTTAACGAGGCGGGCAATTTCGCGGTCTGCCAGGCCCGTGGCGGTATGTACGGCCAGCGATTTGACGATGCCGTTTTCTTCGAGCCCGTAAAAATAACCGGTGGGAGTATTCAGCGCAAAACCGTTTTTGACAAAACCAGGGCGGCCGTCCAGCGCAATGCTGCCGGGGGTATGGCTGCGGAGAAGGGATTTCAGCTCAAATAAAGGAATGAACAATTCCGCTGCGCCTATCTGGCGCCGGATATGAAGACGATGAAACGAACGGATGCCGTCGGCAAGTTCACGGCTGTGATTGATCCATACTTCTTTGATCTCATCCACCTCCTCGCCAACTGTACACAGTTTGCTGATATTAATGAATTCTGCCTGCCGCCATTCATTGCCGGAAAGGGAAAGGGTAAAATCCGGGTACGTGGGCAGGTTGGTCATTGGAGGGCGTTCATCGGAAACGGTAGGAAGGGAAAACCAGCTATCCATGGGTGAACACATCACTTTACCCGAATATATGACGAAAATTTGTTAAAAGAAACGGTGGAGGGTGGTTTTTTAATGGAGAATTAACGCGGGGGCCATTGGAACTGATGGGATTACTTAGCGTTTTTTCTTGTATTTGATCTTGACATTGGCCACACCCGCCTGTGTCATTCCCAGCTTGCGGGCCGCTTTTTTGGACAGGTCGATGATCCTGCCGGCAACGAAAGGCCCGCGGTCGTTCACCCGCACTTTCACGGTCCTGCCATTGGAGAGGTTGGTGACTTTTACTTTGGTGCCGAAGGGAAGGGTCTGATGCGCGGCCGTCATCCGGTTTTGCCGGAAGGTTTCGCCGCTGGCGGTTTTGCGGCCCTGGAATTTATCTGCGTAATAAGAGGCTTTTCCTGCCTGTGTTATTTTACGCGAACAGGAAGCGGTGAACAGCAAAGCGGCCACCGCGAAAATGGGCATCAGGTTCTTAGGTTGTATCATAGCTGGTTATAACGTCATTTGCATTACCGCATCATTCATAAAGTAGCCGTTCCCGATATCGATATCTTCTTCGCCCGCTTTCACGAAGCCGTAACGCTCGTAAAACCCCACCGCGTTATTCTGGCGGTTCACATTCAGCGAAAGATATTTCATCCCGGCGTTGCGCGCAATGGCGGCCACTTCATCCAGCAGCGCCCTGCCCACGTTCTTACCCTGCATTTGCGGCAGCACGTAGATCTTATGCAACTTTGATACCGGTTTGCCCTGGTAGTTCAGCTCGTAAGATGCATACCCTCCAAACACGCCATCAGCCTGCGCCAGCAGGAAAACGTGGCCTTTGTTCTTTACCTGGTCCAGCAGGGCCGCTTCGCTGTACATCATGTTCAGCATGTAAGCGATCTGCTCCGCGGTGAGAATATGGCCGAAAGTAGCGGGCCATGTGGCATGCGCAATTTCGCGTATGATATGTATCTGTCCGGGAGCGGCAGTGGAGATCGTAAGCATGTTCGTTCAGGTGAATGGTATCAATTTTGCAATTTACGGGTTATCAACAACAGAACATCTTTTTTGTTATGTTTACAAAAAAACGCATGCGCCCGCTTTTATGGATACTCTTGTCCTGCATCTATTTTCCGCTTAAGGCACAGCAACTGAAACCAGGTTTTGACGCGAAAGAATATTTCGAACTGATGAGCCTCCCTGAACGCGGCGACACCGCTACATTCAACAAACGCCCTCCCGATAATTTCTCCCTCGTATATCTCTCCCCCGAAGTCGGCTTCTACAACCAGTTTGCCATCTGGAAGCGCAGCGACGGGGTGGGGGTTATCCGCATCCGCGGCACTATCCCGAAAGATGTGAGCTGGCTGGCGAATTTTTATGCAGCGATGATACCCGCGAAAGGAACCTTGCAATTAAACGATTCCACCCACTGGGAGTACAGGCTGGCCGGCAACGACAGCACCGCGTACGTACACGCCGGCTGGACCATCGCGCTGGGTTTTATGGCGCCCGATATCGTAAAACACGTAAAAGAATTATATGCGCAGGGCGTGAAAGAATTCCTCATAGCGGGGCATAGCCAGGGCGGCGCCATTGCTTTCCTCACACGGTCTTACCTTCAATATCTTCCCGGCATGCCGGCAGACGTCCGGTATAAAACCTATTGCAGCGCCGCGCCGAAACCGGGCAACCTGTATTATGCGTACGACTATGAGAATATTACGGCCAATGGCTGGGGAATGCGGGTGGTGAGCAATGAGGACTGGGTGCCGGAAACGCCGCTGTCGCTCCAGGCGAAAGGAGACTTTAATGCCATTAACCCATTCCTGAATGTGGATAAACAGCTGAAGAAGCAAAACCTTATCGTGCGCTGGTATGCAAGAAGCGTGTACAACAAGATGCAGCGGACTACAAACCGCTCTGTGCGCAGGTTTCAGAAGTACCTCGGGAGATTTGTGTATAAGATCTCACACAAACATCTGAAGCAGCTGAAACAGCCCGCGTATGTTTTCAGCAATAATTACATGACCTGCGGAACGCCCGTCATACTAATGGCGGACGCGGAATACCATCAGAAATTTCCATACGATGGTAAGAATGTGTTTATCCACCATATGCCTACTTCATATCTCTTCCTGCTGAAGAAGCATTATAAAATTTAGAGAATTTGTTGTTGCGACGACCTGCGGGGAGATTGCTTCGTCGCAGACCCGCTTTAGCCCGCGGCTCCCCGCAATGACGGGGCTCTTTAAGAGGAAATGCGCTGGAATAGCCCGGCGTAATCCAGCACCAGCCCGTCTTCATCCACGGTGATCTCCGCTTTGAAGTCTTTCCCCACGCTTTCGTAGAGATATTTATCTTCCGCCAGCCGCGTATATCGTTGTGTAACGGGTTTGATCTCGTTGTCGAAAACGTTGATGTAAAGTACCTGCAGCTCGCGCGGGTCGTGCAGCGGCAGGTCCAGCCGACGGATGGGCAAGGTATTGGTGAAAGGGGTGAGGGAAATATCGATGTCGGTGCATTCGTACCATTCGGGGCGGGCGTGGCCGCTTTGGGTCCATTTGCCGTCCGGGTCGCGCTGGATGGAGATCCAGGAGCAGTCGCCGGAGCGTTCAACGGCCATTTCAAGCGCGGTCACTTCCCAGTTACGGTCCGTAATAATGTCGTAGGTCACAGAAAAGGGGGTGTCGTCCCCGAAACCTACAATGGATCCGTCTATACGTATATCCGTTTCCGTGATCTCCACGTTGCAGTATTCCATCATCTGGTAATGCAGCGCTTTCCAGATTATCTGTTTTTTCATTGTGCGCTATTGAAGGTGTCGCCCTGGCGGATATCCCCGGTCTCGAATCCTTTCTTGAACCAGTACATACGCTGGGCGGAAGTTCCATGGGTGAATGCATCGGGCACCACGTAGCCGCGGGATTGTTTCTGCAGGCGGTCGTCGCCGATGGCATTGGCGGCGTTGAGCGCTTCCTCGATGTCGCCGGGTTCGATTACGTTTTGCAGCTTGGAAGTGTGATGCGCCCACAGGCCTGCGAAGAAATCGGCCTGCAACTCCAGCTTCACCGAGAGCTTATTGTATTCCGCTTCGCTGAGGCGGCTGCGCTGGGCCTGTACCTTTTCAGAAATGCCAAGCAGGTTCTGCACGTGATGGCCTACTTCGTGCGCAACGACGTACGCCATGGCGAAGTCGCCCGGAGCGTTGAGCTTTTTTTCCAGTTCCTCGTAGAAGGACAGGTCGATGTACACCTGGTAGTCTGCCGGGCAATAAAACGGTCCCGATGCGGCAGACGCGCCGCCGCAGGCGGATTGCACCATGCCGGAAAACAGCACCAGCTTGGGTTCCTGGTACTGCTGGTTCATCTGGGCAAACTGTTTGTTCCACACATCTTCTGTTTCAGCGAGCACCACCCTTACGAGGGAATCGGCCGCGGCTTCGGCGGCCTGTTGTTCCGGCGACATCTGTTGCTGCGGTCCGGCTTGCTGCTGCATGTCAATAACCTGGGAGGGGTCGCCGCCGAGGAAATAAATGATAACGGCGATCACGATGGCGCCAATGCCGCCACCTGCAACCATGCCTCCGCGCGATGAACCGCGACGGTCTTCAACATTACCGCTTTGACGACGTCCTTGCCAACGCATAGAATTTCAATTTGATTAGGTAGTATAAATTTAACAAATAAAAACTATACCAAATTCATGAGCGGCCGGGGGTTAATGGAAAAGTAAAGGCCGGGTAAAAACCCGGCCCGGCTGAAGGTTACAACAAAATCTAAACCTGCTTATGAGAAGACTTAAAAAAATTCGAGTTTACATTGACAGGAACATCAACGAATGGTCCTTGCTTTCCAACTGGGAGCTGCCCATCAGGAACTCATCCACCTTTCTCGCACATTCGCGCCCCTCACTGATCGCCCATACCACCAGCGATTGTCCGCGGCGCATGTCGCCGGCTGCAAATACTTTGGGGATGGAGGTTTGATAAGCTTTTTCAGTTGCTTTCACATTGCCGCGGTCGTCTGTTTCAACGCCGAGGTCTTCCAGCATTCCTTTATGTTGCGGTTGAATAAAGCCCATGGCCAGTAAAGCGAGCTCGCAGGGAACTTCCCTTTCGGAGCCGGGAACTTCGGTAAACCTTGCGGGAGCGCCGTTTTCGCCCAGCGTCCATTGCAGGTCCACCAGCAGCAAGCCTTTCAGGTTGCCTTTGCCGTCGCCCACGAAAGCTTTTGTGGCGATCGCCCATTTGCGGTCCGCGCCTTCTTCGTGGGAAGAAGATGTTTTCAGCACCATCGGGTAGGTAGGCCAGGGCATGAAAGGAGTTCTTTCGCCGGGAGGTTTCGGCAGCAGTTCCAGCTGCGTAACGCTCACCGCCCCATGACGGTTGGAGGTGCCCACACAGTCGGAACCGGTGTCGCCGCCGCCTATCACTACTACGTTCTTTCCTTTGGCGAGAATATCTTCTCCTTCCACTTTCAGCTTGCTCACTCTTTTATTCTGCTGTTTCAGGAAGTCCATGGCGAAGTGTACGCCTTTCAGTTCACGGCCGGGAATAGCCAGGTCCCTGGGAATGGTGGAACCGCCCGCCAGCACTACGGCATTGTATTCGCGCAGCAGGTCGTTCACGCTCACGTTCACACCCACATTCGCATTGCAGCGGAATTCAATTCCTTCTTCTTCCATCAGCGTGATCCTGCGGTCTATTACCCATTTTTCCAGCTTGAAATCGGGGATGCCGTAGCGGAGAAGCCCGCCGGGCCTGTCGTCTCTTTCAAGCACGGTCACGTTGTGGCCGGCATAGTTCAGCTGTGCCGCGGCAGCAAGCCCTGCGGGGCCGGAACCGATCACGGCCACTTTTTTGCCGGTACGCACGCGCGGCGTTTTGGCTTTCACCAGGCCTTTATCGAAAGCAACTTCTATAATATGTTTTTCGATCTCCTCGATAGCCACCGGCGGCTGGTTGATGCCCAGCACACAGGAGCTTTCGCAAGGGGCAGGACAAATGCGCCCTGTAAATTCCGGGAAGTTGTTGGTGGAGGTCAGCACGTCGTATGCTTCCTGCCAGTCTTTCCGGTAAACGGCATCGTTAAATTCCGGGATCACGTTACCCAGCGGGCAGCCGCTGTGGCAGAAGGGTACGCCGCAGTTCATGCAGCGCGCAGCCTGTTCGTTGAGCTTCGGCTCGCTGAACCGCTCTACGAATTCGTTATAGTGCTTCACCCTGTTTTTGGGATCAGCTTTACCGGGAAGCTCCCTTGTAAATTCCAGAAATCCTGTTGGTTTACCCATATCTGTCTCTGCTTGTCCGCTTTTTAAAATTTGTTTGTTACGCTTTGTGCTTCACTCCCTTTGTGGCAGCCGCTTTCAGGGCAGCTTTGTATTCTTTCGGGAACACTTTCACAAAGTGGCGCAATTGGTTCTCCCAGTCTTTCAGGATAAACCTGGCCACTGTACTGTTCGTATAAGCGTGATGTTTAGTAACCAGGTCCTGGAGGATGGCGGCGTCTTCTTCGCCAACAGGATCCAGGTCTATCATGTCCAGGTTGCACAGCGATGAAAAAGTTCCTTTCACATCGTACACGTAAGCAATACCACCACTCATGCCCGCGCCGAAGTTGCGGCCGGTTTCGCCGAGGATAACTGCTTTACCGCCGGTCATGTATTCACAGCCGTGGTCGCCCGTGCCTTCCACCACAACGGTGGCGCCGGAGTTGCGCACGCAGAAGCGTTCGCCGGCTTTACCGCGGATGTACGCCTCGCCGGATGTTGCGCCGTACAGCGCCACGTTGCCCGCGATGATGTTCTCTTCCGCTTTGAAACCCGCTTCGGTGGAAGGGTAGAGGATCAGCTTGGCGCCGGAAAGACCTTTGCCGAAGTAATCGTTCGCTTCGCCTTCCAGCTCCAGCGTTACGCCTTTGGTATTGAATGCGCCAAAGCTCTGGCCGGCTGAACCGGTGAATTTATTGTGAATGGTATCTTCCGGTAATCCTTCGCTTTTGTAGCGTTTGGAAATTTCGTTGGAAAGAATGGTACCGACGGTGCGGTCCGTATTCTTCACCTTGTAAGTGCCGTATACCCTGGTTTTGCTTTCCAGCGCGGGTTTGGCGGCTTTCAGCAGCTGCCAGTCCATCACTTCGGCCAGCCCGTGATCCTGCTCTTCCTGTTTGTAGAGGCCGGTTTCGTCTGAAGCCGGTTCGCGGTACAGCACGGGGGAGAGGTCCAGGTGTTTGTATTTCCAGTGGGTGATGTTCTCGCGAACTTTCAGCACTTCCACTTGTCCCACCATTTCCTGCACAGTGCGGAAGCCCAGCTCGGCCATGATCTCGCGGAACTCAGCCACCAGGAAGTGGAAGAAGTTCACCACGGCGTCTGCTGAGCCGTTGAAGCGTTTGCGCAGGTCAGGGTCTTGTGTGGCCACGCCAACAGGACAGGTGTTCAGGTGGCATTTGCGCATCATGATACAGCCTTCCACTACCAGCGCCGCGGTGGCTACGCCCCATTCTTCAGCGCCAAGTAAAGTAGCGATCGCGATGTCGCGGCCGGTTTTCAGCTGGCCGTCCGTCTGCACGGTCACGCGGCTGCGGAGTTTGTTGCGAACGAGCGTCTGGTGTGTTTCAGCCAGGCCCAGTTCCCAGGGCAGGCCAGCGTGTTTGATGGAGCTGATAGGAGATGCTCCTGTACCGCCGTCGTGGCCGGAAACGAGGATCACATCGGCATGCGCTTTGGCAACGCCTGCGGCAATGGTGCCTACCCCTGCTTTGGATACCAGCTTCACGCTGATGCGCGCAGCGCGGTTCGCGTTCTTCAGGTCAAAGATCAGCTGCGCCAGGTCTTCGATGGAATAAATATCGTGGTGCGGCGGCGGGGAGATGAGGCCTACACCGGGCGTAGCGTGACGCACTTTCCCGATCCAGTCGTCCACTTTATGGCCAGGCAGCTGGCCGCCCTCGCCGGGCTTGGCGCCCTGCGCCATTTTGATCTGCAGCTCGTCCGCATTCGTCAGGTAGTAGCTGGTAACCCCGAACCGGGCAGATGCCACCTGTTTGATGGCGGAGCGCATGGAATCGCCGTTGGGCAATAGCTCATAACGCATTTCATCTTCACCGCCTTCGCCGGTATTGCTTTTCGCGCCGATGCGGTTCATGGCCACAGCCAGCGTGGAGTGCGCTTCATGGCTGATGGAACCGAAGCTCATAGCGCCGGTGGCAAAACGTTTCAGGATGCTTTCAGCTGATTCCACTTCTTCCAGCGGCACCGGGTTGCGGTTGCGTTTGAAGGTGAACATGCTGCGCAGCGTGGCTGCTTTTTCGCTCTGATCGTTTACGGCTTTGGAATATTTCTTGAAAATACCGTAGTCGTTCATACGGGTGGAATACTGCAGCAGGTGGATGGTAGTGGGATTAAAAAGGTGGAATTCCCCTTTACGTTTCCACTGGTACACGCCGCCGGTGCTCAGGCGCTGAACCGGGGTATCTTTCCGGCCATAGCTGGTCCAGTGCTTGGCGAGTGTTTCCTGTGCAATTTCATCGAGGCCCATACCCTGGATGCGGGAAACGGCGCCGGTGAAATATTTGTCCACCACGGTTTTATTGATACCGAGTATTTCAAAGATCTGCGCGCCCTGGTAAGATTGCAGGGTGGAGATGCCCATCTTGGAGAACACTTTGAAGAGCCCCTCGCAGATGGCCTTGACATAATTTTTCTTCAGTTTGTCTACGTCCAGCTCCGTTTGCAGCTTGCCTTTCAGGCGCATGTCGCGGATAGTGCTGAGCGCCAGGTAAGGATTGATGGCGGTTGCGCCGAAACCGAGCAGGCAGGCGAAGTGATGTACTTCCCATACGTCGCCGGCTTCCACCACCAGGCCAACCTGGCCGCGGTAACCCTTGCGGATGAGGTGGTGATGCACGGCGGAAAGCGCCAGCAGCGAAGGAATAGGAGCATGTTCCGAATCGATCGCACGGTCGGAGAGGATCACCACTTCAAAGCCGTCTTCCACCGCATCCACGGCGTAGCGGCAAAGGCGCGCCAGGCCTTTTTCGAGGGAGCCGGGCTTGCCGTCTGCCTTGAAATAGGTATGCAGTGTTTTGGCCTGGAAGATGCCGGTGTCTATACTGCGGATCTTTTCCAGCTCATAGTTGTTAAGGATCGGGTGCGGCAGCGCAATACTGTGGCAGTGCATCGGATCTTCGTCGAGAAGATTGCCGTTGTTGCCCAGGAAGGTGGCCAGGCTCATCACCAGCCTTTCTCTGATGGGATCGATGGGCGGGTTGGTAACCTGTGCGAACAGCTGCTTGAAATAGCTGCTGATATGCTGCGGCTGCTCGCTGAGGATGGCCAGGGGCACATCCGTACCCATGGAACCGATGGGCTCTTTCCCATCGATGGCCATCGGCGCGATGATGGTTTCCAGGTCTTCGGTGGAATAACCGAAAGCGCGCTGGTATTTGAAGATCTGCTCGTGCTCCAGGTGCGTGAAAGTTACGCGGGGCTCAGGCAGCTCGTCGAGCCGGATCTTATATTTATTGAGCCATTCGGCGTAAGGCTGCTGGGAGCAAATGCCCTGTTTCAGCTCTTCATCGCCAATGATCCGGCCCTGTTCCATATCCACCACGAACATTTTGCCCGGCTGGAGACGGCCTTTTTCTTTTACATTTTTCGGATCGATGGGCAGCACGCCTGCTTCTGAGGCCATGATCACCCGGTCGTCTTTCGTTACCACGAAGCGGGAAGGGCGGAGGCCGTTCCTGTCCAGGGTGGCGCCGATGAGCTTGCCATCTGTGAAAGAGATGGAAGCGGGCCCGTCCCAGGGCTCCATGAGGGAAGCGTGGTATTCGTAGAATGCTTTCTTCACCGGGTCCATGGCTTCGTTGCCGTCCCATGCTTCGGGGATCAGCATCATCATTACATGGGGTAATGAGCGGCCGGTGAGGTTCAGCAGTTCGATCACATTGTCCAGGCAGGCGGAGTCAGACTGGCCTTCGTCTACGATCGGCGACAGCATCTCCATTTCCTCCGGGGTGAAATATTTGGTCACAAAGCTGTTCTCGCCTGCGCGCAGCCAGTTCAGGTTGCCTTTCAGCGTGTTGATCTCGCCGTTGTGGGCGATGTAACGGAAAGGATGCGCGAGCTTCCAGCTGGGGAAGGTGTTGGTGGCAAAACGGCTGTGGATCAGCCCGAATGCGGACACCATGCGTTCGTCGCGCAGGTCGGTATAATAATGGCCTACCTGGTAGGTGGTCAGCTGGCCTTTGTATACGATCGTTTTGCAGGAAAGCGATGCGAAATAGATCTCCGCTTTATCTTTCGGGATAGAGTTGCGAACGGTTTTGGTAATATAATTACGCAGCACGAACAGCTTGCGTTCGAACTCTTCCGGGTCTGAAATAGAGTAGGGGCAGGCGATGAACAGCTGTTCGATCTCCGGTTCTACGCTCAGCGCGGTTTCGCCGATGCCATCGGGGCGAACGGGCACTTTGCGGTAGCCAAGTATCTCGAGGCCCAGCTTTTCCGCACAGCGCTGTATGATCTCGCGGCACTCTTCGCGCCAGCGTGGTTCTTTCGGGAAGAATACCATTCCCACACCGTATTTACCGGTTTCCGGAAGTTTGATGCCTAATTTCAAACATTCCGCGTACAGGAATTCATGGGGCATCTGAATAAGAATGCCGGCGCCATCACCGGTAGTACGCTCGCAGCCACAGGCGCCGCGATGCTCCATATTTTCCAGCATGGTCAATGCATCACGAATGATCTGGTGCGACTTCCTACCTTTAATGTGGGCGGTAAAGCCCGTGCCGCACGCATCATGTTCAAACTCCGCACGATACAAACCCTGCTCTTGGCTCACTTTTTCCATTGGCTTTAGATTTTTTCCTTTTTATCAGATACACTCCTCCCGGCAGGCGCTAATGCTCCAGGCTTAGGTACCGTAATTGCTTTGGGAACGGTTTAAAGATACTAAAGGAATGCGGTATTTTTTACATAAAGTTCTATTAAAGGGCTAAAATTTAGAAAAACTTAAAAATCGCCGTGCTTTCATTTGAAATAAATAAAAATTGAACCCCGTCCGAAGCCCCCTCGGAACAAAAAAAGCCGGGAGCAATTCCCGGCCTGGTAATAAGTTGTGTAAAACTCTAAGGATCAGGGCTCGAACTCGAACCTGGGCCTGCCGTTTACGATTTCTATCCTGAGCGGATCGCTGATCATACTCTCGTTCTGCATACGGTCAAGAGCGGTAACTATATAAATATATCCCTGTCCTTTAATATATGTTTTGTCCATATGCACAGGATCGGGCATCTGCTGCACGATCGCGATGATCTTGGTCGGATCGTTCACATTCACCACTTCTTTGTCGGTAAAACGGTACAGCACATACTGTTTCGTTTGCTGCGTGGTATCATCGTCGGACCAGCGGATCTCCAGCCCTTCCGGCTTTTCGAAGGCGTCTATGAAATAGGGCGCTTTCGGCGCGGAATTATCCAGCCAGGGCATGGTGGGCCGCAGCGCGGGGTAATGGTAGAGGTGATTGCGCAGGGTGTCTTCAAAACCCAGCGGGTTGCCGTTGAAGGATTTGGAGCTAAAGAACACGCTGCCCTGCACGGTGGCCAGCGAACGGGCCGCGTTGATCTGCCGGCCCATTTCCCGCGGGTCTTTCCAGCCGGCCGTACTGCCGATGCGGTAAGGCGCATGGCCGATGTACATATGCCGGCCGTAAGCATGCTGTGCCCACCAGGTAACGGCTACCTCGTAAGGCACCAGCCGGTGGCCGAATTCCCAGTACAGCTGCGGGGTGAGATAGTCTATCCAGCCCAGGCGCTGCCATTTGATCACGTCCGCATACAGGTCGTCGTAATTGGTCACGCCGGCGCGGGTAGCGGAGCCTTCCGGGTCCTGGTCGCGGTTGCGCCATACGCCGAAGGGGCTGATGCCGAATTTCACCCAGGGCTTCTCTGCTTTGATGACGGCGCTGAGCATCTGGATAATGGTGTCCACATTAAAACGGCGCCACTCGTCCAGGTAGCGGCCTTTGCCGTAGAGGCGGTAAGAGCCGTTGTCCGGGAAGTCGCGGCCGGGAATGCGGTAGGGGTAAAAGTAGTCGTCGAAGTGAATGGCGTCCACGTCATACCGCTTTACCACATCGCGGATCACGTCGGTAACATAATTGCGCACTTCGGGGATGCCGGGATCGAAATATTTTTTATCCCCGTAGGTAAGGAACCACTGGGGTTTGGTGCGGGTGATATGATTGGAAGCGATGCTGCTGGAGCGGGTATTGGCCACGGCGCGGTAGGGATTGAACCAGGCGTGGAATTCCATGCCGCGTTTATGCGTTTCCGTGATCATGAATTCCAGCGGATCGTAATACGGTATGGGCGGCTGGCCCTGCCTGCCGGTAAGGTATTCGCTCCAGGGCTCGTATGGTGAAGGGTAAAAAGCGTCTGCCGAGGGCCTTACCTGGAACACGATCGCGTTCATGCCGTTGCGCTGGTGCTGGTCCAGCAGTTCGGTAAACTCGCGTTTCTGTTCATCCGCGCTCAGCCCCTTGCGCGACGGCCAGTCGATATTCTCTATGGTCGCGATCCACACGGCCCGCAGTTCCCGCTTGGGCGGCTGCTGTGCGTTTGTCTGCCCAACGAGGCCAAAGAGTAACAATCCTGCCAATAAGTGCTTCACCATTTCCTGATAAATTAAAAACCGTAAACTGCGAAAATATAATTCCAACCGGCAAATCCCAAATGCGGATCAAGCTGTTACATATCAAAAGCAAGGCCGGAACTATGCAAAAAATACAGCAGACGGGTTTATTTATACAGGCAACAAGTACCTGCGGTTAAAAAACCGGATCAGCAGTGATACATCCTTTAACGGCAATTTCATAGTATCCACCGCAAAAGATTTGTATTTTACTCTGACAGATTCCACGGACATGAAAAAGATACTTCTCCTCATATCGCTCGCCGCCCTTTGCCAGCAAGCGTTTTCGCAAACCGCTGAAAAAGCGGCGCAGCAATTCCTCCGTACGCTGGACACGGGCCTGCGCGCCAAAGTGCAGTTCAGCTGGGAAGATGCGGAGCGCTTCAACTGGCATTTTGTGCCCCGCCCCCGGAAAGGCCTTCCCCTGAAAGAAATGAACGACACGCAGCGCGCCGCAGCTTACGCATTGCTGAAACGCTGCATGAGCAGCAACGGCTATACGAAAGCCACGGCCATTGTGCAGCTGGAATACGTGCTGCGCGCGATGGAAGGCCGCGGGGAAAATGATGATTACCGCGACCCGGGCAAATATTACTTTTCCGTTTTCGGCGACCCTGCAGCGGGGAAGCCCTGGGGCTGGCGGGTAGAAGGGCATCACCTTTCGCTGAACTTTTCCGCCCTGGAAAACAAATGGATGGCCGGCAGCCCAATGTTCATGGGTTCCAACCCGGCCGTTGTGCCGGACGGGCCGAAGAAAGGACAACAGATACTGAAGGAAGAGGCCACGATGGCCTTCAGCCTGCTGGGCGGCCTGGACGGACAACAACGGAAAGAGGCTGTGGTAGCGGAAAAAGCCCCGGCAGACATCATCACCGGGAATAAAAGGAAAGCCTGGCTGCAGGAGCCCCCCGGAGTCGGCTTTGCCAAGCTCAGCCCGGCACAGCAGCAACAGCTGAAAATGCTGGTGGCGGTGTATGTGGACCGCTATACGAAGCTCATGGCGGATGTGATCTGGAAAGAAATAGCGGGTGCAGGCTGGGAGAACGTGCATTTCGCCTGGGCCGGCGGCAGCGCCTGGGGTACCGGTCATTACTACCGCATCCAGGGCCCGACCTTTATTATAGAATATGACAATACCCAAAACAACGGGAACCATGTGCACACTACGTTCCGCGACCTGAAGAACGATTTCGGGGAAGATTTGCTGAAAGAACACTACGGCAGCGCTCACCGGTAGTATTTTCTCTTTCTTCTCCTTCGCTTCTCCTATACCTCTCCTTTATCTATCCTATACGTATCCCATAGGCGGGGTACAAGGTAAAATACTATTGGTTTTTGATGAAAAACGCTCCCTGGCCGGAGAAACCAACCCTTTTTCATAAGCCTCAAGTGGAATCATTAACAGGAAAATTCCCCGGCTATACCTTCCGGCCGAGGTACTGGCTGTAATCCGGCAGGATGGCGGTGTACTCCTGGTGCATGAGCGGCGAGGTCATGAGGAAGTCCGCCGAGGCCCGGTTGCTGGCCATGGGAATGTTCCAGACCACGCCCAGCCGCAGCAGGGCTTTGATGTCCGGGTCGTGGGGCAGCGCCTCCATCGGATCCCAGAAGAAGATGATCACATCAATACGCCCTTCCGCAACAGCCGCACCGATCTGCTGGTCCCCGCCAAGGGGGCCGCTCAGCAGTTTCCTGACAGATACGTCCAGGGCCTCTTCCAGCAGCTTGCCGGTTGTGCCGGTGGCGTACAGTTCATGCCGTGTGAGCACCGTTTTGTTATAAGTAGCCCATTCCAGCAATTCCGCCTTCTTGTGGTCGTGTGCAATCAGCGCAATCCTTTTACGGGCATGAAGGGATTTAGTGTGTACCATGCTGCAAAAATAGACGGCTTTCCCAACACTGCAAGATTAAACGCCCCAACTATCGCCATTTTTTGCTAATTTTGCAGGAGAAAATTGTATATAATGATTAAAACAGGAAATCCAATTATCAGTATCTATACGGAAATGACGCCGAACCCGGAAACGATGAAGTTTGTGGTGAACAAGCTCCTTTATCCGAATAAATCCATCGATTTCCCTGATGCTGCCAGCACAGCCCCATCTCCCCTGGCCGCTGAACTGTTTACTTTCCCCTTCATCAGGGGCGTATTCATCTGCAGCAACTTCGTGACGCTTACCAAAACCAACGATACAGACTGGGCGGATGTGATCCCCACCATCAAACAATTCCTGAAGGAATACCTGGAGGACAACCGCGCGGTGATCAATGAAGACGATATTGTATCCGCCCCCGTGTTCAGCGGCGACGAAAGCGACGTTGTGCAGAGGATCAAGGAATTACTCGAAAACTACGTGAAACCCGCAGTGGAAATGGACGGCGGCGCCATCCAGTTCAAAGATTACCAGGAAGGTGTGGTAACCGTGATGCTGCAAGGTTCATGTTCAGGCTGCCCCTCCTCCATGATCACGCTGAAAGCCGGCATAGAAGGCATGATGAAGCGTATGATCCCGGAAGTGAAAGAAGTGGTGGCCGAAGCAGAATAAGCCATAGTTGAGTGAATGATAGTGTTAGAAGCGCGGCCTTAAGGCTGCGCTTTTTTCGTTTATGATCCTTAGCTTTACATCCGGCAATCTTTAAAAACTGACTATGAGAGGGATTTTATTGGGATGCGCATTGGTTATGACCAGTGCGTCTTTGTTTGCACAGCAGTCTGAAGCCGTGATCACTTACGGCTTTAAGAACAATGGAAAAGAATCGCGCGGGGAGCAAAAATTGTACATCAAAGGAAAGCAGGTAAGGCTGGCGCCCGCCGGCAGGCAAACAGAACAGCAATTCCTTCACTACGGCGAAAAAGCCAGCTACCAGGTGCTCAACAGCAACGGTGAAATATTTACGCTGAAAAAGCCTTTTTCAGAATATGTTAAGCCGGAGCTGATCCCGGGAATAGACACGATCGCGGGCGTTCCCTGCAAAAAAGCAAAAGTCTTCATCCGCTCCAACACCATCGAAGTATGGTATACGAACGACCTTACCATAAAAGGCACGCCCGCCATCACTGTGGCTCCCGGCCTGGGCCTCGTGCTGAAGACCATCCGCAACGGCAATTCGGAAACGTATGCCAGGCAGATAGAATACAGGACGGTGACGGCCGAAGAGCTGAACTGGCCGGTCGATAAAGGAACAATAGTGGACGAGCCCAGCTACCAGCGCCAGGTGATAGAAAGCCGCTACACCACGCTGCCCATCTTCGACAGGGAGCAGATCAGCTGGGGCAACAAGATCGACAATCCTCAGGCTGAAACGCTGAATGCAACCTACAAATTCGCAGGGGGCACGGTAATATTGAAGAAAGTGAAACTGCCCGCCACAAAGCCCGGCCAGCGCCTGTTCGCTGAGTTGGTGCAATATTCCAACGGCGACGCGTACGACCGCACCGGTTCCGTATTCATGATCCCCACCGATAAAGCCGTTACTTTCCTCCAAGGCCTTCAGCAGGGCGCGCAGGCTTTGCCTGCCTTCACAGGGCGCAACGGTAAAAAATACCAGGGTTATGTAACCACAGACAGCTACGTGACGCCGCTGGAACTGATGCGTTTCTTCACGCCTTTCGGCGTAAGGCACTTCAACGCCCAGGCCCGCATCAAAGGCTACGACTGGGCCGATTCAGCCGTGTACAAGCAGGACATTTCAGACCTGCTGCCACGCCTGCAGGGCGAGGTTTGGATCGGCATCTACATCGGCAACTACGACAAAGGCGGCCATATAGCCAGTCTCAGCTTTAAATACTATCCAGGCTATGAGGGCGAGGGCGCAACGGAAATCAAAAAATGGGTAATGCCCGTTTTCAACTCCACCAACCTCATGGAAATGGCCGGCCAGGAATACGCTACGTTGTTCGACCAGGATTCGCTGACCGTAACGATAGACGTGCCGCAGGGCGTGAAGAACCTGAAGCTGCGCTACATCACCACCGGCCACGGCGGCTGGGGCGGCGGAGACGAGTTCAATCCCAAGCTGAACGAAATATTTGCGGACGGCAAAAGGGCCTATCACTTCTTTCCCTGGAGAGAAGACTGCGCCACGTACCGTTTGCTGAATCCCGCATCGGGCAACTTCGGGAACGGGTTATCTTCATCGGACCTGAGCAGGAGCAACTGGTGCCCCGGCACGCTGACCTTGCCGGTAGACGTCCCGTTGCCCGATCTGGCCCCGGGCAAACATACCCTGCAGGTGGCTATCCCGCTGGGTAAGCCGGAAGGCGGCAGCTTCAGCTTCTGGAATGTTTCGGGAGTATTGATCGGCGATAAGGAATAACAATCATTCGCGGGGCTGATATGTCAGCCCCGTTTTTTTCATAACGTATGGAACAGATCTACCAGGAAGTAATCAAAGGATTTCAGCAAATGACGCTGCTGGAGGGCATCGCTGTGTTCTTCGGCGTGATCAGCGTGCTGTGCTCGCGGCAGAACAGCGTATGGGTATATCCTACAGGGCTTATCAGCACCGGCATTTACGCGTATATGCTGGCGCAGGTGCATTTTAAACTGTATGCGGAAGCCGCGCTCAACGCGTATTATTTCATCATGAGCGTGTATGGCTGGTACAACTGGAGCCGCAACACCACATCCGCCGGCGACCATGTGGGCATATCGGTTGTAAACCGCCGTGAGCTTGGCATCGCCGTGGGCATCGCGGTTATCGGATGGGTGATTATCTATGCGTTGCTGCGCAATTTCTCAGATTCGGATGTTCCTGCACTGGATGCATTCGTATCCGCTACCGCCTGCAGTGGCATGTGGCTGCTGGCCAAAAGGAAGATCGAGAACTGGATATTCCTCAATATTTCCAACTTTGTGGCGGTGCCGCTGTTGTTCTACAAACACCTGGCGTTGACGGCCCTTTTAACAATATTCCTTTTCATTGTTGCGGTAAACGGGTATTTCCATTGGAGGAAACTCTACCGTCAACAGCTAAACGAAAATCGCCCTTGAAGCGGATCGTAGTCATAGGCCCGGAATCTACGGGCAAAAGTACACTCAGCGAACAACTGGCCGCGCATTTCAACACTGCATGGGTAAAGGAATACGCGCGCGGATACCTGGAAAATCTGAACCGCCCGTATGAGCAGCACGACCTGTTGCAGATCGCCGAAGGCCAGCTGCGGCTGGAAGATGAAACAGCCGCCCGCGCCAGCAACATCCTTATCTGCGATACGGACCTGCAGGTGATAAAAGTCTGGAGCGAAGCGAAATACGGCGATTGCGACCCGCGCATCCTTGAGATGATCGCGCAGCGGCAATACGATCTGTACCTGCTGACGTACATAGACATCGCCTGGACGGACGATCCGTTGCGCGAGCACCCGCTCCCTTCGGAAAGGGAATACTTCTACAACATTTACCGCGACATTGTGATGAACGCAGGCATTCCCTGGGCGGACATACGGGGGGATTATGAACAGCGGCTGAAAACCGCGGTGGAGGCGGTTGAATTTATCTTAAACCAATAAACATCATTTGATCAACGCCGCCACATCCGGATCGGGCGCAAGGTTGCGCATCTGCACCAGTATTCTCCGCTGGCGCCATGCCGTGATGCGCGCGGGAGGGTTCACGGTATATTTTACGGGGTTCGGCAGGCAGGCTGCTATCATGGCGGATTCTTCCCGGTTGAGACTGGCCGCGGGTTTACGGTAGTTTGCCTGCGCAGCGGCTTCCACTCCAAATATGCCTTCGCCCGTTTCCGCCACGTTCAGGTACATTTCAAGAATGCGCTTTTTGCCCCAGATCTTTTCGATCATAAAAGTGAAATATACTTCAAGGCCTTTGCGGATATAACTGCGGCCCTGCCAGAGGAACACGTTCTTGGCCACCTGCTGGCTGATGGTGCTGGCGCCGCGGATCTTCTTGCTTTTCTGGTTGTGCTTCATGGCCTTTTCGATGGATTTGAAATCGAACCCGTCGTGGTCGGGGAACAGCTGGTCTTCGCTGGCAATAACCGCCAGCTTCACGTGCTGGCTCATTTCGTCCAGGTTCACATAATCCCGTTTGAAACTTTTGCCGGTGCCCCAAAGGCTGAACCAGCTGCTGATCATGGTTACGGTAATGGGAGGATTCACCCAGCGCAGCAGGATAATATACAACAGTTGTGCAACGAACAGTATGAGGAAAATTCTTTTCAACAGCCGCCAGGTTCTGGGGACGATTCCTTTTAATTTCATCCGGGTAGTTTTCAAACCGGGCGGAAAGTTAGCAAGATTATTGGATTTTATCTTTCCGATTGAATGTGTAATTTCCACCGGCAACATATCAACGTGGCAGATTGTTATCATAGTATAAACCAAGGCTCATGAGATTAGAACTGCATCCGCAAAATCCGAATCCGCGTAACCTGAAGATCATCATCGAATGCCTGCGCGATGGTGGCGTGGTGATCTATCCCACCGATACCGTATACGGCATGGGCTGCGACATCTTCAAACACGAAGCCGTTGAAAAAATTGCGCGGATAAAAGGAATAGACCCGAAGAAGGCGCACTTTTCCTTCATCTGCTACGACCTGAGCCATCTCACGGACTATACCAAAAGTGTGGACACGCCGCTGTTCCGCCTGCTGAAAAAAGCCCTTCCCGGGCCATATACTTTCATCCTGCCGGCCAGCAGGCAGGTGCCGAAAATGCTGAAGACCAAACGCGATACCGTTGGTATCCGCGTGCCGGATAATCTTATCTGCCGCACGCTGGTAAAGGAACTGGGCAATCCCATCATGAGCACATCGCTGCCAATAGAAGAGTACGTGGAAGAATATACGGACCCGGAGATCATCCACGACAAATTCGGGAAACTGGTAGACATTGTGGTAGACGGCGGGCCTGGCGGGATGGTGTTTTCAACCGTGGTAGACTGCACCGGCCCCGAGCCGGAACTGATAAGGGAAGGCGCCGGCAGCTGGGAAGAGATCAGTTAAAAAAAAGAAGCCATTCCCTTGCAGGAATAGCTTCTCACAGGAAATGCCCGTTAATATTCTAGATGCCCATCTTTTTGGCGAGCGCAGCGGGTATCGCTCTTTTGTTCACCATATAACAGGTCGTTTTGTACGCGAAATATGGCATGGAGGCGTAGAAGTAGCCATTGCAGGGGCTTCCGGCTGTTCCCCAGGAATTTTTCACGATGAAGAATTTGTTGCCCTGCTGGTCTTTCGCCAGGCCGGTGATGTGCATGCCATGATCGTCCTGCGTTTCGTAATTATCGAAGGCCAGCTGGCGGTTCTCCTGCGTGATGGCTTTTTCTTTCGCTGGCTGCGTAAAAAGCGATTCGCGTTCCTGGGCTGAATAATCCGCCCAGTCTTTTTCAGGAACGATGGCAAGGCCGTCTTTATAAGAGAATCCTTTTTCGCTTACGTCTGCCGCCCAGGCAATGGTATACCCCTTCATCACTGCCTGCTCGGCGATAGTGGTAAAGTCGTTCAGTGGTACGTTGTATACTTTTTCCCAGTTCCAGTTGTCCGGTACTTCCAGCACAAATTGTTCGTAGAAAGGGTGGTGGTTAAAAGAAGAGATGATCACATAATCGTCCGCATTCAGCCCCAGCTCTTTCGCGAAAGACTGCGGGGTGTACGACTTGCCGTTGTATTGGAAATTCTCCGGCGTGGCGCCGATATATGCATCCAGCACGCCTTCCAGGGCTTTCTGCCAGCTGGGGTTCACGGTATTGGCTTCGCCCAGCTTTTTGACCATGGGTTCCATGAGGCCGAGCATTTCGGCGTGGTTGTAAGTTTTCTGGCGGTTGCCGTCGTATGCTTCCTGCGGAACGAGGCCGTATTTTTTCAGGCACAACAAGTCATCCGGGAAACCGCCGCCTTCCCCGAAGTTGGCCTTGCCGTGCATGCGCACGTAGTTGGCGGCTTTCAGCGGGTACATCTTGCGCACTACGAACATTTCGCTAAGGTTAAGGTCTTTGCCTTTCCCGTTGCGGATCAGTTCCGATTCAAAAAATGAAAGGCCTGAAAACGACCAGCAGGTGCCGGTTTGGCCCTGGTTCTGTACGGCATAGGCGTCGAGGTTCTTGAGAACGGTGAACTGGTATTGGCTGCCTTCCCTGTTGGTTTGCGGGATGGTTTGCGCGGCAGCGGCCATGCCCCATAATACGGCGGCGCTCAGCAACAATTTCTTCATGCTCTTGCTTTAGTTGGTTTATAAAGCAGCAAATGTAAGGGCCGGCGGTTAACGGGCCTCAGGCGGATTGATGAGCGGTATTTGCGGCCTCAAATTGTTCACGGGCGATCTCCCAGCGCCACAGCTCTCCCGCATCGGTGCCGTTTACGGTGCCGGCGAAATGCATGCCTGCTTTTTGCAGCACTTTTACCGCAGCGTTATATTCTTCAAGCGTATGCGCAATCACTTTATTCACGTAGGAATGACTGAAAGCAAAACGGATAAGGGTTTCGGCCATTTCAGTCGCGTATCCCTGCTCCCTGTATGCGGCAGACACCTCGTAACCGATCTCCACTACGCCATTGGCGTCGGGGCGGCCTTTAAAACCGCCGGTGCCTATCAGCCGGTTGTCTGCCCGGTGAATGGCCAAATAAAAGAACCAACCCAGCAAAGCAGGGTCGTTGCGTAATTTATCGTAAGCCACCAACACCATTTCAGGAAACTCCGTCCACTGTTCCGGCACGTCTGCACCCAATATCTGTGCTAATGCTTCATTCCCATGCAAAGCCGCTTCGAAATACTTTAACGTGCAGGGCAACAATTGTAACCTCGAGGTTTGGATCATATATGAAAACTAGTAAACGATTCCCGGAAATGCAAGGGGTATGCCAGGAAAGAATTGACAGAATTCTGGATGCATATTGGCAGGAGGGCTAACAAAGTACTCTGCCATTTTTTCAAGAAAAAATATTCCCGGGAGCCGCCCGCTCCCGGGAATATTTTTAGTGGGCTTCGAGCCAGTTTTTACCGGTGCCTATTTCCGCTTCGATGGGCAGCTTCTCCGCCAGCATGGGCATGGCATTGCGCATACCTTCGATGATGAGGGGCTTGATGGTCTCCACCTCGTCCAGGTGCGCATCGAACACCAACTCGTCATGCACCTGGAGGATCATGCGGGAGCGGAAATTGTGTTCCCTGAAGGTCTTGTGCAGCGAGATCATTGCCAGCTTGATGAGGTCCGCCGCCGTTCCCTGGATGGGCATGTTAATGGCGTTCCGCTCTGCAAATCCGCGCACCACGGCGTTGGACGAATTGATGTCTTTCAGCCAGCGTTTGCGCCCCATCATGGTTTGCACGTAGCCGGTCTGCTGTGCAAACCGCACCTGCGTTTCCATGTACTTTTTAATCGAAGGGTATTGTGCAAAGTAGTTGTCGATAAGGCTTTTGGCCTCGCTGCGCGGGATGCCCAGGTTTTCGCTGAGGCCGAAGGCGCTCTGGCCGTAGATGATGCCGAAGTTCACGCTTTTGGCGGCGCGGCGCATATCGGGCGTTACATCAGAAAGGTCAACTCCGTAGACCTTTGCCGCAGTGGCAGTGTGAATGTCCAGGTTGCTGCGGAAGGCTTCCATCATATTTTCATCTTCCGAAATGGCGGCAATGATGCGCAGCTCTATCTGCGAATAATCCGCGGAGAGCAGCGTGAATTCCGGGCTGCGCGGCACGAAGGCCTTGCGCACTTCGCGGCCCCTTTCCGTGCGGATGGGAATATTCTGGAGGTTCGGGTTGTTGGAACTGAGGCGACCGGTAACCGCCACCGCCTGGTTGTAGGAGGTATGCACGCGGTTGGTGCGCGGGTTGATCATTAACGGCAATGCATCAACGTAAGTGGATTTGAGCTTGCTCAGTTCGCGGAACACGAGGATGTTTTCCACGATGGGATGTTTGCTGGCGAGCTTGGCCAGCACATCTTCGCCCGTGGCATATTGCCCGGTGCGGGTTTTCTTGGCCTTGGGGTCCAGCTGGAGCTTTTCGAACAGCACTTCCCCCAGCTGTTTGGGCGAGGCGAGGTTGAAGCGCACGCCGGCCTGCTGGTAGACGCTCTCTTCCGCTTTTTTGATCTCCGTTTCCAGCTCCCTGGAATAATCGGCCAGCGCCTGCTGGTCCACGGCGATGCCTTCGTATTCCATATCGGTGAGCACTTTCACGAGGGGGTTCTCGATGTCGTAGAACACGTTCTCGACGGTGCGTTCTTTCAGCAGCGGCTCAAACCTTGTTTTGAGCTGAAGGGTGATATCCGCGTCCTCCGCCGCATATTCCTTGATCTTTTCTATTTCCACATCGCGCATGCTGCCCTGGCCCTTGCCTTTTTTGCCGATCAGCGTTTCGATGGAAACCGGCGCGTATTGCAGGTATTGGGCGCTGAGCAGGTCCATGCTGCGGCGGCCTTCGGGCTCTATGAGGTAGTGGGCCAGCATGGTGTCGAACAGCTTGCCTTTCACTTCTATGCCGTACCATTTCAGCACGATCATGTCGTACTTGGTGTTCTGCCCGATGAACAGTGCGTCTTCGCGTTCAAACACGGGGCGGAACACTTCCAGTATTTCTTTCACAGCCGCCTGGTCTGCCGGCAGCGGGATGTACCAGCCTTCCGCGGGTTTGATGGAAAAGCTCATTCCCACGATCTCCACGGCGTTGGCGTCTGTACCGGTGGTTTCGGTATCGAAGCTGATGGCGGGCTCCTTCATCAGGAGGGCCGCCAGTTCACGGTGTTTTTCGGGAGTGTCGGCGAGGTGATAGGTATGCGGGGTGTTCTCGATATTCTTATCTGCCACGAGGCCCACAGTTTCAATGTCCCCGGCCTGCTGCACGAGGTTGTCCGCGGCGGAGGGGGCGGTTTCAACGGGCTGGCCGAAGAGGTCCTGCTGAACGGCCTTTCCCGGGGCGGCTTCCCCGCTGATGGCATTGAAAGTGTCTCCCAGTATGCGTTTGCCGAGGGTCTTGAATTCCAGCTCGGAGAATATTTCGCTCAGCTTTTCTTTGTTCACTTCGGTGCAGCAGAAATCTTCTTCATGGAATTGCACGGGAACATTGGTGATGATGGTGGCGAGCTTTTTGGAAAGCAACGCGCTTTCCGCGCCGGCGCGGATCTTTTCGCCCATTTTGCCGCTGATCTTGTCCGCATTGGCGATCACGTTTTCGAGCGTGCCCCATTCAGCCAGGAGTTTCATAGCCGTTTTTTCGCCCACGCCGGGGATGCCGGGAATGTTGTCCACCGCGTCGCCCATCAGCCCCAGGATGTCCACCACCTGGTCTACTGTCTGGATCTGCCAGCGCTCGCACACTTCCTTCGGCCCCATGATCTCTTCTTTATTGCCGAGGGCGGGCGGTTTCCAGATGAATACGTTCTCTTTCACCAGCTGGCCATAATCCTTGTCGGGCGTAACCATATATACCTGGTAACCCTGTGCGGCGGCCTGCCAGGCAACGGTGCCGATAATATCGTCCGCCTCGTAGCCGTCCACTTCCAGCACGGGAATATTGAACCCTTCGATGATGCGTTTGATATCGGGGAGTGCGGCCAGCAGGTCTTCCGGCGCGTCTTCACGGTTGGCTTTGTAATCGGCGAAATCGGTATGCCTTTCAGTAGGGGCATGCGTATCGAAGGCCACGGCAATGTGCGTGGGTTTTTCTTTATTGAGAAGGTCCAGCAGGGTGGAGGTGAAACCGAACTGCGCGTTGGTGTTCTTGCCTTTGCTGGTGAGCCTCGGGTTCCTGATCAATGCATAATAAGCGCGATAAATAAGCGCCAGGGCATCTAATAAAAAGAGTTTCTTGTGCATGCGGTAAAAGTAATGAATTACCCATAATTCATAATTTTACCGGATGAATAAGATTTATCATTTAGCCACCTGCGATACCTGCGGGAAGATCCTCAAAGAAGTGGAAGCCGTGGAAAAAGGCGTGGAGCTGCAAGACATCAAAACGCAAAAGATCACGCCGGCTCAGCTGGACGGGATGAAGAAAATGGCGGGGAGCTATGAAGCGCTGTTCAGCCGCCGTTCCCTGCAATACAAGGCGAGGGGGTTGGCCGGGAAAGAGCTTACCGAAAAAGATTACCGTGATCTTATCCTGGAAGAATATACGTTCCTGAAACGGCCCGTGGCCATCGTGGGCAAGCAGATCTTCGTGGGGAACGACAAAAAAACGGTGGAGGCGCTGAAGAACGCGCTGTGAGCCGGGGGGCGCAAAATCCCCGCTGCTCCCCGCAATGACGAACTTCTCTTTAAAACTAAATGACGAATTTCTTTAAAGCGTTTTCACGAAGTCCTGCACGATCTTTTTGTAGGCTTCCATGTTCTGCCCGTGCTGGAACGGTGTGAAGGGGAAATTGCGGGTAGCGTTGAGCGTTTCCCGGAGGTTGAACTGCGATTGCGGGACGCTGTAGAAATAACCTTTTTTCATGAGATATTTGCCGAGGTATTCCTGTTCAGACTGGCCGGGTGTGGGAATGAGGATGCCTTTTTTATTGAGCTTGGCGAGATCCATGAGGGTGGTGTAGCCTGAGCGGCTGAGTACCATATCTGCTGCCAGCATGGCTTCGTTGAGCTCTTTCGCGCCAAGGTGGCTCACCTGCGTGATGCCGGGGGCGATCTCTTTTTGCGAAGCCTGGTCTGGTCGGCCGCTTACGATAAGGGCCTTCATGCCGGGCATTTGCTTGATCTGCGCCAGCAGCAGCTCTTCCAGGTTGGTGCGTTGCGGCTCCGGGCCTGAAATGAGGGCGAGCAGGTCATATTTCTTTTCCACGCCTTCTTTCGGCTCAAAGCGGCTCAGGCAGCCGAGGTACGCGGTATTGCCGGGCAGCTCGGGGGGATGGGCCAGTGCGCCGCTGAGGTTGGGTTCCCCTTCAAAATCAGGGATCCAGCAGGCGGAATAACGGCGGATATACCGGTAGTTCAGCTTTTGCAGCAAACGTTCCGTGACGCCGCCAAAAGGTGTTTTGATCAGTAACTGGTGGGAAATGAACACACAGGGGATGGAAGAGTGATAAAGCCCGAACCTGTTATCGGAGATCACGGCGCTGATGCCGTGCTCGATCACTGTTTTGCGCAGCCAGGCCTGTTCAGACTTCACGGCCTTCCAGATCTTGGGCACCTGCTGGAGGATCTTCAGTCCGAAAAAGAGGCCTTTTTGTGAATATGTAATGTGGTAACCGGGAAGCGGGAGAATGGTGAGTTGGGGGAATTCCCGGGAGAGCAGGGCGGCGTGTTTTCCTTCGGCTGCAATAACTACCTCACAACCAGCGTTTAATAGTTCGTGTATCAGCGGAATGTCGCGCGTGGCGTGGCCGAGGCCCCAATCAAGGGGAACGATCAGCACTTTTTTTCTGGCCGGGAAGCTTGTGGACAAATAATTAAAATTTTTTTGCGAAAATAGCTTAATTTAGAAATGATCATTGTTAAGAAAAGGTAAACACCCGCTCAGACAGACCAGCAAATATCGTCGTAGTTTATTATTCTGAATATGAAACAGTACAAATGGATTTTAGTTTTCTTGGTGGTGGGGAGTTTAACGTGGTCAGGTTGCAGTGTGCTTAAAAAAAATGATTGCGGGTGCCCACCCATGCAGAAGGGGCGGATGAAACACTAATCGGAAATTTAATCGCTATACCTCTCCATTCCTAAATTACCTGTAATGTCAGGAGTTGGACCGCGTTATTGAAACATTGATGTCAACAATAAGAGAAAAACAATCAAACGTAATCAGCATGAAGCCTGTAGAGAGGGATTTACTCATCTTGTTACATGAAGACCGCTACAACGAGCAGGAGATCCAGCACGAGGTGAAACAGATCAGCGATATGCTGAGCCTGGTTGAAACGATGGATTACCTGGCAGCAGCCACAGAAGTGGCAGACTGCAACAAGCATCGCGTGAGCAGCAAACGCCGCGTGCTGGAGCGTGCCTTCTTCCGTAAGGAGCCGAAAGCATTTGAGTTCATCGTCCACAAAAACTAGATCGCAACCAGCGTACTTATCCGGTAGAATCAGACCTGCCTCGATCATTACTGCTCTTTATCGGTTGTAAAAAATTAGAAGAACAGAGACCATCGCCGCGGAAAGCCGCCACCTGTTTCTGGTAATTATTCCACACGTTAGTTGAACTGCTACGATCTCCACGCACCTTGCACGGATCGCACGCATGTGCACACTTCACTTCCCATTATCCTATCGGCCGCCCACACCGTTCATTTTATATGAACAGTGCAACCCTGCATGAATTCTAAAATTCTTGTTGTAGGTTTGCGGGCAAATAATATCCGTTGTGATGATAGACTTTTCACACTTGCAGGATTACCTTGCTCCGGTGTCCAAAGCCCGATTGAATGAAGATGAAACGTATGACGACCTCCAGATCGGCAACCTGATAGACGGCTACGAGGAAGGCCATACGCCGGACCTTGACAGCGCCGATATTATCCTTCTTGGCGCCGGCGAAGAACGCGGCAACGGCACGCCCAACAATGGCAACGCCGCGCCTGACGCTATCCGCCGCGAGTTCTACCAGCTCTACCACTGGCATAAAGACGTTCGCCTCGCAGACGCCGGCAACATCCTCTCCGGCCGCAGCCTCGCAGATACCTACGCCGCGTTCAAAACCGTGGTCACCGAATTTATCGATGCCGGCAAAACCGTTATCATCCTCGGCGGCTCGCACGACCTCACCTACGCACAATACCAGGCCTACGCCAGCAAAAAATACATCATCGAAGCAACCGTGGCCGATGCGCAGATAGACCTCCAGGAAACCTCGCCGCTGCGCAGCAAACGCTTCCTGCTGGAGATGTTCATGGAACAGCCCAACTACATCCGCCATTACAACCACATCGGCTTCCAGAGCTACTTCGTGCAGCCCCGCATGCTCGAAACGCTGGACAAGCTCCGCTTCGACTGTTACCGCCTCGGCAAAGTGCGCGAGAGCCTGGAAGAGATAGAACCCGTACTGCGCAATACAGACCTCTTTAGTGTGGACATCAATATGATCAAACATACCGATGCGCCCGCCAATTCCCTTTCCCCCAACGGTTTCAGCGGCGAAGAAGCCTGCGCCCTCAGCCGCTATGCGGGCATGAGCGCACAGCTCAGCACCTACGGCATCTACGGCTACCTTCCTGAAAAAGACCGGGACAACCTTACCGCCAAACAGATCTCGCAAATGCTGTGGTACTTTATGGACGGGCGTTCCGTAAAAAATAAAGAAGCGCAGCTCACAGAAAGGGAGTCGTTCCTCGAATTCCATATAGCCTTCACCGATATCGACACCGTGTTCCTGAAAAGCAAAAAAACAGGACGCTGGTGGATGCAGCTGCCGGATAAGAACTTTGTGCCCTGCGCGTATACAGATTACCTGCAGGCCAGCAACAACGAAATACCCGAACGCTGGCTGCGCAGCCAGGAGCGCCTGTAGCGCGTTTTAACAATTTGGTTTCGTAATTTGGAAACTGAAAATCATTACCCTCCTTGAGCCAATCCCGCAGAGCCCGGTTAGCACGGCTGAATATTATCCAGAATGCACAGGATACCATCCTGATTGCAATAGGCGTGCTGTTGGCAGCTCTCGGCCTCAAAGCCTTCCTGTTGCCCAACGGCTTCCTGGACGGCGGCGTTACCGGTATCTCGCTGCTGGCCAACCGGCTGAGCGGCTGGTCCATTTCCGTATTGATCGTGGTGATCAATGCGCCGTTCATCCTGCTGGCTTACAAACAGCTTTCGCGGGGGTTCACCATCAAGACCATCATCGCCATCGTAGGGCTGGCCACAGTGCTGGCGCTTATTAATGTGCCGGTGATCACGCAGGACAAACTGTTGATCGCCATATTCGGCGGCTTCTTCCTGGGCGCGGGCATCGGTATGGCCATCCGCGGCGGCGCCGTGCTGGACGGTACAGAGGTGCTCGCGCTGTATATTAACCGTAAAACCGTGCTGTCTATCGGCGAGGTGATCATGTACTTCAACGTGGTCATTTTTGGCGTAGCGGCAGTGCTGGTCAATATTGAAACCGCGCTGTACGCGGTGCTGACCTACCTTTGCGCATCCAAAACGGTGGATTTCGTCATACAGGGTTTCGAGGAATACATTGCGCTGACGGTGATTTCGCCGCAAAGCGAGCTGATAAGAAAAACCCTGACGCTGAAACTGCGCAAGGGGGTCACGGTATTTAAAGGCAAGAGCGGTTTCGGAAAAAGAGGGGCGGTGGACGATGAAATAGATATCATCTATACGGTTGTCACCCGCCTGGAAGTGCATAAGATCATAGATGAGATTGAAAAGATCGACGAAAAAGCGTTTATTGTGCAGACAAATATCAACGATACGCGCGGAGGAATGATCAAGCGCCGCGCTACGCATCATTAATCTATTAATTCTGCACTGTATGAAAAACAGCCTTGCCGCTGCATTGCTTATGTTCACAACACTCACCGTCACAGCACAGGAAAGGATCGACCTGTACCCCGGCCAGCCCGAACTGCGTATCGGGGGAGGCCGCAAGGTGGACGACGTTCCGCACATTGACCATTACACCGCCGCGGGCGACAAAAAGAATGGCGCCGCCGTACTGATCTGTCCCGGCGGAGGATACACCCACCTGGCCACCGGCCACGAAGGGAAAGACATTGCCGAGTTCTTCACCGCGCAGGGTTACGACGCCATCGTGCTGCACTACCGCCTGAACGACGCGCAGCAGAGCGGTTCCCGCTTCCCGGCGCAGTACAACGATGTGACCAACGCCATGCGCCTCGTGAAAAGCAAAGCGAAAAGCTGGGGGCTGAACCCTGAAAAGATAGGCGTACTGGGCTTCTCAGCCGGCGGGCACCTGGCGTCCACGCTGGCCACCATGATCGTTCCCGGCAACCCGCAGGCCGCCAACGAAGCCGAGAAATGGAGCTCCCGCCCGGCCTTCGCCGTACTGGTGTATCCCGTGATAGCCATGAACAACGAATTCGCGCACAAAGGCAGCGCGCTGAACCTGCTGGGGCCGGATGCTTCAGCCGCGAAGAAAGACTCCCTGAGCACTTACCTCCGCATCACCCCCGAAACGCCGCCCACCATGCTGATCCATTCCACGGACGATAAAACCGTGCCGGTGGAAAACAGCCTGCTTTTCTACCAGGGCCTGGTAAAAAATAAGATTTCCGCCACTCTGCACGTGTACGACCATGGCGGCCACGGCTACGGTATGGCGCCGAAAGACCCGGTGCTGAACAGCTGGCCGGGCCTTTGCATTTCATGGCTGCAGGAACAATTGAAAAGCAACGTGACGAAATAATTCAACGAATAAACTATAAAACAAAAGGGGCCGATTACGTACGGCCCCTTTTTTATTTCTTCCTAAAACGGTCATTTGATCCCTTTCGCCACCGCTTCCGCTATCAGCACGGCTCCCAGCTTATCGGGATGCACTCCGTCCGCAAAATATTCGCCATGGCCGGAGAGCGCTTTATACAGATCGATCGTCCTCACTTTTTCCGCTTTCGCGATCTTTCTAATGGCGGGAATGATCTCGCCTTTCACCACGCTTTCCCTGATCCTGAATTTGTTTTCGGGAGAACCGTTCACCGGGAAAACCGGCACCGGGTAGCAGATGTAGATCTTCGGTTTCGAAGGCAGCTTTTTCCATTCTTCGATGAACGCTTTATAATCGGGGATAAAGTCGTTTTTATTCGCATCCCAGTTCTGCGGCTTGGAATCGTTCGTGCCGAGCTTGATGATCACGATATCGGGCGCCCAATTCTTACCAGTAGTGAACAAAGAATCGGCCCAGTAAGGTTTATCGCCTTTCTTCAGCAGCGTTCTGCCGCTGATGCCGAGGTTGCGTACTTCGTAACCCTCGCCCAGCAAGCGTTGCAGGTGTTTGGGATAAGTGCTGTCTCCCAGGCCGCGGCCGAAGGTGATACTGTTGCCCACGCAGGCCACTTTTATTTTCTGCGCATACACGGCGGTGCAGAACAGGAACAGCCCCGCCAGAAAGAGTATTTTTTTCATTGAAAAAGATTAAAGGAAATTATCCGCATCACGGTATGCTTTGATGAGGGCGGCTTCGCCTTCCTTGCCGGGTTTGGCATTGCCGTGCTCCATGCCCATCACGCCTTTATAACCTTTCTGGTGCAGGTGTTTGAAGATGTTCTTGTAGTTGATCTCGCCGGTGCCTGGCTCTTTACGGCCGGGGTTGTCCCCGATCTGGATGTAGGCGATCTCGCTCCAGCAAAGGTCTATGTTGGGGATCAGCATGCCTTCGTTCTTCTGCATGTGATAGATATCGTAAAGGATCTTGCAGGACGGGTTGTTCACGGCGCGGCAGATCATATACGTCTGGTCGGACGTGCGGAGGAACAGGTCCGGCGTATCGCTGAGGGGCTCAAGCACCATGGTGAGGCCGCCTTTTTCGAGTATTTCAGAGCCGCGGCGGAGGGCGTCTATCACGTGGCCTGTCTGCACGCCGATGGGCAGCTTGCGCTCAAAGAAGCCTGGTACCACGGTGGCCCATTTTGCATTCACGCGCTTGGCCAGCTCAACGGAGCGTTCGCAGGTTTTGAGGAACAGGTCCAGGTGTTCCTGTTTGCCGGTAGTGAGGGATACTTTCCAGTTCTCCCCGCCGTCTATCACAAAAACGCCCATCCGCATATTGAGCTTGGCCAGCAGGTCGCCGATCTTGTTCTGCATGGCGGTATCCCTTCCCAGCATACCGTTGTCTTCAATGGAGCGGAAGCCCTGGTCGTGCATGAAGCGGATCTGGTCCAGGAAGTCGTCTCCCGCGCTGTTCTTAAACATACCCGCATGCGGGGCATAGTCCATGTTGAAGGTCTTTTCAGCCGCAACCGGGCCTTTATCAGCGGCCTTTGCCGCAGTGGAGCCGCCGAGGGCGAGGGCCGAAATACCGGCCAGGGTGCCTTGTTGAAGGAAGGTTCTTCTTTCCATAGCGTGTTTTTAGTTAAATGAGCTGTGCGAAGACGGAAATTAATAGCTTTTCAATGGAAATCCGAATGATTTGATAAAAAAGCCCTCCCTGGTGAAGATTTGCGTATATTTTGCAACATTCGTACGCAATATTTAACCTTTATAAAATTATTATTGCATTCAAGCCCCGGATTTAATAAATTCACACGCTTTAATATTTAGCACATTTTGCCGATGAGAAAGAAAACAGTGTTCATGTTACTGGGAGGAATGATAGCAAGCGCCGCTTACGCCCAGAATGACCCGTTTACAGCTTACGAACAAAAGATCGCGGGGACAGACTTAACCATCAAAATGGTGCCTGTTAAGGCCGGAGAATTCCTGCTGGGCAGCCCTGAGAAGGAACCGGGCCGCAGTGCGGATGAAGGCCCCCAGAAGAAAGTGAAGATAGACGCTTTCTGGATGGGCGCCTACGAGCTTACGTTCGACCAGTACGATCTGTACGCAGATAAAGATAAAGACCAGACGCCCCTGCCCGATGGCATGACGCGCCCCAGCCCGCCCTACATCGACCTTACCCTCGGTATGGGCAAAAGCGGCGGCTACCCGGCCAACAGCATGAGCCAGTATGGAGCGCTGATGTACTGCCGTTGGCTGTACAACAAAACCGGCGTGTTCTACCGCCTGCCCACAGAGGCAGAATGGGAATATGCCTGCCGCGCAGGCAGCACGACGGCATACCCCTTCGGCGACGACGCGGCGCAGCTGAAAGATTACGCCTGGACCCTGGAGAACAGCACGGAGGTGTATCACAAGGTGGGCGAACTGAAACCCAATGCCTGGGGCCTCTACGACATGCTGGGCAATGTTGGCGAATGGACCATGGACCAGTACGATGAAGAAGCGTATAAAAAAGCCGAAACATCCAACCCCTGGAACAAACCGACGGACAAAACGCCCCGCACCATCAAAGGCGGCCACTACCTGGAGCCTGCCACCGCGGCAAGATGTGCGTCGCGCCTGAAGTCTGACGAGGCCTGGAACGACCGTGACCCGCAGATACCCAAGAGCAAATGGTGGAACGCGGACGCGCCGTTTATCGGGTTCAGGATCGTGAGGCCCGTGAAACAGCCTACCAAAGCGGAAGCGGAGAAGTTCTTCGCCGATGCGATAGACCAGTTCGTGGGCGCCCGTTAAACCCGGGTTTCCGTCAAAAATCTGTCACAGCATGGATTTACGGAAAAGGTTTAGTAATTTCTCAGGAGAGCTAAATGTTCTATTATAATCACCCAACGGTACTAGTAGCAGTAGTCCCGGTAAAATACCCATCATGGAAAACGAAAAAGCACACTCATTCCACGGTCAAAGTCGCAGAGACTTTGTAAAACAATCCTCTTTACTGGCGGGAGGTCTGATGGCGGCGCCCATTTTGTCTCATGCAAGCGAAACAAACTTCTTTTCCGGAGCACCAGACGTGATCAAAGTTGCACTGATCGGCTGCGGCGGGCGCGGTACCGGGGCTGCCGTTCAGGCGCTCAGCACCAAACAGAACGTACAGCTCGTTGCGATGGCGGATGCCTTCAAAGACAGGCTGGACGACAGCTACAACAATATCGTTGAATCCATGAAAAAAACGCCCGAACGCGTAAAAGTAACGGATGCGGACAAGTTCATCGGGTTCGACGGCTACAAAGAGGCCATTGCAAAGGCAGACGTGGTGATCCTTACCACGCCTCCGGGTTTCCGCCCCATTCACTTCGAAGAAGCGATTGCACAGGGCAAGCACGTATTCATGGAAAAGCCCGTGGCTACAGACCCTGCCGGCATTGCCAAAGTGCTGGAAACAGCTGAAAAAGCAAAAGCTAAAAAACTCAACGTGGTAGTAGGCCTCCAGCGCCATTACCAGACTTCATACCGCGAGCTGTACAAACGCCTGCAGGATGGCATCATCGGCGATATCACCTCCATGCAGGTATGGTGGAACCAGGGCGCGCTGTGGGTAAAACCCCGCAAGCCCGAGTACACTGAAATGGAATACCAGATGCGTAACTGGTATTACTTCAACTGGCTCTGCGGCGATCATATCGTAGAGCAGCACATCCACAACATCGACGTGGGTAACTGGTTCATGGGCAAAACCCCGCAAACCGCGGTGGGTATGGGTGGCCGCGCCATCCGCACCGGCAAGGATTCCGGCGAGATCTACGATCACCACTTCGTGGAATACCGCTACGACAACGGCGTGGTGATGAATGCGCAATGCCGCCACTGGAAAGACTCCGTGAGCCGCGTGGACGAAGAGATCGTGGGCACCAAAGGCCGCATCATCTGCGACAGGGGCACCATCCTCGACCACAAAGGAAAAGTGTTGTACCAGTTCGACCGAAAGCTGCAAAACCGCCCTTACCAGGCTGAGCACGACGAGCTGTTTGAAGCGATCGCAAAAGGCGAATTCAAGTACCAGGACGCCAAACGCGGCGTGGAAGCTACGCTCACCGCCATCATCGGCCGCATGGCAACCTATTCCGGCCAGTCCATCGCTTACGATAAAGCGCTGGCTTCCGGCATCAACCTGCAACCCGCCAAATATGCATTCGACGCGCCCCCGCCGGTACTGCCGGATTCAGAAGGCAACTATGCATATGCCAAACCGGGTGTTACCAAATACTTTTCTTAATTGAAATAAGCGATTAAACAAAGAAAGGGCTGGCCGCATGGCCGGCCTTTTTTATCCCCTGCCTGACCCCTGCCTCCCCGTACTCATCCCCCGGTTAAACCCGTGGATAAAGGCACTTTAATACGTGCCTGTATCACTTCTGATACAGGGGGGTACAGAAGTGATACCCCTTAATACGGGTAAAGCTGCCGGCATAATTTTAAAAGAATGTTTTATCTTGATAGGCATGAGACCGATCTACCTCGGCTTCGTTGCGCTATTGACGGCAACGGCCGCTTATTCCCAGCCTAAAAATCTCCGCCAGTGGGCGCAGCAGGATGTGCTCCAGGCCAAAGGCCTGCGCGAAGCGCATGTGGGCATCAGCATCTACGACCCCGCCACCGGCAAATACTGGTACCAGCACCAGGACGATAAGTTTTTCATGCCCGCATCCAATACGAAAATATTCACGCTTTTCACCGGCCTGCAATTGCTCGGCGATTCGCTGCCCGGCATGCGTTACGCGGAAAACGACACCGCTTTGTTCATCCGCGGCATGGCGGACCCTTCATTCCTCCACCCCGATTTTCAATACCAGCCTGTAATGGACCTGCTAACGCGAACGGATAAACGCATATGGCTTGAACCTTCGGTGATCAGGAACAAACGCTTCGGGCCGGGCTGGGGCTGGGGCGACTACGCCGATTATTACCAGCCTGAGCTGAACGAATGGCCCATGTACGGGAATGTAGCCTGGGTGAAACTTACCGGCGCGGGTTATACGATGACGCCGCAATTCCCCACAGAACTGGTTTACGAACGCGCGCCGGCAGAAGCGCTGGCAGACAGGGAAGAACGCGAGAACCTTTTCATCCTGCACCTGCGCACGGACGAAACGGCCACCCGCGCTTTTGAAGTGCCTTACATCACCGGCAACCGCCAGCAGCTGGCCCGCCGCCTGCAAGACACATTGCGTAAACCGGTAGGCGTGCTGCCCTCGCCAGCCATGGCCGGGAACCGGCTGCTGAAAAGCATTCCGGCGGATACGCTTCTTCAGCCCATGATGCACCGCAGCGATAATTTCTTCGCGGAACAGATACTCATGATGTGCGCCGCGGAGAAATTCGATACGATAGACGGCCGGAAGGTCATCCAGTATATGCTGGACAGCTCGCTGAACGATCTGCCGCATCCGCCGAGCTGGGTAGACGGTTCAGGCCTTTCCAGGTACAACCTCTTCACCCCGCGCGATTTCGTGACCGTGCTGGACAAACTCCTGAAAAAATATCCGAAAGAACGCCTTTGGCCATTGTTCCCTTCCGGCGGCAAAGGCACGCTGCGCAACTATTACCAGGCGCTTCCCAACAGGCTGTATGCCAAAACTGGCACGCTCAGCGGCTGCGTGGCACTAAGTGGATACATAGTAACGAAGTCCGGGAAAACGCTCATCTTCAGCGTGCTGGTGAACAACCACAACTCCACGTCCACCGTGGTGCGGAGAGCTGTGGAGAATTTCCTGGTGCGGGTGGCGAACGCGGGATAAGAATATTCTTATATAAAAAAGCGGCTGCCTCCCTACGGAAGCAGCCGCTTTTTTATATGAGGCCGGGCTGAAGGTTATTTAACGATCTTCAGCTCGTTGATGATATTTTTCGCGCCGCCCAGCTTGTCTATGCACCACAGCACGTAGCGCACATCCACGCAGATGGTGCGGTTCAGGTTCTTGTCGAACTGTATCTTGTGGCTCAGCGCTTCGTAGTTACCGTCGAACGCGAGGCCTATCAGCTCCCCGTTGCCGTTGATGACGGGGGAGCCGGAGTTGCCGCCCGTGATATCGTTCGTGGTAATGAAGTTTACCACCAGCGTATTCCTTTTCGCATCAATATATTGACCGAAATCCTTTTTTTTCACCAGCTCTACGAAATTCTGGTGGAGGTCGAATTCATAATCGCCGGGTTTGTATTTCTCCATTACGCCGTCGATGGTGGTCACATAATCGTAAGCCACGGCATCGCGGGGTTTGTAGGGTTTCACCTGGCCGTAGGAGAGGCGCATGGAGAAGTTCGCGTCAGGGTAGCGGATGGCATTGGGCTGGCGGAGCATTTCACCTTTCAGGTATAAACGGCCCAGCTCATTGTTCTCCGCGGTGAACTGTGTATACAGCGGGAGGTATTTGCCCACATAATTCTTCACAAAAGCAGATGCGTATGCATAGGCAGGATCGTCCTGCAGCACGGTGGCGTCAGGGTTGGAGACGAATGCTTTCCATTTCGCATCGTTCAGGATCATCGTGTTGTTGAACACGTTGGCGGCCCAGGTGCGGTAGGTTTTTTCATCATTCAGCTCGCCGAAAGATTTAAGCCCTTCGTAGAAACCGATGGGGTGCTGGTCTTTCGGAATATCGTCGTAGAACATCTGGGCGGTGATGGCCATGATCTTCTGATCGCTGGGTTTGTTCTCTTCTTTCAGGAAGTTGGCGCGGGCGGCGTCTGCGGCTGCCGCAGCGGCTTTCACGTCGCCTTTTTTCAGGATCGCGTTTTCAAGCGCGCCCAGGGAGCTGGCGAATGCGGCAAGGGGAGAGCCCAGGATGCCTTCGGTGAGGTAGATGCGCTCTTTAGTGTAAGGCGCCCAGGCTTTGTAGGCCTTTTCGTATTGCGGGAACACGTTCTCGAACTCGGGTTTGCCTTTGGCCCATTGCTGGAAAGCTGCTTCCTGCTTTTGTTTTTCTTCGTATACGTGGTACTTCAGCAGCTGTTTGCTTTCGCCGTCAAAAAATTTCCAGTAGTTGGCGATGCCGGCGTAGGATGAGGCCAGCTGCAGTTTCACCGCGGGGTCTTTTTTCATTTCCTCGAACATGTACTTCAGGCGGATGTCGCGCAGGGCAACGATGGAGGGATTTTCCACTTCGGTCTTCAGCTTCACGCCGAGAGAAGTTTCGTAACGGTTGGTGCCGCCGGGGTAACCGAAGATCATCGCGTAATCGTTCTCTTTCACGCCTTTGATGGAAACGGGCAGGAAGTGTTTAGGTTTCAGGGGCACATTGTCTGCCGCATGATCCGCCGGCTTGCCGTCTTTACCGGCATACACGCGGAACACGGAGAAGTCGCCCGTATGGCGGGGCCATTCCCAGTTATCGGTATCGCCGCCGAACTTGCCGACGTTTTCCGGGGGAGTGCCTACCAGGCGGATATCTTTATAACGCTCGTACACAAAAAGGATGTACTGGTTGCCTTTGAACATGGGGATCACTTTGGCTTCGTAGCCGCTGCCGGAGGTGGCCGCGGTGATGATCTCGCCGTAAACGCCCTGGAGCTTGGCGGCGCGTTCGTTGAGGGCCGAGCCTTTGATGGCTTCTTCCACCTTGGCCGTTACATCCTCGATGCGAACGAGGAACTGAACGGAAAGGCCCTTGGCGGGGATCTCCTCTTGTTTGCTCTTTGCGTAAAAACCGTCGCGGAGATAATTGTTTTCCACGCTGCTGGCGCTGGCGATAGCCCCGTAACCGCAGTGGTGGTTGGTGAAGATGAGGCCTTCGTTGCTCACGATCTCACCGGTACAGCCGCCGCCGAAGATGATGATGGCGTCTTTCATGGAAGACTTGTTGATGCTGTATAACTGCTCTTTGGAGAGCTTCAGGCCTTTTTTCACCATGTCTGCATAGGTCTGCTGGCCCAGGAGGTACGGCAGCCACATGCCCTCGTCTGCCTTTACCAGTTTTACCGACAGTAAAAGCAGCAGCAGGAATAGATTTTTCTTCATAGTTGAGTTCAGATTTTGTAAAAAGAGGCCCAAACCTAGCGATTTTTTCAATATCAGCATTTACCGGTCGTGGATTCGGAACAATTCCTTCGCGGCGGTGTTAAAATGGCTTGAAGATTGATAAAGAAAGAATACCATAAAACCAGACTTATGAAACAAACGATTTTGACAGCCCTCGTCCTGGGCGCTACCCTGGCTTATGCCTGCCAGGGCACCAACAAAACTCCGGCGCAGGATACCTCCGCCACCGCTGCCGTACAGCCCGCCGGGGCCGAAACGGCCTGGAAGCTGGAAGGCACCCGCTGGAAACTGAAAGAACTGCCCGGAGGCCCCCAGGCCATCCCAGACAGCGGGAAAGTGATCTTCATGCAGCTGGTTGACACCTCTTCGCAGGTACAGGGTTTCCTGGGCTGCAACGGTTTTGGCGCCAAATACCTCGCCACGCCCGAGGGCAATCTGCAGGTTACGGGGGTGATCTCCACCCAAATGGCCTGCCCCGCGCTGGATGTGGAAAATGCGTTTTCCAAAGCGCTGGAGGCCACCAGCCGCTACACCATCGAAAAGGATATGCTGCGCCTGCAGAAAGGGGATTCCATCCTGGCCACTTTCACGGCCATCCAGGAGTAATTTGGAATGCCGTTTGCACTATCTTTTAAAACCGGTTATTTATGCAAAAACATATTCTCGTACTGGCGGCTGCCGCTTTTATGGCCTGCCAGAACAATAAAACAACCACCAGCGGCGATTCCGCCACCAGCAAAATAGAGCAGGGTGCGGAACAAATGAAGGAAGGCGTGGAAATGGAGGCCGATACCGCCGGGGCCTACCTGAAACAAAAAGCGGATACGGCCGGCGCTTACCTGAAAGAACAGAAAGATAAAGCCGCCTCTGCCATCAAGGAAAGAATGGACAGCCTGGATGCGCGCATCGAGGAACTAAAGAAAGACGGCAGCAAAAAAAGTGAAAGGGCGCGTAAAGACCTCCAGGAAGTGCGCGACGACCTGGGTAAGCGCCTGGACGAAGTGCGCAGCAGCACCGCCGAGGCCTGGGATAAGACCAAAGCCAACCTGGATAAGTCCATGAAAAAGGCAGACGCCGAATGGCAGGAGTTCAAACGCGACTTCAGAGAATTATTCCGTTAGTTTTTCTTTCCATAAGAACACATAGAACCGGGGCCAGGCCCCGGTTTTTTTATGCCCGGGCCGCTGTACCGCTAAATAAAAAGGCGGCATCACGCTATGGTGATGCCGCCCTGAAAGTATCTGTGGTTTTCTTATTTACCGAGTGTCCAGCCGTCGCGGTAGGTGCGTTTTACGAACTGGTTGGCATCGTCGAAGTTGGTGATCTTCATGTTCGGGCCGTCCCAGAGCAGCTTGATGTAGCGGCCGGGATAGTCGAAGCCTTTGCCGTCTGCTTTGGGCTTGCGCACGTCGTAGCTGCGGATGGCCAGGTTGCCCATGAGGATGGTTTCCGTGAGCGGGCCGGCAATATCGAACGGAGCGCTCAGTTCCTTTTTACCATAACCGGCGATACATGCGTTCACCCACTGTACGTAGTGGCCTTCCGGCACGCGCGCGATGGTTTTAGGCACGTTGGCTTCCGCATTGCGGCTGGTAGGCAGCAGGGAAGGGTACATACCATAGGTTCCGCACATCATTTTGCCTTTGGTACCGACAAAGATGGCGCCGTTGCCGCCGTCGCCCATTCTTTCGTTGGGGCCCAGCTCTTCGGGGCGCGCAGGCTGGATACCGCCGTCCATCCAGTGGAGTTTGATATCGCCGCTCTTGCCTTTGAAGTTCATGATCACGTGGGAAGAAGGAGGACAGCTATCCGGGAAATAACCCTGCTTGAACTCGTCCACATACACGCTGCCAACGCTGGCTTCGGCGGAAGTGGGATAACCCAGGCCGAGTACACGGAAGGGAGGTTCCACGATATGGCAGCCCATGTCGCCCAGGGCGCCGGTACCGTAATCCCACCATCCGCGCCAGTTGAAGGGCACGAGTTTATTTACGAAATCTTTTTTGGGTGCGGTGCCCAGCCACAGGTCCCAGTCGAGCCCTTTGGGGATCTCGGCGGAGGCGGTAGGCCAGGGAAGGCCCTGCGGCCAAACGGGACGGTTTGTCCAGCAATAAACGGTATGCACATCGCCGATGAGGCCGGCGTTGTACCATTCCATCAGCTGGCGCACGCCGTCGCCGGAAGCGCCCTGGTTGCCCATTTGGGTCACCACCTTATATTTTTTGGCTGCTTCGGTGAGCATACGCGCTTCGTAGATGTCGTGCGTAAGCGGTTTTTGAACATATACGTGTTTCCCCAGCTGCATGGCTGCCATGGCGGCAACGGCGTGCTGGTGGTCCGGCGTGGATACGGTCACCGCGTCGATGTTTTTGTGCTCTTTGTCCAGCATTTCGCGGAAATCCTTGTAATACTTCGCTTTCGGGAATCGTTTCACCGAATTGGCAGCGCGGTTATCGTCCACGTCGCATAACACTACGATATCTGCGGGACCTTTTGCGATGTCGGCGAGATCGCTTTCACCTTTACCTCCAACACCGATGCCGGCAACGCGTAACCTGTCGCTGGGCGCTGTATAGCCCCTTCCTAGAACGTGACGTGGAACGATCATAAAACCTGCTGCGGCTGTAGCGCCAGTGGTTAGAAATGATCTACGTGAAATCTGGTTTCCTTCGTTATTTTTTTCCTGAACCATGATTTGATAAATTTTCGTTCAATATAATAGAAAAATTGTTAGAATATCCAAATAACTCTATGAGCGGCTTCAGTGCTAAATCGATTTTACATAGGGACGCACAAAGAGGCTCTGCTGGCATGAATTACAAGTTAATAAACCGGCCGGTTATGTTCTTATTAAATTTGGCCGGATTGCTGTTTTAATGTTATTTTTAGCGGCACCAAACAAGTTACAACAATGCCATCTGCCCGCAAGCATCCCGTTGCGTTACCATTCTTATTTTTTTCTGAAATGTGGGAAAGGTTTGGGTTTTACCTGCTCCTGGCCATTCTCCAGCTATACCTGACGGACGCTGAAAGCGGCGGATGGGCGATGGACCGTACCAAAGCCGTGGATATTTTCGGCACCTTCATCGCCTTCGTGTACCTCACCCCCTTCGTGGGCGGGCTGCTGGCGGACCGCAAGCTGGGATATTCCAAATCGATCATCATCGGCGGCATCCTGATGGGCATCGGCTACATCGGGCTGTCTGTACAGAACCTGACCGTGTTCTACCTTTCCCTGGCGCTCATCTGCGTGGGCAACGGTTTCTTCAAGCCCAATATTTCCACCCTGCTGGGCAATGTATACAACGATCCGCAATACAAAGCGCAGAAAGATACCGGGTACAATATCTTTTACATGGGCATCAACATCGGGGCTTTCATCTGCACCTTTTTTGCCGCCTACCTCCGCAACAGCATCAACTGGGGCGCGGCTTTCATTGCCGCGGGCGTCGGCATGTTCCTGGGGGTGATCATTTTTATCGCCGGCCTGAAACATTATAAACATGCGGACGTGCTGAAACCTACCCAGCCCGGAGACATGCCGCTGGGCAGCATTTTCGCCCAGGTGTTTGTGCCAGTGCTGATCGTGGGATATATCGGCTGGATCATTCCCAAAAATATCTTCGGCTCCGATTCTACAGACGCGTTCATATTCGCCTGCCTTCCCATCATTTATTTTTTCGCCAACCTGCTGCGTAAAGCCAGCGCGGGCGACAAGCAGCCGGTGAAGGCCCTGCTGGCCATATTCGCCGTGTCCGTCATGTTCTGGGCCGTGTTCAAACAGAACGGTACCGCGCTCACCACCTGGGCGCAGTTCTATACAGACCGTGAGCTGTCTCCCGCTATAGAAGCGCCTGCCAAAAACCTCTACCTCGCAGAAACGGTGACCCATAAAAAGGATTCCGTGGTGGCATACGACGATGAATTCAGGGTGATAAAAGGCGCCAACGGCCAGCCCGTGAAAGAGACCGGCATTCCGGTTTACCTGAAGAACGTGGCGCCGGAACATATGCCCGCCGAGGGGAGCAGCATCAGCGTGGTGAACACGGAATTGTTCCAGTCGGTGAACCCGTTTTTCGTGATCATTCTAACGCCGCTGGTGGTGGCTTTCTTCGCATTCCTGCGAAGGCGCAACCGCGAACCCAGCACCCCGACGAAGATTTCCTGGGGTTTGCTGATATCGTCGCTGTCCACTTTTATGATGGTGGCTGCCGTGTACTTCTGCAACAACGGGGCTGAGAAAGCTTCCATGTGGTGGTTGTTCGGCTGCTACGGTATTATCACGGCCGGCGAGCTGCTGCTGAGCCCGATGGGCCTTTCACTGGTATCCAAGCTGAGCCCGCCGCGGTTCACTTCATTGATGATGGGTGGCTGGTTCCTCGCTACTTCCATCGGGAATAAATTATCCGGTGTGCTTGCCGCGATGTGGGATACTTACGATAACAAGATGAATTATTTCCTGGTGAACTTCGTGCTGCTGGGTTTTGCCGCGGCGCTGATATTCGTGATGCTGAGGTGGCTGAACAGGGTGTTTAAGGAGAACGTGCATTAGGGGGAAAAATAAAATAAAAAGCGGCTATGCTCTGATGCGTAGCCGCTTTTTTTATGTGAATTACCGGCACTTTGGAGCCGCTGTTATCCTCTTGATACTGTGATTTTCAAACTGAGAATTTCGCAGGAATGAGCATTAAAAAAATGTATTTCCTGAAAATGTTCGTGATATCTAATTCTGTATTTTCGGGTATATGAGAGGGATAAAATTGAAAACAGGAAAACGGAGAACAACGATACCGCGTTGGAAGGTAAGAGTGGCTGTGAAAGCGGTCTTTTCAAGAGAGGCGCAGGAAGTTGAAGCCAAGGCCCAAGGAGCAAATACGGAAAAGACAAAGCGTGCTGTCAAAGCGAAGTAGTTTCGCTATTCACATATTATACGAGCTAACTTAATCAGATAATCATAACCGATTTAGAAAATTTAAATCTTCAGAAAATGAGAAGAATAAAATTAATAAGAGTCAAACGAAAGACTACGATACCCCGGTGGCGGGTGAGGGCTGCAGTAATTGCCGCTTATTCAAAACATGACCCGGATGTGGATACCGCCGGCCAAACAACCAAGACCGGAAAAGCAAAGCATGCTACCAAAGCAAAGTAGTTTATCTATTCAAATATTTATGCAATTAACCCCAGCTGGGAAACAACAAAGTCTCCATAAATTTTTTAACGATGAGAGATATAATAGTAAAAACAGTAAAACGAAAGGGAACCATACCCCGGTGGCGGATAAGAGCAGCAGTAAAAGCTGTCTTTTTAAGAGAAGCCCAGGAGGCTGAAATCAGGAACGAGGCAACAAATAACGGAAAAGCAAAAAGAACTAGCAAAACGAAGTAAATTATCTATTCAGATATATTTTATGCAGTTAACCCAGTTGGATAACAACAAAATCTTTATCAATTGCCCTTTTGACAGCGACTATCAGCCATTGCTTCATGCTATGGTATACGTTATTTACAGATGCGGTTTTTACCCCGTCACTGCATTAAATGAGGACGATGCCACAGATAGCAGGTTGAGTAAAATAATCAGGTGTATCAGGGATTGTAGGTATGGCATTCACGATATCTCGCGTACAGAGGTCAATGAAGAGCAATTGCCTCGGTTTAATATGCCATTTGAAACCGGGCTTTTCTTTGCAGCAAAGCATTTTGGCGGAAAAGATCAAAAAGCCAAATCGGGGCTTGTATTTGAGCGTACGAAGTATCGGTACCAAAAATATATCTCCGATTTAAATGGCATTGACACAAAGGCTCATGACAATGATCCGATCAAAGTAATTGAAAATGTTCGAGATTGGCTAAAGACAACTTCCCGGAGAAGTATGATTCCTGGCCCGGCAAGTCTAAAAAAAGAATACCAGGAATTTGAAAGAAAACTGCCAGGAATATTAAAAGATCTGGAATTAGAGGGTGAGCATATCTTGTTCAATGATTTTTGCCAGATCGTTGAAGAGGCGGTAGGGGCCAAAGACCTGCCTGATTCACAAAGTAAAAGTCAAGCTAGCGCCATCGATTCCTGATGCTTGCGAAGTGTTTATCGCGCAGCAGTTTCCGCAGCTTCCAGTTTGATCGATAGCAGCCAGTCTACGGTATATTGGTGAGCACGTGCAGGTATTTCGAAGTTTCTCCTTCTTCACTCAAAACATATACCCGATCCTGACGCTCAGCACAAAATTTAACGCCCATTCATTTCTTGGTGCGTAAATCCTGTTCACATCCCAGTCGGATCGCCAGCCGCCTACGTAATTCTTGTCGTTGCTCACCCGGCGGTGCTTCAGGCCCGGGCCCGCGCTCAGGTCCAGCAAAAAACGGCGCTTCACCGGGATTTCATAACCGTATTTAAAATTGAGGGAAAAAGTGCGGCGGTAAATATTCATGCGGTCCACCGGGTTCACTGGCGCGGCGTCGCTGTAGGTGGTGCGGATGGTATGGGCTTCGAGGCGGTTGGCATCCAGTGAAAAGTATTTCCTGATCTGCCGTTCGCGGCGCGTGGGGTAAAACCATTGCTGTTCGATGCTGATGCGGTGGCCTTTGAAGCCATGATATTCCTTTTCCTCGTCAAACATTTCATGAAGGCCGTTGGATAATATGGTAAAAGCGACCTGTGTAGCCCACCGTTCGTGGTATTGACGTTCGTAGGTGAATTCAAGACCGGGATTGATGGGATCGTGCAGGGGGAACAATGAAAATTTCAGCTGGTTGCGGTGTTGGGAAATGGTGTTGTTGCTTTCGCTTTGAGCATGGGCAAAGCTGCAGGCAAGGAGTAATAGTATGGCAGGTAAAAACTTCATGGCGTCGGATTAGGAGCATTTGGCCGTTATGATATTACACCAGGTATTGGTATTCTTTTTTGATCAGAACATGTACCCGATCTTGACGTTAAGCGTTAGATTCGGCACCCATGCTTCTATAGGCGTGTAGCGGTCGACGCCGTCGATGGTAAAGAGATCCCAATCGTTGTGGATATAACTGCTGTAACGGGGCGAAAAATCGTTGGACACCTTGCGGTATTTCAAACCGGGACCGCCGGAAATGTCCAGCATCCAGCGCCTGGGGATCGCGATCTCGAACCCGTATCTCAAATTGATAGAAAAGGTGCTTCGTACTATGTGCATCCTGTCCGGTAGCACCGTCTGGTCATTCGGGTGCCTGTCGATGTCGTATAGTATCACGCTAGTGGTGCGGGTGTCAAGATGGTTCAGGTCCAGCGAGAAATATTTACGGACGGGATGATTGTGTTTGGCAGGATAGAAATATTTCTGCTCGAAGCTGATGCGCCGGCCGCTGAAGTCGAAGAATTCGTCTTCACCGTCAAATAGTTCGTGAATGCCGTTGGACAGCGTGGTGTAGCCTATTTGTGAAGCCCACCTTCTGGCGTACTGGAACTCATAAGTAAACTCAAAACCAGGATTAACGGGATCGTGCAGCGGCACCAGTGAAAACTTTACCTGGTGATGATAAGGGAATATCAGGTTATGAGGCGCTTTCTGCGCGCGAATGCCTGTACTGGCAGCGCAAAGCAGGATGAAAAATGGTAAAAATTTCATAGCGGCATGTTATAGGGTGTTTCATCTTATAACGTGCCGCTATGTATAAGGTTACACCAGCCGGTGTTAATCTTCCCAGGTCATCACCTTCCCACGGTCGTCCGGCTTAATGGAAATGGCAAGGGTCCTTTCGTCATATGCCAGTCCATATTGCTTCAGCACATCATCCGGCACGCCGTCCCACACGTTGGGCTGATTGCCTTTGTAGCCAAGGTCTTTCAGACCCATTGCGCTGGTGAAGAAGCCCGTGGCCGTAAGGTTGCGCATGACGCTGAAGAAGCTCACACCCTGGCTCAGCTCCGGTGCAGCCTTGTCAGGATACGCGATCTGGTCCGCAATGGCCAGCTGCTGCTCTTTGCTGAGGTCTGTGAAGATCTTGTTATGCAGCTTCAGGGAATGCACGTCCAGCCAGCGCAGGCCACCGCGTATCGGCGTCTGGTATCTCGGCTGGTCTTTTACGATGAACTCGATGAAGTCCGGCACTTTAGCTTCGGAGGCGCTGCCGGAGGTTTCGTCCTTCGGGATGATGATATCCGCCAGCACGGTAATGGTTTTCATTTCCTCGGCGGTGAAAAATGTTTCATTTAAAAGCGTTTCGTCGCGCTGCACTTCGTCGGGCGTACGGCCATAGGCCTTCAGCACGCCTGCGCCCACCTTTTCCTTTTCGGCGGTTTTGGGTTCACAGGCGCTGAGCATAACGCCGGTAGACAAAGAGCCTACTATCAAGGCTTTGAGCGATTCTCTTCTGTCCATGATAATTACAGGTTTTGTTTTTTCAATTCGTCCACAATATATTCTGATGCGCGGAGAGAAAGTGCCAGGATGGTCCAGGTAGGGTTTTTGTCCGCCTGGGATACAAACGCGCCGCCGTCTACCACGAACACATTCTTCACGTCGTGTGCCTGGTTGAATTTGTTGAGCACGGAACGTTTCGGATCGTCGCCCATACGGGTGGTGCCCACTTCATGGATGATGCGGCCGGGGTTTTCGAGCCCGTACATCGTGTCCGCACCGGGTTTCGTGCCCAAGGGGATGCCGCCCATTTCGTGGATGATCTGTTCGAACGTATCGTGCATGTGTTTGGCCTGTTTGATCTCGTGCTCGCTCCAGGTGTAATGAAAGCGCAGTACAGGAATGCCCCATTTGTCCACCACGCTCGGATCTATTTCGCAATAGTTGTCTTCCCGGGCAATGGCTTCCCCTCTTCCCGCAAAACCGACATTGGAGCCGTAATAGCGGCGGTATTCGTTCTTCAGCGAAGCGCCGTAGCCGCCTGGTGTAATGCCGCCGGCATTGGGGTTCATTCGCTGCACGCTCTCTATCCCGAAGCCAAAACCATAACCGGGCATCTGCATGCCGCCGCCCATTTCGATATGATACCCGCGCGCGAAGTCCAGTTTTTTATTGTCCAGCCACCAGGGAATGTACATGTGCATACCGCCGGTACCGTCTTCGTTGTACCGTTTGCGGTCCATGAGCGAGGGAATATAAGCCCCGCGCGAAGCGCCGGTGCTGTCGTGCAGATACTTGCCCACCACGCCGCTCGAATTCGCAAGGCCGTTTTTGTGCGCGGATGATTTTGAATTGAGCAGCAACCGCGCGGATTCGCAGGCGCTGGCGGCCAGTACGATCACGCGGGCGTTCACCACGTATTCCTGTAAATCGGTTTTGTCTACATAGCTCACGCCGGTGGCCTTCCCGCTTGCGTCGGTGAGCACTTCGCGGGCCATGGCGTTGGTATACAGGTCCACATTCCCGTTCTTCATGGCCGGCTTGATCAGCACGGTGGAAGACGAGAAGTCCGCATGCACGCTGCAGCCCCTGCTGCATTGGGCGCAAAAAAAGCACGCACCGCGGTCTTTATTGACGGTGCGGGTGAGAATAGAAAGCCTTGAAGGAATAACGGGAATGCCGAGCTTGTCGCCGGCTTTTTTCACCATCAGTTCGTGCAGGCGCGGCTTGGGCGGCGGAAGGAAATACCCGTCCGGTTCGTTGTAAATGCCCTCTTTGGAGCCATATACACCGATCATTTTATCCACACGGTCGTAGAAAGGTTTTACATCGTCGTAGCCTATGGGCCAGTCGTCGCCATGCCCGTCTATGCTGTGGTGCTTAAAATCGTTGGGGCCGAATCGGAGCGAAATACGCCCCCAGTGGTTGGTGCGTCCGCCTACCATGCGTGAGCGGAACCAGTCGAACTGTGTGCCGTTCTTTTTCGTGTAAGGTTCGCCGTTAATTTCCCATCCGCCGTAAGCGGCGTCGAAGTCGCCGAAGGGGCGGGTGGTATTTGCACCCCTGCGCGGCGATTCATAGGGCCATTTCAGCTGTGTTTGCTGATCAGGATCGGCGGGATCGTATTTGGGTCCTGCTTCCAGCAGCGCTACTTTGAGCCCCGCTTCAGACAGTACCTTGGCAGCCATGCCTCCTCCTGCGCCGGAGCCGATGATGCATACATCGTACGCCTTCGCCTGTTTTTTAATCTCAAATGCCATGGTTTTGAACGTGGATTTTTGTTAATAAGATTCGACCTAAGTATTTAAATCTATAAATTAAATGTGGAAAATGGAAGGTGTTTTTTACTTTCGGCTTCTATTCTATGACAACGAGCACACCATATATCCTGGGAGTTGATATCGGAACGGGCAGCGCCAAAACGGTTGCAGTAACGCCTTCCGGGCATATTCCCGTGTCAAAAAGACAATCATACCCGACCCTGCGGCCGCAGCCCGGTTTCAGTGAGCAGGACCCCGAACAGATCATTTCCGCGGTGATCAGCACCATCCGACAGACCGTCGAAGAGATGGGAGCCCCGCCGGCAGCCATCGCGCTTAGCAGCGCCATGCACAGCCTGATGGCCGTGGATGCGGACGGGGAGCCGCTTACGCCGCTTATGACCTGGGCAGACAACCGGAGTGAAGCATATGCCGCCGCGCTGAAGGATACGCCCAAAGGGCAGGAGATCTACCAGGCCACCGGCACGCCCATTCACCCCATGAGCCCGCTCTGCAAGCTGCAATGGATGCGCGACAACCAGCCGGAAATATTTGACCAGGCCGCGTGTTTTGCCGGCATCAAGGAGCTTTTCCTGTATCGCTGCTTTCATGAATTCGTGACAGATTATTCCCTGGCTTCCGGCTCGGGATTGTTCGATATCCGCAACCTGGACTGGTATGCGCCAGCCCTTGAACTGGCGGGCATTACGGACGAACGCCTGCCTATTCCCGTAGAGACCACGCGCCTGCTCATCGGGATGGATCCCGCTATGGCACAGGCGCTCGGCGTTCCCGCAGATACGCTTATCCTCACCGGCAGCAGCGACGGTTGCCTGGCCCAGCTGGGCAGCGGTGCCGTTCAGCCTGGCCATGCCGCGCTTACCATCGGCACCAGCGGCGCTATGCGTATGATGACCGGCAAACCCGCGGAAGATGCCCAAAGCAGGCTGTTCTCTTACCTGCTCACGCCGGAGCATTACGTTTGCGGGGGAGCCGTGAACAATGGCGGAGGGGCGCTGCAATGGTTCTCCAAGGCTTTCCTGCCCTGGTCCGACTACAACGACTTCCTGAAAACCGCTTTCACCGCGCCTCCCGGGTCAGACGGACTGCTGTGCATGCCCTACCTGCTGGGCGAACGTGCGCCCGTGTGGGACAGCCGTGCGGCCGGCGCCTACATCGGCATGCGCGAGCATCATGGTTCGCCGCATTTCCAGCGGGCGCTGATCGAAGGGATCTGCTTCGGGCTTTACAGTGTGGGCGAAGCATTGGAAAATGTGGTGGGCGAAGTGCAGGAAGTGACCGTCAGCGGTGGATTTACCGCCTCCCCTTTGTGGATACAATTACTGGCCGATATATTCCAGAAACCGATGCTGCTGCACCAGGATGAGGACGCTTCCGCGCTGGGCGCCGCATTGCTGGGCTGGCATGCGCTTGAGAAGATCAATGCCTGGGATTTCAGTCCCGCGGCGGCCGCGCGCATATTTGAGCCGGACGCTGCACATCTGCACGTGTACCGGAAAAATTACAAAGCTTATTCCTTATTGTACCACCAGTTGAAAGACGTGATGGACGTGCTCAGGGGATAATTACATCCCTCTTTCAAACATTTTTTCGAGGTCGTTCAGCTTGAAGGAGATGAACGTGAAACGCCCGCCTGGCGACACATTAGGGGTAGAGCAGGCGAACAGTTCGTCTATGATGTTCTGCATTTCCCGCGTGCCCAGCACTTTCCCGGGAGGGATGGCGTTGTTGCGCGCCATGGAGCGTACCAAACGCTCGCGGCGGTTGTGTTTCAGCTCGTTGCTGAAATGTTTGAACTGCTCCAGCAACCCTTCTATGCTGGCCTGTTCGTTGCCCATCTGTATGTCTGCCGGGGTGCCGCGCACTACGAAAGTGTGCTGGCCGAAAGGTTCAAGGTCGTAACCGAGCGCCTGGAGGTCGGGCAGCATTTCGGCAACCACCAGCGCATCCGCAGGAATCAGTTCCAACGTTTGCGGGAAAAGGCTTTGCTGGGTGGCCATGGGCTTTTCCGCGAGGGCTTTCTGGTAGCGTTCGTACAGGATGCGCTCGTGGGCGGCCCGCTGGTCTATGAGTATAAAGCCCGATTTTATCTGCGAAAGGATGTATTGCTGGTGAACCTGCACAGGCACTTTGTGATCGGTGGCGGCTTCCTGCCAGCGTTCGTCTATCACAGAAGCAGTGCTGGCGGGCTGTTCCTGCGGCACATTGTCATTGTCAGGCCGGGCCGGCGCGCCGTAAAGCTCTTTCCAGTGCTGGAGGTTGCTGCTGCTGCTTTTATCGATCACATGCGCCTGGTTGGCATGCGTGAAGGTTTTGTAGATGGAAGTATTGGCAGACTGCACTTTCTTTTGTTCGGTGAAAGGCTGCGTAAGCGCGTCCAGCTGCTGGATGCCGGGATCCAGGTCGAAATCCAGCGCGGGCGTAACGCTGAACTGGGCCAGGGCGTGCTTGATGGCAGATTGTACGAAGGCGTACAGGATGCGCTCATCGTCAAACTTGATCTCCTGCTTGGTAGGATGCACGTTGATGTCCACATGCGCGGGATCGAGGTCGATGAACAGAACGTAGAGCGGGTAGCTGTCTCCGGGGATCATTTCCGAGAAAGCGTTCATCACCGCATGATTCAGGTAGCTGCTTTTGATGAAGCGGTTGTTCACGAAAAAGAACTGGTCGCCGCGGGTCTTTTTCGCGGTTTCCGGTTTGCCTACAAACCCGTGGATGTTCATATAATCGGTGGTTTCCTTGACGGTCACCAGCTTTGAATTGTAGTGCTGGCCGAGGATGTTCACCGCTCTTTGTTTCAGGGAGCCCTTTTCGAGGTGGAACATCTGCTGGCCGTTGCTGTTGAGCGAGAACTGGAGATGCGGGAAGGCGAGGGCCACACGGATGAATTCATCCACGATGTGGCGCATCTCGGCGGCATTGCTCTTCAGGAAGTTACGGCGCGCCGGCACGTTGAAGAACAGGTTCTTCATGGCAATGCTGGTTCCCATAGCGGTCTGGCAAGGCTCCTGCCGCTTGATGACGCTGTTGTCTATTTCTATGAAAGTGCCCAGCTCGTCGCCGGTGCGGCGGGTCTTAAGCTCCACCTGGCTCACGGCGGCAATGGAAGCAAGCGCTTCGCCGCGGAAACCCATGGTGCGGATGTGGAAAAGATCGTCTATAGAACGGATCTTGGAAGTGGCATGGCGCTCAAAGCACATGCGGGCGTCCGTATCGCTCATGCCGCTGCCGTTATCTATTACCTGCACCAGCTCTTTGCCGGCGTCCTTAATAAAAAGCTGGATCTCTGTAGCGCCCGCGTCTACTGCATTTTCGAGCAATTCCTTTACTGCCGAGGCCGGCCGTTGGATCACTTCCCCTGCTGCTATCTGGTTCGCTAAATTGTCCGGTAGTAAATTGATGATATCCGCCACTTGCCTGCCTTTTGGCGTAAAGGTAGGAATAAAAAATATTGTTAAATACAATACCCCGGCAATCCATTCGGGGCCGCGTTTCGTACCTTTATGGAGGCTGAGCTAAGACAAGAATCCCTGGTATTAACAATGACGTTAAGGCGTAGTTAACGCGAAATCAAATAACTGGTATGAAATTGTGGAATCTTCTAATTTTAGGGCTGACGTTATTGATCAGCCAATGCACATACTCTCAAAACGGGAAAAAAACCAATACAATGGATGAAAAAAAGAATCCGGTGTACTCCCGCACGGATACTGGTAAAGTAAACCTAACAGACGCAGAGTGGAAAAACCTATTACCCAAGGATGTTTATGAAATTGCCCGCGGAAAGGGCACCGAATGGGCATTTACGGGAAAATACTGGAACGCAAAAGACAAAGGCACTTACTATTGCGCAGCATGCGGCAATCCGCTGTTCGTGTCAGACACCAAATTTGAAAGCGGCTGCGGCTGGCCGAGCTTTTACCAGCCCATCAGCAAAACCAGCGTGATCTATACGCCGGACAATTCGCATGGCATGCAGCGCACCGAAGTACAATGCGGCCGCTGCAAAGCCCACCTGGGACATGTTTTCGACGACGGGCCTCCACCAACAGGCCTCCGTTACTGCATCAACTCGGTGATCCTCGATTTCGACAAAGCGCAGGATGCCGAAAAGAAGTATAAGGAGAAAGAATAAGTTTTCCACCAACCTGACTGTATGTTGCGGCAAAACAGGCTTGTGCCCGCGGCTGGGTTTTTAACCAGCGCCGGGAATGCATAAATTATTCATGAGGGTTTCGTGGAAATAAAAAAGAGCCCCGGCATGCCGCCGGGGCTCTTTTCTTTTGGATGGTATTAATAATTGGGGTTCTGCTCCATGGTGGGCGTCCCGTTCAGGCTGCTGTTCAGTATTTCCTGGGCGGGTATCGGGTAGTACTCGTGTTTTCCTTTCTCGAACGTCACGTCGTTGAAATACGTGCGTTTCAGCTTCTCCTTCGCATAGTAGGCGTTCAGCACCTGGTCCGCTATGCCCCAGCGCACCAGGTCAAAAAAGCGGTGCCCTTCCATGCCGAATTCCAGCCTTTCCTCGAAACGCACGGCCTTCCGGGCGAACACGGGATCCGTCCAGGCCGCGGTATATTGGCCTATCACGTAATTCGCGGCATTGGTGCCGTCTGCCCTTTTCACAAACCCGGCGGCGTTCTGGGCACGGGCACGGATCTGGTTCACCAGCGTTCTGGCTCTTTCCAGGTTGCCCAGCTCTATCTCGCATTCGGCCAGCCACAATATGGCGTGGGAGAAGCGGATCATGCGGTAATTGTTCGCATTCTGGCGCGGGTTGCCCGTCCAGGTGGAGTTGCCGATCTCTGATTTGGAAAAGAGGTGCTTTTTGGGTGAATAGGGCCCGGCGTACGACTGGTCCCTGATGTATGCCTTGCCGGGGTGGTCGCCATGGTCAAGGTAAGGAATGCCGCGGCGGCCTACGGTCCAATCCAGGCGCGGGTCCAGCTGGCCGGTGTAGGGGGTGAAGGGCTGGGTTGATTCAAGGCCCTGGTCGTTCTTAACGTCGGTATCGTTGAAGGTATCGAGCATGGGAAGACCGTTGGCGTCTGTTTTGAATGCGTTCACCATGTTCTGCGAAGGCTGAAAGAAGCCGCAGCAGGTGGTGGGCCCGCCGTATGGGTAGTTGAGCGTTACGCCCTGGTTACCGTTTTCACCGCCGCCGGCGCCGTCGTTCACGGAGTGCTCCACTTCAAAAATGGATTCCGCGTTGTTGTTGGTGGCTGCGCGGAAGTTCTCGGAATAACGGGGCATGAGCGAAAAGCCGCCGCGGATATAGATGGAATCCAGCAGGGGCTTGGCTTGCGCGAATTTCTGCTGGAACAGGTACGCTTTGGCCAGCATGGCCGCCGCGGCCCACCTGGTGGCGCGTCCGGGCTGGGTCTGCCGGTGAGGAAGATTTGCCCATCCAAACAGGAGGTCCGCTTCTATCTTGGGCCAGATGTCTTCTTTATTGGGAACTTTCGTGCTGTTGGGATCTTCCGGGTTGTAAGTTGTTTCATCCACATACGGCACGTTCTTCCACATCTTTTTCGCTTCAAAATGATAATGCGCGCGGAGGAACCGGGCCTGCGCAATGATCTGCTGCTTCTCGGTTTCGTCTATGTCCGTGGCTTTGCCCAGCGCAATGAGCACATCGTTGCTGCGGGCAACGCCATCGTACACGGCGCGCCACTTGCCCCTGAAGTGGTTATTGTCCGGCAGTATCTTACGGGCTTCTATGAAAGAAATTTCGGGTTGGTCGCCTGAGGTGGAACCTTTGTAGGCATCGTCTGAAGCCACGGCGCCGTAGATCCAGTTGTCCGCGGAGCCATGCCAGGATGTGCCGCCGGCGCCCACGCCGTCCAGCAGCGAATAAGCGGCCACGAGCAATGCGTTCACACCTTTTTTATTATTCAGCTGGTCCGGCAGCAGCACGGCTTTGGGCTTCACGTCCAGGAATTTGTTGCTGCACGAAACCGCTATCAGGATGAGCACGAGAGCGGTAAATATTTTACGTAGTTGCATAACGATCAGTTTAAGAATTAGAAGCTCAGGTTTGCGCCGATCAGGAATGTTTTAGCCGCCGGGTAAGCGCCTTCGTCCACACCCATATGCCGGTCGTTGTTCGCGCCGTACGCGCGCAGGTTGATCTCAGGATCAAGGCCGGTGTATTTGGTGATGGTGAACATGTTCTGCGCCTGCACGTACACCTGGAACATTTCAACGCCTACTTTGCGCAGCAGGCTTTCCGGCAGCTTGTAGGACAGCTGGATGTTCTTCATCCTGAAGTAGGAACCGTCTTCGAGGTAGTAGGTAGACGGGTTGGAGCTGATCACGTCGTTGGAACGCAGCTGCGGCAGCTTGGCGTCGGTTTTGCCCGGCCTCCAGGAATTATCCTTCATTTCACGGCTGCGGTTGCCGCCGAATGTCGGGAAGTCGGTCCAGTAGCGCACGTAGTTGAAGATCTTGCTGCCCTGTACGCCGGCTGCAAAAAGCGTCAGGCCCCAGTTCTTGTAACCCAGCTGGATGTTGGCCCCGTAAGTGAAATCGGGGTGCGGGCTGCCGATGACCATACGGTCTTCTGCATTGATCACCCCGTTGCCGTCGCGGTCGTGGAAAATAAACTGGCCGGCTTTGTTGTTCGCCCCTCCGCCAAATTGTGTGGCATGTTTAGCGGCTTCTTCGTCTGTCTGGAAAATACCGTCTATCTGGTAGCCGAAGAAGGAAGAGATGGGGTAGCCGGCCTGGGTAACAGTCATGGATGGAAGGCGGGTGGTGAAGCCGAAGTAACGGGTATTCGGATTGCCGTCGGTTACTTCAACATTGTTGCGGTAGGTGGAGAAATTGACGCCGATGTCGTAGCGGAAATCGCCAGCGGCAGCGTCTCCCACGTAATTGATGCCGAGCTCGATCCCTTTGTTCACCATAGTGCCGATGTTGCGGAAGGGATTGGTGGCAATGCCCTGTGTGAACTGCAGCTCTACGGGAAACAGCATGTCCGTGGTTTTGCGGGTATACCAGTCAAAAGCCACGCCCAGGCGGCCTTCCAGCAGGCTCGCGTCGAACCCGAGGTCGATGCTGGAAGTGGTTTCCCACTTGGCATTGGTGTTGCCGAACTGGGTGATTTCGTAACCCTGCAGCGAGGTGGTGCGCGCGCCGTTCAGGTCGTAGAAGGATGTGGTAGGATTGGTTCCGAAGAACGTATAGGGGTTGTAGTTACCGATCTCCTGGTTCCCCGTCTGCCCGTACGCCGCGCGCAGCTTGAGGTCGCTGAGGATGCGGCCGCCTTTCAGGAACTCTTCTTCCGTAACGCGCCAGCCAACGCTGGCCGCGGGGAAGTACGCAACGCGGTAGTCCTGCGCAAAACGGCTGGAACGGTCGCGGCGAAGGGTGAGGTCTACCAGGTACTTTTCGCCGAATGCATAGTTGACCTTCCCGAATTCTGAAGCAAGGCGCCAGTTGGACGCATTGCCGCTGTTGGTGGAGGTACCGGCGTTACCGGCGTCCAGGAAGCGGTTGTCCAGGTCGTCCAGGAAAAAGTTGGCGCGGCCGGCGGCGAATTGCTCGAAGTAGCTGCTGATGGACTCGGTGCCGAGGATCACGTTGAACCGGTGGTACGCGCCAAGCCTGAATTTGTAGGTGAGCGTATTGTACCAGGTCCAGGTGGCCTCGTAGTTGTTGTTCGTGCTCAGGTTGCTGTTAGACGCTGATTCGGAGGATTCAATATCACGGATGTTGAAGGTGCGGATATTGAAAGTGGTGTAATCCACGCCGAAGCTGGTACGCGCAGTGAGGTTGGGCAGGATGTCAGCTTCCAGGAAGGCATTGCCGAAAATGCGGAGGTCTTTGCCCACGTTGTCTTTGTTGCGGTAGAGCAAAGCTACGGGATTGCGCGCATTGTCCAGGTCGCCGCCTTTGGTGCCGGCAAAGTTGCCCATGATGTCGTACACGGGAATGATAGGCTGGAGGCGGTATGCGAAGGAAACGGGGTTGCCTTCGTTCTGGTTGCCCGCGGGCTGGCCCACTCTTTCGCCATACGCTACCTGCAGGTTCTCCCCGGCGCGGATGCGTTTGTTCACGTTAAATTCGGTATTGGCACGGATGGAATAACGTTTGAAGTAAGTGTGGATCATGATGCCCTGCTGGTTAAAATAGTTCAGGCTCATGGCATAACGCCCGCCGTCGTTGCCGCCGGAAACGCCCACCTGGTGGCTCTGGATGGGGGCCGGGTCAAAGATCTCGTCCATCCAGTCCGTGCCTTCTTTGTTGGCTTTTGTGATCAGCCATTTGGTTTTCCTGAATTCCGGCGCGTCTATATCGGCGCTGTAGTTTTCGGGATTCACGCGTGGATCGCTGGCGGAAGCGCCGTCCGGGAAAATGTAATCCGGGACCACGGGGGTTGCGCCGCTGCCGAACTGTGCGTGTTTGGGGAAGCCGGTGGCAGCGTCCACGTTACCGGCGTTGATGCGCGATTCCCAGAGCAGGTCCGCATACTCCCGGGTATTGAGCAGGTCCAGGAATTTGGCGGCGCGCTGGGTGCCATAATACATGTCGTAGGTGAGCTTGGGTTTGCCGGGCTTTCCCCTGCGGGTGGTGATGATCACCACGCCGTTGCCTGCGCGGGAACCATAGATGGAAGATGCGGAAGCGTCTTTCAGCACCTGCATGCTCTCGATATCGTTCAGGTTGAGCATATTCAGGTTCCCTTTGGTGGGCACCCCGTCTATGATATACAGCGGCGAGTTGTCGTTGATGGTGCCGAAGCCGCGGATGCGCACCATTACGTTGCCGCCGGGCGCGTTCTCGTTGCCGATGGTAACGCCGGCTACACGGCCCTGGAGGGCCTGGCCCACGTTGGCGGCGGGCGCGGAAAGAAGCTGTTTTACATTAACGGTGGCCACGGCGCCGGTGATGTCTTTTTTAGACTGGCTGCCATAACCGGTCACCACCACTTCGTTCAGCTGGCCTGCATTTTCGTCCAGCTCTACATCGATGGTGGTGGCGCTCCCTACCGTTACTTCTTTCTGTCCGAAGCCTACGAAAGAGAATTGCAGCACATCGCCGCTTTTGGCGGTAATGGAATAAACGCCCTGTGGGTCTGTAACGGTACCGGTCTTGGTACCTTTGATGACAACGGTAACGCCGGGCAGCGGCGATTTGTCCAGTTTGCCGGATACTCTGCCCGTGATCTTACCGGATTGTGCCCATGAGGCCAGGCATGGCAATACCAATAGCCATAAGGCCAGCAGCCTGCGGGCTCCGCAGTTTACGTGGAATGACATAGATGTTTTAGTTTACAGGATGGAAAATCGGTTGACTCCCCCGGTTGACAAAATCGATTTAGCTTTGGCGTTTTGGTTGTTGGCAGCCGTTTTACGGCGCGAGTTGATCGTACTTCTTAGTCATAACGGAAGTGATTTTGGTGATGAAGAATGAGGACTCGATTCAGATATGGCGTAAAAAAATGCGGGGGCGCTAGTGTACTAACGGGTAAATGGTACTGTGCATAACGTGTGTTAGGTTTTAAAAGGTCAATAAAACAATTACAGGTTTTCTTTCTCTATCTGTGCTCTTCTGAATTTACAACTTTATTTTAAAAGGATGGGCTTTTTTTGAATAACCGTTGGCGGTGCAGGCCGGGCATAGCCGGTGCGATAAACTGGGGGAAGGAATAATAAGTGGATCAGGAACTGATATCCGCCATTTCGAAAGTGTTCGGCTCAAATTCAATGATGTCGTACACGGCCAGCTGGAATTTGTCCAAAGGATCTTCGGCGAGAATGGCCTCTACTTCGCGGCGGCTGCCGGCCTTGCAGAGGATGATGGAGCCGGTGCGGGGTTTCCTGCGGCCGGAGATGATGAATTTTCCCTCCCGGTATTGTTTTTCCAGGAAGGCGTTGTGCGCAGCCAGATAATGCTCTATAGCCGCAACAGGCCGGATGTACTGTAAGAGGATCAGGTACATAATTAAACGGTTCTTCGGTAAATGGTTAAAATTCAGATATATGCAAAGGTAGACAAATTGTTGAAAGTAGCCGGTTTTAGGCCGCATATCAATAAATTTAAACGTATTAGCAAAAAAGCTTGTATTTTTACCGGTAATTTTCAAATCCATTTAACATCTTTCTCTTTATGAAAAGAATGATCTCAAGAACGCTGCTCGTTTTTTCCGGGGCAGCGGTGTTATTGTTATCCGCCTGTTCTAAGACCCCGGAGCAGGGCAAGCATATTCCCAAAACCGCTGCGCTCGTGCTGGGCATAAACTCTGCACAGATACAGGAGAAGCTGGTTACGGAAGGGCTGACAGTAGATAAGCTGTTCGACGCCGTGCAGACCAAAGATACCTCCAACTCCCTGGGCAAAGCCCTGAAAGACGCTGAGAACTCAGGCATCGACCTGAAAGGCGACGTTTTCATCGCCATGGTTCCCGGTGAAGCCGGCAGCAAAGGTTATTTTACCGCTACCGCCAAGCTGAAAGACGCTGCCAAATTCGAAGCTTTCGTGAAAGAGAAATCAAAGAAAGAAGTAAAAGCCGGCACCGACTTTAAATATGTGGAAGAAGACAACGCTATCGTTGGTTTCGACAAAGAAACCCTCATCGGCGTTTTTGCTTTCGATCCGAGCGATCTCGACGGCCAGTCAGCCTACGCTGATATGGACGCCTTCGGCGACACTACCGCGCCCGCTCCCGCTGCGCCCAAAGCCGTAAACAATGTTGAAACGCTCAACAAGCTGTTCCACCTGAAAAAAGACGAATCCATCGCCGCTGTTGAATCTTTCAAAGACATACAGAAAGAAAAAGGCGACGTGTTCTTCTGGATGAGCAGCGAGCAGATCTACGCCTTCAACCCCGGTACCCCCTCCGGCATGGCCGCGCTCATGAGCGGCAATATCAAGAAGCTGACGGAAGGCGCGTTCACTACCGCCGCCGCACACTTCGAGAACGGGAAGATCAAAGTGAACAGCACTTCTTACGCAGGTAAGGAAATGTCTGAGATCATGAAAAAATATCCCATGGAGAAAGTGAACATGGAGATGATCGAAAATTATCCTTCCGAAAATATCCTCGGTTTCGCCGTGATGAACTTCGACCTGCGTATGGTAGGAGAGATCCTGAAACTGGTGGGCATGGACGGCCTGGTGAATATGGGCCTCGCCGAAGCGCAGCTGACGCTCGACGATGTGCTGAAAGCATTCAAAGGCGAGATCGCTATTATCGGTTCAGACTTTGCCGTAGTGAGCCAGCCTTCTCCCTGGGATTCTACCGTGACCACGGAAAAACCGGATGTTAAATTCGTTTTCAACATGAAAGTGGGCGATAAGGCCGCTTTCGAAAAAGTAATGAGCAGCAAGATGATCGCGCCGATGTTCTCCAAACAGGGCGACCAGTACGTGCCGCAGCAGCCGATGGGCGATGTGGCCGTTTCCATCAACGACAAACGCATCCTGGCTGCTTCCGACGAAGCACTGCTGACCGCTTATGAAGCCGGCAAATCCAAAGCCAAGCTGGAAGACGTAGCGGTGAAAGCCGCCAAAGGCAGCGTGCTCGGCATATATCTCGATATCGAAAAGATCGTGAACAATATTCCCGAAAAGGAAATGAAAGAGCTGCCAGACAGCATTGCCAACGATTTGAAAGGCCTGCTGAAGAACTTCACCGTTTCTTCCGAACCCTTCAACGGCAAGAACCAGAAATCCGTACTGGAACTGAATTTCAAGAATGAAAGCCAGAACACGCTGGTACAGCTGGTGAACTTCACCAAAAAGATGTGGGCTTATTACGAATCTAAAAAGGCAGAGGACGAGGCAGCCTGGGCGCAGCCTTCAGACAGCACCGCAGTAATTGATTCTGCTGTTGCCGTTCCCGCGCCGTAACATAAATTTTTTATCCCCTTTGCGGAGGAAGAAGCTGCCTGCTACGGGCAGCTTCTTTTTTTTGCCTATATTTAAGCTTCTACAACAGGAACATATGCAGATCCAGCTTTCTGCGGTTGTGCCGGTTCCGCTGCGCGAAAGGATTTTGCAGCGGCAGTCCGACATCTGGAACCGCGACGTTACTTTCCAACCGGGACAATTCATCAAGATCAAAGCCCCTTCGGGCACCGGTAAGACCACGCTGGTGCATTACCTCTATCATATCCGGTACGACTATACGGGCACAGTGAGCGTGAACGGCAAGCCCTGGCAGAGCTATAACCGCGACCAGCTGAGCGCCATCCGCCAGCAGCAGGTGAGCGTCGTGTTCCAGGACCTCCGCCTGTTCGACCAGCTGACGGCGTTGGAGAACATTGAATTGAAACGGGTGATGCACCCGCAGCCATATTATCCGCAGGAAAAAGCGCTGGAATTTGCGGAGCGCCTGGGCGTTACGCATGTGCTGAAGCAGAGCGGCGCCACCCTGTCTTACGGCGAACGCCAGCGCATCGCCATCATCAGGGCGCTGATGCAGCCTTTTGAATGGCTTATGATGGACGAACCTTTCAGCCACCTGGACGATGACAATGCCGGCAAAGCCGCAAAGCTCATCGCGGAAGAATGCACCGCGCGCAAAGCCGGGTTCATTCTTACCGACCTTGACCACGACCAACGATTTGACTACACCGTAAGCTATCTTTTATAACATGCAGTTCAACGAGATTTTAAAGAAGATCATTCACACCGGTGTTGGGCGGGGCCGCTTCTGGATGGCGTCCATCGGGCTGGGGATAGCCATGCTGCTGATACTCGTGGCATTGCAGGTGCATACCAACTTCAACGAACTGTTGTATGGCCAGCGGAACCAGAACGAAAGGGCGGATTACCTGGTGGTGAACAAAAAGATCACCAACGATATGATGGGCCGGCCGGAGCTGACGGTTTTCAGGCCGGAAGAACTGAAAGATATTGCCGCGCAGCCCTTCGTGGAAGACTTTAGCGTGATCACCGCCGCGCAATACAACGTGCGCCTGGAGGCGGACCAGCTGGGCTTTTCCACCCTCGCGTTCTTCGAGTCCGTACCGGATAATTTTATTGACGTGCAAACAACAGACTGGAAATGGAAGGAAGGCGAACAGACCGTTCCGATCATTGTTCCCCGCGATTTCACCAATATGTTCAACTTTGGTTTTGCACTGGGCAACAACATGCCGCAGTTCTCCGAAGAAACGATCAAAACGCTCAGTCCCGGCATCGTGATCAGCCAGGGCATGCGCACCGGCCGCTTTATGGGCAGGATCGTGGGTTTCAGCGACCGCATTTCCACCGTGCTGGTGCCGCAATCCTTTATGGACTGGGCCAACAATATTTACGGCACGGGCGCTGCCAAAGCGCCTTCCCGCGTGATCATCAAAACCAAAGACCCCAGCAGCACCGTGCTCACCTCTTACCTGGAAGAGCATAAATACATTACAGACGAAGAGAAGACCAAATACAGCAAGATCAGGGGCATTGTGCAGATCATCGTATCGGCCGTGGGCTTTTTCGGGCTGGTATTGCTGATGTTTGCGCTGCTGGTGTTCAGCATGTTCGTTCAACTGGTGATAGAATCGTACCGGAACGAGATACGGCTGCTGATCACGCTGGGTGCGTCTCCCGGGCAATTGCAACGGTACCTGCTGAAACAGTTCATCCCGATGTACATCGTTACCGGCATTATCGCTTTTGCGGCGGTTACCGGCCTGCAATGGTGGGCTTCCGGCCTGCTGGCGTCGCGCAACATGTTCGTGTCGCAATGGCCGGGCATTATGGCCCTGCTGGCTACCGTCGCGATACTGGCGCTTGTTTATACGGTGAACTGGCTGGCCGTGCGCAAGCATATCGCCGAACATACCTGATCAACCATCATACATATACCCGGACATATGAAAAAGACCCTGATCCTCCTGTTTTCCCTGTGCGGCGCGCTGACGGCATCTGCGCAGCGCACCATCCTGCATTGCGGCACGCTGATAGACGGAGTGAGCGACAAACCGCGGCAGCAGGTGACCGTGATCATCGAAGGCAAAAAGATATCGGCCGTGCAGGCTGGTTATACCACTCCCGGCCCCGCCGACAAGGTGATAGACCTGAAGAGCCAAACCGTGATGCCCGGGTGGATGGACATGCACGTGCACCTGGAAGGCGAAACCAATAAAAATGCCTACACCGAAAAATTCACGCAGAACCCCGCGGATCTTGCTTACCAGAGCGTGCGTTACGCGGAGCGTACGCTCATGACCGGTTTCACCACCGTGCGCGACCTGGGCGGCACCGGTGTGAACATCGCCCTGCGCAACGCCATCAACAAAGGGCTGATCGTTGGCCCGCGAGTGTTTACGGCAGGCAAGTCCATTGCCACCACCGGCGGGCATGCGGATCCTACCAACGGCTTCAGCCGCGCGCTCATGGGCGATCCCGGGCCGGATGCCGGCGTGGCCAACGGGCCCGAAGAATGCCGCAAAGCGGTGCGGCAGGCTTACAAGAATGGTTCCGACCTCATCAAGATAACAGCCACCGGCGGCGTGCTGAGCGTGGCGAAAGACGGCAGCAGCCCGCAGTTTACGGACGAAGAACTGGCCGCCATCGTCAGCACCGCGAAAGATTACAACTTCAAAGTAGCTGCGCACGCACACGGCACAGAGGGCATCAAACGCGCTATCCGCGCTGGTGTGAACTCCATCGAACACGGCACCTTGATGGACGATGAGGCGATGGCCCTCGCCATCAAACACGGTACCTGGTATGTGCCCACCATCACGGCAGGCCGTTCCGTAGCGGATTCCGCCAAGATACCCGGTTATTACCCGGACATTGTGAAACCGAAAGCAGAAGCCATCGGCCCGCAGATACAGGTCACTTTTGGCAAGGCCTGGAAAAAAGGCGTGAAGATCGCCTTTGGCACCGATGCCGGCGTGTACATGCACGGGCGCAACTGGCTTGAATTTGTGTACATGGTGGAAGCAGGCATGCCCGCGATGGACGCCATCAAATCCGCCACCATCAAAGCTGCGGAACTGCTGGGCATGGAAAGCCAGATGGGCAGCGTGGAGGCGGGGAAACTAGCAGACTTTACCGCTGTGGACGGCGACCCGCTGAAGGACATACAGGTGATGGGGAAAGTGAGCTTCGTGATGAAGGATGGCTTGATTTTTAAGCAGGGAACCGCTAACTTGGCATCCGTAAAAAACTAGGTTATGCCACACACCAAAAAATTCGTGCACGTTGTTAATTTCTATCTGAAACCGGACCTGTCCGCGGCAGATATAAGGAAGTTCGAGGAAGGCGTTAGCTCGCTCGGGAAAATAGAAAGCCTGATCGTGTTTAATGTTGGCAAACCTGCCGCTACAGACCGTCCGGTGATAGACAGGAGCTACAGCTACTGCCTGCTCACCGTTTTCAACGACGTTGCCGGCCACGACGTTTACCAGGAACATCCCGTGCACCTGGAGTTCATCGAGAACTGCAACATGCTCTGGGACAAAGTAGTGATCTTCGATTCTGAAACAATAGATCTTCTATAAAGAAAAGGAGCTTAATGAGCTCCTTTTTGATGCGCTTCTTCCTCAAGGTCAGCCAAAAAATCCGGGTCTTCTTCATTCACCAGGCTGCTATGCGGCAACACAAAGGTTTTGCCTGCTCTTTCCGATCGCATTACATACCTGATCAGCAGCATGATCACCACCCATCGGCCAATGCTTTTTATCATGAGCATCCTCATATCCTCCGTAACGAACTGCTGAAACAGCAGGCTCACGCCAACCGTATCCGCCAGTACGAACACTTCCTGCGCAATGAGGACGACCATGAACGTGCGCGGGAAAATATCGCGGGTCTTGAAAAAGAGTACTAACAGGAATCCCGATCCTACTATCAGGAAAGCGTTGGTGATGATCTCCAGCGAAATGATCAGCTTCAGGAGCAAAGCCTGCCCGCCTTCAAACCGTTCCGAAAGGTTGACCCAAAAGTCTTCACCCCACACTTCCATCTGCGTCAGGCTCCAGATAGCCGTGAGCTGCCGCAGCACTAAAACGAGCGCAATGAATACCAGGCCTCCGCTGATGTTCCAGGGAATAGGCGTGGGATATTGCACCGGCAGGGAAAGCCGGAATATATAGAACGCCACAACGGTAAAACCGGCGAGAGACGTCAGCGTGATCAGCGTGGAAGAAAGGTTGAGCCCGGCGGCGAGCACAAGCATGGAATTCAGGACGGTCATAGGGAAGTGTTTTATCAGAATTCAACAGTAAGCGCGTAAACCGCGAAGGTCGCCAGCCAGTGCTCACCGGCATAATCGCCGCTGGCAACATGCGGCAGGGCGGCTTTCAGGTGAATCGTGGCCAGCGCGCGCACGGCTTCCTGCTGATTCCCGCAGTGTTTCGCAATGCCGTAGAGGCACCAGGCGCGGCTGAGGTTTAATCCGTCAAGATGCACCAGCTTTCCGTCGGTACGGTCGTTCACCGTGGCGATGGTAAAAAGGGAAGATCCTTCCTGGAAAAGGCCCGGCAAAAATTCCCGCACCCATTTAGCATACGCATCGGCCGGAAGGATTCGCCACATCAGATCCGCCTCTTCGAGGCAGGGAGAAAGGAAATCATATCCGCCGGGTTCCCAGCTGGCAGGACAGTTCTTATCGTTCGCATAGAACCGCATGGCGGTGCTTTTGATGGATGCCTGCAGGGCGGTGTCTCTCAGGGTAACGGCGTAATCCCAGGCCAGCCGCAGGCCGAAGGCAAGGTTAGTATGTTCTCCCACCCTGATGGGGTAGGCGATCTTTTTAAGGAAGTCGCGGTAGGCATTGCTGAAATAGAAGGCCAGCGGCGCGATGCTTTGTCGCAATTGCGCAGCCAGCGGGTCGTTCCAGGTCACAAGCTCCTGTTGCAGCTGCAGCAGCCAGCTCCAGCCGTAAATGCGTTCAAAGCCCTTGTTTTCCTTATTGCGGAAGAGGTGTATCTCCTTGCGGATGTTTTCCTGCGAAAGGTTTTCCGCCAGCTTCTGCCTGATCAGCGGGGCATTAGGAAGCTGCGGGTACATCTTCAGCAGGCGCACGAGCATCCAGTGGCCGTGCACGCTGCTGTGCCAGTCGTAGCAGCCGTAGAAAGCGGGGTGATAGGTTTTCGGGGCCGCGAGGAAGGAAGAGTCCGTATATACGATGCCGGTTTTGTAAGGGAACTCGTGCTGCATGCATTTCAGCGGCAGGGCGGATAAATGCGCGGCGCCTTCGGTGGTAAGGCGAAGCTGCCCGTTCTTTTCCTCGTAGAGCGGCATCTGTGAGAAGCCGGAGAGGAAGCAGCATAAGCATAGCAGCAGGGATATTCCTTTCATAAGTAATTACCGGTTCAGTAAAAGTTTAACGTAAAAAGACGGTTTGGTCAGTTTTTTCCGCAGGTCCACTTCGTAGAACATGCTGGAGATCACGTCCCGGAGCTGCTTGTTGCGCATGCCCATTTTCATGAGCCAGTTGAACAGCCGCGGGTATTTTACCAGCTGCTGCAATTTGTAACTGAGCTTCAGCTCCGGGCCCAGCACGCGGTACACGCTTTCGTCGTATGCCATCATTACCTCTTCGCTGAAATTATCCGCTTCCAGGCAGGCTGCTGCCTGTTTTGCGGCAATAGCCCCGGTGTAAATGGCGTTGCCTATGCCTTCGCCGGTGAACGGATCGATGATGTACGCCGCATCTCCCACCAGCATATAGCGGTTGCCGGAAAGGCGGCGTTTTTTGGAACCCAGCGGCAGGCCGTAACCATCCAGGCTGCTGGTCATTTCCGCATCGCGGAAACGTTCTGCGAAAACGGGATCCTGCTGCAGCGTTTCGGTGAGCAATTGTTTGAGGTTCACCTTGCGGTCGCGCACGGCGTCGCTCAGCATATCCATGCCCACATTGGCTTCGCCGTTGGGCAGCGGAAAGATCCAGAGGTAGCCGGGCAGCAGGTTTTTCAGGAAATGCAGTTCAATGAAACTGTCCTGATGCGTGCCCTTCACTCCTTTGTAATAAGCCCGGATGCCCGCCGCGTAATACTTCGGCTCCATACGGATGCCGGCAACGTCCTTCGTGAAAGAAGAATGCGCGCCGTTGGCAATGATGAGCAGCTTCGCTTTCACCACGAAATCGCCGGCATTGTTGCGGACGGTGTAGCCGTCTTCTTCCAGGGAATATTTATCGATGGTAACGCCTTCAAAAAGCTGTACGTTCGGGCTGCGCTTCAGCTCTTCCACCATGAAATTATCGAAATGGATGCGCTTGCAAACGAAACCGAGCGGCGCGTCAGCCTGCTTGTTGTAATTGGGCTTGTAAGGCACATCCATGCCTTGGCGGCCGGGGGAAACAAAAGTAACGCCCCAGCTGTTCTCTTTTTCTGAAAAGGCCCTGAGCCGCTCCGCGATCCCTTTGTCGATCTTTTCAAGACCGGTAATTACTTTGCCGCTGAGCCCGTCGCCGCACACTTTATCGCGGGGGAACACGGCCTTGTCCACAACCACGCAGGGGATGCCCAGCCTGTCCAGCTGGAGCGCCGTGGTGGCGCCTCCGGGTCCTGCTCCTATTATACAAACTGAAGTGGTGATCATAGGGTGCCAAGATACGTAATCCGGCGCCGCGGAGGAAATATATATCTTTGCGGAAAACCTGGAAATATGTTCGGAGACTTGTTCGGAAAGCTGCAGGAAGCGCAGCAGAAAATGAACGACAGCAAAGAGCGCCTCAAACTTATCACTGTTGAAGGCGAAGCGGGCAATGGCGCAGTAAAGGTGCTGGTAACGGGCGCCCGCGAAGTGCAGAGCCTGGAAATAGCCCCGGCTTTATTGAGTACGGAAAGGAAAGAAGAGCTGGAAGATTTGCTGATCACCGCTTTGAACCGCGCCCTCAAAAATGCGGAGAACGCCTGGGAAGCTGAAATGAAAAATGTCGCCGGCGGCATGCTGGGCGGCATGGGCCTTCCGGGGATGTAAGGCATAAAAAAACGTCCCGGCCAGCCGGGACGTTTTCATTATCCTTTTGTCTGAATCTACCTATCTCAGCCAACCTCTTCTGCCTTCAGCATCTTCTGATACTTCTTCCTTTCTTCTTCGTCCAGGATGGTTTTACGCATACGGATGTGGTTGGGCGTTACTTCGATGCACTCGTCCTGCTGGATGTATTCCATGCATTCTTCAAGCGTCATCAGTATTTTAGGCGCAATGTTGGCAGCACCATCGGTACCGCTTGCGCGCATGTTGGTCAATTTTTTGCCTTCATTGGGATTCACCACCAGGTCGCCGGGTTTGTTGTTCTCACCGATGATCATGCCTCTGTAAACCTCTTCTCCCGGATCCACGAAGAATGAACCCCTGTCCTGCAGTTTGTCGAGGGAATAACCGGTAGTGGTACCGGCTTCCTTGGCTACGAGAACACCGTTGTTACGGCCGGGGATAGGGCCTTTCCAGGGTTTGTAGTCATTAAAGCGGTGCGCCATTACAGCTTCACCGGCAGTGTTGGTCAGCATCTGCGTACGCAGGCCGATCAAACCACGGGAAGGGATCTCGAATTCCAGGTGCTGCATTTCACCTTTGGTTTCCATGATCAGCATTTCACCTCTGCGGCGGGTCACCAGGTCAATCACTTTGGAAGCAAATTCCTGCGGAACGTCTACCACGAGGATTTCAAACGGTTCGCTCTTTTTGCCGTCGATGATCTTTGTTATTACCTGCGGCTGGCCTACGGTCAGCTCATATCCTTCGCGGCGCATGGTTTCTACCAGCACGCCCAAGTGAAGGATCCCGCGGCCGTATACCATGAAGCTGTCCGCAGCTTCTGTATCGTGTACACGCAGTGCCAGGTTCTTCTCGGTTTCTTTCATCAGGCGGTCGCGCAGGTGACGGGAGGTCACGAACTTGCCGTCTTTACCAAAGAAGGGAGAGTTATTGATGCTGAACAGCATGTTCATCGTCGGTTCGTCTACGCTGATAACCGGTAATGCTTCAGGGTTTTCGAAATCAGCGATGGTGTCGCCGATACCGAAATCTTCGATACCTACTACAGCGCAAATGTCACCGGCCATCACTTCCTGCACACGTTTTTTACCAAGCGATTCGAATATATATAATTCACGTACGCGGGTCTTTTTAATGGAGCCATCTACCTGAACCAGGCTGATAGGCTGGTTTTCTGCGATCTTGCCGCGGGTAACCTTGCCTACGGCGATACGGCCCAGGAAAGTAGAGTAATCGAGGGAAGTGATCTGCAGCTGCAGGGTTCCTTCGCTTACTTTAGGCTCGGGAACGTGGGTAAGGATACCGTCGAGCAGGGGGATGATGTCTTCGCGGGGCTCCAGCGAATCGTTGAACCAGCCGTTCTTGCCGGAACCGTAATAGGTCGGGAAGTTCAGCTGTTCTTCGGTAGCGTCCAGGTTAAAGAACAGTTCAAATACGGCGTCATGCACTTCATCGGGACGGCAGTTGGCTTTATCCACCTTATTGATCACCACGATGGGTTTCAGGTTCAGCTGGAGCGCTTTCTGCAGTACGAAGCGGGTCTGCGGCATGGGGCCTTCAAAGGCATCCACAAGCAGGATCACGCCATCGGCCATTTTTAATACACGCTCCACCTCGCCACCGAAGTCGGCGTGGCCCGGAGTGTCTATCACGTTGATCTTTACTCCTTTATATTCTACGGATACGTTTTTGCTGAGGATGGTGATACCACGTTCCCTTTCCAGGTCGTTGTTGTCCATGATCAGGTCCCCGGTTTCCTGGTTGGCCCGGAAAACGTTTGTAGAGTGAAGGATTTTATCCACCAGGGTAGTTTTACCGTGGTCTACGTGCGCGATAATGGCGATGTTTCTAATTTGCATGACAATGTGTGATTTAGCCGCATTTTGAAGACCTTCCGGGGGATTATTTTTCCGGGCAGCTCCAAATGAAGGCGCAAAGGTACGAATATTAAGGGGAATTCGGTGTAGGGATACCTTAAATAACTGTGAAATGTCAGAAGGCAGACAAATAATGCAATAGTAATTAAAAATCAATCACTTAGCGCTACTGTTGCTGCGAAAGCGCGCCCATCAGCGCTTCATTCAGCTGGCCAAACGCCTGCTGATTGCCGGGATTGTCCAAAGCCCGGGCAATATCCAGTTTCTCGCGCGGCGTAAGATGCCAGCTCAGCGCGGCGGCCTTTTCCACCTGTTGCGGTACGTATTGAAAGATCAGCCGCTTGAATTTATTGGGAAAATAGGCTTCAATATAATTTACCAGCTGGTCCTGGTGGAAATCCTGCATGCTCATCCAGTGCGCCTGCATGGTAAAAAGCGGTTCAAAGATCAGGTCGCCGAGGTCTTTCTGCTGCTTGATGGGCGATATGTCGTTCTTGCGCGTATCCCTGATCTGCAGGAATATCACCCCGCCGGTATTTTCATTGATCCACTCACGGAAAGTATAAAGGAAACGGACGCTGGTCTCCTGCCCGAAATTATCGCGGATGCCGGCATCCATCACGTCCACAATAGGATTGCTGGGAAGGAACACGTTGGGCAATACGTAGGGGAACGTGGCGCTCATGCGGATGGCGCTGGTAACGCGCAGTTCGCTGGCGTGCTGGTTGGCGAAGAACTGGCTGAAGTCCACCCCGTCCACATCCCGTACGGCGCGGGTTGGGTAGCGGTAATCGGCCGCGCAGAGGTAACTCACCGGCTGCGGGCTCATAAACAGCCTGCGCCCGTCCGCATTAATGGTGGCGCACCATACCAGCATAGGTATCCTGGCTTCGTATTCGGGTTGTTTATAGTCGCCGATGGTTTTGTTCAGAACGTTGTCCGTATTAAGGTTCAGCTGCATTTCGAAAGCGTAGCCGCGGTCTTTTGCATATGAATTCTTCCCGATCTTAAAATGCCGGAAAGGGGTAATGAAATCATTCACTGCAAAGGAACTGAACACGGAATTCAACAGATCGCGGGAGATCTTTTCGCAATACAGGCTGTCGTACAATTTTGCCGGCGCGGGCATCTTCCCTTCCTGCTGGCGGAGGTACAGCTCGCGGAAATATGCGGCGCCCAGCATGCCCCCGGATGCGCCGGTCATGAGGAAAGTATGTTTCAGCAATTTACCTTTCAGCAGGCTGTCGTACCGCTGCAGCACGTTCATGGTCCATGCGGCGGAACGGCTGCCGCCCCCGCTGGTGTTGATGATGATGATAGGCGGCTTGGAGCCCGGCGGAAATTTCGCTTTCCAGTTCTCCAGTATCTCCAGGGTATTTTTCCGGTCCGCATCGCTGCGGGCCTGGGTGAAAAAATCCTGGAGGCTTTGCAGGCTGTATGCGGGACGGTCTTTTTTATCGAGATAGTTGAGGCCGTAGGCTTTATTGCGGTTGTCTATCCACTGGTTCTTCACCATCCAGTTCAGCCCCACAACAAGGAACACCAGCACCGGGATGGCCCAGCTTTCCAGCAGGTAGGCGTAAGCGCCGGCCACGCCGATCAGGAAGGCAAAGAAAATGAGCACGCTGGCGCCGGCCGGTATGCGGAAGGCGTTGTAGTCCATCAGGTAAGCCATAATAACAAGGAACACCAGCGCCAGCCCGATGGTGATCATCGCCGCAAAGTGGTGCTGGCGGAAGATATTATCCAGGTAATGTTTGTTGTAGTGGTCCACATTCCTCGCGCGGCGGATACGCCAGGGACTGGAAAAGTAGCTGTACACGGGCAATGCGTTCTCGTCTCTTTCCTGGTTCGGTTTGAGCACTGTGCGGAGAAAATTGCGCGGGTTGCCGAATTTTTTCATCAGCCGCCGCCCGATGTTTTTGTCCGCGTTGAAAAAATAAAAGAAGGAAAAGAAAATAACTGCGAGATAGCCGCAGATAAAACCTTCCGCCAGCAGAAGTATCTGGGGAACGGAGTTCAGTTCCTGCCAGCGCTGGTATTGCCAGCCGCGCCATAGCAGCATGATAAGGAAAATGCCGGGAATGACGGCGTTGTTCAGGCAGTAGCGCGAAAAAGGCTGCGAGGTGGTAGCCAGGAATTTGAACCGGCCGCTGTGAAGGATAAAAGTGGTGATATTCCAGCTCATGGTGAAGATGGCGGTGGCCACGCCGGTCACCGTAGTGCTGTAGAAATTCACCCTTCCCAGGTATTCCGGCGCAAGGAACAGCGCATCACCGCCAAACGTTTTGGCAAAGCCGCCGTTGATGGTGCTGAACAATATGGCCCAGAAGATCAGCAGAACCTGGTACTTGCGGAAGTGCAGCAACAGCAGCTGAATAGGGAAGGAGTAGAAAAATCGTAACCAGAATCTTTTCACCACCTTAAATTAAGGCAAATATCCGCAATGTAAAATTAAAAATAAATTAAATGTGATTTGGGCGCGGAGTAACGAAGCGCCCCCAGATCATTACCATGAGCAGCGCCATGCCGGTGAACTGGTGTGCCAGCGCGAAGCCCAGCGGGATTTTCACCTCGCTGTTCATCACGGTGAGCACGCCTAAAAAGACCTGCAGCAGCACAACCAGCAGGGCAAGCGCACGCACGGTGGCCAGCTGCGGCAGTTTGGCGGAGCGCAGGTACCATGCGGCGATCAGCAGCGTGAGCAGGTACGCCAGGCTGCGGTGGATGAACTGGATGGTGATCTGGTTGTGGGTGATATCTTCGAGGAACCCGCCCTGCGAAAGCATGCCTGACGGCACAAAGGCGCCGTTGATGGAAGGCCAGGTAGTGGCGGCCAGCGCGGCGTGAAGCCCGGCCATGAAAGCGCCGTAGATCAGCTGGAGCACGAGCAGCCCGAGGATCCAGCCGGAGAGTTTACGCAGCCCGGGCGCCTGTACCATGGCGGATGCGGGCACGCTCAGCTTCAGAGCGAACCAGAGCACGTACCAGAGAAGTCCCAGCGCGGCCATAAAGTGAATGGCTAAACGAATATGGGAAACGTAAAGGTTTTCCTCGTTCAGCCCGCTTTTCACCATGATCCAGCCGATAAGCCCCTGTAGGGCGCCGAGCAGGAAAAGCACGATCATGGGGTTGATCATGCCGCGGTCTATTTTCTTTTTGATGATGAACCAGACGAAAGGCACGAAAAAGACCACACCGATCAGGCGGGCCCAGTTGCGGTGCAGCCATTCCCAGAAATAGATCCATTTAAAATCGGACAGCGTGAAGTGGCTGTTGATGTATTTAGACTGGCCGATCTGCTGGTATTTTTCAAAAGCGGCCTGCCAGGCGGCTTCATTCATGGGAGGGAGCGCGCCCAGGATGGGCTTCCATTCCGTAATGCTCAGGCCGGAGCCCGTGAGGCGGGTGATGCCGCCCAGGAGCACCTGTACAATGATCATGGCCACCCCGGTAAAAAGCCAGATGACGATGGCCCGGTTTCCTTTATTTTGCTGCATTTCCATAAACCCTGCAAAAATAAGGGTAAATCCCGCCCGTGATGGATGATTTTTATCAATTGCGGAATCATTCCGCCGGTTTTTGTAATTTTAGCGCCAACAAAATCAGTTAACTTGTTGCTGCCATATTACCAGGATGTATTAACGGAAGCGGGTTGCGATGAAGCCGGGAGAGGCTGCCTCGCAGGACCCGTGTTTGCGGCGGCGGTGATTTTGCCGAGAACCTTCCGGCACCCTCTTCTGAATGATTCAAAACAGCTGACGGAAGACGAAAGGAACGTTTTACGGGTGGTGATAGAACGGGAGGCCGTGTCGTTTGCGGTGGCCAGCGTGTGCAACGTGGAAATTGACAAGATCAATATCCTGAAAGCCTCATTCAAGGCCATGCACGAAGCTTTGGCACGATTATCGCTACAGCCCCAAATGTTACTCATTGATGGGAACCGTTTTCATCCCTATGGCGACATCCCGCATACCTGCATCATACAGGGCGACGGAAAATATGCATCCATAGCAGCAGCATCTGTGCTGGCAAAAACTTACCGGGACGAATACATGCAGGGACTGCACGAGCAGTTCCCGCAATACGGATGGAAGGAGAACAAAGGTTATCCGACCAGGCATCACCGGGATGCGATCCGGGCCCACGGCGACACGCCCTATCACCGCAGGACGTTCCGCTTATTGCCAGACCAGCTTAGCCTGGACGAGGAGGAAAGGTGGTAAAAAGGAACGAACCATGTTAAAGCAAACGCAACAACAGAAATTATTACAGAAGTTGTCACCCCAACAGATTCAGCTCATGAAACTGTTGCAGGTGCCTACTGCCAACCTGGAAGAAAGGATCAAAGAGGAACTGGAAGAAAACCCCGCCCTTGAGTACAGCGAAGACGGCCAGGAAGACGAGCTCACGAAAGACAATACCGAAGAATTTGAAGCCAATACCGAGGACGAATTTGAACCGGATGGCAGCGAAAACGAATACGACAACATCGATATCTCCGAATACGTTTCAGAAGGCGACGATGACATTGCGGATTATAAGCTGCGGGACGATAATTATCCCGACCCCGACGAATCCCGCACCATTCCCGTTCGCGTTGAAACCACCTTTCACGATCACCTGCTCAGCCAGCTGGGCCTGCAAACGCTGGACGACCGCCAGCGCCGCATCGCGGAGCAGATCATTGGCAGCATAGACGACGACGGGTACCTGCGCCGCGAAACCAGCGCCATTGTAGACGATCTTTCATTTTCACAGAATATACAGGCGGAGGAAGACGAGATCAGGCTGCTCATCAAGCTTATCCAGACCTTCGACCCCGCCGGCGTTTGCTGTGCGGACCTGAAAGAATGCCTGCTGCTGCAGCTCAAACGGAAGAACCCCGACGATCCGGGCGTGCAGACCGCCATCGAGATACTCGACAATTATTTCGACGAGTTCACCAAAAAACACTACGAAAAGATCCAGCGCTCGCTCAACCTGTCAGACGAAGACCTGCGCGAGGCCATTGGCCAGATCATCAAGCTCAACCCCAAGCCGGGCGGCAATTACAGCCTGATGAACAAAGCCGAGAGCTATGTGATCCCGGACTTCTTCATACTTAACAACAACGGCAAGCTGGAACTGTCCCTCAATAGCAAGAACGCGCCGGACCTGCGTATTTCCGAAGGTTACCGCGAAATGCTGAAGGAATACGACCGCGGGGATAAAAAAGATAAACGCCAGAAAGAGGCCGTACTGTTCATCAAACAGAAGATAGACGCGGCCAAATGGTTCATAGACGCCATCAAGCAGCGCCAGCATACGCTGCTGAGCACCATGGAGGCCATTATGAGCTACCAGCACGAGTTCTTCCTCACCGGCGACGAAACCACCATGAAACCCATGATCCTGAAGGACATTGCGGACATCACCCAGCTGGACATTTCTACAGTGAGCCGCGTGGCCAACAGTAAATATGTGCAGACAGAGTTCGGTACATTCAAGCTCAAGTTCTTCTTCTCCGAATCATTGTCTACAGACAGCGGCGAGGAAGTAAGCACGCGCGAGGTAAAAAAGATCCTGTCCGACATGATCGGCGGCGAAAACAAACGCAAGCCGCTCAGCGACGAGAACCTTACGAAGATGCTGCAGGACAAAGGTTACAACATTGCGCGCCGCACCGTGGCCAAATACCGCGAGCAGCTGAACATACCCGTTGCGCGTTTACGCAAGGAATTATAATCATTACAAATTTTCATGGAAGAGCAGAAACCGTCCGTCACCTTTCCGCCCGCATTACGGGCCGCAGCAACAGTATTTTCATATTTGCTGCATCCTTTATTCATTCCCCTGCTCATCACTTTTATAGTGGTTACCGCGCTGCCGGAATACTTCATGGCATTTAAGCACAACAGCTTCCGGTTCCCGTTCGACGTGCTGTATTTGCGTGTAGGCGTGGGCAGCCTGCTGTTTCCTTTGCTGGCGGTGGTATTGTCCAAATTGCTGGGTTTCGTTAACAGCGTGCAGCTGGAAAACCGCATGGACAGGATCATTCCTTATGTCGCGACCACGATCTTCTACTTCTGGGTGTTCTATACCTTCAAACGCCAGGGCGTTACCCCCGGCTTTTTCAACGCGTTTTTCCTCGGCATTTTCATTGCCGTGGTGGTCTGTTTCGTAGCCAACAGCTTCGTGAAGATCAGCATGCACACCACGGGCTGGGGCGGCGTGCTGGGTTTCCTGATGGTGCTGATGTGGGGCATGGGCATGAACGTGAGCGTACCGCTGGCGCTGGCTTTTGTGCTTGCGGGGCTGGCCGCAACGGCAAGGCTGATACTGGACGCGCATACCACGCGCGAGATCTATACCGGCCTGCTGGTGGGCATTCTTTCACAGGTTATCGCGTATGCCATTGTAGGCTGAGCGCGGATTTTTCCTTTTCTGAAAATATTTTTTCACTGCGCATATCCCCTGCGTAAGGGGAATGCACCTTTGTATTGTCCATTGCGTGTTACCCCAATTTAAGTTTAAACACCGGATGCTATAATAATTAGTATTTAGAAAAAAATGCTAAAAATTTTAGGAGTTTTACCGGAAATAATTATACCTTGCATTACCATTAAATTTGTAACAAATACTTACTTACTAATTCAAAGATTATGTCAAACGGCAATACTGATAAACTGAAGGCCCTCCGCCTTACAATGGATAAGATCGATAAGGATTTCGGCAAAGGTGCCGTGATGATGCTGGGCGAAAAGCCCGACATTCCGTTGGAATTCATATCCACCGGTTCCCTGGGGCTGGACATTGCGCTGGGTATCGGCGGCCTTCCCAAAGGCAGGGTGGTTGAAATATATGGCCCTGAATCTTCCGGTAAAACAACCTTGGCGATACATACTATTGCAGAAGCGCAAAAAAAAGGCGGCATCTGTGCCATTATAGATGCGGAACACGCCTTTGACAGCTCCTATGCCCGTAAATTGGGAGTGGATGTGGATTCCCTGCTGGTTTCCCAGCCGGACCATGGCGAGCAGGCGCTGGAAATTGCGGACAGGCTGATCCTTTCCGGAGCGGTAGATGTAGTGGTGATAGACTCCGTGGCCGCCCTGGTGCCCAAAGGAGAGCTGGAAGGCGAAATGGGTGAAAGCAAAATGGGCTTACAGGCCCGCCTCATGAGCCAGGCCCTCCGTAAGCTGACTGCCACGATCTCCAAAACAAATTGCTGCTGCATATTCATCAACCAGCTGCGTGAAAAGATCGGCGTAATGTTCGGCAACCCCGAAACCACCACCGGTGGTAACGCCCTGAAATTCTACGCTTCCGTGAGGCTGGATATCCGCCGTATGAGCCAGATCAAAGACGGCGACGAAGCAGTGGGCAACCGCGTAAAAGTTAAAGTAGTTAAAAATAAGGTCGCTCCTCCCTTCCGCCAGGCAGAGTTCGACATTATATTCGGAATGGGTATATCCAAAGTGGGTGAGCTGATAGACATGGGCGTGGAATATGGCATTATCCAGAAAAGCGGTAGCTGGTTCAGCTACGAAGGCAACAAACTGGGCCAGGGCCGCGATGCCGTGAAACAGCTCCTGCTGGACAATCCCGAGGTAGCCACCGAAGTGGAAGCCAAGATCAAAGCAAAGCTGGCAGAACAGGCCTGAGGCTTGTACCGATTCTAAAGATTTTTAAACGTTCATTAAACGTTTGTTTGGGTTAGTTTAGTAGAAGGTCCGTTGTCTAACGGACCTCTCCTTTTTCGGTGACATTTACAATGGATGTATTAACTTTAGCGTTCATGTTTTAGCATGCCAACACATTACCAGACATTAGGTATCCCTGAAACCGCATCCCTACCGGAAATCAAATCCGCCTTCCGCAAGCTGTCGCTCCGCTACCACCCGGACCGGAACAATGGCGACAAGCAGAGCGAGGAAATATTCCGCGGTATCCTGGACGCCTACAAAGTATTGTCTGATCCCGATCAAAAACACTGGTACGACCGGCAGCTATATTATAGCCGCCAGCCAAGGCAGGATTATTACCAGCAAAGTAATACGCAAAGCAACGCCGGCCATTCCTACCAGCCTCCATATGACCAATATGCTTACCAGCAAACGCAGGAAAGGCGGACATACACGCCGCCACCTGAACCGGTAAAACCATGGTTTGCCAGGATTTCCCGTTGGTCGCTCGGCATTCTGTTCGTCTTTTTTATTAAAATGGTACTGTTCTCGCTCGATGACCGGAGAACTTACGTGCCCGAATTCGATTTCAAGAGATTCGATACTGCAAAAAATATAATGTCAACACCGTCTCTTGTGCAGAAGCTAACGTATGTGAAAATGCAGGATGGATCACGTATTTCGCTGGAAGACCTGTTAGGGCATGATGAGAATGCAACAAATATCCAGTCTATGGAAGACATTGATAACGACGGCGCGAAAGAAATGCATATTTCCATCACTCACCGCAACCAGGAGCAGTATACCGACCGGGACATTATCCTGAAACGAAGACATAATCTCCAGGATGCTATTGTAAAGGAAACGGGGAAGCCGCATAGCAGCCCTGCATATGAAGAATTTTTTGACCACACCGGCGGCATGTATATCGTCGGGAACAACATCCGGCTATATTTCGATGCCGCTGTTGAAACCTACAAATCCTGCGGCAGCTGCAATGTATCCGGGATGCCTTACAAGAATAATAAACCGGGTATTTACCTCATAGCCGACAAAGGCAAACTGCAGTTTTCCAGGGACTATGATTACAGGAATAAAATATTGGAAGAAAGCCTTGTATACCTCAGCGGCCTTGACGTTCCTGAGCTTGAGAGCGGCCAGGATGGCGGTATACGGAAGGAATACCTGCGTCAGGTGATCACCTGTTACTTCAATAACCTGAGCTTCGAAAAAACAGAAAAGCTGTTCCGGAAATATTACAACGGTAAAGATGAAGATGCTGTCTGGAAAGACGCCCAATCCATTATCCGGAATTACGCCCAAAAAATAACCTCCAATGCCGCATTTAGCAACAAGGAGGTTTTTTGAGCCACCCATCGGGATCGAACCGACGACCTGTTATTTACGAAACAACCGCTCTGACCAACTGAGCTAGGGTGGCAACCATACAAAAATAAGCGAGGGAAGAATACAATGTATTACCCGCGAAGAAAAATCATTATTCCGTTTCCTCTTCTGTTTCTTCTTCCGGGTTCGCATTCACTTCAGCAATCAGCGCATCCCAGAGTATGTCTTTCAGCTCCTGCAAGCCCGACTGGGTAACGGACGAGATAAAAACATGCGGCACATCTTCCGGGAGTTCGGCCGAGATAGCGGTTTTCAGCTCATCGTCCAGCATGTCGCTTTTGCTGATGGCGATGAGGAACTGTTTATCCAGCATTTCAGGATTATATTGTTCCAGCTCGTTCACGAGGATGTTGAATTCTTTCAGGTGATCGGGACTATCCGCCGGGATCACGAACAGCAGCACCGCGTTCCGTTCTATATGCCGGAGGAAGCGGTGGCCCAGGCCTTTCCCTTCATGCGCCCCTTCGATGATGCCGGGAAGATCCGCCATGCAGAAGGATTTATCGTCGCGGTAGGGCACCATGCCCAGCTGTGGCGTGAGGGTGGTGAAGGCGTAATTCGCGATCTTGGGCCTGGCGGCGGTGATGGAAGACAGCAGGGTGGATTTGCCCGCGTTCGGGAATCCTACCAGCCCAACATCAGCCAGCACTTTGAGTTCCAGCAGTTTCCAGCCTTCCTGGCCGGGTTCGCCGGGCTGGGCGTATTCAGGAGCCTGGTTCGTGGCGCTTTTGAAATAGGCGTTGCCGCGGCCGCCCTGGCCACCGGGCATAAAGATGATCTCTTCCCCGTCGCGCAGCACTTCAGCTTCCACTTCCCCGGTTTCCTCATCACGAACAATGGTGCCGAGGGGCACTTCAATTACAATATCCTTCCCGTTGGCGCCTGTACAATTGTCGCCGCTGCCGTTCTCGCCGTTCTCGGCTAGTACGTTCTTGTACCAGCGAAGGTGCAAAAGGGTCCACAGCTGGGCGTTGCCGCGCAGGATGAGGTGGCCGCCCCTTCCGCCGTCGCCCCCGTCGGGGCCCGCCATGGCTTTGAACTTGGTGCGCATAAAATGCCTGCTGCCGGCGCCGCCATGGCCGGATTTACAAAATACCCGTATGTAGTCTACAAAATTCTCCATAATTCAATTCTCCTCCCGGCTCCCGGAGCCGGTTTTTCTGCCGGTGACTGATAATTCCCGCCACCAGTAAGGCTTTTGGCAGGGGCAGGAAAAGCGTAAGGGTGAAAAATGACCCCTTTCCCGGCTTCAGCCCCGTAAAAAGCAAAACGCAAAGATCGTAAAGTTTGGCCTTACATGATCTTTGCGTTGCAATATGTATGCTTCAGGGCGCCCGGTTAAACGCGAACCCCCATCAGTTCTTCGATTTCTTTGCTCAGCAGCTCGAAAATATTTTCGATGGTGCCTTCGCCTTTCACTTTCTTCAGTTTTCCGAATTTAGCGTAGTGATCGGCCACGGGAGCGGTTTTGTTGTGGTATTCCACGATGCGTTTCTTCACCACGTCTTCGCTGGCATCGTCTGAACGGCCGGAGGTAAGCCCACGGTCCAACAGGCGGCGTACCAGCTCGTCTTCCGGAACTTCCAGGCTCAGTACCACGGAAATGCCGGTCTTTTTCAGGGACAGCAGCTTATCCAGCGCTTCCGCCTGCACCGTGGTACGGGGGAAACCATCGAAAATAAAGCCACGGGCCTCGGGATTCGCGTCCAGCTTGGTGCTGATCATGCCGATCACCACTTCGTCAGGCACAAGCAAACCCTGGTCTATGAATTTCTGCGCTTCCGTACCCAAAGGCGTTTTTCCTGCGATCTCAGAACGCAGCAGATCGCCGGTGGACAGGTGAAGCAGACCGTATTTCTCGATAATGTTGGCACTCTGGGTTCCTTTACCGCTTCCGGGAGGGCCAAATAAAATAAGATTGACCATGTTCTTCGATAATGTATTCATCGTAAGTGACATACTTACGCCTTAAAAAGTGTTACAGTTGCCCCTGGTTGTCCCCATCTTCTACAGATATGCTCTCAAAAGGTTTAAGGATGACCGTTACGTAAGGTGCAAATATAACAAACAATTGAATGAGTTGGTAATTAATATTCAGATTGATGAATTCTTTTACAGAATAAGCAAAAATTAATAAAAATCTTTCAATAAAAACCGAAAAAAGGTAGAGGAATTGAAAAACGTATTCAGCCACATGACAACCGGCTATAAATATATGTTGAATTAACGCAATGCGTTCGCCGCCAGTCAATTCCCCGCCGGAATGAGCTTGAAAATTTTGTATGTTTAGAGCATGATGAAGCATTTTTTAGTAGCAGTACTCTCCGGGCTGTTGCTTGCAGCTAATGCACAACCGGGAACCACATCACATGAAAAAGATAAGCCCGCGAAAGAGAAAAAACCTCAAAGCCAGGCAGACCGCTGGGTAGACAGTGTTTTTAACTCCCTGACCCACGAAGAAAAGATCGCGCAGCTTATCATGATCCGCATGCATTCCAATCTGGGGCAGGATCATATCAACAGCGTGCTGAACGATATCCGGAATAACAAGGTGGGCGGTTTGGTCACTTTCCAGGGCGGGCCGGTAAGGCAGGCCGTGCTGGTGAACCGTTACCAGGCAGCCAGCAAAGTGCCGCTGCTGGTGGCTACAGACGGGGAGTGGGGCCTCGGCATGCGGTTCGTGGACAGCGTGATGGCTTTCCCCCGAAACCTGATGCTCGGCGCTGTGCAGGACAGTGCGCTCATCTACGAGGTAGGCAAGGCCATCGGCGAACAATGTAAACGCATGGGCATTCAATACAATTTCGCGCCCGTGCTGGACGTGAATAACAATCCCAACAACCCGGTGATCAACGACCGGTCTTTCGGGGAAGATAAATACCAGGTGGCCCGCCTGGGTGTTGCCATGATAAAAGGCATGCAGGAGGCGGGGGTGATGGCTTGCGCCAAACATTTTCCCGGCCATGGCGATACCGATGTGGACAGCCACTACGATCTGCCGTCCATCAATAAAACCATTCCTGAACTGGATTCGCTGGAGCTGTATCCCTTCCAACGGGCCATAGAAGCGGGTGTAGGCTCTATCATGATCGCGCATCTTTACATCCCGGCTATCGACAGCAAAGCCAATACGCCCACTTCCATTTCCTATAAAGCCGTTACCAGCCTGTTGCAGAAAAAGATGGGCTTCGACGGCCTGATCGTAACCGATGCCCTGGAAATGAAAGGCATTTCAAAATATTATAATCATGGGCAGGAATCATTACAAAGCCTGCTGGCGGGCAACGACCTGATGGAGCTGCCCTCTACCGCCAAAGGCAGCGTCAGCGCGATCGCCACGGCCATCAAAAGAGGAACTATCAGTCGCGCAGAAGTGTACCGCAGGGTGAAAAAAGTGCTGCGCGCCAAGTATGACCTGGGGCTGGCGAATGTGCAGCCCATCGACCCGGTAAATATTACGGAAGACCTGAACGCCGCCGTGCTGCCTTTGCGGAGAAGGATCTCCGAAGAAGCCATTACGCTGCTTCGCAACGACAATCACCTTCTCCCGCTGCCGGTTACGATCGGCAACAAAAAGCTCGCTGTGGTGGCCGTTGGGGTTGATGGAGGGAATAACACTTTCATTGACGCGGTGCGCCAGCACAGGGCCGACGTAGATGCTTACGTGTTCAGCCCCCGGCAGTCTGAAGCCCAGGTGTCTGCCATGGTGAAGCGCCTCAAAAGCCAATACGACGCGGTGATCATTGCCGTGCAGAACTACAGCCGCCGGCCCGCGAACGATTACGGCATCAACCGCGCGGAAAAAGCTATCGTGAACCAGCTGCAGGAAGAAATGCCCGCGGCTACCATCACATTCGGCAACCCTTACGCTATCCGTTATTTCTGCGACGCCCCCACCATCATTGCCGCGTATGAGGACGATAGCCTGACCCATAAAGCTGCTGCCGCCGTGTTATTCGGCAAGCTGGAACCAAAGGGGAAGCTGCCCGTAACCGTGTGCAACAATTTCAAGTTCGGCATTGGCATCACTTCGCTGAAACCCGAGGTGCGCCCCAGCCAGCTGGAAGCGGCCGTTCCCGAGTCCGTAGGCCTGAATAGCTTCACCCTGAACAGGATCGATTCACTGGCCTATGATATGATCTATAAAGGCGCGGCGCCCGGTTGCCAGGTGCTGGCCATGAAAGACGGGAAAATGGTTTATCATAAAAACTTCGGGTTCTATGACTACAGCCGGAAAGAAGCCGTGACAGACAGTTCCGTGTACGACCTCGCTTCAGTGACAAAAATATGCGCTACCACTTTATCCGTGATGCGCCTGTACGACGAAGGTAAAATATCGCTGGACTCCACGCTGGGCACTTACCTGCCATGGGTGCGCGGTTCCGGTAAGGAGAATCTCCTGATCCGCGATGTGCTGCTGCACCAGGCCGGCCTGGTTTCTTATATTCCTTTTTACAGGGAGTTCCTTTATGAAAACGGCTGGCCCGATACCACGCTTTTCGCCACCCGCATGGATTCTTTGCACAGCCTCCGCGTTGCGGAAAACCTCTATATGGATCCTCGGTACAACGACACGATGTTCCGCCGGATACTGGACAGCAGGTTGATACCCGCAGGCAGCCGGTATATTTACAGCGACAACGATTTTATTTTCCTCGGCAAGATCGTGGAAGCAGTCACCGGTAAACGCCTGGACCATTACGTGCGTGAAACTTTTTATGAACCGCTGGGCCTTATCACCACGGGGTTTGAGCCGCGCAGCCGCCTGCCGCTCAGTCAGCTGGTGCCTACCGAATTCGAAAATAATTTCAGGGTGCAATGGATCAGGGGCGACGTGCATGACCCCGGGGCAGCGATGTTCGGCGGGGTGGCCGGGCACGCGGGATTGTTCTCCAATGCCACCGATCTCGGCGTGCTGGTGCAGATGCTGCTGAACGGGGGAACTTATAACGGGAAATCGTACATCCATCCTGAAACGATCCAAATGTTCTCCGCCTATCATTCGGAGATCAGCCGCCGCGGCCTTGGGTTCGACAAGCCGGAGAAAGACAATGCAACGCGCCAGGATCCATACCCCGCACGCAGCGCTTCCCTGCTTACCTACGGCCATACCGGGTTTACGGGCACCTGCGTGTGGATAGACCCGCAATACAAGCTGGCGTTTATTTTCCTCAGCAACCGCGTTTGCCCGAACGGCGGCGCCAATCTCAAATTATCCACGCTCAATGTGCGGGCCAATATGATGGAAACTTTATACGACGCCATGACGCCGAAGTTATCCGGAACAAACCTGCAATAGAACAGCCTGAAACGAAAGAGGGTGCACCGTTGCGATGCACCCTCTTTTTTTATGCCTGTGCGCGCCTGCTACTCAACAGATACCACGCGGTTCACCAGGAACTGTGTTTTAATATCGACGGATTTTTCCAGTTTGTTCTTACCGTTGCGGATCTCGAACGTGTAAGCGCCGTCTTCCAGTTTTTCCATGTTAAAACGGCCCACGAACCTGGGGTTGCCATCCAGCACTTCTTTATGAAGCGTGTTGCTGTTGCCGTCTTTAATGTACAGAACCAGTTTGTCCTGGCTGGGATTGTCTACCTGAACAAGAAAACGTAAAGCTGCAGTTCCTTCCTGCAATACGTCTATCTTGCAGCCTCTTTTGATCATCGTGTTGGCTTCTTCAGGGGCTGTTGCGGCATGGGTTATTTTTTCTGCGGGGTTGTTTGCAAGCGCAAATACTTCATTTTGCGCTGATGCCTGTAAGCTAATGCCCAGAATGAGTGCTAATGCTGTAAGTACTCGTTTCGGTGCTTTTACAATACTGTGTTTCATGTTAATTAAATTATTTTAATAGTTAACTCTAACGGGTCAGTTTAATAAGCAGGTGTCTGTCTTTTTAATTTCCGATGCAAAGTTCTGACCGTATGATTAAGCTAACATTAAGGGCGCATTAAGTAAATGTGAGCAGATCATTGCCTTAATGTTACGGATGAGTGCCGGGCTAATTGGAATTGAGGTCTTTAAGCTGATTCTTTCTTTTTGGTGTTAATCAATTGTTAATCGTGGAAGGCGAATGTAGGATTATTTAGAAATACAAAATGCTAACGGGCCGCATTTTTTTTGTTAACGGGATCGTGTACGATATACAATAACAAGGCCCGGCCTCAATTTGAAGCCAGGCCCTGTACGATATGGGTTTTCCTAATAATTCGGGTTCTGGGTCATCTTGTCGTTCCGGCGGATCTCAGCGGCCATTATCGGTAACAGATAGTGCTTCGCCGTAAACTTCCGGTCCTGCACGCCACTTGTTAATACTTTGTAAGTATATAACAGGGTGTCCGGGTTCAGCTTACCGTAAATCTCAATGGCTTTGGCCGGTCCGCTGAAAACCGTTTCAGCGATCAGCCAGCGGCGCGCATCAAAATAACGGTGTTCCTCGAAGGCCAGCTCATACCGTCGTTCGTAGCGGTATTGCGCTACCAGCGCGGCTCCGGTAACGGATGTGGGAATAGCCGGCATGCCTGAACGGGTGCGTATTTCGTTGATGGCGTCCCGCGCGGCGGTTTCCTGTCCCAGCGCCAGGCTTGCCTCGGCATAGTTCAGCTTGATCTCCGCATAACGGAAGAAAGGCCAGGACTGGTCGCCGCGGAAGAACTGCGCATCAAGGTTCTGGTCCATGAACTTGCGGAGGTAATAACCGGTGTAGGATCCGTTCCAGTTCTCGATCGGGCCGCTGCGGGAATCCAGCCCGCTGATCACGTCTATGCCGCCGGAAGCATTTCTCTTTTCATATTTCCCGGTCTGAATCACCCCCACGGGATCGAGGCCAATGGCGTCGCTGGGGCGCTTTTTCCATTTTGTACCGTTGTAAAGGATGGTGGCGTAGAAGCGCGGATCGCGGTTGTCGTATGGCTTTGCGGCCATCGCCGGGTTGCTCCAGTTAAAAGGCGTGCCGTCGCTCATCTGGTAACCTTCCACGAAATTTTCCAGCGGTACGTTGCCGCCCCAGTTGTGATAACCGTTCGGTCCGTTGTAAAGATCATGTGAGGTGCCGAGCAGCTGCTTGTTGAAGTACTTGCAGAAAATGATCTCGGCGTTATCCTTGTCCATGAACACACGGGTGTAATTGTCCACGCCGGAGGAAGTGGGTTTGTAAACGGCGAACTTGTTGGTGAGGATCAGTGCCGACGCTGCGTCCTGTGCGGCTTTCCAGCGTGCCTGCCGGTCTCCGCCAACGTATCCGGTCTCGGGCCGGGTGTTGCCTGCTTTGTTGAAGAGGTCGCTGGCGGCGTAGAGCAGTATGCGGGATTTTAACGCCATGGCAGCATATTTGGTGGCGCGGCCTTTATTGTCGCGATCGTGCGCTTCGGGCAGCAGCGCCGCGGCTTTGTCGCATTCTGAAACAATGTAGCTCACGCATTCCTCGAAACTGTTACGCGGAATGAACATGGCTTCGCCGTCTGTAAGCTGGAAGATCTGCGTCACCAAAGGCACGCCGCCCCAGTATTTCACGAGCATATGAAAGAAATATGCGCGCAGGAAATGCACTTCGCCCTTGAGGCGGTCGCGCTGCGCGTCATCGGTGAAGGGCACATCGTCCACCTGGGCAAAAAAGATGTTGCAGTTGCGGATGGCCCGGTAATGTTTTTCCCATTCGCCGAAAAGGTTCAGCGCGCCAAGGTCTTCAGGGCTCATGGCTTCGGTGACGGATGTAGTGGTGCCATAGTTGTGGATGAAGCGGCTTTCGTCTGTCATGGAGCTGAGCATCACTTCCATGAAACCGTGGCGCATCTTGGCGTACAGGTCGTTCACATAGGCCTGCACCATGTTCGGGTCTTTCCACACGTCGTCTTCGGTGTATTCGTTGAGCGGCCTTTTTTCAAGGAAATCTTTATTACAGGCCGGTGTGAACAGTATCGCACAAATAAATAAACTATAACTGAGGAGAGTGATTGTTCTTTTCATAACGCATGTTTTAGAAGGTTACATTCAGGCCAACATTGAAGATCCTTGTTTGCGGGTAAAACTGGCCGCTGCCGGTGGGCGATTCAGGATCAAAGATCTTCACCTTGTCGAAAGTGATGAGGTTCTGGCCGCTGATGTAAAGGCGCAGATCGTCCAGCCCGAGGCGTTTTTGTGTGGCTTCGGGGAGGGTGTAGCCAAGCTCCAGGGTTTTCAGGCGCAGATAGTCTGTATTCCACAGCCAGAAAGTGTTCTGGCGGCTTACCCAGTATTCCTTGTCGCGGTCGTAGGGTCGCGGCATGGAACCATCCGGGTTTTCAGGGGTCCAGCGGTCTTCGGCGATCTTCATCGGGAAGTTGCCGATCAGGCCAGACTCGGTGCGGATGTACTGGCTGGCTCCTGTTGCACCCTGCCAGAGCATAGTGAGGTCAAAGTTGGCGTAGTCCGCACCCAGGGTGAGCCCGTAGTTCCAGACGGGATACTCGGAGCGGTTCACGCGCACACGGTCCAGGTCGTCGATCTTGCCGTCTTCGTTCACGTCCCTGAAGATCACGTCGCCGGGAATGGCGCCGCCGATATGCGGGTACTCATCCACGGCGCGCTGGTCGCGGAAAATACCCATGGCTTCGTAATAAAGATTGGCGCCGATCTGCCGGCCGGTGGACTGCTGCCATTCAGGCTGGTTGGGCACTTCGTCCCAGAACAGGATCTTGTTGCGGGCAGTGGAAATATTGGCCACCACTTCGTAGGTAAACTTGCGTACGGTGCGTTTGTGGGTCAGGTGAAGGTCGATACCCTGGTTCTGCACTTTCCCGATATTTTCATCCGGCAGCGTGAGCCCGGTGTAGATGGGAATGGAAGCGGAACGCTGGGAAAGGATGCTGTGGCGGCGTGTAAAGAAATACTCCGCTTCGATGCCGATCAGCCCGTTGAAGAGTTTGGCCTCGATGGCGAGGTCCATGTTGTTGGACACTTCCCAGGTGATATTCGGGTTGGGGATGCGGAGGGAGTTGATACCGGTGTTCAGCTTGTCTCCGATTATAGTGCCGCCTTCGGAGATGCCGTAGGTGTTCATGTACTGGAACGGGTTGATCTGGTCGTTGCCCATCTGGCCCCAGGAACCGCGGATCTTGAAATAATCCACCGTGCTGCCAATGGCCGATTTCCAGAAGCTCTCACGGGAAACTACCCAGCCTGCGGATACGCCAGGGAAGAAGCCGAACCGTTTGTCGCGCGGGAAGTTCTGCGAGCCGTCGTAACGCCAGTTGAAGTCGAAAAGATACTTTTCATCGTAGTTGTAAGACAGGCGGCCGAAATAGTTAAGGCGTGCATAGTCGAACCCGCGGCCGGTATTGTCTTTTTCTTCGTTGCTGCCGGCAAACAGCTGGTCTACCGCGCTGGAAATATAATAGCGGCGACGTGCCCAGAAGTTGTCGTTCTTCATTTCATTCCGCTCGATCGCGAGGATGGCGGAGGTATTGTGTTTGCCGAAACTCTTTATGTAGTTGATCTTACCATTGATGGTGATGCTGCTGTTCTGCGCATAGTTCTCTTCCAGCTCCGGCGCGCTCACGCCTCTTTTGCTGGCCTCCAGCACCGGCTGGTTGTTGGCGTCGTAGCCCTGGAAAGTATACAGCGTCCAGGGTTTGATGAAACGTTTGTTGAAGTTGAAGTTCTGGTCCACGGCAAAGTTGGCGTCCACGAAAAGCCCTTCCACTTTCGGGATATAAAGCACCACGCCAAGGTTGCTGTTGAGGGCATAAAGACGGTCGCGCTGGTAGCCTATTTCGTTGGTGCTGGTCACTACGGGGTTGTCGCCGTACTCGATGTCGGGGCCAGGCAGGCCGTTAGGCCAGCGGGCTGCTTCCGTGGGCCGGCCACGCAGCAGGGCGCGGAAGATGGAGCCTGCGCTGCGGGGCGGGAAGTTGCGGTCTTCCAGCCTGCCGGCAAGGTCCAGCTTAATGGTCAGGTATTTGTTCACATTGGCGTCCAGGTTCACACGGGCATTGTGCTGGCGGTATTTGGTGGCGCTGTGCTTGAAGATACCGTCCTGGAAAAGCGTTCCGATAGACACATAATAAATGAACTTGTCCGAGCCGCCGCGCAGGCTGAGGTCGTGGCGGTTCTGGCCGCTGAGGGGCTTCACCACTTCATCCACCCAATCGGTGTTCGGGTAAGCCCAGGGGTCGGAGCCGTCCGCGAATTTCTGGATCTTTTCTTCGGTAAAGCTGGGCTGGTCGCCGGCGTTGATGTTGATCTCGTTCACGATACGCGCGTAGGTGGGCGCATCGGCCATTTTGGGCATGCGGGTAGGCTGGGTGAGGCCCTGGTTGAAGCTGTAGCTCAGCAGCGGCTTGCCGGTTTTCCCGCGTTTGGTGGTGATGAGGATAACGCCGTTGGCAGCGCGGGAGCCGAAGATCGCCGCGGAAGCATCTTTCAGCACGGAGATATTCTCGATGTCGTTCGGGTTCAGGCGCTGATAGCCGTCCCTGGGAATACCATCGATCACCACGAGCGGATCGGAGTTGCCATAAGTGCTGCGGCCGCGGATAAGGATGCGGGACCCGTCGTAGCCTGGCTCGCCGCTGCTATTGATGGCCATAAGGCCCGAAACGCGCCCTACGAGGGCATTGGATACATTCACGGTGGGTGCCTGCTTGATCTCGGAGCCTTTCACCGTACTAACGGACCCGGTTTTGGTCACCTTTTTAGTGGTGCCGTAACCGGTAACGACGTACTCGTCCAACTGTTTTTCGGTTTCTTTCAGAAGGATATTTACCGCCGTCAGCCCGTTCAGCGGAAATTCCTGGGTTTCGTATCCGATGTATTGCAGCACCAGCACGGCCTGCGGGTCCACATCGGTGAGTGTGAAAACGCCCTTTTCATCTGAGGCGGTACCTTTGGAGGTGTTGCCTTTTACCACTACGGTCACGCCGGGTAGGGAAACGTTCTTGCCGTCCCTGATCCTGCCTTTTACCGTGATGTTTTTCGATGATGATTGCTGGGTGACGTTTTGTGCCTGGGAGACGGGCATGCCTCCGGCAAACAAGGCAAAGGCGGCCATGATAATGGCTCCGCCATAACGTGGAATGGTTTTCATAACGGTTACTTGTGTTGGGTTATAAAATGCTCACTGTTGTTTAAAAAAAGTTCACTGTTACTAATGAGAATGACTAGATAAGGTTATCGGGCCAAGTTATCTTGTTTTTCTTTAAATATTTTCTAAAATAAGCGTACGAAGTACCCTCTTCTTTAAAAAAATAACCGGTAACTTAGATTACAGAACCCGTCAGTTATGAAAAGGATACCCCTGGCCGGCCTTGTCATTACCCTCCTGATATTCGCCGCATGTAAAAAAGAAGTGAGTGTGGAAGAACCTGTCACAGCCAATGCATGCGATTATGCGCCGTATACCAAAGGTTCTGTTTTTGAATACGAGATGGTGGACGTAGCCACGCAGGACACGCTGGATTACACGCTGCGCGTGGAAGGGGATACAATCTATAACGGCGACGATTTCCGCAAGCTGACGGACGATTTCACGGGGGAATATTCGCTGTTCCGCTGCGGTGGCGGGGATTATGAGCAGCTGCTGGATGTTTCCGCCATTCCCAACGCGCCCGCCGACCCGATCAAAACTGTTTACCTGAAAGACGATATCGCGCTGGGCCAGTCCTGGGAGGAGCTGCTGCCCGTTACCCTGCCTGTGATCGGCGATATTAATATCACCATTACCTACACCGTCATGCAGAAGGGCACCAGCAAAGACGTGCTGGGCACGCGCTACAACGATGTGATCGGCGTCCGCATGGAAGTGTCCGTTCCGCCTGTTTTACCACCGGAAACGCTGACCACGAATTTTTATGCAAAGGGAGTCGGGCTTATCCAGGTGGACAGGTTTGAAGATACCACCCGGCTGAAATCTTACACGCTGGTTAAATAACCGGTTGCTTTTTCGCATCTTTCCACATCCACAAATACCTGCAGGCGTGCGTTCTGTAAGGCGCCCAGCGCGCGGAAAGCGACAGGAGCTTTGCTTTGTAGGCCTTTTTATCGGCGGGGTCGAGCTTGTAGAGTTTATTCATGGCCTGCTGCAGCCCGAGATCGTCCATGGCGAATATATCTTCCCGGCCGAGGTAGAACATCAGCAGCATTTCCACCGTCCACCTGCCCACGCCTTTGATCTGCGTCAGGTAAGCCAGCACTTCGGCGTCTTCCATTTTGCGCAGTTTCGCATCGGTCAGTTTTTCTTCTATCACGAAGCGGGCAACGTTCTGCACGTAGCTCACCTTGGCGTTGGAAAGGCCGATGGAGCGGAGCGTTTCGGGCGGAGTGTCCAGGATCTGCTGTGCGCGCGGTTCTTTGCCGCCGTATAGCTGGAGGAAACGTTTGTAGATCACGTCGGCCACTTTCACGGAGAGCTGCTGGCTCATGATGGAACCGATCAGCTTCAGCGCGATGTTCTTTTTCACGGCCAGCTCGCTGAGCGGCGAGCTGATGATGGTCTTCAGCTTCTTGTCTTTACTGAGATGGGCGATATACACATCATGGTGCGTCATAATCAGTATTTGAAAGGTTCTCCGTAAAGCAGGCCCAGCAAAGGCTGGCCCACGGCGGCGAGGGTTTGCCGGTCTATCACTGAAATGTTGTCGTTCGTGGTGTGATGGTGCGTCATCAGCTCGCCGCTAGGCTGGGTGGCAATGATGTCGAATGTGGGCACTTTCAGGATATTGTTCACGTAGGTATGATCGTCTTCGATGTAGAAAGGGCCATTGCCCGGTGTTTCGTAGCGGAAATACGCTGAATACCCCAGCTGGTTGGCTACGTCCCAGAAAAGTTTCATCTGCGCGGAAGCGAATTGCTGGGAAGTGCCTTCCATGTAGAAGCGCGCATTGCGTGCGCCCACCATGTCCAGCAGGATGCCGTATGCCGCGGTGTAGCCCGCCACATGCGGTGTGCGGGCCCAGTATTGGGTGCCCAGGCAATAGTCGTCGCCGTAATCTTCCACGTCGGTAAAGAGGATGTCTATGCCATAACCGGGATTCCTGGCTTTAATGTGACGCGCTGTTTCCAGCAGCACGGCCGTACCGCTGGCGCCATCGTCGGCCCCGTCGAAGGCCTTCTTGGGGTCGAATGCATCTTTATCGGCAACGGGCCGCGTATCCCAGTGGGTCAGCAAAAGGATGCGCCTTTTTTCCGCAGGGTTGAAGGAAGCGATGATATTGATGCAGGGAAGATTTTTTCCTTTCGTATTCACATTTACGCGCTGAACGTATACGGTATCGGCCAGTGGGCGCAGGCTGGAAATGAGCCAGCCGCCACACTGCGCCTGCGCTTTGGTGCCGGGTACGCGCGGGCCGAATGAGAGCTGCTTTTCGATATGCGCATAAGCACTGTCCGCCGAAAATACGGGCGCGGCAACGGCTGCCGGTTTATTCCCGGTAGTATTGTCTGTAGCGGCAGGCGGCTTGTTGCCGGTTTTGCAGGCCGTAAAAACGAGAGCGGCCCAAAGGATGTACTTCCGCATTTTTATTCGATGGCGTATGTAACGGTACCGTCTTTCTCGTCTTTCAGCTGGATGCCGATGGAGAGCAGCTGGTTCCTGATCTTGTCTGAAGTGGCGTAATCTTTTTTGCCTTTGGCTTCTTTGCGGATATCTATCAGCAATTGCAGCACACCGTCCAGCTTGTCGCTGTCTTCGGGCTTTTCAGGCTGCAGGCCCAGGATATCGATGAGGTAAGTTTGCCAGGTGGTCTTCAGCAGGTCGAACGTTTCCTGGCTGATCTCATGCATTTTCACCTGCCCGCCGCGGAGTGAATTGATCACGGGGGCCAGTTCAAAAAGATTAGCCAGCACTTTCGCGGTGCTAAGGTCGTCGTTCATGGAGGCGGCGCAATCGCGGCACCATTCCTGCACCTGCTTGTCCAGCTCTTCGTTGACAGCTGCGCCGTTGCTGCTATAGCTGAGCTTTTGCAACACTTCGTAGGCGTACCAGAGGCGGGCAAGGCCTTTCTCCGCGGCCTGGAGGGCTTCGTTGGAGAAGTCCAGCGTGCTGCGGTAGTGGGTCTGCAGAATGAAGAAACGGATGGTCATTGGGCTGTAAGCCTTTTCCAGCAAGGGATGCGTGCCGGCAAACAGTTCCGTCAGGCGGATCACGTTGCCGTAGCTTTTGCCCATTTTTTTCCCGTTGATGGTGATCATGTTGTTATGGACCCAGTAACGGGCCATCATTTCGCCGTGGGCTACTTCGCTCTGGGCAATTTCGCATTCGTGGTGGGGGAACTGGAGGTCCATACCGCCGCCGTGAATGTCGAACTGCTTGCCGAGGTATTTGCTGCTCATGGCGGAGCATTCAATGTGCCATCCCGGGAAACCGTCGCCCCATGGGCTTGGCCAGCGCATCAGGTGCTCCGGCGGCGCTTTTTTCCAGAGGGCGAAATCGACCTTGTTTTTCTTTTCGTCCTGGTTATCCAGTTCGCGGGTGGTTTCCAGCTGATCTTCGATCACGCGGCCGCTGAGGATGCCGTAATGATGATTTTCAGAATATTTTTTCACGTCGAAATAAACGGAACCGTTGGCTTCGTAAGCGTAACCGTCTGCCATGATCTTTTTGATCATTTCGATCTGTTCCACGATGTGACCGGTGGCGGTGGGTTCTATGCTGGGCTTGAGGTTGTTGAACTGTTCCATGGCCCAGTGGTAGAGGTTGGTGTATTTCTGCACCAGTTCCATGGGCTCCAGTTTTTCGAGCAGGGCGCCTTTCGCGATCTTGTCTTCCGCGGCGCGGCCCTCTTCTTCAAAATGCCCCGCATCGGTGATATTGCGCACGTAGCGCACTTTATAACCGAGGTGCAGGAGGTAGCGGAACAGCACGTCGAATGTGATGAACGGCCTGGCATGCCCCATGTGCGATTCGCCGGATACAGTAGGGCCGCACACGTACATGCCCACATGCCCGGGATATAACGGAGTGAATACTTCTTTTTGTCGGCTTAGGGTATTGTGTAGTTTTAGCTGTTCTGACATATCAATTGGTTCGGTCGGCGAATTTCGGATTTTATCACCCTAATTTCGAATTTTTTAGCCAAAAGGAGCAGACAATTTACGAATGGCACTCGTCAGCGGCTCAGCCGCAGGTTGGTGATCACGGGATAATGATCGCTGAGGCCGGAGTGGATGGTGCGGAAACCTTTTACGGCAAAGGCTTTGTCCGCAAAAATGTAATCTATCCGCAGTGTGGGCGAAATGCCGGAGAAAGTACGCCCGATGCCGCTGCCTTTTTTCAGGAACGCGTCCTGCAGGTTGCCTTTTACGGTGAAATAGGTGTAGGATGCGGGTGTATCGTTGAAGTCGCCGCAAACGATCACGGGGTGCGGGCTGGTTCTGATGAAATCCGCTACGATATTGGCCTGGCGGCTGCGGCGGATGTATGCGTCGCGCATTTTGAAGATGATGCCTTTGGCGGCTACGAGCCCGGTATCTTCCTGTTTCCTGATCTTTTCGATGCTCTCATAATCCTGCGCGTTGAAGCGGTACGATTCCAGGTGCATGTTCACGATGCGGATCGTGTCTTTCCCCTTCCGCACATCCGCAAAAATGAGGCTTTCGCCCAGCGGGCCGGGAGACAATTTCACTTTGTCCGACTTCAGGATCGGGTAACGGGAAAAGATGATGCTGCCCCAATGCTGGCTGCCGCCGCGGTTAAAATCGCTGGAAAAGAAGCGGTGCGGCATGTTCATGAGGCTGCTGATGTCTTCCCGGTTATTAAAATCCCCGGGTTTTTCCGAGGTATAAAAATCCTGCAGGCAGAGCACATCCGGTTGCTGCTGTTCTATCAGCTTAAAAATGCCTTCACGCACGGGCTTGCTGTCTTTCTTCGTATAAAGGCCGAACAGGGCTACGTTGTAGCTCATCACGTTAAAGGTTCCTTCAGGCTTGTTGCTGGTTTCCCATTTAGACGGCCAGCGGATGGAAATGAACGCGGAAACGGACTTCCAGCCGAGCAGCAGGGCTATAAGCGGGATGAGCGCGTATTTCGGGTGAAAGACCAGCCAGAATATCATGAACAGCAGCAGCGCGATCAGGAGGAAAGGAAACCCGAGGGTGATGAAACTGATAGGCCAGAACCTCACCGGCGATATGAAAGGCACCAGGCAGGCAAGGAGAAAAAACAGAACAACAACAATGTTCACGGTAAGGAAGAACCCCTTTGTAAATAGTCGTAAAAATTTCAACAAACTAGATATTTGGCCGCTATAAATTTAACGCATTAAAAGACAACACGTTAATAAATTTGACGCTTCGTTGTGGAACAACCGTTTTCGTATTTGAATTCATTTTATTGTGACACCAAATCAGCGTTCCAGGGATAAACGCGCCATCACGGGAAAGTGTTGTAATCCTTTTTCGCGGTAGATGGAAAAATCTTCCACTGAAAATTCCCTGCCTGCCAGCACGTAGTCTATGCGAAGCGTGGGGGAAAGCGCTGAAAAAGTTCTTCCGAAACCGAAGCCCTTTTCCAGGAACGCGTCCTGCAGGGTGCTGCCGCGGATGGTGCGGTAAGTGTGGGAAAGGGGAATGTCGTTGAAATCGCCGGTTACCACCAGCGGATATTTGCTGCGGCTGATCTCGCTGGCCATGATCTGCGCCTGTTTCGCCCGGTTGGCAAAGCTGCGGCGCATTTTGCCCATCATGGATTTGATCTTTCCGCCATCGGGGCTGCCCACAGCCTGGTAATCGTGGCTGTTCAGCCGGTGCGACGAGAGGTGGCCGCTGAGTACCTGCACAGTATCTCCATGTGCCAGCAGCTTCACGCTCACAAGGTATTCATTGCCTTTGTACCCGCCGTTGAACGCGATCCTGGCGGTATCCAGGATGGGGAAACGGGAAAAGACAATGGTGCCGTAATGCCAGGTTTTCCAGTTGGTGTAATGTTTGGCGAAATAATGATACGGATAGTCGCCGGCGCTGAGAATATTCTCCAGGTGTGGCTGCTGGGCCGGGTGTTCGTTGGTATAAAATTCCTGTATGCAAAGCACATCCGGCCGGGCAGTTTTCAGGATCTGATAGATATGTTCCCTGACCTTCGGATTCTCCGAATAGTCTAAAAGCCCCATGGAGCTGGAGTTGAAGCTCATCACGGTAAACGATTCCGCAGTAGCGGCTTTGCCGTGGCCGGAAAGGCTGAAGCCCCAGGAAAGTGCCATGCCGCGGAAAGAAACGATCAAAGCAAATACAGAGATCAGCCAGTATTTTTTGCGGGCGATCAGCCAGCCAGGAATAAAAATAACGGAAAGCAGCCACAGGAGGGGAAAAGCAAGCCCGGCAAACCCGGCAGGCCAGAACGATGCGGGGTTCATCATCGGTAAAAAAGCGGAGCCGATCAGGCCGGCGGCGATGAGCACATTTCCATAAAGGAACAAACGGTGGAAAAAAGCAGGCATAGGTTTGACTTGAGGGCGTTAACGTTTATAACGCTAATATAACTATGCCGCCGCGATTTTTGATGTAAAAGAGGGTTAAATTTCAGAGTCCTGCTCCCTGCTGGCGCGGATCAGTATTTCCCTTTCCTCGGCGCTGAGGCTTTTGAAACCCTGCTCGTTGATCTTGTCGAGCAGCTCGTTCACCTTATGTTCGGGCACATGGCCCACTTTCACGTAGGGAACGGGGTTGCCTTTACGGTCGTGCTTTTCGGGCTCCGGTACGTCTTCGCTGTCCATATTGGTTTTGGGGTGGAACAGGTGGGTGAAGTTGAAGATCACTTTGCTGACGCCCGCGCCCCATTTGCCGCTCTTTTGAGAATCGAACATGAAGCCCATGAACGTACCGCTGGCAATGAACATAAAGCCGAGGAAAGCGCCGCCCAGCAGGTAGATCAGGGAGCTGGTCCTGCTGTTGCCGGTGAATACCGCGGTGAGGTGAAGGGCGATATAAATACAGGTGATGATCCAGATAGGAATGCCGCCTCTCAGTACGAGGGGAAATACGCGGTTGCCGGGAGCCAGGGCGGTGAGCCCGATGGCGATGGCCATAACGCCTGCGCCTGCGCCCATCATGCCGGGACCCGCGGCCGCGAGGGGCTTCAGGCCGGGAATGAGGTTCACGCCGGCTACATAAAAAGCAAATCCGCAAAGGCTGCCGAAAACATATAAAGGTATCACCAGCCTCACGCCTGAAAACTGCTGTAGCAGCGAGCCGAAGCAGTAAAGCCAGACCATGTTGGAGAACACATCCCAAAATGCAACGTGCGTGAACATTGCCGTGATCAGCGTCCACGGCTTGGTGAGGAGGGTCATGGGCTGCGCTGAAACGACCGCATTCCGGAGGATGTCCCTGTCAAAATCAGCGATGGTCAGGTTTTCCATCTGGTAGATGATCTTGATGAAGTACAGCAGGATATATACGGTGATATTCACGAGCAGTAGCTGGGTTACCATATTCCTCTCTTCCCCCAGTGACAGGCGGGGCATCCGTTCTTTTTCGGCTACTTCCATGGTTCTGGTGTTTGTATACAAATTTAAGATTTTGCGGTCAATAAAAATCCCGCCGGTTTCCCTTGTTCCATATCTTTAAAAGGATGTAAGCAAATAATACGCCACCGAGGTGCGCAAAGTGCGCCACATTGTCGCCGCCGGAGTTTTTGAACCCTAAGAACAGCTCCAGCAGGATGTATCCGCCGATAAAATATTTTGCTTTAATGGGGAAAGGAATGGGCAAAATGAAGAGAAAACTGTTGGGAAAAAGGTACCCGAATGCAAAGAGCACTCCGAACACTGCGCCGGATGCGCCTACTGTCGGAATGTTGCGGTACAGCTCTGCAAAATTGGACAGGTACAGCCTCGCATAAGTGATCATGTCCGCCGATTCGGGAGGCATGGCCGCCCAGGCGTCCCTGAAACTCTGGAAGGTAATGGTGCGGGGGCCTTCGGTGATGGTAAAGCCCGCCAGGCCATATTTATCGTAGATCTTCACAAAGGTGTCAAAGGAAGGATTGACGTTGAAATCCTGCAGGGCGGCGGAAAGCTGCATATTGTCATACGTGAGCACGCCCAGGTGACACAGCGCCGCACCAATGCCGCAGACCATATAAAATATCAGGAAACGTTTGGGACCCCAGCGGTTTTCCAGGGTGCTGCCGAACATCCATAACGCGAACATATTGGAGAAAAGGTGCGCAAATCCCCCGTGCATGAACAGGTGAGTGATGATCTGGTGCGGGCGGAAGAGCTCAGACCCCCAGTAATGCAGTCCGAACATCACATCCAGGTCTATCTGAAACAGGTTTTGAAGGGTAACCTGGGCGAGGTAGACCAATCCGTTGATAATAAGGAGATTCTTTATTACGAGAGGTAACATCTGGAATCTCCCGGGCCTGAATTCACTCATTTTCGTGTGTACTTAATCGTTATGGTTACTGTTTCACTGTTTAATACCTGCGTTGCAGCAGGGCTACGTTCTCAATATGATGTGTGTGCGGGAACATATCCACTGCCTGCACTTTTTCCACGGTATATTTTTCGCTCAGCAGGGCAAGGTCCCTCGCCTGGGTTGCCGGGTTACAGGACACATACACGATCCGCGGGGCCGCCACTTCCAGCAGCTTGGCCGTCAGCTTTTCGTGCATGCCTGCCCTGGGCGGGTCCGTTATGATCACATCGGGCGCCCCGTGCGTGGCGAAAAATGCGTCGTCGCAAATATCGATCACATCCCCTGCAAAAAACGTGGCGTTATTTACGCCATTGGCTGCCGCATTTTCCCGTGCATCGTCTATCGCCTCGCTGATGAGCTCTATGCCCACCACCTTGGCCGCCTGCCGGCTCACAAATATACCGATGCTGCCGGTTCCGCAATACAGGTCGTATACGGTTTCGCTGCCCGTAAGGCCGGCAAATTCCCGCGTAATGCGGTACAGCGCTTCGCCCTGGTAAGTATTCGTCTGGAAAAACGACTTGGGGCCTATCTTGAAGGTGAAATCTTCCAGTTTTTCCTCCACATAGCCTTTCCCGTAGAACACACGCGGCTCCAGGTCAAAGATACTGTCATTCTTCTTGGGGTTGATGGTGTAAAGCAGGGTAGTGATGGCCGGAACCTTCTCCAGCAGGTGATTCAGCAGCGCCTCGCGCTCTTCTTTATCCTCGTGGTGGATCACCAGGTTCACCATCACCTCGCCGGTGGTGCAGATGCGCAGCACCAGGTTGCGCAGCCAGCCTTGCTGCTGGCGGATGTCGTAAAAGGAAAGCTTCCGTTCTTCGGCCCGGCTGCGGACCGTATTTTTGATCAGGTTGGCCGGCTCTTCCTGCAAATGGCAGGTCTGGATATCCAGCACCTTGTCGAATAACCTGGGTATATGGAACCCCAAAGCGTTGCGGCGGGGCCAGTCTTCCCCGGCGGCGCGTATCTCTTCGTCCGTCAGGTAAGCTTTGTTGGAGAAGGTGAATTCCAGCTTGTTACGATAGCGGCGTGTTTCCTTTGCCCCGAGGATCGGGGGCATGAAAGGCAGTTCCAGGTGGCCGATGCGGCGAAGATGGTCTTCCACCTGCTGTTGTTTGTAAGCCAGCTGTTTTTCATACGGCAGCATCTGCCATTTGCAGCCGCCGCACAGCCCGAAATGCTGGCAGAAAGGCTCCGTCCGGTCAGGGGAAAGGGTGTGGATGCGGATGGCCTTGCCTTCGGCCCAGTCTTTTTTACTTTTACTGAGCTTTACGTCCACCACATCGCCGGGCACCACTCCGCCTTCAATAAAAACAACTTTACCGTCTACCCGCGCCAATGCCTTGCCTTCAGCGGCATAAGCGGTTACGGGCACATTTTCAAGTACAACATTTTTTTTCCTCACGGGTGCAAAGGTAGGACGGTTTTAGTTACTTTTATTGCACCTATGCAAAAACTGCTATATCTTCTTATTTGCTGCCTTGGCGGCGCTTCGGCCCTGCACGGACAGGGTTATAATATCGCTGTACAATTGAAAGGATACAAGGCCGGAACCGTCTATCTCGGTCATTATATGGGGAAAACCACCTATGTGATGGATTCCGCGCAGATCGGCCCTGACGGCACTGCCGTGCTGAAAGGCGGGGAAACGCAGCCAGGGGGCATTTACCTGATCGTGTTACCCGGCAAACAACGTTATTTCGAGATACTGCTGGATAAAACGCAGAGCTTTTCCATCGTGGCGGACACGGCGAACCTGGTCACCGGCACCGAATTCAAAAATTCGCCGGACAATACCATGTTCAGCAATTACAACAAATTCATAGCGCAGAACTCCGCCGAAATACAGCAGAAGCTGGCCGCGGCCCGTACCGCGGAAGATTCCGCCAAAGTGCGGCCCCTTATGGATTCGTTCGGCAAACAATTGCAGGATTACCGGGGCCGCGTGGTAACGGAGCACCCGCAGTCGCTGCTGGCCAGTATTTTCAAGGCCATGCGCGAGCCGGCCATACCGCCAATGCCTAAAAAGGCGGACGGTTCGCTCGATTCAACCTACCCTTACCGCGTTTATAAAAGCAATTACTGGAAAGAAGTGAACCTGGCGGACGGCAGGCTGGCCCGCACGCCCGTGCTGGAAACCCGCCTGGACCGGTATTTCAACCAGCTCGTTCCCCCCGTTCCGGATTCTGTGATCCTGGAAGCGGACGCGGTTATCGCGAAAACAAAAAAAGATAAAGAGAGTTTCAAATTTGTGCTGTGGTGGATCACGCGAAATTATGAAAGCTCCTCCATTATGGGCATGGACGCCGTGTTCGTGCACCTCGTGGAAAAATATTATATGAAAGGGGACGCTTACTGGCTGAGCGAAGAACAGAAGAACAAGATCATCGAGCGGGCGGTGACCATTGCGCCCAACCTGATCGGACAACAGGCGGCGCCGCTGGTGCTCCAGGACACTGCCGCCAAACGCGCATCCCTGTACGACATTAAATCCAAATACACCGTTGTCGTGTTCTGGGACCCCACCTGCGGCCATTGTATAACGGAAGTGCCTAAACTGGATTCCGCCTTCAACGCCAGCTGGAAGAAAAAAGGCGTAGCCATGTACGGCGTGAGAACAGATGGCACGAAGGACGAATGGACGAAATTTATCCGGGAAAAACACCTCAAAGGATGGATACACGCCTGGGATCCGGAGTATAAAAGCAACTACCGTAAGTTCTATGATGTGTATGCTACACCGGTAGTGTACCTGCTGGATGAGCATAAAAAAATACTGGCCAAACGTCTTGGCGTCACACAGTTAGATGAATTCCTGCAACGTGCGCTAAGCGGCAGTAACCTATAACAGCTGTTTGCAAGCAATTCATTTTCAGCTTGATAGGAATAGCAATTTCTCCTTTGGCACAGTCTTTGGATTTATACCGTCATCACCAAAACCTTAGGTTATGACGAAAAAGATTGTTCTCTCATGTATGGCTATCGGTTTATCGGTAGCGGCGATGGCGCAGGTTAGAGTAGGTGTAAAAGGCGGTTGGAACATCGCTAATGTTACCAACACCAACAGCGGCGGCACAGACAACAGCCGGGCGCTGAATTCTTTCCATGTAGGCGCTATCGCGGATTTCCCGCTTTCTGAAATAATCTCCCTCCAGCCGGGTGTGTTCTACACCGGCAAGGGTACAAAAGTTGAAAGCGGCGAGCCTGGAGATGTGGCTTATTTCAAATCCACCACCAATCCCCAGTACATCGAAATTCCAGTAAACTTTGTTGGTAAGATCCCCGTAGGGCAGAATACGAAGCTTTTCCTCGGTGTGGGTCCGTATGCGGCATTCGGGGTAGCGGGTAAGAACAAATATGAGTCCACTGTAGCAGGTGTGCATAGCAACGGCGAATCCAACATCAAGTGGGACGACGACACCCCCCTGAATTCAGGCGACCCCAACCAGGGTTATGACAAGTACAAAAGATTCGACTATGGCGGTAACCTCCTGGCCGGCGCCGAATTCGGCAACTTCCTGGTATCCGCGCAGTACGGCATGGGCTTCGGTAAGATCTATTCCGGGTCGGACGACAGCCGCTCCGACAAGAGTAAGAACCGTGTATGGAGCTTCTCCGTTGGTTATCTTTTTGGCGGCACCAGGTAAACAATTTTGCCAAAAGAGAGTTTTTTATAGGAACACCATTTCATCCTGACATATAAATTTCAAAAACACAAAAGCAAAACATGAAAAAAGCACTCTTATCCGTTGCAGCCATGCTGATAGCCGGCGCTACATTTGCCCAGACCAAATTCGGGATTGTGGCAGGCCCTAGCTTTTCGAGCTACACTTACAAAGTAAACGGGGATAAGGAGACCAGCGACCTGCTGGTAGGGTTCAGAGCCGGCCTTACGGCGGACCTCCAGCTGGCAGATGAATTTTACATCCAGCCCAGCCTGTTGTATACAGGTAAAGGCGGAAAACAGGAAGTGCTGGGATTTGACACGAAAACCCGTATCAACTACCTTGAGCTGCCGATCAACTTCATGTACAAACCTGAAGTAGGCAACGGTAACCTGTTCATTGGCCTCGGCCCCTACCTTGCCGTTGGTTTAAGCGGTAAAGGCGAAACCGTGGTAGGCAACTCCGTGGTGGAAAACGACATCGAGTTCGGTGACGAAAACGGTGAAATGAAAAGGTTTGACGCCGGCGCGAACTTCCAGGTAGGGTATGAATTACCCATGGGCCTGAACTTCGGCCTGTTCACAGACCTTGGCCTACTCAACCTCCGCGGCAACGGGGACAGCGATAACTCTTACAGGAATACCGCATTTGGTATTACTGTCGGTTACAAATTCGGCGGACAATAATCCGCATTTTCATCGCAACTATTCAATAGGCCGGCGGGTTATGCATAAAGGTTTACTTTTATGCATTTCCTGCCGGTTTTTTTATGCCCGTTATGAACAATGACGGGCGCTTCAGCGTTATTTTCTCGCCAATGATCCTGAATTACCGACAGTTCAACGTTATTTTTTGATGATTCCTGCCCAATTCACTTTCAGCAAGTTGTGAAATCGAGAAAGTTTGCTGTATGTTTACGCCGCATTTATATTAGCTGTGAGAGACCTGTCTGTGCGAGCGCATAATATACCCCGTTACTTTCTCCTATAGCTTCAAGGCGATCCCTATTAAAAACCGATTTCATGAGAACTATCGCGCTGTTGCTGGCGATGCTTGTTAGCTGTATAACACCCGCATCTTCCCAGGTCAGTTTGGGTATCCGTACGGGGTACAACTCATCCAACATGCATATTACCGGGGAAGCCCCTGGCATCTTTTCTGTTTCCGGCGGCTCTATGGAGGCTTACCATGGCTGGCACCTGGAACTTTTCCTGGACGTGCCGTTAACGCCGGGCCTGTACCTCCAGCCAGCCTTCCGGTATATCACCAAAGGTACAGGGCTGAAAGAAACGCCGGATCCCAAAGCGGAGCTTTCGGGAATATTCATCCCGCATGGAAACCGCCTCCGGTTAAATTACCTCGAATTCCCCCTGAACATCGTGTATAAATACCCGTTAGGGAAAGGAAGGATCACTGCGGGAGCAGGCCTCTATATCGCGTACGGGCTGAATGGCAGGTATTCTTATAATATCATGCAGGATGGGCGCACCATATCCAGGAATTCGAAGGACGTGCAGTTTACCCGCAAAAACAACGATAACCTGGCCGTGCTGCGGATGCACCCCTGGGATGCAGGCGCGAACTTCTCCATAGGCTACGAATTTTTCAGCTGCCTGATGCTGGGCGCGAATTATAGCCTGGGCCTTACCGATATCGACCGGCAGGAGCTTACTTCCAGCAAGAACCGCTACGTAGGCATAAGCCTGGGTTTTCTTTTCAGCAGGGAAGATTACTGATAACATTATAAAAAATGGAAAGCGGGACTGTTCTGAAACAGTCCCGCTTTTTTTTGCCTGCTGATAGGGGTAAGTGAATTTACCCGCGTCATAATATCAGCAATACATCACCAATAAGTTCTAAACAAAGGTGTGACAGTTATAGGGAAATTATACCATTGCGTGTCAACGCAATGGTTTTTTTATTTGCCGGAAGGCAGTACCGTTAAATGATGGCGGATACTACCTGCTGGATCACATGCGGTTTACCCAGGGTGTAATAATGAAGTACGGGAGAGCCCGCGGCCTTCAGTTCTTTCGACTGCTGGAGGAGCCATTCCGTGCCTACAACTTCCACTTCCTTATCCGTTTTGCATTTTTGCACTTCCGTAGCCAGGTCTTCCGGCATATCCACATGGAAAGTACGGGGCAGTACCATCAGCTGCTTGCGGGTAGTGAGCGGTTTCAGGCCGGGGATAATGGGTACATTGATCCCGTTTTCGCGGCATTTGGCTACAAAGTCAAAGAATTTTTTATTGTCGAAGAACATCTGGGTCACGATGTAATCGGCGCCGGCTTCCACTTTCTTTTTGAGGTAAGCCATATCCGTCTGCAGGTTGGGCGCCTCGAAATGTTTTTCGGGGTAGCCGGCCACGCCGATGCAGAATTTGGTTTTGATGCCGCCCATCAGGTCGTCTTCCAGGTAGATGCCGTTGTTCATGGCGGTTACCTGCTGGAGCAGCTCTAACGCATAGCGGTGACCGTTGGGATGGGCTTCGAAGAAGGTTTCGTTCTTCGGCGCATCGCCGCGGAGCACCAGCACGTTGTCTATCCCCAGGAAATTGAGGTCGATCAGTGCATTTTCCGTTTCTTCCTTGCTAAACCCGCCACAGATAAGGTGAGGCACGGCATCGATCTGGTAGTGGTTCATGATGGCCGCGCAAATACCCACGGTACCGGGGCGCTTGCGGATCTCCACTTTGTCGAACGAGCCGTCTGCACGTTTCTTGAACATATGCTCACTGCGATGGTAGGTCACATTGATATACGAGGGTTTGAACTCCATGAGCGGGTCAAGGTGGTCGTAAATGGATTCAATGCTTTTACCTTTAAGGGGCGGCAGAATCTCGAAGGAAATTAATGTTCCCTTGGCTTGCGCAATATGTTCCGTAACTTTCATATATGGAGTTATCTTTAAAAACCTCGCAAAAATAATATATCCCCTACTATTTATCTAATAGCAAATAAATGGTTAAAATATTCCATCTGACCGGGTGAAAACCTTGTCCATTCGCCGATTTTATTATTTTTGCTCAGATTCAACTTATGGCATTAAGAATACATACGCAGCAACTGGTTAAGCGTTACCGGGCCAGGACCGTGGTAAACCACGTGTCGGTGGAGGTTACGCAGGGTGAGATCGTGGGCCTCCTGGGGCCCAATGGGGCGGGTAAGACCACCACGTTCTACATGGTGGTGGGCCTCATAAAGCCCGATGAAGGGGAGGTTTTCCTCAATGATCTGAATATTACCAAGCTGCCGATGTACAAACGGGCGCAGATGGGGATAGGTTACCTGCCGCAGGAAGCCAGCGTGTTCAGGAAGCTGAGCGTGGAAGACAATATCGCTGCCGTGTTGGAAATGACGAAGCTGAAAAAGGCCGAACAAAAGGAAAAGCTGGAAACGCTGCTTAGCGAATTCCGCCTGCAGCATGTGCGCAAAAGCCCGGGAGACGTGCTCAGCGGGGGCGAGCGCCGCAGAACGGAAATAGCCCGCGCCTTGGCGGTAGACCCCAAGTTCATCCTCCTGGATGAGCCCTTTGCCGGCATCGACCCCATTGCCGTGGAAGATATCCAGGGCATCGTGGCCAAACTCAAATACCGGAATATCGGCATCCTCATTACGGACCACAACGTACAGGAGACCCTCTCCATTACAGACAGGGCGTATTTATTGTTTGAAGGCAAAATACTCAAGGCCGGCACCGCGGAAGAACTGGCAGAAGACGAACAGGTTAGAAAAGTGTATCTTGGCCAGAATTTCGTACTTCGCAGGAAAGATTACCTGGACGAAGCAGCAAAACAATAATCACTATCAAACCCTAGTTAAAACCTGGTATGAAGATTTTAAGTCCAGCGCTGTCACAACTAGCCAGATTACGGATGGGGCGCATAGAGCACTTCATGCAATACCCGCTGCAGGTACAGCAGCAGGTGTTCCAGAACCTGCTCAGCGCGGCCCAGTACACCGAATTCGGCAAACAGTACGGCTTTTCCAATATTTTTAAAATAGACGAATTCAAGCAAAGGGTCCCCGTTCACAACTACGAATCCATTAAACCCTATATCCAGCGCGTGATGGAAGGGGAGCAGAACGTGCTCTGGAACACGCCCATCAAATGGTTCGCCAAAAGCAGCGGCACCACGGCAGACAAAAGCAAGTTCATCCCCGTTTCCGTTGAAAGCCTCGACGAATGCCACTACCGCGCGGGCCGCGACGTTTTTTCCCTTTATTACAACAACTTCCCTGATTCAGATGTGCTTACCGGCAAATCGCTGGTGATCGGCGGCAGCCACCAGGTGAATAAATTATCCGCAGAAAGCGACAGCTATTTCGGCGATCTGAGCGCCGTGATGCTGCAAAACATGCCTTTTTACGGCAACCTCGTGCGCACGCCGGACCTTTCCATCGCCCTGATGGACGAGTGGGAGGAAAAGATCGAACGCATGGCGCAGGCGGTGATACACGAGAACGTTACTTCCATAGCCGGTGTTCCCACCTGGACCATCGTGCTCATCAAACGCATATTTGAACTCACCGGCACCGACAACCTGGCGGACGTTTGGCCCAACCTGGAAGTGTACATGCACGGCGGGGTAAGCTTTACGCCTTACCGCGAACAGTTCAAACGCCTGATCCGCAAGCCGGGCATGAATTACCTGGAGTCTTACAACGCATCCGAAGGTTTCTTCGCCGCGCAGGACGTGATCGGCGAAGATGGATTGCTGCTGTTCCTCAACCACGGCATCTTCTACGAATTCATGCCGATGGAAGAATATGGTAAAGAATTTCCGCGTACGCTGCAATTGCATGAAGTGGAGGCCGGGAAGAACTATGCCCTTATCATCAGCACCAACGGCGGCCTCTGGCGCTACCTCGTGGGCGATACCATCCAGTTCGTATCCATGGCGCCTTACCGCATACGCGTGAGCGGGAGAACCAAGTCGTTTATCAACGCGTTCGGCGAAGAGCTGATCGTGGATAATACAGACAATGCCATTGCCAAAGCCTGCGAAGCCACCGGGGCGATCGTCAACGATTATACCGCGGCGCCGATCTACTTCAGCGAAAGCGGCAACGGCGGCCACGAATGGCTGATCGAGTTTGAGCAGGCGCCGGCGGACCTGGGGCAGTTCGTAACCGTGCTGGATACTACGCTCAAGGCCATCAACTCCGACTACGAAGCCAAGCGCCATAAGGACATCGCTTTGTGCCGCCCCACCATTCATGTAATGGCGCAGGGCACATTTACCGAATGGCTGAAAAGCAAAGGCAAACTGGGCGGCCAGCATAAAGTTCCGCGCCTCAACAACGAAAGAAATGTACTGGAGGAGATCCTCCGGTTTGTTGGAAAACACCAGGCGGAGGGATAATTTCCATTACCTTCGTCCATCATACTAAAGCTAAAACCTATCAGTCAAAAATGAAATTACTTAACAACAAAGTAGCCATCGTAACGGGAGCAAGCCGCGGGATCGGGGAGGCTATTGCACTGAAATTTGCAGAAGAAGGGGCCAATGTTGCTTTTACCTATGTAAGTTCAGATGAAAAAGCAAAAGCACTGGAAGCCAGGCTCGCGGAAAAAGGCGTGAAAGCAAAAGCCTATAAAAGCAACGCAGGCGTATTTGAAGAATGCGAAGCGCTGGTGAACGATGTGGTGAAAGAGTTTGGTACAGTAGACATTTGCGTGAACAACGCCGGTATTTCGAAAGACAATCTCCTGCTTCGCATGAGCCCCGAACAATGGGACGAAGTGATGGACGTGAACCTGAAAAGCGTATACAATATGACCAAGCTGGTGATGCGCCCGATGATGAAAGCCAAAAGCGGCAGCATCATCAATATGAGCTCCATCATCGGAATGAAAGGCAACGCGGGCCAAAGCAGCTACGCAGCGTCCAAAGCCGGCATCATCGGTTTTTCCAAATCCATTGCCCAGGAAATAGGCAGCCGCAACATCCGTGTGAACGCTGTGGCACCGGGTTTCGTGGAAACGGACATGACCCATTACCTGAAAGACGGGGAAGGCGCGAAAGCGTACCTGGACAAAATTCCCCTGGGCAAATTCGGCTCGCCGGAAGACATTGCCAATGTATGCCTCTTCCTCGCGTCCGAAATGTCCGCTTACGTAACCGGCCAGGTGCTGAGCGTTTGCGGAGGGTTGAATACCTAGATCATTATTTCATTTTATAAAAAGAAGAAGGCTGCCCGGTTCAAAGGCAGCCTTCTTCTTGTCCTGCAATTCCCCTAATTTGCAGCCCGTATGATTCACGTATCAGATATCAAAGACCTGGAAAGGCTTACGATCCATAAGGTGGGGAACGCCTCCAACGAAGACCCGCTGGTGCTCTCGCAGCAGCCGCTGGAACTGAAGGATGAAACCATCGGCAACCTGCTGCTGAGCTATTTCATCCAGCCATTTACCAACAATGCCGAGTATTTCAGGTTCACCCACGATGCAGACCTCCATCTGAACGAGGTTTTCAAGTATTGCAGCCTCATTTTCGAAGATCATGAAAGCTTCCAGGAACAATCCGTCAACATCGCCAAACATCTCTATAAAGTGTCTACCCACCCCAAGATCAAAGGCGGGGAGCTGTACATCGTCCATTTTTCCAAATGCCAGGTAGACGGCGAAGAAGTGGAAGCCGTCGGCATTTTCAAGTCGGAGAACCGGGACACCTACCTCAAAGTGTATCTTTCCGACGAGAACTACGAGCTAAATTACGACGACGGTATTAATATCAACAAGCTGGACAAAGGCTGCCTGGTGTTCAACATCGGGCAGGAAGAAGGGTACAAGGTGAGCATTGTGGACAGCAACAGCAAGAACGAGGCCGTGTACTGGAAAGATGCGTTCCTGCAGGTGGAAAGGAAGGCAGACAGCTATCACCAGACAGAAACGATGGTGACGCTCTGCCAGCAGTTCATCCAGCAGAAGCTGCCCGAAGAGTTTGAAATGAACCGGGTGGACCAGATCGAGCTGCTCAAAAAATCCGCGACCTATTTCAAGGAAAAAGAACAGTTCCAGATGGATGAATTTGCGGAAGAAGTGCTCGGCCACCCCGACGCGGTGGACGCTTTCCGCAACTACCGCGAGCATTTCCGTGACGAACACCGGCTGGATGTACCCGATGAATTCGATATCTCCAATCCCGCTGTAAAAAAGCAGCAAAAGTTCTTCAAGAGCATTCTCAAGCTGGACAAGAACTTCCACGTATACATCCATGGCAACCGCGAAATGATCGAGCGGGGCTACGATGAAGAGCGGAATATGAACTACTACAAGCTCTATTTCCAGGACGAAAAATAAGGTCAGTAATTGAGCTGCCGGTGCATTTCTTCCAGCTCATGCACGGCTTTGATGATCTGTGCGTCGTATTTGTTGCGGCCTTCGTGGAGCGTGCGGTAGTTCCAGGTGAAGATCTGCCTGCGGGTGCTGTAGAGCCTGCGCAGCAGCTTATTCTGCCGCTTTGAATCAAAGCTCAGCGATAGGCTGTCTATTTCGTCCATAATGCGGAGGTTCTCATCCATGTAATAAATAGCGTAGTTCTTCAGCCAGTTCATTTTTTCCTCATCATTCCGGGCGTGGTATACGCCGGAAGCCAGGATGTAATTCTCGTCCAGCCGGGCGCGTTTGGCCATATAATCATTCACATCGCGGGGCAGCAGCAGGTACACTGCCGCAATAACGGCCAGCACCAGTGTGGCCGCCAATACCGTGCTGCGTACGATGACGTTGCGGGCGGCGTTCTTTTGCAGGCCGGGGTAGAGCAGCTGGGCCAGCAGCATGCCCGAGAGCAGGCCGCCGATATGAGAGGCATGGTCGAAGTTGGTGGAGAGGAAAATGGTGGAAAGGCTCATCACGATATACAGACCGATGCTGGTGAGCAGCGCTTTTCTTTCGCCCGGTTCCAGGAAGCGGTGCAGCGAAAGGGTAAGTATGAAGCCGAAAAGCCCGAACACTGCGCCGGAAGCGCCGAGCGTGGGCGTGATGTCGTACCACCAGAGGCTGGTAAGGCTGGCCATGATGCCGCATAAAAGATACACGAGCAAAAAACGCCAGCGGCCCAGCAAGGGCTCCAGGTATATGCCGGATACCATGATGCCGTACATGTTAAAGAACAGGTGCAGCACATCCGCATGCAGGAAACCGGATGTGAGCAGCCGCCAGGGCTCCCCGAAAAGCGTAAGCGGTTTGAAGCTGGCGCCTGCCTGTTCCAGCACCTGCAGGTCCGGCGCCCAGCCGCTGCTGGCGGGGAACAGCCATTTGTTGGTAAGCAGCAGGAAAATAAATACGTTCAGCACGATCAGTATCGGGGTGATGTAATATCCTTTCACCGGCCTGAACACCTGCATAAAACCGGCTACCACCTGCCTGCTGCGGGTGAGGTGGATGGCTTCGCCCTCCGGCCGGATGCGTTGCTGCCTTTCCGTGTAAATTTCTTCCAGAGTTTCAGCGCTTGTTTCCGCTGCAATTGCAGCAACCGCTTTCAGCAACCGTTTGATGTTCTGCCTGTTCCTTCCGAAATCGAGCACCTGTACGCCGGTGGAAACGCTGAACAGGCCGATCTCTTCAGCCGCAAAGCGGATGCTGACCTGTTCGTTCCAGGAACGAAGGCTGAAATTCGTGAAGGCGGTGATGCTGTTGGGCGTTACTTCGCTGACCTGCCAGTCCATTTTTTCCACGGCCAGCCAGAAAATGGTAAGCTGCTCCGCTGAGCTGCGGTTTTCAAGGGAGTAGGTGGTGCCGTATCGGGGAGGAAATCCGATCATGATGGGTAATAAAACGTAGAGACGCTGCAAAGAGCGCCTCTACTATATACGGAACAATAACTGTTTTATTGTTTGTTATCCGGTTGTTTATTGTCCGGTTTCCGCGGGGGGCGGTTCCGGTTCTGGTTACGCTGACCTCCGCCGCCCTGCTGCTGCGGCTTTGGGCCGCCTTCACGGGGTTCGCGGGGCTTCTGCTCGCCGCCCTGTGGACGAGGCGCTCCCGGCTGTCCGCCTTCGCGTGGTTCGCGGGGCTTTTGTTCGCCGCGGGGCGGGCGCTGTTCACCCCTCTCATTGCGGGGCTTTTGATCGCCTCGCGGTTCGCCGCCTCTCTGGTCACCTCGTGGTTCACGAGGCTGAGCGCCTTCGCGGGGCTTTTGTTCGCCCCGTTCGTTGCGCGGTTTCTGTTCGCCGCGGGGTTTTTGTTCCTGCCTCGGGGGGCGGTCGCCCTGCGGGCGCTGTTCCTTCTGAGGCCGGCCCTGCTGGGCACCGCCAGCCTGTGCGGGCTGCTGCTGGCCGCCACCACCTTTGGGCCTGTCTTTCTGGTGTTGCTCCTTATGTTTCTCTTTGGATTTCTGTTTGCGTTTCTGCGAAGCTTTTTCCAGGGAGCGGAGGCTGATCTGGCCCACTACGTCGGCAAAGCCGAGATCCACGTCCTTATTAGGTTTGGAGGTAACTACCTCAACGGCTTTCAGTTCTTCCGGCTTAACGCCCTGCCTGTTCAGCTGGCGTATTTCCTTCACGCGGGTGATGGTCAGCGGGTATTGTTTATTGCTGTTGTCGTAGGAATACCACATGAGGTTCTTGAAAATGTCGCGTTTTTGCAAGGTAGCATTGCCGCTGGCAGTTTCGATCAGGTCGCAGTCGTCCGGGAAATCTTTAAGGGCGTCCAGGTAAGTATCCAGCTCGTAGTTGAGGCAGCATTTCAGGCGGCCGCACTGGCCGGAAAGCTTGGCCTGGTTGATAGAGAGGTTCTGGTAACGCGCCGCGGTGGTGTTCACCGATTTAAAATCCGTAAGCCAGGTAGAGCAGCAAAGCTCCCGGCCGCAACTGCCGATACCGCCTACTTTCCCGGCTTCCTGGCGGGCGCCTATCTGGCGCATTTCCACCTTCACCCTGAATTCGGAGGCATATATCTTGATCAGTTCACGGAAATCCACGCGGTCGTCAGCCGTGTAAAAGAAGGTCGCCTTACGGCCGTCTGCCTGGATCTCCACTTCTGCGAGCTTCATTTCCAGGCCTATGCTCCGGGCAATTGCCCGGGCTTTGATAAGCGCTTCGGTTTCGCGTTTTTTGTTTTCAGACATGCGGTTCATGTCTTCCGCAGAGGCACGGCGCAGCAGCTTTTTCACCTCGGGGGTATCTTCCACCCGGCGTTTTTTCATCTGCAGCTTTACCAGTTCCCCGGTAAGGTTCACCATACCCACGTCAAAACCGCTGACCCCTTCAACCGCCACCATTTCGCCCTTTTCGAAAAGCTGTTTGGTGGAATTCCTGAAGAAATCTTTGCGACTACCGTTATTAAAACTTACTTCTATGATGTCAAATGGTGCTAAACTATCAGTCAAGGGAATATTGGACAGCCAGTCGAAAACATTCAACCTGTTACAGCCTCCGCTGCTGCAACCTCCATTACTCTTGCATCCCGCCGGCTTCCCATCTGCACCCGTACCACATCCGGCACAAGCCATATTATTTTGGTTTATTATTTTAAAAAATACTTATCCCTGCGTCCGCAGGTCACTAAAAGTACATATTTACTTTCAGATTCACAAAGACGTACAGGGAATTAAGGGTCAAAGGTACGGCAAATTGTTGACAGCCTATACCGGCAGCGCCCGGCCCTTAAAAATGTACTGAAGCCTGATGGACAGCGCGTGGAAGAGTATTTTGCCATTGGCATTGCGCTCAATATGATAGTAAGCATTGTCCAGCTCCTCCGTGATCTGCTCCATCTGGCCCAGGTTGGCCAGCTTTCTCAGCTTCTCCGCAAAGTCCACCTCCTCGTCTGAAAAAGCCAGGTGACTGCGGTCCATATACTGCACGCGCAGGCTGTGCTCCAGCACATTGATGAAATACCGGAGGAACTGCTTCTGGTTTTCCCGGCCCATTTTGGCGCTGGCAATATGCTCCACCCAATCCTGCAATCCCTGCCGGTTTTGCATGAAAATGCAGTTCAGCCAGTTCCGCAACAATTCATGGTAATCGTTTTCGGCGTGTTGCAGCAGTTGCAATGCTTCCCGGTAATTACCGGAAGCAATGGTGGCGATCTGCCGGGCACGGGGCTCGGGGGCCTGATTGCGGGCCACCAGGGCATTCACCACCTCCTGCTTGGAAAGCGGGTTGATCTTCACGAGCTGCGTGCGCGAGAGAATGGTGGCCAGTATCTGCTCCTGGTTCTCAGCCACGAGTATAAAAATGGTATTGGCCGGCGGCTCCTCGATCAGCTTCAGCAGGCGGTTGCCCTCGTTGCCCAGGTATTCAGGCATCCACATGAACAGGATCTTATAGTCGCTTTCGAAACTTTTCAGGTTCAGCTTGCGGATAATGTCGGAACATTCGTGCGCCGTGATATTGCCCTGCTTGTTTTCCGCACCGATGAACTGCAGCCAGTCGTAAGCATTGCCGTACGGCTGCCCGGCGATGAATTCCCGCCATTCGGTAATGTAATCCGTGCTGACGGGCTTGTCGCCCGGTTTGCGGGGAATGACGGGGTAGGAAAAATGAATATCCGGGTGAATGTATTGTGCGGCTTTTTTACAGGCGGAACACTGGCCGCATGCATCCTGCAGCTGCCGGTTCTCACACACGATGTATTGCGCAAATGCCAGCCCTACGGGCAATCCGCCCGCGCCTTCCGGCGCCAGCAGTATCATGGCATGACTGAGGCGGTTCTGTTCCACGGCATGCAGCAATTGATCCCGCGCTGCCTGCTGCCCTATGATATCAGAGAAAAACATGGCCGTAAAAATACTGCTTTATTATTGGATGGACCGAAAACAGACTTTGCTGAAACTGCCCTGCATTTCCATGGCCGGGTTCAGGGTTTCCACATGGTAAGTACCGGAAACCGTGCGGCTGGCGGCGTTTATTTCCGTGATGGTAATGGAAGAGCTGTCTGTAGTGAGGAACTGGTATTCCTTTCCTGTTTTGAAGCCCAGTATCACTTTACCGGGAGAGGCGCTGGCCTGGCGGAGGGAGAAAACGAAAGTGCCGGAAGGGAGACTGTCGCTCTTCAGTCCGTCTGCAGTGAAGCCCGCGGCGGCAAGGTTCAGCAGCACCCGCACGCTGTCTTTATAATAGGCTTCCACGGCCAGCAGCTTCAGGTTCTGGCTGCGCAACATGTTGGCGCTAAGTAATTTAAGGGATCTGGCATCCCCGCTGCCGGAGAGGCTGAAGGCCGCGTTTTCGCAGTTCAGCAGCTCGTTGGGATCGTAGCTGGAACAGGCGGTAAACAATAAGGCAGCGCAGCCGGTGGCCGTGAGGAATTTCAGCAGATGTTTGTGCATATCGGTCAGTGTTTTTCTATCGCCTCGATCACTTCCGGTGAAGACGGCAGGGTGCGGGGCTTGAAAACGGCCACCAGCTCACCTTTCTCGTTCAGCAGGTACTTTTGGAAATTCCAGGTCACTTCTTCCGGAGAGAATTGTTTGGCCTTGCTTTCGGCTATCAGCCACTGGTACAGGGGATGGATGTCTGACCCTTTCACGGAAACCTTGGCGGCCATAGGGAAAGTAACGGCGTATTCTTTGCTGCAGAACGCCTTAATTTCTTCATTGGAGCCCGGTTCCTGCCCGCCGAAGTTATTGGCGGGGAAACCCACGATCACCAGCTTGCCCTTGTATTTTTTATACAGCTTTTCGAGTTCAGCGTATTGCGGGGTGTTGCCGCACATGGATGCTGTATTTACGATCAGGATCTTCTTTCCTTTGTATTTGGAGAAATCTATCTTTCCTCCTTCCAGCGCATCAACTTTGAAGTCGTATACGTTACCGAAGGCGAAGGAGAAAAAAAGGGAGAGTAGTGCTAATTTGAACATGATCTGGCCTTTTTGGAGTGTGCAGTTAGATAATGATTACGAGGTATAAAGATAGTTATCCTGGCGGAAATCCGGGGATGAACTTATTGTGTTATTTCCCCTGCTGGAGGTAGTTTTCCAGCGGCAGCCGGTTGGTAAGGGAACGGGCCAGCGTCATTTCGTCCGCATATTCCAGTTCTCCGCCGAAAGCGATGCCCCTGGCGATGGTGGTGATCTTCACGGGGAAGTCCTTCAGTTTCTTGGACAGGTAATAGATGGTGGTATCGCCTTCAATGGTCGGGCTCAGCGCCATGATCACCTCTTCGATGCCCTGCTGCTGCACCCTTTCCACGAGGGAATGGATCTGCAGCTGGTCCGGCCCGATGCCGTCGATGGGGGAGATGATGCCTCCCAGCACATGGTACACGCCGTTGAACTGCTGGGTGTTCTCAATGGCGATCACGTCGCGGATGCTTTCCACCACGCACACCACATGGCTGTTGCGGGAATGGTTGGCGCAGATGCTGCAGGTATCGTCGTCGCTCACATTGTGGCAATACTGGCAGAACTTGATCTGGCGGCGCATGCGAGCAATGGTTTCGGAAAACAGCTCCACCTGGGCGGTATCTTGCTTCAGCAGGTGCAGCACCAGCCGCAGGGCTGTTTTTTTACCAACGCCCGGCAGCCTTGCAAATTCATTTACAGCATTTTCAATCAATGCGGAGGAGAAGATCATTATGCAAAATTACGGATAAAGGCTATAGTTTGACCGATGGGCTGACCGTCCAGTTCTTTTTGATGTTGATAGGGTCTTTGAACGAAAATACGGTTTCCGGCTGCTTCCTGGGCACACCGTAATACACGCCGGTATCCCATACGCCGTTCTTATCCCGGTCTACCACCACCCTGATCTGGTACTCCCCGGGCTGGATGAGCCCTCTTTCCCAACGGCCGTTACGCACCACGCCGGTATATTTGATGTCAGAGCCGGAAACGAGCTGTACCACGAACTGGTAGCTGGTGTCGGATTCCGGCAATACGTTGCGGGCGCTGTCGCTCACGGTGAGCGCTATTTTAACGGTGCCGTAATCGTCGAGGTCTTTGGCCTCGAAGTTCACGGTATCCGCCTTGGTGGTCTGCAGCCCGGAAGTGTCTGTGGCAAAGCCCGCCGGCAAAATGATCTCGTAGGGTTTGCCGGGTTTCCAGTTGTAAACGATCTTGAAATTCTTGGCGGTGGTATCGGCCTGGTGAAGGGTGAAGGCCACTTTTTTGCGGGTAGTGTCCTCATACAGCCCTATCTGCGCCGAGTCTAAGGTTTTGATGGGGAAGTTGAAGCTCATGGTGAGGGAATCGCCCAGTTCCTGCTGCCCGCCGTTGAGATCGAAACCAACCTGGAGCCGGGGTTTGGCCTTCTTCTTATCTTTTTCCCTTGCGGAAGGCGGCTCGGCTTCGGGCTGCTCTTCCTCTGCGGGTACGGTATCTATTTCGTTGAACAGCGCGAGGTTCATCTCAGACAGGTTGTCGCTCAGCCGCACCAGGCTGTCGGAAAACGCGATCAGCTCGTCCGGCTGGGTGTATTGAAAATCGCGGTCTTCTTCTTTTAACGCAAAAAGACGGTAAGTGCCGGGCTTCAGGTTCTTGAAGCGGTAACTGCCGTCGCCCTTGGTTTTAGCCAGGTACAGCGGCTTTTCCTTAGACACTACGGAATCTTCCAGGTTGCCGTAAAGCATAACGGCCACATTGCTGTCGGGCTTGCCGGTTTCCGCTATCAGCACCTTCCCGGTTATCTGCAGGGAGTCCATATAGGTGCCGGTAGACACCACGTATTGGAAATCCTCGATGGGATTGCGTTCGTTCACATCCTTCACGGCGTCGCCGAAGTTGAAGGTGTAAGTGGTATTGGGCTGAAGGGTGTCTTTGATCTCAAGGGTCACCACGCGCAGCTTGGCGGTGATCACCGGGGTGCGTTTCATGGTGGGAGACACGATCAGCTTCTCGATCACGTTGTCAAGCTCCACGAATTCGTTGAAATGGAAAACAACTTTATTCGACTTGAAGTTCAGGGTGGAATCTTCAGGGTTAACATTAACCAGCCTGGGCGGCAGGGTATCCCTGGAGCCGCCTCCCGGAGGTACGATGTTCGCGCATTGGGTGAAAAAAGAGCAGAAAGCCAATATGAGGAATGAGACTGTCCAGCCCCGCATGTTCTGATTCATGATCCTGACCTGTGAATTAAATTATTTGCAAACTTACTGTTTGTTGTTCATTATTCATCCTCCTCTTCCACGAGGGAATGCAGGGCGATTTCCAGCTTGTTGTCCTTTACGAAGCCGCACCATTTGCAATCTTCCTTGCCGCAGCCGGTATAGAATTCCTTGTTCTGTATCCTGATCCAGCTGTCTTTGATCTGCTGGCTCACGGTGGTGATGTCTTCCGGGAGAATGTCGATCTTTTCCCTGAAATACTCCTTTTGTTTGTTGGGCTCTATGAAATCAAATTCCGTGCTAACAACCTGCCAGTTCTTCTGTTTATAATTATCTAACAAAATTTTATAGAATACGGCCTGCCGCCAGTAATCCCCGCCGTTGGGATCGCGTTGGTTAGGCCGGTCGAACTTGCGGAGGTTGTTCTTCGTCTTTTCGTAATCCCCGGTCTTGTAATCCACCACGTTCACCTCGTTGCCGTTGAATTCCAGCTTGTCTATCTTCCCTTTGAGGGGCACGCCGTTCACCACCACGTTCCGGATATTCCTTTCTATGCTCACCACGGTGTTCCAGGTGTGAATGTATTTGTCGTAGTATGCGCTGAGAATGTCTTCCCCGTATTCGATCCTCCGCTTGAAAGCCTCTTTGGTGAAGCATTCCCGGTTGCGGGTCATACTGTATTTGAAGTCTTTGATGAACTCTTCCCGCGGCGGGAACGCGTTCTTTTCCTGCATTTTCTGGAACAGCTTTTCCAGCGCAAAGTGCACTGCTGAACCGAATTCGGTGCTCTCGGAGCGGCCGGAAGGCACGCGCACGAGGTTCTGGTAATAGAAGGAAAGCGGGCAGCGCAGGTAATTGTTCAGCGCGGTCACGTTCATGGTAAAGCCGTTCAGCAGGGTGTCTATGAACAGCTGGTCCACCTTTTCGATCTCGGGCGCCAGCTCTTTGCCGTATTGCAGGGCCTCGAAGTCGAACAGGGTTTCTTCGGGCACTTCTATTTTATGCTGCGGCAGGATGTGGGCCTGTAAGATCTCGCTGATGAACATGCTGGGCTCCAGCGGCTTACCGTCCTGCCGGAACTCGGGGTAGCTGATCACCAGGTGCTTTTCGGCGCGGGTGATGGCCACGTAAAAAAGACGGCGCAGCTCCTGTTCGTCGGTAGACGTGGCCTCGGTGACAAACACGGTGTCGGGGAAGGAAAAGCCCGCGGCGTTTTTTTTCTTCTTTTCCCAGAGGTGTGAATTGGTGCCCGCCACGAACACGTATTCGAATTCCAGCCCCTTCGCGCCATGGGCGGTGAGCAGGTTCACGCCTTTTTCGTTCCCGGAAACCTGCACCAGCGGAATGGGCAGGGCATTGCTTTCCATAAGGTCCACCGTTTCCATGAACGATACGATGTTCATTTCGGGGTGGCGGTGCGTTTCGTCCTTGATGAAGTCGAACAGCGCCTGGAGGTTCTTCATGAGCCAGATCTTCTCCGGCGAAGCCATGATGTACGACAGGATGCCGCCTTCGCTCACGATGTTGGAGAACAGCTGCTGGAGGGTGACGTTATGCGCGTCCGCGATCCATTTTTCGAGCAGGTTGCCCAGCCGCATGGCCTCTTCGTGGGGCGCCAGGGAAAAAAGCGTCGGGTTGCGGGTTTTGTTCCAGTCCTGAAGATATTTGCGGATGGAGAATTTTTCGCTGTAGCCTTTCTCCGCCACTTCGATGCTGATGCGCGCGGCCTCTATGGGCGGTATTTTGTAGAAATCATAGTGCATGATCTCGAACAGCAGGTCGTCGCCGCTGTAGGGCGTTTCCAGCTCGCAGGCTATGTAGCGCAGGATGTGGATGACCTTTTTGGCGAAGGGCTGTTCGAACAGGTTGATGTTGCGTTTGGAATAGAAGGGAAGTTTTTTGAGCCGGAAATATTGCGCCAGTTCTTCCCCGTATTTATTCTCTTTATAAATAACGGCGATCTTTCCCGGCATTACGCCCTGCGCCAGTATCTGCTCCACTTCGGTGGTGATGCTCACCATCTCGTCGCGGGAGGTGTTGTAGCGGCGGATCACGGGCGGAATGTCCAGCGGAGTAAGCACGAGGTTGGAGGCAAGCAGCTGCTTGCTGAGGCCGTCCAGCTTGTCCACCAGCCGGGAGCCTTTGTTGTGGCCTATTACGGACATGCTCACGTCCAGGATGTTCTGCACGGAACGGTAATTCTGTGTGAGCACGATGGTGCGCAGGTCCTGCGCGAAGTGCTCGCCGGCAAACTGTTCCATGTTCTCGATGTTGGCGCCCTGGAAACGGTAAATGGACTGGTCGTCGTCTCCCACCACGAACACGTTCGGTTTTTCTTCCCCGCCGGTCAGCAGCTGGATGAGCCGGTTCTGTGTACCGCTGGTATCCTGGTACTCGTCCACGAGAATATACTGGAAACGCTCTTTGTAATCCAGCAGCAGGTTCGGATGCTGCTCAAATGCGCGGATCACCCAGTTGATCATATCGTCGAAGTCGTAGCGGTTGGCTTTGTGCATCAGCTGCTGGAACACGTCGAACTGCTCTACGGCGGCCAGCAGGCGGATCATCTTTTCCTTTTCCCCCGCCAGCTTTTCTTCTTTCAGGTCGCCTTTTTTGAAGCGGCCGCTGGCGCGTTTGTAGATAAAATCCTCGCGCTGCGGCAGCGACGCAACGTATTCTTCCACCTTTTCCCTGATGAAAGGCACCGTCCAGCCCTCGCGTTTCATGGTGGAGAACAGGTTGGCGAGGTTGCGCATATCAAAGTAAACATCGCCGCGGTAGCGTTTGAGCGGGTTGTCTTTGGTGAAACCGTCTATCAGCGTTTTGAGCAGCTGGATCTTTTCAAGGTCGGAGATCGGGTCCAGCACGTTCTTTTCGAAGAGGGACAGGTTGTCCTGTATCACTTCATTACAAAAGGAGTGGAAGGTATGGATGTTCACCCGGTAGGCATCCGGACCGATAAAATCGGTAAGGCGCTTACGCATGGCCACGGTGCCGGCGTCGGTGTAGGTAAGGCAAAGGATATTGTGCGGCAGGAAATCGGTGTCGTGCAGGATCTTGCCGATGCGTGAGGCGAGTATCTGCGTTTTGCCCGTGCCGGGGCCCGCGATCACCATTACAGGGCCCTCGGTATTGTCCACTGCCTCGCGCTGGCGCTCGTTCAGGCGCTCGTATACTTCCTGGAACCGTTGGTTATATTGTTGGCTGTCTTTGTTGCTCATAGATTATTGAAGGTACCTCTCCTGTACGATGCCTTTAATGTCTGTAAAAGGTATGAATAAAGTGATCTGCCCGACTGCATAGGGGCCGATCTCGTAAGGCGTGTAGCTGAATACGACGCCTTTTTTGGCAATGAAAAAATTATCGTTCGGTTCGATGGTTTTTTTAAAGAGGTATTGCTCATCCAGCGGCTGGCCTGCGGGAATTTTGTATTTCTTGCGGAAAGACTTATCCAGCGCGGCGGAGAGCGCTTTTTTATAACCCGGTTTAAATACGTCTGAAGGCTTCAGCACTTTTTTGGCGGCAAGGTCCAGCGCGATGAAATTTGAGCCGTGGTTGCCATGAGCGCCGCCGGTGAAGGCGGAACTGAAGTTTTCCAGGGCAAGCAGGGGCCATTCGTTGTACACCACAGTGATGGAGGTGGAAGCGTTCCAGTTCCAGCTGAAACCGTGCTCTTTCAGTTCCGTGGTGTCCACGTCGTTTTTATTGCCGCGGTATTCACTAAGGAAGCTGTCCACATCTTCTTTCAGGAATGTTTTGGGGCTGTCGCTGCCCGCCTTCGGTGCGATGGTTTCACGAATGAATGCAAGCACGGCATCGTCCGCGCCCCCGGCGGGCCATACGGTGCTGCTGCTGGCCGTGGCAACGGGAGAATCATGACGGCCGGGCAGCAACGCGGCGGAGTCGTCATAAGAGGCAACGGTGAAGTGGATGGAAGAATCGGCCGCTTCATGGAGGTCGAACGGATAACTTTTCCCGCCGCCGGTCCATGTGCCTTTATAAGCCGCGTCCGGCGATAATTTCCCCCGGAGGGTGTTCGCCTCGTCGCTGGCGCCGTATTCGGTAAAGTTCAGGCTGTCTGCCGTCATATCGCTTGTGAGCAGCGCGATGGGGTCGCCCACTTTGTCGTAATAATACCATGCGGAATAGCGGCCTGCTCCATGGCCAACAAGCTCCATGGTCACGGGTTGCCCCGCCAGCGTGCCTTTCAGGTGCTTGTAAAAAACGCCGCCGCCCGCCGGCATGATGGCGATGGTGGTGTCTTTCGGGGAAGTAATGGCAGTGCTGTCCCCGCCGGCGCCGGTATTTTTCGGCTGGCAAGCGCTGAGGCAGGCCAGTGTGGTGATCAGACAAGTCAGGATTCTCATGCTTTCCGGTTTAAAACAGGTGTAAATTACCACTTATAGAGATACCGGTCGCATCTGTGCCGGTATATGCCGTAATTTTGCGAAAAAGGGCTACAATGATCAATCAAAAGATAGCGGACCTCCGGCAGGATTACCGGCTGGCCACGCTGAATGAAAAGGAAGTGGCGGCTGACCCTGTGCAGCAGTTCAGCCACTGGTGGGAGGAAGTGATACAAAGCGAGCTGGAAGAGCCGAATGCGATGACGCTGGCCACCAGCACGGCAGACGGGCGGCCGTCGGCCAGGATCGTATTATTGAAAAGTTTCGACGCGAACGGGTTCCTTTTTTTTACCAATTACGAAAGCCGCAAGGGGCAGGAGCTGGCGGAGAACCCGCATGTCACCCTCCTGTTTTTCTGGAAAGAGCTGGAGCGGCAGGTGCGTATAGAGGGCACCGTTAGCAAGGCGCCGGAAGCGGTGAGCGATGAGTACTTCCATTCCAGGCCGGTAGGCAGCCGCATCGGGGCTATCGCATCGCCGCAGAGCCAGGTGATACCGGGCAGGGAATTCCTGGAAGAAAAGGTGAGAACGCTGGAAGCGGCGCACCTGCAACATGCGCCGGAACGGCCTGCGCACTGGGGCGGATACCTGGTGAAACCTGGGCTGGTGGAGTTCTGGCAGGGGCGCAGCAGCCGGCTGCACGACAGGTTGCGGTATACGCCAGACGGGCAGCAGGGCTGGAAAATAGAGCGCCTGGCGCCCTGAACTGGTCGGGCCTATAAAGCATTTATCCTGGAAACAGGCAAAAATAAAGGGATTCCGGGTGTTTGCAGCGTGCAAATAACCGGAATCCCCTATATCTGGCCTGGTGAATTAAGCCTTTTTAGCAGCCTTTGCGGCAGTAGCTTTCTTGGTTTTAGCCGGACGGCTTTTACCGAAAGATCCGTTGGAAATCTTTCCTTTCTTGGTTTTGATATCTCCTCTACCCATTTTTAATTGTTTTTAATAAATGATGAATGTAGTGCAAAAATAAAAAAAGCAAGAAACAAATAATGTTCCTTGCTTAAATAATGTTGGGTCGCCAACTCCTAGAGCTTGTCAGACAGAGCTTTACCAGCTTTGAATTTAGCAACTTTTTTAGCTTTGATCTTGATGATCTGGCCAGTCTGGGGATTTCTGCCGTTACGAGCAGCACGTTTGGAAACGGAGAAAGTACCGAAACCAACCAGAGTTACCTTACCACCTTTTTTCAGGGTGTCAGCAACAGCTTTAGTGAAAGAATCCAGAGCGTCGTTTGCTTGGGTTTTGGTAACGCCAGCGTCTTTGGCGAGTTTGTCGATCAATTCGGCTTTGTTCATAGTTAGTTAAGATTTAACTAGTGAGAAAATGTTTGATGTGAGCAAATATAGCGCGTTTTATAAGATTACCAAATTTTTAAAACTTTTTTTTGGAGGCTGAAAAACCCTACAGGTAACGTTTACAGCTGATTGGGCATTGCTCCGGACTAAATTACCAGATCGGGAGTTTCTAATGAAACGCGCTACTGCATTGACTTTTAATATACTTCGTAATAAAACGCGTACTTCTACCAAGTATTGTACCAAAGCTCCAACCCCTTGAAAATAGTGAATTTCCTGTGGATAAGTTATACGCGTTATACCACCTGCATCACGGTCCTGAAGGCTACAAACTGGTCTCCGAAAGCATCGAAGCCCTTTTGCCTGAGCACCGGCGCATATTCCTGGAGAAAGGTATAATAGTTTTCGAGGGTGTCTGTAAAGTACTGGATGGTATAAGTAGGCCCGTCTGAATCGTCCTGCTCCAGCAGGCGGCAGAAGCGGTAGTCGTGAAACAGGCCGGTGGCCATGATCTCGGGGATATGTTCCTGCTTCATCCATTCCACCCACCTGTCTTTTACCGGCACCGATACTTTGGTGGTAACATTATATATGATCATGCCTTTTTAAGTTGGAGGTAAACGGGGCAGTGGTCCGAATGTTTCACCTGTTGCCAGATGGCTGCGTCCTGGAGCCTGCCGCGGAGCGGTTCGGTGACGTTGATGTAATCGATGCGCCAGCCTTTGTTATTGTTGCGGGCGTTGGCACGGAAGCTCCACCAGCTGTATTGATCCGGCTCCGGGTGGAACTGGCGGAATGTATCCACGAAACCGCTGTCTAACAATTTGGTCAGCCAGGCCCTTTCTTCGGGCAGGAAGCCGGAAGAATCTTTGTTGCTGACGGGGTTGTGGATATCGATGTTCTGGTGCGCAATATTATAATCTCCCACTACCACCAGGTTGGGCTTTTCCTGGCGGAGCTGCTGGAGGTATCCGTAGAATTCGTCCAGCCACTGGTATTTATAGGTCTGTCTTTCGTCTCCCGTGGTGCCGGAGGGGAAATAGGCATTGATGAGCGTTACGTCTCCGAAATCGGCTCTTATCACCCTTCCTTCGGCATCGCTTTGCATATATCCGTTACCGTATTGAACGTGGTCGGGTTTTATTTTGGTCAGGATGGCCACGCCGCTGTAGCCTTTTTTCTGGGCGGGGTACCAGTAGTCGGTGTAGCCGAGCTGCTCGAATTGCTGGAAATCCACGTTTTCGCGGTGGGCTTTTACTTCCTGCAGGCAGATAACGTCTGCCGGATCAGTTTTGAGCCATTCGCAGAATCCTTTGGTCATGGCTGAGCGCAAGCCATTCACATTGTAGGTGACGATCCTCATGTTGAATAATTTCAACAAAAGTAAGGATTCACATAAAAAAGACTGACGTATTATCGCACGTCAGTCTTTAAAGATTGTTTGTGTATGGTCCGGTTTGCCTGTACAAGCCGTTCCGTTTGGTTACCGGTGTCCGTTGAAATGTTTGGTAACGTGATTAAAGGGATGGCCCGTTTACAATGGATTAACGATATCGCCGACACCGAGGCCGCCGAGCAGGCTGTTCAGCAGGTTGGTCACCGTGCCGAGGATATTACCCAGGCCGCCGCCAGGGGTTTCGCCGCCGCCGATACCGCCAAGCAGCCCGTTAACGAGGTTGGTAACGGTGCCGAGGATGCCGTCAAGCCCGCCGATACCGCCGAGGTCGAGGCCGCCGTTGATGTTGCCGGCGTCTGTGGCGCTGAGTTCTTCGCATCCGAAAAATTGAGACTGGAGGTTTTGCATAAGAATGGATTTAGTGGTGAAAAGAAAAGAGTGAAAGAAAGAAGGTGACGCCCTGTACCGGGGGCGCCACCTGGTTTTAAACCGGTTAACGGGTACTAGCCCAGTATACCGCCGCCGAGGCCGCCAAGCAGGCTGTTCAGCAGGTTCGTAACAGGGGCGAGTAAGTTGCCGAGACCGCCAACGCCGGGAATACCGCCGCCGGTGCCGGGCAGGCCGGGTAAGCCGGAGAGGAGGGCATTGGTGTCGAGCTGACCGCCGATAGTGATTTTGCCGTTAACGTTGTTGATACCCAGTGAGAGGAATCCGCCGTTAACTTCTCTGGTCGTGGTTGCATCCAGTTCCTGGCAACCGTAGTTGTGTACTTGCAAGCTTTCCATATTATAGGAGGTTTGGTTAAAAAACGGTTTTGTTGGCTGTCATTCCTGGCTGGCAGGATGGGTATCGGAGAGATGAATCCCGGGGGCTCGGACTTTCATGGCAGGGTCTTTTGGAACGCTCTGTCGGGGAACAACCTCGATAAAACTTGATGACAGACTGTAAATTACTGCGCTGCAATCGATCTAAAGCCGTTCAGTTTGTTCATTTTCAAGACTTTATTGTCTCCTCTGTTCATTTTTTGAACAAATTGCCGTTAGCAATCGGTTAACATTTTATACCGGGAATTCCCTGCATATTGAAATACCAATAAATCCAACCGTTTTACGTAAATTATAGGTAGCAAACACCGGCCCCGGGCCGCTGCCAAAGAGGTTTTTGACAATGCCGCCTGTAATTCTTCGGGTACACACAATAGACCATGACAAAAAATTCCCCGCCCCGGATTTTCCCCAACGGGAGCAATATTCGCCTGCTTCCGCTGCTATGTTGCTTATTTATCCTGTCAAATGCTGCCCGCGGCCAGCAACACCTGATCCGCTCCCTTAAATCCATCCTGCACAGCGGGCAGGTGAAAGACAGCACCCAATACACAGACCTGCTCAACCGCATCAGCGCCCTTTCACTGGTGCACCAGCTGGACAGCACATACATCTATGCCGAACAAGCCAAGGCCATTGCCCTTAGGATCCGCTACCACAAAGGATTAGCGGATGCATATATGAACCTTGGCGCCAGCTTCTCGTTTCAGAATAACAGCAAACTCGCCCATCGCTTCTATCTCGAAGGCCTCATGCGCTACCGCAACCTCGGCGATTCCGCTGGCATCTGCCAGGCGCTCTATTGCATCGGCAGCTATTATCATTATGAAGGGAAAGACGAGCTGGCCGTTCCTTATATGGAAGAATCCATGGGCGTAGGCAGCCGCCTGCTGAAGGATTCGGTCTGGGCTTCCATGCTGGCCAATTATTACCTCGTGTTCGCGGAAGACAGCCTCCGGCAGGATTCCGCCCGGTGGGCGCTGCAAAAGGCCCGCGATATCGCCACCCGTTACCACGACGACCGCATTATCACTTATACCGGTCTTTTCCTCGCCCACGAAGAAGTAAAGGCCGGCCGGCTGGACCGGGCCATGCAAAACCTCCAACGGCTCGCCAGGCATTCCGTTGAGCAGGGGTATGCCTATCTCGCCCTGTATGCAAACGCGCAGATGGACATCTATTCCAGCTATGCCGGCAAGGGCGATTCCATCACCTATAAAAAAGATATGCTGGATGCGGCCATACTCGGCGGTTACAAAAAACTGATGGTGCGCCCGGTAGCTTCCCTGTACCGGTATTATAAGGCGGTAAGCCCGGCCCTGGCGGTTCCTTACGCGGATGTGCTTTGCGAAATAGCCACGCACCAGGAAGACCTCCGCACGCAGGGCGAACAGGATTACATGGAATCATTCATGCAGGAACAGGAACTGAGGGCCTTGCGGCTGAATAACGAACTGAAGGAGCAGACCGCCGTTTCGGATAAGCTGGAAAGCAGGCACCGGCTGATGATCATTGTTTTTCTCGCGGTGTGCAGCTTGCTGGCCGCGGGTTTGGTCTATATCTATTACAAATCCACGAAGGAATCGCACATGAGCGCCAAACGCCTGAAGGAGGTGAACAGGATGATGATGGAGAAGAACCGGCAGCTGCAGCGGCATGACGATTTTAAGAACAAGCTGCTGTCTATCCTTGCCCATGATTTCAGGCTGCCGCTCAGCAATATGATCAGCGTGGCGCACCTTTTCCAGCGGAAAGATATCAGGCCGGACGAGTTCCGGGAGATTGCCAACAGCATATTTTCCCAGGCCGAAGAAACGCTGGAGCTGTTTGAAACGGTACTGAGCTGGATCAAGACGCAGCTGAGCGGGTTCGTCTATAATGCCCAGCCCTGGTCGTTGCAGGGTCTTTGGGATGAGGTGAAAGAGCCGATGATGGCTGATATCAGGGATAAGGCGCTGGCCATGGAACTGAAGATCCCGGAGGGGCTGACCGTGCGGGCCGATCGTGAAATGCTGCAATTCGTGAACCGGAACCTGTTGCATAATGCGATCAAATATTCCTACCGTGGAAGCCCTGTTTCCATTGTGGCGCGCCGGCAGGGCGACCGCGTGGTGGTAACGGTCACAAACGGCGGCAGTGGGATCACGGAGATAGACATGCCTTACATTTTCACCTATCGCGTTCCGGGCGCTATTACCCGGGAAACCGGCCGGGGTGCTGGTCTTGCTTTGATCATCTGCAAGGATTTCATTGAAAAGATGGATGGAACGATATCTGTGGCGAGCGACGGAGAAACGTATACATCGTTTGAGTATACGCTGTTGGTGGACGCGGATGACCAGGCAGCATAAGGGGTGATGAGGCGATTAAAATCCCGGCTATACCTGCTTTGGCCTGTTTATACCCCGTGGCCGGAACCCTTTTCCGGTAAGCTTTTCCACGCAATCATCCAAACAATTCCCTGGGGTTTTTCTCTTCCATCGCCGTGAATTTACCGGGATTTCGCGTCACCTCTCCGGTGTTAACACCGCCTTGTGAAATGAACAAAGTGAACGGCTTTTATTTCAATCCTCCTTCTTAAATTGCAAGTGTTGTTATCATTGTTAACCCATTACGCCGCGCACGCCGCGCCGCATACAACAACCAGGGAATAGAAAAATATTGTTAACCCGTTGTGATACCAGACCAGCTTTTTTCACAACACCAGGATGTATTTCTGATGAAAAAGATCAAATCACGCAAAACGACCAAGGGCGAAGGTGCAAAGCCTGCCGCCGCTCCTGAAAAAACCAACCTGCCGGCTTACCAGGGAACCAGTGGTATTCTTACAAAACTATCAGGTCATTTTAAAGGCTGCCGTTCTTCCATAGACATATCTCAGGCCCCGATTTCAGCCTGAAGGGTCTGAGGGATCATCATTGAACCGGGCAATGGCTTGCTCCGGGTGGATGGCCGGCAGATGATTTTGCCGCAGGTTTGCATCAACACACATTAAGGGGTTAGGGTGTATCCGGCTTATACGCAAGCATACTCATACTGCTTACGCCGGGTTGATTCGTCAAGCACGAGCAGCAGGACATCTTTTGTACAACAATGCATCGCCGGCTATCCGCCAGGGGCGGCCATTTCCGGCCAATGATCCCTTTTGTTCCCGCTTAAGATGTAAGCGGGGAGGAGAAGCTTTGTGATAAGGAAACGATAAACGCGCGTGAAAGAATTTCACGTGAGGGGAAGACGTTTGTGCAAGCTGTTCGTTACTCACAACAGGGAAGGAGAAGCTTGTGATAAAGAAACGATAAACGCGTGAAGAATTTCACGTGAGGGGAAGACGTTTGTGCACGCAGTTCGTGACTTACAACAGGGAAGGAGAAGCTTTGTGATAAGGAAACGATACACGCGTGAAAGGCATTCAGGTGAGAGGAGACATTTGCACACGTTGTTCGTGACTTACAACAGGGAAGGAGAAGCTTGTGATAAAGAAACGATAAACGCGTGAAGAATTTCAGGTGAGAGTAGACGTTTGCGCACGCAGTTCGTTACTTACAACAAGGGACGGGAACTTGGCGAGAGTTTAAACATCGCTTAAATACAAAAGAGTCGTCATTCGCATGGAAGAGACCGAAACAGGAAACCAAAAGGAGCAAGAAAATGGAGCTTTTTACCGCCTGTTGCCGGCAGGGAAAACTGTTACTGAAGGCAGATGAACATAAGCAGATCGTACTGCAAAGCCTCGGGTTCCTGACCCGTGAGCAAAGGATCTGGCTGTATGGATTCGTTATCCTCGACGATGAATTTCACCTGCTGTGGAAAAAGCAACCGGCCTGGGAAACAAAAAATATCCGGCAGATGATGCTGAAGTTTATCGCTCAGCAGATCAAGCACAGGCTCCGCTGCATCCGCTCTCCGGAGCTGGAAAAATATAAAAGCAGCCGGAACGACCGGCTATACCATTTTTGGGAGAAGAACCCCGGAACAACCACCATTGTTTCCCCGGAAATGGCAGGCGAAACGATGGGCCTGTTGCACGAAGTGCCCGTCAGTAACGGATTATGTGCTACGCCTGAAGAATACCTGTATTCCTCGGCAAGGTGTTACGCAATCAGTCAGCAGGAAAGGAAACGGGGGGCGGGAGTATCACCCATCACCCGTACAACAGGGGAAAGTTCATGGTTATATCATATATCTGAAGCAGCCGGAATACTCCTGCATCCGGCGGATAGCAGCCACTGCAAGCCGCCGGGCGGGGAAACGAACGGGCGGTTGATCGTCACTGATTTTAGGACGGCCTTTGATACCGCATGCATTTGTTGCCGGGAGAATGCAGGATAATGGAACAATAGAAGAGCACGGGTTCCGGCGGCTTACCTTTTTAAGGCTTTGTTGCCGGGAGAATTCAGGATAATGGAACAATAGAAGAGCACAGGTTCCGGCTGCTCATTTTTTTACGCTACATGTCGGGTATTCGTTCAAACACTTCAGATCCATGACAGTCCGGGGGAATCTTCCCCCGGAATATTCTTCATAAGCACAAGCCGGGAATACGCCAGGTATTTTACCGGCGTACCCGGCTTTTATCGACTTTTTAGGATTCTGGAAATGTTGGGGATTGGGATTGGGGTTTCAGGCGAATAAAAAAAAGCCGGAGATTCCCCGGCTTTTTTAAAATATCTCTGCTCCGAAATCAGCCCTTCACCAGGGTTCCTACATTCCTTCCCATGATCACATGCAGAAGGTTACCTATCTTATTCATGTCAAACACGATGATGGGCAGGTTGTTTTCCTGGCATAATGTAAAGGCCGTCATGTCCATTACATTCAGGGATTTCTGGTATACTTCGGAAAAAGTGATGGTTTCAAATTTGGTCGCGGTAGGATTTTTTTCCGGGTCGGCCGTGTAAATGCCATCTACGCGGGTGCCTTTCAGGATCACGTCCGCCTGGATCTCGATCGCGCGGAGCGAAGCCGCGGTGTCTGTCGTAAAATAGGGATTGCCTGTACCGGCTCCGAATATCACCACACGGCCTTTTTCAAGGTGGCGGATAGCCCGGCGGCGGATATAAGGTTCTGCAATTTGCTCCATTTTTATGGCAGACTGCAGCCTGGTATACATCCCGGCGCGTTCCAGCCCGCTTTGCATAGCCATCCCGTTGATCACCGTGGCCAGCATACCCATATAGTCGCCCTGTGCCCGCTCAATACCGGTTTCCGCTTCGTTCATCCCGCGGTATATATTCCCCCCGCCTATCACAATGGCAACCTGCACCCCAAGGTCCGTTACCCCCTTAATATCCTGTGCATACTGGGATATCACTTTCGGGTCAATCCCATAATTGCTGTCTCCCATCAGGGATTCCCCACTCAGCTTGAGCAAAATTCGTTTGTACTTTGGCAACATGTCAGCTATGATTATTGTAAGATCTAATACTCCTTAATTCTCGAATAGTGCTAATATACAATTCCGATCCCAAAATTATCCCCTGAATACGGATAAGCAAAAAAAAGGAGAGAATTTTTCCATTCTCTCCTTTTATATCATTAAAAGTTATTATCCTAACGCCACACGCTTGAAAGTGTTCACTTTCAGCTCGCCGTCCACGCTCTTCAGGTGGTCTGCAACGGATTTGTTGCCGTCTTTTACGAAGGCCTGTTGCAGCAGGGTGCTTTCTTTGTAGAATTTCTGGATCTTGCCGGTAGCGATCTTCTCAGCCATTTCAGCAGGTTTGCCTTCAGCTTTGATCTGCTCGATCGCGATCTCTTTCTCACGGGCAACCAGTTCAGCGGGAACGCCGTCTGCATCCACAGCAATGGGGTTCATAGCTGCGATCTGCATAGCGATGTCTTTACCCACTTCTTCAGAAACAGGTTTGCTGAAACCAACGAGCACGCCCATACGGTAGTTACCGTGGATGTAAGCAGTAACGGCGGCAGCTTCAACCCTTTCAAAACGGCTCAGGGTGATCTTTTCGCCGATCTTGGCCACCTGGTCGTTCACTTTATCCGCAACGGTAGCGCCGTCCAGGGGAGCAGCGTTCAGTTCGTCAACGGTCTGGATATTGCTGGCCAGCGCCAGGTCTGCGATAGACTGGGCGAATTTCACGAAATCTTCATTTTTAGCCACGAAGTCGGTTTCGCAGCTCAGCAGCAATACCACGCCTGCTTTCGCGTCGGCGGTGGTTTTTGCGATCACAACGCCTTCCTTGGTTTCACGGTCGGAACGGAGCGCAGCTACTTTCTGACCTTTTTTACGCAGGTAATCCACTGCTTTTTCGAAATCGCCGTCTGTTTCAACCAGCGCCTTTCTGCAATCCATCATTCCGGCTCCTGTTTGCTGACGCAGTTTGTTTACATCAGCTGCTGTAATTGTTGCCATCGTATATAATCAGTTTATATGTTAATGTTTTATGAAGAATTTACCGGGAGGGGTATAATGTGAATCGTGAACGACAGGTATCATTCACGATTCACTATTGATATTGTATGATGTTCAATTATCTGGCCGGGCCGGGTCTGCCTGCGCCGGAGGGACGGAATCCGCCACCGCCGCCGGGACGGTTGCCACCAGGACGGCTGCCGCCGCCACCGGGACGATTACCGCCGCCGCTTCTTCCGCCACCGCCACCAGGACGGTTGCCGCCGCCGCCACGGTTACCACCGGGGCCGCCAGGACCACGCTGGCCACCAGGACCGCCGGTTCTGCCACCGGGGCCACCAGGCCTGCGTCCGCGTTCACCGCGTTCGTCGCCGCCTTCCAGCTCAAACTTGCGCAGTTTGTTGTCTGTTTCTTCTTCTTCTACTTCGTCGGTTTTCTCAACGGCTCTTTCCGCCAGGCCTTCCGCGATAGCTGCAGCAATGTAGCTAACGATGATAGCGATGGATTTGGTAGCGTCGTCGTTCGCGGGGATCGCGAAGTCAACCTTGGTAGGATCGGAATTGGTATCAACCATACCGAAAGTGGATACACCGAGACGTTTTGCTTCGGCCAGGGCGATGTGCTCGTGGCTGATGTCTACGATGAAGAGGGCAGCCGGAACACGTGCCAGTTGGGCAATACCGCCCAGCACTTTTTCCATCTTGTCCTTATCGCGGGAGAGCGTGAGACGCTCTTTTTTGGTGATATTGTCGAAAGTGCCGTCCGCCAGCATTTTCTCAATGCTCTGCATTTTCTTAACGCTCTTGCGGATGGTCGCGAAGTTGGTGAGCATACCACCCAGCCACCTTTCGGTAACGTAAGGCATGTTCACGCGTTTTGCCGCGTCTGCAACGATCTCTTTCGCCTGCTTTTTGGTAGCAACGAACATGATCTTTTTACCGCTCTTGGCAATGGATTTCAGCGCAGCGGCTGTTTCCTGAAGGCCTTCAACGGTTTTGTTCAGGTCGATGATGTGGATACCTTTCTTTTCAGCGAAAATATAAGGCAGCATCTTCGGGTTCCATTTCTTCTTCAGGTGACCGAAGTGTACACCGGCTTCCAGTAACTGCTGCTGTAATGAAGTATTATTTTCCATGTTGTTTTAATCAAATTGATGTTCAAAAATTGAATGATACAATCATTAACGTTTAGAGAACTGGAAGCTCCTTCTGGCTTTAGCTTTACCGGGTTTCTTACGTTCAACTGATCTCGGATCACGTTTCAGCAGGCCGGCGGCTTTCAGTGCAGGGCGAAACTCAGGGTTGATCTCGCATAGTGCGCGGGCGATACCCAGTTTTACAGCTTCAGCCTGACCTTTGATACCACCACCCTGTGCATTCACTTTTACATCGAATTTATCCAGCGCGTCAATGGTCTTGAAAGGCGCTTCAACCTGGTTTTGCAGGTAAATCAGCGCGAAATATGTTTTATAATCCTTGTCGTTCACCAGAATGGTGCCGGTACCTTTGCTCACGTATACGCGGGCAACTGCTTCCTTACGACGGCCGATAGTATTTTTTTGTTTTTCCATTATTCAGGTGTGATTAGAAAGTTAAAGACTGCGGTTTCTGGGCAGCATGCGGATGTTCCGCACCGGCATAAACGAAGAGTTTCTTATACATCGCGCGGCCCAGACGGTTCTTAGGCAGCATGCCCTTCACCGCTCTTTCGATCACCACCTCAGGACGGCGCTTCAGCAGATCCTTGGCAGCCTCGCCTTTCTGACCACCGGGGTAACCGGAATAGGTCAGGTATTCCTTGTCGTTGAGTTTGTTGCCGGTGAAAACAACCTTCTCAGCGTTGATCACGATGATATTGTCGCCACAGTCAGTATGCGGAGTATAGTAAGGTTTGTTCTTACCTCTCAGAATTGCCGCGATCCTGGCGCTCATTCTGCCTACAGTTTGGTTGGTAGCATCTACAATGTACCAGTCACGCTTTACGTAAGCGTCGTTAGCAGATTTTGTTTTAAAGCTTAAAGTATTCATTGCTTAATAAAATAAAATTTAATCTCGCCCTATTTGGGAGTGCAAAGCTAAGTTGTAAATTGAAAATAACCATCAATTTGAGCGACTTTTTTTGAAGGAGGTGTTGTAATAGATTGATTTTCAATAAAAATTTTGACAAACAATTATCAACACCTTATGCAGGGCCCGGTTTTACAGGGTTTCCGCCAACAAAAAAGACCGCGATCGCGGCCCTTCCTGCATTATTTTCCGGGGGAAACAACATTAATCCCTTCTGCTTGCCCCCAGGTATATCATTATATAGCGTATTAAGATCACTACGGAAGATACCGCCGCTACCACATAGGTCATGGCAGCCCATTTCAACGCGTCCTTGGCCATGTCGTGCTCCTGCTTATAGGTAATACCCGCACTATCCAGCCATTTCAGCGCCCGGTTAGACGCGTCGAACTCCACCGGGAGCGTTATCACGGAAAAAAGGGTGGTTACGCCGAACAGGACAATACCGGCCAGCAACAGCTGTGGGAACGCCTGTACCATCAAGATGCCCACCACCAGTACGATCTGCACCAGGTAGGAGCTGACCTGTACCACGGGCACCAGCTTGGAGCGCATGGTCAGCCATGGGTAAGCCGTGGCATGCTGTACGGCGTGGCCGCACTCGTGGGCCGCTACCGCCGCCGCCGCTACACTGGCCGTTCCGTATACGTCCGGGCTCAGGTTCACGACCTTGGTGGCCGGGTTGTAGTGGTCGCTGAGGAAACCCTCGCCCTGCACCACCTTCACGTCGTAGATCCCGTTGTCCCGCAGCATCTTCTCGGCGATCTCGTGGCCGGTAAGGCCGGAGGACGTGGCTACTTCGCTGTATTTTTTGAATTTGCTCTTCAAGACATAGCTCACTAACGCACTGATCCCCACGAAAACCAGGGAAATGATCATTATACTCATGTCAGGTATCATACTCTATTGCTGTTTTGTTTAGTTCTTGTTATAAAAATACCCTTTATTTCTATCAAATCCCCTACCAGTTGCCAAAACTGCCAGTTCTGGTATGTAACCGGCAGGTTACATAAAGGAATTTGTCAGCGCAAAAATTTAACACTGCCACTTTGACCGGAACATGCCCTTTCCCGCCCACTTTCCCCCTTAATATTAATAGTTATTTTAAATTATAATATGTGCGAAAATTAATATATCAAACTCAATATTACCACCCCTCTCTATCAATAATTTACGAAAGCTTATAAGAAATTATTTGCAGGCGAAACAGGCTACAACAGGGACTTCCAGCCGACTGACTGCCAACGGAATTAACACGTTAAAAGTTATTAACATCCATTAAATAAACTTTTTTATTCTGAACCCATTTAGTAATTTAGTCCTGAATTTAATGGGTTAGTAAGTAGAAAGAGTCAGCGGAATCTTCCGTTGGCTCTTTTCTCATTTTAGCGTTTTTCTTCCCGGAGAAGCGCACATTTTTCTCCTTCGCTTTATCAAAAATCAACAATCGCTCTCTTCTCCTTTTTTTCATTTTACTTTGTTGCATGAGTAAAATCAGAACAGCTTTTTTTTGCCAGAACTGCGGATACGAATCAGCGAAATGGACAGGTAAATGTCCTTCATGTAGTCAATGGAACACTTTCGTGGAAGAAAAAGTTCAGAAAGATATTCCCATGCGCCAGATGGAATGGAAAGCGGAAACTCCCAGCGCATTTAAAGCACCCCGAACTGTGCATCTCGATGCCGTGGAAGGCCTGGAGGAAAAACGCTGGCTTACACCCGACGCAGAACTCAACAGGGTGCTGGGAGGCGGTATAGTAGCGGGTTCGCTGGTATTGGTAGGCGGCGAGCCGGGCATCGGCAAATCCACTTTGTTCCTGCAGAACGCTTTGTTGCTGAAAGGCATTAAAACACTGTATATCAGTGGCGAAGAAAGTGAACAACAGATCAAGATGCGGGCAGACAGGTTGAAGATCAGCAACGACCAGTTCTATCTCCTCACAGAAACTTCCACGCAGGTGATCTTCCAGGAGATCAAAAAACTACAGCCCGGTCTCGTGATCATCGATTCGATACAAACCCTTCAATCGCCGCTGATCGAATCCGCTCCCGGAAGCGTTTCGCAGATACGCGAAACGGCCGCCGAAATGCAACGCTTCGCAAAAGAAACCAATACGCCGGTTTTCCTTATCGGCCACATCACGAAAGACGGCGCCATTGCGGGCCCGAAGATACTGGAACATATGGTGGACACGGTATTGCAGTTCGAAGGCGACCAGCATTACGCCTACCGCATCCTGCGCACCATCAAGAACCGCTTCGGGTCTACCGCCGAGCTGGGCATTTACGAAATGACCGGCGCCGGGCTCAGGCAGGTGAGCAATCCCTCAGAAATACTTATCTCCCAGCGCGACGATATGCTCAGCGGAGTAGCCATCGCCTCCACCATCGAAGGGCTCAGGCCGATGTTGGTGGAAGTGCAGGCGCTGGTAACACAATCCGTTTACGGCACTCCCCAGCGCACCGCCACCGGCTTCGACCTGCGCAGGCTGCAGCTGTTGCTGGCCGTGCTGGAAAAACGCGGCGGCTTTCACTTTGGCGTGAAGGATGTATTCCTCAACATCGCGGGTGGCCTGAGGATAGAGGATCCTTCCATCGACCTGGCGGTGCTGGTGGCACTGCTGTCGTCGTTCGAAGACACAGGCGTTTCGCACAAGAACTGTTTTGCGGGCGAAGTAGGCCTCAGCGGCGAGATCAGGGCGGTGAACCGGATAGAGCAGCGCATTGCCGAAGCCGAGAAGCTGGGCTTCGAAAAGATTTTTATCTCCAAATATCACAAGAAAGGAATTGATTTCAGTAAATTGAATATCGAAGTAGTGCCGCTGGGAAGAGTGGAAGAAGTATACCGCCTGCTCTTCTGATCAGGCGCCCGTTTGTTAACCTGAAACCTTTCAATCATGCTGCAGGCATTCTTGCACCTGTTTTACCCGCATACCTGCGAAGGATGCGGGCATGAACTCAGCCGTACGGAAAAGATATTATGCATCCGCTGCTCCCTGCAGCTGCCGGTCACCGGTTTCCAGAAAATTACCGGCAACCCCGCTGAAAAGATATTCTGGGGCAGGGTACCCATACAGCACGCGATGGCCGGGTATTATTTTTACAAACAAGGTGTGCTGCAGCACCTGATCCACAGTTTCAAATACAGGAAGCGGGAAGACGTGGCCGTTTTTCTTGGCCGCCAGCTGGGCCTGCAGCTGAAGGAAAGCGCCTGGTGGAAAGAGGTCACCGCGCTGGTGCCCGTTCCGCTCCATGCCGCAAAGGCGCGCCACCGCGGCTACAACCAGGCCGCGCTGCTGGCCGAAGGAATGGCCGAAGTGCTGGAATGCAGCATATGGGCGGACGGGCTGAAAAGGACCGGCTTTTCTGAAACGCAGACCCGCAAATCCAGGACGGACCGCTGGACGAACGTGGAAAACATCTTCGCCTGGAACCGCCGTATATTCGAAAGCTCGCCGCATGTGCTGCTGGTAGACGATGTGATGACCACCGGCGCCACGCTGGAAGCCTGCGCGCAGGCCGTGTTGCAGGCAGGAAAAGGAGTGAAGGTGAGCGCCTGTGTGCTGGCCTGCGCAGCCTGAAAGCGAATGGGGCAGGTACAAAAAAATACAGGTGTTCGAAAACACCTGTCTCTGGTAACTATTCCACGTTATGAATACGCAATTGTTGCATTATGTCAACTACAGCTTAGAGGAAGTCTTGTTTTTGTTCCCTTTAGGGGAAGCAGCGTTCGGCTCATTTACCGGCTGCGCTTTTGCATTTTTATTCACATAAACGACTCTGAAGGTCTCGCCTGCGGCGCTCTTTTCGGCCACAACCTGTTCCAGTCCCAGCCTGGCAAGCCGGAGGCTCAGTTGCCTTAAATCATCCTCAATGTTCATTGCTAAAAGTTTTTGGTGATGTAATGTGTTGCGTTAATGGGTCACTTAACAGCAGCGCATCGAACAGCACCCGGCAGCGGCACGGTGGTGGTAGGGGTATGCCCGCTGAACCTGATATGAGCCTTGTTGCATCTCCTTAAAAAGCATAGTCTTAAAAGTTAAACGGTTGGTTTCTGGTTTGTTTACGATCTTGTTGTAATACCCTACAAAAATAATAGGATTTGTAGACTAAACAAATATATTTTTACGCTTTAAAAGAAATATGGAGGCAATATATTGTAAATCATGTAATTATAGCGGTAAGTTTTTTTTAGCATCAAACCCCGGGCCGTTGAAAGAAGGATTGAACATTATTAACCGGGACTTTTCTATCTTTGCAAATGCCCGTGGGTAGATTTGTTTATTGTTCGGCCCCCGGGTTCATCGTAAACCGTAACTAATAAACGTTATTGCCATGAAATCATTACAACAGTGCGCCAATGAGCGCATTCTGATCATCGACGGTGCTATGGGCACCATGATCCAACGCTATAAACTCCAGGAATCCGATTACAGAGGGGAACGATTTGCCAGCTTCCACACAGATGTGAAAGGTAACAGCGATTTATTGTCGCTCACCCAGCCGGCTATCATTGAAGCCATTCACCGGGAGTACCTGGAAGCCGGCGCGGATATTATCGAGACCAACACCTTCAGCAGCACCGTGATCGCCCAGGCGGACTACGACATGCAGCACCTTGCTTTTGAAATGAACACCGCTTCCGTTCAGATAGCCAGGCGCGCGGCAGATGACTATACCCGCAGGAACCCGGACAAGCCCCGGTTCGTGGCAGGCGCCATCGGCCCGTTGAATAAAACGCTGTCCATCTCCCCTGACGTGAACAATCCCGGCTTCCGCTCCGTTACTTTCGACGAAGTGGTAAACGCTTATTATGAACAGGTGAAAGCCTTGTCTGAAGCCGGTGCCGACCTCCTGCTGATCGAAACGATATTCGATACGCTGAACTGCAAAGGCGCCATCTTCGCCATCAAAAAATACTTCCGCGATTCAGGCAAACCCGAGCTGCCCATCATGATCTCCGGTACCATCACCGATGCCTCGGGCCGCACGCTGAGCGGGCAAACGCTGGAAGCGTTCTATATTTCCGTGATGCATGCCAAACCTTTCTCCATAGGGTTGAACTGCGCACTGGGCGGTAGCCAGATGAGGCCTTATGTGGAAGAACTGGCGAACATCGCGAGCTGCTACGTAAGCTGCTACCCGAACGCCGGCCTGCCCAACACCTTCGGAGAATACGACGAACAGCCGCACGAAACGGCGCACATCATAGAAGACTTTGCCCGTGAGGGTTTCGTAAATATCGTGGGCGGCTGCTGCGGCACCACGCCCGATCACATTCGTCACATCGCTGAAAATGTAAAGACCATTACCCCGCGCCCCCTGCCGGTAGTGGAAACTACCCTGGCATAAGAAGAACGAGGAAACTAAGCATGAACACAACGCATACGATCAAGCCTTACCTGAGACTGAGCGGCCTGGAACCGCTCGTAGTAAGACCTGAGACCAACTTTATTAACGTAGGGGAAAGAACCAACGTTACCGGCTCCAAAAAATTCGCCCGCCTCATCCGTGAAGGCCAGTTCGAAGAAGCGCTGTCCGTAGCCCGCCAGCAGGTGGAAAGCGGCGCGCAGATACTGGACGTGAACATGGACGATGCGCTGCTCGACGGCGAAAAGGCCATGACCACCTTCCTCAACCTGCTTGCCTCTGAGCCGGACATCTCCCGCATCCCCGTGATGATCGATTCCAGCAAATTCAGCGTGATAGAAGCCGGCCTGAAATGCCTGCAGGGCAAGTGTATCGTGAATTCCATCAGCCTGAAGGAAGGAGAGGAGAAATTTATCGAGCATGCCATCATCTGCCAGAGCTACGGCGCTTCGGTAGTGGTAATGGCCTTCGATGAAAACGGCCAGGCGGATACGCTGGAAAAACGCGTGAGCTTCTGCCACCGCGCTTACAACATCCTCGTGGATAAAGTAGGCTTCGACCCGCAGGACATCATCTTCGACCCGAACATATTTGCCATTGCCACCGGCATTGAAGAGCATAACAACTACGCGGTAGACTTCATTGAAGCCTGCCGCCGGATCAAAAAGCTGATGCCCCTCGCCAAGATCAGCGGCGGCGTGAGCAACGTATCGTTCTCCTTCAGGGGCAACGATGCCGTGCGCGAAGCGATGCACGCCGTGTTCCTGTTCCATGCCATCAGGGCCGGGCTGGACATGGGGATCGTGAACGCCGGTATGATCCAGATCTACGACGAGATTGAACCGCAGCTGCGGGAGCTTTGCGAAGACGCCATCCTCAACCGCCGCGACGATGCCACCGAACGCCTCATCTCGTTCGCCGAAACCGTGAAGGCCAAAGGGAAAGTAATTGAAAAAGACGAAGCCTGGCGCGCCGGCACAGTGGAGCAAAGGCTCAGCCACGCGCTCGTGAACGGCATCACCGATTATATCGAAGCAGATACTGAAGAAGCACGCCAGAAATATCCCCGCCCCCTCGAAGTGATCGAAGGCCCGCTCATGGACGGTATGAACATCGTGGGCGACCTCTTCGGCAGCGGCAAGATGTTCCTGCCCCAGGTAGTGAAAAGCGCCCGCGTGATGAAAAAATCCGTGGCCGTGCTCACTCCTTTTATCGAACAGGAAAAGGCTGATCTGTTTGCAAAGAACGGCAGCGAGATCAAATCCGCCGGGAAAATATTGCTCGCCACCGTAAAAGGCGACGTGCACGACATCGGGAAGAACATTGTAGGCGTGGTATTGGGCTGTAACGGCTACGACATCATCGACCTCGGTGTGATGGTGCCCGCGGAAAAAATATTGCAGGCCGCCCGCGAGCATAAAGTAGATATCATCGGCCTCAGCGGCCTCATCACGCCCAGCCTGGATGAAATGGTGCACATCGCCCGGGAGCTGAAACGCCAGCAGTTCAACATTCCCCTGCTGATCGGCGGCGCCACTACTTCCCGCACCCATACCGCCGTGAAGATCGCGCCGGAATATGAGAACGGTGTAGTGCACGTGCTGGATGCTTCGCGCAGCGTAACCGTTACCGGCAACCTGCTGAACAAAGCGCTCCACAAGAATTTCCTCACGGAGATAAAAGAAGAATACGTTAAGCTCAACGAGCAGTTCAAGAATAAAAGACCCGTTAAACAATACCTGTCCATCGCCGATGCACGCAAGCAGAAAGTGAATATCGACTGGGCGGCGTTTAACCCTGTAAAGCCGGCCCAGCTTGGCACACAGGTGTTCGATAACTATGATCTCGGCGAGATCGCGGAGTATATCGACTGGCAGCCTTTCTTCATTGCCTGGGAGTTGCACGGCAAATTCCCGCAGATACTGGAAGACGAGGTGGTGGGCAAAGAAGCCACTAAGCTCTACAACGATGCGCAGGCAATGCTGAAAAAGATCGTCGCTGAAAAATGGCTGAGGGCCAGGGCCGTGATAGGCTTGTTCCCCGCCAATTCCAACGGTGAGGACACCGTGAAGGTGACGGCGGCAGACGGTGCGGAAGTATCGCTCGAATTCCTGCGCCAGCAGATCAAAAAGGCGTCGGGCCAGCCGAATATCAGCCTCGCGGATTACATTGCGCCGGCAGATACGCAAAAGCAGGACTACATCGGCGGCTTTGCAGTGACGGCCGGTGAAGGCATTGAAAAATGGCTGGATCAATTCAAAAAAGAGCACGACGATTATAGCAGCATTATGCTGAAAGCGCTGGCAGACCGCCTGGCGGAGGCTTTCACCGAACTGCTGCATGAGCGCGTGAGAAAAGAGTTCTGGGCTTATGCTACAGACGAGCACCTTACCAACGATCAGCTGATCAAGGAAGAATACCTCGGCATCCGCCCCGCGCCCGGCTACCCCGCCTGCCCGGAGCATACGGAAAAATACAAGCTGTTCGACCTGCTGAACGCCACCGAGGCAACCGGTATCACGCTCACGGAATCCCTGGCGATGTACCCCGCGGCAAGCGTTAGCGGCTGGTATTTCGCGAACCCGCAATCGAAATATTTCGGTTTGGGCAAGATCGAGAAAGACCAGGTGGAAGATTACGCCGCGCGCAAAGGCTGGCCGCTGGAAGAAGCGGAAAGATGGCTGCGCCCGAACCTTGAATATGATATGTAATGCAACCGCATAAAAAAGCCCTGGAAGTACTCCAGGGCTTTTTGTTTCGTCTTAATATCTTTTTTTCAGGGTGCTGTCCTCTTTCATCACATTATCCAGCAGCCCGACGTCCACGCTTTGGATCAGTTTATCGCCGCTGTAGAATTTCACGGTTTTCACGGCAGGGTCTTTAGGTATAGCGCCCAGCCATGCCGCAGCCATTGAAAAGGATTGCTGGGTGGGCTCTTCGTCGCGGATGGCGAAATGCAGCTCAACGGTATTGCCTTCCTGCTTGCTGCTGGTAAGCTCGATCTTTTGCACCAGGGAACTGACGCGCAGCGTAACCGCCGTCAGCAGGTGGCTGTTGAAGTCCACGGTGTCGATCACGTTATTCACTGTTTTAGCCATGCCGAATACCCTTTGCATTTCCTGGGGGTTATTGATCACCCAGCAAACGACGCTGTCGTTCTGCTTAATGGTGTTCTTCACGAAATAACCGCTCATCGGCTTGATCACGATATCTTTCTGAAAGGCTACCAGTTCGTTGAGCGTATCCCCCTGTTCCTGTTTCTCCTCCTGGGTAACAGTAGTCTGGGAAGTATTGGGGCCGCAGGCCGCGAGCAACAGGAGCATTCCTCCGGCATATAGCAGGTTCTTCATAAAATACAATTTAGTTTGCAGGTTATTACCGCAATCTCAATACCAAACTTCACCGGGCGGTGAAAATAGCGGGATGGCAAAAAGCTGGTTTACAGGGAAAACACGCATAAAATTGCGTAAAACTACGCTTGATATACCCTCAGGAGGGTAGTAGTTTTGTGACATGCTTAAGGATCGCATTTAACCCCAAATAAGCAGTTCAGAATAAGAAAAGTTAAGGTACACAATGTTGTTAACCCCAGTTACAGTTTTAGGGCCGCTCATCCGTGAGCGGCCTCTTTTTTTGAGGGCATCTTACTTCACGTCCACCCACATCCCGTTATCCCTGATGAGGTTGATCAGCTCGCTTACGGCCACATCGCTGCTGAGGCCGCGTTTCACCACTTCCTTGCCCCGGTAGAGCGTGATCTTGCCCACGCCGCTGCCCACGTAACCGAAATCTGCATCGGCCATTTCGCCGGGGCCGTTCACGATGCAGCCCATGATGGCGATCTTCACGCCTTTGAGATGATTGGTCACCGCGCGGATGCGGGCGGTGGTTTCCTGCAGGTCGAAGAGCGTTCTGCCGCAGGAAGGGCAGGAGATATATTCTGTCCTGGAGATCCTGGAGCGGGTGGCCTGCAGGATGCCGAAAGCAATGTTGTTGATCAGTTCCAGCGGCTCTTTCACAGTGCCGGGTTGCCTGTTTAGCGAGGGATCAGGCAGGGCTTTGAGCCACAGGCCTTCGCCGAAACCATCCAGCAGCAGGGCGCCGGTTTCAGTGGCGTAGTGTATCAGGTCGTCTTCTGCATTGCCATGGCCACTGTTGCACATAAGCACAACGGGTTGGGGAATTTGTTGCTCCATCATGGCAATAAGCGCCCGCCTCACCATAGCCATGGCGTGGGCCGAATTGGAATACAGCACCGGCACCGCGTCTTTGGCCTCAGCCAGCGTTTCCAGGAAGGATGAGAATTCGGCGGAACCGAAATCGTCCGCGTGGGCGGCCACGAAATTCATTTTCGCCAGGCGGCCTTCATGGCGGGCGGCCAGGTAGCTGTGCACGTCCAGGTAGGGGAAATATTTTTCTTTGTCTTCCGCATGCAGCCATGCCGGGTGCTGCACGATCACCTTGAGCGTGCCGGGCAATGCGAATGGCAATATGTGATGGCCGGTGAAGATATAATCCGCGGCCGCATCACCGATGTTCCATTTATCGGTAGCCTCGTCGTAGTGATAGCCGATGCCGCGGAGATCGTGGTGGGTAATGGTTTTGAGATGACTGAGGTCCGCCACCACAACCGGCACCTGTTTCCCGCCGATGTTGTCCACCGCGATGCTTTCCCTTTTGGCAAAGCTGAAAGGGGAATAAGGCAGTTTCTCAGGATTGCTCAGGGGCTGGATGGGCGCATGGGAAACGCGGCTGCTGTAGCGTTTCACGATGTCGCGGCATACGGGCAGCTCAAATTCCGGGTCTTCCGTGAGGGATACGCGGATAGTGTCGCCCACACCGTCTTCCAGCAGGGTGCCGATGCCTACGGCCGATTTGATGCGGCCGTCTTCCCCGTCGCCGGCTTCGGTTACGCCGAGGTGAAGCGGGTAGCAATGGCCCAGCTCCTGCTGCATGGTGCTCACCAGCAGGCGGTATGCCTGTACCATTACCTGCGGGTTGCTGGCCTTCATGCTCAGCACAATGTTGCGGTAATGCAGGTCTTCGGCGATGCGGAGGAATTCCATGGCGCTTTCTACCATGCCCATGGGCGTGTCTCCATAGCGGCTCATTATGCGGTCGCTGAGGGAACCGTGGTTGGTACCGATGCGCATGGCGGTGCCGTATTCCCTGCAGATGTTCACCAGTGGGGTAAAACGTTCGCGGATGCGGTCGATCTCCTCCTGGTATTCCGAATCGGTATATTCCAGCAGTTCGAATTTCTTTTTATCCACGTAATTGCCCGGGTTCACGCGCACCTTTTCAACAATGCGGGCCGCCACCTCGGCGGCATTGGGCGTAAAGTGGATATCCGCCACCAGCGGGGTGTTATAGCCTCTTTTGCGTAATTCGTTCTTAATGTTCAGCAGGTTTTCCGCCTCATTCTTGTTGGGCGCGGTAATGCGCACCAGCTCCGCACCCGCTTCTATGCAGCGGATGGACTGCTCCACGGTACCTTTGGTATCCATGGTGTCCGTAGTCGTCATCGTCTGAATGCGGATAGGATGGTAATTTCCGATGGTTAGGTCCCCCACTTTAACTTCCAGTGTGGCCAGCCGCTCATATTTTGTCAGCGAAGGGCAATATAATTGCATGAATTTGAGTCTAAGTTGTGCAACAAAATTAGTGAATTATTCCCCGATCCTTCTTCTTCATATTTTGTTATTTTATATGAGCGGTAACGCACACGGGGTTAATTTCCCTAGTTTTATCGCGTCAATTTGTTTGTAACCAGCTATTTAACCAGTATATGCAGCAAAATAATACCGTGGATACCATACCCTATCAACAATTACCGCTCACCGGGCAATTCAGCGTGTTCGAGGTGGAAAGCTTCAAAACGGAACTGGCGGGTATTCCCCACCGGCACCACGATTTCCAGATATTATGGTTCACCAGGGCATCGGGGGATCATATCGTGGATTTCGTGACCTATGAGCTGAAAGACAATGTGCTCTTCCTTCTGAGGCCGGGGCAGGTGCACCAGTTGCCTGCCAAAGGCATCTACGGGTTCAGCATCACGTTCACCGAGAAGTTCTATTTTTCCAACAAGCACGAACGCGAAACCTTATACGATTTCACCACGCTGTTCGACGATTCGCAGGAATACGCTCCCATCTTCATCAGCAAGCCCGCGGCGGCCAACCTGGGCATGATCGTTACGCTCATGCGGCAGGAGCTGGCCGCGCAGTTCGAAGGCAGCAGCAGCAGCGTGATCAAACATTACCTGAACGCTTTCCTTTTGCTGGCGGAGCGGGAGAAAAAACACAACGTTGCGAACTCACCCATCCTGCTGAACCACGATACGCGGATCATCCAGCTGCGCAGGCTGGTGGAAAAGCATTTCAGAACGGAACACCAGGCCGGCTTTTACGCGCAGCAGTTTTCCCTAACGCCCAAACGGCTGAACGAGATCACGAGAGACGCCATCAATAAAACGGTAACGGATATGGTGCACGACCGCCTGGTGCTGGAAGCTAAGCGCCAGCTGGCCTTCAGCAACCGCAGCGTGAAAGAGATCTGTTATGAGCTGGGGTTCGAGGACCCGGCCTATTTCAGCCGTTTTTTCCGGAACCATGCCGGCACCTCGCCGCACGAATTTCGGGAAACAATGTTCAAATAATACCAGTTAATCTTCCCTTTGTCCAAACGGGGAGGATATTTGCGAAGTAATTTTACACCACGTTTTAACGGAACCCATGCTTTAGACGCGTTTTTAGGTGAACGCGTTTCTTTATTTGGAAAGGAAAGTAGAAATAAGAAACCGCCCCGGTTTACCCGGGGCGGTTCTATTTTTTATGCTGCTCAAGCGTTAATTACCAATCTTTCTCCACGCTGCCCGGCGTGCCTTTCACCTTCTTCATTTTATCTTCCTGCAGCTTTTTTTCCTGCTGGGCAAGGTTCTGCAAAAGACGTTTGGCCTCTTCGGGCGACAGCTTGCTGGGCTTAGGCTGCGGCTGTTCTTTGTCCTGCTCTTTCTCGTCCTGGTTTTGTTTCTGATCCTGCTTCTGCTGGTCTTTTTTATCCTGGTCCTTCTTGTCTTTCTGATCTTTCTGCTTGTCCTTGTTCTCTTTATTGTCTTTGCCGCCGCCCTGCTGCTGCTGTTTTTTCAGCATGGCCTGGGCATAGGCGAGGTTGTAGCGGGCCTGTTCATCGTGGGGGTTGGCTTTGAGGGAAGCCTTGTAGCTTTTGATGCTTTCTTCCCACTTTTTATCCTCCATGAAAGTGTTGCCGATATTGTAGCTTGCATCTGCCTTCACATCCTTTCCTGTGGCGGTTTTGATGGTGTTGGCATATTGCTGGCGCGCGGCGTCGAAACGTTTTTGTTCGTAGAGGGAATTAGCCAGGTTGTAGTTGCCTTCTATGGATTTGTTGTTCCGTTCCAGCGCCTTTTTGTAGCTGGCTTCGGCATCGGCGTACTGCTGCTTTTTGTACTGGGCATTGCCCTGGCGGATCAGTTTGCTGGTGCCTTCCTGCGCAAACGCGCCTGCCTGTACTAACAGGAGCGATATAACGGTAATGGTTATATGAAAAATGTGTTTCTTCATGCTGCTTCCGCGGTTTTAAGACCTGGCAATGCTGCGTCATCTGCTTTTTTCTTCCTGCCTTCCGGCACAAAGAACTCCAGCAATATCAGTATCAGGCAGATGCCCAGGAAGTATTGAAAATAACTGTTGTAATCGGTGAACACGTTTTCGCCGAACTCCTTCTGCTCCATCTTGTCGATCTTGTCCGCCAGCGCATCCACCACCTCGTCTGTATTGTTCATCAGGTGCAGGTACATGCCTTTGCCGGTGGAAGCAAGGGATTTGAGCGCGTCTTCATTGAGCTTGGATACGACGGTATTGCCTTCATTGTCTTTTTTCAGCCCGCCTGTTTCGGGATCGGGTAGGGGCGAGCCGGTGGGGGAGCCGATGCCGACGGTGTTGATCACCACGCCGTTCTCCAGCGCTTTTTTGGCTTCGTTGATGGCGCCTTCGTTATGGTCTTCGCCGTCTGAAATAATAATGAGGGCCTTATGTTTGCGTTCTTTTTTATTAAATGCTTCGTCGGACACGCGGATGGCTTCGTTGATCTCCGTGCCCTGGCGTGGGATAAGGTCCGGGGTTATGCTGCCCAGGTACATGCGGGCGGCGGAATAGTCGATGGTAAGCGGCATTTGCAGGTAAGCGTTGCCGGCGAACACCACCAGGCCTACCCGGTCGTTGTCCAGCTTTTCCATCAGTTTGGTGACCAGCTGCTTGGCGCGCGTGAGCCTGTCCGGCTTCGCGTCCGTGGCCAGCATGCTTTTGCTCACGTCCAGCGCAATGATCACATCCACGCCTTTGCGCGTGATCTTATCCACGCGGCTGCCTTTCTGGAGATTGGCCAGGCCGATCACGCCGAAAAAGAAGGCGGTGAACAGCAGGAGGAACTTGAAAGTGAAGAGCCGCCGGGAGTATCCGCTGAAGAGCTTTTCCACCATAACAGGATCGCCTATACGGCGTATGGAACGGCGCTTCCACCAGGTAACCCAGGCGAAGGCGAGCAAAATAACGATCAGCAGGACGAAGGCCCACAGGTATTCAGTATGTTGAAATCTTAACATGGTTAAAACAGCAACCCCGGCTCAGGCCGGGGAGCAGTTTCAAAAATAATTTTTTTATAACGTATTACAAGGGTGTTTTGAAATGATTTAGGAGTTTTTTAACAGCAGCCTATTTTTCGCCTTTGAAAAAGCCTTCTTCGGTGAGAATGCCGCGGGTCAGCTCCATTTGCAGCCCTTGGATATCGGGGTTCGGGTCTTCCGTTTCGAAATTCAGCACAAAGAAGGTCGGGTGAAGGTTTTCTTCCACCCAGCCAACCATCCAGCCGATGTGTTTATTGCCGGTGCGGCCCCAGCCGCCTTTCCAGGCCAGGATGTATTTAGGGGTCTTTTCCCGGATCATCATGCCGCAAACCAGTTGCTGCGCGCGTTTCTGGTAAGGCAACTGGTTGAAATACAATTGTTTTACAAAGCCCAGCTGCTCGTCGGGCGATATCTGGAGGGAGTTGTCCAGCCAGAAAGTATCGATCCTGCTGATCTTTTTGTTGCCATAACCTACGGAATCCAGCCAGCGTTGCATGGTATCCTTGCCGATGCGGCGGGCGATCTCCTGGAAATAAGGTACGGAAGAAACGCGGAAAGCCTCTGCCATGCTCATATCACGATTCCAGATAGTATCCGGCCGGTAAATGCTGTCCCATTTGATGACCATATTGGTATCGCTGGCCGCCCCGGTGTGCAGCGCGGTGAGGGCGTTGAATATTTTGAAGGTGGAAGCCGGCGTGAAGCGCTGTTTGGCCCGGTCTATATTGTATACCCTAAAGGAGCCCTGGCCATTGTCGAACATCATGAAAGTGCCTTCCAGCTTGTGTTTGGTAAAATATTTCTCCCATTCTTTCGCATCTTTCACGTTGTTGGGTGAGCAGGCGCCGAAAAGGATGGCGATGGTCAGCAGCAGCAGGCCGGACAATTTCATCAGTATACGTTTTTTGTTGACGGGGCAAAAGTACGGTAAGCCGCCATAAAAAAGAATGACGGGCATTTGTTTCTGCCCGTCATCCTGGAATATACCTGGTACTATTTGAACATTTATAAGCTTGGTCGCTTCAGACAACCACCCGGAACCGTAGAATTCCTTCCAACATGATAGGGTTCTCGCGGTAATATCATATCAGTTCAGCACCGGGGCGGATGGTACAATTTAAACAGCAGCGGCGGTTTTCAGCACGCCCAGTTCTTTCCCGATCTTGGTGAAGGCGGCAATCGCCTTGTCCAGGTGGGCCTGTGTATGCGCGGCGCTCAGCTGTACGCGGATGCGGGCCTGGCCTTTGGGCACCACGGGGTAGAAGAACCCGATCACATAGATACCTTCCTGGAGCAGCTTGTCCGCAAAGTCCTGGCTCAGCTTGGCGTCGTAGAGCATAACGGGAACGATGGGATGGTCGCCGGGCTTAATGTCGAAGCCGGCGGCGGTTATTTTTTCCCGGAAATAACGGGTATTGAATTCGAGTTTATCGCGCAGCTCGGTGGTTTCGCTCAGCATGTCCAGCACGGCGATGGAGGCGCCCACGATGCTGGGAGCTACGGAATTGGAAAAAAGATAGGGTCTGCTGCGTTGGCGGAGCATGTCTATCACCTCTTTCTTACCGCTGGTGAAACCGCCGGAAGCACCGCCCAGGGCCTTGCCGAGGGTGCCGGTAATGATGTCTACCCGGCCCATTACCCCGCGGTATTCGTGGGTGCCGCGGCCCGTTTTACCGAGGAAGCCGCTGCTGTGGCTTTCGTCGCTCATCACGATGGCGTCGTATTTATCGGCCAGGTCACAGATCTTGTCCAGCTGGGCAATGGTGCCGTCCATGCTGAAAGAGCCGTCTGTCACGATAATGCGGCTGCGCGCGCCGGCGGCTTCTTTGAGCTTGGCTTCCAGGTCTGCCATGTTGTTGTGTTCGTAGCGGAAGCGCTGGGCTTTACAGAGGCGTACGCCGTCTATAATGGAGGCATGGTTGAGGGCGTCGGAAATGATGGCGTCCTGCTCGGAGAACAGGGGCTCGAACACGCCACCGTTGGCGTCGAAGGCAGCCACGTAGAGAATGGTGTCTTCCGTTCCGAGGAATTTAGATATTTTTTGCTCCAGCTCGGCGTGAATGTCCTGCGTGCCGCAAATGAAGCGGACGCTGCTCATGCCGTAGCCATGGGTGTCTATGGCTTCTTTCGCTGCCGCCACCACTTTGGGGTGGGAGGAAAGGCCCAGGTAGTTGTTGGCGCAGAGGTTGATCACGGTCTTACCACCCACGGTAATTTCCGCGCCCTGCTCCGAGGTAATGATCCTTTCCCGCTTATACAGCCCGGCAGTATTGATTTCATCCAGCTCGGTTTGTAAACGTTTGATGAAATTTTGGTTCATGATTTTGAGTGTTTTGGTCTGTCACTAACAAAGTTAGGGCAATAAATGTATCAAGGATTGCAAAGGGTGGGCCGGGTAAATCCGGGAAGGATAAAAAGTTTGACGGAGGTGTAACATTTGTTTGCCGGTTTGCGTCATACAATTATCATAGACGGTAGATTATGACGAAAGTACTGTTCGCCCCATGATCCGGTGGTATGCTCTGTCCGCCTTCTGCCTCCCGGCCTTTTCAGGGCTGTTTTGGAGGCCGGATGCCCGTCAGGCGCCGCCTAAGGTGCGCTGATGCCCTGGTTGTTGCTGAGCGGGGAATCGTAAAAAGCGTGGCGTATGGTGGAATTTCTGTCATGAAACTGGTGATATATCGGCCGGTCCGGTCCCCATCCGAAGGGAAAGTCGGCGCTATTCAACAATTTGTCGGAAATTAGCACTCTAAAGAACCTATCGCCGGATGACGGAAAAGGAGTACAACAAATGCGTGGATCTGTATAGCGATAATCTCTTCCGTTTTATAGTCAAAAACCTGGAAAATGCGGAAGATGCCAGGGATGTGGTACAGAATGCGTTTGAAATATTATGGAAACATTGTAATGATGTGCCTTTTGAAAAGGCCAAAAGTTACCTGTTTACCGTAGCGTACCATAATATGATCGATCATGTGAGGAAGGTGAAAAGAGTGTCGCTGGTGGAGGAGTTCCGGGAAGAGGCGAAGGTGACGGACCAGAAGATACACAATGCCAGGGCCATTATAGAAAAGGCGCTCAACCGCCTCAGCGACGTACAGCGGTCCCTGATAGTCCTGAAGGACTATGAAGGATACACCTATGAAGAAATAGGCGAGATCATGAAGCTCAACCCCTCGCAGGTGAAAGTATACCTGCACCGGGCAAGAGCCCACCTGAAGGAATATCTGGTGAAAATGGAAAACGTGATTTAGAAAAAAGGTATTCAAAATCAGCACTTTATGTCAATCGACATTCACATATCAAACTACGAGGAGTATCTCTACAGTTATGTAGACGGGGAACTGACGCCGGAAGAGGCCGTTGCGCTGGAACTTTTCCTTGACCAGCATCCGCACCTCCGTGCCGAGCTGGACCAACTGATGGCTACCCGCCTCCAGCCGGAAGCCGTCGTTTTCAGCAATAAGGCCAGCCTTTATAAAAGCAGCCAGGCGCAGGAAGAGAACTTCGAAAGCCAGCTGCTTAGTTATATGGACGGCGAGCTGAGCCCCCAGGCGGCCAGGGACCTGGAGAGCTTTATGGATGCGCATCCGCAGCTCCGGCAGGAACTGGCCGTGTGGGAGAAAACGCGCCTGGAGCCGGATCTTTCGGTTCGTTTTGAGAACAAATCAGTGCTTTACCGCCATACCGCCCGCACGGTTCGCATGCGCCCCGCTTATTGGTGGGCAGCTGCAGCCATGCTTGCCGGCGCGCTTTTCCTGTTAAGGAACTCCTTTACGCAGGATGAAGCGGCCACCCCTGCCACTACCGCCGCTAATAATCAGCCAGCCGGGCCAACCGCCCCCGCGGCGCCGGAAAATAAAGCCGGTACACAACCGGTTCCGGAGAACGCAGCGTCGTCTCCCGCGCTGGCGCAGAATAAAACAACCGGGCAGGCTCCGGCTGAAAGGGAAAATACCGCCCCGCCCGCTGCTTCCCCCGTGCTGGCGCAGGCTTCCACCGATAATACTGCCAATACCGAAACTACTTTGAACGGGACCCGGGAAGCGGAACGGGCTGCCATAGCAGCGGACCTTTCCAGCATCCGCACGCAGGCTGCCCCTGAACCCGCCACCCGCCAGGCAGTTAACGCGGACCTGACCACCAGCGTTCCGAAAGTAAAAGAAAGTGAAACGGTACTGGCCATGAACAACAAGCCGTCCATCGATATCCAGGCAGCCGCCACACTGGCTACTCCGCCGCCTGCGCAGGAGCCCGGGGAGCTGATCATGTCCGTAACCGGCAACGGGCTGGAAAGCAGGGTGCTGGATAAAGTCACGAATGTGGCGAAGCTATTTTCAAGAAAAAGGAATAAATAATGGACCGTCATAAATGGCAGAGTCATATGAAGTATAGAATTTTACTCACCTTTTTTACGATCTTCCTGTCTGCGGGCGCTTTTGCCCAGCAGGCGGCCATAGATACCATACAGATCAAGGGATTGATCATCGTAAAGGGTAAAACTGCCGAAGGGAAGAGTGTTTTCAAAGCCTACCAGGATACAGCCTATGCGCGCCAGAAGCTGAAAAAGAACCTGCATACCAAGTGGCTGGTGCTGGACCTTGGCTTTAATAATTACCGGGACAAAAGCGATTATCCCGCCGCCATGATCATGTCCCTGCACCCGGGCGGCGCACAGTACTATCCCGGCGTGAGTTACAGCCAGGCCTACGCCAACAAAAGCTTCGATTATTCAGGCGCGGCCCTCAACAGCTTTGCCCCCCGCATGGCCAGTGAACCGCTCACGCCCGCGGAATTCAAGGTGATGCCCGCCAAATCCATCAACTTCAACGTGTGGGTGATCATGCAAAGGCTGAACATCCGGAAACATAAGCTTAACCTGATATACGCGCTGGGCCTGGAGATGAACAACTACCGCTTCGCCCGCAACATCACGTATGTACCAGGTTACTCCACCACTGTTATCCGAGATTCGGTGAATTTTTCCAAGAATAAATTATATGCGCAATACCTGTCCATCCCGCTCATGCTGAACTTTAATTCCAATCCTGCAAGACCTGGCAGGAGTTTTGAAGTAAGTTTAGGCGTTCAGGGCGGTTACCTGCTTAAATCCCGTACCAAACAGGTGAGCGAGGAACGGGGCAAAGTAAGATTGACTGACGATTTCAGCCTGAATAAATGGAGGTTCGGACTTACTGGTGAAGTAGCCTACGGGCCCATTAAGCTCTACAGTAATTTTGCGCTGACCCCGTTACACGATTACGGCCTTGAACAGTACCCTTTTTCAGTCGGTTTTCGGTTTAACGGATTCTAATACTTACCTTTACAGAACCGTATAGAAGCAAAAAGTATGGAAACCAGGAAATAAAATATATGAATAGGTTGGGTAACAATCCTATGGTTTAAGTTATCCTATTAAAACTGTACACAACCAAACTTGAGAAGTATGCGATCCATCTTGTCGTTTGTTGCTGTAGTGAGTGGAATAGTGTTGATGCATGCAAGCAAATTGAAATTACCGGCCAATCCTACGGAACTGAGCGGAGCCCCGAACCCCCAATCCGAAGTGAATATCCCCGGAAGCACACCCAAATTACCTGCCCCCCAGGCAACGGAATCACTGGTTTATATGCCCGACAGCCTCTTCCAGGCCTACCGAGGGGATCATAACCTGTACGTTACCAATCATTATCACGTATTGTACATCAAAACGGACTCGACGTTCCAGACTGCAGCCAGCCCGCTGGTACCCCACCGCGTGTTCGCTACCAGCCTGATGTACTACAGGTAACCGGTTGCAGCAGGCCTTTTTCACCGCTCATCCAGTCCAGGCACATATTTTCAAGGTTTAAGCACCGAATGTGCCCGCGCATTTTTATATTTGGTTTGAAATCTTCAAACCAACTGTATGAGAATTATAAACCTGTTCTTCGTCCTGGCGCTGGCTGCCACCCAGCCAACAACCGCCCAGGTAAAGCATGAATGGAAAGATGCCTCCTCCGGGGGATTTTCTTACCGCTACATTTCCGGCGACCCCATGCAGGCCCGCTTTTATACCCTGAAAAACGGCCTTACCGTTATACTCAGCGTCAATAAAAAAGATCCCCGCATTCAAACCCTCATCGGCGTTAGAGCCGGCAGCAACAACGATCCGAAAGACCATACCGGCCTGGCGCACTACCTGGAACACCTGCTGTTCAAAGGCACCACCCACTTCGGCTCGCTGGACTGGGCAAAGGAAAAACCTTACCTGGACCAGATCACCGCGCTCTACGATAAATACAATCAAACGACCGGCACAGACGCCCGCAAAGCCGTTTACCACCAGATAGACAGCGTTTCAGGCCTCGCGGCGAAATACGCGATCGCCAATGAATACGATAAAATGATGACCAACATGGGCGCCCAGGGTACCAACGCGCATACCTGGGTGGAAGAGACCGTTTACGAGGAAGACATCCCGTCTACCGCTGTAGACAAGTTCCTGGCCGTTCAGGCCGAACGGTTTAAAAACCCCGTGTTCCGCATCTTCCACACCGAGCTGGAAGCCGTGTACGAAGAAAAGAACCGCGGGCTGGACAACGATGGCCGCAAAATGTACGAAACCATGCTGGCCACCCTGTTCCCCACGCACAACTACGGCCAGCAGTCCACCATCGGTACCGTGGAGCACCTCAAGAACCCCTCGCTGGTCGCCATCCGCAAATTCTACAACGAATACTACGTTCCCAACAATATGGCCATCGTGATGGCCGGGGATTTTGATCCCGATTACGTGATAAAACGCATCGATGAAGCTTTTGCTTTCATGCAAAAGAAACCCGTTCCCGAATACAAAGCCCCGGTGGAAAAACCCATCACCAGCCCCATCGTGAAAGAAGTGTTCGGCCCTGACGCTGAGAACGTGAACCTGGCCTACCGCATGCCCGGCGCGCTGGACACCAAAAACGCCGTGGTCCTCACTGTGCTGTCGCAGATACTCTCCAACGGCAAAGCCGGCCTGCTGGACCTGAACCTGAACAAACAACAGAAAGTGCTGGGCGCCGGTGTGAGCACCCTGCCCTGGAAAGACTATACCGTATTCGCCCTCAGCGGCCGCGCCAAGCAAGGTCAGAGCCTGGACGAGGTGAAAGACCTCCTGTTGGCCCAGGTAGAGATCCTCCGCAAAGGCGAATTCGATGAAAAACTGATCACCGCTATTGTAAACAACTTCAAGCTGTATGAGATACAGGGCCTGGAAAGCAACGGCAACCGCGCCAACAGCCTGATGGACGCCTTTATCAAACACCGTGGCCAGAACTGGCTGTACGATGTGGCTTACATCAACGACATGAGCAAGGTGACCAAGAAACAGATCGTGGACTTTGCCAACAAATATCTCAGCAACAATTATGTGCTTCTCTACAAACGCAAAGGCGAAGACAAGGATATCGTGAAAGTGGAAAAACCGCCCATCACTCCCGTGGAAGTGAACCGCAACGCACAGTCCGACTTCCTGCAAAAGGTAGCCGCCATGCCCGAAACCCCTGTGAAACCGCAGTGGCTGGATTATGGGAAAGACATTCAGAAAGGGAAGGCCGGCAATGCGGACCTGCTGTATGTGCAGAATAAAGACAACGGCCTGTTCCGTTTGTACTACCGCTTCGACATGGGCAGCTGGAACAACAAAAAGCTGCCGCTGGCCGCGCAGTACCTGCAATTCCTGGGCACAGACAAATATTCCTCCGAAGAGATCAGCAAACAGTTCTACAATATCGCGTGCAACTTTAACGTGCAGCCCGGCAACGAGGAAACCACCATTACCATCACCGGTTTACAGGAGAATTTTGACAAGGCGGTTGAACTGTTCGACCACCTGATCAACAACTGCAAGGCAGACGAGCAGGTGCTGGCCGGCATGAAGAACAGGCTGCAAAAAGCGCGGGCCGACAATAAGCTGAACAAAGCGCAGATACTCAATGGCCTGCGTTCTTACGCAACCTACGGGGCCAGGAACCCGTTCAATAACCAGCTGAGCACCGAAGAGCTGAACGCGCTCACCGCTGCGGAACTGGTAGCCATCCTGCATGAGCTGCCCTCGTACCGCCATACTGTTATCTACTACGGCCCCGATCAGCTGGAAACCGCATCCGCGAAGATCGCGAAGCTGCACCAGCAGCCGGCTTCATTCAAAGAAAACATGCCGCAGCAGAAGTTTGAGAAAACTGTTATGCAGCAGAACAGAGTGCTGTTTGCAGACTACGACATGGTGCAGGCGGAAGTGAACTGGGTGCGCAACGGAGAGCTGTACGACCCGAGCCAGGCAGCCGTGGTAAATCTTTTCAACAATTACTTCGGCGGCGGTATGGGCTCTATCGTGTTCCAGACCATCCGTGAATCCAAGGCGCTGGCGTATTCCACTTACGCGGTATATGCACAGCCCAACAAAAAAACAGACCGCTACGCCGTACTTGCCTATGTAGGCAGCCAGGCAGACAAGATCAATGAAGCGATCGCCGGGATGAACGAACTGCTGAACGCGATCCCCGAATCCGAAAAGAATTTCGAGACTGCGCGCAGCAGCCTCAAGAAAGACCTGGAAACAGAAAGGATCACGCAGGACGGCATCGTGTTCAGCTATCTCAACGCGCAAAAGCTTGGGCTGGATACGGATATCCGCAAGAGCGTGTATGAAACGGTGGATAACCTGAAATTTGACGACGTGAAAAAGCTCCATCAGCAAAATATTGCCGGTAAGCCTTATTCCTACTGCATCCTGGCTTCCGAGAAAAAAGTGAGCCTCGATGACCTGAAAAAATACGGCGATGTACAGAAAGTTTCACTGGAGGAGATCTTCGGCTACTGATCCTTTACATCCAACTAAAAATACAGGAATGAGACGCGCAATTGCGCGTCTCTTCTTTTTAACACAATATTCACACTTTACCCGCCGTTCTAGAATTCGATAAACCACCTATGTTACCATGTGGCGCTTTTGCTTTTTGATTGTCGTATTACCGCTTTTTGCGTTTGAGCACAATATTTCCGATCTGTATTCCGTTAGGCTCAACCCTTCCAGGATAGATGTCGACAAGGTTTTCCTGCTCGTCGATAAGAGCGATTACCGCATGTACGTTTATGAAGACGTAACATTGATCAAGATCTACAAAGTAGTGTTCGGCAGCAATTCCACTGCCGACAAATATATGCAGGGCGACAAACGTACGCCCGACGGCACTTTCCGCATTTCCGCCAAACGTTACGACAACCGCTGGAGCCGCTTCCTGTTGCTGGATTATCCCAACGCGGAATCCTATTCCAAATTCCAGCAGCGCCAGGCCAACGGGCAAATATCCCGCGGCGCGGATATCGGCGGCGGCATCGGGCTGCATGGCGTGGAGTATGCTTCAGGTATCAGGGATTATTACGTGGACCAGCGCATTAACTGGACGCTGGGATGCGTGAGCCTGAAGAACGGGGATATCAATGAAATTTATGATGTAGTGAAAGTAGGAACACCGGTAGTGATCCGCCCTTAAGGTTCATCACGGATATGGAAGAATAAGAAAAACGGCTGTCACCTTAAAAAGCGACAGCCGTTATATTTTAGTTTTAGTCAGTGCTTATAACTTCCCCGCCTTGATCTCTTCCACTACAGCAGGATCGAGCAGGGTGGTGGTATCACCGAGGTTATCCATTTCGCCTTCCGCGATCTTGCGCAGGATGCGGCGCATGATCTTCCCGGAACGCGTTTTCGGGAGGCCGCTCACAAACTGGATCTTGTCCGGTTTCGCGATAGGGCCGATGATGCGGGATACCGTTTGCATGATATCTTTCCGGGTAAGCTCCGGGTCTTTCACCTGTTTTTCAGCGATCACGAATGCATAGATGCCCTGGCCTTTGATCTCATGCGGATAGCCTACCACGGCGCTTTCCACAACGCCCGCGTGCATATTGATCGCGTTTTCCACCTCTGCGGTGCCAATGCGGTGGCCGCTTACATTCAATACATCGTCCACCCGGCCGGTGATGCGGTAATAGCCGTCTTCGTCGCGGAGGCAGCCGTCGCCGGTGAAGTAGAGATTTTCATAAGTGGAGAAATACGTGGTGCGGCAACGTTCATGATCGCCGTACGTGGTGCGGATCATGCCGGGCCAGGGGAACTTGATGCAGAGGTTCCCGTTCACGCCGTTCCCTTCTATTTCCTTCCCCGTTTCATCCACCAGTATCGGCTGTATGCCGGGCAGGGGCAGCGTGGCATAGCCTGGTTTTTCGGGTGTAATGCCTGCGATGGGCGCTATCATGATACCGCCTGTTTCAGTCTGCCACCAGGTGTCGGTAATAGGGCATTTGCCTTTCCCGATCTGGTCTTTGTACCAATGCCAGGCCTCTTCGTTGATGGGTTCGCCTACGGTGCCCAGCGTGGTGAGCGAGCTGAGGTCTTTATGATTCACCGGCCCGAGCCCGAAGCCCATGAGGCTGCGGATGGCTGTGGGCGCGGTGTACAGGACGTTCACCCTGAATTTGTCCACGATATCCCAGAAACGCCCTGCGTCAGGGTAAGTGGGCACGCCTTCGAACATCAGGGTGGTGGCGCCTGCGCTCAGCGGACCGTACACGATGTAGCTGTGACCGGTGATCCAGCCGATGTCTGCCGTGCAGAAATATACCTGGCCGGGTTTGTATTGGAATGAGTTAATGAAAGTATAGTTGGCGTACACCATGTAACCCGCGCAGGTATGCACTACGCCTTTGGGTTTGCCGGTGGAGCCTGAAGTGTAGAGGATGAACAGCATGTCTTCCGCTTCCATTTCCTCGGCGGGCACGGGCGGGTTGCCCATGGTTTCCACTTGTTTGATCTCGTCTTCCCACCACACGTCGCGGCCTTTGAGCATGCTTACAGGCGTGCGGGTGCGGGTGCATACGATCACTTTTTTCACGGAAGGGCAGGCCATCAGCGCATCGTCTATCACAGATTTGAGCGGAATGTCCTTCGCGCCGCGGAAAGCGCCGTCGCAGGTGATCACGAGGGTGGCCTGCGCGTCCTGTATACGGTCTGCAATAGATTGCGCGCTGAAGCCGCCGAACACCACGGAATGAATGGCGCCGATGCGCGCGCAGGCAAGCACCGCAATGGCCAGCTCGGGGATCATGCCCATGTAGATGCAGACCCTGTCGCCTTTTTTCACGCCGTTGTTCTTGAGCACATTGGCGAACTGGCAAACCTTGTTATATAATTCCCTGTAAGTAAGAATGCGGTGCCTTTCTTCCGGGTCATTCGGCTCCCAGATAATGGCCGGCTGGTTGCCCAGCGTGCCCAGGTGCCTGTCCAGGCAGTTTTCAGTGATGTTGAGGCGGGCGCCCGAAAACCATTTCACGTCCGGTTTCTTGAAATCCCACTCCAGCACTTTGTCCCATTTACGGCGCCAGTAAAAATGATCGGCCACGTTGGCCCAGAATCCTTCCGGATCAGTTACACTGTGCTGCCAGGCCTGCTGGTATTCTTCGAAGCTCTTGAGTTGGTATGGGTACGACATGATTCCCAAAAAGATTTATTTGTTATCGGTTTTTTAACGGGGCTTAAATTTAATGATTTAAGATTGAACAATATCAAATAATGTCAGAATAACGTTGAATTAATTCAAATTGGAATATAAAAACCCGGCCACAGGAGCCGGGTTTCAAAGAATAAGTGTAAGGATGTTTTAAAGGCTCTTTACCCGTTCCTTCACATAAGTCTGGATGTCTTTTTCATTTTTGCTTCCGGGTTTCGCGTTTTTCAGGAACAGCTGGTAATATCTTTTCGCTTTCTGCGGGTCCTGCACATACTGGTCGTAGATGCGCGCAATGCCGTACTGGCGCATAGGGTCTTTGAAGAGGTAATAAGCCGTGTCGTAGTGGGCAATGGCGGAGCGGTACTGTTTCATTTCTTCGAAATTGCTGGCCAGCGCTGTGTAATATGCGTCCAGCGAGCGGCTTTTGGCGGAAGAGATGCATTGTTCCAGCATCTCGTTGCTTTTGTTGTATTGTTTGAGTTTGGCGTACGACAGCGCAGCATAATACTTCAATGTTTCAGGTTCGCTTTGCGTCAGTTCCATCATTTTATCATATACCCTGATCGTGCTGTCGTAGTGGTCCAGTGAATAATGCGACACCGCGAGGCAGAGGTATGCGAACGAGTGTACGGAATTGGCATTGATCAGCTGTTCTCCATAGGTCACCACCTCCCGGTATTTTTTCTGCTGGTAGGAGGATTTGACGAGCGCGGCCACTACCAAGGTATTGGTGGAATCGAACTGGTAATATTGTTGCAGCACGCTGTCTGTATGCAGGTAATCCTTGCGGTCCAGGTATTCCTCGGCAAGAAAGGTCACCACGGAAGCGTCTTTCCGGTTAAGGCTATACGAAATTTTCATGAGTGCGAAAGCAGTATCCTGCAAGCCGGTAATGTTGGCGGCCGCGTTGGCGAGCTGTTTATAATAGATGGCATTATCCGGGCGCAATGCCACCAGCTTCGAATAATGGGTGATCGCGTTTACGTACTGCTGCTGGGCCCGGGCGATATTACCCAGCTGTTGCAGGGCGGCGATATTGTTGGAATCTTTTTCGAGCACGCGCTGGTAAGTTCTTTCCGCATCCGCCGTTTGCCCGTTCTGCAGGTAGGCGTTGGCCAGCACGGCAAGACCGTTCACATGCACAGGTTTCACGGTCCCTTCCATATAGGCGATCACTTTGTCGTACTGCTGTTCCTGGAAATAATCCATCAGCATGGCTTTGTCGTACTGGTCTTGCCCAAAAGCGGCAAAGGTGCTGCAAAGCAGCAATAGTAATGTCGAAGATCTGCGGAGCATAGCTGTTCGTTTCCATAAAACTAAGTGTTTAGTTTTAAATAACGAAGAGTTTAGTTAATATCTTTTTCAGCCGGTGGCCGCGCAGGCAGATTTGCGGACCTTTCGATCGGCAAAAAAGCGGGCATATAAAAGCAGGGGCATCAAACCGGAATCAGATCCGGGATGCCCCTGACGTTCAAAATGGGGATAGGGATGCGGGCATACACCCGCAGGGTTGTGCAGCGATAACAGTAATGCTTTTAAGCGCCGCGCCTGTTACAGTCTCATGGGCCGCCTGCTGGAGGCGATGAACACTACAAGATTGTCGATCGGCCCTTCCAGCGACATTTCCTGGTAAGAAATGGTGGCCACGCCCGGCGTGTTTTCCGCTGCAAGGTGCTGGATGCGCCGGTCCGGCTCGAAATGTTCCTGCCGGCCGTGAACGGTGACCGTAATATGTCTGATAGATTCGCCCGACTCGGCGTGCATTCGCCGGATAAAACCGGCGATAAGGGTTTTGAGGTTGGTTTCAGTGTTTAGCATGGTGGAGGTTTGGGATTTTGAAATAAGCGGGGTTGGCCTGAAAAATTGCCCGTACCGGGGTGAATGTTTACGCTGTTGTGCAGTTTAACGCCCCCGGTATTTGTTGCTCCTTTCCCGGATACGCTTCAGCAGGCCGTCCCCAACGGCCAGGATCTTATCCCGTTCCGCGTTGCTGAAGGGATAAGTACCCTTCGCTTTCCGGTAAAAGGTCGCCTCGCTCCAGCCGCATTCCTTACATACGCGGTCCCGGAAGCTTTTTGGCAGCTGGACCATCTCAGCATGCAGGTCCAGCAGGAGGTTGTTGGATGAAAGTTGGTTTGTTTCCATTAGCAGTTAAATTTGTCATTTTGATTCAAGTTTTCTCAAAATGTCAATAAAAATGTTATATTGATAATAGAAGCATCACACTATTTATTGACACCTGTTACAAGTATAATAAAAATTATTTACAGTGGATTTAATTCCCAAAAATATTATTCACGAGGGCGCCCGTTTAAAACAGATCGTGCGGGACAAACACATGAAGATCCTGGATTTCGCGCGGAAGGCGCATTTTTCCAACCAGATCGCCCATTATTACTTCCGGCAGGAGGCCATTAAAAGGACCAAGCTCCAGGAATTCTGCAACCTGCTCGGCATCACCCTCGATGAATTCTATGCCTGGACGCACCCCCGCCGCGTGCCTTCCCAGCCCGCCACGGACCTGCACCAGGGGCACCGCCTGGATGAGCTGATAGAAGAAAAGGGGCTCAACAAAACCCGCCTGGCCAACCGGATGAACCTCAGCCGCCGCGCGTTGTACAACCTGATAGAAAAACCTGTGTTCACCCCCGAGCAGCTGAAGAAAGTATGCCTGGTACTGGAGATCAGCGCCAAAGACTTCCTGGGCGCCAACCATGTGGACGAAAACGATCCCGAAGCACCGGAAATAGAAAGCTGGAAAGACAAATACTATAAGTTGCTGGAAGATTACAACAGGGCGCTGGTGGAAATTTCCAGGCTGAGAGAGCTGACCCGTTCATAATAAGACCATCCCAAAAAAAAGATGCCGCTGCCAGCGGCAACAGCATCCCAGGGTCATCACAGGTGTAAGAACTTAGATACCAGTTAAATTGAAAGCAAATCACAACGGGGTTTCTGATGTTAACAAGCCGGGATGATACCACAAAAATACCCTGCCCAACCTTCATAATCAGCGCATATCGGGAAAATATTTTCGCGAATCCGGAAAAATCCCTGCCCGGAAACTTCCTTTTTACCCCATAATTACATATATTAGCATTTCTTTATTTATAATAAACTATCCCTGGAACTATGAAAAGAGCCTTGCTATCCCTGGCCACGTGCCTGTTCCTGCTGGTGGTAAAAGCCCAACCGGCCTCCGCTCCAGAAGTAAAGGAATTTGAAGTATTCTGGAAAAAACTCTACACCGCCATCGTCAAAAAAGACTATAACGCCGTGTGCGAATACATCGAGTTCCCGCTCGTCGTTAAAAAGAACCTCGCGGACACTGCCGTGCAGACCATCGGCCGCCAGGAGTTCCCCGGGTTTTTCTCCGGTTACCTGGACCTGCCGGCCAAAGACGAATTCATCAATAAATATGGCCTGCTCCGCGCGCGCAAAACACTCAGCGACGACGACAGAACGATGGTGGACGAAGATTCCGCCACGATCGAAGACTTCGAGTTCCAGAAGGTGGACGGCGAGTGGAAACTCGTGTACGTCTACGCCACCGCGAATGAGTAAGGAATTGAGAATTATTTAAATATAAAATAAACCCACACCGATAATTTCTACCCGGCATCTTAAATTTCTCCGGTGAATAATTAATTATTCCCGTAACTTTGCACGATTTTTTAGTTCGCTTCGCGCTGGAAAATCGCATGGTTTTTTCATTAACAACAGCTAATAAAAAAAGATGCCCAAAGACACATCTATCAAATCAGTTCTCATTATCGGTTCCGGTCCCATTATTATTGGTCAGGCCTGTGAATTTGACTATTCCGGCTCCCAGGCGGCGCGTTCGCTCAGGGAAGAAGGGATTAAAGTGATCCTGATCAACAGCAATCCCGCAACGATCATGACGGACCCTATGATGGCTGACAAGGTATATCTGTTGCCCCTCACCGTGGAAAGCATTGAACAGATACTGGAAGAGCACGAGATCGATGCCGTACTTCCCACCATGGGCGGGCAAACGGCCCTCAACCTCTGTAAAGAGGTGGATGAGCTGGGTATCTGGGAAAAGAATAATGTGAGGCTGATTGGTGTGGACATCAAAGCCATCGACAAAGCTGAAGACCGCGAACAGTTCCGCCAGTGGATGATCCAGTTGGGTATACCCGTGGCGCCTGCGCGCACGGCCAACTCCCTGCTCGAAGGCAAGGAATTTGCCCAGGAGATCGGTTTCCCCCTCGTTATTCGTCCTTCCTTCACCCTCGGCGGCACCGGCGGCGGTTTCGTACATGGCAAGGAAGACCTGGATGAGGCGCTGGACCGTGGCCTGAAAGCCTCACCCGTTCACGAAGTGCTCGTGGAAAAAGCGGTGCTCGGCTGGAAAGAATACGAACTGGAGCTGCTGCGCGACATGAACGACAACGTGGTGATCATCTGTACCGTCGAAAACCTCGACCCGATGGGCATCCACACGGGAGACTCCATCACCGTGGCCCCGGCCATGACCCTGAGCGACACCGCTTTCCAGGATATGCGCAACAAGGCCATCATGATGATGCGCCAGCTGGGCAACTTCGCGGGCGGCTGTAACGTACAGTTCGCGATGAACCCTGAAAATGAAGAGCTGATCGCCATCGAGATCAATCCCCGCGTAAGCCGCTCTTCCGCTCTTGCATCCAAGGCAACCGGTTACCCCATCGCCAAGATCGCTTCCAAACTCGCGATCGGCTACACCCTGGATGAGCTGGAAAACCAGATCACCCGCACCACTTCCGCATATTTTGAACCCGCGCTGGATTACGTGATCGTAAAAATGCCGCGCTGGAACTTCGATAAATTCAAAGGAGCTGACGATACCCTCGGCCTGCAGATGAAATCGGTAGGCGAAGTAATGGCCATCGGCCGCACTTTCCCCGAAGCCATCCAGAAAGCCTGCCAGAGCCTGGAGAACGAAGCTGTAGGCCTTGGCTACTACGGTAAATCGCTCATGAAAAGCGAACAATTGATCGAAAAGCTGAAGCGCCCCACCTGGGACCGCATCTTCCGCATCAAAGACGCGCTCATGGAAGGGATGTCCGTGAAGTCCATCCACCAGGCCACGCAGATAGACCGCTGGTTCCTGCACCAGATCAACGACATCGTAACGCTGGAAAAACAGCTGATGGAGCATGATCTCGATTCCGTACCTGCTTCCATGCTGAAGGAAGCCAAGGAAATGGGCTTCTCCGACAAACAGCTGGCGCTCATCTTCACCAACTGCGAAGAAGAGGAAGTGTACGAGAAACGTAAAGCCATCGGTATTACCCGCACTTACAAGATGGTGGACACCTGTTCCGCAGAGTTCGAGGCCAAAACGCCTTACTTCTATTCCACATTCGATACGCAAAACGAAAGCATCCCTTCCGATAAAAAGAAAGTGATCGTGCTCGGTTCCGGCCCCAACAGGATCGGCCAGGGTATTGAGTTCGACTACTGCTGCACCCATGGCCTGCAAGCCATCCAGGAGTGCGGTTACGAGGCCATCATGGTGAACTGTAACCCCGAAACGGTGTCTACAGACTTCGACATGGCGGATAAACTCTACTTCGAACCCGTGTTCTGGGAGCATCTCTGGGAGATCATCGAGCTGGAAAAGCCCGAGGGCGTGATCGTGCAGCTCGGCGGCCAGACGGCGCTGAAGCTCGCCAAGAGGCTGACCGAAAAAGGCATCCGCATCATCGGCACATCGTTCGATAATATGGACATCGCCGAAGACCGCGGCCGCTTCTCCGACCTGCTGAAGGAGCTGGGCATCCCTTACCCGAAATACGGCACCGCATTTAATACAGACGATGCCATTGAAGTGGCGAAAGAAGTGGGTTACCCCGTACTGGTGCGCCCCTCCTACGTTCTGGGCGGCCAGCGCATGCGTATCGTGATCAACGAAGAAGAGCTGGAAGCATCTGTGCTCAGCCTGCTGAAGCACCTGCCCGGCAACAAGATTCTGATCGACCACTTCCTGGACCGCTGCCAGGAAGCCGAGATAGACGCCATCTTCGACGGGGAGAACTTTCACGTGATGGGCGTGATGGAGCACATTGAGCCCGCGGGCATTCACAGCGGCGACAGTAACGCCGTGCTGCCTGCGTTCAACCTCAGCCAGCTGATCGTGACCACCATGGAATATTATGCGGAGAAGATCGCCCGTGCGCTGGACATCCGCGGATTGATCAACATCCAGTTCGCCATCAAGGGCGGGCAGGTGTTCGTGATCGAAGCCAACCCGCGCGCATCCCGCACCACTCCTTTCATTGCCAAAGCATACCAGGTGCCTTACCTGAACATCGCTACCAAAGTGATGCTCGGTCACAATAAACTCACCGATTTCAAGATCGAGAAAAAGCTGAAAGGCTTTGCGATCAAAGAACCGGTGTTCTCCTTCAACAAGTTCCCCGGTGTGAACAAGGAGCTGGGTCCCGAAATGAAGTCTACCGGCGAAGCCATCCGCTTCATCAAAGACCTCCGCGACCCTTACTTCCGCACGCTTTACAAAGAAAGAAGCATGCACCTGAGCAAATAAACAGGTCAAAAAAAATATCACAACAAGCCGCTTCCAAAAAAGGAGCGGCTTGTTTTATTTCCTACATTTAGGAAGTATCATTGTTTGTAACCGATGTTTGTTAACCTGTGGCGCACCGCGCCCTTCCTTCGATTGCTGCTGCCTTTCGCGGCAGGCATTACAGCCGGGATGTATTACCCGCTGATCCCATGGGAGTGTATGATCGTTTGCGCGCTGGTGTGGGTGGTACCTTCATTTTTCAGCATTCAGAAACGTTTTGCCTGGCGGCATTACCGGGGCGCGGCGGTGCTGGCGCTTGTATGCTGCCTGGGGATGACGCTGGCATGCACATACGATGTAAAGCGCCACAGCAGCTGGCTTGGCCATCATATAAAAGACAGCATGTATTACGTGGCCGTGCTGAAAGAGCCGCCGGTAAAGAAAAGGCGCTCATGGAAAGCAGAGGTAGAAGTGGTGCTGGCGCATGAGAGGAAATGGAAAGCAGTGCGGGGAAGGGTTCTCCTGTATTTCAGGGATACGCCGCAGCTGGGTTACGGAAGCCGGCTGATGTTCCGCGGGGAACCGCAACGGATAAGGAGTTCCGGCAACCCCGGGGCCTTCGATTATGCGCGATATTGCAGCTACCGGAATATTTACCACCAGGCATTCCTCAGCGATTCTGCCTGGCGGAAACTGCCAGGCAATGGCGGAAACCTTTCAGGGCATTGGTTATCCGCGGCGCGGCAGTATGCATTGAACACCTTAAAAAAATATATCCCGGGAAAAGAAGAATACGGTGTGGCGCAGGCCCTGCTGATCGGCTACCGCGACGAGCTGGATGCAGATATCGTACAAGCATATACGAATACAGGCGTAGTGCATATCATTGCCATTTCCGGGCTGCACCTCGGGTTGATCTACGTGAGTTTGCTGCAGCTGCTGAAATGGTTGCCGCGCCGGCGCTGGGCGGACCTGCTGAAAGCATTCGTGCTTATCGCGGTGCTCTGGGGATTTTCTTTGCTGACGGGCGCTTCCGCTTCCGTGCTGCGTTCCGCCGTGATGTTCACCACCATTGCATTGGGGCAGTTTGTGATCGCCAGGCATTCCAATATCTATAACACGCTTGCGGCCGCAGCTTTCGTGTTGTTGTGCTACAATCCCTTTTTCCTCGTGGATGCGGGTTTCCAGCTGTCGTTCCTCGCCGTGGCGGGCATTGTGATCTGCTACCAGCCGCTGTACGACCTGTGGATGATCCGGTGGAAATGGCCGGACAACCTTTGGCAGATGGTGGCCGTCTCGCTGGCAGCGCAGGCTTTCACCTGGCCGGTTTGCCTGTTCTATTTCCGCCAGTTCCCGAATTATTTTCTGCTGGCCAACGTGGTGGCCGTGCCTTTATCCACCGTGCTGCTGTATGGCGAGATCGTATTGATGGCGATTGCGGAAATGCCGGTGGTGGCGGCTTTTGCAGGGAAAGGACTGGAATACGGCATTTTCGCCATGAACTCGGTTATCCGGTGGGTGGACAGTATCCCGGGAGCGGTAGTGAGCGGCATCCGGATGAACATGACCGGGATGTTCCTGCTGTACGGCTTTACAGTGGCCTGCCTGGCGGCATTGTTGCTGAAGAAAAAAGGAGCCCTGTGGTGGGCTTTGGGATGGATGGCGGCTTTCACGGGCCTCGGGGCCTGGCAGCGTATCCAGTGGCGGCAGCAACAACGGCTGGTGATATACAACCTTCCGAAGCAGACGGCTGTTGAATATATCGCGGGGAGAGGAAGTTTCAGGGTGGGAGACAGCGCGGGGCTGGAACATCCGCAGCTATCCATATCGCAGCCGGAACTGGGCGTGAAGAAGATCATCATGGCTTGCAGCCTGCATTGGCAGCAGGATTCAGGGCATACAAGGAAACATATTACGCTTACGGGCAACAACGGCCGGCGCACGCATGATCTTCCCGACAACGGCTCATTCCATCTTTCGTATATCCGGGGAGGTTGCCTGGTGAGCCTGGGGAACAAACGCCTGCTGGTGCTCACCGGCAACCTGCAGCATGCGCCGCCCCTGTCAAAAAAGATCAAAATAAATTACATATTGTTGTCACATACTCCGAAGGTCGATATCAGCCGGTTGCAGGAATTTTTTACATACGACATGCTCATTTTTGACGCGTCGTGTTCAGCTTTCCAGATCAGGAAGTGGAAAAATGCCTGCAACGAACTACCTTTGCGCTGCTTTTCGGTTCCGGAGCAAGGAGCCTTTGTTGTAAATCTCTAATTATTACTGTGCATGCAAAAGCAAATCAAATCAGCTTTGATCTCCGTTTTCTATAAGGACAACCTGGAGAATATCGTTAAAACATTGGGCCAGCAAGGCGTAACCATCTACTCTACCGGCGGAACGCAGAAGTTCATCGAAGAGCTGGGTGTGAAATGCGTGGCCGTGGAAGACCTCACCGCTTATCCCTCCATCCTGGGCGGCCGTGTTAAAACCCTCCACCCTAAAGTGTTTGGCGGCATTCTCGCCCGCAGGGAAAATCCGCAGGACCTGGAGCAGCTTGCCCAGTACGAAATTCCCGAGATAGACCTCGTGATCGTAGACCTCTATCCCTTCGAAGAAACTGTTAAAAGCACTACCGAAGAACAAGCCATCATCGAAAAGATCGATATCGGCGGCGTTTCCCTGATCCGTGCCGCTGGTAAGAACTATAAAGACGTGGTGATCGTGGCTTCCAAAAACCAGTATGCTGACCTTGAGAAAGCGCTGGTAGACGGAAAAGGCGCCACTACGCTGGAGCAACGCAGGAACTTCGCCGCGAAAGCTTTTGAAGTTTGCGCCCACTACGACGTGGCCATCGCTTCCTGGTGGCTGCGCAACGAAGAGGAGAAAGATCATTTCCAGCTGTCTGTTCCGCAGGGCCAGGTTTGCCGCTACGGCGAAAACCCCCACCAGAAAGGCATTTTCTACGGCAACCTGAACGACCTGTTCGACAAGCTGCATGGCAAAGAGCTTTCCTACAACAATCTCGTGGATGTTGACGCTGCCGTGCAGCTGATCGCCGAGTTCAGGGAAACCACTTTCGCCGTGATCAAACATACCAACGTATGCGGCATTGCCAGCAGGCCTACCTTGCTGGAAGCCTGGGAAGCCGCGCTGGCAGGCGATAAAGAAAGCGCCTTCGGCGGTGTGCTGGCCTGCAACAAACCAGTGGACGCGGAATCCGCCAAAGCCATCAGCGAAATTTTCTTCGAAATATTGATTGCGCCCGGGTTTGAGCCCGCCGCGCTGGAAATACTCCAGGCTAAGAAGAACCGCATCCTGCTGCTGCAAAAACAGCCGCTGAAAACCGCGAAAATGTTCAAGAACGTGCTGAACGGCGTACTGGTGCAGGATAACGACGAAGGCAGCTTCGACACCTGGAACGACACCGGGGCCCAGCCCGCCACTGCTGAACAGCGCTCCGACCTGGAGTTTGCCAACATCGTGTGCAAACACCTGAAATCCAACGCGATCGCCCTGGTGAAAGACCGCCAGCTGGTAGGCAAGGGCTGCGGCCAGACCTCCCGCATCGACGCGCTGCGCCATGCCATCGAAAAGGCGAAACAATTCAGCTTTGAGCTGAAAGGCGCCGTGATGGCCTCCGATGCGTTCTTCCCCTTCGACGATTGCGTACGCATCGCACACGAAGAAGGCATCAGCGCCGTGATCCAACCCGGCGGCTCCATCCGCGACAACGATTCCATCACTTTTGCCAAAGAGAACGGCATGGTCATGGTGATCACCGGCATGAGGCACTTCCGTCACTAAACGCATTTTTACCGTATAAACAGGGCTGCATCCGGACCGGATGCAGCCTTTTTTTTGTAGTATTGCCAACGCAGATGCCCTTTTTACAGCAACATATGATGAAGGAAGCCGATGATGCCGCGCTGGTCCGGGAATACAAGGAAACCGGCCGGCTGGACTATCTGGCGGCATTATATGAACGGTATATGAACCTCGTTTACGGCGTTTGCCTCAAGTACCTGGACGAAGAGAGCAGCAAAGACGCCGTGATGCAGATCTTCGAGGAACTGATCGAAAAGGTGAAGAACCACGAGGTGCAGAATTTCAGGGGCTGGCTGCATGTGCTGAGCCGTAACCATTGCCTGATGAAGATCAGGGCTGCCAAAGGCAGGGTTGTTTCCATAGACGATAATGGATTTATGGAATCCGGCGAAAATATTCATCCTGAAAACGGGTTTAACCTGGAAGCGAACCTCCAGGCCATGGAAAGATGCCTGGAAACCTTGCCGGAAGAGCAAAAGCGCAGTGTGAACCTGTTTTACCTGCAGGAGAAAAGCTACCGTGAAGTGGCTGAGATCACCGGGTACGAAATGACGAAGGTGAAGAGTTATATACAGAACGGGAAGAGGAATCTCAAAATTTGTATGGAGAAGAATTAATGCCTGATAATCAAAAACATATCAAACCAACTGCGGACCTCATCCGTCGGTACCTGGCCGGCGAGCTGGACGATAAGACCATGCACGCCCTGGAAAAACAGGCGCTGGACGATCCGTTCCTGGCTGACGCGCTGGAAGGGTATGCTATGTATGAGCCGGACCAGTCTGCGGCCATTGCAGACCTCCAGGCTCGCCTGGATGAGCGCGTTAACAGGGGGAATGAAACTGCCATTCCTGTAGCCGCCACCGGGTCTGAAACGGCTGTTGAGCCGGCAAAAGGCAAGGTCCGCCGCCTGGATTACCGCTGGGCTGCGGCTGCTATCATTCTCGTGATATTGTCTGTTGGCGGGGTATTGTTGTTGAATAAAGATCCACGTGAGCAAAATATTGCGCAAGCACCGCGAGCAAAAGACACTGTAGAACTGACCAAACCGGATATGAATGCGGCGGATGCAGCGGATACGTTTTCGGGATCGGCGGCCGTGCAGCAAGATTCCGCGCCCCGCGCAGCAATTCCTCCCGCTGAGGACCTGGCCCTTCAGAATGCCCAGCAGCAGGCACGTTCAGACCGGCCGGGAGAAGATGCTGTGACCCGGGCAAAGATGAAAGATGCAAAGAAAGCACAGACTGCCAGAACCGCTGTCCCACCGCCTCCTCCGGCCGCCAGGGCTGCTGAAACCTCTGCGTATGCGGCCGCTCCCGCCCCACTCGTCATGAAAGAGGAAAAAACGCAGGTAAAGAGTAATATCATAGACACAATACTGATCGGCAGTACTAAACAAGATACCGGCAGTGAGCTTGCCGTGCGGAAAGCCCTGGCACAGGGCAACAAAGTGGAAGGCGTGGTAACCGGTGCTGAATCCCAATATCGCCGCTATTCCGAAGAAAACGACCTCCGCATCCTCAGCGGCCAGGTAATTGACGCGATGAACGGCCAGAAGCTGCCTGGCGTGACCATCCAGGTGCAGGGTACAGACAAAGCCGCGGTGACAGACACGGCGGGTTATTTTGCCCTCAAAGTGGAACCGAATAAAAAGCTCAATCTCGATTTTTCCTACATTGGATACGAAAGGACCAATGTTGCAGTTGCCGGCAATCAAAACCACCTGAACGTGAGCCTGCCGCAGAACAGCCAGGCTCTCAGCAGTGTGGTGGTAGCAGGTTACGGCACCGTCAGGAAAAAGAAGAATGCCCCGGCTGCTCCATACTACGGAGATTCTGCGTATAAAAAATACCTCGAAAGCATCAAAACCGTTCCGGTAAAAGGTTTGAAAGAAAAACTCTCCGGCGAGGTAACCGTCTCCTTTACCGTAATGCCCGATGGTACGCTGAAAAACATCAAAGCGCATCAGCCTTTCCATGAAGAAGCCGGCAAAGCCGCTGTAGAAAATATCAAGGGCGGGCCTCAATGGTTCCCCGCTTCGAACGGGAAAAAATCCACCGTTCACCTGCAAGTGCCTGTGGAGCTGGTTCCCGCGGAATAAAAAAGGGGCTGATCCCTCAGCCCCCGTATAAAAAAGATAATAAATTCTATTTTTTCCTTTCTTTCCACAGCTGGTTGAACGATTTGGGCGCGAATATGGGCAGCCCTCTTTCATCGTCGCCCCATGCGTTGCCGAACAGTTTCCCGATCACCAGGTTTTTGGTCTTGCCGCCTACCAGGTTCATCATGCGCCTGCTGAGGCAGGCTTGTTTCCAGCCAAACCAGCCGAGCTTTTCAGCGCCGGTGGTATGATGTTCTTCCACGGCCTTATGGCGGTTATGCAACAGCAGCTCGTGCAGGTTGATGCGCACCGGGCATACTTCCGTACAGTTGCCGCAGAGCGATGAAGCGAAGCTGAGGTGCATGTATTTCTCGATCCCCTGCAGGTGCGGGGTGATCACCGCGCCGATGGGGCCGCTGTAGGTGGTTTTGTAAGTATGGCCGCCAATGTTCTTGTACACCGGGCAGGCATTCAAACAGGAGCCGCAGCGGATGCAGTAAAGGCTTTCCCGGGCTTCAACGTCCTGCAGGATGTTCGTGCGGCCGTTGTCCAGGAATATTACGTACATCTCTTCCGGGCCGTCGATTTCGCCTTCCTGGCGGGGGCCGGTGAAAATGGTATTGTAGGAAGTGATCTGCTGGCCCGTGCCGTAAGTGGCCAGCAGCGGCCAGAACAGTGCGAGGTCGTTGATGGAGGGTAGCACTTTTTCGATGCCCACCAGCGCGATATGCGTTTTGGGGAAAGAAGTACTGAGGCGCGCGTTGCCTTCATTTTCGGTAACGGCGATGCCGCCAATGTCCGCAATGATGAAATTCGCGCCGGTGATGCCTACTTCCGCTTCCAGGTATTTCTGGCGGAGCTTGTCGCGTGCCACGAGCGTAAGCTCTTCGGGGCTGAGCGTGGGGCTGGAGCCGAGCTTCTCGTGGAAGAGCTGCGCCACCTGCTCCTTGCTTTTATGCATGGCGGGCGTTACGATGTGGTAAGGCGGCTCATCGTCCAGCTGCTGGATGTATTCGCCGAGGTCCGTTTCTACGCTCTCGATATTGTTTTCGTGCAGGAAATCGTTCAGGTGTATCTCTTCCGTGGCCATGGATTTGCTCTTCACCACGGTCTTGCAGTTCTTCGCTTTGCAGATGGCCAGTATCTCTTCGCGCGCCTGTTCGGCCGTTTCGGCCCAGATCACTTTACCGCCGCGTTTGATGAAGTTCATCTCGAAATCTTCCAGGTGCTTGTCCAGGTTCTCGATGGCTTTCCATTTCACGTTCTTGGCGCGTTCCCGCGCCGTTGGCAGATCTGCGAACTGGAGCTTGCCGTTCTTCACAGCGGCGTTATACTTGCCTATATTGAAGTTGATCGTTTTGCGGTGACCCAGATCAGCCGCTTTGATCTCGCTTTCGGAGAGAAAGGTGCTTGCCGTCTTGTTCATATGCCTGTAAAGATAGTCAAAAAGTGTTCGCGTGTTTTTGCGGGGCAAAGATTGCGCCTATTCTATCAATATTCAGAAAAATTATATCAATTATCATCCTGTACCTACCTGCCCGGTGGTTATTCATCGTCTTCCGTTTCGTATTGTTTGCTGGCGATCTTGTCCAGCACTTCGTAGAATTCTTCGCCGTATTTCCGCGTGATGGCCTCTTTCAGGAATTTGTACACGGGCACCTGGAGCTGGTTGCCGAGCTTGCACGCGGGTTTGCAGATGCTCCACTTGTCGTAGTTCACTGCTTCGAAGCTCTCGTATTTTGTAATGCGGATGGGGTAGAGGTGACAGGAAATGGGCTTCCGGTAATCGATGGCACCGGCTTTCCAGGCCTTTTCGATGCCGCAGCCTACAATGCCGTTATCGTCTATGGTGGCGTAGGCGCAGATGGCGCCGTTTACGATGGGGGTTACATGGCCGTGCTCATCGTCCCAGGTATGCAGCCCCGTGCGTTCTATTTCTTCAATGCCCTGCGGGCGGAGGAAGGGCTTTACTTTGGGATAGATCTTCTTCAGTATTTTCAGTTCTTCCTCTTCCAGCGGTGCGCCGCAATCTCCGGCCACACAACAGGCGCCCTTGCATGCGTTCAGGTTGCATACAAAGTTCTTTTCAACTACATCGTCACTGATGTATTTATCATCTATCACTATCATCGTTCGCTCAGTTAGCTTTCCATTTCAGCGTTTCGACCAGGTGCCGCATATCCTCTTCCAGGAATTTGTTCACCGGGGCCAGGGAATCCGCATTGGGCGGAGCGTAAAAATACAAAGCTCCGCGCAAAAAATGCGCATTGGAGTCCGTGGCGTAGAATTGTTTGGCGGAAGCGGCGTTGCCGCCCACTTCGTAGAACAGGCCATGCACGTTGTTGGGCGTGTGAATGTCCTGCTCCTCAATGGATTCCGCTTTATAGGTATGTTTGTAGGTCAGTTTGAAGGCATCGTTGATGAGCTTGTCCAGCGCATTTTTAGGGCCTATCACCTTGTAGCTCATGTAGATCTTGCCGTTCAGCTCAGGGACGTCCACATTGATCCACCAGGGATTTTCGGCTTTTTCATCAAAAAAGAGGCTGTCTTTCACGATGCGGGCATATACGGGGTACTCGAAAGTGTAGGGATAGCCCGGCTCGTTGAACACCTGGTATTTTTTCTCCGGGAGGTCTATGCGGAAGAAGCCCCTGGGCTTGGGTGTGTAGCCCTGTTGCTGGCAGGCGCCGAAAAAGGGCAGAAGGGCTGCCAGGACTAAATAGCGTAAATTTTTCACGGCCGGTCTCATTCAGTTTCAATACCAGATTTAATGCTCACCTGTACTTTCTGGATGCGCATCTTGGTCACTTCCAGGATGGTGAAATCGAAATTCCCGTAGCTGATCACGCTGTTCTCTTCGGGGAATTTCCCGGAAAGTTCCAGTATCAGCCCGCCGATGGAATCGCTTTCGCCTTTTACGGTTTCAAAGGTGTCCGGCGCGATGTTGAGGATGCGGCAAACGTCGTTCAGCATGGTTTTGCCTTCAAATACGTATGTATGCTCGTTTACCTTGTTGTAATTGAATTCTTCCTCGTCAAATTCATCCTTGATATCCCCGATCACTTCTTCCATGATGTCTTCCAGCGTCACGATGCCCGAGGTGCCGCCGAATTCGTCCACCACCACGGCAAAATGCATATGCCGCGTCTGGAACTCGTTCAGCAGGTCTTCGATGAGTTTATGTTCGTGCACAAAAAAGGGCTGGCGCAGTACTTCGTGCCAGTCGAAATCGTCCTTTTTATCCAGGTGCTGCAAAAGGTCTTTGGTATGCACCACGCCCACAATGGTGTCCAGGTTTACTTTATAAACGGGCAGGCGGGAGTAATGGAGGTCTGCCACCTGTTTCACGACCTGGCTGAAAGGCATGTCATATTCCAGGCCGTTCACGTCCAGCCGGGTGCGCATGATCTGTTTCACGGCAATGTTGCCGAATTTGAGGATGCCGCGCACGATATTCTTTTCTTCCTGTGAAGCGCCCGGTTCCACGCTCATTTCGATCACCTCGTCTATCTCGTGGTAGTTGATGGGGCGGGTGCTGCGGTGGAAAAGGCGCGCTTCGATGCCTTCGCTCATGTTCACGAAGAAGTCGCTCACCGGTTCCAGCGTGGCGTGGATGAGGTGCACGAACCAGGCGAAATAGGTGGCGAAGCGCATATTATTCTGGGTGGCCCATACGCGGGGAAGGATCTGGCCGAAGAACAGCAGCACGAAAGTGATGATGGCGATCCTTACGATGAAGGACAGGAATTCCAGGTCCCTTAACGTTTCCACCTGGGCGATCAGGTAATTGGTAATAAAAATGAAGGCGATGTTGAACAGGATGTTCGCGATCTGGAGCGATGCGAGCAGTGATTTGGGTTTTTCCAGCAGCCTGGTGATCATTTTACCGGCATTGCTCTGCCTGGTTTTGAGCACATTCAGGTCTTTATAATTCAGGGAAAAAAACGCCACTTCTGCCCCGGAAACAATGAAAGTGAGCAGTAACAAAATGAATATGACCAGCAGGAACACCACTATATTCAGGTTGGGTGCATTCGATGCCAGCTCTTGTAACAAAACACTCTTCGAAAAAATGCTAGCCGTCAGGTAAGCCAAGTTATAATGTATTGGTCAAAAATAATGGGAAAGTAATTCAGGTCTGTAATGATTGAATCGCTTTCCCGCATGCAAATATAAAGAATGTACCGTTACGGGCGGATAGTTGGAAAGATTTAACCTGCCGGGTGGGTGTTAGAACGGCAGATCGTCCGCCGGTTCGCTCATGGGAGGTATATCCAGGCCTGAATAACCTTCTCCGTGATGCGGGGCTCCGGTAGAGGTGGAGGTAGTGGTACCGGTGCTGTGATGGGGAACGGGGTGGTCGCCGTTGCTGACATCCATCCTTTTGTCCAGCATCACCAGGTTATCTCCCACCACTTCGGTGGCGAATTTTTTGTTGCCCTCCTTGTCTTCCCAGCTGCGGGTGCGGAGGCGTCCTTCGATATAAACGAGGCTGCCTTTGTGGAGGTACTTCTGGGCCAGTTCTGCCAGCCCTCTCCAAAGAACAACCGTATGCCATTCTGTTTGGGAAATCAACTTGCCGGCTCTGTCTTTAAACGTTTCGGTAGTGGCGAGGGAGAATTTAGCCACTGCAATATTACCTTCCAGGAATTGAACATCGGGGTCTCTGCCAAGATTGCCAATCAGGATTACTTTATTAACACCTCTCATAATTGTAGGTTTTAATCTGTCCGATATAAATTATTCATCTCACGGTCAACCTTACTAAAGTTAATGTTTTTTTCAAATCAAGGCATAGAATTTTTACCTTTTCCATTGACAGGTAAGGCTTACGGGTAAGGTTACAGGATGATATGGTACTAAAGCCGTTCCGGCACGTCGTCTATCGTTTCAGGTAATCGGTGATGATTTTCGGGAAGGCGTATTTCTCCAGCTGGTTGGCCGGCACGAGCATATAATCTTCCGGCAGGCTGAAATCGGGGGAGAGGCTGAAGCGGATGAAGCTGGCATGGATGGTTTGATGGGTAAGCTGCTGCTTCAGTTCCACGCCGGGTTCCAGCGCTTTGGCCTTGCCAGGCAGCAGGCGTTGAAAACCAGGGGTTTGGCGGAGGGCTTCAATACCGGCAGGGGCGGGAGTTTCCACGAGCGGGAATTCGTGCAGGTTCTGCCAGATGTCTTTGGCGGTGCGTTTGCGGATCCAGATCTTCCCGTTCTGTTCGAGGAGTAAAAAATGGAAATATCTTTTTTTTACGACTAATTTTTTGGATTTTACGGGTACGAGGTCTGTTAATCCTTTTTGAAAAGCTTCGCAGTGGAGCGAGAGCGTACAGGTTTTGCAGCGCGGCTGCTGAGGTTTGCAGACTACCGCCCCGAAATCCATAATCGCCTGATTATAAATGCCAGCCTGGTTTTTGGGGAGCACATCATTGGCCAGTAGAGTGAAAAGTTTTTTGCCAGCGGTGGTATCCACGGGCGTGTCTATGCCAAAATAGCGGGCGAGCACACGGTAAACATTTCCGTCGAGCACAGCGTGGGGAAGGTTGTAGGCAAAAGAAGCGATGGCGGCCGCGGTATATGCGCCAACGCCTTTGAGTGCGGCAATGCCTTCGTAGGTGTCCGGGAATTTGCCGGCGGCGGCGATGGAGCGGGCGGCGGCGAGCATATTTTTGCAGCGCGCATAGTAGCCGAGCCCTTGCCAGAGGCGGAAAACCTCTTCCTCCGGGGCTTTGGCGAGATCGTTCACGGTGGGGTACGCGGCGGTGAAACGTTCGTAATAAGGCCATCCCTGTTCCACGCGGGTTTGCTGCAGGATGATCTCCGATAACCAGATGAAATAGGGATTTTTTTCGTTCTTCCAGGGCATGCTCCGGTCGTTGTGGGAGCGGTTCCAGGTCAGAATACGGTCAGTAAAAAATCTTTTTGTATCGGTCATTTGGTCAAAATAATTTATATATGTCGATGTTTTTTTATATATTCGTGTTCTGAAAGTCTTTATTAGTGCTGACTTGCAGTGATTTAGGCATTAGCGGAAGCACAAATAAACGTATTTTTAGAACGCAGTATCTATAACAAAAAAAGATAAATTTTATTTGCTTGAAAATTCAGCAATTAAATTTTTTTTAATAACTTTGGAAAACAAGTAATCCTCCGCTTCATTATGAGAAAAGCTGATTTGATTAACAACATTGCTGAAAAAACCGGCATCCCCAAAGTAGATGTGTTAGTAACACTCGAAGCCATGTTCAAGGAAGTTAAGGAGGCGTTAGCAAATGGCGAGCATATCTACATCCGCGGGTTTGGTAGCTTTATCACGAAGAAAAGAGCTGCCAAGATTGGCCGTAACATCAAGAAGAACGTGGCCGTGGAGATCCCGGAACACTTCATTCCAGCATTTAAGCCATCTAAAGAGTTTGTAGCAGAAGTTAAAAAGCTCAAAAGTTCTTAGATTTGCATCCTAACATTTATTAGGTGCAAAGAAATCAACTACTCCTTCTTGGCCTTGCTGTTGCCGTGATTACGGTACTGTTTGCGTTTGGCCGTATAACGCCCAAAGTGCAGGGGCATGACCATGCCGGTCATGACCACAGCGCTGAAGGCGCTCCCATGGCGGGCGCTAAGGCTGCCGATTTTAATGATCTGCTCAAAAAGGCCAAGGAAAAAGTGCCTGCAGACAAGCTCGTGGAAATTACCGGGCTTGAAAATACTGTCGTACGCGGTGATGTCCAGACCCAGCAGATCACCGCTTACCGGCAATTGTACACTATCTGGGACAATCTGAACGAGCTCCCCATCGCTGCGCATTATGCCGCCGAAGCCGCTAAGTTGGAAAATTCGGGAAAAAGCCTCACCTTTGCAGCCAATTTATTTTTAGATCATCTCTCGCACACGCAGGACGCGGGCGTAAGACAGTGGGAGGCCGGCAAGGCCCTTGAGTTGCTTGACAGGGCTATCGCGCTTGAACCAAACAATGACACGCTGAAAGTAAAGAAAGGTACGCTGCTTGTTATCAGCAATAGCACGGCGCCCATGGAAGGCATCGGCATTCTGAGGGAAGTAGCGGAGCGGAACCCGGATTTCCTGGACGCTCAGCTTACTTTGGCCAACTTCAGTATCACCTCCGGCCAGTTCGACAAAGCGATCGAACGCATGGAAAAAGTGCTGGAACGCAAGCCCGATGAGCCGAAAGCCATGTTCCTGCTGGCAGTGGCCCATCAGAGCAAAGGCGAGAACGATAAAGCAATAGATCTTCTCCGTCAATGCCGCAAGCTGATCAAAGATCCGGCCCTGGCCGCTGAGATAGACGAGTATATAAAGAGCATTAAGTAATAATATTATAAAACATTAAAAACGTAAAAAGGTATGCCCTGCGGAAAGAAAAGAAAAAGACATAAAATCGCAACCCACAAACGCAAAAAAAGGTTGAGAAAAAACCGTCATAAGAAAGGTAAGAAATAATTCTCCTGTTTCCCCGCCATTTATACTAACAGGTATAAGTAGACGGTAGGGCCCGACACGATAAATTTTTTTAAGCGATCCTGCATGATTTTAGCTTTAATTGTTAAATTGCTAAAGTCATGCAGGTTGTTTTCGTAGTCCGGCCTACAGATTCCGGAACTTATCCTGTATATCACTGAACCCTTTGCACAATCCTCTCCTCGTAGTGAATCGCCGGTCCCAGATTCCGGCCTCTCATTTGGGCATGTTGTATTCCCGTGTTAACACTGCGGGTGCACTAAAGTGAAGTATTTATGGATAAAATTTTGACGCTTGAATAAGGAATTGATTATAAATGCAGCACCATCCGGTGTGGAAATTGCATTGCTGGAAGATAAGAAGTTAGTGGAGCTGCATCATGAAAGCGGCAATCCTAATTTTGCGGTAGGGGACCTTTATTTGGGCAAAGTAAAGAAACTCATTCCCGGCCTCAACGCGGCCTTTGTAGATGTAGGCTTCGAAAAAGACGCCTTCCTCCACTATACTGATCTCAGCCCCTACATCCGGTCTCTCTTAAAGTTCACCCAACAATCCATTTCGGATAAATCCGAATCGTTCGATTTCGGGAAATTCAAAAATGAACCGGAGATCATAAAGACAGGCAAGATCACCGAAGTGCTCGGCGGTAAACCCAACATACTCGTACAGATCCTCAAAGAACCCATTTCTTCCAAAGGACCCAGGCTCAGCTGCGAAATATCCCTGCCGGGCCGGTTCATCGTTATCACCCCCTTCAACAATATTGTGGCTGTATCCAAAAAGATACATTCATCGGAGGAAAGGAAGCGGTTGCAGAAGATCGTAGAGGCCATCAAACCGCCCAATTTCGGGGTGATCGTACGCACCGCCGCCGAAGGAAAGAAAACCGCCGAACTGCACGAAGACCTGACCACCCTGGTGAACACCTGGAAAACCATCCAGGAGAACCTGCGCAACGGCCAGGCCCCGCAAAAGATACTCAGCGAGCAGACCAAGACTACCAGCATCCTGCGCGACCTGCTCAACGAAAGCTTCAACCGCATCGTGATCAATGATAAAAATATTTATACGGACACCAAGACGTATATCCAGAAGATCGCGCCGGAAAAGCAGGACATCGTGACCTATTACCACAACGGCGCCCCCATCTTCGACCATTTTGGCGTTACCCGCCAGGTAAAGGCGTCGTTCGGTAAAACCGTGAACCTGGACAGCGGGGTGTACCTCATTATCGAAGCCACCGAAGCCCTGCATGTGATAGACGTGAACAGCGGCTATAAAAGTTCCAGCAACAACCAGGAGCAGAACGCCCTCGCCTCCAACCTGGAAGCAGCGGCAGAGATCGCGCGCCAGCTGCGCCTGCGCGACCTGGGCGGCATCATCATCATCGATTTCATCGATATGAAGCTGCCGGAGAACAAAAAAACGGTGTACGAAGCCATGGAGCGGTTCATGGCGCCGGACAGGGCCAAACACACCATCCTGCCCATTTCCAAGTTCGGCCTGATGCAGATCACCCGCCAGCGCGTGAAACCGGAGATCACCATTTCCGTGGCCGAAGATTGCCCGGCCTGTAAAGGCACCGGCAAAATAGGCGCTTCCATGCTGATCGTTGAGGACATCGAAAAGAACCTCCTGTACCTGCTCAACCACCAGCACAAAGGCCTCACCATCCGCATGCACCCGATATTGTACGCCTTCCTCACCAAAGGCTGGCTGCGGAGCCGCCAGTGGAAATGGTACTTCGCCCACAAAAAATGGATCAAGCTGCGGGCGGATTCCAACTATCACCTCACGGAATACCACTTCTTTGACGCCAACGACGAAGAGATCAAATTGTAAAAAAAGATATTGCAAAAGGGGCGTGCCAGACAAATGGTACGCCCTTTTGCATGATTGTTGCTGAATTGTTGATAGCCATTCAACATACACGGTATTCAATTGTTATACCTCGTAAACCACTCCGTTTCTATGCTGAAAAAATACCTGCTGCCCGCATTCGCCGTCCTGACCCTGGCCGCCTGTAAACAAGGCGGACAATCGAAGTCTGAAGCCATCAACCGCGATACCACGCACTACACCAAAGAGGAATACATCGCCCAGGCGCTGGACAGCAACCAGGTTGGCGACTTCCTTGCCCGGCATGCGGAATTCGGGCCCTACAGCGAACTGATCAAAGACTTTTACCGCAAACGCGATTTCCACTATGCATGGATCAACGAAGAAGGCATCACCGAACAGGCCGGCGGCCTGCTGAACATGATGCGCCAGGATGCGGAAAGCGGCATCAAAGACAGCACGCTGAACAACAGCCGCGTGAGCGCCCTCTACGATTCCATCGCGCTGATGGGCGACAGCCTCAACCGAAGGGATACCATCGTATCCGTTGCAGAGCTGAGCCTCACCGGGCAGTTTTTCGTATATGCGAATAAGGTATGGGGGGGCATGACCAGCGACAATGCCAAAGACCTGGAGTGGTTCATCCCCCGCAAAAAGATCAACGTGGAAAGCCTGCTGGACTCGATCGTCCGCAACCCGAGGAAAGCGCTGGCCTCAACAGAGCCTGTGAACCGCCAGTACAAGCTGCTCCGCGACGAGCTTACTAAAATGGGCGACTTCGTGAAAAAGTATCCGCAGCATGATTCCATCAGGCTGGCGGATAAAAAGAAAACATTCAAATCCGGCGATTCCTCCGATGTGATCGCCGCCGTAAAATCGCGCCTGGCGCTTTACGGTGATTATAAAGAAAAAGACACTACTACGAAGTTCACGCCCCTGCTGGATTCCGCTTTGCGCAATTACCAGGCCCGCATGGGCCACAAGCCGGACGGCATTATCCGCCAGCAAACCGTGGATGCGCTGAACCGCCCGCTGCAGCACTACATGCACCAGCTGTTGCTCAACATGGAGCGCCTGCGCTGGGTGCCTGTGGAAGTGACGACGGATTACATCCTGGTGAACATCCCCGAGTTCCGGCTGCATGCATATGAAGACGGTAAGCTGGCCTGGAGCTGCAACGTGGTGGTGGGCACACCCGGCGCCAGCACGGTGATCTTCAGCAAAGAAATGCAGTACGTAGTGTTCAGCCCTTACTGGAATGTGCCGCCCGGCATCCTCAAAAAAGAAGTGCTGCCCGGCATCCGCAAAAGCGGCAGCGCGTACCTGCGGAGGCATAACATGGAGATGACCGGCAGCGGCAACAATATTAGCGTGCGGCAGAAACCCGGGCCCAGCAACTCCCTCGGCAAAGTGAAATTCCTTTTCCCGAACGAATACAACATCTACCTGCACGACACCCCGGCCAAAAACCTTTTCAACGAAGCCAAACGTTCCTTCAGCCACGGCTGCATCCGCGTATCGGAGCCCAAACGCCTGGCGCAATGGGTGCTGCGGAAAGACTCCAGCTGGACGGAACAGAAGATAGACGCCGCCATGAACGCGGGCAAAGAAAAGTATGTCACGCTGAAGACGAAGCTTCCCGTGTACATCGGGTATTTCACTGCCTGGGTAGACAGCCAGGGCCGGCTCAATTTCCGCGACGACGTATACGGCCACGACGCCAAGCTGGCGAAATTGTTATTTGGTCAATGATAAGCGGTTTGCAACACTGCATTGCTTTGCCTGGGGCGGCTTTTGGTCGATGATAAGCGGCTTTGCGTTCCTTGCTTTCTTATTTGGTCAGCAGCACGGCTTTCGGGCGGATCTTTTCCGGCAGCGGTTTGGCCGCGGCGGGAGTAAGTTTCCTGAGCATGAAATAACCTGCCGTGAGCACCACCACGCATCCTGCGATGATCATCGTGTACATCACCGGCGACGCTGCCATGAACTGGAATGTGCCCGCCGAAATAAGCAGGGCGGCTGCAACGTTATGTGTAAGGTGTATGAGGAAGCAGGAGCAGAGGTCGCGAAAGCGGAGGTAGAATATGCCCGTGAGCAGCCCGAGCAGGAAGGTGCCCGGCATTTGCGCGGGATCGGGATGGGCCAGCATAAAAAGCAGCGAGCTTTGCAGCAGGGCCACGCCGCCGGAGTACCGGTGCAGCAAGGCTTCCATAATAATGCCGCGGAACAGCAGCTCTTCCATAAAAGCGGTCAGCATTACCGATACAATGATCATATAGCCGGAGCCGGTGTGGATGGAGGTAAATGACAGTTCGGGCCAGGCAGGGAGGGGCAGCAGGTAGCCGAGCCCGTCTTTCACCATTACCAGCGCAAGCGCCATGGAGAATGCCATCAGGAAGGTTTCCACTGAAATATTGATCTTCGGGATGAGCCGGAAATTATCCTTTTTATTGATGAGCGTGCAAAGAATAACGCTGATGCCGCTGAGCAGGTGAATAGTGATGAGCAGGGAAGTGTACAGCAAAAGGTCGCTGCCGGTAAAAAAATAAAGAAGGCCGGCACCGGCAATCCAGCCGGCATAAAGGCTGAGCTGCATTTTCCATGCGCCGTTTAATGAAAGACCATACTGGGTTTTGACATACATAACCGTGCGGATAATGTTGCGGGATACGGTGCTTCTTTGGTTGACACTATAATGCTAATATAAGCAATTTGCGTATCTAAAATCTTATTTTTTCCGCATATGGAAAAACTGATCATCAACACCAATAATGCCCCGGCGCCTATCGGGCCGTACAACCAGGCCGTGAAAGCCGGCAACATGCTGTTCATTTCAGGGCAGATAGCCATAAACCCTGAAACCGGGCAGCTGGAGAAAGATGATATCATCACCGAAACGCACCGCGTGATGCAGAACCTGCGGAACATCCTGACGGAAGCCGGCATGGAGTTCTCAGACGTGGTAAAGAGCACTATTTTTATTACGGATATGAATGATTTTTCGCAGATCAACGAAGTGTACGGAAAATATTTCTCCGGCTACTTCCCCACCCGCGAAACCGTGCAGGTAACGGCTTTGCCAAAAGGCGTGAATGTTGAGATTTCCATGATCGCTGTTAAATAGACCGTATGGACATCCTCGTAACAGGCGAAGCCACGCGCTGGGAAGCCTTCCGCGCTGCCCGCAGCACCGGGGGCCACAATTGCACCTGGGAGCCGGAACTGCAGCTTATCAGCAGCGAAACGGACCTGGTGATAGACCTTTCGCTGGACGAGCGGCCGGAGAACCTTATGCTCTATGCAATGAAGCCGGAGGTGCCCGTGCTGGGCTGCCTCGTGAAACTATCGCCTCCAGTATGGGAACAGTACCCGCATATTTATGCGGCAAACTGGCTGCCCGGCTTCATGGGCATGAACCCGCTGGAAACTGCATTATCCGCAACCGGTGATGGTGAAAAGTTTGATGAGCTGATGAAAGCGCTGGGATGGGATTACCAGCTGGTGAAAGCCGCAACGGGGATGGTAACGCCGAGGGTGGTATCCATGATCATCAACGAAGCCTATTTTACCGCGGCGGAAGGCACCGCTTCGCGGGAAGACATTGATACATCCATGAAACTGGGCACCAATTATCCTTTCGGCCCTTTTGAATGGAGCAAGAAAATAGGCCTGCGCAACGTATACGAAATACTGCAGGCCGTTTACCAGGAAACCGGCAACGAACGTTACCAACCCAGCCCGCTGCTGCGGGAGGAATACGAGGCGCTGCCGTTCTAAAAGAATTATAGTTTGGCACTGATCTTACATATCGACACAGCCACCGCGCTGGGCTCCGTATGCCTTTCGAGGGATGGGGAAGAGCTTGAGACCTTGCACAATGCAGACCAGAAAGACCATGCCGCAACGGCAGGCCTGTTCATCCAGCGCCTGCTTGCCGGCCACGGCATCAGGCACGAAGAGCTGGACGCCATTGCGGTGAGCGCCGGCCCCGGTTCATATACCGGTCTGCGTGTGGGCGCCGCCACCGTAAAAGGATTATGCTATGCCTGGAAAAAACCGCTGATCGCAATATCCACTTTACAAATGATGGCCTCGGGGTTGCAGGCGGAATACCCGCAGGATGCCTGGTACGTTCCCATGATCGATGCGCGGCGGATGGAAGTGTTTACCGCGGTGTATAACAATACATTACAGGCCGAAATGCCTCCGCAGGCGATGGTACTTTCACCGCATGCATTCAGTGCCCTTTTAGGGCAGAAAACGACATTTTTCTTCGGTGACGGTGCCCCCAAATGGCAAGAATTGTTAGGATCGCCTACAAATGCCATTTTTCCCCCCTATCAGATTTCCGCCGCACATATGATACCTTTGGCCGAGAAAGCCTTTGCCAGCAAGGATTTCCAGGATGTGGCGTACTTCGCTCCGCACTATCTCAAAGCCTTCTTCCACCCCGGAAAACAATAACATCCTCCATTTTTTTAGCAGATTTTTAGCATTTCGCCGCATCATATTACGCATTGAAACGCGTTATAATCTGAGAACGGCAGTATGGACAGTAAAACGCGCCCGGAAATGTCATGCGAGCGTCAAATTGTGGAAAAAAGGGGCATATTCCGAATTATATATTAAAAAAGAAGGTATAGAAATTTTTTTTATTGTGACAGATATTATAATTTTGTATAATCAATATCCGTGGTTGTTGTCTAACAATCGCGTTTTACTGTCCGTTGATCCCTGTCATTTCGTTTATTTTTAAAAACTATTTTGCGATGGAAAAACAATTATTAACTACCTCTTCTAATACTCTTATTATTTCTAGAGGTAACAATGAAAAAGATCAGATCAAATTGGATTACATTGCCGTTAAAAAGGCCGCGATGGTGTTGAGAGCGATCAACCACAAACTGCGCCAGCAAATGATCAAGCTGCTGGAGGACCATAAGCGCATGACTGTAACGGAGATCTATGTGAAGCTGCGTTTGGAACAGTCTGTAGCAAGCCAGCACCTGGCCATCCTGAGGCGCGCGGGCATCGTGATTACCGAAAGAGACGGTAAGTTTATCCACTATACCATCAACAAGCAGCGTATTGCCGAAGTAGCTAAGTTTGTCGAAGAACTGGTGGGATAATCCATCTACAATCTTTTTCCAAAAAAGTGGCCTGAAGAGAGGCCCTGCACCATACTGAAACTGACTGTCTTCTCCTCCGGGGAAGACAGTCTTTTTTATGCCCTTTTATCCCCCTTATCCTACCGGGCAACAGTTTGACCGGGCGCTGACAACCGTCATCGGCCGTTGAAAAACTTCTTCGTATTTTTGCCAAAATCAAAAACCATTATGTTCATTAAGCAGTTGTATACAGGTTGCTTATCGGAAGCAGCATATTACATAGAGTCCGAAGGGGAAGCCGCTATCATAGACCCGCTGAGAGACATCGAGCCTTACCTGGAGCTTGCGCATGAAAGGAACGCCTCCATCAAATATATTTTCGAAACACATTTTCACGCGGATTTTGTTTCCGGCCACCTGGACCTTGCGGCAGCCACCAAAGCGCCTATCGTGTATGGTCCCGAGACGGTGACCAGCTTCCCCGTGCATATAGCCAAAGACGGAGAGGATTTTAAAATAGGGAAGGTGACCATAAAAGCCCTGCACACGCCGGGCCACACCATGGAATCTACCTGCTATCTGCTGCTGGATGAGAAAGGGGAGCCTAACGCGATTTTCACCGGCGATACTTTATTTGTCGGGGATGTGGGTCGGCCGGACCTCTTCAGCGGGAGCCTCAGCAAGGAAGAACTTGCAGGCTACCTGTTCGAATCGCTGAAGAACAAGATCAAGACCCTGCCCGATCATGTAACCGTGTATCCCGCGCATGGCCCGGGCTCCGCGTGCGGCAAAAATCTCGGTCCCAATACTTACAGCACCATTGGCGACGAAAAGCGCGGCAATTATGCGCTGCTGGCAGAAGACAAGGCGGATTTCATCAAACAGGTGACCGAAGGGCTGGCTGCGCCTCCGCAGTATTTCCCCATCAACGCGCAGATCAATAAAGAAGGTTACGACGCGATGAACACCATCATGGAAAGAAGCCTGAAACCCTTATCTATAAAAGATTTTTCAGAAAAGGCCGCTGCCGGCGCCGTGATACTGGATACCCGGAACGCGAATGTTTTTACGGAAGGTTTTGTGCCCGGTTCTATCAGCATCGGCCTGGAAGGCCGCTTCGCGGAATGGGCGGGAAGCCTGCTGCCTTTTAACCAGCCCATGCTGCTGGTAACGGCGGCCGGGCAGGAAGAAGAAACGATCGTAAGGCTGGCCCGTGTTGGTTTCGATAAGGTGGAAGGTTACCTGGAAGGCGGTTATGAAGCCTGGCAGGCTGCCGGTGAAAAGATCGACCTGGTCATTTCCGTGGATCCCGATGAACTGGCGATGGACATTCCCCACGATCCGAACCTGGTAGTGGTGGACGTGCGCAAGCCCGCAGAGTATGCGGACGGGCATATTAAGAACGCCATCAACATCACACTCGGTGAAATGACCGATCCCGGCACCCTCGCGGACCTGGACGATCACATGAACCTCTACGTTCACTGCCAGGGCGGTTACCGCAGCGTTATAGCCTGTTCCATCATGAAACGGGAAGGCATTCACAACCTCCGCAATGTGAACGGCGGATACGGCAAAATGAAAGACCAGGAAGGGCTGACAACGGTGCAGGAGAAGAACATCCTGAACTAAGCTTTTCCAGACGATACCGAACGCCGGGGCATTGCTCCGGCGTTTTTTATTTCCATGCGGAATCAAATGTTAATGGGACCAACCACATTTTCATCATTGCCAACATGCGCACGCAAGCTCGTTGGCTGCGGTTATGCTGCTGCCTTTGCCATGGTTTGTCATACTTCGTTATATAGTTTGCGGTTTAAACACATATAAAGTTTTACACTTACATTTATTATTTACTATTGCATAAATAATTGCTTAACAATTAATTAAACGAAAAAATAATTGTCGTTTAGCCCGGAATTGGCTAAATTCCTATAAAATTCTAATCATATGAAACAACGCAAACCCATTTTGCTCGCCTTCCTGTTGGGGATAGGCGTGTTCCTTTATGCTTGTAAGCCAAGCGATGCAAAACTCCAGAAGGAAGTGAACGACAAGCTGTCTACCGCTTCGCCGGGTGTGATAGCCGAAGTAAAGGGAGGTGTTGCCACCCTCAGTGGAGAAGTGATGGACGATGCAGCCAAAACCGCAGCTGAAGACGCAGCCAAAAGCGTAAAAGGCGTTAAATCCGTTGTGAACAACGTTATGCTCACCCCGCCTCCTCCGCCCGCCCCGCCGGTATCCATTAACCCGGACGATGTGCTCAAATCCAGCGTGGATTCTTCCATTAATGCAGCGGGCATTACCGGGGTAACCGCTACCATTGCGAACGGCGAAGTGACCCTCACCGGCACCATCAAAAAAGCGGACCTCCGCAAAGTGATGCAGGCGGCCAATGAAGCCAAGCCCAAAAAGGTGAACAACAAACTCACCCTGCAATAGTCACGGCTTTTCAATCCACCATTAACCTTAAAAAAGTACGATCATGGCATTACAAGATAAATACGCAGAACTCGTTCAGGCAGCCAACACCGGCGGCGTTAGCAGCCTGCAGGTAGCGGAACAGAACGGCGTGCTGTATGTAACCGGCACAGCGCCATCTTCAGCGGTAAAAGACCAGCTCTGGGGCATCTACGAAAAACTGGACCCGGAAATGCGCGCGGGAGATCTTGTGCTGAACATATCCCTGGCCGAAGGCGCCGAACAGGAATATGAAGTACAGGCGGGCGATAACCTCAGCAAGATCGCGAAGAAATACCCCGGCCTTACCTGGCAAAAGATCTTTGAAGCGAATAAAGACAAGATAAAAGATCCTGATATGATCCAGCCGGGCTGGAAACTGAAAATACCTTCGGCATAACCTTGTCTGAGTCATAAAAAGTAAAACCCCGGCCGCAATGGCCGGGGTTTTTTATGTCTTTCAGCGCGGGTAGTCTTCGCCGCCGTTCTCAAACGCATACTCATCCTTATACTCATGTTTCCAGCGGCGGTGGCTCCACACCCATACTTCCGGCTGCTCGCGGATGTTCCGCTCAAGGAACTGTACAAACGCTTCGGTGACGCGGCCTTCCGGCTCGTTGATCGGGTTTTCGAACGCGAGGGTAAGCTTTGCTTTGTAATAACCTCTCCGCACTTTCCGGATATCGCCAAATACCACAGGGATGTTGTAACGGCGCGCGCTCATTTCAGGGCCTTTGTAGAAAGCGGTCATCTTATTGAGGAAAGGGTACCAGTAGCAGCGGCGCGGGTTGCCTGGGTTCTGGTCCGCCACCAGGCCCAGCAGGTATTGTTTCCCGATCCAGGGAGCCATACCGTTGCGCATATCGTTGGCAGGTATCATCACTGAACCGAATTTCTCGCGGAAGTGCCTGAACATGCGGTTTACCGCGGAATTGCTGATGGGCATGAACACAACGAGGAAAGGAAACTGCACGCCGTTCTTGGCAAAAAGGTTCGCCCATTCCCAGTTGAAATTATGGCCCAGGTGGAGCTGCACGCTCCGGCCTTCCGCATAGATCTTATGAAAAACGGAAAGGTCACAGTCAAAACGTTTGTTCAGCGATTTGCTGCTCATGGTAAGCAGCTTGATGGTTTCCACCATCATATCCGTCAGGTTGCGGTAGTATTTGCGGGCCAGCAGCCTGCGCTCTTTGTCTGTTTTTTCGGGGAATGCCTGGCGAAGGTTTTCCAGCACCACTTTGCGGCGGTACCCGAGTATATGGTACACGAGCACGTACAGCCCGTCGCTGATGAAATAAAGCAGCCACAGGGGAAGGATGGAAACGCCGTAACAGAATGCCAGTAAAATATAATACATGGATCGCTTTCTCTTTAAGTACCCTACAGGATAATATTTTCGACGAGGTCGCTTTTGTATGGATAATCGGTGTTGTAATGCAGGCCCCTGCTTTCTTTGCGGAAGGCCGCCCCTTTCACGATGAGGTACCCCGCCGTGATAAGGTTGCGCAGTTCGCAAAGCTGAGGTGATACGGCGGTTTCCTTATACAGGGCTTCCGTTTCGAGATGCAGTATGTCCAGCCTGCGCATAGCGCGCTCCAAACGCACATTGGTGCGCACGATGCCCACGTAGTCGCTCATGATCTGCTTCAGCTCTTTAAGGCTTTGCGTAATGAGGATCATTTCGCGGGGAGCGGTGGTACCCAGGGTATTCCAGTCCGGCACATTTTCTTTCAGCCTGATGGTATCTATCACTTTCACCGCATCCAGGTAACAACGGTGGGCGAATACCATGGCTTCCAGCAGGGAGTTGGAAGCGAGGCGGTTTGCCCCGTGAAGCCCTGTGCTGGCGCATTCGCCGGCTGCGTACAGGTTGCGGATGGAAGTATGGCCGTGCTCGTCGGTCTTAATGCCGCCGCAGCTGTAGTGCGCGGCCGGGGCCACGGGTATCATATCCCTGCTAACGTCTATGCCTATGGATTTGCACTTTTCGTAGATGTTCGGGAAGTGATGAATGAACTTCTCCATGTCCATATGCCGGCAATCGAGATACACATGTTCGGTACCGGTGATCTTCATTTCACTGTCTATCGCGCGGGCCACAATATCGCGGGGGGCGAGGCTGAGGCGCTCATCATATTTGTGCATGAAGTCTTCCCCGTTCTTGTTGCGCAGGATGCCGCCGTCGCCGCGCACGGCTTCGGTGATGAGGAACGAAGGGCTTTCGCCGGGCTGGTAGAGGGCGGTGGGGTGGAACTGGATGAACTCCATGTTCTCGATCCTGCCCTTTGCGCGGTAAACCATGGCCACGCCGTCGCCCGTGGCTATCACGGGATTGGTGGTGGTGCGGTATACCTGCCCGTTGCCGCCGGTGGCCAGCAGCGTGAGCCGCGACAATATCTTTTCTATCTTGTTGGTCTTGAGATTGAGGACGTAGATGCCGTAACACTCAATGTCCTGCGTGGATTTTGTAACCAGGTAACCCAGGTGGTGCTGGGTGATCAGTTCCACCACGAAGCAGTGGGTGATCAGTTCAATATTTTTTTTGCGGCGGACGGCTTCGAGCAGGGCGCGTTCTATTTCGCGGCCCGTCACGTCTTTGTGGTGGATGACGCGGAACTCGGAATGCCCGCCTTCTTTGCCGAGGGCATAGTCGCCGTCAGGCGATTTGTCGAACTGGGCGCCCCAGGAGATAAGCTCATTCACCCGGTCCGGGCCTTCTTTCACCACGATCTCCACCACCTGTTCGTTGCAGAGGCCGTCTCCCGCGATCAGGGTATCTTCGATGTGCTTTTCAAAGCTGTCGTTCTCCAGGTCATTCACCACGGCTACGCCGCCCTGTGCATATTTGGTATTGGTTTCGTCTTCCCGGGTTTTGGTAATGATGGTTACCTTTTTATCCGGACATTGCTCGGCCACTTTCAGGGCATACGTGAGCCCTGCAATTCCTGAGCCTACTACCAGGAAATCTGTTTGATGCATAGAACATCAAAATTAGGTAATTATACCCGTTATTTAACCTTTACGAAGGGGATGTTCCGCGCTCTGCCGGGGGATATTTTAAAGCCGGATATCCTGTTCTGCGCGTCCCGTTCGAAGTACAGCGGCCCGTAGGGGCTGTCGAACCCGTCCCGGTACTGTGGCGTGAGGGGAAATTTCTGGTCGATCTTTTGAATGAACCATATGGCAGTGCCTTCGGCTTTGATGGTGATGGGCGCATCCGCTTCTTCGGAATAATATTCGCCGGCATAACGGGCGGCAGCGCCGTCGTTGTTTATATTGGCGAACTCGACGGCGGTATAGAGGAGGCTGTCGCTGTTGGGCATGATCTGCACGAACTGCCCTTCAGAAAATAAGACCGTGCTGCCCGCGGCGGTCTTGAAGGTGTTTTTCGCTGCAGGCAACAGCGGGGTGCTGCCAAAGAGAAGGCTGTCGTTATGCAGCGATAATTTAATTCCGCGGCCGTCAGAACTGCGTTTATACCAGCCCGTATAATTCCGGAGCATTTCCTCAGTTGTTTTAAAAGTGCTTTTAACCGCAGGTTTCTTGGCGGCCGCGGGTTCCGGCACAAAAATATTGCGAGCCAGCGAAGCGGGGTTGGTAGAATCACCGTCGAACGCGGAAGTGTTGCTGAGGAAAGCGAACACCAGCCCGAGTTTCGGGAAATATTCCAGGTTGGCCCGGTAGCTGGCGGTGGCGCCGCTGTGGATGATGGCGTCCTGCCCGTTGACGGGCGTTATCACCAGGCCGGCGGCATAGTTGCCAGGCTTGCCGTTATTGAAGTTCCCGGTTTTGACCTGTTGCGGGTAAAGGGACGGAGAACCGAATTTCCCGCTGCTGTAAAACTCCGTCCATTTAATGAGCTCTTCGGCGGTGGTGAGCAATCCGCCCTGGCCGTACACGCTTTCGTTGGGCATGTCGTTCTCAAAACCCCTGTTCGTGCGGGCATAGGCCATGGCACGGTTTTTTACAACCAGGCGGTAGCTGAGCCGCCATACGCTCAGCGGCATACCGGCGGGCTGGAAAATGGCTTGTTCGGAGAATCTTGCCAGTTCGCGGCCGGTTATCCTTTTCACCACGATGGCCAGCAGGTTGTAATTAGAGTTGCTGTAGATATATTCCGCGCCCGGCACATTGTTCAGGGTTTTCTGCCTGATCATGATGGCCAGCGCATCGTCGTTGCTATATCCTTTTGTGCCGCGCGGCCAGCCGCTAATGCCTGCTATGCTTCCCCAATCCTTCAGCCCGCTGGTATGCTGCATCATCTGCCTGAGCGTGATGGGATAGCCATAATCAGGCAGCTCGGGCACGTATTTGTGAATGTCATCGTCCAGGGAAAGTTTGCCCTGCTGCTCCAGCAGCAGGATAGCGGCGGCGGTGAACTGCTTGCTCACTGAGCCCGCTTCGATGAGGGATTGTGCAGTCATGGGCACGTTATGCTCCAGGTCCGCCATGCCCCAGGCTTTTGAAAAGATCACTTTGCCGTTCCGGCTGATGGCCATCTGAGCGCCCGGCCCTTCAGGCTTATATCTTGCAAAGGCGGCTTCAATACGGGTAAGGGTATCCTGCCAGGTTTGCGCATAAGCTCCGGCGGCGGAAAAGGCAACGAAGAAAAGGAGAAGGAATCTTTTCATGTGGGGTAAGGGTTTCTATAAAAATAACAAATTATTTCGCTGTTTGCAGATGCCGCAGGCTCCCGTCCACGATCATAAACTGGGCCATGCCGTAGGTAAGCATCACGAGTATGCCGCTGCCGGGAAAGGGCATGAGGAATTTCTCCACGGCCAGCATGGAATCAGACAGCACGAACAGCAAAGCCCCGCTGATGCAGAACCGCCCGGCCCTGCCGCTGTTCAGCCCGAAGGCGCGCACGGCGGAAAGGAACATCAGGGATATGATCACGGTGTAGGCGATCACGGCCGGCTTCAGGTCGCCCATATCTGCGGTGATCCGTTGTACTAACCTGGATGCATATACGATCATCACCACCAGCACCGCGCCTTCTTTCCAGCCGGGCTTCGGTTTGGGCTGAACGCTGAGGAAAAAGCCGGTATACAGCAGGTGCGCCGTGAGGAAGCTGATGAGCCCTGCCAGGAAATAATGCGGGAAAAGCAGGAATACATCGCCGGACCATGAGAAAATGATGGCGGCCAGGATAAAATTTTTACTGCGGTGAGGCAGCGATCCGGCCTGCGACCATCCGTAGAAGCCGAGCAGGATCATGAGCAGTGGTTTCGTGGCGAAGCGGGCATAGGGAACGTCGAAAGCTATCACACACAAATCGGCCAGCAGTATGAGGAAATATATTATTCCCCAGTGTTTTGGTTGCATACGCTTGTGGAATTCGGCAGGCAACATACGCTTTTTTAGTTAGTGAGCAATACAAAAAAAGTTGTACCCTTTCCTGGAGGGCTCACTACTTTCAGCTGGCCGCCGTGCGATTGTATGATCTGTTGCGAAAGGCTCAGCCCGATGCCGGAACCTTTCTTTTTCGTGGTAAAGAAGGGAATGAAGATCTTTTCCATCGCTTCGGTTTCGATGCCGGGCCCGTTGTCGGTAATTTCTATGACGATCTGCTGTGCGTTGCCCAGCGAACCTTTCACGTGAATGAACGGTTTGTCTGTATGTTCCAGCGCATCCATCGCGTTTTTGATGAGATTGATCAGCACCATCTGCAATTGTGTTTCATCCGCGTGTATCTCGATGTTATCCGGCGAAACATGCGCCCGGTAAGAGATCCCGGCTGCCTTCATGTCCGCCAGCAACAGGTTGCTCACGGATTGTATGAGCTGCTTGAGGTTGAGGGTGGTGAACTGCGGCTTGGGTAAAGTGGTGTAGTCGCGGTAGGCATTCACGAAGTTCATGATGCCCTTGCTGCGGCTCTCGATGGTCTCGAGCGCTTCTTTCAGGTCGTCCACAGCTTCCACCTGCTCTTCGGAGGCCTGGATGTCGTGCTGCACGATCTCCTGCATGGTGCCGATGAGGCTCACGATAGGCGTTACGGAATTCATGATCTCGTGGCGCAGGATCTTGGTGAGGTTCTGCCATGCTTCCAGCTCTTTCTGCTGCAGCTCCGCATGGATGTTCTGCAATGAGATCAGCTTCACGAGCCGGCCCTGCAAACGTACGGTGGCTGCGTGGATAGACAGCTGCTGGCCGTTTTGCGTGGCGTACAACGACTTATGCCCGGCGGGCAGCTGTAATAAAAGCTCTGCAAGATCGGGGTGTGCATTCTTCAGCTCGTCCAGGTAACGCAGGCGGTAAATGCCCATCAGCCTGAATGCGGCGGGATTGATCAGCTCGATCTTCCCGTCGGCGTCGAAGGAAAGTACGCCGATGCTGATATGCTGGATGATGGTATCGATGTATTTCAGGTTGGCTTCCCTTTCGGCGCGCGTTTGCCGGAATGCTTCCAGCACTTCGTTGAACTGGTGGTTGAGGGCGCTGAAACTCTTGCCCAGCTTATTGTCTGCGCTGAACCGGATGGAAAAATCCTCGTACCGGATGGCTTCCAGGAACAGCGTGAGCTTGCGGTTCACACGGTTGAGGTAATAATACAGGTTCATGACCTGCGCAATGAGGAAAGGCACCAGCAGCAGCACTACCAGCGGGTAACCGTTCCACCACAACCAGCAGCCGGCCATGATCGTGAGGATGAGCACCACGATGCGTAAAAGGATATTCGAGCTAAACCGGTTCATCAGAGATTATATTTTTCCATGCGCCTGTACAGGGCGGCCCGGCTTAAACCCAGTTCCCTGGCTGCATCCGTGATATTGCCGTTGCATTTTTTCAGGGCCTGCGAGATCATATTGCGTTCCATTTCCTCCAGGTTGAAACCGGTATCCAGCGATTCGGCGGCGGCATTTGTTTTCACGAACACGTCTTTCGGCATCAGGGTTTTGCCCTGGCAAAGGATCACGGCGCGTTCGATAGCATGCTGCAGTTCCCGGATGTTGCCCGGCCAGTCGTATTTTTCCAGCTGGGCCGTCAGCGATTCGTGGAGGAAAGCAACGGGGCGGTTGTATTTTTTGCGGTACAGGCCCAGGAAATATTCCGCCAGCGGCACAATATCCTCTTTCCTGTCCCGCAGGGGGGGAAGGTGAATTTCGATGGTGTTCACGCGGTACAGCAGATCCTGCCGGAACAATTGCTGGGCGGCCATTTGGGTAATGTTGCGGTTGGTGGCGCAGATCAGGCGCACGTCTACCGGCTGTGCTTTATTGGAGCCCACGCGGGTAACGGACCGGTTCTGCAGCACGGTGAGCAGCTTGGCCTGGAAGGGAATGGAGATATTACCGATCTCGTCCAGGAAAATAGAGCCGCCGTTAGCTTCTTCGAAACGGCCGCTGCGGTCGTCGCGCGCGTCGGTGAAGGCGCCTTTGACGTGGCCGAACAGCTCGCTTTCGAAAAGGGATTCGCTGAGCGCGCCAAGGTCCACGCTCACGAAAGATTTGTCGCGGCGCAGGCTCAGGGAGTGAATATGCCGGGCCAGCAGGTCCTTACCGGTACCGTTCTCGCCAAGGATGAGGATATTGGCGTCTGTTCCGGCCACCCGGGAAACGGTTTCCATCACTTCCTGCATGGAGGGGCTGTCGCCGATCAGCACGTTATCGGTGTGCAGGGTGGCGCCTCCGGCTTTCTTTTCCTGTTTGGACTGATGGGTTTGCACGGCGGTTTGCAGGGTGGCCAGGAGCTTATCGTTCTCCCAGGGCTTCAGCACAAAATCCACCGCGCCGGCTTTAATGGCGCGAACGGCCATTTCCACATCGCCATAAGCGGTGAAGAGCACCACGGTGGCTTTGGGATTGATATCCAGGATGCGGTCCAGCCACTCGAAGCCTTCTTTGCCGCTGCTGAGGTCGCGAGTAAAGTTCATGTCCAGCAGGATCACGTCATATTCAAAATTGCTCACCAGGTAGGGTATCTTTTGCGGGTTCTTTTCAAAATCCACCTGGGTGAAATGGCGTTTCAGCAGCAGCCGCGCCGCGCGTAATACGTCTACATCATCATCTACGATCAGAATTTTTCCTTGCTGGGTACTCATGAGCTTGTAAAGTTATTATTTGAATATACTGCAAAAGATTTTGTTATCGGCATACTGCAAAACGTATTCCGGCCGTATGCCATGAGCAGGTTCCAAGGGGCGGCGGATTGCCTAAAACCGCCCTGGCAACAATATTAAACAAGATTTTTTTAGCCCCGGGGTATTTTTCGGAGCTGCGCGGGCGTTCAGGGGAATGTCCGGATTCGGACACCGCCTGTCCGCTTTGGAACAGGAGCGGACGCGGGGATAGCCTTAAAGTCGGCCATGGTAGCGCTTTTGGCGAATTGGCACGGCTTGGCACATGGATTGACTTACCGGGGGCAGCAATTACTAACATGGACAGACAACTCAAAAAGAAATTCTGGAACAAACAAAGGATATTCCTGTTTGGCGGCGGCGGCGCCCTGGTGCTGCTGGTGTTGTGGAGCTTTATTTTCGCGGACAAAAGGAGCAAGCTGAACGTGGAAAAGGACAAGATCACTATTTCTCCCGTTACCAAAGGTTCCTTTGACGAATACATCGCTGTAACGGCGGTGGTGCACCCGCTCAAGACCATCCGCCTGGATGCCATCGAAGGCGGTTACGTGGCCCGCAAATTCCTCGAAGGCGGCAGCATGGTGAAAAGGGGGGATTCCATCCTGGCCCTTGAGAACCAGCGGCTCATGATGGACTTTGTGAACCGTGAAACCGAGATGTACCGCCTCATCAACGAGCTGCAGAATACCCGCCTGCGCCTGAAGCAGGACCGGTTTGCCCTGGAAAAGGCACTCAGCGACCTGGATTACCAGGTAGACCAGGCAAAGGACCTGTACGACCGCAACAATAAGCTCTGGAAAGACAAAGTGGTGGCCGAGCAGGAGTACCTGAAAACCAAGCGCGAATTTGAACGCCTCTCCCGCCAGCGCCAGATCGAAGTGCAGAGCCAGGAATATCAGCTGGAGAATGCCAGGACCCAGATCATCCAGCTGGAAGGCACCATTGCCCGCACCCAGCGTAACCTGAGCCTGATGAAGGAGAACCTGAGCAACCTGGTGGTACGCGCCCCGGTAGACGGGCAGCTGTCTTCCATCAACGTGGAAGTGGGCACCAGCATACAGGCCGGCCAGAATATCGGGCAGATCGACGATATGGACGGGTTCAAGATGCGCGCCGAAGTGGACGAGCATTATATCTCGCGCATATTCGCCGGGCTGAAGGCCAACTTTGAATTCAACGGCAAGGTGAACGAGATGGAGATCACGAAAGTGTATCCCGAAGTAAAGAACGGCCGTTTTGAAGTAGATATGAACTTTGTTAAAGCCGCACCTGAAGGTATCCGCCGCGGGCAATCCTCTCCTATCCGCCTCGAACTCGGGAAATCTTCCGAAGCCTTACTTTTGCCTGCGGGCGGGTTCTTCTCAGATACCGGCGGAAACTGGGTATATGTAGTTGAAAAAGGCGGCAACCGCGCCGTGAAACGCAAAATATCCCTGGGCCGCAAAAACCCTGTGTATTTCGAAGTACTGGAGGGCCTCAACGAAGGCGAACAGGTGATCACTTCATCCTATGAGAACTTCGGGGACAAGGAAGTACTGGAATTTTAACCCGCTCACCAATCCAATCACTAACAAACCACAACAATGATCAGAACAGTCAATTTACAAAAGCTCTTTACTACGGAAGAAGTAGAAACGACCGCTCTTAACGGCATCAATATGGACGTGCAGGATGGTGAGTTTGTAGCCATCATGGGCCCTTCCGGCTGCGGAAAGTCCACTTTGCTCAACATCCTCGGCCTGCTGGATAATCCTTCTCACGGCGAATATCATTTCTGGGACAAGGAAGTGGCCCGCATGAGCGAACGCCAGCGCGCGCAGCTGCGTAAAGGAGCGATCGGCTTCGTATTCCAGAGCTTTAACCTCATAGACGAACTGACCGTTTTCGAAAACGTGGAACTGCCCCTCCTGTACCTGAAAGTACCCGCAGCCGACCGCAAAAAAAGAGTGGAAGAAGTGCTGGAACGCATGAATATCATGCACCGCCGCAATCACTTCCCGCAACAGCTTTCCGGCGGCCAGCAACAACGTGTGGCCATTGCCCGCGCAGTAGTGGCCAAACCCAAGCTGATACTGGCGGATGAACCGACCGGTAACCTGGACTCCACCAACGGCGAAGAAGTAATGAAGCTGCTCCAGGAACTGAACGACGCAGGCACCACCCTCATCATGGTGACCCACTCGCCTTACGACGCGGGCTTTGCCCACCGTATCGTGAACCTGTTTGATGGTAAGGTGGTAACTGAGAACATCAAGGAACAATTTCACGTATAAACAAACACCGGCCCATGTTTCGTAATATCAAAGTCGCATTCAGAACGCTCTTCTCGCAGAAGCTCTACGCCTCCATCATCATCGTGGGCCTGGGCATCGGCCTGGCCGTGAGCACTTTGCTGCTCACCTGGGTGCAGGACGAGCGGAGCTACGACAATTTCCACTCCAAAGGGAAAGATATTTACGAAGTACACAGTCACTTCATGAGCGGCGCCAGGATGCAGAACTGGCAGGCAACGCAACCCGCCGTGGCCCCGCATGCCCTCAGTTCCGTGCCCGGTGTGCTGGATGCGGTGCGTGTGGCGGTTGCCTGGGATATGTCCAAATTTGAAGGCGGCGGGAAGACCTTTTATGAATCCGCCGTTGCCTACACCGATCCTTCTTTTTTCACCGTATTCGATTTTCCTATCCTGAAAGGAAAAGTGTTCCCGGATAATCATTCGGTGGTGCTCACGGAATCTGCCGCGAAGAAATATTTCGGCAACGAAAATCCCATCGGTAAACTGATCACGGTGGATAAAGATTTCCAGTTCACCGTATGCGGTGTGATGGCAGACATGCCGCGCAACTCCAGCATCCGGTACAATATGCTTTTTCCGCTCAAATTGAGGATAGACAACTACACGCCGGACTACTGGAAGTCTATGAACGACGACTGGGGCAACTTTTATCTTTCCACTTACCTGCTGATGCAGCCCAACGTGGACATTGCGAAAACCGGCAAGCTGCTCGGCCAGCAATGGATAAAAGGAAGCACGGGCGAGGCCACACAGGGCAGGGGGTACAACCTTCAGCCGCTGCGCGACCTGCATTTGTACGACATCACCGGCGAAGAAAGCCTGATGAAAGTCGTGCGCATCTTTTTCATCGTTGCCCTCGTGATACTGCTGATCGCCGGTATCAATTATGTGAACCTCGCTACTGCCCGCGCACATCAGCGCGCTGTTGAAATAAGCGTGCGCAAGCTGATAGGGGCCAGCCGCTGGCAGCTTTTCCGCCAGTTCATGACAGAATCGTCCATCGTATTTGTATTGGCGGTGCTGTTATCCGTGCTTGTTATCTGGCTGCTGCTGCCTTTCTACAACGAGCTTACCGGGAAATCCGTGAAGTTTTCCATGCTCAGCGGGCAGATACTGCTCACGCTCGTTGCCAGCGGCGCGATCATGTTGCTGATGGCGGCTATATATCCCGCTTTCCATCTTACCCGCTTCAACCCGCTCCAGAACCTGAAAGGCAGAACCGCGATGAGCGGCGGCATGTTCAGGAAAACGCTGGTGGTGGTACAGTTCTTTATTTCCGTAGTACTGATAGGCTGTACGCTCGTGATAGGCATGCAGCTGAAATATATCAACAGCAAGCCGCTGGGTTATAATAAGAACAACCTGCTGATGTTCTCCGTACGCGACATGCAATATCATGCGCAGGCCGTAAAAGACAGGCTGGGAAAGATCCCCGGCGTAAGAGTGGTAACCTTCGGCGATGCAAACATCTCCGCTCTGGGCAACAGCACCAGCGATACCGACTGGGACGGCCGCGCAGCGGACATGAGCCTGAACGTCAAACACATTGGCGTGGATGAAAATTTTATGCCCGCCATGGAAATGGAGATGAAAGAAGGCAGGATGTTCCGCGGAGGCAAAGCCGATTCCACCAGCTATATCCTCAACGAGGAAGCAGTGAAGATCATCGGGATGAAAGACCCGGTGGGCAAAAGGTTCAAGCTGCTGGATGTGGACGGCACTATCATCGGCGTGGTGAAGAACTTCCACATCGGTTCCATGCACGATAAAATACCTCCCGTGATCATGCGTTACAAGCCCGATACCTGGCAATTGTACGTAAAAACCACGGGACAGAATACACCCGCGGTTATCGCGGCGATAGAAAAAATATGGAAAGAATACAATCCTGATTACCGCTTTGATTATTCGTTCGTGGAAAACACATTCACGAAACTACATAGCGACGAGATACGCACCGGCAAGCTGTTCACCTGGTTTGCGGGCGTCGCCATCTTTTTGTCCTGTCTTGGTTTGTTCGGCCTGGCTACATTCACCATTCACCAGCGCACCAAGGAGATCGGCATCCGAAAAGTGCTGGGCGCTTCCATTACCGGTATCGTTCAGCTCATCACCAAAGACTTTCTGAAGCTGGTGTTCATCGCCATCCTGCTGGCCACGCCTTTGAGCTGGTATGCCACAGACCAGTGGCTGCAGGGTTATGAATACCGTACCATCATACCATTCTGGGTTTTCCTCGCAGCAGGCGGAGTGGCCGTACTGGTAGCCGTTGGCACCATTGGCCTTCAATCCGTAAAAGCCGCGCTGGCCAACCCTGTGCGCACCCTGAAAACTGAATAGTTATGAGCAAGATGCATTGTTTTATTCATAAGGTGCTGGATTTCCAGTTAAGTCCGGTTACATTTTCCGGCGGAACGGAACGTGCTTCCTTTTCCGGATACGACTTCCTTACGCTGACGCCTTTTGTGATCGTACCCTTCCTGCTGGTGCTGATAGCGGGCCTTTGCCTGATAGACCAGTACCGGAGGAAAACAACTATTTAAAGCTTTCGACCATGATCAGGAATTACATCAAAGTAGCCCTGCGGCACCTGCTGCGCAACAAAGGAATTACAGCCATCAATATTTCCGGGCTGGCCATCGGTATGGCCTGCTGCATCCTGATCGTGCTGTTCATCAAACATGAGCTGGGCTATAACCGCTTTCATGCCAACGATATTTTCCGTTTGAATTCGCAGATCAAAGGCAATGCGGGAGACGTCGGGCAGATGAGCATCACCCAGTTCGGCGCCGCGCCCAACCTTAAGCGCGAGCTGAGCCGCGTGAAGGAAGCGGTGCGTTTCTATGAAGTGAATGAAGTGATCATTTCAGCCAATAATGAAGAATACCGCCAGCAGAATACTGTTTTTGCAGACGACGGTTTTTTCCAGATGTTCAGCTTCCCGCTGGTGAGCGGCAACCCCGCCACTGCGCTGAAAGACCCCTATACCGTTGTGCTCACAGAAAGCACAGCGAAAAAATATTTCGGGAATGAGAACCCCATTGGCAAAGTGATCCGCATCCAGGACGATTATGATTGCATCGTGACCGCTGTGGCGAAAGACCTTCCGTCAGACAGCGACCTTAAGTTCGATGTGCTAATGCCTTTCTCCACCTTTTTGCAGAACAGCGCAAAAGTGGGTTACAAGCCTGAAGATACCTGGTTCGGGTTCACGTCTAACCAGACCTTTGTGACCCTGACGCCAGGCGTGGCGCCTTCAGCCATGACGGCGGAGCTGGACGCCTTCGCCGAAAAACATGTACGTCCGGACGCCAGGAAGCTGGGCGATGAATTCTGGTATGTCCTTCAACCGCTTAGCAGGATCCACCTTTATCCCGACGGAGATACCAGCGAGACGGACAAAGTGTCGCGCCTTTACATCTATGGTTTCATCGGGCTGTTCATCATCCTGATCGCCTGCATCAACTTTATGAACCTTGTGACAGCCCGCGGCAACGAAAGGGCGATGGAAGTAGGTCTCCGTAAAGTAATGGGCGCCGAAAGAAAAGCGCTCATCCTGCAATTCCTCGTGGAATCCGTGATCATCAGCCTGCTGTCGTTCCTGCTGGCCATTTTGCTGGCGGCCATCCTGCTGCCCGGCTTCAATTTCGTAACCGATAAAACGATGGAACTGTTCAGCCGGGAACTGGTGCCACTTTACGGCGGATTGCTGTTGCTGGCGCTTGTAGTGGGTCTGTTGGCGGGCAGTTATCCCGCGTTGTACCTATCCGGCTTTTTGCCGGTCCGCATTCTGAAAGGCGGCATGAAAGCAGGCGGCGGAAATTCACTTTTCCGCAAAACGCTTGTTGTGTCGCAATTCACGATCGCCATCGCGCTCATCATTGCCACAGTGGTGATATATTCCCAGTTGCGCTACATGCAGGAGAAAGATCTCGGGTACGATAAACGCGGGCTCGTGAATTTTTACCTGAATACAGGCAAGCAGGCGCCGTACCGGGAAGCTTTCAAGACAGAACTGGGCCGGCTTCCGTTTGTGAAGCAAATGGCCTTCACCAATATGCCGCTGGGCGGGCAGAGCGTCAGCAACAACCCCGTAGGCCGCGAAGGTTCCAGGGAAGACGAAAGCGTGCAGGCGATCGTGATCAGCGCAGACTTCAATTATTTCACTTATATCGGCGCAAAGTTCGCGGCCGGAAGGGATTTTTCAGAAAAATATCCCACCGATTCGCTGGATGCTTTTGTGATCAACAAGTCGGCTGTTAAAAAACTCCAGCTGAAAGAACCGGTGATCGGCAGCAGGATAGTATGGCGCGGTAGCTCCGTACCGCGGAGCGGCAAGGTGATCGGTGTGGTGGAAGATTTCAACATGCAGAACCTCCGCCTGCCCATTGAGCCGATGGTGGCTTTGATACGCAATGGCAGGGCGGGCATGCTCACGGTGCGCCTCCAACCAGGCGACCGGCAGAAGCAGATGGCGCAGATAGAAGGAGTATGGAAGAAACTGATGCCCGCATTCCCGTTCAATTACCGCTTCGTGGAAAACGAGCTGGGCCGTGAATATCTTGTTGAACAACGCTCCGGCAGCCTCTTCGGGGCTTATGCCATGCTGGCGGTAGTAATCGCCTGCCTGGGCCTGTTCGGCCTCGCCATGCTCGTAGCCAGGCAGCGTACCAAAGAGATCGGCATCCGCAAAGTGCTGGGCGCATCGGTGGGAAGCATTACGGCGTTATTGTCGAAAGACTTCCTGCAGCTGGTAGCCATAGCTATCCTCATTTCCTCGCCGCTGGCCTGGTACGGGATGAACAAATGGCTGGCTGAATTCCCATTCAGGGTGGATTTCCCCTGGTGGTCCTTCGCCGCGGCCGGCCTGCTGGCTTTGCTGATCGCCTTCCTGACCATCAGTTTCCAGTCAGTAAAGGCTGCATTATTGAACCCCGTGCGCTCATTGCGCTCGGAATAACTTTTACCGGTAATGATCCGTAACTACCTGAAAATAGCGCTGCGTAACCTGTGGAAACACAAGACCAATACGCTTATCAACCTGCTGGGGCTTACCGTGGCATTTACCATTTGCCTGCTGCTGTTGCTGAGCGTGTACTATGAGTTTTCCTTCAACAAGTTCCATAAGGACCCGCAGGATCTTTACCGCGCCTATTTTTCCGTTCAGCAGCCTGAGCGCACGGACTTACAGCCTTCCATGCCCGAGCCGATGCTGAAGGCTTTGAAGGAACAATTCCCTGCCGTGGAATACGGCACGCGCTATAACCGCAACAGCAGCGAAATAGAATATAAAGGCAAACATTTTTTTAAGGAACTGGGTTTTGGCGATGCGGATTTCTTCAGCATGTTCTCCTTCCCGCTCGAAAAAGGCAATGCGCCGCAGGCGCTGGCCGGACGTGATAATATCGTGCTCACCCGGCCCGTAGCCGATGCAATATTCGGGAAGGAAGATCCTATCGGCAAGCAGCTGCGCGTGCAGTCCGGCGGGCCGTGGAAAGTGTTTACCGTAAGCGCGGTAGCGGCGGATATGCCGGCCAATTCCAGCATCCGCTTCGATGCAATAGTGCTCTTCGAGCATGGATATACTTATCCCAACAGCGTCGGCAAATGGGATGTGACCAACCACGATCTTATCCTGCGGCTGAAGCCGGGAGCGGATAAAGCCGCTTTCGAAAAGGCCGCGCAGGGTTTCATCAGCAAACAATACGCCGATTATATCGGCGATCTCAAACGCGACGGCGCACGGCCCGCACCCAACGGGCAATATATGCAGCTGCTCCTGCAGCCGCTGCTCAGTGCGCATGTGGATGTGGACATGCGCGGGCTGGGAGATACCATCAGCCGCTCTTACCTGTACATGCTGCTGGCGGTGTCGGTGTTCGTACTTTTCATCGCCTGCATCAACTTTATCAATCTTTCTGTCGGCCGATCCTTCACCCGTTCGCGTGAAGTGGGATTGCGCAAAACGCTTGGCGCGTTGCCCTTCCAGGTAGGCATGCAGTTCTGGGGCGAAGCGGCTATTGTTTGCGCCGCGGCCCTGCTGATCAGCATCCCGCTTTTTTATGCCGTACTGCCGCAATACAAGCTGATCTTCGGCAGTTCGCTGGAAACGGCCGTGTTGCAACAGCCGCTGGTGATCGCCTCGGTGATCGGCGGGTTCCTGCTCGTAACAGTACTGGCGGGCGGTTATCCCGCGCTGGTGATGACCAGGATGGACGCGGTGAATATCCTTAAAGGGAAGCTGAAGCTCAAAACCTCCGGCAGCCTTCGCAATGGCCTTATCATCGGGCAGTTTGCCATTGCCATCCTGCTGATAGGCTGCACGCTTATCGCCTGGCAGCAGCTGAACTTCCTGCGTGCCCGCCCGCTGGGCTACAATAGCAGCCAGGTTGTGAGCATACCCGTTGGCCAGGAAATAGGCGGCCGTGAAGCGCTGGCCCTCCTCCGCCAGAAGCTGGCCGCGGAGCCTTCCGTGCTGAGCGTTTCTGGCATCTCCAACAACCTCGGCATGGGCGAGGACGGTGGCAGTTATTCCTATTCCATAGGCTTCGATTACCACAACCGGAATATCAGCATGGCATGGCTGAACGTGGGATATGATTTTACAAAAACGATGGACCTCTCCATAAAATACGGCCGCGATTTTTCGCAAAGCTTCGGGTCGGACAGTACGGGGATCATCATCAACGAGCAGATGGCCCGCAAAATGGGCGTGGTCAATCCTGTCGGTGAAATATTGCAGGTGGATGCGTTGAACCAGACGCAGATGAAAGTGCTGGGCGTCATTAAGGACTTCAATTTCCAAAGCCTGCACAAACCCGTGGAACCCATGGGCCTGGTGATGTACGCGGATATGCCCATCAATTACCTGCTCGTAAAAGTGCGGCCGGACAACCTGCCCGGGATCATGGACAAGCTGAAGGCTATATGGGCGCAGATCGCGCCGCGTTCAGATTTCAGGGGCAGTTTTATTGATGAGAACATCAACCGGCAATATAACCGTGAAGAAAGGTTCACTCAAATATTTGTGTATGCCGCAGCGGTAGCCATCGTATTGTCATGCCTCGGCCTTTTCGCACTGGCGGTGCTGGCCATTATGCAGCGTACCCGCGAGATCGGGATACGAAAGGCTTTGGGCGCTTCTTCCGGCAGCATTGTACAACTTATTACGAAAGACTTTGTAAAGCTGATATTCATTGCCATGATCATCGCCACGCCGCTGGCCTGGTATTTTATGAACACATGGCTGGAAAATTTTGCATTCAGCGTTCAGATAAAATGGTGGTGGCTGCTGGCAGCAGGACTTCTTGCCCTTGCCGTGGCGCTTTGTACGATAGGGTACCAATCTCTCAGGGCGGCATTTGCCAACCCTGTCAAATCCCTTAAAACAGAATAGTATGCTGAGAAATTATATCAAGATCGCATGGAGGAACCTTTGGAACAACAAGGCGTTCGGCATCATCAATATAGCCGGTCTTACCATCGGCCTCACCTGTTGCATGTTCATCCTGCTGTGGGTGGCCAATGAATGGAACTTCAACCGCAGCCACCAGAAGCTGGAAAATATTTACCAGGTATACGAGCACCAGTACTATTCACACGACGAAATACTTACGGTAACCGCCACTCCCGGCCCGCTGGCAGATGCGCTGAAGGCTGAAACGCCCGGCATCCTGAAAGCCGGCCACCTGTCGTGGCTAAACGAAAAACTTTTTTCTGTCGGGGAGAAGAACCTGAAATTCGAAGGGCAGTACGCCAACAACGATGTTTTTTCCATCTTTTCCTTTCCTTTTATTGAAGGCGACCCCGCCACCGCCCTGAAGCGCCCGAACGATATCGTGCTCACGGAAAAGGTGGCCAGGAGCCTGTTTGGCGATGCAAAGGCTGTCGGCCGGATCATCAGGCTGGACGGCAAGGAGGATTATATGGTTTGCGGTGTGATCAAAGACCTGCCGGCCAATTCAAGTTTCACTTTCACCTGGCTGCTGCCCTTTGAAAGAGTAGTGGAAGAGAACCAGTGGCTGAAGAACTGGGACAGCAACGCTCCCCGTACTTACGTGCTGCTCGATCCCAAAGCGGATTTCCGCCAGGTGAACGCCCGCGCAAAAGGCGTTATCCAGCGCAATCTGGCTGATTCCAAAACAGAAGTGTTCCTTTATCCCTTTTCCGATATTTACCTCAAAGGCCAGTTCGACAAGGGCAAGCTCGCCGGCGGACGTATTGAATACGTGCGCCTGTTCATCATCGTGGCCATTTTTGTTTTGCTGATCGCCTGCATCAATTTCATGAACCTTTCCACCGCAAGGGCCATCCAGCGGAGCAAGGAAGTGGGCGTGCGCAAAAGTATCGGCGCGGGCCGCCCGGCATTGATCTCGCAGTTCCTGGGAGAATCCTTCGCGCTGGTGTTCATTGCTTCGGCATTGTCTGTACTGCTGGTGTGGATATTGATGCCTTCCTTTGAAAAGATGGTGAACGTAACGCTGAGCGTAAAGGTATTTACCTGGTACAATGTGCTGGGACTGTTCTTCCTGGCGCTTTTCACCGGTTTCATCGCCGGCAGTTATCCCGCTTTCTACCTCTCTTCCCTCGACCCCGTGGCCACGCTGAAAGGCGGCATGCTGCGGCTGCGCGCAAGCGCCATCTGGCTGAGGAAGGGGCTGGTGGTTTTCCAGTTCGCGATCTCCACCATCCTGATCGTGGCGGCCTTCCTGATATACCAGCAGATAAGGTTCATCAAGAACCGCAACCTGGGCCTGAACAAAGACCAGGTGGTGTACATAACGAACGAAGGCAACGTTATCAGGAACGAAAATGCTTTCATGAATGCGCTGAAAGGCATGCCCGGCATAGTGGCCTCCTCCACATCAGACCAGCTGCCGATCCGCATTGGCAGCAACTTCCAGGGCCTGTCCTGGCCGGGTAAAGGCGCCGATGAATCCGTGCTGATCGATTACCTCTGGGTGGGTTACGATTTTGCGAAAACAATGCAGCTGGAAATGGTGGAAGGAAGGACTTTTTCCGCCGAATATCCCACAGATCAGCAGGGACTGGTGATCAACGAGACTGCCGCAAGGCTGATGAAGCTGAAACCGCCGTACGTGGGCCAGCTGCTGACCGTGGATGACCAGAAACAACCGGTGATCGGCGTCGTAAAAGATTTTTCCAGCTCACATCTTTCAAAAAAGATCGCGCCCACCCTTATCCGGTACGCCAGCGGCACCAACCGCTTCTTCCTCGTGCGTATTCAGCCCGACAAGACGGAAGCCGCGCTTGCCAGCCTCGAATCCGTTTACAAAAAATTCAATCCCGAATATCCCTTCAGCGTAAAATACATGGACGAGTCTTTTGCGAAGATGTATACCAGCGAGCAGGTGATCGGCCGTCTTTCCGCCAGCTTCACCGTGCTGGCTATTTTTGTGGCATGCCTTGGATTGTTTGGCCTGGCTACTTTCACCGCGCAGCAACGCACGAAAGAGATCGGCATCCGCAAGGTGCTGGGCGCCACCATCGGCCAGATACTGGTGCTGCTCAGCAAAGAATTCCTGCGGCTGGTGCTGATAGCCGTTGCCATTGCCATGCCGCTGGCCGCGTATTTCATGCACGGCTGGCTGGACAAATTCGCGTACCATGTGGAGATCTCCTGGTGGGTATTTGCCGCAACCGCGCTGCTGGCCCTGGTGCTGGCAATGCTCACGGTAAGCTACCAATCGGTGAAAACCGCCCGCATGAACCCTGTGAAATCACTCAGAACTGAATAATATGATCAGGAACTACATCAGGATCGCATTGCGAACCCTCTGGAAAAACAGGTTTATGTCCGCCGTGAACATACTGGGCCTCAGCGTGGGTATCAGCGCGGCGCTTGTGATATGGATGATAGTGCATTATGATCTTTCCTTCGATAAATTTCATAAAGACCGCGACCGCGTGTACCGGATCGTGTCCCAGCTGGATTTCAGCGGGATGCAGATCAAAACCTCCGGCGTGCCCATCGGTATGCTGGGCAAGTTGCGCGAGCAGAGCACCGGCGTGGAGAAGTCAACATTCCTTTACCAGTATTCGCCGAATGTTAAAGTACAGGAACAGAAGTTCGGCGTGCAGAAACGCATCACCTTTGCAGAGCCTGAATATTTCAGCCTGTTCGAATACAAATGGCTGTATGGCTCGCCTGCCGTGCTGAAAAGCCCTTTGCAGGTAGTGCTCACCGAAGAGCGGGCGGCGCAATATTTTCCCGGAACGGCTTTGCCGGACGTGATCGGCAGAGAAGTGCGGTACGACGATTCAGTGAGAGTTACAGTGGGTGGTATCGTGGAATCGCTGAAAGGCAGAACAGACTTCACTTTCCAGGAATTTGTGTCTATGCAGACCGTCATATCCGACAAGGGGATGAGAAGCACGCGGGGCTGGGACAACTGGAACAATTTTAACTCCGCCATCAGCATGTTCGTGCTGCTGAAGCCCGGGGTTGCGCCTGAGAAGATTAACACGCAGCTGGAGAACATTATAAAAGACCATGCGGACAAAGATTCCAAGAACCAATATTTCCTCCAGCCCCTCCGCGACCTGCATTTTCAATCCGATTTCGGCGCGTTCGACCAACGGCAGGCAGACCTGCCCGTGCTCTACAAGCTGGGCGCGCTGGTGGTGTTCCTGCTGCTGCTGGGCTGCATCAACTTCGTGAACCTGCAAACCGCGCAGGCGGGTGAAAGGGCGAGGGAGATCGGGATACGCAAATCGCTGGGCAGCTCCAGGGGGAAAGTGATGGCGCAGTTCCTCGGTGAAAGTTTTGTGCTTACCACATTTGCCGCGATACTGTCCGTGTTCCTGGTGCCGGGTATTTTGTACGCATTCAGCAGCTTTATTCCCGATGGCGTAACCATGGCTATGTTCGCCGAATGGCAGGTGTTCCTGTTCATTCCCTTACTGGTATTGGTGGTGAGCCTGCTGGCAGGTATTTACCCGGCCTTTGTGCTGGCACGGTTCCAGCCGGTGAAAGTGCTGAAGAACCAGGTGTACGGCGTGAACAGCAAAGCCCGCCTGCGCCAGGTGCTCACTGTTTCGCAGTTCGCTATTGCATTGGCGCTGATCATGGCTACGGTGATCGTGGGAGAACAAACAAAGTACGCTTACCGCAAGAGCCTCGGGTTCGACAAAGATGCCCGGTTTTTCCTGAAAGCGCCGGGCTGGAAGTATAACACCGTTGCATTGAAATCAAAGCTGGAAGCGATCCCGGAAGTGGAAGGGCTTAGTTATGGATATGCTCCTCCTTCTTCACCCGGCACCAGCTCTACTACTATGGCGCTCGGTACAGGAGCCATGGCGGAAGCCTCTATGGTGGAAGTGAAATACATCGACGAAAAATATGTTCCTTTCTATAACCTCAAACTGGCAGCGGGCCGCAACCTGCTTCCGTCGGATACGGTGAAGGAAATGCTTGTCAATGAAAGCTTTGCCCGGGCCGCGGGCTTTACAAAACCGGAAGACGCTGTCGGGCAGCTGCTCACCTTCAACGATATAAAAAAGCCTGTAGTTGGTGTGATAGCCGATTTCCATACCAAGGGAATGCAGGCGAAAATACCTCCTTTGGCGCTCACCGCAGGCCCGATGGCAAAAACCTCACTGCACGTTTCCCTGCGGAAGAATGCGGACGCGCACCGTGCAATGGACAAGATAAAAGCCGCATGGGAACAGGTGTTCCCGGACGACGAATTTAAAGCCACTTATGTAGACGACACAGTAGCGCAGTTTTACGCCGGCGAAAAGAAATTAAGCAAGCTGCTTACCTGGGCAACCGGCGTGGCTATCTTCATCAGCTGCCTCGGCCTGCTGGGCCTGGCTATATACGCCACGCGCCAGCGCACCAAGGAGATCGGCATACGGAAGGTATTGGGCGCCAGCGTGGGCAGCATCGTGATGCTGTTCAGCAAAGACGTGACGAAACTGGTATGCATCGCCGCCTTCATCGCTTCAGGCGTGGCCTGGTATGCCATGAACAGCTGGCTGCAGAACTTTGCCTATCATATCAATATTCCCTGGTGGGTGTTTCCTGCCGCCGCCGCTGCAGCGCTGCTGCTGGCGCTGGCTACGGTAGCCACGCAGGCTTTAAAGGCGGCCATGGTCAATCCCGTGCGTTCGTTGAAATCAGAATAAAAAACAAGCATTATGTTCAGGAATTATCTCAAAATAGCGTGGAGGAATATCTGGAAAGCAAAACAGGTGTCTGCCGTGAACATCATCGGCCTGGCCGTGGCTATTGCAGGCGCTTTGCTGTTATGCATGACGGTGTACCGGGAGTTTTCCTTCAATGATTTCCACGAAAAGAAAGATTTTGTCTACCAGGCATACCGGGAGGAATTTCATGCGGAAAAAACCGTGTCGCACTCCAACATGAGCTACCCTATGGGGCCGGCCATGAAAGAGGAATTGCCGGGTATCAAAGAAATGACCCGCCTGGCCAACAGCGGTTCCGTAATGAAAGTGGGGGAAACCTCGCAAAGCATCGGGCTTAGGTATGTGGACAGCGCTTTCCTGAACATCTTCAGCTTCCCCGCTGCCCGCGGCAACCGTGTGCTGGATATGAACAGCGCGCTTATCACCGAAAAAATGGCGGATATCTTTTTTAAAGGCCAGGACCCGGTGGGCAAAACCGTTCTTCTGCGCGTGGGGAATGCGTGGAAAAGTTATACTGTAAGCGGCGTATTAAAAAATGCGCCCAATAATTCCAGTATCCGCTTCGATGCGTTGCTGCGGCTGGAAAACCATCCCAGCTACCTGGAAGACCGTGAGCATTGGGGGAATTTCAGCCTGGAAGTATTCGTTCAGCTGAACCCCGGCGCGAACCCCGAAGACATTGAGCGGAGAGGCAAGGCCTTCATGGAAAAATATTATGCTGAAGATATCCAGCGGATGAAAGCCGCCGGCGCCCGGAAAGACAAGTTCGGCGGCGTGCAGCACCTGGGGCTGCTTCCCTTGAACGAAATACATTTCAGCGACTACAGCAACCTGCAGGACGCCAAGAAGCCTATCCTTTACATGCTGCTGTTCATCGCTGCTTTCCTGCTTTTCATTGCCAGCATCAACTTCCTGAACCTCACGCTGGCCCGCGCTTTCACCCGCGCAAAGGAAGTGGGCATGCGCAAAACGCTCGGCGCGGCAAGAGGGCAGCTCGTACTGCAACTCTGCGGTGAAGCGCTGGTGCTGTTCCTGATCTCGCTTGTGCTGGGGCTGGCCATCACGTACTTTATACTGCCTTATTACAACGCTGCGTTTTTTTCCAAAGCAGTATATGCTTTCAGCATGCTGCTCCAGCCAAAATTCCTCGTAGGCATTCTCGTGGCGCTGCTTCTCATCAGCCTCCTCGCAGGAGGCTACCCTGCATGGGTACTGTCGCGCACACACACGCTGCTGGTGCTGAAAGGGAAAGTTTCCACGGGAAGGACCAATTATTTCCGCAATTCCCTTATCGTTACCCAGTTCGTTTTTTCCTGCCTGCTGATCTGCGGCACCATCATTGCATGGCAGCAAATGAGCTACCTGCGCAACAGGCCGCTTGGCTTCAATACGCACGAAGTGGTGAGCATACCCGTCGGCAAAGACCTGGACGGCCACCAGCTGCTGGCGCGCCTGCGCGCGGAACTGGGGCAGCAGCAGGATATCCTCTCGCTCACCGCATCCGGTAATAATTTCGGCCGTGGGCTAGACGGCGTGCAGTCCACCTCCTTCATCAATTTCCAGCTGTTCGATAAGGATGTGCACTCGCACTGGCAGGCGGTGGATTATGACTATGTAAAGACTATGGACCTTCAGCTCATTGGCGGCAAAGATTTCGACCGTTCCATGGGGCTTGACTCATTCGGCCTTGTGATCAACGAAAAAATGGCCAAGCAACTGGCTGCGCTGGGCGTGAAAGATCCTGTAGGTTATCGTTTCAGGATAGACGACGACGGGCCGGAACATCACATCAACGGCGTAGTGAAAGATTTCAACTTCAAATCACTACATGAGGAAATAGGGCCGCTCACCATGCATCTCAACCGGCCGGAAGAGCAGCCGGAATATATTTTCGTGAAAACGAAGCCCGGCAACCTGCCCGCTTCCATGAAAACCATCGAAGCTGCATTTAGAAAAGCCGCACCCGGTCAAACTTTCCTGGCCTCCTTCGTAAATGAGAACACAGAAAAACAATACAAGTTCGAAAGAACGCTGATGAAAATATTTATCAGCGGCGCGGTACTCACGATCATCATTTCCTGCATGGGCCTGTTTGCGATCGCGATGCTCGCCATCGGGCGCCGCACCAAAGAGATCGGCATCCGGAAAGTGCTGGGTGCGAGCGCGGCAGGCATTGCCGGGCTGATAGCAACCGACTTCCTGAAACTGGTGGCCCTGGCCATCCTGATCGCTACGCCGGTGGCCTGGTACATCATGAGCGAATGGCTGAAAAGTTATGCCTACCGGATCGAGATCAGCTGGTGGGTGTTTGTGCTGGCAGGCCTGCTGGCAGTGCTGATCGCCGCAGTCACCGTGAGCTTCCAGAGCATCCGCGCGGCGCTGATGAATCCTGTGAAATCGCTTCGTTCAGAATAATCAATAAAATATTTTACATTAATATCATGATTCAACTGCGCAACATCTCAAAACATTACCCGGTCGGGTTTGGCAAACATGAAATATTAAAGGATGTGAATCTGGTGATCCACGAGGGGGAGTTTGTGTCTATCATGGGCCCTTCCGGCTCGGGGAAGTCTACCCTGTTGCACATCCTCGGCCTGCTGGAAGAGCCGTCAGAAGGGGAATATCTTTTCCAGGGCGAGCTGGTCCACAGAATGAACGATAAAAAAAGGACGCAGCTCCACCGTGGCGCGATCGGATTCGTGTTCCAGGCCTACCACCTGATAGACGAGCTGACCGTGTATGAAAACATCGAAACGCCTCTCCTCTATAAGAACATGCCTTCTTCCGAACGTAAAAGCCGGGTTGCGGATATCCTCGACCGCTTTAACATGGTGGCCAAGAAAGACCTGTTCCCGAACCAGCTTTCAGGCGGCCAGCAGCAGCTGGTGGGCATAGCAAGGGCCATTGTGGCCGAACCCACGGTCATTTTTGCGGACGAGCCTACCGGCAACCTGCACTCAGACCAGGCCAAAACCATTATGGAGCTGTTCGCCGAGCTTAATAAAAAGGACGGGATCACGATCGTCCAGGTAACCCACTCAGACCTGAATGCCGGATACGGCAACAAGGTTATCCAGATCATGGACGGACGGGTGAAATAAACTCTTCATCATTTTTCCGGAAGCTAAAAACTCATCATATGATGTTTTACCTTAAATTCGTGTGGCCCGGAGCCATACCTACTAGTAATTTGCCATCTATCAAGTACGGCCGAATGGAGTCATCTCAATTAATATATTTTTGTCAGGCTATGAAAATAAAGTCCCTTGCAATTGCATCGTTACTGGCTTTTCTGTTGTTTGCCAACCCGGTGGCCGCCCAGGATAACTGGAGCTACCAGCGTTGCCTGGACTATGCGCTTACCCACAACCTGACCCTCCAGCAGAGCGTGCTGCAAAAGCGTTTACAGGAGCTGACCCTGAAGCAGAACCGGATGTCGCAGCTGCCTACGATAGGCGCCGGGGCTAACGCCGGTTACCGTTTCGGCCGCTCCATCGACCCCACTACCAACACCTTCGTTACCCAGACCCTCTTTAATGCCGGGCTGAATATGAACCTGGACGCTGACCTGTTCGGGTGGTTCACCAAGCAGAACACCATTAAGGCCTCCAAATACCAGGTATATGCGGCCAATTTCCAGCTGGAAAAGGCCCGGAATGATATGGGCGTGAACGTTGCCAATGCATTTTTACAGATACTGCTGGCCAACGAACAGGTGAAGATCAGCAAATCGCAGGTAGACCTGAGCATCGCCCAGCTGGACAATACCAAAAAACTCGTGGCTGCCGGCTCCGTTCCGGAAAGCAACCAGGCGGACCTGGAAGCCCAGCTGGCGCGCGACAGCTCCGCCCTCGTTACCGCGGAGAACAACTCCATTATCCGGGTGCTGACCATGAAAGCCTTGCTGAACCTCGATTTCGCGGTTCCTTTTAATACCGAGCTGCCGGAGAACGTGGAGTCCGTTTCCCTGCTCAACCTGGCCGAAACCGATCCGGAAATGGTATTCAGCGCCGCGCTGGCCAACCAGCCGGGCTACAAGGCCGATGAAGCGATGGTGAAGGCGGCAAACCGGAACCTTGCTGCCGCCAAGGGCGCCCTGTACCCCAGCCTGAGCATCGGCGGCGGGGCAGGCACCAATTACGCCAACTCCAATTACCAGCAGTTCGGCCCGCCCATCCCGTATGTGGATACCACCGGCTTCGTGACGGTGAACGGGTCCACATACCCTGCCCTCAAAGCAGGTGCATTCCGGCAAAGCAAGCTGACGCCTTTCGGGGAACAGTTCAGCAACAACTTCGGGCAGAACATCGGCGTCACCCTCAGCATACCCATCCTGAACGCGTGGCAGCTGAGAGGCAATGTGGAAAGAGCGAAAATCGACATGCAGGATAAACTGCTCACGCTGGACATCAACCGCCAGAAGCTCCGCCAGGACATCTACACCGCCCATGCGGACGCGGTAGGCGCCCTGCAGAAATACCAGGCGGCCGTTACCACCGAAAGGGCTTCGCAGAAAGCGTACGACTTTGCCACCAAACGCTTCAACGTAGGCCTGATGAACACCGTGGAGTATGTTACCACGCAAACAAACCTTTTCAGAGCGCAGATAGACAGGGTATCGGCCCTGTACGACTATATATTTAAAATCAAATTACTGGAATTCTATCGCGACCAGCGAATAACGCTATAGTATTCCGGGGCACAGAAATACAAAGCGTATATGAAGAAAAAAAAGAAACTGCTTTTTTGGATTATCGGCGGCCTGGTGGTGCTGGTAGTCCTTATCGCATTTATAAAAGGTTCCGGCAAAGACGAGGGCGTCAAAGTAGCCGTCGATAAGGTTGCAAAAAGGGACATTATTGAAGTGGTTTCTGCCAGCGGAAAGATCTTCCCTGAAGTAGAGGTGAAGGTAAGCTCCGATATCTCCGGGGAAATTACCGACCTGATGGTGGAAGAAGGAGATTCCGTGGTGAAGGGGCAGGTACTGGCACGCATATACGCAGATATCTACGGCTCCGCCCGCGATCGTGCAGCCGCCTCCGTTAGCCAGAGCCAGGCCGAGCTGGCCAACAGCGACGCGGCGCTCAGCGCCTTCAAAGCCCGGCTGGACCAGTCCAAAGCGGCTTTCGACCGAAATTCCGAACTGCTCAAACAGAAAGTGATCTCCCGTTCTGAATTCGAAACAGCAGAGGCCACCTATAAAGCCGCCCAGTCTGATTACAACGCCGCCCTTCAGCGCATCAACAGCGCGAAGTTCGCCGTTTCCAGCGCGCAGGCCAACCTTACCGAAGCCAACAAGAACCTGGGAAGGACCACCATTCTTTCACCCATGGGCGGCACCGTTTCCCTGCTTTCCGTTAAGAAAGGCGAACGCGTGGTAGGTACCGCGCAGATGACGGGCACCGAAATGCTCCGCATTGCAGACATGGCTACCATGGAAGTGCAGGTGGATGTTGGAGAAAACGATATTCCGAAAGTAAAATACGGCGATTCCGCCCTCATCGAGGTGGATGCTTATACCAACCGCAAATTCAAAGGCCTGGTGACGCAGATCGCCAGTTCCAGCAAAGGCGCGGCCACCGCTACTGCGTCCACTTCCTCCGCGGAGCAGGTGACCAACTATGTGGTGCATATCCGCATCCTGCCGGCTTCCTATGCAGACCTCATGGATCCGAAATTCCCGCGCAGGTTCCCCTTCAGGCCCGGTATGAGCGCTAATGTGGACATCCAGACGCGTACTGAAAAACAGGTGCTGTCCATCCCCATCAACGCGGTAACCACGCGCAACCCGGCGGACACCCTGAAGAAAGACGAAAAAGAAAAGAAAGGACCGGCCGCCAAGCCCGAAGGCGGCGCCCCCGTTGCGGAAGAGGGCAAGCGCGACTTCAAGGAAGTGGTGTTCATCCTGCAAAAAGACAATACCGTTAAAATGGCCGAGGTGACCGTAGGCATCCAGGACGATAACAATATCCAGATCAAATCCGGCATCACTGAAGGCCAGGAGGTGATCAGCGGCCCGTACACAGCCGTTTCGCGGCTGCTGGAAAACGGGAAGAAAGTGAAGGTGGTGCCTAAATCGCAGCTCTTCGAAGAAACGAAATAAACACATAATAAAAAAAGGAGGCATACGTATCTGTATGCCTCCTTTTTTATTGTCCCCCTGAATTTAATTACATTGCAGGAAAATTCAGGGAAAGTTGAGCATGGGTCATCATACAGGAATAATCGGGAGCGGCAGTTGGGCTACAGCCATCGCTAAGATACTGACGGATAACAACCAGAACATACATTGGTGGATACGCAGCGAAGAGACTATCCGCCACCTGCAATCCCGGCACCACAACAAACATTACCTCACTTCGGTTTATTTCGATACCAGGCTGCTGCAGGTCAACAACGATCTTGAAGCTGTCGTGAAGGCCAGCGATACCGTGATACTGGCCGTTCCTTCCGCTTTCCTGCGGCAGGTGCTGGAAGCCCTCCCCGCAGATGCTTTCAGCGGCAAAAAAGTGGTTTCGGCCATCAAAGGCCTGGTGCCCGGCACCAACCAGCTCATCAACGATTACCTGGCGGACCGCTTCAACCTGCCGGTGGAAAATTATTTCACCATCACCGGCCCCTGCCACGCGGAAGAAGTAGCCAATGAAAAGCTCTCCTATCTCACCTTTTCCGGCCTCGACGCCGAAGGCACCGAAGAGCTGGCCGCCCGTTTCAACAACAGCTACCTGCAAACCATCGTGAATAAAGACCTGTACGGCGTGCAGTTTGCCTCCGTGCTGAAGAATATCTACGCCATGGGCGCGGGCATCGCCCACGGCCTCGAATACGGCGATAATTTCCTGAGCGTGTTCATCACCAACTGCTTCCGCGAAATGCAGGAGTTCCTCGAAAAATACGAACAATTCCAGGCAGGGCACGGCAAAGAGGCCGTGGTGCATAATTACAACGCCAGCGCTTACCTTGGCGACCTGCTGGTGACCTGTTATTCACTGCACAGCCGCAACCGCACTTTCGGGAACATGATCGGGAAAGGGTATAGCGTAAAGGCCGCCCAGCTTGAGTTGAATATGATCGCGGAAGGGTATTACGCCAGCCGCTGCATTTTCGAGATCAACCAGGAAATAGGGGCCTATATGCCCATTGCGCAAAAGATCTACAGCATCCTCTGGGAACACCTGCATATGGAAGAAGCTTTCCTGGAAATAGAAAAGGGGCTGGTTTAGAAGAACATAGCAGCGGCGATGCCGTCCGCAAAAAATTTCCCTTCGCGGGTAAGCCTGAGCATGGAGGCTTCCTGCAGCATCCATCCTTTTTCGATGAATTCAGCGCCGGCGGAGAGCAGCTGCCGGCTCTTGTCCTCCCCGAACTGCGAGGAAACCCTTTCCAGGCTGCAGCCTGCCTGGGTGCGCAGCGATATCATGATGTATTCGTTCAGCGCCATTTGCGGGCTCAGCACCTCCTTCTCAAAAGGCACCGTGCCTTTGCGGATGCTTTGCATGTACAGCGAATTATTGGCCACATTCCATTGCCGGCTCTGCCCGTTGTACGAATGTGCGCTCGGCCCCAGCCCCAGGTAGGGCTTCCCCTGCCAGTAACTGCTGTTATGCCGCGAATACATGCCCGGTTTGGCGAAATTGGAGATCTCGTAATGTTCGTACCCCGCCTTTTCAAGCGCCTGCATGAGCATCCCGAAATGATGCGCCGCGCGGTCAGGATCGATGGGCGGGATCTTGTGGTGTTGTATGAAGTTGTCCAGCGCGGTGCCCGGCTCCACGGTGAGCGCATAGCAGGAGAGATGCGGGATGTTGAGGCTGATGGCCTTCGCAATGTTCTCTTCCCAGCGCGCATCGGTGAGGGTAGGGCCGCCGTAAATGAGGTCTATGCTGATATTGTCGAACCCCTTTTCCCTGGCGGTTTCCAGGCATTGGATGGATTGGGCGGCGTTATGGGCGCGGTTCATCCATTTCAGGTCTTCTTCAAAAAAAGACTGCACCCCGATGCTCAGGCGGTTCACCCCGGCGTCGCGGAGCGCCTGGAGATTGTCTGCCGAAAGGTCGTCAGGATTGGCTTCCAGCGTGATCTCGGCGTTTTCCTCAATGGCGTAATGTTTCCTGAGCGTATCCAGCAGCGCGCGGATGGCCGTGCCCGCCAGCAGGCTGGGCGTTCCGCCGCCGAAATAGACGGTCTGCACGGCCTCTTCTCCGAGATATGCCTGCTGAAGGGATGCTTCCGTATGTATGCATTCCAAAACTTCATCCCGGTACTGGAGCGAGGTGGAGAAATGAAAGTTGCAGTAGTGACAAGCCTTTTTGCAGAAAGGGATGTGGATATAGATACCGGCCATGAGTTGTTTTAAGAAAGAATTGTCGGGATTATTTGCAAACCTCGAAAATACATGTGAGTTTTGTTGATATTTTTGGAACAAGAATAGTTAATTGCATCATTATAAATTTTACAGACCGTTGCGAACCTGGATGTTGTTCTTACTGCTGGTTACCTGCTCACTGTCCCTCCGGGCGCAGTCAGACAGCGCTGTTAAGAAAACGGTTTCCCCCAAACCCGCCGCTGCGGCTGTACGCAAAGTTAAGGCAGATTCCGTTGCCATAAAGGACTCTATCGCGCGGGACTCCATCGCGCTGCGTGATTCCCTGGCAGCGGCCGCTGCGCCCAAAGTGCATGCTTACGACACCATCATGGCGGCGCTGGAAAAAAAGCATATGTATCTCAACCGCGAAGGCAAACAGGTGCAGTACGACATCAACCCCATGCGGAGGGATCCTTCGCAGGACTGGCTGGTGTACGTGGTGGCCGGGGTGATCCTGCTGTTGGGCATCATCCGGAGTGCTTACCTCAAATATTTTTCGGACCTGTTCAGGGCTTTCTTTAACCCCACGCTCAGCCAGCGGCAGCTGAAGGACCAGCTTTCGCAGTCGCCGTTCCCCAACTTCCTCCTGAATGTGTTTTTCGTGGTAAGCCTCGGGCTCTACCTCTACCTGCTCATGTACCGGCTGGATTACCCCACCGGCGCGATCGCCTGGATGCTGATACCCGGGCTGATGCTGCTGGTAGGCGTGATCTACATGGTGAAATACCTCGTGTTGAGATTTTGCGGCTGGCTGTTCGGGAACGAGGAGCTGATAGACGCTTACGTGTTTATTCTCTACCTGATCAATAAAGTACTGGGTATTTTGCTGGCGCCGTTCCTGGTGATACTGGCGTTCTGTAAACCTGAAATTGCGGCGATCTGCCTCTATATTTCAATATTCTTTATTGTATTACTGGTTGTATACAGGTACGTAAGGTCCTATTCACTGGTCCGTCAATATCTCTCTTTCAGCAAATTGCATTTTTTTCTTTACCTTTGCGCATTCGAAGTAGTGCCGGTTTTAATAATTACAAAGGTACTTTTACTTTGGTTAACTGGTAATCCGTAAGATTACTGCTATTGTTAACACAAGAGCAAATTACGTATGATAAAAGGCGGGCCAAAAAAAGATTTGCAGGAGAAACAACTAACGATCCTAATTTCCCAACCTAAGCCAGAGACAGAGAAATCACCTTATTTCGACTTAGCTAAGAAATTCAACGTTCGCTTGGATTTCCATCCTTTCATCCGTGTGGAAGGAGTGCCGGGTAAAGATTTCAGAAAGCAGAAAGTGGACATCATCACTTACACTGCCGTGATCTTCACCAGCCGGAATTCGGTAGACCACTTCTTCCGCGTATGCGAGGAACTGAAAGTAAAAGTCTCACAGGATTGTAAGTACTTCTGTATCACAGAAGCCGTGGCGTTGTACCTGCAAAAGTTCATCCTTTACCGCAAACGCAAGGTGTTTTATGGGGCCGACGGCTCTACCAAAAGCTTGCTGGAAGTGATGAACAAACACCGGGAGAATGAAAAATTCCTTTTCCCGAGCTCAGACAGTCAGAAAAAGGACATCGAGGAGTGGTTGAAAGCCAACAAGTGCGAATATGCCACAGCCTCCCTGTACAAAACTGTTTCGAACGATGTGAAGGACGTACTGACGAACACCGAATATGATATGATCGTATTCTTCAGTCCTTCCGGCGTAAAGTCTCTCTTCGAGAACGTGCCGAAATTCAAGCAGAACGGCACCCACATCGGGGCATTCGGTCCTACCACTTCCGCAGCCGTGGAAGAGGCCGGCCTTCGCCTGGACGTGAAAGCGCCCGCACCACAGGCGCCTTCCATGGTAGCCGCGCTGGAACAGTTCCTGCAGGGGCTGACAAAAAAGTAAGCGTAACAAAAATTTTATAGGAAAGGGAGCATCCTCACGATGTTCCCTTTTTGTTTTATCCTACTTTCGTACTGATTATTATACCATTAACTCGACCGATCCATGGCAAACCGTCTTGCAAAGGAAACCAGCCCCTACCTGCTTCAGCACGCCCATAACCCGGTGGACTGGTATCCCTGGGGAGAAGAGGCGTTCCGGAAAGCTGAAGAAGAAAATAAGCCCATCCTGGTGAGCATCGGCTACGCCGCCTGCCACTGGTGCCATGTAATGGAGCGGGAAAGTTTTGAAAATGAGGCCACCGCGAAGCTCATGAACGAGCATTTCGTGAATATCAAGATAGACCGGGAAGAACGCCCGGACATCGATCATATCTACATGGACGCATTGCAGGCCATGGCCGGTAACGGCGGATGGCCGCTGAACATGTTCCTGCTGCCGGACCGGCAGCCTTTCTATGGCGGCACCTATTTCCCGCCGCAGAAAGCCTACAACCGCCCCTCGTGGACGGAAGTGCTACTGGCCGTTTCCGAGGCATTCAAAACCAAGCGGCAGGACCTGGAAGAGCAGGCCGCCAACCTCACGCAGCATCTTCAGCAAAGCAACCAGTTCGGCGTCAATACAGTGGACCTCGGTTTGCCGAAGGACGAGCTTTTCACGCAGGCGCAGGCGGATGCGATGGTGCTGGCGCTCATGGGCCAGGCGGATAAAGAATGGGGCGGATTCGGCCATGCGCCCAAGTTCCCGGGCAGCTTCGCCATTCAGTACCTGCTGCGGCATTACCGTGTGAGCAGGGATGAAACGGCGCTAAAGCAAGCCCTTCTTTCGCTGGACAAGATGATCGATGGCGGTATTTACGACCAGCTGGGCGGCGGTTTCGCGCGTTATTCCACCGATGAGAAATGGCTGGCCCCGCATTTCGAAAAAATGCTGTACGACAATGCCCTGCTGGTAGACACGCTGTGCGAAGCCTACCAGCTCACCGGCAACCAACGGTATGCGCAAACCATCCGCCATACGCTGGCATTTGTGCAGCGCGAGATGACCGCGCCCGAAGGCGGCTTCTATTCCGCGCTGGATGCGGATTCAGAAGGAGTGGAGGGAAAATTTTATGTGTGGGAGGAAGAAGAGATCAACGCATTGCTGGGCGCAGATGCGCCCGCGTTCAACGCATATTATGATGTGAGCCGTCATGGCAACTGGGAAGACGTGAACATTCTCTGGGCGCCGCGGCCGCTGGAAACCATAGCGCAGGAGCAGGGCATGACGCCGGCTGAGCTGGAAGCGCTGCTTGAAAGGAGCCGTCCAAAGCTGATGGCAGCCCGCGACAAACGCATCCGCCCGGGGCTGGACGATAAAATATTATTGGGCTGGAATGCGTTGATGATACACGCCTGCTGCAAGGCGGCAGCGGCTTTGGGAGAGAAGGCTTACCTCGCGATGGCGGAAAAGGCAATGAACTGCATTCTTGAAAATATGCGCAGGCCCGGGGCATCCCTGGCGTTCTGGCATACGTATAAAGGAGGTAACGCACGTTATCCCGCTTTCCTGGACGATTACGCCAACCTCATCCGCGCGCTGACCGCTTTGCAGGAAACCTCCGGCAACCTGGAGTGGATCCGCACCGCTGCGGGGCTGGCGGAATTTGTGACCGGACAATTCAGCGACGAGAATGCGCGTTATTTCTATTATACCGCGGCAGGGCAGGAAGATGTGATCGTGCGCAAGAAGGAGATCTACGACGGCGCGGTGCCGAGCGGCAATGCGGTAATGGCGCATAATCTCTGGCATCTTTCCGTTGTATTCGAAAGGAAAGAGTGGGCGGACAGGGCGCTGGCAATGACGGCGGGGCTGTCTCAGACGGTGGTCCGTTATCCCACATCCTTCGGGGTTTGGGCGGCGATGATCCTGCGGCTGGTGCAGGGCACGCCTGAGCTGGCGGTGGCAGGGCCTTTGTATAAAGAGCGGATGCGGGAGCTGGGGGAATTGTATGTTCCTTATAAAGTGTTGCTGGGTGCTGAGGCTGATGTGGAGGATATGCCGCTTTTACAGCAGCGGCTGCAGGCCGGGAAGACGCTGATATACCTCTGTAGGGATTACCAATGTGTTAAGCCTGTCGAATATATATCGGAAATAACTAATTTAATATGAAATTTGTTGTAAATTGCATTCCCTTTGATATATTAGCGCTTACGACAAAAAAATAACAGCAATAATATCAAAATAAATATTATATTTATATTAGATGCGTGTATGGTCTTGACTGGCAAGCGTTTACAGAACACCCCCGAAGGGGATGCCGCCATGGTGAATTTGTGTGAGGGAAGGCGGTTTACATAATAAAATGTTAAATGGTGCGTTTAAATATGTTACGTAGCCCTGATATGTGGAATTGAAAAAGTTGGGTGAAAACTAACTACGGATTAAAATTATTTATTACATTTGCTATCTTTCTGATACACAACCAGGTGAAATAATGACTAAAATAGGACTATGTGCGGGGTCTGCATCTGGCCGGTTCAGGAAAAATCATCGTATTCTAATGAAAGTCACCCTTATGAAGCTTAATTATTGTAGTGGGCTGTTGGTCATACTGCTGCCGGTTCTCCTGGCCAGCTGCGGTGGTGGTAAAACCCCCAAAAACGCACAAGGTCAGCTGATAGGTGTAAGTCCCCGGCCGAAGTACTCCCCCCCCGTACCTTACGGAATGGTATATGTGCCTTCCGGAACTTTTCACATGGGTCCCAGCGATGAGGATGTGAACTATGCCTATACGGCCAGGAACAAAGCCATCTCCATTTCCGGGTTCTACATGGATGCCACCGAGATTACGAACAATGAATACCGCCAGTTCGTGAACTGGGTAACGGATTCCATTGCGCACATTCTCCTTGGCCACGTGAAAAACGACAACGGACAGGATTATGTGGACTGGAAACAGAAGATCAACTGGAAAGACCCGTCTACCTACGAGAAGATCGACGCGATGATCTATGCGCCGGACGACCGCCTGTATGGCCGTAAGGACATTGACGTGCGCAAGCTGCTGTATCACCAGGAGACTTTCAACTGGGAAAAAGCGAAGCTGCGCGAGAATAAGGACAAAGCGCGCAACACCTTCATCGAGAAGAAAGACGTGGCGATCTATCCTGATACCCTTTGTTGGATCAGGGATTTCTCATACGCCTACAACGAGCCGATGACGCGTATGTACTTCTGGCACCCGGCTTTCGACAACTACCCGGTGGTGGGCGTGACCTGGCACCAGGCCAGCACTTTCTGCGAATGGCGCAGTAAGTTCTGGGAAGACTACCGTACCTCCAAGAGACAATTCACTGAAGATAAGTTCCAGCTTCCTTCCGAAGCGCAGTGGGAATATGCAGCCCGCGGCGGCCGTGAGCAGGCCCCGTATCCCTGGGGCGGTTATTATATCCGCAACAAAAAAGGCTGTTTGCTCGCGAACTTCAAACCGGGCCGTGGTAACTATCCTGAAGACGGTGGTTTTTATACCGTACGCGCGGATGCTTACTGGCCCAACGATTACGGCCTGTACAACATGGCAGGCAACGTAGCCGAATGGACGCAGGACATTTTCTACCAGAACGCTTACTCTTTCACTTCAGACATGAACCCGTACCTGCGCATGGACGTGCCTGACAACGCGGCTCCGAAAATGAAGCGGAAAACAGTGAGAGGCGGCAGCTGGAAAGATATTGGCCACTTCCTTCAGAACGGCACGCGCTCTTATGAGTACCAGGACAGTGCGAAGTCGTACATCGGCTTCCGCTGCACGATCGCCTTCCTGAGCAGGTCTAAGAACGATTTCAACCGCAAATAAAAAAGGATCAGTAGCTGAAAACCATCCTTGATAAACCGTAAAATCGAATTGAGATGAAAGACATGACAAACCTGAAACGAGCTTTTTACCTTTTAATCACCCATAAACTTAAATTTTAACCTATGGCTATGAATCCTAACACAGCGAAATGGCTAAACTTCTTTGTATGCGTAGGTGCATCTGTCGTGATCATCGGAGCATTGTTCAAACTCCAGCACTGGCCTGGCGCTGACGTGGCGCTGATCCTCGGTCTGAGCGTGGAGGCACTCATCTTTTTCGTGTACGCATTTGTGCCGGACACCAGTCACGCGCCCGCCCCGGCAGTAGTAGCAGGAGGCAGCCCCGCACTGGCCAACATGGACAAAATGCTGCAGGAAGCAGACATCACGCCTGCCAACCTGAGCCGCCTGAGCGAAAACTTCACCAAGCTGGGCTCTACGGTGGACAAAATGCGCGATATCAGCGACGTGGTTGCTGCTACCGGCGATTACACCCAGAAAACACGCGAAGCAGCATCTGCTATCGGTAGTGTAACACAAGCTTACACCAACGCAGCAGCAGCCGTTTCCACTTTCAATAACGCATCCGAATCTACCCGTAATTTCCACGAGCAGGTACAGTCCATGACCAAAAATCTGGCCTCCCTCAACGCTATCTATGAACTGGAATTGCAGGATACCAACAACCACCTCAAAGCTATGAACAGCTTCTACAGCAACCTGCTGAGCGCTTCCCAGGCTATGAGCGGCTCCGTTGACGACGCCAAGAAAACTCAGGAACAAATCTCCCTGCTGGCCCGCAACCTCGGTAACCTGAACACAGTTTACGGTAACATGCTCACGGCAATGCAGGGCAGGTAAGGTAACGCAATAGTGACCAAACAAGACACAATCATCTAAAACTTGTAATTAACTATGGCATTACCAAAAGACCCCAGGCAGAAGATGATCAACTTCATGTACCTGGTGCTCACAGCCATGCTGGCTTTGAACGTATCCGCCGAAATTTTGAATGCATTTGACATCGTAAATAATTCAATCACAACATCCAATACCTCGATCGACAGCAAAAACAAGGTAACGTATAACCAGTTCACCGAACTGATGAAGAACGATGCCACGAAAGTAGGTCCCTTTAAAGTAAAGGCAGAAGAAGTAAAAAAACTGTCTGAAGAAGCCCATACCTATATAGAAAATCTTAAAAAAGAAATCATCGCTGCAAGCGACGGCCTGAATGAAAAAGGTGAGATGAAAGGAAAGGATAACCTTGATGCTGCAACGCGCATCATGGAGAACCAGAAGAAAGGCCCCGCATTACAGCAACAGCTTCAGGGACTCAGAACAAAAATGCTTGCGCTCATCGATCCGAAAGACCGTAAGGCTTTCGAAGCGAACCTCCCGCTGAGGGTGGATGATCCGGAACAGAAAGGCCCGGTGAAAAAAAGCTGGACGACCTACCACTTCAACATGGTACCGTCTATAGCCGCCATCACCCTGCTGAGCAAGTTCCAGAACGACGTCAAGAACTCAGAGGCGATGATCATCGACAAACTGCTGTCCGAAGTGTCTGAAAAAGACTTCAAATTCGATCAGCTGGATGCATTCGTATCACTGAACTCTAAAAACTTCACTTCGGGCCAGACCCTTGAAGCCACCGTGGTAATGGGCGCTTACAGCTCCACTGTAAACCCCACCATCGTGATCAACGGCCAGCCCGTTTCCGCACAGGCTGGTAAAGGCGTTTATACCACGCAGGTAGGCGCTATCGGCGAACATACCATTTCCGGTACCGTTCAGCTCACCAAGCCCAACGGCGAAGTGATCACAAGACCGTTTACCGAAACGTATAAAGTAGGTGCTTCCGCCACCTCTATTTCCGCGGACAAGATGAACGTGATCTACGCAGCACTGCAAAACCCGGTGTCTATCACCGCTGCCGGCGTGCCTGCTGAAAAGATCGTTGCATCCGTGAGCGGCGGCGGCGCCCAGATCAGCAAAAGAGGTCCGGGTGAATTTATCGTAACCGCTTCACAGCCTGGCACCAAAGCCGTTATCACCGTTTCCGCGGAGATAGACGGTAAAATGAAAACGCTGGATTCAAAAGAATTCCGTGTGAAAATGGTGCCTGACCCCACTATGAAAGTGGGCGTCAGCAAAGGCCCCCTGATGAAAGTGGCGGACTTTAAAGCGCAGCTGGGCCTGCGTGCAGACCTGGAAGATTTCGTATTCGAAGGCGTGCGTTATGCTGTAGTAGGCTATCGTATGTCCATCGATTCAAGAAGCCGTGAATATGCCGAAGGTGAGGCAACTTCCGAATACTGGCCTAAAAACCCGGAGATCGTGAATTCCCTCCGTCAGCTGAAACCCGGCGATATGGTGTACTTCGAGAACATCAGGGTAAAAGGCCCGGATAACAAGGTACGTTCCATGCAGAACATCAATTTTAAGCTTAACTAACAAATTAATTACTGGGCTATGCGAGCAGTAATATTGAAACAAATCAGCTGGAGTGCATTTTTAGCAATCATGCTTGCCTCTACCACGGCAGACGCACAAAGCCGCCGCCGCGGTGGTAACACAACGCCGCCTGCGCAGCAACCCGCGCAGCAGCAGCCTGTTACCAACCCCGCTACTGGCAGGCCCGTAAATGTACCGCCCGCACCGGCCGGTACAGACCCGGCCTCCATGCAGCAGCAGGCCCCTCCTCCGTCTTTACGGCAGGACGGCATTGGCACGCCCGTAGATACGCCGCGTAAATCCCTCCGCATAGATGGCGTTTCCGAGAAAAGCCCGATCCGCGACCGTGTGCCCATCACGTATGATCACATCCGCGAAGACGACAAGTTCTGGGAAAAACAGATCTGGCAGGTGATAGATATCCGCGAAAAAATGAATCTCCCCTTCCAGTACAACGTGGAAGACGAAACAGGCGTAAACCAGCTGTTGATCAATATTCTGCTCAATGCGATCAGAACGAAGGAAGTAGAAGCCTTCAGCCCCATCGACGACCGCTTCAGCACCATCATGAGCTACGATGAGATCATGACCAAGCTGACCGGCGAGGTTAGGTCTGTAAGGAGCGTAGACCCCGTAACAGGCGAAGAGAAACTGGTGGAAACCAGGGATGAATTCAACCCTGAAAGCATCAAACAATACAAGATCAAGGAAGTATGGGTGTTCGACCAGGAAGCCTCCGCGCTGAAGGTCCGCATCCTGGGTATTGCGCCCATGGTATCCCGTATCAACGACGACGGGTCCGTTCGCGCCTCTATCCCCCTCTTCTGGCTGTATTACCCCGATCTCCGCCCCGTACTGGCCAAATACGACGTTTACAACCAGAATAACGACGCAGCTACCATGACCTGGGAAGATCTTTTCGAAATGCGCTTCTTTACCAGCTTCGTAGTGAAGGAAAAGAACGCGTTCAACAGGGATATCAACAGCTATATTAAAGACGGCGTAATGCGCCTCCTGGAAGGGCAGGCCATTAAAGACAAGATCTTTAATAAAGAGCAGGATCTCTGGGAATATTAATAGCGATAGGGTTCAAATCCTGCGAACAATAATGAAAAGCTGCCTTCCGTACGGGAGGCAGCTTTTTTTTATATCTTAGGCCCATGCAAGAGCTCCGTGCCGCCGTACATGCCCTGGTGCCGCTGCCAGACGATGTCTGGGAAGCGATGGCCGCCTGCTGGCATCCCGTGGAGTTCAAACGGAAAACGGTCATTACCGCCGCGGGAGACACAGAACGCTACGGTTACTTTGTGCTGGATGGCCTGCAAAGGGCCTTCAGCCTGTCTGAAGGGGAGAAAGAGGCCACGCTGATATTCTCCTACAAAGGCTCCTTTTCCGGCATCATCGATTCATTTTTCCTGCAGCAGCCCAGCCGGTATTACCTGGAAACGCTTACGCACAGCTCCTTCCTGCGCATCTCTTTTGCCGATGTGAGCCGCCTCATGCAGCAGTACCCATCGATCGCGCATTGGGTGCACCTCAGTACCATGCACGCCATGGCCGGGGTCATGGAACGGCTGATCGAGATACAGACGCTGGGAGCGGAACATAAATTCCGGCGCCTGCTGGCACGCAGCCCGCATGTGCTGCAAATGATCCCGCACAAATACCTCGCGTCCTACCTCGGCATCGACCCGGCTACATTCAGCAAGCTGCTAGGCAGCGCCCGGCTTTGAGCTTTGGAATCCTAACTTACCTGTAAACGCTATCTCGGGCAGAACAAACATCACTTCTTCTTTCCGTAAAAATCTTGGCGCAGGCAAAGATTTACACTGCCATACGGGTTTACCTTTGAGCTCTCAATAAAAATCACCATCATGCCTGTTTTCCAAGCAGCTGCCCTGCTGCAAAGCCTCCGGAACGATGTGGACGGTATTCTGAATGCCTTCCGTACAAAAATTGCCAGCCAGCCCCAGGCCGTATTGTTACAGCAGCCCGCCCCCGGCAGCTGGAGCGCAGCCCAATGCCTCGACCACCTGAACGGCTACGGCCGTTTTTACCTGCCCGCCCTTGAACAAGCTATTAACAAAGCAGAAAAGAATAACTGGACGGCAGTGCCGAAATTCCGCAGCGGATGGCTCGGAAATTATTTTGCCAACCTCATGCAACCCAAACCAGACGGGGCTTTGCGCTCAAAGATGAAAGCCCCGAAAGGTCATCGCCCCATTCCCCAATTAGATGCGCCCGCCATCCTCGCTGAATTTATAGCGCAGCAGGAAAAAACGCAGGCGCTCCTTCAACGCGCAGGAAAGATCAACCTCACCCGCCTGCGTGTGCCCACTTCACTGTCAAGTCTTCTGAAACTCAATGCAGGAGACACCTTCCGCTTTCTTATCGCACACGAGCAACGCCACCTGTTACAAGCGCTCCGCTCAATAAATTCCGTTACCGGCAGCACCCAAACTGCGGTTACAATGCAGTACCTCGAAGACCAGTTTCGTTAATCATAACAGCCGTAAGAAAAATCGCTTGAAAGTCAATCCTGTTGGGCATTCCAACATGTTTGTATTTTTGTGGTGATAACAAATTCTTAACAACTGCTATACGTTGTTCATACTACTTTAGTAAAAGAAAAATAACCTGAAAAGATTGGTCCCGGTAAAAACCGGGACTGTCCAAATAAATCTGTGTCTTTTAATGGTTAACTTGGGGAAAAGAGCCTGGTTCTCAAACCGGGCTCTCATCATTTTATAGGTCTCGTTGTAAAAATTTTTTGTGAAGTTTTGCTGATTGTCTTCCGCTGAATATTCCTGATTGTTGTTACTATAGCTGCAACCCTGCTTCAGGACGTAGTTCCATGAAAGTGCTGATAGATAAGCTGGGCTTTGCTTTGACCGACCTCTTTCACCAGCTCCTCCAGCGACAGCTGTTTCACTTTATTCACCGAACGGAAAGTTTGCAGCAGTTGTGTGGCAGTGTTTGCACCAATACCTTTGATCCCTTCCAGCTCATTCTTAAAAGTGCCCTTGCTCCTTTTTTGCCGGTGGAACGTAATGCCAAAGCGATGCACCTCGTCGCGGATGCGGCGGATAAGTTTCAGGCTTTCGCTGTCGTAGGGAAGTTTAATGCTGTCTTTATCCCCGGGGAAAAATATCTCTTCTTCATTTTTCGCCAGGCCCACCACGGTCATGCTGCCGATGAGGTCCAGCTTGCGGATGCTTTCCATGGCGGCGCCCAGCTGCCCTTTACCGCCGTCTATGATCACCAGCTGGGGCAGCGGCTGTTCTTCGTTCAAAAGGCGGTTATAACGGCGGAAAACTACTTCAGTCATAGACGCGAAGTCGTTGATCCCCTCCACCGTTTTGATATTGAAATGGCGGTAATCCTTTTTGGATGCCACCCCGTCCTTAAACACCACACAGGCGGAAACCGGGTAGCTGCCCTGGAAGTTCGAGTTATCGAAACATTCGATATGCACGGGAAGCTCCTGCAATTCAAGGTCAGCCTGCAGCTGGTACAGCACTTTTTTCTTCTCCATATCCGTTTTCCCTTCCAGGTGGAGCATCTTCTTTTTTTGCAGCTCTTCACGGAAATAGGTCACGTTCTTTTCGGAAAGGTCGAGCAATTTCTTTTTGTCGCCGCCTTTCGGAACGGTGAGGGCAACACCTTCTTCCGGGAATTCCACTTCAAACGGCAGGATGATCTCCTTCGCCATACTCTGGAAGGCGTCGCGGAGATACGCGATGGCGTAGGCCATCACTTCTTCGTCCGTTTCTTCGAGCTTTTTTTCCAGCGTCACGGTTTTGGTATCGGCAATGGTGCCGTTCAGCACGCGCAGGTAATTCACGTACGCGAAGTTTCCTTCGGAAAGGATAGTGAACACGTCCACATTACCCACCCGGGAGCTCACGATGGTGGAGCGGCTCTGGTAAGCCTGCAGGCTTTCGATCTTTTTGCGCTGTATCTCCGCCTTTTCGAATTCCATATTCATCGCATGCTCCTGCATTTTCGCCTTGAAAATATTCAGCACGGGCGAGAGGTTGCCGCGCAGGATCTCTTTTACCTGCTGCAGCCCTTCGCGGTAGTCCTCCTGCGTTTGCAGCCCTTCGCAGGGGCCTTTGCAGTTGCCCAGGTGGTATTCGAGGCAGACCTTGAACTTCCCTTTTTTGATATTCTGCTCGCTGAGGTTCAGGGAACAGGTGCGGAGCGGAATGTTGTAGCGGATCACTTCCAGCACTTCGCGCACCCTGCCCACCGAGGTGAAAGGGCCGAGGTATTCGCTGCCGTCCTTGATGATGCGGCGGGTGAGGAATACGCGGGGGAAAGGTTCATGTTTGATGATGATGAACGGGTAGGTCTTATCATCTTTTAAATTGATGTTGAACTTCGGCTGGAATTGTTTGATGAGGGAATTTTCCAGCAAAAACGCATCCTGCTCCGAATCCACGATGGTGAATTCGATATGGTGGATAGACTCCACCAGCTTCCGCGTTTTGTAATTATCATGGTTCTTTACGAAATAGGAACTGACCCTTTTACGGAGGCTCTTGGCCTTCCCGATATACAGCAGTTCTCCCCCGGTACCAAAATACTTGTAAATACCGGCCTGTACGGGCAATGTATGGGCTATCTGTTGAAATTCGGCGGCTGTCATGTATTTTTTGTTGTCGGGTGAAACCAGGCCTGTACTTCCAGGTGCTCGGGTTTCAGGAAGATGATCTTCTGGAAAGTGCTGACCCTGAGCTGTTTGTTGCGCTCGTATAGCACTTCCTGGCGGTATTCGTACACCAGGTTTTTGGTGTACGACGACACCTGCGCGGTTTTGATGCGGCCTTCTTTATCCACGTCCAGTATGAGCTGGGCGGGCCAGGTCTGTTTGCCCCGGGTTTGATAAATGAAGGTGGTATCGCCATGGAACTGGTCCGCGATCGTATCTATGTTATAGGCACCGGAGTGGGAAGGTTTGCTCACATCTGCGTCCATCAGCGGCCTGAAAAGGGCTTCCAGTCCCGCGCTGTCCTTCACAGCCAGCGAATCGGCCTTTCCGTTCACGCGCACAACTTTGGTAATGCCTATCTGTTGTGCCTTCATCCGTGCAATTTCCTCCCGGGAATAATTGCCGAGGGCGCGGTAACTCTTGTCTTTCTGAAGGGAATCCGGCCGGCCGGGCTGCCCGTCACATCCGGCAACGGCCAGGGCACAAAGGGAAATGATCCAAACTACAGGTCTCATACCGGCAAATTTAATGGGAACAGGGGGAAAATAGCGGCAAAAAATAATGCGCCGTGAAAACGGCGCATCTGATGCATGAGCAAATCTGTCGAGAGCACTAAAAAGTTATAGTCAGGTTATTTTTTCACTGCGATCCGGCTGAGCAATACGGGATTGCCCATGGATGTGTAATCATATTGATAAATGCCTTCCACTGCGCTCACCAGCAGGCGGTTTTCCCCCGCAAAGGGGATCACGTCGTAAGCATTGAGCCCTGTTTGCATGTTGGCCGGCGATATCTTATCCGGCGACGGCGCATTCATGAAACGCAGGCCATGCCCGCCTTCACAGATAAACAACCTGCCGTTGTCGATGCCCAGCCCGTGGGGATTGAGCATCTGGTAAGTGGCCAGCTTCACGGGGCGGTCCGCATCCTGTACGTCGTACACCTGCAGCTCGTTTAGGTTTCCCTGGCAGAAAGTGCCGGTACGCACGGTCACATAAGCGGTTGTTCCTTCCACCACCACCGGGTCGCAGGCCCTGAAATGGCTTACCATGGAACGCCGGGCCGGAGTGTTCGGATCCACCAGGTCGTAGATGTACATAGCGCTGGTGCTGCCGATGTACAGGTAATCCCGGTACGGGAAGATGGTTTCGATGCCGCCGCCGACCTGTACGGCCTGGGGCGCTTTTACAGGGCTGGCCGGCATAGAGATGTCATAGCTGTGCAACCGGGACTGGTCTATCGTGTAAAGGTGATCTTTGGCAATGGCGAACCTGGCCATGGAACCGCCTTTCCCCGCGCCCGATCCGGCGGAAGCCTTAAAGCTCGAAGAACTGAAAGCAAGCGCCTGGTTGTCGTACAGCACAAAATCTTCGCCTTTCGGGCTTTCGCAGGGGTGATTGTAAGTAGTATCCCGTTCGATATAACCCACAAGCAGGGAATCTCTCGTCAGCCCGCCGGGCGTGCCCAGCCACCGGCCTCTGTCATCTACTGAATAACCCATCACGTCCTCGAACCGCTTCACGAACCGGATATTATCCAGGTTGCTGATATCGAACACCAGCAGGTCGCGGTAACTGTCCGCATACAGTATATTGTCCTGCACCGCTATGTCGATGTTTCCCAGTACGTTCAGGAATGAAACATTCCGGGGCGACCTGGGATCGCTGTTGTCTATGATGTGAATGCCCCCGAAAGGCTCATTCACCAGGATGTATTTCCCTTTTACATAGATCTTACCCGTTTGGGCAATTTCCCTGGCAGGAAGCGTCTGCACGGCGGCAGCTCTTATCTCGCTCAGGCCCTTGTAAACAGGGATGAAAATCTTCGCTTTTGTAATGTTATGGCAATTCTCTTTCACACAACCGCTCAGGACCAGCAACATCACCACGATAAGGGGGGTGAATAAAATTGTGCGGCGCATAGGGAGTTGGAATTTCATGGTAAAACGGGAGGGGAAACAAAAAAGTTACAGCCGCGGGAAATAAAACGGAAAGAGGCCGTCCCGCTCAGCAGGGACAGCCTCTTTTATAATGAATCTGTTCTGACCTTTTATACCAGCACGTTCCCGGTCATTTCCGGCGGTATGGGCAGCCCCATGAAATGCAGGATGGTAGGCGCCAGGTCGCCCAGCTTACCATTTTTGATCGGCCCTTTGAAGTCGTGGCTGATGATGAAGAATGGCACCAGGTTGAGCGTGTGCGCGGTGTTGGGCGTTCCGTCCTCGTTGATCATGAAATCCGCATTGCCATGGTCTGCCGTCAGGAAGATCACGTAATCATTCAGCAGCGCGGTGGTCACCACTTTCGCCACGCAGGCGTCCACGGTTTCAACGGCTTTAACGGCTGCAGGCCAAACGCCGGTATGCCCCACCATGTCCGCATTCGCAAAGTTCAATACGATGAAATCAGCCGTGCGTTGCTCCAGCTCGGGAACGATAACATCCGCCAGTTCCGGGGCGCTCATTTCGGGCTTCAGGTCGTAAGTGGCCACTTTAGGCGAAGGCACCAGCAGGCGCTTTTCACCCGTGAAAGGCGTTTCACGTCCGCCGGAGAAGAAGAAGGACACGTGCGGGTACTTCTCCGTTTCCGCGATGCGGATCTGGGTCTTGCCATATTTTTCCAGCACTTCGCCGAGCGTCATCACCAGGTTGTCGTTATCGAAAATAACGTGCACACCGCGGAAAGATTTATCGTATTCCGTCATGGTGGTATAGTTCAGCGCCAGCGGCTGCATGCCGAAGGCCGGGAACGCTTCCTGCGTGAGCACTTCGGTGATCTCGCGGCAACGGTCCGTACGGAAGTTGAAACACAGCACGGCATCGCCTTCCTGGATGGTGGCAATGGGCTTCTGCGCCTCATCGGTGACTATAATGGGCTTAATGAATTCGTCGGTGATGCCTTCCGCATAGGAGGCCTTGATGGCAGTAAGCAGGTCGCGGGTAGGCGTGCCCTGGCCCAGCACCAGCGCATCGTAAGCAAGCTTCACCCTTTCCCAGCGCTTATCGCGGTCCATGGCGTAATAACGGCCGGTCACGGATGCGATGCTGCCGGTAGTTTGCTGCAAATGGGCCTGCAGGTCTTCCAGGTAACCAAGCCCGCTTTTCGGATCGGTATCGCGGCCATCTGTAAAGGCGTGGATGAACACCTTTTTCAGCCCGCGTGCGTGTGCAATGCTGGCGAGGGCTTTCAGGTGATTGATGTGGGAGTGGACCCCGCCATCGCTCACCAGGCCAATGAGGTGAAAGGGTTTATCGTTGTTGAGGGCATAGTCCATAGAAGCCTGGAGGGCCGTATTGGCGGCCAGTTCCCCGGTGCGTACGGCTACGTTGATGCGTTGCAGCTCCTGGTAGACGATCCTCCCTGCCCCGATATTGAGGTGGCCCACTTCTGAGTTCCCCATCTGTCCTTCGGGCAGACCAACGTCTTCGCCGCAGGTGATCAGTGAACTATGGGGATATTGTTCATATAAACTGTCTACAAAAGGAGTATTTGCGTGCTGGATGGCGTCTGCGGCAGGTACTTTGCCCTCGCCCCAGCCATCCATGATGATCAGGATCGCTCTTTTAGTTTCCATACTTAATTCCGTTGATGAATGAATCGGGTCGTGAAATTAATAATAACATCCCTTTCCGTATTTAAAATTTTTGTGTTGCACCGCATAAACCCCGGAATGACCATCCCGGAGTTATTGTATTTAATCGTTTTATATATCATTAGTTCTTAATGCAGAAGAACAAAGTATATAGCACAATAATGGGATATTCCTTGACCATCAACAGTTTGGCATAGTTTTAGTTTCATCAGCAGCAGATAAAAGTATAAGTCGAATCAAAAAACGGATAATGAAAAAGTTAATCTTTGTGCTGGGGGTATTGTTGGCGGGTGGTATGCTTACAGCCTTTACCTTGATGGCCGGCCCTTTTGAGGATGTGATCAGCGCCATCAAACAGGGGAACGCTGCCGCCCTGAGCAAACAGCTGGATAAAACAGTGGAGATCAACATAGCCGGCAAAAGCAGTTCTTACAGCAAGGCACAGGCGGAGATCATTCTGAAGGACTTTTTTTCCAAGAACACGGTGAAGTCTTTCGAGATACTTCACCAGGGTGAGGCCGGCGGCGGTTCCAGGTATGCCATCGGTAACCTGGTTACGTCAGGAGGTAATTTCAGGACCTCGTTTTTCCTGCAAAAGAAGGGGAATGAGGTGTTCCTGAATGAGTTAAGATTCGAAAGTAAATAAAGCAAGATAGCTTAGGCAAAAGGAATTGAAGGCTGTCCCGTTTTTCGCGGGATGGCCTTTTTGTTTGTAACTTGCCGTCAACTTTGCATGGATATGTTACAGAAAGAAGCATTGGAACAATTTATCAGCAGTGCGCTGGCGGAAGACATCGGCGGCGGCGACCATTCCACCCTGGCCTCCATCCCTGCGGGCGTTCGCGGCACCGCCCAGCTGAAGATCAAAGAGAACGGCATCCTTGCCGGCATGGAAGTAGCCGAAGCTGTCTTCCGCCATCTCGATCCGCAAATGCAATTCAAACCATTCAAAAAAGACGGCGACGAAATGACTGCCGGCGAACGGGCCTTTGAAGTGGAAGCATCCGTGCGCACCCTGCTGATGGCCGAACGCCTCGTGCTCAACTGCATGCAGCGCATGAGCGGTATCGCGTCGCTCACGCGCAGGTATACCGATAAACTGAAAGGTTACCGCACAAAAGTGCTGGATACGCGCAAGACCACGCCTAACTTCCGCATGCTCGAAAAAGAAGCCGTTCGCATCGGCGGCGGTGTGAACCACCGCATCGGGCTATACGATATGATCATGCTCAAAGACAACCACATCGATTTCAGCGGCGGCATTACACCCGCGGTGAATGCTGTGGTGGATTACCTGGCGCAGCACGGGCTTAACCTCAAAATAGAAGTGGAAGCCCGCAGCCTGGCCGATGTGCAGGAGATATTGTCCGTAGGCCAGGTGCACCGTATTATGCTCGACAATTTTACGCCTGAGCAGATCCCCCCCGCCCTTGAACTCATACAGGGCAAATACGAAACCGAGGCCTCCGGCGGCATCACGCTGGAAAACGTGGAAGCTTACGCCAGAACAGGCGTGGATTTCGTATCCGTCGGCGCCATCATTCACCACGCCGTCAGCCTGGACCTTAGCCTGAAAGCAGTTATCCATCCCCACAAATAAAGACCCTTGAGGAAGATACTCATCATCATTAACCGGAAGGCCGGAACGGACCGTGAGAAGCAGATGGGTGCGGCCATCCGGCAGCAGCTGCCGCCGGAGCGCTTCAGCGTGGAAGTGACCTACCTGCAATACCTTGGCCACGGGGCGGACCTTGCGAGGGAAGCTGTGAAACGCGGAGTGGACACCGTAGTGGCCGTGGGCGGCGATGGTTCCATCAACGAAATTGCCCAGGGCCTGCTCGGTTCCCGCACTGCACTGGCCATTGTACCTCTCGGCAGCGGCAACGGCCTGGCGCGCGCGCTGAAGATCCCGCTGGATGCGGTGCAGGCGCTCCAGATAGTGGCCGATGGCCAGAAAATGGCTATGGACGCGGGTTTCGCGAACGAGCACCTTTTTCTGAGCAACGCAGGCGTAGGCTTCGACGCCTTGGTTGCGGACCGTTTCAGGCATTCCAAAAAAAGAGGTTTGATCAATTATGCGCGGCTGGTGATCGGCGGCTTTTCCGGTTACGATCCCGCGCATTATTCCATCAATACCGACGGGGTGGAAAGTAATGAAAAAGCATTCCTGATGACGGTGGCAAATGGCAACCAGTTCGGTTACGAATTCAAGCTGGCGCCGCAGGCCAGCGTGTTCGACGGCCTGCTGGATGTATGCCTCATGCCGCCTGTAAGGTTCTGGCACCTGCTGCCCGTGAGCCTGCATTCCCTGCGCGGCACCATCGACCGCAGCCGTTTCATGAAACATTTCACCGGCAAAGAAATTATAGTCAGCAGCCCGGACCTCAACTGCCTCCAGGTAGACGGGGACGCCGTGCCGCTTACAAATGGGAAAACTGTGTATTTTCGTATCGCCCCGGGCGCTTTGCAGATCATCGTTCCCAAAGGGGCTTAAAACTTACGGTCATGAGCAAGAAAAAAAATTCCGCCAACGGCATCGTATATTCCACCAACCCGGATTATCAATACAAGGAAGAAGAACAGCAGGAGCAGGAAACCCTTGCCCCGGCTGAACAGCGGCTGAAAGTGAAGCTGGACACCAAGCAGCGCGCCGGTAAAACGGTGACGGTGGTAGATGGTTTCATCGGCAAAGAAGAAGACCTGGAAAAGCTGGGCAAGGAGCTGAAAACAAAGTGCGGCACCGGCGGCAGCGTAAAAGACTGGCAGATACTGATCCAGGGGGATTACAAGGAAAAGGTGATGAAGTGGCTGCGGGACTGGGGTTACAAGGTTTCATAAAATATCGCATAGTAAAGAAAATAAAAAAGGAAGGCTTTTGCGGGCCTTCCTTTTTGTTTATAGAGAACTGATCAGCGGTTCACCAGTTTTAATGCTCCTTCGCTATATCGTTCGCCGCTTATCTGGTAACCGGCCATCAGTGAATTGATGGCGTTGAGGTCGTCGTTGCTGAGTTTCACATCTACTGCTCCCGCATTTTCCTGCAGGTATTTCCTGCGTTTGGTACCGGGGATGGGCACTATATCGTCTCCCTGCGCCAGCAGCCAGGCAAGCGCCAGCTGGGCCAGCGTGCAGTTTTTGCCGTTCGCCACTTCCTCGAGGCTATTCACGATGCGGAGGTTCTGCTCAAACGCTTCCTGCTGAAACCGGGGAAGGGTGCGTCGGAAATCGGTGGGATCGAGTTCGCTGATATCTCTCAAAGTATTGGTGAGCGCGCCCCTGCCCAGCGGGCTGTAAGGCACGATGCCGATGCCGAGCTCGCGCGCGGTGGGAAGTATCTCCGCTTCAATATCGCGTACAAAAAGGGAATATTCGCTTTGCAATGCGGTGATAGGGTGCACTGCGCTGGCTTTGCGGAGTGAAGCGGCGGAAGCCTCGGACAGGCCAAGGTAGCGCACTTTGCCGGCTTTCACGAGGTCTGCCATAGCGCCCACGGTTTCTTCGATGGGCACTTTATCGTCTACACGATGAGAATAATAAAGGTCGATAACGTCTATGCCGAGCCGCTTCAGGCTTGCATCGCAGGCTTTTTTGAGATATTCGGGCGAGCCGTCGAAATAAGTGCTGCCGTCCTGGTTGTAGCGGAAACCAAATTTGGTGGCGAGGAACACATCCTTTCTGCGGGTGGCCAGCACTTTGGACAGCTGTTCTTCGTTGTATCCCTGGCCGTACATATCCGCCGTGTCCCAGAAATTGATGCCCAGTTCCAGCGCCAGTTCCAGCGTGGCCTGCGACTCTTCGTCGTTGCGGGGTCCGTATGCGAAAGCCATGCCCATGCAGCCCAGCCCGATGGCTGAAACTTTTTCTCCTGATTTGCCTAAAGTTCTGTATTGCATTGTAAATAGGATTTATGGATACAAATGTACGGAGGGCGCAAATCCCGGCAGTTGCATGATTCAAACGGGAAATTGCAAAATTCAACGCATTTTTGAAATGCAGTACCAGAGCGGTTTTTGTGGAAATTGCAACTGTTGTTGCATTTTTATATTTGGCAGGTCAAAAAAGAATATACATCTTGTACACCTCCATTTATTGACCAAAATCAGGGGGTCGTCCCGTGACTGGCGTTTTTGGAGAAGCCGATCGAATATTGTCTTTACAAATTCCACTTCTCCAAAAGCCAGTTGTTAAACTGGCTTTTTCATTTTATCCCCTGTAACAGCAATACCAGCATGCTTTTCAGCCTTAGTCCGCAAAAATGAATTCCACCTCTCCAAATCCCAGTTCCAGCATTTCTTTTCCTTTTTCGAGGCACAGCCGCCCGTCCGGCAGCACATCATGAATAGTTCCCTGGAAGATCTCGCCGTTGATCCTGTAAAGGGCCGGTTCGTGGATGCGGTAAAGATGTTCTTTATATTCCATCAGCAGCTGGTCGAATATAGCGGGGTGCAAACGGCTGTAGCGCTCCTCCAGGCAGCGGCATAGGTCGTGGGCCAGCTCTAGGCTATCCCAGTTCTTACCGGTGATCTGCCGGAGGGACACAGGGTTCACAAGATGTTCCGGGAACCTGGGAGTGTTAATGTTGATCCCCAGCCCGGCGATGGCATATTGCCAGATGCTACCGCGTAAAACATTCTCTATCAGTATGCCTCCTGCCTTTCTGTCACGCCAGTAGATGTCGTTGCTCCACTTGATGCGGGTCTCTTCCCCTGCGTATTTACTGAAGAAATCGAAGGCCCCGAGGGATACGGCAACGCTGAGCATAAACTGCTGATTCAGTGTGAGGGCGGGTTGCAGCACGGTGGTGAGCATAATGTTCTCCCCGGGGGCGGAAAGCCATTGCTTGCCACGCTGCCCTTTTCCGGCGGTTTGCTCCATGGCAAACCAGGTGCTCCCGTCTGCCACAGGCCCTGCATTCACCTGTCCCATGGCATAGTTATTGGTGCTGTCTACTACGGCCAGCACGTGAAATGGGTTACCTATCACAAAGCCTGTTTTACTTGAAAAAAGCAAAGTAAAACATTTTAACAATTTTTTACCGGCTCATTCGTCTACCTAACTATGGGCTGGCGTTATATTTTGATGCTGGTTTAGTAATTTTGAAGATTAAAGTTTATTTTTAACAAAAACAGCATTTTATTGGCACCCTTAACCATTCTGAATACCAGAAAAAAGGCGGTAACACGCATTAACAGGAACAGTAAGATATTTACCACTATCATAAAGGCCATACAGGAGAAAAAAGGGGAGAATGTCGTTTCCCTTGATCTGCGCAAGATCCCTGAAGCGGTAGCTGACTTCTTTATCATTTGTGAGGCCAATTCCAATAATCAAGTTAAGGCGATTGCGGACTTTGTGGAGGAGGAAGTGAAGAAAAGTACGGATGAAACGCCGTACAAACATGAAGGTTTCACAGCCCAGCAGTGGATCCTGGTGGACTATGTGAACATCGTGGTGCACATTTTCATACCCGAAACCCGCAAATTCTACAAACTGGAAGAGATGTGGAGCGATGCAGAACGCATGGAACATCTTGAAAACTGAACAAAACCTCTGGTTTTGTATTAATTATTTGTATAAACAGACAACACTCATTCGTAAAGGAGCGAACGATCATGGAAAAAGGAGGCAATAACTATAACAAGGGATCAGAAAAATCTCCGAAAAAAGGCCCGAAGTTCAATATATACTGGGTCTATGCCTTCATCGGCATAGCCTTGCTGGCAATGAATTTCCTGCCGCCACTCACCAACCAGCCCAAGGAACTTTCCGGTTTTAAGGAGTTCCAGCAACAGTATCTCCGTACCGGGGACGTTGAAAAGCTCGTGGTGGTGAACAAGCGGCTGGTTGAAGTATATGTCAAGAAAGACCGGCTGAAAGATCCTAAATACGAAAACGTATCCAAAGGCCGTTTCGGGAGCGAAAATCCCGGACCGCATTTCCAGTTCACCATCGGCAGCGTGGAAAGCTTCCAAAAGGAACTGGATAAAGCGCAGACAGACATGCCGCTGGCAGACCAGATGAACGTGTCTTATATAGACCGGCCCAACTGGTTTGAACCGCTGATGCAGATATTACTGCCCATCCTATTGCTGATAGGCATGTGGGTATTGCTGATGCGTAAAATGGGCGGCCCTTCCGGCGGAAGCGGCGGGCCCGGCGGCATCTTCAACATCGGTAAATCCAAAGCCACCCTCTTCGACAAAGGCACCCGCGTGACCATCACCTTCAATGATGTGGCCGGTCTCGACGAAGCCAAAGTGGAAGTGATGGAGATCGTGGATTTCCTTAAAAATCCGAAAAAATACACCGCGCTCGGCGGTAAGATACCCAAAGGCGCGTTGCTGGTAGGCCCTCCGGGCACCGGTAAAACCCTCCTGGCAAAAGCCATGGCAGGTGAAGCGCAGGTACCTTTCTTCTCCATGAGCGGTTCCGATTTCGTGGAATTGTTCGTGGGCGTAGGCGCCAGCCGTGTGCGCGACCTGTTCAAGCAGGCCCGTGAAAAAGCGCCCTGTATCATCTTTATCGATGAAATAGATGCGATCGGCCGTGCCCGAGGAAAGAACGTGATGATGAGCAACGATGAGCGCGAGAACACCCTCAACCAGCTGCTCGTGGAAATGGACGGTTTCGGTACAGACAGCGGGATCATCATTCTCGCCGCCACCAACCGGCCTGACGTGCTGGACAGCGCATTGCTGCGCCCCGGCCGCTTCGACCGCCAGATCTCCATCGACAAGCCGGATCTGAACGGGCGTGAGCACATCTTCAACGTGCATCTCAAACCGATCAAAACTTCCCCCAACCTCGATATCAAGCGGCTCGCCTCCATGACCCCCGGTTTTGCCGGCGCAGACATCGCCAACGTGTGTAACGAGGCCGCCCTCATTGCAGCGCGTAAAGGAAAGACCGAAGTGGAAATGGAAGATTTCAACGACGCGATAGACCGTGTGATCGGTGGTTTGGAGAAAAAGAACAAGATCATTTCACCGGAAGAGAAAGAAGTGATCGCTTACCACGAAGCTGGCCACGCCATCTGCGGCTGGTATCTCGAACATGCCAACCCGCTCGTGAAGGTGACCATCGTGCCCCGCGGCGTTGCAGCCCTGGGTTACGCGCAGTACCTTCCGAAAGAACAATACCTGTACAACACCGAACAGCTGATGGACGATATCTGCATGACCCTTGGCGGCCGTGTGGTGGAAGACCTCGTGTTCGGCAAGATCTCCACCGGCGCGCAGAACGACCTGCAGGTGATCACCCGCATGGCTTACGCCATGGTGACGGTGTACGGTATGAACGACAAGGTGGGTAATGTTTCCTTCTACGATCCCAACAGCGAACAGGCATTCACCAAACCTTATTCCGAAGAAACCGCCAAAATGATCGACACGGAAGTGAGGCTGCTGATCGAAAAAGCATATGCCCGCACCAAGGCGCTGCTTTCCGAAAGGCTGGATAATGTGAAGCTGCTGGCGCAGGAACTGCTGAAGAAAGAAGTGCTGTACAAAGACGACCTGGAGCGCCTCATCGGCAAACGCCCGTATGAAACGCACAGGGAGCACCTGGTGCCTAATAAGGAAGGTATGACCACCGACGGCGTTCATCCTACAGACATCATCAACCCTTCACCAGCAAACGTGATTTCAGAATAGGGATCAACATGAAAGTATCTCCGGCAAAAGAAAATATTCTCAAAAGGGTAAGAAACGCGCTGAGCCAACCGGTTCAGCTGCCTTTCCCCAATGCAGAAGGCAACAACTCCGTGTTCGAAACAGCGCACGACGGACTTGAGATAAAGTTCGCCGAAGAGTTCTCCAAACTCCAGGGCAAATTCATCTTCTGCTCCTCCCGCGACGAGCTGGCCGAAAACCTGCAAACCCTCGTGGAGAATAAGGAATGGACGCATGTTCATTGCAAGACGCCTTCCCTGGAAAGTATCCTGGCCCCGTACAACCCGGCGTACATCAACGTAGGCGATGTGCATACGCTCGACGCCGCTATTACGGACTGCGAATACCTTATTGCCCGCACAGGCACCATCATCATGAGCGCCGCGCAGCCCTCGGGCCGCTCGCTGCCGGTGTACGCCCCCGTTCACATCGTGGTGGCCTATACGCACCAGCTCGTGTTTGACCTGAAAGACGGGATCAATAAAGTGAAGGAAAAATACCCCGGCCAGCTGCCCTCCATGATCTCATTCGCCACCGGCCCAAGCCGTACCGCGGATATCGAGAAAACACTGGTGGTAGGCGTGCACGGGCCCAAGGAAGTATATGTTTTCCTGCTGGACGAATAACATGATTTGTTGAATACAATACTTGGTTGTGATTTGCTTTCAATCTTGTAAAATGCAAAAGGATTTTATCACTTTTGCATTTTACATTTAAGACAAGGCCGTCATGGAAATACTACTGCCACCGGGCAAGCGCGTTTATTTTGCATCAGACTTCCACCTGGGCGCTCCTGATATGGAGAAGAGCCGGGACAGGGAACGCCTCATTGTTCAGTGGCTGGACGAAGCGGCGAAAGATGCGGCGCACATCTTCCTGGTAGGCGACCTTTTCGATTTCTGGTTCGAATACAAACATGTGATCCCGAAGGGGTACACCCGCCTGCTGGGCAAGCTCGCCGAGCTGCGCGACAAGGGTATCGGTTTCACCGTGTTCATCGGCAACCACGATATGTGGATGGACGGCTATTTTGAAGAAGAGCTGGAGATCCCCGTCTACTTCGAGCCGCAGCAGTATACCATCGGCGGGAAGAGATTTTATATCGGTCATGGCGATGGCCTTGGCCCCGGCGATCATGGTTACAAGTTCCTGAAAAAAATATTCCGCAACCCTGTTTGCCGCTGGCTGTTTTCGTGCATCCCGCCCAACTGGGGCATTTCCATGGCCAATTACTGGAGCCGCAAAAGCCGCGCTGCCACCGGCTCCCAGCTGGAGCAGTTTTTAGGCGAAGAGAATGAATGGCTGGCGATCTACAGCAGGGAGATACTGCAAAAAGAACATTTCGATTATTTTATTTTCGGCCACCGGCACCTGCCGCTGGACCTCAAAGTGGGCGAACGCAGCCGTTACATCAATCTTGGTGACTGGCTCAATTATAATTCCTACGCCGTGTTCGACGGGAGTACCACTGAGCTGAAGTATTACGGGAAATGATCACCCGAGAATTTCATGCAGGATGGGCGGCGATTGCAGCTCGGTGAAGTCGGGGAGATGCAGTTTGTAGAACTCCAGGTAAGCATAGAGCATATTCCTTCTCCGCTCTTTGTTCAATTCAATTTTTTCGAGGTCCGCGAAAACGCGTATGCTTTGCAGGCGGTCTGTAATAGCGCTGCTTACTTCATCCAGGTAATGGGTGTGGTGCGGGGGAAGGTCTGTAAATACGCCTTCCTGCAGATCCAGGTAAGGCGTGTATTCAGAATAATGGCCGCCGAAATGGAAACCCAGGTGTGCGGCCAGTTTCAGTGTAAAGAACAGCGGCAGGTTGGCGGCCACCGGCGTTGATTCTGTATCCAGCGCTTTAAAAGTGCTTTCCGCGAAATGGTACAGTTCGGGCGAATGTTCCGGCTGCTTCATCACTTTCTGCAACAGTTCTATCAGGTAAAGCGCCACCGTATTCTTCACGATGTTCACGTGCATGGAGGTGTATACATGCCCGAGTTTGAATTCCGAAATGCGCTGGATATTTTTCTGTTCGTGATGATACACCACGAGATCGAGGATATTGCCGGGCTGGAGGATATTGCCTTTGGAAGCTTTGGGCTTGGATGAGCGCACGCCGTTCACGATGTAGGACTGTACGCCGAACAGCTCCGTGAAGATGCTCATGATGAGGCTGGTGTCCCCATATTTAACGGTCCGTAATACGATACCCGGTGTTTTGTGCAGCATGTTGGCAAAATTCGGTGATCAGCGGATAAATACCAGCTTCGTGACGATCTTTTCTTTCCCTGTATCGTCTGAGGCCAATACGAGGTATACGCCGCTCTGCGGGCGGTAACCCGTGTAGTCCTTCCCGTTCCATACCGCCTGGCCGCCCTGGGCGCGCGTTTGGTAAACGAGTTTGCCTGTAATATCGGTGATCTTGACGATAGCATTCTGCACCAGCCCGCGGATGGCGATGATGCCTTCGTAGCCATGGGGCACGGGGTTAGGGAATACCATTACATTATCGCCCTGCTGCGGTGTGCCTTCTGTGGCTGTGCCCCGCCAGGAGATGAGCCCGGCCGCGGTGGCAAAAAATACTTCTCCCGTTTCCGGGTGTATCGCGATGCGGTGGATGATGTTATCGGGAAGAGGGCTGTTGGCGGTGTTGAATTGCCGGATGATCCGGCTGCCGTCTGCACTGATGAGCCATGCGCCGTTATGCGTGCCGACCCATTTGCGGTTGGCGCCGTCTACCGCGATCGTGTTTACCCTTTCGTTCTGGAAGAGATAACCGGCAAAATTATCCTGGCGCACTACCGGCCAGATGGCGTCGCAGCCCGTTGTATTGAACACCTCCGGTGCGCATTGCACCACGCCTATGCCGCGGGCCGTACCGATCCATATCCATCCTTCCTTATCTTTTGCCAGGCAATACACTTCTCCGGAAGGGAGGTTGCCCCTGCCGGCGCCTGCCTGGAACAGCTTCCACTGGTCATCCTGTGTATTTTCAACCGTGGCGCCATGATTCAATACCAGCACCCCGCTGCCCCGCGGCGATACGATCCACTTCTGGTTGTTATCATCTATCAGGATCTGGCTCACCGCATTGGCGGTGTGGAAGATGGGAATGGTGAGGCGTTGCCAGGTATTATCCCTTCGTTTTACGAGCAGGTTGCCGTTTACACCGTAGGAGCTTGCCCAGAGGTAGCCTTCCGCATCCGCCACCAGCCCGCTGATCAGTGAATCGCCCAATGGCCTTAGGCCTGTGTAGTTGCCGCTTTCGGGAATGGTGAGCAGTCCGCCGCCGAATGAACCGGCATATATTTCCTGCCCGTTGCCCGATAATGAAATGATATCGTGATAAGGCAGCGGGAAAGCATAATTATGCCATTCTTCCCGCTCAAAACGGTAAAGCCCCTGTGTGTTGCCTGTTGCCTGCCAACCCGCGCTTACCCCGCCCGAAGCGGCCCAGAGGGCATTGTTATGAATGAAGAGGTCGCCAGTGGCGATGCCTGCCGGTGAATTGGGCGTTAAAGATTCATACACCCCGTTTTCATACAGCACCAGACCGTTCCGCCCGTCTGCGATCCATGTGCTGTTGCCAGCCATCACCGCGTCCATCGGCGAGCTGATCAGCCCGGCCTGGCTGTATTCCGCTATCACCGTGGCCTGCTGCGAAAGCTGCAGCACTTTGCCGGCCTGGCTCAGGAGGATACCTGCCTGGACCGAAAGCCGCTGCACCGGCGCGGAAGCGGTATACCATTTCACCCATGCATCACCCTGTAAGGAAAAAAGGGTGTCTCTCACCCGGCCGATCACCAAAGTGCCCGAAACCGCGATCTCCGTCATGGGCTGGGAGGGAAGGCCGGCGGAAACATCCGTCCAGCTGCGCTGATCCGCCAGGTTGCCGCTTTGCAGGGAAGCCCTTTTGACGCCCTCGGAAGTCGCGGCGTAGCAGGTGTTGCCGTTTACTGCTGTTGAAAACACTGTACCGCCCTGTGCCGGCAGCCAGGTGTCTTCTATTTCATCCCGGTCAAGGTTCAGTACAATAATGCCCAGGCCGGTGGAGAGCAAAGCCCGCTGCCCGCTGAAAGCGATATGCCGGATCTGTTTGTCCCCCGAGGTTTGCCTTTGCATGATCTCGGGGATGTTCACCACGTTTTCGTTCCGCAGCACATCCAGGTTGCTGTTCCGGTAAGCGATCAGGAGAGACGCGCTGCCTTCGTGCCAGCCGATGACGGCAATGCCCGCGTCGTGCAGGCCGTTCACCTTGCTGTAGCGGGTAAATTCATGACCCGGCCGGGAAACGGAGAACAGGCTGTAGGGAGTGGCGCAAAATATGAGGTCCCGCCCGGTGGCCACTGCAATGGCTTCCCGGCAGGGAGCATGCTCGCGCCATTGCCCGATGGGCAGCAACTGGGCATATGCACCGGGGGAGAAAAGAAGCAGACACAACAGCGATCGGAGGAACATGATCCAAATGTAACAATTACGAATTATCTCTTATGCATAAATCATAATGAATAGTTACCTTTATGGCCTTTAGCAAATCAAACCAAGAAAAAATATGTGGCAGCGCCTGGCAGGTTTTGTATTAAAATTCCGTTTATGGCTTCTCGCTTTGTTGTTTGTAGGCACGGGCGTCATGGCATATTTTGCCAGCAAGGTGGAGTTATCTTATGAATTCACCGGCGCCATCCCGAGGGACAATCCTAAATGGCTTGAATACCAGTCGTTTAAGAAAATGTTCGGGGAAGATGGCAATATGATGGTGATCGGGATCGAAACCGACAGCCTTTTCAGCATGCCCTTCTTTTCTTCTTATGTGAAGCTGAACGACGAACTGCGGAAGATCCCTGCCGTGGAGAACACGCTGAGTATACCCGTAGCCGTGAACCTCGTGAAAGACGACAGCACCCGCAAGCTCAGGGCCGTCAACCTTTTCCAGCCCGTGCCGCAAACGCAGGCGGAGCTGGACAGCCTTGCCAATATTTTTTATTCCCTGCCCTTCTACAAAGGACTGTTATACAGCCCGAAAGGGCATGTTTACCTGCTGGCGGTGCAGATCAACAAAGATGTGCTCAATTCCGCCGGGCGCATCAAAGTGGTGAGAGCCATTTCTAAAACAGCGCAGGCTTTCGGCAAAGAGCATAACCTTGATGTGAAGATGAGCGGCCTTCCCATGATCAGGACCATCATGGCCACCAAGGTGGCGGACGAGCTGAAGATGTTCCTCGCCATTTCCTTTGTGCTCACGGCGTTCATCCTCCTGTTGTTCTTCCGTTCCTTCAGCGCGGTACTGATGAGTATGATCGTGGTGGCGATGGGCGTGATATGGTCCGTAGGCACCATCGTGCTTTGCGGGTACAAGATCACCCTGCTCACCGGCCTCATTCCGCCGCTGATCGTGGTCATTGGGATTCCTAACTGTGTATATTTCCTCAATAAATACCATACCGAATACGCTGTTCACGGCGAAAAGATGACCGCGCTGGTGCGCATGGTGCAGCGCATGGGTATCGTGACGCTGTTCACCAACCTCACGGCTGCCATCGGTTTCGGGGTATTCTATTTTACAAGGAGCGAGCTGCTCAAACATTTTGGCGTGGTGGCCGGGGTGAATATCATGCTGGTATTCCTCATTTCCTTCATTTTCCTGCCCGCGGTGCTGAGCTACCTGCCTCCGCCGAAAACCAAGCACACCAGTTATCTCGACAACAAGCTCTGCCGCGCCGTGCTCAACCTGCTGAACACGCTGGTGTTCAAATACCGGCCTATGGTATACCTGTTCACCGGCCTGATGGTGCTGGCCGCGATCCTGGGTATGATGCGCCTGAAGCCGGTGGGTTATATCGTGGACGACATTCCGAAAAAAGACAAGCTGTATACCGATCTGAAGTTCTTCGAGAAGAACTTTAAAGGCGTGATGCCGCTGGAGATCGTTATAGACACGAAGAAAAAGAACGGCGTGGTGAATCTGCAAACGCTTACCAAGCTGGACGAGTTGAGCGCAATTATCGCACAGCAGCCTGCCTTTGCCCGCCCGCTGTCTGTAGCCGAGGGCATCAAATTCGCGAAGCAGGCATATTATAACGGAGACAGCCTGAATTATACCGTTCCAAACCAGTTTGACATCGGCTTCCTGGCGCCTTACCTGCGTATGAAAGGGGGCGACAATGCGTCTGTATTCACCAGGCTGGTATCATCCTTTATGGACAGCACCCGCCAGGTGGGGCGTATGAGCGTGAATATGGCGGATGTCGGCTCCGTGGAGCTGCCGCGCCTCATCGATTCGCTGCGCCCGCATGTGAACGAAATATTTGACACGGCCCATTACAAAGTGACCTTTACCGGCACCAGCATCATTTTCCTGGAAGGCAGCCGCTTCATCATCAACGGCCTGCTGGAGAGCATCCTGCTGGCTTTTGTGCTGATCGTGTTCTGCATGTTGTACCTGTTCCGTTCCTGGCGCATGCTGATTATTTCGCTGGTACCCAACATCATCCCGCTGCTGGTAACGGCCGGTGTGATGGGCTGGCTGAACATTGCCATCAAGCCCTCTACCGTACTGGTATTCAGCATAGCGCTGGGTATTGCGATAGACGTGACTATACGTTTCCTGGTAAATTTCAAGCAGGAGCTGCCGCTCAATAATTTCGATATATCCGCCACCGTTAGGCAGACCATCAACGAAACGGGTTTGAGTATTATTTACACATCCCTGATCCTGTTTGCGGGCTTTATGATCTTCGCGTTCTCCGAGTTCCAGGGCACGAAAGCGCTCGGCTGGCTCACGTCGCTGACGCTGGTAATGGCCATGGTAACGAACCTGACGATCCTGCCGGCTATGCTGTTGTGGATGGAAAAGGCGTTGAAGAAGAAGGCGCAGAAGAAAGAATTATGGAAGGCGCTGGACGAGGAGAAAGACCTTGAGATGAAGGAACTGGGGCTTGATGATAAGCAGGATTGATGCGTTTATCATTGATTACTGCCGTTTAAACAAATTAACATAACAGGGACATGATAATTATTCTGCATGTGATTCCTGTCAAACTATAGTCCGTGGCTCAATGCCACGGATTTTTTTTGCCCACTTCATAAAATAATCTAGTAGGGTGCGCTCATCACACACAAATCGCCGCTTATAATAAAGCATTATATATAGCGGGGAAAAAGTATGAGGTTTAGACTGCCATTTCTAACCTCTTAGTCCATGAAAAATAAGTTCCTGAAGGGCGCTCATTTGTCCGAGCGCAAATTTAAGGAGATACTTAAGTTATTCTCCGAAGACCTGACGGCCACGCAGATAGCGAATATCAGCGGCGTCAGCAGGGTAACCATCAACAGTTACCTGAAAAAAATAAGGTTGCAGATCGTGAAATATTGCGAGTCGCTGCAACCTGAAACTGCCACCAGTGCCGCCTCCTGGGCGCACAGGGCCAATTCCCTCCACCAGGGCCATGATACGGCTGTAGCTGTGAAAACAGACGTAGACCGCATCATCAAGCCGGTAATTTTCGGTATTTACAAGCAGGACAACAAGGTGTTCACGGAGATACTTCCCGATGTGAGCAGGTCCATGATCCAGGCTATCGCCCGCGGCCGTTCCGTGCTGGAAACGGTGGGGAGCGCCGAGCGTATCCGCCGTTTTAACGGTGTGGTAGACCTTGGACAATACCGTTTATACCATTTGGGCAACCACCACCACGAGGTGGATGCGGCCAAATCCGGGCTGGACGATGTGGACGGCTTCTGGGGCCTCACCAAGCACCGCCTGGCCAAATTCAAAGGGCTCAACCGGAACACGGCCTACCTGCACCTGAAAGAATGCGAGTTCAGGTACAATTACCGCCATGAAGAGTTATATGCTGTATTGCTCAACCTCTTAAAAACGTTTCCACTGAACTTATCCTGACCGGGTATTTCCCGGGTAAGCGGCAGATTGGAAATCGCTGAGAGCTTGGTATGTTTACAGCACCAGAATCTGTCGCTTATGAAAAAGACATTATCAAACTGTTTGATATGGGATTATAGTTCTATATCCGATCAAACCATTAGCAAGACATGCAGTAACAGTTCAAATCCTTTACTAGCAAGCATTTCAACCAATAAAGACATTGTGCGCCGACCCAGGGTCTGTGCATACGACATCATTAAAGATCTCGATTTAGATTTTGGTTGATGATAAGCGGGTGATAATCTTGTCGCCTGCTTTTCTTTTTTATACCCCACCCAAACCCCCGGTGGCGGCGGAAAGCAGGCATTCTCTATAGTGTCAAACTTATCCAGTATTACTCATTACTTAAAAAAAAATCTATGTCGCCTCCAAAAAAATTACAATCCAATTGCGTTAAAAAACCGTTAAGTAATTTATATTTGTCTGTTAAAATTTCGTTAAACAACTAAATTATGCTTATGAGGAAAGGTCTAACCGTGCTTTTCCTGCTCCTGGTATGCCTCTCAGGACAGGTATTAGCGCAGAGCCGAACCATTAAAGGAAAGGTTACTGCCGCAGACGACGGCACCCCGATTATTGGGGCCACCGTTTTAGCAAAAGGAACAAATGTTGGTACAGTTACCAACTCCACGGGTGATTACACCCTCAATGTACCTGATGGCGCGACTACGCTGGTGATCAGATTCATCGGTATGCGCGACCAGGAAGCCAGGATCTCTGGTGAAACTGTGAATATTGTGCTCAGCGCCGATGTTACAAACCTCACCGAAACCGTGGTTACCGCGCAGGCTATCCGCCGCGACAAACGTTCCCTGGGTTATGCAGCTCCCACAGTAAAAGCTGAAGAGATCACCAGGGGCCAGAGCGTTAGCCCGCTGAACGCCCTTACCGGTAAAGTGGCAGGTGTGAACATCACCGGTACAGCTTCCGCACCCGGTTCTTCTTCCCGTATCGTACTCCGCGGCGGTTCTTCTATTGCCGGCAACAACCAGGCACTGCTTGTTGTAGATGGTGTTCCCATCGACAACGAAAGCATTATCGGCGGCGGCGACAGCCGTTCCGCTATCGACTTCGGTAACCGTGGTAACGACATCAACCCGGACGATATCGAGAATATCTCTATCCTGAAAGGTCCTGCCGCCGCGGCTTTGTATGGTTCACGCGCATCCAACGGCGCATTGATCATCACCACCAAATCAGGGAAGAAGGGCGGCAACAGCAAGCAGGAGATCACTTACACCTCTGCCTTGACGCTGTCCAACATCCTGAAGCTGCCTACTTTCCAGAACGAATTCGGCCAGGGCTTCCACTTCGAGCCCGACCTGCTGGAAAACTTCAGCTGGGGTGCGAAATTCGACGGTACCCAGAAAGAATGGGGCCAGGAGATCAACGGCCAACGTCTCTCCAAACCCTGGTCTGCACAGCCGGATAACGTGAAGAAATTCTTCGAGATGGGTAAAGCCTGGAACAACAACGTATCGCTCTCCGGCGGTAACGAAAAATCCACCTACTACCTGTCTCTGAACTCGCTGAACTCCGACGGTGTAATGCCCGGCAACTACGACAAATACAACAAGTATGGCGTACGTTTCAACGGCAGCACCGAACTGAGCAACAAATTCAGCACTTCCATCGGCGTAAACTACACCAAGATCAACAGCAACATGATCCAGGGCGGCCAAGGCGATGGCTCTGTGTATGACAACGTGCTGCAAACTCCCCGTGACATTCCTTTACAGGATATGGGCGACCTGAAGAACCCTTATTACAGCTACGGCGACGTGCTGCAGGATGCTGACGGTAACCCCCAATACGGTTACTACGGCGCTTACACCAACCAGCCTTACTGGGTACTGAGGGAATTCAAGAACCTCAACGACGTAGACCGCGTTACCGGTAACTTTACCGTTACCTATAAGCCGCTCAGCTGGCTGACCTTCACCGAAAGGCTGGGTGCAGACGTTTACTCTGACCGCCGCCGCATCAAACAGGCTAAAGCAGACTTGCTGCCTGTTGACGGTGACTGGTCGGAAAAGAACCTGCCCGGCGCTTACGAAGAAACGAAGATCAACCTGAGCGATATCGTTCATGACCTGATGGTTACCGCAAGACATGACTTCAGCAAAGACTTCAATGCTACGCTCATGGTGGGTAACAACATCCGCCAGCGTACTTTCACCACACTGGATGCAGAGACGAACTCCGATGGTCTGGTGATCCCCGGATGGTATAACCTGGATAACAGTAATGGCGCTCCCGTAGCGGAGAACTTCTACAGTCAGCGCCGCCTGGTAGGCCTCTATGGTGAACTGAACCTGGCTTACAAGAACATGTTGTTCCTGGGTGCAACCGCACGTAACGACTGGTCTTCCACCCTGCCTTCCGCCAACAGGTCCTTCTTCTATCCCAGCGTAAACGGTGCGTTCGTATTCACCGAGCTGCTGAAGGATAGCAAAATAGGCGAGTTCCTCAGCTATGGTAAGATCCGCGCGAGCTACGCTTCCGTAGGTAACGACGCCGACCCGTACCAGCTGCTGAACTATTATGTAAGAACCCAGATCCTGGGCGGTTTCGCCAATACGCTGTTTCCTTTTAACGGCACTCCCGGCCTGACCATGAGCAACATCATCGGCAACCCGAACCTGAAGCCTGAAAGGACCAACGCGTTTGAAATAGGTACAGAGCTGAACATGTGGGACAACAGGCTGTCTGTAGACTTCTCTTATTACCAGAACAAGTCTAAAGACCAGATCCTGGCTGCGCCCATCGCTCCCTCCACCGGTTTCGCCAGCGAGATCATGAACACAGGTGTTGTGGAAAATAAAGGCGTGGAACTCGGCCTGCGTGTTACACCGATCAGAACCTCCACAGGCTTTACCTGGGAATTGTTCGGTACTTACACCAAGAACGATAACACCGTTGTATCCTTGCTGCCCGGTGTAGACCAGGTAGTGGTAGGCGGTATCTCCGGTATGAGCATCGTTGCCGCAGTTGGCCGTCCTTACGGTACCTTCTACGCACGCGACTATCTCCGCGACGACCAGGGAAGAATGGTGATCAACGACGAAAGCGGTCTGCCCGAGCTGACCCCCGACGCGCGTTACTTCGGTTCCTACAATCCCAAGTGGATGGCTTCCTGGGGTACCAACCTCAGCTACAAAGGTATCAGCCTGAGCGTATTGTTCGATACCAAACAAGGCGGTTATTTCTATTCAAGAACCAGCGATATCATGACCTTCGTAGGTACTACGCCGAGAACGGTTGTAAACGACCGTCAGCCCTATGTAGTTCCCAACACTGTAGTAAGGGACAGGGCAAATCCTGGCAAGTACATTCCCAACACTGCTGTGGAAACGCAATGGATGGACTTCTGGACTAACCAGCAGATCGTACCGGATGCAGCCCACATCATCGACGGTTCCTATATCAAGCTGAGGGAAGTAAGCCTTTCCTACAGGCTGCCTAAGACCTTGCTGAACAGAACTCCGTTCGGCGATGCTTCTTTCGGCCTGTTTGGCAACAACCTCTGGATCTCCACACCCAAAGAGAACATGTTTGCTGATCCGGAAGTTAACTCCGGTGGTGCAGGCAATGAGCAAGGTTTTGACTTTACGGCACAACCTTCTCTCCGCAACTTCGGTGTGAACCTGAAAGTGAGTTTTTAACCTTTAGCTGAAAACGAGAAAGATCATGAAAATAACAAAAACAAAATCCATCATAGCGGCTTTAGCATTAGCGGTGATCGCGCTGCCGGGTTGTAAAGACTTCCTGGACATCAACGTGAACCCTAACTCCAGCACAAAAGCCAATCCGGATCAGATACTGCCTTCTATCGAGGCGTCTGTTGCGCATGTAACCGCTTATCAATACCAGACATATGGTAACTTCTGGAGCCAGTACTGGACGCAAAAACCCAATGCCAGCCAGTTCCGCAGCATTGACGCGTACTCTTCCGGCCCCAGCGACTTCGACCGCGCCTGGGCTATCCTGTATGCAAACGCACTGTCTGACATAGATTCCCTGGTTGTACTCGAGCGTCTGCCGAAATTTAACCAGTGGTCTGCCCGTGCCTACATCCTGCGCGCATATGCTTACCAATTGCTGACAGACGGTTTCGGTGATGTGCCGATGACCGAGGCACTGATGGGAGCCGGCAACCGCAGCCCCAAGTATGATACCCAGCGTAGAGTGTACGACAGCATTTTTGCATGGATCACCAAAGGGACCAATATGATCGATCCTGATAACGCCTATCAGCCTGGCTCTGAAGATCTGTTCACTGAAACTGCAGCAGATCCTATCGCTGAATGGGTTGCATTTGCCAATACGCTGAAGCTTCGTGCATATCTCCGTCTTTCCAACACGGAGGATTCTACGAAAGCTAAGGCAGGTATCGCTGCGTTATATGCTTCAGGCGCGGCTTTCCTCACCAACAACTGGCAGCTGAACTACACCACTACCGGCGGTAACCAATACCCGATCGCTGCGGAGATCACTGCGCTGCAGATCCGCAACCAGGGAGCTTCCAGCACCATCATCAGCCGGTTGCAGCTGAACAGCGATCCACGTATCGCCAGCTACTTTAACCTTTCTACCGGTCAGTACCGTTCCATCCCCCAGGGTGGATTTGATAACGTGCCCAGCACCACGCCCATGTCTAACCCGAGCGCACGTGTGTTAAGCACCACTACTCCCGGTATCCTGATCAGCGCAGCAGAAAGCTATTTCCTGCAAGCTGAAGCAGTACTGAAAGGCTGGGCTCCCGGCGATGCCAGGGCGCTGTATGAGGCAGGTATCCGTGCGAGCTTTGCATGGGGTGGCCGCTCCGCTACCGAAGCAAATACTTATATCGCCAGCGGTGCGCCCGATGTGAAATGGACGCCTACCGTTAGAGACACCCTTCACAAACGCATCATCACGCAGAAATACTTTGCAATGGTGGGCGTGCAGGGCTTCGAAGCATGGAGCGAATGGCGCCGTACCGGTTACCCGACCTTCCTGATACGTTCTCAGGCATCCGTTCTCGGTAACAACAACCGCCCCCAGCGCTTTATTTATCCCCAGGCCGAGCTGACCAGGAATGGCAACTTCCCTGGCCTGCAAGCCATAGACGTACCCGTTTGGTGGGCTAAAAAATAAAGATTTATCTTCTACAGATAGAAGGGCCGGCATTATGCCGGCCCTTTTTTTGTCCCACCTGTCAGGATAACTTTTATATAATATTCTATCACATGTTTGTGTTGTAGCTTTTGCCCCTGAAAACCAGTATTTTGTGGCCTCTGTTACCTGATTAACTATCTGTTCACGAGGCCCAAATGAAAAACATGAGAAAAAAAACGCTGTACTTATGGCTACTGGCAGCCATAAGCATTCCCGGCGTTGCACAGGTTCCATCCGGGAAGGCAGACACCACGGACGTTCCCCGGATGCTGGATGAAGTGGCGATCACCGGCTACTCTCCCGCCACCCGCCGGCAATACACCGGCGCCGTTTCCACGATTCCCGGAAACGCTATCAATAATATTCCCATGGCATCGTTCGACCAGCTGTTGCAGGGACGTGCCGCCGGGTTGTACGTCGCTTCCGGCAGCGGCCAGCCCGGCGCGGCTGCGAGGGTGCTTATCCGCGGCCAGGCTACCTACGGAGGCTCCGTGTCCCCGCTATATGTAGTGGATGGCATTGCGGTGGAAAGCGGTGTGTTTATGTCAATGAACCCTGCCGATTTTGAATCGGTGACCGTACTGAAAGATGCCAACGCCACTGCGCTCTACGGCTCACGCGGGGCCAACGGGGTAATTGTGATCAACACCAAAAGAGGGAAGGCAGGGGACATATCGCTGCGGTTCAACACCCAGCACGGCTTTTCGCAGGTTGCGCGCAGGCATTTTGACATGATGAACAGCGAGGAGCGCCTCCGGTTCGAAGAAGAAGTAGGGCAGGAAACAGGCCGCACATTAGGAGCAGGCTGGATATTCTCCCCCCTCAACCCCGCCAACGCGGCGCTGCCCGCAGCCACCCAAACCCGCTATGCTGCCATTCTAGACAGCATGCGCAGGATCAATACAGACTGGCAGGACCAGTTCCTGCGCAGGGCGGCGCCTTATCATGAATACGAGCTCAGCGCTTCCGGCGGCAGCGAAAGCATCCGGTTCTATTCTTCCGCCAGTTACCTGAAGCAGGAAGGCATCGTAAAACGCTCCGGGCTGGAAAGATATTCCTTCCGCACCAACCTGGACGTTCGCGCCAAACGATTTTCCGCCGCCATTAATACCGCTGTCGGCTATACGAATAACGACCTGATAGAAAGCGAGAACACCTCGTCCGGTCCCAATCCGATTGCGGCGCTGTATTACGCCCTGCCGTATGAAGCTCCTTATGTGAACGGCGTGCTGATGCACAACGGCAACAAGAACCAGCTCGGCGGAGCGTTTGACACAAGAGAGGGATCCAATGCCCTTGAAAGGATGGAGAACAGCACCTACAGAGTGAACCAGCTGAAAGGCCTGATCAATACCGACCTGAAATATTATTTTACAGACTGGCTGTACGCCTCATCCAACCTGGGTTTCGATTACCGGGAGAACGTGGAGACGCGCACCATCAGGCCCGGTTCCTACAGCGGCAGCCAGGATTTCGTGCCCGGCAAACAGGGTATGCACCGCGAGGAAATGATCCGCTATTACCAGTTTACCGCCACTACCGGCCTTACTTTCGACAGAACCTTGCAGGAAAAGCACCGCCTTACCGTGGGCGCTTTTTATGAATTCAACCGCATCAAATATTCCAATATGTCCGTGACGGGCTATGGCATTACGCCCGGCCTGGACGGCACATTATCCGGCGTAACACCGGGCTCTGCGCTCAACAGCTTCATCCCGCAGGTGGGAGGCCGCAAAACGGGTTCTGCACTGATATCGCTGGTGGGGCTGGCGCGTTATCTCTATGACGATAAATATTCCTTGAACGTTAGCTACCGGAGAGACGGCTCTTCTTCCCTGCCCGAAAAGAACCGCTGGCATGGCTTCTATTCCGTGGGTGCGGGGTATGATGTCGGGAAGGAATCTTTCATGGAGGGGCTCAGCTGGATCAATACGCTGCGGGTGCGTTCCAGCTACGGTTCTTCCGCCGCTCCGTCTGCCCAGAACTTCGCATATGCGGCAGGCTACAGCGCCAGCCGTTACGACGGCTCTCCCGCCATCGTTCCCACTTCAACGGGCAATGCTGAATTCAACTGGGAATACACCAACACATTCAACACCGGCCTCGATATAGAACTGCTCAACCGCCGCATCAGGCTGGTCGCAGACTGGTATAACCGCAGCACGAAAGGGCTCTTCCTCGAAGAACAGCTTTCACAAACGAGCGGCTTTTCTTCCCGCCCCATCAATGCCGGAACCGTCCGTAACCGCGGCGTGGAAGCCGATATCAGCGGAGACATCATCAGGAACAAAGACCTCACCTGGACGGCGGGTTTCAACATCGCATACAATAAAAACCGCGTGATGGACCTGGGCGGCACGAACGAGTTCACGGCAGGGACCTACATTCTCCGTGTAGGCTTACCCGTTAATTCGCATTATGTCGTAAAATGGGGTGGTGTGGACCCGCAGACGGGGAAAGCATTTTATTACGACAGGGAAGGTAAACCCACTTCCAACTACAACGTAGCCACGCAGAGCGTGGCAGACTTCGGCTCCGCCGAACCACGTTACAACGGCGGTTTTTATACCCGCCTGAACTGGAAAGGATTTACCGCGGACGTGTTCTTCACCTACGCGCAGGACTTTTTACGTTACAACTCTATTGAAGTATATACGCTGAACACCAATTCCTTCGCAGCCAGCAACCAGAGCCGCAGGTGGCTGGACAGGTGGCGCAAACCGGGAGACGTAACGGACATTCCCAGCTTCTCGGACACGCGCAACTTCACGTCCCGCGATCTGCAGGATGCGTCCTATGTTCGCCTGCGCAACGCGAGACTGTCTTACAACATCCCGGCGCAAATATTAAAGCCTACGCAGTTCCTGCGCCAGGCAACGGTTTACCTGCAAGGCCAGAACCTGCTGACCTTCACGAAATGGGACGGGTTGGACCCGGAAGACAATAATGGCAACGCTTTTTTTGAATACCCTTCGCCACGCACCATTACCGCGGGCGTAAGCATACAATTTTAGCACATGAAGAACTTTATCATACTTGGTTTATTAAGCTGCTGGATGGCTGCAACGTCCTGCCTGGGCGAGCTGGACATCAAGCCTACGGATATTAAGGACCAGACGGTGGCCTTTGAAACGGTAAGCGATGTAAACACCGGCGTGCTGGGTGTTTACGCGGGACTGGGCACTTCCAGCATCAGCATCAGCTCGCTGCTGGCGGATGAGAATATGCTGCCTGTTGAAAACACCGGCGGCAGGGGCATACAGGCTTTCAGCTGGAAGCAGGATCCCGTGAACCCCGATGTGATCGTTGCCTGGCAAAGCTTTTACCAGGTGCTGGACAGGGCGAACCGCATTCTTGACGTGATAGACGATGTGCCTTATTCCCCGCAGGAAGAAACCTGGCTGCGCCAGCTGAAAGGCGAACTGCTGGCCCTGCGCGCTTTCTGCCACTTCGAGCTGCTGCGCCATTATGCCGTGGACTATCACCCGGATTCTCTTGGCATCCCCGTGATGACCACTTCTTATATCGGGAAGCCCGCCAGGGACAAAGTGCGCAAGGTTTTCGAACAGATCGATGAAGACCTGGCGCTGGCAAAACAACATATTCCCGCTTCCTTCAACGACCTGGACCGTGTTACCCGCATAAGCATAAGCGCCATGCAGGCCCGCGCGGCGCTCTACCAGCAGAACTGGGATGCAGCCATTGCTGCCGCAACCGAGGTGATCACCACCGTGCCGCTGGCCACTGCCGCACAGTTCCCCGATATCTGGACGGATAAAAGCACGGCGGACGTGATCTGGAAACTCAAACGCGAACCGCAGGATGCAAAGTTCGGCGACTTCTACCGGGACGGTGTTGGCCGTGTAGCCTTTGCGCCTTCCTTTAAGCTGCTGGCCGCAATGGATGCCGCCAGCGATGTGCGGTTCAACGCATACGTCCGCGACCTTTCCCCGGGCGGCGCCGCGCGCAGGTGGACCGTGGTGAAATACGCGGGCGGGCAGCCCACCCTGGCGAACCTTGCAGATATCAAGCTGTTCCGCGTTTCGGAAATGTACCTGATCCGTGCGGAGGCCTGTGCCGAAAAAGGCCTGCTGAACAGGGGGGCGGACGATCTGAACGACCTGCGCGCTGTACGTATCGGCAACTACACTGTCCAAACCTTTGCGAACGCGGATGTGCTGAATGATGCGGTGCAGCAGGAACGTTTCAGGGAACTCGCTTTTGAGGGCCACCGTTATTACGATCTGCGCCGCAGGAAACAAAATATTGTTCGTTTACCCGCAGACGTTATACAGGTTCCCGGCCAGCCCACTACGCTCACGCCAAACGACAAGACATATTATCTCCCCATTCCACTGAAGGAAATACAGGCGAACCAGAATATGACACAGCATCCGAAATATGCATTCTGACAGGGTTTGCAGCAAAATAAAAAGGCGTCCCAAGCGGGGCGCCTTTTTATTTTATGAGGAATATGTTATTGCAATAGTTCGCCGAGCTTTTGCTCCAGCCCGCTGCCGCGGAGGTTCGCAGCTACGATCTTACCCTGAGGGTCCACGAGGATGTTCGTTGGAATGCCTGAAATGCCGTACAGGGGCACTACGGAAGACTCCCAGAATTTGAGGTCGCTAACGTGAGACCATGCAAGGCCGTCGTCTGCAATGGCTTTCATCCATGCGTCTTTCGTTTTGTCCAGCGATACGCCGAGGATGGTAAAGTTCTTGTTTTTGTATTTGAGATAAGCCTGCACCACGTTCGGGTTTTCCTGGCGGCAGGGGCCGCACCAGCTGGCCCAGAAATCCACCAGCACATATTTTCCTTTGAAAGAGCTGAGGCTGATCTGTTTGCCGGTCGGGTCAGGCAGGGTAAAGTCCGGCGCCTGCTGGCCAATCATAGCCGAAGGGCCGCCGCTGGCTTCAGTTTTGGAGTCTTTCTCCACGCCGGCGATATTGGAAAGCAGGTCTTTCACCATCGCGTTCTCCGGGAATTTTTTGGCGAGCGCTTCAAAATCCTTTTTATGTGAAAGCAGGTCTTCCGCATCTTCGAAACCTACGAGCTGCAATGCAAATACTGCGGGAACGGGGTTTTTGCTTTGCCTGGATGCTTCCAGGAAATGTTGTTTGAAATTATTGGCTTCTTTTTCGAAGCTCTCCCTGCGTGCGGCCAGCAGGCTGTCTGGCGTTTTAGCGAGGTGAAGGCTGTCCATCGCCTGCATTTCCTTGCTGAGCACCTGCGATTTGTCGCTGTAGTATTTCAGGAGCTGCTGTATTTCTTCGGTGGCTTCGGAGCCTTTTACCTGGATCTTTTCTAGTTCGTTGTAATCGCCTTTGATACTCATGTCGCCGGCATCGAGGGCCAGCAGGATGTATTTACCGTTCTCAAAACGGATGCGGTACAACCCCTGTTCGCTCACCATACCGTCCAGCTCCAGTTTCCCGGATGCGTCTTTCACAGCAGTGGTATCCACTATCTTGGTAGATTGTCCTACAATTTCTTCGAGATACACTTTTTCGAGCGGTGCGTTGGCAAGTTGCAGGTCGATCTTGAATCCTCCTTTCTCCGGGTGATTGTTACACGCCGCCAGCAAGGCTGTTGCAGACAACCAAATGGCTAATTTTTTCATGGGCTTTTCTTTAAATCTGATATTCATTTCAAAAATAGGGTTAATTACCGGGAAGCTTATCCTGGTTTTGTTAAATTATGTAGCCGGTGAGCGCATGTTAATGCATTTCGCGGTCAAAACGGCATGTAACATATAACAAGCCACAGCAGCCAGCCGGCAGTGATATGGGCTTATTCACCTTATTCACGTTATTTGGGATGAGCGGCTTATCAACCGTTTAAACGCTTCATTAATAATTCGTTAGTGAGCTTCGGGTCTGCTTTTCCGCCGCTGAGCTTCATTACTTCCCCTACGAACAATCCTATCAGCCCTTTTTTGCCGGACCTGAACTCGGCTACTTTCGCGGGATATTTGGCCAGCACTTCGTCTATCACCGGCATAATGCTGCCGGCGTCTGTGTCCTGTATCAGGTTCAGCGCGTTCGCGATGGCCAGGGCGCCTTTGCCCGGTTCGGCAATCATGGCGGGCAGTATGCGGCTGGAAGCGATGGAAAAGTTCACTTTCCCGTCTGCAATAATACCGATCAGTTCCGCCAGGGCAGCGGGTTTTACGGGGAAGCTGCCGATCTCCGCATTGTTCTCGTTGAGCCATGATTTCAGTGGGCCGAGCATCCAGTTGGCTGCCGCCTGTAAATGCGGTGTGGCGGCGGCGAGGGCTTCAAAATAATCGGCGGTTGGTTTATCGTCGGCAATTACGCGGGCGTCGTACTCGCGAAGGCCCAGCTGGCTGGTGTAGCGGATCACTTTTTCTTCCGGAAGCTCGGGCAGCGAAGCCTTGATGCTGTCCAGGTATTCAGTGGTAAGGCGGAAGGGCGCCAGGTCCGGCTCGGGGAAATAACGGTAGTCGTTGGCTTCTTCCTTGGAGCGGAGCGGGAAGGAGCTGCCGTTGGATGCGTCGAAGCTGCGGGTTTCCTGCACGATCTGCCCGCCCTGTTCCGTCAGCTCTATCTGCCGTTTGATCTCGTTCTCGATGGCGCGCTTCACGTTGCGGATGGAGTTCATGTTCTTCACTTCCACCTTGGTGCCGAGGCGGGTTTCGCCTTTGAGGCGGATGGAAACATTGGCGTCGCAGCGCATGGAACCTTCCTCCATGTTGCCGTCGCACACTTCCAGCCAGCGCACGAGGCGGCGCAGCTCGGTGAGGTAGGCGTACGCTTCGTCCGCATTTTGGATATCGGGCTCGGTCACGATCTCCACCAGCGGCACGCCGGCGCGGTTGTAGTCCACCATGGTATTATCCGGGTCCTGGTCGTGCATGCTTTTGCCTGCGTCTTCTTCCAGGTGGATGCGGTTGAGCTGCACGTTGCGGCCTTTACCGTCAATAAAAATAGGGACATACCCGCCGATGCAGATAGGTGCTGTATGCTGGCTGATCTGGTAACCTTTGGGAAGGTCCGGATAGAAGTAGTTCTTACGGGCAAAAAAGTTCTCTTTCTCGATCTCGCAATGGCAGGCAAAGCCCAGCCTGATGGCCAGTTCCACCGCTTTCCCGTTCAGGAAGGGCAGGGTACCGGGGTGGCCCAGGGTAACGGGGCTGATATGGGTGTTGGGCAAACCGCCGAAAGCCGCGCTGTCGCTGCTGAACAGCTTGCTTTCCGTTTGCAGCTGGGCGTGTACTTCCAGGCCAATTACCGCTTCATACTTGTTATAATCGATGCTCGCGCTCATATTGATTTTCTTCCTGCTGATTCGCACAAAGATATTCAAACTGCAAAAAAGCAGGGAATTTTCACGAAATTGTACAGGCAAGCAATACCCTATGACGGCAATCCACGACATTTACCAGGCCCAGCGCAGCTACTTCGCCTCGGGCGCCACCCGCCCGCCCGCTTTCAGGAAAACGCAGCTCAAACTACTCAGGATGGCTATAAAACGGCATGAGGACGCTATCCTGGCGGCTTTGTATGCGGATATGCGCAAGGCTCCCGTGGAGGCTTACGGCAGTGAAATAGGACTGCTGTACGAGGAAATAGACCACGCCCTCACCAATCTTCGCCAGTGGATGCGCCCCCAGCCGGTAAGTTCCCCGCTGCTGCATTATCCCTCCGGCAGCATGATCTACCGCGAACCGAAAGGGCTTACCCTGCTGATCGGCCCCTGGAATTACCCTTTCCAGCTGCTCATCAACCCGCTGATCGGCGCCATAGCGGCGGGCAACTGCGCCATCCTGAAACCTTCCGAAATGGCCCCGGCCACGGAAGCCGTTATTCAGCAAGTGATCGCGGACGCGTTTAAACCTGAATTTGTGGCGGTGGTGACCGGGGAAGGGCATGTGGTGATCCCCGAGCTGATGCAGCACCGTTTTGACCATATTTTTTTCACCGGCAGCATTCCCGTAGGAAAAAAGATACTGGAAATGGCCGCGCCGCACCTCAGCCCGGTAACGCTGGAGCTGGGCGGTAAAAGCCCATGTATCGTGGACGAAAAGGCGAACCTGAAAGTAGCCGCCCGGCGCATTATCTGGGGCAAGTGCTGGAATGCGGGGCAGACCTGCATTTCGCCGGATTATGTGCTGGTGCACCAGAAGGTGATGAACCCGCTGCTGGAGCGCATGAAAGCGGCCATTCACCAGTTCTTCGGCGAAAACCCCGCTGAAAGCCCTGATCTCCCGCGGCTCATCAACGACAAGCGGTTCAGCCAGGTAGAGGCTTACCTCTCACAGGGAAACGTTTATACCGGCGGGCAAACCAACCGCGCGGATAAATTCATCGCCCCCACTATACTCACAGACGTGTCTTTTGATTCCCCCGTGATGAAAGAAGAGATTTTCGGCCCCGTGCTGCCTGTTATTCCTTACAAAGATACAGACGACGCGATTGCCATGATCGCGCGCAACCCATACCCGCTGGCGCTTTACGTGTTTTCCAGCAGCCGGAGAACGGAGCAGGCCTTCATTGAAAAAGTAGCATTCGGCGGCGGCTGCATCAACAATACGCTGGTGCATTTCGCCAATTCAGAGCTGCCTTTCGGCGGCATCGGCTACAGCGGCATGGGCCGCTACCACGGCCGCAACAGCTTTTCCGAATTCACACACGAAAAGAGCGTGATGAAAACCGCCACCTGGCTGGATGTTCCGGTGAAATACCCGCCGTTTAAGAACAAGCTGAAAATGCTGAAGATGGTGCAGAAGTAGGAATGCGAACAGGGCCAACCTTTTGGCCGGCCCTGTTTGCGAAAGTCCGCCTGGCTTACTTTTTATTGGTAAACCGTGGCGGCCGTGCGTTTATAGGAATATTCGCCAGTTATGCCATTAATTTGCCATCCGGAACCCAGTGCCTGGGTAGTTTGCCCCGGGTCGAGGGTAACATGTTCGTAGTGCGTGCTATAACCGCCGCCGTAGGCACTTTCATGCACCCAGATGGCGATCTCCAGCGGCCAGGGCCAACTGAACGAAGTAGTTACCCTGAGCTCATCCTCCCATTCGTATCCCCGTCCTTCCGGGGTCGTAACACGTACCTGGTTCAGTCGAACGATGTCTATGCTTGGCGGGTTGTAGAGCAGGTTGTATAATTGGATATCGCCGTCGGACAAGGTAGTGCTACGTGAATGAGTGTTTCCGTTCTTATCCGTCCATACCGGTATGTTTGTATCCAGGGCGCTGCTGTTGAAAGAAGCATACATCATGATGGAATTGAAATCCATCGTGCCGATTTCGAAGCCGGGAATACCACGTTCCCAATACGTCTGGTATTGGGAAACCCAGTCCGGATGGATGTTAGCCCAGTTCATGTTAACATAGTAGTCGCGATCTCTCCTTGTTAATTCATGGTAAAACCCGATGGCATGGCCTATTTCGTGAATTGCATTGCTGACAGTGCAGGATGATCCAAGGTTTACTATCTGCAACCCGCCTTTCATGCCAAGGCTTTCCGACCAGCAGGCGTTTTCATCCGTTTTAAATTCGATGAAGTTCGGCTGGTTGGTCCGCAGAACGAATTGCAGGTTTGTATTTGCCTGCCAGTGAGCGATAGCATCGGCCACGACCTGCGGATTGGCAAGATTCCAGTGAAGGGTATAGTAAACAGTTCTGGAGGGCCAGAGTTGTATGAAAGTAGGAGGCCCTGCGGTACGGCTATCCTCACCGCCTTTGTATTCTCCTTTCAGGATGGCCATCTGCCGGTCGCTCAGGTAAACATCGGGATCCAGCTTGTATTTGTTGCCGCTCTGGATTAGCGTTACTTTTCTGCCGTTGCGCTCAAAAGTAATGAGCTTTTCGCCAGGCTGGAGCCCTGAGAGCTCTCCGCAGGAGTTGCATTTTTCAGCAGGTGGTCCGCTTAGTTCGGATATCTTGTCTGGTTTACTGCAGGCGGTAGCGAGCAACAGGATTACTACAGCGATGGACGCTGCGATTTGGTTTCTCATAGTTCGTTTTTTTAGATGAATAAAGGGGATTGCATGGTAGAAACAAGATAAAACGAACGGCTGCGATAAAGCCGCAGTGAGTAAAACCAAAAACGGCCCGGATAAACCGGACCGCTTCTCTTTGCTTACACTAAACTATAATCTGCCTTACTTTTTACAAATTTTCCGTGCGCAGGTTCTTCGGCACCTTGATGGTGTAGGTTTGCGCTGAACCGTTGCGCGTGCCTTTGGCGGTAATGGTGGCTTCGTCTTTATGACCTCGGTAAGCCTCGGCTACATCGCGCGCGTTCTTTACAGCTTCGCCCGCAATTTCCGTGATCAGGTCATCCGTTTTGAAACCGGCTTTCTCAGCAGCGGAGCCTTCTTTCACGCCAGTCACTTTTGCGCCTTTGCCGTCTTCAGTATCCTGAACAGTGAGGCCCAGCGAAGGCGCCCGGTCGCCAAAAAACTCGCCGAAGGGGCGGCCGCCGGGCGACTGCGGCATCCTGAAACGGAAGGGATTCACTTCATCGCCGTCCGGATCGAGGCCGAAGCTGCGCGGGGAAATGGAAGCCCGTTTGCCCAGCGTGGCGTCTGTTTTCTGTTCTTTTTTATCGCGGAGGTAGGTAACAGTCACTTTGTCTCCCGGCTTCAATGTGCCGATGATCTCAAAGAGGTCCTGCGGTTCCGCTATTTTTTTGTCATTCACGCGGGTGATCACATCGCCTTCTTTCAGGCCGGCTTTCTCTGCCGCGCTGCCTTCCGCTACGGAAGAAACGGTGGCGCCTTCGGGCGATTTCTTTTCCGTGATAACGCCCAGCACCGCGGCGCCGGGAGTGATACGGAGATCGCTGTCCTCATCGTCGAAGAACTGGATGCCGCCGTTGTTCATATTACCGTTGCGGGGCGTGATCACGCGGCGTTGCACGGTAATGTTGCCGTCTTTGTATTCGTCGATCTTTTTCCCGTCGATCAATACCTCGCCGTCTTTGATCTCGACGGTCACTTTGGCGTCTTTGGCGGCGCCTTTGCGTTTGATCACGATCTCATCATACTCTCCCAGTTTACCGGAACGTTTTTCCTGGGCTGCTGCCGGGAGAACCAGTGTTGCCATGGCCAGGAGGCCAAAGCTGAAAGTGTACAACAGTTTGCGCATAGCTTTAAAGGTTTTGGGGCAAATTTAATGGGATAGAAGGGTAAAAAAATGTTAAAAACGGGTATAGCGGTTTAAGGGATTGTTAAAAAGCCGGTTGGGAATTTACCGGGTTAACCATAAAAATGATTACCCGTTAATCAGGAAAGCCTGTCATTGCGGGAAGCAGCGGGGGATTTGTGCAGGAGCGCGACGAAACAATCTCCTAATCCAATGCAGAGATTGCTTCGCCCCGCCCGCTTTAGCGCTGCTGCTTCCCGCAATGACGGCTTTGTTCGTCCTGCCTGCACAAGTCTTCCGCAATGACGGGGCTTTCCCGTACGAACAAGCGGATAATCATTAAAGAAAAAAGGGCTCCCGACCGGAAGCCCGTTTATGCTAAAAATTGTAATCGTACTACAAAATCCCCTTCACATTATCGATCACTTGCTGCAGCTGGCTTACATCCTGGCCGCCGGCGTTGGCCTGGGTAGGCTGGCCGCCGCCGCCGCCTTTAATGAGGCCGGCTACCTGCTCCTTGATAATTTTCTGCGCGTTCAGTCCTTTGGATTTCACGAGATCTTCAGACAGTACGACGGAAACCTGGGCCTTGCCGCCGATGTTGGATACGAGCACTGCCAGGAATGGCGCTGTTAAATGATCTTTCACAGACCCGGCCACCTGGCGGAGCATATCCGCACTGGCAGCTTCCACCGTTGCGCCGAGGAACTGCACCCCATTTACCGTTATGGCCTGCTGTGGCAGCGTAGCGGCGAGTTGGGCGGCCTGTTTCTGCTCCAGCGCAGCCAGTTGTTTTTCGAGTGCGGATTTGTCGTTGATGATGGTCTCCAGGGCCTTTGCGGGCTCCTTCGGATTTTTTATCAGCGCTTTGATCTCCTTCAGCTGCGCCAGCTGCTCGTTCACATAGGTTTCAGCTTTGACGCCGGTTACGGCTTCCACCCTGCGTACGCCCGCTGCCACCGCGCTTTCCGCGATGAATTTGAACAGCCCCAGTTCGCCGGTATAGCCCACATGCGTGCCGCCGCAGAGCTCAATGGAATAAGCCGGATCGATGGTCACCACCCGCACGGTTTCCCCGTACTTCTCGCCAAAAAGGGCCATAGCGCCCAGTTTCAGCGCCTCTTCGCGGGGCAGTTCCTTTATCACCACGGGAATGTTTTCCCGGATCTTTTCATTTACGATGGTTTCGATCTGCGCCAGCTCTTCGTCGGTAACTTTGGAAAAGTGACTGAAGTCGAAACGGAGGTAGTCCGCATTTACGAGGGAGCCTTTCTGCGCTACGTGCGTGCCCAGTACCTGGCGCAATGCTGCATGCAGCAGGTGCGTGGCGGAGTGGTGGCGGGCGGTGTCGCGCCGTTTTGAAGCGTCCACTTCGGCCAGTACCGTGCCTTCGATCTTAGCAGGCAGGCTGTCCACAAAATGAACGATCAGGTCGTTTTCTTTTTTGGTATCGGTTACGGCAATGGCTTCGCCGTTGAAACGCAGCAGGCCGGTATCGCCTACCTGGCCGCCGCTTTCGGCGTAAAAGGGCGTCTGGTCCAGCACCAGCTGGTATTGTTCTTTTCCTTTTGCTTTGATCTTGCGGTATTTGAGCACTTTGGCTTCCGCGTTCAATTGGTTGTAGCCGATGAAGGTGCCGGAAGGCTGATCCTGCAAAAGGGTCCAGTCGCCCATATCCAGCTCTGTGGCTGCGCGGGAGCGGTCTTTCTGCTTTTTCATTTCGGCGGTGAAGCCTTCTTCGTCCACCTTAAAGCCTTTTTCGGAAGCGATCAGCATGGTAAGGTCCAGCGGGAAGCCGAATGTATCGTATAATTCAAAGGCAACGGGGCCTTCGATGGTTTTGGATTTTCCGCCGGCAGTGATCACGTCCAGGCGGCTGAGCCCGCTGTCCAGCGTGCGGAGGAAGCCGGCCTCTTCTTCAAACACTACTTTCTTCACAAAATCGGCCTGCTGCTCCAGCTCGGGGAACACTTTGCTGAACTGTGCGCCCAGCACGGGTACCAGCTCATGCAGCAGGGGCTTTTTCACGTCCAGGAAAGAGAAATAATACCGCACGGCGCGGCGCAGGATGCGGCGGATCACGTAACCCGCCCCGTTGTTGGATGGCAGCTGCCCGTCCGCGATCGTGAAGCAGATGGCGCGGATGTGGTCCGCGATCACGCGGAAGGCGATATCTGTCTTTTCGGTTTGCCCGTATTGTTTGCCGCAGAGTTTCTCTGTGGCGTGAATGAGGGGCATGAACACGTCTGTATCGTAGTTGCTTTGTTTGCCCTGAAGCACGCGCACGAGGCGCTCAAAGCCCATCCCGGTGTCCACATGTTTGGCGGGGAGCGGTTCCAGGCTGCCATCTTTCAGGCGGTTGAACTGCATGAATACGTTGTTCCATATCTCGATCACCTGGGGATGGTCGTTGTTCACGAGGTCTTTACCGGGAACACTGGCCCTTTCTTCATCCGAACGGCAGTCCACATGAATTTCGGTACAGGGGCCGCAGGGGCCGGTATCGCCCATTTCCCAGAAGTTATCCTTTTTGTTGCCCATCAGGATGCGTTCTTCCGCAATATATTCCTTCCAGGCGGCCATGGCTTCCGTGTCCGCCGGCAGGTTCTCCCTGGCGTCCCCTTCGAACACCGTCACGTATAAACGGTCTTTCGGTAGTTTATACACTTCGGTGAGCAGTTCCCAGCTCCACTGGATGGCTTCTTTCTTGAAATAATCGCCGAAGCTCCAGTTGCCCAGCATTTCGAACATGGTGTGGTGATAGGTATCGATGCCCACCTCTTCCAGGTCGTTGTGCTTACCGCTTACCCGCAGGCATTTCTGGGTGTCTGCCGCCCTTTTGTAAGGCGCGGGTTTATTGCCGAGGAAAAGGTCTTTGAACTGGTTCATCCCTGCGTTGGTGAACAGCAGGGTAGGGTCGTTTTTCACCACGATGGGCGCGCTGGGCACTATCTGGTGGCCTTTTGAAGCGAAAAAATCGAGGAATTGTTGTCTGATCTCGGCTGCGGTCATAAAATATTACTGTGTATTAATATCTAATTTTAACTTTATAATTGCATCCATCCCAAATTTCCCTTTAATTTGTGTTTATCGCAAAGTGGCTCGCCGAGAAATTGAGATTCAAAAGGTTGACGTTTTAACCTAATTCCATTAGGTTTGCGGACCCCGGTTTAACCGTACAATTTTTTAAGCGTAGGTTGAATGCGGTGCAAAAATATCGAAATAAATAAAAACAAGGCATAACCGCCGTTTTCCTGTGAAAAAACCGGGGAATGCACTGATACTAAAAATCCGGGCAGCGCGTTGAATCGTGCGCGCACCATATCAACCCTCAAGGTTCATGAAGAAGGTCAAATATTTTTATAATACACAAACGCTTAAATACGAAAAGCTCGTAGTCTCCGTACGGGTAAAGATCCTCCGTATCCTCGGTTTCCTGTCCGCCGCCATTGTAACCGGCATCCTGTTCCTGTCCGTCGCCTACCGTTTCCTGGAATCGCCCAAAGAAAAATTCCTGCGCCAGGATATTGAGAGCATGAAGGAAGAATACGACGCGCTGAAGGGCCGCATGGCGGAAATGAAAACTTCGCTGGATGAGCTGCAGCACCGCGACAACGAGATCTACCGTGTTATTTTTGAAGCCGCGCCCATTCCGGACAGCGTGAGGGCGGGCAAACCCAAGGAAGAAGAGAACACGCAGCTGGCCTCCAAAGCCAACTCCGAGATCATTGCCGCTTCCGCCAATATGCTCGCCGAGCTGCACAGCCGCGTGAAAGCACAGGAAAAATCATATATACAGATCGAAGATCTTATCAAGAATAAACAAAAAATGCTGGCCTCCATCCCGGCTATACAGCCGGTGGCCAATAAGGACCTGGACCGTATCGCTTCCGGCTACGGGTACCGCATCGATCCTATTTACAAAACCATGAAGTTCCACAGCGGCCTGGATTTCACGGCGCCTTCGGGCACGCCCATTTACGCCACGGGCGATGGGGCCATCGAAGAGGCTTCCCTCAGCGACGTGGGCTACGGCAACCACGTGGTGGTGAACCATGGTTACGGCTATAAATCCCTGTACGGGCACATGGTGCGCATCAAAGTGAAGCGCGGCCAGCAGGTGAAGCGCGGCGACGTGCTGGGCTGGGTAGGCAGCACCGGTAAATCCACCGGCCCGCACTGCCATTACGAGGTCATGAAAAATGGCACCAAAGTAGATCCCGTGTACTTCTTCTATAACGATCTCACCCCCGAGCAATTTGACCGTATGCTGAAAATTGCCCGTTCCGGCAACCAGTCTTTCGATTAATGGAATGATTATTGGAAGAAAAGGCGGGTTGTGCATAAAAGGGATTCCGTAATATTGTATCTGTATTCTTTTTATCCATACAATTCATTTCGGTTATGATGCAGCAACTGGACTTATTCGGAGCCGCCGAGCCGCAAAAGCCCGCACCCGTCAAAACGCCCGCCCGCCCGCAGACCGCGGAGAACGGCGAAGTGGAGGCAAATGGTGCAGAAGCTCCCGTAGATGGCGCTCCGCCGAAAGGCAAAAAACGGGGCCGCAAAAGTCTGAAGGAACTGGCTGGCGACCCGCATGTGATCCAGGAGCTGGAAAAGCTTACGTTAGACAAGCAGTACTATTCCATCAGCGAAGTAGCCGGCATGTTCCGCGTAAACACCTCCCTGATCCGTTACTGGGAAAATGAATTCGATATTCTTCAACCCAAAAAGAACCGGAAAGGCGACAGGCTTTTCAGGCAGGAGGACATCCATAACCTGAAGCTCATCTACCACCTGCTGCGCGAGCGCAAGTACACCATCGAAGGAGCGAAACAGAAGCTGCGCGAAGACAAACGCTCCGCTTCCCGGAACTTCGAGATGATCAAAAGCCTGCAAAAGGTGAGGCAATTCCTGACAGAGTTAAAAGATCAATTATAAATCACGAAACTATGCGATTACACAAAGTATTATTGGGATGCGGGCTGTTGCTCAGCTCAGTGACCATGGCTCAGAGCAATCACAACCACGCGGCTCAGGGCAAACAGCTGAAAGGAGAATTCAAAATGAAAGAACTGCTGGCCGATTCCGCGTTTGCCTGGTTCCACAACGGCGTGAACCGGTACGACGCCAACGCGACAATGGTGAACTATATCAAATCCAATAAAGACAAGATCCAGCTGGTGGCGCTGGTGAACACCACCGACGAAGCCAGCCAGAACCTGCTGGGCCGTTTTTACAAAGTAATGATCCTGGCCAGCGTGCCCGAAGAAAGCATTCACATGTATGGCGCCGACAATTCCGGTAATACCGGCAACCAGGTGGCGGACGGGTATAAAATAAAACGCGTGCCCACCATCCTCGTAATGCGCGATGGGAAAGAAGAAGGCCGTATTTCCGGAAATTCCAAAGAATCTGTGGAGCAGGACCTGGCGCAGATCATCATGAAGATGGATAAAAAAGAGTAGCAGGTGAAACTGCGTATAACGAAGAAGGCCGCCTTGTTGGGCGGCCTTCTTCGTTTACAGGAGATCACATCGCCGGGTCCTGCCTTATAGCCAGCCGCACCCCGTTTTTTCCGAGGATGCTGATGGCGGCGAGGTTCACATTTTCCCGCAGTTCCAGGTAGGCGTTGCCTTCCAGGATATTGGTCATGTAGATCACCTGTATGGTGTAGGAATCTTTGGTGAAATCGAACAGGTTCACGGAATAGCCCGGTTCCACATCTGCGTGGTTTTGCAGGTAATCCTGAATGCCTTTTACCACGGCCGCCACTTTTTCCGAAGGGGTATCGCCCGCCAGCTCCAGCTTCAGCGCCACGCGTTGTTGCGTGCGCAGGGAGAGGTTGTCCAGCACACTGTCCACCATCTTTTTATTGGGCACCGTCACGAAGGTTTTTTCCAGCGTGCGCAGGCGCGTACTGCGCAGGCCGATCTTTTCCACCGTACCCTGGAACGCATCCACCTTCACAAAATCCCCCACGCGGAAAGGTTTGTCGGAGAAAATAATGAACGAACCGATGAGGTTCTCGATGCTTTCTTTCGCGGCAAGGGCAAGGGCTGCCGCGCCTATGCCAAGGCCGGCTACCAGCTTGTCCACCACGTCTTTCCCGAACAGGATGTTGATGAGGATCATGGCGCCGATGATGAACATGATGGCTTTGAAAAAGTCGCGGAAGAAAATGATGAACTGGTTGTCTGTTTTGTCTTCCGTGAGGTCCGCTTTTTTTTCGAGTATCAGCGAGACGAAATCTATCAGGCGGAGAAGGATCAGGATGATGGTTATGCTGAACACGATCTTGATCAGCGTGCCCAGCAGCATTTGCAGGGTGTATGGGTCGCCGGTGCGGTTGTATACGATGATGTTCAGCTCGGAAGGGAATACGAGGTGGTTGCTCGCCATGATAAAGGCGGTCATGAGCAGGAAATATTCCAGCGGCTTAAAAAGCAGCTGCACAAATTCCTGCTGCGCGATGCTGGGGCTCCAGTGCCTGATGAGCCTGAACATGCCCCCGGCAAGGCCTTTCGAAATGTAGCGGCGGATGAAGTACACGAACAGGATAATACCGGCCACTATCAAATAGTTCCTCACGGAATTATCCAGGAATTGCTGGTTTAAAAAATCGTTCATAGGAGGCAAATGTATAGATAATTAAATCGTGTATGCTTTCGCGTTACCATTGTGTATTTGCACAAGCCCCGGTTTTTTCCCTTTTTCGAAGCTGCCGTAAGTGGCTGAAATGCCCAGCGCCTGCGCCCCGTTCAGGGTTGCCCATTGCATAATGGCGGCCATCGGTATTTCAGGGAAATGCCGGTGGATGGCGCTGATCTCTTCCCACATGGACAGCTGCCTGTTAGACGCCAGGCTGTCCGTACCCAATGTGATGCGGGCGCCTTCGTTCATGAGTGTTTTCACATCGGGGAGGCGGCTTTCTATGTACAGGTTGGCGTTGGGGCAGAGGCACCAGAAAATTTCCTGCTCGCGGGAAGCCGCGTAGCGCACGTCTTCCGGTTCGGTGTAGGTGTTATGCACCAGCAGCATGCGCGGCGTAGCGGCGAAATAAGGAAGATAGCTCCGGAGGCTGCTTTTGCCCGTCATCCCGAAACCCGAGATATCCATATTAAAATGCCGGTAGAAATCCAGGAAAGCGCCTGTTTTGGAACGGTACAGGGAATCTTCGGAGGCAGACTCCTGGTTGTGGATGGAAACGGGCGTATTGTTTTCCATACCGGCCAGCAGCCTGAATAAGGTAGCGGAAACGGAATAGGGCGCATGCGGCACAATGGAGCAGGGCAGGCCCTTTTCCTTAAAGCGGGCGAGCACGGCGAGCGAATGTTCCAGCCTGCGCGGGGCGGCCGCGTCAATAAAGCCCATACATTCCACGAAGCTGTGCCAGTAAATACCGGGCTGCGTTTTGAGCGCGAGGCTGGCTGCGGTATTGCAGATGTCGCCCACGGCTACAACGCCTTCCGCTTTCATGGCGGCCGCGGCCCGGGCCATGGCGTCCTGCATCACCTCCGGCGCGGGCGTTTCGCGCTGCTCCATGACAGTTTGCAGGAAAACCGGCAGGCCGGTGCCTTCGGGGATGAGTCCCTGCATATGGCTTAATTCGAGATGGCAATGGGTGTTCACAAAACCGGGGCTGAGCCATCCTTCCACTTCAATGATCCCGTCTCCCGCCCAGCTGCGCGGCACCACTGCCGATATGGCGCCGTCGTCGTCAAGAATGAGGCAGCGGTCTGCCCCCAGGAACTTCTGCCCGTCGAATATATCCCCTGCTGTTAGCTTGATCATGCTTTCCGAATTAACATTTAAAAATGATCGGGCCGCTTCCCCCTTTTTATTAATGGGCAAAAACGTAATTTTGCAACCCGAAGCAATTACGAAATACGGCAATTTCCCTGAATGATTATAATCCGCCGTGGCCTGTAAACGCTTTAGGGAAACAGAAATTTTATTATGATCGATAAATTAGATGCCATTAAAGGCCGGTACGAACAGGTATCCCTGGCGCTTACCAACCCTGAAGTGGTAAAGGATAATAAACAGTTCAGCAAGCTGAGTAAGGAATACCGCCAGCTGGAGAGGATCGTGAAAGCGTACGACGCTTACCGCAACCTGCTGGATTCCATTGCCTTCAACAAAGAAGTGCTGGAAAGCGGCGATGAAGAGATGCGCGAGCTGGCCAAGGACGAAACGGAAAGCCTGAACGAACAGAAGGAACAGATGGAGGCGGACATCCGCAACCTGCTGATCCCGAAAGACCCACAGGATGAGAAGAATGCCATCCTGGAGATCAGGGGTGGCACGGGGGGCGACGAAGCGGCGCTGTTTGCCGGCGACCTGCTGAGGATGTACCTGCGGTATTGCGAGAACAAAGGCTGGAAAACGGCTATCATGAACGAAAACGCCGGCTCGGTAGGCGGTTACAAGGAAGTAGTGGTGGAAGTGACGGGCGACGATGTGTATGGCACACTCAAGTTTGAGTCCGGCGTGCACCGCGTGCAGCGTGTGCCGGCCACGGAAGCATCCGGCCGCGTGCATACTTCGGCCGCCACGGTGGCCGTGCTGCCGGAAGCGGAAGATGTGGATGTGGACGTTCGCGAAGCGGATATTAAAATGGACACGTTCCGTTCCTCCGGCGCGGGCGGCCAGCACGTAAACAAAACGGAGTCTGCCGTAAGGCTCACCCACATCCCGACGGGCGTGGTGGTGGAATGCCAGGAAGGCCGCAGCCAGCACTCCAACAGGGATATCGCCATGCGCATGTTACGCACCCGCATATACGAAGCCGCCGTCCGCAAGCATGAGGACGCGATCGCTTCGAAAAGGAAAAGCCTCGTGAGCACCGGGGACCGTTCCGCCAAGATCCGCACTTATAATTATCCCCAGGGGCGTATTACGGACCACCGCATCGGCATGACCGTGTACAATATGGACGCGTTTATGAACGGGGAAATAGAAGACATGGTGCAGGCACTCCAGTTCGCGGAAAATGCGGAGAAAATGAAGACCGGTGACGGGATGTAAATTTAACTGAGCGCTTATACAATTTCCGCAACAATTTGTTCGCCGGGGATGTTATTATGCTACAATGGCCCGGATCCGTTTACCAGATCGAGATATGCATAATGTTCGGTGACCTCGGTTTTTCTTATCCATCCTAAACCCATACAAAATGTTAGATCAATTAGTTCAATTGGTGCGTGAAAACGCCCAGGAAACAGTGGTGGCCAATCCTGCCATTCCCAATGAGCAGAATGAAGCAGTTATCGGCGAAGCCACTCACTCTATCGCTTCCGGTTTGCAGGATGCCCTTGCCAATGGAAATGTAAAAGAAGTTATGGGCCTGTTCAACAGCAACGGCCAGGTAGATTCCCAGAACCCCGTGGTGAACAACATTTCCGGTAATCTTATCAGCAACCTCACCCAGAAGTTCAACCTCAACAGCGGCACAGCCGCTTCCATTGCCGCTTCGCTCATCCCTGCCGTGCTGGGCTCGCTGGTTAAAAAGACCAACGACCCGTCTGACAACGGTTTTTCGCTGGACAGCATTTTCGGTTCCCTTACCGGCGGCAGCACCAACGGCGTGAACCTTGGCGGCCTGCTGGGCAAATTTGGCCTGGATAAGGACGCAGACGGAGATGTGGACATGCAGGACCTTGTAGGCATGATCAGCAGCGGCGCCAAACAACAACAGGGCAGCGGCGGATTAGGCGGCTTATTGGGCAACCTTTTCGGTAAGTAAGCCAAAGAGAACAGGCAGGCGGCAAATGCACCCGTGTGCCTGTTTTCTTTTGCCTTAAGCATATGATTATCAGGAACTTTACTACTGATGATTTTTTCTTGGCAGACTATTTGTTTAAGCTTTAATACTCAAAATAAAACTTACTATGATGAAACGAATGAATGCATTAGCGGCGATAGGTTTAGCAGGGATACTTCTTGTCAGCGGCTGCAGCACCTGGCAAGGCATGGACAATACGAAAAAAGGAGCGGTAATAGGAACCGGCGGCGGGGCCGCAGCCGGTGCGGTGATAGGGAAAGCAGCCGGTAATACAGCCCTCGGCGCCATCATCGGCGCGGCAGTAGGTGGTACCGCCGGTGTGCTCATCGGTAAGAAAATGGACAAACAGGCACAGGAGATCAAGAGCGAAGTGCCCAATGCCACCGTTGAACGCGTGGGTGAAGGCATCAACGTAACCTTCAACTCCGGCGTGCTGTTCGGCTTCGACAAGTCTGACCTCACCGCCACCGCACAAAGCAATATCCGCGAACTGGCGGATGTACTGAACAAATATCCTGACACGCACGTACGCGTGGAAGGCCATACCGACGATACCGGTGCGGACTCCTACAACTACTCACTGTCTGAACGCCGCGCCAAATCGGTAGCCAATTACCTGGTTGGGCAGGGCGTAGCCGCCAACCGTGTGCAAACATTCTGGTATGGCGAAAACCAGCCTAAATTCCCGAACGACAGCGAGGCCAACCGTGCCCAAAACCGCCGCGTGGAATTCTCCATCTTCGCCAACGACAAAATGAAATCCGAAGCGAAGAAAGAAGCTGGCCAGCAATAAGTCTTTTAGTTGAATTTTCTCATAAGCAGTTTGAAACGATCCTCCCGGTTTCCCGGGAGGATTCTTTGTTTATAGGTGAGGCAGGGACAAAAAGGGCTGTGCAAATACACAAAATCCCTAAATTTGCCCCTAACTGATACTTATTACCGATGCCCCTAAACCTTCATCACAAATCCCTGGCATACCGAGTTGCTCCCTTTTTGTTTGCTCTTGTTTGTCTTTTTTCTGCTTGCCGGAAGGACAAACCTGCCGCATCCACTCCCCGTTACGAAGTTCAGGGAGAGACAATTGCCCTATCCAGCGAAAATCCTTCTTATCTCCTTAAAAACGATGCAGTGATCAAGCGGGTGTATAAAATTGACGCAACCGGGAAACAAACCGAATATAAAGCCGGAACGGACTATTTTGTTACATCAAACGGAGGGCTTAAAAGAGGGGCACTTTCAACCATTCCGGACTTTTCAACGCATAAAATGGTCCTGAACGGGAACGGTAAATTCACCTGGCAGCCAGATCCAAACCGAAATCCGCAACTTTCTTTAATCTGGCAGGTGATGGTGGACTATACCACTTCCAAAGATTCAATAATTTCTCCACAAGGAGCATTCCTTTCCACATCGTTAAAAGGGAAACTTACCTCTGGCAGCGACATCAGTATTGATTGCATTGGAACATCTATAACGGCTGGCGCACATACTTTGCCCCGATATTTTCACAGCAGCGATCAAGCCATATATGTTCGTTTGCTGGCAAAAGCGATAAACTATATATACGGCTGCAAACCTACTGTCACAAATTATTCTGAAGGAGGTGCCACCACCGGTTTATTTACTTCCAAACTGGATTACCTCGTGGCAAAAAAGCCGGATGTTGTAATTGTTGAGTTTGGAATGAATGAGCACCTCAAAGGGGCCAATATGGACGGAAATTTAACGGCAATAGAAGCAGGGATTAAACGATTGTCAGCGGCGGGTATTGACTGCATCCTCATTGGCTTTTTCCAGCAAAACCCCTATTGGGAACTGGAAGTAGAGTCTTCAACAATCTATTTTAACAACAAGCTCCGCGAGATCGCGGCCAGGAACAAGATCTACTTTTCAGATATCTATCAGCAGTTTGAAACCTTGCCGAAAGAGAAGTTATACCGCGATCTGATGGGGGATTACCATCACCACCCCACGGAGTTTGGTCATAAACTATATTATCTTCAAACGATACCCCCATTTCTTACAGTTGAAAAAAAGGAATCGGAGCTTCTTAAGGCCGTTCAATAATATTTTTAAATTCTCCTTCATAAGGCATCCAGTCCCGCCAGCAGCACGCCGCAGGCCTTCCGGATCTCTTCGTCGCTGATGATCAGCGGCGGTACAATGCGGATGCAGTTGGCTGCAAACAGGAACCAGTCCGTGATCACCCCATTGGCAATACAATGCGCGATCACTTTCTGTACGGCAGGGAAGTTTTCCAGCTCCACGGCCAGCATCAGCCCGCGGGAGCGTACCGCTTTAATTTTGGGATGTTGCAGCAGTTCCAGGAACAGCTTCTCTTTCCCGGGAATGCCCGCCATCATGTTCTCTTCTACCAGCACCTTCATTCCCGCGAGGCCGGCCGCACAGGCCACGGGGTGACCGCCGAAGGTCGTGATGTGCCCCAGCACGGGCTGGTTCGTCAGGCTCCACATTATTTCGCGGCCGGCAATAAACGCCCCTAAAGGCATTCCGCCGCCAAGGGCCTTTCCCAGCAGGAGTATATCCGGTATCACATCATATTGTTCAAACGCCCAGAGCGTGCCGTTGCGGCCAAAGCCGCACTGGATCTCATCCAGCACCAGCAGAGTACCGGTTTCGGTGCACCTGCGGCGGAGGGCCTGCAGCCATTCTTTTTGCGGGGCGAGCACGCCGCCTTCCGCCTGGACCGTTTCCGCAATCACGCAGGCAGTGCGCTCCGTGATGCTGCCGAGCATGTCCATGGAATTATGCTGCAGATGCTGAACGTCCGGCAGCAGCGGGCGGTAGGCATTGCGCCAGTATTCGTCGCCGATGATGCTCAGCGAGCCCTGTGTGGAGCCGTGGTAGCTGTTTTTGAAGGCAATGATCTCCGTTCTGCCGGTATGACGTTTGGCCAGCTTCATAGCGCCTTCCGTAGCCTCGCTTCCTGAATTGGTGAAATACACGCTGTTGAGCTCGGCCGGAAGATGATCCGTAAGATATTTGGCGTAGGCCACCTGCGGGCTTTGCACAAATTCCCCGTACACCAGCAGGTGCATGTATGTTTCCGCCTGCGCGCTGATAGCCTTTACCACCGCCGGGTGGCAATGGCCGATATTACAAACGCTGATACCGGCGATCAGGTCGAGGTATTGTTTCCCGTCCGCATCCCACATGTACATGCCCCGGGCTTTCACGATCTCCAGCGCCATGGGAGCGTCGGAGGTTTGCGCCACATGTTGTAAAAAAAGCTGCCTGTTATTCATTAGGGGCGAAGTTAGTGAAGTTCTATATTTGTAACATGCCAGTAATATTACCAGTTAAAGGAGTGCACCCGCAGATGGGGCCCAATTGTTTTATCGCGCCGAATGCGACTATCGTGGGAGACGTTGTAATGGGAAAGAATTGCAGCGTATGGTTCAACGCCGTTGTGCGCGGGGATGTGAACAGCATCCGGATGGGAGATAAAGTAAATATACAGGACGGCGCGGTGATCCACGCCACGTACCAGAAAACGAAGACCGTGATCGGGAATAACGTTTCCGTGGGCCACAATGCCATCGTGCATGGCTGTACGGTGGAAGATAATGTGCTGATAGGCATGGGCGCTATCGTGATGGACAATGCGCACATCGGCAGCAACACCATTATTGCAGCCGGCGCCGTGGTGCTGGAAGGCACCCAGGTGGAAGCGGGCTGCATTTATGCCGGCGTGCCCGCCAAAAAGGTGAAAACCATCAGCCAGGAGCTGATCCATGGGGAGATAGACCGGATCGCGAATAATTATATCATGTACGCGGACTGGTTCCGTGACCAGGTGTAACACGCGTTATAAAAAAACATTATATTGCATGAGATATAATGCCCTTACCTATGAAAAGAAAATGGTGGTTATGGCTCTGGCTGGCCTTTTTAGCGGCTGGTTGCGCCTCCCAGAAACAAGGTTGCCCAGGCAGCACTTTCTACAATTCCGGTAACCAGAAGCAGAACAGCAAGGCCGGCAAACAGATGAAACTCTTCTAAACTGCCTGGCTATGCGTAAGTTATGTTTATGGATGATGCTGGCCTGCGGGATCATGGCCTTTGGCTGCCGGGCGCAGAAAACGGGCTGCCCTACGCCGGTGAAGAACCTGGGTGCGGAACGGGTGATGGATGAAATGAGCAAACCGCCCAAAAAAGGATTGTTCCGGAGGCGGCATTAAGTGATAATCAATAAGTCGTTTCTTCAATCGTAGCCAGTATGGTGGCATAGCTCACGTACCGGTCCATATCGATCTCTCCTTCTTCTACCGCCTCCTTCACCGCACAGCCGGGCTCATCCATATGAATGCAGTTGTTGAACTGGCAGCCGGGAAGGTAGGGCTGCATTTCCAGGAAATAGTGGGACAGCTCTGTTTTGGGAATATCCACGATACCGAACTCACGCACGCCCGGCGTGTCTATCAACCGTCCGCCACCGGGCAGGTCGAACATTTCCGCGAAGGTGGTGGTGTGCAGGCCTTTGCCGCTCCAGCCGCTCACGTTCTTCGTTTTCAGCTGCAAAAGCGGCAGCAGCTGGTTGATGATGGTGGACTTTCCCACGCCGGAATGGCCGGAGATCAGGGTGGTCTTATCTTTCAGTAAATTTCTCAGTTCTTCGATGCCCTCGCCCGCACTGGCGGCGGTGAGCAGCACGGTATAACCGATCTCCTCGTACACGGCTTTCCAATGTTCAAACTTTTCCATCTCCTTCGCTTTGTACACATCTTTTTTATTGAACACAAGAATAACCGGGATATGATAAGCAGCGGCCGTAACCAGGAAGCGGTCGATGAAACCCTGTGAGGTGCGGGGTTCCTTGACGGTGCATACCAGCATAGCCTGGTCGAGGTTGGAGGCAACGATGTGTTTTTTGTGTTTGCCCTGCGGGGAGCTTCGCACGATGTAGTTTTTCCTTTTGGCGATATCCGTGATGATGGCGGGGGCGTTCTCTCCTTCTTCGAGCTCAATGCTCACTTCATCTCCCACCGCGATGGGATTGGTGGAAGTAATATCCTCGTCGATCTTGAACAGGCCTTTGATGCGGGCCTGTAAAAAATCGCCTGTGATCGTTTTAGCGGAGTACCAACTGCCGGTGGACTTGTAGATCGTTGCTTGCACGGTGTAAATATAAGGCAAATCGCGCAGGCGGCCTTACGGCAGGCGCCTGAAGAGCGTGTACCGCAGCACTGTTTCGAGCAGCATGCAGGCCAGCGCTATCATCGCCAGCGGGAAGAAATGTTCTTTATAACGTTTGTAAGAGGTGATCTCCACTTTGGTGCGTTCCAGCTTATCGATCTCGTGGTAGATGTTTTGCAGGGACGTGTTGTCTGTTGCGCGGAAGTAGCGGCCGCCGGTTTCGGTGGCTATTTTTTTCATCAGCGGCTCGTCTATCTGCACATCCACCATCTGCATCTGTATGCTGCCGTCCGGCATGGGGGTGGGAGAGGGAGCTTTGCCGATGGTGCCTACGCCTACTGTGTATACTTTCACTTTATAGGCTTTGGCGATCTCCAGCGCGGTGAGCGGGTCCACCAGGCCGGTGTTGTTCACGCCGTCCGTCAGCAGCACGATCACCTTGCTTTTGGCTTTGCTGCTGCGCAGGCGGTCTACGGCGGTGGCAAGCCCCATGCCGATGGCGGTACCATCCTGCAGCATACCGCTGCGGATCTGCATGAGCTGTTGCTTGAGCACGCCATGGTCCATGGTGATGGGGCATTGCGTGAAACTTTCTCCGGAGAAGATCACGAGACCGATGCGGTCGCTGATGCGGCTGTCCACGAAATCCATGGCCGTTTTTTTGGCGGCTTCCATACGGTTGGGCCGCAGGTCTTCGGCGAGCATGCTGCCTGAAATGTCGATGCTCAGTACGATGTCTATCCCTTCGCTGTCGATATTTTCGGAGGTATTGGAAGTTTGCGGGCGGGCGAGAGCGGTTACCAGCGCGGCGAATGCAATGAGCCGCAGGGCCAGCAGCAGCGGCCTGAAGCGGATCTTCCAGGATACGGGCAAGCCTTTCAGCCCCTGGAGGGAACTCACCTGAACCGATCCCTGGAACTTGCGGCCGGTGCTGAAGAACCACCAGATCATTACGGGAATAAGCAGCAGCAGCCAGAAAAAGGCCGGGTAAGCGAATTCAATATTTTTCCAAAGTTCAGCGTTCATGCGTTCGTTCTACTGGTTTGTGCCGGTAAGGCTTTGTTCGGTTTGAGCGGTCGCGGAGCGTTTGGTCCACTCTACCACTGCAATGGCTTTTTGCAGGCAGTCCTCATGCTCATGCGGGGCAGGCTGCATCTTGGCGAACTTCGCCAGGTCTGCCAGCGTGAGGATGTGCTGCAGCTTATCCCGCTGCTGGTTCAGCACGGTCACGGGCTTGATGTTCTGCAACAGCTCGGCGCTGGTTTGCTCCAGTGCCGCGATATGGAACTGCTGCTCGAAATAATGGCGCAGCACATCGGTGAGCTGCGTATAATATAATTTAACGTCGTTGTTCCAGGGCTTTTCCTTTTCCAGCCGCTGCAACTGTTCCATGGCTGTTTCGTACGGCGTCTTTAACGGTTTGGCCGGGGCGGGAGCCGCTTTGGGCCTGCGTTTGCGCCAGTATGCGAAATACAGCACCACCAGCGCGACCACCAGCAGCAAAGGCAGCAGGTAAGGCCAGTAGTCCAGGATGTTCCAGGCTACGCTACGCAGGGGTTTGATGGGCTTGAATGCCTTGGTAGTGTCCACGGCCACGGTGTTCACGTCAATGAAAATGGGATCGGTGAACACGGAATCGTACGACCCGTCGGACACGGAGAACACCTCGAATTTCATGGGCGGCAGTTCCCACCGGCCAGAATCGAAGCTGGTAACGGTAAGCGTCTGTTTCCAGAATTTTTCGTCGGGCGTGGAGCCGGTGGTATCCAGCGGCGAGCGCTCCACCACTTCGATGTGGTTCACGGAATCCGGGAGGTTGGGGAACACTACCTTGATGTTGGCGCCTTTGAGCGAACGGATCACCACGCGGGCGGTAATGCCGATCTTCACAGGTTCGCCGATGCGGATGGAGGTAGTGTCCGGCACTGCCGTTACTTTAAAATAGTCGTCATACTGTCGCGTGCCCTGCTGATCCTGCGCATGTGCGCGGCCTGTGGTAAAGAGGGCGGCCAGCAGGGTATAAACGAATATGTGCTTGATTCCTTTCATGTAAGTCTTAAACCCTGTTCAGGAAAAATGTTTGCAATGCTTTCACGTAATCTTCATCGGTCCTGATGCTGATCAGGTCTGCCCCGCTTTTCACGAAGGCGCTTTTGCAGTACTGCGCGTGCTGCTGGAACTGCTGGGTGTAATACTGGCGTACTTTTTTGTCGCTGGTATCTATCCACTGCGAAGCGCCGGTTTCCCCGTCTGTCATGCGCATGAGCCCTACTGCGGGCAGTTCCTTATCCCGCGGGTCGTATACCTGAACGCCTACTACGTCGTGCTTTTTGGCGGCGATATTGAGCGCGTCCTGGTAATTGCCGGAGAAGAAGTCGCTGAGCAGGAACACGATGCTGCGTTTCTTCGCGGCATTGTTGAAGAAGCGCAGGGTTTCGGAAATATTGGTGCCTTTACGTTTAGGCGTAAAGGATAGTAATTCGCGGATGATGAAAAGGATATGCGATTTACCTTTTTTGGGCGGGATGTATTTTTCCATGCCGTCGCTGAAAAAGATGACGCCTACCTTGTCGTTGTTTTTGATGGCGGAGAAAGCCAGCACGGCACAAAGCTCGGTAACGAGGCTGCGTTTGGTATGGGTGGCGGTGCCGAACGTTTCGCTTTCGCTCACGTCTACCAGCAGCATCACGGTGAGCTCGCGTTCTTCTTCAAACACTTTCACGAAGGGGTGGTTGAAGCGGGCGGTCACGTTCCAGTCGATGGAGCGCACATCGTCGCCGAACTGGTAATCGCGTACTTCGCTGAACGACATGCCGCGGCCTTTGAAGGCGCTGTGGTATTCGCCCGCGAAGATGTGATTGGTGAGCCCTTTGGTCTTTATTTCCAGCTGGCGGACCTTCTTGAGTATTTCTGAAGTCTCCATGTTGTTGCAGGTTTTAATTCACGGCTCATGGCACTTCCACGGCATTCAGTATTTCGCTCAGGATGTTCTCGCTGGTCACGTTCTCGGCTTCCGCTTCGTAGGTGAGGCCCACGCGGTGGCGCATCACGTCGAAACAAACGCTGCGTACGTCTTCCGGTATCACGTATCCCCTGCGTTTTATGAAAGCGTAGGCTTTGGAAGCGAGGGCGAGGTTGATGGAAGCACGTGGAGAACCGCCGTAGGCAATGAGCGGCTTGAGCTTGGCGAGCTTGTAATCTTCCGGGTTGCGGGTGGCGAACACCACGTCGATGATATATTGCTCGATCTTTTCGTCCATATACACCTGGCGCACCAGCTTGCGCGCATCGAGGATGTCCTGCGGGTTCACCACGGGATTGATCTTCGTTTGCCCCTCGGGCTGCAGGTTCTGGCGGATGATGTGGCGTTCTTCTTCCTTGGTGGGGTAACCGATCACGACTTTCAGCATGAAACGGTCCACCTGGGCTTCAGGCAGCGTATAGGTACCTTCCTGCTCGATCGGGTTCTGGGTGGCCAGTACGAGGAAGGGTTCTTCCAGCTTAAAGGTTGTGTCGCCGATGGTTACCTGTTTTTCCTGCATGGCTTCCAGCAGGGCGCTCTGCACTTTGGCGGGAGCGCGGTTGATCTCGTCCGCCAGGATAAAGTTGGCGAAGATCGGGCCTTTGCGTACCATGAACTCGTTGCGCTGCTGGTTATAGATCATGGTGCCTACAACGTCAGCCGGCAAAAGGTCGGGCGTGAACTGGATGCGGGAAAAACGGGCGTTGATGGCGGATGACAGTGATTTGATGGACAGTGTTTTAGCAAGGCCGGGAACACCTTCCAGCAGCACGTGGCCCTGTGCCAGCAGGCCTATCATGAGGCGTTCCACCATGTACTTCTGGCCAACGATCACTTTGTTGATCTCCATGTTCAGGATATCCACAAAAGAGCTGGCCTGGTGAATCTTTTCGTTCAGTTGACGGATGTCGTAAGACGTATTTTCCATGTTTTACATTTCAGGTTTGCTAAAATAGCGTTTTACTTGTTAGAACCTTCTGCCATGGCGGGTTGGGGCCGTTAAATTGGTGTTAAAAGACGTTGTTGAACGGCTTCCCGGGTAAGCAGATATGGTTTACAAAAAATTCCAATTTAAGAAAGCGGTTTGATATTTACATCAATTTTTTGTGTAAACCGTACATTTGTTGTCCGTTTGAGGCTGCAATACGTATGCCACGAACCGAAAATCTTAAAAACCAACAGATGGACCAGGACGATTTCGATAAAAGATGGAAAAAAGTGGAGGATATGCTCACCGAGCGTTTCGGGAAAACGCCGAATATGGAAGCGACGTTGCTGCTGATCGGCATCCAGGAGCTGAACAGTCCCAAAACGAAGTTTACAAAGGAACAAAAGCAGGACCTGATGCATATCGCCGTATGTTCGTTGCTCAGCCAGAGCGGGTATTTTGAGCCCGAAGGGCGTGACAAGGACGGGTGGCCGCATTTCAAGGAGGTACAGCCCGTTCCGAAAATGGGCATGGAAGAGCAGGAGCGGTTCCTGAAGGAACATATTATCGCTTATTTCGAAGAATAGGCCACATAGAGCGCCCGGGGCTGAAGAGTGCGACGCAACCCAGGCCCGGGGCTGAACCCAAAGCCGAAACCCAACCCAATACCACATGCAAAAAACGATCCTGGCAGCGCTGTTGATCCTTGTTTCCCTTCCGGCCAGCGCGCAGCGCAACCGCAAAGTGAAAGTGATCACGGAATACGGCACGATGGTGATCAGGCTGTACGACCAGACGCCGCTTCACCGCGATAATTTCGTTAAGCTCGTAAAACGCCATTTTTATGACAGCCTGCTGTTTCACCGGGTGATCCGGAATTTTATGATACAGGGCGGCGACCCGGACTCCAAACGCGCGTCAGCAGGGGCCCCGCTGGGTAACGGCGGTGTTGGGTATACGGTTCCGGCGGAGTTCCGGCTGGACCTGTACCATAAAAAAGGCGTGCTGGCGGCCGCGCGGGACAATAACCCCACTAAAGCCAGCGACGGCTGCCAGTTCTATATCGTGCAGGGAAAGCGGTTCACAGACGGGCAGCTGGATACGCTGGAACAGACGCGGCTGGGCGGGCGGAAGCTGCCTGTAGACCAGCGGGAAGTGTATAAAACCGTTGGCGGAAGCCCGCACCTGGACCAGAATTACACGGTTTTCGGCGAAGTGGTGAAAGGGCTGTATGTGGTGGACAGCATTGCGGGCGTGAAAACAGACGGGAACAACCGCCCCTTGCAGGATGTACGGATGAAGATCAGGCTGAAAAAGAAGTTCCTGTTATTTTAATCATTGAATTTTAACATATCCCGGGGGAAGAAGTTTTTATTATTCCCGGCGCAATCTTTATTTTTACCGCTCAAAATCAAACTTGACATGAATTTTCCGTCGCAACTGCGTTACACAAAAGACCACGAATGGGTATTGTTAGAAGGGAACACCGCAAAGGTGGGTATCACCGAATTTGCGCAGCGTGAGCTGGGCGATATCGTATTTGTTGATATCTCCACGGTGGGCAAATCCCTGAATGCGGAAGAGATTTTTGGTACAGTAGAGGCGGTTAAAACCGTGTCTGACCTGTTTCTGCCGGTAGCGGCCACCGTTTTGCAAGTGAATCCCGCGCTGGACGGTAGTCCTGAGCTGGTAAACTCCGATCCGTACGGCGAAGGCTGGATGGTGGAAATACAGGTGAATAACCCCGCTGATGTGGACGGGCTGCTGAGTGCAGACGACTACAAGGCGTTAGTAGGAGAATAACAATGAATGAATCAAACCCGAATAACAAGGTAAGCATGAGAATGATCCGTTATTATCTGCCAGCAATGGGATGGATCATTCTCATTCTTTTTTTATGCACGCTCCCGGGCTCGGCTATTCCAAGCATGTCTATGTTCGACAAGCTGCATGTGGACAAGATCGTGCATTTCGTATTGTTCGGCGGCACGGTGTTGTTGCTGGCGTACGGGTATTACAAGCAGAAGGGAGCGATCAGCGGGCTGGCGTTGTTTTCGCTGGTGGCGGTGGTAACGTTGTATGGCCTGGCGATCGAGTTCATCCAGAAATACCTGGTGGCGAACCGGAGCTTTGATATGTACGACCTGCTGGCGGACGGGCTCGGTGCTGTGGCGGGAGCGCTTGTATTTTTGTGGGTAGGGAAGCGGTTCCTGAAATAAGGACTGTTTGTTCAAAGACATTGATGCGCCTGGTAACAGGCGCATTTTTTTTGAAACGGATACGCTCAGATTGAGCGTATTTTTTTTGTTTATCCCGGAAACCTGGAGATTTCCTTTAGTGATTCAGAGACTATCTCAGTTTCGACCAGGTTTTTTTGGAGGCAGTTTCTCAATCTGCTAATTTTATTTGCATGGATGGTTGTTAGCCTTACCCACTATACATGAAGGAGACGAACGTTGGCCCGAGGATACGGAGGTTAAGGGAATCGAGGGATTATACGCAGGAGTATGTTGCAGCGAGGCTGGGTATCGGTGCAACGGCTTATGGTAATATTGAGCGCGGCGATGTGAAGCGGATCACGCTGGGACGGTGGATGGAGATCGCGCAGGTGCTGGGGGTGCATTATTCGGAGATATTCGAGGGAATGGAGTCGCCGCATTCCCCCTTGTACCGCCCGGCTTCGCAGGAACTGGCGGGGCTGGTGGAGTATTTCCGGAAAGACAAATTACTGTTATACGAATTGCTGAAGAACTACCGGGAGTTGTTCGGCAGGCTGGAGCAGCTGCTGCAGAGCAGCAACAAAGCTATCCAACAGGTGATGCAGATGCAGCTGGAGATACACCAGCAATTGCTGGAGCATCGCCGTTGAGCGGCCTTTTATCCATTGTTTAGAATTGTAACCTGAAGCTGCCGAAGATCCCGAACCTTTTTTCGTAGGGCTCACCGGGGAGGGGTTTCGGCGCTACCCGCCACACAAAATCGACCCTGAGGAATTTGAGGATGTTCTCCACGCCGGTGCCCACTTCAATGTATGGGCTGCCTTCCAGTGTTTTGAAAGGGTAGCCGGCGTTGAGGTTGAATGCCTTGTTCTCGTTGCTGAGCTTGCCGATCACTCCTTTGGCGGTCCAGAACTGGCGGAACTTCAGCTTCCTGATGCCGGGGATGTAATTGAAGATGCCGCTGCCGATGGTATGTTCCACGTTGAAGCCGGCATATTGGTCGCTGATGAACTCGTAGCGGTTCATCATGTTGAATGCGTATTTATTGTAGTAGTAGATTTCGTTGCCGGGATGGATCTCCAGCATGGTGTAAGGCAGCGCGCCGTTGCTGAATATCTTGCCGCCGAAGAAGTTATAGTAGATCGTTCCGAACGGCGGTGTTTTGACATAATCGGAAACGGTAAACGAGGTTTTGTGGTAGTTGTAATTGCTTTTGAGCACGCCTTTCAGGCCGAGGGCATATTTTACTTCCACGATGGGGTACCTGCTGCCGAGGCTGAAACGGTAATAATTCCCTTCCAGGAATTCTTCGCGGAAAGCGTAACGAAGTTTCACGGCCACTTCCATATTGGTGAGCGGATCCAGCCCGCTGCCATTGTGGGGGAAGAAGCCGCCGGTGGGCAGCGGCGCAAAGGGCATGAATTGTTTATGCACTACAGACAGGTGATGCGAGAAACCGGAATAATATTCTTTGAAAAATTCAGCGCGTTTCTCATCTATGAGCATGAACTTCTGCGGAACGCCAGGCTTGCGGATGGCGACGGAAAAGATGTTGTCCGTTCCTACTTCATCGTAATAATTGGCGCCGTTGTCCAGGTCGCGGATGAACGAGCCGTATACGTACATGCGCGGGTGGCGATTGAGCAGCCAGAGGGCGGAGAGTTTGCCTTTGAAGTGCTGGTCGGTGAAGCCGTATGCCAGGTAGCCGTTGAGGTAAAGATCCTTATGGAATTTAGGGGTGGTGCCCAGGTCGAACCGCACCCTGAAACCTTCCAGCCTGTTCTGTGAGAAGAGGTACCAGTAAGGGCCCCATTCGAGCATGCCGAACGGTTTATACCCGGTTGCCAGGAAACGGATGGTATTGGAATATTTCTGGAACAGCGGCATTTTCTGCAGGGTGTCCACCATCCGGTAAATAGACTGCTCGTTTTTGCTCAGGCCTTCATGGCGGTTGCTTTGCCAGAAGTCTTCGGTGCGGTAGCGCGCGCTGTCCGTCAATACGATGTTCTCGGGGTATCGTTTCTCTGTGAAGAGATTGGTAACGGAAGTATCGTTTATCATCACCTTTTCGTAGGTGGTGGTTTTGCGGCCGATGAAGTCCATGGTTTTGGTGGGCTTGAGGCCGGGCGTCCAGAAATCGACGATGAATTTATCTTTTGCAAGGAACCAGCCGCTGCTGTCGGGGAAAGGCTTGTATTCCTGCACCATGCTGATCTTACGCACGAAATTGATATTGGCGTCTCCCGGTACGGCCATGGTCATTTTCTGTATGGCATAGGTGGAGTCCTGCACCCACATTTCGCCGATGAAAGCGTTCTCGCCTTTCCTGCGGGGCTGGAAGTTCATTTTGATGAAACGCTGCTGGTTGATATACTGTGTGTCCGTGATCCGGTAGCTGTAATAAAGCGCGCCGCTGTTGCTGATGGGGCTTACGAAGCTTTTGTCGAACACGGGGATGTGATTGTCGTATATGTTCACGTTCTGGTACATGCCGCCCAGGAACTTGGAAACGCTTTCATTGTCGAGCCCCGAAGTACGGGATGCCTTGATAATTTCTTTGGTTTTTTTCGGGCTGCGCTGGAAGTAATAATCGGAGATGCTTTCTGTGAGGAAAACCGGGAGGAAGGGTTTGGTTTCCGAGGTACTGTCTATATTCTGGAGTATGAAGGAGAACGGTTTGGTAAAGCGGTTCCTGGAGAGCTTGGTGGTATTGAGGTTTTTGATATCGAGTTCCAGCTTGTTGTAGATCTCGTACCGGTAGTTGCTGAGCCGGTCGTAGTTATTGTCCGGCTTCCGGCGGATGATGTGCCGGAGGAGGATGAGGGCGAAGTTGACATTGGCTTTTACTTCGTGTTGTTTGAGGGAAACGTCGCCGCGGGAGATCTCAAAATTAAGCGTCTGGTCTTTGAGATTTTTATCTACAAAGAGCACGGTGCGTTGGTATCCCATCACTCTCACCAACAGCGAATCGGAGGGTATAGCGGGCAGTTCGAAGAGGAAAGAGCCTTCTGCGTCGGTGACCATGCCAGTATTGGTGCCTACAAACTGGAGCGTGGCAAAGGGGATCAGTTCCTGGGTGTGCGCGTCCTTTACTTTACCGCTGATCTTGTATTGAGCGCTGATGGGTAAGAAGCTGATGATGCAAATAATTAAAGCTATGGTTCGTTTCCGGCCGGTCATACACGAAGCAAATTAGAGATTTTCGCACTAATCGAGGCGAATTGTGGTTAAATGGGACAGTTTTATAACAATAATTTACCGTTTGTCCGGGTGAATATGTCCGGATGATGGGAAATGTTGGCATAGTTACCTACTAAAGACGTGCGCCGGCTTCAGTACCCCTATAACGGGCATAAGGGGAACAAGGTTACTATTTTTCCGCATTCATCATACTATCCTTTCGGATAGCGCTGGATGCGGCTGATGTTCCATATGCCATAACGCGTCCCGTCACTCTGTTCATACAATAACATGCCAGCTTTTTTCTCCCGGGAAAAAAGCTAACTTTGATGCACAAAGTGCTTTTATGAACGAGCAACAACATCTCGATTCCCTTCATGATATCAAGCGCATTATGGAGCGCTCCACCCGCTTTATGTCCCTCAGCGGCCTTGGCGGTGTTGGTGCGGGTATCAGCGCGCTCGTAGGCGCCTTTTTTGCCTGGAAGCTCCTGGAAGGGGAAGCGCAGCCCTCCCGCGCAGGCGGGGTGGACGCTTACGGCGTAACGCCGGCAGACAACCTGCTGATCCTCCAGTTGCTCCTTATTGCAGGCGCCGTGCTGGTTGCCGCCCTGGGCACCGGCTTTTATTTCACCTGGCGCAAAGCCCAGGCGCAGGGCCTTCCCGTTTGGGACGCCTCCGCCCGCAAAGTGACCTTCAACCTCGCCATCCCGCTGTTTGCCGGGGGACTGTTCATATTGGGATTGCTGTACAACGGCTACGCCGGCCTGGCTGCTCCCGCCTGCCTCGTTTTTTACGGCCTCGGGCTGGTGAATGCCAGTAAATATACAGTGACAGACATCCGGTATCTTGGCTACGCTGAAATACTGATCGGAATACTGGCGCTTTTTAATCTTTATAACGGGCTGTTCTTCTGGGCATTGGGCTTCGGCGTGATGCACATTTTTTACGGCGCCCTCATGTGGTGGAAATACGAAAGAAACCCCGCAGCATAAACCTGATGGCATGAACCCGATCGGTAACCTGAATAAAATATTTGAAAGCCGCATCCGCCTGGGCGTAATGAGCGTATTGATGGTGAACGTGAACGAGGAAGTGAGCTTCAACGATCTGAAAGAACTGCTGGAAGTGACGGACGGCAATCTCGCCTCCCATCTTTCCACGCTGGAGGAAAATGCCTACATCAAGGTGCATAAAGGGTTTATCGGGCGAAAGACCAACACCACCTACTCCATCACCAAAGCCGGCGAAAAAGCCTTCAAAGGCCACCTCGCCGCATTGGAAGCCATGATCAAATTTAACCAGTAGGCTCCCGCTTTCATTCACCTAAACAAGACAACATGCCTGTTCAAAAGCGCTTCTTCGGTTTACGGCATGCTTTTAACGGCCTTGGCTTGTTCCTGCGCAGCGAATCCAACGGCCGTATGCACGCAGCCGCCACGATAGCGGTCATCGCACTGGCCGCCTGGCTCAGGTGCTCCCTTGCGGAATGGGCCATGCTGGCCATTATTACGGGTATGGTATGGCTCACCGAGATGCTCAATACCGCGATAGAAAAGATCATGGACTACGTGCAGCCGGATATTCACCCGAAAGTAAAATGGATCAAAGATGTGTCCGCCGGCGCTGTGCTGGTGGCTGCGGTTACGGCGCTCACTGTGGGAGGGATCATTTTCGTGCCGAAGCTGCTGGCGCTGTGATCACTGTGGTTTCATGAGTGAGCTATCGAAGAACGGCGGTCCTTCCCGGACTTCAGCAGGAGCGGAAAGGCATACCGGGAAATCCTTCCAGACGCAATTGTAGTGAGCTGTATGCACGGTGCTAATTTAAATAAAATGGGCTGCCCTTTTGAGACAGCCCGCTTTGTTTTATCAATAAGATCAGATCAAAAATCAACCCCCATCGCGAAGGTCACCAGCGGCTTGCCCCTGAAGAAGCCTGTCATCGGCCAGCCGGCGTCTACCCTCAGGAAGTAACCCAGCAGCGTGGTTCTTGCGCCGAAGCCATAACCGCCCACAAAGGGCCCGAGGAAACCTTCCTTGATCCGAACCACTACGCCTTCAGGATTGACATAAGTGGTGTAGTTGGCGTCTTTGAAAGACAGTTTCTCGTTCCAGGCAGTGCCGATGTCCATAAAGGCCATCAGCTGGAAGTTGCGCAGGAACGCGGAATTGATCGGCTTGTCTATGAAAGTGGTGATCACGGGCAGGCGCAATTCAGTATTCATCAGCATCACGTTGTTGCCGTTCCTGATGTTCTGTTTGTAGCCGCGCATATTCACCGCCAGCGTCTGGTACGCGTAATTCTCGTTGGGATTGGGCTGCCGGTTGGTGTAAATGTCGGGTTTGATCAGCCAGTTGTCCACACCGCCGAGGAAGTAGATCAGCTTGCGGCTGCCCAGGGAAAGGTCCGCGGCAAAGCGTGTGGCCCATATGAAGTTGCGGTATATTTCCACGTAATGCCGTGCGTCTATCCCCATGTTGTAAGTGAACTTCCCTTTCGGCGTCACTTCGTTGAATACGGTATTCCGGTTGCTCTTTATCTGCGATATCAGGTCCGCATAGATCTTATACCGCGTACCCTTGTAGATATTGATGGCCGGGTTCAGCACATTGTCGTGCACGTATTCCAAACGGGCCAGCACGTTCGTTTCTTTATAGTTCGGCTCTTTGAGCGAAATTTCATCGTTGGCGAGTATCACCATTTCATCTGTACGCAGGCCGGCAAAGATGCGGAAGCTGCGCACCACGTCGAGCGGATAACGCACTTCGAGCTGGTAGATGTTCGTTTTGTTCTTGATCGGGTAATCGTATTCCTGCCCGGATGTATCCCGGTAAAGTACGCCGCCCTGGTCCACCTTGCGGTAGTAGCTGAACTTGTAGTCGAAGCGTTTTTTGAGGTACGCGAAAGAGAACAGGTATTCCGTACCATCCAGCGCAAGCGGGATGCGGAAGGCGCCGCTGAATTTAAAATCCTCCATCAGGTCGCTGATGCCGATGCGCACGAGGCCGTTCACCGGGTCGGTAAGGCGGATGGGCGAGCTGGGGGGGCCCATGTACGGCTGGTAACGGTTCATCAGTACCGAGTTATCCAGCTGCGCCACGAGGTAGTCTGACGAGAACTTGAGCTTGTAATTGCTCAGCCTGGCGGATCTAAGCACGGGCGGCTCTTTGGGCGCGGTGGCGATCATTTCCACGGGAGCGGCCGTATCTGCCGGTTCGTTGCCGAACTCATTCTGGAAGAAATTATTCTGTTTGGTGGCAGTGTCTTTCTGGTACACGCTGGGCAGGCCGAGCCTGAGGCTGTCTTCCCGCATCTGCGCCATCCGGTAACGGGTGGGCCTGGCGGTTACGTTGCGCCTGCGCAGGGTATTGGTGTCTACCTTGAGTTTGTACAGGCGCTTGTAATCGCCCACCTGCACTACTTCAGACACCATGCCCTGGTCTCCCGCGATCCTGGATTCCTTGATGCCGTACTGGTAGTTGGTAACAGGGAACACGTAAGTGGAATCGTTGGTAATGGCAATGGCCTGCACGGAATCCGGCGCGGTGGAGCCGTATTCGGCAAGCGCTGAATCCAGCTCTTCCTTATCGGGGTTGTGCAGTATCTCCGCGCCTACGAAATACAACGAATCCACGCCGGCCCTTTCGGATTTGAAGAAACCCGCGTAGCGGTTGTTGATGCCGTTGGCGTCGCTTACGAAGGTGAAGTGGGTGGTGTTGTATTGAACGGGCAGCCGTGCGTTGCCGTACGGTAGGTTCGTAAGCTGGGAGATCTGTTTTTCGGAAGACTTGTTCCAGTTATCGATCAGGAAGATGTTGTAGTTGTTATGCGGCAGCACGGTGTCTGCGCTGCGGGCTTTCGGGCCGGGGCGGTTGGAGGAATAGATGATGCCGCTTTTGCCGGGGAAGGCCACGAACGAAGGATCGAGATCGTCGTACACATCGTTGGTGATCTGTTCCGTTTTGCCGTTGCTGATGCTGTAGGTGAAGATGTCCGTATGGCCGTTCTTCACAGCGCTCAGCAGCAGGGAGTTGTCGAACTCGAAGAAATATTTCATATCTATTACCCTGTCGAACTGGGGAAGGTCCTGCCGGATGGTGATCTTGGTGACCAGGTCGTACACCATCAGTTTGGTTTTGCCTTCATGTTCGTACACGATGGCCAGGCGGTTGCCTTTCTGGTTCCAGGCCAGCAGGGGATAGTTGGGGTCCAGCTTGGAGGTGTATTGCCTTACGCCGCTTTTAAGCAGCACTTTGGTGGTGCTCCAGCCCAGGTTGATCTTCACTTTGTAAAGGCCTTTGGAATATTCCACCACGGCATACATGCTGTTCTTAGGATTGGCCTGGTAGCGGTAATAGTCTTTTTTCTCTTTCACTTCGTTGGAGATCACGCCGATGCCGCGGGTAACCTGGCGGCGGCGGCGGTTGTCTTCCTGGTAACGTTTCATGGTGTAGGTCATGAAATCTTTCTGGGCGTCTTTGGGTTTCATGTGCAGCACCTGCTCGAAGCCTTTTTTGAGGCCGCGGTTGATGCGGGTGATGTACATGAGGTAGGGCACAGCGTCTTTCCCGTATTTGCTTTCCACGTAATACCAGAATGCCTGCCCGGCCAGCAGCGGCTTGTCGAAGGCGAGCTGGTTAAAGGTGGTATACCTGCCGGAAGCCATCACGGCTTTCAGTTCCTCGTCCAGCTTGGAGCTCCAGTTTTCGGCGGCATAAGAAATGAAGCCGTCGGTGAACCAGTTCGGGAAGTCCAGCAGCGCGGCATTGCCTGCAAATTCACCGATGTCTTCCCCGAAAAGCAGTGTTTCCAGCATCACGCGGGCAATGCCCTGGCGGATCTGGCGGCGGAGGTTGTTATGGTCGCCATCGAAATACACGAGCAGCTTGTTGCCTACCAGCTTGGTCACGCCGCCGGTGTTCTGCCAGTCTATCCCGATGCCTATATTGGATTGTTTGAATTCGCCGAAATTGTTGTACACCACAATATTTACTTTCTGCCTGAAGGTATATTCCATGAATTCCTCCAGCTGGGGCAATTCCCTTTCCGCCGCCTGTGCCACATACTTTCCGAGTTCGAGGCCATTCTGGGCAAAATAGGTATTAAAATGACGGGTGGTGTAGAAGCGCCATTTGAAGTTTTTGAACTGAACCCTGCTTTGACCGAATTCTATAGTATTCGTCTGTGCCTGAACGTGAAACGTACCAATCGATAGGAAAAGGAAAAACAAGAATGACCTGGTAATAAATCGGTTCATACGGAAAGTATTGATAATATTGTGTTGCGAATTAAAATTAGTAAAAAAGGTCTAACAATGTTCGAAATCAGATATTTCACGGTGAATCCCTTTCAGGAGAACACTTACGTACTAATTAACGAACAAAAGCAGTGTATCATTATAGACCCGGGCTTTTATTATCAAAATGAACGGGAAGAATTCCTTCAGTTTATACGGGAAAACGGGCTCACCGTTGCCCGGCTGCTGAACACCCATTGCCACCTGGACCACATTTTCAGTAACGCGCTGGTCGTAAAAACGTTCGGTACGGGCCTGGAAATGCACCAGAAAGACCAGGTGGTGCTGGACCGCTCGCAGCAAAGCGCTTCCATGTACAACCTGCCTTTCGAGCCTTCGCCCATGCCCAAAAGTTACCTGGAAGAGGGGGATAAAGTGAAGCTGGGAGACGATGAGCTGGAAGTGATCCTCACTCCGGGCCATTCCCCCGGCAGCATATCGTTCTATTGCGCCAAACAGCATTTCGTGATCGCGGGGGATGTGCTTTTTAAACAAAGCGTAGGCCGTTCGGACTTTCCGGGAGGTAATTTTGAAACACTGGCCCGCAGCATCCGCCAGAAGCTCTACAAGCTGCCGGACGATACGATCGTCTACCCCGGCCATGGCCCCGAAACCACCATCGGGTTCGAAAAGCTCCATAATCCTTTCGTTCCGGAAGACCCAAGCACCGGGTTCGCCTGACGACTACGGCGGCTTTCGTAGTCCTGACGGCTCAGCCCGCCGCCTTGCGGCCCAGCAGCCGGACTACCTCCGCGCGCTCCAGATACAGTATAACGGCCATGTACATACCTATGCCCAGCAGCCCGGTAAGCTGCATCGTCCAGAAGCCGGGATGCATGGAGCGAAGCCAGGCATGGCCGGCATAAATCAGTGCGGCCAACCCCAGGTAAAACAGGATGCGTTTCACATCATAAGGAACCGGGTAGTATTTCTGGCCCAGCAGGTAAGAAACCGCCATCATAAACGAATAACAGCAGAACGTGGCCCAGGAAGAGCCGGTGTAGCTGAATTGCGGTATCCACCAGATGTTCAGCCCGATGGTTATTACCGCGCCGGCCAGGGTGATCCAGGCGCCGGTCATATTCCGGTTGGTCAGCTTGTACCAGATCGTAAGGTTATAATAAATACCGAGGAAAACCGTGGCCATGGCCAATACCGGCACAATATGCATCCCTTCCGCATACCGTTTGTCCGGCCCCTGTGTAATAAGCAATATCCAGAAATCCAGGAACAGCGATACCACCAGAAATACCGCCCCCAGCAGCATCACGAAGAACTTCATGACCCGGGCGTAGGTATGCCGGGCATCTTCATTGCGGCTCTGGTTGAAGAAAAATGGCTCGGCGCCCATCCTGAAAGCCTGTATAAACACGGTGATCAGCACCGCCAGCTTGTAGTTCGCGCCGAAAATGCCCAGCTGGCTGTCGGTGATCTCTTTCGGGAAAGGATATACTTTGGGAAAGATAAGCCGGCTCAGCATTTCGTTCACCATGCCGCCCAGCCCTACTATGATCAGCGGAAGGCTGTAACGGATCACTTCTTTCCAGAGGGGCTTGTCGAACAGCCAGCGGAAAGAGAAAAATTCTTTTGAAATATACACCACCCCGAGAAAACTGGCCAGCAGGTTGGATAACATGTAATATTCAACGCCTGCATCCGGGTTGTACCAGCCCATCCAGCTATAGCCCTCCGCCTTCAGCCTGGGGCACAGGCTCAGGAAAAACGCCGTAAGCAGTATCTGCGTCGTAATGGTGAGTATCTTTACCAGCGCATATTTGCGAGGCCTGCCTTCCTGCCGCAGCTTGGCAAAAGGCATCACGATCAGGGTATCAAAAAAGAGAATGCCTGAAGCCATCACGATCAGGTCCGCCCGGCCGGGGAGATCGAGCATCGCAGCCACCGGCGCTGCGCCCAGTATCAGCAGGGAGGAAAGGATGATGCTGGAAACGATCAATGAAATGCTGAGGGTATTATACAGCCGTTCCTTTTCTGTGTTTTGGGCAAAACGGAAATAACTGGTTTCGATCCCGTACGTGAACAGCACGTTCATGAAAGGAATAAAAGCATATACCTGGGTAATGATGCCGAACTTTTCAGTAAGGAAAACGCTCGTGAGGAACAGTTGGAGGATAAACCCCAGCATCCGCTGCGCGATGGTGGGCAATCCATACCAGATCGTTTGTCCCGCCAGTTTCTTAATATTTCCCAATTCGAAGAATTTGATCCAAAAATAGTTGTTGGCTTAGTCGTTTCCAAAGTTATTCCGCCGGTTGCTTTTTTTCTCGCTGAGGCGTTTTTTGAACTGGATGCGTTTTTCTACCATGGCCCTGGTAGGCTTCACCTTGATGCGTTTCTTCGGCACCACGAGCGCCCTGGCCAGCAGGTCATTCATTTTCCGGATCACTTCTCCCTTATTGCCCAGCTGGCTGCGTTCGGTCTGGCTTTTCACCTGCAGCAGGCCTTCGGCATTCAGCTTGTCCCCCAGCTTCGTCAGCAGCCGCGCTTTCTGCTCTTCGGTCAGCAATGCGGAGGCGGCGATATCGAAATACCCCTCCACCATGGTTTCCACCTTGTTCACATTCTGACCGCCCTTGCCGCCGCTGCGGGCAGTCCTGAATTTTATCTCTGATGATACGTCCAGCATAACGCAATGCTTATCTTTAACCACAAATGTAAGACGAATAATTATGCGGGTAGTTATACAACGCGTTACACAAGCCTCCGTCACCATCGGCGGTAAAATAAGATCGGCCATAGAGAACGGCCTGCTGGTGCTGTTGGGTATCGAAGAGGCGGACGGGCAGGAAGACGTTGCCTGGCTCAGCGCTAAAATAGTGAACCTGCGCATTTTCAACGACGATGCCGGCGTAATGAACAGGAGCGTGCTGGAAACCGGGGGAAACATCCTGCTGGTAAGCCAGTTCACCCTGCACGCCTCCACGAAAAAAGGCAACCGCCCGTCGTACATCAAAGCCGGCAAGCCGGATACCGCCATCCCGCTGTATCAACAAATGATCGCGCAGCTGGAAAAGGACCTCGGCAAACCCGTGCATACCGGGGAGTTCGGCGCAGACATGCAGGTGGGGCTGCTGAACGACGGCCCCGTGACCATCATTATAGATACGAAGAACCGCGAGTAGATTAACTTTATAAAAATATCCGCATGACCATCAAAGAAGCCCAGGAGAGGGTAGACCAATGGATCAATACCACCGGCGTCCGTTATTTTTCGGAACTCACGAACATGGCTATACTTACCGAAGAAGTAGGCGAAGTGGCCAGGATCATTTCCCGGCAGTACGGCGACCAGTCCTTCAAAGAATCCGACAAAAAGAAAGAGCTGGCAGACGAGCTGGCTGACGTGCTCTGGGTGCTGCTTTGCCTGGCCAATCAAACCGGGATAGACCTGGATGTGGCGCTGGAAAAGAACTTCGATAAAAAGAACATCCGCGACGCCAGCCGGCATAAGGACAATGAAAAGCTCAGATAATCATTACATTGAAAGTGTAATATTAATATAATACGTTGTTTCGAAATTCGATTTTATATTTGCGCGACTATGGCAACAGATCAGAATAAGTTCCAGGCGATCATTTCGCACTGTAAAGAATACGGTTTTATTTTCCAATCCAGCGAAATATACGACGGGTTGAGCGCGGTATATGACTACGGCCAGTACGGCGCTGAGCTGAAGAAAAACATTCGTGATTACTGGTGGAAAAGCATGACGCAGATGCATGAGAACATCGTGGGCATAGACTCCGCGATCTTCATGCACCCCACCATCTGGAAAGCTTCCGGCCACGTGGACAACTTCAGCGATCCCATGATCGATAACAAGGACAGCAAGAAACGTTACCGGGTGGACCACCTGGTAGAAGCTTATGCCGACACGTTGCCCGAGGCAGAGAAAGACGCCGTGATCGCCAATATGGAAGCGTTGCTGAAAGAAAATGATTACGCAGGACTGAAAAAGTTCATCGAAGATAAAAAGATCGTTTGCGGCGTGAGCGGCACGGCCAACTGGACGGACATCCGCCAGTTCAACCTCATGTTCTCCACCCAGCTGGGGAGCGTGGCCGAAGACGCCAGCGAAATATACCTCCGCCCGGAAACCGCGCAGGGTATTTTCGTGAATTTCCTGAACGTGCAGAAAACCGGCAGGATGAAGATACCTTTCGGTATTGCGCAGGTGGGTAAAGCTTTCCGCAACGAGATCGTTGCCCGCCAGTTCGTATTCCGCATGCGCGAGTTCGAGCAGATGGAGATGCAGTTCTTCGTTCGCCCAGGCACCCAGCAGGAGTGGTATGCTTACTGGAAAGAAGAGCGTATGAAATGGCACAAGAGCCTGGGCCTGAACCCCGCGCACCTGCAATACCACGACCACGCCAAGCTGGCCCACTACGCTGATGCGGCGGTGGACATCGAATATAATTTCCCGATCGGTTTCAAGGAAGTGGAAGGCATCCACTCCCGTACGGATTTCGACCTGAGCCAGCACCAGCAATACTCCGGTAAAAAGATGCAGTACTTCGATCCCGAGATCAACCAGAACTACATCCCTTACGTGGTGGAAACATCTATCGGCCTGGACCGCTGCTGCCTGATGGTGCTGAGCGAAGCTTACGAAGAGCAGGATCTGAGCACGGCCGAAAAGCAGGACAGCCGCGTGGTGCTGAAATTCCCGCCGAAGCTCGCGCCGATCAAGCTGGCTATTCTTCCTTTAACGAAAAAGGACGGCCTGCCTGAGATCGCGAAAGAGCTGATGGCCGATTGCAAGAAAAACTTTTACTGCTATTACGAGGAAAAAGACAGCATCGGCAAACGTTACCGCCGCCAGGATGCGATCGGTACGCCTTTCTGCGTAACTATCGATCACCAGACGAAAGAAGACGGCACCGTAACCGTTCGTCACCGCGACAGCATGGAACAGGAACGTATCCCGCTCACCAGCGTGAAAGAGATGGTGATGAAATCTATGATGGATTAATGAACTGACCGAACTGAACATAGAAAACAGGGGCTGGCCTTCTTAGGCCAGCCCCTGTTTTTTTGCATATCTTCTTTAATATTAACCCGTCCTTTAGCCGTATCAGACCCGTACCAAACCCGTATCAAACCCGTGGATAAGGGTACTTTAAAGCGTGTCCGTATCACTTTTGATACCGGTGCGTATCAAAAGTGTACCGGTCATCCATACAACTCCAAATGAATATCATGCCGGTCGTACCCCATCGCCTGTATCTTCTGCTTCGCTTCGTCGATCATCGCTTTCCAGCCGCAGAGGAAAAAATTGGCCGGCCTGCGGTCTGCCAGCAGGTCCTCGTACACTGAATGCACGTAACCCTTACGGCCGGTCCAGGATGGATGGTCTTCGCGGGAAAGGGTGGGGATGTAGTGGAATCCCGGCATTTCCGCTTCCAGCTGGCGCATTTCCTCTTTGTACAGCATATCCTTTTCGTAGCGCACGCCGAAAATGAGGTAGATGTTGGGATGGGGAAGCTGGTGCAGGTGAAGGTGGTGCACCATGGACCGGAAGGGCGCAATGCCCGTGCCGGTGCACACCAGGAAAAGATCTTTTTCCATGGGCTCGGGCAGGGTGAACTTGCCCAGCGGGCCCTGCAGCAGCAGTTCGCTGCCCTCCCGCACCTCGTTGAACAGGTAAGTGGTGCCCGCGCCGCCTTCCAGCAATACGATCACCAGCTCGATCTCCGGGCTGCCGTTAGGATGGCTGGCGATGGAATAGCTGCGCCAGCGCTTGTTTTTCTTCTCGTGGATAGGAAGGTCCAGGGTAACAAACTGACCCGGCTTAAACTCGAAAGCGGCCTTTTCTGGAATGCGGATCCAGTACCTCCTTGTATTATGCGTCTCATTCACAATCTTCGTTACCACGCCTGTATACCATTCGTGTTCGGACATGTATGAAGGATTTATGTAAAATGAACTTATCTCAGATCTGACCTGATTTAAATTACGCAAAAAATTAACAATAACCGAAATCAACCCTCAAATCGCATCTGTCGAAAATGCATTATCTTTGCCATCTTCATGAATTTGCAGGGTGTTTTACAGTTATATGAACGCGACCCCCGCCTGAAAACACTGGCGGACGGGATCATATTGCCCACTCCCGGCTATTTTCACCTAACCGGCCTCACCGGCAGCGCGGCAGCCTTCGTAGCTTCGTCCGCCTGGAACGCCACCGAGCTCAACCACCTCATCATCCTCAACGACAAAGAGGAGGCCGCTTATTTCCACAACGACCTGGAGCAGCTGACCCAGGCACTGGATATCTTCTATTTCCCGGATTCCTTCAAGAAAACGGGCCAGTTCCAGGAATATAACAGCAGTCACAGCATGCTGCGCACCGAAGCCCTCATGAAACTGACGGGCGGCAGGGTGCACAAAAAAGTGCTGGTCACCTACCCGGAAGCCCTTTACGAAAAAGTAGCCGGCAACACCGCCTACAATGCCAACATGGTGAACATAAAAGTGGGCGAAACCCTCAAGGTGGACGCATTGCTGGAAAAGCTCGTCAGCTGGGGCTTCGAACATTCCGACTTTGTATACGGCCCCGGCCAGTACGCAGTGCGCGGCGGTATCCTCGACATCTATTCCTTCGGCAACGAAAAGCCTTACCGCATGGAACTGTTCGGCGACGAAGTGGATTCCATCCGCCTCTTCGACCCGGAAACCCAGCTCAGCGAACGCAAGCTCATGCAGGTAACGCTCATCGCCAATATGGACACGCGGGCCATTACCCACCAGAAAATGAGCCTGGCAGACTTCCTGCCGGAAAATACCGTGGTCTGGATCAAAGACCCCTCTTATGTACAAGGGGTGATAGGCCAGATGGAAGAGCGGCTGGCGGACTGGCTGCAAACCGGCAACAAGGTGCGCGTAACGGAAGATGAAGAGATGCAGCTTTCCGGCGAAGACTTTGAAACCGCTGAAAACCTGATGCAGCAGCTGTTGCAGCGTTCCTGCATCGTGTTCGGCCCGCATTTTAATTTCGATAAAGTACCGGCAGGCGTACAGGAAATTGCATATCATACCGCGGAACAGCCGGTGTTCAACCGCCAGTTCGACCTGCTGATAAAAGACCTCGGCAAACACAACACTACCAGGTCCTCCATCTTCATCTTCGCCGAAAACCCGCGCCAGCTGGAGCGTTTGCGGAGTATTTTTGAAGACCTGAAAGCGGATATCCCCTTCTTCCCGATCCCTGTAGCCATCAGCACCGGCTTCATAGACAATGACCTGAAAGTGGTTTGTTATACAGACCACCAGATCTTCCAGCGTTATCACAAATACAAGGTGAAGCAGGCCTACAACAAGAACAAGGCCATCACCCTCAAAACGTTGAAAGAACTGCAGCCCGGCGACTATGTGACCCACATCGATCACGGCGTGGGCGTGTACAGCGGCCTGCAGAAGATAGAATCGGGCGGGAAGATGCAGGAAGCGATCCGCATCATTTACAAGAACAACGACCTGCTGTATGTGAACATCAACTCACTGCACAAGATCAGCAAATATACCGGCAAGGAAGGCATAGCGCCGAAAGTGAACAAGCTTGGCAGCGACGCGTGGGAAAAGCTGAAGGAAAAGGCGAAGACCGAAGTGAAGGACATCGCCAAAGACCTCATCAAACTCTACGCCGCGCGTAAAGCCCAGCAAGGGTTTGCGCATACGCCGGATACATACCTCCAGACAGAGCTGGAAGCCTCTTTCATTTACGAAGACACGCCTGACCAAAGCAAAGCCACGGCAGACGTAAAACGCGATATGGAATCACCTTCCCCGATGGACAGGCTCGTGTGCGGCGATGTGGGCTTCGGCAAAACCGAAGTGGCCGTGCGCGCCGCGTTCAAAACAGTGGTGGATGGCAAGCAGGCCGCGGTACTGGTGCCCACTACCATCCTCGCTTTCCAGCACTATAAAACATTCTCCGACCGGTTGAAGGATTTCCCCTGCACCGTGGACTATATCAACCGCTTCAAATCCGCGAAAGAAAAGAAAGAAACGCTCAAGCGCCTCGAAGAAGGAAAAATAGACATCATCATCGGCACGCATGCGCTGCTGGGAAAAGAAGTGAAGTTTAAGGACCTGGGTGTGATGGTGATAGACGAAGAGCAGAAGTTCGGCGTAACCGCCAAGGAAAAGCTGAAGACCATGAAGGTGAACGTGGATACGCTCACCCTTACGGCCACGCCTATCCCAAGAACGCTGCAGTTCTCCCTCATGGGCGCCCGCGACCTTTCCGTGATCAATACGCCGCCTCCAAACCGCCAGCCTATCGAAACGGAAGTAACGGTATGGGATAAAGAGCAGATCCGCGATGCGATCTATTACGAAACCGAGCGCGGGGGGCAGGTGTATTTCATTCACAACCGCATCAACGGCCTCCGCGAAATGGCCGGCCTCATACAGGAGCTTTGCCCTGACCTGAGCATTGCCACAGCGCATGGCCAGCTGGAAGGGCATAAGCTGGAAGAAGTGATCCTCGATTTCATTGACCGTAAATACGACGTGCTGGTGTGCACCAATATCGTGGAAAGCGGCGTGGACATTTCCAATGCCAATACCATCATCATCAACAACGCCCATCACTTCGGCCTCAGCGACCTGCACCAGCTGCGCGGAAGGGTAGGGCGCAGCAATAAAAAAGCTTTCTGTTACCTGCTGGCGCCGCCCATGAGCACCCTGCCGGCAGACAGCCGCAAGCGCCTTTCCACACTGGAGCAGCACAGCGAGCTGGGCAGCGGCTTCCAGATAGCCATGCGCGACCTGGACATCCGGGGCGCGGGCAACCTGCTGGGCGGCGAACAAAGCGGTTTCATCGCAGAGATCGGTTTTGACATGTACCAGAAGATCCTGGACGAAGCGATCCGCGAGCTGAAACAAACGGACTTCAAAGACCTGTTCAAAGAGCAGCTCGAAGAAAAGAAAGACTTCATCAACGACTGTACGATCGATACCGACCTGGAAATACTCATTCCCGATTCTTACGTGGAAAGCATACAGGAAAGGCTGAACCTCTACCAGGAGCTGGATAATATCACGAAAGAAGACAAGCTGGAAGAATTCATTAAAGGCATGGAAGACCGCTTCGGGGCTATTCCCGAGCCGGTGGCCGACCTTTTCACGATGATCCGCTGCCGCTGGATGGCCATAGAGCTGGGCTTCGAAAAAATGATCCTGAAAGACGAAACGCTGCGTTGTTATTTTATTAATAATCCTGACAGCCCGTACTTCGAATCACCCACTTTCCAGCACATCCTGCATTATATCCAGACGCGCACCAACAACGCGCGCCTCAAGCAGATCGGCAAGAACTTCATGCTGATCGTGGACCGTATCAAGAACATGAACGACCTTCACAACTTCCTCCGTAAAATGGCGGATGCACGCAGTTAATCAATTGTAACATATCTTTGCCCCGAACGTTACACCCTCATTATTAACCTGACTTTTTAAAAAAACACAAAGAAAAGTTAAAGCCTGAAAGGGCATATGGAAACCAGGTATTCCCCTGCATCCTGACTGTGAATTTAAAACTGAAAGCAATGAAAAGATTAACCGTATTATTAATGGCACTCATTATGACAGCTACATCCTTCGCCCAAACTACTGAAACCAAACCCCCGGTGAAAAAGATCGAAGTGAATGGTTCTGCGGAAATTGAGATCACCCCCGACGAGATCTGGCTCAACATCACGCTGCGTGAATACATGAAGAACAAAACGCAGAAAGTGGCCATCACCACGCTGGAATCACAGCTGCAGAAAGCCGTGGAAGCCGCGGGCATCGCCAAAGAAAACTTCACCATCGAAAACGTGTTCGGCTACAACTACGACCAGTGGTGGAAGAAGAAAAAAACAGCTGAAGACTTTATGGCGCGTAAACAGTACCGCCTTAAGCTGAACAGGCTGGACAAGATCAACGGCATCCTCGCCGCCGTGGACGAAGAAGGTATCGAAAGCGTGAACATTGCCTCTTTTTCCAGCAGCAAAATGGAAGAATACCGCAAGCAGGTGAAGATCAACGCGCTGAAAGCCGCCAAAGACAAAGCTGAATACCTGCTGAGCGCTATCGATGAAAAGATCGGCAACGTGATCGAGATACAGGAATTTAATACCGACCAGTACAGCGACGTACGCCCCCAAATGGCTAACGAAAGAATGTTCAAAGCCGCTGCTGCAGACATGGGCGGCGCGCCTGATTCCAACATCGATTTCAAAACCATCAAGGTACGCGCGGAAGTCAGGGCCGTATTCGGTATCAAATAAGTTATACTGAACTGAAACTATAAAAGAAAAAGGGCTTCCAGTCGTCACTGGTAGCCCTTTTTGCTTGTCTGATGTCATGTTGCGCCGGAAGACGAATGACTTTTCTACTGTCGTTTTTTAACTGTCTTTCATTTCTATTTTGCTACTTGATGCCTCAGGCATCAGTTCAGGTAAGTTGGGATAAATAGGACATGGTATATTAAAAGAGCTTAGTACATTTTCAGCACCGTTACATCGAATTTTCCTTCGGTAACGGTTTTCTTTTTGGTTTCATCGGCGTCGTGAATGAGCAGGCCGGTGAAAGTGCCTTTTGCACGCGTTTCGCTGATGGATTCTACCACCACGCTGGAAGCGGCGCCCAGTGTAAGATCATCGGCGGAATAACTTTCAGGGGAACCCAGCGATTTCATCCAGCCGATGGAATTGAAACCGTTCAGGTCCAGGGAATAGGTGCCGGGTTTTAATTGTTTGTTGGGAAGAAGAATGTTGATCGTGAGCAGCTGGTTGTCGCTGGTCATGCCGCTTACTACCAGCATGGCGTTGGTGGTGGTATCGTGGAGGCTGCCGGTCAGCTGTTTGGTCACCGTTAATTCCTGCCCGTCCAGCTTCATGGTCAGGTAACCTTCGCTTTTGTTATCCTTGAAAGGATCTTTCTTTTCGCAGGCGGTGAAGCATAAACCGGCTATAAGGCCGATGGCCGGGAGAAAATATCTGGTTTTCATAGGTAATGGGTATTATTCTGTCGGTATAGGTAACGAATGCGGATGCAATATAATATTTATTTATAAATTAAGAAAATATTTTATGAATAAGTAATGTAGTGTTAATAAAAAAAGCCACCCGTTTGGGTGGCTTTTGCTTTTTATAAAAATGTTTATGCGTCGATCTTTGCGTATTTCGCGTGAGACTCAATGAATTCCCTGCGCGGAGGTACTTCATCGCCCATCAGCATGGTAAAGATGCGGTCGGCTTCAAAAGCGCTGTCTATCGTTACCTGCTTCAGCGTGCGTACGTCCGGGTTCATCGTAGTGTCCCACAACTGTTCGGCGTTCATTTCACCCAGACCTTTATAACGCTGGATGGACACATTGTCTTCCTTGCCGCCGCCGGCCAGTTTGGTCACGGCCGCCTTACGCTGTTCATCCGTCCAGGCGTAGATGTGGTCTTTGCCTTTTTTCACCTGGTACAAAGGCGGCTGGGCGAGGTAAACATAACCCTGCTCCACCATTTCCTTCATGTAACGGAACACGAAGGTGAGGATGAGGGTGGCAATGTGGCTTCCGTCCACGTCGGCATCCGTCATGATGATGAGCTTGTGATAGCGCAGCTTGCTGAGGTTCAGGGCTTTTTCATCTTCAGGGGTGCCGATGGTAACGCCGAGGGCGGTGAATATATTCTTGATCTCCTCGTTCTCGTAGATCTTATGTTCGAGCGCTTTCTCCACGTTCAGTATCTTACCGCGCAGCGGCAGGATGGCCTGGAAGTTACGGTTGCGGCCCTGCTTGGCAGTACCACCCGCGGAATCACCTTCGACGAGGTACAGCTCGCATTTGGCGGGGTCGTTGTCGGAGCAGTCCGCCAGCTTGCCGGGAAGGCCGCTTCCGGTCATCACGCTCTTGCGCTGTACCATCTGCCTTGCCTTGCGGGCGGCTTCGCGCGCCTGTGCGGCCAGCACCACTTTATTGATGATGGTCTTGGCCTCGCGGGGATTTTCTTCCAGGTAATCGTTCAGCACGTTGGCCACTGCACTGTCTACAATGCCCATCACGTCTGAGTTGCCCAGCTTGGTTTTGGTCTGCCCTTCAAACTGCGGTTCGGGAACTTTAACGCTCACGATGCAGCTGAGGCCTTCGCGGAAGTCGTCTCCCGTTACCTCTACCTTCGATTTCTCGAACATCTTGTTCTTATCGCCATAGGCTTTGAACACGCGGGTGATAGCCCTGCGGAAGCCGGCCACGTGGGTACCGCCTTCGATGGTGTTGATATTATTTACGTAGGAAAAAATGTGCTCGTTGAAAGAATCGTTGTACAGCAAAGCCACTTCCACGGCCACGTTGGAGGCTGCGTCGTGCGTTTCGATGTAGATGGGCTGGGGCACCAGCGGGTTGCGGCGCCCGTTCTTGTCCATCAGTTCCACGAATTCAATGATACCGCCTTCGCTGTAAAATACTTCGCAGAAAGCGTTGCCGTTCTCGTCCTTTTCGCGCTCATCGGTAAGGGTGATGCGGATCTTCCTGTTCAGGAAGGCCAGTTCGCGCAGGCGGCCGGCAAGGGTTTCGCGGTTATAAACTGTTTCATTGAAAATAGTGGCGTCTGGCTTAAAATGGACGGTAGTGCCGGTAACGTCGGTTTCGCCGATCTCGCGTACGGAATACTGGGGTTGCCCCATCCTGTATTCCTGCTCGAAGATCTTGCCCTGGGTATGAACCGTTACATGCAAAGGATCGCTCAAGGCGTTCACGCAACTCACACCCACGCCGTGCAAACCGCCGGATACCTTGTAGGTGTTCTTGTCGAACTTACCGCCCGCGTGCAGTACGGTCATTACCACTTCCAGCGCAGAGCGTTTTTCCTTGGCGTGCATACCGGTAGGGATGCCGCGCCCGTCGTCCTTTACGCGGACAGAGTTATCCTCGCAGATCGTTACCTCGATGTTTTTGCAATAGCCGGCGAGCGCTTCATCGATGGAGTTATCGACTACTTCGTATACGAGGTGGTGTAAACCTTTCACCCCAATATCGCCGATATACATGGCCGGACGTTTACGCACCGCTTCCAACCCTTCCAATACTTGAATACTACCCGCATCATAAACGTTGCTGGGGGTAGTTGCTTGCACTAGTTCTTCACTCATATTTTTAGCTGAAAATCTATTTTTAACAAAACGGTAGACAATCCAGCAAATGTACGAAAAATCAGCCTAATTTCCATGAAAAAATGGCCTTATTTGAGGGGTGTGGACAGGTTGTGAATTGCGGAAATGCCGCAGGGTATGCATGAGGCGAAAAAACCGTCATTGCGAGGAGCAGCGGGGAATTTTGTGCAGGAGGGCGACGAAGCAATCTCCTCCATTANGGAGTACATCAATCCAGTAGTGGAGATTGCTTCGTCGCCCTCCCGCTATAGCTCCGCTGCTTCTCGCAATGACCGGCCTTCGTTGGCTCGCGTCATCTACATCAGGCCTGATGCCGCATCTGTCAACACAGTTTCTTTGATGCCGGTGAAAATGGTCTTCCAGATGAGGTTAAAGAAAGACTTTTTCGGATGGCGCTCGAACCTGGGCCTGGCCATACGCACGGGCCTGTCTGGCGTCGGGTTCTCGTTGTGCAGCGCCATCACGTTCGCCAGGAAGCTCACCAGCCCTTTTTTCCGTTTCTTGCCTTTCGCGGTCTTCATGTCTTTCAGGAAATCGATCTTCAGGTCGGAGTACAGGAGCTTGAAAGTGCCGGAGCAGGACCTTTCGTTGCCGCGGAAGTTAAAATCCATCTCCCGTATATTGGCCGAGCGGATGCTCACTTCCCCGAGCGGCTTGGTGGCGGGGTTCATTTCCCGCCCGTCCATATCCCTGAGCTGGCCCGAAACGCCGAAGGCGCCGGAAGGATCGTTCAGGGTCAGGTCGAAGCGGGCCCTCAGCTTGCCGGTGCGCATCAGTATCGCATGCAGCTCCGCGATGCAGTGATTGTTTTGCCGGATAAGCGAATCCTGGTTCGTGATATGCGTAAAGATGCCCCCTGCCTGGTGGAATTCGATCTTGCCCGTTTGCCCGCTGCCGGGGTTGAACTCGCTGTAGGACAGGTTCACGCCCTGTACCTTGAGGGTATCTATGGTGAGGGGCATTTTCAGCTTGGCCAGCAGCTGGTTGGGGAAGCCGCCGTATTTATCTCCCGGCGGGTAGGGCATCGCCCGGTTCCGGTAAGCATGAAGCTCGCCGCCGTCTATACTTACGCTTTTTATGAAGATCGCCTGCTGCAGCAGGTCTTCGAGCCTCATGCCCTCCGCGCGGATGTGGTTGAACGCCAGCTCGAAGCGGTCTGTCTGCGTTCCTTTCTTTTTATCGAAATCAGCCCTGTTGTAGCGCGGCTCCAGCTTCACGCTTTCCACCTCGGCCACCTTTTCCACGGCATTGTAACTGATATTGTTCACGTGCAGCCAGTAGAGGCTGTCCGGCGTGCGGTAGTCCCACTGCTGGAGCGTGATGTCGAAATTCTGGGCGTACAGCACCCGGGAAAGGTCCTTTTCGGTCATGGAATCGATCTGCAGGTCGCGCAGGCGCACATCCAGGTTTTCGAAGCGGGTGAGCCTGCGGCTGCTGTCTTCCCCGATCTGCACATAGGATAATTTGGTATTGGAGAGGTTGACCTGCCGGATGCGGAAATCGTGGATCAGCTCGTTCATGGAAGCGTAGAAGCTGCGGCGGGGCGTGGTATCGCGGCTCCGGAGGTCCCGCACCACGGTAATTTCGGGCTCGGACAGGGTGAAGCCGGCCGCGTCTACCTGCTTGTTCCTGAAATACCGCCAGATCTTCAGCCCCGAAACCTGCACCCGGTTCATTTTGGCGTTGTAGATCACCTGGGGCGCGCGCTGCTCTTTTACCAGCCGGTCATATACCGCAGTGTCGGGCAGCAGGGCCACATTCTGTATGCTTACGCTGCCCGTGAGCAGGTTCAGGTTGATCTTCCCGTAGGCGAGGGTATATAAACTATCCGAGCCCTGGCTGACGTAGCGGCGCAATTCTTTGTCCAGTATGTTTTTCCAATGAACGCTCAGGTACCAGCCGGTACCCAGCACAACCGCGGCAAGGATAGCCGCCACCGTTAGTATGATCTTCCAGGACTTCTTCATGCGCCTTTACTGTTGCTAAATCTGTACCAATTCGCCCCCGGGGGCGGGGATTTGTAACGGCTTTGTCAAACTGTAAGAATTATAACTACGATTCGTTAATTTTGTGGCTCTAATATGAAAGAAATACAGGAAATATTAACGCTCGCTATTCCGCAACCCGCCATGGGCGACCAGTTGCAGCTTGCAGAGGCCGATAACGTAGCGGTTCCTGATTGCCTTGATTATTCCCTCCAGCGTTTCGTGTACGAACGCCCGTTACCCGTGGAAGATGTGGCGATGGTGGTGTACCAGCCCGCAAAACGTGGAAAAAGCGCAGCTATCGAGCTGCGGTATTGCGTGGCGGGCAACAAATATTGCCAGAAACCTAATTGTACCGACCAGGTTTGTATCGAAGGTCATAAACATGCGGACTGCAACACCAAGCTGCCGTCCGTAGACCTGATCACCGTGCGTTTTCAACCTGCTTTCATACAATCCCTGCAAAAAGGTAACACTTCTTTCTCCCTCTTTGAGCTTCAGTCCAAGAAACCTTTCGTAAAAACCATCCAGCCCTGCACCAAGAGCAAAGCCGTGCTGGAGCAGATGGTACATCATAATTACGAAGGTATCCTGAAAAATATTTTCCTGCAGAGCAAGGCCCTGGAGCTTTTGCTTTTCAGCTCCGACCAGTTTATCCAGAACGATACGGAAGAGCGCTACGGCTGCCGCTTCCTGACGCACCTGGAAGACCGCGAGAAGATCGAAAAAGCGCGCAGCATCCTGCTGGAGCAGCTGGACGCTCCGATCACGATCCGTGACCTGGCGAGAAGGGTGGCCATGAACGAATGTTACCTCAAAAAAGGTTTCAAAGCGGTGTACGGCACCACCATCTACGATTATTTCCAGAAAGAAAGGATGGAAAAGGCCAAAGGCCTTTTATATGAAAGAGGCTTATCCGTTTCAGAGGTAGCCATTATGATGGGATATTCCTGCATTTCCCATTTCTCCACTGCATTCAAAAAACATACAGGGCTGAAACCTTGTGAGTTACTGCTCCGTTAACCGGTTTTTCCTTTTACGATCATTACTTTTCCCGATCCGATAAACACCAGTCTGCAGATTGTACTTTCTTTGTGCTACGATCTTTGGATGTCTATCCACGGTTCCTCATAAGCTTCCTTATCAGATTTGACCTAAGGAAAAGCTTGCAGACGATAGTAAAGCCATTATAAAAAGCAGTGCATATCAAACACCACAAAGACCTAATCTGCACTGCCAGTCAGTAAGTTTTTCCACCGTAATTTGCATAAAGCCGTTACTTTCCTGTGACGGCTTTTTTTATTCCCTGCGCCGCCCGGCGGTTGGCACAAAAGAAAAACCCCGCCCAAAAGAGCAGGGTCTGTCCTATTTATCCCTATACCTATGAAATACTTAATGAATGTTTTTGTAGTAAATATCTTTAATCAACAATAGTGCCAGCATCGTTCAGCAGTACGGTTTTGGCAGTCCCGTTATCGTCGATATTTACTTTAAAATATGCTGCCACATCCGCTCTTTCAATTTTCCACCCTTCTTTAACAACTGCGGACGGGTATTTGTTCTTCAATGTTCCCAAAACGCTCTCAGGCAGGTTGCCGGTCTCGAAAGAACTGCGGGTAGCCACCCAGGCGCCTTCTGCGTTATATTCAACAGCGGTCTTCACATTTTCCCTGTTGAAGGAAGCGATCCAGTTGCCGCCGGAGGTTTTGCTCCATTGTGCATCTGTAGCGGCTGAAAATTCGGCATTCTGTGCAAATGCGTCCTTTACGGGAGCCGGTGCTTCCACTTTTTTGGCGGTCGTTTTGGTTTTTTTAGATGATTTCTGTTGTGAAAACGCTATGCCGGATGTGAAGATGGCAGCGCATATTAATAACGTTACTTTTTTCATAAAAGATATGGTTTATAATCGCGTTAGACTCTTCAGAATCCTAACCAAAACAATGCCAAAAACGCAAAGCAAGCATAGTTTATTGCAAATTAGTCAATTTTGCCCGCATTTTTTTCATAAATCTGTTATTTTTTATGAACGACAGCGGCTCTCTGAAACCTGCCTGTATTTTCGTAACTTTGCAGAATTTTAAATACCAAACTTAAGCACCCGGGTGGGAAATTGTTTATGTCCAGCAAATATCAGGAATACAATCAACTGAATTTACCGCAAATAGAACAGGATATACTGCAAGCGTGGGAAACGCACCAGGTTTTTGAGAAAAGCATCTCGAACCGCGACGGTGCGGCCCCTTTCGTATTTTACGAAGGCCCTCCCAGCGCCAACGGCCTCCCCGGCATTCACCACGTGATCTCCCGCGCCCTGAAAGACCTCGTTTGCCGTTACAAGACCATGCAGGGATTCCAGGTGAAAAGGAAAAGCGGCTGGGATACACACGGCCTGCCGGTAGAGCTGGGGGTGGAGAAAGCACTCGGCATCACCAAGGAAGACATCGGCAAAAAGATCTCCATCGCAGAATATAATGATACCTGCCGCAAGGAAGTATTAAAATATAAAGACCGCTGGGAAGACCTGACCCGCAAAATGGGCTACTGGGTTGACCTTGAGCATCCTTACATCACTTTCGACAATTCCTACATCGAAAGCCTGTGGTGGTGCCTGCAGCAATTATATAAAAAAGGGTTACTCTATAAAAGCGTCAGCATCCAGCCATACTCGCCGGCTGCGGGCACCGGCCTCAGCTCCCATGAGCTGAACCAGCCCGGTACTTACAAGGACGTGAAAGACACGACCATCGTGGCCATGTTCAAAGCCCTGCAGTCGGACCGCTCACAGTTCCTCTTCGATGCCGCCGGCTCCGGCGAGGTGTTTTTCCTGGCCTGGACCACCACTCCCTGGACGCTTCCCAGCAACCTGGGCCTTACCGTGGGCGCCAATATCGAATATGTGCTGGTGAAAACCTTCAATCCCTACACCCATTTGCCCATCAACGTGGTGCTGGCGAAGGATCTGGCGGGGAAATACTTCAAACCCGAAGGGGAGAATGCTGACTTTGAAGCCTATACGGCAGATACCAAAGTGCTGCCCTGGAAGATACTGGCCGGCTTTAAAGGAAGCGAACTGGAGAACATCCGTTATGAACAGCTGCTGCCTTACGCCAAACCCGAGGAAGGCGATCCGTTCCGCGTGCTGATCGGCGATTTTGTGACCACCGAAGACGGTACCGGCATCGTGCATACCGCCCCTGCCTTCGGTGCGGACGATAACCGCGTCGGCAAAAAATACGGCATCGGCATCCTGACGCTGGTGGACCGCCAGGGTAAATTCACCGACAACGTGGGTGAATTCTCCGGCCGTTATGTAAAAGATTATAAGAACGACCCGGACTATAAGGACGTGGACGTGGATATAGCCGTAAAGCTCAAAAAAGAGAACCGCGCCTTTAAAGTGGAGAAATACGAGCACACCTACCCGCATTGCTGGCGTACGGACAAACCCGTGCTGTATTACCCGCTGGACGCATGGTTCATCAAAACCACGGCCATGAAAGACCGGATGGTGGAGCTGAACAAGACCATCAACTGGAAACCCGCCTCCACCGGCACCGGCCGCTTTGGCAGCTGGCTGGAGAACATGGTGGACTGGAACCTTTCCCGCAGCCGTTACTGGGGCACGCCCCTGCCCATCTGGCGCACGGAAGACGGTACCGAAGAGATCTGCATCGGCAGCATCGCCGAACTGAACGAGGGTATCAGGCTGGCCAATGAAGTGCTGGGCGGCGACGTCAATAAACATTACCTCCACGAGGGCATCCTCGACCTGCATAAACCTTATGTGGACGATATCATCCTGGTAAGCTCCACCGGCAAACCGATGCGCCGCGAACCGGACCTGATAGATGTTTGGTTCGATTCAGGCGCCATGCCCGTGGCCCAGTGGCATTATCCCTTCGAGAACAGGGAGATGCTGGAAAAAGGGCAGGCCTTCCCGGCGAACTTCATTGCCGAAGGGGTGGACCAGACCCGTGGATGGTTTTATACACTTCACGCCCTGGCAGTGATGCTTTTCGACAGCGTGGCGTATAAAACAGTCGTTTCTAACGGCCTTGTGCTGGACAAGAACGGCAACAAAATGAGTAAGCGCCTGGGGAATGTGGTGGATCCGTTTGCCACCATCGGGCAATTCGGCGCAGATGCCACCCGCTGGTACATGATCACCAATGCCTCGCCCTGGGACAACATGAAGTTCGACGTGGACGGCATTAAAGAGGTGCAACGGAAACTGTTCGGTACATTATATAATACGTACAACTTCTTCGCGATGTACGCAAACCTGGACAATTTCGCGTTCAGGGAAGCATATATCCCGCTGAACCAGCGCCCTGAGATCGACCGGTGGATCATTTCACTGCTGAATACCCTTGTGAAGCAGGTGACCGGCAGCCTGGAGGACTACGAGCCCACACAGGCGGGCCGCGCGGTGCAGGAATTTGTGGATGAGCACCTGAGCAACTGGTATGTGCGCCTTTGCCGCCGCCGTTTCTGGAAAGGGGAGTACGAGCAGGATAAGATCAGCGCTTACCAGACGCTGTACGAGTGCCTGGAAAAGATCGCACAGCTGATGGCGCCGGTGAGCCCTTTCTTTACAGACTGGCTGTACCGCAACCTGAACAGCGTGAGCGGCAGGCAGCAGGAAGAAAGCGTTCACCTCACGAGGTTCCCCGTGGCAGACGAAGCAGCCATAGACCCGGACCTGGAAGAAAGGATGCAGCTGGCGCAGGACGTTTCCTCGCTGGTGCTGAGCCTGAGGAAGAAGACCAATATTAAGGTAAGGCAGCCTTTGCAGAAGATACTTATCCCTGTAATGAACCCGCATATGCGGGAACAACTGGGGTTGGTGGAGCATTTGATAAAAAGCGAAGTGAATGTAAAAAGTATTGAGTATCTTACCGAAACCGAAGGTTTTATCAAGAAAAAGATTAAGCCAAACTTCAAAACTCTTGGAAGCCGTATGGGAGCCAGAATGAAGGCGGTGGCAGGTGCGATCAGCGCATTTACGCAGCACGAGATTTCTGAGCTGGAGAAGAACGGCAGTTTTGGCTTAATAGTTGAGAATGAGCAGATTCCGATTCAGTTAACCGATGTTGAGATCATTTCGGAAGACATTCCCGGATGGACGGTGGCGAACAAAGGTTCGCTGACTGTGGCGCTTGATATCACCATCACCCCTGTTTTATTGGACGAAGGCAATGCACGCGAGCTGGTCAACCGGATCCAGAAGATACGGAAGGACAGTGATTTTGAATTAACTGACCGGATTGCTGTAAAAGTGGCTGATGTAGATGCCCTGAAATCGGCGATAATTAACTTTAATGACTATATTTGCACGGAAATTTTGGCAGATAGTTTGGAGATAGTGCCGCAATTACAGGAGGGCGTGGAAGTAGAGGTTAACGATCTTAAGTTCAACGTATTAGTTAACAAAAAAAGCTAATCCCATGGCAACAAAGAAGAAGGTTGCTAGTAAAACTACCAAGAAGGCGGTTCCTGCCAAGAAAGCTGTAGCTAAGAAAGCTGCTGCTGCACCTAAGAAAGCTGCGCCTAAACCGGCGGCGGCTAAAAAGGTTGCGGCTGCGCCTAAAAAGGCTGCTGCTAAAAAGGCGGCGCCTAAAGCAGCGAAGCCCGCACCAAAAAAAGCGGCAGTAAAGAAAGTAGCGGCAAAAGCAGCCCCTTCGAAAGCAGTTCCTGCCAAAAAGAAAGCGGCAGCGGCCAAAAAGCCCGTCAAAGCAGTAAAGCCCGCGCCGGCGAAAGCGCCGGCAGCTAAAGCTCCGGCAGCGAAGAAACCGCTTGCTGCCAAAGCGCCCGTAAAGAAAACGGCTCCCGCCCCCGCGCCGAAGGCCAAACCGGCCGCCGTGGTTGCCGGCAAGCCTGCTGAAAAGCAAACGCCGCGGCCGGAACCGTTTATTTCTAAACCCGTAGAAAAAGTAGATATAATGGCATCAAAGAGTAAACAGGATAAATCAGACAAGGAGCCAGTAAAAAAGACCAGGGTAGAAGAACCTGCCAGAAGGACTACTGAGAAACCGTCTTCCAGGACTCCTTCAAAAGCCGCCGGCAGCCGCCCGGTAATGAAAACCGTGACTTATTCTCCGGAATTCACCAAATCAGTGCTGGATCAGCCGGAAGCTCCTACCGGCCCGATATATCGCTATAGCGACCCCGAGTTACAGGAATTCAGGGAGATCATCATGAAAAAACTGGAAGCAGCGAAAAAAGAACTGGTATACCTCCAGGGCCTGATCACCCGCAAGGACGAAGCAGGTACAGACGATACCGAGAACAAATACATGAGCATGGAAGATGGCAGCGGTTCCCAGGAACGCGAACAGCTGAACCAGATGGCCAGCCGCCAGATCCAGTTCATCGACCACCTGGAGAAAGCCCTGGTGCGTATTGAGAACAAAACTTACGGCATCTGCCGCGTAACCGGCAAGCTGATCGAAAAAGCACGCCTGAAAGCAGTGCCGCATGCTACGCTCAGCATCGAAGCCAAACTGGCAAAAAGCAAATAATAATGTTCCCGGCCCCGGCCGGTAATGATAAAGATGTAAAGGGCTGTCCGGAAGGACGGCCCTTTTTCATACATCCATGTTAAAACGGCAAAAGCAAAAAACCGATGCCGGAAAGTGACCCGTGTCACCGCGATTCTGTACACGAATGTAAAAGGAATGTGTTTCCGGGGGCAGAAAAAAGGCCGGGACTTTCTTAAGCCCGGCCGGTAATATCTCGGAAAAACGGAGGAGATCAGAAATTTGCAATCAGGCAGGTTTCAGCTGCGCCTCATCCGCACATTCCGGCTGAAACGCTTTGCGCACCTGCCGCGCGGCCAGGTAGATCAACCCCGCTGTTGCCAGCGCCGCCAGGCTGCCCAGCCCGATGTTGCGCACCTGCTTTTTGGTGGGCCAGCGGATCACGTTTTTTTCAGGGCTCGCCACTGCAATATCCAGCAGCGGTGCCATGCAAACATCTTCAATGACCTTGTCCGCCACAGTAGCCGCTTCTACATATTGTGGATGGTATGCCACACCAATTCCCGCTTCCTGCAACATGGCGCTGTCGCTTTCCCCGTTGCCCACATAAATGATGTTCTGCGGCTGGATGTGGTATTTCTCGGCAATGTACTTCAGGATATTGCTTTTGTTATACTCGGCCGAGGCGCCGCTTCCCTTCAGGAAATAATCAGGGATGCTCACTTCGCCCGTAGCCACGCTGTGAACGAGATGCAGCCGGTTGGCAAACGCAAAGTCGGCCCCCAGCTTATTCTTCATATGATTCGCCACGCATTCGAAACCGTCTGTGATAAAACCACAGATGTACCCGCGCCGCTTCAGCTCCCGGATCACATGCCGGATGTCTGGCGTTACGGGAATTTCATCCGCCACTTCCAGCAGCTCCGCCAGGTTGCGGCCCTGGAACAAAGCAGCGGACCGCCTGATGATGGAGATCGGGTCCGAATAATGCTGCAGCACCTGCACCAGCGGCTCTTCCTGCTCAAAGGCGACGGCCGCGAGGTAGGTGTAATTTTGCGTGAACACGGTTTCGTCCAGGTTAAAGATCACCATCTTCTCCAGCTTGTCGATAGATTCGAGGATGGAATACTCCATCTGCTCGCGGATGATATTGATATTGCCCAGCGTTTCCAGGTTCTGCAACGGAATGCTCTCTGCTTTTTTCAGAATGGTGCGCGAAACCTCGCGGCTCATTTTACTGAGCTGCTCCCAGGTCTGCATGGCGTTTTCCAGCCTGCCGATATTCACTTCGCGGATGCGCGCCTGCTTCAGGTGCATGTCTATGAGCAACCCGATGTCTACCCCGTAATCATTTTCAAAATGCACATTTTTGAGGAATGATGCGCGCGCCGCGATCATGCCGCTCAGCGGCTGGTTGAAGCCGGCCAGCTCCGGGAAAAGTATGCTGAGGAGCGGTTTGGCAACCAGCTGTGTTACACGGCCGGCCTGTCTTTCAAAAAATGATTTGACAAAATCGGCTTCGTCGTTCATGATAGGATCGGTCAGCAATTCCACGAGATGATCCGGGTACGTGAGAATATCGCCGTCCACATACATCACAATATCATGCTTCGCAGCCATCATGCCTTCCCGCATGGAAATTCCCTTGCCGCGCTGGCTGCTGGTGATCACGCGTACTTTTTCCTTAAGGGCTTCCTCAACCGTATGATCCGTTGAATTATCGTCTACGACAATGATCTCTATGGGCCTGGAGGTTTTCCTGATCGTCTTGATTACCTGGCGTATGGTGGCGCCTTCGTTGAGCACTGGTATAATTACGGAAATCATAGGTCGCAATTAGTTTGATGAACAAATAAGGTACCGTTTGGCACGCTCCTAAGCTCCAAAAATGATACCACAATGCATGAGGCTGATGATGCTGTGAACCGCTAAAATTGGTTATTTTTGGGCAATTCCCGCGAGGGGAGGATTTGAGAGTACAGCTTAAATATAGAAAAATGCAGGAAACAAAAAGGCAAAAACAGGTAGGGCAGCTGGTGCAGCAGGAACTCAGCGATATTTTCATGCGCATGGGATTCAACGTAACAGAAGGAGGGATGATCTCGATCTCATCCGTTAAGATGACCCCCGACCTGCTGGAAGCGAGGGTTTATTTAAGCATGTTCCAGATAAAATCTCCCGAGGAAATGCTGGGGCGGATGAACGAGAAAATGAGCGAGATACGCCGCGAGCTGGGAAACCGCGTGGGCAAGCAGCTTCGCCGCGTGCCTGAGCTCACCTTCTTCCTGGACGATACGCTGGATCATGTGTTCAAGATGGAAGAGCTCTTTAAAAAGATCAACGAAGAGAAAGAGAAGAAATGATCTGGCAATTCGCACTTCGTTACTTCCGGGCCCGTAAATCCACCAACGCCATCAATATCATTGCATGGGTGAGCGTTGGCGCCATTGCCGTAGGCACCGCCGCGCTCATCACCGTGCTCAGCGTGTTCAACGGGTTCACCGGCCTCGTGAAATCCCTCTATTCTTCTTTTTACCCCACTTTAAAAGTAGTGCCGGCCACCGGCAAAACCATCCTTTTCACACCGGAGCAATTACAGGCGGTTGCGCGCATCCGCGGCGTGGCAAACCTTTCCGCCAGCATCGAGGAAAAAGCGGTGCTGCGTAACGGGAACGAACAAACGATAGCGGTGCTGAAAGGCGTAGACAGCGCTTTTTCGCATGTTGCCGGCGTGCAGGACAAGATCATCCGCGGCGCATACGACATTTCCCATGAAACCGGCTACCAGGCCGTTGTGGGCCTTGGCATAGAAAGCGCGCTGGGCGTGGATGTGGAGCACAGCAGCGTGCCGGTGAACGTGTACATGCCAAAACGCGACGAGGCCGTTTTCAGCACGGCCCTGCCCGAACAGGCCGTGAATTCAGGCGTCATTTATCCTGCGGGCACTTTCGCGATACAGCAGGAATTCGACAGCAAATATGTGCTGGTGGATATCAACTTCCTCCGCAGCCTGCTCGACATGCAGCCCGGGGAAGTAACTTCCCTTGAAATAGCTGTACTGCCGGGCTTTTCAGAACAAAAAACAAAACGCGCATTGCAAGAGCTGCTCGGCGAAAAAGTGAAGGTGCAGACCCGCGTGGAACAGAACGCGACCATTTACAACGTGATGCAAACGGAGAAATGGGTCGTATACGTTTTCCTCAGTTTCATACTCGTGATCGCGGCCTTCAATATGATCGGCTCGCTGTCTATGCTCGTCATAGAAAAACAAAAAGACATCACCATCCTCAAAGCCATGGGAGGGCGAAACAGCCTCATCCAACGGATATTCCTCCTGGAAGGGCTCATCATCGCGGGGGCCGGCAGCATCATCGGGTTCAGCCTGGCCATCACCATCTGTTTATTGCAGCAACATTTCGGGTTGATCAAACTCGGCGGCGGTTCTTTCCTGATCGATGCATTCCCTGTTGAAATGCATTATGAGGATTTTATCCTGGTGATCATTACCATTCTCGTAATAGGCGTGCTGGCGAGCTGGTACCCTGCGCAAAGGGCGGCGCGGCAGGAGATCGCGCTCAAAGCTACCTGACCCATCCATAAAAAAAGCGCGTCCCGGCTCAGCCCGGACGCGCTTTATATTTCAATGTTTGATTTAACGGATCAATAATCGCCCAGTGTTTCAGGCAACTGCGCCAATGCTTTGGCCAGCTGTTCGTCGTTAGGAGCGATGCCATGCCATTCGTGGGAGCCTTCCATGAAGTCCACACCTTTACCCATGGCAGTTTTCATGAGAATAACAATGGGCTGGCCTTTGCCGGTAAGGCTTTTGGCTTTTGCGAGCGTGGCAAGCACATCGTCCATATCGTTTCCGTTCATTTGCAGCACTTTCCAGCCGAAGGAGAAGAACTTGGCATCCAGGTCGCCAAGGCCCATTACTTTGTCTGTAGGACCGTCTATCTGCTGGCCGTTGTAGTCAACCGTGGCGATAATATTATCCACTTTGTGGTGCGCGGCAAACATGATGGCTTCCCAGTTCTGGCCTTCATCAAGCTCGCCGTCTCCATGGAGGGAGTATACGATCTTGGGGTCTTTATTCAGTTTTTTGCTGAGGGCTGCGCCGAGGGCTACGCTCATACCCTGGCCCAGGGAGCCGCTGGCTACCCTTATGCCGGGCAGATGCTCGTGGGTGGTGGGGTGGCCCTGCAGGCGGGAATCTATTTTACGGAAAGTAGCCAGTTCAGATACCGGGAAATAACCGGACCTGGCCAGGGCACTGTAGAACACGGGGGAAATGTGTCCGTTTGACAAGAAAAACAGGTCCTGGTCCTTACCATCCATATCGAAGGGTACGGGGGTGTGCTCCATTACCTTGAAGTACAAGGCAGTAAAGAATTCCGTACAACCCAGGGAACCACCGGGGTGACCGCTTTGTACGGCATGTACCATCCGTACAATGTCCCGCCTGATCTGCGTGGCGATATCTTTCAGTTCTGGCATGATAATTGGCATTTTATGAGCCGCAAAAGTAATAAGAAATTACCCAGATTCTCAGCGTATTGAGTGATTTTTTCCAAGGATGGCATAAATCTTTGAGCTTTAAAATTTTTTGATACGCATATCACTGAAATTAATATCTTTGCACCACAACCCCCCGTATGGAGAATGTAATTATCGCGACTGTCCTGAGTTTCGTTATAACCTATTTTGCTATCCCGGTTCTGATCAGGGTGGCGGAGTTGAAACATCTATATGACGAACCAGATGAGCGCAAATCGCATAAAATACGGATCCCCACTTTAGGTGGTTTGGGATTCTTTGCCGGTTTCGTGCTGGCTACCGCCGTTTGTGTTCCCTCACAGCAGACTTTCCCATTGCAATATCTTCTGGCAGCGTTTTTCATCATTTTCATCGTAGGTATGAAGGATGATATCGTGGGCCTTTCCCCTGTAAAAAAGCTCATAGGCCAGCTGGTGGCTGCTTTTGCCATCATTTATCTCGGTAACCTGCAGATCAGGAACATGTACGGCGCTTTTGGCATCGGCGAGCTGCCTTATCACTTCAGCCTGCTGCTCACCTATTTCACCTTCATTGTTGTCGTGAATGCCTTTAACCTGATAGACGGGATTGACGGGCTGGCGGGCAGTGTAGGCCTCCTGGTTTCAGCCGTGCTGGGTGCTTACTTTTTGTATGTGAACGAAGTATTGTATGCCGTAATGGGCTTTGCATTAGCAGCAGGCCTGGCGGCGTTCCTCATTTATAACATTACCCCGGCCAGGATCTTCATGGGCGACACCGGCTCCCTGCTGGTAGGCCTTGTGAATGCAACCCTGATCGTGAAATTCATAGAAGTGGCCGGTAACCCTGCCGGTACCTTCCCGCTGCAGGCCGTTCCCGCCATCGCTTTTGCCGTGCTGATCATCCCCCTGTTCGACACGCTGCGTGTATTTGCCATCAGGATGAGCCGCGGGCGTTCCCCGTTCACGGCAGACCGGCATCACATTCACCACTACATGCTGGCCCTGGGGCTTACGCATAGCCAGGCTACGCTGATCGCCGTGCTCTCCAACATCGCTTTCATTTTCATGGCCTACAGCCTTCAGAATATAGGTACCACTTACCTCCTGCTGCTTACCGGCAGCCTGGCGTTTGCCGCAACCACTGCCCTCTTTTTCCTGAAAAAACGGAGAGAAACTCCCAAGCCGGCTATGGTGGCTGCAACCGAAGTGGCAGACAGCAGGCCCAGCATTACCAAGCCGAAAATTCTGCGCGTGAATACCGAATCCGTGCTGCAGGACAAATAAACATCACTTCCTTTCAAGCCGTTCCAACTGTTGCTCATCCTTTGATGATTAAAAGATTTCATGTAGGTTTGCAAGCACTTTAAGTATTAATTCTTATGCAAGACGAACTTAATTTAATCCTGGATGATGCAAAAGATTCCATGCAAAAGGCTATTTCGCACCTGGAAACCGAGCTGACCAAGATACGCGCCGGTAAAGCCAATCCCCAGATCCTGGACGGCATTACCGTAGATTATTATGGTGCGCCTACCGCCCTCAACCAGGTTGCCAACGTAAGCGTTGCCGACGCCCGCACCCTTACCATCCAGCCCTGGGAAAAAAACATGCTTCAGCCGATCGAAAGAGCGATCATTGCATCCAATATCGGGCTGAACCCCCAGAACGACGGCATCATTATCCGCTTATTCCTGCCGCCGCTTACGGAAGAACGCCGTAAAGAGCTGGTGAAAAGAGTGAACGGCGAAGGCGAACATGCGAAAGTAGCCATCCGCAACATCCGCCGCGACGGCATTGAAGCGATCAAGAAATTGCAGAAAGACGGGCTGAGTGAAGATATCGCGAAGGATGCCGAAGCAGAAGTACAGGTGCTGACGGACAAATACATCGGCATTATCGACAAGCATTGCGCGGCAAAGGACAAGGAGATCATGGCAATTTAATGCCGCTTGAAAAATACCAGGAGGAGATGGGTTCACAGCCCGTCTCTTTTTATTTACGGTTCACCAGGTAAACGCCGCCCATGATCACCGCCAGGCAGATCACCTGCAGGGAATTGATATCTTCCCCCGCCAGGAAGCCCCAGCCGATGGCCACAACGGGCAGGCCGTATGTAACCATAGACGCGAAGATGGCCCCGGCCGAGCGGATAAGCTGGTAGAACAGGATGGAAGCCACGCCGGTACCCAACAAGCCAAGCGTTACGCTGGCCGCCAGGCTGGTGTAAGCCCCTTCAGCCTTCCCGAAAACAGTGAAGAAATCGCTGAAGAGCAAAACAGGCAGGGCAAACAGCGCCATGAAAAATAAAGAGACCGACACCAGCTGCAGGGAAGCGAACTCTTTCAGGTAATGATGCACCAGCGCAATGTTCAACCCGTAACAGGCAGTAGCCATGATCACGAAGAAACCATAATACCAGTAAGCATTCGCATCGATCCCTTTGGCGAGGAACAGGCAGATGACGCCAACAAAACCAATAGCCAGCCCCGTTAGCTGCCGCTTCGCTACCGGCGCGTGAAAGAGGGCGACGGTGAAGATCAGGGCGAACACGGGGGTGAAGGAATTGAGCATGCCCGCCAGCGAGCTGTCTATCCGGGTTTCGGCAATACAGAACAAATACGCGGGAATTCCGTTACCTAATAGACCGGAAAGGATGATCACCGGGATCTTTTTAGCCGGCGTTTGCCCGATGTAGCGGACGAAGACCGGCAGCAGCGCAAGCCCTGCGGATATCAGCCGGATGCTGGCCACCTGGTACGGGCTGAATGATTCAAGCCCCAGTTTCATTAAAATGAAAGAACTGCCCCAGGTGAGTGACAGCAGCAGGAAGATTCCCCAGTTAAGCACGCGTTGGTTCATAGAACCGCAAAGATACCGATTCCCGGCATCCGGTAATTTGATTAAATTTAGAAAACATCCGCTTATGCCTCAGATCAAACTCGCTGACATTGCAACCACCGCACCTAAAAAAGCTGACAAGGAAAAGACCAAGGAAGCGCTAAAACTTATTGTTGAAGAGCTGGACGAGCTGCAAAACCTGCTCTATGCTGAACATAAACACAGCTTATTGGTTGTATTACAGGGCATGGACGCCAGCGGCAAAGACGGCGTGATCAGGGACGTGTTCGGCACCATGAACCCCATGGGCGTAACCGTTCAGCCTTTCAAAGCGCCCACCGAGCTGGAACTGGATCATGATTTCCTCTGGAGGATCCACCAGCATGCGCCGGCGAAAGGCATGATACAGGTGTTCAACCGTTCGCATTACGAAGATGTGCTGGTGCAGCGGGTGCATAAATGGATAGACGATGATACGGCGAAGAAACGTTTTGCTGCCATCAACGGGTTCGAGCAGCTGCTGGAGGAGCATAACAATACGCATATCCTGAAATTCTACCTGCACGTGTCTCCCGGCGCGCAACAGGCCCGCCTGGAAGAACGCACGCAGGACCCGAGGAAAATGTGGAAGTACAACGAAAAGGATTTTGCCGAAGCAAAGCTTTTCAAAACGTACTGGAAAATGTATGAGGACGTGTTCAGGAATTGCAATAAAGTGCCGTGGATCATTGTGCCGAGCGACCATAACTGGTACAAGGAATTCCTGATCGCGCAAACGGTAAGGGATACACTGAAATCGCTGAAAATGAAGTTCCCGAAGCTGCCCCAAAACAAAAATAATGCGGAGAAAAAAGTATAAATCATTAATCTTGCAGACGTTAAAGCACCATTTTCTTAACTCTAAAACCTTAGCGTATGTCTTTTTTCAGTGAATTTAAAGCATTTGCCATGAAGGGAAATGTGATCGACCTGGCGGTAGGTATCGTGATCGGTGCCGCTTTCGGGAAGATTGTAAGCGCACTCGTGGATGCTATCCTGATGCCCATTGTTGGTGTATTGATCGGCGGTTTTGATTTCAAAGGACTCGCAGTAAAAGTGGGAGCCGCTGAGATCAAATACGGTTTGTTTATCCAGTCGTGCGTTGAATTCATTATCATCGCCTTCGCGCTGTTCCTCGTGATCAAAGGCATCAACCGGATGAAAAAAGAAGAACCCGCTGCGCCTGCAGAACCCGTACTCACCACGCAGGAGAAACTGCTGATGGAGATACGCGACGAGCTCAAACAAAAATAATACACCTCTTTTTTAATACAACGGTTGGCTGCCCATGCGGCCAACCGTTCACTATTACACCTGTATAACCGATCGTATCATGAAAAAAATCAAATGGCTCTTAACGGTGTGCGTAATGGCATGCGTTACCGTAAAAGCGCAAGACGACAGCATGAAAAAAATCCGCGAGGAAGCTGCCGGGAAACTCAAGAACACCGAAAAAGACACCACCGGCAGGCTATGGAAAAAAGGCGGCGCCTTCGGCCTCACCTTCAACCAGGGATCGCTCACCAACTGGGCCGCGGGCGGCGACAAGCTCTCCCTTTCCATGCTGGCCACTTTCGCCGGCTTTGCCAATTACAAAAAGGACCGGCACAACTGGGACAATAACATCGACCTGGCCTATGGCTACGTGAACACCACCAGCCTCGGCACCCGCAAAAGCGACGACCGGATAGATTTCACCTCCAAATACGGGTATGAGATCGGTAAGAACTGGTACCTGAGCGGCCTGTTCAACCTCCGCACCCAGTTCACTGAAGGGTACCTTTACCCGACAGACTCCACCAAGGAATTCGTGTCCAAATTCTTCGCCCCGGCTTACATTATCCTCTCTCCAGGCGTGGATTTTAAGCCGAACGACGAATTTTCGCTCTTTATGTCCCCCATCACCGCCCGCTGGGTAGTGGTAATGGACGATACCCTTTCCGCCAAAGGCTCCTACGGGGTAGACACCGGCAAACACGTGAAATCCGAGTTCGGCGCCTACGTATCCGCCACCTGGAACAAGGAGATCATGAAAAATGTGACCTACAAATCCAAGCTGGAGCTGTTTTCCAACTATAAGCACAATCCCGGCAATATCGACGTGTTCTGGACCAACCTGATCGCCCTGAAGGTAAATAAGTGGATATCAGCCAATATCAGCGTGGATATGATCTACGACGACGATGTGCGGGTGTTCGAGAACAAGGAAACCGGCGCCATGGGGCCGCGGCTGCAGATCAAGCAGACGATCGGCGTGGGTCTGACGGCTAAATTCTGATTCCCCCGGAAATTCATTATTTTTGATAAACCTGTCGGCCCCGCCCGGCAGGTTTTATTATTTAAAATATGAGTAACGACCCGGAAATATATAAAATCAAGCTCCCCCAGTTCGAAGGCCCTTTCGACCTGCTGCTGTTCTTCATTGAAAGGGATGAGCTGGACATATACAATATACCCATCTTCGGCCTCACCAAGGACTTCCTGGAGTACATCCACCACATGGAAAACCTGAACATCGAGCTGGCCAGCGAGTTCATCCTCTTCATCTCCACCCTCATGCGCATCAAGGCTAAAATGCTGCTGCCGCGCAAGGAGCTGGACGAAGCGGGGAACGAGATAGACCCGCGCCAGGAGCTGGTGGACAAGATACTTGAATACAAACGCTTCAAGCAGGCCGCCGCCGAGCTGGCAGAGCAGGAAGCGGACCGTATGCTGCAGGTAAAAAGAGGGAATATCGCGAAGGAGCTCGCCGAAATAGGGGAGGCTACCAGCGAAGGCTCCGAAGTGCAGACGCTTACGCTCTTCAAGCTCACCAAAACTTTCGAAAAGGTGATGCAGCGCGTGAAAGAGCGCAGCAACAAGCCGCAGCACGTTGTGTACAAATACGATTACACCATGGAAGGCTCCAGGGAATATATGATGGACCTGGCGCGTACCGAAAAGACCATGGCTTTCGAAAAGATATTCGACCACTGTAAAGACCGCGTGCATGCCATTTTCCTGTTCCTGGGCATGCTGGAGCTGGTGCAGGCCAAATACCTGAGCATTATGGTGGGCGAGGGCAGGAATAACTTTATCATCGACTACGTGGATCCTTCCGAAAGGCCGGAAGACGCTCCCGTAGTATTTGAAGATTAAACATATGGCGGAAAAAAAAGAACAGATCGGGGTAGTTTCACTATCAGAATACGCCCACGTGGCGGACGAGCAGTATGAGTTCAGCGTGTCCACGCTTTGCAACCTGGGCTGCGCTTTTTTCGACCACCAGTCCGCCCCGCACCGGCACAACTTCTACACCATTTACTGGATCAAAAAAGGTGAGCTTACCCACACGATCGATACGGTGACCCACGTGGTAAAACGCAATACGCTGTTTTTCCTCGCGCCCGGCCAGGTGCACCAGCTGAAGCTTTCGGAGAAGGTGGACGGTTATATGATCGCCTTTCACGACTCCCTGATGTGCCCCAGCGACCAGTCGGACATGGCCAGCGTGCGCAAAGGCCTTTTTGTGAACGACGCCTTCAGTTCCGTGATACACCTGAGCGACCCCGACGATGAAAAGGAGCTGGAATGGATGGTACAGCGCATGATGCGGGAAATAGAGGGCAAAGCGCCCGGCTATGCGGTGGCTTTCCAGAACCTGCTGCAATATTTCCTGATCGTGGCTTCGCGGCATACCACCACGCCGGTGGCCGTGATACCGGAATACCAGGCAAAGCACAACAGCGCCCTTTTTATGAACTTTAAGACGCTGATCGAGGAAAAGTACAAGGAGCTGAAGAACGTGTCCGAATACGCCGCGTTACTGCATATAAAGCCCGTGCTGCTGAACGAGATCAGCAAGTCGCTGTCCGGCATCACCGCCGGCGAGCACATCCGTAACCGCGTGATCCTGGAAGCCCAGCGCTATCTTTATAACACCGACCTTACGGCGAAGGAGATCGCCTATAAGCTGGGGTTTGAGGACCCGCATTATTTCTCCCGCTTCTTTAAAAAGTACACGAACCAGTCCCCCTCCGAATTCAAGGAACTGGCGAGAGTATAAATGTATTGATTTTCAGTTTATTACGATGTCCCGGGGATAGATATTCCGGGACATTTTGTTTTTACCGGCCTCAACATGCCCGATCAATCGCCGCGCCACATAAAAAAGTACACCCTTTAACGCTTTCTATCCATTTCTATTAGGTGTTACAACATGTAATTTTGTGTTGTCTTTAAGGAGATACACAATATGAAAAGCACAAAACAAGTAGCAAAAATTTACGAAGGCGCCCAGACCCATATGGTGGGCGACGGATTCAGGGTGCAGAACCTCTTCCCGAACGGCAACCGCATCGGCAGCAGGCAGCTCAGCCCCTTTTTCCTGCTTGATTATGCTGCGCCGCATTATTTCCCGCCTTCGGACCAGCCGCGCGGTGTGGACGAGCACCCGCACCGCGGATTTGAAACGGTGACCATCGCCTACCAGGGCGCACTGGAGCACCGCGATTCCGGCGGCAATTCCGGCAAGATCGGTGCCGGCGACGTGCAGTGGATGACGGCTGCCTCCGGCGTGGTGCATGAAGAAAAGCACGAGCGCGAATTCACCCGCAGCGGCGGCACGCTTGAAATGGTGCAGCTCTGGGTGAACCTGCCCAAAGCCCATAAAATGGACCCGCCCCGCTACCAGGGCCTCGAAAAGAAAGATATACCGGTGGCGGACCTGGGAGACGGAAGTTACCTCCGTGTAATTGCCGGGGAATTTGATGGACAAAAAGGAGCTGCAAAAACCTTTACCCCGCTGAACCTGTTCGATGTACAGCTGAAAGCCGGCAAAAGCATAGAGCTGACGCTGCCGGACGGTTACAACACCGGCATCGTGGTACTGAAGGGCGAAGCCCGCTTCAACGATACGCATACCGCCAAAGGCGTGCAGCTCGCGGTGTTTGACACCAAAGGCGAAACGATCACGGTTACCGCCGTTACCGATGCTTCGCTGCTGGTGCTGAACGGCGAGCCGATCAACGAACCGGTTTTCTCTTACGGCCCCTTCGTGATGAATACGAAAGAAGACATCGTGCAGGCCGTGGAAGATTACAACAACGGCAAAATGGGACGCCTGAATTAGATCCTGATAATAAATCACACAAAACTTTAAAACCAAACAAAATGACAACCTGGAAAATTGATCCTTTACACAGCGAGATCGAATTTAAAGTGAAACACCTGATGATCACCAACGTGACAGGCCACTTTGCGGAATACGACGCTACCGTTGAAGCCGGCGCGGAAGATTTCTCCGATGCGAAGATCTCCTTCGAAGCCAACGTGAACAGCGTGAGCACAAAGAACGCACAAAGGGATGAGCACCTGAAGGGCGCCGATTTCTTTGACGCCCCCAATCACCCGAAAATTACTTTCACCTCTACCGAAGTGAAGAAAAAAGACGCCGAAAATTTCATCCTGAAAGGCGATCTCAGCATCCGGGGCGTTTCCAAACCCGTAGAACTGAACGTGGAATACAACGGCATCACCGTAGACCCCTGGGGCCAGACCAAAGCAGGCTTTGAGCTGACCGGCAAGATCAACCGCAAAGACTTCGGTCTTTCCTGGTCTGCCACCACAGAAGCCGGCGGCCTGGTAGTGAGCGACGATGTGCGCCTCATTCTTGGCGTACAGCTGGTAAAACAAGCTTAACAATAAGATAAAGATCACTGACGATAGTGTGCCTGGTGAAAGGATGTAACGCGGCTGCTTACGATGAAATCAGGACTGGAAGACAGGAACCTGCGCAGGGTTGTAGTTGCGGCGGTTGGTTATAGCGCGGGGAGACGGTAAATGCAGCATGCAGGGAATGGAGAGAAATGCGAAGGAATTTATAGAATTAAGTGTAGTAAGGTTGTCAGGGTTTTAGGTAAAGCCGGGTGAAGCAATTCGCCCGGTTTTTTTAATTCCAATTCATTAATTTTAAGACCTCTTATCGTTCATAATTCACCCAAATAAAAAATTTTAACTCATGAAAAGATCCGCAACTGCCAATTGGAAAGGCACCGGTAAAGAAGGGAAAGGCACGGTTTCCACACAAACAGGCGTACTGAAAGATACCCAGTATTCTTTTTCAAGCCGCTTTGAAGACGGCATCGGCACCAACCCCGAAGAGCTGATCGCTGCCGCGCATGCAGGCTGCTTCAGCATGAAGCTGAGCTTCATCATTTCCGGCGCGGGCCTTACCCCCACCAGCATAGACACGAAGAGCATTGTGACCTTCGAAGCGGGCGCCATTCCCAACATTCACCTGGAAGTAACTGCCAGCGTACCCGGCCTGGATGCCGCCAAGTTTGCTGAAATGGCGGAAGACGCAAAGCTGAACTGCCCCATTTCAAAGCTGCTCAACACCGAGATCACCATGGATGCAAAGCTGGTGTAAGCCGCTTCAGCATACAGCATATCAAAGGCCGGACGACATGATCCGGCCTTTGTTTTTGCAGCAGGGGCGTTGTCTTGAAACCCTTATCCCTCCTTTGTTTCAAAGAGAATAAATTGTCCACCCTTTTAGCCGGAATGTCCATTGCGCAGCGCCTGTTTTATGCGGAAATTTGCAATAGAAAATACAGGAGGACATTATGAAAACAGTTATTCATCGCGGAAACACCCGCGGATTTGCAGACCACAACTGGTTACAGAGCTATCACACTTTCAGCTTCGCCGGTTATTACAACCCTGAACGCATTCACTTCGGTGCATTGCGCGTGCTGAATGATGATACAGTAAAAGGCGGAATGGGCTTTGGCGCGCACCCGCACGACAACATGGAGATCGTCAGCATTCCCCTGACCGGCGCGCTGGAACATAAGGACAATACCGGCCGCCACAAGATCATCAACCAGCACGACGTACAGATCATGAGCGCGGGCACGGGCATACAGCACTCGGAGTTCAACGCTTCAAAAACAGAACCGGTGAAATTCCTGCAGATATGGCTCTTCCCCAAGAAGCGCGACATCGCGCCGCGGTACGACCAGAAAACATTCGATCCCGCCGGCCGGCAGAACAAACTGCAGCTGGTGGTATCGCCCGAAGAGAACAACGATACCCTGCTGATCAACCAGGATGCCTGGTTCAGCCTCGGCAACTTCGATAAAGGCCGGCAGTTTGGATATCAGCCCAAACAGGAAGGCAACGGCGTATACCTGTTCGTGCTTTCCGGCAGCCTGGAAGCCGGCGGCGAAACCCTTGGCGCGCGCGATGCCATTGCAGTTACAGACCTGGAACAATTGAATGTTACAACATTGGAGAATACGGAATTCCTGCTCATGGACCTGCCGATGGCTGTGTAGAAAGGATTCAGCCCGGTGGATAAATTCCACCGGGTTTATTTTTACCCGTAATGAAAAGTGTCGTAAATTAGAAGTGAAGGGAATGGACATATTGACTTAACAGCATGGATGTATGATGGTTACGCTCGTCAAACATTTAACTTAAATCAATATCTCATGGAAGTACCAACACAGTCATCTGACCTGCAGGCACAGCTGAGTGCCTGGAAAGGCGAAGTAGACCAGGTGCGTGGCAGCCTGCGCACAATGAGGAACAGGTTAGAAGAAATGGCCGGCGCCCGCCAGGCCAACCATGAAAGAATGGTGGAAATAGAGCACTTTCAGAACCAGTTCATCCGCCAGTTGGAAGTAGCTGATGAAATGTTCCACGATCTGAAACAATCCGCAAAATCGATGGGGTACGGCCGCCCGGCAATCATTCACCACGACAGGCCCGTAGACGACTACGACCGGCTGCACGACCGCATGCAGGTATTTCACAAATTACATGATGAGCTGAGAGGGGAGTTTTCCCGGTTTGAATCGTTCCGTTAGCCTGGGTTTTATTATTCTCTCATTTGCTGCAGTTTGTCCCGTATCCTGAACAGGGTAGCGTCCAGCTCTGCCGTGCTTTGCTGCAGGAGCCCGAACAGCCGGCCGTTCAGCGCAGGTTCATTCTTTTCCAGGTCCAGCATGGCCAGTATGCCCATGATGTTGGACACGGGCCGCCGTATTTCATGTGAATTGATGCGCGCAATTTCCTGGAGCTTTTCATTCTGTTCCTGCAACAGGCGGATGAACTGCCGGCGTTCTTCCTCGTGCCGCATCGACTCGTCCACATCCTGTATAGCCCCTATCACGCGCATAGCGTTTCCATGATCGTTGTAAAGGACATGCGCGCGGTCCAGCACATACTTGTAATTCCCGTCAGCACAACGGAAACGGTATGCGGTATTCCAGTGCATGCTCTTGCTTTGCAGGCATTCCCCGAAAGAATCCATCACCTGTTGAATGTCTTCGGGATGAACATTTTCTTTCCACCAATCCACATGCTCCAGTACCTCTTCTTCTTTGTATCCGAACATGGTCGCAGGTCCGTGGTTGCGCGTAACCCGCCCTGAAAGCAGGTCCCAGTAATAGATACAATCCTGCGTAACCTGCGCCAGCAGTTCGTATCGCGTGCCAATGTCTTTCGCTTTGATCGTGTTGCGCACTTCCGAATCAATATCTATCGCCATCACGATACGCGCTTCTTTGCCATTGTAACGGGTGGTATGTGAATACAATTCCACGTAAAACAATTCGCCGTTCTTCTTCCTGTGCTGCCAGATGCCGCGGTAGTCCAGGTTTTTATCGGTCCGCTTCACATCGTCCAGCACCGCCGGGATAGACGACGGCTCACGGATGGAAAGGATGTCCATCGCTTCAAATTCCTTCCTGCTGAAACCGTATTTGCTGACCGCCGCATTGTTCACCGCCAGGAATTTCAACGTACCCCACTGGTAGATCCACATCGGCACCGGGTGCTCGTAGAACAGCTGCCGGTATTGGGTGGAATAGGTGTTGTTGCGCAGGAAATCGTGACGGATAATGAAGTAGATGAGAACAGTGGAAACAACAATAAAAAAGGCATTCATCAAGTAGGGCAGCAACCCGGGGCCCAGGCCTGGGAATAACTGTGTAAACGGCACCAGTAAACGGTTGTAGCCCGCCAGCCAGATAAGCCCGAAGACCAGGAAAAGGCTTGCGGTTTTCAACGCAGTATGGCTCATCTCAGTAGTTTGAGTGTTGAATGTAGGTAAATTCGGGGAACTGGCCAATTTAGACCTGTAGCGGGTTTGGGCCACAAAGGTGTTTGTTTTTCACTACCACTCCAGCATTACTTCATCCGTCTGCGCATAACCGGTGCAGGTAAGCACAAGCCCTTTTGCCAGCTCTTTTTCGGTCAGCACTTCGTTGACGGACATCCAGACCTTTCCCTGTGTGCAGGTGGCAATGCAGGAGCCGCAAACGCCGCCTTTGCAGCTGTAAGGCAAGGCTACCTGCTGGCGCAGCGCCGCATGCAGGATGTTCTCATTGCCGGGCACCATCAGCGTTTGTACGTTGCCTGCATGTTTCAGGTGCACCTGCTTCAGCGTGGTATCCTGCGGTATCTGTACGCGCGCGATCTTCGCCTCGGTGTTCACCACGAAATTTTCCTTGTGCAGCTGGTCTTCCCGGAAGCCCATGAATATAAGCGTAAACTGCGCCATCCGCATATATTCCGCCGGGCCGCAAATGTAGAACTGTGCCGCTTCCCGCGGGTAATGCAGGTGCTTCGGCGCGATCATTTCCAGCAGGCTGTTGCTCATACGCCGGTAAACGCCGGAAGCATCGGCGGGATCGCTGTAAAGCCAGACGATGGTGAAACGCTCGGGGAACTTCGATTGCAGCTCCAGGAGGCGTTCGCGGAAGATGGCGTTCTTCTCGTCGCGGTTGCTGTAAATGAGCGTGATGTGCGCCGCTTTTTCCGTATGCAGGGCCTGCTGCAGGATGGAGAAGAGGGGAGTGATGCCGCTGCCCGCGCCCAGCAGGATGATATCGCGGTGAAGCGCCGGCTCGCTGTCCAGCGTAAAACGCCCGGAAGGCAGCAACGAAGTGACCACATCACCCAGCATCCAGCTGCGGAGGATATAACGGGAAATTTCCCCGTTGGCAATGCGTTTGACGGTAACGGCCAGGAAATCGTCTATGCCCGGTGTGGAGCTGAGGGAATAGGAACGGCGGTATTCGGTGCCGTGCAGCTGAACCAGGAAGGTAAGGAACTGCCCGGCAAGATATTTCACCGGCTTCCCGTCCGCACTTTCAAAATGATAAGTGAAGGCGTCCGGCGTTTCCTGGATAATGCGGGTAATGCGTAGTTGTATGTAGAGGTCGCGCATGATAAAAGACGTCCCGGACCAGCGGCCCGGGACGTGTACGGCCTTTATAAGCTGGAGTGAACGGTTATTTTACTGCGAAGCATCTCGCGTACGGCCGAAGCGATGGCGGCAGCGTCGTAGCCTGCTTCGCGCTGCAATTCGGCGGGTTTCCCGTGCTCGATCAACCGGTCGGGGATGCCCAGGCGCTTTATTTCCGCCTTGTAATCATTATCCGCCATAAATTCCAGCACTGCGCTACCGAAGCCGCCCTGGAGCGCGCCGTCTTCAACGGTGATCACGCGGTCGTAACGCTGGAAGATATCATGCAGCATGCCGGTATCCAGCGGTTTCACGAAGCGCATGTCGTAATGCGCGGGTTGCAGCCCGTCCGTCATCAGTTCTTTCATGGCTTCGGTCACAAAGTTGCCCGGGTGGCCGAGGGAAAGAATGGCAACATCGCGGCCGTCCTGGATCTTGCGACCCGTGCCTACTTTTATTTCAGAGAAAGGCCTGCGCCAGTCCGGCATCACGCCTTCGCCGCGCGGGTAGCGGATCACGAAGGGCGATTTGTTGGACGGGAGCTGTGCGGTATACATCAGGTTGCGGAGCTCTTCTTCGTTCATGGGCGCGCTCACGATCATGTTCGGGATGCAGCGCATGTAGGGAATATCGTATGCGCCGTGGTGCGTGGCGCCGTCTTCCCCCACAAGGCCCGCCCTGTCCAGGCAAAAGATCACCGGCAGGTGCTGGATGGCCACATCGTGCACTACCTGGTCGTAAGCCCGTTGCATAAAAGAGGAGTAGATGTTGCAGAACACCGTCATGCCCTGCGTGGCAAGCCCGGCGGAAAGCGTTACGGCGTGCTGTTCGCAGATGCCCACGTCTATCGCGCGGTCCGGCATCTGCTCCATCATCCATTTGAGGGAAGAGCCGGAAGGCATGGCGGGCGTAATGCCCATGATGGTTTTATTCAGTTCGGCCAGCTCAATGATGGTATGGCCGAAAACGTCCTGGTATTTGGGCGGCTGGGGGGCTTCTATGACCTTTTTATAGATCTCGCCGGTGATCTTGTCGAACAGGCCGGGAGCGTGCCACTTGGTCTGGTCCTTTTCAGCCAGCGCATATCCTTTCCCTTTGGTGGTATTGATATGCAGCAGCTTGGGGCCCGGGATGTTCTTCAGGTCCTGCAGGGTATCCACCAGCTTGGTGATGTTGTGCCCGTCTATCGCGCCAAAGTAGCGCAGGTTGAGGCTTTCGAACAGGTTGCTGGATTTGGACACCATGCCTTTTACGCTGGCTTCCAGCTTGGAAGCCATGTCCCTGGTGAAATTCTTGCCGATAGGCAGCTTCCCGAGCAGGTTCCACACGTCGTCGCGGAACTTGTTGTAGGTATGGGAAGTGGTGATATCGGTCAGGTATTCCTTGAGGGCGCCCACGTTCGGGTCTATGGACATGCAGTTGTCGTTCAGGATGACCAGCAGGTTGGCATTGGCCACGCCTGCGTGGTTCAGCGCTTCGAAGGCCATCCCGGCAGTCATGGCGCCGTCTCCGATCACGGCAATATGCTGCCGGTCGTGCTCACCTTTATTTTTGGAGGCGATGGCCATGCCCAGCGCCGCCCCGATGGAGGTGCTGGAGTGGCCTACCCCGAAAGTATCGTATTCGCTTTCGCCGCGGTTGGGGAAACCGCTGATGCCTTTGTATTTCCGGTTGGTATGGAACACATTCTTCCGGCCGGTGAGGATCTTATGCCCGTAGGCCTGGTGGCCCACGTCCCACACCAGCTGGTCGTAAGGCGTATTAAATGCATAATGCAGCGCTACGGTAAGCTCCACCACACCCAGGCTGGCCCCGAAGTGGCCGCCGTGTACACTCACTACGTCAATAATGAACTGGCGCAGCTCGTCGCACACCTGGTGCAGCTGCTCCTTGCTCAATTTTCGCAGATCAGACGGGTATTCGATCTGGCTCAGTAATTGACCGGCCGTAATTTCCATATCAGCATTAGGGTTTAATGCCCAAAAATACATGTTTTTACGCTTATTCCGAGCCTCCCACTTAAACGCCCCTGCAACCATTGATAAAAATTGGGTTCACTCCCTGTGGGCCAGGTGGTATTTTTGGTCAGACGCGAAGTTTGTCATAAGACTTTGCTAACTTTTCATGGATGTTTAAACGCATATCAAAATATTGGTGGTGCCAGATACTCGGGTGGGGAGCTAATGCCTTTCTTTTCTTGTTCTTCGGCTTTTTTTTCTATCAGATAGATGCCGCGCAGGTACAGTACATCCTCTCTTATTGTTTGCTGGGGATACTTATCACGCATGGATTCAGGGCGGTTATCGTCAAATACAAATGGATCGAGAAGCCGTTTGAGAACGTGGCGATCTACTTCTTTTTCGGCATCCTCGTGTGCTCCATCGTGGATTCGTTCCTGCTGGCCTGTATCTCACATTTCGTGCTCGGCCAGCCGGACGGCGATTTTAAGGACAGCTGGATGAGGGCCTTCTTCTCGCAGACCATATTCATGGCCCTTTGGGCGGTGATCTATTTTCTCTGGCATTACGTGGAAGAGAGCCGCAATTCGCAGGTGGGCCAGCTGAAGCTTGAAGCCACTGTGCGCACGCTGGAGCTGAAAACGATCAAAAGCCAGCTGAACCCGCATTTCATCTTCAACGCGCTCAACAGCATCCGCGCGCTGGTAGACGAAAACCCGCGCCGCGCGCGGACGGCCATCACCGAGCTGAGCAATATCCTGCGGAATTCCATGCAGGCGGACAAAGCGGAGACGGTGAGCCTGGAAAACGAACTGAGCATAGTAAAAGATTATCTTGCATTGGAGAATATCAGGTTTGAAGAGCGATTGAAAGTACAGTACGACATAGACCCGGAAACGCTGGAACTGCCTGTACCGCCGCTGATGCTGCAAACCCTGGTGGAAAACGCCATCAAGCACGGCATTTCCCGGGAAGTGAACGGAGGGCTGATACTGATAGGCTCGCATGTGCACGATATGCGCCACGAGATCACCATCAGGAACACCGGGCAGATCGTGGAAGACCTGAACGGCAATGGCTTTGGCCTGGCAAGCACCCGGCAGCGCCTCGGTATCCTGTTCGGCAAAAGGGCTTCTTTCGAGATCTATAACCTGGATAATGCCATGGTAGAAGCCAAAGTACAAATGCCAATACTCTAACTATCTGAATTTCAGTATATTTAAGGCGTCTTTTGGACGAACATCACATCATCAACCGAAAAAGACAGACTGTATCATGAAAAAAGCATTGATCATAGACGATGAACGACTGGCCAGGAGCGAACTCAAGAAGCTGCTGGCGGACCACCCGGAGATCGTGGTGGTAGGGGAAGCGGTGAATGCGAAAGACGGCATGGAAAAGATAGAATCGCTGCGGCCCGACCTGCTGTTCCTCGACATCCAGATGCCGGACAAGACCGGCTTCGACCTGCTGGCGGAACTGGAAAGAACGCCCCAGGTGATCTTTACCACGGCTTACGACGAATATGCCCTCAAAGCGTTCGAGTATAACGCGCTGGATTACCTGCTGAAGCCCATTGAGCCCAAACGCCTGGCGGACGCCATTCATAAACTGCACCAGGTAGACGAAAAAGAGCGCCTGGCGGCCGCTTCCGGCATCCGCAACATCCTGGGGGAAAACGACCAGGTGTTCGTGAAAGACGGGGACCGCTGCTGGTTTGTGAAGCTCCAGGAGATCCGCCTGTTCGAAAGCGTGGGCAACTACGCCCGCGTGTATTTCGAGACCAACAAGCCGCTGATCCTGAAATCGCTGAACGCGCTGGAAGAACGGCTGGACGAACGGGTGTTCTTCCGCGCCAACCGCAAGCATATCGTGAACCTGCGGATGATAGAAAGGATAGACACCTACTTTAACGGCGGGCTGCTGCTGGAAATGCGCGGAGGGGAGAAGATAGAAGTGAGCCGCAGGCAGGCGGTGAAATTTAAGGAAATGATGAGCCTCTAGGCAAAGAGGAAGATATATTATCCAGGGAAGGAAAGGTTGCGGCCTTTCCTTTTTTTATTGGCTGAAATCCTTTCCTGTAGCGGAATAGGCCTGAAAACAAAGAGCTGTCCTGAAAAGAACAGCCCGTTAAATTATGCTTATGAAAAAAGGCCATAATGGCCATAAAGACGCATAATGCCTTTATTGCCACCTGGCGGCAGAAATATATTACTAGCCCGATTAAAAAATTTTGCTGGAATATGGAAAGGTTGCTGAAAACAACAGAATGAAAATGCTAATGCTGCTATGATACCAGGGTTTCCCGTCAATTCACGGATACAACTGCACATTCGGGGTGCCGGTAATTACTGGTTGGTTTGGTTTGTTAATAAAATCATGCACAAGATATATAACCTCCGCAATTTTTTTAACAAATTCTTCCGGCTAGACAATAAATTTTTTTCCAAAAAATGGCAGGCAGGGATAATAAAGAAGAAAGAGGGGTTAACGTGCGGCCTTTACGGGAGCGCTATGAACGGCTTCCGCGATCTCGCGGATCAGGGAAGTATCTTTTTCGATAGCGTTGCCCACCACAATGATGTCTGCGCCGGCCTTACAGTTCAGGTAAGCTTTTTCCGCATCGCGGATGCCGCCGCCAACGATCACCGGCACTTCTACCTGGCTGGCTACGCGGTGGATCATGGATTCTGTAATAGGTTTGCGCGCGCCGCTGCCGGCGTCCATATATATGACCTTCATGCCGAGCATGTCGCCCGCCATGGCAGTACACATGGCAATATCATCTTTATCCGCCGGGATGGGCGTTGCATTGCTGATGTAGGAAACGGTGGTAGGAGCGCCGCCGTCTATAACCATATACCCCGTGGAGATCACTTCCAGCCCGCTCTTTTTTACAGCGGCGGCCGAAACCACATGCTGGCCGATCAGCAATTCAGCATTACGGCCGGAGATCATGGAGAGATAAAGCAAAGCATCAGCGTATCGCGATACCTGCGACGGGCTGCCGGGGAATAATATCACCGGAATGGAACAGGTAGCCTTGATCTGCTGCACCACTTCGTCTAAATGGTTCGTGATAACAAGACTTCCTCCCAGGAAAATATAATCAACCTTCGCTTCAGTGCATTTGGCAGTCAGATCAGCAATCCCCGCAGGTGTAACCTTGTCAGGGTCTATCAGAACTGCGAATGACTTTATACCTTTTGCCTTTCTCTCGATAAAGGAACTGTATATTTTTCTGTACATTAATTTTGCATTGTTCCGGTTGAAGCAAATGTATAAATTTTTTTCTAATAAGGCACAGGGTTAAATAAATATGCATGGTATTGATTTTGCAATTGATTTGAGGTGAAAAGCGGTCTTTTAAACTGCCTAACGGCCGTAGTTTGTTAATGCGCCCTTATGCACAGGCTGTGGATAAGACTAATTGGCGTGAAGAGCATTTAAAATTATTTTAGTAATCCCACTCCAAAAGTGTAATCGGTATCAATTTTTGTTCAATCCTGTTAAAAATTTCTAGGGCATGAAAAATCAAGTTAATAAGGCTGGCGGCCTCGCTTTTTCCCGCCACTTTACCCGGGAAGGTGTTAGTCCCTACGATCAGTTCGAATATGATATGCGCTCGTCCGTTATCCGCAACCCGGGTGGGGATGTAGTGTTCGAGATGAATAATGTGGAAGTGCCCAGGGCGTGGTCGCAGATAGCGACGGACATCCTGGCCCAGAAATACTTCAGGAAGGCCGGCGTACCGCAGGCAGACGGCTCCACGGGCCGCGAAACCTCCGTGAAACAGGTGGTTCACCGCATGGCGAACTGCTGGCGCGTGTGGGGCGAAAAATATGGCTATTTCGCTTCCGCTTCAGACGCGCAGGTGTTCTATGAAGAACTGGTGTACGGTATGCTCAACCAGGCCTGCGTACCCAATTCCCCCCAATGGTTCAATACCGGCCTCCACGAAAGCTACGGCATTAAAGGCAAGCCGCAGGGCCATTATTACGTGGAACAAAAAACCGGCAAACTCGAAAAATCCACCTCCGCATACGAAAGGCCCCAGCCGCACGCCTGCTTTATTCTCAGCGTGAGCGACGACCTGGTGAACGATGGCGGCATCATGGACCTCTGGGTGCGTGAAGCCCGCATCTTCAAATACGGCTCCGGGGTGGGCACCAACTTCTCCCAGATCCGCGGCGAAGGCGAGAAGCTCAGCGGCGGCGGTACTTCCAGCGGGCTGATGAGCTTCCTGAAAATAGGGGACAGGGCGGCAGGCGCCATCAAATCCGGCGGCACCACCCGCAGGGCGGCTAAAATGGTGTGCCTGGACCTGGATCACCCCGAAGTGCTGGAATTCATCAACTGGAAAGTGGAAGAGGAAAAGAAAGTAGGCGCCCTCATCGCAGCCGGCTATTCCTCCGATTATGAAGGAGACGCCTACCGCACCGTTTCCGGGCAGAACTCCAACAACTCCGTGCGCATCCCCAACAGCTTCTTCCATGCCCTGGAAGCGGATGGGGATTGGGAGCTGAAAGCCCGCATGAACGGGAAAGTGATGAAAACCGTGAAAGCCGCCGACCTCTGGAACCAGATCGCCTATGCGGCCTGGCGCTGTGCGGACCCCGGCACCCAGTACGATACTACCATCAACGAATGGCATACCTGTCCCCAGGGTGGCCGCATCAACGCGTCCAATCCCTGCTCCGAATACATGTTCCTGGACAATACCGCCTGCAACCTGGCTTCCGTGAACCTGCGCCGCTTCTTCAACGAAGAAAAGAGCCTGTTCGACGTACCGGGATTTGAATACACCGTAAGGCTGTGGACCACCGTGCTGGAGATTTCCGTGCTCATGGCGCAGTTCCCCTCCAAAGAAGTGGCCCAGCTCAGCTACGAATACCGCACCCTGGGCCTGGGTTACGCCAACCTCGGCTCTATGCTGATGGTGAGCGGCATTGCGTACGACAGCGAAGAAGCGCGCGGCATCGCCGGCGCCATTACGGCGATCATGACCGGCGTGTCCTATAAAACTTCCGCCGAAATAGCCGCCCATTTGGGCGCTTTCCCGAAATACGCCGAGAATAAAGAAGACATGCTGCGTGTAATGCGCAACCACCGCGCGGCCGCTTATGATGCAGCCGATGCGTATGAAGGGATCGAGATCAAGCCACAAGGCATTAATGCGAGGTATTGCCCCGATTACCTACTGAAAGCCGCCACCAAAGCCTGGGACGACGCGGTGAAGCTGGGTGAGAAACACGGCTACCGCAACGCGCAGGCCACCGTGATTGCGCCCACCGGCACTATCGGGCTGGTGATGGATTGCGATACAACCGGCGTGGAGCCTGATTTTGCCCTGGTGAAGTTCAAAAAACTCTCCGGCGGCGGTTATTTCAAGATCATCAACCAATCCATACCTTCCGCGCTGAGGCACCTGGGATATAAAGAAAACGAGATCAAAGCGATCGTGGATTACGCAAAAGGCACCGGCAGCTTCGCCGGGGCACCTTACATCAACCCGCAAAGCCTGAGCGAAAAAGGATTTATCTCCGAAGAGATCAAAAAGCTGGATACGGCCGTGGCCTCTTCTTTCGATATCGCTTTTGTGTTCAACGTATATACATTGGGCGAAGAATGCCTGCAAAGACTGGGATTCAAGCCGGAACAGTATTTCAGCATGGAATTCAGCCTGCTGCATGAGCTGGGCTTTACAGACGAGCAGATGGAGGCCGCGAACGACTATGTATGCGGCACCATGACCGTGGAAGGCGCTCCCTACCTCAAGGATGCCCATCTCCCCGTGTTCGATTGCGCCAATAAATGCGGCAAAAAAGGCGAAAGATACATCCACGCCCACGGCCACATCCGCATGATGGGCGCAACGCAGCCGTTCATTTCCGGCGCTATTTCCAAAACCATCAACCTTCCGAACGAAGCGGTGGTGGAAGAGATCGCTGATTCTTATAAGCTGAGCTGGGAGCTGGGCCTGAAAGCCTGCGCGCTTTACCGCGACGGCTCCAAGCTGAGCCAGCCGCTCAGCAACAAAAGCGACAAAAAGAAAAAATCCGCCGAAGCTGCGGAACCCGCTACAGAAGCGCCCGGCCAGATGATCGTGGAAATGAACAAGCTCACGATAGACGAGCTGCTGGAAGAGCTGAACAAAAGGATGATCGCCAGCTCGGACACTTCGCTGAAACGCGCGCTGTCGCGCATCGTGGAAAGAAAAACGCTGCCAGGGAAGCGCCGCGGCTTCACGCAGAAAGCAAAAGTGGGCGGGCAGCCCATCTTCCTGCGCACCGGCGAATACAACGACGGGACGCTGGGCGAGATCTTCATAGACCTTGCAAAAGAAGGCTCCACCCTCCGCAGCCTGATGAACTGCTTTGCGATCGCAGTGTCTGTAGGTTTGCAGTACGGAGTGCCGCTGGAAGAGTTTGTAGATAAGTTCGTGTTCACGCGCTTTGAGCCTGCCGGCATGGTGGATCACCCGAACATCAAGTCGTCCACTTCGCTGATCGATTATATTTTCCGTGTGCTGGGTTATGAATACCTGGGCAGAACAGACCTTGTGCACATCCTGGATGCGCCGGGCAATACCGGCGAAGAGGAGTGGGACGAGCCGGTGGTGAAACCCGAATTGTCCAACGTGCGTGTGATGGGAAACAGCTCCGGCTCAAGCGGGCCGAAAGCGGTAAAACCGCAGCCGGTAGCGGCATCCAGCGGGGAAAGCAGCACGCAGGATTACATGCGCAGCATGCAGAGCGATGCGCCGGCCTGTAACACCTGCGGGCACATCACGGTGCGTTCAGGAACCTGTTATAAATGCCTGAATTGCGGCAACAGCATGGGTTGCAGCTGATTGGAAAGCGCAGTGGAATACCGTTTCTTTAAAAGCGTTTAACAAGTTTTGTGAAAAAGATGAGAATGAACGGTCCGCTGAAATCTGCGATGGTATTGGGTTTGTGGCGATCGTGACGAATAGAAACTTTGTTAATTATTTGTTATTCGGGTTTAAAAATTTCAGATAAAGTTAACATAGATATACCTTTGTATACAAATAGGGTTTTCATAGGATAGTAACAAATTGAGGGCGCTTTTCTAAGTGCCCTTTTTCTTTTATACCCTCTCCCACAAAGGATTTCAGCGAAGGCCTTCTTTTCCCCTCTTTCATTTGAATTTTTATTGTGCAAATCAATTGCAGCGCATTTCGTGCCTTCCGGAAATTTTTTTTAGAAAAATTGAACAAACAGGTACGTTTGAAGCTGCATGCATTTTTTTCGCAGCCTAATCAAGAAAGCACCACTTCCAGAGATAAAAGTATCTTTTGCCTTTATTCAGTTTCACTTCTCCTTCTTTCTTAAAAATTTTGCGAAAAATAACGGCCGGGATCTATTCCGTTTATAACGAACAGGCTTACAGCTGTTTAGTGATTATTCCCCCTGCTCTTAAATTTCCCGGGTAATTTAAATGTTAACAGGAAGGCGCTTTTTTACCGCCTTGACTCCAGCGGGTTAACAAAAAAGGGCATTTTCATTAACAAATCACTGCGGCCCGCCAAGACCGATTTTGCGCAGGTGGTTATTTTTTGTTCGATTTTATTCAAAAAATGACCTTTCAGTTTTAAAAAATTCATTTTAAGGGGCAGATTTTGCGGGTTTTCAATTTATAAACGAAAGGAGTTGTAGTTATTTAATTATTTTTATATTTGTTAAAGTATTAATTTTTTATATGGTTACTGTCCTATGAAAAACCAAATATTCCTACACCGCGAGAATCTTCTTGCACAGTAAATGACTCTCGAAAGCAATGGATTTTTCCATTGCTTTTGTTCTTTTATAGAGAAAAGCCCGGTATCCCGGTTATGCCGGCAGCAGGTCGCAGAAATAGAAACGGGTATCCCAATTCGCCGGTTCTTCCTTTTGAAAGCAGTTATCACCATCATCATCTTTATAACAATTGCTGCCCTGGTTCCCCGCCGGGGAATATACCCGCTCCACGGTTTCGCCGATGGTGAACGGCACGGGCGCGGCAAACAGGGGGCCGTCGAAAACAAAGCTGTGGAACTCACCGTTCTCCCCGCATGGATCCACTCCCGGGGGCAGATCGGCGAGGAAGGCTTCATCTATCAGTCTCCCGGCAAAGGAAGCCGGCAAATATTTCGCGTTTACGCATACTATCACCGCTTTAAAGCCGGCTGCAATGAAGTTCCGGACCAGCGTTGCACTGTCCTGCTTCCAGAGCGGGAACACCCCTTCCATGCCCGCCTGCGCCAGCTGGTTTTCGCGGTAGGCCCGCAGGTCTTCCAGGAAAATGTCGCCGAACACGGCATGCCGTATCCCGGCAGCCTGGAACTCGTCCAGCGCTTCGCGCATGATATGGTTGTAATCCTCCATGGACGCATGTTCCGGCAGGAATGCCTTTTTTACGGGCAGCCCCGTTTGCCGGGCCTGCTCGTCCAGCAGCTCTTCCCTTACCCCGTGCATAGACACGCGGCGGAATGCCCCGCTTAATGTGGTGAACAAATGCTTCACCTCGTACCCGGGCGTTTGCCGCAGCTGCCAGAGAGCAAAAGCGGCATCTTTGCCCCCGCTCCAGTTGATATATGCTTCCATGTTAACGTAAAATTATTCAAAATCCCCTTCTCCGCAGGGGCCGGGAATATTATATTTGATAAAATGCTGTTTCATGCGATCCGTCTCCTTTTTATTCCTGCTGCTCTGGATACTGCCGGCCACAGCCCAGCAGAAAGCCCTCGTTGCCGGCCCCATGGCGGGTTCTGTAGAGCTGCGCGACGTTATTATCTGGCTGGAAGCGGCCCCTTCCGTGAAACAGGCCGCCATTAGGTATTACGAAAAAGGGAAACCGGCCGCCGCCAGAACGGAACGTTTTACCGGGGAACTGGGCAAACGCTACAATCCCGTCAAAATACAGCTCGTGAACCTGGAACCGGGCACGGCCTATGAATATGAAGTGCTGCTGGACGGGAAAGCGGTGAAAAGATCCGCTTTTTCCACCAAAACGCTCTGGCAAAACCGCCGGCCCGCACCGGATTTTACTTTCCTCACCGGCTCCTGCGCCTATTTTAATGAACCGGCATACGACCGCCCGGGCAAACCCTATGGCAACGATTCCTCCATTTTCGAGACCATGGCCGCCGTGCCGGCTGATTTTATGATGTGGCTGGGCGACAACTGGTATACCCGCGATGCAGACTACCATTCCGTGCCCGGTCTGCAATACCGCGCCCACCGCGACAGGTCGCTGCCGGTTTTGCAGCGTTTCCTGCAAGCCATGCCGCATTACGCTGTTTGGGACGATCACGACTACGGGCCCAACAACTCCAATAAATCCTACATCTTCCGTGAGCAGAGCCGCGAAGTGTTCTCCCAATACTGGCCCAACCCCAGCTTCGGGGAAGAAGGCAAAGGCATTTACACCCGCTACAGCTTCAGCGATGTGGACTTTTTCCTGCTGGACGGGCGGTACTGGTCCAGCGCGGGCGAGCTGCCTGACAGCGTCAACGGCCAGCCCAACCCCGCCAAAAAAATGTACGGGGACCAGCAGATGGAGTGGCTGAAGAACGCCCTGCTCACCAGCAATGCTTCCTTTAAGATCATCGTGACCGGCAGCCAGGCGCTCAATCCCATCTCCATTTATGACAGCTTTCATCATTTCCCGGTTGAGTATCATGACTTTATGAATTTCCTGGAGCAAAACCACATCCCCGGCATCCTCTTCCTGACGGGTGACCGTCACCATTCCGAGGTGGTAAAGCTGCCCCGGAAGAATAATTACCCGCTGTACGACATCACCAGTTCGCCGCTTACTTCCGGTGTGGGAGGGGTGCTGCTTGGGAATGAAAAAGACAATCCCTACCGTGTGCCGGGCACGCTGGTAGTGACCCAAAACTTCGCACAGATCAGCGTTTCAGGCCCCAAAGGGGGGCGGGTGCTGAAGCTGGAGTTCATGGACAAGGGGAAACAGGTTTTGGGCAGATTCGAGGTGAACCAGCAGGAACTGAGGAAATAATTCAGGGAAAGCTGCAACTTTTTGATTTAACGGTCGTCTTTTAAATACACACCCTGCGATTAGTACCTGGATATGTGCAGTTTGTACCGTAGAAGTACCTGTTCGTCAATTAGGGGTAAAATATCTCAGTTATTTTGTATTTTTAGGTCATTAAATCTTACCCGTATGAAAAAGCTGTTGTTCATGTTGATACTGGGTACAGTCACAACCGCTGCAGCGTTCGCCCATAATGGCGATAAAACAAATAACAACGGCGATAAGCCGGACAAGGGTGCAAAAGCCAAAACCGCTACGAGGGTGGAAGATTTTATTTGGGGATTGCCCCAGTCTTCCAACAAAGTGGAAAAGGTGGAAGAAGCTGAAATGCAAAAGGCCATCGTTGACCTCTATAAATGGTATTTACAGAATGAAACCCGCGTGAACAGCAACACTCCTTTAAAAGGTGATGACGGCTTAGATGTTGTGGCTCCATTCAAAGTAGATCCCAAGGTGCTTCAGCAATACCTGAAATTTATCAAGAAGAACTTCCCCGGTCTCAACGAGGAAGACCTCAGCGATAAACGCAACGTTACTTCTTCCATTCGCAAAAACAATGCGCCAGTGTCTACTTGTGACGACCTGGACACACCAATGTCTTTGACCGCTTCAAAATAATTTCGTAAGTTCGTTGAATGCATTTGCTACAGTTCACTTACAACAAGGAAGAGGTTATTAATGCATTACGATTTCACTTTCTCCGCCGGGGCGAAATCAAAGTATTTCGCAATACCCTCATAATTTTACTGATCGCTACTGTTACAGGTTACCTGTTCAACGTGGTGAATTTTAATGCCCTGCTCGGCATCTGCGTCATGATGGTGGTGTTGGGCTGGGCTTTCTGGTATTTGCTGCCGGTTTCCACCTACAACAAGGCCGCTACTTTCAAAGACAATATACGCCTGCGTTACAACGAAGAAGGGATGGCTATTTCAACCGGGCAGGGAGAGCGCAGCATGCCCTGGAAGATATTTTCACAGATCATAGAAACGCGGAATTTCTTTTTTATTTACCGCGACAAACGCACGTTTTTTCTCATTCCCACCAGCGCATTCGAGAACGAGGAAGCCCGTATCGGTTTCAGTTCGCTGATGCAATCCACTTTCGAGGATTACAGCCGCCTGAACATTTCATAGTGCGGTATATTCACTTCCGTAAATTCTTCCCCGCGCACCTGGTAACCGTTTTTTTCATAAAAAGGAACGGCCTCTTTACGCGCATGCATCATCAGTTCCGAAAAGCCGTTTGTCTTTGCCTGCTGCTCCGCGTAAGCGAGAATTTTGCTGCCTGTGCCGCTCCCCTGCATAGTTTCGTCTACCGCCATTTGTCTTAACTGCACGGTGTTCTCATCCACCGGGCTGAGTATGCAACAGCCGATGATCTTTTCATTTTCGAAACCGCCGATAAGCACATCGGCGATCTCCTGCTGTAAATATTCGGGCGAAAACGTGAGCCCCAGCGGGCGGCGCAGTATTTTATCGCGCAGGGCCACCATATCGTGGTAGTCGCAGCTGCCGTATTCTATGGTCCGGATCGTTAACATGCGGCAAAGTTATGGCTCATACCGGAACCTCCAGTAAATATTCGAGTATCAGCGGCGCAACGGATTTCACTTCCAGGAAGGGATCCTTGATCTGCAGGGCATTCGGATGGGTGTCCGTACATACCAGCTTTTCCACCAGCCCGCTGTTCCTGATCTTTTCAAAACCGTTGCCGGCAAAGATGCCGTGAGTGGTGATCACGGCAATACTGCTGGCGCCCGCGTCGCGGTAGGCCGCTGCGGCCTGGAGAAGGGAGCCGCCGGTGCGGATCATATCGTCGTAAATAATGACCAGCTGGTCCTGCACGTTGGCGCTGATGGCGGTGATGTCTGTTTCTTCGCCGGAAAGCCGTTTTTTGAAGACGAATGCGGCGGAAACATGGAGGTCGTTGGCGAGGGATTCCACCCATTTGGCGCGGCCGGCGTCTGTACTGGCCATTACGAACGGCCTGCCTTGCGCTATCTCGAGGGCGGCGTTGCGCACGAATGTTTTACCGTAAAGGTGCACCGGGCGGATATTGCTTTCAAAATAATAGGAGATGCCGTCCACATGCAGGTCTATCAGTATCACCTTTGCGCCCAGCGAAGTGGTGGGCAGGGCGGAGAAAAGGATGGCGCGGTTCTTGGCTTTCACGATTTCGCCGTATTTTACAGCCCTTTCCATGGTGGAATATCCGAAATAGGGGATCACAAGGCTGATGCACAGCGCCCCGTTCTGTATGCAGCCATGGGCAATGTCGAAGAGCTCAAGGGTTTCCTTATCGTCTATTGTTCCGCCGATAAGCACCGCTTCTTTTCCGCTAACGTTGCTGGTTATACGATGGTAATGTTCCCCGTCGGGGAAGTCCCGGATGGTCATTTGGCCGTCTTCCCAGTCGTCCGGCGCCAGGGCAAGAATGCGTTCTTTCAGGTAGAGGTACCGTTGGGTGCAGAAAAGTATCTTTCGGGCCATGGCGCAGTATTTGAATGGTTGTTTGCCGAATTTAGGGAAATCCGGGCATTGGATGACTTGTGTGATAAATATTTTTAACGTTTCTTTTGATCCGGGAACGCTAATTTTGATTGAATAGTATGAAGCATGTTCTGATCAGATACACTGTTGCACTGGCCTTGTTCCTGGTACCGGGTTTACAGAAAGTGGCCGCCCAGATCCGCCTGATGGGTATGGTGACCGATGCCGATACCCGCACGGGCCTGCCCTCCGTCAGTGTCTGGAATAAACGCTCCGGCATGGGTACCGTGAGCAACGAAACCGGCCGTTATTATATCGAGGCGATGCCGGGAGATACCATTGAATTTAGCATGATCAGCTACGTGCGCACCCAGATCATTACCCCGGGCATTTCCGGTACGCAGAATGTACAAATGAAAAGGCACATCTTCGGCCTGCAGGGCGTGAACATCCGCGGCCGCATTTACAAGCAGGACTCGCTGGCCATGCGCGACGAATATGAGAAATATTTCGGGTACAAACGCCCCGGCGCATTGGATGTGCTGAAAACGCTGCCTTCCAATCCCATCACCGCACTAAGTTATCTCATCCCCAGCAAAGCCCGCAAACGCAAGGAAGCGTTCGGCGAACAGCTGAAATACTGGGAAGAAGAAAAACATATCGATCACCGTTACAATCCCGACCTGGTGCAGCGCATGACCAAACTGGAAAGCCCGGAACTGGATTCCTTCATGCTGCATTACCGCCCCTCTTACAATTTCCTGTTGAGCGCTTCGGACTACGACCTGATGCTGTTCATTAAACAAGCGTTTGAAAAATACCAGAAGCAGCACGGGATACTACGAAAAGACACTACACCGGCACAATAATATTTCATAAAAAAAGCGGCCTTCTGAGCCGCTTTTTTTATTGGTATGAATGCGTTATTTCAACAGGGAACCCTTCAGCCTGTGCAGCTCCGTTTCCGCTACTTTGGTATTGTACCTCGCCTGGATGAGCCTGTAGGAGGCCAGTTCAAGGCTTTGCTGCGCTTCTTTCACTTCCAGCGTGGTGGATACGCCCTGCCTGAAACGCTCCAGCGCCACCATGGTATTTTCCCGCGCAAGGTCTACACTTTCCTGCTCCAGCGTTAAAGACATTTTATAATATTCATAATCTTTGAAAGCATTGGTGAGCAGCAGGTTCACCTGCGACTGCGTGTTCTCGATCGACAGCTGCTGGTAGGCAATATCCAGCTTGGCCGCTTTCAGCGCGCGATGTGCATTGAGGCCGTTGAATATCGGGACCGTGGCGGAGAAACCGTAGTTGAAGCCCCTGTTCTGGTTGAATATCGGGCTGAACTGGTTGATGGCCGCGCTGGCGTTGGATTGTGAGAAGTTATATGCGGAATTGAAAGCGATCACCGGGAAAAACTCGCCTTTTCTTTCTTTCAGCACCAGCTTTGATATTTCAAGGTTCTGGCGGGCCACCTGCAATTGCGGATTGGTGTTCGGCAGGTTCTGCAATATTTCTCCGTAAGAAAGGGAAAGATTTACCGGGATGCTGTCGTTCACATCATAGTTGAGGTTGCCGTCTGAAATGCCCAGCAGCTGGTTGAGCGCGGCCTTGCTTTGCTCGATGACCGTTTGCTGGCGGAGCCAGTTGGCACGTTGTGCATTGTAATCCACTTTGGCCTGCAGCCAGTCTGTTTTGGGCGCGAGGCCGGTCTGGAACTTGGCGTCGGAGAGCTTCACCCGTTCGTCTGAAATGCTCATCTGTTCCGCCAGTGCGCGCAGCTGCTGCTTTTGCTGGGCAATGTTGTAATAGCTGTTGATGATATTGGCGATAGAATTTTCCACCTGGTTCTTCACATTCAGCTCGCCCAGAATCTCGATGGCCTGGATGCGGTTGCGGGTGGCGAACATCTTGAGCCCGTCGAACAGCGTCCAGTTGAGGTTGATGGCGGCCTGCAGCTGCCGGTTCTTGATGCCGCTGGTATCTCTTTTGGTTCCATTGCCAAATTCCTGTTTGGTAGCGGTGTTGTTCCATACATTGGAAGCAGTGCCGTTCAGGCGCGGCGCAAAAGCGAAGTTGGCGTATGCGTTGTCGTTGGCGGCTAAATCCGCATCATTGCGGGCCAGCCGTATATCGAAGTTATTCTTTAAACCCAGGTCTATCGCCTGCTCCAGCGTAAGCACTTCCTGTGCTTTAGCGCTTATTGCCAGCTGAAGAAAGAATATCCCCGTCAATAATTTTCTGTTCAATTTCATTTTATTCAGTTTACCGTTTCCCGTTGCCGGGAGCGATGATTCTTATGCGTGCGATACAGCGGCTGCTGCTTCGGGAGATTCCTGTTCTGCTGTTTCTTCGTCGGATCCGCTGATCTTTCCTCTGCGGCTCAGGTATGTATAGATCGCGGGGATCACGTACAGCGTGAGCACGAGGGAGAACATGATACCGCCCACAATTACGATACCAAGCGGTATGCGGCTGGTAGAGGCCGCGCCGAGGCTCATGGCGATCGGCAGCGCGCCCAGCGCCATCGCGAGGCTCGTCATCAGGATCGGGCGGAGGCGCATCACGGAGCCGTCCACCGCGGCCCGCATTTTCTGCTTGCCTGCGTCGCGCATGTGGTTGGCGAATTCCACGATCAGGATGCCGTTCTTCGTTACAAGCCCTATCAGCATGATCACCCCGATCTGGGAGAAGATGTTCCAGGTTTGCCCGAACAGCTTGAGCGACAGGAATGCGCCGGCGAACGCCATGGGTACGGTGAGCATGATGATGAAGGGATCCACCCAGCTTTCGAACTGCGCGGCCAGTACGAGATAAATGAGCACCAGAGCGAGCAGGAGGGCGAACATGGTATTGGAGCCGCTCTCCGCATAGTCGCGGCTGGAGCCGCTGAGCGCGGTGGCAAACGATTCGTCTATCACGCCTTCTTTCTGGAGTTTCGCATAAATGGCATTCATCGCGTCTATACCGTCGCCGATGGTTTTGCCCGGGGCAAGACCGGCGGAGATGGTGGCGGATTTCATACGGTTGAAGTGATAAATAACCGGCGGGCTGGTCTCTTCCTGGATGCTCACCAGGTTGTCCAGCTGGATGGCTTCACCACGGGTATTGCGCACATAAATGCTTTGCAGGTCTATCGGGTCGTCGCGGTCTGCGCGGAACACCTGGCCCATTACCTGGTATTGTTTGCCGTTGCGGATGAAATAACCGAAGCGGCGGTTGCTCAATGCCAGCTGGAGGGTGGAGGAAATGTCGGCCACTGAAACGCCCAGCTCGCTTGCTTTTGCGCGGTTAATAGAAATGCGCAGCTCGGGTTTGTTGAACTTCAGGTCCACGTCCACTCCCTGGAATACAGGGTTGGCGGAAGCTTCGTCCATAAACTTCGGTATCACGGCGGCGAGCTTTTCGAAGTTCACGTTTTGCAATACGAAGGCTACGGGAAGACCGCCGCGGCGGCCCACCTGGATGGTTTGCTGCTCGATGGCGAATACCTTGCCCTGCGGGAAGCGGTACATGTTTCGGTTCACCATGTTCACGATATCTTTCTGCGAACGGGTCCTGTCATGAGGTTCGGGCAGCGTCACGAAAGAAAAGGCGGTGTTCACCGAGCCTGCGCCGGAGAAGCCGGGCGCTGTCACGGAAAGGATCACTTTCTTTTCCGGGATGGAATCGATCATGAAGTCTACAAGGCTGGTCACGTATTTGTCCATAGCGTCGTAGGAAGTGCCTTCCGGCGCTGTAACGGAAAGGCGGAACGTGCTGCGGTCTTCCACCGGCGCCAGTTCAGATTGCAGGTTGCTGAACAGGAAGTAGATCATGACCAGGCAGCCCGCGATCACCACGAATGCCATCCAGCGTACTTTCATGAACGCTTCCAGCGAACGTTTGTAACCGTTCTCGAGGCCGCTGAAGAAAGGTTCTGTTTTTTCGTAGAACCAGGAATGTTTATGTGTTTTACGCGCGAGCTTAACGTTCAGTACAGGCGTGAGCGTGAGCGACACAAATGCGGAGATCAGCACGGCGCCCGCCACCACGATACCGAATTCCCGGAACAGGCTTCCCACGAAGCCCTGGAGGAAGATGATGGGAAGGAATACGAATGCCAGTGTGATGGAAGTGGCGATCACCGCGAAGAAGATCTCTTCCGAGCCTTCTTTGGCGGCGCGCATTTTGGGCATGCCCGCTTCGATCTTTTTATAGATGTTCTCCGTTACCACGATACCGTCGTCCACCACCAGCCCCGTTGCCAGTACGATGGCCAGCAGGGTGAGGATGTTGATAGTGAAGCCGCAGACGTACATGATGAAGAACGCGCCGATCAGCGAAACGGGAATGTCCACGATCGGGCGGAGGGCCATGAGCCAGTCGCGGAAGAAGAGGTATACGATCAGGATCACAAGCACCAGTGCGATAACAAGCGTTTCCTGCACTTCAAGGATACTCTTCTTGATGAATGCGGTATTGTCCATCGCAATGTTCAGCGTGTAATCGTCGGGCACTTCCTTCTTCAGGTCTTCATATCTTTTATAGAATTCTTCTGAAATGGCCACGTAGTTGGAGCCCGGCTGCGGAATGAGCGCCAGCGCGATCTGCGGGATATTGGATTCCTTCAGCTGCGTTTCTTCGTTCTCGGGGCCCAGCACTGCCTGGCCAACGTCGCGGAGGTGTATCTCTGCGCCGTTCACGGTTTTGATGATCAGGTTGTTGAATTCCTCTTCCGTATCGAGGCGGCCAAAGGTACGTACGGTCAGTTCCGTGGCGTTGCCGGCGATCTTACCGGAAGGCAACTCCACGTTCTCCCGGGCCAGCGCATCCTGCACGTCGCCGGGTGTAAGGCTGTAGGCGGAAAGGCGCGAAGGGTCGAGCCAGATACGCATGGCGTATTTCTTTTCACCCCATACCTGGATGGCGGAAACGCCGGGAATGGTCTGCAGCCTTTCCAGGAGCACGTTGGTCGCATATTCCGTGATCTCCAGCTGGTTGTGCGTGTTGCTCTGCACGGTCATGGAGATGATGGCATCGGAGTTGGCGTCTGCTTTAGACACAACGGGCGGGGCTTCCAGGTCTTGCGGGAGGTTCCGCTGCGCCTGGCTCACTTTGTCGCGCACGTCGTTGGTGGCTGCTTCCAGGTCTTCGCCGAGCTCGAACTCCACGGTGATGTTGCTGCTGCCCTGGCTGCTGAGAGAGGATATATTTTTAATACCGGCTACGCCGTTGATGGCTTTTTCCAGTACTTCGGTGATCTGTGTTTCAATGATGTCTGAATTCGCGCCGGGGTAGGAGGCGCGCACGTTCACAACGGGCGGGTCGATCGCGGGGAAGTCGCGCACGCCCAGGAAAGTAAAGCCCACGAGACCGAAGATCACTATGATGATGTTCATCACAATGGCTAGTACCGGCCGTTTGAGGGACATGGAAGGTAAACTCATGATAATATCTGTTAGCGTTAATCAATGATCGTTGCACATAGTCAACGCACTTACTGCACCTTGTTATATTTGAACGGCATACCCGGTTTAAGCTGCAATATACCGGTGGTGATCACGGTGTCGCCTACCTGTATTCCGTCGGTTATCTGCACATTATTTTCATTCCGGACGCCGGTTTCCACGTTCACGAACCGGGCCTTCCCGCTGTCTGCCACGATCACCTGCTTGAAGCGGGTGCCGGGTATTACAGCCTGAGACGGGATCATGATGGCATTCGGATTGTCTTTCAGCTGAATGGTCGTTTTGGCGAAAGAGCCCGGGAACAGCCTGCCGGTGGGATTGGGCACGACGGCGCGGATCTTCACGCTGCGGGTGGCCAGGTCTATCTTTGGATCTATAGCATAAATGCTGCCGCGGTATTTAACGGTGTCGCCAGCTACGGTAAAGGTAACGGGGTCGCCTTTACGGATGGCGTTCTTATACTTCTCTGGAGATGCAAAATCGATTTTCAGTGGGTCCAGCTGTTGGAGGGTGGTCATGATAGTGGTAGAGCCCACGATGGCGCCTTCGCTTACATTGCGCAGGCCGAGGGTGCCGCTGAAGGGAGCCCTGATCTCCGTTTTTTGCAGCTGGGCGCGGTTGTATTCGATATCCGCTGAATAGGCGCTCACCTGGTTGCTGGTCACATCCACATCCTGCTGGCTGATACCGTTGATCTTCAACAGCTGTTGCTGACGGGTGAGCGTGGTTTTGGCCAACTGCTGTTGCAGCTCCAGCTTGCGTATCTGGGCGAGGATGTCGCCATCGTATAATTTAATGAGGAGGGTGCCTTTGCTTACTTTGGCTCCTTCTTTAAAGAATATTTTAGTGATGCGGCCGGTGATCTCCGGTTTGAGTTCCACTTCTTCGTTGCTTTGGAGGGTACCGCTGGCTTCGATGTTCTCGTCCAGCTTGATGGGCGTTACGACGTATGCATCTACGAGGATGGGCCTTCCGGCTCCGCCGCCCCTGCCTGCTCCTGCTGTTGCGCCACCGCGGGGGGCTTCGGGTTCTTTAGGATTGTTGCTTTTCGCCGCCAGCTTATAGATAAAGAAGCCGGCTACTGCCAATACGAGGAATAACAGAACGATTCTAGTGGTCTTATTTCGCATGTTTCAAATGAGTATAATAGTTTAACTGTTGCCGGAATACCGTGTCTGAAGCCAGTGTTCGCCCCGGGTTAAGTTATGGTGGGCCCGTTACCGCAAGTTACGGGATTTCATAACCGGACAAATATAATAGTTGGACGTTAAGCCGTTGGCGATCCGGTTTTAAATGTGGTTAAGTGGTGGTATAAAAGGTTGAATGGTCAACTTATATGTCATAACACATAAATGGCATATAATGGCTGAAGAGGGTGTGGTGTTTGGTGTATATAGTATATATAATGGCGTAAAGGGGAGTAAAAGGAGGAGGTAAAACGTAAAAAGACATGAGCGTTTTCGTGCATATGGAATCCGCTGGAACCTGCCAAGGGCGTGTTAAACGCGGGAATTGCAGTGGTGCCGGGCGTGTTAGTAAATTGGAAATTCTGGGTTAAAATTGACTGATATCCTTGGCAATTGAATAAAAATTATATTTTTGCAGTCAAGTTTTAAACCAAAAACACTTAAAATTATGTCAGACATTGCATCAAGAGTTAAAAAGATCATTATTGACAAATTAGGCGTTGACGAGGCCGAGGTAACTCCTGAAGCCAGCTTCACCAACGACTTAGGCGCTGACTCTTTGGATACGGTAGAACTGATCATGGAATTCGAAAAAGAATTCAACATCTCCATTCCTGACGAACAAGCAGAAACTATCACCACTGTTGGCCAGGCAGTAGCTTACCTGGAAGAACACGTAAAATAATCCAACAACCAGAACTGTTTTAATGCAACCAAGACGAGTAGTCGTTACAGGTTTAGGCGCGCTGACACCGCTCGGCAATTCCGTTGATGCCTTTTGGCAGGGATTGGCGAACGGTGTATCCGGCGCTGATTATATCAAGCAGTTTGATGCTTCCAAATTCAAAACCCGCTTTGCCTGCGAGCTGAAAGACTTCGATGCTTCCAATTATATGGACAGGAAGGACGCCCGCAAGATGGACCCTTTCACACAAACAGCCGTGATTGCAGCCGACCAGGCTGTGGCAGATGCCAAGATCGACCGGAATTCTGTGGATGTGGACCGGGTGGGTGTTATCTGGGGCACAGGTGTTGGCGGGATGATCAACTTTACCAACGAGTTAAAGGAATTTCACGCCGGGGACGGTACACCCCGGTTCAGTCCTTTCCTGATCACCCGCCTGATCCTGGATATAGCCGCAGGGCATATATCCATGCGTCATGGTTTCAGAGGCCCTAACTTTTCGGTAGTGTCGGCTTGCGCCTCCGCTACCAACGCCATCATAGAAGCCATGTATACTATCCGCTACGGTAAGGCGGACATCATCATTACCGGCGGATCGGAAAACATCATCAATGAACCCTGTGTGGGCGGATTTAACGCCATGAAGGCATTGAGCGAGCGGAACGATGATCCGAAAACCGCTTCCAGGCCGTTTGACCTGGACCGCGATGGTTTTGTAATGGGCGAGGGCGCCGGCGCTTTGGTGCTGGAAAGCTACGAACATGCCATGGCCCGTGGTGCAAAGATCTATGTTGAGCTCGCCGGCGGCGGCGCTACAGCGGACGCACACCACATCACCGCACCCCACCCCGAGGGGCTGGGCGCGCTGAACGTGATGAAAGCAGCCCTGAAAGATGCCAACCTCCATGCGGAAGACATAGATTATATCAACGTTCACGGGACCTCTACCCCCCTTGGAGACATTGCGGAGGTAAAGGCCATTCAGCAAGTATTCGGTGAAGCTGCATACAAACTGAATATCAGCTCCACCAAATCCATGACCGGGCATCTGCTCGGAGCGGCCGGTGCTGTGGAGAGCATTACCATTATCAAAAGTATTTTGGAAGGCCTCGTGCCCCCCACCATCAACCACTTCACTGACGATCCCCAACTGGATGCCAGGTTGAACTTTACCTTTAACGTAGCACAAAAAAGACAAGTAAGAGCAGCCCTCAGCAATACCTTCGGGTTCGGCGGGCATAATGCTTCGGTTATTTTCAAAACATTTGTTCCTTGACTGTGTGAAAATACTTCCAGGTTTCTTATATAAGATCATCTACGGGAAAAGACGCCTGTACAAAGACCTTTACAATTTACTCGGATTCCATCCGGGTAACCTGGCCTTGTACGAGGTAGCCCTTAGCCACCGCTCCAGCAAAGAGAAATTCCTCGAAAGCAACGAGCGGCTGGAGTACCTCGGCGATGCCATCCTGGGAGCTATCATCGGTGATTACCTCTTCAAAAAATACCCCTACAAAACGGAAGGTTATCTCACCGAGATGCGTTCCAAGATCGTGAACCGCCAGCAGCTCAACGATATAGCCATCAAAATGGGCCTGCGCAAACTCACCATCTACGACAAATACAATTCCTTCCTCAAGATCAGCCAGATCTTCGGCAATACCCTGGAAGCCCTGGTGGGCGCCGTTTACCTGGACCGCGGTTACAACCAGACCAAACAGTTCGTCCACAAACGCATCCTAGTTCCTTACATCGACCTGGAGGCGCTCGAAACCGTGGAAATGAACCACAAGAACAAGCTCTACGGCTGGGCCAACAAAAACGGCAAAACGCTGGAGTTTGAGCTCATCGAAGAGCAAATGGACAATGGCCGCCGCATTTTCACCGTGGGCGCCATGCTCAACGGCGAGCTGATATGCACCGGCAAGGCCTTCAATAAAAAAGACGCCAGCCAGATCGCAGCCTCCCAGGCCATCGAACTGCTGGGCATCGGCGGGGACGACAAATAAAACAGCTTCAAATTCCCTTCAACATTTACAGGTAGCTTTGATGTCTAGATCTTTGAAGATTTTACATCGAGCCTGATGATCGTTTTCAGCTTTTCCGCAGCAGTTTTGCCCGGGTCGCTGAGATAGATCTCATGATGCGCGCCGCTTACTTCCAGGTTGTGCTGGCGGATATAATCATCCAGCTTTTCAATGGTGGCTGCTTCGGCGCTGTGGGGACCGGTATGCAGTATCTGCACGGCCAGCGCGGCGGGCTGGTTTTCCCATTGCAGTTCATGGAGGTGGGCAGGGTTTTTATTCGCTGCCAACGCTACCGCCTGTTTGAAATCATTCCTGGTTACAAATGGCGGCATCTGGATCTGCAGCTTCCAATGCCATTCGCCGCGGGGGCTGTTGCTTACCGGTTCGCCGCTTTCGGTCCACCAGAGGCCTTCCAGCGCGGCCACTTTAAAATCCATGCCCTGGAATTTGTTGATCTTTTTGATGTTGTATGCCACGGCATACAGCGCTTTGATCTTCGCTTTGAACCGGCCGGCATCAGGATCGCCCCCGCCTTCCACGAAAATGTAGTTGGCAGCGGCAACGGTGATCAGTTCGGGAGTGACTTTGGCGCGGTAGTATTGTTTTAGTTCTTTGGAAAGGATCGTCTTTTGCATATACATCGGTTTATGCAAAAGAACACCGGGGTTGTGACAGCCTTATGTCAGCAGCTGTAATGTTCGCTGAGCAATTTGATCTGTTTGCGCGTGATGTCCTTCAGGCTTTCCGGTTCCAGCACAGTGGCGCCGTTGCCCAGCATCAGCAGCCAGCGCGCGAAGTACTCCAGCTGCTGGTACATGAAATGCATTTCGACGTATTGCTCTTCATTTTTTTCATGCACTACGCCGAAATAATACTTCTGCTCGCGGAGGTATCGGGCAACGTCGTAGGAAAAGCGCGCTTTTATCAGCACCGGCTGTTCGTGCTCAGCTTTGAATTCCCGGGTAATGTACTGCTGAAGGCTCATGCGTTTGCTTTTGTCGAACTGCTGATCCGTCAGGTGGAGGTTCTTGATCCGGTCCGCCCTGAAGTCGCGGTAATCGTTGCGCAGGCGGCAATACCCGATCAGGTGCCAGCTGCTGTGCATGTGAAAGATGCCGATGGGCTCAATTTCGCGGCGGCTCACGGAATCGCTGTGATAGGAATAATATTCCATAGACAGCACGCGCTGCCGGGCCACACCGTCTTGTATATCGCTGAGGAAGCGGTTGGGGAACTGGTCTTCGGTAGACACCCGCGGGCTGCGCAGCACGGCGATATTATCGTCCAGCGATTCGAGGAAATCTTTGTCGCTGCCGCGAAGCACCGCCCGGATCTTTTGCATGGCATTGCTGAACTGCTGATGATTGGAACGGTCGCTGTGCTTTTCCATGAGTTTTTCACCGGTAAGCAATGCAGCGGCTTCCGTACGGTTGAACATAACAGGGGGCAGATGATATCCGTCCACGATGTAATAGCCGGTGCCGGCTTCGGAACCAATGGGCACGCCGGCTTCCATGAGCGCCTTCACATCGCGGTACACGGTGCGGAGGCTCAGGTTGTAGCGGTCGGCTATTTCCTGGGCCTTGACGATCTTTTTTCCCTGGAGTTGTACAAGTATGGCAGTCAGGCGGTCTATACGGTTCATGCTTCAAATTTACATTTTCCCGGATGTCCGGGAAACCCCGGGTATTTTTTTGACGTATTTAAACCAAAGACTTTCCGGATGGTCAAATGGTATGACGCAGAAAAACATGTTTCAACGCACATGTTTTATTTGATAAGGACGTCTAACCAATAGCAACAAACATGAAATCAAGATATTTCTATAATACTAGTTGCTGTTACAGCATATAGTTAGGTTAAATGGTAAAGCCCTGATAATTCCTTATCGGGGCTTCTTTTTGCTTCTTAATCAAGGTGTTGGGCCTAATAGCTCATTTCATTCAGCTTCACTTTACCCCTGAAGGTCCAGAAAACGAATATGGTGTAGGAAATTACCAGCGGCGTGCCGATCGCGGCCATCAAAAGCATGATCCTCAACGATTTGGGAGATGATGCGGCCTCGTAAATGCTGATGCTGTAAGCCGGGTTGGTAGTGGAAATAACAATATTGGGATAAAGCCCGATGGCGAACAGGATCAGCAGTATGGCGGTGATGCAGCTGGAGAAAACGAAGGCGGTGAAGTATTTGCGGCTGTCGATATTCCTTTTGATGTTCAGTACCGTCAGCACAGCCAGCAGCGGCAGGCCGAACAACCATGGGTTTTGCTTGAATTCATCCGTCATATGCGGGATATAGATGAGGGTGGACATGCTGGCGAGAATGAAGCAGAGGATAAAGAATTTACTGCAGTTGTTCACCAGCACGGTCAGTTTTGCATAGAGGCGGTTCTCTGTTTTCATGACAAGATAAATTGAGCCATGCAGCATGAACAGCGAAAGGGTGGTGAAGGCGATGAGGATGGCGTAAGGGTTGAAGAAAGTGAGCAGGTCGCCCGTGAATTCATGCTTCGCGTTGATGGGAATGCCATGGATGAGGTTGCCCAGCACCAGCCCCAACAGCAGCGTGATGAGCGTGCTGGAAGCCATATAGCTGATGTCCCACATCTTCCGCCACCAGGCCATCGGCTCCTTGCTCCTGAATTCTATCGAGATGGCGCGGAAAATGAGCGCCACGAGGAACAGCATAAAAGGAATGTAAAAAATAGACAGGATAGTGCCGTACACCAGCGGGAAGCCTGCAAACAGGGCGCCCCCGGCAATCACCAGCCACACTTCATTCCCGTCCCACACCGGCCCGATGGCATTGAGCGCGATGCGCCTGCTTTCCTCCTTGTTAAAAAAAAGATGAAGGCTTCCCGCCCCCAGGTCGAACCCGTCCAGCACGCCATAGCCGGTAATAAGCCCGCCTATCACGAGAAACCACAGGGTGGGGAGGTCTAATCCAAGAATTGTTTCCATAATTTGATCGTTTTATCAGGAATGTTCAGGCGCCTGCAGCTGTTTGATATTACGTTTAGAAAATTCGTCGCTTTCTTCTTCTTCATTGGGCGTCATGGCCGGCCCGTGCTGAATCTTCTTGTTCAGCAGGTACAGGAACAATATAAAAAGAAGGGTATACACCAACGTAAAAAGCACCAGCGAAAACACGACCTGGTTGGCTTTCACGTCCTTGCTCAATGCGTCGGAGGTACGGAGGAGGCCATACACCACCCAGGGCTGGCGGCCTACTTCCGCGGCGTACCAGCCTGCCTGGTTGGCGATCTGCGGCAACAGTACCGCCCAAACGAAGATGGTCATGAGCCACCGCTGGTTGAACAATTTTTTCTTCCAGAGCAGGAATGCCGCCAGCAACGTAAGCCCGATGAGCGTAACGCCGATGGCCACCATGAGGTGATAGGTCTGGAAAACAAAGTTCACCGCCCCGGGCCGCTGGTTTTCCGGGAAAGCGTTCAGGCCGGTAACGGGAGCGGAGAAGCTGCCGTGCGTGAGAAAGGAAAGCCCGCCGGGGATGCGGATGCCGGCGGTTTTCCCGGAAGCTTTGTCCACCCAGCCAACGATGTACATATCTGCTACGGCCGAGCTGTCGAAGTGGCCTTCCATGGCCGCGAGCTTGGCGGGCTGGTATTCGCTTACATATTCCGCGGAGCGGTGCCCGGTGAACAGCTGCGCCAGTGCGCTGATGGCGGCAACGGTCAACCCCACTTTGAACATCGCTTTTGCGGGCGTAACGAATCTGTTTTTCAGGATATACCAGGCGGCTACGCTCATTACGAGGAAGGAGCCCGCCAGGAAAGCGCCTATCAGCACATGCGACAAACGGTCCACCGAGGATGGGTTGAACACCATTTCCCAGAAGTCCGTGATAACGGCCCGCGCTTCCAGCCCTTCTCCTTCAATTACATACCCCGTGGGCGTTTGCTGCCAGGAGTTGGCCACTACGATCCATATTGCCGAGAAGATAGAGCCAAGCGCGACCATGAGGGTGGAGAAGAAGTGAACGCCTTTGCTTACGCGGTTCCAGCCGAAGATCAGTATGCCGAGGAAGCCTGATTCCAGCGCGAAGGCAAAAATGCCTTCCGCGGCCAGCGCGCTGCCGAACACATCGCCCACATAGCGGGAATAAGTGGCCCAGTTGGTGCCGAATTCAAATTCCATAACAATGCCGGTAGCCACGCCGATGCCGAATATGAGCGCGAAGATCTTGATCCAGAACCGGGTGATGTCTTCGTACATCTTGATGCCCGTGCGCAGGTACATGCCTTCCATGATCACGAGGCATACGCCCAGCCCGATGCTCAGCGGGGGATAGATGTAATGGAAGGCTATAGTGAAGGCAAATTGTATGCGGGAGAGGATTTCTACAGAGGGCATGATATGGAGTTTATATCGCAAAAGTAGCCTGCCTGGCGGTGGTTTGTGCTGACAACCGTCATAGCAGGAACCTGACGTTGATCAATTTAAGAAACAACCGGCGGAAAGGAAAGGTTTTTCAAAAATGATGGTCAAGGCGGGGAAAGCTATCCTGCTGCAACAGCTTTTCTTAATAACAAGCTTTTAACACTTCCTCCACGGACGGGAATATACCTTTGGTTTGTCATTGGAGGTCAATTACGTTTGTAACGAGCTTTCAATGAGTTAAATTGGAGCGTATTTAACAGGTCTGGGGTTCTCCCCGGACCTGTTCCTTTACGGCAATCCTGACTTTCATTAACGACCAATTAACAATTCTTCACGTTTTGTGTGGTTAATTTCGGCCCGGGACCGGAAAACTTGTATACCAGTAAGTTCAAATATAAATTGGAGAGTAAATTTCCTGGCCCGATCTTCATCGGGCTAGTCCTTTTTGGGTAAACCTTTTTTGTTAATCAGTTGTTGTTGATTAAGTGGTACTTAGTCAGACAAATCAATTTAAATTATTGAAAACCAAAATAATATCAACCAAAAACTGTTTCAGAAGATTGTTGACAGACTGTGAAAAAAGCTGTAACTTCTGACGGGCAATTTAGCACTACATGATCAGCCAATGGTTCAATATCATTAAAAAAACAGGGCTTTCCTCGGATATGAAAGACGGCGACGGCCGCAAGATCATGGTCGTCAATTCCTTCAGCTTCCTGACAGCCCTGTTGTGTACCTTTTGCGGGGTATCGCTATCCCTTATGTCCGGCGACTATACTATTCTTTACACCGCCATCGGATTTGTAGCCGGCTTCCTCTCTATCCTCTGGCTCAACCATCATAAAAAATATTCTTCTGCCAAGTTCGGCCTCATGTTCGTGTTCTGCATGGTGATGCTGTATTATGGCGTTACTTTCGGGGAAAGCACACAGGTGCATTTCCTGGGGCTGTTCCTTATTGGCGTGCCGCTGCTGATCTGCTCACACCAAGAAAAGGAACTGAAATTCATTTGCCTCTCCCTCATCCTCACCTGCCTGGTGCTGCTGGAAACCAATTATTATTTTATGGTGATAGAGCCGATGGAAATGAGCCGGGACCTTACTTTCATGTTCCGCTGGCTGATCATGTCCATCGTGCTACTGCTGAACGGGATCGTGATCAGTTTTTACCAGATCAACATCAGCGGGCTGGTGAAGCGCCTGAACAAACGGAACGATTCCCTGAAAAAGAAGAACGAGCTGGTGGTGACCAAAGAAGCGGAACTGGCTGCCGCCTATACGAAACTGGAAAATTACAACGCCAAGCTGGAAACAGAAGTGCGCAACCGCACCACGCAGCTGCGTAAAAGCAATATTGCGCTGGAAGATATGCTGTTAAACCTCAGGACCAGCAACAGCCAGCTCCGCGACCAGGATCAGCAGCTGAAGGGATACGTGGCCGAACTGGAATCGCTCAAGCAGGACCTGATGAGGGCCCGCGACGAAGCTGAGCATGCCAATGCCGCCAAATCGGCGTTCCTCCGCGAGATCAGCCATGAGATACGCAACCCGCTGAATGCCATCATCGGCATCAGTTTCCTGATGCTCCACGAGCCGGCCAACCGCAACAAGATCCCGCGCAGCATCCTGCATATGATCGATAACATACACAACAGCAGCCACAGTCTGCTGGACATTATCAATAACGTGCTGGAACTGGCAAGGATAGAAGCGGGGAAAACCGACGAGCTGCGTCCCGAACCTTTCGTGCTCCGTGAATGGATCCGCAGCGTGGTGAATATTTACCAGGATGCCGCAAAAGTAAAAGGCGTGCAGCTGCAGCTGCAGGTAGATCACAAGCTGCCCGGCGAAGTGGTGGGAGACAGGCTGCATCTTACGCAGATACTCAATAACCTGCTGGGCAATGCGCTCAAATTCACGCCTTCCGGCAAAAAGGTAACACTGCATATTTACCCGCAGGAGCCCGCGCAGTGGTGCATCCGCGTGGCGGATGAAGGCGTGGGCATACCGAAGGAAAAACAGAAACTGATCTTCCAGCCCTACGAGCAGGCGGATGAAACCATTCACCAGAACTTCGGCGGCACCGGCCTCGGCCTTACTATTTCACGGCGCATTACCGAACTGATGGGCGGCGATATCGAAGTTTGGAGCGAACCCGGCCAGGGCTCCGCTTTTACGGTTACCCTGCCGCTGGTGGAGCAGGCTTCCGCCAGGCCCGAAGAGCAATCCCGCGACGAACGCAAGGAATACGCCGCTTTCCCCGCAGAAAGAAGGGTGTTGCTGATGGAAGACAGCGAGATCAATCAAATGATCATGGAGCGTTTCTTCTCGCACCTGGGTATTTCACTGCATATTGCGAACAACGGCGAGGAAGGCCTGGAAATGGCGCATACCTGCCGTCCTGACCTGATCATCATGGATATGCATATGCCCAAGCTCAGCGGCAACGAAGTGATCCGCTTCCTCCGTGAAGACCCCGAGCTGCGGCACATTCCCGTGATCGCCATTTCGGCGGACGCGTTCCGCGAGCAGCAGAAAGAAGCGCTGGATGCGGGCGTGAACGAATACCTGATCAAGCCGGTAGAGTTCGACCGGCTGTATTCCGTGATGGATAAATACCTCAGCAAAGAAACGCCATACCCGCTCAGGATCATCAAGGCGTCATAATGCGGGCAGGTCCGCATATTCCACTTTCTCAATCACTCCTTCATCATCAGGCTTCGCCTTGCGTACGGAATTTACTGTCCAGTAAGCCATTTCATCCGAAGGAAGGGAATAGCTGAGAATGCGCCGGATGCCTTCGTCCGAAAGGTCCGGCCGGAGCCATTCCTGTTCATATTCCACCGGCAATATCAGCGGCATGCGGCCGGCATTATCGCCGCCGTTGTGAATGCGGCTCATAATGTCGTTGGCATCGCGGGTGAGCACGGTGAAAGTGCCGGGCAGCTCGCCGGTTTCAGGGTTGGGCAGATGCGAATAGGCGTATAGCCCTGCAATGAAAAACATATCTCGGTTCTTCAGCCGGATATAATAAGGCACTTTGTTTTTCCATCCCGGGATCTCCCGGTGTTCAAAAAAGCCTGTAGCCGGTACCAGGCAACGGTTTGAACGGATGCGGCTCCAGTACGCTTTTGTATCCAGCACTTTTTCCGAACGGGCGTTCACCATCCACTTCCGGCCTTTTTTGATCTCTTCCGGCGTTTTCATATAATTCGGTATCACGCCCCATTCGAACTTCATCAGCTTCAGCGTGCCCTTATCATTCACCACCACCGGCCATTTGGGATAAGCCTGCGCTACTTTGTGAAAGGTCGGTTCAAAGGACATATCCAGGTTGCCCATGTCTTTAAGCTCAGGGAGATAATCAAACACCGATTGGATGGTGGCGGAAAAGGCAAGGTCGTAGCACATCGCGTTATATTTTTTCTATTTCGGAAAGGGGGATCTTAAAATCATCATCCTTCAGATGCCGCTTCAAATTAATAAAAAGTTCTCCAAAGCGGATGGACAGTTCGGCAGATAAGCTTACCCTCCCGTCCGGACTGCTGCCGTGCAGCCGCATGTAGCGCCTGAGGGCCGCAGCGAAGGAATGGCCGGGCTTCCATTCCCTGTCTTTTAGCAACGCGATATAAACGCAGTAGCCCTCGGGCTGGCTGGCCGCATGATACAATTTTTCCCTGTCGCCGGGATGGTATATGCTGTAGATATACCGCCGCGGGTCAGCAATAATGGCGTTGTAATGAAGGTTCGCTTCGCCCGCGCTTTTGTAAGGCGTGATCAGCAGCGATTCCTTGATGTTCTTGAACATGCCTCTGGGGTAGGACTGACGTACAAAGTATACATGTCCCGCCTGGATGAGCCCATCCAGCACCATGGCACGTAAAATGGAAAGCGGGTTGTGCATATGGTTATGTTTTACAATGAAGAATTTCAGTGAGCCGCGTGGTATAACATTTAGAAAGCCGGTCGCGCTTTATTTTACCTTTTTCCCCCTTGCCCTGCACCGCGAATTTTACGACCTGCTTGCCGTGAAAATGTTGATGGATGCCGTCCAGCGCTTTCATGAGCTTTGCTTCGCGCGCATGGTCCTTTTCCGAAAATAAATTCTGTTGCACGCTGGTTTCCGGCACCAGGTCCAGCACCAGGGCGCCAACCTTTTTATAATTATACCCGGGGCGGTAGATACGGTCCAGCGCATCCATGGCGAAATGTATCAGGGTGGGTGTGCTGTTGGTGGGAACGGGCAGGTGCAGGGTGATGGAGCGGTGATATTGTTTGTCCTGCGTGCGGAAGTAATTGGTGGACAGGAAAACCTGTATAGCGGCTGCGCAGCTTTGCTGCCTGCGGAGTTTCTGCGCGCAGATCGCTGTGTAATTGGCCAGCGTTTCGCGCAGGTCGTTCTTCTCCGTCAATATCTGCCCGAAAGAGCGGGCCACGCAGATGGCTTTTTTGGGCGGCTCGGCTTCCTGCATGGGTATGCTGGGGGTGCCGCGCAATTCAAGCACCAGGCGAAGGCCTGTGACGGTCATTTCTTTCCTTATCCAGTCGTCCGGCGCGCGGGAAAGCTCCAGCGCCGTATGAAATCCTTTTTTGTGCAGCTTATCCGCATACTGGGCGCCAATGCCCCATATATCTTCCACGGCGGTGGCGGCCATCACTTCGCGGATGCCGTCTTCCGTATCCATGACCCATACGCCTGCGCGGCGGTGGTGCTTTTTGGCATACCGGTTTGCCATTTTGGCGAGCGTTTTGGTGGGGGCAACGCCTACGGATACCGGCAGGCCGACTTCGTCGAAAACATGTTTACGTATGGCGGCCGCAATGCCCGGGAGGTCTTTCATGCCCGAAAGGTCCAGGAAAGCCTCGTCTATACTATACACTTCCATGTCAGGGGAATAATGGGCGAGTATCCGCATTACGCGGTTGCTGAGGCTGCCATAAAGGGTATAATTCGAAGAGAACATGACGACGTTGTGCGCTTTCAGTGTTTTTTCGATGGTAAAGGCGGGGTCGCCCATGGCGATGCCGAGGGCCTTGGCTTCTTCGGAGCGGGCTACCACGCAGCCGTCGTTATTGCTCAGCACTACCACGGGCCGGCGGAGAAACCGGGGGTGGAAGAGCCGTTCGCAGCTGACATAGAAATTGTTACAGTCAACAAGGGCGATCATAATGCTATTATTATTAGCAAATCTAGCTAAAAATATTGGCATTTCAACCAAAGTGCTGTACAATTGCAGCGGCAAGCTGCTCTACCAGCGCGGCATCCACGGGTTCGCCGGTAGTGATGGCGCGTAGGTTGTCTTCCTCGTCCAGTTCAAAGGAAATGCGGCTTCCCGGCGCATCGATGTGAAAGGAAACGGTGTAGCCCTTTACGTAAGGCGTAACCTCGTAAAGCTGGCCGTTGACGGAAACGGAAAAAGGGTCCATATGGCGAAGATCGCTAAAAATAAAAAACGCAGGCCCGGAAAACCAGGCCTGCCAACAATCAAAGCGCCAGCAGGCGCTTGATCGTGCCGGTTAACTCGAATGGGCAGAAAGGCCGGGTTACAGTTTCATCCGCATCGAAGCCGAACCAGCTTTCCACCGTGCCGGTCAGGAATGCTGCGGGGACAATTGCCAGGATGGAGAAAGGCTTCTGCGACCGTTGATGGCGCAGCGCTTCCGCCAGTTCCTGCAGGTGCGGAAATGGCAGCTTAAGATCTGCAATGACAAGATCATAATCATACATGCGAAGCAAAAGAGTAGCTTCTTTTCCGTTATAGGCCAGGTCTGCATCGTATCCCTCTTTCTGTATGATCAGTTCTATCACATGAATCATCAGCAGATCATCCACAATTACCAAAATCCTTTTCATATCAAAAAACATGGTTGTTCCACGCAGCATAAAGGGCATAGCTCTTCCGGCCGGGGTTCCGGCTTCACCTTATGCTGCTAAAATGGATGCTTGAATAATTTGAGACGCGTATACAGGTATACTACTTGTTCTTTCAATGGCCAGGCCACAGGTGTCAGGGAGTATACGGTTAAATGGTACAAAGTGACATTTGCATATACTGTGCCAAAATCGTTTTTGGTTAATGCGTATTAACGTTCGCCTGTGCCTGTTAGTAGGAAATGACCGGGTACCTTCCTATCTTTGACCCTGAGTTCTTTACTTTTATTCATTCTTTCCACAGCGAGGTAGACGGCGAAAGCCGTCTTTAATAAGGAACCGTGTGTAAATCACGGGCTGTCGCGCAACTGTAAGTAACGCACCTGAATCATTGCCACCGATGTTCATTGCCCCCGACCTGAACGGGGTGAGAAGAACGGTAATGATGTTACGAGCCAGGATACTTGCCCCGCTGTGTAAGACAAATGCTTTCGCGATTAGAAGCAGCAGTCGGGAACGGATGGGCATGGCCCGTCGTGCCTTTTCATTCCTTATCTACTACACAATCCTGGAAGCGTACCGGAAACTGTAAGGAGCATTAATGCACATTAATGTTTTAACCAAAAAGTTTTACGTATGCTTAAACACAGCCTCGGCTACCCGCGCATGGGAGCCCAAAGACAGCTTAAAAAAGCCTGTGAGCACTATTGGCAGGGCCGCATTGGCCGCAGCGAGCTGTTCCTGGCCGCCAAACGGTTGCAGGAAGAGCACTGGCAGCTGCAGCAGGCCGCCGGCATGAACCTCGTGCCCTGCAACGATTTCAGCTTTTATGATCATGTGCTGGACATGACCCTGCTGCTCGGTGCAGTGCCCGACCGCTATGCCCCCGTGGTAACGGAAGTAGCGGAGAACGCCGAGATCGATCTTTATTTTGCTATGGCGCGCGGCTACCAGCAGCATGGGCTGGACATTACCGCCATGGAAATGACGAAGTGGTTCGACACTAATTATCATTACATCGTGCCGGAATTCAAAAAAGACCAGCCATTCCGCCTGCTGAGCAACAAGGTATTCAATGCGTTCGACGCCGCGCGGCATACGCTGAATGCCCTGCCCAAGCCGGTGCTCATTGGCCCTGTATCTTATCTTTTATTGGGAAAGGAAAAAGAAAGCGGCTTCCACCGCATTGACCTGCTGCGCAACCTGCTGCCCGTTTACATCAGCGCCCTGCAAAAGCTGCGGGAGCAAGGCGCGGAATGGGTGCAGCTGGACGAGCCTTTCCTGGCCATGGACCTCCGTGAAGAAGAAAAGGCGGCCTACCGTTATGCCTATACGGAGATCAGCAAACAATGCAAAGGCCTCAAACTAATGGTAGCGACCTACTTCGAAGGCCTGCGCGACAATGCAGAGCTGGCAGCCAGCCTGCCCGTCTGCTGCCTGCACCTGGACCTCGTAAGGGCGCCGCAGCAGCTGGATGAGCTGCTTCCGTTGCTTCCGCCGAAAACCTCCCTGTCGTTAGGTGTGGTAGATGGCCGCAACATCTGGAAAAATAATTACGAAATATCGTTGCCGCACATACGAAAAGCCGTTGAAGCGCTCGGTGAAGACCGGGTGATGATAGCACCGTCCTGCTCGCTGCTGCATACCCCTGCCGACCTGGACCTGGAAACAGCGCTGGACGAGGAAATGAAATCCTGGATGGCGTTCGCGAAACAGAAGCTGGAAGAAGTGGCGGCGCTGGACGCTATTTTCCACGGCAACAACAGCCTGCTGGAACTGAACCGCACAGCTATCGCTGAAAGAAACGCTTCCGGAAGAATTCATAAGCCAGCTGTAAAGGCCCGTACAGCGGCCATTACGGACGACGATGCCCGGAGGCAAAGCCCCTTTGGATCGAGGCAGCAGTTGCAGGCTGCGCGTTTCAACTTGCCGTTATTCCCCACCACCACTATCGGCTCCTTCCCGCAAACGGACGATATCCGCCAGCTGCGGGCGCAGTGGCGGAAAGGAGGGCTCCCTTCGGAACAATACGAGGCCGCGCTTGAACAGGCTACCGTGAACGCCATCAGGCTGCAGGAAGAACTGGGGCTGGATGTGCTCGTGCATGGCGAGTTTGAAAGGAATGATATGGTCGAATATTTCGGTGAAATGCTGGACGGTTTCGCCTTCACCCAAAACGGCTGGGTACAGAGCTACGGCAGCCGCTGCGTGAAACCGCCCGTAATCTATGGCGACGTGAGCCGCCCTGCGGACATGACCCTCCGCTGGACGAAGTTCGCGCAATCCTGCACGGCCCTGCCCATGAAAGCCATGCTCACCGGGCCTGTAACGATCCTGCAATGGTCGTTTGTACGCAACGACCAGCCGCGTTCCGTTACCACCAGCCAGATAGCCCTGGCCATCCGCGACGAAGCCGTGGCATTGGAAGAAGGGGGCATTGGCATCATACAGGTGGATGAACCGGCCATCCGGGAAGGGTTGCCATTGAGGAAAGCCGACCGTGATACATACCTGGAATGGGCTGTGAAAGCCTTCAGGGTAGCTGTTTGTGGCGTGAAGGACGATACCCAGGTGCATACCCACATGTGCTACAGCGAATTCAACGACATCATTGCACATATTGCAGCGATGGATGCGGATGTGATCACGATAGAAACATCGCGGTCGCAGATGGAGTTGCTGGAAGCGTTCGCGGATTTTAAGTACCCGAACGAAATAGGCCCGGGGGTATACGATATTCATTCGCCGCGTGTGCCCGGTGTGGAAGAAATGGTGCAGCTGCTGCAAAAAGCGGCGGAGCTGCTGCCGCTGCGCAACCTCTGGGTAAACCCGGACTGCGGGCTCAAAACCCGCAAGTGGCCTGAAACAAAAGCTGCGCTCGAAAACATGGTAGCTGCCGCCCGCGCGGCAAGGGAAAGGATCACGTCTAACGTGCCTGCATAGATCAAAGCCGCCCCGTCAGCTAAACGGGGCGGCTTTTTAAATACATGAGGGTTTCCTCTGCGGCACCGGAATCATACACATCGTTTGCGAAAACCAATAATATAGCATAAAAAGCGCCGGGCCTGAACCTACCAGCAGTGGTACGGTCAGGCCCGGTGTTATTCAGTGAATACGCTTTATTTTTTCTCCAGCACGCGCCATACGAGCGCAGCTGCAATGCCTCCCACGATGGGCGCCACTACGAAAAGCCAGAGCTGTGCCATGGCCTTGCCGCCGGCAAAAAGCGCAGGGCCGAAGCTTCTTGCAGGGTTCACAGACGTGCCGGTGATGGGAATAGCCACCATGTGAATAAGCGTGAGCGTTAACCCGATGGCCATACCGGCCATGGCTCCGTTGCCCCATTTACCGGTGGCGCCGAAGATCACGAAGAGGAACAGGAAAGTGAGCACTGCTTCGGCGATGAACGCGGAAGCGGTATTATACCCCGCGCCATAACCTTCGCCCCATCCATTGGAGCCTAATGCCCATTCGCCGGGCGCCCAGCCGCTTAGGCCGCTTTGTATGGCATACAATACGGCCGCGCCGAGCACGGCGCCGATCAGCTGGGAAATAATGTAGCCCAGCGCTTCGCTGCCTTTGATCTTACCGGCTACCAGCATGGCAATGGTGATAGCGGGATTGATGTGGCAGCCTGATATGCCGCCGATGGCATAACACATCGCCAGCACCGCGAGCCCGAAGGCAAACGCGATACCCAGGATGCCTATCCCCGCAGGGCCTGTAAGCGAAACGCCGGATACAACCGCCGCACCGCAGCCAAATAATACAAGGGCAAAGGTGCCTACCAGTTCCGCAAAATACTTCGTGGATGATTTAATTTCCATAAGGTTCAGGTTTTGAGCTATAAACAAATTAAAAGTACTTATTGTTGTTAACCGGCACAAAATAGAAAAAGGACTGGTATTATTCCGGTCCTTCTTTTTTTAGATGATATATATATGAGTGCAGCCGCAGACCTGGTGAAATGGCTGCTGAAGAAAAACTGAGCTATTCAAACACCCGTTTCTCCAGCGTAGGCCAGATGTCTTTCAGCTTTATCTTGGGTTTACGGCAGAGGTATACGGGGATATTATTTTCCTCATCGATCGCGTAAGGGTGTTTGATGATCCGGATGAGCTGATGTTCTTCATAGATCATGTCCACCACATCGGCTTCGTTACCTATACTGATGGCAACTTCGCCGGATAGCGGCCCCGGCCCCCAGGTCCAGAAGCTGCCGTGGCGGCATACCGGCTCACGGTTGCCCAGTATCCGTATGGCGCCTGCCTCGCCGTAGTTCTCCGCCCAGAAGATGCATTGCTGCCGGTCTTCAGGCGGGAGGGTGTTGTAGATGCTGTCTGCCAGCCGCACCTGTTCCCTCCACCCGAACATATCCGCATAATCGCTGGTGAGCTCGTAACGGCCTTCTGCGTCAGGTTTGATGCGGGCGTATTTTACAAATCTTTCGATGGGGAGAACGGGAATTAACAATGGCAGCGCAAGAAGTGCGAAACCCATCATCACCGCAGCCACGGCGATATTCCAGCGAGGCCGCCTGCTGGTAAGCGCTTCCAGCCAAACGGCGCCGGCGGCGAACATAGGCGGGTAAGCGGCAAAGAAATAATAAGACTTTGAACGCAGCGCCCACATCAATACAAACATCAGCAGGAAAGCAATTCCCAGGAAACGCCATTGCGGCCTTCGCATAACGAAATACAAGCCGCCAAGGCTCAGCAGCAAAGTGAACGGAGTTAATGCCTGCATCATTATGAATTCGAACACGCTGTTCTTTTCCAGCTGCGTTTTGCTTAGTTGCTCCAGGTGCAGAAAAAAGGGAATGCCATGTCGGTATTGCCAGATGATGTTCGGCAGGAAGATCAGCAAAGCGATGCCCCCGCCGATATAGAGCCACTTGTTGCGGTACACCTTCGCTTTATCATGAAAGAGCAGCGCAAGCAAAATACCGGCGATCCATATCACGAAAGTATATTTGTTCATCAGCCCGAAACCCGCTGTGATGCCTGTGTACACGAGGTATACATTGCGCTTCGTATTCACATAACGCAACACGAAATAAAAACCCAGCGCCCAGAAGAGCTGGTCGAACGCGACGGGCTGAAATAAAAAATGATTGCGGTAATAAGGCAGGAATGCCAACGCGCAAACCCCTGCAAGAAAAACAGCCCATTTCTTCCCGCCCAGCTCCATGGCCATCAGGCAGCATAATGCGACAATAACAACTCCCGCCAGCGTGGCGAAAAGCCGCATACCAACCAGCGAATGCCCGAACAGGAAAATGGACACCCTCGCCACCCAGCCGATGAAAGGCGGGAACTCGTAATAACCCCAGGCGGGATGATGGCCCGCGCTCAGGTGCAGCAGCTCGTCGCGCATGAAATCATAGTTGTGGTTCCCGGCCATATGTATGGCCAGTTTCACCAGGCACAGCAGTAAAATAAGGGGCAGGTATCTTTTCATGTTTTGAGGGACTGTTACAGCGATGTTAAAGTTGCCGGTTAGACGTGAATAAATATATGAAAAATAACAGGTTATACGTTTCAGGAAGGAAGATAGCCGGAAAATTCCGGAACGATTCTGGCTATGTCAAATTGTCGAGATAACTGTTTACTGTTTACATCCGGATATGAAGATAAAAAGTTTCCGGGATGACCTGCATACTGCTTACACTGAAAACCGGTGGCTGGTATTGTCTGCCTTGTTCATCCTGTTGTTAAGACTGGCTTTTATTGGTTTAATGGGACTGATGCCGCAGGATGCGTATTACACCTTCTACGCCGAGCATCCGGCTGCGTCGTATTACGATCATCCGCCCGGCATTGCCTGGGTGCTGGAGATCTTCACGGCTGTTCTGGGGAAAAAGGTATACGCCGTGAAATTGGCGGATACGGTCGTTACGCTGCTGACCCTCGCTTTTTTTTACCGGCTTTCGCTGCGGTTCCTCAGCCGGGGGCGGGCTTCCAATGCTTTGCTGCTGTTCAGTTCCACGCTCATGGTCACCATCCTGTCCCTGGTGTCTACGCCGGATGTGCCGCTGATGCTCTGCTGGACGTTGAGCCTGCTTTGCCTTTACAAGGCTGTGTTCCTGGAGAAGAAGGTATACTGGCTGCTGGCGGGCGTTATGATGGGCCTTGCCTTTGACAGCAAGTACACAGCGGTGTTCCTTCCCGCTGGACTTTTATTGTACCTGGCATTGTCTGCCACGCACCGGAAGTGGCTGGGTACGGGCTGGCCCTGGTTATCATTTGTGTTAATGATCCTGGCTTTAAGCCCTGTGGTGTGGTGGAATGTGCAGCATGATTTTGTTTCGTTCAGGTTCCAGTCCACGGGCAGGGCAGGAGGAATTGAATTCAGCCTCATTGATTTTTTCGGCGTGCTTGCCCACCAGGCGGCGATCCTGGCGCCGGTGTTGTTTTTTGCACTGTTATGGATCCTGTACAAGACCATCCGCAAATACAAAGCGAAACTATGGACCGTGCCGGATCATACATTGTTCCTCCTGTGTTTTTTCCTGCCCGTATTCCTCGCGTTCCTTTCCATTTCCTTCATCTACTGGGTGAAGCTCAACTGGATGATGCCGGCTTACATTACGGGCGTGATATGGGTCAGCCGGTATTTTTCCCGTAAGATGATCAACTGGCAGCAGGCGCTGGCGGTGGTGATACATATTGCCCTGGCCATAGAGCTGCGCTGGTATCCTGTTCCTGTGCGGTCAGACGATGTGTGGGTAGGCTGGGGCCGCATGGCGAGAGCCGTGATGGCGCTGAAACGCGCTTATCCTGCGGACTTCGTCTTTTCCGCAGATGATTACAAAACCAGCGCGGTATTGAACTTTTATATGGACGAAATGGTGTACGGGCAGAACATCATCCGCAAGCCCGCGCTGCAATTCGATTACGTGGGTACGCGGCTGGCGGCGCTGAAAGGGAAGAACGCGCTGTTCATCAACTCCATTCCCCGCATCGGCAACGAGGTAGCCGAGAAACATTTTGCAGATTCGCTGCGGAGGTATTTCCGGCATGTATATCCCTTGCATCCCATCGAAGTAAAAAGAGGGGAGCGGCTGGTGAGGAAATTCCTGGTGTACCGCTGTGAGTACTACCTGCCGGGCAGGCCGGGGATTTCGGAGCGGTGATCATATTAAAACCAGATTGTCTATATTTGTATCATGATACAGTTGAACTCCATAAAGAAAGTTCTCTTCGAATTAAAGCCAGAGCTGGTCGAAAAATATCATGTCAACCTGATCGGCTTATTCGGCTCTGTTGTGCGCGACGATTTCCGGTCTTCCAGCGATATAGACATTATTGTAGACTTTAGCGGGCCGGTAGGAATTGAGTTTATTGATTTGGCTGATTTCCTTGAAAAGAGATTAAAGCGGCCTGTGGATCTTGTTTCAAAAAACGGTATCAAGGAAAAATATTACAAGGAAATTGAACCGGAGATCGTGTATGTCTAAACGCAATCCTGAGTTACTGATCGAAGATATTATTGAGAGCGGGAATAAGATACTGACTTATTCCCGCTCGATGTCTTTTGAGGACTTTGTGAAGAATGACATGGTGGTTGACGCGGTGATCCGGAATTTTGAAGTTATTGGTGAAGCTGCCAACCGGTTGCCAGATGAATTCAAAGAGAAGTATCCGGATATTGACTGGCACCGTATCAGGGGCTTCAGGAACCGGATCGTACACGATTATTTCGGCATTGATTATAAGATCGTCTGGATGATTAAAGAAACTTTTCTCCCTGATCTGATTACAAGGTTAAAATTGTTAATCCCCTGACCTACATCAACCCCTCCAGCAACTTCCAATAATGCGCATTCAGCCGCTGTTTCAGCAACGCCAGTTCATCTACCGTGATCATCAGGCTCATTAATCCCGTTCTGCATTCCTTTTCCCTTTTATGTTCTTTCAGGATGCGGGCCAGGTCCAGCCGCATCAGCAGGGCTTCCGCGATATCCAGTTTGGATTCTTTGCCTTCGCGTTTCAGCGCGGCGTCCAGCGTTTTGGCGGCGGCCCGTTCGTCGTTTTTGAAATCGCTGAAGCGGACGGCTGTGGCAATGGATTTTTGTAAAGGGGTGAGCGAGGCTTCATCAGCTTTGCTGTAGGTTTCCTGGTCTTTTTCGCCGTAGCTGATAAAGATGATGGAATTTCCCGCCACATCTGTGAGCGTGAACCTTGTTTGCCCGGGCTTCATCCGGGATATTCTCGGTGTTCCGGCGCCGGGAACCTTGCCGTATCCTTTTTTGAAGCTGCGGGTAAAGTCCTGGTGCACTTTTTCAGCATCGGCGACCATTATAAGGCAGCCGCTGTAGTTGTTGGATGGGCCTACCCCTTTCACCCGCACGAAATGCAATTCATATCCTCCGCGGCCTACCGCGCCATACTGGTACGGGCGCAGCTGCCTGTAGGTGGTTGTGAACCCCAGCAGTTCCCAGAAAGCGAGGGTTTCTTCGAGTTCAACGCAAGGTAAAACCGGTACGGTAGCCCATTCTTTATTATGCATATTTTCAATTTTTTTAAGGAGGGCAAATCTAACGATCGGTTTGATTTACTTTGCTTTATATACTTTTTTGTCGATAAAGGCAGTTGTGTTTAACGAATTGATTTTCAAATGAATAAATTTACTTCATGAAAGATTTTATCTATCGCAGCCGGGTATACTACAACCCGGTTGAACTGGCGATGGCATTTATCGGCGGCACCTGGAAAATGCCGGTGTTGTTGGCCCTGCGTAATGGCCCTGTCAGGTATGGCGACCTGAAAAACCTGATACCGCATATTTCCCATAAAATGCTGAATTCGCAGCTGAGAGAACTGGAAGAAAAAGGAATGGTGACGCGGCATATCTATATAGAAAAGCCGCCGAGGGTGGAGTACCGGCTCACCGCGAAGGCGGAAAAAGCTTTGCCGGTGATCGATGCGTTAGGGAAATATGGAGAATGGCTGATGGAAGAGGAGGGGATTGCGACGTCTTAAATTTTTCCAATAGCAGCATAATTTCTTAAAAGAAGGGAGCAGACCGCTCCCTTCTTTTAACACTAAACTGTTTCTGCCACACAATCCCGGAGAATGTTTTGCAGTTGCCCCGTTTCTTCGGCCGTTAAAGGTTGTAAGGGTGAACGCAGGTACCCCGCGTCTATGCCTTTCAATTTTAAACCAGCCTTTATAGCCCTTGGCAGACCTTTGCTGACGATGAATTGCAACAGGCGGAGCTGCCTGTAGAAAATATCCCTGGCGGCTTCATAGTTGTTTCCGGCAACCGCCTGGTATAGGTCCAGGTTCAGTTCCGGGATGAGATTGGGCGCTGCGGTGCACCACCCGGTGGCCCCGGCGGCAAATGCGGCCAGGGCAAGGGGATTGGAGCCGTTGTAAAAAGCCACCTCGTCTCCCAGCTCTTTCCGCAGGTAATGCATCCGCTGCACATCGCCTGTGCTTTCCTTGATCATAGTAACGTTCGGTATCTGCAGCAGACGTTTCAAAAGGGCCGGCGACATATCCACCCCGCTGGTAGCCGGGTTATTGTATGCCATAATGGGAATGGAGATCTTCCCGGCAACCGCTTCGTAATGACGGAAGATCTCTTCATCCGTCAACTTCCAGTACGACATGGGAATGATCATCACCGCGTCCGCCCCCGCCTGTTCCGCAAATTTTGCATGGTAAATGGTGCGTTCCGTGGTGAGGTTGGATACGCCGGCAAGCACCGGTACCCTGCCTGCCACCTGCTGCAGGGTTGCTACCGTTACCGCTTCTTTTTCTTCGTCGCTGAGATAGGGCAAAACGCCTGTGCTGCCCAATGGTGCAATGCCATGCGAACCCGAAGAGACCAGCCGTTCCACCAATTGTTTGAATAAGGGGATATCCACCGTTTCGTTTTCGGTGAACGGCGTGATCGGGTAGGCGATGATGCCTTTGAATGGTATGTTCTTTTGCATGATATGTGTTGTTTAAATGAAAGAAAGGGCCGCTGAAGGCCCTTCCTGTTTAGAGATCCCTTCCTTCTTCTTCGCGGAGCGCTACGCCCAGGTTTTGAAGCTGCGGGGCATTTTCGCAGGCGATGTACTTTGCCGGTTTTTCATCGCTCAGGTTCTGATGGCGGTGCCATGCCCAGCTGGGAATGTACACGGCGTCCCCCGCCTGCCATTCTACCTGCTGGCCTTCGATCTCGGTGTAACCTTTGCCTTCAATGACATACAATACGGTTTCGTAAGTATGGCGGTGGCGGTTCGTCAACTGGCCGGGAAGCAGGCCGCCAATGGTCATGCTGACGTTTTTTGTGGGCAGATCGACGAAGAACACCGGGTGTTTTCTTTCCGTGGAAAACTGGTTGTGCTCGCCTGCCTGTTCCACGTTCCTGTGAATGAGCTTGCCGGGCATAACGAATGTGGGCCGGGCAAACGTCTGGTGAAAGTCTTTCGAGGAAAACTGTTCCTTTTCTTTTGTTGTGATCATATCTGGTAATTTTTTGGGTGAATAATTGATACAGCAAAAATGAAGTAACTTTGGACCATCTTAGTAATCCAGAAATAAGAAAAGCATATGGTCCAGAAACTGCGCCCCTGGAAGACCGTTATTTCGCTGAATTTCGATTGTGAACGGCCCGTTTACAGGCAAATAGCCGATGGGATCATTGAAGAAATAAAAAGAGGGCGGTTGGTACCCGGCACTCCGCTTCCCGGTACCCGGCAGCTGGCGGAGGATCTGGAAGTGAACCGGAAAACGATCATCCTTGCTTTTGATGAGTTGCTTGCTGAAGGCTGGCTGGTTTCCGTCAGCAAAAGGGGCACGTTTGTTTCCGAAAAGCTGCCGCTTCAAACCACCCTGTACCGCCATAAAAAACAAACGCCGGCCGCGCCGAACTTTGCGTTCAGGCAGATGGCCATGGAAGGCGCTCCGTTCAAGCCAGCCGGTAAAAACCTGATCGCTTTTGATGACGGCCTGCCCGATGTGCGGCTGGCGCCCATGGAAGAACTGGTGAGAAGCTATAAGCGCATTTTCCAGCAGAATGCAAGATGGCGGATGATGGGCTATGGCAATCCGAAGGGCACGGAAACGATCAGGACCGCCATCGCAAAGATGCTGCTGCACGACCGCGGCCTGAACGCCGATAAAGAACGCCTTTGCATTACCAGGGGCAGCCAGATGGCTTTGTACCTGACCGCCAATTCCATGGTGGAGAAAGGGGACAGGATAGCGGTGGAAGACCCCGGCTATGCCCCCGCCTGGAACACCTTTACGCAATGCGGGGCTAAGCTGGTGCCGGTACGGGCGGATGATGAAGGGATCTGCATAGACACCCTTGAAAAGGTTTGCGCGAGATCAAAGATCAAGGCCGTGTATGTAACGCCGCATCACCAGTTTCCCACCACCGTCAGTATGAAGATCGACAGGCGGTTGAAGCTGATCGAACTGTCCAACCGGTTTGGTTTTGCGATTATTGAAGACGACTATGACCATGAATTTCACTTCAGTTCCAAAAGCCTGTTGCCGTTGGCCAGCCATGAGAATGCCGCGAATGTGATCTATATCAGCTCGCTGAGCAAGGTAGTAGCGCCTGCGGTGCGGCTGGGGTATATCTCAGGGCCGGAAGCTTTCGTGAACGCCGCGGCGTCGCTGCGGAAAATGATAGATGTGCAGGGAGACAATGTGATGGAACATGCCATTGCCGAGCTGATGGAAGAAGGCGCTATCCGTAAACATGCGCGAAGGGCTTATAAGGTGTATGAAGAACGGAGGGAGAATATGGAGAATAAACTACTGGAATATCTAGGCGATAAAGTGAACTTCCGGAAGCCCAGCGGAGGCCTGGCCTACTGGGTACAATTAAAAAAGCAGCTGGATACCGGGAAGCTGGCGTCAAAACTGCTGCAGCAGAATGTGTCCATCATTCCAACGGAACCTTTTTCATTTGCCGGGAAACCATTGAATGCGTTGCGGCTTGGTTATGCATCCCTGACTGCGGAAGAGCTGGAGCGCGGCCTGAAGGCCATGCAGAAGTTGTTGTAGGGATGTTGGTTAAGCAGGGCTGCCCCGGGAGGCAGCCCTGTGGGGCATTTCCGTTTGCATTACCCTTTTACGGCTTCCAGCGAAGCGCCAAAGTTGATGTGGAGCACATTTCCATTATCGGTTACCAGTGCAGGCACAGATTTTACCCCTACTTTTTCAGCCTGTGCGATCAGGTTCCGCTTTTCGCCCAGGTGAATCACCTCCACCTTGTCCTGTCCTATAAGATTCACGATATCCTGTTCCGCGCTAACGCAAACCGGGCAACCGGCATGATAAAATTTTGCTTTGCTCATTGCTGAAGTTTTTGAGTGGTAAATAATGAGCAATATTAGTTAGGATTCCTATTTAGATATGGGTCCAGATTTGAGCTTGTTTTCAGAAAGTGGTTTATTCAGTCAGCCGGGGTGATCATCTCAATAATACATATTTTATTGAAAATCACTATTTTGTATTTGGTTTTAATTCAAGATTGAACCAGGAAGATCTTTGCGCTAAATTTGAGGAACATACAAACAGGCCATGCAGTTGTGAGAGAAGCCTTAACGTTAGCATCCATTAAAAATATTGCAACATGACAGTTGAAGAAATACTCGAAAAGCTTGAAGCCCTCGGCAACGAGAAGCTGCGTCTTCAAAACAAAAAGCACGGGGCGGACGACAATCAATTCGGCGTCAAGATGGGGGATATCAGGACGCTGGCAAAACCGATAAAAGCGGATAATGAGTTGGCGAAGGCCTTGTGGAAGACCGGAAACATGGAAGCAAGACTGGTGGCGATATTGGTCACTAACCCCAAAAAATTACCGCCCGCGGAACTGGAAGAAATGGTGCAATCTGGCAGAATTCCGCAGATAGCGGACTGGCTGAATTCCTACATTGTGAAGAACCACCCGGCCAAAGAAAGTTTCCGTGAAAAATGGATGAATTCAAAAAACACCTGGGCCGCCCGTGCGGGCTGGAGCCTGACCAGCGGACGGATCGCCAGGGAGCCGGAGGGACTGGACATTCCTGCCCTTCTCAACCGGATCGAATCTGAAATGGCAAAAGCCGCACCGGAAGTGCAATGGACGATGAATTCCGCCCTTGCGCAGATCGGTATTTATTTTCCCGCTCACCGGAAACGGGCAATTGCCATCGGTGAAAAGCTGGGCATCTACCGCGATTACCCTACTTCCAAAGATTGTACTTCTCCTTTTGCCCCGATCTGGATTAATGAGATGTCGAAAAGGCTGGGGAAAGCGTAATTTGATGCCGGATCAAAATGCTGATAGCCTGTTCACTTTCCGGAAATACAACCACAGCGATATGAAAACTTTAGTAGCAGGAGCAAGCGGTGCAACAGGAAAACTATTAGTGGAACAACTGTTAAGATCAGGACAAAGGGTCAGGATCATTGTCCGTTCTTCGGGTAATATCCCTGGCACCTGGAGCAACCATGAGGGCGTGGAAATAATTAAGGGGAACGTTACAGAGATCAGTGTGGACGATATGGTAAATCATCTTTCCGGCTGTCAGGCAGTAGCGTGCTGCCTTGGGCATAACATGACCTGGAAAGGCATTTATGGAAAACCAGGGAAGTTGGTTGCGGGAACGGTAAGGTTGATATGTGAGGCAATTGCAAAAACCACATCTGAAAAGCCAATAAAATTTGTACTGATGAATACGGCAGGGAATAGCAACAGGGATCTGGATGAGCCGGTTTCATTCGGGCAAAGAATTATAATAGGAGTGCTGCGGGTATTGCTGCCACCGCATCCTGACAATGAAGCGGCAGCCGATTACTTAAGGGTTAACATCGGGCCGGGAAATCCCTCGGCTGAGTGGGTAGTTGTACGCCCTGATACTTTAATTGACCTGGAAAATGTAACCGGGTATTCGCTGCATCAATCGCCAACAAGAAGCGCGATCTTTAACCCGGGAAAAACGAGCCGTATAAACGTGGCCCATTTTATGGCCAGGCTGATAACAGATGAGGCCCTCTGGAATCAATGGAAAGGGCAGATGCCGGTTATATACAATGATGCAGGCTGAGCCGTAATTATTTTACTGATTTTGTAAAGATCAAACATGGATTTTCTCCTGGACGCCATCAAACAGAACGACAAGCTGCCGATACGCCTTGTAACGCCGGGCTTTGGTCACCTGACGGCTGAAGAGGTCCGTAAATATGGGTATATCCACCGCAGAGCATATTATTTCTTTCTTTTTATGGTGGATGGCTGCGCGCAACACCGTGTCGACCTTCAGCAATTCAGCGTAAACGCAAACGAGCTGCTGGTTGTTCTTCCCCACCAGGTACATGAGCTTGCGTACCCGGATGAGAACGCGGATTATTTTAAGATCGGTTTTGATGAAAGCTGCCTTTCCCTGTTGCCTAAACAATATCCTTTCCTGGTGAACCCTTTGAATGCCTCAAAGATCACCTTTGAATCATCTGCCGCTGCCAGGATAAAATCGATCTTCGAGATACTGCTGGGGTTACTGAGCGTTATGAACACCGATCCGGAACTTATACTGGCGTATCTCAACAGCTTGCTGGCTGAAATAAATTCCGCATATTTCAACGCCGATCAGCATCCCGCGGACAGCAGGCTTTCCAAATACATCGGTTTTAAGGTGTTTGTAGAGAACAACCTTACGGAGCATCCCAGGATCAGGGACATCGCCGGAGAATTGGCGATCAACACTAATAGCTTATATAATATTGTCAAACATTATTCAGGTCTTTCGCCCAAGGAGTTCATCATCAACCGCCTGATACTCGAAGCGCGCCGCCGGTTGTATTATAACGAAAGCTCCTCTATTAAGGAGCTTGCCTTTGAGCTAGGATTTAACGACCCCGAATACTTCTCCAGGTTGTTTAAAAAGGTGACCGGTAAAACGATTGCCGGGTTCTTTCAGGATTTGTCAGGCAAGTAATACGTTTTGTCCGGGTTCTTCGGGAATGTTCTGTTCATTTTTGTTTCATCAAAAAGAGCAACAATGAAAAGAACATTAGGAACAAACGGCCCGTTGGTATCCGCTGTAGGTTTAGGATGCATGGGCATGTCCGGCGCATACGGGCAACCGGAGGAAAAGGAATCCATCGCCACCATTGAGCGGGCGCTTGAACTCGGCCACAATTTTTTGGACACAGCGGATTATTATAATGTTGGCCACAACGAGGAGCTGATCGGCCAGGCTATCAAAGGCAAACGCAAAGATGCTTTCCTTTCTGTAAAAACAGGCCAGCTGGTTACGGCGGGCGCCAACGGAGGCATGACTCCGGGGCCGGTAAATGCACGTCCGGATCACCTGCGCAATGCCGTATTTTACAGCCTGCGCCGGCTGAAGACCGATTATATCGATCTTTACACGCCTGGAAGGATAGATCCCAATGTTCCGGTCGAAGAAACGATCGGCGCGCTGGCCGATCTCGTACAAAAGGGCGTGATCCGTTACATTGGTTTGTCGGAAGCATCGGCGAAAACCATTCGCAGGGCGGCCGCCGTACATCCCGTCACCGCGCTGCAGATAGAATACTCGTTATGGAGCAGGGACATCGAGGCAGAAGTGCTTCCAACTATACGTGAATTAGGTATTGGCCTCGTTGCTTACGCGCCTTTAAGTCGCGGCTTCCTGAGCGGGGATTTCAGGAAACCGGAGGATATTAAAGACAGCCGTGCAAACATGCCGCGTTACCAGGGCGAAAACTTTTATAAAAACCTGGAGCTGGTTGAAAAGATCAGGACATTGGCATCACATAAAAACTGCACACCCGCTCAGCTGGCCATTGCATGGGTACTTGCACAGGGCAGCGACATTATCACCATTCCGGGCTCGAAAAGAATAAAACATCTTGAGGAAAATATCGCGTCTGGGCATGTTCAGCTTACCAGGGAAGATCTTGACAGCATTGACGCCTTGATGCCTGCCGGTATTGTTTCCGGCAGCCGCTATCCTGAAAGGTTCCTGGGTGCTTTGAACGGGTAGCAATTAGTGGTATTGTCCGGCTGCGGTTGAATCCCGGGTGCAGGCAGTGATCTGGGTACCAGTCCTAGTTGCTGCATCATGCCAAGATCATCCCGGTTACCATGATGTTCAACGATTTTCCCATCACGAATTGTATACCAATGGAGGTGCGGGACTTCGAAACGGTTGCCTGTTGGGAGAACGTTTACCAGCAGGCCTCCGTTTACCGGAATTTTGCTAATTCCGAGATGAGTACCGCTGACCTTTTGGCGCGCTATAACGGCGTCTCCAACCGCCGCAATTTCTACAGTTTCCGCCCGCCAGTCCGGGAATGTAGTAAAGACGTCATTGAGTACGGCGCGAACACCGTCCTGCCCTACCACTTTCCCGAAATTTTTCATATCTTTTGAGATATATTGTACTGCGCCGTTGGCGTCGCCACTATTGATCCGTTCCTGGTATTTAAGAATCACATCTTTATTCCGCTCCTGTAATTGGCCAGTTTGAGCAAGAGCCGCAATTGAAACTGGCATTGCCAGGATTGCCGACAGTATAAATTTTTGCATAGCTGTGCATAACAAAGATGTCGTTTTCATGCTAAAATTTTTTGGTTAAAGATGTTTCAATAGAAAGGCAGGCAAATTGGCATTCACTTGTTACACGGCTGGTAACGTTAAATCCTTCATATTCCGGGGCCTCAGAAAATAGCGGCCTGGTGCCCGGTAGACGGCCACCAGGAAAAGTATACAGGCGCTTAACGTTTATTTTATAATATTCACCAAACGTAATCGTATGAAACGAAGAATTTGTATTTCCCTGATCTTATTCTTGTTGGTGTGTTCTTGTGCAACAACGAGGGACAATAAAAATGCGAAGGTTGCAATCACGCGCTCACCTGTAAAGTGTATGGAAAATTCTCCTGAACGGCGTGGAGAGGAAGGTTGTACGATTCTGACCAACAGGCTCCTGGTTGGGTCTCTGGCAAAGGCACTATACTGGCATATAGATCGCTTTAACTCGCTGGAAGCCGCGATGAAAGCAGCCGGTGCCAATAGTGTGGCAACTGAAGCACATGGCTCTTTTTGGCTGTTGACTGTCGGGGCCAAAGCTGGGGACCATCAAGGCGGTGAGCACATCGACGAGATAGGTCCTTTTGAGCTGCCTCCGGCGGACCGATATATGATGCGGGTGCTATCATCTCTGCTTATGCCAGGATCCACAACACCAATCCACACGCATTCCGGCCCGGAAGTATTCTACATAGTCGGTGGCGAACAGTGTATAGAAAGGTCAGAAAGCAGCCAACGTCTTGGTGCCGGGCAATCCTATCTCGTCCCGGGAAACAGCGCGCACCGCGGGCGGGTTATTGGGTCCACACCCAGACGGGCCCTGGCGCTCATATTGTACGATGCCGCATATCCCGCCAGCCGCGATCTTGACAATGCCACGCCATTAGTTTCATGCAAATAATACAGACTTTTTAGGCCGCTGTAATTGCTACGCGAAATTGTAATTTTAACTACATAATTTACTCTTATGACAGTAGAACAAATTGCAGACCGTTTGGCAAATTATTGCCGCAATGAACAATTTAGCCTGGCGCAAGCAGAACTATACGCGGATGATGCGGTGAGCATAGAACCTTTCGAAGTACCAGGTTTCGAGAAAGAAACGAAGGGGCTAAGCGCTTTAATGGAGAAAGACAGGAAGTTCAGCTCCATGGTAGAATCCCGGTACGGCACAACCGTCTCCGAGCCGCAGATTGCCGGCAATTCATTCTCTTTTGTGCTAACGATGGACCTCAAAATAAAAGGCATGGATCGTCAGCAGATGAAGGAGATCTGTGTATATACTGTCAAAGACGGTAAAATTATTTCTGAGCAATTCTTTATGTAAACTTTTGCAGATATTACCTGTCGGGCGCTTTCCCGCATGGGAAACAGAAAACAGCTGCTTTAATAAATCAGTCCCCTGAGGGCATAAAAAAAAGGAAACAATCAATACTGATCATTTCCTTTAGCGGAGGAGAAGGGATTCGAACCCTTGATAGGATTTCTCCTATACACACTTTCCAGGCGTGCCAGTTCAACCACTCCTGCACTCCTCCGTACGGTTGAATTCTTCAATTCAGGGCTGCAAAGATAACGCTTTGGCCAAAAAATCCAAGAATTTCCGGGAATTTCCGGTTTTTATTTGCCGTTATAGGCCATATTCATATACTTATCCCCTTTCTTCAGCTCATCCAGCATCTGTTTCAGCCGTTTCTGCCGCGTTTCCTCCCGCTTCGCACTGCTGATCCACCAGATATAATCGTTCTGCTGATAAGCCGGCCGGGCTTCGTATTTCCCGTATAATTGATGGCTCGTCAATGCCTCATCAATAAAATCGGGCATCGGGTGGCGGGGCCGTTTTAAACTGCTGAAGTCTTTTTTCATAAGATTAAAATTAATATTTTACTGAAAACCCAAGATCATGCCATATACCCGCCGCTCCTTCCTGCAAACCCTCGCCATGGCCGGCGCAGCCATCCCACTCCGTTCTATGGGCTTCCCCGCTGCGGAATGGGAAATACACGGCTTCTCCAAACCTTTCCAGTTCAAATGGATGGATTTCAGCATGCTCTGCGAAACCTTTGCAGCAGCAGGGCTCAATGGCGTGGATTATACGGTGAGGCCGGAAGGGCACGTTACGCCGGACAAGGTGGCGCAGGATCTTCCCAAAGCCGTTGCGGCAGCGCATAAAGCGGGGATCTCGGCGAAGCTGATGACCACCGCCATCCTGTATGCGGACGATCCGGCTACGGCGCCGGTGTTGCAGGCCGCTGCAGCGGAAGGCATCCAGTATTACCGGATGGGCTGGTATGAGTATGAAAAGGGAAAGCCGCTGCAGGAGAGCCTCCGCAACCGCGGCAAGCAGCTGAAAGCACTGGCGGAATTGAACAGGAAATATAACGTCAAAGCCGCCTACCAGAACCATTCCGGCCTGAGGATCGGCGCCGCTGTGTGGGACCTCCATGAAATGATCAAAGAGGTGGACCCCGCCTGGGCCGGCGTGCAGTACGACATCCGCCACGCCACCGTGGAAGGCGCCAACAGCTGGCCGCTCGGGCTTCAGCTGATCAGCCCGCATATCAACACCATCGTGATCAAAGACGTACGCTGGACGAAACAGAACGGCAAATACGTGCTGGAAAACGTGCCGCTGGGCGAGGGAATGGTGGATTTTAAGGCTTATTTCAAAAAGATAAAAGAACTGAACATCAAAGCGCCCATCTCTCTGCACCTGGAATACCCGCTGATCTCCACGGCGGAAGAATCCCTCTCCGCGTCGCAGAAACAAAAGATCGTGCAGGATAAGCTGAAGAAAGATGTGGATACGCTGAGAGGATTGCTGGCCGCAATGTAGCACCTTTCGGCTTTATTCGGGATCCGGCACCACGGTCGGCGTCAGCTCGCCGCGCATGGGTGTTTCTATCAGGCGTTTTATTTCAGCCGCATCCAGGTCCTGGCCCAGCAGGTACATCAGCTTGGTGGTGGCTGCTTCAAAGGTCATATCATGACCGCTTACCACGCCTATCTTTTGCAGGTGCTGGCTGGTTTCATATTTGCCCAGCTCCACGGAACCGCCGTCGCACTGGGTAATATCCACCATAATGATCCCTTTGTCCGCCGCCTTTTGCAGGCATTCGGTGAACCATGACTGTGTAGTGGCATTGCCGCTGCCAAAGGTTTCCAGCAGCAGGCCGCGCATACCGGGCGTGTTCACGATGGCTTCCACCGCCTTGCGGGTAATGCCGGGGAATATTTTCAGCACGCCGATGTTCGGGTCCATATTCTTGTGCACCACCAAACCCTTTTCAGGCGCGGGCAACATGTAGTTGTTCTTGTATTTGATGTCGATGCCGGCCTCTGCCAGCGCGGGATAGTTCATAGAATAAAAGGCCTCGAACTTTTCCGCGTTATACTTCTTGGCGCGGTTGCCGCGGAAGAGCATGAAGTCGAAATAAATGCAGACCTCGGGCACCATACAGTGGCCGTTGCTTTTGGTAGAGGCGATCTCCATGGCGGTGATGATGTTCTCTTTCGCGTCGGTCCTGATCTTGCCAATGGGCAGCTGGCTGCCGGTGAGGATCACGGGCTTGGAAAGATTTTCGAGCATGAAGCTGAGCGCGGATGCGGTAAACGCCATGGTATCGGAGCCATGCAGGATCACGAACCCGTCGTACCGGTCGTACCGGTCTTCGATGATGCCGGCCAGTTCAGACCAGATCTCCGGGTGCATGTCCGACGAATCCATGGGAGGATTAAAGGCGTAAACGTAGAAATCGATTCCCATCCGGTAAAGCTCGGGTAGATTGTTCCTGATCTCATTGAAGCCGATGGGCCGCAGTGCTGTCGTCTTTTCGTCGTAAATCATCCCCACGGTGCCACCGGTATAGATGATAAGAATCTTCGTCATTTATCTCAGATAGAATTGCATGCAAATGTATTCACTTATCAGTTAGAGCGTTTTGAATAATTTCTGTGCATTACCCGTCGTAATCGCAGCTACTTCTTCAATTTTTAGATTTTTTACATCTGCGATCCGCTGGGCGATCAACGGGATGTATGCGCTCTCGTTCCTTTTGCCCCTGTACGGAACCGGCGCCAGGTAAGGCGCATCCGTCTCCAGCACTACGTGTTGCAGGTCAATATCCTCCAGCAGCACGTCCAACCCCGCTTTCTTAAAAGTCACCACCCCGCCGATACCCAGGTAAAACCCCAGGTCTATCACTTCCTGCGCCTCGTCGCGGGTGCCGGAAAAACAATGGAACACCCCGCTCAGCCTGCCCGCGGGGAACTCCTTCACTACGTCTATACATGCCCGTGTGGCCTCCCGGCTATGGATAGATACCGGCAGCCCATGCTCGGCAGACAGCTGCAATTGCCGCCTGAAAGCCAGGTATTGTTGTTCCCGGAAGGTGGTATCCCAGTAAAAATCAAGCCCGATCTCGCCCACACCCCAGAATTTCCGTTTTTCGAGCCATTGCTGTACAATAGCCAACTGGGCTTCAGCGTTTTCTTTCACGTAAACGGGATGTATACCCATCATAGGCAGGCATTCTCCCGGGAATTCGGCCTCCAGCGCCAGCATACCGGCTATGGAATCCTCGTCTATGTTCGGCAGCAACAACCTGTTCACGCCCTGCCGGATGGCCCGCCCCACCATTTCAGTCCTGTCGGATTCAAATTCACGGGAATATAAATGGGCATGCGTGTCAATCCAGTTCATTACATATTGTTTTTTTCAATTAATTGTTTATCTTTATTTTCTTGTATTTTGTAATATCTGAGTTAAACCTTTCCGCAAAGGTACAGTCTCAACAAGCCAATACCTATAAAAACTACTATGATGAAACACTATTTTAACACCAACAAAGTTCTAACTGTTACTGCATTGGCCATTGGCGCTATCACCATTTTCTTCGCCTGTAAGAAAGACGATAAAACGGGCGCTGATGAACAAAGAGACGTGCTTACCATATCTGCCGCCGAAAAAGAAACCGAGATCAACGCTATATACGAAGATGCATTTACCGAGGTGATAGATGTGAACGCCACCCAACAGGGACTGAATGGCCAAAAGCGCCAGTCCGCGCCCACAGAAGGCCTTGCCCGTTGCGCGGGTGTGGAGATCAGCTTCACTCCACCAGACCTGATCACTTTCCCGAAAACAGTCACCATCGACTACGGTATCGGCTGTACGGAAAACAACGGCCGCACCCGTAAAGGAAAGATCATCGTTGAAGTGGATAAAATGTTTTGGCTCACCGGCGCCACCGCTACCATTACTTTTGAGAACTATTTCGTGAACGGGATTAAAGTGGAAGGCACGCAAACGCTCACTAACCTCTCCTCCAACGGCGGTTTCGGTTACACTTACGCGGTTGCCGGCGGCAAGCTCACTTATCCCAACGGAACTGTAATAAACTACAGCGGCACCCGTACCCTGCAGCAGAAAGCAGGCGGCGGAACACTGTCTATCCTGGACGATGCATATGAACTGACCGGCCACGCCAAGCTGGAAGACAGCACCAGCAGCGCGAACATCCTGATCAAGAGCCCGCTGCACAGGAAAATTTCCTGCTCATGGATAGACAAAGGCGAACTGTCCGTTACCGTAAATGCACACACCGCCTCCATCAACTACGGCGAAGGTACCTGCGACAATAAAGCCATCCTGACCGTAGGCGACAAAACAAAAGAAATTACCCTGAAGCCTTAATAAAGCTTTACTGCCATATCTTTTTGAGGAACGTCCCGGTGAACGCCGGGGCGTTTTTTATTGGGATGAACCAGGCTAGAGGATCGCCTCACAACGCCAGCCCTGGCGTTTGCAATGCTCCAATATCCTGGGCAGCGCATAGTTCATCCGGTCCCAGGCTTTCTCGCTGTCGTGAAACACCACGATGGAGCCGGGTTGCAGCTTAAACACCACGTTCTGCACACATTCCTCGCCGGTCAGCTCCTTGTCGAAGTCCGCGCTGAGGATGTCCCACATAATGATCCTGTAGTCTTTTTTCAGTTCCCTGATCTGGAACGGGGAAATGCGGCCGTACGGCGGCCTGAAAAGATTGGAACGGATATATCCCGCGGCTTCGCGGATATTGTCGAGATACTTATCTGTAGGGCTTTTCCAGCCATTGAGGTGATTGTGGGTATGATTGCCTACGGCGTGGCCATCCAGCAATATCTGCTGGTAAATGTCGGGGTGTTCCACCACGTTCTTCCCGATACAGAAAAAAGTGCCTTTGGCTTTGTATTTCTTCAGCTGTTCCAGCACGAAGGGCGTGGCTTTGGGGTGAGGCCCGTCGTCGAACGTAAGGTATACAGCGGGAACAGCGGGAGAGAAGTTCCAGATGCAGCTTTTGTACAGTGTTTTGAGGAAAGCGGGTGTTTTCGTAAAATAGAACATATTGCCGGGATTTGAATCATGATTCCCAAGCCCGAAATTATTATTTTTGCGCCGTATGGATCATAAAAAAGTACGGGTGCGCTTTGCACCCAGCCCAACCGGCGGTTTACACCTCGGCGGCGTGCGCACGGTGTTGTTCAATTACCTGTTTGCCCGCCACCATGGCGGCGAATTTGTGCTGCGGATTGAAGATACGGACCAGACCCGTTATGTGCCGGGAGCTGAGGAATATATCATTGAATGCCTCCGCTGGTGCGGGCTGGACGCGGACGAAGGCCCTCACAAAGGCGGCCCTTTCGCACCCTACCGCCAGAGCGAGCGAAAAGCGCTGTACCGGCAATATGCAGAACAGCTGGTGCAATCAGGCCATGCCTACTACGCATTCGATACCCCGGAAGAACTGGAAGCCATGCGCGAAGTGGAAAAAGCCCGCGGCAACCATTCCCCTCAATACAACCACTCCATCCGCCGCGTCATGCGCAACTCGCTCACGCTGGAAGCGGCAGAAGTAAAAGCATTGCTGGATAAAGGCGCTCCCCACGTGATCCGCATCAAAATGCCGGAAAACGAGGAACTGCATTTTACGGACATGATCCGCGGCACCGTAAGCTTCCAGACCAGTACGGTGGACGATAAGGTGCTGCTGAAGGCAGACGGCATGCCCACTTATCACCTGGCCGTGGTGGTAGACGATTACCTGATGAAGATATCCCACGCCTTCCGCGGTGAAGAATGGCTGCCTTCCGCGCCGGTGCATATCCTGCTGTGGAAATACCTGGGCTGGGAAAAGGAAATGCCGGAATGGGCGCATCTTCCGCTCATCCTCAAGCCGGATGGGAATGGCAAGCTCAGCAAGCGCGACGGCGACCGTTTAGGCTTCCCCGTTTACGCCATGAACTGGACCGATCCCAATACAAACGAGCTGACCAAAGGCTTCCGTGAAAACGGTTTCCTGCCGGAGGCATTCATCAATATGCTGGCCGTGCTCGGTTGGAACGACGGTTCGGAGCAGGAGATATTTTCTATGGAAGAGCTGATCGAAAAGTTCTCCATCGAACGTGTGCACAAGGGCGGCGCCAAGTTCGACTACGATAAGGCCAAATGGTTCAACCACCAATACATCCTTAAAACAGACAACAGCCGCCTGGCCGAATTGCTGCAACCCGTGCTCCGGGAAAAAGGCGTAGCGCCGGAACCTGCGTACGTGGCCACTGTAGCCGGCCTGGTAAAAGAGCGCTGCCATTTCGTGAACGAGATCTGGGACCATGGTTTCTTTTTCTTCATCCGCCCGGAAAAATATGATCTCGATGCCGTGAAACCCAAATGGAGCGCGGAAAAGCAGGCATTTTTCGAAGAATGGGCCAGCGTGCTGAACGGGCTGGAAGATTTCAGCTTCGCGCCGATCGAAGAAAGCTTCAAGCAGCTGGCGACCGCCAAAGGCATTAAGCCCGGCGAGTTGCAGCTGCCTTTCAGGATCATGCTTTGCGGCGGCAAGTTCGGCCCGCCCGTGTTCACCATTGCTGAAACGATCGGCAAGGCGGAAACGGTGGAACGCATCAGGCTGGCGCTGGTTGCTTTTCAATAGTAAGATAAGGGCAGCGTTGGCAGCAGATCTCGTCATTGCGAGGCAGCAGAGCCAAAGCGGGGGCGACGAAGCAAGGGCAATTCGTCATTGCGAGAAGCAGCCGAGCCAAAGTGGGAGGGGCGACGAAGCAATCTCCTGCATTGGATTGATAGACGCAATATTGGGAGATTGCTTCGTCGCGCTTACTGCTGCACAGGATTCCTTGCTGCTCCTCGCAATGACGGACTACATATTATCCACGGATTTGAATTTGGGAAGATGCAGGCCTGAGCCGGGGTTGGCCGGATAATAGCGGTACATTTCTGATACCGTTTCTTTCAAGTACTTTAATCTTCCTTTAATATACGGGAGATGCGGGCCTGATAAGGCTTTGGCCGGATAATCGCGGTACATTTCTGATACCCCCACGCTTTCAAGTACTACTAAACACGCTTTATCCATGCTTTATCCCCGGCTTTGACACGGGGGAGATACGGGACTGACATGGGTTTGAGCGGAGGATGGCCGGGGATGAAAAAAGCCGCCCGGGGCTTACCAGGGCGGCTTCTATGCATAAAAACATTGTTGTTAGCTTTTCTTCGCTTCTTTCGCCCAGGTATCCTTCAGGGTAACAGTCCTGTTAAACACCGGCTTGCCGGGCTTCGAATCAGTGTCCGCACAGAAATATCCCATGCGCAGGAACTGGAAACGGTCGCCTGGCTTTGCATCCAGCAGCACCGGCTCCACGTACGCCTCGGGAATTACCTGCAAGGAATCAGGATTGATGAAGGATTTGAAATCTCCTTCCTCCGCCGCGGGATTTTCCACGGAAAACAGCCGGTCGTACAGGCGAACTTCTGCTTTGGCCGCATGCGCGGCGCTTACCCAGTGAATGGTGCCTTTTACCTTCAGGCCGCTGGTGTCTCCACCGCTAAGGCTTTCCGGGATGTAAGAACAATATATCGTGGTCACGTTGCCGTCCGCATCTTTCTCAAAGCTGTCGCATTTGATGATGTATGCGTACTTCAGGCGCACAGCCAGGCCGGGGCCCAGGCGGAAGAACTTCTTGGGAGGATCTTCCATAAAATCTTCCCGCTCTATGTAAAGCGTATTGCTGAATGTAACGGTGCGTGAACCGGCCGATTCATCCTCCGGGTTGTTTTCTGCCGGCAGTTCTGCCGCCTGGTTTTCCGGGTAGTTGGTGATCACCAGCTTCACCGGGTCCAGCACGGCCATTACGCGGTTGGCGGTTCTGTTCAGCTCCTCGCGGATGCAAAATTCCAGCAGGCCCACGTCTATCAGGTTATCGCGCTTTTGTACGCCTACGCGCTCCGCGAAGTTGCGGATGCTGGCAGGCGTATAGCCGCGGCGGCGGTAAGCGCTGAGGGTAGGCATGCGCGGATCGTCCCAACCGGTAACGTGGCCTTCGTTCACCAGCTGCAGCAGCTTGCGTTTGCTCATGACGGTATAGGTCAGGTTCAGCCGCGCGAACTCATATTGGTGCGAAGGGAATATGTCCAGCTTTTCGATGAACCAGTCGTACAGCGGGCGGTGCGGTACAAACTCCAGCGTACAGATGGAATGCGTGATCTGCTCGATGCTGTCGCTTTGCCCGTGCGCGAAATCGTACATCGGGTAAATGCTCCAGGCATCGCCGGTGCGGTGGTGATGTGCGTGTTTGATGCGGTACATCAGCGGGTCGCGCATGTGCATATTGGGCGAAGCCATGTCTATTTTGGCGCGCAGTACCTTGGAACCGTCAGGATGTTTGCCCTCGCGCATTTCGGCGAAAAGGCGGAGGTTTTCCTCCACGCTGCGGTCGCGGTAGGGGCTGTTCTTTCCTGCTTCGGTGGGCGTGCCTTTCAGGGCGGCTATTTCAGCGGCGCTGGAATCGTCCACATAGGCAAGGCCTTTTTTGATGAGCTCAACTGCAAACTGGTACAGCTGTTCGAAGTAATCGGAGGCATAGAGTTCATTGGCCCATTCAAAGCCCAGCCATTGGATATCGGCTTTGATGGAATCCACGTATTCAGTATCCTCGGTGATGGGATTGGTATCATCAAACCGGAGGTTCGTTTGCCCGTTGTATTTTTTAGCCAGTCCGAAATTGAGGCAGATGCTTTTGGCATGGCCAATGTGCAGGTACCCGTTGGGCTCCGGCGGGAAACGGGTGAGCACCCGCCCTCCGTTCGCGCCTTTGGCGATATCCTCTTCCACGATCTGTTCTAAAAAATTCAGTGATCTTTCTTCGCTCATAAAAATTGTAGCTTTTGCCGAATTGCAAATGTAATATAAAGTGCTTACACCCCGTAAATCCCACTTTCGGGGAAAATACTACATTTACAATCCAATAAAGTATTATGGTCAACCCGAATCAACGCCCCATCCGCGTGCTGGTAGCGAAAGTAGGCCTCGACGGTCACGACCGCGGCGCCAAAGTGATCGCTTCCGCCCTGCGCGACGCGGGTATGGAAGTAATTTACACCGGCCTGCGGCAAACGCCGGAAATGGTGGTGAACGCGGCTTTGCAGGAAGATGTGGACGCTATCGGCATCAGCATCCTGTCCGGCGCGCATATGACGGTTTTTCCCAAGATCATCAACCTCATGAAGGAAAAAGGGATGAACGACGTGCTGCTCACCGGCGGCGGCATCATCCCCGATGCGGATATGCAGGAACTGTACGCCCTCGGGGTGGGCAAGCTCTTCCCCCCGGGCACCCATACCCAGGAAATAGCGGGCTACATCACGGACTGGACCAAAGAACACCGGGAATTTTAACATTTTTTGTAACTTTTTAAAAACCGGGTCGTCTTTTCCATATAACGGCAGCAAGATAAGATATCTCCCTTGGCAGAGAAGGGAGCCCCGACGGGCCGGCCTGACGTTGTGAAATCCAATAAACCGCAAAAGTTGAAACTTATGAACTTTATCCGCTACACTATGCTTATTCTCGGCCTGGCCGCTACCACAGGGCTCAGGGCGCAGAACGACACTATTGAATCATCCGTAGAGGTCAAGAAAAAAGTGTCTTATCATTTCCATATTTATGCCCCGCCCAAGCCCCGCCAGGGCTATATTACAGCCGGCGGCAACGGCCCCCTGCTGTCTTTCGCCAAGGTGACCAACAACGGCGAGCATGTGCGCAACATCCCGCGTTTTACCATGTTCTTCAACGTCGGCACCAATTACAACTACGACTTTTCCAACAACTTCGGCATCTTTACCGGGTTGAATATCAAGAATATAGGGCTTATTACCAAACCCAACGACTCCGTGAAGCTGAAACAAAGGGTATACACCCTCGGCGTGCCCCTGGGTATCAAGGTGGGTAACCTGCGCGACGGGTTCTTTTTCTTCGCCGGCGGCGAGTACGACCTGGCGTTCAACTATAAAGAAAAATATTTCCTGGACGGCGACAAGAAAAGCAAGTTCAACGAATGGTTCTCCGACCGTACGGACATCCTGATGCCCTCGGTATTCGCCGGTTTCCGCTTCCCGCCCGGGTTTGGCGTGAAAGTGCAGTATTACCTGAACGATTTCTTCAATAAAGACTACACCGAAACTGTGAACGGCGTAAAAACCACGCCCTACAAGGATATCAAAGCCAATATGATGTTCGTGACGCTGAGCTACAGCTTCAGCGGCGGCTTCAAATGCAAAACGCATGATTACCACCAGACCAAAACCAAGTACCGTAAAGGCACCAAGGTGATCATCGAAAAAAGGACCGAAATAGAGGACAAATAAACTCATCGATAGCTATGACCAACGAAAGGGGCTGTACGCAGGTGCAGCCTTTTTTCATTTCCGCCATGCCGGATTTTAGGCTTAAATTTAAACGCCAAAGCAAATAAAAACTTTTCCGATATGTATAATACACTGAGCACCGAATTGAAGGATGGTATCCTGGAGATCACCATCAACCGGCCGGACAAGATGAACGCCCTCAACCAGGAAGTAATGCAGGAGCTGGCCCTGGCCATAGACGAGATCTATACCAACCCCGGGGTAGACGCCGCGCTGATCACCGGCGCGGGGCAGAAGGCATTTATTGCGGGCGCGGATATTTCGGAGTTCCTGTCGCTCTCGCCCGAGCAGGGCGGGGAGCTCGCTAAAAAAGGCCATACCATATTCCAGCGGATAGAAGAAAGTCATAAACCGATAGTGGCCGCGGTGAACGGGTTTGCCCTGGGCGGCGGCTGCGAGCTGGCTATGGCCTGCCATTTCAGGGTGGCGAGCGACAATGCGAAGTTCGGCCAGCCCGAAGTGAACCTGGGGATCATCCCGGGTTATGGCGGCACGCAGCGGCTGGTACAGCTGATCGGCAAAGGAAAAGCGCTGGAACTGATGATGACGGCGGACCTGATCGGCGCCGAAGAAGCCCGCCAGCTGGGGCTGGTGAATCACGTTACCACCCAGGAAGCCCTGCTGGACAAAACGCGCCAGCTGCTGAAAAAAATACAAAGCAAGGCGCCCCTGGCCATTTCACGCGTGATCAAATGTGTGAACGCTTATTTTAAGATGGAAGAAGAAGGCGGTTTCGAAACCGAGATCGCGGAATTTGCGGCCTGTTTTGCCACGAAAGACTTGCAGGAAGGGGCGGAAGCCTTTATCCAGAAACGGCAGCCTCAATTTAAAGGGGAATAGGGGCGGATTTGCCGTTCCGAATTGTATTTTTGTGGTCCAAAATTATAGCATATGGATTTCAGGATAGAGAAAGACACGATGGGCGAGGTGAAAGTGCCGGCCAACGCGTATTACGGCGCCCAAACCCAACGTTCCATCGACAATTTCAGGATTGCGCAGGACATTAACAGGATGCCCAAAGAGATCATCCGCGCCTTCGCTTACCTGAAGAAAGCCGCCGCGCTCACCAACCAGGAAGCCGGCGTGTTGCCGAAAGAAAAAGCGGAACTCATCGGGAAAGTGTGCGACGAGATACTGGAAGGCAAGCTGGACGCGGAATTCCCGCTCGTGGTTTGGCAAACCGGCTCAGGCACCCAGAGCAACATGAACGTGAACGAAGTGGTGGCCTACCGCGCCCACGTGATCAACGGCGGGCAGCTGACCGATAAGGACAAAGTGGTGCATCCGAACGACGATGTGAATAAATCCCAGTCTTCCAACGATACCTTCCCCACTGCCATGCACATTGCGGCTTACAAAATGCTGCTGGAAGTAACGATCCCCGGTATCAAAAAGCTGCGCGACACCCTCGCGAAAAAATCAAAAGAATTCATGCACGTCGTGAAGATCGGCCGCACCCACTTTATGGATGCCACGCCGCTCACGCTCGGCCAGGAGATCAGCGGGTACGTTTCCCAGCTGGACCATGGCCTGCGCGCTATCAATAACACCCTGCCGCACCTCAGCGAGCTGGCCCTGGGCGGCACTGCGGTGGGTACCGGCATTAACACGCCCGAAGGTTATGCGGAGAACGTGGCGAAGAAGATCGCCGAGCTCACCGGTCTGCCTTTCGTGACCGCCGAGAACAAATTCGAATCGCTGGCCGCGCACGACGCGATCGTGGAAGCCCACGGCGCATTAAAAACAGTGGCTGTGAGCCTCATGAAGATCGCCAACGACATCCGTATGCTCAGCTCCGGCCCCCGCTCCGGCATCGGCGAATTGTTCATACCCGACAATGAGCCCGGTTCTTCCATCATGCCCGGCAAAGTGAATCCCACGCAGTGCGAGGCGCTCACCATGATCGCCGCGCAGGTATTGGGCAACGATGTGGCCATCAACATTGGCGGTGCTACCGGCCACTTTGAGCTGAACGTGTTCAAACCGATGATGATCTATAATTTCCTGCACTCCGCCCGCCTCATCGGCGACGGTTGCGTGAGCTTCAACGACAAATGCGCCGAAGGCATCGCGCCGATCGAAGAGAACATCAAAAAACACGTGGATAATTCACTGATGCTGGTAACAGCCCTCAACACGAAGATCGGTTATTACAAGGCGGCTGAAATTGCGCAGAAAGCGCATAAAGAAGGCACTACGCTGAAGGAAATGGCCGTGAAGCTGGGTTATGTTACGCCGGAGGAATTCGACGCCTGGGTGATACCCGCCAACATGGTCGGCAAGATCCAATAACATCCTTTCAACGCATAAAAAAAAGAGGCTCCGGCGAGCCTCTTTTTTTATTGTATTTCGATTTCGTTTGAATAATGATCATTTCCAGAATACCATGATGATGGTGCGGAGGCTCATGGCTATTACCAGAACGCCCACCATGATCATCAGCGGTTTCCGCTTCATTTTCTTTACCAGTACGGCCGCAAAGGGAGATGCGATCACGCCGCCGAGTATCAGGCCGATGATCACCTGCCAGCTGTCTACGCCGTTGAATAACAGGAAAGTGCCCGCGCTCGAAACGGAGATAAAGAACTCTGCGGCATTCACCGAACCGATGGTATAGTTCACCGTGCGGCCCTTGCTGAGCAGGGTGGAGGTTACGATCGGGCCCCAGCCGCCGCCGCCGATAGCGTCCATGAAACCGCCGAAAAAAGCCAGCGGGCCCAGCCTTTTGGTTTTGCTCTTGGGTTTGTTGCGCTGCAGCGCTTTACGCAGGATGAGTATGCCCAGGATCATGAGATATGCGCTCATGAAGGGTTTGATGATGTCGCCGTCTATTTTGTCGGATAAAAGGTAAGCGCCGGTGACGGCGCCTATCATGCCCGGGATGAGCAGGTGGAGGAAAAGTTTTTTGTTCACGTTACCCAGCTTGAAGTGGGCAATGCCCGACGCGCCGGTGGTGAACACCTCGGCCACGTGTACGCTGGTGCTGGTCATAGCCGGCGAAACGCCCAGCCCCAGCAGCAGCGACGAGGAGGTAGCGCCATAAGCCATCCCCAGCGCACCGTCTATCATCTGTGCGGTAAGGCCCACACCCATGAAGAACAGCAGTTTGTCGGTAAACACATTCCTGGCGAACCGCGCAATGCGGGTTTGCGTATCGTGCGAAATGCCGTAGTAGTAAGTGAACCAGAGGCCTGCAAGCACCACGAGAATGGAAATACCGATGGTCACCCATATCCAGCGCTGTTTTTTATTGTCCTCGTTAACGAGGTCGATCAGCACCTTTTGTGTTTCAACGGTAGCTACGCGTTGCTCAGCCTTATCTATCACCTCATTATGCGACATAAATTATAATACTAATATAGTCTACAGGAATTGTGGACTAAAAATATAGCTAATCCCTGGTATATCCAAATATTTGTGCCCGGGTTTTAAAAAATGACGGAGGCAGGGGCCTGGCAGCGGTATCGCGCCCTGGGGCAAGGCTTCAAATAAGGCCAGGGTGCGCCAGGCCTGCGGTGTTATGTTATCCCGGCGCAGTATCGCGGGAGGATGCTGTTTATTGCGGACAGCTATCCGGTTGGGTGGAATATCTCGGATTTATATCTATGCTGGCGCATAGTTGACGGGCATTATACGCAATAAAAAAGGCGCTGTAATGCGCCTTTCCTTTTTTTATCTGCAATAAAATAATCCAACTTACACCGCCTGCTGCGTAGTACCCACCGGCTGGTTTTCCGCGTCGGTCTTCCTGTGCAGGAACCGCTTCTGGAACAGCAGGATGGTGATAACGCCCACGGATATAGCCGCATCCGCGATGTTGAACACCGGCCTGAAGAAAATGAAATGTTCCCCGCCCCAGAAAGGCACCCAGCTAGGTAAAGTTCCGTCGAACAGCGGGAAATACAGCATGTCTACCACATTGCCATGCAGGAAAGTACCATATCCGCCGCCGGCAGGCATGAACTGTGCCAGCTCGTAACGGGTGCTTTCGGAAAAGATCAGGCCGTAGAACATACTGTCTATCAGGTTGCCCGCCGCGCCGGCCAGTATGAGCGCGCCGCAAACCAGCAAACCATTGTGATATTTTTCCTTCACCAGTTTTCTCATATAAAAAAAACCGATCACCACCGCAATGAGGCGGAACAAGGTAAGGGCGATCTTCCCGAATTCGCCGCCGAACTTCAGGCCGTAGGCCATGCCTTCATTTTCAATGAAATGAATGAAGAACCAGTCGGAGATCACGGGAAACTGTTCAGCAATGGTCATATGGGTCTTGATCCAGAACTTCAATGCCTGGTCTACCACCAGGATCAGCACTACTATTAAAACAATGTGTCGGTATTTCAAAACTTCAAATTTTTCCAAAAATAATGTATTATTTCAAAGATGGTAGCCCGTTAACAGCTTGTTTTATTCCTGGTAATATACACGTTTTACCCGCTGTGAAATGCTTGTCAGTATTTCGTATGCAATGGTGCCGGCCCACCTGGCAAGCTGCTGTACGGAAAGGTCTTCCCCGAACACGATCACTTCATCGCCTTCGGTAACGTCAGGAATATGGGTGACGTCCAGCATGAGCATGTCCATAGCCACTACGCCCGCTACGGGCGCGAGTTTGCCGCGTACTTTCATTTGCCCTTTCCCGTTGCCCAGCGAGCGTTTGTACCCGTCCGCATACCCGATGCGCACGGTGGCTATCACGGCGGGTTTCCCGGCCTTCCAGGTAGCGCCGTAGCCCACGGTGTCCCCGGCGGGAATGCGTTTCACCTGCGCCACAGTGGTCTTTAATGTGCTCACGTTCCGCAGCTTATCCTGGAATTCACCCACACTGTCCACCCCGTACATGCCGATGCCGAGGCGCACCATATCCAGCTGGAGGTCAGGGTGGCGGTGAATGGCGGCGCTGTTGGCAATGTGGCGGATCACGCCGTAGCCCAGCTGCTGCTGGAGCGCGGCGCTCATTTTGGCGAACCGTTCTGCCTGCGTTTTGGTGAATGCGTCCATGGCGGGGTCTTCGCTGGCGGCAAGGTGGCTGAAAATAGACTGCACTTTAAATAAACCTTCTGCATTCAGGCGCTGCGCCAGCTCGGCGATCTCGTGCTGCTCGAAGCCAAGGCGGTGCATTCCCGTGTCCAGCTTGATGTGCACGGGATAATTGGTTTTATTCGCGTAACGGACGGATTCTTCGAATTGTTCGAGGGTGTACATGGAATACAGTTCCGGTTCCAGGTTCCATTGAAGGATAGCGTCGAAGCTGCTGGGCTCGGGGTTCATGACCATGATGGGCAACGTAATGCCCGCGCGGCGCAGGTCCACGCCTTCATCCGCATAAGCCACGGCGAGATAGTCAACGCCATGGAACTGCAGCAGGCTGGCGATCTCGAAAGTGCCGCTGCCGTAAGCAAAGGCTTTCACCATGGCCATCAGCTTGGTGCCGGGCTTCAGCAGGGCCTGGTACGCTTTCACGTTGTGCGCGATGGCGCTGAGGTTGATCTCCAGGATGGTCTGGTGCGCTTTCTGTTCCAGCAGCTTGCCGATGCGCTCGAACTGGAACACCCGCGCGCCTTTCACGAGAATGGACTCATTCTGGAAATCCGCTGTGTCCACTTTTTGCAGGAACTCTTCGGTGGATGCATAGAAGGTGCTGTGCACTTTCTGGAAGCTCTGCTTTTCCCGGGAAATATGTTTGCCAATGCCGATCAGCTTCTGGATACCCTTTTTTTCCAGCATGCCGGCCACTTCTTCGTAAAGGGAGCCTTCGCTTTTGCCGGATTGCAGGATGTCGCTGAGGATCACCGTGCGGGTAGGATGCTGGCGCTGCTGTTGCAGGAAGTCCAGCGCAATGGCCAGCGAGCCCAGATCGGAATTGTAGCTGTCGTTGATGATGCTTGAATTGTTGATGCCCTGCTTCATTTCCAGGCGCATGGCGATGTTGCCGAGGTGGTCCATTCGGTCCTGGATCACATCGTGCGGCTTGCCGAGGTGGAGCATGAGCGCCCAGCAATGGATGGCGTTCTCGATAGAACCTTCGTCCGTAAAAGGAATGCGGATGAAGACCGGATCCTGTTTGTACAACGCGTCTATGCGGGTATGGTTATCGTTCTTGTCCACGCCGATGATACGCAGGTCCGCTTCCGTTTTGCGGCTCCAGGTAAGCAATTGCAGGTCGTTGTCGATCTCGCGCTTGCCAACGAGGTTGTGGAAGTTGTTCACGCATTCGTTCAGCGCAAGGTAATCTTTGCAATAAATGAGCACATCGGCGCGGGTGAAGAGCACGAGCTTTTCGTTCACTTTCTGCCGGATGTTCAGGAAACCTTCGTTGTGGGCTTCGCCGATATTGGTGAAGATGCCGATGGTAGGGCGGATGACCTTTTCGAGGTTCACCATTTCGCCGGGCTGTGAAATACCGGCTTCAAAAATGGCGAGCTGGTTCTCGGGTTTCATTTGCCAGACAGACAAAGGCACGCCGATCTGCGAATTATAGCTCTTGGGGCTGCGCACAATGTTGTAGTCCTTTTCCAGCAACTGGAAGAGCCATTCTTTAACGATGGTTTTGCCGTTGCTGCCGGTGATGCCTATCACCGGGATGTGGAACTGCTGGCGGTGGTAAGCCACCAGCGCGTGCAGCGCCTGCAAGGTGTTCTTAACGAGGATGATGTTGGCTTTCGGATAAAGACCTGCGGCTACGGGTTCGCTTACGACAAAGTTGCTGACGCCCTTCTGGTACAGCTCATCGATGTACTGGTGGGCGTTGCGGCGGTCGCTGACGAGGGGAATGAACAAGGATGTTTCGGCAACAAGTAATTTGCGGCTGTCCAGCAAAATATGTTCGATCTCCGGGTACCCGGTCTGTTGCATCAATTCGCCCTTCAGGATCTTGCTGATACTTTCTGCTGTATACAATTTAATATGGTTTTAATAACAAAGCGCCCGGGGACTCTCTTTCCCGGGCGCTTTCCGGACTAACTAACTTTCTATCTCTTCTTCAACCGGCTTCACCGGGAGCTTCTTGTCGAATATAATGGAATACACAATAGAACCTGCCAGGCACACTACGATCACCATGAGGCTCACCCAAACCGGCAGCTTGAAGTGCCAGATCTCGGCCAGCATTTTGAGACCGATGAACACCAGCACGATGGCGATACCCTGCTGCAGGTAATCGAACTTGTCTACAGCGCCCCTGAGCAGGAAGAACAGGGAACGCAGGCCCAGTACGGCGAAGATGTTGGAAGTGTACACTACCAGCGGTTCTTTCGAAATGGCAAATACTGCCGGGATGGAATCCAGCGCAAACACGATGTCCGTCACGGCAAGCATTACCACCACCACGGCCAGGGAAGTGAAATACACCTTGCCGCTGTGTTTGATGGTAAAACGGTCATGCGGCTCGGCGTGCGAAATGCGCATGTATTTCTGCATAAAACGGTATGCAAAGTTCTCTTCGGGCTTGAATTCTTCGTGCTGGTCCACCATGAACATCTTGATGCCGGTGTATACAAGAAATGCGCCGAATATGTACAGTATCCAGCCGAACTGAGCGATCAGGGCCACGCCAACGGTAATGAAAATGGCGCGGAACACGATAGCCATGAGAATGCCGATCAGGAGCACCCGCGCATAGGCGGTCTCTTTGATCTTGAAGAACCCGAAGATCAGGATGAATACGAAAATGTTGTCGATGGAAAGCGACCATTCCATGAGGTAGGCGCTGAGGTATTCGATCGCCATTTTGGAACCGTCCTCATGCCAGATAAATGCAAAAAAGCCGAATGACAGGGCAACCCAGAAGCAGGTTTGAACCAGCGCTTTTTTAATGGAAATAACTTCACCTTTTTTACTTAAAAGCCCAAGGTCGAAAATCAGGGCCAAGACGATAACAATACCAAATACGGTGTACGTCCATTGTTGCGGTGTCATGCAAAGCGGAAAATTTAATGAACAGCAAAGATAATGGATTCCCCGGGGTTTTACCCGGCATACTTGCGTTGGCGGATGAACTGGAAAACCATGGCAAACAACAGGATAACACCGATGGGAACGGCAAACGCAATGACCTGCCATTTAGTGCGGCCGTTTTTCACTTTTTCGGGGTCCAGCAGCCTGAGGGTCAGCTCCTTATTACGGGTATCCATGATCGGCGTTTTGCTGGTCAGGTATTCGATGCTGTTGAGGAAAAATTCTTTGTTGGCGAAAACATATTGCGGATTAAACTCATTCACGCCCATTTGCAAAGGGCCGCTTTTCTGGGAAACAGCATTAGTGATAATATCGGCATCCCCCACCACGATCATTTTCCCGATGGTGTCTGCCATTGCTTTGAAAGGCTTTCCTGAAGCGGTTTCCAGCGCTTTTTGCTCTGCCGCGCCCAGCCGGTGGTTGAACAGGGAGGGGAAGCGCCCTTCGAGCAATACGGCCACGGGCACGTTGCGCAGGCGGTAATCTCTCGGGTTGGGCTGCTGCTGCACGCTTTCGAGGGTTACCTGCACGGGCCCGCGGAGCACGCGGCTATGCTCTGAACTGGCCAGCAGCACGGTCTTCCGGATGTCCCCGCCTTTAACGGTGTCCACGGAATTGGCGAAGCGGCTCATCACGAGGTCCATGTTCTTCACGATGGGATGCGCATTGGTAGGCGTGAAAAGCGGGAAGAAAGGAAAAGGCACAGGCTGGATCTGCGGTTTATCGCCGATGTTGCCTACCACCAACGGTATCACATCGCTCTGCAGGTCCTGCACCAGGTCCAGGTTCACACGGGCGCCGTATTTGAAGAGCAGGTCTTCCAGTTGCAGCCCGCGGTCGAAGGCCACGAAATCGCGGCCTCTAAGACTGTCTACGGAAGCATTGAGATTATCGATGAACCAGATCACTTTGCCGCCGTTCATCACGTACTGGTCTATTTTCAGCTTGTCTTCGTCTGTAAAAGTTTCGGCGGGGCGAACAAACATGATGGCGTCAAACTCGCGCGGGATATGGGAATCGGAGCGGAGGTTGATGGTATCCACCTGGTATTGTTCGTGCAGGGTCTTAAGGGCGTCGTAGATGTTGGGGCCTTCAGGCTCGCCGTGGCCCAGCATATAACCTACCAGCGGGCGTTCTTCCTGTTGCAGCTGGTAAATGGCATTGGCGAATTTATATTCGAGCAGGGCTTCTGAGTTGTTGAGCGCGGCCATCGGGTCCAGCCCGCCCTGGCTTTTCAGCAGGTTCACCGCGTTTTCGCGGCCTTTGTACTGGATAACGGCGCCGGGGAAAATGAGCCTTTCAGCGAAAGCATCCTTCCCGTCTTCCTGCACCTGCAAATTGAACGGCAGTATGCCGCGCGCCATCAGGGAATCCTGGAAGCTGGTGCGCATGGAATCGGGCAGGTCTGTACCTGGATTGAGGAAGGTAAACCGGATATTATTGCCGCCGTATTGCTGGAATTCTTCCAGCAGCTCGCGCGTGGCATCGGCCAGCTGGCGGAAACCCGCGGGGTATTTGCCTTTGAGATACACTTCTATGGTCACCGGCGCATCCAGGTTTTTGAGCAGGCTGCGGGTGGAAGCGGCGAGGGTATAGCGTTTTTCGGCGGTAAGGTCCCAGCGGCCATGCAGGTAGGCGGCGGCCACATTCAGCGCGACGATCACGGCGAGTACGCCCAGCGTGCGCTGGAGGTATTTTTTTCGTTTATCCTTTCTCGTTACTTCCATTATCCCTGCCAGATTTTGCGTTCCAGTGAAATTTTAGTGAGGTAGAGCATCAGGCCGGTAAGACTGAAAAAATAAATGATGTCGCGGCTGTCTACCACGCCGCGGCTGATGCTGTCGTAATGGTAACGGATGCCGGCCATTTTAAGGTAATAGTCCGCCCCGCCTGAAAACACAGCAACCCTGCTGAGCGCATCGAAGCCGTTGTACAGTATGAAGCAGGTGAAGATAGCGATGAGAAAGGCCACCACGGCGTTGCCGGTGAGAGAGGACGCCCAGATGCCGGTGGCGGTGAACACGCCCCCCAGCAGCAGCAGCCCGATGTAGGAGCCGAGGATGCTGCCCCCGTCGAGACCGTTGTTCGTTGCGGCCAGCTGAGCCATGGCAATGTAGTATACAACGGTGGGTATGAGCGCGATGAGCACGATCAGCAGGCAGGCCCAGTATTTCCCCCAAACGATCTGCCACCAGGTGAGGGGTTTGGTGCTGAGCAGCTCCATGGTGCCGTTCCTGAACTCATCTGCCAGGCTGCGCATGGTGATGGCGGGTATCAGGAGGAGGAAGATCATGGGGGCCAGTTCAAAAAGACCGTCCAGGTTGGCATACCCGGCGTCCAGCAGGCTGGTGTCCGGGAAAACGAAGAGGAAGAGCCCGTTGGCAAGCAGGAACAGGATAATGGCCACATAGCCCGTAATACTGCTGAAAAACTGGTGAATGTCTTTTTTGAATATCGCGTACATAGACGGTGACAAATATAGAATATTTGAATTTTTAGTTATCCGTTATTTCTTTTTAAACAAGAAAAAAGCCGTCCGGAATAGTTTCCAAACGGCTTTTCCCGTTAAAATCGTATGTAATGGCGGTTATACTGCGAAGCTGTCTCCACACGCGCAGGTGCGGGCGGCGTTCGGGTTGTTGAAATAGAACCCTTTACCATTGAGGCCTTCGGAGAATTCGAGGGTGGTGTTGCAGAGGTACAGGAAGCTTTTCAGGTCTGTTACCACTTTAATGCCTTTATCTTCAAACACCTGGTCTTTCGGTTTGGTCTCTGTGTCGAAATCCAGCTTGTAGCTCAGGCCCGAGCAGCCGCCGCCCACTACGGACACCCGCAGGAAAGCGTCCGCCCCCAGGGTGCCTTCGGCCCTCAATGCGTCTACTTTTTGTTTGGCTTTATCGCTTATATAAATCATGATCGTTCCCTTTTATTTTAAAATTTCATTGAATTCACGGATCGTATTGTCCACGGCTGCAATGGCAAAATCTATCTCTGCGTCGGTGGTGTACCTTCCTAAGGCAAACCTGAGCGAAGAGCGTGCCAGTTCATCTTCCACCCCCATGGCCAGCAATACATGGCTGGGTTCGGGATTGGCTGAAGTGCAGGCTGAGCCCGAAGATACGGCAATTTGCCGGCTTATGGACCTCAGCAAAGCGTCGCCCTGCATGCCATGGAAGCCGATATTGGTCACATGCGGCAGCCTGGGTGCGCCGGAACCGTTTACCGTGGCGTGTTCCCGGGCCAGGATGGTGGTTTCCAGCCTGTCGCGCATGGCAGATAAGCGGTCGGCAACGGCTGCCATTTCGGCGGCTGCGAGCTCGCAGGCTTTCCCGAACCCGGCAATGGCCGGAACGTTCAGTGTGCCGGAGCGTATGCCCCGCTCATGGCCGCCCCCGTCCATCTGGGCGATGATCTTCACCCGGGGGCCGCGCCGCCTTATGTACAACGCGCCCACGCCTTTGGGCCCGTACAGCTTGTGTGCGCTGAAAGCCATCATGCCGATGCCTTCCTGCTGCACGTTCAGCGGTATTTTGCCAACGGCCTGCGTGCCGTCTGTGAACAGGATCACGCCCTTTTCCTGCGCTATGCGGCTGATCTCCGCTATGGGCTGGATCACGCCGGTCTCGTTGTTGGCGTACATGATGGCGATCAGGATGGTTTCAGCCGTGATGGCGGCTTCCAGCTCATCCGGGCTGATCAGCCCTGCGGCATTCACTTTCAGCCGGGTAACGGAAGCGCCCTGTTTTTCGAGGTGGCTCAGCGTGTCGAGCACGGCTTTGTGCTCTGTTTCCGCGGTAATGATGTGATTGCCTTTTCCGGCGTATGCTTCAAAGAGCCCTTTGATGCCGAGGTTCACCGCTTCGGTGGCGCCGGAGGTGAATATGATCTCCTGCGCATCCGCGCCGATGAGCCGCGCCAGCTGCTGCCTTGCATGGTCCACCGCCCCTTCCGCGGCCCAGCCGAATGCATGGTTGCGCGACGCAGCATTGCCGAAGTGCCGCGTAAAGAACGGCAGCATGGTTTCCACCACCCGCGGATCGCAGGGCGTGGTGGCGTTATAATCCAGGTATACCGGCGGCTGCTGCATCCCGCAAAATTACGATATAAGTTCTACTTTTGGCCGGTCCGGCCATCAATAAAGGCCGGTGGGGCGATAGCTTCCGTCTATATTTCAAAGCTTAAAGATTATGTTAAAAGTGGAACACATCGGGATCGCCGTGAAGTCGCTGGCGGATTCCGTACCTCTCTTCGAGAAATTGCTGAATACGTCCTGTTACAAGACCGAGGATATAGCCTCCGAAGGCGTTTCCACGGCGTTTTTCAGGCAGGGGGATACCAAGATCGAGCTGCTGGAAGCGGCGGAAGAAAGCAGTCCTATCGCGAAGTTCCTCGCCAAAAGGGGAGAAGGGGTGCATCACATCGCCTTCGAAGTGGCAGATATTAAAGCGGAAATGGCCCGCCTGCAATCAGAAGGGTTCGAGCTGCTGAATACGGAGCCCAAACCCGGTGCAGACAACAAGCTAGTTTGTTTTCTGCATCCCAAAGGTACCGCCGGCATATTGGTGGAGTTGACGCAAGAGCGGTTGTAAATCAGTGACTTGGGGTTTTGTCTAAAAAAATGTCACGTCTGTTTAAACCTTTTATTTAATCGTGCGTTGATAATATAGTAAGTAAGGAATACTTACTGTATAAGCAATTACAAGCCCCTGTGGGCTTTGAACATAACTCTAAAGTTGGCATAGGTTATGAAAACCTGTGAGTTTTTTAACTCGCAGGTTTATTTTTTTAATGACGGGCTTTGCTGGGAACCAGCGCAGGAATAACTATTGAGCCGCCGTTGCGTCGCACACTTCGACAGTGGTAAGCAGATTTAGCCGAGCACTTTTTCCATCCCCACGCTGCGGCTTCCTTTTACCAGGATATGAGCGCCCTCGTAACGCTGCTGTTCCAGCCATTTACGGGCCTCTTCCGCAGTTTCAAAATAAATGTAGGGGTGGTTCACCCGGGCAAATTCTTTTCCTACCAGCACTACCGCTTTCCAATGTCTTTGCTGCAACAGCTCCGCCAGCGCCTGGTGTTCTTTTTCACTGTCTTCCCCTAATTCCTTCATAGCGCCCAGCAACAATACTTTCTGCGCTGCGTCAAGCGCAGCGAAGTTTTCCACCGCCGCTTTCATGCTGGATGGGTTGGCGTTGTAGGCATCCATGATAAACGTATTGCCTCCCCGCTGCACGATCTGCGAACGGTTGTTGGAAGGCACATATCCTTCGATCGCTTTCCTGATGGCCTCTCCCGGCACTTTAAAATGCAACCCGATGGCAACGGCGGCCATTACATTGGGGAAGTTGTATTCGCCCACCAGCTGCGTGCGCACATGGCCGGCTTCCACCGCTTCCAGCTCCAGCAGCGCGGTTCCGGGGAAAGGCGCGCCCGCGTAATCCGCTTCGCCCCGCCCGTAGGTGATAATATTATCAATGCCCTTGCTCATGTCTACGAGGTAGGGATAATCTTTGCAAACGAACACCGTTCCGCCGTTCTCCCGCAGGTGGTCGTACAGCTCGCCCTTGGCCAGGCGCACGCCTTCTTCGCTGCCGAACCCTTCCAGGTGCGCCTTCCCGATATTGGTGATGAGGCCGTGCGTGGGCAGGGCCACTTTGCAATACCCGGCTATTTCCCCGCGGTGGTTGGCGCCCATTTCTATCACCGCCATTTCCGCGTTCAGCGGGATGCTGAGTATAGTGAGCGGTACGCCGATATGATTATTGAGGTTCCCCTCGGTGGCATGCGTGCGGAAGGCGGCGCCCAAAACGGTGCGCACCATTTCTTTCGTAGTGGTTTTCCCGTTAGTGCCGGTAATGCCGATAAAGGGTATCTGCAACTGCCGGCGGTGATGCCGCGCAAGGTCCTGCAAGGCAGCGAGCACGTCGGGCACCAGCATCATTTTTTCAGGCTGTGTATGATATGCCGGATCGTCCACCACGGCAAGGCTGGCCCCGGCGTCCAGCGCGGTTGCGGCGTATTCGTTGCCGTTGAAGTTAGGCCCGCGGAGGGCGAAGAAAATATCGCCCGCGCGCAGCTTGCGGGTATCCGTTTGTACGCTCGGGTGCTGAAGGTAATGCCGGTAAAGCTGTTCGGTGTTCAAAGCACAAAGATTTGGTGCAAAAATAAGGAATGGAAGCCCTCATTTTGTTTATTATCTTTCGGAGGAAGGCAACCTATGCTCTATACGTGCCGTATAAAAACCTATGTAAGCCCATTTAACACGAACTCACAAGACTATGCAACGATTATTGAACAACCTGATTTTCCTCGCCGCCTGCGGATTGGCGGCCTGTACCTCAGAGCAGGCGCCGGAACCGGAAACACCATCGGCCTGCGCCAGCGTAGACATTAAAAGCGCACGCGTGTATACCATCATCCAGCAGAACTGCACCAACCGGAGCTGCCACCCGGGATCAGGCTCGCCGCTGCTGGCCGATTTCTCGACGCTGGCAAAATTAAAAAGTTACATCACCACCAACGGCGCATCCTGGACAGCACGCGTTACCGGCCAGAATGCCGATATGCCGCAAAGCATGTCCTTCCCGCCGCTGCCCCGCGCCGTGCGCGATTCCATCGCCTGCTGGGTGAGCAATGGCATGCCGGATTGATCACCTGTTAAAATTTTTTATGAAAAAGCTCGTCATTATATGTTGCCTTCTCTGTAGCTGCCTGTGCGGTTTTGCGCAGAACATACAATCATGCCGCAACGTGATGTTCCGCTTCTATTCCAGCGCGCCGCTGGAAGACATAGAAGCGAAGACCACGCAGGGCGTTTCCGCCATCAATACCGCTACCAGGGCCATTTATTTCAAGGTGCCCATCAATACCTTCCAGTTTAAGAAAAAGCTGATGCAGGAGCATTTTAACGAAAACTACCTGGAAAGCGACAAGTTCCCGCATGCCGAATTTAAAGGCAAGGTGCTGGAAAACCCGGACCTGACGAAGGATGGCGTGTACCCGGTGACCGTGGAGGGCAGCCTGCAGATACATGGTGTTACCAAAACGTACAAAGAGAAGGGAACGCTTACCGTGCAGAACGGCAAACTGGCTGCCAGCGCCAAATTCAACGTGCGCGTGGCGGACCATAACATCAAGATCCCCAGCCTGGTGGTGAAGAACGTGGCCGAGGTGGTGGAAGTAACGCTGGAAGCGGCCTACCAACCGGCAAGCCAGAACCAATAAACAGAAACAAAAAATAACAAACCAACGATATGTTGAAACTCCGCATGTTACCTGTTCTGCTGCTGGCGGCGCCCGCCGCGATGGCGCAGGACGACCTGGGCGAAATGTTCGGGAAGGATTCCGTTCGCCGCGACCCTGTGATCGCCACTTTTAAAAGTACCCGCATCATCAACGGGCAGAGCAACGAAACGCTCTCCAAAGGCGACCTGGATTTCCGCGTGGCGCACCGCTTTGGCGATCTGGGCGGCTCCGGCGGCGGCAGCAGCACCTTTTTCGGGCTGGACAATTCAACGGACATCCGCATCGCTTTTGAATACGGCATTACAGACCGCCTCACCGCGGGCGTCAGCCGCACCAAGGGCAGCGGGAACTTTTCCCAGATGTACGAAGTGCTGGGCAAGTTCAAAGTGCTGCAGCAAACCATGGATAACCGTATACCCGTAGGCGTTACCGTGTTTGGCAACGCGGTGGTGACCGGCATGAAAAGCAGCCCGGAAAAAAGCGATGTGAATTATTTCGATAAATTCAGCAGCCGCCTGAGCTACACGGCCCAGGCCATTATCTCCCGCAAGTTCGGCGACTTTATGTCGCTGGCGCTGCTGCCCACTTACGTGCACCGCAACCGCGTGGGTTATAAGGATATGAACAATATGTTCGCCATGGGCGTGGGCGGCCGTTTACGGTTTTCCAAGCGGATGGCGCTGGTGGTTGATTATTTCGTGCCTTTCCGCGACGAAGAAAGCAAGGATTATTACAAATCCCGGGGCATAGAGTTCTACAACTCGCTGGGCGTAGGGGTGGAGATCGAAACGGGCGGCCACGTGTTCCATATGAATTTCACGAACTCCACGGCCGTGCTGGAAAACCAGTTCATCCCCGAAACCGTCACCACCTGGACGCAGGGCCAGTTCAGATGGGGCTTTAATATTTCGAGGAGGTTTTCGCTGGGGAAATAACCTGCTGTGATCTTTACCGGAGTTTTCGAAGGGCTTGGCCTTTTGCGGGCCACCCATGGAAAATAATTTTCCCCCATTTAGCTGAAATACCTGTGCCAACTGGGTTTCAACCGTAACTGCAAAGCCGGCCCGGCGCCGGCACGTTGCAGTTACGGGTATTTTTGACCGCGAAAGTTCCCGGCTGAAAGGCCGGCGACTGTCATCAAGGGGCCGGCGGTTTCATGATGAGCGGCCCGCTGCTGCTGCTTTTCCGGCTGTGGCGGCCGTGTTTCATTTTCCATTAAATTGCGGCCATGGAAACGCTTCATTGCCGGATCAGGGAAAATTCGAAAGTGGCCCGCCTGGCTGCCTGGAAGATGGGCAGCAGCAATATCGCCATCGTTTTCGGGCGGGTGATACACCTGCATGGGGTAAGCCGGGCCGAATTTCTCCGGAACACCCGCTGGGTGCGGCATGAAGTGCGGCATGTACGCCAGTACCGTGAATATGGTTTCTGGGGCTTTTTGCGGCGTTACCTGGCGGACTGGATGCGGTTCGGGTACTACGACATTCCCTTCGAGAAGGCCGCCAGGCTTGCAGAGCACAACGTCCGCGAGCTGGATGGTGTGGAAATAACCTAAAGATTCGTTAAAACCCCCGGGGTATGATAAAAAAATGTTGCAACGTGGGTATTTTCCTTATTTTTACGTTAAAGGTTGATCATATGGTCAAGAAGGTCACAGAAGGAATCACGATCAGCGTGGAAACGTTCTATCAGCCGGATTACTCCAATCCGATAGGAAGTGAGTTCATGTTTGCATACCGCATCACCATTGAAAATAACAACACATTTCCGATAAAATTGCTCCGCCGCCACTGGTATATCATCGATTCCAACGGCTCTCACCGTGAAGTGGAAGGGGAAGGAGTGGTAGGCGTACAGCCGCTGCTGGCGCCCAATGAAAGCTATCAGTACGTTTCCGGTTCCAACCTCCGCACGGAGATCGGTAAAATGTACGGTACTTACCAGATGGAAAACCAGCTCAATAAAAAGCTGTTCGACGTGAAGATCCCCGAATTCCAGATGGTGGTTCCGTTCAAAATGAACTAATATACGGCGCTCCGCCGCCCATACCGGCTTCCCGGCCCGGTTATATTTCCCTGTACTGTTTTTATCCAGCTCAAGGTTCAGATATCATTTCCCCTTTACGGCCTGTACTTCGCTTTATTGAAGATCGTCATCACATCTTTTGTTGCCATCAGCTGCTCCAGCGATACCTCCGGGTTCCTGCGCATGTAAGCCTGCACAATGCGGTAGCCTGTATAAGCGCCTATCTGTCCCGGCGCGCCCGCGGGCATGCCTTGCGTGGAAGGGCCTTCGCCGGTATACCGCATAATGTCCTGCCAATCCGTAGTATAGAGCAGCTTATTCTGCACAAAATACTGCCATATCATTTCCTCGTTCTCCTTACAAAAATCCAGCTGCTCTTTCGTATAGCCGAGCCTCACTTCCTCCGGCGTTTCAGGTAAGACTTTTTCCAGGAAATACTGTTGCCTGCCCAGGTCTATGAGGTTCGCGACCAGCTGCGAGCCTTCTTCGTGCGGGGGGTAAAGGTCCTGCTGCACCACCTTCATCACGTTCACCGGGATGTATTCCGGCGTGAACTTCCGCACGAGGTAAGCCGGGTAATCGGGCAGCATGCCATAGATCGGGAAATCCGCACCCATATGCATATCCAGCCCGATGCCAACGGTAGAGTCCACCGTTACCGCGCCGTAATTGGCGATCGCAGAAATAAAGGTCACCACTTTGGGTGCGTTGAACCTGGTGACATAATATTTCGTAAGCCTGAAAGCCTGCGTCAGCTCAGCTTCCAGCGGTTCGATATTACTGAAGTGCGCTTCCACCGAATCCTGCAAAGCCCTGAAATCCTTATTGGCCAGGAAATTGCGCACCTGCACGGGCATCAGCCGGTTAGTATCGGCCAGCGGGCCGAAGTTGAGCACCTGTGAAAAATAGGCGGGGGCGAAGTGAGGATAGGCTTTTTCCAGCAATTTTAAGCCTGCGGGCACGTTATTGGTATCGATACGGAAAAATTCTTTGTCGAACCGCTGGATAGTAACATCTACAGGTATGTGGCTCACATCAGGAACATTCTTCCCGCCGCCGCATCCTGAAATTATCCAGGCCGTCAGGAATAAGGTGAACAGGAAATATTTATTCTTATAATTTTGCATCGCCTAATAAAACTTTAGAAATGGTAAAAATATTGCATAACAACCTATTCCCGAAATCTTTGCTGCTTGTTTGTTCGCTGCTGATCTTTTCCGCCGTGCAGGCGCAAACCCTGAGCAATTCCCTGTCTGAAAGAACAGGCCGTAAAATGCGCCTCGGCTTCAAGCTGGACCCCGGCGCCTCGTTCCTGAAAGCGCAAGACAACGGCGTGGAGCGCAACAGCGGCCGTTTTTATTTCAGCTACGGCATCCTGGCAGACTTCTTCCTGGACGAAAGTGGCAATTACGCCATCGGCTCCGGCCTCCAGATCAGCCACATGGGCAGCGTGATGCAGTACAACACCGGCATCGGGCTGGATGATTATAACGCGGCCGCCTCCGAATACGATATCCGCCTCCAGTACATCGAAGTGCCGGTGACCCTCAAGCTGCGTACGGATACAGACCAGGGTGTGGGTATCTGGGGCCAGTTCGGCGGTTTCACAGGCATTCCCATCAGGGGCAGGGCCAATGTGATCAGCGGGCAGCAGAAGTTCGACAAGGTGAATATCTTCAAAGACATCAATCCCCTTACAGCCGGGCTGATACTGGGCGGCGGCATAGATTACCCCCTCACCCAAACCCTCACCGGCACACTGGGCGTGATCTACCAGAACAACTTCATAGACGTGACCCGCAACAGCAAGTGGGACGATGGCCGCATCAATACCAACAACTTCGTTGTGCGCCTCGGGGTTTATTTTTAAACCATCGATTAGGCGTACCTTTGCAGCAGAAAAAAAGGAACGGATGAACATCTTTTTAGCCCAGCAGAACTATCATATCGGGAATTTCGAAGCCAACACCGCCAAGATCATCCATGCGATCAAAGAAGCAGAGCAGCAGGGGGCAGACCTGGTGGTATTTTCAGAACTTTGCGTTTGCGGTTATCCCCCGAGGGATTTCCTGGAGTTTGAAGATTTCATTGCCCGCAGCTATGCGGCCATCGACGAGATAAAAGCCCACACCCACCGCACGGCCGTGCTGGTAGGCGCTCCGCACCGGAACCCCAATATCGAAGGGAAAGACCTTTTCAACGCGGCCTGGTTCCTGTACGAAGGCAAAGTGCAGCAGGTGATCCATAAAACGCTGCTGCCTACCTACGATGTGTTCGACGAGCACCGCTATTTCGAGCCCGGCTATGAATGGCAGGTGATCCCCTTCAAAGGAAAAAAACTGGCCGTTACCGTTTGCGAGGATATCTGGAACCTGGGAGACAACCCGCTTTACCGCGTTTGCCCCATGGACCGGCTGATGGCGCAGGAACCCGATGTGATGATCAACCTGTCCGCCTCTCCCTTCGATTACAACCACGACGAGAGCCGCCGGGAGATCATCCGCGCCAATGTGCTCAAATACCGCCTGCCTATGTACTACTGCAATACCGTGGGCTCGCAGACCGAGATCGTGTTCGACGGCGGTTCCATGGTGTTTGATGCAGACGGCAATATCGCGCTGCAAATGCCTTTCTTCGAAGAGGCCATGGGTAGTTTTTCGCTCGATAAGCTGCCTAAGGCAAAAGCCACCGGCAGTGCCACGCCGAAAGCCGTTGCCCTCGAAGAGCTGGAATTTGACCATAACATCCATCGCATACACGACGCCATCGTGCTGGGCATCCGCGATTATTTCGGGAAGATGGGCTTCAAACAGGCCATCCTCGGCTCTTCCGGCGGTATAGACAGCGCCGTTACCCTGGCCCTGGCCGTGGAAGCCCTGGGCAAGGAGAACGTGCGAGCCATCCTGATGCCTTCCCCTTATTCCACCGAACATTCCGTGGACGATGCCGTGCAGCTCTCCCGCAACCTGGAGAATCCGTACGACGTGATCCGCATCAACAATATTTATGAGTGTTTCCTCGATACGCTGGACCCCTTCTTCCACGGCCTTCCCTTTAACGTGGCCGAAGAGAACACCCAGAGCCGCATCCGCGGCAACCTGCTGATGGCGCTGAGCAACAAGTTCGGCTACATCCTGCTGAATACCTCCAACAAAAGCGAGCTGAGCACCGGCTACGGCACGCTGTACGGCGATATGGCCGGCGGCCTTTCTGTGCTGGGAGACGTGTACAAGATGCAGGTATATGCCCTTGCGCGTTACATCAACCGCGACCGGGAGATCATTCCTTACAACATCATCGACAAAGCCCCTTCCGCGGAGCTGCGGCCCAACCAGAAAGACAGCGACAGCCTGCCCGATTACGCCGTGCTGGACAGGATACTCTACCAGTACATCGAGCGCACCCAGGGCCCGAGAGAGATCATTGCCCGCGGTTATGACGCAGCGCTGGTGGCCCGTACGCTGAAAATGGTGAACACCAACGAATACAAGCGGAACCAGTTCTGCCCCATCATCCGCGTATCGTCCAAAGCCTTTGGCGTGGGCCGCAGGGTGCCAATTGTAGGGAAATATTTGAGTTAAGGGAGAACCCCGTTATCTTTGTCGAAATTCAAGAGCAATACATGTTACAGGTACAATTTATTCGTCAGAACAAGGAACTGGTACTGGAAAGGCTGGCTGTAAAGCATTTTAAAGAGCCCGGTATCGTGGATGAAGTGCTGGCGCTGGACGACCGGCGGAAGAAACTTACATTGGAGTATGATGAAACGCAGGCGAAAGTAAATTCGGCCTCAAAAGAGATCGGCAAGCTGATGGCTTCGGGCGACAAAGCGGGCGCGGAAGCGCGCAAGCAGGACGTTGCCGCCTTCAAACAGGCCCTTGGCCCGATCGATGAATCGCTCAGGGAAACGGAAAAACAACTGCACGATACGCTCGTTAAGCTGCCCAACCTGCCCGGCGCCAATGTGCCTGCCGGTAAAACCCCGGAAGACAACGTGGAAGTGCGCAGCGGCGGCGCCAAGCCCACGCTGGCAGAAGGCTCCGTGCCTCACTGGGACCTGGCGAAGAAATATGACCTCATTGATTTTGAGCTGGGAAATAAGATCACCGGCAGCGGTTTTCCCGTGTATAAAAACAAGGGCGCCCGCCTGCAACGCGCGCTGATCAGCTACTTCCTGGACTTCAATACCGCCAACGGCTATACGGAAGTGCTGCCGCCCTATATGGTCAACGAAGCCTCCGCCTACGGCACCGGCCAGCTGCCGGATAAAGAAGGGCAGATGTACTTTGTGACCGAAGACAACTTTTACCTCATACCCACCGCGGAAGTGCCGGTAACCAACATTTACCGCGACGAGATACTGAAGGAAAGCGAGCTGCCCGTGCGGATGACCGCCTACACGCCCTGCTTCCGCCGCGAAGCCGGTTCCTATGGCAAAGATGTGCGCGGCCTGAACCGCCTTCACCAGTTCGAAAAAGTGGAGCTGGTACAGCTGGTGCAGCCTGAGAAATCATATGCCGTACTGCAGGAAATGGTGGAGCACGTGGAAAAGCTGCTCATCTCCCTGAACCTGCCCTACCGCATCCTGAACCTTTGCGGCGGCGATATGAGCTTTACTTCCGCGCAGACCTACGATTTTGAAGTATGGTCCGCCGCGCAGGAAAAGTGGCTGGAGGTAAGCTCTGTGTCCAACTTCGAGAGCTACCAGACCAACCGGATGAAGATCAGGTATAAGGACGAGAACGGGAAGAACCAGCTGCTGCATTCCCTGAACGGCAGCTCACTGGCGCTGCCCAGGATAGTGGCCTGTTTGCTGGAAAATAACCAGACGCCCGAAGGCATCATCCTGCCGGAAGCGCTGCGTTCTTATTTCGGCAGCGACAGGATCGCCTAAGCAACGTAATGCGTGTTAACAACGTATAAATTTTGAAAGCGTACGGTCATAACCGTACGCTTTTCTATTTTTTACGTTAATTTGTTCTCAGGTCTTAAAATGCAAATTATGAAAACACTAATCCAGTTTTGTCTGATCGCGGTAGTGCTTTACGGATGTGCCGGTGGCTTGAATCCTAAAGACACGGCAGCGGTGGAAGCAGCTTTCTCGAAGTATGAGGAGTCGGACGGCAAGGCCATTTTCAAGGAAAAATGCGCCAAATGCCATGGCTATCGCCTTCCCGAGACCCGTACCGGCGAAAGATGGCCGAGAATCATAGACAGGATGGCCCCCAAAGCAAAGCTCACCGAGGACCAGAAAGCCGCCGTGCTTGCTTTTGTGACCAAACACGCAAAAGCGTCCTGAGTATTTGTTCAAACGAATTACAATCAAAACGGCGGCTCAAGGGCCGCTTTTTTTATATTTGTGATCATGCGTCATTTTCTTCCAAACGGTCAGCAGCTTGTTATCCGCCAGCCCGGCATTGCCGACGCGGCCGGGTGCCTGGCCTGTTTCCAGCAGTTTACGAAGGAAACGGACTTCCTGCTTTTCACCCACGAAGAAGCCATGAAGATGGACGTTGCGGAAGAAGAGGCGTTCATCCGCTCCTACCTGGAGCGTCCTGAGAACCTTTTACTGGTGGCTGATGTGGAAGGGGAGATCGCAGGTATTTTCAGCCTTAACCGGAGCCGTTTCAAAAAACAATATCACATGGCGCTGATGGGCCTGGCCGTGCTGCATAAGTACTGGAACATGGGCATCGGACGGCGTATGCTCACCGCGGGCATCCGCTGGGCAGAGCAGCACCCGCAGCTTACCACCATTCATTTCGAAGTGCTGGCCACCAACGAAAGAGCCATACAGCTGTACCGCAATTTCAATTTCATTGAACATGGCCGCATCCCCAAAGGTATCCGCCAGCCTAACGGTGAATGGGTGGACCTGGTGGTGATGTCCAAAAACCTGAAAACCGCATAACCTATGAACCTTTACCAGGGCTATTATACTTACGATTCGCCTGATAACGTGCAGGCCGCTGAAGTGAGCCTGAAAAAAGACAGGATCGAGATACATATCAGGGACGCGCACGGCAACCCGCGCCAGGTGCACTGGTACTGGTACAATGTAAGGCAGGGCAAAGAAACGGCGGGCGGCATGGAATTGCATCATGTGGGGCTTCCCCAGCAAACGCTCCGCGTATCTTCCAATGAATTTGCAGACATCGCGGAAAAGAAATTACGGCAGAAAGGCCGCACGTTCCCTACCGCCGCAGCCGTATTCCTCACCACAGGCGCTGCGATCATCGGCCTGCTGGCGCTGGCGTATTTCTGGTTTATCCCGTTCCTGGCGGGCCGTGTAGCCAAATCGATGCCGGTGGAATATGAAGTGAAAATGGGGAATGAAGCGTATAACTCGCTGATCAAAGAATACAAGGTGCTGCCGGAGAAAACAGAGCTGGTGAACAGGTTCTTCAAAGAGCTGGGCATCCGGACCCAATACCCGGTACAGATCACGGTGGTAGACGAAAAACAGACCAATGCCTTTGCCGTGCCCGGCGGCCACATCGTGGTGTTCAGCGGCCTGCTCGATAAAATGCAGCGGCCCGAAGAGCTGGCGGCCCTTCTGGCTCACGAATTTTCGCATGTGGAGCTGCGGCATACCACGCGCTCGCTGATGCAAAGCCTGGGCACGTATATGGCCGTGAGCCTCATTTTCGGTGACCTCACGGGCGTTGGGGCGGTGCTGGTGGAAAATGCGAATACGCTGAAGAACCTCGAATATTCCCGCAAGCTGGAAAAAGAAGCGGACCTGAACGGGCTGAAGCTGCTGGAAGCGCGGCACATCAATCCCGAAGGTTACATATGGCTCTTCGGCATACTCAAACAAGATGGAGGGGCTGCGCCTTCAGAATGGCTGAGCAGTCACCCGGACCTGGATAACCGCGCGGCATATGTGAAAAAGGAAATGAAAGCGGGGCAGCCCGCGGCCTTGCCCGCCGCTTTGCAGGGCACCTGGAAACAAATCAAGGCCGACTATTGACAGGCGTTGTAAAAATTCCGAAATTTAAACCGGGAGAACTAGCTTATGAACCGATACGACCGCCAGATCAGGCTGGCAGGATTTGGCCCTGAGAAGCAGGAATTATTGCGCAACGCCGCCATCCTGGTGGTGGGCGCCGGCGGGCTGGGCGTGCCGGTGCTGCAATACCTTACCGCCATGGGCGCAGGCCGTATCGGGATCGCTGAAGAAGATACCATTTCCATCACCAACCTGCAACGCCAGGTGCTCTACAATACGGCTGACGAAGGCCGGTCCAAGCTGCAAACCGCCATCGAAAGGCTGCAGCAGCTCAATCCTGAAGTACAGTTCGCTCCCCACCGTTCATTCCTGAACACTTCCAATGCGCTTGAGATCATTGCGCAATACGATGTGGTGATTGATTGTACGGACAACTTCGGCACGCGGTACCTTATCAACGATGCCTGCGTGATACTGGGCAAACCCTTTGTATCCGGCGCTATTTACCAGTACGAAGGGCAGGTGAGCGTATTCAACTACAACGGCAGCGCCACTTACCGCTGCCTGTTCCCCGAGCCCGGCGATGCGCCGGACTGCAATGCCATCGGCGTGCTGGGCGTGCTTCCCGGCATTATAGGCAGCTATCAGGCCAGCGAGGCCGTGAAAGTGATCTGCGGCATCGGCGAGCCGCTGGCCAATCAACTGCTTACGATCAATATCCTCGACAATACGCACCAGGTATTCTCTTTCCAGACGGACCCTGCCAACCACAACATCACCCGGTTGCAGGAAACCTACGGCGACCAGGTCTGCGACCCCGTGCTCATGCAATTCCTCACCGTAAAGGAGCTGAGCCGCTGGCTGGAAGAAGGCGAGGATTTCCAGCTGATAGACGTGCGGGAAAAAGAAGAATGGGATATCTGCCGCATCGACGGCGCGCTGCATATCCCCATGCGGCGGATAGACGCATCCATCCCCGGCCTGTCCAAAGAAACCCCCGTTGCCGTGATCTGCCACCATGGGATGCGGAGCAAAGCCGTGGCGGAACATCTTCTCAAATCAGGCTTCCAGCAGGTATATAACGTTACGGGCGGCATTCATGCCTGGGCGGAGGAAATAGACGATACCATGCAGATGTACTGACCCGCTTTCCAACGGATTTAACAACCAGGCTGGATTTATATTAACCGGATTTCCTTCCGTGGCTTGAATTTTGCGGAAATTTCCGGAAAGGCGCCAGCATCGTTAAACTATGTCTTTAAATAGCCGTCTTACTTACTCAAAATTTTTAACATATGGCTGTTGTTCCCGAACAAATTCAATTACAACACCTGGGCTGGAGGGCGGGCTTTGGGGAAAACCCCGCCGTGATCCGCTCATGGGCGAAGAAGCGGAGAAAGGAAGTGGTGCGCAAGGTGATCCTTGGCCCCAGCGCGGCCCCGGAATCCATTAAAGTAGTGGATGAGACCGACCTGCCTGATTACCGCCGCCAGCGGAATATGGGCGCGGAAGAACGCAAAGCCGTTCAGAAAATGAATGTGGACGGCATTAAAGACCTCAACGTGATGTGGACGCATGCCATGATCAACAGCGGTCATCCCCTGCAGGAAAAGATGGCGCTGTTCTGGCACGGCCATTTCGCCTGCCGCACGCAGAACGTGCTGTTCAACCAGCAACTGCTGCAGGTGATCCGGCAGCACGGCCTCAGCAACTTCGGCACGCTGCTCACAGAAGTCTCCAAATCCCCCGCCATGCTGGGTTTCCTCAACAACCAGCAGAACAGGAAACAACGCCCCAACGAAAACTTTGCCCGCGAAGTGATGGAACTGTTCACACTCGGCCGCGGCAACTATACCGAAAAAGATATTAAAGAGGCCGCCCGCGCCTTTACCGGCTGGGGGTACGATGAAATGGGGCAGTTCAGTTTCAGGAAGAACCTGCACGATACCGGCAGCAAAACCGTGCTTGGCAAAACCGGCATGTTCGACGGGGACGACGTGATAAAAATACTGCTGGAACAGAAACAGACGGCGCGTTACATCACCGCGAAGATCTACCGCTACTTTGTGAACGAAACAGAGGATGATGCGCGCATCGACCAGCTGGCAGCGAAATTCTATCAATCCAATTACGACCTCCGGGAACTGATGCAGGAAATATTCATGGCAGACTGGTTCTACGAGGAAAAAAATATCGGCGCCCGGATCAAGAGCCCGGTGGAACTGATCGTGGGCCTGCGCCGGTCCATTCCCATGCAGTTTGAGCAGGAAGAAGCCATGCTCGTGTTCCAGCGGGTGATGGGGCAAACATTGTTCTACCCGCCGAACGTAGCCGGATGGCCGGGAGGCCGCAGCTGGATAGACAGCTCCAGCCTGATGTTCCGCATGCGCGTGCCGCAGATCATTTTGTATTCGCAGGAATTCAATATCCGCCCCAAAGAGATCACCCCTGAAATGGGCGAAGGGCAGAATTACAAAATGACGATGCAGGTGAACGAATTCCTGAAAAAACAATACGCGCGCAGGGTGAACGCAAACGTGGATTGGGCGCCGTTCCTGGACGATTTTAAAGACACGCCCCGCGAAAAGCTGGCAGACGCGATCGCTTCTTCGCTGCTGATGCGCAACAGCGGTATCGACAAACAATTATTGGAAAAATATTCAGATAACTCTTCCCGTGAAAATTACATCAAGACCGTAACGATCGATGTAATGAGCACGCCGGAGTATCAATTGTGTTAATCATAATCCAACGAATTATGCATATCAACAGACGCCGGTTCTTACAGGTAGGTTCACTTGCTTCGGCCAGCCTTATGCTGCCGAAATTCCTGAAAGCGATGGAGCAGGGGCAGCTGGTGCCGCCAGGCAATAAAGTTTTGGTGGTGGTACAGCTCTCCGGCGGCAACGACGGCCTGAATACCGTGATCCCTTACCGCAATGATATTTATTACAAGCTCCGCCCTTCCCTCGGCATCAAAAGGGAAGCCGCGTTGTCGCTCACGGATGAGCTGGGTATACATCCCGCGCTGAAAAGCTTCAAATCGCTCTACGACGATGGTTCGCTCGGGATCCTGAACAGCGTGGGGTATCCCAATCCCGACCGTTCGCACTTCCGTTCCATGGATATCTGGCAAAGCGCCAGCGACTCCCGCGATTACTGGGGCACCGGCTGGCTGGGCCGCTATCTCGACGCGCAATGCAAAGGCTGCGATAAACCCACCCAGGCCCTCGAAATAGACGATACCCTCAGCCTCGCGCTGAAGGGAGATGCGGTGAAAGGCCTCGCGCTGACCGATCCGCAGCGCCTCTTCGGCGCCAGCAACGACAAATACTTCAAGGAACTGCTGGCCAAACAAAAGCACGACGACGAGCATCACAACGTGGATTACCTGTACAAGACCATGGCCGAAACGATCTCTTCCGCATCGTATATCCAGCAGCAGTACAAAACATTCAAGAGCAGGGAACAATATCCCGGTACGGAACTGGGCCGCAATATGAAAACGATCGCGGAGCTGATCATGACGGACATTAATACCAGCGTGTATTACGTAAGCCACGGCAGCTTCGATACGCACGTGGGCCAGCAGGGCCAGCAGCAGCGCCTTTTCGAGCAGCTGAGCGACGCCCTGGGCTCCTTTACCACCGACCTGAAAAAGAATAACCGCTTCCAGGACGTGCTGGTGATGACCTTCTCCGAATTCGGGCGGCGCGTGGGCCAGAACGCCAGCGGCGGCACGGATCACGGCACGGCGAACAACATGTTCCTGATCGGCGGCGGCTTGCAGCAGAAAGGCATTCTCAACGAAAGCCCCGACCTGGCGAACCTCAACGAAGGCGACCTGCAGTATAAAGTGGATTTCAAGAACGTGTACGCCACCCTGCTGAAGAAGTGGCTGGGTGCGGACGACCAGGCGATACTGCAAAAACAGTACGAACACCTAAACTTCATCTAGTATTGAAAAACCTCAGAGATATCAAAGCCATCCCGACTCCGGGATGGCTTTTTGTTTTATGTGTTATTTCCCCGTGCCCAGCGCATTATCATACGCCGCTTTGGCGATCCGTGCAATCACTTTCTCCCGCGTAGCTTCATCTGCATGGGAAAGGGATACAAATACCGCGATGGCGAGCTTCTGCCCGTTGGGAAGGATAATGATGCCCACATCATTGGTGGCTGCAGCCAGGCCGTCGGGCGTTACGCCGGAGGTACCGGTTTTGTGGATCACCTGTAATTCCTCCGGCAGCAGCCCGCGGATGCGGTTCGGGCCTGTGCTGGTTTCGAGCATGGTTTTCCAGAGGAAGTCGTTGCTGGTTTTGGACAGGGCTGTGCCTTTGTTCAGTATGTCCAGCAGCTGGATGTACGCAGAAGGCCGGGCCCAGTTGGTGAACTGAACCTCCCAGGCGGCGGCCATTTTTTTCTCGCTGGCCACGATCGCGATATCGGTTACGCCGAGGCCGTGAATGTAGTCGTTCGCCACCGCTTCGCCGCCGATGAGGTCGAGCAGCAGGTCGCAGGCCACGTTGTCGCTGGCGGACACCATCAGGCTGACCAGGCGGCTCAGCGGTACGTTCACATTCCCGTTGGGGATAGAATCGCGCAGGGGGCTGTGTGTTTTGTAATACCATTTTTTATCGACGAACACGGGCTGGTCCAGCTTCAGCTTGCCCTCATCCACCTGTTTCAGCACGGCCATGGCAATGGGGAATTTGTAAGCGCTCTGCATCGGGAAATGTGCGGTATCGTTCAGCGTCAGCGTATCGCGCGTGTCCAGGTTCTGGATCGCCACGCCCACTTTGCCATCCGTTTGGGTGACAATACTGTCGATCGTTTTGCGGAGCTGTGCGTTTTTGTCTGTTGCGGTTTGGGTACTGTCTGCGGCCTGCTGGTTCCGGTTTGCGGGGGAGGAGCAGGCGGCCAGGGCCAGGCAGGCTGCTGCGGCTAAGCATAAAACTTTCATGGAATGTTGGATTAGAGGAACGAATGTAGGGCATATCCTGAAACCGGTTTTATGTCAATTTGGCAAGTTTTCCGGGTGGCTTGTTTTTGGTAGGGTGAAGGGGAAAGAAGGAGGTTATATGGATGCTTATTCCCAGATCATCCATCACGCGGTGGAAGCCGCCGGCAGGTCAGTCGTAAAAATAGAGCGGCTGGATGCCAACCGGAAAGTGACCGGCACCGGATCGGGATTCTTCTTCTCGTCCGACGGTTATCTTTTCACCAACTCTCATGTAGTGCACAAAGGGAGTTATTTCAACGTGATGTTACACGACGGAAGCGTTTACCCTGCTACCCTTACGGGCGAAGATCCCGATACGGATATTGCCATACTGAAGTCGAGCGCATATGATTTTCAGCCTGCCCAGCTGGGGCGTGCCGAAGATCTGCAGATCGGCCAGCTGGTGATCGCGATCGGCAACCCGATGGGGTTCCAGCATACCGTTACCGCCGGCGTGGTGAGCGCTTTAGGGCGTTCGCTGCGCAGTGAGACCGGCCGGCAGATAGACGGCCTGATCCAGACGGACGCGGCGCTGAACCCGGGTAATTCCGGCGGCCCGCTGATAGATTACAAGGGAGAAGTGGTAGGAGTGAACACTGCCATGATCCGCGGCGCGCAGGGCCTCTGTTTCGCCATCAGCATAGATACTGCGAGAATGATAGCGGCGGAGCTGATGAAGAACGGCAGGGTGAGCCGCGCTTACCTGGGCCTGAGCCTGCAGCAGGTTACCCTGGTGCCCAAGCTGAGAAGCGGGCTGGAGCTGAAGAACAAAAGCGCGCTGTTCGTAACCGGCGTTGAAAGCGGCAGCCCCGCGGGCAAAGCGGGCATTACCGACGGCGATATCGTTGTGTCTTTCAACGACACGCCGGTGGAAACCTCGGATGCGCTTTTCCGCCAGCTGGACCGCGATAAGATCGGGCAGTTCCAGTTCATCAGGGTTATCCGGCAGAACAGGCTGGTGGAAATGAGGATCACGCCGGCTGAGAAGATCGCCGTGTAACGCATGATGCATGAAAATAAAGGAGGCGCCGGTTAAGCGCCTCCTTTATTTTTTATGTTTTTTACTGCAGGCAGCCGCTAGGGCGCTTTCTGGTACTTCATCTTGAAATACCCGTCAGAAATGATCCTGATAGAACCATCATCCATACTCACCATGGCCCCTGAAAAGCTGGCGCTGATCACGGAATCTTTCATATCCAGCACCTGCACGGTGAGACTGCCGTAATCTTCATCGGCTGTGAGCAGCTCAAAGTCAGGGAACATTTCCATGGCAAAGAGGTTGCCGGGCGTGTTGTTGGTATATGTACGGCCGGGCTTCAGCTCCGCTTCAGGAGAAGAAAGGCGGATATTGACCACATCGCGGTTATAGGTATAACCGGTGATGAGCATCGTGGCATGGTCGTTCGTCGGGTCGGCGTCCGTCGTGTTGCCGGGCATATAATATGCGCGGTTGGATTGTTCGGAAAGGGCCACTTTCCCGTCCATTTTAAAGGAAATGAACCTGCGTTTAGGTTCCACTTCCGACTGTTCCTTCCCCTGGCAGGCCGCCAGCATTACCATGGCAGCCAAAGCAGCTAAACAGGAGCGTTTTGAGGGCATAGGTGTTATTATTTTTAAGTTTTTACAGTTTGTCCATGGATTCCTGTTTCTGCCGCCCGATGCGGTACAGGGTATAACCCATTATAGCAAAAAAGAGCACGCCCAGCAATTGGTAACCGCCGCCGCCCATGATTGCCGAAAGACCATGCTCCGCATTCACTTTGGCAAGGCCGGAGGCTACGTTTTCATTGACGGACAGCACCGCCACGATCACGCCGGCTACGGCGCCGCCCGCTACCAGGCCGGTTGCGAAGAGGTTGCCTTTGCCCAGCTCTTCTTCCTCCGCGGTCAGCTTAACGCCCGAGCGTTTCTGTTTCCATTCCACCAGCCCGCGGATGGCACCGCCGATAAAGATAGGCAATGTAGTGGAAAGAGGGAGGTATGCACCCACTGCAAATGACAAAGATTTAACCCCGCAAAGTTCCAGCGTAATGGCGATGAACACGCCCACCAGCACAAACTGCCAATCCAGGTTAAAAGACAGGATGCCTTTAATAAGAGTGGCCATGAGCGTGCCTTGCGGGGCCGGGTATGCTTCTGTGCCAATGGCATGCTGGATGCCCCTGGAGGCCATTTCCGCGGTTGGCGTATCCAGTATATGCACAGTCCAGCCGATCACGAGCGAAGATACGATGGCGCCTGCAAATAACGCGATCTGCTGGTTGCGCGGGGTAGCGCCCACAATGTAGCCTGATTTCAGATCCTGTGAGGTAGCGCCCGCATTTGCCGCCGCGATGCAGATCATGCCGCCTACCACCAGGGCCATGGGCTCGTAGGTTTTACCCGTCCAGCCAATGGCGATAAAGATGAGGCAGGTACCCATGATCGTGGCGATGGTCATGCCGGAGATCGGGTTGTTGCTGCTGCCGATAAGGCCTACGATGCGGCTGCTCACGGTCACGAAGAACGCGCCGAAGATCACGACCAGTAAGCCTATCAGCAGTTTATTCCCTATAGAGCCGCCGGGCAGCTGCGGGAGGAAGGCCATCAGCAGCACAAGTACGATGCTGCCTACGATCACGAATTTGAAGGAAATATCTTTTTCAGTCCTGGGAACGGCGGTGGTGCCGCCTTTTTCTTTCAGCGAGCCCATACTGTCTTTGAAAGAAGAAATGATGGTCGGGATGGTTTTCAGCAGGGTGATAAAACCGCCCGCCGCTACTGCGCCTGCACCGATCTGCTTCACGTATGCCTGGTAAATGGCTGCGGAATAATCGGAGAAAGTACGGGTAACGGGATCCCAGGCGCCGCTGCCACCGCTTGTTTCCAGGCTGGCCAGCAGGCCCAGCTTCACGAGCTGCGTGGCAATCACTTCACCGGGAATGAGCGAGGCAAGCAGGGGGATCAGGCAGAGCCAGGCCAGCACGCCGCCCGCTACCAGTACCCCGGCTATCCTGGGACCGATAATGTAACCTACGCCCAGGTATTCAGGAGTGATCTCGCCGCTGATCTTGGCTGAGGGAAATATCTTGTTCGCCTGGCGGGTCATGAAGGTAGGTACTTCGGCTATCACATGGAGCACCTTTTGCAGCAAGGCATAAGCCAGCGCAAAGCCCAGGCCGAGGAAAGCCGTTTTGGCAAATTCGCCGCCTTTTTCACCGGCCTTCAGTACAGAGCCGCAGGCTGTTCCTTCAGGGTAGGGAAGCGTATCGTGCTCCTTTACGATCAGCGAGCGCCTTAAAGGTATCATCATCAGCGTGCCGAGGATACCGCCGAATATGGCCAGTATCAGGATCGTCATATAATCAAAGAAGGACTCCCCACCGCTGCCTTCGGACAGGAAGAGGAACCCCGGCAGGGTGAACACCACGCCCGCGGCGATGGATTCCCCGGCGCTTCCGGTAGTTTGTATAATGTTGTTCTCCAGGATGGTGGTCTTAAAGAACCGCCGCCCCAGCGTAATGGCGATCACGGCGATAGGAATGGACGCGGATACGGTCAAGCCTGCCTTCAGGGCCAGGTATACGGTGGCTGCGCCAAAGATCACACCCGCAATGCATCCCAGCAGGATGCTCTTGAGGGTCAGCTCTTTCATCGTCATCTCAGGCGCAACAAAAGGTTTGAATTTGTTTTCAGACATAAGCAGTGTTGTAATTGGGTATCCTAAATATAGTGATTTTCTATTGTGCGTAAATAAAAAAGCATGCAGACCTTATGACCTGCATGCTTTTTGGGACGGTACACATTATTGGGCATTCATCATCTTCTGGAGCTGTTTGGTAAGGGCAAACAGGATCAGTGAGGCGATGCCCGCCATAGCTACAAAAAGCATGAAAAATTCATAGTTGTTGCTCATGCGGTAACCGAGGAACACGGTGGTTTTGCCATCCGGGTACAGCGCGCTCAGCTCGCCGGCGAGCTTGTTGGCGAGCGCGTTGGCCAGGAACCATACCGCCATTAGCAGTGAGGCGAACTTAATGGGGGCCAGTTTGTTCACCAGGGCAAGGCCTATCGGAGAAAGGCAAAGCTCGCCCCAGGTGTGCAGAGCATACATGCCGATCAGGTACATCATTGTCACTTTGACGCCTGGCGCTACATCTTTCACGCCGAAGGCGATCACGAGGTAACCCACCGCCAGCATCATGAGGCCAATGGCCATTTTCGTAGGGGAAGCCGGTTCGTATTTGCCCAGTTTCAGCCAGACGGCTGCAAATACCGGGGCGAACACCACTACGAAAATGGAATTCAGCGACTGGAAGGTACTGGCCGGTACTTCACCAAGAAAGATAGAGCGCTGGCCTTTTATCAGGAAGCCAATGTTCACATAGAGGAGATAAACCACACAGGCCGTCAGCAACGTGTAAATGATGATGCGGACGCCGGGAGGGTCGGTCTGCAGGTTCTTCCTTGCCCCGGAATAAGCCTTATACAGCAGATAAAGCAAAATGGCCGAAATCAGGGAAACCAGCCACACAGGGATGTTCCAGTTCAGCACCCGGTTCGTCTGCTCATCCGCAAAGAAGGTCAGCGAAGCGCCGGCCTGCTCGAAAGCTGCCCAGAAAAAGATCACGAAAAACGATACGATGAAGATCACCATCACCTTTTTTTTCTCTGCTTTGGTAAGCGTTTTATCGGTGAATACGAGGTAGACGATCACGATCACGGCAAGCAGCAGCAGATAAATGAGAAATGGTACCACCTTCGCATCCACATACAGCATACCGATCATAGCGGCGGACATAATAAACAGGCCGATATACACCAGTACGGCATTGCCTTGTTTCGCGCCTTCGGGCGGAGTGCCCAGAGGGGTACCGTCAGGTTTACGGATGTAATGGTCTTTCAGCCAGCGGAATACGATCACGCTCAGCAGCATGGCGATGCCCGCCGCGAGGAATGACCATTTGAAGTCCGCCGGGTTGCCGGTATCGCCTACAGCGCCGCAGATGGCGGGCCCCAAAGCGCCACCCACATTGATGCCCATGTAGAAAATAGTGTAAGCCGCATCGATCCTGCGGTCGCCGTCAGGGTACAGCTGGCCTACCATGGAAGAAATGTTGGGCTTGAAAAAGCCATTGCCCGTGATCATAAAGCCCAGGCCTGAAAAGAACAGGAAGGTGGATAGCTGCTGGGAAGTGTTGTACAGGGAGGCGCAGCCGAACAGCAGGAATTCGCCCAGCGCCATCAGCAGGCCGCCGATGATAATGGACCTGCGGTTGCCCCAGTACCGGTCTGCCACAAACCCGCCTATCAGCGGGGTGAGATAAACAAGGCTGGTATAACTGCCGTAAAGGCTGGAGGCGAAAGCCTTATCGAAAGCAAGCGCTTTGGTAAGAAAAAGTACAAGGATGGCCCTCATGCCATAATAGTTGAAACGCTCCCACATTTCTGTAGCGAACAACACATACAGTCCTTTCGGGTGGCCCACCTGAGTAGCCCGTTGATTCATAAATGGTCAGTTTAGATTTGCTGTTTTCTTGACGATAATACAGTTGCGTAATAAAAATAAGGCTGAAAGATAAAGAAAATCAGATATCCACATGAAAAAACCGGTTTTTTTGACCGTACTTTGCAAAAATTTTCCGCGGGTATTACATCACGTTCTACACCGGAGATTCCCCTCATTTTATTACGTTTCAATCCATTATGAACATTTTACTGTTAGGTAGCGGTGGCCGGGAACATGCCCTGGCCTGGAAAATGACACAAAGCCCGGCTTGCACGCAGCTGTTCATTGCCCCTGGCAATGCCGGCACGGCCCAGCATGGCACCAATGTGAACATCGGGGTGAGCGATTTTGCAGCGATCCGCAGCTTTTGCCTGAGCAATGAGATTGCCATGGTGGTGCCCGGTTCCGAAGAGCCGCTGGTGAACGGCATTTACGATTATTTCAAGCAGGATGAGGCTTTGCGGCACATCCCCGTGATAGGCCCTTCCCTGGAAGGAGCCAAACTGGAAGGCAGCAAGGCCTTCGCCAAGGAATTCATGCTCCGCCACAACATACCCACCGCGGCTTACCGCGAGTTCAGCGCAGACAACTTCGAAGAAGGCGTGGCTTACCTGCGCGGGCATTCACTGCCCATTGTGCTGAAGGCAGACGGGCTGGCGGCCGGCAAAGGCGTGGTGATCACCTCGGACCATGAAGAGGCGGTGAAGGAATTCGGCGAGATGATCAAATCCGCCAAGTTCGGCGACGCGGGCCGGAAAGTAGTGATAGAGCAGTTCCTCACCGGCATCGAATGCTCCGTGTTCGTGCTGACGGACGGGAAGAACTACCGCCTGCTGCCCGTGGCAAAGGATTACAAGCGCATCGGCGAAGGCGATACCGGTCTCAATACCGGGGGTATGGGCGCCGTGTCTCCCGTGCCTTTTGCAGACGGGGCTTTTATGAAACAGGTGGAAGAGCAGGTGATCCGCCCTACGGTGGAAGGCCTTGCGGCGGAGAACATCGTGTACCAGGGTTTCATCTTCTTCGGCCTTATCAGCGTGAACGGCGCTCCGTACGTGATAGAATACAACTGCCGCATGGGCGATCCTGAAACGGAAGTGGTGATGCCGCGCCTGCAGAACGACCTGCTGGAGCTGTTTGCAGCAGTACCGGGCCGGCAGCTGGACAAGCTGCAGATATATGAGGACCCCCGGGCAGCCACCACGGTTATGCTGGTGAGCGGCGGTTACCCCGAAGCATATGAGAAAGGGATGGAGATCACCGGCATACCGGCTCCGGCGAAGGACCAACTGGTGTTTCACGCGGGCACGAAATCCGACGGCGACAGGGTGTTGACGAACGGCGGCAGAGTGCTGGCAATCACATCTTTGGCAAGCGATTTGCAGCTTGCACTTGCCCATTCAAAACAGACGGCAGAGCGCATATCGTTCGGGGGTAAGTATTACAGGCGGGACATTGGCTATGAATTTGTTAATTAGGAGAATCTACGGGGTTCAGGCATAACGAAAATATGCATAAAGCATTTCTTTCATTTATTTCTGTATATCTGTTGAATAATCCAATAATTGTCTCGTATATTCGTTAGAATTATTCATTTTTGCATCAAATATTTTCGACCGTATCAAACAATGGGCTTCTTTAACTTTTTAACTCAGGAGATTGCAATAGACCTTGGAACCGCCAACACGCTGATCATTCACAATGATTCGGTGGTTGTGGACGAACCTTCCATTGTGGCTATAGAACGCGCCAGTGGCAAGATCGTTGCTGTAGGCAAAAAGGCGATGATGATGCACGAGAAAACGCATGAATACCTGCGCACGATCCGTCCTTTGAAAGACGGCGTGATCGCGGATTTCAATGCTGCAGAGGGTATGCTCCGCGAGCTTATCAAAATGGTGTATCCGAAGAAGCCGTTATTTGCGCCAAGCTGGAAAATGGTGATCTGCATCCCTTCCAGCATCACGGAAGTGGAAAAGCGCGCCGTGCGCGACTCTGCCGAACAGGCGGGCGCCAAGGAAGTATATCTCATTCACGAACCAATGGCAGCCGCCCTTGGTATTGGCATAGACGTAGAGGAACCGGTAGGTAACATGATCATCGATATCGGGGGCGGTACCACCGGTATTTCCGTGATCGCGCTGGCCGGTATCGTGTGCGACCAGAGCATCCGCATCGCCGGCGACGAGTTCACGGCAGATATCATGGAAGCCCTTCGCCGCTACCACTCCCTGCTGATCGGTGAAAGGACCGCAGAGCAGATCAAGATCGGCATCGGTTCCGCACTGAAGGAGCTGGACAATCCGCCGGACGACATCCCCGTGAACGGGCGCGACCTGGTGACCGGCATCCCCAAACAGATCATGGTATCGTACCAGGAAATAGCCGAAGCCCTCGATAAATCCATCTTCAAGATCGAAGAGGCCATCCTGAAAGCGCTGGAAACAACCCCTCCCGAGCTGGCAGCGGATATTTACCGCCGCGGCCTTTACCTCACCGGTGGCGGGGCCCTGCTGCGCGGGCTGGACAAGCGCCTCAGCCAGAAGATCAAGCTGCCCGTGCACGTAGCAGACGATCCGCTGCGCGCCGTGGTCAGAGGTACCGGTATTGCCCTGAAACATATTGGCAAATATCCTTTCCTGATGCAATAAAATCTTTACACCCCGGTTGGTCATGGCCTGCCGGGGTGAAATAAAAATACGGAATCCTTAGACTCGTATCCAGTGCGCAATCTGATCATTTTTTTAAGGCGGTACTTCAACTTCTTTCTGTTTCTGCTGCTGGAAGTGATCTGCTTTATTTTCGTATTCAGGACCAACAACCACCAGCGTGCGGTATACCTCAACTCCGCCAACGGCGTAAGCGGCAAGCTCTACACGCAATACAACGACGTTCAGTATTATTTCCATCTTAAAGCCACCAACGACAGCCTGGTGAGAGAAAACCTGCGCCTGCACAACGAGCTGGCCAGCAGCTTCGACATCAGGGACACTTCCGCCGTGATCGTGCACGATACCCTCCGTAAATTCAGCAACGATACCGCCCGCAAGCTGCTTAGCACCGAAGTGCGCAAGTTCCTCTACCGCGAGGCCAAAGTGATCAACAATTCCGTGAACAACGAGATCAATACCATCACCATCCGCCGCGGCAGTAAAGACGGCGTGCGCCCGAACATGGGCGTGGTAGGGCCCAACGGCGTGGTGGGCGTAGTGCGCAGCGTAAGCGAGAACTATGCCGTGGTGATCTCCCTGCTCTATAAAAGCCGCGGCACCGGCAACACCTCCAACTTCGGGGTGAGCGCCCGCCTGCGCAGCTCCGGCGAAACGGGCACCGTGGGCTGGGATGGCATGAATGCCGGGTTTGTACAGATGAAGGACATTCCCCGCAGCGCTAAGCTGCACAAGGGCGATACAGTGGTAACCAGCGGTTACTCCGCCGTGTTCCCCGAAAACCTGCCGGTGGGTTATATAGATACGTTCTACGTGTCCGACAAATCCAGCACGGCCTACACCATCCGTCTTAAACTCGCTACCAACTTTTACAACCTGCAATATGTGTATGTGATCGAAAACCTGCTGCGCGATGAGCAGACCAGGCTGGAAGATTCAACACGCAACCTGTTAAAATGAGCGTACTGTTAAAAAATATCATCCGGTTTATATTATTGATCCTGTTCCAGGTGTTGGTGCTGGACCAGATACTCATTCACCAGCTGGTAAACCCTTACCTGTACATGCTCTTCATCCTGCTGCTGCCTTTCAACCTTCCCCGGCCCGCTTTGCAGCTGCTCGGATTTTTGCTGGGCATTACGCTGGACATGTTTACCGACACCATGGGCCTGCATGCGGCGGCCTGTGTGTTCATCGCTTACCTGCGCCCCTTTATCCTCAACATCCTTTCGCCGCAGGGCGGCTTTGAAGGAACGCAGCGCACGCCTTCCATAACAAGCATGGGCACTTCGCAATTTGCCATTTATGTATCAGTGCTCGTGCTGTTGCACCACATTGTTTATTTTTGTTTGTCCGTTTTCAGTTTTTCCGATCCCCTGTACCTGTTGATAAAAATATTGCTGAGCACAGCAACCAGCCTGTTCCTCATTTTGATCTATGAGCTGTTGTTTTTCAGCAGGAAGTAATACAGAGATAATTTTTTAACAAAATACCTGCATGTCCGTTTTTAATCAGCCCAGAAAAAGAGTAATCCAACTGATTTTCCTTGGCATGGTGAGCCTCATCGTGGTGAGGTTGTTCTTTTTGCAGGTAGTGGAAACCAAATATTCAAAGCTGGCGGACGCCAACGCGCACCTCCGCAAGGTGATCTATCCCAGCAGGGGCATCATCTACGACCGCAACGGCCGCAGCGTAATGCGCAACGAAGCGCTGTACGACCTGATGGTGACCCCGCGCAACGTAAAAAATATCGACACGGCATACCTCTGCGAGGTATTGTCCATCACACACGAAGAATTCATCAAACGCATCAACGCGGCCCGCATGAAAGAAGGGCCCGTGAGGCCGTCTGTATTTGCCAGCCTGCTGACCCCCGAGGTATACGGCAAGCTCCAGGAAAGCATGTACATGTTCCAGCCCGGCTTCGAGCTGGTGCTGCGGCCCGTGCGCAATTACACCTATAGCGCGGGCGCCCACATCCTCGGGTACATCAGCGAAATATCGCCTTCCATGCTGGCCGATTCCAGCGGGCGCTACAGCGCTTACCAGCAGGGCGACTTCATCGGCAGAACGGGTCTGGAAAATACCTATGAGAATATCCTGATGGGGCAGCGCGGTATACAATACCTCGTGAAAGACAACCTCAACAGGCCGCAGGGCCCGCTGGAAAACGGCGAGTTCGACACGGCGGCCGTTGCCGGTAAAAATCTCCGCCTTGCGCTGGACATAGACCTCCAGGTATTGGGCGAGGCCATGATGCAGGGCAAGGTCGGCTCCATTGTAGCCATCGACCCGTCTACCGGCGGCATCCTGGCCATGGTGAGCGGCCCCACCTTCGACCCGAACCTTCTTTCAGGTTCTTACCGTTCGCAGAATTACAACAAGCTTTACCTCGATACCACCAAACCTTTCTTCAACCGCGCAGTGCAGGCGGCTTACCCGCCGGGCTCCACCTTCAAGCCCATCACCGGCCTGGTAGCGCTGGACGAAGGCGTGATCACGCCGGACTTCGGCTTTCCCTGCCATGGCGGCTACGGCCTGTGCGGCCGCTTCATCCGCTGCACGCACAGCAATCCCGGCCACGCGGCCAACATGCGCGTAGCCCTGGCCAACTCCTGCAACTCCTATTTCATGCACCTCTACCGTTTGTCTGTAGACAACCGGAAATGGGGCGGCGTAGTGAACGGGCAGGTGCAGTGGACCAATTACCTGAACCTGATGGGCCTCGGCCGCAGGCTGGGCATAGACATACCCGGCGAAGTGAGGGGCGTGGTGCCCGATACGGCGAGAATGAACTACGTGTACCGCGGCTCCTGGAATTCCTGCTCGGAGGTATACGTGGGCATGGGCCAGGGCCAGCTGATATTGACGCCGCTGCAAATGGCCAATGCCATGTGCATCATTGCCAACAGGGGCTACTATTACATCCCGCATTTCGTGGAGGGCATCGATAACGACAATTCAGACATCCTGCGGAAATACAAACAGAAAGTATCCGTAGCGGAACACATTTCCGACGAGGCTTTCAGCTCCGTGATACTGGGGATGGAAGACGTGGTATCGAAAGGCACGGCGCGCGGAGCGCAGATCGAAGGCGTTGCCGTATGCGGCAAAACCGGTACCGCCGAAAACAAGGCGAGGATAGACGGGAAGGTGGTGCAGCTGAAGGACCACTCGCTGTTCGTGGGCTTCGCCCCGAGAGACAACCCGAAGATCGCCATCGCGGTGATCGTGGAGAACGCCGGTTTCGGGGCCACTTACGCAGTGCCTATCGCCAGCATCCTCATGGAAAAATACCTGACGGACACAATTTCCGCCAAACGTATGCCCATTGTGCAAAGAATGATGGAAACCGTTACCATGAGCACGGAAATGCGCGCCAGATCCAAAATAGATTCGCTCAACAACATGTTTGCCTCTTCCATTGAACGGGAAGCATTATTAAGAAGAATTCTTTCAAAATAAAACCATGAACCGCCCACAAGCGAAACTCACAGCAGGCATCGACTGGCCCATTTTCGGGATGTACCTCGCGCTGGTATTTATCGGCTTCCTGGCCATATTTGCCGCGGAGTACCGGGAAGGCGACCATGTGATCCAGAACCTTCTTTCCCAGAACAAGAACTGGGCGAGGCAGGTGCTGTGGTTCGGCGTGTCTATGGTGCTGGCGCTGGGCATCTGGCTCACAGACAGTAAATTCTTTACCGCTACCGCGAACCTCTTCTATGCCTTCGGTATACTGTTGCTGCTGGTGGTGCTGGCTATCGGTACGGGGGTGAAAGGTTCCAACTCCTGGCTGGAACTGGGCGGGTTCCGCTTTCAGCCGGCAGAGTTCACCAAGCTGTGCACCAACCTGGCATTGGCGAAATACCTGTCCAGCATGGAAACGGATTTCACCAAGATGCGCAGCCGCCTGATTGCGGCGTCTATGGTGCTGATCCCTTTCGGCCTCATCATTTTGCAGGACGAAACGGGCCTTGCGCTGGTGTATTTCTGCTTTTTCCTCGTGATGTTCCGCGAAGGCCTGCCGGGCATCCTGCTGGTGATCGCGTTCTCGGCTATCATTCTTGTATTGTCCGCCCTGTTGGTGGATAAATACGTGCTGCTGTATATCTTTACCGGCATTGCCGCATTGGTGGTCTATTTCAGCCGCAGGGAAATACGGCGCAAACGTTCGCGCCTGGTGATGATCATCGGGCTGTGGGCATTCTGCTCCGCTTTCGTGATGTTCGTTGTGCCGTTCGCTTTCACCAAGGTGCTGAAAGACTACCAGGTGCGCCGTATTGAAGTAATGCTGGGCAAAGAGAACGATCCCAAGGCCACCTACAACACCCGCCAGAGTATGATCGCCATCGGTTCCGGCGGCCTCTGGGGCAAAGGTTACCTCAAAGGCACCCAAACCCGCTTCGACTTTGTGCCGGAACAAAGTACCGACTTCATTTTCTGCACCATCGGAGAAGACTTCGGCTTCTTCGGCAGCCTCATATTCCTCGGTATTTACATCGCCCTGCTCTTCCGGATCATTTTCATCGCGGAGCGGCAACGATCGACATTCAGCCGGGTATACGCCTATGGCGTGGCAAGCATTATCTTCTTCCACCTGGCTATTAATATCTCCATGACCATCGGTCTTGCGCCGGTGATAGGCATACCCCTGCCATTGGTGAGCTATGGCGGCTCCTCCCTGATGACGTTCACCATGCTCATTTTCATTATGCTGCGCCTCGATGCGGACCGCCAGATGGTGCTGCGTTAGGCGGAATAACTTTAGAGATCTTTTTAAAAGGAAACCTGCATGTCTGTTTTTAATCAGCCCAGAAAAAGAGTGATCCAGCTGATCTGCCTCGGCGTGGTGGCACTCATCGTAGCCAGATTGTTCTATTTGCAGGTAGTGGAAACAAAATACTCCAGGCTGGCGGATGCCAATGCGCACCTCCGCAAAGTAATTTATCCCAGCCGCGGCATTATCTACGACCGCAAAGGCCGCAGCGTAATGCGCAACGAAGCGCTGTACGACCTGATGGTGACCCCGCGCAGCGTGAAGAATATAGACACTTCGTATCTCTGTGAAGTGCTGGGGATAGACAAAAAAGAATTCATCAAACGCATCGCCAACGCGCGCATGAAGGAAGGGCCGGTGCGCCCATCCGTATTCGCCAGCCTGCTTACGCCCGAAGTGTACGGCAAGCTGCAGGAAAGCATGTACATGTTCCAGCCCGGCTTCGAGCTGGTGCTGAGGCCCGTGCGCAGCTATCCTTACGGCGTGGGGGCTAACGTGTTCGGCTATATCAGCGAAATATCGCCCGGCATGCTGAACGATACTTCCGGCAAATACAGCGCTTACCAGCAAGGCGATTACATCGGGATGACGGGGCTGGAGCGCACTTACGAGAACGTACTGATGGGGCAGCGCGGCATCCAATACCTGGTGAAAGATAACCTGAACAGGCCGCAGGGCCCGCTGGAAAACGGCGAGTTCGACACGGCCGCCGTTGCCGGCAAGAACCTGCGCCTGGCCATGGATATAGAATTGCAGCTGCTCGGGGAAAAAATGATGAAGGGGAAAGTGGGAAGCATCGTGGCGATAGACCCGCAAACCGGCGGCATCCTCGCAATGGTGAGCGGCCCCACCTTCGACCCGAACCTGCTTTCCGGCTCCTACAGGGCCAAGAACCTGGGCCGGCTGCTTACAGACACGGTGTCGCCCATGTTCAACCGCGCGATCTCCGCCTCTTATCCACCCGGCTCCACCTTTAAACCCATCACCGGCCTCATTGCGCTGGACGAAGGGGTAGTAGGGCCGGACTTCGGTTTCGACTGCCGCGGCGGTTACGGAAATTGCGGCCGCTTCAGCCGCTGCCTGCACAGCAATGTGGGGCATGCGGCCAACATGCGCAGCGCGCTGGCCAACTCCTGCAACGCTTATTTCATGCATCTTTACCGGCTGAGCGTAGACAACAGGAAATGGGGCGGTATCGGGGCGGGGCAGGCCAAATGGGTGTCGTATCTCAACGACATGGGTCTTGGGCGAAGGCTGGGCGTGGACATCCCCAACGAAAAAAGCGGCGATGTGCCTGACACTGCGCGCATGAACAGGCGTTATGCCGGCCAGTGGAATTCCTGCTCCGAGATGTATGTGGGCATGGGCCAGGGTTTACTGGGCCTTACGCCGCTGCAGCTTGCCAATGCCATGTGCATCATTGCCAACAGGGGCTTTTATTATGTGCCGCATTTCGTGGAAAGCATAGACGACGACCGTTCTGATGTACTGAAACCATACAAAGAAAAACACCGCGTAGCCAATATTTCAGACGAAGCGTTCAACTCGGTGGTGCTGGGCCTGGAAGATGTGGTGACCAAAGGCACCGCCAAAGGCGTGCAGATAGACGGTATCGCCGTTTGCGGTAAAACAGGTACCGCGGAAAACAAAGCACGCATCAACGGACAGACGGTGCAGCTGAAAGACCACTCGCTGTTCGTTGGTTTTGCACCGAAAGACAATCCGAAGATCGCGATAGCCGTTATCGTGGAGAACTCCGGTTTTAGTACCACCTATGCAGTGCCCATCGCCAGCATTCTGATGGAAAAATACCTGACGGACACGATTTCCGCCAAACGCAGGCCCATCCTCGATAAGATGATCGAATCCATCACCATCTCCCCGGAAATGAGGGCCAAATCCAAACTCGATTCGCTGAACAGCGTGAGCTATATGGCTTCAACCGGCGACGAACTTTTAAGAAAGATCATCAACAAATAATTGGGCCGGCGCTTACATGCGGCGCCGGGCAAATGCCGTCGTTGTGTGAACAGCTCGTCATTGCGAGCAGCAGCAGAGCCAAAGTGGGGCGCGACGGAGTCTGCATGTATCTAAGCAAGCGCATACTCATTTTGCTTATTTTTGCAGAATGGCACGAATCATACCGCTTTCGGAAGGAAGTTTTACAGTAGACGGAACCAAGAAATTCATTCCTTACGACGAACATAAGGACTCCATGAAAGACCGCAGCGCCGGCTCCCTGCTGGTGGAGATACAACCCTTCCTGGTGATCACAGACAGGGACATCCTGCTGCTGGATACCGGCCTGGGCTTCCGCAATGCGGATGGTATTCTGCAGCTGCACCAGAACCTGATAGACAATGGCATCAATCCCATGGAAGTGACCAAGGTGCTGATGAGCCACCTGCATAAGGACCATGCGGGCGGTGTGAGCATGGAGGATATTATTACGGGAGAACGTTCCCTCAGCTTTCCCCATGCCACCTATTACGTAAGCCGCAAAGAGCTGGATTATGCCATTGCCAACGACGGCAAATCGTACCTCGCGGAAGAAGTGAACCTGCTGCCTAAAAGGGACAACGTGGTGTTCACGGAGGGCAATGGCACGATAGACGGTTATATACACTATGAGCACAGCGGCGGGCATTGCCCTTACCACCAGGTGTTCCTGATAGACGATGGCGAGGACAAGGTGTTTTTCGGGGGAGATGAGGCGCCGCAGATCTCTATGATGCGGAGCCGTTTTATTGCGAAATACGATTACGACGGGAAAAAAACGATGGAGCTGCGGCAGCAATATATGGAGCGGGGAAAGGCGGAGGGCTGGACCTTCCTTTTTTATCACGATACCAAACTGCCGACCACTAAATTTTAAGCCGGCTGATACTATTTGTGCAGGAGCCGCGACGAAGCAGCCTTCGAATGTTGGGCCATCTTCATTCCATGTGGGAGATTGCTTCGTCGCCCCACCCGCTTTAGCCCTGCTGCTCCTCGCAATGACGGGCTAAAAAAAGCCGGCTCAGAAGGGCCGGCCGCTTTTTTTTCCTACATATTTATTGATGATAATTATTTATGGCGCCGCATCATGCGGTTGTCCTTTCTTTCTTTCAGCTGCCGGATCATCATGCCCCTGAATTCTCTTTCCGCGCGGTAGAGGTTGCTCACTTTCCGGGCGGGGAGCACTTTCATGAATTCCTGCTTGTAGCGGGTGCGGATGTCCAGCATCTTTTTTTCGTAGCCGAGTTCCTTATCCATGGCTTCTTCGGCCACTTTATCGGTGCGGGGCACGTTTTTCAGTTCTTTTGCCTTTTTCCGGCGTTCGGCGATCAGTTCATTTACTTCTTTGGAATATTTGTTATACACCGGCCAGAATTTCTGGGCTTCTTCGGGCGTCAGGTCCAGTTCCTTGGAAATATAAAGGAGTTCCAGGGATTTGATCTTCTCCTGCTTGGCGGCGGCGTCTTCCTGCGGGGCGTCCTGCGCGTGCAGGTTGCCGGCGGGCAGCCAGGCCATGCAGAAAAATGCCAGCACTATCCAGATCAGCTTACGTCGATTCATTCTTGCATTAATTAAAGGGTGTTTCCTGTAAAATATTCTCTTCCAGCATCTTGTCTATCTCTTCATTGGTCAGCTCTTCGGGCAGTACTGAAGGAAGTTCTTCGTCCAGCGAAACATTTGTAAAAATATTCTCATTATCAAATTCGTCTGTATTGTATTGAAGATAATCCACGATCTCCTGGTCGCTGATCTGCGCCAGCTGGCGGTCCAGCGCGCTGCCGGAATATTCCCTGGCCACGAATATGGCGCCCACGCTGATCACGCCGGCAATGGCGGCGGCTACCAGGCAGCGTTTGAACAGCCTGATCCGTTTGTTCAGCGGAAGTATTTTGGCGGTGGGCTCGGCTTCCCGGTTCGTCACCATCTCTTTATCCAGTTCGCTGAAATACCCGGCAGGCGTATAATAAGGCGTTTTCCGAGGCATGGAGGCCAGCAGGGGAGACAGTTCCGCCAGTTCGCGCTCAACCTCCTCAGCGTTCTCTTCCTGCCGGATGCGGGCCATCAGCTCGCCGGGGAACCGGTTAAAGTACCCGGGCGGCAGGTTAAACTCCGGCGGATAGCCCAGCGGGCCTATTTCCGGAGCTATCTGCCCCAACTCCTCTACTATTTCTTTTGCTTTGGGCGTCATATCATTAAGACGTTATTTATCCCGGATGGTTTAAAAATCAATTATTTTTCAGGAAATCTTCCACTTTTTTCACCGCATGATGATAAGAAGCTTTCAGCGCGCCTTCAGACGTATCCAGCACCCTGCTCATTTCTTCATATGGCATTTCATCATAATAACGCAGGTTGAATACGGCCCTTTGTTTTTCAGGCAGGCTGAGGATGGCATTCTGTAATTTCCATTCTATTTTCCCCACGTCGTAATGCGGGTCCGACTGCAGCTTGTTGGCCAGCCCTGTTTCCACGTCGGACAGGGAAATGGCCGATTTGCGCTTCAATTGCTCCAGGAATGTGAGGCATTCGTTGGTGGCAACTTTATACAGCCATGTGTATAAACGGGCATCCTCCCGGAAATTATCCAGGTTCTTCCATACCTTGATGAATACGTTCTGCAAAACATCGTTGGCATCATCGTGATCTATCACCAGGCGCCTGACGTGCCAGTACAACCTTTCCTGGTATTTGCGCACAATGAGCGTAAATCCCTTCTCCTTTGTATCCGGTTCCCTGAAAAGCGCCAGTAATTCTTTATCTTCTTGCGTTACTGCCATAGGCGGTTAAACAGTGTGTTGTGTATCCATGGAGGATGTGTAGACTATAAATATACCATTATCCATGGATTCAGGTTCCCCAAACGGAAAAAACCATCACTAGGATGGTTTTTTCAGCAAAAGGTTTAATGCCTTTAAATATTTAACCTTTTTTACGGGCAATGGCTTTTTCGGCGGCTTCCACGATCTGGGGGGTATCCAGGCCGTATTTTTTCAGCAGGTCCGTAGGCTTGCCGCTTTCGCCGAAGGTATCTTTGGTACCGATGTATTCGATGGGAATGGGCAGGTGGCGGGCTGCAACCTGCGCAATGCTGTCTCCCAGGCCGCCCAGCACATTATGCTCTTCGGCGGTCACGGCGCAGCGGGTTTTGGTGATGGACCTGATCACTGCTTCCTCATCCAGCGGTTTGATGGTGTGGATATTGATCAGTTCCACGCTGTAGCCTTTTTCTTCGAGGATGCGGCCTGCTTCCACGCATTTCCACACCAGGTGGCCGCATGCAAACAGGGTAATGTCGGTGCCTTCGTTGAGCACTTGTGCCTTGCCGATCTCGAATTTTTGGTCTTCAGCAGTAAAATTCGGCCATTTCGGACGGCCGAAACGGAGATATACCGGGCCTTCATAGTCTGCAACGGCTATGGTGGCTGCTTTGGTCTGGTTAAAGTCACAGGGCACGATCACGGTCATACCGGGCAGCATTTTCATCATGCCAATGTCTTCCAGTATCTGGTGGGTAGCCCCGTCTTCGCCGAGGGTAAGGCCGGCGTGAGACGCGCAGATCTTCACGTTTTTGCCGGAATAGGCAACGCTCTGGCGGATCTGGTCATATACACGGCCGGTGGAGAAGTTGGCAAAGGTGGTAGTATACGGGATCTTGCCGCCGATGGTCATACCTGCCGCCACGCCGATCATATTGGCTTCGGCGATACCGCATTGTACAAAGCGGTCCGGGAATTCTTTGATGAACGCCTGGAGTTTCATGGAGCCCAGCAGGTCCGCCGTCAGCGCGATCACATTGGGATTCCTTTTGCCTGCTTCAAGGATGCCCTCGCCGAATCCGCCGCGGGTTTCCTTCTCGTTCAGTACTTGTATATCTTTTACCATAATGCCAGTAATTTATAAGCCGCAAAGCTAGTAAAATAAAATATTTTAATTATTCAAAACCCGGTCTCTCAGCGCCACTTCCCACTGCCAGGCCGTGCGCATCATGTCCTCGATGCCCGCTTTCGGCTCCCAGCCCAGTTCCTGGCGGGCTTTGGTATTGTTGGCGTAGATGGCTATCACATCGCCGGGGCGCTCTGCTCCCAGCTCGTAATTCAGCTTCTGGCCGGATATCTTTTCGAATGCGTGGATGGCTTCCAGTACGGTTACACCGGTGCCGGTACCGAGGTTGAACACTTCCAGGTTCTTACTGTTGCGTTTCCCGATCAGGTATTGCATCGCCTTGGTATGGGCGTTGGCAATATCCATCACATGAATATAATCGCGGATGCAGGAGCCGTCGCGCGTGGGGTAGTGGGTGCCGAAAACGGTCACTTTCGGCAGCTTGCCGATGGCGGTCTGCGTGATCACGGGCACCAGGTTGTCCGGCTTGCCCAGCGGCAGCTCGCCGATCAGGGCTGAAGAATGCGCGCCCACGGGATTGAAGTAGCGCAGCAGGATGCTCTGGGTGGGATTCACACGGCTGTAGTCTTCAATGATCTGCTCGCCCATCTGCTTGGTGCGGGCGTAGGGAGACTGGGCTTCGCCGAGCGGCGTTTCCTCCACCACGGGCAGTTCCGTGGCATTGCCGTATACGGAGCAGGAAGAAGAGAATACGAAATTGGGAATGTTGAACTCCTTGATGCATTTCAGTACGTTCACCAGCGAGGTCAGGTTGTTCTGGAAGTAGAATAGCGGGTCGTTTACAGACTCTCCCACGCTTTTGAGGGCGGCAAAGTGGATCACGCCCACGATGTCGCGGTTTTCGTGGAACACGGCATGGGTGTCTTCCAGGTTACACAGGTCCACTTTGTAATTACGGACTTTCTTGCCGGTGATCTTTTCCACCCCTTCCAGGAGCTGGGTGGAGCTGCGGATGTTGCTGTCTACAGACACCACGTCGAATCCGTTGTTGATCAGGTCTACGATGGTATGCGAGCCGATGTATCCGCAACCTCCGGTAACGAGGACTTTTTGCATAATATAGAGCGTTATTTTATCAGGTTCATCAGATAAGTGCCGTACCCGCTTTTTACCAGGGGTTTGGCCAGTTCTTCCAGCTGCGTTTTGTTCACGAAGCCTTTACGGTAGGCGATCTCCTCGATGCAGGCGATCTTGATGCCCTGCCGCTGTTCGATCACCTGGACGAACTGGGAGGCCTGCATCAGGGAATCGAAAGTACCGGTGTCCAGCCAGGCGGTGCCGCGCGGCAGGATGGATACTTTGAGCTTTCCCCTCCTGAGGTATTCCTTATTCACATCCGTGATCTCGTATTCCCCGCGGGGGCTGGGCTGCAGCGCGGCGGCAATATTCACCACTTCGTTGTCGTAAAAGTAGAGCCCGGGCACGGCGTAGCTCGATTTCGGCTTCTCCGGCTTTTCTTCGATGCTGACGGCCTTCATATCCTGGTCGAACTCCACCACGCCGTAGCGCTCAGGGTCGGATACCTGGTAGGCATATACGATCCCGCCCTCAGGCTGGGTATTGTTGGCCAGCTGCGTGCCGAGGCCCGCGCCGTAGAATATATTGTCTCCCAATACCAGGGCTACATTGTCGTTCCCGATAAAATCCCGGCCGATCACAAAGGCCTGGGCAAGCCCGTTGGGCGTTGCCTGTTCCGCATAGGAAAGCTCCAGGCCGTATTGGCGGCCATCCCCAAAAAGACGTTGAAAGGCAGGCAGGTCGTGCGGGGTGCTGATAATGAGTATTTCCCGGATACCGGCCAGCATGAGGGTGGAAAGGGGGTAATAGATCATCGGCTTATCATACACTGGCATGATCTGTTTGCTGATGGCATATGTGATGGGGTGCAGGCGGGTTCCGGAACCTCCTGCGAGTATAATTCCCTTCATGGATTTTCAAATATTTGGAGGCACAAAAATAGGTGGTCTGATCAATTTGCCATAAACAATTTGTGATTAACACAAAAAAAGCCGCCCCGGGTACTTTCCCGGGGCGGCTTCAGTTATTTCAAGACCACTCTTGGTTAGAGTATCAGGTTTACGACAAAAAACACGCCTGCTGCCAGCAAAGCGCTGATGGGAATGGTGAGTATCCAGGCCCAGAGCAGGTTTACGGTTACCCCCCAGCGTACGGCGGAGAGGCGTTTGGTGGCGCCCACGCCGATGATGGCGCCGGTGATGGTATGGGTGGTGCTCACGGGGATGCCGAAGCTTTCCGTGAGGTACAGGGTAACGGCGCCCGCGGTTTCGGCGCTTACGCCTTCCAGCGGCGTTACCTTGGTGATGCGGGTACCCATCGTTTTCACGATCTTCCAGCCGCCGCTGAGCGTACCCAGGCCGATGGCGGTGAAACAGGCAAATGGAACCCAATCCGGCACGTCCGTGATGTTTTTTACCCCCGGGATGCCGCCGTACGCCACCATGGCGGCCGCGATGATACCCATTACTTTCTGCGCGTCGTTGCCGCCGTGGCCCAGCGAAAAGGCCGCGGAAGACACGAGCTGCAGCCGTTTGAACCAGTTTTCAGCCCGGTAGGGATTGGCCCTTTTACAGATATTCACAATGATAACCGTGATAATAAAGGCCACCACCATGCCTATGAAGGGCGCAAGTACGATGAAATATACTGTGGGCAGTACTTTGGCGTAGTTGATCACTTCGAAGGAGCCGCCGGCGTTGGCTACGGCAGCGCCAATGAACCCGCCGATGAGGGTATGGGAGGAACTGGAAGGGATCCCGTACCACCAGGTAAGCAGGTTCCAGGCAATAGCGGCCACCAGCCCGGAGAAGATCACCTTCAGGGTGATGGCGTTCTCAAAAACGGATTTGGCGATGGTATTCCCCACCTTGAACTCCCCGTAAATGTATTTGGAAACGAAAAAGGCTGCAAAGTTGAAAAGGGCCGCCCACAGAACCGCCTGGAAGGGGGTGAGCACCTTGGTGGACACGATAGTGGCGATGGAATTGGCCGCATCGTGGAAACCATTGATATAATCAAAAATGAAAGCCAGTATGATGATTACTACTAGAAAAGCCATGGGTATAAGTTTGCGGCTACGCGTATTTGATGATGATGGTTTCTATCACGTTGGCGGAATCTTCGCACTTGTCTGTTGCGATTTCCAGCGCCTGATAGATCTCGCGCATCTTGATCAGCTCCACGGCGTTGCTTTCCTGCTCGAACAGGTCGGCAATGGCGCGGTCGTAGATATCATCCGCATGGTTCTCAAGGCTGTTGATCTTTACACAGGCATCGGTGATGACCCTCATATTGCTCATGGTACGCATTTCAGGAATGGCGCGGGCCAGTTCCTTAACGCCCTGGTTGATAAGGTCCGCCAGCTTACGGATGCTGTCGTTCATCTCGTTCACCTTGTAAATATCGATACGTTTGGCCGAGCCGTGGATGTAATCCGCCACATCATCCAGCGTGGAAGCCAGGTAGTGGATATCCTCCCGGTCGAAAGGGGTAATGAAGTTCTGGCCCAATTCTACGAAAATTCGATGGGTATAGTCATCGTTCTTGTGCTCCAACCGCTCGATCAGGTGCACTTTATCCTTTCTTACGGACAAGTCCTTCGTTTCCACCAGCTCAACAAGCACCTGGCCCATTTCTACCAGGTTAGCCGCCACGTCTTCAAAAAGTGAATAGAACACCCTGTCTTTCGGCATGAACAGTTTAACAATAGAATTAAAGCCTCCCATATTAGTTTGTTGTTAGTTGAAAAATTTGCCGCAAAATTAGCTTTTCTGTAAGTATAGGAGCGAAGAAATTTTGAGAATTAATGTTTTGGTAACACTGGATTAATATAAAAGTAATATAGCATTTTTTCCTTTGCAATAAGAAAAAGGAGATCCCGGTACCTCAGACATATATTTAACAAACTCTATATTAAATAGTTTGATCAAACCCCGGGTTTCTCCGAATAACCGAAAAATGTCAGACAAACGCCCATTAGATATAGTTGTCATCTCCGACGTACACCTCGGGATCTACGGCTGCCACGCAAAGGAACTCGTCCAGTACCTGGACTCCATTGATCCCCGCATCCTTGTGCTCAACGGGGATATCATCGATATCTGGCAATTCAGCAAGCGTTATTTCCCGAAATCCCATACCAAAGTGATCCGCCGCATCCTCAAAATGATCGGAAAAGGCACCGAGGTGTATTATCTCACGGGCAACCACGACGAAGCCCTGCGCAAATACGCCGGTTTCGGCCTCAGCAATTTTGTGATAGACAACAAGCTGATCCTGGACGTGGACGGTAAAAAACACTGGTTCTTCCATGGAGACGTGTACGACGTGACCATGAAAAACTCTAAATGGCTCGCCAAGCTCGGCGGAAAGGGGTACGATATCCTCATTATCCTCAACCGACTGGTGAACCACCTGCTGGAAAAAATGGGCCGGGAAAAGATGTCTTTTTCCAAAAAAGTGAAAGAAGGCGTGAAGCAGGCCGTGAAATTCATTTCGGATTTTGAGCAGACGGTGGCGGAGATCGCGGCAGACAAGCAGTTTGATGTAGTATGCTGCGGCCATATCCACCAGCCGGAGATCAAACAGATGAATTACAACGGCAAAGCCATCACCTACCTGAATTCCGGCGACTGGGTGGAAAGCCTTACCTCCCTCGAATATCACCAGGGCGAATGGAAACTTTACCAGCACGCCGAAAAGAAAGCCCATCTGCCGGAGGAAGAAGAGGAGGTCAGCCTGCCCGAATGGGCCGCGGTTGCTAAAGTGGTTACTTTCCCTGCCACCTGACCGTACAATTAAGAACCAGGGAATTACATCTAAAATTAACCTTGCGGTAATATTTAATTAACCTTGCTAACGTAAGTTTGAGAAACCAGCTAGAATATTGATGAAGACGCTCAAGTTACATCCATTAATGACGATATCCTTATTACAGATGCAGATACAACGGTTGCTTCATTGCAACGCGGCCGTGTATATCCACCATTCCCTGGCCAATGCATTTGATACCCTCCGCGAAGCGGGGCTGGAAGAGGACGTCATGGTGGAACACCCTATCGATGAAACCCTCAGCCTCCGGGAATTTGAAGAAGAACTGGAAGAAAAGTTCCATTTCACCCTTGAGCTGTGTAACCAGGACTCGAAACCATTCATGAATAAAAGCCTGCGGCTGTTCCAGATCACGCCTTGCAGCGGAAACGGGGCAGACCGGGCGCTCGACATATCCATCGAGCAACTCAGCAGGCAAAGTAAAGCCAGTTGAAAACCCTTTTGATTGAATACTTTCAAGGCCGGTTCACCGGCCCGTCCTACACACCTATACCTTAACTTGCTGCATTCCTGCTTCCCGGGAGACTTAACGATTTTTTAATCATTTCTTAACAATTAACATTCTGGTAATATTGGCTTAACATAGGCGTAATAACCTGACGGTAGTTTTGCGGCATAAATCAACATAGATCGTGAAACAAAGCATTATCGTTGTACAATTAATCGGGATTTTATTACTGGGATGTTTCAACGTCCAGGCACAAAACAACACCGGGAAGGTCTCCGGTAAACTGACTGACAAAAAAACGGGCGAGCTGCTGATCGGCGTTACAGTGCTGGTGCAGAATACCTCCAAAGGCGCCGTGACAGACGTGGAAGGCCGTTACATCCTCCAGCTGGAGCCCGGCACTTATACCCTTGATTTTAAATACATGGGTTACCAGACCAAATCCATTTCAGAAGTAGTGGTGAAGAACGGCCAGGTGACAACCCTGGATATTGCGCTGGATGAACCTAAATCGAAAGACCTGCAGGAAGTGGTGATCCGCGGCTCCTATAAACAGGAAACCATCAACGCGCTGTATGTTGCGCAGAAAAATAACCCCAGCATTTCCAGCGGTATTTCCGGCGAAAGCATCCGCCGCTCCCCGGACCGCAATACCAGCGAAGTGCTGAAGCGCGTGAGCGGGGCGAGCATCCAGGATAATAAATATATCATCGTGCGCGGCCTCAGCGACCGTTACAATACCGCTACCATCAACAACGCCATCCTGCCCAGCACCGAGCCTGACAGGAAAACGTTCTCCTTCGATATCATTCCTTCCAACCTCATCGATAATATAGTGATCAACAAAACCGCATCGCCCGAAATGCCCGGTGAATTCGCCGGCGGCCTGGTGCAGGTTTACACGAAAGACATTCCCACTGAGAACTATATTTCCGTAAGCCTTGGATACGGCTATAATTCACAAAGCACATTTAAGGATACAAAAGGCATGCAGCGCGGTAAGAATGACTGGCTGGGCTTCGACGACGGCCTGCGCGAGATGCCCGGATCATTCCCTTCTTCCCGCAGCAAATATGCTGTGATGCCGCTGGACAAACAACTGAGCCTTACCAGGGACTTTAAGAATAGTTTCGCTACGGAAAACTTCGGCGCCGCCCTGCCTTCACAGAGCTACCAGCTTACATGGGGCAACCGCATCCGGCTGAAAAAAGACGGTTCATTCGGCAGCATCATCAGTCTCACATACCGTAATGCAGAAAATATTCAGCCTGGCAGCCGCTTTGACTACGACTATACCAAAGCCGCCAGCTACCGCTTCTCTGATGACATTTATAAATATAATACCAGCATCGGCGCCATCGCCAACTTCACTTATGTGAAAGGTAATAACAAGATATCCTTCAAAAATATCTTCAACCGTATACTGGACAACAACTTCACAGACCGTTCCGGCGTAAACTATGACAGTAACTCCGACCTGCTGGTAACCAGCCAGGAACTGGTCATGAAAACCCTGCTGAACTCCCAGCTGGAAGGCAGCCATAAGCTGAACAAACTGGACTGGAAACTGGACTGGAACCTGAACTATTCACTGATAGACCGCAACCAGCCGGATATGAAGATATTGTCTTACCGTAAAGACATTGGCAGCGCTGAAGCCTACGAGGCGCAGGTGCCTTTCGGTTCTGCTTCAAGGCAGGCTTCCCGCTTTTATTCTCTCCTGACGGAAGACAACATCGGCGGCACTGCTTCCCTGACTGTTCCTTTCAATATTTCAGATGTAAAGCAGAGTGTGAAGATCGGAGGCCAGAAGCTATTCCGGCAGCGTGATTTCAAAGCCAGGGTGCTGGGCTACATCTGGTCTGCCTACACAGGTTACAACGAATCCCTGAAATATCTTGCCCCGGGCCAGATATTTGCTGACGAAAATATTGTGAACAATGGTTTCGTGATGAACGAGATCACCAACAACTCCGACAAATACTCCGCTGAATCTGACCTGATGGCAGGTTATGTACAGTTCGACAACAAGATCGGCGACAAATGGAGGATCGTTTGGGGCGGCAGGGGAGAATCTTATTACCAGTACATTAAAACGGCGGATGCAACCGGCAAGTCCATTAAAAGGGATATTACCTATTTTGATTTCCTGCCTTCCGCGAACATCTCTTATGCATTGAACGAAAAGTCTAACCTGCGTTTGTCTGGTTCCAGGACGGTGAGCCGCCCGGAGCTGCGCGAGTTGAGCAATTTCGTTTACTACGACTTCGTTACCTACAGCACCGTTCAGGGTAACCCGGACCTGAAGCGCGCGAACATTACGAACCTCGACTTCCGCTATGAGCTTTATCCCGGCGTGGGCGAAGCCATTACCGGTTCTGTGTTCTACAAACAATTCAAAGATGCGATCGAGCAATATGTGGATCCGGGATCGACCCCGAACAGGCGCCAGCTGTTGTTCAGGAACGCTCCTTCCGCTTCCGCCCTCGGCTTTGAAGTGGAACTGAGGAAAAAATTGGACTTTATCAGCTCCGAGCCTTTCTTTGACCGCATGACGGCATTCACCAACTTCTCTTATATCCATTCAACGGTAGACCTGCAAGGGTATACATCAGATGGTAATGCCCGTGCCCTCCAGGGCCAGAGCCCTTACCTGATCAATGCGGGGCTGCAATATGCCGCTGAAGAGAATGACTTTGTGGTTGGCGTGCTGTATAACAGGATCGGTGCCCGCATCTATCTCGTAGGCTTTGAAGACTACCCGGATATTTACGAGAACGGCCGCAACATCCTCGATTTCCAGATATCCAAAAGAGTGATCAGGAAAAAAGGAGAACTGCGCCTGAATGTAAGCGACATCCTGAACAATGAGGCGATCTTCTACCAGAACCCGGTTGGCGCTGACAAGAAAAGCTACAAGAAGAACAGCGATGACCAGGTGATCAGCTCATTCAAATATGGCACCAACGTGTCGCTCACATTCACTTATCAATTCGGATTAGGAAAGAAGAAATAAACATATAACAACAGGTGCCTTAACAATTTCGTAACGCTATGTTAAAGTACCTGTAACATTCAACAAACACCTTTGCGGAGCATATTCACCGAAAATTTAAAACTGAGTACTAATGAAACTTGCAAAATTTCTTGCCTTTACATTTGGCGCAGCTGTTTTTTTGTCTGCCTGCCGGAATAACGACACTGACGGCGACGACGATCTGGACCCGATTCTGCCTGAAACACTTGTCGGTGATATTACAACCAGCAAAACACTGACCAATGACAGGGTATGGATTTTAAAAGGCCAGGTGAAAGTTAAAAATGGCGCGACCCTTACTGTTCAAGAGGGTACTGTGGTTAAAAGCGACGTTACAGAAAAAGGTTCCCTGATCATTACACGTGGTTGCAAGCTGATGGCTATCGGTACTGCGGATAAACCCATCGTATTTACCTCCGGTAAAGCTCCCGGCACCCGCGGTCCTGGCGATTGGGGCGGTATCGTACTGCTTGGCAGCGCGCCGACCAATAAGACCAATCCCCAGATCGAAGGTGGTATTGGCGAACAATACGGTGGTACTGACGCGGCAGATAATTCAGGCACACTGAAGTATGTGCGTATTGAATACGCTGGTATTGCCGCTTTCCAGAACTCAGAAATCAACTCCCTCACCCTCGGCGGTGTAGGCAGCGGTACTACTATTGATTATGTAATGACAGCTTATGCCAACGACGATGCTTTCGAAATCTTCGGCGGCACTGTAAACCCCCGCCACCTGGTTGCTTATGCGACTGCTGATGACGATTTCGACTTCGATTTCGGATACACTGGTACCGTACAATACGCTGTATCACTGCGCGATCCTAAGTTCGTAGACCCGGGAGACGCTGGTAACGGTATTGAGTGCGATAACGACGGTCAGTCTTCCAACCAGACACCGTTCACCCGCCCCGTGATCTCCAACATGACCATCGTAGGTCCCAACGGCGCTGCCGGTACTGCCAGCAACCACAACTATGGCAACCGCTGGAGAAGAGCTACCAATTTCGTGTTCCTGAACTCCATCATCCTGGGTACCCAGAAAGGCGGTACCGCGTTCGAATCCAAGCCTACTTATGATTACTTCCTGGCTAACGCTGCTACAGCATATTCTAACAACATTATTTTTACAGTTGCTACCGCCAAGACCGCATGGACGGATTCTTCGACTGCCCGCCTGTATACAACCGGCTATCCTAACCCGATGACCTCTGCACAGAGGGACGCTATGATCGCTGAGGCTTCTGCTCCGCTCCTTACCAAGCTGACTGATGCAGGCAATACAGTTGCTGCTTCCGCTGACTTTGTTGGTCTTACGGATCCTTTCAACCTGGCTAACCCGAATTTCCTGCCCAAAACAGGTTCTCCTGCGCTGAGCGGTACGTTCAAATCCTTTGCCGGCATCGATAATGTTACTTACCGTGGTGCCTTTGGTTCTACCAACTGGCTCACCGGCTGGACCAACTTCGATCCCCAGAACAAAGTTTACTAGTCATTTCATCTGTCGATCATAATTAACGCGGCGCCCCGACGAAAGTCGGGGCGTTTTTTATTAATGATTCCATAATACGGAGGCTTATAAACGTAGAATGAAAATGGATATATTTAGTTTGTATTAACCGTAGCTTAAGACCGATTCCACTGTTTTTCCTAAACCTTTATAAATTGTTTACCCATGCAAAAATCCCACATTCTCGCCGCCGCACGACTGGCGGTGGTTGCAGCCCTACTGACTATTGTTTCCTGTAAAAAAGACCAGGCACCCACGGAAACCGCTATGTCCGCGGACCAAGAAACCGTATCGCCCGAAGTGATGCGTTACCTTCATGAAGCAGGTTTCGACACAACCATCAAAGTAGCTGCGCAGAACGGACGTTTTATCGTTGAAGGAGATATCGCTCTCAAACAAAGTATCGTATTCGAAGACCTCCGAAGGAGAAAAGCCGGTGGCACGGAAAACCAACGCCACAGTTATCAAAGCCTCATTTCAGGTGATGCGAATTGCAACATCAACGTGGTGGTAACTGGTAATCTCCGTACCAATGCTGCATGGATGCAGAGCATCAGGTGGGGCATTTCGCAATGGAATGTGCTCTTGAATTGCAGGATCAATTTTATCCTCGACGAATCCAGAACACCGGATGGTGTTTGGGAAGATCTTGTCATCACGGATGGAGACCTCAGCAGCGTAGGGGCTTTTGGAATGGGCGATTGGCCGGCCTTTGGCGCTGTTGGCGACCTGCTCCAGATCGATATGAACGCCGTTGCAAATGCAGGTTCGACTTGGGGGGAATATTCCGGCAAACGCACTTTCCTCATCATGCACGAATTAGGACATAATCTCGGCCTGAGACATGCGGACATTGCGAACCCGGACAATGCGATACCAGGCACGCCTGTTTTAGACCCCAATTCCGTTATGAACAGCGGCGGAAATAATATCGAATTCGACCACTTTTCAGAATATGACAGGATTGCTGCGTCTTATTTGTACCCTGTTACAGGGAATTCCGTACTGACCAATGCTATTTACGGACCCTCGGTAGTGCCTTACGGAGCGCCGTTTTATCAACATTTCGCCGCCGCCATATACGGCGATAATTTTTACACATGGACTCTGCTCGATGCCAATCAGCAGCATCTTCATACCTTTTTTGAAGAAGAACAAGACGGCCGGGTGCTTACATGGAGTCTTACGGTTAATGCAAATCCGCTTCCCGTGGGGCAATATTATCTCCGATGCACGGTAACAGGTGCTGATTATACAGCATCTCCTGCCTTATTCCCTTTCACGATTCAATAGTAATAAAGTGAGGTTAAACAAAAACGCCCGGTTTACGGGCGTTTTTGTTTAAAGGCGGCATTTCCTATTTTTGCGCGGTATGACAAACATGAAGACTACCGCCAGGAAGATAATATTGATCGGAATTTTAATGTTTAGTTCCTTCGCGTCCAAGGCACAATTCCTGATGGACATGATCGACACGACCACCAGCCTGGGCAAGGGAATGATCTCCATGTACATGCGTTACGACGCCCTGCGGATCAGCGGCTATATGCAGCCGCAGTTCCAGTATGCGTCGGGCAAAGGCATTGAAAGCTACGCCGGCGGTAACTTTACCGGTGCGAGCAACAACCGCTTCATGCTCCGCCGGGGCCGCGTGCGCTTTGATTATGCTCACTACAATAAAAGAAACCTCCCCACCGTACAATTCGTTTTCCAGTTCGATGGCACCGAGCGGGGTGTGAACATCCGAGATTTCTGGGGCCGTATATTCGACGGCCGCTGGGACATTGCTGCGCTTACCATGGGTATGTTCGCCCGGCCTTTCGGCTACGAGGTGAACCTCTCCTCGGGCGACCGTGAAGCGCCCGAACGCGGTCGTATGTCGCAGATACTGATGAGAAGCGAGCGCGATATGGGAGGCATGCTCACGTTTGAACCGAGAGACAGGGCGCACCCGCTGCATTCGCTGAAAGTAGACGTAGGCCTGTTCAACGGCCAGGGCCTCTCCGGCCCCGCGGACTTCGACAGCCATAAAGACCTCATCGCGCGGGTGGCCATGAAACCCACGCGTATCAACCGGCAGGGCTGGCTGCTGTCCGTCGGCGCCAGCGTGCTCTACGGCGGCATGGAACAGTTCACGAAAGAAATTTACAACATGGGTACGGCCACCAACGGGCATCCCGATTTTAAGGTGGACTCCGCGGTGACCAATATCGGGAAAATAGCCCCGCGCCATTACTACGGCGCAGACGGGCAGCTGGTGATCCCCAACCAGCAGGGCGCTACCCAGCTGAGAGCGGAATATATCCGCGGCGTACAGACGGCAACGTTGGGAGACAGTGAAACGCCCGGCGTTATTCCCGTGAGACCCGCGGGTTTTGCGCCGCTCTACATCCGCAATTTCGACGGGGCATACTTCACCTTCCTGCAGCACCTGGGCAGCAAAAAACACCAGCTGGTGCTGAAATATGACTGGTACGATCCTAATACGGACGTAAAAGGCCGCCAGATAGCAGAACCCCTCACCACACACCTTTCTCCTACCGATATCCGTTACGATACCTTTGGCTTCGGATACGTGTATTACCTCAATGAAAATATGAAAGCCACCTTCTGGTTCGACCGTGTGTGGAATGAATCCACGGGCATAGAAGGGTTTGAGGATGATATCGCGGATAACGTGTTCACCGCAAGGCTGCAATACCGCTTCTGATCATTACTGCTCCCTGAAAAAGTTTACACCGTTGACCAGGATATGGCGGTAGGATTTTTTCTTTATCAGCAGATAATTTTTCTTGTTGGACCTGTCCGCGGAAAGTTCGAAGTTGATCACATCGTTGCCGGTGGTGGCGAATGTTTTATAACTGCCGGTTTCCCCGATATCACCGAGATATAATCGCGAATAAGTGCTGTCTGCCTTGAAGGCCCAGCGGTCCGCGCCCATGCCGTTCGCATCCTGCATTACATCTGCGGTGATCACCCACCGGCCTGCGAGGGAATAATTTACGCCCATGGCTTTTTCTTCCGGGGATTCATAAGGTTTGTAGAGTACTTCTTCCACTACAACTACTTTTTCTTTTGTGCAGCCGCCAACCAACAGCCCGGCCGCGAGCAGCAATAAATAGCTATGTTTCATAAACCGGGTTTAATATTCAACAGGGTAATAATCGCCGTATTCGCGAATGGCAAGATGGCCTTCCTCCACGATCGTTACCTGCAAAGTGCGTGTGCCGCCATCGTTGGACTTCAACAGTAGTACAACCGAGTCGGGCTTATTGGTAAGGGAAACAGTGTAAGCGCCGCTTTCATTTACCGGGCCCATGCCGCCATACAGGGTATAACTCATATCCCGGCGGAAGTTGATGGTGTGAAGCACATACCCGGGCAAAGTCTGGATCAGCGATCCGTCCTGCTTCCAGTTGCCGTAAATGCGGGTCTCGGGGCTGGGAGGGTTGTTCTTTTTGTCTTTCTTACACCCGGCAGCAAAAATGCCGGTGATCAATAATAACAAATAAGCATGTTTCATACAGGTGATTTGATAGGGGGATAAAAGTTTTTAATCACCTGTAAAACGGGTGTTAATTTTGAAAGGTTACAAATCCAATGTTAAGTTTTAAGATCAGCTGTCCCTGCCCAGTTCCAGGGTGAAACCGAAGGTGGAGCCCACTTCTATTTTGCTGCGCACGTTGATGGTCTGGTCGTGCGCTTCCACGATATGTTTTACAATGGCGAGGCCCAGCCCGGTGCCGCCAATATCCCTGCTGCGCGCACGGTCTGTACGGTAAAAACGTTCAAACACACGCGGGAGGTGCTCTTCAGCCATACCGATGCCGGTATCGGAAATTTCCACCAGCACGCGTTTGCCATCCATATTGTAAATGCTGGCGATGGTCTGCCCGTCCTGCTTGCCGTATTTCACGGAGTTTTCGATGAGGTTGATCAGCACCTGGCGGATCTTTTCCTTGTCCGCATACACATGCACAGGTGCTTCGCAGCCTTTTTTGATGCTGAATTTTATTTCCTTCTGCTTGGCCTTGATGCTGAGGGTGTCGAACACATCCTTCACGAGGTCCTGTATCACGAACACCTCTTTGTTGATGGTCATTTCGCCGCTTTCCAGCTTGGATATCTCGTCCAGGTCGTCTATCAGCCGGCAAAGGCGGTCGATGTTCTTGGTGGCGTTCTTGAGGAACATCTTGTTGACGGAAGGGTCTTCTATGGCGCCGTCCAGCAAGGTATGGATGTAGCCCTGCACGGCGAAAATGGGCGTTTTTAACTCATGCGAAAGGTTCAGCAGGAACTCTTTGCGGAAGGCTTCGTTGCGTCGCAGGTTGTCCAGCTCTTCCTTTTTCTGGGAAGCCCATTTTTCCACGTCCTCGCTCACTTCGTCGATCGTTTTGAGAGGAAGGATGTTTTTATTGAAGAAGTCCTCGCGTTTGGAGGCTTTCGTCTGGTAAATGAACTTGTAGATAAGCTTGATCTTGCGGTAGATGAAGTTCTGCAGGGTATAGAGGTACAGGTAATACGCCACCAGGAAGGTGAGGCCTAATGCGATGAGGGTTTCCCTGAGCGTGGCGCCTATAAGAAGGCAACCGGTGGCCATGATGGCGGAAAGCACCAGCGCTGTAAAGCCCGCCAGCTTCTGCGGCGAAAGGTTTTTTGCTTTGAACATACTCCAGAGTGAGTAATTTTTGTAATAATGGGAAATTAAGCCAATTTTTTTACTTGCCATAATTCACGGAGCCAGGGTCACGCACAGGGCATGCTGCGGGGAGAGGAATACAGGATATACGGAGCGGGTTACAGTTCGAATTTATAGCCTACGCCTTTTACGGTGGTGATCAGGTCCACGCCCAGTTTCTGGCGGATCTTGCGGATGTGCACGTCGATGGTACGGTCGCCCACGATCACTTCGGTGCCCCAAACCTGGTTGAGGATCTCGTTGCGGAGGAATACGCGGCCGGGTTTGGAAGCCAGGAGCTGGAGGAGTTCAAATTCTTTTTTCGCGAGGATGATCTCCACGCCTTTATAGGTAACAGTGAATTTTTCGCGGTCTATCACCAGGTCGCCCAGGTGCATCTGCTGCTCTTCCACTTTGTTGAGCCTGCGGAACAGCGCGTTGATGCGGCTTACGAGCAATTTGGGCTTAATGGGCTTTGCAATGTAATCGTCCGCCCCCATGTTCAATCCTTCTATCTCGCTCTTCTCATCGTTCAGCGCCGTGAGGAACAGCACCATGGTTTCCTTGAATTCAGGCAGCTTCCTGATCTCGCGGCAGGTATCGATGCCGTTCTTGTTGGGCATCATGATATCCAGCATAATGAGGTCGGGGCGGAATATCTTGGCTTTCTGGATCGCTTCTATCCCATCTTTGGCCGTAACGGTCTCGTATCCGGCGCTCTTCAGGTTATAGCTGATGATTTCGAGAATATCGGTTTCATCGTCCACTACCAGGATTTTTCCAACTGCAACTGAAGGTTCCATCAACATAATTTGGTTTTTAAGACGGCACAAAATTAATCAGCATTATTCCCATTCATGAAAAGATAACATTATGTAATTGTTAATTCAGGCCCTCCGTCCACATGTAAAGATACTGATTCCCCGCGCTCCCCATTCACGCCTGATATTATTGATTTTTCGCATTATTGATTATTGATATGGGTTTGGCTGAATTATTATTTAGCAATATTTGGTAGTAAATTTGCAGTATTCGAGAAGGCGTAATCATCTAATATGAGAAAAACATTACTAATCATAGCGTTAGGCATTACTTACAGTGGATTAACCTATGGTCAGAAAGTACAGATCCCCATCAGCCGGCAGGGCTTTCATGACAATATCGACAAAGAGCAGACTGCGGCTGACAAATTTGACAGCAAGCAGGATAGTTTCGTGAAGGTTTCAGACGACGAGAGCATGAGCCTCCAGGTTACCAATGCCCTCCTCAAACAGGTGGACGATATCCAGAACGAAATAGAGCTGGATACCGCGCTGGATCACCGTTTGAAGGTAAAATACCTTTCAGGCCTGCAGCAGACCCTCAAAGATTACAATACCAAAAGAGCTTTCAAAAGAATAGACGCGGAAGAAGCGCCCGCCATGGTGCAGGCTTACCGCGCCATGATGCATGCGGACATCAAAGGGGCCAGCATTTATCCCATTGCCCGCAAGCTCAGCTTCGAAGCAGGGGAGCGGATGATCGAGCCGTTCAAGGAAAATCCCGGCTACCAGGAGTCCCGCGCGGAAATGTTCTCCAAATACGCTTTTAAGAACCTGGAGGATATCATGCCCAAACTGGGGCCCTACCTGGACTACCCGGTCACCGATTCCATCATAGCCGCAGTGGCGAAGCAGTACCCGAATAAAGTGCTCACCTACGCCACGTCGTACACGCCCACCGCCTCCGCCATCCGCCGCAACCAGGACCCCCTGGTGCAGCAGATCGTGCAGATAGGCCGCTCGCCCCAGAGCACCAAGCTGATGCCTTTCATAGACCAGTTGCTGGACGGCTCCGCCTCCCTCAGCGAGCTGGAATCGGCCGTGAGCGACGACGATAACTACTTCCGCCAGATGGTGAAAGCATCCATCGCCCTGCAGAAGCGGAAAGCCAACGGGGAGAATCCCCTCGGCCTTAAATCCATGCAGGAGAACATGCACGCCAAATCGCTCCGGTACATCCGCGAGATCAACGATCTGCACGACGAAGGGCATGCCGTGCGTTTCCGCATCGTGAAGGACTTTACGCCGGAAGAACTGTATTACCTGATCATCAACGGGCAGGAAGAGCTGTATACTTCCAGCTATACCAATGCCGCTAAAAACGGCCTCTACGACCAGATGATGCTGCGCATGAAACCCTCCAGGGGCGACAGCCTGCTGATGCTCGTGAGCTTCGACCGTTTCAAGAAATTCATTGCCATGGCCGCGGGCTTTAATACGCTGGACCACTTCCTGAAGTCGATGGACCCCGAGAATGCCAACTACCTGATGGTGAAATTCGTGCGCAGCCTGGAAAAAACGGCTGACCTGGAAGACGCCGTGGACGTGGCCAATTCCTTCGGCTCCATCCGCGACCCCAAGCTGCTGGACTTCCTGCGCACCGAAGTACGCAAGAATCTCGTGTTCGTGACCGGTAAAAAGGATAAGCGCGGCATGACCATCTACGAACTGCTCAACAGCATTTTCACAGAAGAAGGCCAGGGTACCGACAGCAGCTGGGCCAGCGAGATGAGCGCCAAGCTGAAGCTTCCCCCCATCAACTACGTGGAGTTCAAAGACCTGCCCAGCGACAGCGGCCGCATTTACCAGCAGGTGTTTTTCTATGGGGATGAAGACGGGATCAGCTCCTATGCCAGCTTTATGGGCAACTTCCCGCGCAGCGAGTGGAGCGTGAGCAAAAATACGCACTGGACCACCATCAGCTCGCTCAAAGGCAAGCCCACTACCATTTTCGCTAATAACCCGCTGAAAGAACCGGAGGACAAGACCGCGATCGAAAAGCTGGCCGAATACCTGGATGAAAAAGACATTCACCCGACGATATTTATCCACCGCGGCCACAGCTACCACGTGAACACCACGCTGGATAACCTGCAAAGCACCGCCCGCATCGTGATACTCGGCAGCTGCGGCGGCTACCACAACCTGGCCACCGTGCTGGAGAAAGCGCCTGAAGCGCATATCATTTCCTCCAAACAGGTAGGCACCCGCTGGGTGAACGAACCCATCATCCGCAGCCTGGAAGACCTGATACGCGCCGGGAAGAATGTGGACTGGGTGAATATGTGGGCCGGCCTTGGCAAGAAATTCGCGGCGGAACCGGCCAACAAACCGCTGTTCGACGACTACGTGCCGCCGCACAAGAACCTGGGCGCCATCTTCATTAAAGCCTACCGCCAGGTGATGAAAGACGAAAACTGATCTTCATAAAGATTTTAAAAAAGGGAGCAGCCGCTCCCTTTTTGCATTTTGGGATTATCCATTTACTTTTACTGAATGAACAACGGAAAGGCCAAACGTGTATTTGATTTCAGCCTGCTGAACCGGGTATTCTCCTTTGCAGCGCCTTACAAGCGCTATTTTTACGTCTCCATGTTCCTCACAGTGTTGCTGGCGCTGCTCAGCCCGGTACGCCCGTACCTGATACAGCTCACCGTAGATAAATACATTACGAACCAGTGGGTACAGATGCTGGTGATCGTGACCATCATACAGGTGGTAATGCTGTTGCTGGAAACCCTGGTCCGTTTTTTCTTTTCATACATCACAAACTGGCTGGGGCAGTCTGTGATCAAGGATCTTCGCGTGGCTGTGTACCGCAAGGTAACCAGGCTGAACCTTTCCTTTTTCGACAAAACACCCATAGGCACCCTTACCACCCGCACCATCAACGACATTGAGGCTATTAACGATATTTTTTCCGAAGGCATCATTTCCATCGTGGCCGATGTGCTGATGATACTGGCCATCCTGGGCGTGATGTTCTTCGAAGACTGGCGGCTTACGCTCATCAGCCTTTCCCCTTTCCCTGTGCTGATACTGGCCACGTACTGGTTCAAGGAGGCGGTGAACAAGTCTTTCCACCGCGTGCGCAACGCAGTGGCTGCTTTGAATGCCTTTGTGCAGGAGCACATCACCGGTATGCTGGTGGTGCAGGCGTTTTCAGCGGAGAACCGGGAGTTCGGCAAATTCAGGGTGATCAATAAAGACCACCGCAAAGCCAATATAGACGCCATTTTCGCTTACTCCGTGTTTTTCCCCGTGGTGGAGATCATCCTGGCTATTTCGCTGGGGCTGATGGTATGGTGGGGCGCCAATAAGGTGCTGAACTACGAAGTGACGCAGGGCGTTATGATCGCGTTTATCATGTACCTGAATATGCTGTTCCGCCCGCTGCGCATCCTGGCGGATAAGTTCAATACCCTGCAAATGGGCATGGTGGCCAGCGAGCGCGTGTTTAAGGTGCTGGACAGCGAGGAATATATGCCGGATAAGGGTACGCATTCCGCCGCCGGCATGAAAGGGGAGATCAAATTCGAGAACGTGTGGTTCGCCTATACAGACGAGCGTTACGTGCTGAAAGATATTTCCTTCCACGCACAGCCGGGGCAGACCGTTGCGCTGGTGGGGCATACCGGTTCAGGAAAAACCACCATCATCAGCATCCTGAACAGGCTGTACGAGATACAGAAAGGCCGCATTTCCATCGACGGGGTGCCGCTGGCAGATTATAAACTTTCCGAACTGAGAAGCCGGATAGGCGTGGTGCTGCAGGATGTGTTCCTGTTCTCCGGTTCCATTTACGACAATATCACCCTGCGCAACCCGGCCATCAGCCGCGAGCAGGTGGAACATGCCGCGAAGCTGATCGGCATGCATGACTTTATATTGCAGCTGCCCGGCGGGTACGATTACCCGGTGATGGAACGTGGCAGCACCCTGTCTCTGGGGCAACGCCAGCTGATCTCCTTTATCCGCGCGCTGCTGTACGATCCTGCGGTGCTGATACTGGACGAAGCTACTTCTTCCGTTGATACGGAATCCGAACAACTGATCCAGCATGCGATCGACAAGCTGATAGCCGGGCGCACCGCGATCGTGATCGCGCACAGGCTCAGCACGATCAGCAAGGCGGACCAGATCATTGTGCTGGACAAAGGGGAGATCAAAGAAATGGGGAACCATGAAGAGCTGTTGCGGATGGAAGGGTATTACCATAAGCTGTACACGATGCAGTTCCAGAAGACCCAGAGCCCCGCCTGACCGATTTTTGTTTTCCTGCCAGGATAGTTATATTTGACCCGTTAAATCATCCCTATAACCTTACACCAGATGAAATCTGTACTGCAATCCGTCCTCCTGGCCGTGTTATTCCTCGTTCGCCCGCTTACCGGCATTGCCGGGGATTACGAAAAAGCGTGGGAAGCCCTTCTCCGGAACGACAAAACAAAGGCCCGTGAGCTATTTCAAAAAGCCATCCGCAACAATGACAATAAGAACAGCGCCCTGGCGACCCTCATACTTTTTGAGTCCAACGAGGGATTTCACGAGCAGCTGATCAGCAAATACAACAACCCGGCCCGGCAGTTCAGCCCGCAGGAAGCTTACTGGTACGCCCTTTGGTTCAACGAAGGCGTATTAAGCGAATACGGCAAGAAAAAAGCAGATAATCTCTCCAACCTGGACCATATGCTTACCGCTCCCGGGTTTAACGGTTCAATGAAAGCGGCTGGCGCCTACACCAAAGGCAACCATTATTACAGCTCCATGGAACTGGAAAAGTCGAAGGAAATGTTCGCGAGCTTGCAGGCGCTGGAAGACTGGCAGTTTGCCGGCCCCTTTGATAACATCAATGGCAGCGGCTTTAATAAGAACTACGGTCCTTTAACGCAGCTGGAACCCGGTAAAGGGTTCATTTCCTACAACAATACCGCTATCGATTGGTTTACGCCCAGCCTTACCAACCGCCAGGGCTGGTTGTTTGTCGGAACGGTTTTTCCCACCACGGCCGCCATCGGGTACACGCAGACCTTTGTGCATGCAGACGCTGAAAAAGATGCATTGCTTTGCCTGGGCGGCGGCGGCGCCTTCAGGGTATGGCTGAACGATAAGGAATTGATCTCCGAACCGGATGAAAAGACCACAGAGCTTGACTTCTACAAAGTGAAATGCCACCTCAACAAGGGTTACAACCGCGTATTGGTACAGATCGGGTACACAACCGAAACCAGCAACCCGAATTTTATCGTGCGCCTGACAGACGAGCGTTATGAGCCGCTGAAAGGCATTACCTCCACCAGCAAGCTGCAGCCCTATACCAGGGACCTGTCCGCTTCCCGGCCGGTTCCCGTTACCCATTTTGCAGAAGCGTATTTTCGCAGGCAGATCGAAAAAAATCCGAAGGATCTGGCTAATTATGTGATGCTGAGCTATGTATACGTGCGCAACGAGGAAAACGACAAAGCAAAAGCTATACTGGCGCCGCTTGTTGAAAAATACCCGCAAAGCAGCTTCATACAGCTGCAGTATTACCGCACATTGTCTTCAAAGCGCCATCACACGGAGATGACCGAAAAGCTGGAGACCGTTAAAACAATGGATCCGGATAATTACTGGATGATGAACCTGGAAGTGACCCGGCTTGAAGAAGAAAAAAAATACCAGGAAGCCCTGGATGTGGTCTATAAAATGATCGCGAAAGCCGGCCCTGCAGAAGCCACCACCTTGCAGCGGATCAACAATATCGGCCGGCTTGAGAAGCTGGATAGTATGGTACTGCTGCTGAAAGAAGCATACGCCGCCTATCCTGAGAATGTTTCCTTAGTAGCTATGATGCATTACCTGGAAACCAACCTGAACCGCAATCCCTCAGCTGGTCTGGCCGTACTGGAAAAATATTGTGCCCGCGCCTTCAACTATGAAATGCTGAAGAAACTGGCCAGTGAATATTTTAAGCAGAATATGCCGGAAAAAGGCGAAAAGGTCCTTCGCAAGATACTGGAGTACGTGCCTTACGACAGCAACCCGTATGAAGAGCTGGCTGCTTACTTCTTCGGCCGCCAGCAATACGATTCGGCGATTGTATACCAGAATAAGCTGCACAGCTTTACCCCGTATTATCACAAAGCGCTGGGAGATATCGGCTACAGCTACCTGCAGCAGAACAATAAAGATAAAGCCCTGGAATATTTCAAAAAGGCGCTGGCCCTGCATGGTGGCATGTATGCATACCGTAAGCAGATCCGCAGCCTCGAAGGAAAAAAGGATATCTTCAGCTACTTCCCGGAAGCGGACGTCTATAACCGCATCCAGGCTGCTTTTAAAAAGCCTGAGGACACTACCCACTCACACTATTACATCTTCGACGAAAAGAACGTGGTGCTTTATCCTGACGGCGCGAGTGAAAAAGAAGTGCTTACCGCCGTACACCTGCGCAACAACAGCGGCATTGAAAGCTGGAAAGAGCTTACGCTGCCCTATAACAGCGTATACGAAACCATTACCATCGTAAAGGCGGAAGTGATAAAAGCGAACGGCAACAAAGTACCCGGCGAGATCTATGACAACCAGGTTGTTTTCACCAAGCTGGAACCAGGGGATGCCATCTTCTACCATTACCGCATGAGCAGCTACGGCATCGGCCGGTTGGGCAGGGAATTCTGGGATAAATTCTATTTCTCCGCTTCTGTTCCCACCAAATCAGCCCGGTACAGCATCCTGGCGGCTGAGCAGGTTCCCCTGCGATACGATTTTTCCAACAAAAAAGATATCAGGCCGGCCATCAGCAAGCAGGAGGACTTTAAGCTCTACACCTGGGAAATGAAGAATGTACCGGCTTTCAAGCATGAGTCCTTTATGCCTTCTGTGGACGATTTCGGGGATGTGCTGCATCTTAGCACGGTGAAGTCATGGGATATGATAGCCGAATGGTACAGCGATATCACGAGGATGCAATCCCGCGAGGAATATGACGTGAACGTAGCATTCGCGAAGATTTTCCCCGGGGGAACAAGCGGGCTGTCCGACATGGAGAAAGCGAAAAAGATATATGAATTCATTGAAGAGAACATAGGGTACAGTTCCGTGCCTTTCAGGCAGGGTGCATATGTTCCGCAGCGCGCGGCAAAAACGCTGGCCACCCGGCTGGGTGATTGTAAAGACATGTCGGCCCTGTTTCTGGCCTTTGCCCACAAAGCGGGGCTGGAGGCCAATATGGTGCTGGTAAGCACCCGCAACAACGGTGTGAAGGGCATCACCCTGCCTTCCATGGAATTTAACCATTGCATTGTGCAATACAAGGCCGGCAACCAGCACCGCTACCTGGAACTGACGGACCGCTACCTGCCTTTCGGCGCCCTGCCGCAAAGCGTGCAGCTGGCACAGATGCTGCCTATTCCTTACCAGTACAAAGGCACTGCTGAAAAATTAACTTCAGTGGATGCAACGGCCGGCGGCAATGGCAGCACCATTATCCGGAAGGTTCATGTAAAAGTGAACAAGGCGGATGTGGAAGTGAAAACGCGCAGCGCCGTAACCGGCAACCTGGCTTCGCTGCAACGGGGCCGGTTCCGCAATGGCACGCCGGATGAGAATAAAGAAGGCATACGGTCTGATATAGCCAGCTTTTATAAGAACCATGTGGAACTGAAAGACTTCAGCTTCCGCAACCTGGACAACCTGACGGATACCGTGGCGCAGGAAGTGAATTATGTGGTGAAGAACGAGATCGTGAACGTGGGCGACTTCAGCATGCTGCGCCCTTCATTCCACGAGGCGGTGGCCACGCAAGGCATTTTTACCGATGAGGAACGGAAATATCCTTTCGTGTACTGGTCTTATGAGAACACCGAAAAATATGTAACCGAAGTGGAGATCGAACTGCCGGAAGGCAAGGTGTTCAACCAGGTGCCCTCCGGTTTTAAAGGGAAATATGACTGGATGGATTATACCCTCAGCTACGAACAGGTGGCCGGCAACAAATTAAAGATCAGGCGCGAGTTCGTGACCGATCCCAATAAAGACGTGACGCCGGAGGTGTTTGCAGGGATGAAGGATTTTTTTAATAAGATCATTGAGAACGAGCAGAAGTATATATCGTTCAAATAGCCGGTAATTAGTAAAAGGAGAGAGGCCTGCCCGGAGGGGGCAGGCCTCTCTTTTTATGTAGCCGGAAAGCCAAAGTGTGTAGTTGATACACTAAGTTAGTTGCATGATATATTATCGTAATGGAAGGGGGATTTCAGCATGAACGAACGGCCCCTCAGCTGCTGTAGAGGATACTAAGACGCTGGCAGATAGCCGTTTAGCGGGGTGCCGTTCATTCCACATGATCCTCGTCAGTTTTTTCATTCCCCGCTACTATTTAATGTAAAATCGGTTACCTTTGCACAAAATTTCAGAAAACGGTGATTTCCTTGACTCGGTTCAAATATAAGCTGGTAGCCCTGATAACGGTATTTTCAATGGCCGTTTCCGGCGCATTTGCCACAGCCAATGAAGGCCATGACCCCCATGCTGAAGGCGGGCACGAAGAAAAGAAAGGTTTTAACGCGAAGGAAGTGATCCTTGGCCACGTAAAGGATGCCCACGACTGGCACCTGCTGAGCCTGGGCGACCTGCACGTTACCCTGCCTTTGCCGGTGATCGTGTATAACCCCGAGCGTGGCGTTTCCATGTTCTCTTCTTCCAAATTTGAACACGGTCATAAGTCCTACGAAGGCTACCGCATCGTGGACGCCCATTACCTGCATGCCAATCACCTGAATCCCAAGCTGTATACAGAAGGCAAGATCATCGCGGTAGACGCGAACGATCAGCCTACCGGTGAAAAGATCTACGACCTGTCTCTGACCAAAAATATTACCTCCATGATACTGGCGGCCGTGCTGCTGGTGATCCTGATGCTGAATGTGGCCAAAGCCTACAGGCTGCGTGGCAGCCGCCAGGCGCCCAAAGGCTTCCAGAGCCTTATTGAGCCGGTGATCATTTTCATGAGGGACGAAGTGGTGAGGCCGAACATCCCGGGGCCCAAAGGCGACAAATACGTTCCTTTTATCCTGACGATCTTCTTCTTCATCCTGATCAACAACCTGCTGGGCCTGCTGCCGGGCTCCGCGAACGTAACCGGTAATATTGCCGTTACTGCTGCGCTGGCGCTTATCAGCTTTGTGGTGATGCTCGCTGCTACCAACAGGCATTTCTGGGGCCACATCTTCAACCCGCCGGTGCCCGGCTTCGTAAAGCCTATCCTGGCGCCCGTGGAGCTGATCGGCGTGTTCACCAAGCCCGTTTCCCTGATGATCAGGTTGTTCGCCAATATCCTGGCCGGCCACATCATCATCCTGAGTATCATTTCCCTGGTGTTTATTTTCGGTTCCCTGAACAAAGCGATCGGTTACGGCTTCCTGCCGGTGACCATTGCCTTCAACATCGTGATGATGATGCTGGAGCTGCTGGTGGCGTTCATCCAGGCCTTCATCTTTGCTAACCTGACGGCTGTTTTCATCGGCCAGTCCATGGAGCATACCGGCCATCATGACGCGCATCATTAATTGACAACTGTTTAATTTTTAATTTCAAATACACAATTTCATTATGGCACTTTTAACTGTTTTAATGCAGGCTACTGAAGCTGCTTCTACAGGTCTGGCACAAGCTGGTGGCGCAATCGGCGCTGGTATCGCTGCTATCGCGGCTGGTATCGGTGTAGGCAACATCGGTAAGAGCGCGCTGGAATCCATCGCCCGTCAGCCCGAAGCTGCTAACGACATCCGTGCTAACATGATCCTGGCAGCTGCGCTGGTTGAGGGTGTTGCCCTCTTCGGTGTAATCGCCGGTCTGCTGGCGGTAGTTCTGTAAGAACAAACTTATTACTGCATCCGGCGCACAGGGCAAAGGATGCAGTAATTCTTCAAAACCGTAAAGAATAAAAATTTAAATACTGATATATGGATTTGTTGATGCCTGAATTAGGCTTGTTCACCATTTCACTGCTCATCTTCATTATCGTTTTCCTGATCCTGAAGAAATTCGCCTGGAAGCCCATCCTTTCCACCCTGAAAGAGCGTGAGGATTCTATTACAGATTCCATTGCCACCGCAGAGCGCGTGAAAGAGGAAATGGCCCAGATGAAAGCCGAGCATGAACACGTACTGGCCGAGGCAAAAGCAGAACGCAGCAAGATACTGAAAGAAGCGAAGGAGCTAAAAGACCAGATCATCAGCGAAGCCAAGGCCCAGGCCCAGGCTGAAGCCAAGAAGATCGTACAGGACGCTTCCGTGGCTATCGAGAACCAGAAGATGGCGGCGCTTACAGAAGTGAAGAACCAGGTAGGCACCCTGGTGATCGAAGTGGCAGAGAAAGTGCTGCGCAAAGAACTGTCAGACAAAAAAGCGCAGGAAGCCTACATCGGCCAACTGGCGTCTGAAATCAAAATGAACTAATTAACCGGCTGAATAAAAAATTATGCAGAATCCCCGTTTAGCAACCAGATACGCTAAATCGCTGATAGACCTGGCGGTGGAGAGGAACGAGCTGGATGCAGTGCACAGCGATATACTGCTGTTGCAGGCCATTACCCGCAGCAATGCGGACGTGGTGGCTTTGCTGAGAAGCCCGGTAATTAAAGCCGATAAGAAAATAAAGATCCTGGGCGCCATCCTGGACGGCAAGATCAGCGGTATTACCACTGGTTTTATCCGCCTGCTGGCGATCAAAGGAAGGGAAGCAGTACTGGCTGAAATAGCCGGCGAATTTATCAGGCAATACAATGTGATCAAAAACATCACGCATGTAAAGCTGACCTCCGCCGCCCCCCTGGAGCCCGCACTGCTGAATATGATCCGTGAGAAAGTGGAAACATCCGCAGGCCGCAAGATACAGCTGGAAACAGCCGTAAATCCTGACCTGATCGGCGGTTTTGTGCTGGAAACCGGCAACAACCTGTTCGACGCATCCGTGCTGCGCGACCTGATGGACATCAAGAAACAGTTCCTGAAGAACATCTACGTGCCCGAGATCAGATAATTTGTATTTAACAGCAGCCGCTGCGTACCCGCAAAGCTGTTGTCGTTATATTTAGTTTAAACCTTAACGACTCTTTTAAAAAAACATAACAATGGTTGACATTAAGCCAGATGAAATTTCGGCGATCTTACGCCAGCAACTGAGCAACTTCAATGCCTCCGCAGAACTGGAAGAAGTTGGTACCGTGCTTTCTGTAGGCGACGGTATCGCACGTGTTTATGGTCTTAACAACGTTCGCTCCGGTGAGCTGGTTGAATTCGAGAACGGCGTTAAAGCCATCGTATTGAACCTGGAAGAAGACAACGTGGGTGTGGTATTGATGGGTTCTTCCGCCGGCATCAAAGAAGGCGCTACCGTACGCCGCACCAGGCAGATCGCTTCCATCAAGGTGGGCGAAGGCATGGTAGGCCGCGTGGTGAACACCCTCGGCGAACCGATCGATGGTAAAGGCCCCATCTCTGGCGAATTATATGAAATGCCCCTGGAACGTAAAGCTCCGGGCGTAATCTACCGCGAACCCGTTAAAGAACCGCTGCAAACCGGTATCAAGGCGATCGACGCCATGATCCCCATCGGCCGCGGCCAGCGTGAGCTGGTGATCGGCGACCGACAGACCGGCAAAACCGCCATCTGCGTGGATGCTATCATCAACCAGAAAGAATTCTACGAAGCCGGCAAACCGGTTTATTGCATATACGTAGCGATCGGCCAGAAAGCATCCACCATTGCAGGTGTGATGAAAACCCTGGCAGACAACGGCGCACTGGCCTACACCGTGATCGTAGCCGCTTCTGCATCAGAGCCCGCTCCCCTGCAGTTCTACGCTCCGTTCGCAGGCGCCGCCATCGGCGAATTCTTCCGCGACACCGGCCGCCCGGCGCTGATCATCTACGATGACCTGTCCAAACAAGCCGTGGCTTACCGCGAGGTATCCCTGCTGCTGCGCCGCCCTCCCGGACGTGAAGCTTATCCCGGCGACGTATTCTACCTGCATAGCCGCCTGCTCGAACGCGCTGCGAAGATCATCGCGAGAGACGACATCGCACAGCAGATGAACGATTGCCCCGATTCCATCAGGCATCTCGTTAAAGGCGGTGGTTCCCTGACGGCGCTGCCGATCATTGAAACACAGGCTGGTGACGTATCTGCATACATCCCCACGAACGTGATCTCCATCACCGACGGCCAGATCTTCCTGGAAGGTAACCTGTTCAACTCAGGTATCCGCCCGGCGATCAACGTTGGTATCTCCGTGAGCCGCGTAGGTGGTAACGCCCAGATCAAATCCATGAAGAAAGTATCCGGTACCCTGAAGCTGGACCAGGCGCTCTATCGCGAGATGGAAGCGTTCTCCAAATTCGGCGGCGACCTGGATGCGGCTACCAAATCCGTGCTGGACAAAGGCGCCCGCAACGTGGAGATCCTGAAACAACCCCAGTTCAGCCCGTACAGCGTTGAAAAACAGGTAGCGATCATCTACCTGGGTACCAACGGCCTGTTGCGTGAAGTGCCTGTGAAAAACACCCGCGCTTTCGAAGATGCCTTCCTGCATGAAATGGAAGTGCGCCTGCCGGAAGTATTGGGCGAATTCAAAAAAGGCAACCTGCCTGAAGACGGCCTCAAGAAAATGGTGGCCCTGGCAGATGAACTGAAACCAAGGTTCGCTTAATAGCATTTTTGCTCTGAATATTTGAAAGCCCCGGCATATCGCCGGGGCTTTTTTGTTGCCTTCCCCCAACCGGTTTCACCGGCTTTTTGCCCCCGTTTACCGAATAGTTGAAAGCGTAAATGATTGATTATGATTGGTCACTCTCTTTCAATGCGTCCTGTAGCACCGCCCGTCGTTTGGTTTATAGTATAAACCAGTCTACTTTTGATATGCCATTTAATCTAACTATATGCTAAAGCTATTTTCAACCATTCTTTGCTTTACGCTCCTGCCCCTCTTGCTCCAGGCACAGACTGCCGTAAAAGGCCGGATCACCGATGCGAAGAAGAAACCCCTCGCCGGCGTGAACATCGCCATAAAAGGCTCCTACGACGGCGCCACTTCCGCCAAAGACGGCAGCTTCTCCTTTACCACTTCCGCCAAAGGAGAACGCATCCTCACCGCTTCGCTCTCCGGTTACCAGACGCTGGAGATCAAAGCCGAACTGGGCGCGCCGCAGGAATTTAACCTCGTGCTGAAAGAAACCGTGAACGAGCTGAAGATGGTGACCATTTCCGCCGGCAGCTTCGAAGCCAGCGATGAAAAGAAAAACACCATGCTCAAGCCGCTGGATATCGTGACCACGGCGGGCGCCAACGGCGACATCGTGAGCGCGCTCAAAACCCTGCCGGGCGCGCAGCAGGTGGGCGAAAAAGAAGGGCTCTTCGTACGCGGCGGCACCGGCACCGAAACGCAAACCTTTATAGACGGCATGCTCGTGCGCAATCCCTTTACCACCGGCATGCCCGACTTTGCTGCCCGCGGCCGCTTTTCCCCTTTCCTGTTCAAAGGCACCACCTTCAGCAGCGGCGGTTACTCCGCACTCTACGGCCAGGGCCTTTCCAGCGCGCTCATCCTCGAATCCACCGACCTGCCGGAGCGGTCGTCGTATTCGCTGGGAATTATGAGCATCGGGGCAAGCGTGGGGGTAGACAAACTTTCCAATGAAAAGAAATCAGCCTACGGTTTTGAAGCGGATTACGTAAACCTGAGCCCTTACTTCAAACTCGTAAAACAACAGCAGGAACCCGTAGTAGCGCCGCAGAACCTGAACTTCTCCGCCAACTACCGCCTCAAAACCTCGAAGAACGGCATGCTGAAGATCTTCTTCACGGGCAGCTGGAACCAATTCGGCTTTCTTGGAGAAAGCCTGGAATACCCCGGCGATAAAGAAGAGTTCAGGGTGGATAACAAATACGCCTATACGAACATCAGCTATAAAGAAAGTTTGGGAAAGGGCTGGAAGATCCAGCTGGGCACGTCTTACAGCACCAACCGCGACAAGCTGTACATGGACACGATCAATAAATCTGCCGCCCCGAGCCATGTGAACGCGCGCCAGGACTTTACGCAGCTGCGCGCCGTGCTTAGCAAGAACCTCGGCCAGTTCTCCATCCTGCGTTTCGGCAGCGAGTTCCAGTACGCCGATGAAAGAAGCGCGCTCAACAACATGCATGCGGATTATACAGATAGCTATACCGCCACTTTTGCGGAAGCGGATGTGTATTTCACACCGCGTTTTGTAGGCCGCTTCGGCACCCGCTTCGAATACACTTCCGTGCTCAAAGCCGCCAACATCGCGCCGCGCGCTTCCCTCGCCTACAAGCTGGACGCCAAAAGCCAGGTAGCCTTTGCCTACGGCGAGTTTTACCAGAAACCCGAGCAACAGTACCTCCGCTTTTTCCGCAACCTCAATTACCAGCGCGCCACCCACTACATTGCCAGTTACCAGCGCGTGACGGAGTTCTTCACCTTCCGCACAGAGGTATTCTATAAAAAATACCACGACCTGATGAAGACCGTTCCCTCGTTCAACAATAACGGTACCGGCTATGCGAAAGGCGTGGAGCTGTTCTGGAGAGACCGCAAAAGCTTCAAAAATGTGGATTACTGGATATCCTATTCCTACCTCGATACGAAACGCGATTACCTCAATTATCCATACGAGGTACAGCCGGACTTCGCAGCGGATCATACCGCTTCGCTCGTGTACAAACATTACATTCCTTCCATACAGCTGAACCTTGGCGCCACCTATTCATTCGCCACGGGAAGGCCGTATTATAATCCTAACCGCCCGCAGGGCGAATTCATGAAAGACCGTACGCGCAGCCTCAATACGCTCGGGCTGAACGTGAACTATCTCACCACCGTAGGCAAAGCCTTCACCGTGTTCGTGCTAACGGTTACCAACGTGCTGGGCAACGACCAGGAATATGGCTTCCGCTATTCGTCCGACGGGCTGCGGAGGAACATGGTAGGCCCCATGGCGCCACGTTTCTTTTTCGTGGGGATGTTCATGAGCTTCGGTATAGACCGCAGGCAGGAAGTAATAGACAGACAATAAACATTTAAACCCGACTCATATGAAAAGGATCCTTTTTTCTCTGATGGCAGTAGCCGGCACTATTTTCACCGTTCAGGCGCAAAGCGACCAGTTCAGCGGCGCCATGAAGCAGCAGCTGGGCCTGCTGGACAGCAGCAGCACCTGGTCGCCCGCAGGCATGCAACAGGCTGCCAATACTTTCGAGCGTATTGCGGAAGCTGAAAAAACACAATGGCTGCCTTATTATTATGCCGCTTATTGCCGCGTAAACGAGGCATTCCTGACGCAGAACAAAAGCACGACAGACGAGATCATCGACAAAGCGGTGCTGAGCATCGAAAAGGCGCAAACGCTGAAAGGGACTGATTCCGAAATTTCCTGCATTCTTTCCCTGATAGCTTCCGCGCGCATTGGTGTGGACCCCATGACCCGTGGCATGAAATACGGCCCTGAATCGTCTGAACTGCTGGAAACCGCGCAGAAACAGAACCCCGAAAATCCCCGCGTGTACGTGCTGAAAGGCCAGAATTTCCTGTATACGCCCGAAGCCTTCGGCGGCAGCAAAACGAAAGCCAAAGAGATGTTCGACCTGGCGCTGAAAAAATTCTCTTCCTTCAAACCGGAAAGCGACATTGCGCCGAACTGGGGCGAGGCTTATGTGAAAGAGCTGATGAAACAGGTGCAATAATTTTTTTATTATTTTACGGGCAGGAAACCAAACTGCCCGTAATTTTCTCTTACACCAAACAACTGTTGATGGACTTTAAAGAACTGGACCCGGTATTGCATTCCCAGCTAAGGCTGGCCGTGATGTCCGTGCTGATCAGCGAGCAGGAAGCCGAATTCACTTACCTGAAAGAAAAGACCAGCGCCACGGCGGGCAACCTGAGCGTGCAGATCAACAAGCTGAAAGAAGCGGAATACATTGAAGTGATCAAACAGTTCCGCGATAATTACCCGCAGACCGTTTGCAAAATTACATCCAGGGGGGAAGCGGCTTTCCAGGCATACGTCAATTCCATCCAATCTTATTTATACGCCGGTAAAAGAAAGTAAGCCTGTTCCATAACTGACAACGGGATGCAGCGCTGTGTGTTAACTTCATCGTCCGCGCAGCGCACATTTGTATACCCGTAAAGAGACACAGATGGAACTACTTGAAAAACTCAAAGTGGCGCCCACCGCCGCTATTGTGATGCTACAGGCGCGCCCGCTCTACACCTCCGGGCTCACCGGCCGCTACTACGCCCTGCTCGACCTCGGAGACGTGCAGCAGATCTCCGGGGAGATCAGCCGGATGTTCAAACATTTCACAGAGATCGTTATCTACCGCAAAAAATTCATCCGCTACCTGCTCGATCAATATCTGCAGGACGGCGCGCCCGTGCAGGTGTGTATCATGGGCGCCGGGCTGGACCCGCTGTCTCTCTGGCTGCTGGAAAACTACCGCAACGCCATCGGCAGCATCTATGAAATAGACAGCTCGCATCTTCAACATAAATCTGCATTATATAGCCGGGTTTTGCCAGGACGGCCCCCGGTACATTTTATTCAGGCGGATATCACAGATACCCTGCATCTGCTGGATAAGCTCCGGGATGCGGGGTATTCCCCCGAAAAGCCTACCGTTATCGTATTTGAAGGGTTGATCCATTACATCACCGACGAACAGTTCCTCAACACCATGCAGGCTTTCAGAACACCGAACAAAACGAATGTGGTGATGCTGGATTACCTGCTGCCGGAAGATGATGTGCCGGAACATACGCTGCCGGTGTACAGGGATCTGGTGAAAAAAATAGAGGGTTTTATCGGGGGGAAATTCCAGACTTACAGCCGGCCGCAGATATTCCGCCTGGTATCCCTGCTGCATGGCGATGTGGCCGCGGTAGATTCCCTGCAGGACATAGAATTCAAGCTGAACGGCCGCAACGAACTGTTCTATGAAGAAGGGGAAGGTTTTATGGAAATGACGGCCTTTTACCTGTAGGTTATACCGCGCCTTTCTCGGAGATAAGTTCCGTTTTCTTGAGCGGGTTGCGGGTATTTTCCTCGTACTGCAGCCGCTGGGTGATCACATCTATGCAGGTGAACACCGCCTGCCTGAAGGAGGCTTCATCCGCCGTATTTTTTCCCGCGATATCGAAAGCGGTGCCGTGATCAGGGGAGGTGCGCACGATGGGGAGACCGGCGGTATAATTCACGCCTTCGCCCCGCGCGAGGGATTTGAAAGGAATAAGCCCCTGGTCGTGGTACATGGCCAGCACACCGTCGAAGCTGGCGTGCATTTCACGGGCAAAGAACGCATCGGCGCTGTAGGGGCCGAAGGCGAGGATGCCATTTTGTTTGGCCTGCTTAATGGCCGGGGTAATATGTTTGATCTCTTCGTCGCCGATCAGCCCTTCGTCTCCTGCGTGAGGATTGAGGCCCAGCACGGCGATCCGCGGGTTGTCTATGCCAAAGTCCTTCACCAGGCTGTCTTTCATGATATTCAGCTTGCTGAGGATGTTTTCCTTCGTCACGAATTTCGCTATTTCGGCAACGGGCACGTGCTCGGTGAGCAGGCCCACGCGCATGTTTTCAGCGGTCATGAACATCAGCACGTCCTTGCTTTGGAAAGATTGCTGGAGGTAGGGGGTATGGCCGGTGAAATTAAAATCCTTGCTCTGGATATTCTTTTTGTGAATGGGAGCGGTCACCAGACCTTCTATCTGCCTGTCTTTCAGGCATTCGATAGCCACGGCCAGCGAGCGGGCGGCGTATTTGCCGCCGGTTTCGTTGAGAATGCCGGGCGTGATCTGCACTTCCTCTTCCCAGCAGTTGAACACGCTCACCTGTTTGGGGTTGAGCCGCGTAAAATCCTTGATGCTCTGGTAATTGAAGTTGTTCTCATTCATCAGCTTCCGGTAAAAATTGATGGTCTTGTTAGACGCAAAGATCACCGGGGTACAGATCTCCAGCATACGGTTGTCGGCGAAGGTCTTGATGATGATCTCCATTCCGATGCTGTTCAGGTCTCCGACTGAAATGCCTATTACGGGGCGGTGCGTATGTGAAGTAGCTGTACTCATATGCTGTACGTATAAAAAATACCGGACAAATATACGGTGAATAGTTGACAGATTCCCGGGCAGGGGCAAACTGGCGGGGATTCCTTAAATTTGCAGCTTATTCCATTTCATGTATACGCTCAAGAAGTCATTAGGCCAGCATTTCCTCCGGGACGAAAATATGTGCCGCCAGATCGTGGATGCCCTGCCTGTGCAGGAAGGCATGCAGCTGCTGGAGGTCGGTCCCGGCGCGGGGGCCATCACCAAATACCTGCTGGAGCTGCCTGTGCAGTTCAAAGCGGTGGAGCTGGATACGGAAAAGGTGCAATACCTGGAGCAGACCTATCCCGCCATCCGCGGGAAGCTGATCAACGAAAACTTCCTGGAGATGAAGCCGCCTTACGAAGGGCAGTTCTCCGTCATCGGCAATTTCCCTTACAACATTTCCACGCAGATCATGTTCCAGGTGCTGGAATGGAAAAGCCAGGTGCCGGTAGTGGTGGGCATGTTCCAGAAAGAAGTGGCGCAGCGTATCGCCGCCAACCATGGCAACAAGGAATACGGCATCCTGAGCGTGCTGCTGCAGGTATATTACAAAATAGAATACCTGTTTGAAGTGCATGAGAACTGCTTCAACCCGCCGCCCAAGGTAAAGAGCGCGGTGATAAGGCTTACCAGGCTGGAACAGCCTTACGAAGTGAAGAACGAAAAGAAGTTCAAGCTGCTCGTAAAAACGGCTTTCGGCCAGCGGAGGAAACAGCTGCGCAATCCCCTGAAAGGGCATTTCAATAAAGAATATTTACAGGAACCAATATTTACAAAAAGGGCAGAAGAGCTTTCCGTAGCGGATTTTGTAGCCCTGGCTGAACACATGTTATGAGTAAGAAAGTATTGATCACGGCTAAAGTTCACGAATATCTCATCAACGAACTGGAAGCAAAAGGATACACCGTCAGCTATCAGCCTTCCATCACCTACAACCAGGTGCTGGAGGAGATCCACGATGTGAACGGCCTGATCGTGACCACCCGTATTAAAGTAGACAAGGCGGTGATAGACCGCGCCGCTTCCCTGGAGTGGATCGGCCGGCTGGGTTCCGGCATGGAGCTGATAGACGTTGCATACGCAGAAAGCAAAGGCATTCACTGCGCCAGCAGCCCCGAAGGCAACCGCGAAACAGTAGGGGAGCAGGCCGTGGGCATGCTCATCATGCTGATGCACAACCTGCTCAAAAGCAGCCTGGAGCTGCGGCAGAACATCTGGGAGCGCGACGGTAACCGCGCCTGGGAACTGGGTGGCAAAACCGTTGCTATTATCGGCTACGGCCATACCGGCAGCGCTTTTGCGCGCAAGCTCCGCGGCTTCGACATGCGCATACTGGCATACGACAAATACAAAAAAGGCTTTGGTAACGAATACGTGGAAGAGGCGGACCTGGACACTGTTTTCCGCGAGGCGGACATTGTAAGCCTGCACCTGCCGCTGAACGAGGAAACGCGGCACCTGGCCAACCTGCAATTCTTCGGTTCCTTTGCCAAACGCATCTACCTGCTCAACACCTCCCGCGGTAAAGTGGTAAGCACGGCGGACGTGATCGCAGCCCTCGAAAGCGATACCCTGGCGGGCGCCGGGCTGGACGTGCTGGAGAATGAAAAGCTGGATACTTTCAATGAAACAGAGCAGCAGCAGTTCCGTTTCCTGCTGAACCATCCGCGGGTGGTGATCACCCCTCATATTGCCGGGTATTCCCATGAGGCCAGCGTTAAAATGGCGAAAGTGGTACTGGAAAAGCTAAACGTTTAGCAGGCCGAAACTCACTATATTAGCGATTTTTATATGTGAGACCGGGTGCAGGCGTTACATCATTTTTTCGTTATATTTGCGATAATCATACTGAATTGACGTCTTTGCGCAAGCGGGGGCGTTAATTTTTTTTTCTTTATACTAAATCAATAAAGGTTATGTCTGGCGTAAATTATGTAACCAAAGAATCCCTTGAACAAATGAGGGCTGAGCTTACGCAACTCAAAACCAAAGGCAGGGCAGAGATTGCCAAGGCTATTTCCGAGGCGCGGGAAAAGGGGGACCTGAAGGAAAACGCGGAATATGATGCCGCCAAAGAGGCGCAGGGTCTTCACGAGGCTAAAATTGCCGTACTGGAAAATATTATTGCCAACGCCAGGGTGGTGGAGGCCGATGCTATTGATACCTCCAAAGTTTCCGTGCTGTGTAAAGTGACCATTACCAACCTGGCCAACAAAAAGACCGTGACTTACCAGCTGGTGTCTGAAAAGGAAGCGGACCTGAAGCTGGGTAAGATTTCCGTGACCTCGCCCATCGGCAAGGGCCTGCTGGGTAAAAAGGTAGGAGACGAAGCGGATATCGTAGCGCCCAACGGCACCATGAAGTTCAAGATCGATCACATTACCGTATAAGCTGCATACGGCGCTGAATATTGAAAAGGCCCGCCAACTTTGTTTTGGGGGCCTTTTTTAATGCGAATTATGCCGTAGATTAGTATTTGCTTAATTATTTATCATGACCATTTTTTCCAAGATCATCAAAGGCGAGATACCCAGCTACCGCATTGCGGAGAACGATCATTTCTATGCATTCCTGGATATATTCCCGCTGGTGGAGGGGCATACGCTCATTGTGCCCAAAGTGGAAACCGATAAATTCTTCGACGTAAGCGACGAGCTGATGGCGGAGTGGCTGTTGTTTGCCAAACCTATTGCGAAGGCCATAGAAGCCGCGGTGCCCTGCAATCGTGTAGGCATTAGTGTGGTAGGCCTCGAAGTGCCGCATGCGCATATGCACCTGGTGCCCATTAATTCTGCTGATGATCTGAACTTTACGCGTGCCAAGCTGAAATTGAGCCCGGAGCAGTTTAAACAGGTACAGGAGCGGATTGTAGCGGGATTATAGGTTATAAGGTCGTTACATAGAATTTAAAACCGATGCCGTGGAGCGTCTCCAGCTTCACATCCTTATCGTCCAGGAAGTGCTTGCGGATCTTGGTGATAAAAACGTCCATACTCCTTCCCAGGAAATAATCGTCTTTACCCCATACATGGTACAGGATCTCTTCGCGTTTGAGGGTTTTGTTGGCATTCTCACAAAAGAACTTCAGCAGGTCTGCTTCTTTCTGGGTAAGGCTGGCTTTGAGTTTGCCTGACTTATCCATGAGTTTCAGCTCGCCGTAGTCGAAAGTGGTTTTGCCAACGGTGAAGGTGGTGCGTTTGTCTGCATTCAGCGGGCGGGTACGTTTGAGGAACACTTCTATTCTCAGCAGCAGTTCCTGCATGGAGAAAGGTTTGGTCACATAATCGTCAGCGCCGTGCTTGAATCCGCTGATCTTGTCTTCGTCTTGCGACTTGGAGGTTAGGAAAAGAATAGGAATAAGGTCGTTACGCTGCCTGATCTGTTTGGCGAGTTCAAACCCGTTCTTTTTGGGCATCACCACATCCAGCAGGCATATGTCGTACAGGCTTTTTTGAAACGTTTTCCAGGCAATTTCACCATCAGAGCAATGCGTCACTTCGTATCCCGATTCTTCCAGACGTTTTTTGGTAATTGCACCCAGGTTATAATCATCCTCCACTAGTAATATTCTAGCCTTCGTATCCATCTACGAAAAATATTAGGGGTGATAAAAGGAATAAAATTTCATTTGTAACGTTGCAGTTTGCGCTTTTATTTCGGTACAGTTTAAAGCGCCTCAGCCATATTTTAGTTCAAAATAAGTACAATTTCTCAATTAACAAACATCAGCCTCCCTCTTTTGTTCATTTGACGCTACGGCTTGCAAAGCCTTTCGGGATGCTGCTGAAGGAATTTGTCCCAGCCTTTTGATTTGCCGGCGGCTGCGAGCGGGCTCGTTTCCTGGAAGTGGTGGCATACGGCCACGGCCAGAGCATCCGTGGCATCAAGGTATTCGGGTTGCTCGGTAAACTTCAGGATCCGCTGCAGCATCTGCCAAACCTGTTCCTTATTGGCGTTACCATTGCCTGTAATCGATTGCTTGACTTTCTTGGGGGAATATTCAGATACGCCCACCCCCGCCTGCATGGCGGTGGCAATGGCCACTCCCTGGGCTCTTCCGAGCTTGAGCATACTCTGCACATTTTTCCCGAAGAAAGGGGCTTCGATGGCGCAACTAACGGGTTTGTGCTGGCTGATAATGCCTATCATACGGTCGTGGATCGCCCTGAGCCGTTCGTAATGGTCTTTTTTTGGATTCATTTTCAGCACGCCCATTTCGATGATCTGCACCTGCTGGCCCGTTACGGCAATCAATCCATACCCCATGATGATCGTCCCGGGATCTATGCCGAGAATTATTTTTGTATTGTTTGCCAAGCGGAGACTATTTTTGCCAAAACTCTTCAACGTCTGAACAAAAGTACCAAAATAATCCTCAATTATGTGCTGGGCGGGGCACTGTGCATCTGGTTAACCTTCGCGATCTACCAACAGGTGCAGAACCAGCAGAACTTACCCGCCGCCTGGGCCCATATGAAGGAAATGGTACTGGAACGGGGCTGGCTGATGCTCATACTCGTCATGGTCATGATGTTCGCCAACTGGGGCCTCGAAGCCCGCAAGTGGCAGCTGCTCGTAAAACCGCTGGAAGAAGTGCCCTTCGCGAGGGCCTTCGGCGCCATCCTCAGCGGCGTTTCCCTCTCGGTGAACACCCCCAACCGCATCGGGGAATATGGCGGCCGCATCCTCTACCTCCGCAATCCCAACAAACTGAAAGCCATTGCCGCCACGATCGTAGGCAGCTTCTCCCAGCTGATGACCACCATCATATTTGGGCTGATCGGGTTTATTTATTATATTAATCAATATGAACTGACAGGCAGGAACGGGTATTTTGCACCACAAGTGGCTGAGAAATTACTGTTAAGTATACTCATAGTCATTTGCGCGCTCGGGTTAATCCTTTATTTTCGGTTGCGGATTATTGTTACCCTGGTGGACAAAATACCCTGGCTCCGGAAAATTAAGGTGTTCATACAGATCATAGCCCGATATTCCCCGAAGGAACTGGAAAAGCTGCTGCTGCTGAGCGCAGTGCGTTACCTGGTGTTCTCGGCACAATATTTGATTTTATTATATGCGTTGGGCGTGTCATTTGTTTGGTGGCAGGGCTTTTTCATGATCAACGTGATCTATATTGTGATGGCAGTGCTCCCAACCATCGCCATCGCGGAGATCGGGTTGAGAGGAAGCGTAAGCCTTCATTTTCTCGGGCTGCTGAGCGCCAATACCGCCGGTATACTGGCCGCCACCGTAGCCATCTGGCTGATAAACCTGGTATTACCCGCTGCCATCGGCAGTATTTTGCTGCTGGGGGTAAAAATTTTCAAGGACAAATAGCGATCGATCGATGAAGTATTTTCTATTGTTGCTTTGCGGGTTAACTTTTACCATAGGCGCAGCCGCGCAGGACCAGTTCTGTGGCATTACCAATACCAGCTTCAAAGCCGGCGAATCCATCACATTCAAGGTCTTCTACAACCTCGGCAGCGTTTTCGTGGGCGCCGGCGAAGCCACCTTTACCTCCAAACTTGAAAAATACAACGGCAAAGACGCCTATCACGTTATCGGCGAAGGGCGCACCTACCGCACCTACGACTGGATCTTCAAAGTGCGGGACAAATACGAAAGTTATATAGACACGGCCACCATGCTGCCCATGCGCTTCATCCGCAATGTGAACGAAGGAGGCCATAAGATCTACAACAACGTAGGTTTCAACCGCGAAGCCGGCACGGCTACCAGCACCAATGGCACCTTCAAAGTGCCCCATTGCATACAGGACGTGATCAGCGCCATCTATTACGCCCGCAATGTCGATTTCTCCAAATACAAACCGGAAGATAAGATACCCTTCACCATGTTCCTCGACGATGAGGTGTACAACATCTACATCCGCTACATGGGCAAAGAAGAAGTGTCCACCCGCTACGGCACCTTCAGGGCCATCAAATTCAGACCCCTGCTCATTAAAGGCACCATCTTCGAAGGCGGCGAGCAAATGACCGTTTGGGTGAGCGACGACGGGAACAAGATCCCCCTGCGTATAGACAGTCCCATTTCCGTGGGCAGCATCAAGGTGGATATGATCAATTACAGTAACCTGCGGCATGCCATGAGCGCCCTGGTAAAGAAAAGATAGCCCGGCCCCCGGATTCATCTTTATCCGTTATATTTGTTGCAGCTTAAAATCATTTAGATATGGAAGAACGCAAACCTAAGATACTGTTGGCTGAAGACGATACCAACCTCGGCATGGTATTGAAAAATTACCTGGAGCTGAACGACTATGAGGTGGAATTGTGCAGGGACGGCATTCTGGCGCTGGCAGCCTTCCGCCGCGAGAAATTCGACATCTGCCTGCTGGATATCATGATGCCCAATATGGATGGTTTTAAGCTTGCCGAAGAGATCCGCGACGTGGACCCCGATATCCCCCTTTTCTTCCTCTCCGCCAAAACCATGAAGGAAGACATTATCCAGGGCTACAAGCTCGGGGCGGACGATTACATCTCCAAACCCTTCGACAGCGAGTTGCTGCTGCTCAAGATAAAAGCTATCCTGAAACGCAACCAGGAGCTGAACAACAAGGAAGAAGAGCAGTTCGAGTTCAGGATCGGGCAATATCATTTCAATTCAAGGCTCCGCACCCTCTCCAAGGCCAACGACAGCCATACGCTTTCCCCCAAAGAGAACGAGCTGCTGCATATGCTCTGCGAGCATAAGAACGACCTGCTGCCGCGCGAAGTGGCGCTCAAAAAGATCTGGGGCAGCGATACATACTTCAACGGCCGCAGCATGGACGTTTACATCGCCAAGCTGAGGAAATACCTGAAAGACGACCAGAATATCGAGATCGTGAACATACACGGCAACGGCTTCAGGCTGGTGGTGAAAGATTAAGGGAACAAGAAATTAAAAGGAAAAGCACCGGCAACGGTGCTTTTTTTATGCCGTCCGGCCTCAGAATAAAAGATTGGATCCTCCTTTGAGCGGGCTCTTACCCAGGTGCATATACGCTTTTTCCGTCACCTCGCGCCCGCGGGGCGTGCGTTTGATGAAACCTTCCTGTATCAGGAACGGCTCGTACACTTCTTCCAGCGTGCCGGCTTCTTCGCCCACGGCGGTTGCAATAGTGGTAATGCCCACGGGGCCTCCTTTAAAGTTCTCGATGATCACGTTCAGGATGCGGTTGTCCATTTCGTCCAGGCCGTATTCATCCACGCTCAGCGCTTTGAGGCTGAATTGCGCGATCTCCAGGTCTATCACACCGGTGCCTACTACCTGCGCAAAGTCGCGCACGCGGCGCAGCAGGCCGTTGGCAATACGCGGCGTACCGCGGGAGCGGCGGGCGATCTCGGCCGCAGCGTCTGAAGTGATCTTGGAGCCCAGCAGTCCTGCCGCGCGCCAGAGTATCTTTTGCAGCGTGGCGGCGGAGTAATATTCCAGGCGGCTTTTGATGCCGAAGCGGCTCAGCAGCGGCGCGGTTAGCAGTCCGGAGCGGGTGGTGGCGCCCACCAGCGTGAAAGGATGGAGGTTGATCTGTACGGAACGGGCGTTGGGGCCGGAATCGATCATGATGTCTATCCGGTAATCTTCCATGGCAGAATAAAGATATTCCTCCACCACGGTGCTCAGGCGGTGTATTTCATCTACAAACAGCACATCGTTCGTTTCGAGATTGGTGAGCAGGCCGGCCAGGTCGCCGGGCTTTTCTATCACGGGGCCGGAGGTTTCGCGGATGTTCACGCCCAGCTCGTTGGCCACAATGCGGGAAAGGGTGGTCTTGCCCAGGCCCGGAGGGCCATGGAACAGGATGTGATCCAGCGCTTCGCCGCGCATTTTAGCCGCTTTGATGAAGATCCTGAGGTTCTCAATGATCTGCTCCTGCCCGGAAAAATCCTCGATCTCTCTCGGCCGGATACTGTTCTCAAATTCCTTTTCGGCAGCGCTCAACCGGTTCTCATCTGGTCTTAGGTTTGAATTGGACATATCTTCGCCTTTCATATCCAAAAGTAAAGAGAAATTGTAGAGGATATTTCCATTATTTTTAGCGAAATCTTTATCAGCCATGAAATTAAGCGCACTATGCCTTCTGGGCGCCCTGGCGGCGGGAATCATGCCCGCCCGGGCGCAAAAGATCAGCGAAACGGAAGTGAGCCGCATCATCAGCACTTTATCCGCAGACAGCATGCAGGGCCGCATGACCTTCACGCCGGGGATCGAAAAAGCTTCCCTGTTCATTGAAGAGGAATTCAAAAAAGCCGGGCTGCAAACCCTGCCCGGTGAAAAGGATTTCCGCCAGCGCTTCGCCATGGTGGACCGTAAGCTGGTGCCGCTGGACTCCGCCCTTGCGTCAGGTTCCGAGCCCAAATTCCTCCACAACGTGGCCGGAATGATCAAAGGCAGCAGCAAGCCCGATGAATATGTGATCTTCTCCGCCCACTACGACCACATCGGCATACAGAAACCCGTGGAGGAAGACAGCATTGCCAACGGCGCGGACGATGACGCATCGGGCGTTACGGCGGTGATCCTGCTGGCCAACTATTTCAAAGAACATGCGCCTGAGCGCAGCGTGATATTCGTGACGTTCACGGCCGAAGAGATCGGCGGCTTCGGCTCGCGCTACTTTTCCAAACAGCTCGATCCCGCGAAGATCGTCGCCATGTTCAACATCGAAATGATCGGGAAAGAATCCAAATTCGGCCGCAACAGCGCGTTCATCACGGGTTTCGAGCGGTCCGATTTCGGGAAGATATTGCAGAAGAACCTCGAAGGCTCCAGCTTCCAGTTCCATCCGGACCCATACCCGGAGCAGCGGCTCTTTTACCGGTCAGACAATGCGACGCTTGCCCGCCTGGGCGTTCCGGCCCATACTATTTCCACCACGCAGATAGATAAGGATACGCTTTACCACAGCGTAAACGACGAAGTGGAATCGATGGACATGAAGAACATTGCCGATATTATTGAGGCCATTGCGATAAGCTCCGGCAGCATTGTAGGCGGAAAAGACGCGCCAACGCGGATTGCGGAAGAAAAGAAACAATAAAAAGAAGTAAGGGATATTAAAAAGGGCCGCTGACCGAGCGGCCCTTTTCTTTTATAAGTTGAGATTGGCAAACACGGAGTAGTGGTCCGATGCGTAGAGCCCTTTCCAGGACTGGGTGATGGTGGCATGTTGCAGCACTGTCCATTTTCCTTTCAGGAAGATGTAATCGATGGGTTCCGTGCTGGTTTCGTGCGCTTTGAAGCTGTTGAAAGTGCAGTCGGGCCCGTAGTGCGGTATTTTGCTGAGGGGCTTGGCGTCTTTCAGGTGCAGCGGGTTCTGCGTGTCTGTGATCACGCGGATCGGTTCGTCTGCAGGTGTGGCGTTGAAGTCGCCGGTGATCACTGCGGGCAGTTTGCCGCTGATTTTTGCAACTTTTTCCAGCAGCAGCTTCGCACTTTCGCGGCGGGCGATCTTGCCGATATGATCGAAGTGGGTATTGAAGTGGTAGAATTCTTTTTTGGTTTTGCGGTCGCGGAACCTGGCATAGGTTACGATGCGGCAGATGGCGGCGTCCCAGCCTTTGCTGCCCACTGTTTCCGGGGTTTCGGACAGCCAGAAGGTGCTCGATTGCAGCAGCTGCAGGCGTGTGGTATCGTAGAAGATAGCGGAGAATTCGCCTTTTTTCTGACCATCGTCGCGGCCCACTCCCACGAATTTATATTGGGGGAGGCGCTGGCTGAGGTCGTCCATCTGGTCCCAGAGCGCTTCCTGTACGCCGAGCAGCTGCGGCTGGTGGAACAGGACCTGGGAAGATACTTTGTCTTTCCTGTTGGGCCAGGCATTGATACTGTCTTTCGGGTTATTATAGCGTATGTTGAAAGACATGACGCGGATGTTGGTGGACTGCGCCAGCGCCGTGGAAGCGGCAAACAGGCAGAGCAGTAGGGTGGTGATCCTTTTCATGGGGGCCAAATTAATAATTATACTTTTCAGTTTACATTCAAAATCCTGAGATATTCTATTCTTAACACGAGATATTCCCGGCCAGATTTTTATCGTCGGGTTCCATAAGTGGTTAGATTTGGGGGGCAAGTGAAAAAATTCGTTATATGGACAGATTTTCGTTTGACCTGCCGGGCCGGGATTATTGCCCGGTAAGGGTCCGGGGCCTGCTGTTCGAAGATGAGCAGGGTTGTTATTTTGCGCATTTGCCGGGGCTGGACCTTACGGGTTACGGTGCTTCGCGGCGGGAAGCCAAAGATTGCCTGGAAGTGGTGCTGCGGGTGTACTTCATGGATATGCTGCTGAAAGGCACGCTGGTAGAGGATATGACCCGCCTTGGCTGGACCTTGCGGGGCGAGGTGGTGTGGCCGCCCCTGCCGGATATGGCAGGGTTCGACGATATGCTGGAGCTGATGAAGAATGGTTCCGCTGTGCGGGGATTTTTCTGCACGATCGATATACCGCATTCTTCAGCCTGCGCCTGAGTAGTTTGTTAACCGCCAAAACGATCTGCATATGAAAGATTCATCTTACCCCGCCGTCAGCCTCGATGCTTTCCGTTCCTTTTTGACGTCCAGGGGTTTTGTGTTCCGCTTTATTGCCGGCGGCTATGAAAAGTGGCATCAACCGGAGGGAGGCCGGCCGGTGGTGATCCGCATGTACCAGGATCCTGTGCCGTTATTTGCCGTGAGAACGGCCCTGCGCGCGATAGGGGAACCGGAGGAGGTATTGCGGGCATTCATGGACCAGGAGCTGCAATAAAGCCCAATAAAAAAGGACCAGGTGGGTCCTGGTCCTTTTTTAAAAAGAGTGGCATAAACCGGTGTGTTTATTTCATGTCCTTCAGCACTTCCTGTACGGCTCTTTCCAGCTGTGGGTCTTTATCTTCCAGCCTGTCGGTGAAAGTGGTTTTCACGTAGATGTCGGGGGCTACGCCTTCTTTTTCGAGGTTTTTACCATCGAGCGTGTAGCAGCCCCAGGAGGGGAGGCGGTAGAATGAGCCGTCGACCAGTCCTTTGCCGGAAGTGAAAATGATCCAGCGGTAAGATTCGGTGCCGACGATCTTGCCCAGCTTCAGCGCTTTGAAGCCTGCGGCGGTCATTTCCGCATCGCTGAGGGATTGTTCGTTGATCAGCAGCACGATGGGTTTGCCGGCGGGCGCGAAATTCGGCTGGGGAGAGAGTTTCCCTTCGCGGTATTGCCATTGCAGGTAGGGGCGTTGAGACAGGAATTTCAGCACCTCGTCGTGCACATTGCCGCCGGTGTTGTAACGGAGGTCAAGGATGAGGGCGTCTTTACTGCCAAGCTTTGCTGCCATGTCTATGAGGAATTTTTCCAGCTCTCCGGTACCCATGTTCTTCATGCAGGTATAGGCTACTTTGTTGTTGCTGAGCTTGTCTACGCGTGTTTCATTCTCCGCTATCCATTCGTCATAGAGCTGGTCGCCAAGGTAATAGTAAGGTTGCGGGTGAAGTCTTACATCGAAAGGTTTGCCGCCACGCTCGAATGTGAGGGTGATCTCTCTTTCGAAGGACGGGCGGGTGAAGTATTGGTCTCGGCAGAGATTCGTTTGCACGGGCGTGCCGTTCACCTTGGTGAGTATATCGCCGGGGCGAATGTCCACACCGCGTTTATCTGCGCTGCTTTTGGCGATGATGCGGCTTACTTTGTAGGGTTGCTGGTTGTCGAACTGGATGCCGGTTTCCATGGTGCGGTAGCTCAGGTTGATCTTTTCTTCATCGCCGGAGCTGTTGAAACCGAGGTGCGAGGAGTTCAGTTCACCAAGCAGGTCGTTCAGCAGGATGCGGAGGTCCGAGCGGTTGTTGATGTACGGCAGGAAGCGGCTGTAATCGTCGCGGAGCCTGGTCCAGTTGGTACCGTGGAAGTCGGCATTGTAGAAATTTTCTTCCACGTTGGCCCAGGTTTCGTAAAATATCTGCTGGAATTCAGTACTGAGGTTCCGGTAGAAAGGCAGGCTGATGTTGATGACGTCCAGTTTGTTGGCGTCGGGGTTCAGCTTGTGGATGTTGCCGCCGGAGAGGGCGTATAGTTTGCCGTCTACTTCACGGATGGGGGATGCGCCCCTTTCAGAGCCGGCGATCTTTTCCGTTTTGTTGTCTTCAAAGGGTTCGATCACGGTTTTCCACATGGCGCCTTTGCCGTCTGAGTGATTGGAAGCGAAGTATACGGTGGCTTTATCGCCTTTCTGGGAAATATGGTAGGGGCCGTACTGGGAACCGAAGTCAGGTCCTACCTGCTCAGTGCGCTGCATGATCTTGTCGGCATCGATGGAGATATCCGTAACTACAGGCGCGGCGGCTTTTTTGGAGGTATCTTTCTTCTCTTCTTTCTTTTCTTCTTTTTTGAAGAGCTCGTCGAATTTATCGGCGCGGAAGGGTTCGTCCAGTTTCTCCAGCGCAATGCGGTATACCTTGGCGTTACTCATGCCGAAGGGATAAGCGGGTTTGGTACGGGAAGAAGTGAAGTAAATGTACTTGCCGTCGGGCGACCAATAGGGATTGGTTTCGGTTACCCCTGTATTGGTAAGGTTGGTAGTGGTATTTTTTTTCAGGTGATGCACCAGGATGTCCGTCTCAAAGTTGCGGTAGGCGGTGAACACGATGTATTCATCGTTGGGAGAAAAGCGCGGGTCGGCATTCTGGAAGGCCCAGATCTCGTCTTTCACCACCGTTTTGGATTCGAAGGATTTAAGGTCCATCACGCGCACTTCATCGCGGCCGCTGAGGTACACGGCCTGCGTGCGGTTTTTGTTCATGTTCAGCTGGCGGTTGTTGCGTTTGTCGCTGGTGAGTTGTTTGGCGGAACCGCTGCCGTCTGCCGGGATGGTATACCAGTTGAGGTAACCGTTGAGGGTTTGGTTGAAGAGAAGGGTACGGTTGTCTGCCAGCCATTCCACCTGCATGGCGCGTTCCGCGGGGCGGGAAAGCTGGCGTACGAATTTGCCTTCGATGTCTGAAACGAACAGTTCGCCGCGTGAAATGAAGGCGAGCTTTTTGCCGTCGGGAGACACGTCGAAATGAGAGATCTTGTCCTTCACTTCAAAGCCCTGTTCTTTCGGGAGCACAGGGTTGCGGAATAGTTTGATGGCGAGTTTTTCCGATTTGCCGGCGGCTACGTCGTAGATCCATACCTGGTAATCCTTCTCGAACACCACTTTGCCGCCATTGGCATTTGCAAAGGGCCTTTTGATGGAAGTAGGGAAACTGGTAAGGGCCTTTTTGTTGCCGTTGGCAAAGGTGTAGAGATTGTATTCGCCATTGGCCTCGTCTGAAGTGAAGTAAATATTCCCTTTACGGTCGATGGTAGTCCAGAGGTCTTTGCCGCGGTAGTCCGTATAACGTTTGTAGGCTTTGGTGGCGGGTATGTACGACTGGATGTCCGGGTTAAAATCCCCTTTGTACCGTTTGCGGTTGGCCTGGAAGCTGCTTTCCCAGGTATCGTTGAAGAACAGCTCACCGGAAGTGGGGTGTTCCGCGATATTGTGAATGAGGTTGAAATAGTGGGGGAATATGCGCAGGGGCGTGCCGCCCTCGATGCCTACCTTGTAGCTGGTGGCATTACCGGAGCGGCCGGAAGTGAAATATACCGAGCGGGAATCCCAGCTCCAGGATTCCATCTGGTCGGAGGCTTCGTGCATGGTAAGCTGCCTTACTTCGCCGCCTTCTATGGGTATCAGGAAAATGTCCGCGTTGCCGAACTGGGTGGCCGTGAATGCGATCCATTTGCCGTCGGGGGATACCCTGGGCAGGGTCTCATTCCCCTGCATGGCGGTGAGGCGTGTGGCCTGCGGCCGCTGTACATCTGCTTTCCAGAGGTCGCCTTCGTAGCTGAAGATCACGGTTTGCCCGTCAGGGGTCAGGGTCGGGTAAGTCGTAAAATAGGCTTCTGTGGTCTGTGCCTGGGCGGGCAGGTACAGGAAAGCCGCCAGGAGGCCCGGTAGTAAAGCTCTCATAAAGCTGGAGATTTTAGTTAACGGTAAATTAAGAAGGAATCGGCGGATGAAGAAACCTTTCATCATGTATTTCAGACGCAGTCGTATCCGGAGAGGCAGTATTCATATCAGGATAGTTTGACGGCGTTGGCATGGCAAATTTGCCGGGCAATTGCAAGGCGGTTCACCGGCGAGGTAAGTCCGGCTAATGTTGGCGCATCCTTTGGCATGCAATGCTCAGGTATCCCCGGCTGGTTTAGCCTGGCTGGCGGCAGGCAATGCTCATGGTATCGAACATGCCTGGCCGATGCTGGTGGCTTCCTTCGCGGCATTTAATGCTCATGGTATCCCGAACGGGTTGGCCATTACCGCACAAAAAAGCCCGGCTGAAAAACTTTTCCAGCCGGGCTATATGGTATCGTTACAGGGATCAGATCACCACGTTGATCATCTTTCCTTTCACGAAAATAACCTTCTTGATCTGCTGGCCTTCCACCCACTTCTGCACGGTTTCGTTGGACAGTGCGATCTGGCGCACCTCTTCCTCGCCGGCGTCCAGCGAAATGTTGATGGTGGTGCGGAGCTTGCCGTTCACAGAAACAGGGTACTCCTTGGTGCTTTCAACTATATACTTTCCCTCGAATACAGGGAAGGTTGCATCCAGGATGGAGCCGCTGTTGCCGATAGCCTGCCACAGCTCTTCGCTGATATGCGGCGCATAAGGCGCGAGCAATACCAGTATCTGCTCCAGCACGGCTTTTTTGTGGCATTTCAGGTCCGTCAGCTCGTTGATGCATACCATAAAAGCGCTCACCGCCGTGTTGTAAGAGAGGCGCTCGGTATCCTCCTCGATCTTGCGGATGGTCTTATGCAGGGCTTTCAGCTCTTCGGCAGTCGGTTCGCCGCTTTTCACGATCAGGCCTTTCTGCTCGTCCATGAACAGGCGCCAGAGTTTTTTGAGGAAACGGTGCACGCCTTCAATACCCTTGGTTTCCCAGGGTTTGCTCTGCTCCACCGGGCCCAGGAACATCTCGTACATCCGGAAAGTATCCGCGCCGAACTTCTCTACCAGCATGTCCGGGTTCACTGTGTTGAACTTGCTCTTGCTCATTTTTTCAGAGAGCGTGCCGCAGATATATTTTCCATCTTCGAGGATGAATTGTGCATTGGCATAATCCGCGCGCCATGCACGGAAGGCTGCGGTATCCAGCTCCACGCCGTCCACGATGTTCACGTCCACGTGCAGCTCGTCCGTCTCGTATTTGTCCTTAAGACCGGCGGATACGTACTGGTTAGTGCCGCGCACACGGTATACCAGCCTGCTGCTGCCCGTGATCATTCCCTGGTTCACGAGCTTCTTATACGGCTCGTCGAACCCGATATAACCAAGATCGAACAAGGCTTTGGTCCACATGCGGGAATACAGCAGGTGCCCCACGGCATGCTCGGTACCGCCGATGTACAGGTCCACCTGGCCCCAGTAATCGGATATTTTCCGGTCGCAGAAGGTTTCGTTGTTATGAGGGTCCATATAACGCAGGAAATACCAGCTGCTGCCGGCGTAACCGGGCATGGTATTGGTCTCCCGGCGCAGTGAAGTGCCCGGATCGGCAGGGAGGTTCACCCATTCGGTGATATTGGCCAGCGGGCCTTCGCCTTCCTCGCCGGGGCGATAGTTTTCGACGTGCGGCAGTTCCAGCGGCAGTTCATCCTCCGGCAGCGCTTCAGGAACGCCGTTGCGGAACACGATCGGGAAAGGCTCGCCCCAGTAACGCTGACGGCTGAAACCTGCGTCGCGCATGCGGTAATTGATCTGCTTTTTACCGATGCCCAGACTTTCGATCTTGTTGATCACCGCGTCCATAGCCTCTTTCATTTCCATGCCGGTGATGAAGTCGCTGTTGTAAAGCTTACCTTCCTTGGTGGGATTGGCTTCTTCACCATTGAATGCAGGACCGAGGATATTGGTAACGGGGATATCGAAATGCCTGGCGAAGTTAAAGTCGCGCTGGTCGCCACAGGGAACAGCCATGATGGCGCCTGTGCCGTAACCTGCCAGCACGTATTCGGAGATCCATACAGGTATTTTCCGCCCGTCGAAGGGGTTCACCGCATATGCGCCGGTAAAACAACCGGTGATCTGTTTCACTTCGGCCATACGTTCGCGCTCGGAGCGGCTTTGAACGTATTCCTTATAGGCGGCGATGGCTTTGGATTGTTCCTGGGTGGTAATGCGCTCCACCAGTTCGTGCTCGGGCGCAACCACCATGAAGTCCACGCCGAAAATGGTATCGGGGCGGGTGGTGTACACTACGATGCTATCCAGTGTGCCCGCCACGTTGAACTTGATCTCCGCGCCCTGGCTCTTGCCGATCCAGTTGCGCTGCATATCTTTCATGGCCTCGCTGAAAGTGATCTTGTCAAGGCCTTCCAGCAGCCGGTCCGCATATTCGGTAATGCGGAGGAACCACTGGCGCATCTTTTTCTTGATAACCGGGTGACCGCCGCGTTCGCTCACGCCGTTGATCACCTCGTCGTTAGCCAGCACCGTGCCTAATGCCGGGCACCAGTTCACCTCGGCATGCGCGAGGTAAGCGAGACGGTATTCCATCAGCACGGCCTGCTGCTCTTCATACGTATACCCGTTCCAGGTATCGGCATTGAAGCGGATCTGCCGGTCGCCGGGGCATTCATGATGCGCGTTGCCGTCCGCCTCAAAAATGCGCACGAGGGTTTCCATACGCTCGGCTTTGCCGGCATGGCGGTTATACCAGCTGTCGAACAGCTGGAGGAAAATGTATTGCGTCCATTTGTAATAGGAAGGGTCGCTGGTGCGGAATTCGCGCTCCCAGTCGAAGCTGAACCCGATATTGTCCAGCTGGCTGCGGAAGGAATTGATGTTCTGCTCCGTGGTCACAGCCGGGTGCTGCCCGGTTTCAAGGGCGTACTGCTCGGCGGGAAGGCCGAAAGCGTCGTATCCCATAGGGTGCAGCACGTTAAAACCTTTGAGGCGTTTGAAGCGGGCGTAGATGTCCGATGCGATATACCCAAGTGGATGGCCCACATGCAAACCTGCCCCGGAAGGGTAGGGGAACATGTCCAGCACATAACATTTGGGCTTACTGCTGTTGTTACTTACCCGGTATGCATGGTTTTTCACCCAATGCTCCTGCCATTTCCGTTCGATCTGCCTGAAATTGTACTCCATATGCGTAAAAAGCCCGGATTGCCGGGCGGTTGTAGTAATTTAAGGTTTTGTAAGCCATTTTCCAACCGGCCACATTTCTATATAATAAAAAATGTTAAAATACCGTTTGGGATGGCAAATGTAAACATAACTCCTAATTTTTATTATTTTCGCCCATAAACTAAAGAGGAATGGCTCAATCAGGGAAATCATCAGCAAAGAAATCGAAGCCGTCGTATATCTATTCAATCATTGGTGTTACACTGGTATTGATCCTGCTCGGCGTACTCGGCCTTTTCATGATCAATGCCCGCAACCTTAGCCGTTATTTCAAGGAAAGCATTGAATTACAGGTGTTTCTGCGCGAAAGCGTGAAGGAGCAGCAGGCTAACCTCCTCAAAGATTCCCTGGCCGTTATGCCCTTTGTGAAAGAGATCGAATATGTGTCGAAAGACATGGCAGCGGAAAGATTCAAAAAAGAAAACCCGGAAGAGAACTTCGCCGTGCTGGGCTACAACCCGCTGGACGCAAGCATAGACATCACCCTGTATGAACGTTACGTACACCCGGACAGCCTGAAAATGATCGAAGATCACATCAAGAACCGCGTGGCCGTACGTGAGCTGAACTATCCCAAAGCCTTGGTAACACAGGTGCTGGATAAAGCGCAGAAAATAGGGATGGTGCTGCTCGTGATCAGCATCGTAATGGCGATCGTAGTGCTTTTCCTCATAGACAATACCATCCGCCTGGCCATGTACAGCAACCGCTTCCTCATCAAAACCATGCAGATGGTTGGGGCAACGCGCTGGTTCATTGCCAAGCCCTTCGATATGAGAAGCATCATCAACGGCGCCATCAGTGCCATCCTGGCCATTGCGGCGCTCATTGCGCTGATGTACATGGCTGAATCGGCCCTGCCCGAACTGAAAGGGATGCGCGATTATACGATGACGAGCCTGCTGTTCCTGGGCCTGATCGCCATCGGCATCGTGATCTCCCTGCTGAGCACTCACCGCGCGGTGATGAAATACCTCAAACTGAAACTCGACGATTTATATTGATCAAAAGTTAATGAAACGATAATGGCTAAAGAACTTAAACAAGGTGAACAACAACCGAGCCTCTTCGGGAAAATGAATTACCAGCTGATGCTGGCGGGCCTCGCCCTGATCGTGATCGGCTTCCTGCTGATGATGGGCGGCGACAGCTCCGATCCCAACCGCTTCTCCCCCGAAGAAGTATACAGCTTCCGCCGCATCACCCTGGCGCCTATCGTGATCCTGCTGGGCCTGGCCGTGGAGGTATATGCCATCATGCGCAAACCCAAACAGTAACAGAACGGAAAACATTCACATCATACAGCGATGAGTACCTCATCGCTTTTCTTATTTTTTCAGCACCATGAGCATTTTAGAAGCGATCATTATTGCGATTGTAGAAGGACTGACAGAATTCATCCCCGTTTCGTCCACCGGCCACATGATCATTGCCAGCAGCCTGATGGGGATCAATAAAGACGAATTCACCAAACTTTTTGAAGTATGTATCCAGCTGGGAGCCATCCTGGCCGTAGTGGTGCTGTACTGGAAGAAATTCTTCAATTTCGGGAAACCGCAGTTTTATATAAAACTTTTCCTCGGCGTGCTGCCCGCCCTCTGCCTCGGCTATATTCTTGGCGACCAGATAGACAGCCTGCTGGAAAAACCCGAAGTGGTAGGCGCAACGCTTTTACTGGGCGGCATTTTACTGCTGTATGTGGACAAATGGTTCAATGCTCCCACCATCACTTCAGACGAGGAAATGGATTATTTCAAGGCCATCCGCATAGGGCTGTTCCAGTGCATAGCGCTGGTTCCGGGCGTAAGCCGCAGCGCGGCCACCATCATCGGCGGTATGCAGCAAAAGCTCACCCGCCATGCCGCCGCCGAGTTCTCCTTCTTCCTGGCCGTTCCCACCATGGCCGCCGCCACCGGTTACAAACTGCTTAAGCACCGCGACCTCCTCATGAGCTCCGGCGAAAATATCAAGCTGCTCGTGATCGGCAACATCGTCGCGTTTATCGTGGCTATGCTGGCCATCAAATTTTTCATAGGAGCCTTGCAGAAATTCGGCTTCAAGATGTGGGGTTATTACCGCATCATCGTAGGCATTATCATCCTCGCCGCTTTCTTCATGGGTTACAAGATGGAAGCGTAAAAGCATCAAAAGTACTCAAACATGAAATTCCTGTACCTTACCTGTACCTGCCTTCTGGCAACGCTTTCGCTTGCCGCGCAGCAAAACTTCGTGCCCGGCACGCTGCTGCTCCGCAATGGCGACAGCGCCACCGGCCGTATCGACTACCGCAAATGGGATGCAAGCCCCCTGCAGATTGTTTTCCGCGAAAATGGTGGAGTGGAAAAAACGTATAAACCGGCGGACATCAAAGGATTCCGCATTGCGGAAAACGACGAACACTACCTCTCCCTGGCCGCCTGGCTGGATGTTACCAATGAGGCTGTCAGCGTGCTTTCCAGCTCTGAGGATCGCGATACGGTTACGGGCGAGCACTTTTTCCGCGTATTGGTGAACGGCCCTGTGAAACTGCTGGTGTTCGGCGACGCGCACAACCGGGAGCACTTTGCCCTGATGGAAAAGGACAGCGTAACGCAGCTGGTAAGAAAAGTAACATACATTCACGATACAGAATCCGGGAATCACGGCAAGCTCAAAACCCACTATTTCTACCGGCAGCAACTGGCCAATTTAACCGCCGGATGCGTGCCGCAGCAGAAACTGCTGCGCCTTGGTTATTCCGAAGCTGAGATCCGGAAAATACTGCAACAATACATTGCCTGCCGTTACCCGGGCGAGCAGGTAGTGCTGCGCAAGGAAGACCGCCAGCTGCGGGCCACCATCGGCATAATGGGCGGCGGAAGCCTTAACTTCACTAAATTTACCGGCTCACACCCGCTGGCAGACGGCAAATATGCCAGCAAAGCCACGCCGGTACTGGGTATTTTCCTGGACATCCCGATTTCCCGCAACCGCCAGAAGTTCTCCTGGAACAACGAACTGGTATATACAAGCCGCGCTTTCACCTCCGACTTTATGCGTAACGGCCTCAAATATAACGTGGATGTGAACCTGCAATACGTGCAGATACAAACGATGGTGAAATACACCTATCCGAAAGGCAACATCCGCCCGTATGTAAACGCGGGCGTGGCAGGCGCCATCTCCATAGGCGGTAAAGATGATCTCAAACGGTATGCGGAGGCCAGCAGCGTACCTGTGGTCACTGAAAAAGCCCTGGACGGCGGAAGGGAGTTCATGCTGCCGTTAATGGCTGGTATCGGCGTGAGGTACAACAAACTGCACGCGGAAATGAGGTGGGTGCTTCCACATAATATCAGCCCCTTCCTGGCATTGAATTCCAGTATTACCAACGCGCAGCTGCTGCTGAGGTATACGTTGTTTTGACAGGATTATCCCTTCACCGCCAGCAACAGCTCAAGGTCTGTATACTTCAGCTTGAACTTCTCGCTGAGGTGGTAATTGGTGAGAGCGCCTTTGTAGAGGTAAATGCCGTTGCGCACGCCGCGCTTGATCCACACCAGGTTCTCGAAACCGCCGTCATCCGCGGCTTCCAGCAGCAGTGGCATCAGTACGTTGCTGATAGCCTGCGAAGCGGTGCCCGCGAAGCCGGAAGGGATATTCGGCACGCAGTAATGGATCACGTCGTATTTTTTGAAAACGGGGTTCTCGTGGGTGGTCACTTCAGAGGTTTCAAAACAGCCGCCACGGTCGATGCTCACATCTACGATCACGGAACCGGCCTTCATGTTGCTGACCATGCTCTCACTGACTACAATGGGCGTTCTGCCGCTTTGGGACGATAGCGCGCCCACCGCCACATCGGCGTTCCGCAGCTGTTCCGCGAGTACCTTTGGCTGGATAACGGAGGTGAATACACGTACGCCTATATTGTTCTGAAGCCTTTTGAGCTTGTAGATGTTGTTGTCGAATACCTTTACGGAAGAGCCCAGCGCCAGCGCGGTGCGGGCCGCAAATTCGCCTACAATCCCCGCGCCGATGATCACCACCTTGGTGGGAGGAATGCCCGTAACGCCGCCCAGCAGTATGCCTTTGCCTTTGTTGGAATTGCTCAGATATTGCCCTGCAATGAGCATCACAGCCCCGCCGGCTATTTCACTCATGGCCCTTACAATGGGGTAGGTGCCGGAATCGTCTTTCAGGTTTTCGAAAGAAAGGAGGGTGATGCGTTTATCCATCATCTTCTGAAGCTGCTCGGCTTTCAGCACGGAAAGGTGGATGGGTGAAATAACGATCTGGTGCGGGCGCAGCAGCTCTATTTCCTCATCGTTGAGCGGGGCCGATTTCACGATGATGTCTGCCTTGAACACTTCCCTTTTATCATACACGATCTCTGCACCGGCTTCTGAATAGTCCGTATCATAAAAGTGCGAACCGTCGCCGGCTTTATGTTCCACAACGATGTGATGGCCATTGTTGCTGAGAATGCTTACTGCATCGGGCGTCAGCGCGATGCGGCTTTCCTGGAAGGATGTTTCCTTGGGGATACCGATGAACAGCCTGGAATTCTTGGTGGGGATATCCAGCGTTTCTTCCATCGGGGAATATGTAAATCCGGCACTCACAACAGTTTTTTGCCTTGGCTCCATAATCGTAGAAAATTGAGTGTGTTAGGTCACTTTCAAAGATACATTTATTATTGCAGGGACGGCGTAAATTCCCCGGGATCGGCCGATCCGGCAACCAGTTTCCTGCGCTGGTCCGCCATTACAGACAGGTATATGTACACCGTATCCTGCGGCAGCAATGGGGCCACAACGTCCGGCCATTCCACGAAGCAGATGGCATCCGGATGGTAAAGACAGTCTTCCACCCCCGCTTCTATCGCTTCTTCCAGGCTTTTCAGCCGGTAGAGGTCCAGGTGGTAGATGATCTTTTCCCGCTTGCGGGCATCTGTGTACCGGTATTCGTTGATGATCGAAAAAGTGGGGCTGGCAGTAGAGTCTTCTACTCCTTTGGCAGTGCAAAGCGCTTTCACAAAAGTGGTCTTTCCCACGCCCATCTCGCCATTCATCGCAAAAACCTGCTCATTGGTGAAAGTTTCCCAGAACTGGCGGGCGGTTTCCGGCAGCTCTTCGTGTGAAAATGTGATCCTCATACGCTATATATCCCTGGTATAAGCCATAAAATTAGCAATTCCGGGCCATTAATCACGCAGCCGGGGGTACGGAAAAAGCACCGCTGTTGCAATAATAGTCCGGCACCCGGAGAAATCCCGGCCATAGCCGGAAAGGCCCTGCCGGCGGCGCTAAAAAGCACCGCCGTTGCAATAAAAATCCTGGTCCCGAAAGGCTGTATGTGGTAATTTTGTAGGGCATCCTGTTACCCCCCCGGAATAATTGAAAAGCTATGGAAACGATCAGTTGCAAAGTAAAAGGGATGAACTGCTCCAGCTGCGCCCTTACCATTTCTAAATACCTGGAGAAAAAAGGCATGGAAGATGTGGCCATCAGCGTGGCCACGGAAGAACTGAGCTTCAACGTTCCCCAGGGCGCGAACGCGGGTGAGATCATCAGCGGTATTAACAGTCTTGGTTACGAAGTGGTACTGCCCAACCAGGGGCCGGCCGGGAGGCCTTTTTATACCACGCTTGCCTTCAAATTCTGGTTCTGCCTCGTGTTTACGGCGCCCCTGCTGCTGCATATGTGGGTGAGCTGGCATTGGCTGCATAACGCCTGGGTACAACTGGCTTTAACATTGCCGGTCTACATCGTGGGCATGCTGCACTTCGGCCGCAGCGCCTTCCGCTCGCTGCGCAACGGCATGGCTAATATGGACGTGCTGATCACGCTCGGCGCCACCGCCGCATTCGCTTACAGTCTTACCGGTACGCTGATGAACATGGGCGCGGATTACCTCTTCTACGAAACAGCCGCGGCCATCCTTACCCTCGTGTTCCTGGGCAACCTGCTGGAGGAAAGGTCTGTGAAATCCACCACCACGGCCATTGCGGAGCTGGCCAGGATGCAGCATACGGTGGCGAAGAAGATCCATGTGAACAACGAGGGGCAGGAACATATCGACGAAGTGGACAACAACGCGCTGCGTGTAGGCGACCGCGTGCTGGTGAACACCGGCGACAAGATACCCATGGACGGTACCATTTACTGGGGCAGCGGCCATGTGAACGAATCCATGATCACCGGCGAAAGCGAGCCAGTGTCGCGGAATGAAAAGGATAAAGTGATCGGCGGTACTATTCTGGACAGCGGCAGCATCAAAATGTACATTACCGCTACCGGGAAAGATACCGTTTTGTCTTACATCATCGAACTGGTAAAACAGGCTCAGCATAACAAACCGCCCATGCAAAAGCTGGCGGATAAGATCAGCGGCATCTTCGTGCCCGCGGTGCTGGGCATTGCGCTCGTCACTTTCCTCGGCTGGTATTTCATTGGCGGCACCCCGCTGGATGTGGCTATTATGAGGAGTGTAGCCGTGCTGGTGATCGCCTGCCCCTGCGCCATGGGCCTTGCCACGCCGGCCGCTGTGATGGTGGGCCTGGGCCGCGCCGCGCGCAACGGCATCCTCATCAAAGGCGCCAACACACTGGAGTCTTTCCGCAACATCCGGCAAATAGTATTCGATAAAACAGGTACGCTTACCACCGGCAAATTGCAGATCGGCCAGTGGAAAGCCATCGGCATGGGCGACGATACCTTCCGCTCCCTCGTGTTCAGCCTTGAAAAATATTCTTCCCACCCCATTGCCCGCTCTCTGGTCGCGGCCTGGAAAGGCGTGCCGGAAACGGTTTTGCAGCAGGTACGCGAACATAAAGGCGTTGGCATGGCGGCTAAAGACAAAGAAGGGAATGAATGGCGCCTGGGCTCCTACATCATGGCCAAAGAAGCCACCACAGACGATTCGCATAGCATATACCTGCTGCGGAACGGCGCGTTCGCAGGCTGGATAGATTTCATCGACGAGCTGCGCCCCGAAGCGAAGAACGTGATCGGCCAGCTGAAAAGCAGCGGCATCCGCACCATCCTCCTCAGTGGCGATATGCAGCGCAAATGCGAACAGCTGGCCAAAGAGCTGGGGATCGATGAAGTGTTCGCCGAACGATCGCCCGAGCAGAAATTGCAGAAAATAGACGAGCTGATGCAGTCCGCACCCACCGCGATGGTGGGCGATGGCATCAACGACGCGCCTGCCCTGGCAAAGGCTACCATCGGCATATCGCTCAGCGATTCCACGCAGGTGGCCATGCAGAGCGCCAACGTGATATTGCTGAACAACCACCTCGGCGCCCTGCCGCTGGCGCTCGGGCTGGGGAAACATACGTATCTCACCATCAAACAGAACCTTTTCTGGGCCTTTATCTACAATGTTGTGGCTATTCCCGTTGCGGCGCTGGGATTCCTGAACCCCATTGTGGGCGCGCTGATCATGGGTTTGTCCGACGTAGTGCTGGCCATCAACTCCATCCGCCTCCGCTTCAAAAATGTAAACCATTAAAAATTGTCGTTAATTCGTATATCACAATCGGTTTGCTGAATGATATACTGGTTAGACCTCATCGGTACTTTTGTTTTTGCCATATCAGGCGCATTGGCGGCCTGGGACAAAAAAATGTACCACGACATATTCGGCGTGAGCTTCACCGCATTCGTCACCTCCATTGGCGGCGGCACCCTGCGCGACCTCATACTGGGCCTGCGCCCCGTGTGGGTGAGCGACAGCAATTACATCATCGCCATTGGGCTGGGCGTACTGGTGACCGTGCTGTTCCGCGCGCGGCTGCTGCGTTTCCGCCGGTCCATTTTCCTGTTCGACACATTGGGTATCGGGTTCTATACCGTCATCGGCCTGCAGAAAGCCCTGCTCTACGGTGTGCATCCATGGGCCGCGGTGATCCTGGGCATGATCTCCGCTATTTTCGGCGGGGTGATCAGGGATATGATGGTGAATGAAATTCCGCTCATCTTCAGCCGCCAGATCTACGCCACGGCCTGCCTGGCCGGCGCAGCATTGTATATCGGCCTGCATCACCTGGGGGTGAACGAGGACTGGAACATGGTAGGCAGCATTCTGCTGGTGATCGGCATCCGTTTGACCGCGCTGAAGAAAGGCTGGTCATTACCCTATTTACAGAAACACTGACGCATGGTTTCGGCACTTTCCATATTACACCGCTTTTGGGGTTACCAGCAGTTCAGGCCTCTGCAGGACGAGATCGTGGCGTCCGTTGCAGCCGGGCGCGATACGCTGGCGCTGCTGCCCACCGGCGGCGGCAAATCCATCTGCTTCCAGGTGCCGGCCATGATGAACGATGGGCTTTGCCTGGTGATCACCCCGCTGATCGCGCTGATGAAAGACCAGGTGGAAAACCTTAACAAGCGCGGCATTCCCGCTTTTGCGATCTATGCCGGCATGCAGGCCCGCGACGTGGAAAAGGTGCTGGCGCTGGCGCGCGAAGGGGAGATAAAATTCCTGTACGTTTCGCCGGAGCGCCTGCAAAGCCGCCGCTTCCTCTGGTATTGCGATGTGCTGCCCGTAAAGCTGATCGCGGTAGACGAGGCGCATTGTATTTCGCAATGGGGCTACGATTTCAGGCCGGCGTACCTGCAGATCGCCAGCATCCGGGAACAGTTCCCCGATGCGCCGGTGCTGGCGCTAACGGCCACGGCTACACCGAAAGTGAAGGAAGACATCTGCGAAAAGCTCCAGCTGCGCAACCCGGCCGTATTCGTAAAAAGTTTTGCCCGGGCGAACCTTTCCTACAGCGTGGCGGAAGGCGAAAACAAACTGACCCGCATCAAACAGATACTGGACCGCGTGCCGGGCTCCGCCATCGTTTACTGCCGGAACCGGCGGCAGACCAAGGAGATAGCGGGCCTGCTTTCCGCGCAGGGCATTTCGGCCAGCTATTACCACGCGGGCCTCAGCAGCGCCGAACGTTCCACCCGCCAGGAAGCCTGGATCAAAAGCGACATACGTGTGATGGTATGCACCAATGCCTTCGGAATGGGGATAGACAAACCGGATGTGCGCATGGTGATACATGCCGATATGCCGGACAGTATTGAAGCCTATTACCAGGAAGCAGGCCGCGCAGGCCGCGACGAACAAAAGGCCTATGCGGTGATGCTTTATTCCGAAAGGGATATCCAGGAGCTGGAAGCCCGCATCCCGCTTCAGTTTCCCGGCCTTGAAGAAATTAGGGGCGTATTCCAGGCAGTGGTGAATTACTTACAGGTACCCAAAGGCACGGAAGGCGTGTACTACGACTTCGACATCAACGAATTCGTAAAACGTTTTTCCCTCAATATTACCACCGCTTTCAGCGCGCTGCGCATCCTGGAGCAGGAAGGCGTCTGGCAGCTCAGCGAAAGCGTTTACCTGCCTTCGCGCGTGGAATTTGCGACCAGCCGCGAGGCGCTGTACGAATACGAAACCGCCAGCCCCGCCATGGAGCCGCTTATTAAAACTCTGCTCCGTACCTACGAAGGCATTTTCGACAATGCGGTGCCCATTTTTGAAAAACAGATCGCCCGGCTTATGCGCATCGGCGAGCAGGACGTGATTCATGACCTGCAGCTCCTGCACCGGCAGGCGATCATCCGGTATTATCCCCGTAAAGACAATCCCCAGCTGAATTTCCTGGAAGAACGCGTGGGCGCGCAATTTCTGCAAGTGAATATGGCCCGCGTGGAAGCCCGGAAAAAAGTAATGGAAGCGCGCATCGCCGCCATGGCCAACTACGCCCGCAACGGCAATACCTGCCGCACACAGCAGCTGGTGGCTTATTTCGGCGAAAAGGACGCGGAGCCCTGCGGTGTTTGCGATGTATGCGTGAAGAAAGAAAAAGGGGAACTGAAAGAAGGTGAGTTCGGGAAACTGGCCACTGCCATCCTCAACGCATTGCAGGAAAAAGGTTCCGTGCAGGATCTTGTCAGGCGGGTGAACGCGGAGGAAAGCAGGGTGCTGGCCACCCTGCAGTTCCTGATCGCGGAAGGACTTGTGCTGCGTGACGGAGACGGGATACTTTCCGCCGCTAAAGATTGATCACGCGGCCTTCTTCGCTGCTTTTAAAAACAGCTTCAATAACTTTTACGACATTCAGCCCGTCTTCCGGTGTAACCGGGTTGGGTTTGTTTTCCCGCAGCGCGGCGTAAATGCCCTGGTAATAATCCAGGTAATTGCCATTGCCGCCTGGAAGGTATTCTTTCACGGTCTTGCCGTCTATTTCCGTGTGCAGCAATCCCCACTCGCTGGCGGCTTCAGCGCCCCAGTCCGGCGTATCGGGCAGCACGCCTTTCATGAGCAATGCTTCCTGTATGTCTGATTTGGATTTGATGAAGGAGCCTTTGCGGCCGTGCAGGATGTAAGCCGGCAGCGCTTCCCGTACCAGGTAGCTGGATTTGAGGCGCACGCGCAGGGTATCGTAATACATCAGCATTTCAAAATAATCATCCACCACGGAATCTTTGCGGATGATGCGCACATCGCCGAAAATGGCTTTGGGCATGCCGAAGATGGTCAGCGCCTGGTCTATCAGGTGCGAGCCTAGATCGTACAGTACGCCGGTGCCTTTCGCGGCCACTTCCTTATGCGCTTTGTAGCTCAGCTCTTCCTTAAAACGGTCGTAGTGGAACTCTACTTCCAGGATATCGCCCAGCAGCCCGTCGTTCACCACTTTCTTCACGATCTTGTAATCGCTGTCGTAACGGCGGTTCTGGTACACGCTCAGCAGCAATTTTTTGGAAGCGGCGAGCTGTATCAGTTCTTCGCCTTCGGCGGAAGTAACGGTGAAAGGCTTTTCCACGATCACGTTCTTACCCGCCAGCAGTGCGGCTTTGGAATACTCGTAGTGTGTATAGTTGGGTGTATTCACCACGATCAGTTCCAGGTTCGGGTCTTTGAACAGCGCCTGCACGTCCGGGTAAATTTTCACATATGGATAACGTTGCTGCGTGAGGTGCTTGCTGCGTTCCACTACGGCCGTAAGCTCAAAGCCCGGGTGCACGTGAATGAACGGCGCATGGAACGCATAACCGCTGTGGCCGTAAGAGCATAAACCTGTTTTGATCGGTGCTGACATATCTTTTATTTTTTCGGATTCCCTTCGTTATCGAAAAGTTGTTTGAGTTTTCGCTCTGTAAAATATAAAGGAATTATCGTAGCTGCAACTACCGGAATGATCGGAAGCAATACAATCAACGCCGGGTTCGTTGTCTCGTAATTGTAACCGGAAAGCCAGAACAGTGGTGCCGCCACCAGCAGCAAAGCCAGTCCGCAAAGGCACATGAGCCTGCCTGCATATACCTGCGCAAAATCCCAGGCCGCCTGGCTTTTCATGGACCGGGCCGTGCGATAACCGGCCAGCAGGTTGATCTTCCGCGGGGGCTTTTTCCACATCCAGGCGCCGAGGATGCTGTAAACCAGTCCCAGCCCGGCAATTATGACATTGACCATGGCAATGTTTTTAATGCTTAGAACCAGCTTGTTTTCTTTTTGCTTCGCCCGCCCAGCCCCAGCGCGCCCAGCAGGCTGCGGGTGATCACGTTCGCGGCGGTACGGCCTGCCTGCCTTGCGGCTGAGCTGGTCATGATCGTTTCCAGCAGGCCTTTTTCTTCTTTCGCCCTGCTTTTCTTCGCCGGGGCTTCTTCTTCGGCTTTGGTTCGCTCAGCAGCTTCTTCCAGCTTGGCGTTCAGTATCTCGTAAGCGCTTTCGGTATCTATCTCGGTATTGTATTTTTTCACAAGCTTGGAGCTGCTTACCAGCTGGTCCAGCTCTTCCGGGTTGAGAATATCCATCCGCGAACGGGGGCTTACCAGCATGGTGGCGGCGAGTGGCGTAGGCGTGCCTTTTTCGCTGAGGCAGGTTACCAGCGCTTCGCCAATGCCGATCTGGGTGAGCAGCTCATCGGTTTTGTAGAAATCGGAAAGCGGGTAGTTCTCCGCCGTTTGTTTGATGGCCTTGCGGTCGTTGGCGGTGAACGCGCGAAGGGCGTGCTGCACTTTCAGGCCCAGCTGGCCCAGCACGGAAGCCGGCACGTCCATCGGGTTCTGTGTGCAGAAAAAGATGCCCACACCCTTGGAACGGATGAGCTTGATGATAGTCTCGATCTGCTGCAGCAGCGCGTCGCTGGCTTCCTGGAAAATGAGGTGCGCCTCGTCTATGAACATCACCAGCTTGGGTTTGTCCATATCACCTTCTTCCGGGAGCGTGGCGTACAATTCGGCCAGCAGGCTGAGCATGAAGGTGGAAAAGAGTTTCGGCCGGTCCTGTATGTCTGTTACGCGCACAATGGAGATCTTCCCGCGGCCGTCGTCCCCGATGTGCATCAGGTCGTCCACTTCAAAGGATTTTTCACCGAAGAACAAGGCGCCGCCCTGCTGCTCCAGCTCTATCACTTTCCGCAGGATGGTGCCGGTGGAAGTGGTGGATATTTTGCCGTAGTCTTTTTCAAGCTCCTTCTTGCCTTCGTCGCTAACGAACTGCAGCACTTTTTTAAAGTCCTTCAGGTCCAGCAGCGGCAGCTTGTGATCGTCGCAGTATTTAAAGATCATGGCTACCAGGCCGGCCTGCGTATCGTTCAGCTCCAGTATCTTCGACAGCAGCACGGGGCCGAATTCGGTCACCGTGGCGCGGAGGCGCACGCCTTTTTCCTGGCTGAGGCTCAGCAGCTCCACGGGGTAAGCCGCGGGGCTCCATGTGCCGCCGATCTTCGTGTACCGCTCTTCGATCTTTGCATTGGAAGCACCGGCGGCCGCTATACCGCTGAGGTCGCCCTTGATGTCCATGAGCATAACGGGCACGCTGGCGTCGCTGAGGCCCTCGGCGATCACCTGCAGGGTCTTGGTTTTACCGGTGCCGGTAGCGCCCGCGATCAGGCCGTGGCGGTTCAGGGTCTTGAGCGGCAGCATCACATCCGCGCCGGTCACCACCTCGCCGTTCAGCATGGCGCAGCCCAGTTTAAAATGTTCGCCTTTGAACGTATAGCCGTTTTTGATGTATTCGGAAAATGCTTCCTGGTTAGCCATGTGGACAGTTTTTAATTAAGACAGGGACTATTCTTCTTTCAGTAAGGTTTTGGCGCCTTTGATGCTGTTGCTCATCAGGTCCTGCACATCTGCGATCTTCTTTCTCTCCGCTTCGAGGTAAGCTTTTTTCTCGGGTGCGTTCTTATCTTTCAACTCCATGTCGTAGCCGGTCATCCAGCTGTTCATCGCGCTGGTGGCGCTGTCCAGCAGGTTGGCGGTCACAAAGTAAGCGGCGGTGTCGGCCTTTTTCGCGGCAAGACTGTCTTTCACTTCCACTACGCGCTCTTTCAGCCGGCGGATGGTCATCATTTTGGCCATGCCTTCGTCGTGGATGGTCATCACAACGGAGGAGAGGGAATCAATTTCCAGTGAATCTTTCAGGGCTGCGGTATTGGTGGAAGTGTTTCCGCCCTGGCAGGCTGCAAACGCAATCGCTGCGGCTACGGGCAGGATGCGGGTAAGTAATTTTTGCATGGTTAAATGTTTTATATGGGTGATTACAATGCGCTTAACGGGAATGATTCTTTCAGCCTGATGCCTTTTTCGGTGCTGTGCAAAATGCCGCATTCGATGGCCGGGTCGTGCTCGAAATACAGCACATATTCCCGTTCGCTGGCTTCGATGAGGAAGCGTTTTTTCTCTTCCAGGGTGGTGAGCGGGAACATATCGTAGGCCATCACATACGGCAGCGGGATGTGGCCGGCGGAAGGCAGCAGGTCTGCCATGTACACCAGCGTACGGCCGTTGTAGCGGATCTCCGGCAGCATCATGGCGTCCGTATGGCCAAAGGCAAAACGCACGCGCATGTGGTCGGTAAATGCAATACCGTCCTGCTGCGCAATGAATTTCAGCTGGCCGCTCTGCTGGATGGGCAGGATATTTTCTTTCAGGAAAGAGGCTTTTTCCCTGTCGTTGGGATTGGTGGCCCATTTCCAGTGTGCTTCGTTGCTCCAGTAGGTGGCGTTTTTGAAGGCAGGCACCAGCTTGTCGCCCTGCCGTTCTATGCTGCCGCCGCAATGGTCGAAGTGCAGGTGGGTGAGGAATACGTCGGTGATGTCGTCGCGGTGGTAGCCGAGGGCTTTGAGCGATTTGTCCAGCGTATCGTCGCCATGCAGGTAATAGTGGCTGAAGAATTTTTCGTCCTGTTTATTACCGATGCCGTTGTCTATCAGGATGAGGCGGTTGTTATCTTCCATCAGCAGGCAGCGCATGGCCCAGGTGCACATGTTGTTGCTGTCGGGCGGGTTCAGTTTCTGCCAGATGGTTTTGGGCACAACGCCGAACATGGCGCCGCCGTCCAGTTTAAAAAGGCCGGTATTGATCGTGTGTAATTGCATCCGTTAAGGTTTTCTTCCCGCAGGCTATGCCCTGTTTTCGAATGCGGGCGCCTGCGGTTTTCCGTTTGCTAATCTACGTTGTTTCTGCAAAGCAGAAAAAAGCCAGATGAGGCCGATGGTGAAAAATCCGATCAATACCAATACAGACGTGCGCATGTTGTTGGTCATGTGCTCGATATACCCGAAGCTGAACACCCCGATGGCAATGGCCATTTTTTCGGTGACGTCGTAATAGGAGAAAAAAGAAGCGGTGTCGCGGGTTTCCGGGATCAGCTTGGCGTATGTGGAGCGGCTCAGCGACTGGATGCCGCCCATTACCAGGCCCACGGCCATCGCGAGGATGTAGAACTGTGATTCGGTGGTAATGTAATAGGCGTTGATGCATACCCCGATCCACAGCAGCACAGTGGCGATCAGCACCTTAAAGTTGCCGAAGCGGCCTGAAAGCCTGGCCATGCCCCATGCGCCGAGAATGGCCACCAGCTGGATGAGCACCACGCAGATAATGAGATTGGTAGATTCCATCTTCAGTTCCACCGAGGCGAAAATAACGGCCACCATCATCACGGTCTGCACGCCCATGCTGTAAAAGAAAAACGCCCGGAGGAACCTTTTCAGGACGGGCATTACGCGCACCTGCGCGTACACTTTTTTCAGCTCCACGAACCCGTCTTTGAACACGCTGCCGGTATGCTCGCTGATGGCGGGTTTGGAGGCGGGCAGGCGTTTAAAGGTGACCTGCGCGAAACCGAACCACCAGACGCCGACAAGGAGGAAAGTAATGCGTACGGCTTCGCCGTCTGTAATGCCGAAAGGATGAAGGGTTACCAATGCAAAGCCTATCAGCTGCATCAGCACGCTACCCATGTAGCCGAATGAAAAACCGCGTGCGCTCACACGGTCCTGGTATTCAGGCGCAACGATCTCCGGCAGGTAAGAGTTATAGAACACGAGCCCGCCCCAGAAGCCGATAGCGGCCAGCATAACGGAGAGCATACCCGGTTCCAGCGGCCTGTTGTCTGTAAAAAAGAACAGCGACGCACAGGCAAAGGAGCCCAGGTAACAGAAAAAACGAAGGAAATTCTTTTTATTCCCTCTTGTATCCGCGATAGAGGAAAGGATAGGAAGACTGAGAGCGATAATAAGATAAGCGGCGGACAGCACGTAGTCGTACAATACCGAGTTCTTCAGCGTTTTACCAAAGAACACCACATCGTCGCCGCCGAATTTGGAGCGGGTTACGCCCAGGTAATAGATGGGGAAGAACGTGGTGGTAATAACAAGGTTATACACTGAATTGGCCCAGTCATACATGGCCCAGCCATTCACTACTTTCTTGTTTGGAATGCTCATAGGGAATTTTTAATATTCACATGAATAATTAAAAGTACTACTTATAATCGCTGATCTGTATACGTTCTTTGCAAAATCCGTATTCCGCCTCGTCGTTGGAGCTTACGATCACGAGCCGGTTGCCGCAGTATTCCCTTACCAGCTGCTGGTACAGGGCGATGCCCGGCGCATCGAGATTAGTGCAGGGCTCGTCAAGCAGCAGCACCTGCACGTCTGAAAAGATCGCCAAAGCAAGGCGGGCGCGCTGTTTCATCCCGGAGGAGAAATAACGCACCTGTTTGTGCCAGGCTTTTTCCAGTCCAACGATGCCTGCAATTTCCCGGGCTTTGAAGCCGGGAAGGAAAGATTTGAAGTGAAGATGGAAATCGAAACATTCCTCCAGCGTAAATTCTTCCACCAGCTCCAGGTAGGGCGCTACGATGGCGCAATGGCGGAAGAACTGGTCCTGCGGGAGCACCTGTTCGTTGAAAAGATATTGTACCTCGCCTTCGCTATGATGATGGTGGCCGCTAACGATCTGCAGCAAAGTGGATTTGCCGGACCCGTTTGGCCCCAGGATGGCGTAATGGCCTGTACCGGAGAATGTATAGGTGAAACGACGGAATATCCAGTCGTAGTTGAACCGCTTGCCTACCTGGTTAAGCGAGATCGTCATTCGCCCTGGTGCTGTACCCTCTCATGATGCCGCGGCCGGAATCGCGGATGAAGGAGAGTATCTCATCTCTTTCGTCCGTGGCCGGGAACTCGGCTTCAATGATGCGGATGGCTTTGGAAATATTGTTGCCTTTTACGAAGAGTATCCGGTAAATGTCCAGGATGTGGTTGATCTTGTCCAGCGAAAAGCCGCGGCGTTTGAGGCCGATGGAGTTTACGCCCACGTAGGAGAGGGGCTCCCTTGCCGCTTTCACGTAGGGGGGAACGTCTTTCCGCACCAGCGAGCCGCCGGTTACGAAAGCGTGGTCGCCGATCTTGCAGAACTGCTGAACGGCTACCATTCCCGCCAGCACTACATGATCGCCCACGGTGATGTGGCCGGCCAGGGTGGTGTTGTTGGAAAAAACGCAGTAATCGCCAACCGTACAGTCGTGCGCGATATGGCTATAGGCCATGATCAGGCAGTTGTTGCCGATGGAGGTCTTCCAGCGGTCTTTGGTACCCCTGTTAACGGTCACGTATTCACGGATGGTGGTGTTGTTGCCGATTTCCACCAGGGTATCCTCGCCTTCGAATTTGAGGTCCTGCGGAATGGCTGCTATCACCGCTCCGGGGAAGATGCGGCAGTTCTTGCCGATCCGGGCGCCTTCCATCACGGTCACATTGGAACCGATCCAGGTGCCTTCCCCGATCTCAACATTTTTATGAATAACAGTAAACGGATCAATTTTTACATTGGGCGCTACTTTGGCGTCCGGGTGGATGTATGTGAGCGGGTGAATCATGCTGTTATTTTGTTCCTTCGCGTTTAACAATTTGAGCAACCATGTCAGCTTCTGTGCATACCTTGTTGCCTACGAATGCCGTTCCTCTCATTTCCACCAGACCTCTGCGGATGGGGCTGAGCAGCTCCATTTTCAATACCATGGTATCGCCGGGCAATACTTTCTGTTTGAATTTGCAGTTATCGATCTTCAGGAAATAGGTATCATAGTTCTCGGGGTCCGGCATAGGGTTCAGCGCGAGGATTCCGCCTACCTGTGCGAGCGCTTCGCAGATCAGCACGCCCGGCATTACCGGGTTCCCGGGGAAGTGGCCCTGGAATATCTGTTCATTGAAAGTTACGTTCTTTACGCCCACTACACGGGTATCGCTCAGTTCGATGATCTTGTCTACCAGCAGCATCGGGTAACGGTGCGGCATGGTGCGCACGATCCGGTTGATATCATAGATCGGCGGCTGGTTGGGATCGTAAATAGGTACGTCCCGGTTGTGTTTGTTCTTTTTGATATACGCCTTGATCTTACGGGCAAACTCCACGTTGGAAGCGTGACCGGGACGGTTGGCGATGATATGCGCCTTGATGGGATAGCCTATCAGGGCAAGGTCTCCCACGATGTCCAGCAGCTTGTGGCGCGCCGGTTCGTTGGGGAAATGCAGTTCTGCGTTGTTGAGGATGCCTTCGCGCTGCTGCACGGCGATCTCTTCACGGTCGAAGGCTTTGGCCAGGCGCTTCAGCTCGTCTTCCGACACCGCCCTGTCTACCACCACGATGGCGTTGTTGATGTCGCCGCCTTTGATGAGATTGTTGGCCAGCAGGTATTCCAGCTCATGCAGGAATACGAACGTACGGCAGGGCGCGATCTCTTTTTTGAAATCGCTGAGGCTCTTCAGGTTGGCGTGTTGTGTGCCCAGCACCTGCGAGTTGAAGTCGATCATGGCGGTGATGCGGTAGTCTACCGCCGGCAGCGCCACCATTTCCACTTTCTTTACCTCGTCGTAGTAATTGATATTGGTGTCTATGGAATACCAGATCTTTTTGGCGTCCTGCTCCTGTATGCCCACTTCTTCGATCACTTCGATGAAGGGCATGGAACTGCCGTCCATAATGGGGATCTCAGGGCCGTTGAGCTCAATCAGCACATTATCCACTCCTTTGCCCACGAGTGCGGCGAGGATATGCTCCACAGTGCTTACACGGGCGCCGTTATGCTCAAGGGTGGTGCCGCGGGCGGTATCCACCACGTAGTCCACATCAGCTTTTACGATGGGCTGATCGGGGAGGTCTATGCGTTGGAACTTGATCCCGAAGCCAGGCATGGCCGGCTTGAGCGTCATATTCACATGAGCGCCTGTGTGCAAACCAACGCCCGATATAGTCACAGGGCCTTGCAGGGTTTGTTGGTTCTGTTGCTGATTATCCATCATTATATCTTCGTATTCAATGCGTTAAACTCCTTGCCAAACGTGAAGTGATCCCGGCGGGAAGGTTTCCCTTACACACCGGCTTTTTCGGCCAGCAGCTGCTTCACCATGTCTTCCAGCTCCTTTACCCGCTTTTCAAGGTCCGGCAAATTTCTAAAAATTGCCTGACTTTTCAGTGAACTTTTATAATCGTATGCCGGGGAACCCGTTAAAGACGTGTTGGGAGCGGTTATGGATTTTGAAAGTCCGCTCTGGGCGTTGATCTTCGTGCCATCGGCTATCTGGATGTGGCCAACAATGCCCACCTGGCCGCCTATCACGCAGTTCTTCCCGATCTTGGTGCTGCCGGAAACCCCGGTTTGCGCCGCAATCACGGTGCTGTTGCCGATCTCCACGTTATGGGCTATCTGGATCAGGTTGTCCAGCTTCACGCCGGAGTGGATCACGGTGGAGCCCATCGTAGCCCTGTCTATGGTCGTATTGGCGCCGATCTCCACATCGTCGTGGATGATGACGTTGCCCACCTGGGGCACTTTTTTATAGGTACCGTCAGACTGCGGGGCAAACCCGAAGCCGTCCCCGCCGATCACGCAGCCGGCATGAAGGATCACGCGGTTGCCCGCCACGCAGTTGTCGTACACTTTCACGCCGGGGTACAGCACGGAGCCATTGCCGATCTTCACATTATCGCCGAGGTATACGCCGGGATAGATCTTCACATTGTCGCCCAGCACCACGTTCTCACCCAGGTAGGCGAAGGCGCCGATAAACACGTTCTGGCCTATTTTAACCGAAGAAGGCACATGGGATGGCTGCTGGATGCCCGTTTTGGCTCCTGCGCCGACCATTTGCTGGTATTTTTCCAGGAGAAGGGCAAAGGAGCTGTACGCGTCCTTTACACGGATCAGCGTAGGTTTGATCGCCCGCTCTATCTCAAGCGTATCGTTTACGATCAGGATAGAAGCCTGCGTGGTATAAATGAACTCCTCGTATTTGGGATTGGCGATGAAGCTCAGCATACCATCTCCTGCCTCCTCTATCTTGGCGATATTGTGCACTTTCACTTCCGGGTCTCCTTCCAGCTTCCCGTTCAGTATGGTAGCCAGCTGTAATGCGCTAAATTGCATAATTATAAGTTGAAATGTTACCTTCCAGGCCGTCTCCGGATAATATGAATGTATTCCCTAACATGTTGAGTTCGTATAAAACGTTGTTAGCCTAGAATTTTGGATGACAAATGTAGAATTTTTTTATCGGTCTTGCCAAAGTATGCGATACAAGGGCATTATCGATAGAAGAAATGTCTCTCACCTGGCCATCCTTAAATAAAATGTTGATCTCCTCGTCGTCTGCATCATAGGCTTTGAGGCTGGCGGTATCTGTAAATACGAGATAATCCGCTTCCTCTTCCGTTAACCCCCAGCGCTCACGAACTTTTTTCTTAAAATCCCCCACCAGCCCAGGTTCGAACGGCTTGTCGCTGAGTTGGACCTTAAAAAGTTCCCGGTTCACCAGCCAGCCGCAAATGAGGCTGAGCGTTTTGTCCGGGTGTTGGGTCCATACTTTAATGGCGCCCATGATATCATAGTCATCTAATAAACAAAATTGTCGCAGGCATTCCTGGTCCCGCTCAAATTCCTCCCGCCCGATGCGGTTGTACAGGAAATACCTGAGGGCAGGGGAGGCAAACAGCTCTACGCCCCTCCCGGCCAGCATTTTGGCCCGGCGGAGCACCTTTACCAGCATACTTTCCGCGCTCAGCACGGTTTTATGAAGGTACACCTGCCAGTACATCAGCCGGCGCGCTACAATGAACTTTTCAATGGAATAGATCCCTTTTTCCTCCACCATCAGCTCCCCGTCGTGAACGGTGAGCATTTTGATGATGCGGTCATAACTGATCACTCCTTCGGATACCCCGGTATAAAAGCTGTCCCTGCTCAGGTAATCCATCCGGTCTACATCCAACTGGCTGGAAACCAGCTGGTGCAGGAATTTTTTAGGGTACCGGTTGTTAAAGACCGCCAGGGTAAGGTCCAGCGCCCCGTTCATTTCCCGGTTCAGCGTCTGCATCAGCAACTGGGAGATCTCCTCGTGCGACACATCCTCCACCAGGGTATGTTCCAGGGCGTGGGAATAAGGCCCATGCCCGATGTCGTGCAATAATATAGCCATTTTCGCGGCCACTTCCTCTTCCTCCGTAATAACAACGCCCTTTCCCCTCAGTTCACTCAGCGCACAGCTCATCAGGTGATACGCGCCCATGCTGTGATGAAAACGCGTATGCATGGCTCCCGGGTATACCAGGTGCGCAAGGGCCATCTGGTGGATACGCCGGAGGCGCTGGTAATATGGATGCGATATAAGGCTGAAAATCAATGGATGATCGATGGTGATGAACCCGTATACCGGGTCATTTACGATCTTTCGTTTGCGGTCAGTCATCTGTTTTTATGATCAATCGGTACAAATCTACACCATTGAAGGTAACTTTTCCGGCCACAAGGTATTAAGCGGCAGCCGATAATTTAACAAAATTTTTAATACAGTACCCTCCTCCGGGAGCGAAGTCCTTGCCCAAACCCGGGTGGCGGGTATGATTTTTGACCTATTCCAAATAAATAGCAATAAATCATAAATATATTCGTAATTCGTAATTGACAACCGGATCCTGTCAATATCCTAAAGGAACAACATGAATCAAATCAACATACTCTGGGTAGATGATGAAATAGAGTCGCTCAAATCACAGATTATCTTCCTCGAAAGCAAAGGTTACAATGTTTCCGCCCTTACCAATGGTTACGACGCGCTGGAATTCCTGAAGGACAATATCGTGGACGTGGTGCTGCTGGACGAGTCCATGCCCGGCATCACCGGTCTCGAAACCCTCGGCAAGATCAAGGAAATGGACCAGCAGATACCTGTCGTGATGATCACCAAGAACGAGGCGGAGAACGTGATGGACGAAGCTATCGGCTCGCAGATCACCGATTACCTCATTAAACCGGTGAACCCCAACCAGGTGCTGCTGAGCCTTAAAAAGATCATAGACAACAAGCGCCTGGTGGCTGAAAAGACCACCACGGCCTACCAGCAGCAGTTCCGCACGCTGTTCATGGCGCTGAACGATAACCCGAACCATACGGAATGGGCGGAGATCTATAAAAAGCTCGTGTACTGGGAAATGGAAATGAGCAAGAGCGATGCGCCCGAAATGCTGGAAGTGCTGCATTCCCAGAAGGCCGAGGCCAATACCGAATTCGCCAAGTTCATCAGCCGCCACTACAGCAGCTGGATGCAGCCCAAAACGCAGGACGTGCCGGTGATGAGCCATACCCTGTTCAGCCAGAAGGTCGTTCCCCTGCTGGATCCCACCGTGCCCAACTTCTTTATACTTATAGATAACCTGCGGTACGACCAGTGGAAAACCATTCAGCCCATTTTCGGCGAATCGTTCCGCATGGTGGAGGAAGATACCTTTTACAGCATCCTCCCCACTTCCACCCAATACAGCCGCAATGCCATATTTGCCGGTATGCTGCCGGTAGACATCGAAGCGAAGTTCCCGCAGGAGTGGAAGAACGACGACGAAGAAGGCGGGAAGAACCTGTACGAGGAAGCTTTCTTCGCCGCGCAGCTGGCCCGCCTCAAAATGGACCCGCGCTTTTCCTACACCAAAGTGACCAATCACGCAGACGGGCAGCATATGGTGAACAATATGCACAACCTGCTCAATTACCCGCTGAACGTGATCGTATATAATTTCGTGGACATGCTCAGCCATGCCCGCACCGAAATGGAAGTGCTGAAAGAGCTGGCGGGCGACGAGATATCGTACCGTTCCATCACGGCCAGCTGGTTCGAACATTCGCCATTGTACCAGGCGCTGAAGCGGCTGGCCGATAAGAAGATCAATCTTATTGTGGCTACAGACCATGGCAGCGTGCGCGTAAAAACGCCGGTGAAAGTGATCGGCGACAAACAGACCACCACCAACCTGCGTTACAAGCACGGGCGCAACCTGAACTACGATCCGAAGGAAGTGCTCGCCTTCCGCGACCCCCGCGATGCAGGGCTGCCCAAGCCGAATGTCAATTCTTCTTATATCTTTGCCCGCGAAGACGGGTATCTTTGCTATCCCAACAACTATAATTATTTCGTGAACTATTACCGCAACACCTTCCAGCACGGCGGCATTTCACTCGAGGAGATGATCGTGCCCGTGGCGAGGATGGTAAGCAAATAGCATAAAAAGGAGACAATATGAATCTGAAGAGTACCCCCAACAACCTGGCGAAGCTGGAAAAGATATTTGAGGAGGCAAAGTATATTTTGCGGTATGAGAAAGGCACCTTCAATTCCGGTTATTGCGTACTGGAGCACAAAAAAGTGGTGGTGATCAACAAATTCCTGAACGTGGAAGGCCGCATCAACACGCTGATGGACATCCTGCCTTCCATTAACCTGGAAGAAGGCTTCCTGACGCCGGAAAGCCAGAAACTGTACCGCCAGGTGATGGACAGCAAAGATGCTGAAGCCGCCGGCGAAGAAACTCCTCCCTCCGAATCCGAAACAGAATAAGCAGCCGTGAAAGTTATTTTCCTTGGAACGGGAACCTCGCAGGGCGTGCCGGTAATAGCCTGCCCATGCAGCGTGTGCGCCTCCGCAGACGCGCGGGACAAGCGCCTGCGCAGCAGCATCCTCATCCAGTCCGAAGGGGGCAATATCGTGATAGATACCACGCCCGATTTCCGCTACCAGATGCTCCGCGCACAGGTGAAACGCCTGGAGGCCGTCGTGATCACGCATTCCCATAAAGATCACATCGCGGGCATGGACGATATCCGCGCGTTCAATTTTTTCCAGCAGCAGCCGATCGATATTTACGCGTCCGACTATTCGCAGAACGTGATCATCCGCGAGTTCTCGTATGCTTTTGCGGACTTTAAATATCCCGGCATTCCCGAGCTGAACCTGCGTACCATCCTCGATGATCCTTTTACCATCAACGGGCTGACCTTTATTCCCGTTAACGTGCTGCACCATAAAATGCCCGTGCTGGGCTTCCGCTTCGGCGATTTCACCTACATTACCGACGCCAATTATATTTCACCCGAAGAGAAGGAAAAGATCCGCGGCTCAAAAGTGCTCGTGCTGAACGCGCTGCGCCGCGAAAAACATATCTCGCATTTTACATTGGAAGAAGCCATCGCCTTAGGCCGGGAACTGGAAGTGCCGAAGGTATACTTCACGCATATCAGCCACCAGCTTGGATTGCATGCCGAGGTGGAACCCACGTTGCCCGAAGGGATGCACCTTGCATATGATGGACTGGAAGTGGAATTGTGATGCCCTTCATTGAAAATTTTTTCCATTCAAAAATTAATCAGACATTCGGCGAAGATCAATAACCATTGTTTGTGCCGAACCAGTTTTTTGAATTCTCCCGCAAGGAGCGGCGGGGGATTGCCTGTTTGTTAAGCCTTATCCTGCTCCTGCAATGCCTGCCTTCCGCGTGGGATCATTTTTTTCATCAGCCGCCTGTGGCGGATACTTCAGGATTACATGCCGTTGCCGGTGAAATTGCCGCTTTGATGGAGGCAGAGCGGGAAGCCGCTTCGCAGCAATACCGTTCCCGCTGGCGTGACAGCGGGCGCTGGAAAAATGAAAGGCGTTACGGCGGAAAATATGATGACGGAAAACACCACTGGCGCAATTTTTACCGGGACAGCGGCAGGCAGGGCTGGCGTAATTTCCACCACGACAGCGGCAGGCATGCCTATTATGGAAGCCGCAGCCCGTTCAGCGGAAGACGTATGCCCGTTCCAGTTATAGATATCAACGCCGCGGATTCCGCGCAATGGGAACGTTTGCCGGGCATCGGGCCAACTCTCGCAAAGAGGATTGTGGGCTTCCGGGAGCGGCTCGGAGGCTTTTATGATACCCGGCAGGTAGGGGAAGTATATGGATTGGCGGATTCTGTATTTAATAAAATTCAACCGTTCCTCCGGCTGGGTGATGTTTCTCTAAGAAAGATCAGCCTGAACGATACAGATGATAAATCTTTGGCCCTACATCCATACATCAACACGAAACTGGCCCGTGTGATTGTACGATATCGCAGTGCCCACGGGCCTTTCAGGGAGGTAGAGGCACTCCGTGCCCTCGCTTTGGTAGATGACTCCATTTATCGTAAAATTGAAAAATACTTAGCGATCAATTAAACCCAATTTTCAGGTTATGAATTTTCAGCCAACGGACATGCAACAACAGATAGCCCAGGTGATCCGGGATTTCGGTAAGACACATATCCAGCCCCACGTGCTGGAGTGGGATGAATCGCAGGTTTTTCCGACAGAACTTTTCAAAAAGATGGGCGGACTGGGCCTTATGGGCGTGCTGGTGCCTGAACAATACGGCGGCTCCGGCCTGGGATACCTTGAGTATGTAACGGTCATCAGCGAGATCTCCCGCATCTGCGGCGCCATCGGCCTCAGCGTAGCGGCGCACAATTCGCTTTGCACCGGTCATATCCTGCAATTCGGCAACGAAGAACAAAAACAGAAATACCTGCCCAAACTTGCCACCGCGGAGTGGATCGGCGCCTGGGGCCTTACAGAGCCCAACACCGGTTCCGACGCGATGAACATGAAATGCGTGGCAAAAAAAGAAGGCGATGAATGGGTGATCGACGGCACCAAATGCTGGATCACCCACGGTAAAAGCGGCGACGTGGCCGTGGTGATCGCCCGCACCGGCGAAGTGAGGGACAGCCGGGGCATGAGCGCGTTCATCGTAGAGCGCGGAACGCCGGGTTTCAGCGGCGGTAAAAAAGAGAACAAGCTCGGCATGCGCGCATCCGAAACCGCGGAAATGATCTTCGATAATTGCCGCATACCCGCCGGAAACCTGATCGGCAACGAAGGGGAAGGATTTATCCAATCCATGAAAGTGCTGGATGGCGGGCGTATTTCCATTGCCGCGCTTTCCCTCGGCATTGCAAAAGGCGCATACGATGCTGCGGTGAAATACTCTAAAGAACGCCACCAGTTCGACCAGCCGATCGCCAATTTCCAGGGCATCGCCTTCAAGCTGGCAGACATGGCTACCCAGATCACGGCCGCCGAACTGCTTACCATGCAGGCCGCGGATATGAAGAACAGGCATCTGCCCATGACCCAACAAGCCGCCATGGCCAAATACTACGCTTCGGAAATTGCTGTGTCCGCCTCCAACGAAGCTGTGCAGATCTTCGGCGGCTATGGTTACACCAAAGATTTCCCGGTAGAAAAATTCTACCGCGACGCCAAGCTCTGCACCATCGGCGAGGGCACCTCGGAAATACAAAAGATCGTTATCGCGAGGGAAGCATTGAAACAATAAAACATCAAACAAGTGGTCAAACATAAGGAGAGGGTGTGCCGGTATTGGTACACCCTCTTTAGTTATGAAGTTTTTAACCCTGCATGACAATTCCCAACCCCAAACGTCTTAATTTTGCAATCGGTTGCATTGCCGAAGGAAGTGCATCCGGAGCAATATTAATTTATCATGTGCTGTTGCAAAATTATTATTGGACATTCGTACTTTACACCTGTTATAGCATGAGCAACAATACATTATCCTGATTTTTTATTTAATTACCCTGAGTTATGACCACTTTTGAAGAACAATTAGACCATCTTTTCCTAACAGAAGACGCCATCCCGGAGGAATTTAAACTGCCGGCCGAAATCCACCAGCGCGAATACCTCTCGGACGGGGAAATGAAACCCTGGACCGGCGATGTGCACACCGTATTATCTCCCATCTGCATCAAAACGCCCAATGGCCTCGAACGCAAAGTGATCGGCTCGTACCCGCTCTGCGGCGAAGAAGAAGCCATGGCCTCCCTCAACGACGCCATCCGCGCGTACCGCGACGGGCGCGGGGAATGGCCTACCATGTCTGTTGCCGAACGCATTGCCTGCGTGGAGAAGTTCACCGGCAAAATGATCGCCAAAAAACAGGAAGTGGTGCAGCTTATCATGTGGGAGATCGGGAAGTCTTATGCAGATTCCATCAAGGAATTCGACCGCACGGTGGAATACATCAACGCGACCATCGATGCTTTGAAGGACCTGGACCGCAAATCGTCCGGCTTTGCCATAGAACAGGGCATCATCGGCCAGATCAGGCGCAGCCCGCTCGGCGTGGTGCTGTGCATGGGGCCGTTCAACTACCCGTTGAATGAAACCTTTACAACGCTTATTCCCGCGCTCATCATGGGCAATACGCTGCTGTTCAAACCTCCGAAACACGGCACCTTATTGCATTACCCGCTGCTGGAAGCTTTCCGCGATTGTTTCCCGAAAGGCGTGGTAAATACCATTTACGGCCGCGGCAACGTGATCATCGCGCCGCTGATGGAAAGCGGCAAGATCAACGTGCTCACGCTCATCGGGTCCAGCAAGGTGGCCAACCAGCTGAAGAAAATGCACCCGAAGGTGAACCGCCTCCGCGCCATTCTCGGATTGGATGCAAAAAATGCAGCCATCATCACCGACAAGGCAGACATCGACCTTGCGGTGAAAGAATGTGTGCTCGGCTCGCTTTCATTCAACGGGCAGCGCTGCACCGCCATCAAGATAATTTTCGTGCATAGCTCAGTGGCGGACGCCTTCCTTGAAAAAATGAGCGCCGCTGTGGGCAAGCTGAAATTCGGCATGCCCTGGGAGAAGGACGTGTTCCTCACACCCCTGCCAGAACCGCAGAAACCGGGTTATTTACAGAGTTGCGTGGCCGATGCGGTAGCACATGGGGCAAAGGTGATCAACACGCATGGCGGGGCTGCAAATGCCTCTTTTGTGTATCCTGCCATTGTGTATCCTGTGAATGAACAAATGAAACTCTACCGCGAGGAACAATTCGGCCCCGTGATACCGGTTATCCCGTTCGACAGCATCGAAACGCCGATCAATTACCTCATCGAAGCGGATCACGGCCAGCAGGTGGCCTTGTTCTCCAACGATGCGGAAGAGCTGGCGTCGCTGATAGACCCGCTGGTGAACCAGGTGAGCCGCGTGAACATCAACTGCCAGTGCCAGCGCGGGCCGGACATTTTCCCCTTCACGGGCAGGAAAGATTCCGCCGAAGCGACACTTTCTGTTTTTGACGCGCTGAGGGCGTTCAGTATCCGCTCGCTGGTGGCTACCAAACAAACAGAAGAGAATAAAGCGCTGATCAATAAGATCGTCAGCGATCAGTCCTCGAACTTTCTTTCAACAAAGTATATATTTTGATAACTTGTAAAAGTGCTGGTCTGTTAAGATTTAGCAGGCCGGCACTTGCTTTTTTACATTTTTTTTAATATTTACACCTTAGTGTGATGGAAATGTGTAAACAGAAAGTTAAATTTGGGTTAATTACTTTCCTTACCAATTTATCAACCTAAACACAAAACAAGAAAGATCGAGAAAATTTCTACTCCAAATGTGAAACCGCCTCAACCGAGGCGGTTTTCTATTGGGGCTGTCAGAATACGATAAATGCTTTCAGTTTTGCAGGCGGGTAGCCGTACATCTTCTTAAAAGCAGCGGAGAAATGATTGGGCGAACTATAGCCCAGGTGATCCGCCACCTCATTCACATTCATTCGTTTTTCCACCAGCATCTGCCGCGCGGTTTTCATTTTCAGTTCCTGTACAAAACCAAATACCGTGCTCCCGAAAAGCTGCTTGAAGCCTCTCTTCAGCTTGAACTCATTCAGTCCGAACCGCCTGCAAAGCAGGTCAAGGCTAAGTTCCGGGCACAGGTACTCCGTGCGCAGGTAATCCTTCACTGCCTGCAGCCGCTCAGCGTCTGCCAGGGAAATGCGTTGCACGCCGGCCGTAACCTGGAAGTGCATTAATGCCTGCAGGGGGTCCCACAGCTCGTCTTCTGCTGATTGTTCTTTGGGGAGAAATGTGGCATGGTCTCTAAAGAACGCGTGGTTCGCGATGGCATTCAACGCCTCGCCGTTTGTTTTTGGGGTCATAACTCTAAAATCCGTTTTACGTATATGTTTATCCGTTTCTCGTACTATCCGCGGGGGTTACGCGGTATAATTTTGATGCAACAAAAATAATCACAAACATGTTGCGGAAAATACTGAAATGGACGGGCGGCATCATTGGCGTATTGGTGGCTGTCGTACTTATTTTTTATTTCACCATGTATATCATCGTGAATAATAAGAAGAGCAAAACTTACCACGTAGATGTACGGATGATCGATATTCCCACGGATTCGGCATCTGTGGCGGACGGAGCGCATATATACGCTACAAAAGGCTGTGGGGACTGCCACGGCGAAGATCTTTCAGGAAAAATCTTTATCGACGACGGAGCGCTGGGCAGGATCATCGCCGCCAACCTCACCTCGGGCAAGGGCGGCCGGCCGGCGGGTTATTCAGACCGTGACTGGCTGCTGGCCATGCGCCACGGGCTGCGTTCCAACGGCAAACCTTTGCTGATAATGCCTTCTTACGAATATTATAAAATGACCGATCATGATCTGGGAAATCTTATTGCTTACGTCAAATCTGTTCCTCCGGTGGATCATGAGCTCCCGGAACATAAGCTGGGCCCGCTGGGCACTGTATTGTCGGGTCTGGATAAACTTCCGCTGATACCTGCTGAGCAAATCGATCATCACCACAAACCCGGCGTTGCCGTGAAACGCGGCGCCACGGCGGAATACGGGGAATACCTCTCCATGTCCTGCACCGGCTGCCACAAACCCAACCTGAAAGGCGGCCCCAGCCCGGTGCCGGGCGGCATACCCGCGCGCGACATCACCGCTTCCGGCAACACCGGCAAATGGTCGCTGGGCGAGTTCAGCAAAGTGCTGCGTACCGGCAAAACGCCCGACGGGCGCCAGCTGCAGAACAGCGACATGCCCTGGAAGATGACGGAGAAATATACGGATGAAGAAATACAGGCGATCTATCTCTATCTCAAAACGCTGTAACCTCCTGCAGCATTAAAACGTTTAAACATGGCTTTACCGCGTACGATCTCGAATCCTTACGTTGGCGATACGGTCACATTCCTGGAAACAACCGCGGAAACCGGCGGCTCGCACGTAACTGTACTGGTGGAACTGGCGCCGGGCGGCAGGAACGGGTTGCACTACCACACCACCTTTACGGAACATTTCGAAGTAGTGGAAGGGGAACTGGGCCTGCGCGCGGGAAAAGAATTTCTTTTCCTGAGTAGGGGTGGAACGGCATCTGTGCCGTCTCATATGCAGCATCTCTTTTTTAATCCCAGCAAAAAACACCCGGTGGTGTTTAAAGTGACGGTGAAACCGGCGAGGCAGTTCGAAACCTGCCTGCGGGTGGCCTACGGGCTTGCGATGGATGGGAAGGTGAATAAAAAGGGGATACCCAAAAAGCTCGGTCACCTGGCGGTTTTGCTGGAATTGGGTGAAAGTTATCTAACTTTCCTGCCGCACAAACTCCAGGTATGGCTGTACAGCTTCCTGGCCAAAAGGGCGAAAAGGAACGGGGCTGCTAAAGAACTGGAACTGTATTATAAACAACAAGAGACGCCCGAAGGCGTCTCTGCTTAAATATCATCATATGCTTTTATTGATCATTTCTACGGTAAGGAACCTGGGAGACCTTGCGCTGTGCTTCTGTTACGATGCTTACCGCTCTATCGTCAAGGCTGTTTAATCCAGGAAGTCGTCCGCAGCGTCTTGCTTTGAAGCAGCGCTGCCGGCCATTCCTTCGAACCACGCATCCACGTTGCCCGCTATCACCGGCGGCAATTTGCTCTTCACAAAATCCTTCACGGCTTCTATCGCTTTAACGGCCTGCTCGTCGGAGATACCGGCCTTGTCTTTCAGTTGTTGGATCAGTTCCTGCATGAGGTTTGTTTTAGGCTACTCTTAAGGTTACCAGTGTGCTCTTATCCAGCTTCTCGGCGCAATATTCGCGGGTGAGCACGAATGTTTTTTCGTTCGCGGAAGGCAGGTTGAACATCGCGTCTGACAGTACCACCTCGCAGATGGAACGGAGGCCGCGGGCGCCCAGCTTGTATTCCAGCGCTTTGTCCACGATATAATCCACCGCGTCGGGCGTAAAGGACAGCTCGATGCCTTCTACCCTGAACAGTTTTTTGTACTGTTTCACGAGCGCATTGCGCGGCTCGGTGAGGATGGCTGCCAGCGCTTCCTTGTCCAGCGTATTCAGATAGGTTACGATCGGCAGGCGGCCCAGCAGTTCGGGGATGAGGCCGAATTGTTTCAGGTCCTGCGAATTCACGTAACGGAGGATGTGCTTGCGGGCGTCTTCTTCCCTTTCCTTGTTCACGGTGAAACCGATGGAATGCGTCTGTATCCTGCGGGAAATGATGCGGTCCACACCGTCGAACGCGCCGCCGCAGATAAAGAGGATGTTCTGCGTATTCACCTTGATGAGCTTTTGCTCGGGGTGTTTGCGGCCACCCTGCGGGGGAACGAGCACTTCGGTGCCTTCCAGCAGCTTGAGCAGGCCCTGCTGCACGCCCTCGCCGCTCACGTCGCGGGTGATGGAAGGGTTATCGCTCTTGCGCGCGATCTTGTCGATCTCATCGATATACACGATGCCTCTCTCGGCGGCTTCCACGTCGTAGTTGCACACCTGGAGGAGGCGGGTGAGAATGCTTTCAACGTCTTCGCCCACGTAACCTGCTTCGGTGAACACGGTGGCGTCCACGATGGTGAAGGGCACGTTCAGCAGCTTGGCGATGGATTTGGCCAGGAGGGTTTTACCGGTGCCGGTTTCGCCCACCATGATCAGGTTGCTTTTTTCGATCTCCACTTCGTCTTCCATAACCTGCTGGTTAAGGCGTTTGTAGTGGTTGTACACCGCTACGGCCAGTATTTTCTTGGCGTCGTCCTGCCCGATCACATATTCGTCCAGGAAATGCTTGATCTCTACCGGTTTGGCAACTTTGGGAACAAAATGGGAAGGAGCGGCCTTTCTGGCTTCCCCGCCCGGGTTCAATTCCTGTTCTATGATCTCCTGGGCGTTAGCCACGCAGTTCTCACAGATATGCCCTTCCGCTCCGGCGATCAGTATCCTTACTTCGTCTTTGTTACGGTTGCAGAAAGAACAGCGAATCTTGGATTCTTTCATCTAAATAATTTTAATATGAAGGCTGTGTCCCTTGAAGGGACAACAAAATTAAGCATTTTTTCCCGGGGAGGGTGAAAAAGAAAGTCTCATTCCGGGGATGGATAAAAAAAGGGGAAACCCCTGTTCCCGGAGGGGTTGAAAAAGAAAACGTCCCGCCGGGGCGGGACGTTTCAGCATTACTGAGGATTGTTATTTTCTACGGCTTTTTTCTTCGGGTTCTTTTCCAGAACGTCGTCGATAATGCCGTATTCTTTGGCTTCGTCTGCGGTCATCCAGTAGTCACGGTCGCCGTCCTTTTCCACACGTTTCACGGACTGGCCGCTGTGGGAGGCGATGATCTCGTTCAGCTCTTTTTTCAGCTTTACGAATTCGCGGGCGGTGATCTCGATATCGGAGGTCTGGCCTTCAGCGCCGCCATGCGGCTGGTGGATCATTACGCGGGCGTGTTTCAGCGCGGTGCGTTTGCCTTTGGTGCCGGCTACGAGCAGCACGGCGCCGAAGGAGGCGGCCATGCCGGTGCAGATGGTGGCTACTTCCGGGCTGATGATCTGCATGGTATCATAAATGCCGAGGCCTGCGTATACAGAGCCGCCGGGGCTGTTGATATACATCTGGATATCGCGGTTACGGTCGGCTGATTCCAGGAACAGCAGCTGGGCGGTGATCACGTTGGCCACGTAATCGTTGATAGGGTCGCCCAGGAAGATGATCCTGTCTGCCATGAGGCGGGAGAACACGTCCATCTGGGTAACGTTCAGCTGGCGTTCCTCGATAATATACGGCGTCAGGGAATTGATCTGGTGTTGGTGGGCACGTGCGTAACTATCTACTACCAGGCTGCTGATTCCTCTGTGCTGGATGGCATATTTCCTGAATTCGTTGTTATTAATGTTCATGATGGTGATGTTTATGAGGTAATTTAACGAAATCTTCTGCAGAAATTTCCTCTTCTTTTACGTTCACCTTCGTTTCGGCCCAGTCAAACAGCTTTTGGGTGATCATTTCGCGGTAGGTCTGATCCACATACTTCTCGTCCTGCAGCAGGCGTTCCAGGTAGCTGTCCAGCCACTCTGCCTGTTCGCCGCCAAGGCCGTAGTATCCCATGATCTTTGCACGGGCGCTTTCTTTCAGTTCCTCGAAGGAAACTTCCAGTGAATTATCACGGATCAGTTTGTCGCTGATCAGGGTCCAGCGCAGCTGATGGTCGAAGCTCGGGTATTCTTTATCGGCTTCCTCGGCTGTTTTCGGGTTTTCACCGCCTTTTTGCAGCCAGCGTTTGAGGAAATCTTTGGGAAGCTCGATCGGTGTTTCGTGCACCAGGGTTTCGAACAGATCGTTGTGCATGTGGTTGGTCGCTTCCTGCTTCCAGTACTTGCCGATCTCTTCTCTCAGTTTTTCCCTGAATGCCTCTTCTGTTTTGATCTCCTGGCCGGGATACACTTCGTTGAAGAATTCTTCGTTCAGCTCTCTTTTTTCGATCAGGCCTACTTTGGTGATCGTGAGCTGGAAGTATTTTTTCAGGGAATCTTTGTCGTTGGCAAGGCCCAGGTCTTTCACGATGGCTTCAGCCTGGGTTTTGTCGAATGCCTTGGACAGCTGGATCACCAGGGCGTCGCCGGCTTTTTTGCCCTGCAGTTCTTTCTGCGTGGCTTCGGAGAAGGATTTTACCAGCAGGGAATTCTCTTTCTTTTCAGCGCCTTCGGCTACATTGCCTTTTGCGTCTGTTTCGAGGAATTCCAGGCTGAGCACGTTATTGTCCGAAGTGATGGTTTCGGGCTCGGACATTTTACCGCCTTTCAGCTGAAGGCGCTCCAGCTCCTGGTTCACCACTTCATCCGTAACCTTCACGTTATAGCGGGTGAGCGTGGTTTTGGCGAGCAGGCCGTCTACATCGAAAGAAGGTTTCAGGCCCACTTCGAACTCGAAATTATATTCGGAAGGTTGCGCGTAATCGAGTGATTTGGCTTCTGTGTCCAGAGACAGGGGCTGGGCGAAGATCTCCAGCTTTTCCTGCTGAAGGTAACCCATCAGTTCCTTTTCTACGGTTTTCAGCACCTCATCCTGGAAGAGAGCCTGACCGCTCATTTTTTTGATCATGCCGGCAGGAACCTGGCCTTTCCGGAACCCCGGAATGCTTGCATTTTTAGAAAAATGCTTCACAGCTTTCTCGAAATTGGGAAGGTAATCTTCCTGGCTCACTTTCACAGTGATCTTATCATTTAATAAACCAATGTTCTCTCTGGTTACGGTTGCCATTTGTTTTTTGTTAATATATTAAAACACAGAATAAATAAGCTTGTTTATGGCTGTGAAGCACTAGTCTGCGAAGATTGTGCCACGGGGCCGGAAGCAGGATTTACTGCCTTTTTAGCAGAAAACAACCGGAAGGGGGCAGACAATTTATCATTTCCGCATCATTTCTTATGCCCCGCGGAACCCCGGTCCCTCAGCTTCGCCGGTTCTTGTAAAGTGGTAATTATCAGCAGTTTGCGAAAAATGCCACCACCGGCGAAGCGCGAAGATAGTGCGTTTATGTGAGATTTGGAGGGGATCGGCGTCATATAAAAAGGGAATGAAATACGAGCCGGGCGGCCCCCCGCAAAAAAACAAAGCCGCCGGGAACCATGATCCCCGGCGGCTTTCATTATCCAAAGCGGTTAATCGTTGAAGGTCAGCTTCTCGTTGCCGAAGCCCCAGTTGAGGCCAAAAAGCGCCAGTATCCTGGATTTATCCATCCCGAAATCGCTGCCGAACGCGCCGTTCAGGTACAGGTCTTTCCCCACGCGGTAATTCAAAAAACCGATCATTCGCTGCGAGCGCAACTCGCCTTCCACGGTGTAATTCCGGTGGATAGCCTCAAAACCCAGGCTCAGCGGATCGAACTCGAACGACAGCCGGCCACCGACGTCGAAGCTGTTGGAGCAGGTCACAAAGTTCTTTTCGCTGGCGAAGTTGTCGTACATATACCGCGCATACGCGGAAATGGTCAGATAGTTCTGTTTCGTCCTTTCGCCGTTCGCATTCAGCAACAGGTTCACGGAGGCGGTGGTCCAGAGGCCCACGCGGCCTGTTCTCCAGGCTGTATCCGCAATGCCGTAAGTAGCATAAGCGCCCGCAAGGTCCCACTGGAAGGCGGGTTTCTGCGCCATCTGGTTTTCGATCACCTTCTTCAGCGAATCTACCGCCGTACCCAGCCGCGCGAATTTTTTAGTGGCTTCGGCCTGTTTGACAGGGTCAGCGCCGGCGGCAATAAAATCGGGATAATTCACCAGTCCCGCGATCCGTTCGGCCTGTATGCTGCGCACGCCGTTGATGATGTCGTTCAGCTTATTGGCATGCGCGGAAGAATATATGCGGATAACGGTGGTCCTGAAACCGGCGGAAAATACCTTCTGCGAAGCTTCCGCTGAATCGGGCACCAGGTCTTTCTGCAAAAACGCGATGGACACATTCGTCATTTTCAACGCGGAGAAAGGGCTGGAGCGATATACCGGCGCTTTGGTAACGGGGTGGTCGTGCCGGCGGATGCCCAGGAACTTATACGCATCGCGGTTCTTCGGCAGCGCCCACCAGTAAGGCGTAAATTCCGCGGAGTAATTCTGCGGCCAGCTCCCGCCGCTTTCGAAGCTCTGCAAAACGCCCAGCCCGAAAGCTTTCGGCGTAACCGGCGTTTCTATCAGCGTAGGGGAAATATCCACCAGCTTGAATGCGCTGGATTGCGGAACGGATTTATGATCGGGTTCTTTTTCCGATTGTGCGAAAACGGCGTTGCTGCAAACTACCAGGAACAGGGTAAAGATTTTTTTCATGCTTAGCTCAGTTTAATGGTCTTGTGCAGCCAGATGTCCGTGAAATCGTCCAGCGCATCCACTTTCACGTCCGCTTCGGGAAATTCTTTATGGCCGTCTTTCCCATCGTCCATCACATAACGCGCGGTGATCTTTTCGAATTCGATCTTCCGCGTTTCGGGGTCCGGCCAGAACAGCAGGATATTGGTCACGATGAGCAGCTTGTTGCCTTTGAGGCCTGATGCCGTGCCGATGGGCATCTGGATAATATCGCCTGTCGCGTCTTTCGAAGCGCAGCCGGGTATGGGCGACCGGTCGGTGGGGGTGATGAGGAAGCCCCTGGTGGTGGCAATACCATTGCTGGTAATGTCTATGGCAAGCCTGATCTGTTGCCCGCCGGAGCCAACTTTGTAAGAGTCCATTGTGTAAGGTTTAAGAATGTTAGTTGAGTTGATGGAACATAGCGTTGATACCTGGAAGGTTTCGGGTTTATATTTGATAGTTTCTCTGCGGGGCCGGTTTCCCAGGCATTAAAAAATAAGGTTCTTTTGAGGTCTAAAGGTCTGAAATGCCTGGTGAAAGCGGAATACCTAAAATTAAGTATTTTAATCAAGGAAGAGCAGGCGCTTTATTTCCGGGAGGCGGCTTTCATTTCGATATAAAAAGTGGTGCCCTTGCCTTCCTCGGTTTCAAACCATATTATCCCGTCGTGCGCTTCAATGATCTGTTTGGAAATACTCAGGCCGAAACCGAAAGATGCTTCGCCACGGGTTCCCTTCCTTTTCACCTCGGTGGTCTGGCTGAATATTTTGCCCTGCATCGACGGCGGGATACCGATGCCCTGGTCCTTCACGGCAACCCTTACGTTACCGTTCTGCCGTTTCAGTTCCACCTCAATATGAGCGCCGTCGGGGCTGAACTTAATGGCATTATTGATAAGATTGCTGAACACGCGCCATATTTTCTCCGGGCAGGCCATCACCTGCACAGGCTCCGCGTGGAGCCGGATGCTTTGATTTTTTTCCATGGCTTTCGTCTGCAACAGGTCCACACAATATTTCAGCGCAACGTCTATTTCCAGTATTTCCATTTCCATGTTGGTGAGGGAAGTATCCAGCTCCAGCAGGTCGGAAATGAGGTTCAGGGCGCTTACGCTGGAGGTGCTGATCAGCTCGATCATTTCTTTGTCCTGCTCTTTTCTTTCAGGCTGGTTGGCCATTAACAATAAACTGGCGATTGTATTGATGGCGCCCACGGGATTGCGGAGGTCATGCGCCACTATCTTCATCATCCGGTAATGGTTCTGCTGGCTCTGTTCCAGTGCCGCCAGGCTTTTTTGTATGTGTTCGTGCTGCGTGGTGACCTCCTGGTTCAAAAGCTGGAGCGCGGCCACATGCCGGCGTGACTTCCGCCAGTTCTGCCAGATCATCACCGCGATCAGGATCACGCTGAGGCACAGGAAGACCAGGATGAAGAGGTAGGCCGTTTTCAGCTCGTTGTTTTTTTGCAGTATCTCCAGCCGGTGCTCGCCGGCCATGCGCTCAAATTCTTTGTTGATATCCGCCACCACCGGTTTGGGAGCGGCGGCCGCCAGGGAGTCCTTCAGCGTTACATAGTCCTTCAGGGCGGCATATCCCGCGTTTTGCTGATCCGTCTTCTCATAATATTGCCATTGAAGGGAAAGCCAGCGTTGCCGGATCTCGGCGTCGGGCAACATGTCCAGCGACGATTTCATTTCCCGTAATACTGCCCGGGCGCTGTCGTAAAAATTGCGGGACAGGTACAACGCCGCGAGTTTCGCCATCGTCATCTGGGCGTCTTTCTTTTCGTCCCTGCCATGGAGATTGATGGCAATGCTTTGCCGGAACAGGGACTCTGCTGCCAGCGTATCTCCCATGCGGAGCAGGAGACTGCCCTTGTTGCCATACACGACGGCTGTGGCCGCTTTTATGCCCCTGGCCTGATCCGGGATATGCAGGAACTTTGCGCCGCGCTTTCGGATGAAATCCAGGGTGCTGTCGTACAACGCAAGCGCCCGCCGGTCGTTGCCCGCTTTGTCGTAGCTGAGAGCCGTATTGTCCAGCATGCCCTGCAGGACATAAAAGGTGTTGAAAGAGGAAGTGTCGCAACGGGACAGCCATTGGAAGGTTTCCGAAAAATAACGCGCCGCTTCCGGATATTTTTCCTGCCTGTAATAGACGAGCGCCAGCCTGCTGGCATATTCGTGGTAGAGGCAGGTATCATTCGTTTTCTGTAATACTTCGCGGCCCCGGTAAAAATACAGGTAGGCTTCGTTATACTTTTTCTGATCCCGCAATACGTCTCCCCGTGAAAGGAGCGCCTGAGCGTAGTTCAGGGGGTAGCGTTGCTGCAGGGATTTGTCGTTGAACAAGGTGAGCATGCTGTCCGCATACAACATGGCTTTTTGGTAATTAAAGATCCTCATACTGTAAAGGTGCATGAAGGCGTATTTCCGGAAGAGGTCAGCCTTCCCTGCTTCGGGGAATCTGGCATATGCATCTTCCAGGTAAGCATGGGACGCGGCCACGCTTGATTCCTCGATAGTATAGGCCCTGGCGAAAACCGTATCGAAGTAGGCGGGGTGTTCGTACGTTTTTTGCGTGGCGGGTGTACAGGCAATTACAGCTATCATTATAAACAGAAGAATTTGCCTGCTTGCCGTTCGGGACTTAAACAAGGAAGATTCATGCATATTTCTCCGGGATATGGACGTTGTTCAACTAATATAAGCATTTCTTTCCATCCGGTAAGATTATGATTTACAGGGTTATATTCACCCTTTTTCATGAATTTTGCATCCATTCTAAAATAGAAAAGGTCCGCATCGCGGACCTTTTCTCACCTGTTCAAAAAAATATCTCCTATCACTTTCGTTTAAAACTCCGCACATTCAGCAGCTGCACAGCTTTGGCATCCGGCCGGTCTGTACGCAGACCGGAGATATGCAGCTGCTCCACATCATCGGCGATCACAGGCATGCGGGGATCTGTAGCAAGCGAACGAAGCGTAACGTCGCGCAACGCGATGTCGTTCACATGCCGGATGAAGAAGCCGGAGCTGGGCAGATTTTTCCACCTGTCCGGCGCCGGGTATTCCTTTTCCAGCTCGGGCACTTTTAGGGGATCGCCGGTGTATTCTCCCTGTTTAAGGCCGCCGCGGTTCACAATACGGATATTGTTCAGCGTGATATTCTCTATCGCGGAGCCGGGGATGCCGGTAATGGAAGAGGAATAATTGCCAGCATCATATACATTGATATCCGACAGGGAAATATTGCGCATCTTTCCGCGGGGCGGCTCCGGCGCCGCATCGGTATGTTTGCGGGCCCTGTTGCCCAGCCTCACGTATATCGGGCATTCCGTGCCCTGTATCACAATATTGCTCACGGTTACGCCATCCATGACCCCGCCGTCTACAATTTCAAGCGCAATGCCCACCTGCCCGATGCGCGGTGTTCTGAATATCGGTTCCGTTGGGCATGCAGAAGGTTTTACGATGCAATTGCTGATCAGGATATTTTTAAAACCCCCGGTCGATTCCGTGCCGCATTTGATGGCGGCGCAAAAGCTGCTCACGATGCAATTGGTGATGGTAACATCTTCACAGGGAGCGGCGCCTGTGCTTTTGAGGGTAATGCCGTCGTCGTCCGTATCCATGATGCAGTTGGATATTACCACCTGCCTGCATCCGTCTATATCGATCGCATCGTTGTTCCTGTTGCTGTGGTTATACACGCGGATGTTGTTGACGATGAGGTTTTCACAATCCAGGTAATGCTGGTTCCAGATACCGGAGTTCTGCATGGTGACGTCCTGCACCGAGATCTTCCGGCAGGAGATGAACAGGATATTCCTTGGTCTTCCATCCCGGTCTTCATGTACGGCTCCTTTCGGCCCGGGGCGCGGCGCCTGCCTGGCGCCCTGACCGTCTATCGTTCCAAACCCGCTGATGCCGATGTTGCTGGCGCCTTCCGCATAGATCAGCGCATACCAGCCACCCGGGTCTTTTTGAGAGCGGTATGCGGGCTGCTGCTGGCGGGGAAAATCTTCGTGACTGGTGCTGGCGTACAACACCGCGCCCCGTTCCAGGAAGAGCTCTACATTGTTCAGTAAAGTAATAGTGCCGCTTTTAAAATTGCCGGCCGGGATGATCACTCTTCCGCCCCCGGCCTTGAAGCAGGTTTCCACCGCTTTGTTAATGGCTGCCGTGCTCAGTTTGGCGGTATCCCTGGTTGCACCGAAATCGAGTATGTTAACATTATTTCCTTTTGCATGGAATGCAAACAAGACAATGGTCAGCAACAAAAACACATTCTTACGTTTCATTCGTCTGTATTTAATTTCATTCAAATCTAATAGTCATAACCCTGGCGGAGACTGGGATTGCTGCTGAGTGTCTGTGGGCCGTAAGGCAAAATTTCTCTTTGATTAGGCACAAAGCTTCCCGCCCAGTCATTGGCGAAAGTGTTTAAATAGGCGGAAGCCCACTTCACGCTGGTATACCCCGCGGGTGCAGTGGATGGCGAAGGCTGGTAATAGCTGGAATAATAGGCGATACCCGTGGTGGAATTGTTGAGATAATACATGGTAGCAGGCACATTCTCGTAAGGAGCCTGCCGTTGCCTGAATTTGTCCAGGTTGGAGCGGGTTTCGGCAAATACGGTGCTGATCAGGTTCCAGCGGATCAGGTCCCATTTCCTCAATCCTTCGCCGCCGAATTCAAACATCCTCTCATCGGCAATGGCTTTGAAAAAGCCGGCGTAGTCGGAAGGAATAGTGCCTATTTTACTTTCATCGCCATTGAACCCTCTTACCCGCACCTGCCTGAATGCATCGGTGGCCGCGGCGGTTGGCCCCTGGTTGATCTCATTCTCCGCTTCCGCCAGCATCAGCAGCACGTCCGGGTAACGGATCATCGGCCAGCTGATGCCCGTGTAAGCAAAGTTGCTGTTAAACGGGGTGGCGGGATTGGAATGCCAGTCCCTCCTGAACTTCCCCATCAGGAACGGCCCGTAAACGGATGCGCTGCCGATATAGTGGCCTGACCCGTTTATCGCATAGCTGGCGATGGTGACATCCCTTCTTGCATCCATGCTGTCGAACTTATAAAAGTAGGTAGGGAGCGCCCAGTCGGAGCCCATACCGTTGCCGTTGGTGCGGATGCCGTCGATAAAGCCGACACGGCCGTCCGAAACGCCGTTTCCGCCGGAAAGCCCTACCTGGAACAGAACTTCGCCGTTGGGTTCGATCTTGTGCGCGTCGAAATTATCCTTGAACACAGCCAGGAAGCTGGGGTTCAGCTTATGTTTACCGGAATTGATGATATCGTTGCATTCATCCCTGGCGATCTGGTAATATTTGAGATAGTCCGCGGGCCGTTCCATTTGTTTGGAAGCGGCTCTCAGCGAATAACCGCCCCTGAACAGGGCGATCCTTGCTCTCAGCGCCTTTGCGCCTCCTTTGGTGATCCGCTCGTCTACCGCAACGCCGGGATCTCCCCGCCAGGGCAAAAGGGTTGCGGCCATCGCCAGGTCGTTCAGGATATGGTCGTAGATGGAATCCCTGTTCGTGGCTGGCAGGTTGAGATCGGGCTGGTCTATAGACGGGATGTACGGGGCCGGCACATCTCCCCAGAATTTAATGATGTCGAAGAAGAACTGCGCCCTCAGCGCCAGCGCCTCGCCATGCAACCTTCTCAGGCTTGCTTTGTCGTTGTCGGACCCGTTGTTGTATAAATGCATCTGCGGGATGTTCTTGATGCATTGATTCGCCCGGTCGATCCCTGCGTAGTAGATATTCCATTCCGCATCCAGCTCGGTATTGGTGGCCACGGCATTATACCGGCAAAGGGCTTTGGGGCCGTTATCGCCGCCAATGCCTACGGTATTGCTGGCGTTGCAGTACGATTCGTCGCAGTCGTTGGAAAAGTAATACTGGATGCGTCCGCCATATCCCCTGTCGCCGGCGAGCGTGGCGTAGGTGCCTAATACGGCGCTGTAAGCGTCGTTGACGCTGCCGAACACATAGGCTTCATCGAAAGCCGAATTAGGGCTCAGCGTTAAGAATTTCTTGCAGGAATTGAATGAGACGGCCAGGAAAAAGATCCCGGTGAGAATGGCAAGTCTCTTTAAATGAGTGATGTTCATATGCTGAATGATCTAAAATTTGACATTAATACCGGCGATGAATGTTCTGCTGCGTGGGTAAGGAGAAGAATCGACGCCGGGCGTTACATAATTGGAATTCTTGGTGCTCACCTCTGGATCGAGGCCGGTATATTTTGTGATAATGCCGGCATTGTTCACCGTGCAATAGATGCGCAGGTTGCTGATCTTATTCCTCGACAGCGTTTCCACCGGCAGGCTGTATCCAAGTGTTATATTGCTGAAGCGCAGGAACGAACCGTCTTCAACAGCCCAGGAATCGAGCAGGAGGTAATTGCCTCCTTTGATAGGCTGCCAGATCTTTGCGTCCTTGTTGATCTCAGCCAATACTTCCGGGGGAGCGCCCGCGGGCAGCGTTTTGCCGTTGGCGGAAACAGCCCATTGCACGGCATTTCCATTAGCGTCTATGGTGCGCCAGCGGTCGTTCATGATGCCGGTAAGGTTGGAGAAGCTGCCTGCATAGGCATTGCTGAATTCAACCTTGTCGCCGTTCAGGATCTTATTGCCATACACGAAATTCACGAACACGCTAAGGTCAAATCTTTTGTAGGTGAGCTGGTTGTTAAGCCCGCCGGTAAATTTCGGCTGGGCGGTGCCCAGTATCGTACGGTCGTCGGCGTTCACAATGCCGTCGCCGGTCAGGTCCTTTAATTTCTTGGTTCCCGGGGCGGGAATGCCTACGGAGGGCGTATTGTCCGCCACTCCTCTCTTCAGCACATATGCGCTGTTAGCGGGATTGTAGTCGAAATCATCGGGGGTATACATGCCGTCTGCCTCATATCCCCAGATGGCGCCTACAGGCTGCCCTACCTGCACGAGGTATTCATTGCCCGGCCCCCAGCCGGAGCTGGCGAAATAACGGTCTGCCACATGCGACAGCTTGATGATCTCGTTGCGGTTGGTGGCTATGTTGAAGTTGATATTCCATTTGAAGTCTTTTTTCGAAATAGCCGTTGTGCTCAGCTGTAATTCCAGCCCGCGGTTCCTCACGCTGCCTACATTCTGCAACTGTGTGCTGAATCCGGAATTGGCGGCGATGGGCACGTTGATGAGCAGGTCGCGGGTGTCGTTCAGGTAGGCGTCCAGGCTTACCTGGAGAGCGTTGTTAAAGAGGCTTACGTCCAGGCCCACGTTGCGCGACAGGGTGGATTCCCATTTCAATTCCGGGTTGGCCAGGTTGCCAATGGCATAACCGGGAAGAACGACGTTGTTCAGGCTGTAGGGAGAGGCGTTGGACCTGTAAAGGGGAGTGTACAGGAAATCGCCGATCCTGTTATTGCCAGCCAGCCCGTAGCTCAGGCGGAGCTTGAGGTCGGAGGCAAAGCCGTTGGGTTTGAAAAATTCCTCGCTGGAAATGCGCCAGGCCACTGATGCGGATGGGAAATAGCCCCACTGGCGGCCGGGAGCGAACTTCGAAGATCCGTCGGCCCGCAGGTTGAAGGTGGCCAGGTATTTATTTTTATAGGTATAACCGATCCTGGTAAAAAAAGAAACGATCCTGCTTTTGGCGTCGGTGGAAGTGGGGTACAGGGGCATGGATTTGCCCAGGCTCAACTGTGAAAATGCTTTTTCAGGAGTGATGCCTATCGGGAACTCTCTTACCTGGTCGGTCTGTGAATTGGAAGACACCTGGTATATCTCCTGGCCCAGCAGCGCATTGATAGAGTTGTTCTTATGAAAACCGGACTTGAAGGAGCTGTTATTAAAAGTCAACACTGCATTTTCATTCACTGAGGTCATTTCGCTGTTCACGATGCTGATGATAGGCTTCCCTCCACTGTTGGTAATAGCGTTCCAGGTGATATAGTCGTCGAACGAGTTCAACTTTCCCGTGGTTTTGTTGATACCGCCGGTTACGCGCAGCGAGAGGTATTTGGTGAACGCATATTGCAGGTAGGAGCTGATCGTGGTATTGACAGCACGGTTGCGCCGGTAAGAGGCATTCGCAAATTCAATGGGATTGATGAGATAATATCCCGTAGCATTGGTCTGCGCAAAATAAGCCGCGTCGTTGGAACTGTTGGGATCGTCTGAATTGAGCAGGAAGGGCCGGTATTTAACGGAATTGCGCAGGCGGTTATTGGTCACATTGCCCGATGCGCTTGTACCGGGACCGTTGATCTCCTGGTCATTGTAAACGACGTTCAGCCCCACTTTAAATTGATCCGAAACAGTATGGTCCAGCCGTACATTCAGGAGATTCCTCAAGTAGCTGGAATTGATCATTACGCTTTTCTCGTTGTTGTTGGTATAGCTGATGTTGAAAGTGGTTTTCTTATCTCCCCCGGTAATGCTGACGTTGTGGGTCTGGGTGGGTGCAGTTCTGCCGAACGTAAGGTCCTGCCAGTCTATGGCAGCCGCGTTCCTGATCGAATCCAGCCCCACCCAGGTATTGCCATACTGAGAAGTGAACGCGGAGCTGTCGGACAAAGTGTTCCTTGTTTTCTCCCAGTTGTATTCGATAAATTCCCGCGGGTTCATTACATCGAATTTTTTGGCCAGCTTGTTGACGCCGTAAAAATAATTGTAGGCTACCACTGTTTTCATGGGTTTACCGCCTTTGGTGGTAATGATAACTACGCCATTGGCGCCCCTGGCCCCGTAGATAGAAGTGGCCGCGGCATCTTTCAATACGTCTACCGACTCAATATCCTGTGGCGCTATTTTTGACAACGCGTCTTCCACCTGGATGCCATCCACCACGTACAGGGGCGTATTATCCTGGGTAATGGAACCGCCGCCCCGCACCTTGATGGTGACGGCCGCACCAGGGCCTCCTTCCGTCGTGGAGATATTGACGCCTGCCAGCCTGCCCTGCAATGCCTGCATCGCTGAGCTGAGGGGGATGTCCTTTATTTGTCCCGCGTTGACGGATGATACCGCGCCTGTAAGGTCGCGGCGCCGCTGGGTGGCGTAGCCAATGACCACCACATCGTTCAGCTCCGTCGTTTTTTCCGCCAGGGTGATGTTTACGTTCTGGCCGGCAGTTACCGGCACTTCTTTCGTGGTAACGTTGATAGCCGAAAACACGAGGGTGGCCTGTGCGCCCCGGATCTGGATGCGGAAATCGCCGCGAGCGTCTGCCTGCGCGAAGTTTTGCGTGCCTTTTTCTGTAACGGTGATCCCCGCCATGGGCTCGCCTTTTTCGTTGGTGATATGCCCCGTAACGGTGTTGGCGGGCGGCGGGCTGGTTGGCTGCTGCGCCGATGCAGCGGTAAAGAGATACAATATTCCTGCGGAAACAAGCACTACCCTGCAGGTCATGCGTAACGATCTTAGCATAACGGAAATCTATTTAGTGTGATAAAGAGATATTTTATAGAACATAAACCCATTCCTTTTTTCGCCGAGTGATATAACCTGCCGCCATGATTGTTCCCGGCATGCAGGGAAGAACGACATTTTACCTGCCGCCTGTTTGTGCCCGCGTAGTGTGCACAACAGCATAAAGCATGATCTGTAACAGTACAATTGCTTTCATGTAAATGCATGCATTTTAAAAATCAGGAATACGTGGAAAGCCAGACCCGAACTAATGTATAAGAGAGTATTTATATTTTCACAACGTGCACTCCCTGTATTTAACCGCCCCTGTAAAAATAGCGACTCCTTTTAAGGAGGGGCGCGGCTTCTTTTATCTTAAAATAGCTGTTTTTTACGGTAAAACGACTTTTCACTAGTATAAGCCCGGGCATGTGCTTATCTTACAACAGCAAGGCAACATGTCCGTCCGGGACCGGTTGCATTTTATAGACTGCGTTTCGCGCTATTTCTTAAACCCGAATTTATCATGACTAACGAATTTGAACTTAAGATCCTGGGCACCGGCTGGGGCTTTACCGGTACTATCGATGAGCTTTGCGGCAGGATTAAAAAAGAAGGATATGATGGAATAGAGGTGCTGTGGCCGGCGGAGAAAAAAGCGCAGGAAGAGCTGTTTGCCGCGCTGGAGAAATATGAGCTGGAACTCGGCTTGCTGTGCGCGGGCTTCGACAGCGATTATCAAAAGCATCTTGAAGAGTTCATTGCTGCGACGAATGAAGCCGCCACCCAAACCATCCGGCGGCCGCTTTTTATCAATTGTCATTCCGGGAGGGATCATTTCAGCTATGAACAGAACAAGGCTTTCATTGATCATACCACCCGGTTATCCAGGGTAACCGGCATCACAATCTGCCACGAAACGCACCGGGCAAGGATACTGTACTCGGCGCCCGCCGCCAGGCATTACCTGCATACCATCCCGGAGCTGCGCATCACCTTCGACGTGTCGCACTGGTGCAATGTGAGCGAAAGCCTGTTGGAAGATCAGCAGGAAACGCTTGATCTTGCTTTGTCGCGGACAGATCATATCCATGCGCGCATTGGCCACCCGGAAGGGCCGCAGGTGAGCGATCCCAGGGCGCCCGAATGGGAACCGGCAGTGAAAGCGCATTTGGACTGGTGGGATAAAATAGTGGAAGCAAAAAGGAAAGCAGGCAAGCGCCTTACGATATTGACCGAATTCGGCCCGCCGGATTATATGCCTACGCTTCCTTACTCGCGCGATCCTTTATCGGATCAATGGGCCATCAATGTATACATGCTGCAACTGTTGCGGGAACGGTATATTCGATAGGCTACAGGAAAGGGGCATGGATGAAAGCAACGCCTGTGGAGGATTTTCCGGTTAATAATTAAGGTCGCTGGCCCATGCCATCCAGCTGTGATTGATGAGGTTGCTGTAATTATTTTTATACATGGATTTGTAGATCCATCCCAGCTGCGTGGTGTTCCAGTCGTGCCAGCACAACCAGCCCACCACATTGGGATAGGTGGTCCTGATCTTTTCGGCCAGCAGGTTATAATCAAAAGTACCGTTCAGGTTCGGGTCGCTGTTGCCGCGTACGCCGTGGCCGGTGCCGAATTCTGTCAGGAAAACAGGTTTGGCCAGCGTTCTTATCACGCTGTAATCGTTGATGACCATATTATCGGCGTACACATCGGCTCCCACGATATCCACGTAGTTGGTGCCGGGATAATAATTGGTATAGGCGCCGTCGCCGACCACGTTGTTGTTGGGCGCATATATCCAGATGAGATTATTTAGTTTTTTGGTGCTGGTGAAATAGTTGAAGAGGTCTGCCCACAGCGCCCTGAAGTTTGCGTAGTTGGTGGTATAGTACCAGCACCAGCTGCCGTTCATTTCATGGAAAGGCCGGTATAATATGCTTACGCCGTTTGTCTGGAAGTACGCGAGCTTGGCGGCCATAGAATCCATATGGGTCACCCACTGCGCCCGCAGCGATCCGCCCGGCAGCAATGCGCTGAGGTCGCTGCCGCTGGTAACACCTGGGTTCTTGAGCCCGCCGCAGATCTCGATAACGCATCCATGCTGCTTGTTCAGGTCTTTCAGGAAAGGCGAATGATGATTCCAGTTGTCCACATCATTAAAGTCGGAACCCACGATAGCGGGGTATTTCCCGGTGGCCTGCGCAAAAGGATGAATGATCTGGTTATCTCCCAGCTTGTACTGTGTTTTATGGGAGATGTTGCTGTTTTGCCCGGCCATTATCCGCTTGCCAGGCTGGTTCTTCAGGTTCTGGATGAATCTCAGCAGCGCGTCGGTCCTGGGGTCCAGTGCGGGATTGGCGCCCATGAGCATGTTGCCGCGGGGAACGCCAACCAGCGGGTCCGGGATCTTGTTTTCCTGTTTGGCGCAGCCGGTGCTGAGCAGCACCTGCATTGCCGCAAATAGTTTCAGGATAGTGATTTTCATAACGTTTCATTTTTAGGTTGACAAAAGCATATCCACAAGCGTTGCCTTGCATTTCTAAGGTAAGCACATCCGAAGGCTTGTTCAGTGTTGAAGTCGTTGTAGCGTAGCAAACAGTTATTTTAAGATAAAAGAAGGCAGGCCGCCCGTTGAAATGAGGCGCTATTTTTACGGCGATGGCGGAATGGAGGACTGAGTTGCCGCGCCAAAATCAGGAAGAAATTATTGGTAAAAAAGACAACTATCAAGAATGATGAAAATACGTTTTGCAGCAGCCGGCCTGCTCATACTCCTGGTCACCTGCTGTTGCTCCCGGCTGGTTGCCCAGCCCAAATGGAAGCTGGAAGATTTTTCGGTTGACCTGAACCGGCTGGTGACGCCGCCCGGCCACCTGTGGGTGGGAAGCGGTTATACCAGCGTAAACCCGGTTTTGAATTCGGTATTGGGCGTGGGCGATGTGATGTCTCCGCCTGTGTCCGGCCATGGGTTCAGGTTCGAAGCCCGGTTTATAGCGAATGGCGATACTATCCGGGATCATTTCGTGTGGGGTGGCAAGGTCAGGAATATACTTTATACCGGCGGGCAATGGCAGCCGGACAGGGTTTTAAGAAGAGGCACTTATCACAGGATGCACGAAGGTGGATTGATCTCCTTTGAGATCAATTCCCGGCTGGTACCGCTCGCAGACAAGCCGGGCTTTTTGATACGTTACGAGGTAAAGAACAGGAGCGCTGCCGCTTTGGACCTGGCTATGATCCCGCTGGTCACGCCGGGGAAACCTGCGGCCTACCCGCTGAAGGAGTGGGGCTTCATGCCGCCGGCCGGGCTGCCGGGCGGTGAAGCGGTAAAAGCAAATGTATTGCAGGAAGGGCAACGTATGAACATTGCTCCGCAGCAAAGCCGCACCGGTTATGTTGCCGTGGTGTTCGCCAGGGATGCGGATGCCGTATCGGCCCCTGACGGCTTGCAGGCCTGGGAAAAACAAACAGCCGCTATATGGGAAACCCGCCTCGGCTGGGCGTTGAAAAATATTCCTGTTCTGACAACAAACAATACGGCATTGGAGAATTATTATAAAAGGTCCGTTGCCTCAGGATTGGTCTGCATCTGGGAGAAACCGGAATTCAAGCTGCGGCCGGCCCTCGTTACCAGCGGGCTGGACGGCGGCGGCATGAACACCTATCTCTGGGATGTGGCCGGGTATGCGCCGGGCCTTGTTTCCATGATGATGGGAGATAAGCTGCTGGACATTGCGCGTACCATGACCGCCATTGACCTGGAGAAATATTATGCTTTTGCGCAGGACGGCACCGGGCTGGGCGTAAGATATGCCTACAGCACCGCGGCATTTACCTCGCTGGTGTACGCCGTGGCCTGCCAGGACAGCGTTTATCCCGACCTGTTCGAGCAGGTAAAGAACCTGGTGCTCAGCGATGAAAAAAGACCCATGGTAAATGGCGTGATCGATTACGGCGGCCAGCATAATTTACTCGAGATGCGCGGCATGGGCTGGGAACATATGGTGCCAAGCCCGAATGCCGAACGGGCATGGTGTTTCAGGAAACTGGCGGAGATGGGTGAAAAGATCGGTTACGATAAAGCAACCGTCCTGCAATGGCGGAAAAAAGCGGATACGATTGCCGCGAACATCAGGAAAGAGCTCTGGGATGAAACCACAGGATGGTTCAGCTGTAAATACCCGGACGGGCACAGGGAAACCGTGTATTCCATCCAGGTGTTCGACATGCTGAGAACGGGCGTATGCACCCCTGCCATGAAAAAAAGAATGCTGGAACAGCTGGAAGAAGGTAAATTCCTTTTTCCTTACGGTGTTAGCAGCGTATCCAAAGCGGATTCCATTCATTACGAAGTGACAGATACCGACTGGGGAGGGGGAGGCGCGTATTCAGGCGATCTGCCGCAGCTGGCCCTGGACCTTTATCATGAGAACCTTCCCGCAAAAGCCTGGGATGTATTGCAACGCCAGTTCTGGATGGGCGCACAGCTTCCTTATTTTCCGCAGGAGCATTATTGCGACCGCCCAGGTTCTCCTTCTTTCAAAAGGTCCAATGTGGTTGCCGGCTTAATGGGCGCGGCCGCTGTGCTGTACGGCATGGCAGGCCTGGAACCCCGTTTGGACGGCAGTCTCTGGATGCATCCCCGTTCCACCATAAAAGATAAAGTTGCAATAAAAGGCTTTGTTCACCGGGGGCATGTGGTAGATGTGGAGTTCTCGGCCTCTTATTGTAAGATCATCCTGGACGGAAAGACTAAATACCAGGGGAAACCCGGAACCATAAAGATATTCTGATCATGGGCGTCAAAAAATTCCTGCTGAAAAATTTTATCAGGGGCGATGAAGCTTTTCACCTGGCAAGGGTCACCATTCACTCCCGGCACGACCTGTCGCTGCACAGGCATGATTTTGCCGAGATATTCTGGGTGGAAAGCGGCAGCGGCACTCATTTGGTGAATGGCTGCAAAATTATGCTGGAACCCGGCCACCTGGTCATGATCCGCCCGGACGACCAGCATACTTTCACCGCTGCGAGAGGAGGCGTTACGCTCATGAACCTTGCCTTTTCGCTGGATACTTTGCAGCATTTGAGAAGCCGTTATTTTGCCGGCGCCGAATCGTTTTTCTGGACCCGCGATATTGTTCCTTACCAGACGCTGCTGGCGGTCTCGTCCGTCCGCAGGATCTCGCAAAGGGCCGAAGAGGTGCTACAGAACCGCAAAACGGCGTTTCACCTGGATCATTTGCTGCTGTTCATTTTCCGCCTGCTGCTGGATAACGATAACCTGTCCGCCGACCAGAAAATACCGGCCTGGCTGAACCAGGCCATCAGGGGCTTTTCCACGCCATCGTTGTTCAAGGAAGGCGTACGCGGCTTTGCGGGCCTGGCGGAAAGGAATATAGACCATGTGAACAGGACCGTGCAACGCACCCTGCATAAAACGTTAACCGACCTGGTGACCGAGCTGCGTATGAACTTTGCCTCCAAACAGCTTTCCATCACCAACACGCCCATCAAAACGATCTGCAACGATTGCGGGTTCACCAACCTGGGGCATTTTTACAAGACCTTCAAGCAGGTGTACCAGCAAACCCCTTCAGCATACCGGAAGAGCAGCCAGACGATCGTGTAGGTCGTTGTAGCGTAAAAAACACGGGTCCGGGAATAAAAGATAGGCCACATTCCAATGCCCGTACGCGCTAGATTTACATTAAAAATCAGGTATGAGAACAGCAGAAAAAACAAAGCTCTCCCTGGAAGAAATTTCCTTTTACAAAGACAATGGATATCTGCTTACCGGCAGGCCGTTATTCAGCGCGGAGAAATTCAGCAGGTTGTTCGCCATTTTTGAAGAGCATCTGAATAACCGGGGTAACCTCAAACCGGATGAACTGGATGTGCCGCATATGAAAGATGCACGCCTGTTCGAATTTTTAATGGCTCCCGAGATACTGGATATTGTAGAAGGTCTCATAGGCCCTGATATAGGTTTGTGGAGCAGCCACTTCATCTGCAAAGAACCCAGAACCGGGAAAAAGACGCCCTGGCACGAGGACAGCGCTTACTGGAATGGCCGCTTCGACCGCTTTGACAGCATTGTTACCCTTTGGCTGGCCATCGACGAATCTGTGAAAGAGAACGGCTGCATGGGGGTGATCCCCGGCTCGCACCACAACGGGTTTTCAGAATATGAAAAAATGGATACGGATCACAGCATTTTTAACATCGAGATAAAAAAGTCCGCGGTCGATGAAAGCAAGGTGGTATGGTTTGAGCTGGAACAGAACCATTATTCCCTGCACGATTCCCGCATTATCCATGGCGCCGATCCCAATACCAGCGATAAAAGAAGGACCGGTTATACCATGCGGTATTTTAATACGGACCTCGTTATGAACCAGCAGCATCCTGATAATATTAATCATAAAGTATATCACTGCCGGGGAGAGAACCGGGGAAGTAACCCGCTGATCTTCCTGTAAGGTACTGCGGCAGGCCATCTTCTGTATAGTTGCAATTTTGGTGAAATGCAAAAGGCTCCTGTAAGGGGCTTTTTGCATTGTTGTTTCCACGCTGCTCCACGCAATGACTGATTTTTTTGCCTGTATGCCATAAACAAGCGGATAATCTTTAGATTTATATAAAATGGCCACGGAAAAACAGTTACGATGAAAAGATGGATATATGCGCTGACGATCTTGTTATTAAGCACAGATGCGAAGGCGCAGACAACTTACTGTAACCCGGTAAATATCGACTACGGATATTGTCCGATCCCCCACTTTACCACCTGGGGCAAGCACCGCACCACGGCCGATCCGGTGATCGTAAATTATAAAGGCGATTATTACCTGTTTTCCACCAATCAATGGGGCTATTGGTGGAGCCCCGATCTGCTGACCTGGCATTTTGTGGCGCGGAAGTTCCTGAAGCCGTATCATAAGGTATACGACGAACTATGCGCCCCCGCCGTTTGGGTAATGGGCGATACCCTGCTGGTATTCGGCTCTACCTATACCAGCGATTTTCCCATCTGGATGAGCACCAATCCCAAAGGGAATGAATGGAAAGAGGCCATCGATTCGCTGGAGATCGGCGGTTGGGACCCTGCTTTTTTTGCGGACAATGACGGCCGTTTGTATATGTATAACGGCAGCAGCAACCGCTATCCTTTATATGGCGTGGAAATGGACCGTAAAACCCTGCAACCAAAGGGCACACGGAAGGAAATGTACCTGCTGGAGCCGGACCGTTACGGCTGGCAGCGCTTTGGTGAGAACCTTGACAACACTTTCCTGGACCCTTTCATGGAAGGCGCCTGGATGACCAAACATCACGGCAAATATTACCTGCAATACGCCGCGCCGGGAACGGAGTTCAGCGGCTATGCGGATGGGGTAGTGGTGGGAGATCACCCGCTGGGGCCTTTTACGCCGCAGCCGGACCCAATTTCGTATAAGCCGGGCGGGTATGCCCGCGGCGCAGGCCACGGCGCCACCTTCCAGGACATTAAAGGTTCCTGGTGGCATGTATCCAGCGTAGTCATTTCTGTTAAGAACAGCTTCGAACGCCGTATTGGCTTCTGGCCTGCCGGCTTCGACAAGGAAGATGTGATGTTCTGCAATACGTCCTTCGGCGACTATCCGCACTACATCTCCCGCGGCAATGATACCGCCGGTTTTGATAACGCCGGGTTCACCGGCTGGATGCTGCTGAACTACAACAAGCCGGTCGCCGTTTCTTCATTACATGGCGGGTATTTACCCAACAACGCGGTGGATGAAAGTATAAAAACCTATTGGAGCGCAGCCACCGGCAATAAAGGCGAATGGATACAGACAGACCTGGGGAAAGTAAGCCGCGTAAACGCTGTACAGGTAAATTATGCAGACCAGGACGCTCCTTTTTTAGGTAAACAAACGGATATTTACCACCAATATATACTCTGGTTCTCGGAAGACGGAAAGCGCTGGAAGATGCTGGCGGATAAAAGTAAAAACCGGAAAGACGTGCCGCACGATTACATTGAATTAACGGAGCCGGTGCAGGCGCGTTACATCAAAATGGAAAATATCCATATGCCCGGCGGAAAGTTCGCATTGAGCGGGCTGAGGGTATTTGGGCATGGTAACGGTGCCGTGCCGGATACGGTGAAAGAGTTGCTGGTGCTCCGCACCGAGAAAGATAAACGAAGTGCATGGATCAAGTGGTCGCCGGTGGATAATGCGTATGCTTATAATATTTATTTCGGCACCTCCCCGGATAAACTGTACAACTGCATTATGGTGCACAACAACAACGACTACTACTTCAAAGGAATGGATAAGGACCGCGCCTATTACTTTTGTATAGAAGCCGTCAATGAGAACGGCGTATCTGCCAGAACAAAGGTGATAAGATCAGAATAACAATTACATGTAACAAATGAACACATGAAAAAATTCCCGTTGATTTTTATCCTTGCCTGTTATTTTTCATCACCGGCTTTTTCACAGAACAAAGGAGAAATTGACCGCAGCTATTTACCCGCTTTAAGTAATCACTACCAGCCGGAATATACCTTTGACAAAACAACCGATAAGCAGGCGTGGGCCGCCATGGCTCAGGGCCTGCATGTTTCCTTCGCCACTACAGACAAGCTGTATTTCCGGACGGAAGTGCCGGTGCAGGAGCCGGCAACAACCTGGAACACCACCGGCTGGAAGGCGGAAAGATTGAATGTACAATTGCTGGTGTGGTCGCCTGATACCCTGAACCAGGTGCGCTTTGTATTAAGCGATCTTACCGGGCCGGGGGGTAATAAGATCAGCAGGGAACATATCAGCCTGAACATGGAGCGCTATGTATTGTCCAATTATCCCTATGGCGCCAAAGACGCAGTATGTGGCGAATCGCCGTACAAGAACGGTTACCTGATGCCGGACCGGTTCGAACCGTTCGAACGGTTTGATGTTCCCGGCGGAACGGTAAGGCCCGTATGGCTGTCGCTGGACGTTCCCGCCAATACGCCGCCCGGCACCTACCTGGGAACGGTGAAAGTAAACACGGATAAATACAGCAAAACGTTACAGGTCACCATCCGGGTGCAGCCGCAGTTATTGCCGCCGCCGCGTGAGTGGTCGTACCGGCTTGACCTGTGGCAGAATCCATGGGCGGTTGCCTGGCACAACCAGCTGCGGCCCTGGTCCGCGGAACATAAAGCGCTGTTGAAAAAACACCTTCAATTATATGCCGATGCGGGAGGCAAATATATCACCACCTATGGCGTGCATTCCCCATGGGCCGATAATTCGTACATGATAGAAGGGGCCATGATAGAATGGATAAAACAAAAGAACGGCAGCTGGAAATTCGACTACCGGATATTTGATGAATATGTAGCAATGTGCATGGAGCTGGGCATCGACAAAGCGATCACTCTCTACACCGCTATCCCCTGGGCCAACCGCTTCCGTTATATGGATGAGACCACCGGCAATTACCAGTATGTTTACTGGGCGCCGGAATCGGCGGCATATAAAACGCACTGGCATATTTTTCTCAACGACTTGCAAAAACATCTCCGGCAAAAAGGATGGTTCGGCAAAACATACCTTGGGATCAACGAGAACGAAATGAAACAGACGCTGGCCGCCATTAAGGTGATCAAAGAACATCCGGCTAAATGGCGCATCACCTATGCGGGCAACTGGCACAAGGAGCTGGATACCCTGCTGGACGATTATTCCTTCCTGTACGGCAACGAACCCACCGCCGCCGACATAAAACAGCGCGCCGCGAGAGGCGCTTCCTCTACCTTCTATGTTTGCTGCAATCCCGCCAAGCCCAACAATTTTGTTTTCTCGCCCCCTTCGGAAGGAAGATGGATCAGCTGGTATGCCGCCGCTGTTGGCTATGATGGTTTTTTAAGATGGGCATACGATGCATGGACGGAAGACCCGGTGAGGGATGCCCGTTTCGGCTCATGGCCTGCGGGTGATTGTTTCCTCGTTTACCCGGGAGGCAACAGTTCTGTGCGTTTCGAGAAACTGAGGGAAGGGATCGTTGATTTTGAGAAGATCCGCATTTTAAAAGCACAGGCAGCCGCATCGAAGGACCAGGCTGTAAAAGCTATGTGGCGGACATTTGAACAATACCTGGAACGCTTTGCCGCCGAGAAGGATTTCGATGAAGACAAGATCATCGGGGATATCAGCAATGGACGAAGCCTGGTAGATGCGTTGAGTGATAAGCTGGGCAGGTAAAATGTTATAGATAAGTCAATGTTGACCAGCAATGACGGGCTTTCCCATTTTATTCAACAAAAAACTCCGGCTAATGAATATCAGGATAATGTTACTGCTGCTTGCAGGTAGTATTGCCGGCAGATGTACAGGTCAGCATACGACAGGTAAAGTGACTTGCTCGGAATACGTAGACTACCTGCTCACCCATACGCTTACGCCTGCCGGTCCCATTCCCACAGTGTTTGACCCGAACGGCGTATACCCTTACATGAGCTACGCGGAAACTTCCAACAGGCCTGTGCTGAAAAAATACCGTTTTGTAACCCTGGAAAATGACTCGCTGAAAGTTACGGTATGTCCCGACCTGGGAGGTAAAGTGTTCTCCATGATCCATAAAAGATCGGGAAAGGAGGTGTTGTACGTACCGGATGTGATCCGGCAAACAAGGATATTGCCACGCTTTTATTTTGTGGCCGGCGGCATTGAAGTGAGCTTCCCGATCTCCCATTCGCCTTCGCAGAATGAGGCCGTGCTGTACAGGATAGACCGCACGCAGGGGAGAACCTACGTCACCTGCGGGGAAAAGGAGCTGCGCTTTGGCATGCAATGGTCCGTTGAATATTCCCTGGGGGTGGCGGATAATTTTCTGACAGAGCGGGTTAAATTTTATAACCCCGGTGCCAGCGCTTACCCGTGGATGAGTTGGTCCAACGCGGCGCTGCCTTCCGCAGCCGACACGAAATATAATTTTCCTGAAGGGCAGGTACTGTCGCATGCTTCCCGCATCGATACTTTCGACTGGGCCAGCCGCGGGCCGCGTACCGAAGCAGACATAAAGGAAATGACGGGTTATTTCTGGAAAACAAAAGATGTGAACGCCTTCGGTGCCTATACCCCGTCGCTGGGCACAGGATTATATCATATAGCCGATAACCGGATCGCGCCGGGCATTAAATTGTGGAGCTACGGCAGGGGAGCGGACAGTGCCTGGGCGATGCTGAGCACCGCACGGATCGCGCCGTATATTGAGTTGCAGGGAGGCCCAATTGGAGATCAATCCATCAAGCTGGAACTGCGGCCCCAAGAAACACGCTGGCATGTGGAATATTGGATACAGGCAGACCGCGAACTGGATATCCGTTCCCTGGAAACGCCTGTCGTCAAATTAAGGCCGGTAAAAGATATCCCCTTATTTAGCTGGGCCAGGGAAAAGGAGGTGCAGGTTTGGAACAAGCTGGTGAGCGCCTTTGCGGCTAAAGCAGCATTGCCGTTGCCTCCGCCTGTTGATCAATACATCTGGGCGCCTTCGGGTATGGAGAATATGGATGCACCTTTTCAATATGCCATCAGCAGAACAAACGGGGAAACCAGGGAGCTGTGGGAGTATTATTACGCTGCCTGGCAGGCCGGTCGCGGAAGAAGCAAAGAAGCCATGCAAACCCTTTCTGCTAACAGGATGGGACTTGCAAAAGCGTTGCTGGCCAGGCTGCTGAAACTCAACGGCGACCTCACCGGCGCCTGGAAAGCGATGGAAGCCGTCAACGAGAAGTGGGTACTGCTGCATCCGCAGGTGGTAGTGGAAAGAGACAAGCTGCTCCGCGCCATGGGGCCGCAGATGACTGCTGAGCGCGAGCGCTGGCTGTCGGCCGTGGATGCGCTGGCGGACGAGTGGATCATTGAAAGAAGAGTGCAGCTGCTGATCGACAAAAAACAGGTGCAGCAAGCGAAAGACCTGTTGCTGAGCACCCGGTTTCAAAAAGTACATCAAACCTATACCCGTACCGGTTTATGGATGCAGATATGCGAGCAATTGGGAATTCCCGCATTGCCGGTACCTCCGCAGCTGGGAGAGGACCAGCTGGCGAGGTTCGGGGCTTACCGGGAATATGAATAAGCGGCTGCCGCGCTAAACAACGCAACGTCCTTCCCGGGTAAAACACGTTATAATGCGTTTTCTTATCTGGATAGTTTTGGTGTTGCAACCAGTTGCCGTTTTTGCACAACATAGATATTATAATTTCTCCAGGCTCAATACCTATACCGGCCTTCGCAGAACCATTAATTTCCCAGGGAGGAGGATTTATTCTTTTGATTTCGTATAAAAGTAAAATGTAGTACAATTCCTACAAGCGCTTCGAATAATTACTATAAAGTTTTTTTTTAACATGAATTAGCTTTCGTTCCGGGAGATCTTGTTGTGATCATGAGCCATGTAATACCATTCCTATGTAATGACATATACATCCCACAAAACCTTTAATAGCATAACACGTTTTGCCCACCTTCTTTCATAAGGCGGGTAGTACTTTTTTGTTCCCTATCATATCCTGAAAAATGAAAAAATTTGTACTGCTGAGCATCTTCGCTTTATTCGTATCCCGTTTGTATGCAGCTGATTTTTATTGGGTAGGTGGCGCGGGTTCGTGGAACGAACTGAGCCACTGGTCCAAAACTTCTGGCGGCCCTGCGGATCATTCGATCATTCCCAATCTCAATGACGATGTGTATTTTGATGCCAACAGCGGACTGGTGAACGGCTCTGTTATAGATCTGCCTACCGCCAGCCCTGCCTATTGCCGGAACATGAGATGGAACGGCGTAACTGCCGCCGCAAATTTTATTTATCGTGGTCAGCCTTTGTACGTTTATGGCAACCTCGAGCTGGCCGCTTCTGTTCGATATGGAACCCAGGGCATCAACTTTGTCGGGGGCGGTAATGCAACCCTCAAATTTAACGGCGCCGGCAGGTATCCGGCGACGGGGTGGTACAACCCTATTACTGTTAACAAACCGGGCGGGAGCCTTACATTGCTGGATGGAGTTCCGGGAGCATTGGTTGTAACCACAGTTACCCTGACAACCGGCCACCTGGATATGTCTGATTTTACGCATAGTTTTCAGAATTTCAGCGGTAACAATAACAACACCCGGAGTGTGGACATCAGTAATGCCTCGTTCACGCTTTCCGGTACCTGGGACTACAGGGGCACCAACAATACCATTAATACCACGAATTCTTACATCAGTGCGCTGGTCTTCCATTCCGACCGCTTCAGCTTTCCAAAGGTGGATGTTACGGCGCCCACCGGTACAGCTATAGCTATCAGTAATACCACCTTTGGCGAACTCACGTTTACCAGTACAACAGGACTCGCCAACCAGCTGCGGATCGGCGCCAATAATACCATAGACCGCCTGGAGTTTAAAAGCGGCGGGGCGATCGTTGGCGGGGGAAACGTGATCAAAGACCTTTACATTGCGCCCAGCAACCCTGGATTCGCATTCGTAGGTAATAATACGATCACGGGTTCGCTGCATGCCAACACGCCGGATTGCGACGCCCTGTCGCAGATAAGCGGATCCGGCACCGGCGCGACCATCACATTCGGACCCGGTGCGGTAGTGGATGTGCGGAATGTATATATGTCCAACCTGGCTGCAGCCGGAAGCGTTACGCTTCCTATCGCTGTAACCGGAGCGGACGGAGGCGGCAATACCAACTGGAACTTTCAACCCCGCGCGACCGGTACCACGCTGTATTGGGTAGGCGGTGCGGGAGACTGGAATGACAAAAGCCATTGGGCTGCCTCCAGCGGCGGGACTGGGGGGGCCTGTGTTCCGTTTACGGGCGACGATGTAATATTCGACGCGAATAGCGGGTTTGCCGCGGGAAATAATACCGTATCCGTTACCGGCCCGGCCTGGTGCCATAACATGACCTGGACAAACGTAGCGGCAGCGCCGGTTCTCAATCAGTCAGCATCGATCTGGCTGGAAGCCTGGGGCAATATTGTACTGGACCCTACCGTCACCATGAACGTCAACTTGATGGCGGCTGGAACAGAATTGAACACAATCACATTCAATGGATGCAACAGTGGCACCCTGAGTCTCCAGGTCTATAAAGCGGATCTTGCCGGGGGACTCACCTTCATGGATAATGTCAATTTTTCCACGCTGATATTTACCCATACAAGGGGAGTATTGTCTATGGCTAACCGTACCGTCAAAATGCAGGCTTTTATAACCGCGAGCGGCCTCGGGCGTACGATCGACATCTCCAATTCCACGATTACGGTGGATAACTGGCGGCTGGGAGCTACAGGCGTAACCTGGGTAAATAATGCAGCCGGTTCCTTTGTCACTGCGAATGCCGGTTTCGTTAGCAACGGCCTCACATTTCCCAAAGTGCATTGCGGTGTTTCCGGAAACAATGTCGCTATCTCCGGCACCAACTTTACAGAACTGACGTTCACCTCCACAGACCCCATTCCCAATACCATTGCGCTTAGCGGCGGCAATGTTATCGGTACGCTGGAATTTCATGGCGCTGCGGAAATCCGGGGTAACAATACCATTAATAACCTGCTGCTGGCCCCTTCCCGCAATTACAATTTCCGGAATACACAGACCATCAACGGCCTTTTACGCTATAACAATCCCGACTGTTCCGGGCTGGGTGAGATGAGAGGGTTGGGAGGAGTAGCTACGATCACCTTCGGGCCTTCATCCACCAAAGACATCCGCAATGTGTTGTTGGAAAATATGGCCGCAACAGGAACAGGTATTCCGGTTGCCGTTGCCGGGGCAGACGCAGGCGGCAATTCCGGCTGGACCATCACCTCATCTGCCAGCGGCGCACGTTATTGGGTGGGGGGCAGCGGCGACTGGAACGATAACACACACTGGTCGACCACATCCGGGGGCCCGGGTGGCGCATGTGTACCCACAGTAGCTAATGATGTGTACTTCAATGCAAACAGCTTCAGCAGCGGCAGCAGCACTGTAACGATCGCCCAGGGCCATGCCTATTGCCGTAACATGGACTGGACAGGCGCCGGTTTCTCGCCAGTCTTTAATAAAAATGGGGCCTTTAACCTGGAGATCTGGGGCAACCTGGTGATGAACCCTGCTGTGCAGATGACTGCGCCCTATTCCGGAACCCCCGTGACTTTCACCGGACCGGCCAATAGTACGATCACTTCCAATGGCGCAGGACTGGGCGATTTCGACTTTGTAATCAGGAAGGTGAATGGCGGTAAGCTTACATTCACGGATAATTTCAATCGCGCAAATACCATTGTGCTTCTGCTTAGCGGTAACCTCGACCTCAGCAACCGGACGGTAACAGTGGAATATATCAGTGACAACTCTACGGCAAGTCCTGTTAGTATGAATATCACCAACGCCACCATCAATGGCGGCTGGCACGCCTATGGAGCCAACAAAACCGTGCAGGCTGCCGGCTCCCGGATAACGGGGAATCTCTTCAGGTCTAATGCAGGCGTATATAATATAGTGGAAGTAACCACCACTGATGATAACGCTGTAACTATTTATAACACTACTATCAAAGATCTCCTGTTCAGCAATTCCCATGTCAGTTCAAAGGTGTATATCGGAGCCAGCAATACCATCGACCGCCTGGAGTTTAAAGGAAAGGGAACCATCACAGGAACCGGCAACGTCATCGATACGCTGATATTCGCACCTGGCAAGACCTACACTTTCTATAGCGGTACCAATACCACTATCAACGATGCGTGGTATGGCAGCGGCTCTCCCTGCAATCCCACGCAGATCGTCAGTTCATCCACAACGAATGCCACCATTACAAAAACGAGCGGCACGGTTGATTTTGATTATATCCGTCTTAACCGTATTACTGCCGCAGGTGCCACCCCCTTCAAGGCAAGGGAACATTCCGTGGATCTTGGCGGCAATGTGAACTGGGACATATCACCTTACGACAACTCCGCCACCATTACCGGCTTAGGCCCGAACCGCACCGTCTGCGCCGAAGCGTTCCCCATTGTGCTGAACACAGACGGTTTCTTTGCCGGCCCTTCCGCCACCTACTTATGGACTGGCGGCAGTACCGGGAAAACATTGTCCATTACCGACGGCGGCGCCTACAGGGTAGCCGTACAATACCCCGACGGTTGTACGATAGCCGATACCATCACGATCACGAAGAGCACAGTGACCGTAGCCCCGATCACCGGTACCACTGCGGTGTGCGATGGCGAAACCACCACCCTGAGCAGCGCCACGGCAGGCGGCACCTGGAGCACCAGTGATGCGGCCATTGCCACCGTTAACGCAGGCGGCGTAGTGACGGGCATTGCTCCCGGCACCGCAACTATGACCTATACCGTTACCAACAGCAACAGTTGCAGCGCCAGCCAGACCGCCACAGTGGCCGTGAACGCAATACCGGCGGTAAACGACATCACCGGCAACCTTACCGTATTCCAGGGCAGCACCACTTCCCTGGGCAACACCACGCCAGGCGGCGTATGGAGCAGCAGCAACACGGCTGTCGCTACCGTGAGCAACACGGGTGTGGTATCAGGCGTATTGCCCGGCACTGCTAATATCACCTACACTGTTACCAGCCCGCAGGGTTGCGATTCTGCGAGGACTGTAACCGTTACAGTGGATGGATTCACACCCGCCAAACGTATCCTGTCCGTTACCAAAACAGCGGATGCACAGGAACCCAACATTAACGGCGGCTTTACCATCAGCCTGCCAACGGGCGTACTGGCGGAAGAAAATATCACCGTAACCTATACCGTTGGCGGTTCAGCCGGCACAGCGGACTATGACGCTGCGCCGTTCACCGGCACCGCTGCCATTTCCGCAGGCCAAAACGGTGTTTCATTGCCCGTAAACGTTATTGGCGATGCCTTCATGGAAAATACGGAAACCGTACTGGTAACGCTCGGCGGTGCAACAGGCACTAACTATACTTATACCCTCAGTACGGCCAATGGCAATGCCACGGTAAATATTGCGGACGACGATAACAGTACTGCGAACAGGGAGTTGACAGTATCAACCTCAAGTGCCGTTACCGAAGGCCCCTTCCCGGGCCTGATCCGGTTCAGGCTGCCGAATGGCGTAAAAACCTCCGAAGACATAACCATTAGCTATACGCTGAGCGGTACAGCGCTCAACGGCACTGACTACAATACGCTAAGCAGCAGCGTTGTTATGCCGGCAGGCATGGATTACGTTGATTTCTTTGTGAACACGATAGACGACAAGATCATAGAAGGTACTGAAAGTATTATCGTAACGCTGACGGGCGGCACCACAGCCACGCTGGGCAATTTTGCACCGAGCGCCACGCAGGGCAGCGCAACCATGCCTCTTAATGATAATGACAACACAGTCGCTAACCGGACACTGAGCGTTACCGCCAACGGCAACGCCGCTGAGCCGGCTACCCACAGTTCGTTCACGATCAGCCTTCCGGCAACCATCACGGTTACAGAGCCGGTAACTGTAAATTATACGATAAGCGGCACCGCGATAAACGGGACCGATTATGCCACCATTACCAACAGCGTTGTGATACCCGCGGGCCAGAGCACCGTGGTTGTACCCGTCACCGTTACGGACGATGGCCTGGTGGAAGCGGATGAAACCGTGATCCTGACGGTAAACAGCGGCATTTCCACCTCATTCTCGTTCGCAGCCAGCACTACCGCCGGCAGTGGAACGGTGAATATTACAGACAATGATAACACCACCGCCAACCGTGAGGTAAGCATCTCCAAAACGGCGGATGCCGCGGAGCCCGGCACATCCGGGACCTTCCGCGTTGGCCTGCCGGCAGGTGTGATCGCTTCCGAGAATATTACGGTAACCTATAATGTAACCGGTACGGCTACCCCAGGTACGGACTACACCGCCCTGTCCGGCTCGATCATTATAGCCGCTGGAACAGACGGCACAGACCTGCCAGTTAACGTTATTGACAACACAATAATAGAAAGCACTGAAGCGGTTACAGTTACCTTAACTACCGCAACGGCCGCTAATCTTACTTACACCATCAGCTCCACGAGCGGCAGCGCAACAGCCGATATCAGCGATAATGATCTGGCGGCCAACAGCAACATTGTATTGCTCACAAAAGTATCCGACGCGATAGAAGGCGGCACGAACGGGCAATTCCGCGTTTCTCTTCAGCCTGGCGTTACCAGCTCGGAAGACGTGGTAGTGAACTTTACTGTCGGCGGCTCGGCGGGGAGGAACATAGACTATACCATACTGGGACTGAGCGGCGGGAATATCGTGATCCCCGCGGGCGCCAATGAAGTGATCATCGATATTGACGCGGGGAACGACGGTAGTATTGAAGGACCTGAGAGTGTGGTGCTGACGCTTGACGGTGCAGCTTCTGCCAGTTTCCCTTTCATTATCGACCCTGCCAATAAGGGCGGTACGATAAACATTGTAGACGCGAATGCTGCCAGCAGCTCACAATTGCAGGTGCTCACCGGCACCAATGCTTCAGAGCCTGCTGCTCACGGCACTTTCACCGTGAAACTGGCTGGCTTAAGTACGGTCTCCGCATGGCCGGTAACAGTTGGATACCAGATATCAGGCACTGCCGTCTCCGGCCTCGACTACCAGGCCCTGGGCAATATCGTGATCCCGCCCAATACCACCGCCATTACGGTCAACCTCAATGTGCTGGACGACCAGATCATTGAACCTCTTGAAACAATGACCATAACCCTTCTTTCCGGCAGCGCGACAGACGGGGGAGGCAACGCCTACATATTCCCGCCCGATCCGGCTTATAGCAATATAACGGTAAACATTGCGGACAATGACGCAGCTCCATCAGCCAACCGCATATTGTCCGTAACGAAAACCACGGATGCCGCAGAGCCGTCTACCAACGGCGTTTACACCGTAAGCCTGCCGGCAGGGTACAGCTCATCCACTGATATCACCCTCCAGTACACGATGAGCGGCGCCGCAGCCCAGAATGCGGATTATACTATTTCCACCATCACATTGCCTGCTTACCAGAACAGCATAACGCTCCCGGTAATTGTGCAGGACGACCAGATCATCGAAGGCACCGAAACACTGGTGCTGACCATGGTATCCGGTACGGATGACAACAGTTTCAGCTATACACCCAACCCCTCCGCCAATGCAGTAGCAATGGATATCACAGACGATGATCTTGACCCTGCCAAAATGCTCCTGTATGTTACTAACAGTGGAAATGCGGCTGAACCCAACACAAACGGGGAATTTACGATCAGCCTGCCAGCCGGTGTAACATCAGCCACTGACATTACCCTGGACTTCACGGTAGGCGGTACCGCGGTTGCCGGCAGCGGCAACGATTACGGCGCCCTGCCTTCCACGCTGACGATCCCCGCGGGGCAGAACAGCATCACTGTACCGGTGGTTGTAAATGACGATCAGCTGGTAGAGAATGTTGAGACCGTTACCCTGACGGTCAACGGCGGCACAGCAGGTAGCGTGAACTTTACGCCTGCAAGCGGCAGCGGTAATGCCATTGTAAATATTGCCGATGATGAGAATACCGCAGCTAATACAGTGATCAGCATTGCCCCGGGAACTGATGCCGCCGAAGGAACAGCGAATGTCTCCAGCTTCACCATCAGCCTGCCGTCCGGGATTCTCAGCCCAGAAGACATCACCGTTGCATACACCGTGAGCGGCACCGCGCTGAGTGGAACGGATTACACTGCTTTAAGCGGCACCGCCGTGATCCCCGCAGGGCAGCCCGGCGTTGTGGTGAGCACACCGGCAGTGGACGACCAGGTGATCGAAAACACTGAAACAGTAGTGCTGACCATTACCGGCGCCACTTCCAACGGTTTCACCTGGACGGTCGATCCTGTAGCTGACGAGGCTACCTCCAATATCGTCGATAACGATAATACGCCGGCTAACCTTAGCCTGGCGGTCACCAAAATCAGCGACGCAACCGAGCCAGGTACCGGCGGCATGTTCCGCGTTTCCCTGCCCGCAGGCATCACGGTGGCTGAAGACGTGACCGTGAACTATACTGTTGCCGGCACTGCCTCGCCTGGCGCGGATTACACGGCCCTTACCGGCGCTGTGGTGATCCCCGCGGGCCAGGGCAGCGTGAATATTCCCGTGGCCGTGGCGGACGACCAGGTAGTGGAACCGGTCGAAACGGTGATCGTCACACTTGCCGGCGGCACCAGCACCAGCTTTACTTTCACCGGCGCGGGCAACGCAACCGTGGATATCGCAGACGATGAAAGCAGCGTACCGGTGAACCTGGCGCTGAGCATCAGCAAAACATCCGATGGCGCTGAACCGCTCACCAACGGCGGCTTCAGCATCAGCCTGCCTGCCGGCATTACCATATCTGAAGACGTGACGGTGAGCTATTCCGTATCCGGCTCAGCTACAGCGGGTGCGGACTACACAGCCCTTTCCGGCACAGCGGTGATCCCCGCAGGCCAGCCCGGCGTGAGCATACCGGTAACGATCACAGACGACCAGCTCATTGAACAGGCCGAAACCGTAATTGCTACACTCACCGGGGGCAGCAGCACAAGCTTTGCCTTCACCGGCACAGGCAATGCGACGGTAAATATCGCTGACGACGAAAGCACAGGCAGCCTGGCCCTCACTATCAGCAAAGGAGCAGATGGTGCGGAACCGGGTACCAACGGCAACTTTATCATCAGTCTGCCCGCAGGCGTATCATCTACAGAAGATGTAACGGTCAATTATACGATCAGCGGCACCGCCACTCCTGGTGATGACTACACCGCCATCACCGGGGCTGTGATGATCCCGGCCGGACAAAACAGCGTATCCGTTTCCGTTACTATAGCGGACGATCCGGTGATCGAACCGGCAGAGACCGTGATCATGACGCTCGCAGGTGGCAACAGCGCCAGCTTTACCTTTACTGGTACTGGCAATGCGATAGTCAACATCGGGGACGATGAAAGCACTGTGCCCGCCAATCTGGCGCTGACGATCGGTAATAGCGGCGATGCCTCAGAACCTGGTACCGATGGCAGCTTTACCATCAGCCTGCCCACAGGTATCAGGGTATCCGAAGACATCACCGTGAACTTCACCGTGGCCGGCCCGGCCACAGCGGGTGCAGATTACGTGGCATTCACAGGTACGGCAGTGATCCCGGCAGGGCGGGGTAGTGTGACCATACCCGTAGCTGTTATAAATGACGACTTGATAGAAGGTGCGGAATACGTCGTCCCGGCACTTGCCGGCGGCACCAGCACCAGCTTTACTTTCACCGGTACAGGCAGCACATTGGTGCATATTACGGACGACGATAATGCACCGGCAAACCGGGTATTGACCGTAACGAAAACTTCAGATGCGGCAGAACCTGCTACAAATGGCGCATTCAATATCGCACTGCCGGAAGGCCTGACGGCAACCGAGGATATCACGGTCAACTATTCCATCTCCGGAACCGCGATCGGCGGCCAGGATTACAGCCTGCTTTCCGGTACGGTAGTGATCCCCGCAGGTGATAACAGTGTAGACCTGCCCCTGATAATAACAGACGATCAGTTAATTGAAAGCACAGAAACGGTCATCCTCGAAGTAACCGGCGGCAGCAGCACCAGCTTTACCTTCAGCGGCACCGGCAGCGCCGCGATGGATATCACAGACGATGACAATACCCCCGGGAACCTGACCATCAGCATCGTGAAAACGGCTGACGCGGCAGAACCGGGCACGCACGGAAGCTTTACGATCAGCCTCCCGGCTGGCGTGACCGTTGCGGAAGACATCACCGTGAACTACACCGTATCCGGCGCAGCCACTGCGGATGCCGACTATGCCGCTCTTTCCGGAACAGTTACCATCCCTGCGGACCAGAATAGCGTAGCCGTTCCTGTTACGGTCATCAACGATAACATACTGGAAGCAACGGAAACAGTAGTTGTAGAGCTTGCGGGCGCTACCAGCACCAGCTTTACATTTACCGGCACCGGCAATGCTATCGTGAATATTGCAGACGACGAAAGCACAGTACCCGCCAACCTCGCGCTGACAGTCAGCAAAGGCAGCGATGCAACGGAAGGCGGTGCGGACGGCAGCTTTATCATCAGCCTGCCGGGCGGCATTATCTCATCAACTGATGTGACAGTGAACTATACCATCAGCGGAAGCGCCGGCGCAGGTGCTGATTACACAGCCCTTGGCGGTACGGCGGTGATCCTTGCGGGACAAACCAATGTCTCTGTTCCAATTACTTCCATAAACGACCAGGTGATCGAACCGGTTGAAACGGTAATACTCACTCTCAATGGCGGTACGTCCGGCAGCCTCGTCTTTACCGGCACCGGCAATGCAACGGTGAACATCGCGGATGACGACGTCGCTGTACCTGCAAACCTGGCATTGACCATCAGCAAAGGCACTGATGCATCAGAGCCTGCCACTGGCGGCAGCTTCGTGATCAGCCTGCCTCAGGGTATTACTTCTTCGGAAGATGTGACGGTGACCTATACCGTAGCCGGCACGGCTACCAGCCGTACTGATTACACCGCACTCAGCGGCACCGCGGTGATTCCTGCGGGACAACCTGGTGTAAGCATACCGGTTGCCGTGATGGACGACCGGGTGATAGAAACAACGGAAACGGTGATCGCCACTCTTACGGGCGGCAGCGCCGGCGGCGTTATTTTCACTGGTTCCGGTAATGCAATCGTCAACATCAACGATGATGAGCGTACAATGCCGGCCAACTTCGCGCTGACCATTACAAAAGTTGGAGACGGCCTGGAACCCGCTACCAACGGCAGCTTTATCATCAGTCTTCCTACAGGTGTGACCGTAGCGGAAGACATCGAGGTGACTTATACAGTAGCAGGCACGGCCGCCAGCAGCGCCGATTATACAGCTCTCAACGGCACGGTAACCATTCCTGCCGGTCAGAGCAGCATAAGTATACCGGTAATCGTGGCAGACGATAATATTATAGAAGCAACAGAAACAGTAATTGCTACACTTGCCGGCGGTACCAGCCAGAACTTTACATTCACCGGTACAGGCAGCGCAACCGTGAATATTGCAGACAATGAAAGGACAGTACCCGCCAACCTGGCGCTGACAGTCAGCAAAGGCGGCGATGCAACGGAAGGCGGTGCGGACGGCAGCTTTATCGTCAGCCTGCCGGGCGGCATCCTCTCATCTGCTGATGTGACCGTGAACTATACCATCAGCGGAAGCGCCGGCGCAGGTGCTGATTACACGGCCCTTACCGGCACAGCGGTGATCCTTGCGGGGCAAACCAATGTATCCGTTCCTGTTGCCGCCATAAACGACCAGGTGATCGAACCGGTTGAAACGGTGATACTCACCCTCAATGGCGGTACATCCGGCAGCCTTGTATTTACCGGCACCGGCAACGCAACCGTGAACATTGCGGATGATGATGCGGTACCGGCCAACCTGGTACTGGATGCCGTCAAAGGAACAGACGCGGCAGAACCCGGAACCGATGGCAACTTCATCATCAGGCTGGCTAATAATATCACTTCGTTTGAAGATATTACCGTGAACTACACCGTCGGCGGCACTGTTACAGCAGGTACGGACTACAGTGCCCTGAGCGGCTCCGTGATCATACCCGCCGGCCAAAACAGTGTGAGCGTTCCCGTGGATGTAACAGACGACCAGCTGATAGAAGGCGATGAAACTGCCATACTGGCTATCACCGGCGGCAGCTCCACTTCCGGCCTCAGCTTCTCAGCGGGAACCAGCGCTACGGTGGTTATTGCGGATGATGATGACGACAATGTGGAGGTAATCGTAAGCGCAAGCACGCCCGCTGCGGCAGAAAACGCAACGAACGGCGCATTCACCGTCAGCATAGCAGGTGGCAAGGTAGCGCCCGCAAACATTACCGTTACCTATACCATCAGCGGCACAGCAACCGATGGTGCAGATTATACCGCCCTCACCGGCACCGTGGTGATCCCCGCAGGCAGCAGCAGCGTGACCGTTCCGGTTACGGTGCAGGACGACGATCTGATAGAACCGGTTGAAACAGTGATCATGGGCCTTGGCGGCGCTTCTTCTCCGGGCGTCACGATCAATATAGGCACTGCCAACAGCGCAACCGTAAATATTGCCGATAACGATAACACCGGTCTCAGCCTGCAGGTAACAGCCTCTGTTCCCGCAGCTGCTGAACCCGCTACCCATGGCGAGTTCAGGATCAGTCTTGCAAACGGCAAGCGCACGGCGGAAGCGATTACCGTGCAGTATACCATCAGCGGTTCCGCAACTTCAGGCTCGGATTACAATGCGCTTACAGGTACCGTTACGATACCCGCAGGACAAGGAGTTGTTACCGTTCCCGTACAGGTGATGGACGACAATGATGTGGAAGATCCTGAAACAGTGATGTTACAGATCAGCGGCGGGCAGTCTGCAACGTATACTTACACAGCAGGTGTTCCGGCACAGGCAACAGTGACCATCACCAGCGAAGACATTGAGCGGGGCGACCTCACGATTACAAAAGAGATCGTTCAGCCGGCGATGGGGCCTTACCGCCTTGGCCAGGAGATCACCTACCGGATCACTGTCAGGAACGTGGGCAACGGTTCTGCCGAAGGCGTAGTGGTAACGGATACATTACCGGTGCAGCTGGGCCTGCCTGCGGCTACCAATGCAGAAAGAGGCCAGGTGAACGTTGCTGCGGCCAACCGTGTGGTGATCTGGACCATTGGCGATGTAATGCCTGGCGCATCCATACAAATGGAAGTGCGGTGCAGGATCACGGAAGGCGGCGGGCTTGTAGCCGGTGCTGAAGTGGGCAGCGGCACAACAGACCCTGACATGTCCAACAATAAAGCTGTAATGAGATTACAGATAGAAGGCCAGGACCTTGGATTCGCCAACGTGTTTACACCGAACGGTGACGGCAGGAACGAAAGGTTCATTATCGGCGGGTTGGAAAAATATCCGGGATCAGTGCTCCAGGTATTCAACCGCTGGGGCGGGCAGGTATACCGTTCAAACGACTACCGCAACGACTGGAATGGTTCCAACCTGAACGAAGGCACTTATTACTATATCCTGGAAGTGAAAAAACCGGACGGCATTAAAAAGTATAAAGGATGGGTGACCATACTGCGGTAAGCGAAAACCATTTTTATCTGCTGATCTTAAAAGAGAAAAAGATGCAAACAATACTCAGAGCAGGGATCATGGTCTTGCTGCTCATCCCGGGAGCCTGCGCAGTGGCGCAGCAGAACATACAGTTCAGCCAGTATGTTTTCAACGGGCTCAGTATCAACCCGGCCTACGCCGGATATAAGGAAGACCTCTACCTGAATGCGACCTACCGCCACCAGTGGGCAGGTTTCCCGGGAGCGCCGCGAACCGGCGGCGTATCCCTGGACGGGGTGACGCCCGCCAGCGAAGGCAGGGTGGGCCTGGGCGGACAGGTATTGTTCGATCAGCTGGGGCCGCAGGAAGCATTGTCTTTCTACGGTTCCTATTCCTACCGCATCCCGCTGGACGAGGAAAACACTAAACGCCTGTGCATCGGCATCGGCGGCGGTGTGAGCCAGTATTCCATAGACGGGGCGGCGCTGCAGTACGTGGACAACGACGACGTGGCCATTCCCACCGGCAAAACCAGCACCTGGGTACCTGATGCGCGTTTCGGCGTGTATTATTACACGTCTAAGTTCTACGCCGGTGTGTCTGTCATGGATCTTTTTTCCCTTTACTCCGACGCTTCGCGCTATAACTGGAAAGGCAACAATTATTCCACCATCCGCAAAACGCAGCACCTGTATGTAACGGCGGGTACGGTGTTCCCGCTGGGGGAAAAGCTCCAGCTGAAGCCGTCGTTCCTGGTGAAGGAAGACTTCAAAGGGCCTACCAGCCTGGACCTGAACGCCTTCCTGCTGATCGGGGACCGGATATGGGTGGGCGGATCTTACCGCACCAATGTGAGCATCTGGAAAAAGACGGCCCTTCAGCGCGACCTCCAGGAGACGAACGCGGCCAGCGCCATGGTGGAATTCTATGCCACCCAGCAGCTGCGCATCGGTTATTCCTACGATCTGAACGTGAATAAAATGGCGGGATACCAGGGCGGATCGCATGAGATCTCCCTCGGCTTTTTATTCCCTTCCAAAAAATTCACGGTACAGAATCCCCGGTATTTTTAAACCCATTACTTAAGGACGTATGATACGACGCAGTTTAACCTTTATCCTGACCATGACGCTTGCCGGCAGCCTGTATGCACAGGAGCAGAAAAGCGTGCTGCAACTGGCTGAAGAAGCCTATGCACGCGAAGAGTATGCGGTGGCAGGGGCGCTGTACAAACGGCAGGCCCGCAGCAAAGGCGACAGAACGCCGGTGGCCCTGCTCATGAAAATGGCGCGCAGCTACCAGGAGATCGGCTACTTTAAAGAAGCGGCGGGCTTTTACCAGCAGATCATCGCACGGCCGGATCACCCTGCGGCGGCTTATTTCGCTTACGGCGAAGCGCTGCGGCAGCTGGAACAATACGATTCCGCCCGGCAGCAATACGCCCTGTTCACCACTGCGAATGCAGACAGTATAAAGCTGAAAGAAATAGCGCTGCGCGGCTGCGACAGCGCCGCCGTGTGGAAACCCGCGCCGGTGCAGCTCCAACCGCTCAAAGAACTGAACACACCCGGCTCCGACCTGGTGAGCGGCGTGATCAAACAGGGACTGCTGCTGATGTCTAACGGCTACCGCGAACTGGTGCTCAACGGCAATGCGGAATCCAACCCGCAAACGGACCTGCGCACGAAGCAGCCTTTTTACAAAGCCTACGTATACCAGCAATACACACAAGGCAATGCCACGATGTACCTGGAAGAGCTGGTGCCGAAGCTGCTCGGTAAATATGATTACCACATCGGCCCGGTCAACATGAACCGCACGGAAGATACGCTCTATGCTACCATCAACATACAGGGAAAGAAAGTGCCCTTTACCGGCAAAGGCCCGGTGAACGGGGTGCGCCAGCTGCAGATCTACCAGTCCGTTAAAACCGGCGGCAAATGGGGCGAGATGGTGCTGCTGCCGGGCATTAACGTGGCGGGCCATTCCTCCAGCCATGCGGTGCTCAATACGGACGGCAGCATCCTGTATTTCGTGTCGGACCGCCCCGGCGGTTTCGGGCAAACGGACCTGTGGTACGCTGAAAAACAGGCTGACGGCAACTGGGGCTCGCCGGTGAACTGCGGGGATAAGATCAATACCATCGCGGCGGAAACATTCCCCACCGTGAACGAAGACGGCATCCTTTACTTTTCCAGCAAAGGCTACGCCGGGCTGGGCGGTTATGACATCTATCGCGTGAAAGGCGGGAAAACCAGCTGGGAAACGCCGGAAAATATGAAAGCGCCTTTCAACTCCGGTGCGGACGATATCGGCCTGGTGCTCAAACACAATGGCTATGAAGGGTATATGTCCTCCAATAAACCAGGCGGCATGGGCCGTGATGATATTTATTATTTCGCGGACCTGGATTACACCAACCGGGTGAACCATATTGCTCCTCCAGGCGTGATCGATCACAGCAAACAACCGCCTGTGACGCCTTCCACCGGTACGACCGGCACTACGGGCACCACCGGCCAGCCGCCTGTGCGCAGGCAGCTGACCGCTGAAGAGGAAGAAGACCGGCGTACGCTGGAGCAGCTGAAGTTCCTCTACGACTACAACAGCGCCCGCCTGCTCACCGAATCGCGGCAGGTGCTGGACAGGGTGGCCGACGTGCTGAAACGCAGGCCGGACTGGAAGATCGTGATCGCTTCGTTTGCGGACAACCGCGGCGCGGATCAGTATAACACCGATCTGTCTGCCCTGCGTTGCTTCTCCGTGATCGATTATCTCGTGAATAAAGGCATCGACCCGAAACGCCTCTATTACGCGAACAAAGGCGAGCTGGAACCGGTGAACAGGTGTAAGGACGGCGTGCC